>CANLQK010000001.1 GCA_947493255.1 uncultured Paracoccaceae bacterium
TCATGGTCGTCATGGTCGTCATGGTCGTCATGGTCGTCATGGTCGTCATGGTCGTCATGGTCGTCATGGTCGTCATGGTCGTCATGATCATCGTGGTCGTCGTGCCCATGGGCATGATCATGGCCACCAAAGACAGCTGCGGAACGTGCTTCGAGAGGGTCCCAGCCTTCGGAGTCCAGCAATACGAGCTGAGGGGCCTCAGGTGCGAGGTTCGTCAGGGATTCTTCGAGCCATGGCGTGAGCGCTGGGCCAGTCCAGATGATCAGGTCGGCGTCTTGTACTGCGTTTGCTTGATCAAAGCCAAACTGGAAGTCATGGGGTGATGCCCCGCCTTCGACCAAGATGGCCGGTTCTCCAACACCTGCCATAACCTGAGAAACAAGGCTGTGGATTGGCGCGATATCCGTCACGACCTTTGGTGCGTCGGCAAGGGTGGCTTGGGCGAAGGTAAATGCGGGCAGGGCGGCCAAGGTGGCACGGAGCGTCAATCGCATGAGTTGTCCTTTGGGATGGGTTGTGTTGCGTTTCGGCGTGGGGTATAAAAGATATGTTATAACATAACAAGTAGTGAAGGGCAGAAATGTCGTCATCTCCGTCAAACGGGTCAGAATTTGAACGCCACGACCATGATGCATGCATTCGCACGGCGTTGAGCGCTGCGGATGCAGCTTGCAAAGCGCGGTCTTTGCGGCTGACGCCGGTCCGCCGCCGGACGTTGGAAATTTTGTTGGAGGCCCATGAAGCGCTTGGGGCATATGATGTTTTGGCGCGTCTGGATGCCGAAGGGTTCGGGGCTAAGCCGCCTGTCGCGTATCGCGCTTTGTCATTCCTTGTAGACGCTGGGCTTGCCCACCGGATTGAGAGACTGAATGCGTTTGTGGCCTGCGCCCATCCGGGAGCGGATCATGATCCAGCGTTTTTGATTTGCAACAGTTGCGGTACCGTCGCCGAGGGCGAAGCGCAGAACGCGCTTGCCCCATCTGCCGCCGCTGTGGGGTTTGAAATTGACCGCACCGTGGTTGAGGCCACTGGTATCTGCCCGTCCTGCAAGGATGCATAAAATGGCGTTGATTTCCGCAGAGAATGTTGAAGTTCGCCATGGGGCGACGCGCGCCGTTTTTGGTGTGTCACTGGCGATCGAACCCAAAGAGATTGTTACGATTGTCGGGCCGAATGGGTCGGGTAAATCTACGTTATTGCGGGCATTGATTGGGGCGGTCGCACCGCATTCCGGAACCATCACACGTGCCCCGAAATTACGCGTTGGGTATGTGCCGCAAAAATTGCAGATTGATCCGACCTTACCGCTGACAGTGCGCCGGTTTCTGAATTTACCCAAACGTGTGCCGGCTGCGGTTGCGCGGGCTGCGCTGAAGCGGACGGGTGTGGACGCATTGGAAAGTCGCCAATTGTCGGCGCTTTCGGGCGGTCAGTTACAACGGGTTTTGTTAGCGCGTGCGATTTTGAATGACCCGCAACTATTGGTGTTGGACGAAGCCACACAAGGTTTAGACCAACCGGCGTCTGCCGACTTTTACCGCCTGATCGAAACGTTGCGCGACGATTTGGGCTGCGGCGTTTTGATGGTGAGCCATGAGTTGCATGTCGTGATGTCTGCGACAGACCGTGTGATTTGCCTGAACGGCCACATCTGTTGTGAAGGGTCCCCCGAGGTGGTGACCGCAGCGCCTGCGTATCGTGAATTGTTCGGAACGGGGACGGGCGGCGCGTTGGCGTTGTATCGCCATACCCATGATCACGACCACGGCGACTGCGATAACCCCAATCACACCCATGACCATTCCCACGACCATAAAGAGCCTGCTGCATAATGACCTTACTTGACGATTTCATGGTCCGCGCCCTTTTGGCGGGGGTCGGGACGGCGATGGCCTGCGGCGCATTGGGGTGTTTTGTTGTGTGGCGCCGCATGGCGTATTTTGGAGATGCAACAGCCCATGCAGCGATTTTGGGTGTCGCGTTGGCATTGATGTTTTCTGTGTCTGTCCCGATCGGGGTTTTGGTTGTGGCCTTGGCCATGGGGCTGCTGATTGGGTCATTGTCTGGCAAGACGATTACGCCAGACAGCCTGCTTGGGGTTCTGTCGCATTCTGCGCTGGCTTTGGGTCTTGTCGCGGTTTCGCTGATGCCGTCGGCGCGGATTGATCTTGATGCCTACTTGTTCGGGGACATTTTGGTTGTAACGCGCATGGACCTTGTTGTGATCTGGGGTGGGGCGGCCGTTGTTTGTGCTGTTCTGGCTTGGAAGTGGCAGGCGTTGTTGTCCGAGATTTTGTCGAACGATTTGGCGCATGCGGCGGGGTTGTCACCGCGCGTGGACCGGTTGGTTTTAACCTTGTTGATTGCGGCAGTCGTTGCGGTTTCAATTAAGGTGGTTGGCGCGTTGTTGATTACGGCGATGTTGGTCATTCCTGCTGCGGCGGCGCGTTTGATTTCGCGCGGCCCAGAGGCCATGGCGGCCTATGCCACGGGCATTGGCGCTGTTGCCGCCATTGCGGGGTTGCACGGCGCACGTGCGTTCGGCACGCCTGCCGGGCCGTCGATCATCTGTGCGGCTGCGGGGTTGTTTTTGATCGCGAGCGTTATTGGCCGTTTGCGCGGCTAGGCGTCTGTGTCCATCCAAATGGTGACAGGGCCGTCGTTGACCAAGCTGACCGCCATATCAGCGCCAAATTGACCGGTTTGAACGGGAACCAAGGCCCCCAATTCAGCCGCAAATTTTTCGTACAAACGTTCGCCGACGTCTGGGCGGGCAGCGGCCGAAAAGCCGGGGCGGTTGCCACTACGGGTGTCCGCGGCCAATGTGAATTGGCTGATCACCAAAGCAGACCCGCCGATGTCGTTGATGGACCGGTTCATCCGGCCGTCTTCGTCTTTGAAGATCCGTAATTTAGAGACCTTCGCCGCCAGTTTTGCAGGCAGGTCGTCGGTGTCGCCGTCCATTGCGCAGACCAAGACCAACAGCCCTGCATCACAGGACCCGATGAGGGCCCCGTCCACATGTACCTGTGCCTGTTTGACCCGTTGGATCAGCGCGCGCATTTAGTCCAGCCCGAGCTCGGCTGCGGTGGGTGGGTTTGCACCGGCGCGTGATACTGTCACCGCGGCCGCCCGCGCACCCAATGAAAGGGCATCGCGGATTTCATCAGCCGTTAGGGCGGCAATGCGTGGTTTTGTCAAACAACCGGCCCGTTCCAGCCCTGCCAGAACACCGGCGTTGAATGTGTCGCCAGCGCCAACGGTGTCGACGACTTCGGCGCGCTGTGCAGCCACGAAAACTTCTTCGTTGGCGGTGTAGCCCGTTACGCCTTTGGACCCTTCGGTGATGCACACAAGTTTGGCGCCCTTTTCGACCAAGCCACGGGCCAGATCGGCGAGGCTGCCTTCGCCTTCGAACCAATGCAGGTCTTCGTCGCTGAGTTTGATAATGTCGGCGGCGGCCATCATCCGTTCGATCCGTGCACGGTAGGTGACGACGTCTGTGATGAAGGAGGGGCGGATGTTGGGGTCGATCATGGTGACGCGAGACGGGGCTTCGCGCAGCATCAAGGATTCGTAGGCTGCGCCGCAACCGTCACCCACCAAAGAAATACCACCAAAGAAAAGGGCTTCGGCCTCGACTGCTGGCATCGTGGTGACTGTGCGCATCGCGGAGTTTTCGTCATAGAACGCATAGGTGGCTTGGCCGTCTACGAGTTTCACGAAGGCGACGGTACAAGGCGCCATCATGGACGGGGAGGGGCTGTGATCGACGCCGGAGGCAGTTAGCGCATCGCGCAACATATCGCCCAGAAAGTCCGATGACATACCGCACAGGAACTGGGTTTTGATGCCTAAACGACCCAACCCGATTGAGGTATTAAAGACCGCGCCGCCCGGGTAGGGCGCAAAGGCCGGTTCGCCGTCGACGGTTTCGCGCGGCAACATATCAATCAGGGCTTCCCCACAGGCCAGAATCATATCGGTCTCCTCCAAACTTTACGCGCGTTAAGTATCACTGTGTTTGCGCTAACACAAACCCTACTGCCGCGGCAAGAATTAAGCCAATGATTACAGCAATCGCGATTTTGATCGCGGAATAGGGGCGTTCGCCCTGAACGCGCCCAGTCCGGCCGTTTACGACAAAGCGATAGGTACGCCCACGATATTTATAGGCGGCCATCCAAACAGGCAGCAAAACGTGTTTGAACGTCAGTGTGCCGATCTGGGTTTCAACCGAATTGACCCGCTGTTCATCGCCGCCAATGTCGAACTTGGCGTCACGATGAATGACACGGTCCATATAGGCGCGCGCTTCGACGAAGGCGTCTTCAAGTTCGATCTGGTAGCCTTCGGCGCGAAACCCAGCGAGGTATTCCGGCTGGTAGGGTTCCATTTCTGACAGGTCCCAAGGTTCCAATGCGTCGGTGTATTTCTTGGGCAGGGATTTTGAGCCGAGCACAAGAACATCATCAAAGAACCGCGCGACACGGCCTGACACGGCGCGCCAGCGGGTTTTGCGAACGCGCACTTGTTCGCGTTTTCCATCGCGCACGACGGTTTTGGTTTCGTAGTAGTGGGTTCCGCGGGCACCGGAATAGTTGCTTTTGGTGTCTGCATCGAAGGTCCAATAGGGGACATAGATGCCAGACATGCTGCGCCCTTTGCGGGCGTATTCTTTTAACCCATTGGGCGCGAACCAGAGCCCGCCGAGCCATTCGGTCATCTTGCCGCGCGCTGTACGTTCGTCAAAGGCGAAGGGCAGAAGACCCTTGGGTTTGATATGGCGATGGGTGCCTGTGTCCGTCACAACGGGCGTTGCGCAAAACGGGCATTCGGCCGAATGAACCGTTTGGTCGAACGCGGTTTGTGCGCCGCAGTTTGGGCAGCTTACGACACGCGTTTCTTCGATTTCGGCTGCCGGCATATCGCCAGAAACCGCAGACCGAAAATCGAGCTCTTTGAGGGAACCACCGCCCCAAGGGCCGGCGCTGATTTCTTGTGAATTACCGCAATGGTCACAGGTCAGATTATCCGCCTCTGGATCATAGCGGAAATCGGACCCGCAATTGTCGCAGGGAAAACGGTGTTCATCGCTGGGCGCGGGGGCGTCAAAACTATCCATGGCACACAATTAGCGGTGTTGGCGCAGGAACGCCAACACCATCCTTACCCTTTTTAGGCGCCTGGAGGGGGCGGTGGCATGACAGTGAACAGTTGCGCCAATTCGGCGACCTCGTCTGCTGTTTTCCAACCGTCCTGACCTTGAGTCCAGACGTGCGTTTCGCGGGTTAGGCTGCCGTCGGCGGCCATTTGCCCCATGGTTGCTTTGGAAAACGGGCCTTTGGTTTTCCCGCCTTCCGCGACGTGCCAAACATGTTCAACTGGTGGCGGGGGCGGAGCAGCGGGTGCTGCCGCTACTGGGGCTTGCTGCGCCCCAGCCTGTGCCCATGGATTGGCCATTTGTTGCGCCATCGCCATGCCCATGCCTGCGCCCATACCAGCGCCCATCGCGCCAGAGGCTTCGCCGCCTTTGCGCAGGGCTTCGGCTGCTGCGTATTTCATGTGCGCGTCCAGGTCGCCGGTTAGGCCACGGGACGTACGTGTATCAAGAGCGGCTTCAACAGCAGGTGGTAGGCTGATGTTTTCAATATAGAATTCGGGGATCGTGATGCCGTATTGCGCGACGGTTTCGGCGATTGCGCCTGCGATCAGCTTGCCGAGGTCACGGGTGTTGGCCGCCATATCGAGCACAGGAATACCAGAGGCGGCGATCACGCGGCTGAATTCTTGGACGATGATGTTGCGGACCTGAAAGCTGATTTCGTCCATGGTGAATTCACCATCGGTGCCCACGATTTCTGTCAGGAATTTCGCCGGATCCGTTACTTTGACCGTATAGGTGCCGAATGCGCGAATGCGTGTTGGGCCGAATTCTGGGTCGCGCAACATGATCGGGTTTTTGGTGCCCCATTTCAGGTCAGTGAACCGTGTTGTGTTGACGTAATAGATTTCGGATTTGAACGGGCTTTTGAACCCGTGATCCCAGTGGTTCAACGTGGTCATGATGGGCATGTTGTTGGTTTCCAACATGTACAGACCGGGTGTGAACACATCCGCCAGCTGGCCTTCGTGAACGAACACGGCAGCTTGGCCTTCGCGAACAGTCAGTTTTGCGCCGTATTTAATTTCGTGGTCTTCGCGTTCAAAACGCCAAACCATTGTGTCGCGCGTGTCGTCTGTCCAATGGATGACGTCGATAAATTCGCCGGTTAGAAAATCCAAGATGCCCATGGTGGGTCTCCTTCAGTCAGTATTCAGTTGTCTTTGGTTGGCCGGATGTGTGGCAAACCCTGCAGCGTTTGATGTGCCGCGATTAAGGGGGGTGGGCAGCGTCATGAGGGGCCGCGGTCCAGAAGTTCGGTGGCAATGCGGCGTGCGATTGGAGCAGCTTGCGCAGCGGCCATGCTGGTTGTGAACCGGTCATCATATAGCATTTTCAGCAGCAATTCGTCGTGGGTTGTCAAAAGGCCAAATTCTTCGTCGTCATTGAAGATGGATGGGCGTGCCTGCGGACTGTCGTTTGCCAAACCAAGGCCTTGCGCGATTTCTTCGTGAATACAGGCAAGGCGCGTCAAGTCGGGGTGTTCGCCGCGGATTAAAGCGATGGACTTACTATATGCGCTGCTGTTCCCACGACTTAAGCCCAGAACGACGCAAAGCGTATCGCGGGGCAAATTCATTAGGGCCCGGAGACTAGCATCATCAATGCTGGGGGCGATCTGACGCAAACGCTCCTCATACCCAAGGCGATCGTCTTCGTTTAGCATCAAGATATAGAAATTCGGATCCTCATCGCTGAGCGACATGGGGTGGCCGGAAACGCGGTTTAGCCGAGATATATAATCTTGAATGTTCTGACTGTCTTTTTCGCGTTGTTCGTCCGGTATAGTGGCCCCGTATTCCACCGCGAAACGCACAGGCTGTTCCCATCTTCGCAACGTGCTGATGGTTGACGTTGGTAAGATTTCACCAGCTTCGGTCACAGTGTTTTCGTTAAACAATGCGATGCGCACGAAATTACGCGCCAGAATGGTGTCGGTGAAAGTTGTGTCGGGGCCGCCGCCATCGGTGCGCAACAAACCACGGGCGACGAGATCATTTTCGACCCGTTGATAATGGGTCGATAGCGCAAGGCTTTCGTCTGATCGTTGAACCGGTGGCGTGGGCGTTGGTACGGGTTCGGGCTGAACTATGGTGTCCGGCCGCACGGGTGGAACCGGTGAAGGGGTGACCGGCGTAAATACATCACAGGCGGCAAGCGAGAGCAGGGCCGAGAGCCCCGCTGCCGTTTTCCATGTGCCGCCTGTGACTTTGATCAATTTATTCAGACCCGGTAGCAGAACCAATGTTGTGGCCAGAGGCTGTGCCACGTGCCTTGGCCGCAGCCAAGGTGGTTTTGAGTTCGGTTTCCATTGTCTGAAGTTCTTTTTCTGCTTCGGCGCGTTTGCGTTTGCCTTCGTCGGCAATCTGCAAGCTTTCTTCGATGGTGCCAATCAGGTCTGCGTTTGCCTGTTTGATCGCCTCGATGTCGAAGACACCGCGTTCCATTTCGGTCCGGATCATTTTGTTTGCCTGACGCAGGTTTTCTGCATTGGCTGTCAGCAATTCGTTGGTCAGGTCGTTCGCGTCGCGCACGGCTGATGCCGCTTCGGCTGAACGCTGAATTGTCACGGCCTGTGCCAGCTGGGTTTCCCAAAGTGGCACGGTGTTGATCAGGGTCGAGTTGATTTTTGTGACCAAGGATTTGTCGTTTTCCTGAACCAAACGGATGGACGGCAGGGACTGCATTGTCACCTGACGTGTCAGTTTAAGGTCGTGGACACGACGTTCCAGATCATCGCGTGCAGCCCGCAGGTCGCGCAATTCTTGGGCTTTCATCACGCCGTCTGCTTCTGGTGCTGCGGCGACTTCGGCCTCTTTGGCAGGGATGTCTTTTGCATCCATGTCGGCCAGTTTGGCCTCACCTGCGGCAATGTAGAGGCCCAGTTCGTCATAGAAGCTGAGGGTTTTGTCGTACAAAACGTCTAGGCTCTCGATGTCTTTAAGCAGGACATGTTCGTGCTTGAGCAGGTCATCGGTTACTTTGTCGATCTGGCCTTGTACGGTTTCGAACCGAGCGGCGAATTTGGCGGCTGGTGCTGCGCGGCCGAGAAGTTTTTCCCACCATGAGCGACCGCGGCGCATGTCGAGTTCGGACACGTTGAAACCGCGGATTGTTGTCACAATCTGGCGCAGGCTGTCACCGGCAGGGCCGACGTCTTTGTTGCGCACACCTTGCAGCATGGATTGCGAGATTTCTTGCAGTTCGGCTTGGGCGGAGGACCCGAAGGAGATGATGGAATTGGTGTCTTCCATGTCCAGTTCGGCCATACGTTTGGTGATTTCCGCGCTGGTTGGCTTGTCGGCAGCTTCCAGTGGGACCAGTTCAGTGCCGGGTTCGGCCAAGACCACGGCTGTGATTTTTTCTACGTCTTTCAGGCTGGCCTGTGCGGCTTCCATGTTTTTTACAACAGTTTCTGACATCTTTTGCTCCTTATTGACCTGTTACAGGCCTTCTCGCTGCAGACGGTCGCGCAGCACTTTGATTTCAATATCCATGTCGCTGCGGTCATCGAGCAACATTTTCTCGGTGCGGGCAGCGAAATTTTGCTCAAGGTCGGCAAGCAATTCTTCAAAATCGCCTCGCGCGGCTTCGTCTCGCTGTCGTTTGTAAAGGTCGGCGAATTTGGCCGCAGCATCACGGGCGCCCATCAAGTACACGCTTAGAAATTTGCGGGCGCCGGTTAGGTCGCGGGGGTCTTCTTCGACGGTACGGATCATTTTACGGGCCATGGCTTGAAACTGTTCAACGCGGTTGTCCAAGTGCCGGTCGCCTATGTTGGCAATGTGGTCTTTCATAGAGGCGAGATGGGCCTCTGCCTCGTCGACAACTTTGGCAACACGGTCCTGCTGGAAGGTGTCGATACCTTCCATGCGTTTGTCGCGCATGGGATCGATGCCAAAGGCCGTTGTGTGCAGGCCACCGGCGACAACGCCGTACAAGACTGCCGCGATGATAGAGCTGTCGTTCATCATAGAGGCCAAGGCGATTCCGACGCCAGTCAGGATCGAACCGATCATTTTGCGCGGCAACGCAGGGCGACGTGCCACTTTTCGGGCGTTGTATTCGGCCGTGGCGCGCAGGCCATCGCGGGTAAGCCACGCGGCCAACGTCAAAATAGCGGCGCCAATCAGACCTGTTGCAAGGCCAACGGCGCCTTCATTCAAAGACAAGAACGCCAGAAGGACGCCAGGCAGGAACAACAAATAGGCCTTCGTACCGGCCGCATCGATCTTACGTTGATCAAGGACGGCTT
Organism: uncultured Paracoccaceae bacterium; assembly: GCA_947493255.1. Lineage (GTDB taxonomy): Bacteria > Pseudomonadota > Alphaproteobacteria > Rhodobacterales > Rhodobacteraceae > Octadecabacter. Next base: position 9,420 of record CANLQK010000001.1, read on the forward strand.
CGCGCAGGTCATTGCCTTGCGGGCCATTGCCAGTTGGGCTGTATTTTCCACCAAAACTTTTGGCCATGATTAAAGCCCTCCGAGCCAGCCGGTCACAACGCCGAGCATCAGCAAGAGCAACAGCACATAGGCAACGGTTTGTACGGATTTAGGCATTATTGCCCCCCTGTTTTCTGTGCGTTACGGCCCGTCGAAACGGTTGCACACACATGTTTCTGGCGTGCGGCCATACAAAACGTTGCGCAATAGAACGCAAAACAACTGGTTATACAGATCGAAAGAAGCAGCATCAAAATCCCCACGTTTCGGCTCGCAACACAATGCATAAGGCCATAGCGGGGGGCAAGGTTCATCTGCGCGGGGTTTTCCCCCTAGGTGGTTTACCTTTGGTCGCCGGTTTGCGAACGCGCTGTGGTTTGGGGCGTTCGCGTAGGCCCATTTGGTCTTTGACGACCCGCTGCTTGACCTCTTCAACCTCACCTTGTTTGAGGTGGCCCAATTGGAATGGCCCATAGCTGATGCGGATCAAGCGGTTCACGGTCACCCCTTGGCCTTCCATCACACGACGAATTTCGCGGTTCTTACCTTCGCGAAGGCCAACGGTGAGCCACGCATTCGCACCTTGCTGGCGGTCAAACGTGACCTCCATCGGGGCATAATGAATACCTTCGACGACCACGCCTTTGCGCAGGATGTCCAGCTTCGCCTCGGACAAGCTGCCCTTGATGCGGACACGGTAGCGGCGCAACCAGCCCGTGGCGGGCAATTCCATGGTGCGTTTGAGTTCACCGTCGTTGGTGAGGATCAATAAACCTTCGGAATTCAAATCCAACCGCCCCACAGACATCACGCGCGGCATGTCTTTGGGCAATGCGCCAAAAACGGTGTCGCGGCCTTGTTCGTCGCGTTCTGTGGTCACCAAACCGGCAGGTTTGTTGTACAGCCACATGCGCGGCGGTTCAGCCTCAGCCAGTGGTTTGTTGTCGACCAAAATCCGGTCTTTGGGAATCACGTTTAGGGCAGGGGTCAGAACGACCTTGCCGTTGACGCTGACGCGTCCAGCCTCGACGATTTTTTCGGCTTCACGGCGGCTGGCCACACCTGCGCGGGCCAAAACTTTGGCGATCCGGTCACCGGGGGGCGTTTTTTTTGCTTCATCAGTCATGGTGTTCGCCTAAGCCCTTGTGCGCTGTCACGCAACAGGTTTGCGGCCAGAAACAGAGGTCGCACAGCCAAAGAAATGTCGATTGAGGTGCACCTCGAGACCTTCATCGCGAAGTGCGTCTGCAAATCCACCACAATCGCCAAATCCCTTTGTATAGGGGCCAATCATGCTGAAATCTTCGGCCCCCTTCAGAAACAGCTTTTCCACGAAGGGCAATATGCGATCCATGTAAAGCCGATAGAATGGGCGCAAAGCCCAGCCTTTGGGGTCGGATGCCTCGATCAAGGAAAAGGCGCCACCGGGTTTCAGGAGACGGGCCACTTGGGCCGCGAGGACCTTATGTTGTTCGGCATTGAACGTTTTGAGCCCAAAGGTGGACACAACGATGTCTGCCATCGCATCGGGCAAAGGACTGTCCAAGGCATTGGCTTCGAGGTGGGTGATTTTTTCGGCGCGGTCTTTGTGCAACATCTCGACCGCATGAAGGTGCATTTTAGGAGAAATATCGATCGCGGTGATCGTTGCCGTCGGGAACCGTTTCAAAACATGGGGCCAGATTTCACCGGTTCCGGCCATAAGGTCGACGACGACCTCTGGTGTGTCGGCATTTATTTGGGCCACTGCAGCTTTGCGCCATCTTGTGACGAAGCCGAACGATGAGACCTCGCTCCACCATCTGTAGTTTCCGGCGCATCGATCAAACAATGCTGCGACATCGGCGGGGTCATAGGACGGGTCTTTAACCATAACAGTACTTTAGGTTGTGGTGGGTGAAGTGCAATCGGATTTCATTGGTGCATCCACCCTTGCCAAACCCCATCGGCACCGGCCACTAAAGCGCATGACGTTTAAATCGCATATGGACGCTGCATTGATCGAGGCAGAAGCTGCCGCCGCCCGCGACGAGGTGCCTGTTGGTGCGGTCGTGGTGAAGGATGGTGCTGTGATTGCTGCCGCCGGCAATCGCACACGCGAATTGAACGACCCGACGGCCCATGCAGAAATGCTGGCGATCCGTTTGGCCTGCGCGGCGCTAGGGCAAGAACGGCTGAATGGATGCGATTTGTATGTAACGTTGGAGCCATGCCCCATGTGTGCCGCCGCAATTTCTAACGCGCGTATTGGGCGGCTTTATTACGGTGCAGGCGACCCAAAATCTGGCGGGGTGGCACAAGGCCCACGCGTGTTTAGCCATTCACAATGCCATCATGCGCCCGAAGTTTACGACGGGCTGTCGGCCACGGCGGCGGAAACGTTGCTGAAAACCTTCTTTGCACAAAAGCGTTCCTCGTAACGTCCAGTCTTGAAGCCCAGCCAACGCAGGGGTAAAGCAGACAAAAGTTCATCATGGAGTGACCCATGTCCATCGACACAACCACCGCTGCCCGCGTCGCCAAATTGGCGCGTATCAAGGTCGAAGAGGCCGATTTGCCCGAATTGGCTAAAGAATTCAGCGCCATGCTTGGCTTTATTGAACAGCTGAATGAAGTTGATGTTGAAGGGGTAGACCCCATGACATCCGTGACACCACAGCGGCTGAAGCGCCGGGCCGATGTTGTCACCGATGGTGATCAACCCGAAGCCGTGTTGAAAAACGCCCCCGATGCCCGCGAAGGGTTCTTTGCCGTACCGAAGGTGGTTGAATAATGTCTGAGCTTTCCAAACTGACGATCTCTGCCGCACGTGACGCGCTGAAAAAGGGTGACATCACATCCGTTGAATTGACCGAAGCCTGTTTGGCGGAAGTCGATAAGGCCGATGCGCTGGGCGCATTTGTGCACAAGACACCTGAAATCGCGCTGGAGCAGGCCAAAGCCGCAGACGCGCGCACAGACGGTGGTGATTTGAACGGCATCCCGTTGGGGATCAAAGATTTGTTCTGTACCAAAGGTGTTCCATCGCAGGCCGCGTCTGGCATTTTGGAAGGCTTTAAGCCCGAGTATGAAAGCACAGTTACGACCCAGTTGTTTAACGACGGTGCGGTGATGTTGGGCAAGTTGAACATGGACGAATTCGCCATGGGGTCGTCCAACGAAACATCCGTGTACGGCAATGCTGTGAACCCGTGGAAAGCGGGCGATGCAGAATTGACGCCGGGCGGGTCTTCTGGTGGGTCTGCATCTGCGGTTGCAGCTGATCTTTGCCTTGGTGCGACAGGTACTGACACGGGTGGGTCTATCCGTCAGCCAGCGGCCTTTACGGGCATCACCGGTATCAAGCCAACATATGGGCGTGTGTCCCGTTGGGGTGTGGTGGCATTTGCGTCTTCCTTGGACCAAGCCGGCCCAATGACCAAAGACGTGCGCGACGCGGCGATCATGTTGAAATCCATGTCTGGTCACGACCCCAAGGACAGCACATCTGCTGACTTGGCTGTTCCGGATTTTGAGGCTGCTTTGACAGGTGACATTCGCGGTAAGACCATCGGTATTCCGAAAGAATACCGCATGGAGGGCATGCCTGCTGAGATTTCCAAATTGTGGGAAGACGGCACAGCGATGCTGAAAGATGCTGGCGCAAAGATTGTTGATATTTCGTTGCCGCATACCAAATACGCACTGCCTGCCTATTACGTGATTGCGCCAGCCGAAGCGTCATCCAACCTTGCACGCTATGACGGTGTTCGTTTTGGCCACCGCGCCAAAATGGCGGCGGGCGATGGCATTACTGAAATGTACGAAAAAACCCGCGCGGAAGGCTTTGGTAACGAAGTGAAACGCCGCGTGATGATTGGGACTTATGTTCTGTCTGCTGGTTTTTACGACGCGTATTACAACCGCGCCCGTAAGGTGCGTGCGTTGATCAAGAAAGACTTTGAAGATGTGTTTGCGCAAGGTGTGGATGCGATCCTGACGCCTGCAACACCGTCATCGGCCTTTGAATTAGGGGCAATGAAGGATGCTGACCCTGTTCAGATGTACCTGAACGACGTCTTTACCGTGACAACAAACCTTGCTGGATTGCCGGGTATTGCTGTTCCTGCGGGGCTTGATGAAAAGGGTTTGCCACTGGGGCTGCAGTTGATCGGCCGTCCGTGGGAAGAGGGCGATTTGCTGAATACGGCCTATACGCTTGAGCAATCTTTGCAATTTGTAGCAAAACCGAACCGTTGGTGGTAAACCGTCTGAAATCGAAGTCCGTAACAGACAGATAGGCAAATTAAGCCCATGAAAAGAATTGTGATTTTGGGTATCAGCGCCTTGGCGTTGACAGCTTGTGCAACTCAACCGGTCCCAGATAGCGGGCAGGGCGTTGGGTTCAATGATTATGCCGAATACGAACTTGAGCGTGCGCAGCGCGAGGCCGAGTTGCGCGGTACACCTATTCCGACAGGTACTGCGATTGTTCCGCCGGTTACGACAGGCGTGACCAGTTCTGATTTGGCGGCCGCCGGCATTAACACGGGCGGTACGGATGAAACGCCACCTGTCGTTGCAGAAGTCGACCCTTTGACCGGAAACTCCGAGATCTCGGACGAGCAAAGCTTTAGCGCTGTTACGAGCCGCGAAAGCATTGAAAGCGATGCAGAACGGCGCGCGCGTCAAGCGGCTGCTTATCAATTGATCGAGGCGACGTCTTTGCCAGATCGCAACGGAAATGTTGGACCAAACATCGTTCAATATGCGCTGCAGGCTCCGAACAATCGTGGTGAATCTGTATTCGACCGGGCTGGTTTTTCTGGCGAAGGCCGTTTCACACGGAACTGTGCCAAATACCGGACACCGGACGAAGCGCAGCGCGACTTTATCAGTCGTGGCGGGCCACAGCGCGACAGGCTTGGCATTGACCCAGATGGCGACGGGTTCGCATGCGGGTGGGACCCACAGCCGTTCCGCGTTCTGGCGTCCGGCAACTAGCCCTATGGGGCTGTCGCCCAATTTCGGTCCGCGTCGTGACGGTGCGGTTCCTGACATCATCGTCATCCACTACACGGCCATGGCCGATTGGACCCGTGCGCGGGATTGGTTGTGCAACCCAGAGGCGGAAGTATCTGCACATTACATCATTTCCCCCCAAGGTGAGGTGAGGCAACTGGTCGAAGAAGACCAGCGCGCGTGGCACGCAGGTGCGGGGTCTTGGGGGGATGTGACGGATGTAAATTCACGGTCAATCGGGATCGAGCTGTCAAATGACGGGGCATCGCCGTTTTCGGCACCTTTGATGGACGCCCTGTGCAACCTGTTGCCAGATATGATGGATCGCTGGGCCGTCCCCGCGGAACGCGTTATTGGACATTCCGATTTGGCGCCAGGCCGCAAGATCGACCCAGGTGCGCGGTTTGATTGGGCGAGATTGGTGCGTGGGGGCATGGCGATTGAAGCGCGGCCGCAGGCGGCCATCGCAGCTGATAGATCTGTGTTCCTGCAAGACCTGACGGAGATTGGGTATGATGCGGGTATCGAGGAAGACGTCCTCTTGTCTGCATTCCGTATGCGTCATCGACAGGGTTTTGACGGCCCGTTTGATGGCTGGGACTGCGCGATTGCGGCTGACCTTGCCCGTCGTTTTCCTATTGCGAAACACAGGCTGACATCTTAGGCCAGCACAACGCGGAGGATCGGATGGCCGCGGGCAGGGTGACTTGCTCGAGGAAAGTCCGGACTCCATCAAGGCACGGTACCGGGTAACGCCCGGGCGGGGTAACCCGACGGATAGCGCCACAGAGAACAGACCGCCCAGTATGCCGAACCAGAGGTTCGCCTCCGGCATTACTGGGTAAGGGTGAAACGGTGGAGTAAGAGCCCACCGCGGCGGTGGTAACATCGCTGGCATGGCAAGCCCTACCGGGAGCAATGCCAAATAGGGGCCGCGTGTGAGGGTAACCTTACAGGATCGTCTTGATCCGAGCAGGTCCGGGTTGGCAGCTAGAGGGCGCTTGGTAACAGGCGCTTTAGATGAATGGTCATCGATCTGGAGTAATCCAGTGAACAAAATCCGGCTTATAGATCCTCCGCGTTTTTCTGAGCTAAGGTCCAGAAAACGAATGGGCTAAGCGCGGGTTCTTGGCAGAGCCTAGCCTCAGCGACGGCCTGGGTGACATAATTGCTTTGGCGTAGAGCTGAGTTTTGATGGAGTTGGTCGACTAGAATGCCATTATTGGTTGACGTGGAAGCGTTGCTTGGCATTTTGGCGCCCAAAGGAGAACTTAATGACCTATGTGCCCGCTGAAACCCGCTATGATACAATGCCCTACCGCCGCTGTGGCAATTCTGGGCTGAAATTGCCCGCGATCAGCTTTGGCCTTTGGCACAACTTTGGCGGCGAAACGGGGCACGATTTGAAACGTGACATGTGCCGTACCGCATTTGATCACGGTATTACCCATTTTGATTTGGCCAACAACTATGGCCCACCTGCTGGCAGCGCCGAAGAGGCGTTTGGTGAAATCCTGAAGACGGATTTTGCAGGCTACCGCGACGAGCTGATCGTCAGTTCAAAGGCCGGTTATAACATGTGGCCGGGCCCTTATGGCGAATTTGGCAGCCGCAAGTATTTGATCGCATCGTGTGATCAATCGCTCAAACGGATGGGGTTGGATTACGTCGATATCTTCTATTCCCACCGGTTTGACCCAGAAACGCCACTGGAAGAAACCATGGGAGCCTTGGATCACATCGTGCGGTCCGGACGTGCGCAATACGTCGGGATTTCATCGTATAATTCGCAGCGAACCCGTGAAGCTGTAGCGATTCTCAAGGATCTGGGTACGCCGTGCGTTATTCATCAGCCGTCCTATAATATGTTGAACCGCTGGGTCGAGCGGGACGGTTTGAAGGATACGCTGAGCGAACTGGGTGTCGGTTCTATTGCGTTTACGCCCTTGGCGCAGGGTATGCTGACAAACAAGTACTTGGGCGGCATTCCGGAGGGGTCGCGCGCGACCAAGGGCAGCTCGCTGGATGCGGATTGGATCACTGATGAGATGATAACTGCGTTGAAAGGGCTGAATGATATTGCTGAGGCGCGGGGGCAAACCTTGGCGCAAATGGCCATCGCATGGGTGCTGCGCAACGAGGGGATCACCACCGCACTGATCGGTGCGTCGAAAGCGAGCCAGATTGTTGATTGTTGTGGTGCGGTTGCCAATCTTGAGTTTAGCGAGGCTGAGTTGGCTGAAATCGATACTTTTGCCAAAGAAAAAGGCCTGAATCGTTGGGCAATGTCATCGGAAGAGGTTTAACCCGCGGATTGCTGTTGACTCGGTGGCCAAACCCCTTAGAAGGCTGGCTTCTAGATGAATTCACGCGAGGCACTTTGCCACGCGAAACCGGAGAGAGCCTATGGCGAAGCCAACCACGATTAAAATCCGCCTGAACTCCACCGCAGGCACTGGCCACTTCTACGTGACCAAAAAGAACGCACGCACAATGACTGAAAAGATGGTCGTCAACAAATACGACCCAGTTATCCGTAAGCACGTTGAATACAAAGAAGGCAAGATCAAGTAAGATCGCCTTTGATTTGACTTAGCGCAGGCCGCCCGCGAGGATATCGCAGGCGGCCTGTTCTCATTTCGGGCCTAAGATAGGGGCGAGATGATGAGTGTGTTTAATCCTCGCATTGCCGATCAAGGTGATGTTGAAGCCATAGATGTTTTGCTTTCGCGGGCCTATCCGATCTTGTTGCGCCCTGATTATGACGCTGACCTGCTAGAACGGTGTTTGCCTTTCATCAGCCGCGCCCAACCCGACCTTGTCACCTGCGGCACCTATTATGTGATCGAAGAGAAGGGGCAGGTTATTGCGGCTGGTGGGTGGACTGTTGCTGCGCCTGGCAATGGGCCGTCTGTCGATGGAGAGGGCCATATTCGCCACGTCGTAACCGACGAACGTGTATTGCGTCGCGGTGTCGCCCGATGCCTGCTGACACATATCTTTGAGGAGGCCAGAAAGGCGGGCGTGAACGTTTTACACAGCCAATCAACGTTGACGGCAGTGCCGTTCTACGAGGCGCTTGGGTTTAAGCAGGTCGCACCAATTGATGTGGTGTTGCAGCCCGATCTGGTGTTTCCGTCTGTGGCTATGATCCGCCGGCAGGAGCCCTAGAAGGCTGGTAGCCCAAGAGGTGGCCCTAACGAAAAAGGGCCGCCCTAAGGCGACCCTTTCATAATTCAATAATCAGCGTGTTTATTCGCGGCTGCCCAAGAACTGGAGCAGGAACATGAACATGTTGATGAAGTTGATGTAGAGGCTCAGCGAGCCCATAATCGCAGACTTGTCCAACCATTCCTGATCGCCGTGCGCTGCATGCGCGACGTATTCGTTTTTGATACGCTGCGTGTCGTACGCTGTCAGACCCGCGAAGATCAGCAGGCCAATGACGGACACGGCCCAGCCAAGTGCATCAGATTGCAGCCAGATGTTGACGACAGATGCTACGATCAGGCCGATCACGCCCATGATCAAGAAGCCGCCCCAGCCGGAAATATCACGCTTTGTGGTGTAGCCCCAAAGGGACAGGCCAGCGAACGCGATGGATGTGATGAGGAACACTTGAGCAATGGAAGCACCAGTGAAAGCCACAAAGATCCAAGAGATCGATACGCCCATCGCAGCTGCGAAAACGTAGAAGAACAGGTTCGCGCCAGCGACTGAAATGCGATTGATCATGGCCCCGAACAGGAACACCATACCCAATGGCAGGAACATCAGGACCCATTTAAGCGGGCTCAGGAACAATGTTGCCCCCAGATCCGTCAGGTAACGGCCTGCGCCGATCGCATATTGTGTCGGTTCAGCGGAAACGGTCATCGTTCCGATGGCCCAAGCCGCAATAAATGTTAGGAACAAGCCACCGGACATCAGCCCGTATACTTTGTTCATGTGGGCGCGAAGGCCCTCGTCAATGTGTGCAGCGCGTGCACCAGTTTGTGCGGCCATCTGCGGATTTCTATAGTCAGCCATGAATTCCCTCCAAGGTTGAACGTGACATACGAACGGGCCCCAGAGACGACCATCATGGCCGCCGGAACTCCCTTGGGTGTAATATTGGCACCGATCCCCTGTAATTCAAGGGAAACCGGTGCCTTAGGGTCGGGTTTTTGTGTAGGGTTGTCGGGAATGTCACGGCTGCGGCAGTTATCGGCTGCGGTGGGGCAGGTCCCAGATAGGACGGGCGGCCTCACGGGCGGCTTCTGCGGATGTCAGGCCAAGGTCGGCAAGACGGGATTCGTCCATGCGGGCCAGTGCGCGGCGTTCCGACCAGACACGGAACATCAAAGAAAGCGAAGGGCGGTCGGTGTGTGTACCTGCATGTGTTGAGGCGCAGTGTACGGAGCTAAGTGAGAGAGACATGTCATTTCCTTTCGTGATGCAATGTCGGTGTTTCATTCGATGTGTTGATATATGCGGCGAGAACGTGCATAAGTGAAATGAATGATTGAAAGATAAAGCATCAAGGATTGTGATATGGCGCGAAATTTGGATCTTACGGCTTTGCGGTCTTTTGTAACTGTGGCGGATGCCGGTGGTGTGACACGCGCAGCGGGCTTGTTGAACCTGACGCAATCAGCAGTCTCGATGCAGTTGAAACGGTTGGAAGAAAGCCTAGACGTTCAGTTGTTAGATCGTACCAGCCGCCAAATTGGTGTGACCCCGCAAGGGGAACAGTTGCTGAGCTACGCGCGCCGTATGTTGACGTTGAACGATGAAGCTTTGCAGAAAATGACGTCTCGGGATTTCGAAGGTGAGGTTTCGCTTGGGGTGCCGCACGACATTATCTACCCCTATATACCACCCGTGTTGCGGCGTTTCGCGGCAGATTTTCCTCGCATGCAGATCAAGTTGGTTTCTGCGCCAACCAAAAGCCTACGTGATATGTTCTCACGTGGAGAGATAGATGCGATTCTCACGACAGAAAGCCAACCGGGGGAAGGGGGAGAGGCCCTTGTTACACTGCCGTTGGTATGGGTTGGCGCAAAGGGCGGATCTGCTGCCCGTCAACGGCCGCTGCCCGTTGCGTTTTGTAAGAACTGTATTTTCCGTTCCGGCGTTTTGCGGAAGATGGATCAGGCTGGGTTTGACTGGAACATGGTTGTCGAATCCGAGTTGGATAACGCAGTGGATGCTGTCGTAAGCGCCGACTTGGCTGTTCATGCCGTGATCAAGGGATTCACCTCGGAGCAGACAGAACCAGTCCCGAAAGATGTGGGCCTTCCAGATCCAGGCGAGACACAGATCGTCCTGTATATGCAGGCAAAAGACGACCCTGTTCAACAAGCGTTACATGCGATGATCCGCCAGTCTTACATGTCGCATTGGTTGCCAGAAGACGTGCAACAACGGACCGCATGATACCTGCTAGGGGCTAACGACAACCTTGCCGGTGCTTTTGCGGCTGCGCAGCAGTTCTAACGCGTCACCGGCCTGGTCGAGCGGTAGATCATGGCTGACATGAGGGCGCAGTTTCCCTTGATCATACCAATCCAGCAATTCGCCCATGCTTTCGGTTAAAGCCTGTGGGTTGAACGCCAAATAACCACCCCAATAGAACCCAAGAAGGGAGATATTTTTCACCAAGAGGTGATTGGCGCGCACGTTTGGTAAATCGCCGCTCGCAAAACCAATGACCAAGATACGGCCCTCGCGGTTGGTTGCTTTCATGGCTGCTGTAAAGGCGTCACCGCCGACCGGATCATAGACCACGTCTGCACCGCCCAAGGCGCGGACTTCTGCCGTTAAATCGGCGCTGGCGTCTATGAGGTGATCTGCGCCTGCGGCTTTCGCGACGGCTAGTTTTTCGTCGCCGCGGGCCACGGCGATCACGCGCGCGCCCATAGCTTTTCCAATTTCAACCGCCGTTAGACCAACGCCGCCTGCAGCCCCTAAGACCAGCAAGGTTTCGCCGGGTTGTAATCGGGCGCGTCTGGTCAACGCCAAGTGTGACGTACCGTATGCAACCTGAAACCCAGCGGCCTGCGCTGATGTCATGGCGTCGGGGACGACGCGACATAGATCTGCTGGGAACGTGCCTTTATCTGCCAATCCCCCTTTCCCACCAAAAACTGCAACACGGTCGCCGATAGCGGGTTCGCTGACGCCGCTGCCTTGCGCTAAAACCGTACCACACACCTCTAGTCCTAATGTAAAAGGTGGTTCGGGCGTGTCTTGATAGGTGCCTTTTGCCATCAACAGGTCGGCAAAATTCAGACCGCATGCTTCTATTTCCAAAAGAACTTCGCCCGCAGCCGGGGTTGGGGCGGGAACCTCCGCAATTTCTGCGGATTTATCGAAGGAGGAAACTTGAAATGCGCGCATTGGAGGGACCTTGCGTTAGAATTTGTCACCGTCTGGGTGGCGAATTGAGTCGTGAACGTCAAGAACATCCGTAGCGTGCCGAGGGCGCTTGGGCATCCCTGGTGCCAAGACATGTGTTTGTGAGCCTGTCCTTTAGGATAGTTAAGTAGGCGCAACTCTTGCGTGTTGGTGGAAACAGGTCGAAATGGGCTTTACGCGCGTCAACTCGCGACTACTAAACCAGAATCTTCCGGATGCATGCATGACGTCCGAAGCGCCAAAGTTAGGAAAACACATGAAGCACCCTGTAGATGTCCACGTCGGAAAACGAATTCGTCATCGTCGTTGGGTTAGTGGCACGACACAGCAACAACTTGCAGATCAAGTTGGTATCAAGTTCCAGCAGATCCAAAAGTACGAAACTGGTATGAACCGCGTAAGTGCATCCCGTCTTTGGGATATCGCGGCGGCACTGAGCGTTGAAGTGTCTTTCTTTTTTGAAGGTTTGGACAGCGAACAGATTGATGGCGCCCTTGAAGGTATGCCAAGCGATATTCTGTCTGACAAAGAAGCGTTGGAGCTGCTGCGCAGCTATTACGCGATCCCAGAAAACCAACGCCGGCGCCTGTTTGACCTGGCGCGCGTTCTGAGCGACGCAGCTTAATCTGCGCCGCAACACGTCATGCACTTGACCTTTGGTCTGTCTGGCCGCTACCGCTGGTAGGACAGACCAAGGCAAGGCAATGACAATGCACCCCAATCCATTGAGCGAACGCGCACAAGACGAGTTTCGTACATGTGCCCATCAAATGGCAGACGTCGCGCGCGATGTTATCCTGCCGATGTTCCGAACTGGCCTGACATCTGACAACAAAGATGCTGATGGGTTTGACCCCGTCACCCAAGCAGATCGTGCTGCCGAATTGGCTATGCGTGACGTATTGGCAAAACTGCGGCCCGATGACGGAATATTTGGCGAAGAATTCGGCCAATCCGATGGGAACAGCGGTTTCCAATGGGTTCTTGACCCTATCGACGGGACCCGTGGGTTTATCAGCGGCACGCCAACATGGGGTGTTTTGATTTCAATCCGCGATGAAACCGGCCCGCTTTATGGAATTATCGACCAGCCCTACATCGGGGAGCGGTTTGAGGGTGGGTTTGGCCATGCCGAATTGAATGGCCCCTTGGGCGCGCGTGCATTGGCAACATCGCAGGTTGCCGACTTGTCAGACGCGACCGTTTTGACAACCTTCCCCGAAGTGGGGACCGCGCAAGATGGCGCTGGATTCCATGCGGTTGCCGAGACATGTAAACTAACACGATATGGAATGGATTGTTACGGCTATGCGCTGGTTGCGGCTGGGCAGGTCGATTTGGTCATCGAGGCCGGATTAAGCGCCTATGACATACAAGCGCCAATTGCCGTAGTGCAAGCCGCCGGTGGTATCGTGACCAACTGGAACGGCGGCCCAGCCCACGAAGGCGGGCGTGCTATCGCCGCGGCAAACGCAGCGCTTCATGCGCAAGCACTGGACATTCTGGCAGGCTATTGATGGCCTCACGACTGCATTTAGGATTGCATCAAAAGACCTAAGAAACATTGGACGGCGCCTTCCCACGGGGGTAGTTTGATGTGGCCGCGTCCTTCCCTGTTCTGGCGGTTTATTAATTCCGAACAGGTCGAAAGGAGGCGATATGCCAGATGTTTTGATAAAGGGCGCACAGGCGGTTGTGACAATGGATGACGCGCGCCGCGAACTTGCGGGGGCGGATGTTTTAATTCGTGGGGGTGTGATTGCAGGGGTTGGTGTTGGTCTGGACGCACCTGACGCTGAAATTGTGAATGCAGCGGGCTGTGTCGTGACGCCGGGGTTGGTGAACACCCATCATCATTTGTATCAAACCCTGACCCGCGCCGTTCCCGGCGGGCAGGATGCGTTGTTGTTTGGGTGGTTGCAAACGCTCTACCCGATTTGGGCACGGTTTGGCCCGGAAGAGATGTTTATCTCGGCGCAGATTGGGTTGGCGGAATTGGCGCTGTCGGGCTGCACGATGACGTCTGACCATTTGTATTTGTATCCAAACGGATCACGGTTGGATGACACAATTGCGGCGGCTGGCGAGGTTGGCTTGCGATTTCATCCGACACGCGGGGCGATGAGCATTGGGGAAAGCGATGGGGGGTTGCCCCCAGATAGCTTGGTCGAGGACGAAGCCGCCATTCTAGAAGATTGTATTCGCGTGATTGACGCGCACCACGATGCCAACGAAGGCGCTATGGTGCGGGTCGGGGTTGCGCCGTGTTCGCCGTTTTCGGTGAGCCGCGATTTGATGCGCGATGCGGCCATTTTGGCGCGCGACAAAGGGGTGATGCTGCATACCCATTTGGCCGAAAACGACGAGGACATCGCCTATAGCGAGGCGACGTTTGGCTGTCGGCCCGGGCAATACGCAGAAGATTTAGGGTGGACTGGACCAGACGTTTGGCATGCCCATTGCGTGAAGTTGGACGGACAAGAAATTGATTTATTTGCACGATCCAAAACTGGCGTTGCCCATTGCCCCTGTTCCAATTGCAGGCTTGGATCGGGAATTGCACCGGTACGGGCAATGCGAGATGCGGGTGTGCCTGTTGGCTTGGGGGTCGATGGGTCGGCGTCCAACGATGTTGGGTCCTTGGTCAACGAAGCCCGTCAGACGATGTTGTTGCAGCGCGTTGCATTGGGCGCTGATGCGATGTCAGCCCGCGAGGCGTTAGAGATCGCAACGCGTGGTGGTGCAGAAGTTTTGGGCCGAGAAGATTGCGGCCAAATCGCAGTTGGAAAACGCGCAGACATTGCGATCTGGGATGTGTCAGGGGTGCAGTCAGCTGGGTCATGGGACGCGGTTGCGATCTTGTTGGCTGGCCCGTCGCAGGTGCGTGATCTGTTTGTAGAAGGCCGCCGGATAGTCGCGGATAGTCGCGTCGTGAGCTTCGATCTGGGCCGCGCAATTGCGCGACAAGGCCAATTGGTGCAGTCTTTGCAGGCCTAGGGAGTATAACGATGAAGTATTTATTACTAAGTGCTGTGATCGCATTGGGAGCGTGTCAGACGACCACAACGGCGCCGGTTCAAACGGACGCAGCGGTTCAATCGTCAGGCGGGATGTTGGGATTGGTCAATGCAGAACGTGCCGCGCGCGGCCTTGGACCTTTGCAAGAAGATCCGAGACTGAACCGCGCTGCACGTGCCCATGCAGCCGATATGGTTGCGAAGGGGTATTTTTCTCACACGGGTGCGGATGGATCGCGTTTCTTTGAACGGGCTGCCGATGCGGGGTACAGCTGTGCCGCAGCCGAAAATATTGCGCAAGGCCAGCAGTCTGAGGCCGCAGTTATGGCGTCTTGGATGGGGTCAACTGGCCATCGCCGCAATATATTGCTGGCCGACGCGACACAATTTGGCATTGGCCGTGTGAATAACACATGGGTGCAGGTGTTTGGGCGCGGTTGCTAGGCCGCGTTCCCCGCAATGTAAACTTGAGCAACGGCGCGATCATCGCCCATCATGATGGTGGGAAACAACGCCTCCCACAATGTGCCGGCCCGCGTGCTGCGTTGCGCTATCGCAGGTGTGGATGCGAGATTGAGCACGGTGATGTCGGCCGTGGCGCCCACATTCAGTGACCCGATTTGCCCGCCCAAATGAAGCGCCTGAGCAGACCCTTCTGTGGCAAGCCACATCAGCTGCGCCGGGTGCAAGGCAGTGCCACGAAGTTGGGCGATTTCATATGCGGCGGCCATTGTGCGCAACATTGAAAACGAGGATCCGCCGCCGGTATCTGTTGCCAAACCTGTCCGAATGCCACGCGCCTTTATACCAGCCATATCAAACAGCCCCGATCCAATGAACGTATTAGACGTGGGGCAGTGGACGACGGCTGCGTTCACCTCTGCCAGTTTTTCAAGTTCGCGTGGTTCTAGATGGATCGCGTGGCCATAAAGCCCCCGTTCGCCCAGCAGACCAAAGGCTTCGTAGGTGTCCAGATAATCGCGGGCATTGGGAAACAGCCCTTTCACCCACTCGATTTCATCCGTCTGTTCGCTGAGATGGGTTTGCATTAATGCCGTTGGATGTTCGGCCCACAGCGCACCGAGTGCAGCAAGCTGGTCTGGTGTGGAGGTGGGCGAAAATCGCGGAGTGATCGCATATGTTGCGCGCCCAGCGCCGTGCCATTTTTCCAGCATTGTTTTACTGGAGTCATAGGCAGATTGCGCCGTGTCACGTAACCCTTCGGGCGCATTTCTGTCCATACAGGTTTTGCCTGCAACAACCGCCATGTTGCGTTTGGCGGCGGCCCCAAAAAATGCATCGACGCTTTCTGTATGGATTGTGCAAAAACTTGTCAGCGTGGTTGTGCCGTGGGCCACGGCAAGGTCCAGTGTCCGCCCGGCGATTTCGGATGAATAGGCGGGGTCTTCAAACCGCATTTCTTCTGGGAAGGTATAGGTGTTTAGCCAATCGATCAGCCGCTTTCCCCATGATGCGATCATCGCTGTTTGGGGGTAATGCATGTGCGCATCGACAAACCCAGCTGTAATCAACGCATCACCATGGTCAATTGTCGGGGCGTTTGGATGGGCGGCGCGCAAATCGTCAGCGTTGCCGACATCGGCAATCAGCCCGTCGCGAATTAAAACACTGCCGCGCTGATCAATAACAGCGGCGTCTTCGATTGGTGTGATGAATGGGTCAGCAACGAACCGAATGGTCTGGCCAAGCAAAAGTGTATCAGTCATATCCGCACCCTAAGCTGACCTATTCACATGGTAAATTGCGAAAAGCGGTTTGAACGCTTGAGGGTTGGTTTTAGTTGGGTAAGGTACACCAAACGGAGGGCAGTGGATGTCTGAAGCCATCGAAACAGTTGAAGAAGATGAAGGTTTGCCACGCAACCTTGTAGCAGCTGTTGTCGAGGCTGTGACGTCGCATAACACTGTGCAGCTAGACGCGTTGCTGACCCCGCTGCACCCTGCCGACATAGCCGACCTTTTAGAACAGATTGACCAGCGCGACAGGACAATGCTGCTGCGTTTCTGGGACGGGGGAATGGACGGTGAAATTCTGTCCGAACTCGGCGATGATCTGCGCGAAGAGGTGATCGATACCTTGGGTCCGGTCGAGCTGGCCGAAGCTGTGCGCGAACTCGAGTCCGATGACGTTGTTGATTTGGTCGAAGACCTTGGCGCGGATCAACAGGAACAAATTCTAGAGGCATTGGACGCAGGCGACCGTGTTGCTGTCGAAAAAGCGCTGGCCTATCCGGAGGAATCTGCTGGCCGCCTGATGCAAGTCGAAGTCGTGCGCGCGCCATCCCATTGGACGGTTGGCGAAACGATTGATTTCCTGCGCGCATCTGATGATTTGCCAGAGCATTTCTATCACGTCGTTTTGGTGGATCCGCGCATGAAACCCGTCGGTTACGTGACTTTGGGGCGGCTGTTAGGTACGCCGCGCCCGATCCATATGACCGAGCTTGTCGAGCCGTCGTTCCGCACGTTCCGTGTTGATCAAGATGAGGAAGACGTGGCCTATGCGTTCAACCAATATCACCTGATTTCCGCGCCTGTGGTTGACGAGGACGACCGTTTGGTCGGTGTCATCACAATTGATGATGCGATGATCGTGCTAGACGAAGAACACGAAGAAGACATCTTGCGATTGGCGGGTGTGGATGGGGAATCGAGCCTGACCGACAAGGTTATTGCGACGACCAAACGCCGGTTCCCTTGGCTTGCAGTTAACCTTGTCACAGCGATCCTTGCCTCGATGGTGATTTCGATGTTCGAAGACGTCATCGCGGGGCTTGTTGCACTTGCCGTGTTGATGCCGATTGTGGCGTCTATGGGGGGCAACGCAGGAACACAGTCGTTGACCGTTGCTGTGCGATCAATCGCAACTAAAGACCTTACAGGGGCCAACGTTTGGCGCGTCATACGACGTGAAATTTTGGTGGGCCTTGTGAATGGGGCGATCTTTGCGGTCGTGATGGGTATTGTTGGCTATGTGTGGTTTGGTGAACCGATGTTGGGTGTGGTGATCGCAATCGCGATGGTAATCAACATGGTGGTTGCTGGCCTTGCCGGTACTGCCATTCCTGTCGTTCTTGAACGTTGGGGCATCGACCCTGCCTTGGCGTCGGGCGCGTTTGTGACGACAGTGACTGATGTTGTGGGGTTCTTTGCCTTTCTGGGCCTTGCTGCGGTGATTTTGCTATGACCTTGCAGGACCGCAAGGATGCTGCACGAAAGGCTGGATTTGCCGCCCGCAAGGTGGCGCATGATTTAGGGCAGGGGCATGCGGGCCATCTGTCTTCGGTGTTGGCTGGGTATCGCGGTGTGCCGTTGGCGGGTTATGCACAGATGCGCACCGAAATTGACCCGACTGCAGCCATGGAAGAGGCATCGGCGCATGGCACAGTTTGCCTGCCGGTGATCGAGGCTGCTGCCCAACCTTTGAAATTCCGCGCTTGGACGCCGGGGTGCGACATGGTGCCGGGCGCGTTTGGTGCCGAAATACCTGCGCAGGGCGAATGGATTGTTCCAGAAATCGTCATCGTGCCCTTGGTCGCCTTTTCACGTGGTGGTGGGCGGTTAGGCTATGGCGGAGGTTTTTATGACCGGACGTTGGAAATGTTGCGTGCAGAAAAACCGACGCTTGCGATCGGGTTCGCGTATGAAGCGCAGGAATTGCCTGACCTGCCACTCGAAGAAACCGACCAACCGCTTGATCTGATTGTAACGGAAACGGGCGTAATTGAGCCGCGCTAACCGAACTTACGGCCCAAAGTTACTTTAATGACTGTGGGCTGGCTGCATTTGCGTGGCTTTACTCCAAATCCCCTCTTGCCCATTTGGTACGCAATTGGTCTACCGAGACCATGAAATTACTCTTTCTTGGCGACGTCATGGGCCGCGCTGGCCGCACTGCAATCACCGAACGGCTTCCAAAGCTGCGCGAGGACTGGAAGCTCGACTTTGTTGTGGTGAACGGTGAAAACGCGTCAAATGGGATGGGGCTGACTGGCGCCCATGCACGTTTGTTGTTGGATGCTGGGGCCGATGTGCTGACCCTTGGTGATCATGCGTTTGACCAAAAGGACATGATGCAGTTTTGCGAAAGCGAGCCGCGCATCATCAGGCCACTGAATTTTTCGAAAGCGGCACCCGGAAAAGGTGCGCGCGTGTTCGAGGCGACACGTGGGCGCAAAGTTCTTGTGGCACAGGTCTTGGGGCAGGTGTTTATGAAGCGCGCCTTTGACGATCCGTTTTCTGCGGTTGATGCGGTGATGCGCGCCCACCCTATGGGCGGTGCGGTGAACGCCAGCCTGATCGACATTCATTGTGAAGCCACGTCTGAAAAAATGGCGATGGGCCATTATTGCGATGGGCGTGCCAGCATTGTGGTGGGGACGCATACGCACGTGCCTACGTCTGATACCATGATTTTGCCGGGCGGAACGGCCTTCCAATCGGATGCCGGGATGTGCGGGGACTACAATTCGGTTATCGGAATGAACAAGGAAGAACCCTTGCGCCGCTTTATCACCGGTATGCCAAAGGCACGGTTCGAACCCGCAAAAGGCGAGGCAACGTTGAGCGGGATCTACGTTGAAACCGATGACCGGACGGGAAAAGCGACACGAGTCGAAGCCGTTCGCCAAGGTGGTCGGTTAAGCCAACAAGGCCCACAATGACAAAGTCACTTGTCCTGCCATGGGTCGCACTGCTGACCTTTGGGGCAGGATGGGGTGCAATGCAGCCCGCAAACAAGATTGTCGTTGAAGGGGGATTTGAACCTTTCGGCATCATGGTTTGGCAAGGCGTTATTACATTGGTTTTGGCCGGTGCATTTGCATGGCGTTTGGGTGTGCCCAAAGGACGTGAGCAATGGGCTGTTTGCGCACAGATCGCCATTTTGGGAACATTGATTCCCCATTTTGCGTCGTTCACGGCTGTAACGCACCTCCCTGCTGGTTTGATGGCGATCATATTGTCCACAATTCCAATATTTGCGTTGGGAATTGGCCTGTCCATTGGGCGGGAAGTCTTGTCATGGCGGCTGGCGCTGGGTCTTTTGCTGGGGCTGGGGGCAATCACACTGATCGCCGCCTCACGGGGTGACATCTGGGGGGGCTCTATTTGGGCGGTGTTGATCGGGCTTTTGGCCCCGCTGTGCTACGCGACCAATTCGACGTTGCTGGGCACGCGGGGGATGGCGGGATTGCACCCGTTGCAGGCTTTTGCCGGTGCCGCTGTTATCTTTCTACCAGTGTCGGTTTTAGCAGCTGTTATGACAGGGCAATTGCGCGGGCTTGGTATGGACCTGCCGAGCGTGGCTTTGGTTGCAACTGCTGTCGGCCACACGCTCATCTACGCGGGCTTTTTATGGCTGGTCACACAGGCGGGGGCCGTTTTTGCAAGCCAGACTGCCTATCTGGTCACGGGGTTCGGGATTGTTTGGTCGATGTTGTTTTTGGGCGAAAGATACGCAGTTGGCGTATGGGTTGCGCTGGGAATGATGTTTATCGGACTCAGTCTTGTGCGACCCGCAGCCAAGTCGGTTGCACCAACCCGTGTGACAGGCGAAACTAAGTAAAGTCTTATAAGAGGCCGCTGTGGTTGAAATTTTTGGAATAACTCAAACCGGTCAGGCAATCCTGACGCTGGTCGTTGTCGGGATTATGTTCGTGCTGTTCTTGCGCGAAACCTACCCGACCGAGGTTGTCGCGATGGCGGGGGTATCCTTGTTATTGGCGTCCGGTGTGCTGCCCTATGACGACGCGTTGCAGGTGTTGTCGAACCCTGCGCCGTGGACGATTGCAGCGATGTTTATCGTCATGGGGGCCTTGGTGCGTACCGGTTCACTTGAGGCACTGACCAGTTTGGCTGAACGTAATGCAAAAGACCGCCCCATTGCGGCATTATCGGCACTGATGGGGTTTGTGGTGTTGTCGTCTGCGATTGTGTCCAACACGCCTGTTGTCGTTGTGATGATTCCAATATTTGTACAGCTTGCGAAAACAATGGGGCTTAGTGCGTCTAAGTTGCTGATCCCCTTGTCCTATGGCGCGATATTGGGCGGAACGCTGACACTGATCGGGACCTCGACGAACCTGCTTGTCGATGGTGTTGCGCGGGCCCAAGGGCTAGAACCCTTTACGATTTTCGAAGTGACCCCGCTGGGGATCATCCTTGTGATTTGGGGGATGATCTATCTGGGTGTGATTGCACCAAAGTTGCTGCCCGACCGTGATAGTATGGCGAACCTTTTGTCGGACCGGTCTAAAATGCGGTTCTTTACAGAAGCGGTCATTCCACCAGACAGCAACATGATTGGGCGTGAAGTTACGGGCGTTCAACTGTTCAAACGCGAAGGCGTGCGTTTGGTTGATGTGGTTCGTGGGGATCTCTCACTGCGGCGCAACTTGGCGGACGTTGTTTTACAGGTGGGTGACCGTGTGGTTTTGCGTACGGCGATGACCGAATTGCTGTCCTTGCAAAGCAACAAAGAGCTCCGTCGGGTCGATCAGGTGTCCGCGGTCGAAACACAAACCGTCGAAACATTGATCACCCCTGGATGTAAAATGGTCGGTCGGACTTTGGGTGCGTTGCGCCTGCGTCGCCGGTTCGGTGTTTACGTTTTGGCGGTGCACCGTCGCAACCAGAACATCGGACGCCAACTGGATGATTTGGTCGTGCGGGTCGGTGATACGTTGTTGTTAGAAGGCGGCGCTGAAGATATTCAAAGATTGGCAAGTGAAATGGATTTGGTGGACGTTTCACATCCATCTGCACGTGCTTTCCGACGGTCTCATGCACCGGTCGCGTTGCTGGCGTTGATTGGGATTGTTACCTTGGCGGCCTTTGGCATTGCGCCGATCTTTTTGCTCAGCATTTTGGCCGTCACGTTGGTTTTGGTGACCCGATGCATTGATGCGGAAGAAGCGTTTTCGTTCGTCGACGGTCGTTTGCTTGCGCTTATCTTTTCGATGCTTGCGATTGGGGCCGCGTTGCAGGCGTCAGGTGCTGTTGCGCTGATTGTTGGCTGGGTTGCACCTGGTTTGGCCATCTTGCCGCCGTTCTTAATTATCTGGGCGATCTATCTGCTGACGTCAGTCCTGACAGAGATGGTGAGCAACAATGCCGTCGCCGTCGTTGTGACGCCAATTGCAATAGGGTTGGCCGCAGAAATGGGTCTGGACCCGCGCCCCTTGGTTGTGGCCGTGATGGTCGCTGCATCAGCCAGTTTTGCAACACCCATCGGGTATCAGACCAACACTTTGGTTTACGGTCCAGGGGGGTACAAATTTAGCGACTTCCTAAAGGTTGGTGTGCCGTTGAACCTAAGCATCGGATTGCTTGCGTCAGCGGTCATTCCCTACCTCTGGCCCCTTTAGGGCGTCACGATCTATAGCGGCCAGAAGACTAGGATTGCCGGGATCGAGACGGCGACTACAAGAATTTCTAACGGCAGCCCCATGCGCCAATAGTCACCAAACGAATAGCTGCCTGGGCCCAAGATCAACGTGTTGTTTTTATGCCCGATCGGGGTGAGGAACGCGCTTGATGCAGCAACAGCAACAGCCATAAGAAACGGGTCAGGTGACACGCCCAAACTGGTTGCCATTTGGATGCCCACAGGGGCGGCAACGATTGTTGTGGCCGTGTTGTTGAGAACGTCTGACAAGGTCATCGTGACGATCATCAAAACGGTCAGGATCATCCAAGGGGCGAGCCCTTCTGTCAGGCCAACCAGCGCACCTGCGATGAGTTCTGTCCCGCCGGATGTTTCAAGCGCGGCCCCCAAGGGGATCATCGAACCCAGCAAGACAACCACGGGCCATTCGATATGAGTATATAGTTCTGACAGCGGCACAATCTTGGCCAAGACATAGGCGATCACCACAAGGCCCAAAGCAATGGGCAGGTAGATCAATCCAAAGCTCGCCAAGGCGACAGCGCCGCCAAACAAACCAATGGCAAGCCAAACCTTTGAGTTGGCCGTAACGGCCACGCCGCGGTCCGCTAGCGGAAGGCAGCCAAGCCAGTCGGTGACATCATTGGCCGTGTCGTTTGGCACCAAAAGCAACAGTATGTCGCCTGTTTGAATGATCGTTTTGCGGATTTGCGAGGTGACGTTTTTGCCTTTTCGCGACAACCCCATCAAGACGGTGCGCTGGCGCCACGCAAGGCCAATCGCCTGTGCTGATTTACCGTTGATGCGCGAGTTTTCGGTTACCACGACCTCGATCACGGACAGACCTTCGGATGCAGCAGACAGGATTTCTTCGCGCTTAGTATCTGAAAAGTTTAGATTTAGTGCGGCACGAAATTCGTCCAATGCTTCTGGGGCAGCTTCGATGATGAGCACGTCATGAGCTTGTAAAACGGTGTTCTTGGCGGTTCCGTAGCGGCGGTTGCCGTCACGGATAATCCCTAGGATTGCGACGTCGTTCTTTTCGGCGTCTTCGTACAGCTCGGCGACCCGTTTTCCGATCAGCTTGCTCTTGGCGGGGACGGTCAGTTCAGCAAGATAGTCAGTATAACTGTCCAGATTGCTGGCGCCGCTGGACCCTTCTGGTGTTGGGATTAGGCGCCAACCGATTAGTGCCACAAAGATCAATCCGGCGATTGCGGTGATGCCGCCGACGGGAGCGAAGTCGAACATCTTGAACGGTTCGCCCAAGGTTTCTTCGCGGATCGAGGCGATGATGATATTGGGCGGTGTGCCAATCAGCGTCACCATGCCGCCAAGGATGGTCGCAAAGCTAAGCGGCATCAGCGACAAACCTGGCGCACGGCCTGCTTTGCGTGCGGTCTGAATGTCCACGGGCATCAATAAAGCGAGGGCTGCGACGTTGTTCATAAAGGCGGACAACACGCCACCAATCGCGCCCATAATGGTGATATGCGCACCAAGGCTGCGGGTTGCATCGACCAGTGTTCGGGTGATCAAATAGACCGCGCCAGAGCGGACCAAACCAGCCGAAACCACAAGCACGAGGGCCACGATGATCGTCGCCGGGTGCCCAAAGCCAGAGAAGGCATCTTTGGTCGGGACGACCCCCAATGTGACCCCAATCATAAGGGCGGTGAAGGCGACAATGTCATATCGGAAACGACCCCACAGGAGCAAAGCAAAGACAGTACCGAAAAGCGAAAACAGGATAATTTGTTCAGTGGTCATGGCGCTGGTGTAACCGCGAAATGGACGTTTTGGAAGGATATGGTTCCGGTATTGCTCTGGTATGGGTCTGGTATTGCTCTGAAACTGGGTCAGGCATTGCAGCCGAGCGGCTGTCTGGCCTATAGAGGGCGCCAACCACGATATGTAATTTGGGGAGGCACCCATGGCGGGCCATTCAAAATGGGCAAACATTCAGCACCGTAAAGGCCGTCAGGATAAGATCCGCGGTAAGCTGTTTTCCAAACTGTCTAAAGAGATCACGATTGCAGCGAAGATGGGCGATCCTGATCCGGACAAAAACCCACGTCTGCGTTTGGCTGTGAAAGAGGCCAAGGGCCAATCAATGCCAAAGGACAACATCGAACGCGCAATTAAGAAGGCCGTTGGTGGTGAGGGCGAAGATTATGATGAAATCCGCTATGAAGGCTATGCCTCTGGCGGGGTTGCGGTGATCGTTGAAACGATGACCGACAACAAGAACCGCACGGCATCGACTGTGCGTTCCACGTTCACGAAAGCGGGCGGGAACCTTGGTGAGACCGGTTCTGTTGGGTTCATGTTCGACCGCAAGGGCCAGATCCTTTATCAAGCCGACGCTGGCGATGCGGATACAGTGATGATGGCCGCGATTGAAGCGGGTGCCGAGGATTGTGAAAGTTCTGAGGATGGTCACGTGATCATTTGCGGCGACACTGACCTGCACGAAGTGTCCAACGCGCTGGAAGCTGAATTGGGCGAAAGCGAAAGCGCCAAACTGATCTGGAAGCCAAACATTTCATCCGAGGTTGATCTGGAAGGTTTGACCAAGGTTATGAAGTTGGTTGAAGCGTTGGAAGATGATGATGACGTTCAGACAGTGACGACAAACATCGACGCATCCGACGACGTCATGCAGGCCTTTGCCGAATTGGAAGACTAAGGCTGGCGCTGCCTATGGCAGGGACCACCTAAACGAGGGCCGCTTTTGCGGCCCTTTTTAATGCGCGGGTCAAAGGGGTAAGCGCGTCTTTGGACAGACGGGCGGTTTGCCAATAGAGCGGCAACATAAGGGGTTCATCATCAAGCGGGACGAGAGTGCCGTCTTGGAAATGTCGTTCGAATAAAACGGTGGGGTTGAGGCCCCAGCCCATACCTAGCCGCACTGCATGGGTGATGTCGGCGGTTGTTGGCAGGAAATGCATCGACAGCCTTGGATTGGGGCCACACAGACGGCTGGCCCATGCGTGTTGCAGTCTGTCTTTGCGGTTAAAAATCAGGGCGGGGGCCTGTTTTACGGCCTCGGCGGTTACGCCATCGGGGAAATGCTCGGCGATGAAGGCAGGTGCTGCGACCGCCGTATAAGACAAGGCACCCAGCGGTGTCACATCGCAGCCGCGCACCGGAGCAGAACGCGCGGTGATGGCACCGGCAACAGCGCCTTCACGCAGCCAGCGGTCCGAGTGGTCTTGGTCATCGATTTCGAAATCAAACAACACGTCCTTGATTTCAGCGAAGGCGGGGAGGGCCCACGCCGCGATGCTGTCGGCGTTTATCGCGATGCGCAGGGTCGGGCGGGTTTGTGTCGGGCCTAGCACATCGGACAGTCCGTTTTCCAAAAGACGGACTTCGTTGAAATGTCGGGCCAACCGATCGCCGGTGGACGTAAGTGTTGCAGGGGTCGTGCGCAAAACGAGCACGGTGCCGAGCCTGTCTTCTAACCCGCTGATCCGTTGCGAGATTGCGCCGGTGGTCACCCCCACGGCACGGGCGGCCAGATCGAAGGATCCGGTTTGTGCAATGTGGTGCAGGGCTTCGACGGCAGGATAATCGGATGTCTTTAGCATAGCTAAACAGATAGCAGAAAGATTAGTTGGATTGAAGTTTCTTGTCACGGTATGCCCCTCGCAAGAAAAGGAGCAGACCAGATGTTGGCATTTTTGAACGGGTTCGGGTTGTCGCTGTCGTTGATCGTTGCCGTTGGGGCGCAGAATGCCTTTGTGTTGCGGCAAGGGTTGCGCCGCGAATACGTTGGGCCGTTGGTCATATTCTGCGCGATTTCGGATGCGATTTTGATGGCCATTGGCGTGTTTGGTTTTGCCTATCTGAATGACAAATTGCCTGCGCTTGCCCCCGCTATGGTTTGGATCGGGGCGGTTTTCGTTTTTGTTTACGGGATGTTGAGCTTTCGACGCGCTTGGGAGGGGGGCGAGGCATTGAACCCTGACAGCACGGGGAAGGGCGGGTTGAAGGCCGCGTTGTTGTTTTGTTTTGCGATCACATGGTTCAACCCCCATGTCTATTTGGACACTGTTTTATTAGTTGGATCGATTGCCACGAAGTTCGACGCATCGCGGGTCGCATTTTGGGCAGGTGCGTCGAGTGGTTCGGCCGTGTTCTTTGTGGCGTTGGGATATGGCGCGCGGTTTTTGGCGCCGGTCATGCGCCAGCCCAAAGCGTGGCAGATTTTGGAATTCATCATCGGGGTTGTCATGGTGTTGATTGCCGCAGGTCTGGTTATGAGCGCAATTTAAGCTGCGCGCCGATTTGCTATTGCTCTTCTGTGTTTTGAGGCGTTTGGTGCGCCTATGGCAGAGCAAAGTCGTCCCCTCATTGGTGTGTTTTGGATGGTCCTGACGGGCCTCAATTTTGTTGCCGTTACCGCGCTTGTGAAACATGTGGGCGATGATGTGCCCGCAGCCCAAGGTGCGTTTCTGCGCTACCTTTTGGGGTTGGTGTTTCTGATCCCGATGATCCGGCCCATTTTGGCAGCGCACCTCAGTAAGCGGCAAATTAAATTGTTTGCGGCGCGCGGGGTTGTGCATACCGGCGCTGTGATTTGTTGGTTTTATGCCATGTCGCGCATTCCCATCGCGGATGTGACTGCGATGAACTATTTGTCGCCGGTCTACATCACGATCGGGGCCGCGCTGTTGTTGGGCGAACGGTTGCCGCCCCGTCGGATGGCTGCCGTGGTGTGTGCGTTGATCGGTGCGTTGATTATTTTGCGCCCCGGATTTCGAGAGGTCGATGCAGGCCATTTCGCGATGTTGTTTACCGCCGTGGGGTTTGCGGCGGGATATTTGATTGCCAAACAGCTGTCAGGAGAAGTGTCTGCCGCAGTGGTTGTCGGGATGCTGTCGATTTTCGTGACGATCGGACTTGCACCATTTGCTTATGTTGTTTGGGTGCCGGTGTCTTGGTCAGACGTGGGGTGGCTGTTTTTAGTCGCCAGTTTCGCCACCGCGGGACATTATTCCATGACGTTGGCATTTGCTGCGGCCCCGCTGACGGTGACGCAGCCGGTGACGTTTTTACAGCTGGTTTGGGCCGTGATTTTGGGGGCCGTGGTGTTTGATGAACCGGTGGATGCATGGGTCGTCTTGGGCGGCGCTGTGATTTTGGGGTCGGTCAGTTTCATCACTTGGCGCGAGGCGCGTGCGAAGCGGGCGGTGACGCCTGCGGTGCACCAGACCAAAAGCTAGACTCTTCACGCTGCAGCCCCAATATAGGGGCCATGAGCCTGCCACCCGGATTCCTTGATGAACTGCGAACGCGACTGTCGATTGGGCAGGTCGTGGGGCGCAAGGTGATGTGGGACACGCGCAAGTCCAACCAAGGCAAGGGTGATTTGTGGGCGCCATGCCCGTTCCACCAGGAAAAATCTGCGTCTTTTCATGTAGATGACCGTAAAGGGTATTACTATTGCTTTGGCTGCCACGCCAAAGGCGATGCCATTTCGTTTGTCCGTGAAACCGAGAACGTCAGCTTTATGGAAGCGGTTCAGATTTTAGCGGGCGAGGCTGGGATGACCATGCCGGCCCGCGACCCGCAGGCCCAGAAAAAGGCCGACCGACGCACTCAATTGGCTGAGGTCATGGAAATGGCGGTGCAGTTTTTCCGCCTTCAATTGAACACCGCAGCTGGTGCAGAGGCGCGCGATTATTTAGCGGGCCGAGGGTTGGCTGGGCCGGCGTTGGACCGTTGGGAGATCGGGATGGCGCCACAGGGGTGGCAAAATCTGTGGGACCATTTGACCGGAAAAGGTGTGACCGAGGATTTGATTTTGGGTTGCGGTTTGGCCAAGGCCAGCCAGCAGGGCAAGAAGCCATACGACACATTCCGCCACCGCATTATGTTTCCTATTCGTGACGCACGGGGGCGTGCGATTGCGTTTGGCGGGCGTGCGATGGACCCGACTGACAATGCGAAGTATTTGAATTCGCCCGAGACCGAATTGTTCGACAAAGGGCGCAATCTGTTCAACCTGAAACCGGCCCGCGAGGCTGCTGGGAAAGGGCAGCCTTTGGTGGTGGCCGAAGGGTACATGGACGTTATTGCGCTAAGCGAGGCCGGATTTGGTGCGGCGGTTGCGCCGCTTGGCACGGCCGTGACCGAAAACCAGCTTCAGATGATGTGGCGTGTGTCGCCCGAACCGGTGTTGATGTTGGACGGTGACACGGCCGGTCAACGCGCGGCCATGCGTGTGATTGATTTGGCATTGCCATTGTTGGCGGCGGGGCAATCGGTGCGGTTTGCAATGATGCCAGAAGGCCAAGACCCCGATGATTTGCTGAAAGCCGCCGGAAGCGGGGCGATGCGTGAAAAGATCGAAGGCGCGATGCCGATGGTGCAGCTGCTGTGGCAGCGAGAGATTGAGGGCAAGGTTTTTGACAGCCCCGAACGTAAAGCGGCGCTAGATAAGTCCCTTCGTGAAAAAATTATGCTGATCAAAGACCCGTCGATCCGCAGCCATTATGGCCAAGCGATCAAGGATTTACGGTGGGACCTTTTCGGTAAGGCACGTGGCCAACAAGGGGACCGACCACGGCAGAATGCGTGGACGCCTAAGGGGGCAAAGTTGCCCGCGCAAACGAGTACGAAAGCCTCTGCTTTGGCGGGGGGGACGCTGTTGGAAGATCATCTTCGTGAGGCGGTGATTGTTGCTGTTTTGTTGCGCAACCCTCTCATACTGAATGATTTTTACGGAAATTTGGAACGTATGCAGTGCACGTCTTCGGATGTGATGTTGATCCGTGATGCATTGCTTGCGCAGGATGCGGGCGAGGACGTTGAAGCCCGTGTTGCGGAACAGATAGGCGAAAGCGCCCTTGAAAACCTGTTTGCACAGGCCCATGTCGCGATCACACCTGCTGTGCGCCGCCCTGATAATGGCGACATGGCGCGGATGTGTCTGGCAGAAGAGTTTGCAAAACTCACAGCGCGAAGGGGGCACGCTCATGAAGTCGAAGATGCGATCGAAGAACTCTCGTCTGATGTGGCCGATGAACGCCTGACAGCGCGGCTGGCGCAATCGCTGGATGCGATGAACAATGCAGGCCGCCAAGACGGTGACGATTCCGCGGAATATGACACCGGTGACAATGGTGCGCGGATCAAGAAAGAAGAACGAAGTGCATTTGATGCACTTTTAGACCGAATCAACTATGGAAAAGATGGCGAAGCACCCTAGATGCGTAATCTAAAGGGTCCAACACCGTCTGAAACCGACTCGCAACAGGCCAGAAAAACAAGCGTTTTGGCCATTGCGAATCACCGCTGCGCTTGATTGATTCGAGCAAACGCCGAATCAACCGAATCAGGTGACGACCTGAACCAAAGGGAATGCACATGGCCGCCAAGGATAACACCGACCAGCAGAACGGCGCAGATGGAGATATTTCCATCGATATGAGCCAAGCTGCCGTCAAAAAGATGATCGCCGAAGCGCGCGAGCGTGGCACGATCACATACGACCAGTTGAACGCTGTTCTGCCACCTGATCAGGTTTCGTCTGACCAGATCGAAGACGTGATGTCGATGCTCAACGAAATGGGTATTCAGGTCACAGAGGAAGAAGAATCTGAAGAGGTCGATGACGGTACCAGCAAAGAAGTTGCGACCGTTTCTGGCGGCCGCGAGGTTACGCTGGGTGGGGCTGAGGCTGAAAAGCTAGACCGCACCGATGACCCGGTTCGGATGTACCTGCGTGAAATGGGCAGTGTCGAACTGCTGTCGCGTGAAGGCGAGATTGCGATTGCGAAACGCATCGAGGCTGGCCGCAACACGATGATTTTGGGGCTTTGCGAAAGCCCGCTGACATTCCACGCAATTACAATCTGGCGCGACGAACTTTTGTCCGAAGATATTTTGCTGCGCGATGTCATCGACCTTGAAACTACGTTCGGCAACCAGCTGGGCGAAGACGAGGAAGAAGAAACCGTTGTTGCCCCAGCAGCCGGCGGGGCGGACAACAAAGAAGAGAAGCAAGAGCTGGATGCCGATGGCAACCCGATTGCAAAAGATGACGACGATGACGAAGACGACGCGGCAAACATGTCTTTGGCAGCCATGGAAGCGACGCTGAAGCCACAGGTTTTGGAAACGCTGGACCTGATCGCGCGCGACTTTAACAAGTTAAGCGATATGCAAGACGCGCGTATGTCTGCGACGTTGAACGAAGACGACAGCTTCTCTGACAAAGAAGAGAAGAAGTACCAAAAGCTGCGTCAGGAAATCGTTGATCTGGTGAACTCGCTTCACCTGCACAACAACCGTATCGAAGCCCTGATTGACCAATTGTACGGCATCAACCGCCGGATCATGCAGATCGACAGCAACATGGTTAAACTGGCCGACCAAGCCCGTATTAACCGTCGCGAATTTGTCGAGGCCTACAAGGGCCGCGAACTTGACCCAACGTGGTTGGAAGAAATGGGCGAGAAGTCCGGTCGCGGTTGGCAGATGTTGCTAGAGCGTTCGACCACAAAGATCGAAGAACTACGGGCCGAAATGGCGCAGGTTGGCCAATACGTTGGTGTTGATATTTCTGAATTCCGCCGCATCGTGCAGCAGGTTCAGAAGGGTGAAAAAGAAGCCCGTCAGGCCAAGAAAGAAATGGTCGAAGCGAACCTTCGTTTGGTTATTTCGATCGCTAAAAAGTACACGAACCGCGGCTTGCAATTCCTTGATCTTATTCAGGAAGGCAACATTGGCTTGATGAAGGCCGTTGATAAGTTTGAATACCGCCGTGGGTACAAATTCTCGACCTATGCGACATGGTGGATCCGACAGGCGATCACCCGTTCCATCGCGGACCAGGCGCGTACAATCCGTATTCCGGTTCACATGATCGAAACGATCAACAAATTGGTGCGGACTGGTCGCCAGATGCTGCACGAAATTGGCCGCGAGCCGACGCCAGAGGAATTGTCAGCCAAGCTGCAAATGCCGCTGGAAAAAGTGCGCAAGGTGATGAAGATCGCGAAAGAGCCGATTTCCTTGGAGACACCGATTGGTGACGAGGAAGATTCGCAGCTGGGTGATTTCATTGAGGATAAGAATGCTGTGCTGCCTTTGGACAGCGCCATTCAAGAGAACCTTAAAGAAACAACAACGCGGGTTTTGGCGTCGCTTACGCCGCGTGAAGAACGTGTTTTGCGGATGCGTTTTGGTATCGGCATGAATACCGACCATACATTGGAAGAAGTGGGCCAACAGTTCAGCGTGACGCGTGAACGTATTCGTCAGATTGAGGCGAAGGCGTTGCGAAAGCTGAAACACCCAAGTCGGTCGCGCAGGTTGCGGTCGTTCCTTGACCAATAAATGATTTGAAGGCCCTGATCATCGATCAGGGCCTTTTCATTTTTGGGCGCGCGTGGCTTGATAGGCGCACATTCTTACCCGTGCCGGAGCCACCATATGTCTATCCTTAAGAAGTTTTTATCGAGTGCTTTGAAAGGGCCTAAACACGCCGTACCCGCGGCAGAAGAGTATAACGGATACCGTATTTTCGCCGAACCGGTGAAAGAGGCGGCTGGTTATCGCATCTCGGCACGTATTGAGAAAGATTTCGATGGGGAGACCAAGACCCATATGCTGATCCGTGCGGACACCGTGACTGATTTCGATGAAGCCGTGTCGGCAACAACGTTGAAGGCCAAACACGTGATCGACCAACAAGGTGATCGGATTTTCTAGAGCGATGCAATTTGGGTTTGAAATATTGACGCATGGCCCGGGATTGTACGAGTTTACGGACCAAGTCGCTGCACAGGTGGCAGGGACGGGGGTGCTGACGTTGTTTGTACAGCACACGTCTTGTTCGTTGCTCATTCAAGAAAATGCTGACGCTGAAGTCAAAACGGACCTGACAAACTACTTTCATCGTCTTGTGCCGCCTACGACAGATCCATCTATGTCCTACCTTCGACATACCTATGAAGGGCCGGATGATATGCCTGCCCATATTAAGGCTGCAATGCTGCCGACGAGCTTGCAAATTCCTGTTATCGATGGCCGCATGCGGCTTGGCACATGGCAGGGAATTTACCTTTTCGAACATCGGACCGCGCCACATCGGCGTAACGTTGTGGGGATGATGCGATGAAGCTGATTTTGCCACTGATCCTCGCGTCAAATGCGGCTTGGGCAGCGTGTGACGACAACGAGTATCTGTTTATGTCCTGCACGTTTCCAGGTGGGAAAATGGTCGAGGTTTGCACCGATGGCAGTTTTGTTGATTACACGTTCGGTCACCCGAACCAAACACCTGAACTTTCCATCAGCCTTGCCTTTCAGGAG
This sequence comes from uncultured Paracoccaceae bacterium, assembly GCA_947493255.1. Lineage (GTDB taxonomy): Bacteria > Pseudomonadota > Alphaproteobacteria > Rhodobacterales > Rhodobacteraceae > Octadecabacter. The sequence continues at coordinate 41,612 of CANLQK010000001.1, forward strand.
GGTGCAGAAATGGTACCTTGGCCGGGTATCGGGCGTTCAATCTGGGAAGCTGTGCGCATAACCAATAACGACGTTACCTATGAAATTTATGCAGGTTTTGATAAGCAAGAGGCTGTTGAGTGGGATCCTGAAACAGAGGTTTCACCGGTTTTTGGCGGGATCTACATTGAAGATGTCGATGGAGCCGAGATCGCCCATTTGGAGTGCGTGGCTGGAACTGTCGACTATGGCTACTAACAGACCGACTGTGGCCTTTCCGACTCATCATCTAGTGGTGTGAATTGCCCTCTACCCAAAACTTATCCCACAGCCTATAGTGCCTGTGGATAAATGGGGCAAAGACCCCAGAGGCAGAAAACGAGGACAGGATATGCGTTGCCCATTTTGCGGAAACGTCGATACCCAAGTAAAGGACTCCCGCCCTGCGGAAGACCACGTCGCCATTCGGCGTCGGCGGTTTTGTCCGGCATGCGGCGGTCGATTTACAACATATGAACGCGTGCAGCTTCGCGATTTGATTGTGATCAAATCTAACGGTCGGCGCGAAGATTTCGACCGCGACAAGTTGGAACGGTCTGTACGCATTTCAATGCAGAAACGCCCGGTAGAGCCCGAACGCGTTGACCAGATGATTTCTGGAATAGTGCGCAGGTTGGAAAGCATGGGCGAGACCGACATCGGGTCTAAGCAGATAGGTGAGATCGTGATGGAGGCCTTGGCCCGCATCGACACCGTTGCCTATGTGCGGTTTGCGAGTGTTTATAAGAACTTCCAAGCGGCGGACGATTTTGACAAGTTTGTCAGCGAATTGCGTCCACCTGAAAAACTGGACGATTGAGCGAAGCTTTAGATCACAGATTTATGGGCATGGCCCTGTCGCTCGGGCGGCGGGGCCTTGGTCGTGTTTGGCCGAACCCCAATGTGGGGTGTGTTGTTGTGCGGGATAGTCGTGTCATTGGGCGCGGCTGGACAGCTGATGGCGGGCGCCCCCATGCGGAAACGCAAGCCTTGGCGGGGATCGACGCGCGTGGTGCCACTGCCTATGTGACGTTAGAACCCTGTTCCCATCATGGCAAAACGCCCCCTTGTGCTGATGCGTTGCATGCGGCGGGGATTACGCGCGTTGTTGTTGCGACGGGGGACCCTGACCCGCGCGTTGCTGGCCAAGGTTTTGAAAGCTTGCGGGCCAACGGGATAGAGGTTGTTGTTGGTATCCGCGAGGCTGAAGCCCGTGCGGACATGGTTGGTTTTCTGACCCGTCAAACCCAATCGCGGCCGTTTGTGACCTTGAAGTTGGCAAATTCGTTTGATGGGCGGATTGCCACCGCGACGGGGGAAAGCAAGTGGATCACTGGGCCAGACGCGCGGCGTTTGGTACATGCAATGCGCGCGCGTCACGATGCTGTTTTGGTTGGCGCAGGAACGGTGCGAGCCGATGACCCGACGCTGACGGTGCGAGAAATGGGTGTGACCCGCCAACCTGTGCGGGTGGTCGCATCGCGTAAATTAGATATTGTTGGCGCTGCGTTGGTGGCATCGCAAGACGTGGCGCCGTTGTGGGTATGCCATGGGCCTGACGCCGATGTGGAACGATTTGTGTCTCAAGGTGCGGTCAGTGTCGGGTGTGCCGTGCAAGGACAGCAGGTTGACCCAAAGGATATGATGCAAAGGTTGGCAGAACGTGGGCTGACGCGGGTCTTTTGCGAAGGCGGGGGCAGCCTTGCCGCGTCGCTGTTGGCTGCGGATCTTGTGGATGAAGTTGTTGGGTTTACAGCAGGTGTTGTGCTGGGTGCCGAAGGTACGCCAGGTGTTGGCGCGATGGGGTTGGGGCGATTGGCCGATGCACCACGATTTAAGCTGATTGAAAGCACACAGGTCGGTGTTGACCTTATGCATCGTTGGGCACGCGCCTAAGTCGAAATTAATCTAGCGCCAAAGGTGCGCGTAGGATGCAAACAGCCCCTGTGCCTTTGCCAGCAAGCGATTTGCCCGTGTTGGACGTGGGATTGTTCCTGTTTCCAACCTGTCTAAGACGACATCAACAGGGCAGGGCAGGCCAGTTACAGGGTCGAAATACCGAGGGTAGTCGATCAGCACTGCATGCGCGAATTGCGCCAAGGTCGGCAATGCCGTTCTACGGGTGCAAGGCATGGCGCGGTCGTTTGTCAGGCCCCATCCCGCATAAAATGGTGTGCCAAAACATGTCACGTCTTTGCTGCGCAACACCGCTTCGAAACCGATCGTAGAGGTCATGGTCCAGACCTCATCGACGGCGTCTATGGCAGCGATTGCCGAGGTTTTGGTCAAGACGAGGTCGGCAAGCGCATGGGCGTTTTCGACAATTCCGTCGCGCAAGCCGGCTTCGACATCGGGGTGAGGCTTGTAGAAAATCACAGCATCGGGGTTGGCGGCGCGGGTCGCGGCCAACAAGTCGTGGTTTGTCGCGATGTCTGTTGTGCCTAGGCGGATTGATGCGTCGTCCTCGACTTGGCCGGGGACAAGAATGCGCCGGCCTTTTGGTAGCTCGCTGGGAACATCATCAGCATCAAGGTTATATTTGCTGAGGCCGGCGGCGGTGATGCGATGGATCAGCCGTTCGGCGCGGTATGTATCCGCGTCGCTTAGGTCGGGCGAGGCATTTATAAGCTGTTCTAACCGGCTCGGCTGGGTTGGATCGTAGTAAATACCAAGGTCGTCTAGCACCAACGATAGGGGGGGGATCAGTTCTGCGCCCAAACCCCGTGAACGTAAAAACCCGTCTTCGACCCGAAGGGCACTGTCATGACCTGCTGCTTTGCCAGCCCAGACCATGCGGCCGCGGTCTGTTTTGGCGGCCAGTTCATCCGCCTTGGCTGGGTCGTCTTGGAACAGCATTTTGCGGTGCTGGCCAAACACCTTTTGAAGGGGGCCGCGTTTCCACAATCGCATACCGGATGCGACCCAACCCGCGTTATCGTCGCGCCATGCACGTGTGCTGGCGTAAAGCGTGTCGATTGCATACGACAGGCTGCAGAGCTGGTCGCGATAAGGGTCGTACCAACGGGGATAAAGGATCATCGCGGCGGCAAACAATTGCACGCGGGTGAGTTTGCGTTGCCGCCGGTCCAGCGGCATCCGGTCATCGGTTAGGCCCCAGCCAACATAGAACGGCTGGCCAAACACGACGGGTTTATGGCCTGCGAGTATGGCTTCGAACCCGAATTGCGATGAAACAGTGTAGACACCGACTGCGCCGTCCAGCAACGCATGTGGAGAAATTGGGTCTGACAGGAATTCAACACCTGAAGACAAATCCGTGTCGCGGTAATGTCCATCGCGGTGGCCCTGAGCGGTTTCTGGGTGGGTTTTGACCAATATCCGCGCCTTTGGGTGTTCCTCGCGTGCGACGAACAACATTTCCAGAAACGTGTTGCGATCGGCACGGGAGGCGGCGACGGACGCATCACCGGCCGTTTGGTCAATGACCAACACATAACCGGGGTCGGGGGCAGGGGAGGCGGGATCGAAGGCGTTGTATTTACTGAGGGAAAGACGTTTAAGGCGCGCCATCCCATCGCGGGCTTGGTTCAATATGTGTGCGTCGTCGAGTGGGTTTTCTGTCAGTAAAACTTCTAAATCAGAAGGTTTGGATGGGTCGAAATGGACGCCACGGGTATCCAGATGCAGCCCTAAGGGTGGTTCACCGTCACGGCCCGGCAAAACGGACCGCAAGAACGCATCTTCGACGCGCAAAACAGGCGCCGAGGTTTTGCCAGAGACGGCTTCGCCGCGCCAACTGGTCGGGGATTGACCCCATACGCCGATCAGATCGTCTGGTGTGGGTTTGCCAAGAGACACATCATAGCCTGAAAGCTCTAGAATGCGGCGAACTCGGCGTTGGGTTAAAAAACCACCGTTGTAAACATAAAGCCGCCGCGAGGTTTCCCTTGCGGCGGCTGAAGTGTTTGGGGCGGCCATTACTCGAGCAGGCTGGTTGCTGAGTCTACAGCGTTAAGCGAGCCGAATACGGCAGAGATTGTTTTGTTGAACTGGCTGTATGGTGCTTCTGTTACATAAACAGTGTCGCCATCGCGAATTGCGAAGTCACGTGCCATGAACATGCCGTTTGGTTCCGTTAAATCCAGAACATAAACAACACGTTGCGTGCCTGTCAGGTCGTTGCGGCCTACAAGCTGGTTTGCGATTTCTTCTGGTTCGTTACGGAACACGAAAACGCCTGTCGGATCCGCAAGGTTTGAATTCAAACCGCCAACCTGTGCGATGGCTTCGATTGCGGACAAGGTTTGGCTTTCAAATGTCACGCGAGACTGAGCGCCCGTTGCGCCAAGTGCCGTAAAGCTGCGGGTGTCTTGTTCGACGAAAATACGATCGCCTGCACGCAAGGCAATGTCGTGACCTGGGTGATCATAGAGGTCTTCGAACCAGATTTGGCCAGAGTGACCGCCGCGAACAACCGTAACCTGCGCAATGCTAGGTTCGACAGCAACACCGCCTGCACGGGCTAACATTGACGCCAATGTGCGTGTTGGACGTTCGATTGCATACACACCTTGTGCGCCAACAGCGCCAACGATGGAGACCGTTGCGCCGTCACCGGCCAAACGACGGACCTGAACCTGTGGGTCCGGTGTTTGTTCTTCCAGTTTGGTAGTTATGATACGACGAATGGCTTCTGGTGAATTACCGGCAGCGCGGATGCGGCCCGCGTAGGGCACAAAGATAAACCCTGATCCGTCGACCTGAACTTCTTCAAGGACGGTTGCGTTTTGTCCTGCAGGCACCAGCAATGGGTCGCGGACGTTTTCCCAAATCGTCAGGCCAAGAGTATCGCCTGCGCGAATTGTGTCGCTGCCGACTTCGGAGGCATTGCGGAACCCTGCAGAAAATCCAAGGGCAGGGGTCACACTGGCGACCAAATTGACGCGGTCATCAACGAGTAACACGAATGCGTCGCCGTCACGCATGACGGACCCTGCGAAGATTTCTTGTTTTGTGGGGCCGGAACGCGGCAAGCCACAAGATGCAACGACGGCCAATGCGGCCACGAGAGCTGCGCCTTTTACAAGGCGCTTACTAAGAGATTTCACTGCTTCGGTCTCCTCGACCTATTACTATTCTGCCTCGGTCTTCATGCGGGTAAATTTAGATTCACCTCACCTTTTGTCTGCAAGTTACGGGAATCCCGCCGCAAAATCCAGTTAAACATTGGTGGCTTTATGGGGTGTGGCAGTGGTGCAACCGACCCCGCTAGGTGTTGTGGTTGTTAATTTACGACACGCAACTGCTGGCGCGGCGGGGCTTTGCCCGAACGCAAAGCATCGTAGGGATCGCGCGGGTCGAGCATCATGTCCACGACTTGGCGCATCAATTGACGGCGGCTGCGGGCCGAGTAGAAACCGCCCGGAACCTGCGATGTTTCCAGCAAGAAACGGCGATAGTCTTTGTAGGCGCGGTTATCGGGGCGTTCGGGCTGGGCGAAGAATTGGTCGATGGGCAGATCGGAGACGAATTCGGGTTTGGAATAGACCGCAGCGCCGAAGACTTTTAGGGGGATGCCGCGATGAAGAACCTGTTGGCCCGCGGTTGAATTGACGGTCACGGCGGTCCGCGCGTGGTCGAGAACCTGTGCAAGTTTGCCGCCGCGCAAGTAATGTACGCGGTCAGCAACACCGTGTTTTTTGGCGAGTTGGCGAACGATCTTTTTGACTGGGCTGCGCCCGTTTTCCAGCGGATGGGCCTTTAGAACAAGGTGATGATGGCGGGGCGCACCATTTGCGAACCCTTCGATAATCACACTGAGGAAGTCTTCCATGCGCGAAAACGGGGAATGCATTTGGAAGCTGGCGTCGTGTTCTAGTTGCAAGAGCGCGATGTGATAGGGGTAGCCGCCATTCTTGATCCGACGGGTCGACATGATACGGTCCATCGCGATGACAGGCATCAAAACCAAGCGGCGCGTATACAACGCGGTTTCCGTGACAAGGGGCAATTCGCGGTGGCGTTGGAAATTGCGGTAGTCCCCGTTTCGGAACATGACGAACCAATGGTACAAGGCGCCATAAAATACATGGTGGCGCATGTCGCCCCAATGTGTTGGTGCCTCTGGCACGTCGAGGTCGATGTTTGCGAGTGCGGTGCGCATGTCGTCGACGCTGGTGTCCATCAGTTTTGAATGGCCGTTGCTGCCATTGCGTTCGTAGGTCACCCAGAACGGGCGCAAATAGCCTTCTTCATAGACGTGGATAGTGAGGCCAAGATCGCGGGCGGCTTGAATGGCTTGCGCGTGAACAGGGCGCGTGTCGCCGTAGAGCACGATATCGGTGATTTGTTTTTCAGCGACGATAGATTTGAAGGTTTCGACCCAATCGTCTGGGGTCCCGCGATAGGGGATGTAACCTTTTGCGCCAAACCAGAAGGCACGATCGCCTGCGTTGAACCCAACCCGCCACACTTCTGCGCCCGCCGCACGGAGCATTTTGCCCAAGCGGTGAAAGAAGGGCCCATGGGGACCTTGCAGGAATAGAAAGTTTTTCTCGGTTTCGTCGGTCACGCGGAAGGCTCGTTACTTTTTCTGGATCATTCTATTTTCGTCAGTTGCCCTAGGGGTAGTTGGCTATCTAGGCGGAATTATGGCGTTTGGCATGGATTAGGGACACCTAGTCGTCTTGCCCCGTCCCAATCAAGAGGTTAGCCATAGGGAACGCGGGGAAACAGCACAGGAATTTGTCATGTTTACAGGGATTGTCACAGATGTGGGTCATGTTGTGGCGTTGGAAAACCGTGGCGACCTGCGCGCGCGCATCGCTACGGGCTATGATGTTTCTGGAATCGAGATTGGAGCGTCCATCGCATCCGATGGCGTCTGCCTAACGGTTGTTGATAAAGGCACGGACCCACACGGGTGGTATGATGTGGATATTTCGGCGGAGACCGTTGGCCTGACAAACATCGAACATTGGACGGTGGGGAAACGGGTCAATCTGGAACGCGCCCTTAAGGTTGGTGATGAACTCGGCGGGCACATTGTGTCGGGCCACGTTGATGGGATGGCCGTGATTGTTGCCATGAAAGACGAGGGTGACAGCACTCGTGTGACGTTGGAAGCCCCTGAAGCGCTTGCTCGGTTCATTGCGCCCAAAGGATCGGTTGCGCTGAACGGGACGTCGTTGACGGTCAACGAGGTAGATGGTGCCCGTTTTGGGATCAATTTCATCCCACACACGAAGACAGTCACAACGTGGGGCGATGCCGTAGTTGGGGACAAGATCAACCTCGAGGTGGACACGATGGCCCGTTACGTCGCGCGTTTGCAGGATTACGCATGATGCACGGGATTGGGCATAATTCAGGTCGGGTCGACGAGCCCGGCAAGGCGTGGCGCACCCATGTGTGGCGCAAGGCGCGGCAGGAATTGATGCCCAAATTGCCAATCGAAGTCATCCGGCGTCGCGTGAAACGGGCGAAAGAGCTGGGGTTGCCATATAAAACATATGCCGGTTTGCGGGCCTCGTCTGGGGACGATTTGATCGGGTTCATGTTTTCAAGCAATGCGTTGGATGTGTTGAAACCACGGGATGCGGTTCCGGCAACGAAAACCAGCAAATTGGATGCGTTGGTTCGGGCAAAGACGATTGCGGTTACCCATGCGCCGGTGACGTCAGAGCAGGTTTGCCCACCGGCTGATTTTGCAAGCGCTGCGCCGCGTCCTTTGGCCCCGTGGGCCACAACCCGCGAGACGTTAAGCGGCGCGTTTGCGCAAGCCGGCGTCCCAAGCAGCCGTGTTGTGTTGGTTGCGGACTTGTCAATCGAGCGCGAGTGGGTTGGTGCAGGACGCATGGCAGGGTCTTTGCCGGTCGCAGAGTTTTTTGCACATGAGTGATGACACCCCCAAAGTCGTTGTTTCGCTGGAAGATGAAACCGGTGAATACTGCGTTGATATTCTGGAACATTCTGACGGGCAGTTTACGTTTGCAGAATATGTCGCTGACGAAGGCGGGTGGCATTTAACCGATGCCCCTGAAAGCGATGCCTATGCCACTCAATACGCGGCTTACCTTGGGGCGGTGAAAGCTGTGTCTTGGTTGATTGCCTAGTTGTGACGGTCAATCGTATCGGAATCCTTGTGGTTCAGACAGGCGAAGGCGGGCGAGCCTTTTCAAACCTGACGTGTCGGTCTATTTGCTAAGGAACAGCTTTAAGGACAACCATGTCAGATATGTTTGAAAAACCCGGCCCCGTCGAAACCGACTGGAAAGACGCCATTTCTCCGATTGAGGACATCATTGATGATGCCCGCAACGGACGCATGTTTGTTTTGGTCGACCATGAAGATCGTGAAAACGAGGGCGACTTGGTGATCCCCGCGCAGATGGCCACGCCGGATGCGATTAATTTCATGGCCACCCATGGACGTGGATTGATTTGCCTCACGTTGCCAGCCGAACGTTTGGACGCGCTAGGCTTGTCGTTGATGTCGACGCAGAATTCGTCCCGTCATGAAACGGCGTTTACGGTTTCGATTGAAGCCCGTGAAGGGGTGACGACGGGCATTTCAGCTGCAGATCGTGCACGCACGGTGTCTGTGGCGATTGACGCGACCAAAGGGCCGCAAGACATTGCCACACCGGGCCATGTGTTCCCGCTGCGTGCGCGTGCAGGGGGCGTTTTGGTGCGTGCAGGGCATACGGAAGCCGCAGTTGATATTTCGCGCCTGGCCGGGCTGAACCCATCAGGTGTGATTTGCGAAATTATGAAAGACGACGGTGAAATGGCGCGCCTGCCGGATCTGGTCGCCTTTTCGCAATTGCACGGCCTTAAGATCGGGACGATTTCAGATTTGATCGCCTACCGTCGCCGACATGACAATCTGGTGCGGGTTCAGACCGAGGAAACCATTCATTCGGAATTTGGTGGCGAATGGGACATGAAGATTTACGCCGATGAAACCCATGGGGACGAACACATCGTGTTGACCAAAGGCGACATTTCGGGTGATGCGCCGGTTTTGGTGCGCATGCATTCGATGGATCCGATGTTGGATGTTGTTGGTGCCGGCCCCAAAGGGCGCACGGCGGAATTTGGCGAAGCGATGAAGCTGGTGGCCGAAGAGGGGCGCGGCGTTGTGGTTTTGTTGCGTGATACCTCGATGAAAATTGTGGCCGAGGATGAAGTCTCGCCGCAGACGTTGCGTCAATATGGATTGGGCGCGCAGATCCTCAGCTCGCTTGGATTGTCTGACATTGAATTGCTGACCAATTCACCCAAGCCGAAGATTGTGGGCCTTGAGGCCTACGGGCTGGAGATTGTTGGAACACGTAAAATTTCGGAGCTTGGATAATGGCTGGACCTTCGCATTACATCATGCCGCGTGCGGACGTGGATCGCCCGACCAAAGTGTTGATCGTGATTTCGCCCTATTACAAAGACATTGCCGACAACATGTTGGCAGGTGCGCGGGCCGAGATTGAGGCCGCCGGTGCCACCCATGAAATCGTTGAAGTGCCGGGGGCGTTGGAAATTCCAACGGCGATTGGCATTGCCGAACGGATGAGCAATTTTGACGGCTATGTCGCGCTGGGCTGTGTTATTCGCGGCGAGACGACCCATTATGAAACCGTGTGTAACGACAGCAGTCGCGCGATCCAGATGTTGGGATTGCAAGGCCTGTGCATCGGTAATGGTATTCTGACGGTCGAGAACAAAACCCAAGCAGATGTGCGCGCTGATCCGGCGGATCAGAATAAAGGGGGCGGAGCGGCCGCTGCGGCCTTGCACCTTATCGCACTCGGTCGTAAGTGGGGCGCTGCTAAGCAGGGCGTTGGATTCACCAACGACATCTTGATGGCAGGCAAATCGGACGGTTCCACCACAGCATGACCCAGACCAATTCAAACCAATCCGGCAACCAACGCCGTAAGATGAAATCTGCATCACGGCTTTATGCGGTGCAGGCGTTGTTCCAGATGGAACACAGCGGCCAGACCATTGATGGGGTCACGGCAGAGTTTTTGAACTATCGGTTCGGTGAAACCTATGAGGGCGCCGAAATGATGGATGGTGACATTTCACATTTCAAGATGTTGGTCGAAAAGGCGGTCGATAACCAAGCCGAGATCGACCAGATGACCGACCGTGCTTTGGTCGCACGTTGGCCATTGGGCCGGATTGACCCAACATTGCGGGCGCTATTTCGGGCCGCAGGCGTCGAACTGATTGGCAATGATACACCGCCACGGGTGGCGATTACTGAATACGTAGACGTTGCCAAAGCGTTCTTTGAAGATGGTGATGAGCCAAAGTTCGTGAACGCGGTGTTAGACCATATGGCCCGCGAGGCGAAGCCGGACGCGTTTTAGACGCTCTGATGCAACCCTTGATTTAAAATTAGTGGTGCCCTAACGTTCCTATTTTTGGGGACGAAAGGATTTTAAGATGAAGAACACGATTTTGACCGCGGCGACCTGTATTGCGATGTCAGCAACATGGGCGAATGCGCAAGAGGTGGTTGCAGTAGCCGCCCCGACGACAACTGCTACCGCTGGTGCCACTACGGTTACTGGTTTTACTCATATTTTTGGTGGCGCACTTGCTGCTACAGGGCCATTGGCCCTTGGGCTTGGGGCCATTATCGCGATTGGTGCGGTCGCAGGCGGTACCGATACTCAGTAGTCGCTGCTACGGACACAATTCGAATATACAAAGAGGCGGCACAGGTTGACTGTGTCGCCTGTTTGTTTGCGATGTATCGGAGATCTCCGGAAGGTGGCGGGCCCCGCAGCGACCGTAGAGGTCTAATTCCCGAGGACCTGTATGTACAGGTGGTAGCCAGGTAACGTAACCAGAGCCACGACAGCGCCAGCCACCTCGGATTTGCTTAAGGCCACTGGAATGTTGCCTCATGTTTACGAGAAGAGCAGAAGCCCGCCACCGCTTGATCTAGTGTGCACAGGTGCGCCGAACAAGGGCTAAGTGCGGTGTTCAGCTGTCGGAGTGCACGTCATTACGCATGCGGGCGATGTGATCGTCCCAGCCTTTGTCGAGCGCAAGCGTGAGCCCAAATGCGTCTTCGCCTTGTGGCAGGCCAGAATGTTCGAGTGATAGGCGCGTGCCGCCGGGCACATCATCTAAGGTCCAAACGACAGTGCTGGTGGCACCTGCCATAGGGCCGATCGTGAAGGTGTATTCCAGACGATCAAAGGGTTGGGCTTGGATGACCTCGCCCCACATCAGTTTGTCACCAGACTCGACTCCGTACATTGCATAGTCCCCTTCGGTCAGGGGGGCGTCGGGTTTGTGAAACCAGATCGCGAGCTTGTCTGGGTCGGTGAGATAGGCCCAAACCTGCTGTTTGGAGGCCTTGAGGTAGATCGATTTGTTGAGCGTGTTGGTCATTGGGTGTCCTTCTCGATGGCTGATTTTAGTGCGTCGAGGCGGTCGTCCCAGAAGGCATCAAAGAAGCTGAGCCAATCAAGAACCGGCGCAAACGCGTTTGGGTTTAATGTGTTGAGCTTTTCGCGCCCTTGAGCACGAACGGTGATCAGGCCGCCGTCCGACAAGACCGTAAGGTGTTTTTTGACCGCAGCACGGGTCATTTCAAAATTTTCCGCGACCTGTGCGATGGTCATGTCTGTGCCGTGAAGCATCTTTAGGATGTCCCGCCGGGTGGGATCGGCAAGGGCGCGGAAGATGGGTTGTTGTTCTGTCATGTTCGACTCACATAATACCATTTGGTTTCACTTTAATAAGATACCTTTTGGTATCATGTCAAGCGGGCTTCTGCTGCTAAATTGGCATAGAAAATCAACAGTCTTGACGGATGTTCATGAATTGTTCATGTTTTACCTATGACCGAGACTGGACTTTTTCCCGATGATAAGACGATGCAGGCAGGCCAATTATTGGCACGTGGCGTGTGTCGGCATATGCGCAGCCTGAACTTTGCGAGCATCGAAGAACTGGTGCCCACGCGGGGGCTGCGCGTTGATGTGATGGCACTTGGCCCAAAGGGTGAGATTTGGGTGATTGAATGCAAATCGAGCCGTGCGGATTTTCAATCGGATCATAAGTGGCAGGGCTATCTAGAATGGTGCGATCGGTTTTTCTGGGCCGTGGATGGGGATTTCCCAACCGAGCTTTTGCCAGAAGACACAGGACTGATACTAGCAGACGCCTATGATGCAGAAATTGTGCGGATGGGCCCCGAGGATAAGCTGGCGGGCGCGCGGCGGAAGGTGATGGTGCAGAAATTTGCAACCACGGCGGCGCGGCGATTGCAGTTGTACCGAGACCCAAAGCCCGGTTCTGTTTAGCGGCGCGACAATATGAGGGAGGCAAGGCCGGTTGCTAGAATGACGGTAAGGCCTAGGAAAGTCAGCGCGTCTGGCCAGTCGGCGAAGATGAAGTACCCGAATGCAGTTGCCGAGATAAGTTGTGTGTAGATCAGTGGCGCGATGACGCTGGATGGGGTCGTGCGGCTAAGCTGCACAAGCAGCAGGTTCCCGAACGCCGACCCCAAAGCGCTGATTGTGATCAGGGTGATCGCGGCGAATGACAGCGTGTCTGGGCGTGCAGTTATGCCAAACGGAGCCAACATAATTGCCCCCAAAATCAACTGTGAAATGAGCAACAGACGGGGGCGGTACAGGGGTGCAATACTGCGCGTGGCGACCACGTAGCTGCCATGAAATACACCTGCCAAAACGGCAAACCCCATGCCGATGGTTGCGCCGAATCCCGGTTTCACGACCATCAATACGCCAACAAAGCTGGCCGCCAACAGGAGCGTTCGGGTGGCGGTGATTTTTTCCTTTAAAACCAACGCAGACAGCGCGTATGCCACGATCGGCCCGATAAAGAATGCGCCGAACGTGTTGGCAATTGGTTCCGTGCGAAGGGCGGTCAGGATGCAGCAAATGCCAGCCATGATCAGCACCGCACGCAACCAGACACGGCCATCGCGCAGGGCAGGGGCGTCGCCACGTGAGAGACCCATAAAGGGCAGCAAAACAACGGAGGCGAGCGCGAAACGGGTCCATGCCACAAAAATGGGGCTAATGCCGTCTTGAGAGAGAACTTTGGCGGCTGTGTCGCCCCCGACGATCAATGTCATCGACAGCAACATAATGGCGCCAACGCGCCACAAGGGGACCATGTTAGCCGCTGACCGCGCGCGCAGCTTTTGCAGCGGCTAGAATTTCTTCTGCGATTTCTTCGGCTTCATCAGGGGTGAAATCCATCGGAACTTCGAACTGGTCTGCTACTATGAACAGACGGACATGGCCCTGATCAGTTGGCCCGATCTGAAGGTTGGCTTCGATGTCGCGTTCGTCGTTAATGCCCATTGGCTGCGTCCTTTGGATGTGTTCACAAGGATTTACCGCGCAGACGGGTGTGATTGCAAGTGTGCTGAAAATCTGTGTGATCTTTCGTCTGAATGCACTTGCAATCACCCGCGACCCTAGCTAAATCGGCCCTGTTGCCGCCTTAGCTCAGTTGGTTAGAGCACTGGTTTGTGGAACCAGGGGTCCCCCGTTCGAGCCGGGGAGGCGGTACCATCCACCCCCATTTATTTCCTGCTGCTTCGTGACGCGTGATAGTCGTAAAACAGTAATCCCGTTAAGGTCATGTCCGCGCTACGTTTGAAGGGCAGCTTTTATTCCCTCAATTTATATTGACCGTTTCGAGAGCCTTTTAGGGCGTGGAGTGGCTGGTCAAGGTGACGAAAACAGCTAGGTTTGACGTTAATTAACAAAGGATTTTGTCATGCTTCGTACCTTCGCACTATCACTTGCATTAACGCCTGGGCTTGTTTTCGCTGCAGGAACCGCTGATCCAGAGCCGCCGACACCGACGGAAACGACAACGTTGTGTGAAGAGGGCTATGTCTTTGATGAAGAAACGCAGGCCTGTACGGTTTTGCAGCAAGACAGCTTTTTGGATGACGATAGCGCCTATGGTGCGGTCCGCGAATTGGCTTACGCGGGGCGGTACGCCGATGCGCAACTGTTGTTGGCGGCGTTGGATCAGGGCGATGATCGTGTTCAGACGTATTGGGGTTTTACACAGCGCAAGTTGGGGAACATGGATGCGGCCATGGCAGCGTATTCAAAGGCGTTGGAAACGAACCCCGACAATATTCTTGCACGGTCTTACATGGGGCAGGCGTTTGTAACGCAGGGGGCTGTGGATCTGGCATATGCCCAACTGCAAGAGATTAATGCCCGCGGCGGTGCGGACACGTGGGCGGCAAATTCATTGGAAAATGCGATCCGTACCGGAGTGACATATAACTACTAACGGCAGACAGCTGTGCACAAAAAAAGGCCCGCCAAGTTGGCAGGCCTTTCGTGTTTAATAGGCTCGGGTTTAACCGATGATTTCGTTCAGTGTCGCGGATGGGCGCATCACAGCGGCTGTTTTGTCGAAGTCGCCACGGAAGTAGCCGCCCAGATCAACTGCGTTGCCTGCGCCTGCTTTCAACTCGGACAGAATGGTGTCTGTGTTGTCTGCCAGGGCTTTGGCTACTGGTTCAAACGCTGTTGCGAGTTCTGCGTCTGCAGTTTGTGCGGCCAAAGCTTCGGCCCAGTAGAGCGCGAAGTGGAAGTGGCTGCAGCGGTTGTCGTCTTGGCCAACTTTACGGCCAGGAGATTTCCCGTTGGAGAGCAGTTTTTCAGTTGCGATATCCACAGCGTCGCCCAAGATTTTGGCTTTGGCTGTTCCGGCAAAACGCAAGGATTCGCCCAAAGCGCAGAATTCGCCAAGGCTGTCCCAACGCAGGTGGTTTTCTTCCATCAGCTGCTGAACGTGCTTTGGTGCGGACCCACCAGCGCCAGTTTCAAACAAACCACCGCCCTGCATCAGTTTCACAACGGAGAGCATTTTCGCCGATGTACCAACTTCGAGGATTGGGAAGAGGTCGGTCAAGTAGTCGCGCAGAACGTTGCCTGTGATGGCGATTGTTGTGCGGCCTTCGCGGATTTCTTCGCAAGACGCACGTGTCGCCGGTGTTGGCGCCATGATTTCGAACTTGTCTGCGATGCCTTTGGCTTCGAGCGCTGGCTTCACGTAAGCGATCAGTTCGCGGTCGTGGGCGCGTGTTTCGTCAAGCCAGAAGATCGCGCGGCAATCTTCAGCGGCTTGGCGTTCAACGGCCAGTTCGATCCAGTTTTCGATCGGTGCTTTACGGGCCGATGCCATGCGCCAGATGTCGCCTGTTTCAACGTCGTGAGACATCAACACGGTGTCGCCGTTCATGACGCGCATTGTGCCGGCGGCGGGGGCTTCGAATGTAGTTGGGTGTGACCCGTATTCTTCTGCCTTTTGCGCCATCAGGCCGACGTTTTGCACGGTGCCAGATGTGGCTGGGTCCAAAGCGCCGGTTTCTTTGAAGTAATCGATGCTTTCGGAATAGACGCCAGCATAGGAGCTGTCAGGGATGACACATGTTGTGTCGTCCTCATTGCCGTCTGGGCCCCAACCTTTGCCGCCTGCGCGGATCACGGCCGGCATGGACGCATCGATGATGACGTCGGATGGGACGTGCAGGTTGGTGATGCCTTTGTCGGAGTTCACCATGTAAAGCGGTGGACGGGCAGCCAATTGTGCGTCGATTTCAGCAAGGATTGCCGCGCCGCCATCCATTTCGCCGATCTTTTCAAGCATCGTGCCAAGGCCGCCATTGGGGCTGATGCCCGCGGCGTCAAAGGCTGCGCCGTGCTTTTCGAAGACAGGTGCGAGGTACTGGCGCACGCAGTAGCCGAAGATGATTGGGTCGGAGACCTTCATCATGGTGGCTTTCATGTGCAGCGAGAAGAGGGTGCCTTCTGCCGCGACTTCGTCGATGACTTTGTCGTAGAAGGATTTGAGCGCGTTCACGGACATGAATGTGCTGTCCACGATTGTGCCCGCTGGCATGGCAAGGCCGTCTTTCATAACGGTCGTTTCGCCACCCGACACGAATTCGATGCGTAGGTCAGCGGCGTCTGCCAATGTTACGGACTGCTCGTTAGAGCGGAAATCGTTCTGGCCCATGGTGGCGACGCGGGTTTTGGATGTTTTTTCCCATTTGCCCATGCGGTGCGGGTTGGCCTGTGCGAACGCTTTAACTGCGGCAGGTGCGCGGCGGTCAGAGTTGCCTTCGCGCAGAACGGGGTTCACCGCGGAGCCTTTGATCGCGTCGTAACGGGCACGCACGTCTTTTTCAGCATCAGTTTGTGGATCTTCTGGGTAGTCCGGCAATTTGTAGCCTTGGCCCTGAAGTTCTGTCACGGCTGCAACCAGCTGTGGCACGGAAGCAGAGATGTTTGGCAGTTTGATGACGTTTGCTTCGGCGGTTTTTACCAGCTCGCCCAATTCAGCCAGCGCGTCTGACTGGCGCTGTGCGTCTGTCAGGTTTTCTGGGAACGTCGCGATGATGCGGCCTGCCAATGAAATGTCGCGGGATTCGACTTCTAGCCCAGCTTCGGCCAGAAAACGGCGAATGATAGGAAGAAGTGATGCAGAAGCCAGTTGTGGCGCTTCGTCGACGGTGGTGTAAATGATTTTGGTCATCGGGTGAGTCTCTCGATCCATGAACGTTGGGGCCGACTTAACGCCTTTGTATACCGTCGTCTACCGGAACGGTGCAGATAGCGACAAACCGGCACATTTTTCGCAAAGGGTGACAGCGGCGGCCTGCTGTCCTAAGAGGCGCCTATGAGTAGTCAAACCACATCACACCAGATCGTTACCTTTGAATTGCTGGAAACGCCACCCGCGCGTCTTGATAAGGCGCTTGCCCGTGACGTTCCGCCAGAAGCATCGCTGAGCCGGTCACGGTTGTCGCGTTTGTTGGCCGATGAAGCCGTCAAGGTAAATGGCGTTGTGGTGACTGACCCACGGGCAAAGCCAAAGGTGGGGGACGTGATACAGATCACGGTTGAGATTGCCGATGATTATCACGTCGCTGCCGAAAACATCCCGTTGGATGTGGTGTTTGAAGATGATGATCTGATTGTGATCAACAAACCTACGGGCATGGTGGTGCATCCGGCCCCGGGCACGCCGGGCGGAACGTTGGTGAATGCATTGCTGCACCACTGCGGCGATAGCCTGTCTGGGGTGGGGGGCGAAAAACGCCCCGGCATCGTGCACCGGATCGACAAAGAAACAAGCGGATTGTTGGTGGTTGCAAAGACCGATCGGGCGCACCACGGGTTAGCCGCACAGTTTGAGGCGCATACCGTTGAACGCCATTACCGCGCCATTTGTTACGGTGTCCCTGATAGTGCCGATCCACGGGTGCGGGGCATTAAGGGTGCATCTTTCGAACCGGGCAATATTCTGAAATTGCAGACACAGCTTGCCCGCCACAAACATGATCGTCAAAAACAGCAGGTTGTTTGGCACAACGGCCGCCATGCGGTGACGCGGGCGCGGATTGTGCAGCCACTTGGCACGCCCGGCGTTGCAGCGTTGCTGGATTGTTGGTTGGAAACCGGACGCACCCACCAAATTCGCGTGCATTTAGCCCATGCTGGGCACGGGTTGATTGGTGATCCGACCTATGGCGGGCGTCGCAAACTTTCGGAAAAGGCGGTTGGTGAAAATGGACGTGAAGCCGCGCGGATTTTCCCGCGTCAGGCGCTACACGCTGCGACACTGGGGTTTGAACACCCTGCAAGCAAAGAGATGCTGCGGTTCGAGGCGCCAATGCCCGAAGACATGACATCACTGATCGCTGCTTTGGGAGGGTAATAAGATGCCACAAGCGGACCTGAAATATTCGACTGATTTGGAATTTGATACCGCAGAGGTATTGCGCGGGATCGAGGGGATCATTGCGCGTCACGATGATGGTGCGGGGGCCTGCAAGGGGCGGGCGTATCCTGCGGAGGTGTATCATCACAGTCATGTCCTTCTCGAGCTGACGGTTTTGCAAAAAACCCATCGTGACAAAGCGTTTTGCGATGCTTTGGTTGCAGATCTGGTTGGTTTTATTGAGGGGTATTTGCCGTCAGGAACAGAGCGGGCGGTTGAATTACATTTCGCGTCGCCCCGGTATGTGACGGGAATTGTTGCATAATCATTGGCAAGACCTTGCCCGTCTGCCCTGATTTTCAATTTCTTTGGAACCAATTAATATCTTCGGCGTTAGTACCGTGAAAGAAACTGAACTAGTCAGTCTTGAAACATGACTATGGGGCACCCATATCCATGTTAATGCCGTAAACATCGGCGCAGAAACTATGGGGGGACGACTATGAGCTCTTATACAAATTTACCTGCACCTTCGCCTGAACAAGGCTTGAATCGGTATATGCAGGAAATCCGTAAGTTCCCAATGCTGGAACCTGACGAAGAATATATGCTTGCGAAACGCTGGGTGGACCATGAGGACACCGAAGCTGCGCATAAAATGGTCACATCGCACCTGCGTTTGGCGGCCAAAATCGCCATGGGGTATCGTGGCTATGGATTGCCGCAGGCGGAAGTGATTTCCGAAGCCAATGTTGGCCTAATGCAGGCTGTAAAACGGTTCGACCCTGAAAAAGGGTTCCGTTTGGCGACCTATGCCATGTGGTGGATCCGTGCATCCATTCAGGAATACGTGTTGCGGTCGTGGTCCATGGTTAAGTTGGGCACAACATCTGCACAGAAGAAATTGTTCTTTAACCTGCGCAAAGCCAAGAACCGTATTGGCGCGTTGGAAGAGGGTGATCTGCGTCCCGAAAACGTCGAGCGCATCGCCCATGACCTTGGCGTGACCGAGGAAGAAGTGATTTCCATGAACCGCCGTATGTCCGGCGGGGATGCGTCGCTGAATGCCACGGTCGGGTCTGAGGGCGAAGGCACGATGCAATGGCAGGATTGGCTGGAAGACGAAGACGCCGATCAAGCAAGTGACTATGAGGCCAAAGACGAGCTTGATGCCCGCCGCGAGCTTATGGCTGAGGCGATGGAGATTTTGAATGACCGCGAAAAAGACATTCTGGTCCAACGTCGTTTGGCTGAAAAAGCGGTGACATTGGAAGAGTTGAGCGGCCAATACGACGTCAGCCGCGAACGTATTCGCCAGATCGAGGTGCGTGCGTTCGAAAAGCTGCAAAAGAAGATGCAGACGCTTGCCCGCGAACGCGGAATGTTGGCAACGGCCTAAGTCGTGATATAAATTGAAGGCGCTGACCGCACTGGTCAGCGCCTTTTTCTTTGGGGGTTTGATGACTGTTAACTGGGCCATTCTTGGGGCTGGAAAATTCGCACGCGAACAGATGGGGCCTGCGATCCATGCGGCGTCTGGTGCGCGATTGGCAGCATTGGCCACATCATCCGCCGACAAAGCCGCACCATTTAAAGACTTTGCCCCAAATGTTCAGGTTTACGACACATACGAGGCGGTGTTGGCTGACCCAAACATTGATGCGGTTTATGTCCCGCTGCCCAACCATCTGCATATCGAATGGGCGACGAAGGCCTTGGCCGCTGGCAAACATGTGCTGAGCGAAAAGCCTATCGCGCTGCGGGCTGCGGACATTGACCCGTTGATCTCTTTACGTGATCGCACTGGGCTCCAAGTCTCCGAAGCCTTCATGATCGCCCATCACCCCCAATGGCATCGCGTTCGCCATTTGCTGGCAGATGGCGCGATTGGCGATTTGCGCCATGTTGATGGGGTGTTCACCTACAATAATCCCGACCTGTCCAATGTCCGATTTGACTCTGCAAAAGGCGGGGGAAGCTTGCCCGATATTGGTGTTTACACCATAGGCGGCACGCGGCTTGCAACGGGGCAAGAACCGGTTGAAATAACGCATACCGATATCGATATGCTGGGCGGCGTTGACGTAGCCGCACGGGTTTCTGCGCGCTTTGATGGGTTTACGGCCCACTGGGTGACTGCGATGAACATTCATGCCACGCAATCAATGACGTTTTTGGGAACCCACGGGCGCATTCAGTTGTCGGCACCGTTTAACCCTGGAAAATATGGTGAAGCGACGTTGGAGTTGACCCAGGCGGATGGCGCGATGCGGGTTGAACGATGGCCCGCGGCCCAACAGTATGTTCTTCAGGTTCAAGCGTTTAGCGCCGCGACCCAAGGCGCAGAACCATTTGCGTGGACGTTGGAAGATGCCAAAGGCACGCAACGTGTCATTGATGCCATTTATACCGCCGACGGCTCGCGCTAACCTGGGGCGAACAAGGAGATTCGATCATGGCCGACCCACACGAATTTGACGACGTGATGCCCGAGAACACAGCGCGGCGTGAACCGATGAAACCAGTTGAAGAAAACCTATTCACACGTTTGATTTACATGATCATTATTGCGTTCATGATTTCGTTTGCGGGGACCGTGATTGGAATTTTGGCAATATTGCAGTTCATTGTTTTGGTCGTGAACAACAAAGAACCCAATTCCCGAATTTCCGATTTTGGGACGGACGTTGGGATTTGGGTGGCCAAGGCAACGCGGTATCAGACCGGTGCATCAGAAGTAAAACCGTGGCCTTGGACGGAGCTGGATTGAGACCCTAATCCGACCAACATAATGCGGGATTAGGTGTGTGCAGGCGAATACCGCTGGGTGCCAACACCGTCAGAGTTAACTGTTAATGGCGTTTCATAACCCGCCGCCGTTGTCCGCATGAGATAGGGCGGAGGCGGGTTATGCATTTTGGTTGAGACCTTAGTTTTCCATCGCTTCCAGTTCGTCGATCATGCTTTCGATCATGCCAAGCCCTTTTGCCCAGAAGGCGGGGTCCGAGGCGTCTAACCCAAAGGGCGCCAGCAGTTCGGTGTGGTGCTTGGACCCACCAGCCTTAAGCATGTCGAAGTATTTGTCTTTGAAATCTTCGCCCATTTCTTCGTAAACGGCGTAAAGCGCGTTCACCAAGCCGTCGCCGAATGCGTAGGCGTAGACGTAAAACGGCGAGTGCACGAAGTGTGGGATGTACCCCCAGAACGTTTCGTAACCGTCGATGAAATTGAACACAGGCCCAAGGCTTTCGCCCTGCACCGACATCCACAAGGCGTTGATGTCATCTGGTGTAAGTTCGCCCTGCGCGCGGGCGGCGTGAAGCTTGCATTCGAAATCATAGAACGCGATTTGGCGCACAACC
The DNA here is from genome assembly GCA_947493255.1 of uncultured Paracoccaceae bacterium. GTDB lineage: Bacteria > Pseudomonadota > Alphaproteobacteria > Rhodobacterales > Rhodobacteraceae > Octadecabacter. The sequence continues at coordinate 62,710 of CANLQK010000001.1, forward strand.
GTGTTGATCATGTCTTCGACTTTGCCAGCCAGCAACACCTTGCGTTCTTCTTGAGTTGTTGCCTGCGCCAATAGCTTGCGGAACGTGAGCATTTCACCAAAGACAGATGCCGTTTCGGCCAATGTAAGCGGGGTGGAAGACAACAATTCGCCTTGTTCGGCGGCCAACACTTGGTGAACGCCGTGGCCAAGCTCGTGTGCCAAGGTCATCACATCACGTGGTTTTCCAAGGTAGTTGAGCATGACGTAGGGGTGCACTGTCGTGACTGTTGGGTGGGCAAAAGCCCCGGGTGCCTTGCCGTCTTTCACGCCGGCGTCGATCCAGCCGTCGGTGAAGAACGGTTTTGCAAGTTCGGCCATGCGCGGGTCAAACGCGCCGTAGGCTTCCATCACAGTTTTTTCGGCGTCATCCCAATCGACGATACGATCGTCTTCCATGGGCAAGGGCGCGTTGCGGTCCCAGACTTCCATGGTGTCCAATCCCAACCATTTTGCCTTGAGGGCGTAATACCGATGGCTGAGGCGTGGATAAGCGTCGACCACAGCGTTGCGCAATGCGTCTACGACTTCGGGTTCGACGTGGTTTGAAAGGTGGCGGCCGGTTTGTGGTGTGGGCATGCCACGCCAGCGGTCTTCGATTTCTTTTTCTTTGGCCAATGTATTGTGCACACGTGCAAACAGGCTTGCGTTTTCGCCCAATACGCGGGCCATTTCGCGGACGCTGGCCTCGCGTTTCGTGCGGTCTTGGGAAGATTGAAGGTCAGCAATGCCTTCTAGGTTCAATTCCTCTCCGTCGACAGTGAACTTCAGGCTGGCAATCGTTTCATCAAACAGTTTGTTCCATGCGGCTGACCCGACAACAGATTGATCGTGAAGGAACTTTTCCATCTCGTCGGACAGTTGGTAGGGCTTCATCGCGCGCATACGGTCGAACACAGGTTTGTAGCGCGCAAGGTCGGTGTTGGCAGCCAAAAGCCCCTGAATGTGGGTTTCTTCCAAACGGTTGAATTCAAGCCCGTAGAACACCAGTGGCGTCGTGTAGGTGGTGATTTTGTCCTGCATGTCGGACATGAACTTGCCGCGCTCTGCATCGGTGGTTTGCTGGTAATACCGCAAGCCTGCATAGGACATGATGCGGCCTGCGATAATGTCGATCTGTTCGTATCGATTGACGGCGTTCAGCAGGCCGCCTGCGTCTAACGTTTCGAGCTTGCCTTCATAGTCAGTGGCAAAGCTGCTGCACGCGGTTTCCAACCAGGCCAAATCGTCCGTGAGTTCCTTTGAGTCCTGGGCAGGGTACAGGTCTGTCAGGTCCCATTCTGGGAGGTCGCCAAAGGCGTTTCCGTGGGATGAGTTTGCGTCGTAAAGGGGCTGCTTGGTCATGGGGGCCTCGAATGATTGTTTGGCTATATGTAGGCGCTTGATGGGCGCTTTGCCAGAGACAGGTACACGCCTCATCGGGTGTGCACTCTGAACAGGTCATTCAAGACATGTGCCGTACTCAACACCGACGTCTTTAGATCGACGAACGGGTTTCTTTTGCGAATTGTTTAAGGCCTGATGTGGAAGTACCGGTTAGGCATATTCCGAGGTATTCGCGTTAAACAAGGTCGTTAGATCATCAAACACACTGTCGCGCAGTGCTGGGCGTTCCATCAATACCTCGTGGCGACCATTTTCGAGATTTACGAGCTTTCCGTTGGGCCAGCGGCCCATGCGATCCCGTATCCTGACGGGGTCGACGATTTCTTCGTCACTGCCAAGGAACGTTATAGATGGCAGATTCGGGGAAGGCCGTTGCGATAGGATGCGCATTTCACTTAGGGCTTCGTTAAGCCAGTGCAAAGAAGGCCCGCCCAACGCCAAGTCGGGATGAGCTGTGAGTTGTTGTTTCAGAATGTCAAAGCTGCTGATGTCTGAAGTTAGGGTGTTTTCCTCGGCAACGGCACGCAAGACATATGTTTCTGCCTGCTGGCCCGGTGCAAATACGCCGGAAAAACCAAGCGGTTTACTGACCGAGCTTAGGCCCCAAGCGATGGGGCGTAGGGCAGGGGACATTTTGATTCCCCACATTGGGGCCGAAAAGGCCGCCGCTTTGACCGGCAAATCATCATAAAGTGAACGCAAACCGATGCAGCCCCCCATCGAATGGGCAAGCAGGAAGTATGGTTCGGGAAGCCCCAACCGTTTGACGTGGGTCAACATTGCCTTCACGTCCAGCTGGTAGTCTTCAAAAACATCGACATGGCCGATTGCACGGTTTTCCAAAAGCCGGTCCGCAATGCCTTGGCCGCGCCAATCAATCGCGACGCTGGCATAGCCGCGTAACTTTAGCTCGGCGGCCGTGCGCCCATATTTTTCGATGTATTCGGTGCGGCCTGGAAAAATCAGGACCGTGCCTTTGGCATTGGCCAATGGCCAATGCCCCAGACGAATGCGGACCCCATCCACACAGGTTAACCAATGGCAAATCCCATCAGGGTTGCCAGCAATATCAGCATGATAGGGGGCCGTTTCCATCATTTTAGCCCAATGCCCCTGCGAGCTTCATGGCCAAACCCATGTCGCCGTCTACTGTCAACTTGCCAGTCATAAAGGCTGCTGTTGGGTTTTCCTCGCCATCCAAAATCGCTTTGAATGTTTCGGCAGACGCGGACAGCGTTACGTCTGCATCGTCGTCAGATGCGCGTGCGCCGTCAGCGTCGATAACAATCGCGCCTTCGCCTTCGATGTCGAACTTTGCGGTGCCGTCAAAACCGCCGTCCATTTTGGCGTTAAGTGCGGACACGGCTTCGTTGATTACGTCGCTCATTGTGGGTCTCATCCTTTAGGTTGGGTTCCGCCGCTTTTGCGGCCAGGGCCTCTGGTATCGGGCGCGATATGCGCTACACTCTCCACTATGGGCATTAAGAAACAACTCTACAATTCTATCGCTACGGCACTTTTCGTGGGAGTATGGTTTTCCTCACCTTTGGGTGCGCAAACCCAAGCGACATCAGAGCGGTTGGAACTGCTTTTTGAACAGTTGTTGGAGGCCGAACCCGAGGAAGTGGAACGCATTGAAGGGCAGATCATTTCAGAATGGAGCAAGTCAGGTTCTGCTGCGATGGATTTGCTGCAAAGGCGGGGCGAGGATGCCATTTCTGACGGGGCATTTGATGTTGCTGTCGAACATTTCACGGCCCTTGTCGATCATGCGCCGGACTTTGCCGAAGGGTACCATGGGCGGGCGACAGCCTATTATAACCTTGGGCGTTATGGCCCTGCGATTGATGATTTGCGCCAAACACTGGTGTTGGAACCGCGCCATTTTGGAGCGATGATTGGTGTTGCGATCATTTTGGAAGAGTTTGAAAAGCTGCGCGACGCGTTGGAGGTTTGGGAGTTGGTAGCAGAGTTAAGCCCTGCTGATACAGAGATCGAAGCCGTGATCGAGCGTTTGAACACCCAGTTGTCGGGCGAGGCCCTTTAAGTTTTATCAAGGAATTTTGTGATGAGCCTCGGCAGGGGACGTGTGGTGGCTGTTTTAGGGCCAACGAACACGGGTAAAACCCATTACGCGATCGAGCGTATGTTGGGGTATCGAACTGGAGTGATTGGCCTTCCGCTGCGGCTTTTGGCGCGCGAGGTTTATGACCGGATTGTTGCCGTCCGGGGACCTGGTGTGGTGGCGTTGGTGACGGGTGAAGAGCGGATCGTTCCGCCCCGCGCGGCTTATTGGGTGTGCACCGTCGAAGCGATGCCCGAAGGCATGGGGGCAGATTTCGTTGCTGTTGATGAAATTCAACTGTGCGCGGATCCCGACCGTGGGCATGTGTTTACAGACCGATTGTTGCGGATGCGCGGCACCCAAGAGACGTTGTTTATGGGCGCTGAAACCATGTGGGGGGCGATTGCGTCGAAAGTGCCAGAGGCTGAATTTGTTAAACGCGAACGGTTCAGTACGCTCTCGTATTCAGGTTCGAAAAAGATAAGCCGGATGCCGGCACGGTCGGCAATTGTCGGGTTCTCGGTTGAGAATGTCTATGCCATTGCAGAGCTGTTGCGCCGCCAAAAAGGGGGCGCGGCCGTTGTAATGGGTGCACTGAGCCCGCGCACCCGTAACGCGCAGGTTGAAATGTACCAAAACGGTGATGTGGACTATTTGGTTGCCACCGACGCCATCGGTATGGGGCTGAACCTTGATATCGATCATGTGGCGTTTTCGAGCATCACCAAATTTGACGGCCGCAAAATGCGCTATTTGATGCCGAACGAGTTGGCGCAGATTGCAGGGCGGGCCGGCCGACATATGAACAAGGGCACGTTTGGCGTGACCGGCGAGGCGCCAACGTTGGATGATGGTGTCGTGGACGCGATCACGTCCAATACCTTTGAACCGGTCAAAAAGCTGCAGTGGCGTAATGCGGTTTTGCAGTTCGGATCAGTCCAGCGATTGATTTCAACCTTAGAAGAACGCACTGACGACCCGTGGTTAACTCGCGTCCGAGAAAGCGATGATTTACAGGCGCTTAAGGCGGTATCGCAGGATGCCGAAGTCACGGCACGGGCAACAGATGGCCCGTCAGTCCGGCTATTGTGGGACGTGTGTCGGATTCCGGATTTTCGCGGAATCAGCAATGTCGAACATGCCACCTTGCTGACCGATATTTACAACTTTCTTCATGAACACGGGAAGGTGCCAGACGACTGGTTGGCGGCCCGTGTGAACCGGATTGATCGCACCGACGGGGACATCGATGCGCTGTCGAAACGGTTGGCATATATCCGCACATGGACTTACGTTGCGCAACGCAAAGGGTGGGTTCGCGATGAAAGCCATTGGCGAGACGCGACGCGGGCTGTAGAAGATCGCCTATCAGATGCGCTTCATGCGCGTTTGACCCAAAGATTTGTGGACCGGCGGACGAGCGTGCTCCTTCGGCGGCTCAACCAAAAGGAGGGCCTTGTGGCCGACGTAAACGACAAAGGTGAAGTGACTGTCGAAGGGCAGTTTGTTGGAAAAATCGAAGGTTTCCGGTTCCGTCAGGATTCCGCAGCCACACCCGACGAAGCGAAAACGTTGCGCGCGGCGAGCCTGCAGGGGCTTGCGCCGCAGTTCGTATTGCGGGCCGACCGATTCTATAATGCGCCGGACACAGAAATTGATTTCACCGAACAAGGTGGGTTGATGTGGGGCACGGAAGCCGTGGGTAAGCTGGTTGCCGGTGACGATGCGTTAAAGCCACGCGTTGAAGCCTTCGTTGACGATGAAGCCGGCGCGGACGTGGCGGAAAAAGTGCAGCGCCGTTTGCAGCATTTTATCGACCGCAAGATCGCAACCGCATTTGAGCCCATGCAAAAAATGCAGAACGATGAAACGTTGGCAGGTTTGGCCAAGGGGTTTGCATTCCGGTTGGTCGAAAGTTTTGGTGTCATTCCACGGGGCGAAGTCGCGTCTGACGTGAAAGCGTTGGACCAAGATGCCCGCGGTGCGTTGCGCAAACACGGCGTACGGTTTGGCCAGTTCACAATTTTCATGCCGCTTTTGTTGAAGCCAGCCCCAACACGTTTGCGTCTGGTTTTATGGAGCCTTGTTAAAGGCTTGCAGGATTTCCCAGAATCACCGCCCCCCGGTTTGGTAACGGTGCCAACGGTTAGCGGACTGGAGCCTGGTACATACGCAATGTCGGGCTACCGTGCTGCGGGTGACCGCGCGATCCGCATTGATATGTTGGAACGTCTTGCAGACATGCTGCGCGATCAAGACACACGCGGGGGCTTTGAAGCCACAGCAGACATGTTGTCGATCACAGGGATGACGCTGGAACAATTCGCTAACCTTATGGAAGGTCTTGGATACAAGGCCGAAAAAGGTGAGCGCGAAAAGGTGAAAGCTGCACCCGTTGAAGATGCTGCTGCGCAGCCCGTTCCAGAAGGCGAGGCACCTGCTGCGCCCGAAATGGAAGTCTTCTATACCTTTGCTTGGGCACCAAAGCCGCGTCAGAACACTCGCCCGCAGGGCGACCGGCCTCAGCGTAAGGGCCCACCGAAGGGCAAAAAGGGCGGCAAAGGCCCACGCGACAACAAGGCCAAGAATTTCTCGGCCCGTCCGCCGCGGAAAGAAAAAGCGATTGACCCGGACAACCCGTTTGCCGCTGCTTTGGCGGGGCTCAAGAAGGATTGAGTGGACCGGACACAATTCGGCTAGACAAATGGCTTTGGCACGCGCGGTTTTTTAAATCGCGCGGGCTAGCAGCCGGATTGGTGAAGTCGGGCAGGTGCCGTGTAGATGGCACGCCGGTGTCAAAACCTAGCAGAACGATTGCAGCAGGCGTGGTCCTAACGTTTCCAAAAGAAGACGAAATTCGCATCATCAAGGTTTTGGGGTGCGGCGAACGCCGTGGCCCTGCTCCAGAGGCACAAGCGCTATACGAAGATTTGACCCCAGCGCGAGAACCTAGAATTGATCCTATAGAACAACGGGTTGGCGGCCGGCCAACCAAAAAAGACCGCCGTGAATTGGACCAATTGCGCGGTCAGCGGTAACCGCAACGCCATGACCCCCCTTGAAGGTCGCGCAGGGGGCAGCTAATGAACGCGCAACAGCCTATTTGGACGGACCCATGACCTATATCGTCAACGACAATTGCATTGCTTGTAAATACACCGACTGCGTCGAAGTATGCCCCGTAGATTGCTTCTATGAGGGCGAGAACATGTTGGTGATCCACCCCGACGAATGTATCGATTGCGGTGTGTGTGAACCTGAATGCCCAGCGGATGCGATCCGACCGGACACTGAGCCTGACATGGAAAAGTGGGTTGAATTCAACCGCAAGTACTCCGAGCTCTGGCCTGTTATCATTACCAAAAAGGACCCATTGCCCAACGCCGACGATATGGACGGCAAAGAAGGCAAGCTGGAATTGCTGTCCGAAGCCCCGGGCGAGGGCGGATAAGCTATCCGTCGTACCAAGCTGGGAATCGGTCGAATTTTGTGATATGATGTGATTAATGTCGCGTAATTGCTGAACCAAGTTTGACGCAAAGACCCGTCGGGGGCCAATTGGCTGCCGTGTGGGTCTTTTTGTCGTTTGGGAAAGCTGGTTTGAGGAAAGGACCTCTGATGGCCAAGAAGAAAAGTGAATTTACCCCCAACGATTTCGTTGTGTACCCGGCTCATGGCGTCGGCAAGATCGTTTCGATCGAAACGCAAGAAGTTGCAGGCTTCGAATTGGAAATGTTCGTCATTGCGTTCGAAAAAGACAAAATGACCCTGCGGGTTCCAACGAATAAAGCCGAAGAAGTTGGAATGCGGTCCTTGTCTGCGCCAGACGTTGTTGCGGACGCGATGAGAACGCTCAAGGGTAAGGCCAAGGTCAAAAAGGCAATGTGGTCCCGCCGCGCACAGGAATATGAACAGAAAATCAATTCCGGTGATTTGATTGCGATTGCCGAAGTGGTGCGCGATTTGCATCGTGCGGATGATCAGCGCGAGCAGAGCTATTCTGAGCGTCAGTTGTACGAAGCGGCGTTGGAACGTTTGACACGTGAAATCGCAGCGGTCGGCAATGGCAATGAAAGCGATGCCGCCGAAGAGATTACAAGTACATTGGCAAGTCGCGCAGCCCCTGCCGCATAAGATATTGTTATTGAATTGAAAAAGCCGCGCCTTAGGGCGCGGCTTTTGTTGTTTTTATGGGTGCATTCTGTTTGTGTGAGCCCACCTATTTGACGACTGATTAAAGGGCGCGATACCCAATGTCGGACCGGTAAAACCCTTCGGGCCAATCGATTTTCTTGATCATCGAATAGGCTTTTGCGTGAGCGTCTTTCAGGCTGTCACCGCGTGCTGTGACATTGAGAACCCGACCGCCTGTGGCTGTGACAACGCTATCAACCATTGTTGTGCCCGCGTGAAAGGTCATCTCTGAAGAGTTCTCAGGAAGGGCCTCTAGGCCATTGATTACGGTCCCTTTTTTGTAAGACCCCGGGTAGCCGTCAGCGGCCATGACGATCGTCATGGCGTGATCATCGGCCCAATTGGGTGACACGTCAGCCAGGCGGCCTTCGGCACATGCAAGCAGAAGGTCGAGGATTTGACCGCCGAGCCGCATCATCAGGACCTGACATTCCGGATCACCAAAACGAACGTTGTATTCGACAAGCCTTGGCTGTCCGTCTTTGATCATGAGGCCAGCGTAAAGAACACCAGAGAACGGTGTGCCGCGTTTGGCCATTTCCGTAACGGTGGGTTTGACGATCTCGTTGAGGGCTTTGTCTGCGATTGCATCTGACAAGACAGGAGCAGGAGAATAGGCCCCCATACCGCCCGTATTCGGGCCTTCGTCACCATCAAAGGCGCGTTTGTGGTCTTGGGCTGTGCCGACGGGCAAAACTGTTTCGCCATCGCATAGCAAGAAATAGGAAGCTTCTTCGCCTTCCATAAACTCTTCGATGACGACTTCGGCACCGGCATCGCCAAACTGCCCGCCCAACATGTCGTCAATTGCGGCATGTGCGGTTTCAAGGTCCATTGCGACGACAACGCCTTTACCGGCAGCGAGGCCATCGGCCTTGATCACGATCGGTGCGCCTTGTTCTGTGACGTAGGATTTTGCCGGCTCGCTTTGCGTGAAATGCGCATATTTTGCCGTTGGAGCATCGCATGCGTCGCAAATTGCTTTTGTGAAAGCTTTGGACGATTCGAGCTGAGCTGCCGCCTGCGAACATCCGAAAACTGAAAGGCCAGCAGCGCGTAAAACGTCTGATACACCTGCTGCAAGAGGGGCCTCGGGGCCGATGATGACGAAGTCGATGGCATTGTCGGCACAAAAGCTGGCAACCGCATCGCCGTCTTCGATATTAATTGTTGCGGTTTCGGCAAGCTGGGCAATACCGGCATTTCCTGGAGCGACAATCAGCCTGTCGCATTTCGGGTTTTGTTTCACGGCCCAAGCCAGTGAATGTTCGCGTCCGCCGCCGCCTAAAATAAGGATGTTCATGTGCAATTCCCTTCCGCTTGCCCGCGTTCTATTGTGGTGCCAAGTGCAGCACAAGGGGGCCGTAATGGACCTAATCGACGAGCCAGAAAACGCCGGTAACACACCAGAATTCACTGTCAGTGAATTATCGGGTGCTGTGAAACGCGCAATCGAGGGTGAATTCGGTCATGTGCGTGTGAAAGCCGAGGTGGGGCGCGTTGTTAAAGCACGGTCGGGGCATTTGTATTTTGACCTCAAGGATGACCGGAACGTTTTGGCTTGCACCACGTGGAAGGGGCAAGTTTCGGCATTGTCCGTTATCCCCGAGGAAGGGATGGAGGTCGTCGTTCATGGCCGCATGACCACGTTTGGGAGCCAATCTAAATACCAGTTGAACGCGACAGAAGTTGCTGTCGCGGGTGTTGGTGCGTTGATGGCGATGTTGGATAAACGCAAAAAAGTCCTAGAAGCAGAAGGACTATTCAGCGCTGACCGAAAGCAAGCATTGCCGTATTTGCCTGATGTTATCGGGGTTGTGACCTCGCCAACGGGGGCGGTCATCCGCGATATTTTACACCGATTGCGCGACCGGTTTCCGCGCAAAGTGTTGGTGTGGCCTGTCGCGGTTCAGGGCAAAGAATGCGCACCGCAAGTGGCCAGAGCCATTGAAGGGTTTAACGCAATGACGCCGGGGGGCGCATTGCCGCGCCCAGATTTGCTGATCGTTGCCCGTGGTGGAGGTTCAATCGAGGATTTGTGGGGGTTCAATGAGGAGGTGGTTGCACGCGCGGCTGCGGCCTCGGGGATCCCGCTGATTTCCGCCGTCGGGCACGAAACGGACACGACCTTGATTGACTATGTTTCGGACCAACGGGCGCCGACGCCGACGGCGGCCGCGGAGATGGCCGTTCCTGTGCGGTTGGATCTGATGGCGGCGGTCGACCAAATGGGTGCGCGCGCGAGCCGCGCAGTGATTGATGATGTCGCACGCAAAAAACAACGGGTTGCCGATTTGGCGCGGGTTTTGCCCAAGCCTAACCAACTGGCCGATGACGCACGGCAACGGTTTGATTACTGGTCAGAAAAGCTGGATGGAGCGTTGGCCAAACGCGTGACTGACGGCCGTTTACGGTTGGGTGATGCAGCTGGCTTGTTGCGGCCGTCCGTATTGAACAACCGGATTTCTCAGGCACAACGTGATCTGGTGCAGCGGTCTGAGCGACTGCGTGTAGAAGCGATTGCGGCTGCGCAAACACGTGCGGCTAAAGAGATGTCCAATGTGGTGCAGCGGCTGGCAAACGCGGCGCAAACTCAAACGGAACGATCACGCGCGCGGTTAGACACGTTAGACCGAATGCGTGAAACATTGGGGTACCGCGCGACATTGCAACGCGGATATGCGGTGGTGCGTGGCGATGGCGAGGTTGTTACGACGGCTAAGTCCGCCAAGAAGGCCGAAGCCCTTGAAATTGAGTTCGCGGACGGCACGCTTTCGTCGACGCATGGTGCAACGGGCGACAAGCCAAAACCAAAATCCAAACCTAAACCGCCGCCTGAAAATCAAGGATCTTTGTTCTAGGTGGCAAAGGGTCAGGCCCCGAGGCCTCCACAGATTAGTGGTTCGGCCTCGATCGCTTCGTAAAGTACTGTTGTGCCCGGAGTGTTCATGTAATCGGCGCGAATTTTGCCGTCTTGGTCGAAGACTTGCCAACATTGCGGGGTTTCGTTGTTTTCGTATGTAAAGCAAATGGTTGGGCCTGATGTCGAGGTGCCCTCGTACCACTTCCCGTTGACGCATTCTTGGCCGACAAACGACCAAATTACACGGCGATTTGGGGCGTAATATTCGACACCGTAAGGTGTGTCGCCGGTTGAAAAGGTGAGTGTTTTCCCTTCGACGAGCGCTTCAAACGCGTCACCAGAAAGGGGCGTGTCTGCCAACGCAGGGACAGCAACAAAGATCGATAAGATAAGAAACCGCATAGCATCACCTTACAGGATCTAGGGGGTTCGGCCACCGAGATTTGCGTTAGTCCATCGCCTGTTGCCATTGGGCGGCGCGAGGGTCCATCAGACGTCGCCACCTGTTTGGAAACAAAGATAAGGCAGCCATCATGGGCAAAGAGCGTGGCAACATGGGCATGTCGTGGGCTAACCGCAGGGTCGGAAAAGGTTTGATGGGGTTCGCGTGATGGTCCGAATGGCGGGGCGCGTTCAACATCAAGGCAGACGAGAAGAGGTGGGGCGCGTTCCATGAATGGCGGTCACTGACAGGTTCGGGTTTGCCGTTTGGCAAAATCTTGCGCGTTAGGCCGTAATGCTGGACGTAGTCGGCCTGCATAAGTTGCATTTGCGCCAATCCGGCCATGCAAAGGGCCGCAAAAATTCCTTTGGGGCCCCCGATGAGTGCAGCGGCAGCTAAAAAGCCAGCCGCACCAAAGGTATAGGTGATATAAGGATGCCGCCACATGGGCCGGTTGAGGCGCGGGAAACGTTTATTTTCAGCGTGCAAACCTTGCATGAACCCACCTTTCCACGCGCGAAAGAAAAACCTGTAAAAGCTTTCGCCACGTTTTGCACTGGAGGGGTCGCGCGGCGTGCACACATGCACGTGGTGAACCAAAGTGTGCGACGATAGATGGTGGCCAAACAGCACAGAGATATAGACCCAACGGCCCGCGCGGCGCAGCCATCGACCGGGGCGATGGATAAGCTCGTGCGCGTTGGAATTGCTGACCTGCCCCATGAAAAGGCCCGCGCTAAGTACGACCAAACATTTTTCCCATGTGACCAAGTTTGTTGCCCCACCTACAGCGGCGACGACCAATATCCATACACCGAGATGAACAACCGCCAAAGTCAGTGACAGCCAATCGGCAGATGGGAATTCTTCACCGTCTACAGTGGCGAGTGTTGCGCCGATCAGTTCGTCCAACACGGCGATCAATACGCTGATCCAGAGCCAGCCCGACAAGGCCCAGACGCCGCCCCAAATCGCGCCCGCTGCAATCAACGCCGGGGCCGTTAACGTGACGACAGCAAAAATTGGAAGCGGATTACGCACCTGATGGTCCTTTGAAACAAGATTCGGGGCCTACATAGCACGACAGGGCGGCCGAACCACGCGAAGGGTGCGGAAAAATCGCGCTGGCGGGTTTCTTCCACCAGCCTACGCCATTAGGTGTTACGAAATACCTATCGGAGCACGTAATGGCGTTTTTCAAGAAGCTCAAAGACCGCTTATTCAAATCCTCGTCCAAAATCGAAGACGGTTTAGATGCCATCGTCGAAGATGGTGGCGTTGAAGAAGATGTTGTTGTCGAAGATTCAGATGGTGGCGATACCGCCGCATTGGCCGAGGCTGAAGCGGCTGAATTGGCGGTCGCACAAGAACAGGCAGAGGCCGCAGTCCGCGCCGCTGAAGCGCAAGAGGCGGAGCGCCGAGCCCAAGAAGCCGCTGAAGAAGCGAAGCTAAAGGAGGAAGCCGAAGCCGCAAGGTTGGAGGCCGAACAACAGGCCCAAATTGCAGCACAGGCCGAGGCCGCTCGACAAGCGGAGGCTGCCGCGCAAGCCCAGCGTATGAAAGAAGACGCCGAACGTGCAGAAGCGGCACGACAAGAGGCCGAACGTGAAGCGCAAGAATTAGCCGCAGCGGCAGAGGCCGATGCGCAGGCGCAGGCAGCAGCAGAAGTTGCCCGAAAGGCGGCAGAACAGGCTGCAGAACAGGCCGCCCGTGCCGAAGAAGCGCGACTGGCCGATATTGCCGCACGCGAAGAGGAAGATCGCAAGCAGGCCCAGGCCGCGCGTGAAGCGGAACAGCAACGCGCGGCACAAGAGGCTGCGGAACGTGAAGCCGCGGCCAAAGAGGCCGAACGTTTGGCCGAAGAAGCAGAAACCGCGCGCGCCGCTAAGGAAGAAGCAGAGCGAGTAAGGGCCGAAGCGGAGAAGGCTGAGAAAGAAAAAGAAGCGGCTGCCGCCAAACCGGGCTTGCTTGGCCGATTGTTGGGACGGGGTGAAAAGAAAACCGTTGTCCGGCGTGAACTAGACGACGATATGCTTGAGCAGCTTGAAGAATTACTGATCAGCGCAGACATGGGCGTTGATACGGCGCTTCGTGTCACTGCGAATATGGCTGAGGGCCGGTTCGGAAAGCGGTTGTCGACCGACGAGATTAAAACCCTGTTGGCAGCTGAAGTGACGCGGATCATGGAACCCGTGGCCCGCCCTATGCCGCTTTACCCGACCAAACCACAGGTCGTTCTGGTCGTTGGTGTTAACGGGTCTGGCAAAACGACGACAATTGGCAAGCTGGCGAGCCAGTTCCAAGCGGCCGGCAAGAAAGTTGTTATCGCGGCGGGGGATACATTCCGTGCGGCGGCCGTGGAACAATTGCAGGTTTGGGGAGACCGTGCCGGTGTGCCGGTCTTGACGGCACCCGAAGGGTCCGACCCAGCGTCGCTTGCGTTTGATGCGATGGAACAAGCAGGGCGCGATGGTGCGGATTTGTTGATGATCGATACGGCGGGGCGTTTGCAAAACCGTGCAGATTTGATGGAAGAGCTTTCTAAGATCGTGCGCGTTATCCGCAAGAAGGACCCCGATGCGCCCCATAATACGTTGTTGGTTTTGGATGCGACGACAGGTCAAAACGCGCTGAGCCAAGTAAAGACGTTTCAAGAATTGGCCGACGTGTCGGGCTTGGTAATGACGAAACTAGATGGAACAGCCAAGGGCGGTGTTTTGGTCGCGCTGGCCGACAAGTTTGGCCTACCGATCCATGCGATTGGGGTGGGTGAGCAGATTGATGACCTGGCACCGTTTGACCCCGAAGACTTTGCAGCTGCGCTGATGGGAACCGATCGATGAAACACACCTTAGCAGCAATCGCGATCTGCGCCGCAGCACCTGCGTTGGCACAAGACAGGATGTCGTTGGACCAATGCGTGCAAAGCTGGGACGCTGTGTTTGGTTTGACGGGGTTGCCAATCGCGCAGTTACAGGTGGACGTTGACAGTTCGGGGTGGTGCGTCATTCAAGAAGGCACGTTCGCCATTGAAGTTGCATCGCGCATTCGGGTTGATAGCTTGAAATGGCGAGCGTCCGAAATTGATCGTCTTATATCGGACGGATTGCCGCCACGAAGCATAGAAATATACGGCGAGCGTTTGGGTGTTCTGCCGCAAACAGGCGACCCTGTTTACGACTACCTTCTTGGACTTCAGACGCGTGAAACAGAAGTCGATTTCGGGGTGTCCGCCCGCTGGGATGGTGTGCAGAATGCAGTTGTTGTTGATGAAGGTTATGTTGTTTTTGACGAAACGAACCGCATCGACGTGACCGGCCGAATGGAGGGGGTAGACCTGACCGATATGGCGTCAATCCAGACCAGTGTTGGGACAATGGGCCTGAAAAGCTTGGAGTTGAAGGCGACATTCGATGGTTGGTTTGAAGACTACCTTGCACTGGAGCTTGGGGTCGCAGTTTTAACCAAACCTGATGTTGCACCAGAAGTGCAGGTTGCGGGTTTGCAACAGCACGCCGTTGGGTTCATTGCCGAGTTTCCAGACGCCGTTTTACCGGACGTCGCGCGTGATGCCTTGTCGGCATTCATTATGGATCTGCCGACGCCGCGCGGCACCTTGCAGGTTCAACTCAATGCAGATCCTGTGATTGGTGCACGTCGTTTGGCGCCGCTGAGGTTTGCAAACGCGGAACAAGACCAACGCGACCTTCTTGAAATTGTTTTGGACGGAGTTCGCTTGCTGGTCACTTGGTCACCCACACGGGAGTAGATTGATGAGATACCTGTTTGTAGCCGCTATGATGTGTGCCGCCCAACCTGCGGCGGCATTTGACAGGATGTTATTGAGCGATTGTCAGGCATCTTTTGAACGGTTGGCCGAATTGGTCGACCCTGCTAGCGCCGAGACAAAAGTTCGTTTGCGATCAATCAGCGCGACGTTCGATGGTTGGTGCAAGATTGACGGCGGTGCACCCGGGTTTGATGACGTCGAATTTGATACATTTATCTGGCGTTCCGAAGAGACATCGAGGTGGGTAAATGACGAGATCCCACCGTTAGGTTTGCAATTGCGGATTACAGGCCTTGATCCAGATTCTATGGAAGACAGCCCACCGACAAACCGCCCACCAGTAACCGTAGACGCCACGCTACGGCAGGACCCCGCTGCTGGCCAAGTCATTCTTGAACAGGTCGTCATGGCCAACGATGCCGGTGATCGTGTGACGCTGTCTGGGGTGTTTGACCGCGTCTTTCTGTCGTCCCCGTCTATGATGCAGGTGTCTGTAGGATCGGCCGTTTTCAAAGCAGGTTTGATGTCACTGACACTAGACGGAACCCATCGAAACCCTTTTGGGGCTGAGTTTTCTGGAAGCTTCAACGTTGACGGTAATCTACGGGAAGGGGACGTGTTTTCTACGATTTCGAGTCTGCCGGATGGTGTCATCGATGATGCGTCGCGTGCAGAACTAACAGCGTTTGCAGAGGACCTACCAAAACCCGTGGGGACATTGGATATTGTCGTCGGGTCTGAACGTGGTCTCGGTTTGATGCAGGTTGGTGCAGCGATGTACAATTTGGCAACCTATGCCGCGGGCGATTCAACGAGCGGAAACTCTGGCGGCCGGGAACTTGGCATCTTATTTGATGGTATCACAGTGTCTGCGGACTGGGCCCCACGTGACGGACAAACTGATTGACCGATTGGATCATCAGTATTGCTGGCACCCCTGAAGGGGCCAGATGGGCCACTGGCCTGGCGTTGATATCTGCGATCGCACATGCGGCGTTTGGGGCGTTGCAAAAGGGGCGGCACGATCCGTGGCTGGCCCGTGGTGCAATCGATGTGTGGTTGGTTGTGATATCGGCGCCCGTTGCGCTTTTTCTGGTACCCTGGCCAAATTCGACAACGTTCTTGATGCTGTTGGGCGCTATGGTGATCCATTTTGCCTATAAGTTAACGGTCGCCTTGGCCTATGAACGGGCGGCTTACACCGTTGTTTATCCGGTTATTCGTGGGACGGGCCCCTTGGTCACGGTTGTGGGCGCCAGCCTATTTTTTGGCGAGTTCTTCACACCGATGCAATGGGCCGGTGTGGCCACGTTATCGGCGGCCATGTTGCTGCTGGCGCTGCGAAATATGGCAGCAGAACAAGTTGATTTACGGGGTTTGAAAATTGGCTTGGTTTGGGCGGTTGCCGGTGGGCTGACAGTGGCGTGTTATACGGTTTGGGACGCCTACGGTATTCGCCAAAGCCCTGATCCGTTTACGTTTTTGGCTTGGTTTTTCTTCCTGACGGCTTTGGATTTCCCCATTCTGGCTGCTTTACGGATACGGCGCACGGGCATCCCCGGTGGAGCCATGTCACTGGCATGGCGCGGTTTTGCGGGGGCGCTGATCGCATGGGTGAGTTTTGGCGGCGTCATGTTGGCCACACGATTGGACAAAGTCGGGGAAGCGGCCGTATTGCGCGAAACGTCAACCGTTTTTGCCGCGTTGATCGGGTGGTTCATTTTGGGTGAAACCGTAGGGCCCCGACGACTTATTTTGATGGCTTGTATCGCTTTGGGGGCTGTAATGGTCGAACTGGGAGGTTAAGTGGGGCATATGACAGAAAAATCAGTAAACCCTGTATTGAAGCAGGTCCTTGAATTGGGGCCGACCATTGCGTTCTTTGTGCTCTATTTACGCATCAAAGAAGACGTTTTTACGTTTGGCGGCACAGAGTATTCTGGTTTTATCGTCGCGACGATTGTTTTTGTTCCGATCCTTTTGGTCGCGATGGGGATCTTGTGGTTCCTGACCGGTAAACTAAGCCGAATTCAGGTGTTTACAGCGTTCATGGTTATCTTCTTTGGCGGCCTAACGGCATGGTTCAACGACGAGCGGTTTTTCAAAATGAAAACCAGCATCGTCAATGGGTTGTTTGCCGTTATCCTTGGTGTCGGCCTTTTGCGCGGCAAAAGCCTTTTGCAGTGGGTGATGGGGGACATGATGCCGATGGAGCCAGAGGGTTGGATGATCTTGACGCGCAGATTGGCCTTGGCATTTGCAGCGTTGGCTATTGCGAATGAAATCGTTTGGCGCACAATGTCGACTGACGCATGGGTGAAGATTGAAACTTTTGGCTTTCCTTTGGCCTTGTTCGTTTTCTTGTGGTCACAGATTGTGATGCTTCAGAAATACCTGATCGAACCAGAACAGGACGATGACGCAGAAGCGGGGACGGATCTATGACGCTTTTAGTTGGGTCGCACGTATAGATTGCACGCCTGCATCTGACAGTTTGTCATCGAATTTTACACCAGCCATGTTCCCTGTTTTCCAAGTGACAGTGGCACGTGTTTGACCAAAGTCATAATCGACGATGAATGTATGGCCCCGTTCGGCCCAGTCGATGCCAAGCAAACATGCCCCTCCCGTCGAGATATTACAGATCATGGACGGGAACAGATCTGGGCCTTTTCGTAAGACAACTGCGAAATTTGCTGGAAATCGTGTTGCTCTTTCAGACATGTTTTCCTCCACTCATCATTGTACACGACTCAACCATAGGGTGTTCTTCTGGAATTTGGTAGCTTCTGAACTGGTTCACCTAACGTCATACGTTATGGTGTTAAAAGTTTGGTTAAGCGGTAAGACAGCGGTCAGGACTTTTTGATCAAACTCAGCCTAGGGGCAGCGGGCAGGTTTTCACCTAGTTTGTTCCATCTCCAGCAGGGTAAATCGATCGGGCTACGCATGCGTGAACATGGGGGCGCTTTGTCTGCTTGACGCTCTGTTAACTGGGGCGTATGCAACCATCAGTGGCGATTTGTTACCGGATTGCGGGCCACTTTAAACATGCCGCTAAAGAGGGACGGGCGTAGCCCCGATACCTTTACCGGTGTCGGGGTTTTGTTGTTCTAAGGAGACAGCACATGGAAAAGACAGCCACAGGCACATCAAAAAATAATTGGGGCAAGCGCACCAGATCTGTTCATTCGGGGACACGTCGCAGCCAATATGGCGAAGTGAGCGAAGGCATTTTCCTGACGCAAGGGTTTGTATACCCGTCGGCTGAAGCCGCTGAAGCGCGTTTCGAGGCGCTGGGCGAAGACGAATTTATCTATGCACGATACGGAAACCCAACTGTCCGGATGTTTGAAGACCGGATGGCAGACCTTTTGGGGTATGAAGACGCATTCGCCTGCACATCGGGGATGGCGGCCGTTTCTGGCGCGCTGACGGCGTTGCTTAAGGCGGGTGATCACGTTGTGTCGAGCCGTGCGTTGTTTGGGTCGTGTCTATATATGCTTGAGGATGTTTTGGCGCGATTTGGCGTCGAGATTACATTGGTTGATGGCACTGATAACGCCGCATGGGATGCGGCGATCCGGCCGGATACGACGTTGGTGTTCCTTGAAAGTATTTCGAACCCGACATTGGAAGTCGTTGATTTGCGACATGTTTGCGACGTTGCACATAAGAATGGCGCACTGGTTGTGGTGGATGACGCAATGGCGACGCCGGTGTACTCTTATGCATCGGCCTGTGGCGCTGACATTACCGTTGTATCCACGACCAAACACGTCGATGGGCAAGGGCGCATGTTGGGGGGCCTTATTGCCGGTTCCAAAGAGCTGATCCGCGGTCCGATTGAAGCATATATGAAGCACAGCGGTGGCGCGATGAATCCGTTCACCGCTTGGACGCATCTTAAATCGTTGGAAACGATTGTTTTGCGGGTTGAGCAGCAGTCATCAACGGCACTGGCGATTGCCGAAGCGCTGGATGGCCATGCAAATTTGACCGCCGTGCGCTACCCAACCCATCGGGCGCACCCGCAATGTGAATTGGCGCGTGCCCAAGCGGAAACGGGCGGTACGGTCTTGGCGCTCGAGGTGAAGGGCGGCAAAGAGGCTTGTTTCAAGTTCCTCAACGCATTGGAATTGTTCACAATATCTAATAATTTTGCGGATGCGAAATCTATTGTGACCCATCCCGCAACCACGACGCACCAGCGCCTGCCGCAAGACCAGAAAGACACGCTGGGAATTTCCGGTGGGTTGGTGCGGCTGTCTGCTGGCCTAGAGGACCCAGCAGACCTGATTGCGGATTTACAGGCCGCATTGGGCGCGATCTGATGCACGTGCGCGATGGCGAGCACGGTGATGCGGAGGCTTTGGCCGGCGTTTTCTTTCGTGCCGTTCGCGAAGGGGCGCTTGGCCCATACACGCAGACCGAATGTGCTGCTTGGTGTTCCGAGCGTCCTTCGACCGCTCAGTGGATCAACCGCACAGACGGTTTGGATACAGTCGTTGCAGAGAAAGACAGTCAGATCCTAGGTTTTATGACGGTGCGCGCGTCTGACGGGTATATTGATCACGCGTTCGTTTTGCCCGAAATGCGAGGGCAGGGCGTGGCAGACGCTATCTATGCGGTTGTTGAAAACAGGGCGCGTTGCCAAAAAACCAAACGCTTACATACCCATGCCAGTCATATGGCGAGGTCCTTCTTTATCCGCCATGGGTGGCGTGTTCTTTCTGAAAACCGAGTCGACCTTACCGGTGCCCAGTTGACCAACTGGATAATGGACAAACCCCTTTCGTAACCGGCGTACGAACATTCAGGACCAAGATGTCTGGCCATTTCCACCAATTTCTGCCCATTCTAATGATCCGTAGCCGTCACATATTCGTATCAGGAGCACGTTAAAGTGGAAAAAGATCGCAAGCATCCCCATGTTGATGTCCTGCGAGCAATGTCTGAAGGGGCCGACATGAATATTCATTCCCAAGGTTTCGATCGTGAACTCACGTCTGAAGAGGCGGCCGAAGCGTTGGCGTTGCTGCGGCGCTGGGCTGGGCAGGTCACGGACGAAGAAATCGCGGCCCTCGATCCGCTAGTATCGCGCTTGGTTCCCGGAAAGGAAGTGTCGAATTATCCGGCGCTTGCGCGTGCGTACCCTGAAGAATTCGAAGTCGATGAAGACTACAAAGCTTCGATGCCCGATTTACAGAATGGTCCGAGCAGTTTGATCAAAGGTGCGAAGCGGGCAATTCAACACGTTGGCATTTCCAACTTTCGTTTGCCAATTCGGTTTCATGCCCGCGACAATGGCGATTTGACGCTTGAGACATCAGTGACCGGAACTGTTTCGCTAGAGGCGGAAAAAAAAGGCATCAACATGTCTCGCATCATGCGGACGTTTTACAAACACGCGGAAGAAACGTTCAGTTTTGAGGTCATAGATACGGCGCTTGATGCGTATAAAACGGATCTCGAGAGTTTTGATGCGCGGATCATGATGCGGACATCTTTCCCGATGAAAGTAGACAGTTTGCGGTCCGGTTTGGCGGGGTACCAATATTACGATATTGCGCTGGAACTGATCGAAACAGACGGCGTTCGCAAAAAGATTGTGCATCTCGACTATGTTTATTCGTCGACGTGCCCGTGTTCGCTAGAACTGTCTGAACATGCCCGCCAATTCCGTGGGCAGCTGGCCACGCCGCATTCGCAACGATCCGTCGCCCGGGTTTCGGTAGAATTGGACCCAAAGGCAGATGTTTTGTGGTTCGAAGACCTGATCGACATGTGCCGCGCTGCTGTCCCAACGGAAACGCAAGTGATGGTGAAACGCGAAGACGAACAGGCATTTGCTGAACTGAATGCGGCAAATCCTATCTTCGTGGAAGATGCGGCGCGTTTGTTTGCCGAACAATTGCAGGCTGACGTGCGGATCGCCGACTACCGTGTAATCGCCAGCCATCAAGAATCGCTTCATTCACATGATGCCGTTTCTGTCCTGACGGAAGGCACCACTTTCGATACCGAAAGCCTAGATCCGCGGCTATTTCAGTCGTTGTTCCACGTCGGGTAGCCGGGGTTTTCTAGGTGTTCAGAACTGTTTCATAGAGACAGAAACGTAACACGAGGTTTATGAAACCGTGGGGCTGCGCTTGACTATCTTTGTTGACCGCGCCAACCCTTCCACATGTTTGATACACGCCCTGTTGGATATGTAATCGGCCTTTTGGTCGCGGCCCTAGGGGCCACCATGTTCGCGCCCATGTTGGCGGATCTTTCTGCCGGTAACGGGCATTGGCCTGTGTTCTTAGAAAGCGCTGTCATTACAATTCTTGTCGGTGGCTTGGTCGCGCTTGCGTGTCAGAACGGGGTTTCATCTGGCCTCAACATTCGACAGACTTTTTTGCTGACGACACTGGTTTGGCTTGCCTTGCCATTATTTGGGTCGCTCCCGTTCTTGATTGGGCATTCTGAACTGTCTTTCACGGATGCCTTTTTCGAAGCAATGTCTGGCCTGACGACGACGGGCGCAACCGTCATGACTGGTATCGAGCATTTGCCTGAGGGCCTGAAGCTTTGGCGCGCAATTATGCAGTGGCTCGGCGGTATCGGTATTATTGTTGTCGCGATGGTATTTTTGCCGGAACTCAAGGTCGGGGGTATGCAAATCTTCCGATCTGAAGGCTTTGATACTATGGGCAAAATCCTGCCCCGTGCCGCTGAAATTTCAAGCCGAATATCAGTAATCTATGTAGCCATTACCCTGTCTTGCGCTGTTTGTTTTTCGATTGTTGGCATGAATTCCTTTGATGCGATCACCCATGCGATGACGACAGTCGCGACGGGTGGCATGGCAAACTATGATAGCTCGTTTGGGCAATTCGGGGCAGGGCCGCACTATGTGGCCAGTGTGTTTATGATCCTCGCTGCGCTGCCATTTGTGCGCTACGTGCAATTGATCTCAGGCGGTGGGGCAAAACCGCTGTTCGTTGACAGTCAAATCCGCACTTTTTTCGTAGTCGCTTTTGCTTTGGTGTTGGTTATGACTCTTTGGGTGTGGCGGACGTTTCATGGCGTTAGCGAAGTCGGGTTTCGCGAAGCATTGTTCAATGTTGTGTCGATCATTACGGGGACCGGATTTTCAAACGCTGATTACATGCAGTGGGGCCCGTTTGCGGTGACAATGTTTTTCTTCATCGGTCTTATCGGCGGGTGTGCGGGGTCGACAGCCTGTTCGGTAAAGGTGTTCCGCTATCAACTGTTGTTTGCGTCAATCAAGGCGCAGATCAGACGCATCCACAGCCCGCACGGTGTATTTACTCCGCGCTATCAAGGGCGCGCTGTCGGTGAAGACGTTTTGAACTCGGTCATGGCGTTCTTTGTCGCCTTTATGGTTGCGATTGGCGTTGTTGGCGTAATGCTTGCGATGACTGGGCTGGACTTTATCACTTCGATTTCCGGCGCGGCGACCGCACTTGCCAATGTCGGGCCCGGGTTGGGAAATGAAATCGGTCCGGCAGGAAACTTTGCAGGCCTGAATGATACTGCGAAATGGATATTGTCGTTCGCTATGTTGGTTGGACGATTAGAAATTATGGCCGTATTCACGGTGCTAAGTTGGCATTTCTGGAGAGTGTAGAATGACAAAAAGACCCCTCGGTGCGCAGGTTTCGCATATGTTGAAGGCGCGTGGCGTAGATGTAATTTTTGGCATTCCAGGCGTTCATAACCAAGAAATGTATCGCGGCATCGAAGAGGCAGGGATCACCCATGTTTTGGCCCGCCACGAACAAGGTGCCGGATTTATGGCCGATGGTTATGCCCGTGCAACAGGCCGTCCGGGGGTTTGTTATGTCATCACTGGGCCTGGTGTGTTGAACGCCTTAACTCCAATCGGGCAGGCATATTCAGATTCCGTACCGGTTCTATTGTTGGCATCCTGCCTTGACGAGGTTGCGTTTGAAAAAGGCCAGCTGCACCAAATGAACGACCAAGAAGGGGCCGCCGCGAGCGTCACCGATTGGTCAGAAACCGCCCGCACAGCGCAGGCGGCCTATGGTTTGATTGACCGTGCTTTAAGCGAATTCGAAACCAAGCGTCAGCGCCCGAAGGCAATTCATGTTCCGATTAAGCTATTGGAAGCTGTTGCAGACGCCCCACCAGTAATGCGTCCTTGTATGGATGCTGATACAGCAGTGCCTGATGTCACTGCGATTGCCGCAGCTTTGTCGTCTGCGAAGCGGCCAATGATCATCGCTGGCGGGGGCTGTAAGCCTTATGGCGACTCATTGCGTCAATTGGCCCAAGCCTGTGGCGCAGCAAGTTTTACGACGTATGCAGGTCGCGGGCTTTTTTCTGCGGATGACCCTTTGCATTTTGGATCCAACCTTTCGCGCCCGTCTTCTACAGATGTTATTGCCAAGGCCGATGTCGTTTTAGCAATCGGCACGGAGCTGGCCGAAGTCGATATTTGGCGCCCAGAACTAGGGCATGACGGCACCTTCATTCGTGTGGATATAGACCCCGAAATGTTGACGACACGTCCGCGAACAGACATTGCATTGTGTGCAGACGCAGGGGCCACGCTGACGGCCCTGAATGCAGAAATGCCTGCGACGGCACTGTCTTCATGGACGGTCGATGAGGTGGCGAAAGCACGTGCTACTTGGCGCGCGGAAATCGAAGCCGAACGCAAAGGACTACCGCAAATCATCGATGCTGTGCGTGATGCAGTTCCTGACGATGTGATGATTTACTCGGATATGACTGGTTTTGCCTACGCAGCCAAAGACATTTGGGCGATGGACCGGCCAGCACATTGGCACCACCCGTTCGGGTTTGGCACCTTGGGGTATGCGTTGCCTGCGGCTATTGGTGGTGCAATTGCAAGGCCTTCCGATCCGACGTTGTGCATTATTGGAGATTACGGTGTCCAATACACAGTGGCCGAGCTGGCGACCGCTGTAGAATTGCAGCTGCCGTTGCCAATTATCTTATGGGACAACGGCAAGCTGGGTGAAATCGAAGACAGCATGGTTAACGCGCAAATCGCACCAAACGCGGTGATTCAGCAAAACCCAGATTTCATCGCCTTAGCAAAGGCCTATGGCGCGGACGCGGTTGAACCCAAGACCCTTGCCGATATTGCACCAGCGTTAAAGGCTGCGTTTGATGCAAAGGGGCCGACGATCATCCGCCTGACCCCTCAGTTGACGGCTTAATCTGTCCAGCAGCTAACCAGAACTGTCATGTCTGCAGCCATAAGGGTTAGTAGCTCAGGAGTCATATAAGCCAGAGTATCTGTTGTTTCGACGTCGAGGCCAGCGTTCGTCACAGAAGTGATGATTTCGCCGGCGTCGACGGAGAAGGATACTTCTGGCGGCAGGCTTTGACCATTGATCTGCGTTTTCGGCAAAAGCATCCCCAAGACCGCGCCGCCATTGTCATAGACGGGGCCACCGGCGTCACCGGGTTGGGCGAAAATTGACAATCGCTTGACGTCTTCCTCGCCGTTTAAACCCCGAATATCGGACAATTGGCCAAACGTCAGGGCAGGGGTCGTTAGCACGTTGCCATATGGGAACCCTGCAACGGCAATTTCGGCCTGAAGGCGCGGGACGCCGGTTTGGAAGGCTGCCACAGCTGGTGGAGCAAGACTGGATGTTGGGCGAAGAACGGCCAGACCTAAGGCATCATCGCGGTGCACAACGGTTGCGTCGTGCTCCAGCCCCAATGTGACTGTTGTGCATTGGTCGACGGCTTCTGTCGTTGTCAGAACGTCCCCAGAGGCGTTGATGTAAAACCCTGACCGGTCGCGGATTGGTTTGCGAACGGCCAGACCGGCAATCAAGTCGATGGCTTGATCTTCGTCAGGGCGGGCAATGGCGGGGTCGAGCACGCCGTCTACAGTGTTAAAACTGTCCTGCATGATCGCAAGAACACGGCGGCGACGTTCGTCATCACCTGCGGGCCAAACCAGCGTGTAGCCTTTGATTTGGCCATTTTCCAAGATGACGTTTGTATAAGAATGCACCTCAGTTCCGATACCTTCGATTTCGAACCCACGGTCGCGGCGCTGACGAGGGCCGTCTTTCGGGATGATCGCCAAAGTTTGAAGGATTTCATACAGGCCAAACATGCGGGTCTGATCGCCGGGTTGAGAGATCAACAGGACCTGTGCCTGTACGTCCCCAGAGGCATCGAAACGTGCAAATGGGGGCTCATATTTTGCGAAAGCCACAACACCTGTCGGAACCTGGATTTCGATACCTGTTGCATCGTCACGCACCAATTGAAGGCCCATGCCATCAAGAATGGAATTGTATGCCGCCAAAAGTTCCGCGCGTTGTGCTGTTGTCAAAACGCCTGTCGGTTCGTGGTTGTTGGATTCTTGCCAAGCTGCCATCGACCGGCGCGTGCCGCGTCCATAAAGACCGTCGATCGCGGAATCGTAGACGCCCGCCCATTGCAACGCGACCTGAAGGGCGCGTTTTTCGTCACGTGTTAGGTTTTGCTCGCTGGCTTGTGCTTCGGCCAAAGTTTCATCGGGTGTTTGAATTGGGTCCGGCTCGGGCGCAACTTCAACAGATGTTTCCGGCTGGGAGGCCACATCTTGTGGCGCGATCGGGTCAGCAGGCGCCGGTTGTGCGGGCGTGGATGGTGTTGCGCCGCCGACAGGCCAAAATTGCGTACGGAACCTGCTGCCATCGACGATGTAGCTGTCCGGTGGAATGGCGCCGGCACGTCGGAGATTAACCAACTCTGCGGCGGCTTCATTAGGCGTAAACGGCCCCAATGCAATCCCATACCAGCCACCTGGAAGCGCGTAGCCCAAAACTTGGTCGACACCTGCGGCAGCATAACCGCGTGCGGCGTCTTGCGCGCCCGTCAACGTACGTTGAGCTTCAATTTGGACCCATACACTTTGCTGGGCGGCTGCGGGTAGCGCCAAAAAGGCGCTCATGAAAAATGCTAAAAACAAACGTGCCATTACGAATGGGGTATCCTTGGAATCGGTGCTGCCCGTAAGAAAATGCTGGGCATTTGGCGTTAAATATCAAATGATCACTAAATCGCACGTCGAAAGTGACATGATAGACGCGGAAGTGATCACATTTTCCACCATTTGCGACGTTTAGCGCACATTGACCCTGTCCGCATGGCCCCCTATTCAGGCCCAGATACGCCAATGATAGGCAAAGAGGGTCAAGATGGCTGATACACCGCGCAGTTTTCAGGAAATTATCCTACGGCTTCAGGCCTATTGGGCCGAGAAGGGGTGCGCCATTATGCAGCCCTATGACATGGAGGTCGGGGCTGGTACGTTTCACCCGGCGACGACCCTTCGGTCTTTAGGGGATGTCCCGTGGGCTGCGGCCTACGTGCAGCCGTCGCGTCGCCCAACCGATGGGCGCTACGGTGAAAACCCAAACCGTTTGCAGCACTACTATCAGTATCAAGTATTGATCAAACCAAGCCCGCCCGATCTGCAAGACTTGTATCTTGGGTCGCTCAAGGCGATCGGCATCGACATGGAGATGCACGACATCCGTTTCGTCGAGGACGACTGGGAAAGCCCGACGTTGGGTGCTTGGGGCCTTGGCTGGGAAGTTTGGTGTGATGGCATGGAAGTGTCACAGTTCACCTATTTCCAGCAGGTCGGTGGCCATGATTGTCATCCGGTGTCTGGCGAGCTGACCTATGGTTTGGAACGTTTGGCGATGTATGTTTTGGGCGTCGATCACGTGATGGACATGCCCTACAACGACCCTGACGCGCCAATCGCGCTGACGTATGGCGATGTTTTCTTGCAGAACGAGCAGGAATATTCACGTTACAATTTTGACATTGCGGACACAGATATTCTGCTGAAGCACTTTGAGGATGCAGAACGTGAATGTGCCGCAATCCTTGCCAACGAACAGGTTGATCCCAAAACAGGGCATAAGATTGTTATGGCGCAACCTGCCTATGATCAGGCGATCAAAGCCAGCCATCTGTTTAACCTGCTTGATGCGCGTGGGGTTATCTCTGTAACTGAACGCCAGGCCTATATTGGGCGCGTGCGGACCCTGTCCAAACTATGTGCTGATGCATTTGTGCAGACTGCGGCGGGTGGTGCAGCATGAACGCCACACGTTTGGCCATAGTTGCGATCCTGGGGTCTGCGTTGTTCGGTGGCGTGTTGATGTATTATCAGCTCGTTTATGCGGGTTACGCCGAACTTACATTGGATCAAGTTGGAGAAATCCAACTGGTTTCTGTTGTAACAGGCGAACCAGAACCGATTTTGTTGGAAAACCTCAAGGCGATCGATACGGTTGAAGAGGGAGTGCGCCTGTCAGGGGCCATTTCGTTTAGGGCCTGTTTCGACGTTCCACAAAGCCAAGCAATGCTAACTGAAACTTACGAAATCATGGATGAAGCGGTTCCTCTGAACGCGCCGTCATGGTTCGATTGTTTCGATGCTCGTGAAATCGGCCAAACGCTGGAAAATGACGCGGCAATCGCTTTTATGAGCCAACCTAATATTTCTTACGGTGTGGACCGCGTTGTTGCGGTACTGCCTGATGGTCGCGGTTTTGCGTGGCACCAATTAAACGCTTGTGGCGAAGCCGTATTCGAAGGCGACACTGCGCCTGACGGCTGCCCTGAACTTCCCGAGGATGCGTAATGCCTGATCTTCTGATTGAACTCTTTTCCGAAGAAATCCCTGCACGGATGCAAGCGAAAGCTGCTGCCGATCTGCAACGTCTTGTCACTGATGGCCTTGTAGAAGCCGGTTTGACGTACGCGAGTGCAGGCGCGTTTTCGACGCCCCGCCGTTTGGCGCTATCCGTGGAAGGTTTGACCCCAGAAAGCCCGAACACACGCGAAGAGCGCAAAGGCCCGAAAGTAGGCGCGCCTGACAAAGCCGTTGAAGGGTTTTGCCGTGGCGCAGGTGTGACCGTTGACCAACTGGAAAAACGCGACATCGGCAAAGGCGAAGCCTATTTTGCGGTCATCGAAAAGATGGGCCGCCCTGCGGCAGACATCATCGCGGAAGTCCTGGAAAGCGCGATCCGGAACTTCCCTTGGCCCAAGTCCATGCGCTGGGGCACTGGCGCGTTGAAATGGGTGCGCCCGTTGCATTCTATTGTTTGCATTCTGACCGATGAAGCGGGTGCGCAGGTTGTGCCCATGTCGGTAGACGGCATTGACGCAGGCGATGCAACGCGAGGGCACCGGTTTATGGGGCCAGATGTGTTTTCTGTAACTTCTTTCGAGGATTACGAAGTAAAGCTAAAGCGCGCTAAGGTGATTTTACGCGCCGATGAACGTGCTGATATGATTTGGTCAGAGGCGTCCAATCAGGCGTTTGCTGCGGGTCTGGAACTTGTCGAGGACAAGGGTTTGTTGGCAGAGGTTGCCGGCCTTGTTGAATGGCCGGTGGTGTTGATGGGCACAATCGCAGACGATTTCTTGTCATTGCCGCCGGAAGTTTTGACAGCCTCAATGAAAGAGCACCAGAAGTTCTTCTCGGTCCGTGATAAGTCTGGGCAAGTGGTGCGGTTTGTGACCGTGGCCAACCGTGAAACCGCGGACCAAGGTGCGACCATTTTGGCCGGTAACCAAAAGGTGCTGTTTGCGCGTCTGTCTGACGCGAAATTCTTCTGGGAAAATGATCTGCGGGTCGCAAAGGCCGGTGGCCAAGCATGGCTTGATGCGCTGTCCAACGTGACGTTCCACAACAAGCTGGGCACCGTTTCCGAGCTGGTTGACCGTATGGCGGCTTTGAGTGCCGAAATCGCGCCCATGGTTGGTGCCGACGCGGCAGAAGCAGAGGCCGCCGCGCGGTTTGCAAAAGCGGATCTAAGCTCGGAGATGATTTACGAATTTCCTGATCTGCAGGGGCTTATGGGCCGCTACTATGCGAAAGAGGCGGGGCTGTCAGATACCGTGGCTGCGGCCGCACAGGAACATTACTCGCCGCTTGGTCCATCAGATGATGTGCCAACAGCGCCTGTATCCGTGGCTGTGGCGCTGGCTGAAAAGGTCGACAAGCTGACAGGGTTCTGGGCGATTGATGAAAAGCCGACTGGGTCCAAAGACCCGTTTGCCCTGCGTCGTGCTGCGTTAGGTGTGATCCGCTTGGTGCGAGAGAATACCCTTACCATAAAATTGGGAACCCTGATCAAAGACGCGGACCTGTTGTCGTTCTTCCATGACCGCCTAAAGGTGTTCCTGAAGGATGAGGGCATCAGCCATGACGTGATTGATGCGTCGCTGGCCATGCCGGGAAATGACGACTTGTTGTTGCTCGTGAATCGCGCCAAGGCTTTGGCTGCGTTCCTGAAAACTGATGATGGTGAAAACCTGATCCAAGGGTTCAAACGCGCGAATAACATCCTGACCCAAGCTGAAGAAAAAGACGGTGTCGAGTACTCATTCGGTGCGGATTTGAAGTTTGCCGAAACGGATGAAGAGAAGGCGCTTTTCGCGGCTCTTGATGCGGCAGACGCCAAGATTGCACCTGCTATGGCAGCTGAAGATTTTGCTGGCGCGATGTCAGCAATGGCAGATTTGCGTATGCCGATTGACGCGTTCTTTGATGCTGTTCAAATCAATGCGGACAGCGAAGTCTTACGCCGAAATCGTTTGAACCTGTTGCACCGCATCCGCACGATTTGCCTTAGTGTCGCAGACCTAAGGAAAATCGAGGGGTAACGTCATTTAGATGTTACACTTGTCCTGATAGCGCATCTGGGTATGTTGCGCTGCAGGAGGAATGCCGCGGTGCAGAAAGTGATTACCCTTAAGGATTTGTGCCTTGTCACAAAAACCGCGCCAATGGCCGCGGACGTCCATGGTGGGCGGGCAAAGTGTTTGCAGCGATTAATCCGTTTGGACATGCCTGTACCGATCACTGTCGCGCTTTCTTTTGACGCAGTTCGTGCGATAGCAAGCGGTCAGGCTGTAGATACCCGACAGATCTTGCGCCATTTTGATGATGCGCCACTGCTTTCGGTGCGCCCAAGCAGCATGGACCCTGATTGGGGTGGCCCGGGTGCGATGTTGAACATCGGCCTTAACGACGCCAAACATGCTGCCTTGAGTGCAACGATTGGCGAAGCTGCGGCGACGCGCATGTATATGCGTTATATTCAGGCGTTTGCTGTCGAAGTAGCCCGTCTTGATCCTGAAGAGTTTTATTTGCCTGACCAGCCGTCGCAGGATGCGCTGAAACGGATGTTGTCGACCTATGAACATGAAATGGACGCTGTATTTCCGCAGGATGTAGGCGAACAACTCGCCGAAGTTTTGCGGTCTATGGCGCGATCATGGGAAGGGACAACCGCGCGATTGTTGCGGCAGGCCAAAGGCGCGCCACCCAATGCAGGCCTAGGGTTGGTCGTGCAAAACATGGTTCTTCCCGTTGGTGATGGTGTGTCGGGTTCTGGCGTGATCCAGTTCGTCGACGGAACAACCGGCACTGAACAAATGAAAGGGCGGTTCGTTCCGCAGGCCTTGCATTCTGAAACGCTACGCGATGCTGCGGATGCCTTGTACTTAACACGCGACCCTCGTGGGCCATCGTTGGAAGAAGAAGCACCAGAGGCGTTTGCCGACCTTAAAAAGTTTGGGGCTTTATCCCGCATCCGTCTGCGTGAAGAGATGGAAATCAAGTTTATTTTGAACGATGGGCAGCTTTCTATTTTAGATGCCGTGCGCGTGCAGCGATCTAGCCGCGCGTCTGTGCGGATTGCGGTCGACTTGGCCACGTCGGGTGTGATCCCGAAGGAAGAAGCATTGCTGCGGGTCCAACCTGCAGCGCTGTCTGAATTGCTGCACAAACAGGTCGATCGTTCGGCTGTTCGTGACATCATAGTGCTCGGTATCCCTGCGAGCCCAGGTGCGGCCCGTGGAGCGTTGGTGTTTTCCGCCAATGAAGCTCAGGCAAGCGCTGCCCGTGGTGAATCCTGTATTTTGGTCCGTCGAGAAACAACACCCGAAGACATTCGCGGCATGCATGCGGCGGCAGCCGTCGTGACCCTGCGGGGCGGAATTACCAGCCACGCTGCAGTAATTGGGCGTGGCATTGGTTTGCCTTGTATTGTTGGTGCATCCGATTTGGACGTAGACGAACGCAATCGTGTGGTTACTGCACCAGACGGTCGGTCGTTTTCGGCAGGTGACATTGTCACCGTGGATGGAAGTACAGGCCAAATGTTGGCTGGGACGCCCGCTTTGCTCGAGGCAGCTTTGGACGATGCATTTCAGACTTTGTTGTCTTGGGCTGATGACGTGCGCGATTTGGGCGTGCGTGCGAATGCTGACACGCCCGCGGATGCCCAAACGGCGCGTAATTTCGCGGCTGAAGGTATTGGGCTGTGCCGCACGGAACACATGTTTTTTGATGGTGATCGCGTAGACCTGATGCGTGAAATGATTTTTGCTGAAACACCAGAAGGCCGCGCGGCGGTTTTGGAACGGCTGCTGCCGTTGCAACAGTCTGACTTTGCAGAGATTTTTCAAATCATGCAGGGAACGCCTGTTTGCATTCGCCTGTTTGACCCGCCGCTCCACGAATTTTTACCTGTTGGCAAAGCTGGGCTTCGCGATCTTGCGGAACTTTTGGATGTGCCAATTGCAGAGGTCACAGCGCGGGTTGAGGACCTGTCCGAATATAACCCAATGTTGGGGATGCGCGGTGTCCGATTGGGGATCACGGTCCCCGAAATTTACGACATGCAGGCGCGTGCGATTTTTCAGGCAACTGTTGAAAGTACGCAAAACGGCGCACCTGTTGTGCCCGAAATTATGATCCCGCTTGTTAGCGCAATGCGCGAGGTGGAACTTGTGCAGTCGCGCATCGATGCGGTTGCCGCTGCGGTGCGGTCAGAATCGGGTGTTGAATTCGAATTCAAGCTGGGTGTGATGGTGGAAACACCTCGGGCCGCATTGCGTGCTCAAGACATTGCGGAGCATGCGGCGTTCCTGTCCTTCGGGACGAACGATTTGACCCAGATGACATACGGATTGTCGCGCGATGATGCAGGGCGTTTCATGTCGGACTACGTACAACTGCACGTTTATGAAGAAGATCCGTTTCACACGCTGGACCTTGATGGTGTCGGGGAATTGCTGAAACTGGGTGCAGAACGTGGACGTTTGGGGCGCCCGGATGTGACGCTTTCGATCTGTGGCGAGCATGGCGGTGATTCAAATGCTATCGCATTTTGCCGTGCGCAGGGTTTCGATTACGTGTCGTGTTCGCCGTTTCGGGTGCCGGTTGCGCGGCTTTCCGCCGCACAATTGGCGATCCGTGATCGTATAGGCGAGCTGAACATCAAGGTTTGACGCCAAAAACTCGTTTAACCGCAACATCTTGAGCTTGACGCAGGAACTGTGCTTTGAGGGCATCGGTATAGATGGCTGTGAAAATTCGATGAGCTAGACGTTTACGCGCCTTTATTCTAAAGGGGTCGCGCTTGTGCGGGGCAGACCGTGCGTTTTTTTGGAATACACGATGCTCACGCGTTTTGGTCGGACAGTATCTAAGGCAATTCTCTTTGCGGTGACGTTATCCGCGACAGCGACGGCTCCTCATGCGGACGAACTATTGGCGACGCGCCTTGGTGAGCTGCTAGGCCAAGAACGCGTTGCAATCCAGCAGGTGCCAGATGCGCGGGTTACTGCGTTGACCGCAGTGCCACCTGCAGCAGCTCGCAATATTCCGACTGCACCGGACGTCATCACGTATGACAACGCGTTCCTCGCAGCCCAGCCTGCACCAACTGGCGGTGCCCAGTGGGAATGTCTGGCCGAAGCGTTGTATTTCGAAGCGCGCGGTGAAAGTGTCCGTGGCCTATTCGCAGTAGGTGAAGTGATCATGAACCGGGTCGACAGTAGCCGTTTTCCGAATACGTTGTGTGGTGTCATCAACCAAGGCACCGGGCGGAAATTTGCATGTCAATTCACGTACACCTGTGATGGTGCTGCCGAGGTCATCAATGAACCCGCAGCATGGAACCGTGTTGGCAAGGTTGCGCGGCTGTTGATTGATGGCGCACCCCGTGAACTGACCAGTGGGGCCACTTACTATCATACACGTGCCGTAAGCCCGCGTTGGTCGCGTGTGTTTGACCGGACCGCGTCGATTGGTGCGCATTACTTTTATCGCCAAAGTTAACACCTGACTGTAGGTTGTGTCGTTTCCGATGCGGAACTTGGCGTGATCCTCCCCCTTGTTCAGAGGGCTTTTGCTTAGTATCGCTCGCATAACGACGCGAAGGATACGACATGAGCAGCGATACCAAATTGGCCTTTGCCCATCCGTCTGAACGGGCAGAAGCGACTGCCCCGGATGGTAGTGGTGGTTTGCGCGACCGTATTTCATTGCGCGATTATGTGACCGAAGTAGAGATTGGGGCGTTCCAGCAGGAACGCGGCCACCTTCAAAGGATCAAGTTTAACGTTGTTGTAGAAGTCGCGCCGCTGACAGGCCCGATAGACGACGATGTCGACCGTATCTTGTCCTATGACCGCGTGACCGAGGCGATTGACGCAGAGCTTGGCGCAGAACGTTTGAACCTGCTTGAAACATTGGCCGCGCGTGTTGCAGAGCGTATTTTGCTAGAACCACAGGCTTTGCGCGTTTTTGTCCGGATCGAGAAAATCGACCGCGGACCCTATTCGCTAGGCGTTGAAATTGTTCGCGAGAAGGGCGGGGATCAACACGCTGCCGTAGAGACCGTAGAGGATCCGCATCCGCGTGTGGTTTATCTTTCAAACGAAGCGATTTCATCTGACGATCTAGCTGCGCGCATTGATGAGCTGTCTGCGGATGATGCGCCATTGATTTTCTGTGTTGGGGCAGGTGACCAGCCCGCGCCGCAATCAAAAGCCAAGATGGCGCAAAGGCGCATCGACCTGCTGGCGATTGAACAAAACGCATGGGTTTTGGCCAGCCGCGATAAACGATGCGTGGTTGTTGGCACCTTGACCGAATTGGATTGGGCGATGCGCAATGGCCAGATCTGCGTTTGGGCGCCGTCCAAAATTGTGCTCGACGCCGTAGATGGCCCAAGCGCAAGCCCGAGTGACGCCTTGGCGTTGGCAGCTTGGTTCGCAAGTTTTATGAAGGCCGACGAATTGGTCGTCACAGGGGATGATGATGCCCCGTCCTCAGCAGTGCCGGTGCGCGTGCTGTGATCTATTGGCGTCCAATCGCGATGACGGATCGCCGCCGTCCCGACAATGCAGAAACATTGGCAGGTGGTTGGTGCTGGTTTTCCCAAGTTGAACGTATTGAGCGTGGCGGCGGACGCAGTCTGGTCGCCCCAAATGACGTTCCAACGGACGTTTTAGACCGTCTGACGGCTCCGCGGGCGGCCGTTGCGGGGTTAACACTGGATGCCCCTCGGATCATGGGGATTTTGAACGTTACGCCTGACAGTTTTTCTGACGGTGGGTTGTTCAACGACCCAAAGGCCGCATTGGCGCAGGCCCGCGCAATGGTCGCAAATGGTGCGGATATCTTGGATATTGGCGGAGAAAGCACGCGTCCGGGGGCAAAGTTGGTGGACCCGAATGATGAGGTGGCCCGCACCGCGCCGGTCATCAGTGCCATTCGTGCGGCTGAGGCGATACCAATCTCGATCGACACCAGAAAGGCAGTCGTCGCAAGCGCGGCCTTGAATGCTGGTGCGAATTTGGTCAACGACGTCGCTGCGTTTACCTATGACCACGAAATGGCCAACGTAACAGCGCAGGCAAACGCACCTTGTTGTCTGATGCATGCGCAGGGGGATCCCGCGACAATGCAGAACGATCCGTACTATGATGATGTGGTGCTAGACGTTTACGATTTCCTAGAGGCACGCGTACGTGCGGCCGAGGCGGCAGGTATCCGCCGCAACCAAATTGTCGTCGACCCCGGGATCGGGTTTGGAAAGACGTTGGACCATAACCTTGAGTTGTTGAAAAATTTGTCAATTTTTCATGGGCTTGGTTGCGCGGTCCTGTTAGGGGCTTCGCGGAAAAAGTTCATCGGAACCATTGGAAATGCGTCAAGCGCACCTGACAGAATGGCGGGGTCGGTTGCCGTGGCGTTGCACGGCGTACGCCAGGGTATGCAAATCCTACGGGTCCATGATACGTTGGAAACACGACAGGCGATAAGCCTGCACATGGCAGTAAATTAAGGCGGGCGGAATACAATGGCACGTAAATTTTTCGGAACAGATGGCGTGCGTGGCACGGCAAACCAATACCCAATGACAGCCGACATGGCGTTGAAAATTGGTGCCGCTGCAGGGCGTTATTTCCGTAATGACGGCAGCAATGGCCATCGTGTGGTTATTGGCAAAGACACTCGTTTGTCTGGCTATATGTTTGAAAATGCGTTGACGGCTGGTTTGACCAGCACCGGTATGAATGTACTGATGTTGGGGCCGATCCCAACACCGGGTGTCGGACTTTTGACCACATCGATGCGTGCGGATCTGGGGATCATGATTTCGGCCAGCCACAACCCTGCCCAAGACAACGGGATCAAATTTTTTGGTCCGGACGGGTTCAAACTGTCCGATGATGCAGAGGCCGAAATCGAAGCTTTGCTTGAAACCGAAATTCAACCCGCACAGGCCAACAACATTGGGCGCGCCAAACACGTGCACGACGGGCGTTTCCGGTACGCCGAACGCCTGAAAGGCACAATTCCAGCAGGCAATCGTTTGGATGGTTTAAAGGTTGTGATCGATTGCGCCAATGGTGCAGCACACCGTGTTGCCCCCGAAGTTTTATGGGAATTGGGCGCTACGGTTATTCCGGTTGGAACATCCCCCGATGGTTTCAACATCAATGATAATTGCGGATCTACCAGCACGCGTACAGCGGCTGAAACCATTGTCACCCACGGTGCGGATGTCGGCATTTGTTTGGACGGTGATGCAGACCGTGTGATGATTTTGGATGAAAATGGCATGGTCGCAGATGGCGATCAGATTATGGGCCTTTTTGCCAATCGCTGGGCCGAAACTGACCGGCTGCACAAGGGGACTCTGGTCGCGACCGTTATGTCCAACCTTGGATTGGAACGGTTCATGACCGACCGTGGTTTGAACCTGAAACGCACCAACGTCGGCGACCGCTATGTGGTCGAAGCGATGCGGGCGAATGGGTACAATCTGGGCGGCGAGCAATCCGGCCATATCGTCATGACAGATTACGCGACGACGGGTGATGGCCTGTTGGCGGGGCTACAGTTCCTAACTGCGATGATCGAGACGGGCAAACGTGCGTCCGAGCTGTGCCGCGTTTTTGAGACCGTTCCGCAAATGTTGAAAAACGTACGGTACGGCGCGGGGCAAGCACCACTTGAGGATGCTTCGGTCAAGGCCGCGATTGCAGCGGCGGAAGCCGATCTTCAAGGCAAAGGTCGCCTTTTGATCCGCAAGTCAGGGACAGAGCCCTTGATCCGCGTCATGGCCGAATGCGAAGACGACGGGCTATTGGCGAAAGTGGTCGATGGTATTGTCGCAGAGGTCGAAGCCGTCGCAAAGGTCACCGCTTAAGCAGTGTTTTCAGGCTGGGCCATTGGCTAACAGCCAAGCCGCTGAGGATAAGGGCGAGTGCGATGAAAAACCGCCACGGCAAGGCTTCGGACAGAACCAAAGCGCCGAAAATCATGGCCCATACCGGCACCTGATAATTGACCAATGTCATGAACACCGACCCGGCGGTGCGGATCGTTTGCACGCGCAGTAGGGCGGCGAAGGCTGTTGGAACGAGCCCAAGGAACACAATCGCATAGCCCGCTCGGCTATCGACCCAAGTTGGTGCACCTTCGAAAATGAACATCGCCGGTACAAGGCAAAGCGCACCAATTACCAACGTTATTGCCGCCATCGAAATACTGTCTACGGGTGGGCACCGGCGGGTCAAAACACTGGAAACCGCATAGGATAACGACGCACCGACACAGGCAAGCTGTGGCAGCGCGAGGCTGCCTTGCGAAAAATCAAACGCCCCGGGCCCCACCAAGACTGCGGCGCCAGCAAAACCGATGACAACGCCTAACGATTTGCGAAGGCTCATTTTTTCGTCGCTGAATGCATGTGCCAATGGAAACACAAAAAGCGGCAAAGCGGCCATTGAAATGCCAGCAAAGGCCGATGGAACGAATTGCTGTCCCCATGACAGCAAAGCGAATGGCAATGCCGTGTTCAATACACCGATCACTGCCAAGTAACGCCAGACGGACAGGTCTTTTGGCATGGGGCGGCGCATGATCCGGACAAGAAGTAGCAAAGTCATTGCACCCAAGGTCGTGCGCGCACAGGCGACCGTAAGGGGGCCGTAACCTTCCAGTGCGATCGCGACAACCATGAACGTCCCACCCCAGATCAGGCCCAGAAGCCCGATCGAGAGCCAATTGAATGGAGTAGGGTGGTTTGTCATTCCACCCCCTTAGCTGTGCGCGGTGCGACTGTCACGAGGCGCTTCGTCTCGGTCGTGCAATCCGTAATCGCGCTGTATTTCAGCGACACGCAATCGATAGTCTTTGAAGAGCCCAGTTCGCCCCGCTTTTTGCGAGTTTCTGTGGGCGGATTGATCGCGCCAGTTGGCAACCGCGGCCTCGTTTTCGAAGAACGACAGTGAGAGCAATTTGTCGGGGTCGCTTAGGCTGCGAAACCGTTCGACACTGATAAATCCAGGCTGGGTTTCCAAGATTGGTTTGAGCTTGGTTGCATGATCCAAATAGCTGTTCAGGTCACCTTCGGCGGGGATGACTTCAAAAATGACGGCAATCATTGTGCTGTCCCATGGGGTTTCGAAACGCATTTCAACCAAGTTCGGTTTTCGCGCTGGATGAATTTTTCACGTTGAGCAAAATCATAGTTTTCGCGCCCCAATGGGTCGTTCGCCAATTTTTCGCGATAGGCTTCGTAATGCGCGAGCGACTGAACGTTATAGATCCCGTAAGCAAGGGTGGAGGACCCTTCGTGTGGCGCATAGTACCCAATAAGGTCTGCGCCGCATCGCGGGATGGCTTGCCCCCAATTGCGTGCATATTGTGCGAAGTTTTCTTTCTGCGTGGGGTCGATGTCGTAGCGAATGATGCAGGTAAGCATGAGAGTCCTTTCAGTGTTTATGTGATCCTTCTAGCGGATTGACAGTCGTTGATGCTTCGTTGAAGGTCGAAGTATGAAGGAAGGCCCTGATATATCTCACGTTGCCGCATTGATTGGAGATCCTGCGCGCGCAAATATTCTGACTGCTTTGATGGATGGGCGTGCCTTAACCGCAAGCGAATTGGCTGCGGAGGCAGGGGTTGGGTTATCCACCGCGTCTAGCCATTTGGCGAAGCTGACAGACGGCGGGCTTTTGGTGCCGCGCAAACAGGGGCGGCACAAATATTTCGCCTTGGCCAATAGGGATGTCGCGTCAGTGTTAGAGGCCCTGATGGGCTTGGCAGCAAGTCAGGGCGGCGCCCGAGTGAGGCCTGGTCCAAAGGATCAAACGTTGCGACAGGCGCGCGTTTGCTACAATCATCTTGCAGGAAGCCGAGGTGTTCAGATGTACGAGGCGCTGCGGTCAGCAGGTGCAATTATAGAAACCGGCGATGACGTTTCCTTGACCCCCAAAGGCGAAAGTTTTGCAACGGGATTTGGCGTGGATTTGGCGCGTCTGAAAACATCAAAAGCACCGTTATGTCGGACCTGCCTTGATTGGAGCGAGCGCCGAAATCACCTCGCAGGTTCGTTGGGGCGCGCGCTATTGAGCGAAATGGAAACCCGCGGCTGGTTGCGTCGAGACGAGAACAGCCGTGCGATTTTGTTTACACCGTCTGGGAAGGTCGCATTTGACAAGACATTCTGATGCGGGCTTTCGAACTGCTGCAGGTGGCGACTCACGACATGGTAGATGTATTGCTTAGTAAGCGCGAAAATTAATGGAGTATTTCAAGATGTTGTCTGGCGTATTTAAGGTTTCTGTTTTTGCAGGTTTATTGGCGACAGCGGGGTGCATGACCGTACCTGCGGGTTTTGTTTGGGGCACAAACGAAAGCAAATGGGCCAATGATGGTGACTGTGACGATCCACGTTTTGATGGGGTTGGTGCGCATACGTTGTTGTTGCCCGAGGACGCATACAAAGATGCAAATGATTGCCGTGCATTGTATGAGGCAGGGAAAGTGTTCTTGCGTCCCAACTATCAACACGGTGTCACTTACGAAAACCCAGGTTACGTTCGCCAAGAGCTGTAAGCCGGTCTGAAAATGTACGGCCACTTAAAGTGTGACTTTCACAAAAAAGGCCGCCCAGAAGGGCGGCCTTTTCGGTCTCTATAACCCGAGATTAGTTCTTGGATTTGTCGACCATTTTGCCTTCGGAAATCCAAGGCATCATAGCGCGCAGTTTGGCACCAACCTGTTCGATCTGGTGTTCGTCGTTCGCACGACGGGACGCCTTGATTGTTGGCTGACCGACAGCATTTTCCAGCATGAAGTCACGCACGAATTTACCGGACTGGATGTCTTCCAGCGATTCTTTCATTGCTTTCTTCGTTGCTTCGTAAGGCAAGATACGTGGGCCTGTTACGTACTGACCGTATTCTGCAGTGTTGGAGATGGAGTAATCCATGTTTGCGATGCCGCCTTCATAGATCAGGTCTACGATCAGCTTTGTTTCGTGCAAGCATTCGAAGTACGCCATTTCAGGTTCGTAACCAGCTTCTACCAGTGTTTCGAAACCCATGCGGATCAGTTCAACGATACCGCCACACAAAACAGCCTGTTCGCCGAACAGGTCAGTTTCACATTCCTGACGGAAGTTTGTTTCGATGATGCCGGAACGACCGCCACCGATTGCGGAACAGTAGGACAGGCCGATTTCTTGGGCTTTGCCGGATGCGTCTGTGTCAACAGCGATAAGGCACGGAACACCGCCGCCTTTTGTGTATTCGCCGCGTACTGTGTGACCTGGGCCTTTTGGCGCCATCATGATCACGTCAACGCCTTCTTTAGGCTCGATCAGGCCGAAGTGGACGTTCAGGCCGTGGGCGAACGCGATTGCGGAACCCGGCTTGATGTTGTCATGGACGTATTTTTTGTATGTCTCAGCCTGAAGCTCGTCGGGCATTGTGAACATGATCACATCACACCAGGCCGCAGCTTCAGCGATGCCCATAACTTTCAGGCCTTCGCCTTCGGCTTTGGCTTGGGACGGAGAGCCTTCGCGCAGGGCGACAACGAGGTTTTTCGCACCAGAGTCGCGCAGGTTGAGGGCGTGGGCGTGGCCTTGGGAGCCGTAGCCGAGGATGGCGACTTTTTTGTCCTTGATCAGGTTCACGTCGCAGTCACGGTCATAATAAACGCGCATAGCTTTATCCTTTGTTGGGTTGCATTGACGCTGTTATGACGGGCAACCCAGCGGTTTACGAGAGGATTTCTTTTGTATTTATCTATCTGGGTGAAGTTGTTATTCGTGAAATAAGCAATTTTAGGATTTATCATGCTAGATGACATGGATCGACGTTTGCTGCGGCAACTTCAGGCCGCACCAGATTTATCCGTGGCCGAGCTGGGGGAGCGTGCGGGGATGTCGGCCCTAAAGGCCACCCGCAGGTTGGGCCGTTTGCAAGAACAGGGCATTCTTATGGGCCGGCATGCGGTGATCAATTGGACCGCGTTGGGCTATACTGTCGACGTGTCGCTGCGGGTTACGTTGGACAAGACCCAAGCGCGCGCGTTTGATGAATTTCAGGACGCGGCGCGCGATATTCCCGAAGTCACCGAGATCCAGACGTTTCTGGGCCGTGTCGACGTGCGCCTTTCTGTGATCGCGCGGGATATGCCGCATTATCAACAGATCTATCGCGACCAGATCCTAGCGTTGCCTCATATCGCCGACATTGAGGCGCTGATGACCGTGGCGACGCTGCGCAATGACGAAAGCCTCCCCCTATGACACTGGACGACACTGACCGAGCAATTTTGGCGGCCCTTCAGCGGGATGCGACCCAAACAGCGGCCGCGATTGGCGGGCGCATCGGGATGAGCCAACCCGCGACGTGGAGACGTATTAAACGACTTCGCGATGAAGGAGTTCTTACGGGACAGCGCGTTGCGCTGGACGCGCAAAAACTTGGGTTCGGAGTGACCGTGTTTTTGGGGGTGAAATTGGCCACCAAGGGGCGTGTTTCACTGGATGATTTCGAACGCGCTGTGACGGCTATTCCCGAGGTGCAATTGGTGGAACACGTGTTGGGCTTGTATGATTACCGCCTGCGTGTTGTCGCGCGCGATCTGGCAGATTTCGAACGGGTTTTGCGCCGCCGCGTCATGACATTGCCCGGTGTGGGGGATGTGGAAGCCAACGTACTTCTTAGCGAGGAACGCAGGCCCGGCCCGATTTGAGGGGGCAGTTTGTGTTGCCCTTTAGCAGGATATGAATTCTATTCGGCCCATTATGCTGAAGTTGCTAAAGATTATCGGGATCCTTCTGGGTGGTGCGTATTGTATCGCATTGCTTGCGATGTACGTCTTTCAACGTGACCTCATGTACTTTCCAACGCACGCTAATCCGTCGCCGGTCGAAGTTGGCCTGTCTGGAGTATCTGTTGAACAGCTGCCTACCTCGGATGGTGAGACGATTGTTGCATGGTTTTCGGCTGCCAAGCAGGGGCGGCCAACAGTACTGTTCCTGCATGGCAATGGTGGTGAGATTGCCAGCCGGGCGGACAGGTTTTCGGCTTATCAGGCAGCAGGTTTTGGTGTCATGTTTGTGTCGTGGCGCGGGTACGGGGGCAGTAGCGGGACCCCAAGTGAGCTCGGGCTCGTTTTGGACGCAAACACTGCCTATGATTGGTTGGTTTCTAACGGCGTAGAGCCTACGTCCATTGCTGTTGTCGGCGAGTCCTTGGGGACAGGTGTAGCTGTTCAGATTGCCGCAAAACGTTCCGTTGGCGCACTTATTCTTGGGGCCCCATACACCGCAACATCAGATGTCGCAGCGCAGCGGTATCCTTGGCTGCCTGTCCAGCTGCTGATGAAAGATCAGTTTCGCAGTATCGAATTTATCGATGCCGTGACTGCGCCGACGCTGATCATTCATGGCACTGCAGATACCGTTATCCCGTTTCATTTTGGTCGAAGATTGTTTGACGCTGCCGAAACCGCGAAGACCTTTATTGAGCTTGAAGGGCAAGGCCACGGCCTGCTTTTCCAACCAACGACATTTGCACGCGAGATTGCGTTTATTGAGGGTGTGTTTCCTAGGTGAACACGACGCGTGCCTTGGCCTTAGCCATAAGTTTGAAAGACTTGGTTTGAACTTAGTCTTTTCATTGCCGCATGGCTCTGCATAGTGGCGAAGTGATAGAAGGAATGTGCACATGGACGCGACAAGATCCCCTGTAGACCCAGATGGCTTGATGGAGTTTTCCGTCGTTTTCACAGACCGGTCATTGAACCATATGTCCAAGGTATTTCAGGGGGTTATGAACGACCTGCACGGGATGTTATGCGATGTGTATTCAGCAGGTGGCGTCGCAATTGTGCCAGGTGGCGGGACCTTTGCCATGGAAGCGGTGGCGCGTCAGTTTGGCGGCAATGCCCATGCGATGATTGTGCGCAACGGATGGTTTTCCTATCGCTGGAGCCAAATTTTCGACGCAGGGGAGTTTACTGCGGACACGACCGTTTTTAAGGCGCGTCAAACAGGTAATGATAGCCGCGCGCCGTTTGCACCGGCCCCGATTGAAGAGGTCACAGCCGCCATTCGCGAGGCAAAACCCGACGTGGTTTTCGCCCCACATGTGGAAACCAGCGCGGGGATTATTCTACCCGATGATTATGTCAAAGCACTGGCTGAGGCGGCCCATGAGGTAGGCGCGTTAATGGTGTTGGATTGCATCGCATCGGGCTGTGCGTGGGTGGATATGAAGGCCACGGGCGTGGATGTTCTGATCTCGGCGCCGCAAAAGGGGTGGTCATCTTCGCCGTCTGCTGGGTTGGTGATGATGTCTGGGAAGGCGTTGGAACGGTTGGAGAAAACACAGGCGAATTCATTCGCGGTGGACCTGAAGAAATGGCGCCAGATCATGGAAGCCTATCTGAATGGCGGCCATGCATACCATGCGACTATGCCTACGGACGCGCTGCGCGATTTCCGCGATACAATGGTGGAAAGCAAGGCGATGGGGTTTGACAAGCTGCGGGATGCGCAGTGGGAATTGGGGCAGGGCGTGCGCGATTATATGGCCAGCAAGGGCCTGAAATCTGTGGCTGCTGACGGCTTTGGTGCGCCGGGTGTTGTGGTTTGTTATACGGATGACCCAGATGTTCAGAATGGATCGAAGTTTGGCGCAGCAGGTATGCAGATTGCCGCCGGTGTACCGTTGGCCGTGGATGAACCTGCGGACTTTAGTACCTTCCGGATTGGGTTGTTTGGGATCGACAAACTGCGGGATGTTCCAGCAACGTTGAAACGATTTACGGACGTCGCGGACGGGGTGCTTTGACGCGAGAGGTTAACGCGCGAAGCAACTAGATCCACTGAGCTGCTCGAATCAAAGGTTAACGCCTTTTTTTCAAGGATATTGGCGATATGGAT
This sequence comes from uncultured Paracoccaceae bacterium, assembly GCA_947493255.1. Taxonomy (GTDB): domain Bacteria; phylum Pseudomonadota; class Alphaproteobacteria; order Rhodobacterales; family Rhodobacteraceae; genus Octadecabacter. The sequence continues at coordinate 106,089 of CANLQK010000001.1, forward strand.
CGGGTATGGGTCCAGTATGGGTCTGGTATTGCTCTGAGCATGGGTTTTGCATGGTTAACGTACCGCACGCTGGGGTTTGTTAAGAAATTGCATCGTCCCAGCGAATGTCAGCTATGGGCCCTCTTTGATAAATGCGTCACAGGTCACGAGTGCTGACTTTTGGAATAGACGTTGGATTTAGCAAGGCAAGTTTCACTCTGTCTTATCAAAGATAGTCTCGCACCTATTTCGCCGGAGATTTGGCCGTCTCCCACCAATACTTTCTGAGACCTAGGCGCAGAAAACCCGCTTCCAAACGACGCCAAAACCCGATGGTTTCTAGCAATGGATTTACGTGATCCGTCAGCAGGCAGTAGTGACTGTCTGAGCCTGGATTGTGATGAAAGGTGTGATGGTGTGTTGATTGAAATAATCCAATCCGTTGCAGGGCCTTTACTACCGCTACATTTTCTTCCGGACGCGTATGAGACCAACGATGGATTACGTTTGTTAAGAAACCAAAGATGCAAGCCGATGCGATTGTCAGTGTCATGAGTCCGATCGCCCAAAAAAACAGGCCAACGAATACGACTGCGGTCCAGATATAGAGATGGGTAACAATGTTCGAAAGCTCGAATGAAAACATGTCTTCATCATGATGAAGATGGCTTGGTTTGATATAGTGCGGACCTATGATTGGCCATTCCGGATGCCCATAGTTGTCAACAATCCAATGAAAGCAGCCTGTCGCAAAATCGGCAAGCCAAAGCCCAACGAGGATTGATGAGCAGACCCAAATGACTTCTCCAAAAACTTCCATCCAAATGCCCCATTCTAAAATTCATGCGCCAAGCTGTGAGATTCTAGCTGTTGCGATACAGGATAGAAAGAATGCATAGCGTCGCATGAAGGACAGGTCTTGTACGAGCAGGCTCGATCAAAATCGACTATTGGTCAGAATGTTTCGGTGCCATTAGCTGTTATTGGCACGGTTACATGTAAAGTCTACTAAGTCCGCAGAGCTGACTTTTGTTAGCCTATCTTAGATCGTCGGTGTTTCGGCCACGCCGATGAGCATGTCGGCGACGGGCCAGAGGTCGGCGAAGGCGGATTTGATTTGGGCCGCTAAGTCACCCGCTGGGTCTGGGTTTCCTGTGACGATCAAGCCTTTGTGGCGCAGCAGATCGCCGTGGGGGTGGTCTTTGCCATATTCGGATGGCACGCGTTTTAATTTGGGGGCGCGGCGGGCGTAGCCTTTGGCCTCTACCGCCTCGATCTTGCCGGTCAGATAGGCGCCGTCCATGTCCGCCATTTTGCGCCAGTCGGTGAGCACGTCTTTGGAAAATTCCATCATGCCGGTGCCGACGGTGATTTTGTCGAGGTCGATGCCAAAGAAGAACACCACGTCTTGGCGGGTCCCCGTTTCTAGCCGCCAGAGCATGTGCAGGTGCGTTTTATAAGGTGTTTTGTCTTTCGAAAAACGGACGTCGCGTTGGGGGCGGAAAATTTTGGACACCACCGGCAGATCGCTGAGGGCCGTGAGGTGCGGGCTCATGTCATCTAACAGGGCAAGGGCGGGTTGTTTGAGTTTGCTGTCGTAGCGGGCTTTGTTGGCAAGGAACCAGTCGCGGGTATTGTTCGCCGCCAATTCATTGACGAAAGACTGTGCATCAGGGATCAGGGTGTCGAACATCTGCGGGACCTGTGTTGGTGGAAGGGACAAAGCTGGACCTGTTCGTTGATTGCGCCTATCGAACCTTATGTCTAGCCAAACTTCATATCGTACACATGTTCGCAAATTGCTGACGCTTGGCCTGCCTTTGGTGGGGGCCAATGTTGCGGGGTTTTCTATCCACATGACCGATACGATCATGTTGGGGTGGTATTCGGTGACGTCCTTGGCGGCAGTGACGGTGGCGGCGGGGATTTGGTTTATCGCGTTTGTCATCGGTGCGGGATTTGCGCGCGCGGTGACGCCGATGGTTGCCGAAGCGGTCGAACAGGGCGACGACATTCGCGTGCGCCGTGTGACCCGCATGGCACTGTGGCTGTCGGCGATTTATGCCGCGCTGTTGGCGGTTCCGTTTATGTATGCCGACGCCATGTTGTTGGCGATGGGGCAGGAACCCGCCGTGGCCGAATTGGGCGGTACGTACCTGAGGATTGCGATTTTCGGGATTTTTCCTGCTTTGGCTGGACAGGTTATGCGGTCTTATTTGGGGGCGATCGAACTGACAGCCGTGCAGCTTTGGATCACGTTGATTGCGTTGCTTGCAAATGGGTTTGTGAATTACGCGTTGATTTTCGGAAATTTTGGCGCGCCTGAATTGGGTGTTAAAGGGGCGGCTATTGCATCTGTTGTTGTACAGCTTGTGCAGATGCTGGCGTTGATGGCGTATGTGCAGGCCAAACGGCCAGACGTTCAATTGTTTCGCCGCATTTGGAAAAGCGACAACGAGGCCATGGGGCAGGTGTTTCGGCTTGGCCTGCCAATCGGGCTGACGTCTTTCGCCGAGAGCGCGTTGTTTGTCGGCACGTCAGTGATGATGGGCTGGATTGGCGAGATCGAATTGGCGGCCCACGGCATCGCGATTCAGCTGACGGCGTTTATGTTCATGTTCCATGTGGGGATGACTGAGGCCGCGACGATCCGCGCAAGCCGCCATTATGGGGCCCGCAACGAGCCTGAATTGCGTCGCGGTGCAATCGTTGCTTATGGCGTTTCGTTGAGTTTTGGCGCCTTAGTGGTTTTGATTTATCTCCTTATTCCGTCGGTTTTGGTGTCGTTGTTCATTGACCCGTCCGACCCCGCACGCGATGCGGTGTTGGCCTTGGGGATCGTGCTGTTGATGTTGTCTGCGTTGTTCCAGTTCGTAGATGCGGCGCAAATCGTTGCTTTGTCGGTTTTGCGCGGGGTTCAGGACACGCGCGTGCCTATGTGGCATGCCTGCGTGAGTTACTGGGTGATCGGTATCCCGTGCAGTTACATCATGGCGTTTGTTTTCGATTGGGGGCCTGTCGGGCTTTGGTTGGGACTGACTGTTGGGCTTGGGATGGCTGCGATTTTGTTGGGCTGGCGGTTTTGGGCGCAATCGGTTCGGATCACATCTCTGAAACATTAGTCAGCATTATTGACCTAAATTCTCGACACGCCTAGGGTCTCCTAATTGGTTGGAGGACATCGCATGAACTGGGATCAGGTATTGGCCACACGGTCGTCACGGATGAAGGCATCGGAGATCCGTGAATTGCTAAAACTGCTGGATCAACCGGATATCATTTCTTTTGCCGGTGGCATTCCTGACCCTGCGCTTTTTCCGGTCGACGCGTTTTCTACCGCGATGGCCGATGCGATGGCATCAGACGGGGCCAGCGGGGCGCTTCAGTATTCGGTCAGCGAGGGATACTTGCCGCTTCGCGACTGGATCGCGGCAGATATGGCGCGGATTGGTATACCCTGTGACGCCGACAACATCTTGATCACAAGCGGGTCGCAGCAGGCGTTGGATTATCTTGGCAAGCTGATGATCAGTGCGGGGGACACCGTGTTATGCGGGTGGCCTACATATTTAGGTGCATTGAGTGCGTTTAATGCCTACGAGCCGAATTTTGAGCAGCTTTCCCCCAATGGCAACGTTGGTGCCACGGAATATAGCGCCCGCGCAGAGGCCGCCGGAGGGCAAGTGAAGTTCGCTTACCTGTCGGTTGATTTTGCCAATCCGACTGGTGAAACCGTTGGCAAACGTGCGCGTTCCCAAGTTCTTGATCTGGCTGAAGAGCTGGACATTGCCGTTATTGAAGACGCGGCTTACCAAGCATTGCGATATGATGGCGAGGCGATAGCGCCGATTTTGGCCATGGAAATTGAACGCTGCGGCAGCATTGAAAACGCCCGCACGATCTATTGCGGTAGCTTTTCCAAGACGCTTGCGCCCGGCCTTCGTGTGGGGTGGATCTGCGCCGCGAAACCGGTGATCGAGCGGCTGGTGTTGATGAAACAAGCCAGCGATCTGCATACATCGAGCCTGAACCAGATGGTGATTGCACAGGTCGCCAAGACGGTGATGGCTGACCATGTTGAAACACTGCGGACCACCTATAAGGGGCGTCGTGATCATATGCTGGCGGCGTTAGACCAAAATATGCCCGACGGTGTCGAGTGGACACGACCAGAGGGTGGGATGTTTGTCTGGGTGACCTTGCCGGTGCACATGGACGGCGCGGAGCTTTTGGCCAATTCGCTGAAGGCCGAAAGAGTTGCATTCGTACCAGGCCGTGCATTTTTTGCGGATGGGACAGGGGGGAACACGCTTCGGCTAAGTTATTCCTGTGCGACACCGGAGAAGATCGACGAGGGGATTGCGCGATTAGGTGCGTTGATCCGGCGGTCGGTGTAAACCTATTCGGCGGCGTCTTTCAAAAGGCGGTCGGCCTTTTTGCGCACCAACAAAGACCGCAGGTCATGCATCGACAACAAGAGGGCATCTGTAACCTCTTCGAGCTGTTCGTCACTGGCTTTGGACTGAACCCATTGTGTCGTGATGTTTAGGTAGTCGACGGCGCGGTGAATGTCGTCGATGTCACGCCGGGCCAAGAGGGCGGTGCGTTCAGCCATCCACGTTTCAATCTCTGCAATGTCTTCAATGGTTAGCTTGCGGTCACCTTGTGGTTTCACTTTGCCGTTCGTGATGTTGATCACCGCGATCTGATCCATTTCGATCCGACGTTGACGGTTTTCCGTATCCACGCGAAACACAGCGGCCCCGTTTTCACGGACACGGAAATAGTAGTTTGGAAGTTCAGATCCCATTGAAAGGCTCGTCCAGTTGGTTTTGTTCAGCGTAACAGTGCAGGTGTCATCGGACTAGGGGAAAGGTTCTATCAAAAAGCCAATGAAAGTTAGCGAAGACCTGCGCAGAATGTCTGGATACGCGTGCAGGCGTCGGTCAGTTGTTCGTCGGATGTGGCATAGCTGACGCGGAAGTTGGGGCTGAGGCCGAAGGCCGCGCCGAAGACCACGGCGATACCGGTTTCTTCCAACAGGGCGGTGGCGAAGGCTTCGTCGTTTTCGATCAACGTCCCCGCGGCAGAGGTTTTCCCGATGCAGTCTGCGATGGATGGATACACATAGAATGCGCCATCTGGGGTCGGGCAGTTGATGCCAGTCGCATCGTTCAACATGCGCACAACCAAGTCGCGGCGGCGTTGGAACAACGCGTTGTTGGCTTCCAAGAAGTCTTGCGGCCCGTTCAAGGCTTCGACGGCGGCCCATTGGCTGATGGACGATGGGTTTGATGTGGACTGTGACTGGACCTTGCGCATCGCGCCGATCAACTGGGTAGGGCCACCGGCATAGCCAATACGCCATCCGGTCATGGCATAGGCTTTGGACACGCCGTTCACCGTCAACGTGCGGTCGTAGAGTTTTGGTTCGACCTGCGCAGGTGAACAGAATTTGAAATCATCAAAGACAAGGTGTTCGTACATGTCGTCGGACATGACCCAAACGTGCGGGTGACGTAACAACACATCGGTCAGTTCCTTCATTTCATCCCATGTGTAGCCCGCGCCTGTCGGGTTGGATGGCGAATTGAAGATCAACCATTTTGTCTTGTCGGTGATCGCCGCTTCCAATTGATCCGCAGTTAATTTGAACCCGGTATGGATGGAGGCCTCCGCCACAACGGGCACACCGCCTGCCAATAGCACCATGTCGGGGTAGCTGACCCAATACGGGGCAGGGATCACAACTTCGTCGCCCTCGTTCAGGGTTGCCATCAAGGCGTTATACAAAATTTGTTTGCCGCCTGTGCCGACGCTGATTTGGGCAGGCGTATAGTCTAGCGCGTTGTCGCGTTTAAATTTGGCGCAGATCGCTTGTTTCAGCTCTGGGATGCCATCGGGGGCTGTGTATTTGGTTTTGCCAGCGTTGATGGCAGCAATGGCCGCATCTTTGATGTGGTCGGGCGTGTCAAAATCCGGCTCACCCGCGCTGAGGCTAATCACGTCTTTGCCCGCGGCTTTCATCTCGCCGGCTTTGGTGCTCATAGCGATGGTCGGGGACGGTTTGACGCGGTCGAGTGTCGCGGAAAGAAAGGACATATGGGGCCTCGGGTGGAAAGCTGCGGTTGGGTCTGTCATATGGGGCAGGATCGGTTCATGCAACCGAAGCGATGAGATGGATGGGCAATGAGCGAAGAATTTGAAACCGGCGACTGGTACAGCGACGAAACCGCAACATTCGGGGACCGGTTGGCCGCCGCACGCGAAGCATCGGGGCTGAAGCAAAAAGAACTGGCGCAGCGGGTTGGCGTGAAGGCCAGCACATTGCGCAACTGGGAAGAAGACCTGAGCGAACCGCGCGCCAACCGGTTGAGCATGTTGGGCGGTATTCTGGGCGTGTCCTTGGGGTGGCTTTTGACCGGCGAAGGCGAGGGCGTTTCGGCCCCCGATGAAGGCACATCATCAGCTGATGTTGGCGGGCTGTTGGCGGACCTGCGGGTTGTGCGGGCGCAAATGGTGCAATCTAACGAAAAGCTGGCGCTTATTGAAAAGCGGCTTCGTGCGCTGGTGGCATCATGAGCGAACCAATCGAGACCAAACGCAAACGCCTCTATATGCGGTCGATCCGTCGTGGGATCAAAGAAATGGACCTGATCTTGATGGCTTTTTCGGATGCGCACCTTGAAAAAATGGATGAAACGGCGCTTGGGCTGTACGATAAATTGTTGTCCGAAAACGACCACGACCTTTATCAATGGGTCAGTGGCCAGGTGCAAGAGCCTGATATCTATCGTGAATTGATGGATCAGATCCGAGCGGGCGCTGTTGGGGTTACGAAACCTTAACCATAGCGTACGGTTCTTTCATCTAATTTTCGCATGATTTAACGGAATGTTTTCCCTTCGCGTGGCAAGCAGGCTCTGTAACCTTCGTGATGGAGAGAAAGATGAGCCTACATTCGCTGCCAACCGCTCAAGGTGGTCCACCTGGGACCACTGACAATGAATTCATGACAGTCTATTTGGACGCGTTGACTTTGGTGGAGCGGCTCCACCGGTTGTTGCTTGATGTCATCAAAGACGAGTTCGAACGCGTCGACGTATTGGAAATAAACGCAGTTCAGGCGCTGTTGCTGTTCAATATTGGGGACAACGAGGTCACCGCTGGTGAGCTTAAATCGCGCGGTTATTATCAAGGCAGCAATGTCAGCTATAACCTGAAGAAGCTTGTCGAAATGGGGTATATGCACCATCAGCGGTGTGAAATTGACCGCCGGTCGGTGCGTGTTCGGTTGACCGAAAAAGGGCGATCTGTCCGCGATATCGTTGCTAAGCTATTCCAAGGCCATGCTTCCGGGCTGCAAGACAAAGGTGTTTTGGACATGAATGGCCTAGACAATATCGCGGCAGCGTTGCGCCGCGTTGAACGCTATTGGGCTGATCAGATCCGATACATTTATTGATCGAACCAATTGGGAATGTGCTGGCCACAGGCATCAGCCATGAGATGGCCAGCAACGTTGCAAATTGAGACCTACCAGTGGCCGATGTTTTCCATGCTGGCCCATGGCTCTGCTGGGGGCAGGGCGTCGCCGGCTTGTAACAGCTCGATCGAGACGTTGTCTGGACTGCGCACAAACGCCATCCGGCCATCACGGGGCGGGCGGTTGATGGTGACACCATTGTCCATCAAGTGCTGGCACAGGTCGTAGATGTTGTCGCAAGTATAGGCGAGGTGGCCGAAATGGCGGGCATCGGATGGAAGGCCATCGTCGCCGTCCCAATTATACGTCAGTTCCACATCTGCATGGCCGTCTGCCTGATCGGGCGGGCACATAAAGACAAGCGTGAACCGCCCCGCCTCAACGTCCTTGCGTGTCCTTTCGACCATTCCCAGAAGTTTGTAGAATGCGATGGAGGCATCCAGGTCTTTCACGCGAACCATGGTGTGCAAATATTTCAATGGCATTTCGAGACTCCGATTTTTCTGACAAGCAGCTTAGCGTGGCGGGTGTTTTTGAACAATTAGAATGAAGAGCGGAAGTCAACGCCAAGCGTTAAGGTTTCGTTGTCAAACGAAGGCACGGAGCTTTCATTACGTTGCGCACGCAACGAGACAACAGGTTGGAACCCGTAGATTTCCAATGTGCCAATTCCTGCAGAAACATTCAGTGAAGTCGTCAGATCATCACGCCCAGATGGGTCGAGTGAAACGCTATCAAACGTTCGCCACTGTGCCTGAATGGTTGTGGAGAGATCAATCTGAGGTAAAATTTCACCAAAGGCGTAGGTGAGTGACACTGAGGCAGAGCTATAGTCACGGTTCTCGTCATTAGATTGCGCGCGCGTAATTGTTGTCGCCGCTGAGATCGATCGCCCGTTGTCGAGATCATGGGTCCATTGTGCACGCAGCCGCGACGTTAGTGCCGTCACATCATTCGTGATAAAGTGAGCATGTTGTAAATTTAGACCGAACGACAATCGGTTGGCCGGATCTAACCGCTGTTCAACGCTTAAGTCACCGATCCATTGATTGGCGATTGCCCCATCTTCATTGAACGTTCTTTTGTAATTTAGGCTGGCACCATACTGCCTGCTATTGGACGTAACCGGAACCCATTGATGCCCTACGCCAATTGAAAGATCGCCATAAGCAAGGCTTGAACCAGTAACATCTGGTGCAACCTGACGGGCGCTTTGGCTCATTATGTATGTTTGGGCATAGATACCAAAGTTAAGTGTCGTTTGGGAATTATGAGACTGTGCAATGCGGTATCGCAGGCTTGTATCCGCGCTAACCTGCACGCCGGACAATGGACGTTCATTCGCTGGTACAACCCAAGCGATTTCGCTGAACGATCCGGGCAGATAAGCAAATGTCACCGTTGCGTTAGAGGTTCCCGCATTGACGTTATTACTCGGGCGTAGGCCGAAGCTAAGGTGAACAGAAAAGGGATTAAGCTGACGAACCGTCTGGTAAGCGTTGGCAACAACCCCGCGCTCAACATCTGTATTGGCATAATTTTGTGCCCGCCGCAGCCAAAGTTGCGACCTTGTAAACTGGTCCTCTTGGGCAAAAATCTCTGCGACAACAAGAGACACAATAAGATGTTCGCTATCGGTCTGCGCAAGTGAAAGTGCTTGAGTTGCGGTGCGTTGTGCGACTGCTAGACGCCCCAGAACCATTTCGGCACGAGCCAGAGCAACAAGGGCCCTTACATCATTGGGGTCTGCCTGAAGTAATCCTAAGGCAATCTCACGCCCCGCGCGAGGTTGGCCGATTTCGATCAGTCGATCAGCAAGAAGGCGTCCATCTTCCAAGCTTACTTCTTGGGACCCATTTTGCGACATAACTGCTGAAGGTATGCCTAAGGTTACCCCCAACACCGCGGCACACATTAGGCCGCGGATAAAGTAGCCTAACTGGACCATCTTAGTTTAGGTCAGTGACAAACACACCGATTTCACGTGCGTTAAATTCTGCATCCAGATCAAAGGTATCGAAGGTGGATCCTGTCACGACCGCACCGGTCGGGAGATCACCGGCTCCGACTGTCAACGTTCCAACGGCGATGCCTGCATTTACGCTGGATTGGACAGCATCGAGATCAGCAACATTGTCGCCGCTTGTTGTGCCAATGGTCACGTTCCCGAACGCATCGGTCACTTCCCAAGTTACGATTTCAAACGTGATGGTTTGGATATCGGCCACGCCCTCGAAAATAACATAGCCCCCTAATTCTTCCGCATTGGGCCCTGCGATAAGGCCTTCATGGGTGCCCGTATCTCGGACTTCACCATCATAATAGGTGAAGGCATCACCATTTTCCCACAGCCCAGTCTCGGTGTTGAAGGTGACCGATTCCAAAGAAACATCGGGTAACGCGCCCACCATCGTGTCACCAATTGCATCACGGGTTCGGTTCGTGATGCTGCCTACGACCGTCCCTTGTACACCTTCAAGAGGATCGACGTCGTCAATATCCAAGTAAAGTGTGGCATCTCCGCGGATCAGTTCGATCCCGCCGCGCTCGTCATAAGTGCGTGTGGCCGCGTAAACTCCAATGTATTCATAGGTGCCTTGGGGGCTAGTTGGTGTGGCGTATTCAGATCTGTTGAGATTGGCACCCGCAAAGCCAAAGTTGGCCCAGTTGCGGCCCGCTGCCGATGTCGCATCAAGATAGTCACTTTGGACAAATACGGCATAATATTGCATTTCGCCGTTGATGACGGCTTCGCGGTTCTGGAAAATATCGGTGACTTGACCCGCTGCGTTTACTGTCCGCGCGCCAGCAACATCGTCATAAACCCCGTCAGGCCCATCAAATGGCAAGTTATTGATTATCAGCCTGCCACCGGCTTCATCATATTCGACCGAGTTCAACGTTAAATTTCGATCTGGATCATAGGCAAACCGGCTATTCACATCGGTATTCGGGTCGTTCGCATCAATCAGCTCTGTTTCGCCATCCGGTGATATGACTTCTACCTGGAACGGGTTGGCTCCGTCGCATCCCAATAGGAGAGTGGTTGCGGCGATTGCTGCTAAAAATCTGCTCATTTTGTTCCGTCCCGAACCTAAAATCCGCGTCTTGGCGCGTTTGGCTACATAATTGAGAATTGCAGTCCACAAGTCAACGCGCAGTTCCACATACTTAACACTGTATATCGTGGTTACGGCATCGATTTGCATAGGTATAGTATGTCGCAACGCGAATCTAAGAATCACCGCTGAGCGAACCAAAGGACACGAATATGCCCGTAACACCTGAACAACAGGCCGAAATCGACGAGTTGCGGAGCAAGGCGACACCGACGCTGCGGGCTGTGGCGCCTGGAATGGAAGAACATCTTTACAAGGCGCGTGAGGTGTTGGACCACGGGTTTGTGCGTGTGATCGATTATATGGGCGATGATGCGGCGATCTGTCAGGCGGCGCGGGTGAGCTACGGCAAGGGGACCAAGTCGGTTCAGAACGACGAAGGTTTGATCCGTTACCTGATGCGTCACTGGCATTCCACGCCGTTTGAGATGTGCGAAGTAAAGCTGCACGTTAAGTTGCCGGTTTTTGTTGCGCGACAGTGGATCCGTCACCGGACGGCCAACGTGAATGAATATTCTGCCCGCTATTCGATCCTTGATCGTGAGTTTTATATTCCGCGCGCGGAAGATTTGGCGGCGCAGTCTGTGATCAACAACCAAGGACGCGGTGAGACCTTGACCGGTGAGGAGGCCGAACGGGTGCTGCGGTACCTTAAGGATGATGCGGGTCGTGCCTATGACCATTACGAAGAGATGATTTCGGATGAGGGCCAACAGGGTCTTGCACGTGAACTGGCGCGTATGAACCTGCCGGCAAACATTTATACGCAATGGTACTGGAAGGTCGATTTGCACAACTTGTTCCATTTCCTGCGTTTGCGGGCAGATAGCCACGCACAGTATGAGATCCGTGTTTATGCGGATGCGATTTGCGAAATGGTCAAGGATTGGGTGCCTGCGGCCTACGGTGCATTCGAAGACTACCGAATGGGTGGCGCGAACCTATCCGGTAAAGCGCTGGGCTGCGTTCGCAAGATGTTGGCCGGCGAAGAGGTTACGCAAGAGACCAGTGGCATGAGCAAAGGCGAATGGCGCGAGTTTATGGCGATCGTCGAGGGCACGTCATAACGGTTCTGTTCATTTGATGGATCACTAACGCCTCCTACCAACGTAGGGGGCGTTATTTTTTGGGCTATGTGGCAAGTAGGCGACGACCAGGGGCGCTGGTTTTCAACGCGAATCTAGGTCAGGGATGTGAATTTTTCTGCCGTCCGAACCGGATTTAGCGGCCGATTCGGGCATTTAGGACCAATGAAAATTTCCACCCTAGGTAGAAGGTTTCACGGGTTTCACAGCGTGGTGAACGGCTGTTATCGCGAAAAAGTCAAAATTTATTAAATGAAATCAATGTGTCAAGATGGGTTACGTAGGGTATTTTGGGGAATGCAAAAACGAGCTTCCCACTGTGTTCGAGGGGCACAACGACTAAATTTGGATCACTGCTTAGAAACACTTGGAGTAGAGATCATGAGTATAGAGGATGCTGCCACAACCTCTGGTGTGACAAATTTCCCGGACCTGAAAGGTGATCTTGTAGATCGTCTCGATGAAGCCGCGGAACGGTTGGCAACACGCAAGGCCGATAAGCCAGTGAAGAAGCGTTTCTTTGGCCTATTGAATGCCGCTTGAAATGTCAGGCTTTCAAAACACTCAGGGGGACCGCACGTCGCGTTCTCCCCTTATGGAAACCCCTGTGGGTGACTACGTTGGCGTTATGAAAAACACCGTCAGCACACCAACGCACAACCTTTTGTACCCGCTCACACCGCAGCAGGTACGCGAGATGTTGTCGCAAGCGAAGTCGTTAAATAGCTGATAGATTACCAGCCATTTTGCGCCCATCGCGCCCTTCGATCAGATCAAATTCGACAGGCTGATCGTCCGCCAATCCGGTCATGCCAGATTGTTCTACTGCCGAAACATGTACAAAAATGTCCGCACCGCCGTCTTCGGGTGCGATAAAGCCGTAGCCTTTTGTTGTGTTGAACCATTTCACGGTGCCCTTGGGCATGACCCGTCTCCTTCACTTGATATTTAGCCGCACGGGTGCCAAATGACACGTGTGCGGGCCTTCTTGTTTTAAGACTAGGTCGCCTGTGCGAAAGGCAAATGAGAAAATAACGAAATCATGTATTCTCACAGCGAATTGTACATGAATGCTTAAATTGGGGGCAAAATTGCGGTTTTTTGGCTTAAAATCATGCGATACCTGTCGAAAAGCGCTTAAATCTTTGGCGGCGCTTGATGTGGAAATCATCGACGTCCGTGCGGATGGGGTGTCTGATATTGACCGAAAAGCGATCCTTGCAGCCTTCGGTGATGCGGCCATGAATACACGGTCAACGACGTGGCGTGGGTTAAGCGATGAAGAGCGCGCCAAAGGGGCGGATGCGTTGATCGCGGCCCACCCGACATTGATGAAACGCCCTGTGATCGAAGCCGACGGTGTCTGGTATCAGGGATGGACACAAGCAACGAAACAGGCGCTAGGAGTAGAGTAATGCGGAATGCAGCTGGAGTATTGGGGTTGATCGCGGGTTTGATCGGGATCGTCGTTGGGTTGTTCGGCTACGGGATGGTGGAGCTGTCCAATCGTGTGCCGGAAGCAGATTGGAACTTATTCGAAAACCCGGCCTTTGTTCAGTTCGCGAGCTTTATCGCCCCATTGCTGTGCATTGCCGGTGGTGCAATGGCGCGGTCGCGGGCCTTGTGGGCCGGTATTGCAATGTTGCTGGGCGCGGGCGCGTTTTATGCGGCGTTCGGGTTCAACGTTGCGACGATGTTCCCGATTGGATTCGCCGGTTTGGGCGGCCTACTGGCGATTGCAGCAGGCCGACCAGACGAAGAGAAATCACATTTCTGAACGACGTTTTGACAGGATCCGGTCCACAGACAGTGGGCCGGCGCCTTTGATCACCAGTGTGATCAAGACCACCATCCAGAATGCGCGTTGATCAAGGATCGCGCCGTCAGGAAGTCCATCGAACCATTTGCCGAGCGTTTCCACATGCGCGATTCCGCCGTGACCAAACAGGTCCGTTAAGGATTGCACAACGACGAAGCCGATCATGCCGAGGGCGGCAAAACGGGTTAGTAGACCAATCACGATCAAGAGCGGCAGGATGTATTCGGCCAACGTGCCCGATACGACAACAGCCCAGTGGAATAGGCCAAGTTGGCTGGCGTCATAGCCAGCAGCTTCCATAGCTTTCGGGAAAATCTGTGCATAGCCGCCGAGGCTGGGGGAGAAGGGCGTTCCATCCCATTTTGTACCTGCTGAGTTCCAGAAGTAGATCAACAGGGTTGCTGCGAACACGAAACGGGCAAGTGTTGGCAAAATGGCATCAGAGGATGCGTTTAGAGTGCGGGTCAGACGGTCATAGAGTGTGATCATGGTTTTGGTCTTTCAGGTCTTGAGGGTAGAAATTGCGTTTCGGCTAAGAAGAAGGCCCAAGAGGGTGCCAAAATCAAAGCCTGCACCGCCTGCTTGGATTGCTGTTCCAAGGGGCGTTGCATTCTTAAGGGCGGTCAAAACGGCGCCCTGTTCGGGGGTGAGCGGGTCAACCTGCGGGTCGAATTCGGGACGTGTCACCAAGGTGGGCTGCGGTGAATTTGCGATTTCGCCGCCAGTCGTGTTTGCGGCCCAAATGCTGTGCAGCGGGAATGTCGATTGGACAAGCCGCACAGAGGGGGCGAATTCGAACGTCACGTGGGGCAGGCTGTCTGGTGGCAATTGCCCCAAGGCGTCTGGGGCCAAAGTCGGGGCATCTGCCGCGTGATAACTTTCGCGCAAGGCCAATTCCAGACGTGCGACATCGGGGAGGTAGGGCACGGATTGGGCAGGCGGGAAGCCTTCCAAAAAGGCAGGCATCGTGTCGCCGTAAAACATCATGAGCGGGGATTTCGGCGGATGCGCACGTAGATAAACGCCTGCCATCGCATGGAAAAATTCATCCCCGACGAGTTTTTTCACAACCGGAAAGGCGGTTTCGAGCGCATCGGTTAGGCTAACGGCGACATTGTTGCGGTAGACATCGAAACGTTTACTTGCGGCTTCGCCACCGGGGTTACAGACGCCGTTTGGTGTTGGGGCCTGCGGGTCGAGAAGGGCTGCCCGAAAATCTGCCTGCGTGCTCAACATGCGGCAACCGTAGTAAGGGCACGGTCGGCGCGTTTGGCTTCCTCCGCGAGAATGGGCCATTCAGGAACATCGGTGTCCCATTCGATCAACAGCGGTTTGGGGCCTGTCTTGGCTAAAGTGTAGTCGAGCAAGGTCCAAACAGGGTCCACGACTTCGCGGCCATGACTGTCGATCAGCAACGGCGCGCCGTGTTCATCTTCATCTTCGTCGTGACCGCCTAGGTGAATTTCACCAACGTGATCAAGGGGGTAGGCGTCAATGTAGCCTTGCGGAGAATAACCAAGGTTCGTGGCGCTGACGAAGACATTGTTCACATCTAACAACAGGCCACAGCCCGTGCGCGCCACGATTTCGGCGAGGAAATCTGTTTCGGACATGTCGGATTCAGCGAAGGCCAAGTAGCTCGATGGGTTTTCCAATAGCATTTGGCGACCCAAGGTCGATTGAACCTGATCGATATGGTCGGCCACACGTTTTACCGTTGCGGCTGTGTAGGGCAGCGGCAGCAGATCGTTCAGAAATGCGCTGTCATGGGATGACCATGCGAGGTGTTCGGAAAAACTGGCGGGCTGGAGCCAGTCACAGAGCGTTTTCAACCGCGCAAGGTGGTCTGCATCAAGGGGGCCTTCGCCACCGATGCTGAGGCCGACGCCGTGCACGGAGAAAGGAAATTTTTCGGACAGGTGGCGCAGCTGCGCTAAGGGGCGGCCGCCGAGCCCCATATAGTTTTCGGCATGAATTTCGAGCCAGCCGACAGGATCTGCATTTGCCATGATGTCGTTGAAATGCTGCGCCTTATACCCGACACCCGGTTGATTGGGCAGTTGGCGTGGCGTTGCATCAAACATCAAAGGCTCTCCTGAAATTGCGTGCGCCCACCCTAACACGGATGGGCGCAAAAGTCATTTAAGCGTTTGCTTATGCAGGGATGTCGCGGTCCAGCTCTTCGAGGGAACCCATACGCTCAACACCGTCAGCTGCGTCTGTGATGGATGTTGTTTCGCATGTGCCCGCTGGGACCAATGTCCATGCGTTGCCCTGGTAATCTACTGTAGATGTACCGGCGCAAGTTGTGCCTGGGCCTGCGGCGCAGTCGTTTTCGCCAGCCAATGACACACCGAAACATTTCTCGTTTGCTTGAGCGTGAGCAGTAGTGGACAGGCCAGCAATTGCTGTTGCTACGGAAGCTGCGAGAGCGAGAGTTGTTGTTGTCTTAGACATAACAGGTAATCCTATAATTAGTTGCGTGACCGCCTATGAGGGGCGATTGAGAGTACATTAAAGCATCGCCGAGGTGGATTTCCATTCACGGGAGCGTGTCTCTCATTGGCGTTATCTTCCGTTAGTATGGCAAAAGTATGAACGCCAATAAAATAAGGCCCGCCCATTAACCATGAGCGGGCCTGTAACACTGCTGCAGCGCAGAATGTTACAAAAGATCGGGTGCTGTGGCCGATTTTGAGAGCTCCGCGACGATCTCATCGAGAGATGTTACAGACGTTTTCTTCTCTCCGAGGCGGCGAACGGAGACTGTTTTCTCTTCAACTTCACGGGCACCACAGGCCAGAATCACAGGGACTTTGCCCAATGAATGTTCGCGGACCTTATAGTTGATCTTTTCGTTGCGAGTATCGGCCTCGGCGCGAACGCCTTTGGCACGCAGGGCGGCAACGACTTCGTTCACGTAATCATCGGCGTCCGAAATGATGGAGGCGACGACAACCTGACGCGGTGCGATCCAGAACGGCAGTTTGCCGGCGTTTTCTTCGATCAAGATACCGATAAACCGTTCAAACGATCCCAGTGTCGCGCGGTGCAACATGACGGGGCGGTGTTTTTCACCATCCGCGCCGATGTATGTCGCATCCAGCCGTTCAGGTAGGTTGCTGTCTACCTGCAAGGTGCCACACTGCCAGTCACGGCCGATGGCATCGGTCAAAGTGAATTCCAGTTTCGGACCGTAGAAGGCACCTTCGCCCTCTAAGATTTCAAAATCGTGACCTGCAGCTTTACAAGCATCGCCCAAGGCCTGTTCCATCTTGTCCCACACTTCATCAGACCCGATCCGTTTTTCAGGACGGGTGGAGAGTTTGATGGTCCAGTTGTGGAAGCCCAAATCGGCATAGACTGTCGAGAGGAAGTCGATGAAGATTTTGGTCTCTTCTGTGATCTGATCGTCGGTGCAGAAGATGTGACCATCATCCTGGGTAAAGCCGCGCACGCGCATGATGCCGTGCAGCGCGCCAGATGGTTCATAGCGGTTGCACGAGCCGAATTCGGCCATGCGCAAAGGCAGGTCGCGGTAGGATTTCAGGCCTTGGTTGAACACCTGCACGTGGCATGGGCAGTTCATCGGCTTGAGCGCGTTAACTGCTTTCTCGCGTGCGTGTTCTTCGTCGACTTCGACGATGAACATGTTTTCTTGGTATTTATCCCAGTGACCAGAAGCTTCCCACAATTTGCGGTCAACCACCTGCGGTGTGTTCACTTCGACGTAGCCACCCGCGTCCTGTTTGCGGCGCATGTAGTCCTGCAAAGTGGTGTAAACGCGCCAGCCGTTGGGGTGCCAGAACACCTGACCGGGGGCTTCTTCCTGCATGTGGAAGAGGTCCATTTCCTTGCCGAGTTTGCGGTGGTCGCGCTTTTCGGCTTCCTCAAGGAAGTTCATGTATTCGCGCAGTTTTTCCTTGTTCTGGAAGGCCACGCCGTAAATGCGTTGCAACATCTGACGGTCACTGTCGCCGCGCCAGTAGGCACCGGCGATAGACATCAGTTTCCAGCTGTCGCCCGGCACTTGGCCGGTGTTTTGTAGGTGCGGGCCACGGCAGAGGTCCTGCCAGTCGCCATGCCAATACATGCGCAGGTCTTCGTTGCCCGGAATGCTTTCGATCAGTTCAACCTTATAGGGTTCACCACGGTCCTTGTAATACTGGATCGCAGTGTCGCGTTCCCAAACCTCGGTGCGGACGTCATCGCGTTTGTTGATGATTTCTTTCATCTTCTTTTCGATGGTCGCGAGGTCTTCTGGAGTGAAAGGTTCTTTGCGATCAAAGTCATAGTACCAGCCGTTGTTGATCACGGGGCCGATGGTGACTTGGGTATCAGGCCAGATTTCTTGCACGGCGCGGGCCATGATGTGCGCCAGATCGTGGCGGATCAATTCCAGCGCAGGCTCTTCGTCCTTCATGGTGTTGATGGCGATGGAGGCATCGGAATTGATGGGCCACTGCATGTCCCAATGTTCACCGTTCACGGTGGCTGAGATTGCTTTTTTGGCGAGGGAGGATGCAATTGATGCGGCGACTTCGGACGGGGTTACGCCTGCGTCGTAGTCACGGGAATTGCCATCGGGAAAGGTAAGGGAGATTTGGGCCATGTGTTCGGCTCCTCGTCAGTTTGGCGCCTACAAAGCGCCCGGTTGCGGGTATGTGTGTTGGATTGAAATGGCGGTTTTGTCAGCATCGGTCAAGAGGTGATTTGTGCGCTGCTGTCGCGCGTGGCACAGTCCGCGAAAAAGGAGGTTTCCCGATGCGCCATTTTGATGAAATTCTTGCCATTTCCGCTGGACGACGTGGCAGCGAGGCGGCGGTCTGGGAGGGCATGGATCTGCCAAAATCGCGTGATGAGATTGCAGCCATTCCCGGTGAGCAGTTTTTGGCGGCCTTTGCGGAAGGCATTTTTCAGACCGGTTTGGCGTGGACCGTCGTGCAAAACAAATGGCCCGGCATCATGGAGGCCTTTGATGGGTTCGACGTGGGGCGTGTCGCGTTTATGTCGCCCGATTGGTTTGACGAGCTGGTGAGCGACACGCGGGTGATCCGCAGCGGCGCGAAAATTCGTGCTAATCAGGAAAACGCTGCGATGATCCAAGAGGCGGGCGATTTTGGCGCGTTCATCGCCGATTGGCCTAAAGATGATTTTGCAGGGCTGATGCTGTGGATGAAGAAAAACGGGTCGCGACTGGGCGGATCCGTTGGCGCCTACGCGCTGCGCCGTTTGGGCGTGGATAGCTTCATCCTGTCCCGCGACGTGGTGGCACGGCTGATCGCGGAAGGCGTAATAGAAAAAGCGCCCACATCGCAAAAGGCGATGGCGCAGGTGCAGGCGGCGTTCAATACATGGGTGGAACAATCAGGGCGGAGCCTAACCGAAGTGAGCCGCGTGTTGGCGTTTAGTATTGATGGGTGAGGCGTGCCGAGGATCTAACCACGTACACATTGCGCGCAATCAAAGAGCTTCTATCACGTCAATTCTCTTTAGAACTTCGGAATATAGGTGATCCACGAATGCGCGTACCTTTGGTGATTTACGCGTGTCGGGCTGCAGAAAGACCCATACTTCGCGTTTGCTTACAATTTCACCAGGGGTGACGCGGGAGAGCGATGGATCGATCTCTCCGATAAAACACGGCAGGATTGTTGCTCCAATCCCAAGGCGCGCGGCGTCGAGTATGGAATCGACATTGGTACACCTTAGTCTGCAGTTCTCGTCGGGAATGTGCGGGGATAGCGCGGGCCATGTAGGGCTGCCTGACCCGTCATTCCAGTTAAGCCATGACATGTCTTCGGGGCGATGCTGAAATGCCTTGAGGTAGTCAGGGGAGGCGTAGGAGGCAAAGGTTGCGACGGCCAATTTTCGCCCGAAAAGCTCTGAGCTTGGGGCGTTGGTCGCAAATATTCCGATGTCAGTTTCTAAACCTCGATCCATTTTATCCTGTCGGGAAATCTGGAGATTTATCTTTGGAAATTTTTCGAGGAAGTTTGAGCAGGTGGATAGCAAGAGCCGATCTGAAAGAACGTCGCCTGTGCGAATGGTGATTGCGCCTTCAAAGCCCTGGTCATTGATCCGCAATTCATTGTTTAGACGCGACATTTCCGTTTCGAGGCGGTGTGCTGCCTTTGCACAAATTTCACCGAAAGGTGTCAGCTGATTTCGCTTTTTCGTGTCATGAAAGAGCGTTCGACCTAGCCGCTTTTCAAACGCCTGTAGGCGGCGGGAAATCGTGCTTTGATCTACACCAAGCAATTCTGCGCCGGATGTGATTGATCCGCCGCGCACTACCGCGTGCAAAATTCTGAGGTCGTCCCAGTTTTCCATCCATGCAAATCCGCATCGTTTTAATGAGTTTATATCTATATCATGCGGATATGGGGTGTTCTAGGTCATTGACGTGTTCACAAATGGAGACGAACAATGACTGCATATTTTACAGCACGGCTGAAAGTGAAAGATCCTGATGCGTTGGCGGCCTATTCAAAGGCTGCGGCGCCAATAATTGCGAAATTTGGGGGGACGTTGTTGTTTAAAGGAGGGGCAGATGGTGTCCTTTTGGGCGACATGCCTATGATCAACATCGCTGTTTTCGCGTTCCCAGATGAGGAAGCAGTGCGCGATTTCTTTCAAAGCCCTGAGTATCAGGCGCTGACATCTAAACGAAACGAGGGTGCCGATATGGTTCTTTCGGTTCACAATGCGGCGTAGCAATTTGCGCTGAAACGTGCCCGAAAGACGGGCAAGGTTTCCCGATCAATGAATTTCCGCACCAGAGACGCGCGCGTTTGCAGCGAAGTCTGGTGCGGAGACAAGGTAATTCCGCCGGTTCGGGCCCGACTTTAGGCGGCCGCAAAGACGGAATAGGCCATGATCAGGCAGCACAGCCAGCCAGCCGTAAAGATCAGCGGGCGCAGTGGCATGAGGGCGACGCCGGTGATCATCCCAACAGCATGGGCGATGCGCAGCCAGAAGAAGGCGATGGCTGTCCAGTAGGTCAGGGCGGTGAAGCCGTCCATTCGATCGATGATCAACACCAGCACCGCAAAGGGGAACGCTTGTTCCAGCAGGTTAAGGTGCGCGCGGTGGGCGCGGCCGATCCATGGCGGCATAAGGTGCGGATTGGCGATGCGCACAAAACCGTCGGGCGCGCCGTCTGGCAGGTCTTCCGGTTTCAGGTTTGCTTGGCCGACGATCTGCGGAATCCACAGAGATGCGGCGAAGATCATCAGGCAGGTGAGAATGCCGAGTTCGGTTGGGAAATCCATGTGCGTGTTCCTTACATTGCCATGTCGAGGCCGGAGCCTGTTTCGAGGTAGGATTTGAGAGAGGCGGCAAGACGTGCCCAGCCTTCGGCGAACCCTTCTTGGCCCGGTGCCATGTCGTAGTGTTCGATCGTCAACTTGCACTGCTCGCCCTGTGGTTCGATCAGGTACAACATGTGGCTAGGCGGCTGATCGGGGCCCATGAACAGAGGCACGAAGGTCATGGCGATTTTCGATTTCGGGTCGAGTTCTGTGGTGACCTGTTTCAGCATCGCGTCGCCGTTTGGCAGCAAGAACGTGGTTTCTTCGCCGACGACAGCGTTGCCCTGCACGGCGTTGCAGGCAAAGTGGTAGCGGCCCATGTCATCGGCTTGGGTGAGGGCGTCCCAAAGGGCGTCTTGGGTGCAGCGAATAAAGGTTTGCATCATAAAATCAGGTTTCGACATCATCGTATCCTTTTCAAGTTTTGCTTTTAGGTCTGTTAAGGCCTTGGCTTGGGGTTGAAGAAAGGGGGCGACCCAACGGTCCATCACTTCCTGTAGGGGTAGGGCGTTGAGGTAATGGTATTTGAAACGGCCCTGTTTGCGGGTGACCACGAGGTTCGCATCTTCGAGGAGTTTCAGGTGTTTCATGACGCCAAAACGGGTCATGTCGAGGTCGGCTTCGAGGTCTGACAGCGTTTGCCCGTCTTTGCGGCGCAAGGCGTCCAGAAGTGTTTGTCGCGTCGGGTCGGCGAGGGCTTTGAAGATATGTTCCATGAGGAGCATTATATGTGAGTAAATAGTCACGTGACAAGATGGTAACGTTATTTACCGTCTTGTATAGCTGGGGTAAGGTGCATCTGAATTTAGGCTAGAGGTTTGAAATGACTGATCGATTTGTAACACCACAGGGGCGTGAAATTGCCTATCATTTGACGGTTGGTCAGGGACCTACAGTGGTTTTTTTGGGCGGTTTCAAGTCAGATATGGAGGGGTCAAAGGCCACGTATCTGGAAGATTGGGCCAAAAATACGGGGCGTGGTTTCCTGCGATTCGATTATTCAGGGCACGGCCAAAGCGGTGAAGATTTCGAGGATGGCTGCATCGGCGATTGGTTTGAAGATGCCTGTGCCGCCATCGGTTTGGTCGATGGGCCGCTTATTTTGGTCGGGTCGTCTATGGGCGGGTGGATTTCATTGCAGGTCGCCCGCGCAATGCCGGAACGGGTCGTTGGATTGGTCGGCATTGCGGCGGCGCCTGATTTTACCGAGGACGGATTTTGGGCGGGGTTTGATGCAGACCAGCGCGCCGAGCTAGAGAGCGCAGGCAAAGTTGCCTTACCGTCAGAATATGGCGACCCCTACATCATCACCAAACGGCTGATCGAAGAAGGGCGCGATAGGTTGGTTCTGCGCAGCCCATTGAATTTGCCGTTCCCGGTGCGGTTCTTGCAAGGGACGCAGGACACGTCCGTGAGCACGGAAACAGCGTTGCGATTGTTGGACCACGCGGAAAGCCCAGACATGCGGCTAACATTGGTGGACGGGGCGGACCATTCGTTTTCAAGCGAAGAGTGCCTGCCGTTGATCGAAGCTGCGATTGTGGATGTGACTGTCGCGGCCACGTCAGGCTAGGTCGCGGGGTGCTGGGAAACCAGCACCTCAGTCGTGTGATTTGGACCTGCCCACATGATGGGCAGGTCCTTTTTTATTGGTGGGTTTATTCTGCCGCCGCGACGGGATTACCGTCTAGGTTGGACATTTTATCGCGTTTGACGAAGAACATATAGGCCAAGGCCAACAGGTAGATGCCAATGACGATCGTACCGACCCACTGAATTTGCAGCCACTGGCTTTGGAACAGCAGCGTTAGCACAAAGAGGCCGATGGCATTGGCCAAGACGTATGACACGGTGCCGAAACGTTCGGATGTCAGGTTCAGGTTGTCTGTGTACAGACGGATCAGCGAGTCAAACGAGTTGACCACAAAGACGATACCAACAACCGTCATCGCCCAGTTTGGCAAGCCTGCCGTGCCGATGCCGTTGAGGTGGTAGAAGTAAAGAACCGAGAACCACAGCGCCAAAGGAATGGACGGGAACACCAACAAAGCGGCCAGCAGTTGCCATGTTTTCAAACCACCCACGAAACGGCTGACGAACTGTCCGATCATGATGGACCATGCAAACCACCAGAACAGGTAGAATTCATGATAGTCTGTCAGCGGTAAGATGAACTTGTGGATGTTCGCGAAATAGCCGCCGATTTCGGTTGATGTAGAGGCCAAGTCGCCCACAGACATTCCGGCGTTCAGGAACATGTAAAGGATCAACGCCAAGAACAGGATCGTTGAACTGACCGAGAGAAGCTTGACGAATTTCAAGTCGGTCGAGCTGAATGCAGCGACCAGAATGACAAGGAAACAGATCAGGTAGAACACCGGTAGAATGGTTTCGCCGTCACCGACTTCGGAGATGTAATACGGCATGTAAATCAAGAACAACGCACCGGTGAAGGCACATGTCGTGATGATGACGATGTTATTGAGCAATTTGACGACCGGGATTTTGAAGAACCCGATACGTGGTTCTATTGCGCAGAAATAGAACGTTGTCAGGAAATAGAAAGCCCAGATCAAAAAGCCCCAGAACCCAAATTCAATGGCCAGTGGATTGGTGAATGCATAGGCTGGTTCTGTCGCCGTATCTGCGTAAAGCGGATAGTCGAACGCCAACGGAAACATGATGAGCCCGACGTCCAAGCCGGACGTGAACAAGATTGCGATGAAGGTGAACAGTGGCACCGGTGTGACGCCCGTCAGCGGCAAGTTCCACCACTTGATGACGCAAAAGATCACTAACGCGAACGCGAGAACGACCCCGAATGAAATGATTGAAGTTAACATTTTTCCCCTCTTTAGTTTCGCAAACTGTACAGACAACGGCCCAATTCCCAAAGGCATTTAGGGAAGCGGCGTGTTGGGGCCCATTTTTAGGGCGAAGCGTGGGGGTAAGGTATTGTTTTGGCTTGAAAATAGATGCCTTCTAGGCCGCTTTGATCAGCTGGCCTTGGCGTTTTTATTGGCGGGCTTGGTGGTTTTTATCGGGGCAGAGGTGTTGCTGTCGATAAAGTCTAGCACCAGTGGGCGGATGTTGTTGCGCCAGCTTTTGCCTGCGAAAATGCCGTAGTGGCCTGCACCTGGTTCCAGGTGCGCGGCTTTCTTGTCGTCGGGCAAACCAGTCAACAGATCAAGCGCCGCGAGGCATTGGCCCGGCGCGGAGATGTCGTCTTTTTCGCCTTCAACGATTTTGACAGCCACGGTTGTGACCTTGCCAAAGTCCACAGGGCGACCGGCGACGGTGAAATTGTTGGACGCGATTTCGCGGTTTTTGAAAATACGTTCAACGGTGGAGAGGTAGAATTCGGCCGTCATATCCATGACGGCGAGGTATTCGTCATAAAAGGCGTTGTGTTTGTCGTGATCAGAGGCTTCGCCTCGCGCGACGGCCATGATTTGATCTTGGAAGGCTTTGGAATGGGTTTCGCCGTTCATGGAGATGAACGAGGCCAGTTGCAGCAAGCCCGGGTAAACCATGCGCCCCACGCCATCGTATTTGAACCCGACACGCTGGATCATGGTTTCCTCGAGCTGGCCCATTGTGACGGAGCGGCCAAAGTCGGTGACTTCGGTAGGGTTTGCGTCTGGGTCAACGGGGCCACCGATAAGGGTGAGGGACCGTGGTTGAGCGGATGGGTCTTCTTCGGCCAAATAGGCCGTGGCTGCCAAAGTCAGCGGGACCGGTTGGCAGACCGCAATGACGTGAATGTCTTCGCCAAGTTCTTTCATGAAATCAACGAGGTAGAGTGTGTAATCTTCGACGTCGAATTTGCCTGCGCTGACGGGGATGTCGCGGGCATTGTGCCAATCGGTGATATAAAGTTCGCAATCGGGCAGCAGGGACAAAACGGTTTTACGCAATAAGGTCGCGTAGTGGCCCGACATGGGGGCAACCAATAATACGCGGCGTTTTTTGGCAGGGCGCCCTGTGACATTGAAGTGGATCAGGTCGCCAAAAGGGCGTTCGATGATTTTCTCGACTTCGACGAGATGGTCACGGCCATCTTCGGCGGGGATGGAGCCGATGCCCCAGTCAGGTTTGGCAACCATGCGAGCAAAGCTGCGTTCGGTGACTTCGCCCCAAGCGCGCATCATTTCCATGGCAGGGTTCGGCCACATCGCAACGCCGGGATAGGATGCCATTGCGCGGGCAGTGGCCCCCAACCATTCGTTGGTGTTTCGCATTGTTTCCATCATGTCGTAGGTTGCCATGTAACGCATGTTGCCTGCCTCATTTTTTCGCATTGGACCGACGGGTCGAAACAATACGTTAGGTTGTAGTGGCATTTTCACCGTCAGTGTATCACTATGTAATACAAAGCCACTTGCGGAAATGCTGCAGGTGCAAAGTAGACAGAAAAACTGCGATAGGGCAACCGTGATATGAAAACAGACGGATCCGACAAGAGTGATACAACGTCTGAACCCGCTGCTTTGCCAAAGCTTGAACAGAATATGGAACGTATCCAAGACCTGTCGCAGCGCCTGATTGGGGTGATGTCGGGGAAACGGTCTGTGCCGACAGATTTGCAGGGTCCGTCACCAGATTTATACGCCAAGGCCGGAACGGCCTATTGGCAGGAGATGATGCAGAACCCGTCCAAGCTGATTGAACAGCAGGTCGGGTATTGGGGCGCTACGTTGCAGCATTTTGTCGATGCGCAGCAGGCATTGGCGCAAGGCAAATTGGAAGCGCCCAGCGACCCGACACCGACGGACCGTCGTTTCAAGAACCCGCTATGGCAGACGCACCCCTATTTCAATTTCCTCAAACAGCAGTACATGCTGAACGCGCAGGCTATGGAAAAGACATTGGAGGGGATCGAGGGATTAGATCCCGCCGACAAACGCCGACTGGATTATTTCAGCCACCAGATTGTGGACATGCTGTCGCCGTCCAATTTTTTGGCAACCAACCCCGATGCATTGATGAAGGCCGTTGAGACCGAGGGGGAAAGCCTTGTTCGCGGACTGGAAAACATGATTGCGGATTTGGAGGCCAATGACGGTGAACTGGTCGTTTCACTGGCCGACAAGGATGCGTTTGCGGTGGGCGAGAACCTTGCCACAACACCGGGCGAAGTGGTGTTTCGCAACCATATGTTCGAGCTGATCCAATATGCGCCAAGCACCGAAAAGGTCCGTGAGCGCCCATTGGTGATTTTCCCGCCTTGGATTAACAAGTTTTATATTCTTGATCTGAAGGCCCAGAATTCGTTGATCAAATGGATCGTTGATCAGGGGTATACATTGTTTGTGGTGTCTTGGGCGAATGCCGATGCGACCTACCGCGACATTGGCATGACCGACTATGTCGAAGACGGCTATATTACAGCGCTAGAAACGGTGCGCGAGATTTGCGGCGTCAAGAAAGTGAATGCTGTAGGCTACTGCATTGCGGGGACGACGTTGTCGATCAGCCTGTCAGTGATGAAACAACGGGGACTGGATTACGTAAATTCCGCGACCTTGTTCACCACGTTGACCGACTTTTCTGACCGCGGCGAGGTTGGTGTTTTCTTGGAAGAAGATTTCGTTGACGGGATCGAAGAAGAGGTAACCGAGGCAGGGTTCCTTGACAGTTTCTATATGAGCCGGACGTTTAGTTTTTTGCGGTCCAACGATTTGATCTACCAACCCGCGATCCGCAGCTACATGCTGGGCGAGGCGCCCCCCGCGTTTGATTTATTGTACTGGAACGGGGACGGTACAAACTTGCCCGGGAAAATGGCGATCGAATATCTGCGCGGCTTGTGTCAGGGCGACCAATTCGCGGGGGAGGGGTTCGAGGTCGCAGGGGCCTTGGCAAAAATTACGGACGTCGACGTGCCGATTTGTGCGATTGCCTGCGAGACGGATCATATTGCAGCGTGGAAATCTTCGTTTCGGGGCGTTCAAAAAATGGCGTCGAAGGAGAGGACGTTCATCCTATCTGGATCGGGCCACATTGCCGGCATCGTAAACCCGCCTGCGAAAAAGAAATATGGCCATTGGACAAACGACGACCTGAGCCTGTCACCGGATGACTGGCAGCAAGGGGCAACGGAACATGAAGGATCATGGTGGCCGTTGTGGGACAAATGGCTGGCAAAGAAGTCTGGCAAGATGGTTGATGCGCGCATACCGGGGTCGGAAAAACACCCGGCGATTGCCCCGGCACCCGGGACATTTGTGTTAAAGCGCTAGACAACCTGTGCGGGATTAGTTTCGCGCAACACACCAATATTTCAAAATCCTCACGGAAAAAATCGCGTCTTTTTAGGGGTTTGCTTCGGGTTGTCGGCGTTTTTGCTGCAGTGCAGAAAAAAACTTGAAATGCTGCAGTGCAGCACGTAAGTTGATTGCAGACGCAGAAACGCCGGGATGAGCCGGCACAGAAATTCTAAGGAGCGAGCCAATGGCTGCTAAGACACAAGATTTCACCGCCGTAATGAAAGACATGATGGGCGCATTCCCAGTAGACACAAAAGCTGTTGAAGACGCGTTCAAAACTCAGACATCCCTGACAGAGAAACTGTCCGCTGTTTCCATCGACGCTGCTCAGAAATCCACAGAGCTGTCCGCGAAGTGGGCACAGGACACGCTGGCGAAAATGACAGACCTGTCCAAAGCGAAAACAGAACCTGCTGACTACGCCAAGTCTATGACAGACTTTGCATCCGCATCTGCAGAAGCAGCAGCCGAGCACATGGCTGCCTTCGCTGAAATCGCGAAAAAAGTTCAGACAGACACTCTGGAGCTGATGATGGCTGCTGGCAAAGACATGGGCGAAGACATGTCCGCAGCAGCGAAAAAAGCAACGACTGAAATGACAGCCGCTGCAAAGAAAGCGACCGCTGCTAAGTAAGCGCGGGCTTAACGCCTGGCACCATCTCCTCCCAATCGGTGCCGACGTTTAAATAGGGCATACCGTTCCTCCCGACGGTATGCCTTTTTCTTTGGGACCTTTCTTTTTGCTGCGATGCGGCCTAGGCTTCTCTGCAGCGCAACAAATGTCTGGGAGGGCGACCATTGGCCAACACATCACAACCTCTGCTGATCAAGCGATATGCGAGCCGGCGTCTGTATAACACAGAGACCAGTGATTATGTCACTTTGGAAGACATCGCTACGTTTATAAGGGACGGGCGAGAGGTGCAGATTGTGGACCTTAAGTCAGGCGATGATCTGACGCGGCAGTACCTTTTGCAGATCATCGCAGAGCATGAAAGCCGTGGAGAAAGCGTGTTGCCAGTTGATGTGTTGACGAATTTGGTTCGCTCTTACACATCGCAAAGCATGTCTGTGGTGCCCCAGTTTTTGGCGCAGTCGTTCGAAATGCTGCAAAGCGGTCAGTCCAAAATGATGGAAAACATGGGGTCTATGAACCCGCTGACCCAGATGCCGGGGTTTGAGGCGATGAAGGCCCAGCAAGAGGCGTTCATGAAGGCGATGACAGGTGGGATGATGCCCAGTAGTACACCGCCGGCTGCCTCTAGTTCTGAAAAAGAAGAAGGCCTTGATGATATTAAGGCTGAGTTGGCGGCGTTGCAGGAAAAGTTGTCCAAACTTGCTAAGTAAGAATTTCCACAGTTTGCTTTGAGTAAAACTGAAAATCTAACATGATTGTTTACGTTTGAGGTGTGAACGTAGACATATCTTGGGCGCATCTTAAGGATGGGAAAATGGCGAACACATCTGGCAGGATCACGCTTTGGAATATCGAGGTGTTTGTAGCTACGGCTGAGGAAATGTCGATCTCTGCAGCTGCGAAACGTCTGAAAACATCGGCGGCGACGGTGTCGCAACAGCTGACATCGCTAGAAGGTGCCATTGGAACCGCATTGTTGAACCGGTCTGCGCGGCCTGTGACGATGACGAACGCCGGCGAGATGTTTTTTCGCCGCGCCAATGCGATTTTGAACGAAGCAGAACAAGCCCGTGCGGAGCTTGCGATTTCGGACTTGAGCCGGTTGATGCGATTGCGTCTGGGGATGATCGAGGATTTCGATGCCGACGTGACGCCGCGGTTGTTGGAAGAAATGGGTACGGAGTTACGGTCGTGCCAGTTTTTGTTGGAAACGGGGGCGTCGCACAGCCTGTTTAGCCTGCTTGAGGCGCGTAGCCTTGATATGATTGTTGCCAGCGAGATTGGAACTGCAGCAGATTGGATGGAAGTCCATCCGTTGATGGAAGAACCCATTGTTGCAGCCTTGCCAAAGGGCGCTGCGAAGGAAGGCGATGTTTCGCGACAGCTGCGCCGTTTGCCGTTTGTGCAATACACGACACGTCACCACATGGGCCGGTTGATTTCTGACCATCTGGCGCGCCAAAACCTATCCCTGTCTGGGCGGTTTGAACTGGATAGCTATCACGCAATTATGGCGATGGTTGCCGGTGGCGCAGGGTGGACCATTTTGACGCCATTGGGGTGGCGGCGCGCGCACCGGTTCCGCGAACAAGTAGATTTGGTGCCATTGCCGTTTGCGCCTTTGACGCGCCGTATTTCACTAACAGCGCGCCGTGGTGTGTTGGGTGAAATGCCAGCGGAAGTCGCCGGAAAACTGCGTGGCATTCTAAAGGATCTGATCGTTGACCCAGCGTTAGAGCAGGCCCCTTGGCTGGAAGACCAGATGAAGATTTTCTAAGCGGCCTTTGATGTTGCCAAGGTTTTGGCGAGGTCCAGCAGCAGGTCTGCAATGATATCGCATTCATCCAGTGAAAGTCGGGCAGGGAGACGCAGGTCGCAGGCGCGCATCAACATGGCGCGGGTCTGGGGAAGGTCGGGCGTATCGCCCAAGAACTGCCAGTTCCAGAATGCGCGTGCGTTATCGCGGCTTTGACCGAAGATTTGTACCTTGAGGCCACGGTCAGCGGCCTGTTGGGCAAAGGCCTGCGTTTGCGCGTCTGATACGTTGATCAGATTGAATTGAATGGAATCCGGCGCGCGGCATTCGCCGTTTAAGGGCGCGGGGACGTGGAACAGGTCTGATGTGTTGAGGCGGGCCGCGACGTGGTCGTGGTTGCGCCGCCCGTTTGCCACACGGCGGGGAAGTTCGTCTAGTTGTGGACGGATCACCGCAGCCGCGAGGTTGGATAGGCGCAAGTTGTACAATGGCAGCTGGTTTTGCCAGCGGTTCATGGCGTCTGCCGGAATGGCATGTTTCATCCATGTATGTTCGTACGCACCCGACATGATGATGGCGCGTGCCGCCAGATCTGCATCGTCGGTGACCATAATGCCGCCTTCGCCTGCGTTAATCATTTTGTAGCTTTGGAAGCTGAAACACCCGATTGCGCCCAACGTGCCAATGTTCTGGCCGTTCCATGTGGTGCCAAGGCTGTGCGCTGCGTCTTCGACGACAGGCACATTGCTGGCCGCGCACAGGGCAATGATGGCGTCCATGTCTGATGTATGACCGCGCATGTGGCTGATGATGACGGCGTCCGCATCGGGGAGTTTTGCCGCGAAGTCGGACATGTCGATGCGGTAGTTATCCCCGCATTCGACCAACACTGGCACGCAGTCTGCGTGGACCACCGAAGATGGCACAGCGGCGAAGGTGAATGCGGGGATCAAAACGCGTGCCCTTTCAGGGAGAGCCAGCGCTTTGAGAGACAGGAACAGAGCGGCCGAGCAGCTGGACACTGCGAGGGCATATTTTGCCCCCAACATCTGCGCGAATTCTTGCTCCAATAAAGAAACCGGGGCCTGATCTGGGGCCGTGTAGCGGAACAGATCGGCGGACGCGAGGAGGCGGGTTACCTCTGACAAAGCGGAGTCGGGGATCGGTTCAGCGGCATAAAGATCAGGTAAAACAGGCATATTCAGCTTTTCCAAATTTAGAATTAAGGAAAGCTAACATGTTTTGGATGACAAATCTATGACAGGATTTGTAATCGCATCGGGATCGCCCGTTACAGGCCGAGCCGGTCGCGAAGGGCGTACCATGTCATGGCCGCGGCAAGCAGCGGTGCGCGTAACATGGTTCCGCCGGGGAACGCGGGGGTGGGGAGGGATGCAAACACATCGAACCGGTCTGCTTGCCCCCGAACGGCTTCTGCCATGAGTTTCCCCGCGAATCCAGAATGGGCGACTCCGTGGCCAGAAAAGCCGCCTGCGCTAAGGATGTTTGGCGCGGTACGGGTGATGAGGGGCAAGCGGGTTTGGGTAATGCCCAATGTGCCGCCCCAGACATAGTCGATTTTGACGTCGGTTAGTTGCGGGAACATGGTTTCGATCCGATGCCTGAGGGCTGGTTCAATGGTTTTGGGAAACCCAACCGAATAGTTTTCACGCCCACCAAACAGCAGGCGTTTATCGTCGGACAGGCGGAAGTAATTGACGACGAATTTGTCATCGGCGACGGCAATGTCTTCTGCCAAGACATCTGCCGCGCGCTCGCCCAAGGGTTCGGTTGCGGCAATAAAGGAATTGAGTGGCATGGTGCGGGCCGCGACGGGACGGGCAAGATTGGTCAGGTACCCATTGCCCGCAAGGATGACGAAATTGGCCGTGACGCGGCCTTGGCCCGTGGCAACGGTGGCGGGGTCGCCTTTGTCGATGCGGTGGACTTCGGAGCGTTCGAAAATGCGCACGCCAGCGCGTTCGGCAGCAGCGGCCAGCCCAAGGGCGTAGCGCAACGGGTGGATATGGCCGGCGCCACGGTCGATCAAACCACCTGCATATTTGGGGGATTTGACGATGTCTTGAAAGGCGTCGCGGGTCAGCGGGTGAATGTCTTTGTAGCCGTAGGTGCGGCGCAAGTATTCAACATCATCGCGCAAGGCGCGGGCTTCTACCGCATCATAGGCACCGTGGGCCACACCGGGTTTGAACTGTGCATCTGGTGCATGGGCAGAGAGGCGAGATTTGAGGAGGGTTTTTGCCTCTTCTGACATGTCCCAAAGGGCGCGGGCGGGGCCGCTGCCCAATTTTGCCGATAGCCAACGTTGGTCTTTGTTGAACCCGCTGCCCACCTGACCGCCATTGCGGCCCGATGCGCCCCAGCCTGCGCGGTGCGCGTCTAACACGACCACGTCCATACCCGCTTCGGCCAGTTCGAGCGCTGCCATTAACCCAGTGTAGCCAGCCCCAACGACACAGACATCTGTCTTGATTTGCCCGCGAAGGGCTGGGCGTTCGGGGGGAATGTTGGCGGTTGCCGCGTAATAGCTGTCTGGAAAGGTGGCTGGGCGGTCGTTCCGGTAAAGCGGGTTCGACATTAGGGCGCCTCGCGCAGGTCGTAGTAGTTTAGGTCGTACCGTTCAGACGTTTGTGCCGTAGGACGGGTCGAGCGGTAAAAAGGCCCATCGACCTTAAGAAAATAGCAATCCACACAGGTGGTTTGCAGCCGTGATGTAACGAAGTCTTCGAATTGTGCGTCTACGTCGAATTCCATCAACGTGGCGGCGGTAATTGCGTCGTAAGCGGCGTCCGACAGGGTGTCGATGCCGCTGATTTCAACAGAAATCGGCAAGAACCGCGCATCCGGGAAGGCAATCGGTTGCCCGCCGGCTGTTACAAACTGCCCGTTGTCTTTGTCGGCCAGATAGGCGGGATGAAGGCGTTGCATGTCGACCACGCGAATGGATGCGCCTTCGGGAAGCTGCGCGTTCACGGCGTCGCGGATATTGGCTTCGAATGTAGCACGGTCGAAACTTTCGGCGGATTGTATGACAGCCGTGGGCAGGGAGATGGTGAGTTTGGGTGTGATCGCATTTGCCGGAAAATCATTGCGGGGACGTTGATTTAACAACATGAAGTTCGGGTTTTCCGAGATAGCCAGAATGGTTTCGAGGTATAGCCCATGGTCATCGAAGGTGTCGTTGACCAGCTGATAGGGCGTGGCGTTGTCTAACAGGCCAGCGTGTTCAACATCGGGGGTGTCCGCAAAGCTGCCACAGGCGGTGTTGGTGCAAGACACGGACGCAATAAGGCTGTCGCGGCGAAACACCTGCAGAACAGTTTCTTCTGGGTTGGCCCCTGCCAGTGAAAGGGCAATGCTGCCTGCCAGCTGTCCGGCTGTTGTTTCTGTGTTGACGTAAACCTGGTCCTTGGCGGCACGCAAAGCCGCCTGATCGCGCACAATGACGCTGCTGCCATCTGGGCCAACGCCGTTGTAGATGACTGTGATGTCGCCCTGATCAAAGTCGATCTCACGCAGATAATACAGCTTTTCGGCTTCGGGTGTTTCGGGCACTTCCGGGGCAGGCGCTGTTGCCGCAACAGGCGTTTGCGCGATTTGCGGGACATCGCTTTCAGAACCGCGTGCAAGGTAGAAGGCACCAAACGCAAACGCGGCGCCTATGAAAAAGACAAGAAAACTGGCAATTCTAATCATACATTTAACAACAGATGTTCACGTTCCCATGGGCTGATGACTTGTAGGAATTCTTCGTATTCTGCCCGTTTTACAATGGTGTAGACCCGCGCGAAGTCGGGGCCTAGCACATCATGCATTGCCTCATTGGCATCAAAGAGGTCAAGGGCCGTCCAAAGACCTTGCGGAAGTTCGCCGTCGCCCTCGTAGGCGTCGCCTTCGAACCGTTTGTCGGCCCACAGACCTTGTTTGATCCCAAGGTAACCACACGCGAGCGAAGCCGCGATGCACAGGTAGGGGTTACAATCCATGCCGGCCAGCCGGTTTTCGATGCGCCGTGCAATTGGGTCAGACAGGGGAACGCGCAAACCTGTTGTGCGGTTGTCGCGCGCCCACGAGAGG
This sequence comes from uncultured Paracoccaceae bacterium, assembly GCA_947493255.1. GTDB lineage: Bacteria > Pseudomonadota > Alphaproteobacteria > Rhodobacterales > Rhodobacteraceae > Octadecabacter. The sequence continues at coordinate 139,650 of CANLQK010000001.1, forward strand.
TTGATAGGCGCTGCATGGTCTTTGACATAACGCCGGTAGCTGTTCACGTATGGGGCCATAACAGCCACGACGGACGGCAGGTGGGTTTGCAGCCCGCCAATAAACTGGAAAAACGCATCCGTTTCGCCACCCTGTGGGCCGGAAAAAATGTTGTTCCCATCCGCATCCAGAATGGAGTGGTGGATGTGCATCGCGCTGCCGGGTTCACCTTCGATGGGTTTGGCCATGAAGGTGGCGAAACAATTGTGTTTTAGCGCGGCCTCCTTCAGCAGACGTTTGAAAAAGAACACTTGGTCGGCCAGTTCCACGGGGTCGCCGTGGTTGAGGTTGATTTCAAGCTGACCAGAGCCGCCTTCTTGGGTGATGCCATCGATTTCGAAACCTTGGATTTCGGCGAACTCATAGATGTCATCGATGACGGGGCCATAGTCATCTACGGCGGTCATGGAATAGGCTTGCCGCGCGGCAGCAGGGCGGCCCGAACGTCCGATCATAGGTTCAATCGGTTTGGTTGGGTCTGTGTTGGGCGCGACGAGGAAAAATTCCATTTCCGGTGCAACGACAGGCGTCCAGCCTTCTTTCTTGTACAGATCTACAACGCGTTTGAGCACATTGCGCGGGCTGAACTGGATGGGGTCGCCTTGTTGGTTGTAGGCGTCATGGATGACCTGAAGGGTGCCATCCGCAGCCCATGGCGCGGCTGTGGCGGTGGTGTAATCTGGTTTCAGGATCATGTCGGGTTCGGTGAAACCCGCATCGCCTGCGGCTTCGCCCCAGCCCCCCGTCAGCGTTTGAAAGAAGATGGATTCAGGCAGGTGGAACTGAGTTTGCTTTTCCCATTTGGCGGCGGGCACGGCCTTGCCGCGTGCGATTCCGGGCAAATCAGAGATCATGCATTCGACTTCGTCTAGACGGTTCGCATCTAGGTAGTCGCGGGCCGGTTGGGGAATTTTTTTGGTCCAGCTCATATGCGTTGTTCCTTGAAAAAGGTTCCAATTTGTTTGGCCAGCCGCAAATTGTCGTTGTCTTTGCCCAAGTTGGATTTCGCGGTTTCGATCAATGCAGGTGGCACAGTGCCAGCGCGCGCCTGAATTAGCCCATCGATCATTGGGTCGCCAAATTCAGGATGGGCTTGCAAAGTAAAGACGCGGTTGTCGTAAACCAGTGCAGCGTTTTCGCAAAAATCGTTGCAGGCAAGGGGTGTTGCGTTTTCAGGGCGCTGAACGACCTGATCTTGGTGCCATGCATTCAGGGACACCTGTTCGCCCTGCCAGTCGTAGGTTTGGCGGCCAACGGCCCAACCGCCATCGAATTTTTCGACCTTCCCGCCCAAGGCCTGTGCGATGATTTGGTGGCCAAAACAGATGCCGACAAGGGGGCGCGCGGTCGCGTAGATGTCGCGGATCAAGGTTTCGAGCTGGCCGATCCACGGCAGGTCTTCGTACGCGCCGTGTTTGGACCCAGTGATCAGCCAACCATCGCAGTCGGTTGGGGAATCCGGGAATGCGTCATCAACGACAGCGTATGTTTCGAAGGAAAAATCTTGACCATCGAGCAGGCGCATAAAGAAGGTGTTTACGTCGCCCAATTCGTCACGGACCTCGTCCGGAGCGTGGCCAGTTTGCAGAATTCCGATTTTCATGAAGCACCGATGTTTGTGGTTTGGTTCACATTAGTCCGGCATGGCGCGCCACACAAGGAGCGAGACGTTAGACCGTGTCGAGGTACAGATCGATGCGTTCTTCGGGGCTGAGATCGGCGAAGGCTTGGTGTTCTTGGCGTTTTGTGGCCACCAGATTGCGAATGAGTTCGGCTGGAAAAATCCGCGCGATTTGCGGGTCGTTTTCAAAGAGGTCAATCGCGGTGGCCCAATCGCCTGGCAATTGCGGCAGGCGTTGATCGTAGGCGTTTCCGGTGATGGGCGCAGGTGGCATTTGCGCGTCTTCGATACCGGTAAGGGCGGCACCCAGAATAGCGGCGAGCATGAGGTAGGGGTTTACGTCACCCCCAGCGACACGGTGTTCGATGCGACGGCCCTTGTGGTGCCCACCAGGAACGCGGACGGCGGCGGTGCGGTTTTCATAGGCCCAACAGATGGATGTGGGCGCATGGGCGTTGGGGACCAGTCGGTCGTATGAATTGCCGTGTGGGGCCATGATCAAGGCGCTGGGTTTGAGGGCATTCATGCAGCCCGCAATGGCGTGATGCAGGGTATCTGTGCCCTCTGGCCCGCCATTGTCAAAAATGTTGTTTCCATCACTGTCCAACACCGAGAAATGCACATGCATGCCGTTGCCGGAATATTCAGGATAGGGTTTTGCCATAAAGGACGCCGCGAACCCGTGCTGTCGGGCCAAACCGCGCACCAGCAGTTTAAACAGCCATGCATCATCTGCGGCTTTCATAGCGGGGCCGTGGGACAGGTTAATCTCGAACTGGCCAAGGCCCGCTTCGGAAATCGCGCTTTCGGCGGGGATGTCCATGGCTTCGGCACCGTCATAAAGGGCCGTAAAAAAGGTATCAAAGGCATCAAGGGCGCGCAGGGATAGGATTTCGGCACCGGGGCGGCGTTTGCCAGAACGTGGCGAGGGGACAACGCGCAGGTCTTTGCCGCTGTCATCCACCAGATAGAATTCCAGCTCAGTTCCGACGATCGGGGTTAGGCCACGGTCCGCATAACGTTTGAGGACGGCAGCAAGAGCATGGCGCGGGTCGCCGGTGAAGGGGCTGCCGTCTTCGCGAAACATCCACATCGGTAACAACGCGGACGGGCTGTCGAGCCACGGCATGGGCATAAACCCACGATCTGTCGGCAGGCAGACGCCATCGGGGTCACCTGCTTCGAACACCAGCGGGCTGTCGTCGATGTCTTCGCCCCAGATATCGAGGTTGAGGACAGACAATGGAAAGCGCGTTCCGTCGTCTTCGATTTTTTGCGCAAACCGCGACGGAATGCGTTTGCCGCGCGCGACGCCGTTTAGGTCAGACGCGGCAACACGAATGGTTTTGATGTCGGGGTTTTCATGGAGCCATGACATGGAACATCACCGGATGATTTGAGGGCGGAAACGGAACTTTGGTTTGGCGTCTTGGGGCAGGTGGCGGTTTAGTCGGGTTCCGATGCGGCCCATGATTGTGATGATCAACAGCGTTAGCAAGATGAAATAAAACGCCAAAATCGGGTAGGGCACGAAAGGGTTGAACGTTTTGTCAGCAAAGAAGCTGGCATAGTATAGGGCGTCGCCCCGTTGTTGCCATGCGGGGAAACCGCTGAAAAACACCAAGGTCGTGGAGTGAAACAGGAAGATACCTTCGTTCGTGTAGGCGGGCCATGCCAGACGCAACATGGTGGGCCAGATCACGCGGCGAAACCGTGGCCAGCCGGATAGGCCGTAGGCGTCGGCGGCTTCGATGTCGCCTTTGGGGATGGATTGAAGCGCGCCGTAAAATATCTCGCCTGTGTAGGCGGATGTATTGAGAAACAGCACGATCAATGCACCAAGCCAAGCAGCGGTGAACGGGTCGAAAAAGGCGTATTGGCCTTTGAGTGATAGGAAAAAGAAGTAGGCAAAAAAGAACTGGATAAACAGCGGCGAGCCACGGAACAAAAAGATGAACCAAGCGCTGAGTTTATGGATGATGCGATTGTCTGATGCTTTGCCCACGGCCACGGCTGTTGCCAAAAAGAACCCAGTCACTAGGGCAACGACGCCGAAGTAGACATTCCAGATCATGCCAGATCCGATCAGAGTGAACTGTTGGCACAGTGTAAACCCTTCGCGGGGCAAAATACGTTCGCCAAACCCGATGGATCGGAAGGCGTAGTCGGATATTGTTTGAATGCAGTCTTCCATCACGCGGCCGCCTTTCGTTGGGCTTCGCCAGCGGCGGTTGCTTGGCCTTTGGTGAGGCGCCGCATGATGCGGTCGAGCACGATTTCAGAAACGCGGGTAAAGCCGAGGTAGAACACCAGCAGCACGAGGAAATACCACATGCGCCAGTCCCCGTGCGGGTAATCGGTGAAGCGTGGGGTTTTGGTGCCGCCAAGTTCACGTGCCCAATAGACGATGTCTTCGACGCCAAGCAGGAACAGCAGGGGGGTGGCTTTGATAAGGACCATCCAAAGGTTCCCAAGGCCCGGCAGTGCATAAACCCACATTTGCGGAACGACGATGCGCCAGAATGTTTGGCGGCGGGTCATGCCGTAGGCTTCGGCGGTTTCAAGCTGTGCCTTCGGAACAGCCCGCATGGCACCGAAAATGACGTTAGCTGCAAAGGCCCCGAACACGATGGCAAAGGTGAACACCGCGATCATGAAGCCATAAGTTTCATGGACCCATTGTGGCGCAGCCCCAAGCGGCATTTTTGCCTGTTGGCACACGATAAAGTCGTTGCCTTGGCGGATGGTATCGGGCCAGTCGGGGCATTTGGCGTAGTGCCGCAGCACTTCAATGCCTTGGTCTAACGCGATGACAAAAAACAAGAAAAACGCAATATCAGGTACGCCGCGCACGATGGCGATATAGGTTTTGCCCAACCATGACAGAGGCGCAAAGGGGCTGCGGGCCGCCATGGCGCCACCAAAGCCGAACGACAGTGCCAGTGGCGCGGTGATGGCCAACAACAACAGGACCGTTCCAAAGGACACATAGAACCCCATGTGCTTGCCGGTTGTCAGATAACAGGCCATCCACTGGAAGGTTTCTAGGGTGCTTGGGTCGGTGCAAAAACTGAAGATGACGGGCCTCTGGTTCGTAAAGATGTGCCCCGCCCCGAAACAGGGCGAGACACGAAGATTAAGTTATTCGAAAGTGGAGGCCACTTCCCATTTTTCGATCAATGCGTTCAGGGATCCATCTTCTTTCATGGATGTGATGGCCGCATTGAACGCGTCTTTCAGCTCTGTGTCGCTTTCGCGGATGCCCATGCCGACACCGCCACCCAATGTGACCTGCTGTTCGAGCATGACCAATTCTTCTTGGCCTTCCAGCGCTGCCGCCAAGAAGGAATCGTCAGCGAAGACGGCATCTGCTTCGCCTGCGCGAACGGCTGCCAGCGTTTCTTCTGGTGTTGCGAATTCAACAAGTGTCCAACCTTGGTCAGCAATGTAGGCAGCTTGGATGGTGCCTGTTTGTGCTGCAACAACACCAGCGGCAGGATCAACGTCTGTGGACAAGGCCGCGAAAGATGTTGGGTCGGCTGGCGTGTATTCTTGTGTGAAGTCAATCACTTCGTCGCGCTCATCCGTGATGGACATGCCTGCGATGATTGTGTCGTAGTTGCCGGACACGAGGTTCGGGATGATGCTGTCCCATTCGTTGGTGACCCATTCGCAGGTCAACTCGGCGCGTGCGCACAGCTCGTCGCCGAGTTCACGTTCAAAGCCATCGACTTCGCCAGCGTCGTTAAGGAAGTTCCATGGTGCGTATGCACCTTCGGTGCCCATACGGACAACGGAATGGCCATCGGCCAATGCCATACCAGCGGTCAACGCAAGGGCGGCGGATGTCATGATCAGGTTTTTCATTTTTCTCTCCTGTTGGGAACGACTCACATGGCCGTTTAACTGCCGCGTAGGATTGACCGCATGGTCAAGAAAGGCAATGGGTTAGACTGTTTGCGTGACGGAAAGGAAACCGCGCAGCCGCTCGGATTTAGGTGCGCCGAAAAGTTCAGCGGGTGGGCCTTGTTCTTCGATCAATCCTTGGTGGAGGAAGACGACATGATCCGAGATGTCGCGGGCCATTTTCATATCGTGGGTCACGACCAACATGGTGCGCCCTTCGGCTGCGAGATCTTTGATAACCTTGACCACCTCTTGTTCCAGTTCGGGGTCGAGCGCGGATGTGGGTTCGTCAAAGAGAAGGGCCTTTGGTTCCATGCATAGGCCACGCGCGATGGCGGCTCGTTGTTGCTGGCCGCCTGACAGTTGTGCCGGGTAGACATCGCATTTGTCGCCAATTCCCACCTTATCTAGGTAGCGGCGCGCGCTTTCTTCTACTTCGGCTTTGTCGCGTTTGAGGACCGTAACGGGGGCTTCCATCACGTTTTCCAGAATGGTCATATGGGACCAGAGGTTGAACTGTTGAAACACCATCGACAGGTTTGTGCGGATGCGGATCATTTGAGCACGGTCGCCGGGTTGGCGGTTTGCGCCTTTGCCTTTCCAGACCACCGGTTCACCATTGAACAAGATGTCGCCTTGCTGGCTGTCTTCCAACAGATTGGCACAGCGCAGAAGCGTAGATTTACCAGATCCCGAAGACCCGATCAGGCTGATCACGTGCCCTTGGGGCGCAGTGATGTCGACACCCTTCAAAACCTCCAGGTCGCCATAGGATTTGTGAAGGTTGCGGATTTCGATAACAGGATCAGTCATGGGGCCTCTATTTGAATGATCATGTAGTTAGGGCTTAGTTTTTCGCCAATTGCAACGGTCGCGTTGGCGCTGGGGCCAGCGGAATGTCATATGCCTGATCAGGAAGCGTTTTCAGGCCGTATAGGCGCATGTCATCGCGGTTTTGGGGCGAAAGGGCGGTAATTGCTGCATCCAAAGCGGTGCGCAGCTGCGCGGGGTCGTGATGTTTGGTCGTAACGAACGTCATGGACGGGGACAGCCCAGTGCGGCCGATAACCCGCAGGTCTTTCGCGGCGGGTTCCCATTTGCACAACATGTCCCATGTAACGGCGTCAATCGCGGCCAGATCGGCGCGGTTTTCGACGATGGCACGCATGCTTTCTACATGAGCGCCCGTTTGCAGGGTGCTGTGAAATTGAAGGCCTTGTTCGGTGATCCGGGCAAGGGGCGCACCCCAACCGGATTGGGACAAGGCATCGTTATATGCAAACCGGCCAAGGCAGGCGGGGGCGAGGCCGCGGTCAGCGTCTTGGGCGCGTACGACGAACACGGAATGGTAATAGCCTGCCGGGGTGTCCGGCAGCTGGTGGTCGCCACATGCGATCCTCACCAACCGGTCTTTGAACGCTGAACGGTAGGGGAGGTTGCAAATTTGCCCCAACAGCAAATCAGGGTGCGCCCAAGTGGCATCATAGGCGATTGCGCGTTCCAATGTGGCTGGGCCATAGCCCAATGTGTCGCGAAAAGCGGTCCAGAATGCATTATGGGCCGCCCGATTTTCAGGGCGGTCATACATGGGCAGGCTGGCGATCATTTGGTGGACATCACTCGTTGGCGGGCTTTGTGGCTGTCTTGGTCGGTGACACCCAATAAGGGGGCGACCATGCGCAGCAGTGCGTCTTCGGATTGGTCGCGCACACCGTCAGCAAGCACAACAGACCAAAGGGATTCGATCACCCCTTCGCGGTCTTCATAGGCAACGGCATCTTTGATGGCGCGGGTGAACCGTACAGTGTCTGGCGCTTCTGCTTCGGCGGTTTCACATTGCGCGCGCAGGGATTGCGCATCGGCAGGTGACAACCCGTAACGGGCTTGCAAAACCGCATCGATCTGGTCGATCTCGTCCGCTTCATAGGCACCATCTGCCCGTGCAATACGCACCAGCAGGGCGCCAAGGGCCACGCGGGCATCGGCATCGGAAAGTTGTTCTGGGTCGGGAGCGGTCAGACGCTTAAAGAGATCAGCAAACATAAAACCGATATAGGCAGGGCAGTGCCAAAGGCCAACCCCAGACAGACAAAGGAATGGTGCAGTTAAGTGCGCAGGGCCGCTGCGTCTTCGGGGGCCATGCCGAACGTTTGGCTGGCAATCGCCACGACGTTTTGTTCGGTTTCATGGCGTTGGCCGTCTGCGTCGGCCACCTTCCAAAGCGCAGAAACGAACAAGTCGCGGTCTTCGTCAGACACGGATGCACTCAGAATATCGGCCAGTTCGCTTGTGTCCGGCATTGCGACTTCTAGTTTTTCGCATTCAGCCCGCATGCGTGCGGCATCTATGGCATTCAAAGAATAAAGATCGGCGAGCAAGTGGTCGATCTCTTCGATTTCCTGAAACAGATAGGCCCCATCGGCCTTGGCGACACGCACCAACAATGCGCCAAGCGCATGCCGTGCATCGGCTTCGGGCATTGGTGTGAGGTCGGATGGCCCCGAACGGAGGCGAGCAATTATACGGTCAAACATATGGCTATCTTAGGCAGCAATCGTTTTTGAGCAAGACTCAAAGTGCGGAGAATTTCGACCCCAACTGGTCAAGCATCGTTTGCAGGCCCCACGGTGGGTTCACCACAAATAGGCCAGAGCCGACCATGCGGTGGCCATCGCGTGCAGGGGGGAACTGGACCTCGTGGCGCAAACCATCGGGGAATTTTTGTGCGAGGGTGCGCAGCATGCCCTTATGACGCGCATCTGTCAGAATTGGATACCACAAAAACAAAACGCCAACGGGCCAGCTTTTGGCGATCTTTGCCAGATGTTGGGGAACGGCTGTGTATTCGTCTTTTACCTCATAGGACGGGTCGACGACCAACAACCCACGGCGGGGCGTTGGCGGGCACACCGAATAGGCCATATCAAACCCGTCACGGTGGTTGATATGGGCAGCGGGGACCGCCTGTTTGAGGGCGTCGTGTTCTTGCGGATGAAGTTCGGCCACATGCAAAACATCGTCGCCCCGCAGAAGGCGGGATGCGATCCACGGGGACCCTGGGTAGGCGTTGGGCCCATGTTCTGCGCGGCAGGCTTCCACAGTATCGCCGTAGGGCGTGCCATCGAACCAACGCGCGACAGCCTTGATCCCGACGTCGGATTCGCCGGTTTTTATGGCTTCATCCGCGGTCAGGTCGTAAAGCCCACGACCGCCGTGGGTTTCCACGTAGGTCAGTGGTTTGTCTTTGCGGGTCATGTAATCCAGCACCCACGCCAGCGCGGCGTGCTTGTGCACATCTGCCAAATTGCCAGCGTGGAAAAGGTGTTGATAGGACAACATGGCGTTAGACCAACCGCGATGTCTCCACCGCTGCGCGGACGAAATCGGCAAACAATGGGTGGGGTTCAAAGGGTTTGGATTTCAGTTCTGGGTGGAACTGAACACCGATGAACCATGGGTGGTCTGTCCATTCCACGATTTCTGGCAGCTTGCCGTCGGGTGACATGCCCGAGAAACACAGACCCGCAGTTTCCAGCTTTTCACGGTACTTGATGTCGACTTCATAACGGTGGCGGTGGCGTTCTTCGATGGCTGTACCGCCATAAACTTCGGCGACTTTCGTGCCTTCGGTCAGGGTTGCATCATAGGACCCCAGACGCATGGTGCCGCCTTTGTCGTCGTCTGCTTTGCGGCGCACGGCGGTGTTGCCCTGCACCCATTCCTTAAGGTGGTAAACAACCGGTTCGAAACGTTTTTTACCAGCCTCGTGGTCAAATTCTTCGGACCCCGCTTCGGTGATTCCGGCCACGTTGCGGGCGGCTTCGATGACGGCCATTTGCATACCTAGACAGATGCCAAGGTACGGAATTTTACGGGTACGTGCGAATTCTGCGGCTTTGATTTTGCCCTCAGTGCCGCGTTCGCCAAACCCGCCGGGCACCAGAATGGCGTGATACCCTTCAAGGTGCGGAGCAGCATCGCCGCTATCAAACACTTCGGAATCGACCCAAGACACGTTGACCTTAACGCGGTTGTGCATGCCGCCGTGGATCAAGGCCTCTTTGATGGATTTATAGGCGTCTTCAAGCTGGGTATATTTACCAACGATGGCGATGTTCACTTCACCGTCTGTGTTGTGAATACGGTCTTTGACGTCTTCCCACACCCGCAGGTCAGGTTTTGGGGCAGGGGTGATACCGAATGCATCTAGGACCGCTTGATCAAGACCCTGTTCGTGGTAGGCCAGTGGCGCTTCATAGATAGATTTGAGGTCATACGCGGCGACGACGGCCTCTTTGCGCACGTTACAGAACAGCGCGATCTTTTCGCGTTCACGTTCTGGGATGGGCTGTTCTGACCGGCAGACCAACACATCGGGCGCGATGCCGATGGATTGCAGTTCTTTAACGCTGTGCTGGGTCGGTTTGGTTTTCAACTCACCAGATGCGGCCAGATAGGGCAGCAATGTCAGGTGCATAAAGATACATTCGCCGCGGGGTTTGTCGTGGCTGAACTGACGGATGGCTTCGAAAAACGGCAGGCCTTCGATGTCGCCCACTGTACCGCCGATTTCGCAGAGCATGAAATCGACCTCGTCGTCGCCCACATGTAAGAAGTCTTTGATTTCGTTGGTAACGTGCGGGACCACCTGAATGGTTTTCCCGAGATAATCGCCACGGCGTTCTTTTTCCAAAACGTTGGAATAGACGCGCCCAGAAGAGACGGAATCGGTCATGCGGGCAGGGACGCCGGTGAACCGTTCGTAGTGACCAAGGTCGAGGTCGGTTTCTGCGCCATCATCCGTGACGAAAACTTCGCCGTGCTCAAACGGGGACATCGTGCCCGGATCAACGTTGAGATAGGGGTCTAACTTGCGCAAGCGCACCGAAAAACCGCGAGCCTGTAAAAGTGAGCCTAAGGCGGCTGATGCCAAGCCTTTGCCAAGTGAAGACACAACACCGCCAGTGATAAATACGTAACGCGCCATAGGCTAAGGTAACCCCCGTGATTGGCCCGTTTGGGCCGAAATTATTGTTAGGAATACTGCCCGAAGCAAAGCGCCGGATAGCATGTATCACGGGATTTAAGTCTAACCGGATTCGCATGTCCGACGCAACCAATCCATCCCGAAAGAGGCGTTAAAAACGCAATATCGTGGTGGTACGGGCCTTTAGCCCGCAACAGGTAGTGGTTTAGTCAGCGTCTGGAACCAGCGGTTCGTCTGCTGGAGTGTCCACAGATGGTGGCAACAGGCTGTCGCCCGCGCTTGGTGCATCTGTGTTTTCTGCCGCTGGTGGCAACAGGCCGTCACCGTCTACGACGGATGCGTCGTTTGCGGATTGAGCGGACAGGATTGTCAGCGCGATAGACGTACAAATGAACAGCGCCGCGAGCCCCCAAGTGACCTTACCAAGGGCTGTCGCTGCTGGACGCCCACCTTGGGATCCACCGCCGCCGCCGCCAATTCCAAGGCCGCCGCCTTCAGACCGCTGCAAAAGCACAACGCCAATCAACGACAGTGCGAGCAAGAGGTGGACGACAAGAACGACATTTTCCATAGAACGGGCCTTTGACGGTTGGACAGGGGGTATCTAGAAGCGAAAGGGGGGCATCGCAACCCCTGAAAGTCAGGATTAGTAGCCTTGCTCCAAAGTTAGTCGAGCGGGAATTGAAGGCTATACGCGGAAGAGTTTGAGGTCTCTTTGTCGAAGCATGTCGCAACGTTAGGGGTGAAGTGAAGAATACTATCGAGGAATTAATAGCTACGGGAGCAAGTTTCAGAGCCCAAGCGATCTCACCTCCGGCCCTGTAGGAAGTGAAGGTTGGCAGGAAACACGGATGCGGAGCTAATCAGTAATGCTTTATTACATCCTTACCCAGAAACTCAGCAGCGAATTCGCTCCAACTTTCGTGGAGTGCGACAATCTGTGTTTCTGGACTGAATTCGCTGTCTAGTTTGTATAGGCCAATTTCTATGTCTTCAGGGTTGTTTTCGATTGCTGCATTCCCATCTAAAACAACCATCACATCAGACATCGCATTGAATAACGCCAACTTCAGTACGATTTCGACTTCGTCAGTTAGTCCTGCTTTGTCTATTTGATCGACTGCATTTTTTACATGCGCTGTTACGGATTCCGCGTCGCGAAAATATTGAGGTACTTTACCATTTTCAACTGTTTTATCAGCGAAAAACCTTAACATTGTCGCCCGTGAAATCTGGTCAAATCCCTCGCGAAGCTGAGATTTCGCCCAAGACTCGGCATTAGGTGCGCCGAGTTGTTCAAATTGTGATGTCAGTTTTCGTAATTTCGGAAACAAGAAGCGATCCTTAATACTGGCCATTTAAAACTCCTCTATCGATCTGCCCCAAAACACACATATTTTAGGAATTACTTCGCGGCTAAAGTCATCTAAATTGACCCTTCACTCATCCACATCATCCATATCTGCCTGACCAGACAGGCGGCGGCGGACGTGGGACCAGGACAGACCGATTCCCAGAACGATAGACATCGCGATAAGGCCGATCCATGTGTTGGCGGTTTGGTTTTCAAAATTGAGCCACCCCAGATCGTAGGCGACCCAGAGCATTGCGCCCACAAGGCCCAACACCAGCGCCATGCCGATTACACCAATAGATCGCATCGTCGCGCGCATGTAAATGATGTAGCCGATGATCAGAACCAGCCCGCAAAGCACTGCGATTGAAAGGTTTTCTGCGCCATTTTCCATCACCCACGACGTGTAGTTCCATTGTGTGGGGTTGTAGGTGGCTGCCAATAGGATGAAGGCAAATAGCCAACGCAATGCAAAACCGCTCATGATCGTCCTCGGGGTCTGTTGTTTTGGGGCAAGATGACGGGCGTTGTGCACTCTGTCCAGTGGATCGCTAAAATGTCCGCTTTCACACCGGTGCATGATGCCCTAAGAGGGGCACGGGTTTTCAAACCTTACTCTGACCTGAGGGGATCAAAATGGCGAATGTGGTTGTTGTCGGTGCGCAATGGGGCGACGAAGGCAAAGGTAAAATCGTGGACTGGCTGTCGGAACGTGCGGATGTGATCGCGCGTTTTCAGGGCGGGCACAACGCGGGCCACACGTTGGTCATTGATAGTAAGGTCTACAAATTGCACGCACTGCCATCTGGCGTTGTGCGCGGTGGTAAGCTGTCGGTCATCGGCAACGGGGTCGTATTAGACCCTTGGCACCTGATGAAAGAGATTGCGACGATTGAAGCGCAGGGCGTTGAGATCAATCCAGACAACCTGATGATTGCAGAGAACACGCCGCTGATTTTGCCGATCCACGGGGAACTTGATCGTGTGCGCGAAGAGGCGGCATCTAAGGGTACCAAGATTGGTACAACGGGTCGTGGTATTGGGCCAGCGTATGAAGATAAGGTAGGTCGCCGTTCCATTCGCGTGGCGGATCTGGCGGATGCTGCGACATTGGAAGCCCGTGTTGACCGTGCACTGCAGCACCACAATCCGTTGCGCAAAGGTCTTGGGTTTGACGAGATCGACCGCGATGCGTTGATTGCGCAGTTGCAAGAGATAGCGCCGAAGATTTTGCCATACGCCGCGCCGGTCTGGAAAGTGCTGGCCGAGAAACGCAAAGCGGGCAAACGGATCTTGTTTGAAGGCGCGCAGGGTGCGTTGCTGGATATTGATTTCGGGACCTACCCATTTGTGACGTCGTCCAACGTGATTGCGGGCCAAGCGGCCACTGGTGTTGGTCTTGGGCCAACGGCGATTGATTACGTTCTGGGTATTGTGAAAGCCTACACCACCCGTGTGGGTGAGGGACCATTCCCAACAGAGCTGGATGATGAGGATGGTCAACGTCTTGGCGAACGTGGCCATGAGTTTGGCACTACGACAGGGCGCAAACGTCGCTGTGGTTGGTTTGACGCGGCCCTGTTGCGCCAAACATGTGCGACATCAGGTATTTCCGGTATCTGCCTGACAAAGCTGGATGTTTTGGACGGTTTCGAAACACTGAAGATTTGTGTTGGCTATGATCTGGACGGTGAACGTTTGGATTACCTGCCGACGGCGGCGGATGCGCAAGCCCGTTGCACGCCGATCTATGAAGAAATGGAAGGCTGGTCAGAGAGCACCGAAGGTGCGCGGTCTTGGGCGCAGCTTCCGGCGCAGGCGATTAAGTACGTTCGTCGCGTCGAAGAGCTAATCGAATGCCCTGTCGCGCTGGTGTCGACGTCACCAGAACGCGAAGACACGATTTTGGTCACTGACCCGTTTGCGGACTAAGGAAAACAGATGGCGTTGTCGCTGAAAGCAAGGAAACGTTGGTCGCTGGTGATCCTATTGGTGGGATTGCCGGTGTACATCGTGTCGGCGGTGACAATTTTGAACCTGTTGTATCCGGATCCGATGGTTCGTCCGCCTTTGTGGGCCGAATTGGGTATCTACGTTGGTCTTGGCGTATTGTGGGCGTTTCCGTTTAAATTTGTCTTCAAGGGTGTGGGGCAAGCAGACCCTGACGCCTGAATTGAGTAGGGAAACGGTGCCGCTGCGCGGCGCTGTTTTTGCTGGAGATCGCGGTTCGGTGAGCCAATCCCGGTGGACGGCATTTGATGGTTTTACAATGCAAAACGGCGCCTGGAGGACCAGACGCCGTTTTTTGTTGTTGTGTGCCGTTTAGCTGGCAGCGCGTTCTGGGTTGAACCGGCTGTCATCTGCGACTTGAAAGCGACCATTGCGGACTTCGGTAATGCGTCCGGCGTTTAGAAGGTCTGCGAAGCTGCGCAAACCGTCTTCGCGGTTGAAGTCGTCGCTCGCCACGGATCGTGCACGACGCAGGATTTGTGGGCGCGAGAATTCATCAGCCCCTTCAACGAAGGCCGTATATGCAGCAGCTGCTTCGAGCAGGTCTGGTAAATCACGGGCCCCCATTTTGTCTGCGAAGTCTTCGAAGGAGCGGGCGTTTTGATCTGATGTTGTGTTCCGCTGCGCTGTTACACGACGCGGCATGACAGGAGCGTCACGCTGTGTGGTCTCTGAAACGTCCACACGTTGTGCCGCAACCAGTTTTAGCGGGGCTGGACGAGGACGTTCCGTGCGGGTCGTGCTGCGAACGACGGGACGTGGCCGTGGGGTGCCTTCTGGTGTGACCTCGGTAAGGTCGTCGCGGAAGGCGTTTTCAGTATCGTGACCATCGTCATCATCTTCCCCGACCTGACGGGCTGCTTCTTTGGCGGCGACAGCTGCCTTTAGGTGCGCGATTGTATCACGACGGCGGCTGCCTTCGGGTTCTTGCATTTGCGCATCGGTTTCCGACATCAGGCGGTCCAGCGCAGAGTCGTCCACGCCTTCGGCCTGGTCCATGAAGCTATGCGTTTTGGTGTTGTCCGACGGAGTGTCGAGGGTTTCGATGTCGTTTGGTGCTATGTCAGCAGCTTCGGCACCGGCAACAGTGTTAGACACTGCGTTGAGGATCGATGAGACGTCATCAACAGCGGTTTCTTCTGTTGCTGCGATTGGTGCGTCTTCCAAGCTATCTTGAAGATCAGCAGCCATTTCCATGTCTTCGACCATATCAATGCCGGAAGACGCGATATCGGTGTCTTCAAGGTATTCATCAAGGTCGTCTGCGCCATCAAGCAGGCCGAGGTTTGGCCCGTTCACGTCGTCAGATGTATCTTCGAGAATTGCAGCCATCGCTTCTTTCTCAGCCTCAGCAGCTTCGAAATCGGCGCGTTTCATACGGGTTACACGCGCAATTGGCGTGCCCACTGCTGTGTCCTCGTTGATGTCTGCGTCAGTCGTTTCTGATTGACGCGCCATAACGCGCGCGATCATGTCAGGGCTGTTGGCCTCAGGTGTGTTACGGTCGATGTTTTCCGAACCCGAATCCATTTCTTTGATCTCGGCTTCAAGGCCATCAAATTCTGCGACCGGATCTGTGTTGTCAGGAATGTCTGCAACATCGGGTGTGTCCGACTGTGGCAAGAACTGGTCTGACAGATCGTCCGAGACTGGAGAGTCATTTGCGCCAACGACTGCGCGAATGCGCTGTAGTTTAGCTGCAACGCTATCAGCGTCCGGGTGCGCAGGAACTTCGGTCGCTTCCGCGGAAGGGGCGAGGGCAGGTTCGTCCGCCGCGAGCGGTGAAGAAGGCGCTTCGAATTCCGCGTTCTCTTCAACGTCAGCTCCGGTTTCCATTTCTGCGACATCTGCAGATGCTTCGGCTTCGGTGGCTTCTTTTTCGGCTTTGGCCTTTTCAGCTTTCGCTTTTGCCTTCGCTTCAGCTTTTTCGGCTTTCGCTTTTGCTTCAGCCTCTACTTTTTCGGCTGCAGCCTTCGCTTTAGCTTCAGCGTCCTGAGCGTCGGCCTTTGCCTTAGCGGCGGCGTCTTCGGCTGTAGCTTTTTCAGCGGCTTCTTCCTCAGCTTTCGCTTTCTCGTCTGCTTTCGCTTCTGCTTTCGCCTTCGCTTCGGCTTTTTGAGCGGCCTTTTCAGCGTCGGCCTTTGCCTTAGCTTCCGCTTTCTCAGCATCAGCTTTGGCTTTCTCGGCTGCGGCCTTCGCTTTTTCCGCGTCGGCTTTGGCTTTTTCTTTAGCCTTTTGAGCCTCGGCTTTCGCCTTTGCGGCGGCTTTTTCAGCTTTTATCTTTTCGCGCTCTTCGGCCTTTGCAGCTTTTTCAGCCCGCTTGGCTGCACGGCGTTCAGCTGTGGCGGCTTTTTCAGCGGCGGCTGCTTCCTCGTCTGCCTTCGCTTGAGCGTCATCTTTTGCGGATTGGTCGGACAGGGCTGCAGCGCGCAGCACGATGCCATCATCGTCCATGCGCGCATCCACGCGGCGCGAAATTTCACGTTCGGCAATTTTTGCCAAAAGTTCTGCGTCAGGGGTCGGGGGTTCTGCCCCGAAATACCGATCATCTGCGGCAAGACCGCGGAAATACTCCGCAATTGCCTTCATCGTGTTGAAGGAATCATCGAATCCTTCAAGGGTGCACGAGAAGGTGCCGTATGAGACGGTAAGAATTTTGCTTGTTCCAACCATGTTTTGCTCGCTTTCTACTCAAACCTTTGAGGGTATATTTACCATCAATTGGTTCGCAATTCGGAACGATAGTGCGTTATCTTGAGTATTATTTCGTGTCCGGAATAAGGCGCGTTTCCAAATTAAGGGTAATCAAACGTGATTAAGACGATTGTTTCAAGTGGACTGCCAATTACCTTAATTGGCGGGGCCAAACCTGCACCGGGTGCCCTTTCTATGGCGTTAAAATGGGGCGAAACCGTGGTCTGTGCGGATGGTGGGGCTGATACCGCACTACGTGAGAGGCTGCAGCCGTCTGCCGTAATTGGAGATATGGATTCGGTTAGCGCACAGGCGCTGTCGGAATATGCAGATGTGGCGCATAAGATCGCTGAACAAGACAGCACGGACTTTGACAAAGCATTGCGCCATACTGCGACGCCGCTGGTTTTAGGGGTTGGATTTAGCGGAGCACGGATTGACCATGAGTTGGGATCAATGGCGGTTTTGGCCCGCTACCCAGATCGAAGGTGCATTCTGATCGGCGAGGACACAATAACCCTGTTATGCCCGCCACAGATCACCCTTGATTTGCCGACTGAAACAGCCGTGTCATTATTCCCTATGGGAGCGGTTGCGTGTGACAGCACCGGATTGCGCTGGGCCACCAACGGATTGCGGTTTGCGCCGGATGGGCAGATTGGAACGTTGAACAAGGCATTGGGGCCAGACGTGGGGCCGGTCACGTTAACGCCGGATGCGCCCAAGATGATGCTTATCCTGCCACGCACGGCGTTTGAGGTTACTGTTCAGGCGATGTCGCGCTGCGCCGCGCAATGGCCTGTTCGCGCAGGATAACATAGAGCCCTGCCGCAATGGTGATTGCGATGCCAATGGCAGCCATGCCGTTGGGCAGGTCCCGAAAGACAAAATAACCAATAACGGTCCCAATCGGGATTTCGAGATACTGCATTGGAGCAAGAGTGGCGGACGGGGCGAAGCGGAGGCTCCACGTCATGAGAAGATGCGCCATGGTGCCAAGGGTGCCCAGTAGGGCGAGCAATACCCAGTCGGTGCCATCAACGGCCGCCACCTCGAAAAAAGGGATATTGGGGAAGGCCAAAAGAGAGATGGCAAGGATAGGGATGGCGATAAGGCCGGACAGGGCCTGCATCCCGATCGGGTCAACATCTTTGGCGATGGTGCGCGTTACCAACATGAACAAGGCAAAGATAATCGCCACACCAACGGGCAACAGCGCGGGGGCACCCACATTTGCGAAATTGGGCTGTACCACCAACAAGGTGCCAACGAAGCCCACAGCGCAGGCGGCTAACCTGTGGGGTCCGACTTCTTCCTTCAGGAACACTTTGCCGAGTAGCAACATAATAAAGGGCATCACAAAGGCGATGGCGATGGCATCGGCCAGTGGCAAAAACTGGAGCGACGCGAACATCATACTGACGCCACATATGTGCAAAGCAGTGCGCAGGGCGGTCATTTTGATGAGGCGCCTGTCGCGCGGCATCGCGTGACCGGCAAACCAGACCAGTGGCAGTAACAAGAGCGCCTGCATGCAGAACCGCACAAACACCAGAAAGCCGACTGAAATGTTCTCGCCCAGCAGTTTGGCAGTTGCATCGCCAAGGGGGGCGAGCAAACAAAAACCAAGCATAAGCATGATGCCAAGGAGGGGGCGGTCTACCATTGGGGCACGCTACGGCGGGGATGCCCCGACGTCTAGAGAGGTTCGATTGGGGCGGGTATACCCCGTGCCGTCACGCGTTCGCGGTGCACAACGTAAAGACCCGATACCATAATGATCACGATCCCCCAGAGTGCGAGCCCGTTAGGGATGTCGTCAAACACCAGATACCCGAGGACAGCGGCAGTGATGATTTCGAGGTAGTGCAGCGGGGCAAGCGTAGCAGCCGGGGCGATGGTGAGGGCATAGGTCATCATCATATGCGCCAGCGTTGCGAAGAACCCGACGCCAAACAACAAGGCCCACGTGATGCCGGTTGGCCAAACAGGGTCTAGCGTGTCCCAACCGGTGCCGTTGGACAGGGCCATAAGGGGGACCAACATAATGGTCGCCACAAGGCCTGTTTGAAATTGCATCTCGACGGGGTGTAGCCGCCCGCGCAGTGATCGGGTGACCAGAACATAGGCTGCAAAGCTTACCGCGGTGCCAAGTGGAAGAAGGGCCACATACCCAAATGCTGCGAAACTGGGCTGGATGACGAGCAGGCAACCCGAAAACCCGATCAGGGCTGCAAACAGCCGGCGCGGCCCAACCAGTTCGCCAAACATCCATTTCCCGAACAAGAGGATGATAAACGGTTCGACAAAAACAATCGCCAATGCATCCGCCAGCGGCATAAACCGTAACGCCGCAATGATGAGATAGGTCGACAGGATCAAGAAGATCGCCCGTAGCGCCATCAGCCACCACAGCGTGCGGGGCAACCGCAGGCCAAACCCCATAGCCCAACACACGGGCAACATCAGCGCCGTTTGCACAGCAAACCGTGCGGTTGTGATCTGGCCGACAGGGATAACATCGGCGGCTAATTTGGCACAAACATCAAGAAGCGGAGCCGTAAGGCAGAAGCCCACGATCAATGCCATGCCTAGTGGGATGCGATCTGTAGTTGAGGTGCTGTTCATTTTTTCAAACTGGCGGCTTTTTCATCCGGACGCACCCCTGAATGCGACATATTGTGGAGGGCAGGGAACATGACGGTAACTTGACCGAGATTTACTGGTTTTGCTCTACGCGGATGCGCGCAGTGTGCTAGATAGGATGTAGATTGGATAGAAGGCCATTGGTCCCGTGAAAGCACTCGTCTTAGATGCACCGCACGCGTTGCGGTTTGATAACCTGCCTGACCCTGTTGTGACAGGGGCACAGGTTTTGGTGCGTGTGCTTGCCGCCGGTATCAGTGAGAAAGATCTGCAGAGTTATGTGCACCCAAAGGCCGACGCTATGGGCCCGATGGTTTTGGGGCATGAAATTGCGGGTGTCGTTGTCGGTGGTGAAAATGTTGGGGCTCGCGTGGTTGTGAACCCGTTGGTGACATGTGGAGAGTGTTCTGCTTGTTCGTCTGGACGAACCAACCTCTGCCACGAAAGGCATTTGGTGTCTTCGCCTGCCGGAGCGGGGGGGTTGGCCGAATACGTCTTAGTGCCCAGCAGTAATATCATTCCGTTGCCAGACGACATTCCTTTTACGGCGGCTTGCTTGGTCGACCCGCTGGCGCGGGGGTGGCACGTTGCACGAATGTCGCGTCGTGCTTTCCCAAGGGGGCGCGCCGCATTGGTTATTGGCAAAGGGGCCGTCGCGGTGGGCGCGCAGTTGGCCTTGCATGCTCAAGGGATCGACCATGTCATGATGGTTGAGGATACGTTCCAAACGACGCAGGAATTCGACATCATCATTGATGTTATGAGCACCGAGGCGTCGCGTGCGCTTGCATCAGAGAAAGTGGCCGCTGGTGGCGTGATTGGACTTGTCGGGCAAACAGCAGGGGCCGAAGGGTTGAACCTAAGCAGATTGTCGGAACAAGAGGTGACGTTGATGTGCACCACGGCCTATTCGGCGCTTGATTTCCACGATACGGCGGCGGCTGCATTTGATGGACGTTTAGGGCCGTTAGATTGGGCGTTGATACGGCCGATGACAGAAGGGCCAGCGATTTTTGCAGACCTCGCCGCAGGCCGTATTACGGCACCCCGTGTGGTGCTGGCATCGGACGCAGTTTAGCAATTCGGAACGTTTACGGCCAACCCACCCAACGCGGTTTCCTTATACTTTTCAGACATGTCCGCGCCGGTTTGGCGCATAGTTTCAATGGCAACATCGAGCGGAACCAAATGTGTGCCATCCCCGCGAAGGGCAAGAGACGCGGCTGACACCGCCTTGATGGCGCCTAAACCATTGCGTTCGATACACGGCACCTGCACCAACCCACGGACGGGATCGCAGGTCATACCAAGATGGTGTTCCAGCGCGATTTCTGCCGCGTTTTCGATTTGGGCTGGGGTTCCACCCAATACGGCACAAAGCCCGGCGGCGGCCATGGCAGCTGCGCTGCCGACTTCGGCCTGACACCCAGCTTCGGCACCGCTGATCGAGGCGTTGAATTTCACCAAACCGCCAATCGCAGCCGCGGTTAACAAGAAGTCGGGGATCTGGGAGGGTCGCGCGCTGGGCACATGGTCGAGGTAATAGCGGATTGTCGCAGGCACAACGCCGGCTGCCCCGTTTGTGGGGGCGGTGACGACTTGCCCACCGGCGGCGTTTTCTTCGTTAACGGCCATGGCGTAGGCGGACATCCAATCATTGATTGTATGTGGGGCTGTCATATTGACGCCTGCTTCGGCTTTAAGGGCATCGTGAATGGCACGTGCACGGCGTTTGACCGACAGCCCTCCGGGTAAGATTCCGTCGGTTGTCAGGCCGCGATCGATACAAGAATTCATGACTTGCCAAACACGGTCGAGCCCTGTTTCAAGAGACGAAGCCGAAACGCGGCTGAGTTCATTTTTGCGCTTCATTCCTGCAATCGTAAGGCTCGATTTCTTCGCCATTTCAACCATTTCTGTCGCGGTCTTAAATGGGTATGGAACCGGTGGCCCGTCTTCTGTGTCGACGCCTGCTGCGAGTTCATCTGCGGTCAAAACAAATCCGCCGCCGATGGAATAATAGGTGACCTGCGTGACCACATCACCCTGTGCGTCAGTGCCCATCAAGATCATTCCATTGGCGTGACCGTCTAACGCCGGGCCGAAATCGAAGGTCAGGTCATTGGCTGGGGCAAAATTGAGCGAGCCAAGGCCGGTTGGGGTAACGGTGCCTTCGGTTTTGATGCGGGCGAGTTCTGTATCGGCCTTGTCTGGGTCATAATCGTCCGCACGAAACCCAGCCAACCCAAGGATTGTCGCGCGGTCAGTTGCATGGCCGACACCTGTAAAGGCCAATGATCCGTGAAGAGAGGCGCGTAAGCCGTTGACCTTAAAAGGTTGTGCGCGAAGGTGATCCAAAAAGCGCCCCGCCGCGACCATGGGACCGATGGTGTGCGATGACGATGGGCCGATACCAACCTTGAACATGTCGAAGACGCTTAAGAACATGGGGATTCCTTGTTGAATTGCTTCAATTGATAGTCGGCTAGGGGCAGTATGGCACGGTCAAAAACGACCAGATGGTATGGTTTTACGCGGGCGAAGACGATGCCGTTTCTGTTTGGTGTCAAAAAATTAATGTGGGATTTGAAACACTGCCCCCTCGCGCGATGGTCTGCATTTGCGTATAACAGTCCAAACGCTAATTTTGTGCCGGAGCATCGTGATGCCAACTGACCTTTCACCTATCGACAAAGCCAAGTTTGTGGCCGCCAAACAGGCAATCGGATATGTTGAAGACGGCATGAAAGTCGGGCTCGGCAGCGGGTCCACAGCGGCATGGATGATCCGGTGCTTGGGCGAACGCGTGGCCGAAGAAGGACTGAAAATAAAAGGCATTCCGACTTCAACCCGCACGGCCGCCTTGGCGCGCGAGGTCGGAATTGACGTGATCTCGCTGGATGAAGCCCGTTGGCTGGATGTGGCGATTGATGGCGCGGATGAATACGACGGCAATTTGAACCTGATCAAAGGCGGCGGTGGGTCGTTGTTGCAGGAAAAAATCGTAGCCACGGCGAGTGATCAGATGATCGTGATCGCGGATGCGTCAAAATCTGTTGAAACACTTGGGAATTTTCCGCTGCCAATCGAGGTGGTTCCGTTTGGATGGCAGACGACCAAGACCCTTGTGGAAGAGACATTGATTGGCATGGATGTGCTTGGCCGCAAGGTATCGTTGCGGATGAATGGGGATGCGCCGTTTTATACGGACGAGGGTAACCACATTCTCGATTTGCACCTGAATAGGATTGGTGCGGCGCGGCAGTTGTCCTTGGTTATCAATCAGATACCGGGCGTTGTTGAGAATGGACTTTTCATTGATATCTGCGACGTCGTGGTGATTGGTTATGGCGATGGGCGCGTTGAAGTGCGCGATATTAATCAAGGATCGATTGAAGAATCGAAGGTAGATTTTGTCGAAACCGACAACTTGTTTGCGGATCTGAATGATTAGAATGGTTGCCAAAAGTAGCCCGCATAAATAACGCAATGCACACGCCCAACCTATGTGCCCTTTGGGTGGTGTTCGTCGGTGCGCTATGATTTACCCTTTTCCAAACTTCGGCCCGCGCAGGATGTGCGATGGTCGAGCCACGTTTTGCGAAAGGCCTGATGATGTCTGAATTTGACTACGATTTGTTTGTTATTGGCGGCGGATCTGGTGGCGTGCGTGCCGCTCGCGTTGCCGCTGCAACGGGTGCCAAGGTAGGTTTAGCCGAAGAATTCCGGATGGGCGGAACCTGCGTTATTCGCGGCTGCGTCCCAAAGAAATTGATGGTGTTTTCGTCCGAATACAGCCACGCATTTGCGGACGCGCGGGCCTATGGCTGGGACGTTCCGGATGGATCATTCGATTGGCCGAAATTACGTGCGCCGCTGCATGCAGAATTGGAACGGCTTGAAGGGATTTACCGCCGGTTGTTGGGCAATTCTGATGTGACCATTCATGATGCCCGAGCTACTGTTTCTGGCGCGCATGAGGTTTCGTTGTCTGATGGCGCGACCGTAAGTGCGAAACACATTTTAGTTGCTGTCGGTGGGCGGCCATCGGTGCCTGAATTTGAGGGGTCCGATTTGGCGATCACCAGCAACGATATTTTCCTGCTGGATGAAATGCCCGAAAGTATATTGGTTGTTGGTGGCGGATATATTGCCAGCGAATTCGCCTGTATTCTGAATGGGTTGGGCGTGAAGACGACGCAGTTTTATCGCGGCGAACAGATTTTGCGGGGCTTTGATAACGAAGCCCGCACGCTGGTGTCTGAACAGATGATCGAAAAGGGTATCGATTTGCGTCTCGGGTCCAACGTTGCGTCGATGAAAAAGGTCGATGGTGGCGTTGAAGTGACCGGCGTGGATGGCAAGGTCGAAGTATTTGGTGCCGTTATGTATGCCACTGGCCGCCGTCCCAACACAGATGGTTTGGGACTGGAAGCAGTTGGCGTTGAACTGGGCCGCGGTGGCGAGGTTGTGGTGGACGATTACAGCCAGACCAAAGTGCCAAGCATTTACGCAGTGGGCGACGTGACCGACCGTGTGCAGCTGACACCAGTCGCCATTCGCGAGGGCATGGCGTTTGTAGAAACCGTGTTCAAAGGTAACCCAACAAAGGTTGACCATGAGCTGATCCCGTCTGCGATTTTCACGCAGCCTGAAATGGGAACAGTTGGTCTGTCCGAAGAAGCCGCGCGCGAGCAAGAGGCGATCGAGGTGTATGCCACGACGTTTAAACCAATGCAGTCGTCATTTGCTGGGCGTCCTGATAAGGTGCTGATGAAACTGGTTGTCAGCCAAGCGACACGCGTTGTGTTGGGGTGCCATATTGTTGGGCCGCATGCGGGAGAGATGATCCAGCTTGCGGGGATCGCCGTGAAGATGGGCGCAACGAAAGAACAATTCGATCAGACATGTGCGGTGCACCCGACGATGTCTGAAGAGCTGGTTACCATGCGCGATCCGGTACGGACGTCTTGATTTTACGCCGTTTAGGCACACTTATAAACCGAGGCCCGAGGGAGGGCCGCAGCAACAAGGGAAAACAGGCTTAATGGCTGGAAATAATGGCGGCCCCTGGGGGGGCGGAGGCAACAATGGGGACGATGACGACGATCGGTTCCGCCCAAGCGGTGGACGCGATGACGGACGTCGCCCAAGCAACGAACCTCAAATCCCCGAATTTGACGAGATCGTAAACAAGACCAAAGACCAATTGCGTGTCCTTATGGGCGGCGGCAATGGCAACGGTCGTTCAGGTGGAACCGGTGGCGGGCCAAGCGGCCCAGCAGTGTCACGTGGGATGATCGGTATTGCTGTTTTGGGCGCTGTCGCGCTTTGGGCCATGTCGAGCTTTTACACGGTGCGTCCGGAAGAACAGTCTGTTGAGCTGTTCTTGGGAGAATGTAACGAGCCGTGTACCGGTGGCCCTGGTTTGAACTTTGCGCCTTGGCCGCTTGTGACCTACGAAGTGATCCAAATCACGCAGGAACAAACGATCAATATCGGTGAAGATGCTGTTCCACAGGAATTGTCTGAAAGCCCCGCAGTTCTGCGTCAGCTGGATGGCGATACTGGTTTGATGCTGACTGGCGACGAAAACATCGTCGACATTGATTTCCAAGTTGTTTGGAACATCAACCGTGCGGATCAGTATTTGTTCAACTTGGCTGAACCCGAAGAAACGATTGCAGCCGTGGCTGAATCGGTGATGCGTGAAATTATTGCGCAATCTGAATTGGCGAACTTGAACCAAGATCGTGATTCCATTGAGCAGCGCATGCAAGAGCTGACACAAAGCACATTGGACAGCTACGACAGTGGCGTGAACATCGTGCGGATCAACCTTGGTGCCGCAGATCCGCCCGCAACGATGGTTGAAGTGACCAATATTGATGGTGTCGTCGCACGCACATCACCTTTGGCGGCATATCGTGACGTTCAGGATGCTGAACAGGAACGTATTCAATTGCAAAACCAAGCGGATGCCTATGCAAACCGTGTAACGGCGCAAGCCCGTGGTAACGCAGCGCAGATTTTGGAAGTCTCTGAAGGGTACCGTGCCCGTGTGGTGAACGAAGCCCAAGGTGAAGCCGCACGTTTCGTTTCGGTTCTGGAAGAATATTCCAAGGCGCCAGACGTGACACGTCAACGTCTGTACTTGGAAATGGCTGAAGACGTTTTCGACAGTGCAAACATCATTTTGCTGGACGAACAGGCCGGCGGCGAGGGCGGTGTTGTCCCGTATCTTCCGCTTGACCAGTTGCGTTCACAAACATCGGGAGGGTCGAACTAATGAATAAGACCACTTTAATTATACCCGTTGTGGTGATCTTGATCGCAGCCGTATTGAGCTCGATCTTTATCGTGGACGAACGTGAAAAGGCGCTGGTTCTGCGTTTTGGTCGTGTTGTTCAAACTGTTGAAGACCCAGGTTTGGCATTCCGAGTGCCGCTGATGGATCAGGTTGTGACCTATGATGACCGGATCATTTCCATCGATATGGAAGCACAGGAAATCATCCCGAACGATGACCGTCGTTTGAAGGTTGATGCGTTTGCGCGTTACCGGATCACCAATGTGGAACTGTTCCGCCAGGCCACAGGTGCAGGCGGTGATCAGGCGATTGCCGTTGCTGATAACCGTTTGGAAACCATCCTGAACGCAGAAACACGTGCGGTTTTGGGGTCGGTTTCGTCTGGCGATATCCTGTCGACAGATCGTGATGCTTTGATGCTGCGTATCCGCAATGGTGCGGCTGCTGAGGCGCGGTCATTGGGTTTGGAAGTCATTGACGTTCGTTTGAAGCGAACCGATCTGCCGTCTCAAAACCTTGAACGCACCTTCCTGCGGATGGTGTCAGAACGCCAACGTGAGGCGGAGGATGAACGTGCCCGTGGTCGTGAGGCTGCCCAGCGTATCACTGCGCTTGCCGATCGTACTGTTGTCGAGCTGGAATCCGAGGCCAACCGTGAAGCCCAGATCGTTCAGGGTGAGGCAGATGCGCAGCGAAACGCAATCTTTGCCGAGGCCTATGGTCAGGATCAGGAGTTCTTCCAGTTCTACCGTTCGCTTGAGGCATATCGCACAGGTCTGTCATCGGGTAACGCGCGGTTGGTCATGCAGCCCCCAGAAGGGTTCTTTGATTACTTGCGCTCCCCAGACGGCGCGACTGGCGAATAATGGGCATTACGCTTTTGGCCTTCGGGCTTGTACTAATCGTAGAGGGGCTGGTGTACGCACTGGCCCCTTCGCTTGTTGAAGACCTGCTAGCTGCGTTGCGCGAAATGTCACTTGAGGCGCGGCGCTTGGCTGGGCTAGCGGCCTTAGCCTGCGGCGTCGCCTTGGTTTGGTTGGCTGCAGCGTTGGGCGTGTTAGGGTAGCGATTACTCCAGAGCAGGGTTTTTAGATGCCAAATGCCTTAGTCCCCGAATTTGCCGTCAGTGATTTTGAAATCAGCCGTGCATTTTATTGCGACCTGCTGGGATTTACGTGTTCTTACATGCGGCCCGAGGATGGGTTCGCCTATTTGGTACTGGGTCAAGCAGAGCTCATGATTGACCAGATCGGGGAGGGGCGCACGTTTGATGACGGACATTTACCAACCCAGTACCCCTTTGGCCGAGGGTTGAATGTTCAAATAGAAGTACGGGCTATTGCCCCATTGGTGGCAAGGCTACGGGCCGCAGGCCATGCGTTATACCTCGAACCCGAGGATAAGTGGTATCGTAAGGGCACGACCGATGTCGGCAACCGCCAGTTCGTTGTCGCAGATCCAGACGGGTATCTTTTGCGGTTTTATGAAACCCTTGGCACCCGGAAACATCGCCCGGAAGGCTAATCCGAGGGGGCGAACCCATTAATGGCCTTGTCTAGCGCTTGCGTCTGCCTCCCCTCGGCGGTGCTATGTCCTCAGGCTGAGCGACAAATTAAATTGCTGGCTTGGGCGGTAAAGCGCCAATTTGTTGATCACAGGGTGGTTACGGTTTGGTGTTTGACGTTGCACTGGCGGATTGCGCCTCTACATTCATAGCTAAGGGTCGCAACCGACCTCCCAATGAGGGGCGAAATTCGCCTCACCGGAAAAGATATGTGAAGGAGATGCAACGTGAACAAACCTTTGGTGAAACAGCCCCAGGTCGTCGCGGCGGCGCCCGCGCAAATGCAAGACCGTCAAAAATGGATTGCAGCGCTGATGGTCGGTATGGCCTTGGCCGTAGCTGCAGTTGTCCCCGCTAAGGCGCAAGAACGCCCCGCAACATTTGCAGATTTGGCCGAACTGGTTAGCCCATCGGTGGTGAACATTACAACAAGCACGGTGATCGCGAACCGCACAGGGCCACAAGGCGTGGTTCCAGAAGGGTCCCCGTTTGAAGATTTCTTTGATGACTTTGGCGAAGACGAACAGCGTCGTTCCTCGGCACTGGGGTCCGGCTTTGTGATTTCTGCTGACGGTTTCATCGTGACCAACAACCACGTGATTGAAGGTGCAGACGAGATCGAAATCGAATTCTTCCCCGGTGAAGGACAGCCGTCAGAACTGTTGCCTGCCGAATTGGTAGGCACAGATCCGAACACGGACATTGCGTTGCTGAAAGTTGAATACGACGAACCGTTGCAGTTTGTGGAATTTGGTGACAGCGACGGTGTTGGCGCGCGCGTTGGTGACTGGGTGATGGCGATGGGGAACCCGCTGGGGCAGGGGTTCTCTGTTTCGGCTGGTATCGTATCGGCGCGCAATCGGTCGCTGCAGGGTACCTATGATGACTACATTCAGACAGATGCAGCCATCAACCGAGGGAACTCTGGTGGGCCGCTGTTCAATATGGACGGCGACGTTATTGGTGTGAACACCGCAATTTTGTCCCCTAACGGTGGGTCAATCGGTATTGGTTTTGCGATGTCTTCGGCTGTTGTGACCAATGTGGTCGATCAGCTGGAAGAGTTCGGCGAGACACGCCGCGGCTGGTTGGGTGTTCGCATTCAGGATGTAACCGTGGATATGGTGGATGCTATTGAAGGCTTGGCCGAAGCCCGAGGTGCAATGGTAACAGATGTGCCCCCAGGCCCAGCAGAAGACGCAGGATTGGAAAGCGGCGACATCATCTTGTCATTTGATGGGATCGAAATCGAAAACACACGCGAGTTGGTCCAAATTGTAGGTAACAGCCCCGTCGGTAAAGAGGTGGCAGTGGCCGCCCTTCGCAACGGCGACATGGTCGATTTGACTGTGGTATTGGGGCGTCGTGAGACTGCCGAAGCAGCGGCATTCCCAGCTGAAGACGGCGAAGCCGCAACACCCGAAACGACCAATATGTTGGGTCTGACCTTGTCCGAGATCACGCCTGAGCTGGCCGAGGCCATGGGGATTACTGCGGACGCTGGTTTGGTCATCGTTGAGGTCGAAGCAGACAGCGAAGCTGAAGAAAAAGGGTTGCTGTCTGGCGATCTGATTACCGAAGCTGGCCAACAGAAAATCGCGAATATTGCGGATTTCGAAGCCCGCGTTGAAGAAGCTCAAGAGGCAGGGCGCAAGTCACTCTTGCTGCTTGTTCGCCGTGATGGTGCACCGCGGTTTGTTGCGCTTGGCCTTGAGTGATTTCTGAATGATGAAACAATGTGAAAGGGCGCCCAATGGGGCGCCCTTTTTCTTTGCCTCTAGTTGTTTTCTTAGATGCAATTCTGTGCTCAGATCGCGCAAACGATGAAGGTTGGATTCCGATGCACATTGAAACGATTGTCGATTTAGAAACGTATCCGATGACGGACAAAAGTTTTTTGGACCGTTGTGCAGCCACATTGGATGATACTGGTGTGCTTGTATTGCCGAATTTCATTCAGGCCACCGCGCTTGAAGCCATGCGCCAAGAGGCGACGGTTGGTGAAGAAAATGCCTACTTTTGCGCCCAAGATCATTCAATCTACCTGACGCCAGACGACCTAAACTACGCAGCCGATCATCCGGCCAACAGAAAGGTCGTGTCATCGAAAGGGTGCATTTGTGATGATGTGATTGGTCAAGAATCCCCGCTTCGATGTCTATACGATGACACAGATTTTCGTGGGTTTGTGGCGGTAGTGACAGGGCAGAGAGAAATGCACCCCTACGCGGACCCGCTGTCGTCAATCAACATCCACTACGCGCGGCGCGGCCAAGAGCTGGGTTGGCATTTTGACAATTCATCCTTTGCGATCACGTTGCTTATTCAAAAACCAGC
This sequence comes from uncultured Paracoccaceae bacterium, assembly GCA_947493255.1. Classification (GTDB taxonomy): domain Bacteria; phylum Pseudomonadota; class Alphaproteobacteria; order Rhodobacterales; family Rhodobacteraceae; genus Octadecabacter. The sequence goes on from CANLQK010000001.1 coordinate 169,115, forward strand.
TGCTGGAAGCCGTTTTGAATTTATCAAAGACCTGCGTGACGCAGATGCGGGCGAGATGAATTACGCGGGTGTCGGTGATTTATTGGATGGGCGGGTACAGCCTGAGGTCTTGCAGATGGACGCCGGCACCTTGGTCTTGTTCCGCGGGCGCAATTCTATTCACCGTGTTTCACCCAATGAAAGCGACGTGACGCGCATGTTGGCGGTTCTTGCTTATAACGACCAACCCAGTGTCGAATTATCAGAAAGTGCGCGCATGACGTTTTATGGGCGTCTTGCCTAAAGCGTATCGCGTGGAACGGCGACAAGACCGAGGTTGCGGGCCGTTTTCAAAGTCAAAGTAGATGTATGCACGTCGTCTTCGGCGATTTGAAAGCGTTCAATCGCAGCGGAGGTTTTTGTATCCAGTTGCCCGCTAATTGGGCCGTCGTAATACCCCCGTGCAATAAGCGCACGCTGAACTGAGGCGATAAAAGGAGGGGTTAAGATGCTATTGCAGGGCGTTTCAAATTCAACCTCGCGTCGTTCGCGTAAGATTTCTTGCCGTGTATCCGTGCGAAATGTTGCGGGTGAGACGACTGCGCCATCAGATCCCAAGACTTCTGGAACGATAACCTGCTCGGTGACTGTTTCGATAAGCGCTGGTGTTATGGTCCGAGCATAGCAAGTGCCGGTGCTGGCATCGACCGTGGCAGGATGGGCAAGCGGGCCAATTGGATCGACAACAGGATCGCTGCCAGGCGCTGTGGGTGCGCGGGTCACGTCGGGTTCCATGCACGCCGAAAGGCCACAAAAAAAAGCTGTCACGCCAAAGGCGCGGTATGTTTTGATCATCTGCTCAATCCTCGGGCTCTGTCGGCCCGTTTTTTGTTTTTTACGAGATTTATGGCGTGGGGCAAAGCCAGCAGTGGACGGGTTGGCAAAAGATCGCGTTGGCGTGACGTTTTCGTGCCACTTGATGCGGGCATATTGTAGCTAATAGGGCTGGTCGATACGGCATCGGCACCCTATCTATGGGGCAACAGTATTCATGTGAAAGGGCCAGCAGGATGGCAAAAATTACATACATCGAGCACGGCGGCAAAGAGCACGTTGTTGAGGTGGCCAGCGGGCTTACAGTTATGGAAGGTGCGCGTGACAACGGCATTCCAGGTATCGAGGCGGATTGCGGTGGAGCCTGTGCCTGTTCCACATGCCACGTTTATGTGGATGCGGCGTGGGTAGAAAAGGTACCGGCAAAGGACGCGATGGAAGAAGACATGCTGGATTTCGCGTTCGAACCTGACGCGGCGACATCTCGGCTGACGTGTCAGATGAAGGTGACCGATGATTTGGACGGCTTGGTCGTTCGGATGCCTGAAAAGCAGATTTAAGGTGGCGCCGCGTCTGCCGCTTGGGGCGTTGCACCGGTGCGTGCGCGGCGCGACGGCAACGCTGTGCATGGGGTTGGCGACCCAAGTTGCAGCCGAGACGATTGTTGGCGCCCAATTCGAGGGCCCAACGACGCGGTACACCCATGGTGTACTGGGCGATGCGGTTGAGTTCACGACGCTCGTGATCGAGACTGAAGATTGGGCACACAAGCAGCGGTATACTATCGAATTGCCTGATGACCATGTTTTCGAGGATGTCCAACCACGCTTGTGGGATATCACAGGAAATGGGCGGCCAGAGGTTGTGGTTATTGAGACTGATATGGGGCTTGGCGGGTCTTTGGCGGTGTATGACCAAAGCGGCAAGATCGCAGAGACCCCCCACATTGGTCGGCGCAATCGATGGCTGGCGCCTGTGGGTGCTGGGGATTTGGATGGGGACGGACGCATTGAAGTTGCGTTTGTTGACCGGCCCCATTTAGCGAAAGTGTTGCGCGTTTTTGAATGGACAGGGTCTGATTTGGTTTTGGACGCTGAGCTGGGCGGTTTGACCAATCACCGCATTGGCGAGGATTTTATTGGTGGTGGGTTACGTGATTGTGGTTCGGGGCCAGAATTGGTCACTGCAGATGCCGATTGGTCTGATGTTATGGTGACCACGATGGCGGATGGAGGTCTGGAGGCACGATCTGTTGGGCCCTTTAGCGCATCAGCCTTGATGCGCGCGTTAGACTGTCAGTTATAAGGGCTATGTCGCCCGAATTAGAGCTTTCAGAGGACCGCCGCGAGGGTGACAAGGACTGCAATTTCTGTTGTTTGTTGTGTTGCCCCCAGAATGTCACCGGTTTGGCCGCCAATTTTTGACTTGGAGATGATCGCGCAGATTACGGCGATGATGACAGTGACAAGGATTAGCAATAGCCCTGCAGATTGGAACAACGCGAGGCTTGCAAGCGCGGCGAGTGCGACCGCGACAAGGGCTGTTGTTTGTGTTGGGCGGCCAACGGAGTGGCTGAGGCCAGAGGCGCGTGCATTTGGCAACGTGCTCATCAAAGGGACCATGCTGGCGCGGCTGAGAGCGGCGGCCACGATAAGGGCGGGCCAGATCGAGGCATCCAAAATCAGCGATAGGGCTTGCCAGCGTAGGCCTAACCCAAGGATCAAAGCGATCACACCGTAGGCCCCGATGCGGCTGTCTTTCATGATTTCTAAACGGCGCGATTTATCCCAGCCCCCCCACAGCCCATCTGCCGTGTCCGCAAGGCCATCTTCGTGCAATGCGCCGGTCAGGATGATCAGGGTCGCGAGCGTGAGACCCGCACTCAACGTTGGGGGCAACCCAAAGAGCAAGCATAGATGTGCAACTGCGCCCGCCATGATAGCCAAAGCGAGTCCGGCGATTGGGTAGGCCCAGGCGGCTTGTGCCCCACGTGCCGTTGCACGGTCTATGTCGACGCTGATGGGCAAACGTGAGAGCAAACCGAGCGCAGCAGGGACGTCGGACAGGGCGAATAGGGATTTAGCGTCGTCATCGCGCGTCATCAGGGCGTTTCCGTCTTTTCAATTCATCCCAATTGGGTAGACAGTGCGTCAACAGATTGCAATGAGGCCGACACATGACAGCACCTTTCGCTACACTTGACCAATTCCGCGCAGTGTTGAGCGATGCGCCGGGGCCAGACATGGAAACTCTAGCGGCGGCGAACGACCGCAATGGTCAGTTGACCAAGCCGCCCGGTGCGCTTGGGCGTCTAGAAGATTTGGCAATTTGGTATGCAGGCTGGCGTGGTGATGCGCAGCCGCAAGTAAAGGCGCCTCAGGTTTTGGTGTTTGCGGGCAACCATGGTGTTTGTGCGCAAGGTGTTTCTGCTTTTCCACCTGAAGTGACCGTCCAGATGGTTGCAAATTTTGAACACGGCGGCGCGGCGATCAACCAGCTGAGTCGCGAATTCGGCGCGACGATGACAGTGCACGCCTTGGATCTCGAAACGCCAACGCAAGATTTCACGCAAGCGCCAGCAATGAGCGAAGACGAGGTGGTTGCGGCATTGACCACAGGGTGGTGCGCCGTGGACCCCAAAAGTGACTTGGTCGTCACTGGCGAGATGGGCATTGGCAACACAACATCGGCGGCGGCTGTGGCTGCAGCCGTTTTGGGAGGTACGGCGCAGGATTGGGCTGGCCGCGGAACTGGTGTGGACGATGACGGGTTGGCCCGAAAGGTCGATGCGGTAACACGTGGATTGGCGTTACATGACGTGTCAGACCCATTGGAAGCGCTCCGATGTTTAGGTGGACGCGAATTGGCTGCGATGGCTGGTGCGATTGCGGCTGCCCGCCATCACCGCATTCCAGTTATTTTAGATGGGTTCATTTGTTCGGCAGCGGCCGCGTGTTTGGAAAAGGCAGCGGCTGGCGCATTGGACCACACTGTTGCGGGGCATTTGAGCGCTGAGGGAGCCCATGAAAGGCTATTGAATGCCTTGGAAAAACGCCCGCTGTTGTCATTGGGACTTCGTTTGGGAGAAGGGTCCGGCGCGGCCTTGGCGATTGGTGTTCTGAAGGGCGCGATCGCATGTCATTCGGGCATGGCGACCTTTGCCGAAGCAGGTGTTGCGGACGGCTAAGCGCTTCGTCTGATCAGAAAAAGCTTGAACGGCCGCACCATTCATTGGTGCGGCTTTTTTTTGGGCTATTTCTGTGAGGTGCGGCCACCAAGTGGCGTGGCAGCCCCTGATGCCCGTTCGGCCTCGTCCAGTTTTTCTGTCAGCGCAGATTCAAGGTCGCGGTTAGCGGCTTTGGCACGATCGATATAGGCTTGGTTTTTTGAAATCGGAACGTTCGGGTCCCAGACCTCTGCAAGGTCACGTAAGGTGTGGCGGTCGTAGTGGTAAAAGGCCATTTCGGCTTCGGAGGCTTCGAATTCGCTGAGCCCAAGGTTTTCGAGGACGTAGCGGCCTGCGCGCAAAGAACTGTCAAACATTTCGCGCACGATGTCATTGGCGCCAGCCGCATAAAGTTCGTAAACGTGCACGCGGTCGCGGGCGCGCGCAACGATGTGTAGGTCAGGCCGTTGAGCACGAGCGTACTTGACCAGCGTAACGGCCTCTTTTTTACCGTCAAGGGCCACGACCAACACCTTGGCGTCGGCAAGTCCGGCGGCATGTAAAATGTCTGGGCGTGTTGGGTCGCCAAAATAGCCCTTAAAGCCAAACGTGCGCATCAGTTGCACGGTTTCTAGATTGCTGTCCAAAACGATTGTGGAGAAGCCAGAGCTTTGGACAAGGCGGTTCACCACCTGCCCAAAACGACCAATACCTGCAACGATAACAGTGCCCTGTTCGTCGATATCATCTGCCGGCTGGTCGGCGCTCACGTCCATCCTGTGGGACAGTTTTTCGTAAAGGATAAACAGAAGGGGAGTCACCAGCATCGACAGGGCGACAACCAAAAGGAGGTCTGCGGCCAACGCATCAGGCAACACGCTTTGTTGGGTTGAAAAGGCGATCAGGACAAACCCGAATTCACCGGCTTGCGCCAAGGCCAAAGTGAACAGCCATCGTGCACGACCAGCTATGCCAAACACTACAGCGAGGGCGTAAAGGACTGCCCCCTTGATAAAGATAACGGCTGCAGTCAGCCCCAAAATGCGCGCGGGTTCCCCCATAAGGATGTCAAAATCAATGCCTGCGCCAACGGTGATGAAAAACAATCCCAACAAAAGGCCTTTGAACGGTTCAAGGTCGCTTTCCAATTCGTGGCGGAATTCAGAGTTCGCCAAAACCACCCCAGCAAGAAACGTACCAAGGGCAGCTGAAAGACCGACAAGACCCATCAAAGCAGCGATGGACACAACGATAAGAAGGGCGAAAGCCGTGTACATTTCGCGCAAGCGGGCTTGGTGGATGTAGCGAAATACGGGGCGCGTTAGGTAAATACCTACAAGTATCACAGCGGCGACGGCCGCTATTGTCACAAGGGTGACGCCCCACCCAGGTAGCCCTTCAACAAGGGATAGCGCGTGATGTCCATCATCGGCAGCGGTGGCAATGGCGACCGAGCCGTCAGGTTGAACTGTTGCTGGTGCACGCACTGCCAGCAACGGTAGCAGGGCTAACATCGGGATAACCGCAATGTCCTGTGTCAGAAGCACAGAGAAAATGTTGCGTCCACCCGTGGTCTGCATCAGACCTTTTTCAGACAGTGTTTGCAGAACAATCGCGGTGGACGACAAGGCAAAGATCAACCCAATCGCAAGAGCCGTCGGCCAAGGTTGCCCCAGAGCCAGAAACAGCCCCATCAGCAAAACTGTGGTGCCCCCAATTTGGAGACCTCCCAACCCGATCAATTTGTGGCGCATGCCCCATAGCGCCGCGGGTTCTAGCTCTAATCCGATAAGAAACAGCATCATAACGACGCCGAATTCAGCCACATGTTGGAGTTCGGCTGCCTCTGCACCAATGATCGGGCCTATCGCGACGCCCGCCAATAAATACCCGAGAACAGACCCAAGTCCCAACCGCGCTGCCAACGGCACTGCGATTACCGCCGCACCCAACAAAAGCGTCGCAAACAGCAAGGTTTGTTCCATGTAAAGTCTTTCAAGTAGTGCCGCTAAAAACAGCGACCGGAAAAGGCGTTAGCCCGGGACTTCTAGGGTTATGGCCCGACCACTTTTGGTATAGCTGAGGGCGTCCGCGCTAATGGCAGTAACACGACCACCATCCAATCGATCACCTACGGTCAGACGCAAAAAGCGGCCGTTGCCAAGACGTACCAGCGCACGTCTGTCGCCCGATCCGCCATAAATGCCAATCAGGTTCACATTGCGAAGGTTGATCGCGTTTTCAAGTGTTGCGTTCTGCGCTACGGACCCACCGGTTGGGCCGCTTGGTGCAACGGTGCGGGGGGCCACGGCGGCAACTTGTGTTGCTGCGCGTTCTTGTGCGGCTTGGGCGCGGGCAACGATACGTTCCATGTTACGCGGGCGCGTGTCTGGGCGTTCGGAAAGTGCGACAGCCTGCGCGGTTGGGTTAACGATTGGGTTTGGGCGGTTCTCGGCGGCTTGAACGGCGGCAGCGATTTCCGGTGCGATCTGAAGCCCCTCTGGTGCCGTAGGTACTGCGGGCCGCTCGGAGGTCACCTCGACTGGGGCAGGTTCCTCAACCGGTGCTGGCGCAAGCCCCGCAGGGCGAGTTTGTGGGCGGAAGGCCGCGGCTTGGGCTGATGTTAGTGCCCCCAAAACCGGCGTGTTAGCAAGTGCGGCGGCGGCCAGTGTCACGCTTTCTGGGCGTACCAGTGGGCGGGCTGTTGTCGTGTTCGGTGTCTGTGCCGTCGTAGTGCCAAGGGCCGTGGCGATATCTGCGCTCAGCGCATCTAGATCGACATCGGGGTTAGCGGCAGCAGCGGTCGGTGCTGTGGTGCCCGGACGAATGGGGGGCAAGATCGGGGGGGCGCCTGCGATCACGTTCAACCCATCGTTCGTACCGTCGGAAATCGTTGCGATTTCGGTCGTCGGCGTTTCAACCGACGGGGTTACAGCAGTGCTGGCGGGCGCTGTTGTTCCTGGGCGAATAGGGGGCAGCACCGGTGGCGTGCCTGCCAAAACGACCAATCGGTCTGTTGCAATCAGGGGAGCATCCCCTGTGGCAAGATCAGTCAGCGTCTGAGCGGGTGCGACTGTTCCGGTGCGTACTGGGGGCGTGATGGACGGACTGCCAGAAATGACGATGACGCCAGCAGGGGCGTCAGTTATTGGGGTGGCCTGCTCGGGGATCACGGCGGCGAGTTGGTCTTGAGGTGTGACTTCAGGGGCCACTGTTCCGGGTCGTGTCGGCGGGTTTAGGGGCGGCGCGCCCGCGATAATCAAAACACCGTCTGGTGTGGGTGCGCCTTCTGGGCTGGCGACGACGAGCCCGTCTGTCCCGAAGTTGAACGTGGCGGATGGAGGCGGTGGGTCAACCGGCGTGGCGATTACGGCGTCTCCGGCGACGCTGCTGGCGTCCGCCAACGGGCTGGCGGGTACGCGTGTGACAGGGGCGACCGCAGACGCCAATTCAAGGCCGTCCAAAGAGGTAGTGCGTGGAGTTTGCGGAATGCGCGGTGCACGTTGCCAAACACCGGTCGCGGCATAGATGCGGTCGGCTTCTTCTGGCGTTAGGATCTGTGCGCCAGTTGGGGCCGTAGGGGCAGATAACGCATCTGGCACAACTGCGACTTCAATCGGTTCAGCAACCTCGGCCGGTTCTGTTTCGGTGGCCGCAACTTGAGTTTCTTCCCCGCGATCAAATCCGAGCCAGCGGGCGATCGTGTCGTCGGCGAGGGCCGCAAATGCCGCAATCGCAAGAAGGAATAGCAACAACACTGCTGTCAGGATTAGGCCAAGGAACCTTGGCTTCCCGCCAACCACGGCCTTTGGTTTGGGTTTCTTGCGTGCCCCAAAGACTGTGAACTTTGACTTTTCATCTGGATTATCTTGCGGTTGGACGGGTTCTTCCGCCGCTTTGGCTTTTGCTTCGCTGCGGGCCATGCGGCGGCTGGCAAACATGCCGCCAACAGCGCTGGTGACTGCGGTTGCTGCGCCTAGTGCTGCTGCACCAGCGCTCTTCTCGCCGCTGTCAGGCGTGCTGGTTTCGGGCGCGACGTCTGGTTCGGCGGTCAGCGACGCTGCTGAGGCGGCTGCCTCAGGCGGCAACGCAGTGGCTGCTTCGCCCGTGATGGCAGGTGCTACGTCTGGTTCTGTGGCATCCTCTGCAGTTGGCGCCGTGACGGGGGCCGGTGCTGTGCCGGTATCATCGCGGCTGGGTGCAACGACGGGCGGCATTGGGTCGGTGCCTTGGCCTGTCGGGACGGCAAGAGCAGGTGGCGCGCGGCGACCAAAGACCGGCTCGTCTGGTTCTTCGGCGACAGGCGCGGGTCGTCCTTCGTCACGATCAGCCCGCAAAGAGGCAAACACCGGCGGTGCGGCATCTTCTTCAGCGGCTTGCTCGACCTCTAAATCAACTGGGCTTTCGGCTTCTTGTGAAACCGTCTCATCCGCGTCGACATCCTCATGCGCGCTGTCGTCTTGCGCGGTCTCGGTTTCTTTTGGCTCAGCAGCCTGAGGCTCCGGATCCGAAACTGCACCGGTATTCAGATCGGAGAAGTCTTCTTCAAGATATTCTTCCTGTGCCACTTGTGGAACCGAAAATGGTGTGAATTCAACGTCTTCCGTTGGGATGTCTTCAACGGCATCATCGTCGATTTCCGGCAGGGCGTTGGTAATCGCGTCCGACGGTGTTTCTTCGACTGCCGCGACAGTGTCAGCTGCATCTTGAGAGGTCGTTTCAGACAGAGCATTCTCGCTGGTTTCAACGTCTGCGCCTGCAGAGGCCGGTTCGGCAAGTGTAACGGCTGCTTGGCCAATCACCACAACCGCGTCTGCATCGCGTTCGGCGGTGTGGCCATCAGCTGCGCCGAAAAAAGCTTCGCCAACATATGTAAATGGTTCAGGTACCGCGGCGAAGCTGATTGGGTTGAACCCATGTTCGCTGGCAAATGCGCTTGCTTCGTCTAGCGTTTCACGCGCAACGGCGGCGACATATGTCCGGCCGCCACCTTTGGCATAGTCGTAGACCAGTTCAGACACCGGATAAGGCGTCGCGCCTTCGAGTGCGGCAACGACATCATGTTCTTCAGTGCGGGTGGTGTCTAATGCCAAATAACGAATTTGATCGTTTGGGATCAATAGTTTGGTCGCCACTGGCATAGGGTCAAGATCCGCCGCAGCATTGCGAAGACGCCTTAACTCACCGGCAAGGTCAGGGGTGTCCAATGCAACCTGTCCAACCAAATGCCAACCGCCTTCAACACGGTGCATGAGGCGCAAGCCATCAAACGATAAAGAGAGAGCAAAATTCGGTTTCATCCGCGTGACTTAACATCCTGTGACTGGCCTGCAAACAGCCCTTTTTCTTAACGCGTAACGCTACAGCAACCTTTCGCCAACGCCAAGCAGCAGAATTATCCAAGGTTTTAGGCTCGGCGCACGTCAGATAGGGTGTATGGAACATAAAGGAGACCCCAATGCGCGCGTTAATAGCCCTAAGTTTACTGACGGTAACCCTAATTTTGGCTGGTGCATCTGCACGCGCCCAGGACGCCCCCAGAACAATAACTGTGACCGGAACTGGTGAGGTAAGCCTTGCGCCGGATATGGCAACAATCGTCATCGGCATCCAATCCGAGGGCGAAGATGCCGCCACCGCGCTGGACGAGGCAAGCGCCGCGACGCTGGCGATTCTATCCAGATTGGACGCCGAGGGAATCGATGCTGCAGATGTGCGAAGTGGGGCAGTTCGGTTGCAGCCACGCTATTCCAATAGCGTGTTGAGTTCGGGCCAACAGATCATTGGGTACCGCGCGGTGAATACCGTTCAGGTCGAAGTGTTGGACCTAGATCAGCTCGGTCGGCTGTTGTCGACCTTGGTTGGCGATGGGGCGAACCGGTTGGACCGTGTGTCCTTTGGCCTTCAAGATCCGACAGCTGCAATGGACGAAGCACGCAGCTTGGCGGTTGCAGAAGCCATACGCCGCGCCGCCCTTTATGCACAAGCTGCTGATGTAGCTGTTGGTGATGTCTTGAGTATTTCAGAGCAGGGCGGTGGAAGTTACCGCGCGCTTCATGCGGAACCTGTTGTCATTGCAGAGATGGCGCAATCGGCACCGTCTTTGGATGTGCCGGTTGCCCCCGGTGAAATCGACCTAAACGCATCAATCAACATGGTGTTTGCTATCGCGGAATAGAAAAAGGGCCCCGAATTGGGGCCCTTTGATTTACATTAGAAGCATCTTCTAAGATGTTGCTTTTGAAAGCGCTTGGTCCAAATCCGCGATCAAATCATCAGCATCTTCCAAACCAATGGAGACCCGTACAACACCCGGTCCGGCCCCTGCGGCTTCTTGCTGTTCTGCGGTCAGCTGACGGTGTGTTGTCGAAGCGGAGTGAATGATCAAAGATCGTGTGTCACCAAGGTTGGCGACGTGGCTGAAAATCTCCAGCGCATCGACCAATTTGATACAGGCGTCGTAACCACCTTTCACCGCAAAGGTGAACAATGCGGATGCGCCGCGTGGGCAAACGTCTTTGACACGGTCGAAGTAAGGGGAGCTTTCTAGTCCAGCGTAGGTCACGTAATCAACGCGGTCATCAGCTTCGAGCCACTTAGAGATTTTCGTCGCGTTTTCAACGTGGCGATCCATACGCAGTGACAGCGTTTCAATACCCATTAATGTATAGTGTGCCGCCTGTGGGTTCATCGTCATGCCTAGGTCGCGCAAACCAATGGCAATGCCGTGGAACGTGTAGGCCAGCGGGCCAAACGTTTCTGCAAACTTGAGCCCGTGGTAGGCAGGTTCAGGTTGGCTTAGGGATGGGAATTTGTCGGAGGCGGCCCAGTCAAATTTGCCGGAATCGACAACGCAACCACCGGTTACAGAGCCGTTGCCTGTCAGGTATTTCGTGGTCGAATGAACAACCAGTGTTGCACCATGTTCGATCGGGCGGCACAGGTAAGGTGTGGCGGTTGTGTTGTCGATGATCAATGGAACGCCAGCAGCGTCTGCAATATCTGCAATCGCACGCACGTCCATGATGTAACCGCCTGGGTTTGCAATCGCTTCGCCAAAAATAGCGCGTGTGTTGTCATCGATGGCAGCTTTCACCGCGGCCGTGTCATCCATGTCTACAAATTTGGCTTCCCATCCGAAACGTTTGATCGTTTGGCTGAATTGCGTGATCGTTCCGCCATATAAACGGTTAGAGACAACAACGTTCATGCCGGGGCTCATGATCGGGAACAACGCCATAAGCTGAGCTGCGTGGCCGGATGAACAACAAACAGCGCCGGCACCCCCTTCAAGGGTCGCAATACGTTCCTGCAAAACCGCGACTGTTGGGTTGGTTAGGCGGGAATAGATATATCCAACTTCCTGCAGGTTAAACAACGCAGCCGCGTGATCTGCGTCACGAAACACATAGGCCGTGGTTTGATAGATCGGTGTATTGCGGGCGCCCGTGGCTGGGTCCGGACGTGCACCTGCGTGAATTTGCAGGGTGTCGAAACCGTATGATGGTGTGTCAGTCATTAAAATGTCCTCTCCTTGTTACCGCGACCTTAATCTCACAGGCCCGTAATCTCAATGTGAAGACTGCGTGGCTGAGTTTTGCCCTCCGCCAGCCGAATGCGTTGATCGCCAGATCGTTTGTCGACGAGAACCAGTCATTGTGTTTGGCACTGAACGTTCGTCATGGACGCCGTTTCTAGCGCATCCAAAACCCTTCACGTTTGATCGTGTTGCGGATTTGGCGTTCACGCGGAGGCATATTGTCTTGATCAAACAAATCCCGAACTTTCAGGCCGCGTTCTTGGTAAATCATCCGCTTGAACGGATCATATTGCTTCAACAGCTTTTTAACCTTGTTCGGGGCCGAGACGTTTACCAATGCTTCTACGACAGCATCGTTTTCACGCGCATAAAGTAGCGGCAACATTCGATAATGGCATGTCAAATCGCCATCCAACCCAGACAAGTCTTCACCGGGGCGTCCGCCACCGAAACTGTGGATCACCAAGGGGAGGGTAACTTGGTCCAACCATGGGTCCAACGATTGTAAGACCAGCTCTTCGGGGCGATCGTCACGGACTTGAACAGCCCAATCACGCCAACGGTTTCCGAATGCAGGTGCGTCATGGCCGGTGATCCAACCGGCGTTGAAATACAAATACCGTTCCCAGTATTCATCAGGTTGCGATGAATCGATCGTGCTCTCAAATTCTAACCCGAACTTGTCATAAAGCGATTTCCACGTTGCGGAGTAACCGGGCCAATACAGTTCTTCTTCTGGCCAAGTCCCCGTGCGTCGCATCGAGGCCGCAGGGCGGGTGAAATCTGTGCTCAACGTCCCGATATCGCCGACGATCAAGGTGTCAGTATCTAAGAATAAAAAATTCCGTCCTTCAGGCATAGCGCAAAGGGCTTCGATCTTGTTCCCGTAGGGATAGTCTTCGCCAAAAGCAGTGTTTTCGAATGGCAGAATTTTTGCGCCCAATTCTTCCAGTGCTGTGCGTAGGTCAGGGCGCATCGACGGATCTTTGCCCCAGCGGTCGTTGTGCTGCGGTTCCGCGATATAGAGCGTACCCGAGAAACTAGGGGCATTGTCGCGTAACGAGGCGGCCAACAAAATGGCTTCGAACTGCAAGCGCCCACCTTGTCCAACAACGACAATATCGAAGTCCGAGGACAATTTGGATTTAGCACTTGATTTGGTCTTTTTTGCCATCTGACTTGCCTGCTTGCCTTTTGTGGCCACTATAGGGGGCGAGCAGGGGGCATGGAAAGACCCAGATTTGGGACGGCCCACACACCAAGAGGAGAGAATTATGTTTGATTTATTTTTACCATTGATTTTAGGAGCCGCCGTCGGCATCGAACCGGAAACGTCCCCTATCGAAGTGACCGATGTTATCGTCGAAGAGACGTTGCCTGTATTGGACGCGGGGTCTGGTGACGATTTGTCGGCCGCACGTGAGCCAGAACCACAGTTGCCCATGGGAAAATATACCACAGCGCTAGAAGTTCGGCCGATCCTGGGAATGACCAAAAGCAACTGGGTTGGTATTCGTGAGTACGAGGGGCAGGACCTTGTGTATTTTTCCCATCTTTTGGCGTGGCGCTGTGGCCTTTGGGATATTCGCTACGGGATTAACGGAGCACCAGCAGAAACGGTTGTCGGGATGGAGCCCTGTAACGAAGAATTCGCGCAGCCGAATGTCATGGTCGATATCGAGAATTTCCCTCCGTATGTCGTGTACCCGCTTCAATCCGTTGAAAGTATTTATATTGAGATCGTCTTTGATGATGGCACCACAGATTTCGCTCAATTTGATAGAAATGAGGTTCGCATTCCCTAGGCCGTAGTCCCTTCGTTAGTCTGAATTTCTGGTTTGAAGTCAGTTTAAGGTGCTGAGGATATGTGAAAAAAATGTACTTTTACGCCCTCTGAATAAAAATATCGATTTTTCTTGCATTAGCGGCTAGAATTGGTTCACATTTGCGTGACCCGAGGGAGGATACTATGAAACTTACATTTAAAAATTTTGCTGCTGCCGCAGTTCTGGCTGTCGTAGCAGCACCTGCTGTATCAGAAGAACTACGGATCGGAACTGCGTCACTGGGTGGCGCGTTTTATCCAATGGGACAAAGCATTTCGAACGTCGTAAACGAATATGCTGGCAGCGATATTTCGATGGTTCCAGTCGTGACGGGCGGGTCAGTTCAGAACCCGAATTTGATCGCTTCTGGTGAAGTCGAGATTGCGATAACCAACAATAACCTTGCTGTTTTGGCGACCAAAGGCGTTGGCCCGTACACGGCGACCGGCCCAATTGACATTGGTGCCGTTGCTGCGCTGCATCCGTCAGTTTTGCATATGATGGTTTTAGCGGACAGTGACATTCAAACGATCGAAGATCTTGCTGGGAAACGCGTTGCCGTTGGTCCGGCGGGTGGGGGCACCTTGGGGTTCGTAAACTTCTTGTTGCCACTGCACGGAATGTCCGTGGACGACATCACACCAAGCTTCGTGTCCTATGCAGACGGGTTTAGCCAGCTGACAGACGGCACTGTTGACGCGACTTTGGCATTGTCGGGTTACCCCGCAGGTGCGGTCATGCAGGCCGTCGCGGGTGCCGAGCTCCGCTTTATCTCGTTCTCAGATGGAATGTTGGACAAGGCCTTGGCCGAAAACTCTAATTTCGTCGAGGTCGAAGTTCCAGCAGACGTTTATGACACAGCCGAGGCTGGGACAGTGATTGGCGTAAACAACATGCTGGTCGCACCAAATAGCCTCGACGCAGCAACGGTACAGGCTGTAACCGCGGCTCTCTTTGACAACCTCGAAGAACTGCAGGCCGAAAATGCCAATGCGCGCCAGATTGATCCGGCAGCGTCGTTGAACCTAGCGATCCCGCTTCATGCCGGTGCGCAGGCCTATTTCGACGCCCAATAATCTCAATCGAAAATAGTGCAGGGGGCCGACGTGGCCCCTTGCGACAAAACTTACCCTAAAATCAGGTGATCTCCGTGACCAGTCTTTCGCGTTTGCTGTCGCTTCAAAACGCAATTTTCATCGCTGGGTTGGCGTTAGGCGCCTATCACTTGATGGTTGTTTCAGGTGTGATCGCTATTTCGACAATGCCTATGCGTGTTACCCATGTGATGTTGGCGCTGTCTTTGTTGTTCGTGATCAAGCCTGCCAGTGAACGTCTTTCAGGGACACGCATAAACGCGCTGATCTCGATCGCATTGGTGATTGCGACTGTGGGTGCGAGCGCATGGATGTTGAGCCGGTGGAAAACCATTGCATTTAGTGGTGGCATTACCAATGACACAGATTTCATCGCTGGCGTTGTCTTGCTGGTCGTGGTTTTCGAAGCTGCCCGTCGTGGTATTGGCCTGATCTTGGCAAGCATTACCTTTGTCTTTTTTCTATACCCTTTTGTCGCCCCCTTTATGCCGGGGGTGTTGGAAGGACGCGGGTCGAACCTAACACGCGTTGTTACGGTTTTGACGACAGACACCCAAGGTATCTATGGCATCCCTGTCGGTGTGGCAGCGACGTATATCATTGTTTTCACGATTTTCGGGGCGTTGCTGTCTAACTTTGGCGCAGGCGAATTTTTCTTCGAACTTTCTGTGCGTTGCACCCGTGGATTACGGGCTGCATCTGCAAAGTCCGCTGTATTGTTTTCAACTCTTATCGGCATGGTCAGCGGGTCTGCCGCGGGCAATGTCGCAGTGACCGGTACAGTCACCATCCCGATCATGAAACGGGAAGGATATGCACCCCATCAGGCAGCTTCAATCGAGGCGGTTGCATCAACGGGCGGGCAAATTATGCCCCCAGTGATGGGAGCTGCTGCTTTCATTATGGCCGAGATCGTCGGTGTTCCTTACACAGCCGTGATGGCCGCCGCGATCTTGCCAGCGCTGCTTTTCTTTGGATCAGCATTTATGGTGGTCCATCTTCAGGCCGTGAAATCGGGGATCGAGCCAGGCACTGGCGAAGGCCCAACAGAAGAACCGCTTATGTCTGTCTTGATCAAAGGCGGTCCGTTCATCGCGGCATTCGGGATCCTGATTGCAATGATGTTGATGGGGTATTCGCCGTTCATGGCTTCGCTTTGGGCCATGGTTGTCTTGCTGGTTGGCGACATCATCTGGAAACGCAAACTGGACCGTACATTCATCGAAAAACTGGTGACTTCGGTGTCTGAGGGGGCCCGTTCGGTCGTTACCATCTCAGCGGCCTGCGCGGCGGCTGGAATTATCGCTGGAATTTTGGGCGTTACCGGACTGGGATCGAAGATCGCAACTTTGATCGACGTCGCGTCGGGCGGTTACCTTTTCTTGGCGCTGTTCTTTACCATGATCACATCAATCATCCTTGGTATGGGTCTTCCAACCACCGCTGCTTATCTCATCTTGGCCACTGTAGTTGCGCCCGCGCTTGTTAAATTAGGTGTGCCTGTTCTGACGGCGCATTTCTTTGTGTTTTACTATGGATGTATTTCGACCATCACCCCGCCTGTGGCGCTAGCGTCTTATGTGGCGGGGGGCATAGCAGGCGCAGATGTGAATAAAGTTGGTTGGACGGCTGCCAGCTACGCCGCGACGTCATTCGTATTGCCATTCGCCTTTGTCTACGGCCCCGGTCTTTTGATGGGGGGAGATGTGTTAACTAATACCGTGGCAGTATTGACGGGTGTATTTGGAACCTTTGCAATTGCGGTGGCGATCATCGGCGCATTGGGTGGCCCGCTTAGCCCGACGTTGCGTGCAATTGCTGCTGCCGCAGGGTTAGCGTTGTTGTTCCAAGGGTGGCTTAGCGCCGCGATTGGCCTTGTTTTATTTGCCGTGGTTTTTTGGATGGACCGCGCGAAAACCTCCTCAACCGTTAAGGATGCATCATGAAACACAAAGAATACCGCCGCGTGGTCACCGGCCACGATGAAAATGGTGTCGCCATCATCGAGAGCGATGAAATGGCGAGCCAAATGTTGGAACGCCCCAACCGCCCTGGCGTGCGTTTGACCAATTTCTGGCTAACCGATCAAACACCTGCTGAATATGATGGCCCAACCGAAACATGCACCGGTGATTTCATCCTCCATCCGCCTCAAAACGGTACCGTGTTTCGGTGCGTTGAATTCCTGCCCGAAGACCCTGAAGTGATGGCGAAGCTGTCATCCGAAGATGGCGCTGCAGCATTTGCAGAAATGGGGGCAGGGGCCAACATCGTTCAAGGCGGGCGCCACCCATGGATGCACCGAACGGATTCCGTTGACTATGGCATCGTTATGAACGGTGAAATCTGGATGGTGATGGACGAAGAAAAGGATGACGTGCTGCTGAAAGCCGGCGATGTCGTCGTACAACGCGGAACCAACCACGCTTGGGCCAACCGTGGTACGGAACCTTGCACAATCATGTTCGTCCTTGTGGATGGCGTAACGGCACAGGGCAAAGGCAAAGGCTTGCCGCCCCGCTGAACATGGCCTCACCCCAGAAGAGGCGATGCAAATGCTCGGTCTGGCCTTGCGCTGGGCTGGGCATTTGTCATTCTGGGGGCAAGCCCAAAAGGAACCCCAATGACCAAAGATCGCTACATCATCCGCGCCGCAGAAATCGAAGCATTAGATGGGGAACAAAAGGCCCACTTTCTGAATGAAGATGCATCATGTGTAAACAAATCGCTCGGGGATCTGGTGGGAATAACGGGATTTGGGTTTCATGTGATGGAGGTCGCGCCAAACCAAGACAGCACCGAGCCTCATTTTCACTATCGCGAAGATGAATGCATTTACATCCTGTCCGGAACAGGGCGCGCAACGGTTGGTGATGACGTGTTCGATGTGCAAACAGGTGACTTTTTGGGCTATCGTAAAGGCGGCCTGAAGCACGGGTTGCGCAATATTGGGACAGAGGTCCTTCGGTGCCTTGTCGTAGGTGAACGCGGCGATACCGATGTGGTTGATTATCCAAATAAGAACAAACGCATGTTTCGAACAAATGGCTTGCCATGGAATGTGGCAGATATGGCAGACATTAAGCCACGCACTTTGCGAACTCCGAAGTAAAGTTCTATCGGCACAGGCTTTAATGGCCTTGTGTCGGCAAAAAACGTTTCAATTTCATGAAAGTTTAAATGGTGGGCGACCCTGGAATCGAACCAGGCGTGAGTCGCCTCGAGGGAGTTACAGTCCCCTGCCACACCTTGCGGCCTGACGCCCAACCTGCGGCGTGAATAGCCACGGTGGGGGGGGGCGTCAACTCAATTTCGACCAAAGACTTGCGGTTTTTTCATTCCCCCCTCATGAGGGGGGCAACGCAGAAGGAAAACAGCATGAAAAAGCCTAAGTGGGTCGTCGAAAAGGAACAAGCTAAGCGGGCAGCAGCCGCGCAAACGGTTTGGTTATTTGGTCTTCATGCTGTGCGGGATGCGCTTTTGAATCCCAATCGCGAAAAACTTCGTTTGGTTGTGACACGAAATGCTTTGGACCGTCTTGGCGATGCTGTCGCGCATGGCCCTGAACCTGAAATGAGCGACCCACGTAAATTTGCTGCACCCATTGACCCTCAATCGGTGCATCAAGGCGCAGCCTTAGAAGTGAAACCGCTGGATTGGGGTAAAATTCCGGACCGCTGTATGGGCGACGGTAAGAACCCACCACGCGTACTGCTGTTAGATCGCGTTACTGACCCACATAACGTAGGTGCGATTTTGCGATCCGCCGAAGTGTTTGGTGCACAGGCCGTGGTGGCCATGTCGCGCCACGCGGCGCCTGAAACGGGTGCATTGGCCAAAACAGCAAGTGGCGCAATGGAACGCCAGCCTTACGTACGCGTGCGCAATTTGGCAGATGCGATCATTGAACTCCAAGGGATGGGGTATTTGGTGTTGGGTCTTGATGGCGAAGCAACCGACACCATCGAGGCGGCAGTCGAAGGCAAACGTGACCGTGCCATCGCGCTGGTGCTTGGGGCCGAGGGGCCGGGACTGCGTGATAAAACCAAAGACACCTGCGACGCATTGGTGAAAATCGACTACGCAGGCGAATTTGGGTCACTTAACGTCTCAAATGCGGCTGCAGTCGCACTATATGCAGTAAAACCCTAACGCTGCGGAGACGGATATGCCGGTCCAAAAAATTGCGACGTGTTGTTACTGTGGTACCCGTGCCGCGTTGATTTTGCGCGGGAATGATCGCCATGAACTAAGCTGTTCTAACTGTGGCGCCCCGTTGCATGACCTCAAAATGTTACGAAAAGACACTCAAACGACTTCGCCGGACCCCGTCGTTCGTAACATCCCACGTTCGCGGCCCAAGCCCCGTCCGACCCATCCAAAGCAACCGCATCCCAAGGCCGTGAGAAAGAGAAAATATAAGAAACGCAAAGGTTTATTGCGCGATTTCTTTGAGGAAGCGTTTGACGTGATTGAAGATATTTTTGACTAAATCACCGTGTTTTGACTGTTTCAGGGTTCTCACATAACGGCGAGGCGGCTTTTGATAACAAGAATGGCCCCCTAGGTTAAGATCAACACGAATTGACCTTTGAGGCCCCCAAATGCTGACACGCCGAACACTTCTTTCAACAGCCGTCGCTGCGCCGGCGATTGCCCTTTTTGCACAAACTGCATCCGCAGCCGAACCCGAAATCTTTATGGTTGATGGCGTTGCCATCCGTGGCACCGACCCTGTGGCCTTCTTTACAGACGGTGAAGCCGTAGCTGGAACATCAGAATTTTCAGTGAAATGGAAAGGGGCCATCTGGTTCTTTGCCAGCGCCGAAAACATGGAAACATTTATGGCTGATCCTGGTGCGTATTCTCCGCAATATGGCGGGTATTGCGCATTCGCATTGTCCAAAGGTTCTCTTGCATCAACAGATCCAGAGGCTTGGACGATCCATGAGGGTAAGCTTTATCTGAACTATTCAGTCAATGTGCGTACGATCTGGTCGGAAGATATTCCAGGCAACATCGCGCTGGCTGATGCCAATTGGCCAACCATTCTTGGCTGATCTGCAATCACAAGCCTGCGAGCGGCCCTGTGATACGCGCCGTTCGCACCTAAATAATCCCTACGCGCGATTGTTGGAACTCGATCGCGTCCAATGAATGTCCCGCGTTCCACACTTGCGCCCCGGTTCTGCCGTGGGCGCATTTTTATTGGGCGAAATCACACAGGTAAGGTATGAGACCGTATGTACAGTGACCAGATGCTCAAGTCCGTGTTGACCCGCGCAAAAACGATTGCCGTTGTCGGCGTGTCGCAAAACCCCGTGCGACCAAGTTATTATGTGACCCGCTACTTGGGGCTGAAAGGGTACCGGGTGGTGCCCGTGAACCCCGGTTTGGCAGGGCAGACGTTATTTGGTGAAACCGTTTACGGCACCTTGGCAGATATCCCGTTTGATGTTGATATGGTCGACATCTTTCGCCGCCCCGACGCGGTGCCTGCCATCGTAGACGAAGCATTGGCGCGCTGGCCCAATTTGCAAACGATTTGGATGCAGATTGGCGTCGAACACGCCGAAGCTGCGGCTGTCGCCGAGGCGCGTGGCATAACAGTGATCCAAAACCGTTGCCCGAAGATTGAATATCAGCGTTTGTTTGGCGAGTTACGCATGGGCGGGTTCAACACAGGTATTATCTCGTCGCGTTTGTAGACGTGCAGCGTTAGGCGTCGTCGAACATCAGGTCGGCCGCCACACGAATGTCGCGCAACGGGCGGACGCGCCGGATGGATTCAGCGTAAAGCGGATGTGCTTTATAAGCAACTAAAGCCGTCTCATCTTCGATATCAGCCATCACCACAAAATCGGGGTGGGGTCCGGGTATTTCGTCTAGGTTCAGGTTGCGGTGCACCGCGAAACGCACCGCATGTGGGTTGTCTTTTAGAACCCAAAGACCGGCTTCGATTGCATCCAGATCATTTGGGTCAATGGCAGAGAAAAACGCGATATGACGGATCATCGGCTTGCCTTTTCTTCGATGCCTGATTGGGCGGTGCGTTTTCCAAGTTCTGCTTCGATGTCAGACAGGGTCACGTCATGGGCCGCGCACATGACCAATAGGTGATACATCACATCGGCGGCTTCGGATGTTAGGCGTGTCTTGTCACCCTTCGTCGCCTCGATAATGGCTTCGACGGCTTCTTCACCGAACTTTTCAGCGGCCTTATCTGGGTTGGCCAGCAGTTTTGCTGTCCAGCTTGTAGATGGGTCAGCGCCCTTACGAGCAGCGATGGTTTGGGCGAGGTCATTGAGCGACATATCAGAGCCTTACAGGAACGCCAGCGGCAGCCATATGTGCCTTGGCTTGCGGGATTGTGTAGGTCCCGAAGTGGAAAATAGACGCGGCCAACACCGCAGATGCGCCGCCTTCGGTGACACCTTCAACGAGGTGATCAAGCGTACCAACGCCGCCAGATGCAATAACGGGAATACTCACTGCGTCCGTCACAGCGCGGGTCAGGGCGATATTGAAACCCGATTTGGTGCCGTCGTTATCCATTGCCGTCAGCAAGATTTCACCAGCGCCTTTGGCCTGCGCGGTCAGTGCAAATTCGACCGCATCAATACCCGTGGCGCGACGGCCTCCGTGGGTGAAAATTTCCCAGCGGCCAGGTGCGACCGTTTTCGCATCAATGGCGCAGACAATGCACTGGGATCCGAACCGCAACGCAGCTTCGGTCAAAACGTCTGGGTTGGCCACCGCTGCAGAGTTGAACGAAACCTTGTCGGCGCCCGCCAGCAGCAATTTACGCACGTCTTCGTGGGTGCGCACGCCGCCGCCAATGGTCAATGGCATGAAACAAGCTTCGGCAGTGCGTGTCGCCAAGTCGTACATGGTTCCGCGGTTTTCTTCTGTCGCCATAATGTCGAGGAAGCACAACTCGTCCGCGCCAGCCGCATTGTAGGCAATGGCACTTTCAACAGGATCGCCAGCATCTACGATGTCGACGAAATTTACGCCTTTCACAACGCGGCCATCGGCAACGTCCAGACATGGGATGATACGTGTTTTTAACATGCTGCCGTCTTAGCGGGAGGCGGCGGCGCGCGCAATGCGACGGGGTGACGCCTGTGACGTTGTGGCTGTCGCGCAACCGTTGCAGGGCTTGTGCCAACGATCATCGTGGGGAGCAGATGATGATGGCCAAAAGCGCGATCCGTTATGCAGGCGCAGGCACGTTGTTTGAAGGACAGGACGTTGATCCAAGAGCACCTTTAATCGAACGGATCGATGATGCGTTGAGCGGCCCGGCCACCCAAGCTACGGGTGGTTAATGTGCAAGAAGGCGGCCTTCTTTGACCGACAAGGAAGGCCGTGCGACCGGTCCCCATGCGCTTGGCATGGTGCGCAGGTCCGGAAAGACTCTAAACAATTCTTCGCGGGATTGGTCGCTGATACCTACCTTGCTTATATCCCCCGCATGCAATGTTTCAGTGGCCATACCATTGGACATGACCAGCTGGTGCGTTTCGAGACCCAAATGAATGTAGCGCACAGAGGGCTGGGCCGCTGATCTCAAAATGGTCGTGTCGTTGATCAACGCCTTTGCCGGAACCAACAGTTCGTCTTCGCCAAACAAGACCTGCGCTTTCCAAGAATCCAGTAATACGCGGTGCTGAGGCGAAACCGTTAGATCGCTCGCAGGGATACCTGGGGCAATCGCGTTGGCGCGGATCACGATAGGGAGCATATCGACGCTTGGCGCCGTGATCGTCGTGTCAGCAATGATTTTGATCGCTTGTGGGCCTGCATCCTTTGTAAGCACAAGGTCACCTTGGACGAGGTCAGTGATCAGGCGCGATCCTGTCGGAGTGTCGATCTGTGTGTCTTCGCAAAAACACAAAATTAGACCGTCCTCGAATGTGACAACGCCCACCTCTTCATTTGCGTGCCCCACTTCATTGTCGTTAGATTGTTCTTCGTCAAAATAGACACCGATGTTGGTCGAACCGTTCCCGCCGTCGATGATGATGCCACCGGGGTCTGGGCCAACCATGGTTTGTGTGTCTGCGACGGTGATTGGGGTGGTGAACGTACCGCCTAAACCAACGGTATCGGTGTTATGGTCAACGCCGCTGTGCACCAGCGCCCCAACGCCGCCCTCAATCGCAATAAAACCAACAGTTTCAGAACCATGGTCGTCTGCTTCGCCTTCTTCTTCCTGAAGGGAAACTGTGAACTGGTCCGCCGTGATGTCCCACGCATCGCTGTCCACAGTCGTTGTGTCATTTTCCGACATAACTGACGTCAGAACTATCGGCGGATCATCAAAATCGCCCGCTAGGTCGACCGTAGAATTTCCAGATGTCGCAGTCGTTGTTCCGGCTTCGATCACACGCCCATCGGGAAGGGTGTGTACGCCTTCTTCGATGGCTACAAAATTAAAGGTTTCGGTCGCACCGTGTGGCCCGTCGAGATATTCCCATTCTTCTACAATGAAAGTGAATCCCGTCGCATCGCCATTTGCATCAAGCTGAATGTCTGTAATGCGGAAGGTGTAGGGGTCGCCACCGTTATTGGTGCCCGTCATGACGATGATGGGATCGGTTAACGGCTGATCAAACGTGATGTTGATCGGGGCATTCTCCGTCGGAGAATTCGTTGTAATTGATCCAGCCTCACCGATGGCCATGTGCAATCCTCAAGAAACAATACCGTTGATTGTTTCTTGAATGGAAATTGGAGCGGTAAAGTGGAGAATTGATGAAAAATTCGTTCAGCTTGGTGGCAAGAATGAGGCGTTACTTGAGAGCAGAGAGCGCGTCTTTCAAGTTAATTGCACCATCATAGAGAGCGCGCCCCGAAATTGCGCCAGCGATAACACCAGTGTCCCTGAGGGCTGTAAGGTCGTCCATGGATGAAACACCACCCGATGCAATCACAGGAATGTCTACTGCACGGGCGAGGGCCTCTGTAGCGGTGATGTTAGGGCCTTTCATGGCACCATCGCGCAGAATATCCGTATAAATGATTGCAGAAATCCCAGCGTCTTCAAACGACTTTGCCAGATCTACGACCTGTACGTCAGTTTCTTCGGCCCAACCTTTTGTGGCCACAAACCCGTTGCGCGCATCAAGTCCAACGGCAACCTTCCCCGGAAATTCCTTAGCGGCTTCACGCACCAGATCAGGGTTTTCGACTGCAACGGTCCCAAGGATAACACGTGCAAGCCCGCGGTCGACCCAGCGTTCAATGGTGGCCATGTCGCGAATGCCGCCACCCAATTGCGCTGGCACAGGGCAGGCTTTCAAAATCGCCTCGACTGGGGCCGCGTTAACAGGTTCACCAGCGAAGGCGCCGTTCAGGTCAACAAGGTGTAGCCATTCGCAACCGGCTGCAACAAATTCCATCGCTTGCGCTGCAGGGTCGTCGTTGAAAACCGTCGTCTGATCCATATCCCCATGTACAAGGCGCACGGCTTGGCCGTCTTTAAGGTCGATAGCTGGATATAGGATCATAGGGTTTCCTTTCGTTTGCACCGCGTTTTGCACGGGTAGACGCCGGATGCAATGTATCCGATCCGACCCAACGTCAGACTTGATTGATGCGGGCAGGGGAAGGCAGGATCAGCGCAATCTCAGGGAGGAGATAAACATGAAGAATACATTCATCACATTGGCCGCGATTGTGGGCTTTGCAGGCGCTGCTGCGGCGGACCCATTGGAAGGCAACTGGCGTACACCGCGCGACGACAACGGCAACTCTGGCATCGTTCAGGTCGCCCCGTGTGGCGCAGCACTTTGCGGCACGCTCATTCAGTCGTTTGACTCCAGCGGCAACAATCTTGAAACAGCAAACATTGGTCGCCAGATCATTTTTGACACAACACCACAAGGTGGTGGCGAATACCGTGGCCAAGTTTGGGCGCCAGACCGCGACAAGACTTACAACTCACGCCTACAATTGAACGGAAACCAATTGTCCGTATCCGGCTGTGTGTTGGGAATTTGCCGCGACGGCGGTACATGGACACGCAACTAAGCGGTTCATATCGACAGTTTTTGGGCCCAATGTTTAGATACGTTGGGCCCAAGCGTTTTGGGGTTATCTAGTGCTGGTGCGCTTTAGGCGATCAAATCCACGTCTGAGAGATCGGTTACGTTGAGCAGCTTCAAAGAATTATCCCCCCCAAAATCAATGACCAGGTTCCCGTTCTTAACAGTGGATATGCCTGCAATGAATGTTTCCAAATTTTGACCTTCAGGGATGAGATCCTCATCAAAACCCAATTTGTCTTCTAAAACATTGAAATCCGTAATTCTGTCTTTGCCTTCAGTAAAGATGAACACGTCTGCGCCCGCGCCTCCGACCAGTCTGTCGTTCCCAGAACCGCCACTCAACGTATCATTATCGGCGTTGCCTTTTAATAGGTCGTTACCATTGCCCCCGAAAAGTTCATCATCGCCTCTTTTGCCGCTTAGCGTATCATTACCGTCACCACCAAACACGCGATCATCGCCATTGCCGCCCTTAATCGTATCGACGCCTTCGTAACCGAATAGGGCGTCATCGCCATTTCCGCCTAGAATGATGTCTTGGCCGCTGGTGCCGGTTGCGACATCGTTACCGGCTTTAGCCGTGATCTCGGCTCCATCGCCACTGGCAATGATCGTGTCATTTGAAGACGTGCCCACAATTATGCCGGTGTCTTCGGTTAGGGTTCCATCGTCTAGGAATGCAGACGTGTCTGCACCCGTTGTCCCAAAGTTCTGTGTTACGGCAACGGCTTCGAACCCATCGTAATCACCAACTTCTATTCCAATGCCGATCTCGGTGTAATCCGGATTCAAGATGTTGGCGCGATGACCCTCACTGTTCATCAAAGCTTCATGAAGTTGAATGACATCGTCAGCGATACCTGCTGCGCCGCGTTCTGACTGAAGGGCGATGTTCTCGCCTGTTGCCCAGCTCACTTCTAGTGGGTAGCCCGATGCAACGATGCGATCATGTGCGGAGGTTCCATTTTCCCCTGTATGGGAGAAGTCATCGTTCTCCAACATCCAGTTGGTGTGGTCTTCGCTGGCGTCGTTCAACAAGATGTTCAATGTCAGCGCCCCCAAACCTAAAGCTGCGCGTTCCGCGTTGATAAGGGCAAGCATCTGATGTTCAAATGTACTGGCGAGTGACATGTTATCTCCGTCTGGTATCGTTTGCTGCGAAACCAACAGTGCGACATCGAGGCCCCCTTACACAACGGAAAGAAAGTGCCTCAACGTGAACCAGCCGATTAACGCCAAGAATATGCAACCGCAGCAGCAAGATTTAGCGTAGCGGTAATGCTCTTTGGACCAACCAATTCGCGCATTTCTGAGGCGTTAGCGTCGCGCGAGTGTGACCATTACAGGTCTTTTGTGGAATTTGGTGTGGCTGAAGGGGCCACAGCCAGACAAGACCTTAGCCGTCAGTTGCGTCTGACTTACGGTTTCCACGTTAGAAAATTACCAATCATCCGCAGTCCGGCGTCTTGGCTTTTTTCCGGGTGGAACTGCATCCCGATGATCGTGTCTTTTCCGACGATTGCCGTGATGTCACCGGCGTAGTCGCAATGGGCCAATCGTTGTGCACTGTCTGCGACGTGCATGTGCCATGAGTGAACAAAATAAGCGTGATCGCCAGTTTTGATACCATCTAGCACAGGGTGAGCGCTGTCGATGACAAGATCGTTCCAGCCCATGTGAGGAACGGGCAGGGTAGGATCTGCCGGTGTGATCTTGTGGATTTCACCGCCGATCCAGTCGAACCCCTTGGTTTCTTCATATTCGAACCCGCGCGTGGCCAGCATTTGCATGCCCACACAAATGCCCAAAAACGGCACAGCGCGTGTTTCCACGGCTTCAACGATCGCATCCGCAAGGCCTGAAATTCCATGCAATTGCGCGCTGCAGTGGGGGTAGGCCCCGTCGCCAGGAAGAACAATGCGATCTGCGCTGCGCACAACATCTGGGTCGGACGTGACAATGACTTTGCCTGCATCCGTTTCAACCGCCATACGTTCAAACGCCTTTTGCGCCGAGTGTAGGTTGCCGCTGTCGTAGTCTACCAAAACAGTGGTCATTGCTTACAATGCGCCTTTGGTGGACGGGATCGCGTCTGCCTTGCGGGCATCGGTTTCTAAGGCCACGCGCAACGCACGGGCGACAGATTTAAATGCGGCCTCGGCGATGTGATGGCTATTGAAGCCATGCAATGTGTCGATATGCAGCGTGATGCCACCATGTGTGCTGAACGCCTGAAAAAACTCGCGCACCAATTCGGTGTCGAAGGTGCCGATTTTTGCGGTTGGCAGGTTCAGGTTACAAATCAGATAGGGGCGGGCAGACAGATCCAGCGCGCAGCGAACCTGTGCGTCATCCATAGCCAAGTGGCAATCGCCGTACCGGTTAATGCCGCGTTTGTCGCCCAACGCTTCTGCCAGCGCCTGACCCAATGCAATGCCCACATCTTCGACCGTGTGGTGGTCGTCGATGTGCAAATCGCCTGTCGCGCGCACTTTCATATCCATCAAGCTGTGACGCGCCAGTTGATCGAGCATGTGGTCGAAAAATCCAACGCCTGTCTGGTTGTCATAGGTGCCGCTGCCATCAAGGTTCAATTCGACAGTGATGTCGGTTTCAGCGGTTTTTCGTGTGATGGTGCTTGTGCGCATGTGCGTCCGTCCTGTGTTGCCCAATACGGGCCTTTTGGGCGGTATAGGCGCTGGCAGCGGTCAGGCCAAGCGGTACGACGAAATTTGCGACCGTACTTGGCGAATACGCAACATGTCTTAGAGCGCGTTCAACAGACGTTGCTTGCGCCGCTTTGTCCGGCCGCTAACGTATTTTAGGGATTTAAGATGCGCGCGCGCATCGTCGACACGGCCTTGTTTGGCCAAGAACGCTGCCATATCCAAAACGGCCCCGCTGCCACCCCCAGACACGTTTATGGCCCGCTCAAACCAGCGTGTGGCGCGGTCGTCGCCTTTTGCGGAAAGGGCATTGCCCATAACGCGGTACGGCTGTGGGGATGATGGCGTGGCGGTGGCCCAGTCATGGACAGCCTTGCAGGCGGCGTCATATTGCCGGGTCATGACATTGGCCTTAATTCGCAGGCCAAATGCGTAAGTCTGATGGCGCACATCTGTAGGCATCGCCACAAGCGCTTCCAGCGCGCGCTTTGGTTGTTCTTTTGTCATATATACCATTGCGGCAAAAATACCGGTTTTATCGTGCACCATTGGCAATGCGATTTCGGCAAGATCAACACGCCCGACGGCCAATGCACATTCAACAAAAACGGCAGCAACCCTTGGGTCAGCACAATGGTCTGTATTGTCGCGCAAGGCTTCAAAACCAAGGGCAGGGCGGGCACGGTAATGATCCAGATTGCTCAGAACGTCTTCCAACGGCAACACCTTTTGTGGCGCTGCAGATTTGGGGTCGACGGGTATCGAAACGGCGTGTGACATCGTGCATCATCCTGTGCGTGGGCGATTGTTCGTTGATCGTCAACAAATCGTTTCTGCATGGCAGGAATGGGGCGCATAACGGGGTAATGCTCGGGAATTTCAAAGGCAAGAATGAGGCAGGTTCAAAGATGAAATCAGAATTTTGGGATGTGCCGGATGGCAAATTGGCAGCTGTGGTCACGCATTTGCAGATGTTTGAACGCCCCGCTCCGCGCGGTGTGCCAAACGTGACTGCGACCTTGGTTGAACATGCAAAGCCTGACCTTGATTGGTACCGCGATCTGTTTTCGCGGGTCGGGGCAGATTGGATGTGGTTTTCCCGTCAGGGCATGAGCGATGCGGAACTCGCCGCGATTATCCACCGCGATGACGTCCACATGTATGCGGTGGATGTGGACGGCCGTGCAGAAGGCATGTTGGAACTGGATTTCCGCGTCGATGGTGAATGCGAACTCGGCTACTTCGGCCTAACGCCCGCTATGGTCGGCACGGGGGCAGGGCGCTGGCTGATGGAACACGCGCTGGATAAGGCATGGGCGCAACCGATCAAACGGTTCCACGTCCATACCTGTACTTTGGATAGTGCGCAGGCGCTTCCGTTTTATATGCGAAGCGGTTTCACGGCCTATCGCCGCCAGGTCGAGATCGCAGATGACCCCCGTAAGGTCGGCGTTTTGCCAGCAACCGCATGCCCGCAAGAACCCGTGATCTGAGAGAGGTCCAGCCACGGAATGGGGTGTGATTTTGACGGCCATGTCAGGGTGCCAAGACGGCAGGTTTGAGCGCAATAGGTTAACGCCGTGATCACCAAACCAAGCGAGAACGCCCGAATCTAAGGTTAACGTCTTATTTTGTGAGAGATCCTCGATATGGATCGGGTATTGTTCCGGTATGGGGCTGGTATTGCTCTGGACCCATGTCTTGAGTGGTTAACGCACCGCGCGGTGGGTGTTGTTAAGGTTTTGACCAGATGCAGCGAATGGCGGGTTTGAGCCCACTTTGTCCGATGCTGCACTTTATATGAATGGCCGCTTCGGCGATCTACTCCGACCGCAGCTTATGTGTCCCATGGCCTGAGCAGTAAGTTTCTATTTCAAAGAGCCAAACCGTTCTTTGAGGTCAGACATCGCATTGAAGTACGGTCCAGGGCCAAAGCTTGCTCGAGATACGCCGATATCAGCGACACTGCCGATAGATGTTAACTCACCCATCATCATGACATTCACCGGTAGGTTGACTGCATCCACGATTTTCTGGATCAACAATTGATCTGTAAGCCCGGGAATAAAGAAACCATCTGCACCAGCATCCTTGTAGGCGGCCTCACGTTCGAGGGCATCGCCAACCCGCATACTATGGGTAGATGGATCGGTCCCGAGAAACAAATCTGTGCGCGCATTGATGAACAGTTCAATTCCCTCTTTCTCAGCTGCCTGACGTACCGCTCGAATCCGCTCAACTTGGTCTTGGACCGTGTAAAGGCCTTCACCCTGCACGATCCGATCTTCGAAATTGACGCCAATGGCACCTGCTTGAATAATCCGGCGCGTGTTCTCGGCAACCTGTTCTGGCGCAGCTGCATATCCGCCTTCAAAGTCCACGGTGAGAGGTAATTCAACTGTCGACGCGATGCGCTCAACCAGTTGAACGACCAAATCCAACGGGACGTCTTCGCCATCTTCGAAACCATGTGCCGCAGCCATCGACCAACTTCCAGTTGCGACCGCCTCGGCACCAGCCTCGGCCAAAGATCTTGCACCGCCAGCGTCCCAAATATTGTAGAGGACAAGCGGATCGCCCTTTGTGTGAAGCGCCCTGAATTGCTCAGATTTGTGCGTCTGGTCGATCATTCTGCATTTTCCCTAGATGTTGTCCGGTAATGTCTCTCGATTTCGAGGAGCTTTTGCTTGCGCCAAAGACCGCCGCCATATCCAGTCAGCGATCCGTCCGCGCCGATAACCCTGTGACACGGGACAACGAGCGCGATTTGATTGGCTCCATTTGCTCGGGCGACCGCACGTGTGGCCGAAGGGCGTCCAAGACGCTTGGCGATTTCGGAGTAACTACGTGTCTGTCCTGGCGGGATGAGCCGCAATTCATCCCAAACGCTTTGCGCAAAGGCTGATCCACCATAGGCCAACGGTGTCGAAAAATTGGCAGACGTCCCGTCGAAGAAGGCGTTCAACTCGCCCTTGATTTGTTCTCCAGGCTGTGTCTTCCCGATCCCGATCTTGCCCTTTGCAAGCTCATCCAACTTGCTAAGTTCAGTTTTAAGTGCCTTACGGTCTACAAACTCCAGAAGATGCATCTGAGATTTGCTGCAAACGGCGATCATTGGCCCAAGTGGAGTTTCAATCCAATCGGCAAAGAGGATGGGCGCGCTACCCAGTTTGCCGGGCGCACGTCCTAACAATTTAGAAAATGACGCGCGGAACGCACTAGCGGACTCGAAGCCAGCATCCAATTGGGCGTCGATCACCTTGCCCCCATCCGAAATTGTCTCAAACCCATCACGAAGTCGGCGTTGCCGTGCCATCTCAAGAAACGTGATCCCAAATTGCCGCTTGAAACTTCGTCTCACCGTCGAAAGATCAAGACCCATGCGGCCTATGTCGCTCTCCGACCAGCGATACTCTGGGCGCTCATCCAGTGCTGCCAAGAGCGCGGCAATAGCCGGGTCGGCAGACGCCATTGGTTGCAGCGGGTGACATCTTTTGCAGGCCCGATAACCCGCTTCAATGCACTCTCCGACTGACGCATAGAAGGTGCAATTTTTCGTCTTGGGCTTGCGTGCAGGGCAAGTCAGCCGACAGAAAACACCGGTTGTCGAGACGCCAACATAGGCTTGCCCATCATAGTCCGCGTTGCGGTCTAGAAGCGCTTGATAGAGCGTATCGTGATCTGGAAGGTCAAATAACATGCCTAAACCTTAACAGCCGAACCAACGACATGCCGCCGGAAATCAGGCGTCTATTTTCTTTTTTGCATACATTGGTGCAGCCGCAGCGAAACAGCGCTTTGTCCCACAAACCAGTCATTCGACAATACACGTCGGCGGCGCGCGCAATGGCTGGTTCCTAAATGGTTCAATTCATAAGGATGACCCCAAAAGCAAAAAGGCCACCCGAGGGCGGCCTTTGCATGTCTCGCTGGGTGGGCAAGACCGAAACTGGAGCGGGCGAGGCGATTCGAACGCCCGACCCTAACCTTGGCAAGGTTATGCTCTACCCCTGAGCTACGCCCGCTTCCGTTTCGTGTGGCAGGATTTACAAAGACTGTGGTGTGTCCGCAAGAGGAAAAGACGTCTTTTAGCGCATTTTTTTCAACGCCCTTATTTATAAGGGTTTGCGGCTCAATTCCCGACAAGCGTGAGGAGTGCGATACAGGCAATTGCCAACAGATAAGAGCAAAGGGTGAGGATCATGCCCCAGACACGCAGTGTCATGATGGGGGGGCGCGCCGAAAACCCAACGCCATGGGCGATGCGCCCGATCAACAGCAACAGCCCAATTCCATGCAGCCAAAGTGCCGGCGCGTTTTGCAGCTCGACCAGCAGCATCAGAACAACGCCCATAGGCGCATATTCCGCGCAGTTGGCTTGCGCGCGCATCCGTTTCAGCAACCCTTTGTCGCCATGGTCACCCAGTCCCAGTCGATTGGTGCGGCGGTACACAATGACACGTACGCTAAGCGTTATCAGAACAAGGGCGAGGGCGGCGGCATAGATGGGTGTAATCATGGGCCAACGCTAAAGGGGCCGCTGCAAATTGCAAGCGGCCCCTAACGGCAAACACAAGTCGGGAAGGGCGGTGCCACCCTTTCCGGTGCTTAGTCGAAGTTATAAACCAACGACACACCGATCGCGTTGTCGGTGTATTCGTCACCGGCAGTTGGGTTGGTGTGGTATTCGGTGACAAGGGATGTCCGCATTGCCAATGTTTCAGTCATCGCAACGTTCAAGCCCAAGTCGTTGTAGTAAACGGTGTCGCTGTCGGATGAGATGATGTCTGTGTCGTTGGAGAAGGACACGACATCGTTGATGCGGTTGAAGTAGCTGGAGGAAACGCTGATCGCAGCTTCGTCCAGGTCGTCAACGCCGCTTAGGTCTGCGACGCGGTAACCAACACCGGCGTCTACGGTCCACTGAAGATCACGTGAGTTGTAGATTTTGTAGCCCAAGCCGAAGCCAAGGAAGTTGTCGGAGGTCTCGTCGAAACCTTCAACGGTACCCTGCAGCTTTGCAAAACCGTAGTAGGCAGTGCCAAGGTCACGCGTGTATTCAAGTTCATACAGCAGGCTGTCTTCGGTCACTGTACCGGCAGTGTCTGCATATTGGTAGCTCAGCTGCAGATCATACCCGTTGGTGCCATCGTAGTAGCCCAAGTTCGACCCAATGCCGATCGCGGTTGTATCAGTATTGCCGGATGTGGACTGGGCCTGAAGCGCCACAGCGCCATCAAAACCAACAGGGCGGCCTTGGTTGCCGAATGCGTCAACGTCACGAACCATGTCGTCAGCGATGCTTTCGTTCAGCGCATCGATGCGGTCATCAACGTCTGTAGAACCGTCGAATGCGGATTGTGCGACGGCCGTGCTAGAGATCAGGGATGCAGCTGCACCGATGAGGATAAGGGAGGAGTTTTTCATATCTCTTACTTTCTGTTTTTGTTGAACCGAAAGCGAACTCGCCCTCGGCTTCACAGGTGAGATAGGACCGTTTGTGGGGCGGGGTTTAGGGGGAATGGATCCGTGTAAGTGACACGATCAGATATCCGCCGATCCATTAGGTTCGGATGCGCCAAAATTGGCCGAATAGGTAAAGTTGCCCACTAGTCATGCCTTGAATTCAGTGAACACGCACAGGGTTCACAAGAAACACGCACGACGAAGTGCACGAAAAGCACCATCGGGTGAAACTGGCCGTTCGCCAGCCAAGGTGTTGTGATGTTTAGGGTATTCGCCTCAATTCCAGTTTGCAGGAACCGGAGTTTGAGAAAGCACCGCTTTGATTTGTTCAGCTTGAGCAGCGGGAAGTTGCGTGACGACGACCCTCGTTGTGTAGTGACCCCACAACTTTCCATCCGGCAGCTGTATGGCCCAATCGCGCACCATGTCTTGGCTGAACTGCACGGGGTCGCCTGCATTTAGCCCCGGCATGAAGTTGGGTTGATTTGCTAACAAACCTGCCATCTGACCGCCGCCTTGGGTGATGAACGGACCAACCCAAATAACCTCGGTTCCGCCATCAACATCAAAAGATACCTTTACCGAGGTCCCGGGTAATCCTGCGCCTTGTGCATCGACGGCGTTCGCTAGGAACAGCGGGAAGGTCGACATAGCGTCCGCCATTGCGGCGTTCATCGTTGGGTCATCCCCTCCGAAATCCACAACCTGATCGCCTGACTGAGCGGCGGCAAGAAATGGAAAAACGAGGCAAAATACAAAGATGAAAATACGCGACATGGAAGCTCCTAAAACTTTTGCAAGTTTTGACCGTGCGCCGTCAAAATACAAGTTTAGGTTTTAGTGGTGAATTCTATCAGGTCCCAGCGGTTGCCAAACGGGTCATTGAACACAGCCACTGTGCCATAGGGTTCATGTCTTGGCTCTTCTTCAAAGACCACGCCTCTGGCTAGAAAGGCTTCATGGTCGCGGGCAAAATCATCGGTCTCCAAGAACAGCCAAACGCGGCCGCCCCCTTGGTTTCCAATTGCTGCGACTTGCTGTTCATTCGCCGCGCGCGCCAAAAGAAAGCCCGCTTCCGCACCCTTCGGGGCAACCCGAACCCAGCGCTTGTCGCCAAGATCGGTGTCTTCCAGCAAAACAAACCCAAGGCATCCGACAAAGAAGGCAATACCGTCTTCGTAGGAGGGGACGAGAATAGAAAGAAGCGAGAGGTGCATCAGGCCCGACCCCCAGTTTGCGTGAGAGGCGATACAAAACCGTCGCGGATCACCACAGGATCATAGGCTTTGCGCCCAAAAACCTGTTTCACCATCGGCGCGAAATATTCCAAAGACTTCGTTTCGTAATTGGGGTCGAAGGATGATTGATCCCATAATTCACAAAATGCAGCGCAGGACTCGAAACAGGGATGGTCACGAAACTCTTCGCGCGCATTTTCATCCCAGCCGTAATAGCGGCCGTAATATAAGGTTTGGAAAATTCCATGATGTTCAACAACCCATGACACGTCCCAACGGACGAAAGGGCGAATGACCTCGGCTGACATGCGGTCATGGTTTTGTGGTGCCAAACCATCCCCGATATCGTGCAGAAGGGCCCCAACGATCCAATCCAAATCGGCACCGTCCGCCTCAGCACGGGTGGCTGATTGCAGACCATGTTGAAGGCGCGAGATCTTATAGCCGTCCAACGTGTCTTCGCCGGCCCGCTCAAGTTCGGACATCACGCGATCCGCCGTCAATGCCAGAAACGGACGTTCCAATTTTGCCAACAGTTCATAATCTTCCTTGGTCCCATCTTTCATCTGGGTGAAGGACACTGTCGTTGGGGTGTTGGTCATCGGGTTTGCTCCGTCTCGTTGATGTGCGCACGCTGTTCGCCTTTGAAAGGTACGAGCCACGGCATCATCTAACCACCATCATCACCGGAGTTGCCAGCAATTGGCGGCAATAAAGGGTCAATTTCCGAAACCAGCGAAAAATGTTGGATGTCCAAAATGCGAAATGGGCCAAAATACGAAATGGGCCGAAGCATTGCTGCTCCGGCCCGTTCTCAATTCATTGCTGTTGGCTTTACTCGAGTTCGACCAGCAGATCTTTGGCGTCGATCTGACCACCGGCTGCGACATGAACGGCCTTAACCGTTGCGTCACGTTCGGCGTGGATACCGGTTTCCATTTTCATCGCCTCGATGGTCAGCAACAGGTCGCCTTCTTTGACTTTCTGGCCAACGGTCGCGCCGATGGTGGCGACAACACCCGGCATCGGTGCACCGATATGTTTGTCGTTGCCGGCTTCCGCTTTTACCCGTTGCACGGTGTTGGCCGTGACCTTGCGGTTTGGCACACGGATCGTGCGTGGTTGACCATTGAGTTCGAAGAAGACTTTGACTTCGCCTTCTTCTGTGGTCTCGGACTGGGCCTGCAACCGGATCTCAAGAGTTTTACCTGGGTCAATTTCGGCAGAAATCTCTTCACCCGGTTCCATACCGTAGAAGAACGTCCGTGTGGGCAGTGTGCGCACTGGGCCGTATGTTTCATGGCGCTGGGCGTAATCTGTGAACACTTTCGGGTACATCAGATAGGCGTTCAGATCCTCATCGTCGATGTCGATGCCGTTCAACTTGGTGGACACTTCCTTGCGCACGGTTTCAAGATCAACCGCCTTGAGCGATTTGCCAGGGCGTTCAAGGTTCGGCTTTTCGCCTTTCAACACCTTGGATACGATCAGGTCAGGGAACCCACCCGGAGGCTGGCCCAAGTTGCCGCGCATCATGTCGACAACGCTGTCTGGGAACGACACATCTGTTTTCGGGTCTTCCACATCATCGCGTGTCAGGTTTTGGCTGACCATCATCAGGGCCATATCGCCCACAACTTTGGACGATGGCGTGACTTTGACAATGTCACCAAACATCTGGTTCACATCGGCATAGGTCTGGGCGACCTCATGCCACCGTTCTTCCAGACCCAAGGAACGCGCTTGCGCCTTAAGGTTGGTGAACTGACCACCAGGCATCTCGTGCAAGTAGACTTCGGATGCAGGAGCCTGAAGGCCGGATTCGAACGCCGCATAATGTGCGCGGACGGTTTCCCAGTAGTTGGAAATTTCACGAATGGACCCAACATCAAGACCGGTATCGCGCTCAGTGTGTTTCAACGCTTCGACAATGGACCCCAATGTCGGCTGGGATGTGTTGCCAGAGAAGCTGTCCATCGCCGCATCAACAACGTCAACACCTGCGTTGGACGCGGCCAACACAGTCGCGATCGCTGCACCAGATGTATCGTGTGTGTGGAAGTGGATCGGCAGGCCGACCTCTTCTTTCAACGCTTTAACCAGTTGCGTTGCGGCTGCTGGTTTCAACAGACCGGCCATATCTTTCAAGCCAAGAACATGTGCACCGGCTTTTTCAAGCTGTTTGGCCATGTCTACATAGTAGGCCACGTTGTACTTGGACCGATCAGGGTCGTTGATGTCGCCTGTGTAACAGATTGTGCCTTCGCAGACCTTTTCGGCCTTGATCACGGCATCCATCGCAACGCGCATGTTTTCAACCCAGTTGAGGCTGTCAAACACGCGGAACACATCCACACCAGACGTCGCCGCCTGACGGACAAATTCCTGCACCACGTTGTCTGGGTAGTTGGTGTAACCCACGCCGTTTGATGCGCGCAGCAACATCTGCGTCATGATGTTTGGCATCTTTTCACGAATGTCGCGCAGACGCTGCCATGGGCATTCCTGCAAGAACCGGTAAGCCACATCAAAGGTCGCACCGCCCCAACATTCCATGGAGAACAGGGATGACATGTTCGCGGCATATGTTGGTGCCACACGGATCATATCGATCGAGCGCATCCGCGTTGCCAGAAGCGACTGGTGACCGTCACGCATAGTGGTGTCAGTGATCAAAAGCTGGTTCTGGTCGCGCATCCAGTCGGCCACGGCCTCTGGGCCGAATTGATCCAAAATCTGGCGTGTGCCGGGCTGCGGCTTGTCTGTCTTGGCGATAGGGGCCTTAGGCGGCAGCGCCTCAGCACCCGGCTTCGCACGGCCTTCCGTTTCTGGGTGACCGTTGACAGTAATGTCCGCGATATATGTCAAAATCTTCGTCGCACGGTCACGGCGAGGTTTGAAGTTAAACAGGTCCGGCGTCTCATCGATGAACTTCGTATGGTATTCGTAGTTCAGGAACGTCGGGTGTTTCAGCAGGTTTTCAACAAACGCGATGTTGGTTGAAACGCCGCGGATACGGAATTCGCGCAGCGCACGGTCCATGCGGCTGATTGCGGCCTCGGGCGTTGGCGCCCATGCGGTCACTTTGGTCAGCAAGCTGTCGTAGTAACGGGTGATCACCGCACCAGAATAGGCGGTACCGCCATCCAGACGAATGCCCATGCCTGTTGCCGTGCGGTAGGTGCCGATGCGGCCATAGTCAGGGATGAAGTTGTTTGTCGGGTCTTCTGTCGTCACACGTGTCTGCAACGCATGGCCGTCCAGTTTTACGTCATATTGGGACGCACAGCCTGTGGCCTCGACCAAAGACTTGCCTTCGGCAATTTTGATCTGCGCCTGAACGATGTCGATGCCAGTGACTTCTTCGGTAACAGTGTGCTCCACCTGAACGCGTGGGTTCACCTCGATGAAATAGAACTCGCCGCTGTCCATATCCATCAGGAATTCGACAGTACCGGCACATTCGTAATTCACGTGCTCACAGATTTTCTTACCAAGGTTACACAGCTGTTCGCGCTGGGTGCCAGACAGGTACGGGGCAGGGGCGCGTTCAATAACCTTTTGGTTGCGACGCTGAACCGAACAATCCCGCTCCCACAAGTGATAGATCGCACCGTGGCTGTCGCCGAGGATCTGAACCTCAACGTGGCGGGCCTTCATGATCATCTTTTCAAGGTAACCTTCGCCGTTACCGAATGCGGCCTCGGCTTCGCGACGACCCTCAAGAACCTTCTCTTCCAGTTCATCCTCGGAATAGATCGGGCGCATGCCGCGGCCACCGCCACCCCATGACGCTTTCAGCATCAATGGGTAACCAACCTCGGCGGCCTCTTTCTTGATGGCCTTCATATCATCGCCAAGCACCTCAGTCGCCGGAATGACCGGAACGCCGGCTTCAACAGCAACTTGACGCGCAGAGGCCTTATCGCCCAAGGCGCGCATGGTTTCGGCCTTAGGCCCGATGAACTTGATACCGTTCGCGTGGCAGGCATCTACAAAGTCGGGGTTTTCCGACAGCAGGCCATACCCGGGGTGGATCGCATCAGCGCCACAGTCCTTGGCAACACGGATCATCTCGTCGATTGCCAGATAGGCCGCAACTGGCCCCAAACCTTCACCAATGCGGTAGGCTTCATCGGCTTTAAACCGGTGTAATCCTAGTTTGTCTTCTTCGGCATAAACGGCGACGGTTTTCTTTCCCATCTCGTTGGCGGCGCGCATGATACGGATAGCAATCTCACCACGGTTTGCGATGAGGATTTTTTTGAAATCAGCCATAGGTAGGAGGGCCCTTTTTTGTGCAGTTGCAGCATATATGTCGATATTGTGAAGCATGTAAACGATTGAACTAAGAAGGTCACGCCCGTGGTGGCGTTAACATCAACCTAAATTCCGACTTTATCTTGTGTTGAAAAGCTTGCGAACATATCGCGAACATGGGGTTTTCTTGGAGGTGTTGACGAGATAGGTTGCCAAACATGAGCACTTTTTCCGACGACGACGCCTTCGAGGCCGCAACACGCCCCCCCGCGCAAGCAGGGTCTTTGTCTCAACAGGCGATGGCCGGTTTGGCGCCGCAGGTTGATTACATGGATGGGTTAAACCCCGCCCAACGCGAAGCCATCGAGACGATGGATGGCCCTGTTTTGATGTTGGCAGGGGCCGGCACAGGTAAAACCAAGGCGCTCACTTGTCGGATAGCGCATCTTATGGCCACGGAGCGGGCGCGCCCTGATGAAATTCTTGCTGTGACCTTCACAAACAAAGCCGCGCGCGAAATGCGCAACCGTGTTGGCGGTTTGGTTCCGGGGCAGGCGGAAGGCATGCGTTGGCTTGGCACCTTCCACGCGATCTGTGTGAAACTGCTGCGGCGTCACGCGGAATTCGTCGGGCTGAGGTCCGGCTTTACGATTCTCGATACAGATGATCAGTTGCGCTTGTTAAAGCAGACTGTCGGAGCGTTCGGTATTGATGAAAAGCGTCACTCACCGAGAGGAATTTTGTCTCACATCAGTTCATTGAAGAACCGGTGTCTCGATGAAAACAACGTACCAGCCGCAGAAGACGATGAGCTATGGGGTGAGCGTTTGTTTGGAAGCGGAGATACAGTGCTTTCGAGCCGCATCTACAAATTCAGAAACCAGAACCCACAAAGTGGTGCAATTGGAAGGAACATCGTTTTATTTAGCGAGGTTTACCGAGAGTATCAACGACGACTCATCGAGTTGAACGCTTGTGATTTCGACGATCTGATTATGCATATGGTCTCGATTTTTAAATCAAATCCAGATGTTCTTGAGAGATGGCAACAAGAGTTCAAATACATCCTAGTGGACGAATATCAGGATACAAACGTGGCCCAATACATGTGGCTGCGCCTGCTGGCCCAAGGGCACAAAAACATTTGTTGTGTCGGCGATGATGACCAATCCATCTACGGCTGGCGCGGTGCCGAAGTGGGCAACATTCTGCGGTTCGAAAAAGACTTCGACGGTGCCCATGTTGTCCGGCTTGAACAAAACTACCGCTCTACCGGCCATATCCTTGGGGCAGCGGCAGGGGTGATCGAAGCCAACAAAGGCCGGCTTGGGAAGACCTTATTTACCGAAGGCGAAGATGGCGATAAAGTACGGCTGATCGGGCACTGGGACGGCGAAGAAGAAGCCCGTTGGATCGGTGAAGAAATTGAGGCGATGCAGCGGGGGACCCGTGGCAACGCGCCGATGGACCTCAACAATATGGCCATTCTTGTGCGCGCGTCCCACCAGATGCGCGCGTTTGAGGATCGGTTCCTGACCATTGGCCTGCCGTACCGCGTGATTGGCGGCCCGCGTTTTTATGAACGCATGGAGATCCGCGACGCCATGGCCTATTTCCGGCTGGCTGTGTCCCAAGACGATGATTTGGCGTTCGAGCGTATCGTGAACACGCCCAAACGCGGGCTTGGCGATAAGGCTGTCCAAACCATCCAAATGACCGCCCGCAGCAACGGTGTGAATCTCGTCGAAG
Organism: uncultured Paracoccaceae bacterium; assembly: GCA_947493255.1. Lineage (GTDB taxonomy): Bacteria > Pseudomonadota > Alphaproteobacteria > Rhodobacterales > Rhodobacteraceae > Octadecabacter. The sequence goes on from CANLQK010000001.1 coordinate 208,988, forward strand.
GCGCGCGGCTGTGTGTTGAGGCCGGTTTGATAAAAGGTAAAGGTGCCAAGGCGTTACGAGAGTTAGTTGATGGGCTTGATCGCTGGTATAGTGCCGTGCATGCGGGTGGCCAAGCGGTGGTAACGCGTGGCGATGTTTTCGATGAAACCGATGATCAAATTATCGACGATGAAGGCCCAATCGTCATAAACGAACCAATTTCTGACTACGATCACATCGCGTTGGCCGAAATCATCCTCGATGAATCCGGTTACACCGGTTTTTGGCAAAATGATAAAACACCCGAGGCACCGGGGCGGTTGGAGAACCTTAAGGAACTCGTGAAAGCCCTTGAAAACTTTGATAATTTGCAAGGTTTCCTTGAGCACGTTAGCCTGATCATGGACAACGCCCAAGATGAAGAAGATGACAAAGTCACCATCATGACTTTGCACGCGGCCAAGGGCCTTGAATACCCGGCCGTGTTCTTGCCCGGTTGGGAAGACGGGCTGTTTCCGTCGCAACGCTCTATGGATGAAAGCGGCATGAAGGGCCTCGAGGAAGAGCGCCGTTTGGCCTACGTTGGCATCACCCGCGCTGAAGAATTGTGCACCATTTCCTTTGCCGCGAACCGCCGTGTCTACGGACAATGGCAAAGCCAAATGCCCAGCCGTTTTATTGACGAACTTCCAACCGAACATGTGGACGTTTTGACGGCTCCGGGCCTTTATGGCGGGAATTACGGGGCGGCTGGCATGTCGGCACAGGCCAACCCCGCGTCTGCTGGCATGGGGTCATCGCTTCATCAAAAGGTCGCCGATGCGGATGTTTACAATTCGCCAGGATGGCGCCGTTTGCAAAGCCGCAGCCAACAGCGCCCCGTTAGCCAACCCAAAGAGACCCGACGGATGACAATCGACATGACCGCCGCGTCATCGTTCACCGTGTCTGATCGCGTGTTTCACCAGAAGTTCGGGTATGGTGAAGTGATGGAAATCGAGGGCGACAAGCTGGTGATTGAATTTGATAAAGCAGGCGAGAAAAAAGTTGTCGCCAAATTTATCGTTGCCGCATCTAAAGCGGATGATGTGCCATTTTAGCGTGTCAGAACTGAGGGCCAGCGGCCCAACCATCCGGCCAGATCACAGGGTATAATGACAGGATCAACAGGACAGCCATCGTCCAGTTGAACCCCCGCAACCGTGCTGGCGAAGTCAGAAAGCGCCGCATTTCTTGGCCCAGTGCGACCCATGCGGATATGCACGGAAAGCTGACGACGGCATAGACCAGTGCAACAATGATGACCGCAAAAGTCGACCGCCCGCCAGCGTCGTCGGTGGCGAATTGCACGATCGAATAGGTCGCCATTGTCCAAGCTTTCGGGTTTACCCATTGAAACGCGGCCGCCTGCAAAAACGTTAACGGCGCGCCTGCAGTTTCGGGCATATCCGGTAGCTTTGGTGCAGCGCTGGCGATCTTCCAAGCAAGCCAAATCAAATAGGCCAGCGACACGATGCGCAAAATACGATCAAGGATCGGAAACGCGTCGAACACCTGCATCAGGCCGAACCCGACAAGCGCGATCATCACTGGGAAGCCTATTGAAATTCCGGCCATGTGAAAAAGCGACCGGCGAAACCCAAAGTTCGCCCCAGACGCGACCAACATAGTGTTGTTCGGGCCGGGGGTGATTGTGGACACAAAGGCAAAGGCGACGAGCGCAAGGAAAATATCGTAAGTCATCGCACAATATTACTGCCCATGTAGCGCAATGTAATTGTTTCTTTGTTGTGTTCTGCGCGTATACTGCAATTCATGACCGATATTGACCCAATAAACGACCGAATATTGCGCGCCCTGCGGAGCGATGGCCGGATGTCTAATCAAAACCTTGCCGAAAAAGTCGGGCTCAGCCCATCGGCTTGTTTGCGTCGTGTGCAGGATTTGGAAAAACGCGGTGTTATCACAGGGTATCGTGCCCAACTGAACCCCGCTGAGACGGGACGTGACTATGTCGTTTATGTTGCTGTCGGGTTGGCCGAACATTCCAAAGAGGCACAATTGGGGTTCGAACGGGCAATGGGGCGCGCGGAAGAAGTGACCGAATGCCACAATATTGCGGGCGCATTCGAATATTTGCTTCGTGTCGAAACGGCTGATTTGGCGTCTTACAAACGGTTTCACACAGATCATTTGGGGACTGTGCCCCACGTTCGATCCATCACGAGTTATATGGTTATGGGGTCTCCGAAAGACACGCGCAGTTAAAGCCGCAGTTTAATACGCCCGTAGACGCACATGGCGCCCATCCCGATTGCGCCAATGACAAAGGGCAGGCGCAATGCGGCCTCGCGACCAAGGTCTGGTTCGGCGGCAGAAACGATAAACCCAGCGGCGAGCGCGCCAAACGGCATCATGCCCCAGCCAAAGAATCGGTAGATTGAATTCACCCGCCCTAGCAGTTCGTCTGGTATGAGGCGTTGGCGGTATGACACTGTCACGATGTTCCACAGCAGCGCCCCAATCATTTCCAAAAACAACGCCACCGCGACAACATAGGCGTTTGACGTCAGGCTGATAACGATAAACGGAACCGGAAACAGCAACATGGCGGCCAACACGGCGCGCTGTGTTCCTAGGCGTGCCACGATGTGAGGGCCGATGATGCCCCCAACAACGCCGCCCGCGGCACCAGCTGTTAGCAGAATACCGTGACCAACCGCGGTTAAGCCCAGAATATCCTGACTGAACAACACCAGTACGGTGAAGACCATGATGCTGAACCCATTGATGAGCCCCAACATCACGGCAAGTCGTAAAATGGTTGGATGCCCGCGCATCCATTTCCACCCTTCAACGACTGCGGGCCATATCTTTTGGTGCGTCTGGTGCGGGCGCGTCGGCAGTGCGATCATCCAAACCAGCCACGCAGCCAGTGCAAACGTGACAGCGTCCACTGCAAAAGGGACGGGCACGGCAAGCGCGATCAGAACGCCGGCCAAAGGCGGTCCGACGAACGATCCCATAATGTGTTCAACGCTCCAGATCTGGCCGTTCGCAGTTTCCAAATCTGACTTGGCAACGATCGAGGGCAAAACCGTTTGTGCCGCGTTGTCGCGGACCACTTCGGCGGTCCCCAAGACCATTGCCAGCCCCGATAATAAAAGGATGTAGCGCAATGGGTCCCCAGCCAGCGGAACATCGGGCAATGAGAAAATCAATGCAATCACGCCGCAGGTTAATAAAAACCGCAGCAGATCGGCACGCACCATAAGCAGCCGTCGGTCGTAACGGTCTGTGATGATCCCAGCGGGAAGCGAAAACAGGAACCACGGTAAACGTTGCGCAAAAGCGACCAGAGCGATCAGCACAGGGTCACGAGTCAACAAGGTCGCCAGCCAAGGCAGCGCCAATGCCGAAATACCATCGCCAAGGTTTGAAACGGCGCTGGCCGAAAACAACAGGCGGTAGGGGCGGTTTGTTAACAGGAGAGCCATGCATGAAATGGGACGCTGCATCCGTGTTGATGTCAACAACACGCTGAAAACAAAAAAGCGACGAGACCGGGAGGAGGTGGTCTCGTCGCTTCTTTTTTCGGCCTCAAGGGAGGAGGAGAGGCCTATCTTGGTCAAAATCGGCAACCAGGGAGGAGGAGAGGTTTACCGGTTCTGACATGGTCCCAATGGGAGGAAAGAGACCAATTCTTTTATTCTTTGATCAAGTGCGGCGACATCAGGGAGGAGGAAGATGTCGCCGCGTCTTGATCGATGCGCCCGTCCCAGGGAGGAGGAGAGGGTTGGGCGCAATTACGGAGCTTTAAAAGGGAGGAGAAAAAGCTCCGATCCGTAAATTCTTTAGTTGTAAGCTGCTTCGCGGGCGATGCGCTGGATGTCTCCTGCGCCGATACCCATGTCGTTCAGCTCACGTGCGGAAAGGTCACGCAGTTCGTTCAGTGTTGTGCGGTACACGCGGTACTGCGAATAGTTTTTCAACAGGTCGGAACGCAGTGCTGCGAAACGAGCGAAGATAGATGTGCCGCCGGTGCGGGTTTCTGTAACAAAAGCCATAGTAGCCTCTTTCAAAATGCGACCCTGTGTTTCTGTGGGTCTCGGGTTGCGACGCCGTGTTGCGTCTCTGGAAATCAAAATAGGCAATTGCTGCGCTTGCACAATCCCGTCAAAGCTCAATGCCGCTATGCAGAAAATGCATGGTAATTTTATTGAAAAGCCAATGTTTTGTGCAGATGGTCAGGGTGACGCAGGGAAAGATTGATGCTTGCGCAGGTCTAGGGGGCTGTTGTCTTGTCTTTGGGCAGTTTAAGAAAAAATTAACAAATTGGGGTAAAGTGTATGGCGCAGACAAACGAAACGATTTTGGCAGCTCTTGGGACAATTGGCCTTCCTGATGGCGGTGATTTGGTGTCGCGCGATATGATTCGAGCGTTGTCAGTGGAATCAGGTGCCGTTCGTTTTGTGATCGAAGCGCCAGACGCGGCCATGGCCAGCCGAATGGAACCCATCCGCCAAGCCGCTGAAATGGTCGTGTCCAAGATGCAGGGCGTCGATACGGTTTCTGTTATATTGACGGCGCATGGCCCATCCACGCCCAATAAACAGCCGCCACCCCCATCCGACAAAACACCACCCAGCCTAACGATTGGCCGTCATCCTACGCCGCAGGCCGGCCCCGAAGGCGTGCCGGGTGTGGATCGCATTATTGCTATCGGATCGGGCAAGGGGGGTGTTGGTAAATCCACAGTCTCTTCAAACCTCGCCGTGGCGTTGGCCAAACAAGGCCGTAGGGTCGGCCTATTGGATGCCGATATCTATGGCCCGTCCCAACCACGAATGATGGGGGTGAATAAACGCCCTGGGTCGCCTGACGGTAAAACCATCATTCCTTTGCAGGCCCATGGCGTGACGATGATGTCTATTGGATTGATGGTGGACCCCGCCAAAGCCGTTGTTTGGCGCGGACCGATGTTGATGGGCGCACTGCAACAGATGTTGACGCAGGTAGAATGGGGCGAACTGGACGTTCTGTTGGTTGATTTGCCGCCGGGCACCGGCGACGTCCAGCTGACCCTATGCCAGAAAACCCATCTCACCGGTGCGATTGTGGTGTCCACGCCGCAGGACGTCGCGCTGCTGGATGCCCGCAAAGCATTGGACATGTTCAGCACCCTCAAAACACCGGTTCTTGGGTTGATTGAAAACATGTCCACCTATGTCTGTCCAAAATGCGGCCACGAAGAACATATCTTTGGGCACGGTGGCGTCGCGGCAGAAGCCAAAGAAATAGATGTCCCGTTTTTGGGCGCATTGCCCATTGATCTGGACACGCGACTGGCGGGCGATGCGGGAACGCCTATCGCCGCAGGCGACAGTGCAATGGCGGACGCCTACGCGACCTTGGCGAAACGTTTGATCGATGGCGGAATGGGATGACGCGCACCGGTTTCGCGATCCGACTGGCAACACAGGCTGATTGGCCTGCGATCTGGTCTATGCTGAACCCTGTGTTCCGCGCCGGCGAAACCTATGCCATTGACCCAAACATAACCGAGGACGCCGCGCGCGCTCTTTGGATGGATGCGCCCGCCGCGACCTATATCGCCCAAGACGACGATGGGATGCCATTGGGCACCTATTATATAAAGGCGAATTTTGCAGGGGCGGCGGATCACATCTGCAACTGCGGATACATCACAGCACCCAAAGCCGCGGGGCGGGGCGTCGCGACGGCCATGTGCAGCCATTCCCAAGACGCGGCCCGTGATTTGGGGTTTCGGGCCATGCAATTCAATCTTGTTTTGGCATCCAACACCCGCGCCGTCGCCCTGTGGCACCGGCTTGGCTATGAAACGGTCGGCCAGTTGCCCGATGCGTTCCGCCATCCTCACCTTGGGTTGGTCGACGCCCATATCATGTGGAAGTCCCTTTAGCGGGAATTCATGGCACCCAAAGTCTGTTGTCTTGGGAATTCGTGGAACACCTTTCATTTTCCGAATCAAAAGCAGCGTCTTTTGGGTGAATCGGGGGCGTTTGGGCCGCGTTTCGGGCGGGTGGTGGTGTTAGATCCTTCCGAAATCGCCCCCAAATTAGGATTTTCTGGGATTTTCTGGAACTTTTTTCGAAATAATGTGACCTACTATATGTAGTGGGCTGTGGTAGCCTATTCCGCTGTATTTTCCCCAAATTGGCCGGTTTTACTACAATCTCTTGTGTTGAGTGGCCCCAAAAAACACCATCTAGTACCATAAAGTCCCAAAAAATCCTTGGCGTACCATGAAATCCCGTGCATACATGATGACAAGAAGACGGGCAGACAAATACGGGGCACCAAACGACCCCACCGACACTAAGAAAACTTAGGTCAGGTTTCATACAGGCACCCATATTCTTGAACGAAGAGATCCGGCGCGCGAGCGAGCAGACATCCCCCCAGGTGGCGCGCGCAGCTGGACTTTCCCGGAGACGGGACAAGGTCGGCGGATTGATCAGTGGCAGCAGATCAATCCGCCGTTTTCGTTTTCAAACATGATTTTAACGGGGGAGAGTAGGGAGCCGCGGGACAGTGGGTCTGAGTTTCAGAGGCGAATTCGACCAAAAGGTCGACGGAAAGGGACGCATGTCGATCCCGTCCGATTTTCGTGCTGTGCTCGCCGATGGTGATCCGCGTTGCCCCGAAAACCCCAATCCCCGTCTTGTTGTGTTGCATGGTCCCCACCTAAAGGACTGTCTGCACGTCTATACAATCGAAGCCATGGAAGAGATCGAAGAGGGCATCAAACGTTTGCCCCGCGGTTCTGCCGAGCGCAAACGCGCTGCTCGCTTCATTCTTGGAAAATCATGGGAAACCGAAGTCGATAAAGACGGTCGGATCGTGCTGCCACAACGTTTACGTCAACAAATCGGGCTCGATGGTCTGGCGACGATGGCGGCAATGGGTGATTATTTCGAGGTCTGGAACGAAACGACCTATAAAGAAGTCGAAGCGGCTGAAGCTGCCGAGATGGATGAATTTGACGGTGACTTTGATCCGCTCTCACTCATTGACCCTCCGGGCGGTGCCTGATGGGAACCGCTGCCGCTTCTCCCCCTCATATTCCTGTTTTGATCAGGCCGCTGGTTGCGGCCTGTTTGCCTGTTCAAGGGACATGGCTTGACGGGACGTTTGGTGCAGGCGGCTATACCCAGCACCTTCTAGATGCAGGTGCGGAAAAGGTGATCGGCGTTGATCGCGATCCATCAGTATTCAAAATGGCACAATGGGCGGTGGATAACCCCGGGATTGAGCTTATCGAAGGAACATTTTCCAACCTTGATCAGTATGCGTCCGATTTGGACGGTGTTGTGTTGGATTTGGGTGTGTCGTCCATGCAGCTGGATCAGGCTGAACGTGGGTTTTCATTTATGAGAGATGGTCCGCTGGATATGCGGATGGGACAGGAGGGGCAAAGTGCAGCTGACATTGTCAATCAAGCAGACGAAACCGATCTTGCTGACATTCTATTTACGTACGGCGAGGAACGCGCGTCCCGCCGTATCGCTCGTAAGATCGTCGCGGAACGAGAAAAAGAGCCCATCACAACAACCCTTCGTCTTGCGAAACTAATCGAGGGGTGCCTGCCGCGGTCTAAACCGGGGCAAAGCCACCCAGCGACACGTAGTTTCCAAGCGATCCGCATTGCTGTGAACGATGAATATGGCCAATTGGCAGAAGGTCTGGAAGCCGCTGAACGCGCGCTTAAACCCGGTGGTCATCTGGCGGTTGTCACCTTCCATTCAGTTGAAGATCGCATGGTAAAGCGGTTCTTGCAGCAGCGTGCAGGGGGCTTGGGCAACGCGAACCGTTACGCGCCCGAGCTTGATACCGAAAAGCCGGCATTCAAAGTGAAATCCAAAAAGGCCATCGGGCCTGATGCGGATGAATTGGAACAAAACCCACGGTCACGGTCTGCAAAGCTGCGCGTGGCCACACGAACAGATGCGCCAGCTGGTGCAGTTGATCGATCAAAATTAGGCATGCCACAACTGCGAGGCACCCGCTAATGCGTTCTATTTTTTACATTCTTTCTGGTCTTCTGGTGATTGGTCTAGGGTATTGGGCCTACCACGAAAATTACGACACGCAGGCGTCGATGCGCGAAGTGCGCGACCTGCACCGCCAGATTGGCCAGTCGCATGAGCGGTTGAATATTTTGCAAGCTGAATGGGCCTATTTGAACCGTCCAGACCGATTGCGCGACCTTGCTGAATTGAACTTTGATCGTCTTGGTTTGTTGCCATTGATGCCAGATGGGTTTGGCCGGATCGAACAGGTGGATTACCCAACGGCGCTCGTGTTTGACATCGCGAACTCGATCGAAGTGTCGAGCGACAACGCACCGGAGGCCAGCCAATGATCCGCACGCCACTTCGCCCGCTTGCACGTATCTTAAAGGCCCGTGAACAGGGGCAAAACCCTGATGCGATCGAGGCGGAGAACATCCGCTTGCGCCACGAAGAAACACGTGACCAAGACCGTCAACGCGCCGAAGGCCGTTTGTTGGTTATGGGCCTTGCGTTCTTCTGTGCGTTCCTTGTGATCGGTGCCCGTATGGGCATGCTGGCCGGCACTGTTCCGGAAGAACCCACTGCACAAGCTGCGGGGTCGCCAATTATTGGGCAACGGTCTGATATTGTTGATCGAAATGGGCGCGTTCTTGCAACGAACTTGGACACGCATAGTCTTTATGCGCAAATTCCGGACATGATCGACCCAGAAAAGGCAGCCCGCGAATTGGCTGTTATTTTTGACGAACTGGACGAAGAAGAACTGTTGGCCGATTTCACCGGTGGCCGTCGTTTCCTGTGGATCCGCCGCGAGATTTCGCCTGAACAAATGCAAGCTGTGCACGACATTGGCGATCCCGGCCTGTTGTTTGGGCCACGCGAAATGCGTCTTTATCCCAATGGGTCCGTTGCTGCGCACATTCTTGGTGGGGCAACCTATGGACGTGAAGGGGTGAACAGCGCCGAAGTTATTGGCGTCGCAGGTGTCGAGAAATACTTTGACGACTTTTTACGTGACCCCGCCAACGAAGGCGCGCCGCTGGAATTGTCTTTGGACCTAACTGTGCAAGCGGCGTCGGAACGCGTTTTGCACGGCGGCATGATGTTGATGTCTGCAAAGGGTGCGTCTTCTGTTTTGATGGATGTGCACACTGGCGAGATTATCAGCATGGTATCTTTGCCTGACTTCGATCCAAACGACCGCCCACGTGTTCTGACAGAAGGCGATCAATCTGACAGCCCATTGTTTAACCGTGCGGTGCAGGGGGTTTACGAGTTGGGGTCTGTCTTCAAGATCTTTACGGTCGCCCAAGGCATCGAGCTGGGGTTGATTAACGCAAACACGATGATCGATACCCAAGGCCCACTTGAATGGGGCCGGTTCCGCATTCGCGATTTCAGCAACTACGGCCCAGCCTTGTCTGCAACGGATGTGATTGTGAAATCTTCCAACATCGGTACGGCGCGTGTGGCTTTACAGATCGGCGCTGCACGTCAACGCGAATTCCTCGATGAACTAGGGTTCCTCGAACATACACCTGTTGAAATGGTCGAAGCCCCAACAGGGCGCCCGCTGCTTCCGCCGAACTGGTCGGAAATCTCAACGATGACAATTTCTTACGGTCACGGGCTTTCCTCCAGCCCTGTCCATTTGGCGGCCGGATATTCCAGCCTGCTAAACGGCGGGTACCGTGTTGAGCCAACTTTGGTCCGCCAAGACGGACCGCAGTACGGTGAACGCATTGTGTCTGAACAGGTGTCTGCAACGTCCCGCGCTATGTTGCGCGCGGTTGTTGACCACGGCACTGCATCTTTTGGCGACGTTGAAGGCTACGAAGTGGGCGGTAAAACCGGTACTGCAGACAAGCCTCGCCCAACGGGTGGGTACTACGATGACCGCACGATTTCGACGTTTGCATCTGTTTTTCCAGCCGATGACCCACGCTATGTGTTGATCCTGACGTTGGATGAACCGTCTATCGAAGCATTGGGTGAACAGCGCCGCACTGCCGGTTGGACAGCCGTACCCGTGGCCGCAGAAATGATCCGTCGTGTCGCACCATTGCTTGGTATGCGACCGGACGTTGAAACCGCCACACCAACAGGTGTAACACTGACCTCAAACTAGGGAGTCAGGTTCATGAGCAGCACAGCCGGCCAACACACAATGACATTGGCCGAATTAGGGCTGACGGCCCAAGGCGGCGCATCTGCCGTCGTGACTGGCCTTGCCGTAGATAGCCGCGAAGTGAAGGATGGAACGCTGTTCTTTGCCTTGCCGGGGGCGAACGTGCACGGGGCGTCGTTTATTCAATATGCACTCCGCATGGGGGCGACGGCCGTTTTGACCGACGCGACAGGCGCGCAAATTGCGAAGGCAGATCTGGATGCGTCAAATGCTGCACTGATTATTGCCGAAGACCCACGTGGCGCATTGGCGCAAACCGCGTCGTTGTGGTTTGGCGCGCATCCGGAAACGGTTATTGCTGTGACGGGCACAAATGGCAAAACATCCGTATCGACCTTTGCCCGCCAAATCTGGATCGAGATGGATCAGAATGCGGTCAACCTTGGCACCACGGGTGTTGAGGGCGCATGGACCCATCCGCTCAAACATACGACTCCAGAACCCATCACCTTGCATAGCGCATTGGCGCAGGCCAAGGCCGCTGGTGTTACACATGTCGCAATGGAGGCATCGTCACACGGGCTGGATCAGCGGCGTTTGGATGGTGTGGTTTTGTCTGCGGCGGGTTTTAGCAACTTCACCCAAGATCACCTTGATTATCACAAGACATTCGAGGCGTATTTCGATGCCAAGATGGGGCTCTTCACCCGCTTGTTGCCTGATGACGGTGTGGCCGTCATCAACATTGATGACCCCAAGGGCGCGGACGTCGTGAAAATTGCAGAAAGCCGTGGTTTGGAGATTATCACCGTTGGCAAACATGAAGATGCGCGTTTGAAATTGGTGGGGCAACGTTTCGATGCGACGGGCCAAGAGATCTTGTTCGACTGGCAACGTGGCCGGTTTTCTGCCCGCCTGAACTTGATTGGTGGCTTTCAGGCGGACAACGTTTTGTTGGCCGCTGGTTTGTGCATCGCATCGGGGTCTGACGCCGAAGAGGTGTTCGACACCCTGCCGTATCTCACCACCGTTCGGGGGCGCATGCAGCACGCCGCCACCCGAAAAAATGGCGGGTCCGTGTTTGTGGATTACGCCCATACACCAGACGCTGTCGCAACAGCCCTAAAGGCAATGCGCCCCCACGTGATGGGCAAATTGGTTGCCATCATTGGGGCAGGGGGCGACCGTGACGCAGGCAAACGGCCCCTTATGGGCGCGGCTGCTGCAGAACATGCCGACGTTGTCTTCGTGACCGACGATAACCCAAGGTCGGAAGATCCAGCGACAATTCGGGCCGCCGTTATGGCGGGATGCCCAGATGCAATTGAAGTTGGCGACCGCGCCGAGGCGATTTTGCGAGGTGTTGATGCTTTGTCCGCCGGCGATGCATTGCTGATTGCAGGCAAGGGGCACGAAACAGGCCAAACCATCGGCGATGACGTGTTACCATTTGACGATGTTGAACAAGCCAGCGTCGTCGTTTCAGCATTGGATGGAGACATCATATGAGCCTTTGGACCAGCACAGACGCAGCCGCCGCTACAGGTGGTCAAGCTGGCGTCGCATGGGCGGCTGATGGTGTCAGTATCGACACGCGCACCATTCAAAAGGGTGATTTGTTCGTCGCATTAAAAGCCGAACGTGACGGTCATGATTTTGTTGCGATGGCATTGGAAAAAGGGGCTGCAGCCGCCTTGGTTACGCACCAGCCAGAGGGCGTGCCAGATGATGCACCGCTGTTGGTTGTTCCCGATGTGTTGAAGGCCCTCGAAGACCTAGGATTGGCTGCGCGGGCCCGCACCGACGCCCGTGTTTTGGCGATCACAGGGTCTGTTGGCAAAACATCCGCCAAAGAAATGGCGCGTACAGTTTTAGCCCGTCAGGGTAAAACCCATGCTGCCGAAGCCAGCTATAACAATCACTGGGGTGTCCCGCTGACCTTGGCCCGCATGCCCGCTGATACTGATTTTGCCATCATTGAAATCGGCATGTCCAACCCTGGCGAAATCGCACCTCTGTCGCGCATGGCACAACCGCATGTGGCGATGATAACAACGATCGCAGCTGCGCATCTTGAGGCATTCGATGACATCACCGGAATCGCGCGCGAAAAGGCGTCTATTCTTGATGGCTTAACACGGGGTGGGGCCGCGGTTCTGAACGCCGACACAGAAACCAGTGCCGTGTTGCAAAACTATGCGTCCAAAAAAGAAGCCAAACAGGTCTTGTTTGGGCAAATGTCGCGTGAATGGTGCCTTGATCATGTCGCGCTGGCCGAAGGTCAGACGCTGGTGCAAGCCGAAACGCCACTCGGTCCTTTGATGTTCAAGCTGTCGACTGCGGGTCGCCATTTTGCGATGAACGGGCTTGGCATTCTTGCCGCTGCATCTGAAATGGGCGCTGATCCTGTGCAGGCTGCCATTGACCTTGGCCTTTGGGAACCCCCAGCGGGACGCGGCACGTTAGAAACAGTTACAATCGATCCAGCCGTTACCGGCGAAACGTTGGCATTGTTGGATGATGCCTTTAATGCAAACCCCACGTCGTTAACGGCTGCCTTAGAAGTTTTGGCATCGTACACGCCGACCGATAATGTTGGGCGTGTTGTGAAAGGGCGCCGTGTTGCGATCTTGGGTGACATGCTGGAACTGGGCGATGATGAATTGGCAATGCACGCCAATATGGCCAACGATCCGTCGATGCCATCACTGCACCTTGTGCATTGTGCCGGCCCACGTATGCGCGCGCTTTATGACGCATTACCCGAAGGTCAGCGTGGTGTCTGGACTGAAACCGCATCCGAACTGACTGCGCAGGTTACGTCCCTTGTTGACGCCGGGGACGTGGTCTTGGTGAAGGGGTCTAAGGGGTCAAAAGTCAGCCTTGTCGTTGACGCCATCCGCAAACTGGGGCATCCCGATACTAGGTAGCGGCTCTATTGGGCCTAACTTAATCTTGTATTGAACGAAAAAGGTATTCGCACATGTTGTATTGGCTCACGGCTCTTTCTGATGGTGGCGACTTTTTCAACCTGTTCCGATACATCACCTTTCGCGCCGGCGGTGCGTTTCTGACTGCATTGGTTTTTGGGTTCTTGTTTGGACCGACCTTGATCCGTGTTTTGCGCAAACGTCAGGGCAAAGGCCAACCGATCCGTGATGATGGCCCTGAGGGACATTTCGCCAAGGCAGGAACACCGACAATGGGCGGTTTGCTGATCGTTGGCGCCTTGCTGACATCAACATTGCTTTGGGCGCGCTGGGATAACCCGTTTATCTGGATGGTGTTGTTTGTAACGCTATCCTTCGCCCTTATTGGGTTCGCAGACGACTACGCCAAGGTTTCAAAGCAGAACACAGCAGGTGTATCTGGCAAGGTGCGTTTGGCGCTTGGTTTCCTGATTTCCGGCGTGGCCGCATACTGGGCGGCACAATACCACCCTGATGATTTGGCCTATAAAGTTGCTCTGCCGGTGTTCAAAGACACGCTGATCAACCTGTCATTCATGTTCATTCCTTTCGCTATGATCGTGATTGTGGGGGCCGCAAATGCTGTAAACATGACCGATGGCTTGGATGGTTTGGCCATTATGCCAGTCATGATCGCGGGCGGGACCTACGCCGTCATTGCCTACTTTGTTGGGCGGACAGACTTTACGACTGAACTTGGTCTGCACTACGTGCCCGGCACCGGCGAATTGGCCATCTTCCTTGCAGGGCTCATCGGCGGCGGGCTCGGGTTTTTGTGGTACAACGCACCGCCAGCGGCCGTGTTTATGGGCGACACAGGCTCCCTCGCATTGGGCGGCGCACTGGGTGCGATTGCCGTGGCCACAAAACACGAAATCGTATTGGCCATCGTCGGCGGTGTCTTCGTGGTCGAAGCCATGTCTGTTATCATCCAAGTGCTGTATTTCAAACGCACTGGTAAGCGCGTCTTCCTCATGGCGCCAATCCATCACCACTACGAGAAAAAGGGGTGGGCAGAACCACAGATCGTGATCCGCTTCTGGATCATTTCCCTGATCCTCGCCGTGATTGGCCTAGCGACCCTGAAAGTGCGTTAAAGAACGAAACCACCGCATTCGCCCGATCGGAACAAACGGGCGAATGTCGTATTTCAGCAATTGAACGGTTTAAGCCCAACTCGCGTATGCATCGCAGGGCACGATTGCTCGCTCTTGCGGGCTTACCCCCGCCGCCCGCCAGTGCCCCGTTGGGTTATAGCTTCCACTGGAATTCCGTCGCCGCCTCGCTCTCGTCCCAAAGCCGCGCCATGACGGTTTTGTCGTAGGCGTGAGGATTCAATGTACCTTTGCCGACTGGGCCGACCGTCTCCATACGACCTGTTGGACCGTATAGGGCGCGCTGTTCGGTCAGGGCGCTTTCGGTCGCGCACATAACTTCTGGGTAAGACCCCTGTTCGGCGGTTTGAACCAAAGGTGTCTTTGTCATCAGCCACCAAATGATCCGCATCGTTCGACTTCCGCTCGTGGTGATCAGTGACGTTGCCGATGACCCTGGGTGGCAGGTGAATACCCCAACATCGTGACGTCCTGCGGCGGCCAAACGATCTTGCAGCTCATAGGCAAACATCATTTGCGCAAGCTTGCTTTGTGAATAAGCCGTGTTTGCGCCATAGCCTTCTTCCCAGTTCATGTCGTCGAATTTGATCGTTTTCAGCCCCATGTTGTAGCCAAGGCTGGCGACGACCACGATGCGCCCTTTGCTTTCGGCGATGCGATCAAAGAGCAAACCATTAAGCAAAAAATGCCCGTAATGGTTCGTTCCCAGCTGGCTTTCAAAACCATCTACGGTCAGGTTGCGAGAAGGTACCTGCGCAATGGCCGCATTGTTAATCAGCGCGTCGATGCGCGGTACCGTTTTTAGGACCTCATCGGCGGCCCTGCGCACGCTATCGAGGGCGGACAGGTCCAAAAGGATAAAGCTGACGTCAGCTTTCGCGCCAAATTCTTGTTTTAGGTCCACGATTGCCGCCTCGGATTTCTCGACCGAACGATTCAGCATGACCACCTTGGCGTTCTTCTTCAGAAGCGTGCGCGCGGCTTGGAAGCCAGCGCCAGCATTGGCACCCGTGATAAGATAGGTCTTACCGGATAAGTCGCCGAGGCGCTCAGGCGTCCAACCTCTGGGTCCGAATGTTGTATCTGCCATCTTTTTTCTCCGTTTGTTTCGACGCGAGGGGCGTGCGGTTTTCAATTTTATCATAAGGATGCAGATAGCTCTCAATATCACACGCTAATAGACGGTATTGTCGCGTTTACTTGCCTAATTGTATCAACTGGCTTGTCAGGACCAATTTGAGTGCATTAAATCGTCGCTATGAGCAAGGACCAGATCAAACAACTCATCGCAGGGCAAACGACCAAGGATGGCCTGACGGAGACCGGCATTAAAGGCGTGCAGTTGTTTCGGGCAACGCAAGCGATCCCCTGTGTTCCGGCCGTTTACGAACCATGTGTCGTTGCTATCGTAAGCGGTGCAAAGGAGGCTGTATTGGATGGGCGGAGATACGAGTACGACGACAGTCAGTATCTCTGTTGCCCAATGTCTATGCCCGTCAAAGCAGGGACACCTACCGCATCGCGAGAAAACCCGCTCTACGGGGTTATGATCTCGCTGGACCAGCGCGTGATGACCGAGATCGCCATGGAGATGGAAAACGCAGGTGGTGTCTTGCCTGCGGCTAGGGGGGAGTTGCGAGAACCGGGGATAAGGCTCGCGAGATGGGACACCGCTTTCACGGATGCGCTTCTGCGGCTCGTGCAGCTCGGGCACAACGGAACGGATAAGTCCGTTCTTGGAGGGGCGCGATTGCGCGAGGTGCTCTATGCAATATTAAAGGGGGAAGCAGGCACCTTTGCTCGGCAGGCATTTGGTGCTGGCAACGCCATCGCCCGTTCCATCGCGTATGTGTCGTCAAGCTTGGACACATCGATCTCAATAGACGAAATGGCCAGCCGCGCCGGCATGAGCCGCGCCGTGTTTCACCGCAGGTTCAAACAGGTGACAACGATGGCCCCGATTCAGTTCGTGAAGTCGATGCGTCTGAATAACGCCGCTATGAAAATCGCAGGCGGTATGACAGTGAATGCTGCGGCGTTGGATGTGGGGTATGTCAGCCCTTCACAGTTTAGCCGCGAGTTCAAACGCATGTATGGGCAGACGCCCAAGCAATGGGGTAACGCACAGAAGATCCCGGTCGGTGTCGCCTGAGGCTGATCCTCGAAAGACATGTGAACCTTGGCGCAGCGGCACCGAATGGCGCTTTGTCCCGGAAAGCCGTCTTTGCGTTTGGTCAAAATGCTTCGTTCGAAGTAAAGCCGTGGTGGGTAACTAAACCTGCACTTTGCGCGCTATTGCGCACTGCATGTCGGCACAACATGTACATACACTTTGTGTACAGCTTGTGTACGCGTTGTGCCACTTGCGGGCAGGGGTAATTCACCCCATTCTGCGCGGCAATTCTAAAGGGGCTAAACATGATTCCAGTTCAGGGTGTTTCCGGCAAAACCATCGCCGTTTTGGGGCTTGGGCGGTCCGGCCTTGCCACCGTCACGGCCCTTCAGGCGGGCGATGCCGATGTCATTGTTTGGGACGACAGCCCTACGGCCGCCGACAAAGCCAACGACGCAGGTGCGACCCTGCGGGACCTCACAAAACAGGGGGCATTTGATGGTGTCGATGCCCTGATCACCAGCCCCGGTATCCCCCATTTGTACCCCGAACCGCATGCTGCAATCGCCCGCGCTATGGCGGAAGGTTGCCCAGTGGACAATGATATCGGGTTGTTTTTCAGAAGTTTCGCGACGAGTGAATGGGACAATTTCGAAACCATGCCAAAGGTGATCGCCGTCACGGGATCAAATGGCAAATCCACCACATCCGCGTTGATCCATCACATATTGGAAGAGGCGGGACGCCCGACGCAGTTGGCCGGTAACATTGGCCGTGGCGTGTTGGACATTGACCCTGCGCATGATGGCGAAGTTATCGTGCTAGAACTGAGCAGCTACCAAACCGACCTTGCCCGTGCGCTGACGCCGGATGTGGCAGTGTTTACCAATCTGACGCCAGACCACCTTGACCGCCATGCTGGGTTTGGTGGGTATTTTGCAGCCAAACGCCGATTGTTTGCAGAAGGCGGGCCTGACCGTGCGGTGATTGGTGTGGACGAGCCAGAAGGCCGCTACATCGCGAACCAGCTGACCGAAGGGCCAAACGATGACCGCGTGTTGCGTGTTTCGTCGGGGCAAAAGCTTGGTGGGCCAGGTTGGTCGGTATTTGCCCGAAAGGGATTTCTCAGCGAATACCGCAAGGGGCGTCAGGTTGCATCGATCGATCTTCGGCCAATCGCCGGTTTGCCGGGTGCACATAACCATCAGAATGCTTGTGCCGCGTTTGCTGCGTGTCGCAGTTTGGGGATTGGCCCACGCGTGATTGAACAGGCGCTTCACAGTTTCAAGGGCTTGCCTCATCGTAGCCAACTGATCGCTGATCGTGACGGTGTTTCATTTGTGAATGACAGCAAAGCAACCAACGTAGATTCCGCAGCTAAGGCGCTTGCTGCTTTCAAGAACATCCGCTGGATTTGCGGTGGTTTGGAAAAAGAAGGGGGGATGGACGCCCTTTTGCCAGCACCAACGGTCACGAAGGCATATGTCATTGGGCGTGAGGCTGCGGCCTTTGCGATGAAGCTAAAGGGGCTGGATGTTCAGGTCTGTGGTGACATGGAAACCGCCGTTACGCAGGCTGCGGCAGATGCCCAAAAGGGGGATACGGTTTTGTTAGCGCCGGCCGCTGCGTCGTTTGATCAATACGATAGTTTTGAAAAACGGGGCGAAGATTTCATCGCGAAAGTTCAGGCGTTGTAGTTCCAATTGCGAATTAGCTGCGGGCGGCGATGGCGGTGCCCGCTGCATAGGCCGACGACCAGGCCCATTGGAAATTGTAACCGCCCAGCCAGCCGGTCACGTCTACGGCTTCCCCAATAAAATAAAGGTTGGGGATCGTCTTGGTTTCCATTGTTTTTGATGACAGCCCGTTTGTGTCGATGCCGCCCAATGTGACCTCTGCGGTGCGGTATCCTTCGGTTCCGGACGGTTTGACAGACCAATTGGCCAAATCATTGCAAAGCCGGTCGATACGTGTGTCGGACCAATCGGCAATGTTGCCCGAAAGATCTGCGGAAACGGATAAGTAATCTACTAACCGAGCGGGGATGTGGTGCGCCAGAACGGTTTTGAACGCTTTGCGCCCGTCCGTTGTGCGGGCCTGTTTTAGTGCCGCCGCTAACCCAGTGTCCGGAATGACATTAAGGGAAATATTTTCGCCGTCGTTCCAGTAGCTAGAGGCTTGCAAAACGGCAGGGCCCGACAAGCCTCGGTGTGTAAACAAGAGGGCTTCGTCGAATGCGGTGCCATCATTTGTGGTGACCCGTGCGGGCGTGGCGGTGCCGGCTAAGGGTTTGAATTTCTCGTCCGAAAACGTGAACGGAACAAGGGCCGCCTTGATGTCCGTCACAGCGAGATCGAACTGGTCTGCAATCTGATAGGCCAGTCCTGTCGCGCCCATTTTCGGGATCGACTTTCCGCCAGTCGCCACGACGAGAGACGTTGCTTGAACTGTTGCAACCTTACCGTTGCGCGTAAGCGTGACGTTGAAATTGGTTCCGTCATACGAAATGTCGCCGATGGAGGTGTTAAGCCATAATTGCGCTCCGGCGGCGTCCATTTGTGTACGCAGCATTGCGATGATGTCTTTGGCGCTGTCGTCGCAAAACAATTGGCCAAGCGTTTTTTCGTGCCATTTGATGCCGTGGCGGTCGACCAGTTCGATGAAATCCCACTGGGTGTAACGGGCCAGCGCAGATTTAGCGAAATGCGGGTTTTGGCTGATGAAATTTGCAGCCGATGCCCCAAGGTTCGTAAAATTGCATCGCCCACCGCCAGAAATACGGATTTTTTCACCAGCGGCCTTGGCGTGATCAACAACCAAGGTGCGCGGGCCAGCGTGCGCTGCGCAATGAAGGCCGGCGGCGCCTGCGCCAAGAATAAGTGTATTTACGTGCATAAACTTGGGGTGCCTTGAATTGTGCCCCCTTGCAAGGGGCGCGGTCGTGAAAGACGTGTTTTTGCTGTGCAATGGACGGAAGTGTCATTTTTCTGGAATCGGTCGCAATTTGTGTTTAAGGTATAAATTAGACCCGGAAAACGGGCGTTTTGAGGCAGTAAGGCAGTTTGAACCATGACAGAGATGGTCTATGGCACGATCCCCGTTGCATCGGGTGATCCGGTTCTTCCACGTTGGTGGCGGACCGTTGATAAATGGACGTTGTCCTGTATCCTTTCGCTTTTCGGGATCGGGCTTTTGCTTGGGCTTGCGGCGTCACCGCCACTAGCCGCGAAAAACGGGTTTGAACCATTCCACTATGTGCAACGACAGGCGTTTTTCGGCGCGGTCGCGCTGTGCGTTATGTTCGTGACCTCGATGATGTCACCAACTTTGGTGCGCCGATTGGCTGTTTTGGGGTTCTTGTGCTCTTTTATCGCTTTGGCAGGCTTGCCATTTTTGGGAACAGATTTCGGAAAAGGTGCGGTGCGTTGGTACTCGCTCGGCTTTGCATCTGTGCAGCCCTCCGAGTTTTTGAAGCCCGGTTTCATTGTGGTCGCAGCATGGTTTATGGCCGCGAGCAAGGAAATTGGCGGCCCTCCGGGTAAGTCGTATTCGTTGATATTGACGGTTATCATCGTGCTGATGTTGGCGATGCAACCGGATTTCGGGCAATCTGCACTGATCTTGTTTGGTTGGGGTGTCATGTATTTTATCGCAGGCGCACCCTTGTTGTTGTTGGTTGGCTTGGCTGGAGTTGTCGTGTTTGCGGGGACAATCGCCTATGCGAATTCTGAACACTTCGCGCGCCGGATTGATGGGTTTTTGAACCCCGATGTCGATCCAACAACCCAGTTAGGTTATGCGACGAACGCGATCCGCGAAGGTGGTTTTTTTGGTGTCGGTGTGGGCGAGGGGCAGGTCAAATGGTCACTGCCTGATGCGCATACAGATTTCATCATTGCTGTCGCGGCCGAAGAATATGGGCTGATTTGCGTGCTGGCGATTATCGCGCTTTATGCGACGATTGTTGTTCGGTCCTTGATGCGCCTTATGAAAGAACGTGATCCGTTTATCCGGCTTGCCGGGTGTGGTTTGGCCTGCATCGTAGGTGTTCAAGCCATGATCAACATGGGGGTCGCGGTTCGACTTCTCCCTGCAAAGGGCATGACATTACCATTTGTGAGTTATGGTGGGTCGTCTGTCATCGCGTCCGGAATTGCTGTTGGGATGTTGTTGGCGTTTACACGGTCACGTCCGCAAGGGCAGATCGGTGACATTCTGCTGCGTCGGGGGCGCTGAACATGACGCAACCATTATTAGTAATCGCGGCTGGTGGAACGGGGGGGCATATGTTCCCCGCACAGGCCTTGGCGGAAGCCATGTTGGCGCAAGGATGGCGGGTGAAGCTGTCTACTGACGCTCGCGGTGCGCGCTACACTGGTGGTTTCCCGCATGAGGTGGAGATTGAACAGGTCGGGTCGGCGACATTTGCCCGTGGTGGTATCGCTGCAAAACTGACTGTCCCATTCAAGATTTTAGGTGGTTCTATCGCCGCAGCAGGACGCATGTTACGTGACAAGCCCGCTGTGGTGGTCGGGTTTGGTGGGTATCCTACAATTCCTGCAATGACGGCCGCTTTTGTTTTGCGAAAGCCGCGTATGATCCATGAGCAAAATGGTATCTTGGGGCGCGTGAACCGTATCTTTGCAAAACGCGTGGCGACAGTGGCCTGCGGAACTTGGCCTACGGAATTGCCTGAGGGGGCAAACGGCGTCGAAGTCGGCAACCCTGTGCGTGGAACTATTCTGGAACGCGCCGGGGCAGGGTACATTGCCCCTGGCGATTATCCTATGTCGATCGTGGTCATGGGCGGAAGTCAGGGGGCGCGCATTTTATCAGATGTCGTACCGCCTGCTATTTCGGGTCTTCCGTCTGAAATCCGTCGCAACATTCGTGTCAGTCATCAAGCTCGGGCAGAAGATTTGGATCGCGTTGCGCAGTATTACGCGGATGAAGGTATCCCCGCGGATGTTCAGACATTTTTCAATGATGTTCCGACCCGCATGTCAGAGGCACAATTGGTCATTACACGGGCGGGCGCATCAACGATTGCAGACCTAAGTGTTATTGGCCGACCTTCCATTTTGGTACCTTATGCGGCTGCGGCGGCAGACCATCAAACGGCGAATGCGCAGGGGCTGGTAAATGCCGGTGCGGCGATCTTGGTTCCTGAAAAAGACCTGCATGTTGAAAGCCTGTCTGAACAGATTTCATCTGTTTTGGGCGACCCACAAAGGGCAATGAATATGGCGCAGTCGGCGCTTGCCTGCGGAAAACCAGATGCGACTGAAACATTGGTTGAACTCACACAAAACTTGGCCCAAACGCGCGGTTAAGCACACAAAATAATGGACGGTAACGAGACGATGAACGGTGTAACGAAACTCCCCCTTGATGTTGGTCCTATTCATTTTGTGGGCATCGGCGGCATTGGCATGTCTGGAATTGCAGAAGTGTTGCTGAGCCATGGGTACACGGTTCAAGGATCGGATCTAAAGGAAACACCAATTACCAAACGTCTGACGGAACTTGGCGCATTGGTACACGTTGGGCAAAAGGCCGAAAACATCGCGCAGGCTGCGGTTATTGTGATTTCCAGCGCGATTAAACCGGGCAATCCTGAGTTGGACGAAGCCCGTTTGCGCGGATTGCCAATTGTACGCCGCGCCGAAATGTTGGCCGAGCTGATGCGATTGAAGTCAAACATCGCAGTTGCTGGCACACACGGTAAGACCACCACAACAACCATGGTCGCGGCCCTTTTGGATGGTGGTAACTTTAACCCGACAGTTGTGAACGGGGGGATTATTCACGCCTATGGATCCAACGCGCGTGTTGGCGACGGTGAGTGGATGGTCGTTGAAGCCGATGAATCCGATGGCACGTTCAACAGGCTGCCTGCGACCATTGCGATTGTGACAAACATCGACCCAGAACACATGGAACACTGGGGCACCGAAGAAAACCTGCATGCGGGGTTCTATGATTTTGTGTCCAACATCCCGTTTTATGGTGTTGCTGTTTGCTGCACCGATGACAGTGATGTCCAAGCCCTTGTTGGCAAGATCACGGATCGTCGTGTTGTGACTTATGGTTTCAACGCCCAAGCGGATGTGCGGGCCGTGAACCTGACCTATTCAAAAGGCGAAGCACATTTTGATGTCGCTTTGCAGAGCGAAGACATGATGATCGAAGGCTGTGTGTTGCCGATGCCGGGTGATCACAATGTTTCAAACGCGTTGTCCGCGATCGCAGTCGCACGGCATTTGGGGATGAAGCGAGAAGAAATTCGTGCGGCGCTTGCCAGCTTTGGAGGCGTGAACCGCCGGTTTACCCGCGTTGGCGAGGTCAACGGTATCACTATTATTGACGACTATGGTCACCACCCGACCGAGATTGCAGCCGTCTTGAAAGCCGCACGTCAGGCCAGCGAAGGCCGCATAATCGCGGTGCATCAGCCGCACCGGTACAGCCGTCTTCATCATCACTTTGAAGATTTCTGTTCTTGTTTCAATGACGCGGATGTCGTCGCGATTGCAGAAGTTTTCGCAGCCGGTGAAGATGTCATCGAGGGCGCAACACGGGATGACTTGGTCGCCGGTTTGATCCGTGGCGGTCACCGCCACGCCCGTGCGATTACCGATGAAGACGATTTGGTGCGTTTGGTGAAAGAGCAAGCGAAAGAAGGCGATATGGTTGTCTGCCTAGGAGCCGGTTCTATTTCAACGTGGGCAAACAGTATGCCAAAACGTTTAACGGACGCCTGAGGGCATGACTTATGAATGGCTGATCCTTGGTGCGATTGTTGTGGTTTCGGTTTTGCCGATGATCAAATGGTTGCGTCGATTACTTTGGGCATTCACGGTCGCATTTGTTGCGATGTTATTGGTCCATATGCAGCACAATCCTGGTGAAGCGACCTTGGCGCTTGGGGCTATGGGCGGCGGCTTAATGTTTCGCCGGCCCATCCGGCGCGCAGTGTTTGGTGGGTTACTTTGAGCTGGTCAATCATCGCGTCATCAATTTGGGTATTGGCAGCGACGATCACGGCGTTGTTGCCTATGCGTTTGCAGTATGTTCCTGGCGTGACATTGCTGATTTTGGCTCCTGTGATGATAATTTGGCTTGGGGCTGATTTTGGATGGGGGTGGAGTATCGCAGCGGCGCTTGCGTTTGCGTCCATGTTCCGCAACCCGTTGAGATATTTTTATGCCCGCGCGCGGGGAAACAAGCCGGAGTTGCCCAAATGATTGCCGTTATTCTGGGGTGTTTGTGGATTGTATGCGCGAATGTGTTGGCGTTGATCCCGAGCCGAGACAATCATTGGGCGCGGGCCTATGGATTGATCGCTATTGGTATTCCGCTGCTGTTTTACATTGGGTATTCCAATGGGCCAATGCTGGCGTTTGTATTTTTGATAGGTGGAGCGAGCGTATTGCGTTGGCCTGTCATATACCTTTCTCGTTGGGTGCGGCAGGCAACGGCGCAAATGTCTTCGCGGCTTGGCAAAGGAAATGAGCCGGAGTAGGACAAACTTATGACCATGAATGACCTTCCTTCAGTGCGCGGCACGTTGACCGAAAACCGTGATCTATCCAGCCTGACGTGGATGCGTGTAGGCGGGCCTGCCGATGTTTTGTTCCAACCGGCAGACGAAGACGATTTATGTGAATTTTTGGCGGCGCTGCCCCCGAGTGTGCCCGTGTTCACAATGGGCGTTGGGTCGAACTTGATCGTCCGAGACGGCGGCGTGCGCGGCGTTGTCATTCGGCTAGGGCGTGGATTTAACGGCATTGAAATCGAGGGTGATACTGTCCGCGCAGGGGCAGCCGCATTGGATGCACATGTGGCACGAAAAGCCGCTGCGGAAGGGGTTAACCTGACCTTTTTGCGGACCATTCCGGGGTCCATTGGCGGTGCGGTACGGATGAATGCAGGGTGCTACGGCGATTACATGGCCGATGTATTACAAGATGTCCGTGTTGTTCTGCGTGATGGGACAGTTGAAACGCTACCTGCGGCGCAGTTGCAGCTTGCCTATCGGTCTTCTGTCTTGCCCGACGGCGCCGTGATTGTTGGCGCGACGTTGAAAGCGCCAGTGGAAGAAGCGCAAGTGTTGGAAGACCGCATGGCGGCCCAATTGGCCAAGCGTGACGAAACCCAACCGACCAAGGACCGTACAGCTGGCAGTACATTTCGCAATCCTGCTGGGTTTTCATCGACAGGCAAGGCCGATGACACGATGGATTTGAAGGCGTGGAAAGTGATCGACGACGCCGGTATGCGCGGCGCGACCCGTGGTGGAGCGATTATGAACACAATGCATTCCAATTTTTTGACCAATGCAGGTGGGGCGACCGCCGCCGATTTGGAAGGATTGGGCGAAGATGTCCGAAAAAAGGTTTACGACACCAGTGGGATAACGCTAGAGTGGGAAATTATGAGGGTTGGCGAACCAACCCCGATGGAGTGATCCCCCTTACCGGATCAAAGCCCCACAGGCAGGGGCGGTGGTAAACTACATACGACGGTCCATCTAAGGATCGCGAAAGAGGCGCAGAGTGTCGAGCAAGACACCCAAAACGGTTGCTGTCCTATTGGGCGGCCCATCGGCTGAACGGGATGTATCCCTGAGTTCAGGCCGTGAATGTGCGGCCGCGTTGCGGACGGCTGGTTTTGATGTTGTGGAAATTGACGCAGGTGCGGACCTTCCGGATCAATTGAAGGCAGCCAAGCCGGATGTTGTGTTTAACGGATTGCACGGGCGCTGGTGCGAAGATGGCGTGGTGCAAGGATTGCTGGAATGGATGCGCATTCCTTACACCCATTCTGGTGTCATGGCGTCGGCCATCGCGATGGATAAACAGAAAACTAAAGAAATTTACCACGCCGCAGGCCTCCCGTTTGTAGCAAGCGTTTTGGCCAACAAGGACGAGATCGAAGCGTCGCATGTTATGGAGCCACCTTATGTGGTGAAGCCTTTCAATGAAGGGTCCAGTGTCGGCGTCTATATCGTGACTGAACGGGCCAATGGCACCCCGACTTTGGCACCGGATTTACCGGAAACGCTGATGGTCGAAACCTATGCGCCAGGCCGCGAGTTGACGACTGCCGTGATGAATGACCGCGCATTGACCGTAACCGACATTATTACAGATGGTTGGTACGATTACGCCGCGAAATACGAAACAGGTGGGTCGCGTCACGTGATCCCTGCGGACATTCCGCAAGATATATTTGATGCTTGTATGGATTACGCCCAGCGTGCCCATGATGCATTGGGATGCCGCGGGATGAGCCGCACAGATTTCCGTTGGGACGAAACGCGTGGTGTTGATGGGATCATCTTGTTGGAAACCAACACCCAACCCGGCATGACGCCGACATCTTTGGCGCCCGAACAGGCTGCACATTGTGGCATTTCATTCCCTGACTTGATGACTTGGATGGTGGAGGACGCATCATGCGATCGTTGAAAGCGGACCGGATAGAGACTGCCAAACGTGACCCCGCGCCGAGCCGTTGGGGGTATCGTTACCAGCGCCTGATGCTGACACCAGGGTTTCGCAAGCTGTTAAAGGTTGGTTTGCCAATGTTGGTCGTTGGCGGGCTTGTTGCAGGCTGGACCGCACGTGAAGCGAACCGACAAATGGTTGCGGATGCTTACAACGACGTCAAAAGCCAGATCCAACAACGCGATGAATTCATGGTTAAGGTTATGACTGTGGATGGGGCTGATGAAACATTGTCTGCGGATGTGCGCACGGTTCTTCCTATTGAATTCCCGCTGTCCAGTTTTGATTTGGATCTCGAAGAGATGCGCCAAACCGTCGCTGCGCTTCCTGCTGTGGCTGAGGTGTCGCTGCGTGTGCGGCCAGGTGGTGTGCTTCAGATCAATGTCACGCAACGGCAACCGGTCGCGGTTTTCCGTTCGCCTGAAGGTTTGAAGTTGATCGATGCCGAAGGGGTGTTGATCCAGAATGTCATGGCGCGGGCTGACCGCGCTGACCTGCCGCTGATTACGGGTGATGGCGCACGTGATGTTTTGGCCGAAGGGCTGAGTATTTATAGCGTCGCGGGGCCGATCCTGCCACGGATGCGTGGCTTGGTGCGCATGGGAGAAAGACGTTGGGATGTGATCCTCGATAATGGGCAGCGTATTTTGTTGCCAACCGAAAATGCTGTGGTTGCGTTCGAGCGCGTCGTTGCGTTGAACCAAGCACAAGACTTGTTGGAACGAGACGTGGCGGTTGTCGATATGCGTCATCCGGACCGGCCGACAATAAGAATGAATGAACAAGCCGTGGCGACATTGCGCCAAATAGCCGGCGCTGAAGAATAAGAACAGGTGTGTAAACGATGAGAGACCTTTACCAATCCCAGCGGGCCCAACGGGCAATGCGTCAGGCGGCGATGCAACGGGGTGTGATCGCAATATTGGACGTTGGGTCGTCCAAGATCGCCTGTCTTGTGTTGCGTTTTGATGGGCAAGGCCAGTTCAACGAAAGTGACGGGGTCGGCTCCTTGGCGGGGCAGTCTTCTTTTCGCGTAATTGGCGCTGCGACGACACGGTCGCGCGGGGTTCGTTTCGGTGAAATTGACGCAATGGCTGAAACAGAACGGGCCATTCGCACCGCTGTACAAGCGGCCCAGAAAATGGCCAACGTACGCGTTGATCACGTGATCGCATGTATGTCTGGGGGCCGTCCACGGTCTTACGGCCTTGATGGTCAGGTCGATGTTATGGGGTCTGTTGTAACGGAAGGTGACATTGGTCGCGTTCTGGCTGAATGCGATGTGCCGGACATCGGGGAGGGGCGCGAAGTTATGCACGCCCAACCGATTAACTTTGCGCTTGATCACCGGTCTGGCCTTGCTGACCCGCGTGGCCAGATTGGCCAAACGCTTGCGACCGACATGCATCTGGTCACCATTGAAGACAGCGTCATCGAAAACCTGCTGTATTGCATTAAACGATGCGATCTTGAATTGGCTGGCATTGCGTCGTCTGCTTACGCGGCCGGAATTTCGTCTTTGGTTGAAGACGAACAAGAACTGGGCGCAGCCTGTATTGATATGGGGGGCGGTTCGACCGGTATCTCCATCTTTATGCGCAAGCACATGATCTATTCTGACAGCGTGCGTATGGGCGGTGATCATGTAACGTCCGACATTTCCATGGGCCTTCAGGTGGCACCAGCAATGGCGGAGCGGATCAAGACATTCTACGGCGGCGTTTTGGCGACTGGCATGGATGACCGCGAAATGATCGAAGTGGGCAGCGATACGGGCGATTGGGAACATGACCGCCGTACGGTAAGCCGTGCCGAATTGATCGGGATTATGCGCCCTCGGGTCGAAGAGATTTTGGAAGAAGTTCGTGTGCGCCTTGATGTCGCCGGTTTCGAGCATTTGCCAAGCCAGCAAATCGTTCTGACGGGTGGCGGTAGCCAAATTCCTGGTCTTGATGGTCTTGCCAATAAGATTCTTGGACAACAGGTCCGCATTGGTCGCCCATTGCGGGTTCAAGGATTACCACAAGCGGCAACTGGGTCTGCATTCTCAGCGGCGGTTGGTCTGTCGTTGTTCGCAGCGCACCCGCAAGATGAGTGGTGGGATTTCGATATTCCTGCCGAAAAGTACCCGGCGCGTTCCTTTAAACGTGCCGTTCGATGGTTCCGAGAGAACTGGTAATTCGGTGGGGTAACCCCCATCAATACGCAAGATTTCGCCGAAACCCCCAAATACGGCGGGTAAGGCGGAATTTTGACCCATATTTTGCGGTATTTTCGCGTTTTTTCCGTGACCATCCGCGATAGGAGCGTTAGAGTCGCGTAAAGACTCTGACAAGAACGCCCGAAGGGACCGGGCCAAACAAGACAGGCGGACAGAACATGACCTTGAACCTTTCCATGCCCGGGCAAGAAGAACTGAAGCCCCGTATCACTGTATTCGGTGTTGGTGGTGCTGGCGGCAATGCCGTCAACAACATGATCGAACAGCAGCTGGAAGGGGTCGAGTTTGTTGTGGCAAACACCGACGCACAAGCGTTGCAGCAATCACGCTCTGATGCGAAAATCCAGATGGGTATCAAGGTTACCGAAGGTCTGGGTGCCGGTGCACGCGCCACAGTTGGTGCAGCCGCTGCCGAAGAAAGCATCGAACAGATCGTTGACCACCTTGCAGGCGCACACATGTGTTTCATCACGGCAGGCATGGGCGGCGGCACAGGTACCGGCGCTGCGCCAATCATCGCGCAAGCTGCTCGCGAACTTGGTGTTCTGACTGTTGGTGTTGTCACCAAGCCGTTCCAATTCGAAGGCGGCAAGCGAATGAAGCAAGCGGATGAGGGCATCGAAGCCCTTCAGAAGGTTGTTGATACGCTGATCATTATTCCAAACCAGAACCTGTTCCGCCTGGCCAATGAAAACACGACCTTCACCGAAGCATTCTCCCTCGCGGATGACGTGCTTTATCAAGGTGTTAAAGGCGTAACTGACCTGATGGTTCGCCCTGGTCTGATCAACCTCGACTTTGCTGACGTTCGCGCCGTAATGGACGAAATGGGCAAGGCGATGATGGGGACAGGCGAAGCCGACGGTCAGGATCGTGCGGTTCAGGCGGCAGAAAAAGCCATCGCCAACCCATTGCTGGACGAGATTTCCCTCGAAGGTGCGCGCGGCGTTCTCATCAACATCACAGGTGGCTACGACCTGACGTTGTTCGAACTCGACGAAGCAGCCAACAAGATCCGCGAAAAAGTCGACCCAGATGCGAACATCATCGTGGGTTCCACGTTGGACACAGGTATGGAAGGCCAGATGCGCGTTTCCGTTGTGGCCACTGGCATCGACGCGGTTGCAAAAACGTCCGACATTCCTGTGCCACGCCGCCCAATGGCAGCACCTTTGACACAGCAAGTTACTGCTGAAGTTAAAGAAGAAGTTGCAGCACCGGTTATTGCGCAGGCACCGGCACCGGAGCCAGTCGAAGCACAGCCAGTTGTTGCTGAAACTGCTCCAGAGCCTTCATTGTTTGATGAAACAGCGGCGCCTACATTTGACGCGCCAGCAGCAGCTGCTGCTGCCGAGGCTGATCTGCCACCAGCAGCTTACCAGCCACGCCCAGAGCCAGAGATTGAAGCACCAGTTGATGGCTTCGTTGCACCACAGCGTGCTGCGGTTGGAACGCCTTCACAAGAAACACTGGACCGTTTGCGGACAGCGGCAGCGCGGTCAACGCCAACGGCTGCGCCTATCGCTGAGCCAACCGAATCTGACGAAGCAGCAAAACCGCGGATGGGTGGTTTGAATAGCTTGATCAGCCGCATGACTGGCCAAGGCGATGCGGCAGCCCCTGCAGCCGAACGCCCACAGCCACCTGTTGCTACTCTGCGTGAAGACCCAGAAACGCAACCAGAAGCTGATGCGGATCAGGAACGGATCGAGATCCCTGCATTCTTGCGTCGTCAGGCGAACTAAGAACGCAGTGACGTAAGGTCACAATTTATAACAAGGGGCCGCGTTGATTTATTTCAGCGCGGCCTTTTCTTTATTGTTTTCATAGGGGTGGCGCCTTACGAAAAGTGTCGGGGCGGCTTTGTGCTGGTTTGTAACAGAACTGTTTCAGTCCGTTGCAAACTGTGTGTTGAGCCTACCGCCTGCGGGCCTTACCTGTTTTTTAACCAAAAAGAGGCGAATCTGTGCAGACGACGATCAACACATCTGTAGTGTTTGAAGGGAAGGGGCTCCATCTTGGTGAAGCCGCGAGCGTTGTTGTGCGCCCTGTGTCTGCCGACCACGGGATTGTTTTTCGCAGAACCGATGTGCCCGCTGCGAAAGCGGATGTGCCTGCACTTTGGGATAACGTTATTATTTCACCGCTGAACACGCGGATTGAAAACACATACGGTGTTTCCGTTTCCACGATCGAACATATCATGGCCGCTCTGGCGGGTTGTGGAATTCACAACGCCCTGATTGAAGTCACTGGACCGGAAGTGCCAATCCTTGATGGGTCTGCTGCGCAGTTCGTCGAAGGGTTCTTGCGGGTAGGTGTGAAACGGTTGAACGCACCGCTGCGTGTGATCGAAGTGTTAAAACCAGTGTCTATCCAGCTTGGTGATGCGACGGCTCGGCTGGAACCAGCCGATACTTTGCACATCGATTTTGAGATCGATTTTACAGACCGCGCGATTGGCCATCAGGAAAAGACGTTGAACATGTCTAACGGCGCGTTTGTCCGCGAGCTGTGTGATAGCCGAACGTTCTGCCGATCTTCGGATGTGGATGCGATGCGCGCACAGGGGCTCGCGTTGGGCGGCACGTTGGAGAATGCTGTTGTTGTTGATGGTGCAGAGGTGCTCAGCCCGGGCGGATTGCGTCATGCTGATGAGGCTGTTCGCCATAAAATGTTGGATGCATTGGGTGATTTGTACACCGCCGGCGCGCCAATTCTTGGCCGCTATACGGGCCACAAAGCAGGGCATGCTGTTACCAACACATTGCTATGCGCGCTTTTTGACGACCCGAGTGCGTGGCGTTGGGCGGATGCAGATGCAACAACAGCTGCACGTTTACCTGGTGTGGGGCTGCGTCGTTCTGATCTTCCTGCCGTTGCTTGAAGAAGAACACGCAAAAGGCATTTTGCCCCACATTTTTCTGTGCTAGACCATCACCAACCGAAATGTAATCTTCGGACGAAATTTGACGCGAGGGCGCCTTTATGTCGGGCCGCAGCAGAAACACAATCTCTTACCGTTTTGGCCTGTTCGCAGGGGTCATATCCCTTGGCTTCTTGGCGGGGTGCAGCACGTTTGATTCTCGTGCCGAAGGTGCGTTAGATAATTATTCCGCTCAGGAGATTTTTGAGCGAGGCGAATTCGAGCTCGAAAAGGGTGATGGCGACGACGCTGCATTCTACTTCGGTGAAATCGAACGCCTGTATCCTTATTCTGAATGGGCGAAACGCGCGCTGATCATGCAGGCGTTTTCCTATCACCGCGATGGGGATTACCCGAATTCACGTGCCGCTGCCCAGCGTTACATTGATTTTTATCCAGTGGATGAAGACGCAGCATATGCGCAGTATTTGTTGGCTTTGTCTTACTATGATCAGATCGACGAAGTTGGTCGCGATCAAGGGCTTACGTTCCAAGCGTTGCAGGCGCTGCGCGTGGTGATTGAACGTTATCCTGATAGCGAATACGCACGCTCTTCTGTGTTGAAATTTGATCTCGCGTTCGACCATTTGGCCGCAAAAGAGATGGAGATCGGGCGTTATTACCTCAAACGCGACCATTTTGCTGCTTCAGTGAGCCGGTTCCGCATTGTTGTAGAAGATTTCCAAACAACGTCACATACGCCAGAGGCGCTTCACCGGCTTGTCGAGGCGTACTTGTCTTTGGGTTTGGTGAACGAGGCGCAGACAGCTGGCGCCATCCTTGGGTATAACTACCAATCGACAGAATGGTACGCTGACAGCTACGCGTTGCTGACGGGGCAAGGGTTGGAGCCGGTGTCGATCGGGGACAATTGGTTGTCTGCCATCTATCGTCAGATGGTGCGCGGCGAATGGCTGTAAGGGGCGAGGGGATGTCCCCACGCACGATTGGGTCTTATGCTCCGTCATCTTGATATACGTGATATGCTCATTATTGATCGGTTGGAATTGGCGTTCCAACCGGGGTTGAACGTGCTCACCGGTGAGACTGGCGCTGGTAAGTCTATACTGTTGGATTCACTGGGCTTTGTACTGGGGTGGCGCGGCCGCGCGGAACTTGTTCGGCAAGGCGCAGACCAAGGTGAAGTTGTTGCTGAGTTTGATTTGGCGGAAGTTCACCCTGCATGGGATGTTTTGCGTGAAGCAGGCTTTTCTTATGATGAAAGCCTTATTCTGAGGCGGATAAACACGCGCGATGGGCGTAAAACGGCGTGGATTAATGACCGGCGTGTGAGCGGTGAAATTCTGCGCAAGGTCTCGGAAACGCTTGTTGAACTGCATGGTCAACATGATGATCGCGGATTGCTAAACCCGCGCGGGCATCGGATTTTGCTGGATGATTTTGGTGGTCTATCGGCGAAACAGACGAAGGTTCGCACCGCCTGGCGCGCACTGTCAGAGGCGCAAAAAGAACTAGCAATGGCCAAGGCTAAAGTCGCCGAATTGCAAGAAGAAGAGGACTATCTGCGTCATGCGGTTTCTGAGTTTGATTCTTTGTCACCCATTGCAGGCGAGGATGCCGAACTAGATAAGCAGCGTCGCCGGATGCAGGCCGCCGAAAAGATTGGCGAAGATATTTCAAAGGCATATCAAGCGCTTGGTCTGAACGGAGCCGAAGGTATGTTGGGCGATGCATCCCGTTGGCTCGCGGACGCGGCAGGGCAGGCTGAAGGTGCCCTTGAAGGGGCGTTGGCCGCGCTTGATCGCGCAATGACCGAGCTAAGTGACGCGCAATCTGGCGTCGAAGCATGTATGGATGCGCTGTCATTCAATCCACATGAATTGGAACAGGTCGAAGAACGGCTTTTTGCCATTCGTGGCCTAGCCCGAAAGCATGATGTTCTGGCAGACGAGCTGGGGCCCTTTGCAGATCAATTGCGCGAACGGCTTGTTGCGCTAGATCGTGGTGAATCTGATTTGGCGGATTTGGAGAAAGCCGTTAACTCAGCGACCGCTTCGTATGTTTCAGCTGCAGCTGATTTGACGACCGCGCGGCGCAAGGCTGCAGCCAAGTTAGACAAGGCAATGGCGAGCGAATTGGCGCCGTTAAAAATGGAACGCGCGGTATTCGTAACCGAGGTGACGGAAACCGAAGCAGGCCCAGAAGGCGTTGATTTGGTCGCGTTTACCGTTGCCACGAACCCTGGGGCACCGGCTGGGCCGATTGGTAAGATCGCATCTGGCGGTGA
This sequence comes from uncultured Paracoccaceae bacterium, assembly GCA_947493255.1. Lineage (GTDB taxonomy): Bacteria > Pseudomonadota > Alphaproteobacteria > Rhodobacterales > Rhodobacteraceae > Octadecabacter. The sequence goes on from CANLQK010000001.1 coordinate 242,256, forward strand.
GTTGAGCCGGTTCTTATTGGCATTAAAGGTTTGCCTGACAGGTTCGGAATCTGGTTTGACGTTGATATTTGATGAGATTGACCGTGGTGTTGGTGGTGCAACCGCCGATGCGGTTGGTCGCCGTTTGGCGCAATTGGCAGAGCAGGGGCAGGTGTTAGTCGTTACGCACAGCCCACAAGTGGCCGCGCTTGGCGGACATCATTGGCGTGTGGAAAAACGCCAAACAAAAGACGCCACATTATCGACGGTTGTTGGATTGGTCGATGCAGAGCGCATCGATGAAATCGCGCGGATGATAAGCGGTGACCGGATCACCGACGAAGCACGTGCTGCGGCGAAGTCATTGATTGACGGGCAATTGATTTAAGATTGCAAATTAATAGACTTTGGGTGGAAACGTCGGGTCTGGGTGGCTGCAATTGTTGCGAATCTGATAGCCTAACCATTGAGCCGGACCACTTTTCCAGGGTTTAGAATGTTCTGGGGGTCCATCGCCCTTTTGATCTGCGCCATCACATCCCAACCAGCGCCATGTTCTTTGGACATGTAATCTAGTTTACCCATTCCGACACCATGCTCACCGGTGATCGTCCCCCCCAGATCAAGGGCCCGTTGCGCCATACGCGCTGACAAATCTTTCGCGGCTTTCCATTCAACAGGGTTGTTCGGATCGATCAAAAGGATTGCATGAAAATTTCCATCCCCGACATGCCCAAGGATCGGGGCTGTGATTGGCGATGCCTCTATGTCGGATTGGGTTTCTTTCACAGCCTGCGCCAAATTTGAGATTGGAACGCAGACATCAGTAACAATTGCCGTTGCATCAGTGCGAGACGCAAGGATTGCCCAATACGCATGGTGGCGCATTTTCCAGAGCCTGTTGCGGTCTTCCGCCCGAGTGGCCCATTCGAATTCGGCACCGCCAAACTCGGTCGCAATTTCGCCGAACCGCTCTGCTTGCTCGGCAACGGCTGCGTCTGATCCGTGAAATTCTACCATCAAATGCGGGGTTTCTGGGAAGCTTGCGTTGGAATAGGCGTTCACAGCCGCAACACTTGCGGCATCCAAAAATTCGATCCGTGCCATGGGGATGCCCATGCTTGTTGTCGCGGTTACCGCCGCTACTGCGTCCTCGATTGTGTCAAATGCGCAGGTGGCTGCACCTACAGCTTCGGGTTGGCCTTGCAGTTTCAAGGTGAGTTCGGTGATCAGCCCTAACGTTCCTTCTGACCCGACAATCAGCGCGGTTAGGTCGAAACCCGCGCTGGATTTTCGGGCACCTGAACCGGTTCGGATAATGCGCCCATCGGCCATCACGACCTCAAGCGCCAACACGTTATCGCGCATGGTCCCGTAGCGTACGGCCGTGGTTCCACTGGCACGAGTTGAGGCCATGCCGCCAAGCGATGCATTTGCCCCAGGATCCACCGGAAAAAACAGGCCAGTCGCGCGCAGTTCGTTGTTGAGCACTTCACGTGTCATGCCCGGTTGAACTCGAACTGTCATGTCGTCCGCCTGAAGCGCAACAATGCCTGCCATATCTTTGAAATCAATCGCGATACCGCCTTGGATCGCGAGAGTATGGCCTTCTAAAGACGTTCCCGCGCCGTATCCGATCACGGGGCATAGATGTTCGGCACAAGTTTTCACAATCAAAGCAACATCGCTTGCGGTGCGTGGATAAGCGACGCCGTCTGGCGGTGTCGCCAAAAAATGTGTTTCAGATTGCCCATGCGCGTCCAAATCTGCCTTGGACACGGATATCTGATCGCCTAACACTTGTGTAAGTGCGGTGAGTGCGGTTTCTATCGACATGGAACCCCTTTCGGTTAGTCAAAGAACACTAGGCGATGACTGCGCGCAGGGGAAGACAGGCGCAGGGGTGCGCGGAAACGGGGCAAGGATGAGCAAACCGCCAAAGGCGCCGATCAGGCAGGGCATTGACGATATTGCATGCGCTTGTCGGGATGGTTGGACGTTGGTGCGGACCCGTGGGCCTTCACAAGTTCAGTTTTGGTTTATCGCACTTGTGATTGGTATTGCTGCCAGTTTTGCGGCGATTGCGTTCCGGTTCGGAATTGAGACCATTCAGGCCAAGATTTACGGTACGGATCATGTTGCTAACCTCTCGTCGACGATTGCGGCGTTGGATTGGTGGTGGGTTGTTATCATCCCGATTGTAGGTGGTTTGGCTGTCGGGATTATTCTTGATCGGTTTACGGATGACGGGCGGGTTCGCTCGGTTGCCGATGTGATTGAAGGCGCGGCATTGTATGAAGGGCGTGTGGAAGTCCGCAAAGGTTTTGCCTCGACCTGTGCATCGTTCATTACGCTTTCGACTGGCGGCTCGAGTGGTCGAGAGGGACCAGTGGTGCATTTGGCCGCAATTATCTCGACATATGTAAGCCGGCTCATTCGCGCAGACGGCGTTACGGGGCGGGATCTTTTGGGGTGTGCCGTTGCAGCAGCTGTGTCAGCCAGTTTTAACGCACCAATTGCTGGCGCCTTATTCGCGCTTGAAGTTGTGTTGCGGCATTTCGCCGTCCATGCGTTCGCCCCGATTGTAATCGCATCTGTCGCTGGGACGGTCATCAACAGATCGATCTATGGGGATGTGACGGAGTTCATGCTTCCGAACCAAAACATCCTAGCGTTTTACGTAGAGTTACCCGCCTTTCTGATCCTTGGATTATGTTGTGGGCTGGTCGCTGTTGTTTTGATGCGGTCAATCTTTTGGGCCGACAATTTGGCGACAACATTTCAGGCGAAAATAAACATGCCCCGTTATCTGCGCCCGATGGTTGCTGGTGCGTTACTTGGGGTTATTGCCATTTTCTACCCTCATATCATTGGGGTCGGTTACGAAACGACATCAGATGCGTTGACGGGCCGTTTGGTGTTTCACGAAGCCGTCGTCTTTGTGATTATGAAGATCGTCGCGGTCGCGATAACGATGGCGGGTCGCATGGGGGGCGGGGTCTTCTCACCTGCTTTGATGGTTGGTGCGTTAACGGGTTTGGCCTTTGGTATTGTCGCGACCGCGATCTTTCCTGACGTATCAGGGGAGGGAACGTTATACGCGTTGGCTGGCATGGGCGCTGTCGCGGCGGCCGTGCTTGGCGCGCCGATTTCGACAACATTAATTGTTTTTGAACTGACTGGGGATTGGCAGACCGGGATCGCGGTTATGGTTTCTGTGTCGTTGTCCTCGGCTCTGGCATCGCGCCTGGTAGACCGGAGTTTTTTCTTAACACAGTTAGAACGAAGAGACGTACATTTGGCCGCGGGCCCGCAGGCCTATTTGTTAGGTACGTTCCAAGTTTCCAGTGTAATGCGTGGGGTCGATCATCCGCGTGCGGCTGACCCCGAAACCTGTGCGAAACTTATCCAAGAAGGCACCTATGTGTTCGAAGGCAAGACCCTTGATCAAGCGATGCCCATCCTAGAGGCAACAGGATCTAATTTCATTCCAGTGGTGGCACCAGCTGCGGGTGATGGCCCACCTGAGTTACGTGGCGCGTTGTTCCAATTGGACGCATTGCGCGCCTTTAACCGCGCACTTGCCGCCACTGCCGCAGAGGAACATTCTTAGGTGGGCTAGAGCTTTTCGACCGCGACCTTGGATGTCACGAATGCCAAATAGTCTTTGATTTCTGCGACGTCGTCTTTTGGATTTTCATAGGACCAAGCAGCATCTTTGAAGGTGCCACTTTTTGCGATCAGGTCGAAATAGGTTGCCTGTCCTTTGTGTGGGCAGCTGGATGTGGTTTCTGAAGTATCAAAAAACGCCATCGAGATATCGCCGCGCGGGAAATAAATGACCGCTGGGTATGCACCTTCAGTGAGTTCAAGTGCCGCGTTCGTTTCGCCCAAAACGGCGCCTGCAGCCCGAACAACCCAAGTGCCTTTGGCCGGTCTAATTTTGATGTGATCTGCCATGTCTTACTATTCCCCCAAAAGTGGTTCACCCGAGACCCCAATGACCTAGGATGTGGCCAACTTCGGGCATTTGCCGAAGACGACGTTAAAGTGGTGCGCAGGCGGCTGTAAGCCAATCACGTGCTGCGCCCTCTAAACGTGGGCCAATTTTGTCTTCTGTAGCAGAATGGTAGTCATTAATCCAAGTGCGTTCGTCCGTTGACAGCTGCGACACATCGATCAGCCTACGGTCCAATGGGACGAAAGTGAGCGTTTCAAAATTCAGCATATCGCGATCGTCACCCCCCGATACTGCCGGTGCAGATTGCACGACGATCAGGTTTTCAATCCGAATACCGAACGCGCCTTCGCGGTAGTAACCTGGTTCGTTCGAGAGGATCATACCCGTTGCCAACGGGGTCTTCGCCCGCCTAGAAATGCCCTGCGGCCCTTCATGAACGGACAGATATGCCCCAACCCCATGACCGGTACCATGATCGTAATCTTGGCCGGCAAGCCAAAGCGGGTACCGCGCGAGAGAGTCCAAGTCGCTGCCCGCAACGCCCTTTGGGAACCGCACGCGACTGATAGCAATCATTCCTTGAAGCACGCGCGTGTAACACATGCGTTCGGATTGCCCTACAGTGCCAATCGCAATGGTCCGTGTGATGTCTGTGGTTCCATCCAAATATTGACCGCCGGAATCCACCAAGAGCAATTCGCCAGATTTCACGGGGCGGTTGGTATCTTCGTTGACACGGTAATGGACGATTGCCCCGTTGGGGCCAGAGCCGCAGATGGTTTCGAAGGAAATATCTTTCAATGCGTTTGTGTCGCGGCGAAAGCCTTCTAATGCTGTGACGACATCAATCTCTGTAAGCGCACCCTTTGGGGCTTCGCTGTCCAGCCACGCCAAAAAACGCACCATCGCCGCACCGTCGCGTAAATGGGCTTCGCGGCTGCCCGCAATCTCGGCACTGGTTTTCCGCGCCTTTGGCAAAACACACGGATCTTGCCCTGTCGCCGTGCTGACGTCGGCCAAAGCCTGTTTCACGGTGAATGGCGTACGGTCAGGATCTAGGCGCAGTGGGCTCGGCAGTGTCGTTAGAACATCAAGCATCTGTGCGGCTGAATGAACCGAAATATCGGGGCCAAGTTCAACGTTCGCAGCCTGATCTGGGTCGCAAAATAATTCAACAGAGCCATCATCCCGCAGTACAGCCATGGCGTGGGGGACGGGATTGCGCGGGATGTCTGTTCCGCGCAGGTTTAACAGCCATGCAACACTATCTGGCGAAGCTATGAACGCGCCACTTTGCCCTGCAGCACGTAAATCAGCAGCCAAGCGTGCCCTTTTGTCACCCGATGTTTCACCAGCCATTTCATCAGGGTAGCTGGTAAACGGCGCAGAAGGTGGGGCAGGGCGGTCGAACCAGACGTCATCAATCAGGTTGCTTACCGGTATCAGCGCATTATCGGTTCCGGCCAACCCTTTTTCCAAGGCTTCTACTTGAGAAATCGTATGTAGCCACGGGTCGAAACCAATTCGACCGCTGCTGCAATTGTCGCGCAACCATTGGGGCAACTGGGTTTCGGGCCAATGGACTGGTGTAAAGACATTTGCAATCTGTGCGCGCACCTGAACACGGTAACGTCCATCAATGAAAACACCTGCCAGATTGGGAAGGACACAGGCGAAACCGGCCGACCCAGTGAACCCTGTCAACCACGCCAAACGGTCATCGCACGGGGCAACGTATTCGCCCTGAAAACGGTCTGCACGTGGAACAATAAATCCGTTCAACCCTTGTTGGTTCATTTCAGCGCGCAGCGCATCAAGCCGCGACGGCCCTTTTTCAGGAGAAGAAGCAACTTCAAATGTTTGGAACATCGGACAAACCTGTCATTAAATCTGGGTCAGCTTGCTTTACGCATGCCCAAAACTCGGGCCCGTTTGCGCGGATCGCTGTCAAACAGGCTGGCCAATTGTTCGGTCATTGCACCGGCCAGTTGTTCCACATCTGTGATCGTAACAGCGCGGTCATAATACCGCGTCACGTCGTGGCCGATACCAATCGCAATCAATTCAACGGCTTTTCGTTTTTCGACCATGGCGATCACATCGCGCAAGTGCTTTTCAAGGTAGTTTGCCGGGTTCACCGACAGTGTTGAATCGTCCACCGGTGCGCCGTCGGAAATAACCATCAGTACTTTGCGCGCCTCGGGGCGGGCAGTGATACGACGGTGGGCCCATTCCAGTGCCTCTCCATCGATATTTTCTTTCAACAGGCCTTCTTTCATCATCAGGCCAAGGTTGTCGCGTGACCGGCGCCATGGGGCGTCCGCACCCTTATAGATGATATGACGCAGGTCATTCAGGCGACCAGGTTGCAAAGGCCGCCCCTCGGCAAGCCAGTTTTCACGGCTTAAGCCGCCTTTCCAAGCCTTTGTTGTAAAACCTAGAATTTCGACTTTGACCGAACACCGTTCCAAAGTTCGCGCCAAAACGTCAGCACAGATTGCTGCAATTGAAATAGGGCGACCCCGCATGGAACCGGAGTTATCCAACAACAACGTCACGCAGGTATCGCGGAATTCGGTGTCTTGTTCGACTTTGAACGATAAAGGGGTCGTAGGGTTGGCCACGACACGCGCCAATCGGCCAGCGTCCAAAATACCTTCTTCTTGGTCAAACGACCACGACCGGTTTTGCTGCGCCTGCAGGCGACGTTGCAGTTTATTCGCCAAGCGCGAGACGGCGCCTTTAAGGGGCTCTAATTGCTGATCCAGATAGGCCCGCAGCCGTTCCAACTCGGCAGGTTCGGCTAGGTCTTCAGCGCCAATCTCTTCGTCGAACTCGGTTGAATAGACCACATAATTGGGGTCCGCATCAGAAACAGGCTGAGGGGCGGGGGGCTCCATCGGAGCATCGCCTTCGGGCATTTCGGCCTCTTCGGCCATTTCACTTTCGGCACTGTCATCCATAGACACCTGTGCTTCGGCGGCATCCTGTTGTTCTTCTTGGGACTGTTCAGGGGTGCCTTCAGTTTCTTCTTCGTCACCGTCATCATCATCGCCGGCGCTATCGGGCTCCTGATCTTCCTCTTCGTCCGGTGTCGCGCTTTCTTCGTCTTCGGCTAAATCATCCGGGTCTTCGCCCAGCTGATCGCCGTACCCCATGTCTTGTATGATTTGGCGGGCAAATCGGGCAAAGGCGGCCTGATCTTCTAGCGCATCTTCCAAGGCATCCAATGTGCCGCCGCAATTATCTTCGATAAAGCCGCGCCATAAATCCATAACGTTTGCAGCACCTTTGGGCAGGTCGCGTCCGGTCGCCAAGTGACGGATCAAATAACCTGCTGCTGTGGCGAGCGGTGCCTCAGAAGCCTGTTGAATTTGGTCATAGCCTTTACGCAGGGCTTCGTTCCCGATCTTGGCATCAATGTTGCCGGCCGTGCCTGGCATGTGCCGTGCGCCAACGGCCTCAACCCGTGCATTTTCCATCGCTGTGTACAGATCCTGCGCCATCTGGCCTTTGGGCATGTATTTTGCAGCGACAGCGGCATCGTGAAATTTGTGTTGCAAGGCAAAAGCATCTGCCGTCCCGCGGGCGATCAACACCTCTTCGCGGGTCATGCGGCGGCTGACCTGAGGCAAGCGCACGGTTTCTTGTGTGGCGCCGGGGGGATCCACAGTAAACGTCACCGACAATTCCGGGTCATCTGCCATCACTTTGGTGGCTTCGGCCAATGCTTTCTTAAACGGATCAGCAGGGTTGTCAGACGGCTTGTTCATGGTGGTCCTTTGGGCGCACGTTACACCGCCAACCTAGTCGGCAATCACAAGGAAAACCAGACCGACAGCGCGTTCAGGACATCATAATTGACGTGCATGCCTGCAACATTTGTTTGGCCCTTTGGACAGCCCAAGCATCTTCGCGAAATGTGGCGCGTGTTAATAAGCTGGCGTGGGCGACTTTTGCCTCAATCCGCCATGCTAAAACCTGCCGTCCATCATTTGGGCCCATAGTTGCAAACAATAGGTCGATCATCGCATCGCGGTGGTCTTCGGTCTGCTCTGCATTGGCATCAGACAGCAGCCATTCATGTTCCATCTGTGCAGAAAGGCGCCCTGCACAAGATGCAAAATGCTGCATAGGGTTTTCTAGGTCAGCTTTAGAAGGCGCAGGGGCGATCAGCGCTATAAGCGCAACCAGCCCGATGGGGAGGTGTGTTTTTATTCCGCCCATTCTTTATGCAAGCACGTGGAAATGTTGCGCGTCAAGTGTGCGTTATGAAAACTTTTAGGTGCCGTAAGGATAACTGACACGCAAGCATATCAGCATTGCGGATGGCAGTTAGAGTTTCGCTAAAGGGGGGCGGCAGGTTATTGAATGGAGTTTACGCGGTGTGGTTGCGCAAATCTTCTTTTTCGGTCGCTAGTCGAACAAGCAGATCAATATGGATGTCCAATGCATCGATCACATCATACCCTACATCACGGCCGTCAAACGCTAGGTTCAAATCTGTGCCAGCCAGAACGACGGCATCAGAGCCCGAATCGACAAGTTTTTGGCCTTCCGAAATAAAGAAATCCCGCTGTTCAGCAGTGCATTCACCAGCCAACGCCATGTCTAAGTACGTTCGACCAGCAGCATCAATGTCGTTTGGTGCTATGGCGTCAGTCTTGCTAAGCTGGCCATATAGTTTGGTGCGCATGACGACCGCAGTGCCGAGTAAACCAACGGTCTGAATCCCGCGTTTGGCAAACTCATTATCCAGCGGCGTTACCCCGCTTACCAACGGGAGGGAGGCACGTTGTACGGTTTCATCGATGCAAAAGTGGCCACCAAGCGAAGTGATCACAGCACAATCCGCGCCAGCTGCTTTCAATCTATCAATCAGGCCTGCGTATACGTCGGCTTGTGCATCGCGATTGTCGGAAAGATTGTTTTTTACTAAGACATTGGCGTCCGCTTGAACGATCGTCAGCTCAAGCGGCATTCCAAGTGTACGCATTGCTGCAGTTAGTTTTTGATAGTAAACAACGGTCGCTGCTGCGCCTATGCCGCCTATTAAACCTAAATGCATGCGATCTCCGATCGTTAGCCTAAGCTTAGGCTCGCGGCGCTTTCTGGCAGTTCTTCGTCAAAACAACGTTGGTAGAATTCGGCCACAGTTTGGCGTTCGAGTTCGTCACATTTGTTGAGGAAAGACAGTCGGAAAGCGTAGCCTACATCGTTGAAAATACGCGCATTTTCAGCCCACGCGATAACGGAGCGAGGCGACATTACGGTGGACAAATCACCGTTCATGAATGCGGTTCGTGTTAGGTCCGCGACTGTGACCATTTGGCTAATCGTTTTGCGGCCACTTTCAGTGTTGAAGGTCGGCGCCTTAGACAACACGATGTTGGTTTCGGCATCGTGGCTCAGGTAGTTCAACGTCGCGACCAAAGACCAACGGTCCATCTGGGCTTGGTTGATCTGCTGGGTGCCGTGGTACAGGCCAGTGGTGTCACCCAAACCAACGGTGTTGGCTGTGGCAAACAGACGGAAATTCGGGTTTGGCGTGATGATTTCGTTTTGGTCCATCAACGTCAGTTTACCGTCGGTTTCCAAAACACGCTGGATCACGAACATAACGTCCGCGCGGCCTGCATCGTATTCATCAAACACAATCGCAACAGGGTTGCGCAGCGCCCACGGCAAGATGCCTTCGTGGAATTCAGTTACCTGAACACCGTCTTTCAATTTGATGGCATCTTTACCGATAAGGTCGATCCGGCTGATGTGGCTATCAAGGTTAACACGTACACACGGCCAGTTCAGGCGTGCGGCGACCTGTTCGATGTGGGTCGATTTACCGGTTCCGTGATACCCTTGAACCATCACACGACGGTTGTAACCAAAACCGGCCAAAATCGCCATCGTGGTGTCGGGGTCAAATTTGTATGTGCTGTCAATTTCTGGCACGCGGTCGCCGCCTTCTGGGAAGGCTTTGACCTTCATATCGGAATCGATACCAAAAACCTCACGAACCGAGATTTCTTCGCTTGGTTTCATCATCGGGTCGAGAGTGCCGTCAGCCATGGAAGGTGCTTTCACATAAAATTTCTGATGCAATATTGCCTAGGTTGGAATGCAATATAATGGCGGCTGCCGCAAGGGGAAGGATCGACTTGTATTAACCAGATTCGTGAAGCCCTTACTCAATAGAAATTTAGTGGTACAAAGGGGCTGTTTTGTTGGCAGTAGATTTCTAGATGTTTGCCTGCAGTGGCTTCGGGATTGGGTTCCGTGTGCTGGTTTACGTGCACTTATTAAGGCTGTTTGGGGTGAACGAAACTGCAGCGGGAACCCCTTCACTTAAGTGACTGTTCTTTGCGACGAAACAGTTCTTTTCCAGATAACACTGCCTCTGCCACATCCTCGCCTAAAAGTTAGTTAAAAAGAGATCATTAAGTTCGGAGGTTCTATGCGCTTATTCTCGCGCAAAAAGCGAAAACTATCAGAAGGTGCACGCGCTCGCGCGTTGGCCTTTTTCTTGGCTGCCATCAGTAGCGGTGGATTGGGCTTTTTGGCCGTCGTTCATTTGGACCAACGCGCCCTCTTTGAACAAATGACACCCTACCAAATTTGGATCATCGTTGCCTCAGCGATTGGCGGCATGTTGGCGTTGTTCCTTGCGGGAGACAAGGTGGGTTCAAATGGGAAAACCAATATCGTCCGCGCGGTCGCGGGGGGGATTTGGGTTTCATTTGTAGGGGCATTGATTGGCGGCACGTTGTCTTTGCCGCTTTATGGCACAATGTTTGGGCCCTTTATTGTGGCTGTCACTTTATTGGGTGCGCCAATTCTTGCGATCGTATGGATTTTCAATTTGGTGGCGATCCATGTGTTGATGAGCAAGTATCAACTGGAGCGTGACACCATTTTTGGCGCAGATTCCCCAGCCGATACCGCTCTTTCCGATAGCCTTAGCGTCCGGATGCGTGGTCGTATTGTTTGATGTTTAGTCGCGGAAACTGCGGCTGGATTTAATCTGGTCCCAAGCCCAAACAACTTCGTTCAACTGTTCTTCTTGCGAGCGGTCGCCGCCGTTCATGTCAGGGTGCAAAATCTTGATAAGTTTCTTGTAGGCTTTGCGGATCTCGGGTTTTGCCCAGTGATCTTTTGCTTCCAAGATTTCAATGGCACGCCGTTCGGTTGCTGGCAGTTTGCGGGTAGATCCCGTTACCGATTTCCCAGGGTTCTGCGTCGCGTTCTGGCCCAATACCTGATGGGGGTCATCAACACCTAATCGTGCCCAAGCCCTCTGTTCGTCGGTCTTGCCAAACGGCTTCGTCTCACGTTCCCACACGCGGTCCTTACTGGCCTGCGCGTTAAGTTCAGCTTCGGTCGTGTTTTCAAAGAAGTTCCAGCCCAGATTGTATTCACGGACGTGGTCTTTGCAGAACCAATAAAAGTCATCCAGAACGTCTGGGTTCTTCGGGGCGCGATATTTTCCGGGCTCTGTGCATCCGGGTTTTTCGCAAACGCGGTTAGACGTCTCGGACTCACCGGACATGCCGCGACGGCCCCGTGGGTTCTTCTTTTTAGAAGATGACACAGACATGTCAAAACCGAATGGATCGTCTTTCTTCATCGCATCACCTTTCCGAGTCGAGCCTGATACTTTAAACCTTCCACCCGAGGATTGAAGGGGCAGGATGAAATAAAATGACACTAGAACAAGAAATTCAGACCAAGTTGCAGAACGCGTTCGCGCCATCGGCGTTGAGCGTGATCAATGAAAGTCATCTTCATGCTGGTCATGCAGGCGATGACGGGACAGGCGAAAGCCATTGGCGCGTCGAAATAACCAGCGATGCATTCAGCGGGAAAACGCGGATCGCTAAACACCGTGCTATTCATAATGCCCTAGGTCCCGAAATTATCGGGCGAATTCACGCATTATCGTTACAGATTAGCTGAGCTCTCGGCCGTTTCGTCGTTGGCATCGGTGTCAGCTTTTGTTGATTTGGTCCGGCGGTCCCAAGGGAACGCAAATGTGTCGGCCTTTAGTGTTTCTTCGACACGGGCTTTGGCGTCAATTTCTACTTCTTCAGCTTCATCAAGCGCCTCGGCCGCTAAAGGTGCAGGTTGATCAACCGTCACACCTTCTTCCACGGTGTCGTCTTGAACGCTTTCGGTTTGAACGCTTTCGGTTTGATCTTCGATGAGGGCTGCGACTTCGGGCTGTTCTTCAGCCTCGACCGCAAGAGTGCGTCGAAACACCAGCATGTTTTGATAGCTGGTCATTTTGCCCGTTAAGCCCTGACGTTCTTCAAGGGGCAGGGTGTCTGTACGTTGGTATTCCCACCCGTCAGCGCCCAATTCATTCATGAGGGATTGCAAGGCATTCGCAAACCGCGCTTGAGATCCTTTAACACCCTTCGCTTTTAGTCCGCGCGTTGGTGCTGGAACGACTTTATACTCAAACATCATGACTTTTTCCCATATTTGCGCTCACGTTTTATCAAGAACGGCGCGCAAGTCCAAGAAAAACAAGCCAAATTTTGGCGGCACAAGTTGTGGTGGGGCGGCGGTGCCGCGCCCCCATATCTGCGGTGTCAGACAATGTTCAGGCGTGAAGTCAGGACTGTAGTTTTTGTGAAACCAATTTGTTCACCGCCGCTGGGTTGGCTTTGCCACCTGTGGCCTTCATCACCTGACCGACGAACCAACCTGCGAGTTTTGGGTTTTCTTTGGCTTTTTCAACTTGCGCTGGGTTCGCTGCAATAATCTCGTCTACAGCGGCCTCGATGGCGCCTGTGTCCGTGACCTGTTCCATACCTTCTGTTTTCACGATCTCTTCGGGGTCGCGATCAGACGTGTAAGCGATCTCGAAAACGTCCTTAGCAATCTTACCGCTGATTTTGTCGGATTTGATCAAGGCGACGATTTGGCCCAAACGGGACGCTGAAATCGGGCTGTCTTCGACACTTTTGTCGTCTTTTTTCAGGCGGCCAAATAATTCGTTGATCACCCAGTTCGCTGCCAATTTACCGTCGGTACCGTCAGCAACGGCTTCAAAGAAAGACGCGTTTTCAACGTCTGCTGTTAAAACAGAGGCATCATAGTCGGACAGGCCAAAGTCGGAAATGAACCGCGCCTTTTTGGCATCGGGCAATTCGGGCAGGGCGGCTGCGATGTCGTCGACCCATCCTTGTTCGATTTCTAGTGGCAAAAGATCGGGGTCCGGGAAATAGCGGTAGTCGTGTGCTTCTTCCTTTGAGCGCATCGAGCGTGTTTCGTCTTTATCGGCATCGTACAGACGTGTTTCCTGTACGATTTCGCCACCATCTTCGATGATTGCAATCTGGCGGCGGGCCTCGTGATCGATGGCCGCTTGAATGAAGCGCATGGAGTTCATGTTCTTGATTTCGCAGCGGGTGCCCAGAACGCCGAAATCACCGGTTTCCTGGAATTTTTCGTAGTCACCCGGGCGGCAAACAGATACGTTGACGTCTGCGCGCAGGTTGCCGTTTTGCATGTTGCCGTCGCAGGTACCCAAATACCGCATGATCTGACGCAGTTTGGAAACGTAGGCCGCAGCTTCTTCTGGCCCACGAATGTCAGGGAACGATACAATCTCCATCAGGGCGACGCCCGTGCGGTTCAAATCGACGAACGACATCGCTGGGTCCATGTCGTGGATGGACTTACCGGCGTCTTGTTCAAGGTGAATGCGTTCAATGCGGACATTGCGCGCTTTGCCGTCACCCATTTCAACAAGCACTTCACCCGTGCCAACAATTGGGTGGTAAAGTTGAGAAATCTGATAGCCCTGCGGAAGGTCGGGGTAGAAATAGTTTTTGCGATCAAACGCGGACATCAGGTTGATTTCAGCCTTCAAACCCAAACCGGTTTTGACCGCGAATGCCACACATTCCTCGTTGATGACGGGCAACATGCCGGGCATGCCTGCGTCAACAAATGCCACGTTGCTGTTTGGCTCGGCGCCAAATTGTGTCGAAGCACCGGAGAACAGTTTTGCCTTGGTTGCTACCTGCGCGTGGACTTCTAGCCCGATGACCAGTTCCCAATCGCCCGTGGCGCCTGCAATGGTTTTCACTTTCGGTGTCTCGTAAGAGAGGTCCAGCATGTCGTGCTCCGCATCAATGTTTGCCTGTTGAATAGGCCCAAGCGGGGCGGGCTTCAAGCGTCCGTATTGGGTTCTTTGTTGGGGTTGTTTGATCTGGTGTCACAATATCTTGTGGGTTTAGGCGAGAAACGGCGCCTAACGTGTGGGAAATGCGTGATTTTCTTGCCGAATCTGTTCGGCTAGGTCATCAGTAACGTCATGTTTGCGATCCGAGCACTCCTGGGGGGGATTCTCGTCACTGCTTTGACCACGGCAACTTTGGCCGAAGGTCCACAGACGGACACACGTCCCCTGAGCCGCCATGATGCGGTTACAGCCCGCGCCGAACAGGCGATTGTTCGGGCAGAGGAAGCGCGTTTGGCGGCACGTGCCGCAATGGCCGCTATTCAGCCATTGCCGCGGCCAATCTATATGGTGCGGTATCCGGTCACGATCAGCCGAAACCCGACGATGCGCCCTTTGATGCGCACCAACTACATTCCCGATGCCCGCTGGGATTTCCGCAGCGATAGCGAAAGCTGGACTTTGGCCGCGTTGGCAGCCCTCAAGAGTCACGGGTCACGGTTGGAAGAAACCGTGCCGCGCGACATTGCCAACTGGTGTCCGGGGTATACGAACAACCCACCACATCTGCGTCGCGCGTTCTGGGTTGGGATGATTTCGGCCCTAGTGAAACATGAGAGCACCTATCGCCCAGAGGCTGTGGGTGGTGGCAACCTTTGGTTCGGTTTGACACAGATCTATCCAGACACGGCCCGACGTTATGGTTGCCATGCAACGACAGGCGAGGCGTTGAAAGACCCAGAAGACAACCTTAGCTGCGCGATCCGCATTATGAATGTCACGGTTCCACGTGACAATGCGATTGCGATCCGCGACAGCCGGTGGCGCGGTGTCGCTGCTGATTGGGGCCCGATGAGCAACCGTGGCAAGATTGCTGAAATGTCCGCATGGACACGGTCGCAGGAATACTGCGAGGCCGATACCACATTGGCCAGCACGACGCGCCCGCAAGCGCGCCCACTGCCACAGGCCGTCTTATCGACAATGTCCGACGCGTCCGACAGCTAGCCTTTTCTTGACTTAAAATGGTGTGAACGGGTGACGCTCGACATCAATGCCTGCGGCTTTTAGGGCGTCTTCGGCCGCTCCCGCGGGCGGCGTAATATCCGGCGGAAGGCGCGAATGCGCACCACCTACATGGATCAGTGTAATTTTTAGCGCGCCATCGAACCGCCGATCCAGACGGACATGGTCAATGTCTTGCCGGTCACCATTCAACAGCGCCGATTGCCAAACGATCCTGTTTGGCCAGATTTCTAACTTGCTCTGCGGATTGCGAATGAGGTCAAATAGGGCTGGACCCGATAATGCAACGAAGAACAACAGCACGAACCAACCGGCGTCAAACACCAGCCATAGCAGTAACGTAGACGCCCAAACTGTAAGGACAGCAGCAAACGTCGCTGGGCGCCGTCCTTGTTTTGACCACTGATAGATCAACGAACCCGCATCGCGCGCTGAATATCATCCAATGCGTCGCGTTGTTTTTCGCTCAGGTCGCTTGTGGCGCTGCCTTTCAGCACCGCCATCAATGGTTCCATCTGTTCGGCTCCACCCAGTTTGTAAAGTTTGCGGGACAGCCGCGCGATGGCTGGTTCAGCGCCACCGCATTCTGTCATAAACCAGCGGCCCAAAACTTCCATCTCTTGGGCCTCGTCTGCATCTGCGCGCAGTTTGGATCGCAATTGAACCGTCAACAGTTTGCGGTCTTCTGCAGTGGGTAGATCGTCGAGTTCCAGAAAAGACGTTGCGATTGCGGCAATGGCCAATCGCGGGTCTTCGATGCTTTCCACGGGGTGTAGATTGGTTTGCCGCTTGAACCCAAACCTGCGTGCAGCCAATCGCACATCATTTGCCATGTCCATGACTTCACCGGCCATGTCACGGGCGTTACGGGCGCGGTTTGTCCAATAATAGGCGGCTCCGATAATCCCAATAAGGGCAATAAGAAATGGCATACTCAAAATCCTTCATCACAATAACTAGCCTATCTTAACCGACCTTGAGGCCAATCAGGAACCAGTTTCACCCAGCATTCGGCCAACCATTTCTGCAGTGTCGCGCGAAATAGACGGTGTTGCGGCAAGGTTTTCCAACACGCTGCGCATTTTTGCCTGTCTGTCAGGATCATAGTGACGCCAAGTTTCAAATGACTTTGTCATCCGGGCTGTGGTTTGCGGATTGATGGAATCGAGTTTGGTCAACCATTCGCCCATCAAACGATAGGACTCGCCATACGCATCATGAAAACCAGCTGTGTTTCCGGCCAAGGCACCAAACACGGCGCGAAACCGGTTGGGGTTGGTGATGTCAAAGTCTGGTTCAGCGGTTAGACGCAATGCTGTTGACGCAGCCTCGAGCGGAGCTGCGCGACTGACAGTTAAGCCAAACCATTTGTCAGTCACCAGCCGATCGTGGCGCCACTTTTCGCGGAAAGCCGCACTTTGTTCATGGCCCTTGCCAATATTCATAAGCTGCGCCAACGCACAGACTGAATTGGTCATGTTGTCAGCTTCTTCAAACTGTTTTGCGGCTAAGGCGCCCCCATCAAGGCGGGTAATCATCGACAGTGCGCTGTTGGCCAAGGTTCTTTTGCCCACAGACTTGGCATCTGGCGAGTAGGGGCCTTGCTCTTGCATTTCTGCGTACAGTCGTGGGGAAAGGTCTTGGAAATGCTGCGCGCGGGCCACGCGCAAAGCCTCTAATCCATGATAGATCGCCATCGGATCTGGTGTGTCTCCGGTTTCAGCGATGTCGCGGGTCAATTCGTCTTCGCTCGGGAGGTCAAGCATCAGCGCACGGAATGCCGGATCAAGACTGTCATCGCGAAGAATAGCCCCGAGGCCGTCCAGATAGGCCGTATCGGGGGCTTTGTCTTGTGTGATCATGGCGATCAAGGTGCTTGAAGCCAGCGTATCACCCGCAAACCATCTATTATAAGGATCGGTGTCATGGGCCATCATAAAGGCCTTCTCGACGTTGGATTGATCCCGCTCGAGGATCACGGGCGCTGAGAGGTTCCGCAGCACTGACAGTTTGGGTTTGTCTTGGTCGATTCCGTTGGGAAGGCGATCTGCTGGAGGGCCTTTCCAGTCACGCCAAACGGCCGTTCGGGCATCGGGTTGGATTGTCCAGCTTTGTTCGGCTTGCCCAAGACGCAAAACACTCGTTTCGCCTATTTCCTCACCTTGCGCGGACAAAACACCAGTGGCCAACGGAATGAGTAGGGGGGTCTTCTCGGTTTGGTCAGGTGTTGGACGCGTGATTTGGCGTGCTGTTACGGTCAATGTTTTACCGTCCCAATGTTCGGCAACAGACACACGAGGTGTTCCCGACTGCGACCACCAGCGTTCAAAACCTGCTAAACGATATTCGTTTTTATCAAAACATTCGAAGAAATCCTCGATTGTGATCGCTTGCCCATCGAAACGGTCAAAATAACGATCAATGGCGCAGTAGTAGTCTGTATCGCCCAAAAGGGTCTTTAACATGCCGATGATTTCGGCCCCTTTTTCGTAGACAGTAATCGTATAAAAGTTGTTGATTTCAATGAAACTATCAGGCCGAACTGGGTGGGCCAAAGGACCTGCATCTTCTTGGAATTGTGCGCTGCTTATTAGGCTTGCATCATTGATCCGCTTAACCGCGTGACTGCCTTGATCTCCTGTATACTGCTGATCGCGAAATACGGTCAGTCCTTCTTTGAGGCAAAGTTGGAACCAGTCGCGACAGGTGATCCGATTGCCTGTCCAGTTGTGGAAATATTCATGGGCAATGATCGCATCTATGCGTTCAAAATTGGCATCGGTGCTGGTTTCGGGTGATGCCAAAACGCAACTGGAATTGAATATATTCAGGCCCTTATTTTCCATTGCGCCCATGTTGAAGTCATCCACGGCGACGATGTTGAAAATGTCTAAGTCATATTCGCGGCCATAGGTTGTTTCATCCCATCGCATGGCCCGTTTTAGGGCTTCCATTCCAAAAGCACATTTGTCTTCGTCGGGGCCAGGGCGGACCCAAATGTTTAATTCGACTTGCTTGCCGGACATCGTGGTAAAATTGCCTGCGTGGTTCACCAATTCGCCAGACACAAGTGCAAACAAGTAGGCCGGTTTGGGCCACGGGTCGTGCCATTCTGCCCAACCTTCGCCTTGCGCCTGCGGGTTCCCGTTTGACAACATCACAGGCATGTCGCCTTCTATGCGCACAGTGAAAACAGACATCACATCAGGGCGATCTGGGTAAAAGGTGATCTTGCGGAACCCTTCGGCCTCGCATTGTGTGCAATACATGCCGCCAGACATATACAGCCCCTCAAGCGCCGTGTTTGTCGCTGGTGCGATTTCGACTTCCGCCTCCCAGACAAACGTGAACTGCGGCACTGTGCAGGTCAGGCCTTGTTCGGTAACCGTTGGAGAGATCTCCGCGCCGTCTATTTTGGCCCAGATCAATGACATGTCTTGCCCATTCAAAAAGAACTCTCCGGGAAAGTCTGTGTTTGGAGTGAATGTGATGCGGCTGATGACTCTGGTGGCGTTGGGGGACAGACGGAAAGTAAGGTGCACATCGTCAACGATGTAACCAAAGGGGCGGTAGTCGCTAAGATAAACAGTTTGTTGAGTCGCATCTGTCATTTGGGAAGGCTCCGGCGTTGGTTGCGGAGACCCTAGGACCAGGTGTTGCGAGCTACAAGGGCAGGCAAAGGCAGACTGTGATCGATTATTGCAGGTCGAAGATGTGAAGAACCTCAGATTTAGCACGAAATGAGCTTGCGACCTTTGCGAATTCGTTCCCGTGGCGAAGACGAGCGCAAAGGTTAAGAAAAGATAAGAGATATTATTCGGTTCGATGGTCCGGACCGGGTTCTTTCAAAACTAATTTGAAATAGCGAAAATCAGAATTGGTAAAAAAATATTACCAAACTTGTTGCCTATAGGAAACTTCTGTCCTAAACCGACCCTGCCTAGACATGTTTCATGGCTAATTCAGAAGGGAAAGATCATGACCAACCGTGTGGATCGCGCCGGACTGCAGGTCGCTGTAGAGCTAGCTGACTTCATCGAAACTCGTGCCTTGCCAGATACCGGTGTGACGGAAGATGCGTTTTGGTCCGGGTTTTCGGAGTTGGTTCATGGGCTTGGGCCGAAGAACGCGACCCTTTTGAAAAAACGCGGCGAGATCCAAGGCCGGATCGATGATTGGCATACAGCCCGTGCTGGGCAGGCCCATGATGCAGATGCCTACCGCGCGTTTTTGCAGGACATCGGATATTTGTTGCCGGAAGGCGATGCGTTTTCAATCGAGACGGCAAACGTCGATCCTGAAATTGCGTCGATTGCGGGACCCCAGTTGGTTGTACCGATCACAAACGCCCGTTTTGCTTTGAACGCGGCGAATGCGCGGTGGGGTAACCTTTATGATGCATTTTATGGAACAGACGCGCTTGGTGATCTGCCGCAAGGCAAAGGATATGACCCAGAACGCGGGGCGCGGGTTATTGCGCGCGCAAAAGCGTTTTTGGATGATGCAGTACCGTTGGCGAACGGAACGTGGAGCGATGCAGTCGCGGCTGATTTGATCGATGGGATGATACCACCCTTGAACGACCCGAACCAATATGTTGGGGCCGGTGAGAAAGGTATTTATTTTAAGAACAATGGCTTGGGTATCTTTGTCGAATTTGACTCGGCGACGGACATTGCGAAATCAGACCCCCTCGGAATTTCGGCTGTTTGGTTAGAATCCGCACTCTCTACGATTATGGATTGCGAAGATTCTGTTGCGGCTGTGGATGCGGAAGACAAGGTGTTGGCCTATACAAATTGGCTGGGCCTGATGAAGGGGGACTTGGCTGAAGAGGTTACCAAGGGCGGCAAGACATTCACACGCACGCTGAATCCAGACCGGACATTCACTGCGCCTGACGGTTCCAAAGGCTCTTTTAAAGGCCGTTCGTTGATGTTGGTGCGCAACGTGGGCCATCTGATGACCAATCCGGCCGTTTTGGACCGCGATGGGAATGAAGCGGGCGAAGGCATGTTGGACGCCATGATAACGACCTTAATCGCAATGCATGACTTGCAGCGCGAAGGCGGAAACTCGGTTCACGGGTCGGTATATGTCGTGAAGCCCAAAATGCATGGCCCAGAAGAGGTTGCCTTCGCAGATGACATATTCACCCATGTTGAAAAGGCGCTGGGCCTGCCTGCAAACACTGTGAAACTGGGGATCATGGATGAAGAGCGCCGTACATCTGCAAACCTCATGGAGTGTATTCGCGCTGCAAAGTCACGGGTTGCGTTTATCAACACCGGCTTCTTGGACCGGACAGGCGATGAAATTCATACGTCGATGGAAGCGGGGCCGATGATCCCGAAAGGCGACATGAAAAACGCAGGTTGGATTGCAGCCTATGAAGATCAGAACGTCGATATTGGGTTGGCATGTGGGTTAAGCGGCAAAGCCCAGATCGGTAAAGGAATGTGGGCGATGCCCGACGCGATGGGCGCAATGGTCGAACAAAAGATCGGCCATCCAAACGCCGGTGCAAATTGCGCTTGGGTTCCGTCGCCTACAGCAGCAACGTTGCACGCAATGCATTATCACGTTGTCGATGTTTTTGCCGTTCAGGAGAAGCTATTGCAGGGCGGTCGCCGCGCAGCGCGTGAGGCATTGTTAGACATCCCTGTCGCGACAAACCCTAATTGGACACAAGAAGCGATTACCCGTGAGGTGGACAACAATGCCCAAGGGATTTTGGGATATGTCGTACGTTGGGTGGATCAAGGCGTTGGCTGCTCCAAAGTACCGGACATCAATGATGTTGGGCTGATGGAAGACCGTGCAACGTGCCGTATTAGTTCGCAGGCGTTGGCCAATTGGTTACACCATGATGTGGTCAGCGAGGCTGATGTTATGGCGTCGATGCGCAAAATGGCCGCTATCGTTGACGGTCAGAATGCGGACGATCAGGCGTACCGTCCTATGGCCCCAGAGTTTAGTAGCATTGCCTTTCAGGCAGCTTGCGACTTGGTATTCAAAGGGCGCGAACAGCCGTCTGGTTATACCGAGCCGGTGTTGCACCAACGTCGTTTGGAATTGAAGGCGCAACGAAACTCATAGTTTTAGGGCCGGTGGAACTGGCCCGACCCGCTGGAGTAACCACTCCAGTGCCCCTACCGAAATCATGAAACCCAAACAGGAGGGGCTGTTTGATTGAACGGATGATAAGATGGCAGAGATTTCGATGAATAAAGCGCGGACAATGATCCGCAAAACGTTCGAAAAAGGGCGTGAAATGGAGCTAAATCCACTCAGCGTTGTTGTTTTGGATGCGGGTGGACATGTTAAAGCGTTTGAACGTGAAGACGGGGCGGCGCCAGGCCGTTTTGCGATTGCCCATGGTAAGGCATACGGCGCGGTAATGCTGGGGATGGCGGGCACAGCGCAAATGCAACGTGCAGAGGCGCAAGGATATTTCATGGGCGCTGTGAATGGTGTTTTTGAGGGGCAGGTCATCCCAGTACCTGGCGGCGTATTGATACGTGACAAGCGCGGCGTGGTCGTAGGCGCACTGGGCGTTACAGGTGACACGTCCGACAATGATGCCGTTTGCGCTGTTGCAGGGATCAATTCGGCTAATTTAGTGGCGGAAGTTTAAAGTCCTAGATAGTTTCGTCGAGCTGACTGGCCAAAGAACGTTGATTTTCAACCTTGACTTGTTAGAAAGCGAGCAAAGGAAGTTTGTCATGCGTAAGCCAGTCATCGGAATTATCGGAAATTACCACCTCATCAACGAGGAATATCCCATTCATGGGGCCGGAATCATGAATGCAGAAGCCGTTACGCATGTTTGCGGTGCCTTGCCACTGATCGTTCCGACGGACCCAAATTTAGTAGACATTGAAGATTTGATGGAAACTTGCGATGGGTTTCTGTTCACTGGCGGCCGCGCGAATGTGCACCCTGAAGAATACGGGCACATTGAGACCGAAGCGCACGGTGGGTTCGATCGGGCGCGAGATCGGCTATCCATTCCTTTGATACAAAGCTGTGTTGAGCGTGGTCAGCCTATTTTCGGTGTGTGTCGTGGCCTTCAGGAAGTGGCGGTCGCGATGGGTTGTACTTTGCACCCTGAAATTCGGGATCTGCCCGGTCGCGACAACCATCGAATGGTTCCGGAAGGGACGCTCGCTGACAAGTTTGGTCGCCAACACGTTGTGACCTTGAATGAAGGCGGTCCTTTCCATCAGCTTTGGGGGCGAACAAAGGTTTTGACCAACACTTTGCACGGGCAAGGAGTAATGGAGGTTAGTGACCGTGTGGTTGTTGATGGCTTTGCGCCTGACGGTACGCCAGAAGCGATTTATGTAAAGGATGCGCCTGGGTTTACCTTGTCTGTCCAATGGCATCCCGAATGGAAAGCCGACTCGGATAGTGTGTCGCGACCTTTGTTCGAGGCGTTTGGCGAGGCTGCTCGTTCGTGGGCAAACCGCAATCAACAGATCCGAAAAAGCGCCTAACGACGTTGAGCTGACCCCTAGTATCCTAGTTGGGCAACCGCCGCTGCAAGGGTGCTTGAATTGTTTGAGCCGCAATACCCAACAAGATTTTGAGCAACCATGTCTGAGGTCGGCACGCTAGAAATGCGGCCCGATAGGACAGATGCGCGTGCGCGTCCCATCGCCCAGGCAGTTGCTTCTGACAAAGCAGACGGGTTCGAAAGACTTCGGCAATTAATTTGGCCTGGGTCCATCGGAACGGTGAATGGTGCGGCGACCGGCACGATCGTTGCGTCCGTTGGGGCAGGGGCGTCCATGCATGCGGCAAGTCCGGTTGTAAGTGTCAGAAATGTTAATACAAGGCGCATCATGAACCTCCTGTCAGGCGAATGTGAATACACACTGGCCTGACCGAAAGCTTGTTGCAACCCGTTGGCACGAAGGCCCTTAGGTCCGGATCAATTTGGCCTCATGTTGTTTGAGGCATTTACGGGCTGTGTTGCCATAAGCGGACTGATCTGCCCGCAGTTCAGGGAAAATGGCGAACAGTTCTTCACGGGCTTGTTCGCTGACCGCTCCCATGCCGATGTCACCTGGGTGGAAACTTTCAGTTGCGGCACCTTCAGCATAAATCACTTCATGGCGGTCAAACATTATGTGAATATAGGTCACCATTTTTTGTTCGTCTTGGGTAACATCCAACCCATCAACAAGGTGTTTTGCTGAAACAAGAACTTCGCTTTCGCCGAACAACAATTCTGCACGATAGCCTTGAAACAACACACGGTGTTGGGGGGAAACAATCAGATCGCGGTCTTGGCCTGCCAAAACGTTTTTGCGAATTCGAACAGGCGCGAACCTATCAATCGCGGGAACATTGCGGCCCTCTAGCCAGCGGACTGGCTGCAAGCCATGGTCGCGTGTGACGACAAGATCGCCCACTTCCAAGTCTTCAATCGCCACCAATCCATGTGGTGTCGCGATGCGTGTACCGGGAGTGAAACAAATTATGTTCTCGATTTCCGAGAAGTTTAGGATCGTTCCGTCATCCAGCGTAATAGAACCTGAATAGCTGCCGGTGCCATCATCGACAAATGTATCGCGGACGTCTTGGGTCAAAATCCCAAGGCTTCCTAGCTGCAAAGTGTCGCCGGTTGTCTCGTCGCCAGTACCACCGTCGATTGTGATGGTTCCGTTGCTGGTTTCGCCTAGGTCTTCCAGCACAATTGTGTCGTCGCCGGACCCCGCGTCGACAGTATCCCCTTCAGAGAACGTCACCGTGTCATCACCAGCCCCAGCTGTCAGGCTGTCTGAACCCGTGCCACCGGTTAGGCTGTCGTCGCCGTCGCCCGTATTGAATGTGTCATCGCCAGCACCACCAAAAACGACATCGTTGCCGTCATTGGTCGTGACGACATCGTCGCCGCTGTCACCAAGAACAGTGTCATTGCCAGATCCCGTTTCAATAGCTTCGATTTCCGAGAACGTTGCGGTGTCGGTGCTTCCACTAAGAGTACCAGCTTCTGGACCAGAGAAATCGACCGTGACGTCTTCGGTCAGGGCAGAGCCGTCTATGTTGTCGCCGTTGGTTTCACCTGTTTCACCACCGACAATCGTGTCGTCGCCAAAGCTGTCGTTTAGAACAAATGTGTCATCGCCAGCTTCGCCATCTAGGCTGTCTGCGCCCGTGGATCCGGTCAGCATATCGTTGCCTGCACCAGCAGCGACAGTGCTGCCACCAGTGGCCGAGGTTCCGTCAAAGGTATCGTTTTGGTCAGTAAGGTCTAGGTTTTCGATTTCAGCAAACGTGCCGTCACCGCCATCGGTTGGGAAGGTATACGAGCCCGCTTCGTCACCGGTCATAGTGACGTTTACTCCGTCAGGACCAGTTCCATCAGTGAAATCCAGTGTGTCAACGTCGAGACCATCGGTGTCTTCACCGCCGGTAATTGTATCGGTGCCGTTCGAGGTGTCGACAAGGATCGTATCATCGCCGAGGCCAGCAACCACGGTATCATCGCCATCGCCCCCAGCAAGAGTATCGTTGGCTGAGCCATTACCTTGATCGATTAGGGTGTCATTGTCGGCCCCGCCATAGAGTTCATCATTTGCATCGCCAGTACCGGTGTAAAGGGTGTCGTTCCCTTCGCCACCGTATAGCGTGCCCTGCGCCCCACCGGTCGAACCTTCGTACAGGACGTCATCACCTGTACCGCCATAAATAGTGTCGAAACCATATCCGCCGTAAACTTCGTCATCGCCGTCGCCGGCAATCACTGTGTCGTTGCCGCTACCGGCAAGAATGAGATCATCGTTGCCAGTATCGCCGGCCAAGATTGCGTCATTCCCGTCCACGACGTCGCCATCAGGGTCGCCATTATACGATGCGTCAATTGTGTCGTTACCACTGGTTCCCGTTACGGTGCCGTCACGTTCAGTGACGGTTACGTTTTCGATATTGGTAAACACGAGCGAGCTGCCGTCGTTGAAATAGACGGTGCCGTTTTCTGTATTGCCGGTGTCATAGTCGATGTAGTCAACATCGGAGACGATAAGCGTGTCGTTGTCCGTTCCGGTTTCGGACCCATCGATTACATCGCCGCCGCCGCCATAAATGACATCGTCATCTGCACCGCCGGTCAAAACGTCCGCCCCGTCGCCACCGGTTAATGTGTCATCGCCGGCACCAGCATCAACAGTGCTGCCATCAGTCGCAAGCGCACCGTCAAATGTGTCGTCTTGATCGGTAAGAACGAAGTCTTCGATCTGGGTGAATGTCCCGTCGCCGCCATCGGTTGGGAAAGTGTAGCTGCCTTCTTCGCTGGCGGTCAAAGTGACGTTTACGCCGTCGGTGCCAGATGTATCGGTGAAGGTTAACGTATCAACATCAGACCCATCGGCGTCTTCGCCACCAATAATGGTATCAATGCCTTCGCCTGCGGTGACGTTGATATCGTCAGATCCTTGGCCACCAAAGACGCTGTCATTGCCAGCACCCCCATCAAGCTCGTCGTCCCCTTGCAGGCCATAGACGGTATCATCGCCCGCACCACCATCAATGCTGTCTGCAGATGTGTCTTGCGTGGCCGCGGTTCCGTCCATGCCGATCAATTGGATGTTGTCCAACTGAACACCGTCAACATCAATAGGGCCGATTTCTTTGAATTCCAGACGGTTGGCGCCGTCACCCGCACCGCCGATTAGGTCAAAGGTAAAGCTCTCCATCCCTCCTTCGACCGGGTCGATAGTCGCAATGAGCTCGCCGCCCCAGTAAATCTCGACAGAGTTTCCACCACCGTTAACGTCACCTGCATCCAGTGTCAGGGTGTATGTTTCTCCGGTAACGGCGCCAGTGATGTCTTGGTAAACATGAAGGTTGGCGGGCGTCCCCCCCATATCAAGCACGTGCGTGCCATCGGTTGCATATGTGCCGCCTTTGCCATTGTCATGAAGGTCAAAGTCGCCGCCATTGTAATCTGTCCAACCAACAATACTGCCGTATCCTTGATCGCCCCAAGATGTATCGACTGTCCCTGTTAAATCTTCGAACGATCCATTGACGATGAGGTTCCCGACCTCACCGGTTTCGCCACCATACAGCACGTCATCGTCACTGCCGCCATCGATGGTATCGGCACCTTCGCCACCGTAGACCTCATCATCACCTGCGCCTGCGCTGATGCTGTCGCCGCCGCCATATGCTTCAATCAGGTCATCGTCGTTCACATCGCCGGACAAAATAGCGTCATCCGCGTCAACGAAATCACCGTCTGGGTCGCCATCGTAGGTTCCATCGATGGTGTCCGCACCGGATGTGCCTGAAACCGTACCGTCGGGCAGGGGGATGCCGATGGCATTCAGATAGAATGGATCGTCAGCATCTGTCGCGGAAATACCGTCAAGCAGCACGCTTTCCCCATTTGGAAATGTCAAAAGCGCGTTGCCGGATCCGTCGTCAGATACGGTGACATCATTTGTGTTGACCGGAACTCCGTCCGCATCATTTAGGGCGGTGACATCAAATGTATCGAGACCTGTGAATGTACCATCGCCATTTGCAGTTGGGGCATCAAAGTTAAAGATTGTGTCGTTGCCGGAGCCGTCCTGTAGAATTATCGTATCGGCATCGCCATCTGAGCCGCCACCGTTTTGGCCAAGGTCGAGAGCATCATCGCCCGCGCCGAGGTTGATAAGGTCTTCACCTTCGTTTGTCGCGACAGTGTCCGTCCCGGAAGAGCCCGTGATGCTGTCGTCGCCGGTGCCCAAGAAAATGGTTTCGATTTCTTCGAATGTGGCGGTTGATGTCCCATCAGACAATGTGCCGGACTCGCCATCGGTTGGCGAAATGGCCGTCAAATCCAACGTCAAATCTGCGGTCACATCGGATGCGTCTAGAACGTCTCCAAAGGTTTCGCCGGTTTCACCACCTGTGATCGTGTCGTTCCCAAACGACCCATCTAGGTCAATTATGTCGTCGCCAGCACCAGCGTCGATCGCATCATCGCCTTCGCCCGCTGCAAGTTGGTCGCTTCCCGCACCGCCAACAAAGCTGTCGTCGCCGGTAGAGCCGGTCAGCGTGTCATCGCCGGCGCCCGCATCTACGGTGCTGCCGCCTGTGGCTAAGGTTCCATCGAACTGATCGTTTTGGTCTGTCAGCTCAAAGTTTTCGATGCCTGAGAAAGTGCCATCGCCGGTATCAGTCGGAAAACTATAGGTGCCATCTTCGTCGCCAGAGAGTGTGACGATTGCACCAGTAGGGCCGTTGGCATCGGACAGAGACAATGTATCAGTGTCGAGACCATCGCTGTCTTCGCCGCCAAAGATAGTGTCTGCGCCTTCGCCCGAAGAGATGTTGAAGGTATCGGAGCCGTCGCCGCCATAGACTTCGTCGTCGCCAGCACCAGCGGAGATTTCGTCATTGCCGCCATAGCCATAGATTAAGTCATCATTTCCAGTGTCACCTGCAAGGATAGCGTCATCGTTGTCGACCATGTCACGTTCGGGATCGCCGTCGTAAGTGTCGTCAATTACATCTGCACCGCTTGTGCCCTCGACAGTTCCATCCGGGAGATCCACAGCGTCAAAATGAACATCCGTTACCCAAAGCGCCTGGCCGCCCGATCCGTTGTTGTTGTAGTCAATCTCGATCGATGAAACTGGCCCCTCTATCTCTACAAGGATCGAGCCGGTTTCGGTTGCGGCGGACCCATTTGCGACATCAGATGTCAACGTCAGGTTTGTGCCGCTAAATGAAGACCCGTTCCAAGTTAGATTTACTTCGATAAGATTGCCGTCAAGGTCGTATGCGCGCACTGACACCACGTCGATCCATGAGGACGTGTCAAAATCGTTGATCCGAAAGGTTACATTGTCGACATCGTCGCTGAACCCAGATCCTGAAACTGCGCTAAAATCGATCGTCGTCGTGGACGTATTCCCAACGCCCCCTGAACCACCAAGCTGCAAAGACGAATTGGTCGCGAAGGTTTCACCGGCAGCTGTGTCAACGTATTGGTTGGACGTTGCAATGCTGGAGTTATTTCCGTTCCCGTCATTAACGTAGGAAACACCCACGTTGATGCCGCCTGTATCCTGAGACACGCCTCCTGAAATGTTTCCGCTAAAATTGGACCAGTTAAATGTTAATGGGGTGGCCATACTCGTAATCCTACTCTCTCAGTTCTTCATCCCTGTCCGAATTCAGGGGGCATTTCTAGTTGAGCTCTGACTAAATTGAGAATTGGACTGAAATACGGAGTTTTGCCCATTTTATGCCTTCAACAAAGGTAAGATTGGGGCAGAAAGGCAAAGTTCAGCCGCATTGCTTACCGCAGGGTAAACGATACATTGGGAGTTCAACCCCAAGATGTGGCGCGCGTTCGAAACGATGGTGAGTAAAAAATAATCACGCCGTTTTTCACAAATTTTAGGGAAGTGAACCGGATCACGGTGCGAAACTGCGGTGTTAGCGCTCGCACGGTATACTAGAATACCAGCGGGGGCTTGTGAATTTCTTTTTCGGTCTGTAACGACCGATGCAACTAGGATTCTAAAGGGGAGTTGCGATGAGAATTGGTACGCCAAAGGAGCTGTTTGAGGGAGAAAACCGCGTTGCGATGACGCCGACCTCTGCGAAAGAGCTTCAAAAACTCGGACACGAGTGTGTTATCGAAACGAAGGCCGGTGCGGCCGCTGGTTTTTCGGATAAAGACTATAAAGATGCTGGCGTTGAAGTTGTCAAAACGGCTGCAGCGCTTTGGAAAGCTGCAGACGTAGTTGCCAAGGTTCGCGTACCTGATGATGGCGAAATGAGACGCCTGCGTGCGGATCAGACGCTGATTTCCTTCTTCTCGCCCGTTGCAGATCAAGCCAAAATGGACGCCGCCGCCAAAAAAGGCGCGACTGTCGTCGCAATGGAAATGATTCCACGTATCAGTCGTGCGCAAAAAATGGATGCTTTGTCGTCTATGGCCAATATCGCGGGTTACCGGGCGGTTATTGAGGCTGGCAACAATTTCCCTCGCTTCTTTACGGGTCAAATCACGGCTGCGGGCAAGGTTCCACCAGCCAAGGTATTGGTTGTCGGCGCTGGGGTTGCTGGCCTGGCGGCCATCGGGACATCCACGTCCTTGGGTGCGATTACATATGCATTCGATGTTCGTCCAGAAGTGGCCGAGCAGGTTGAGTCAATGGGCGCAGAGTTTGTCTACCTTGACTTCGAAGAAGAACAACAAGACGGGGCAGCTACTGGCGGGTATGCCGCTGTTTCTTCACCGGAATTTGCCGCAGCTCAGTTGGCGAAGTTCCGTGAGCTGGCACCGGAAATGGATATCGTGATCACCACCGCGTTGATCCCGAACCGCGAAGCACCTGAGCTATGGACGGAAGACATGGTTAAAGCCATGAAGCCGGGGTCTGTGGTTGTGGATCTGGCAGCTGAAAAGGGCGGCAACTGTAAGCTAACAGTCAAGGATGAGAAGATCGTGACAGACAATGGTGTCACCATCATTGGCTACACTGATTTCCCATCCCGCATGGCTGCGCAGTCGTCGACGTTGTATGCGACAAATATCCGTCACCTGATGTCAGATTTGACGCCGGAAAAAAATGGCGTGATCAATCACGACATGGAAGACGACGTGATCCGCGGTGCGACCATTGCGCATGGGTCTGAAATCACATTCCCGCCCCCACCACCGAAAATTCAGGCGATTGCAGCGCAGCCAAAAGCGGAAGTTAAAGAACTGACGCCGGAAGAAAAGCGCGCTGAAGAAGTGGCGGCGTTCAAAGCTCAGACAAAACAACAAGTGACGTTGATTGGTGTTGGTGCCGCATTGTTGTTGGCTGTTGGCCTTGTTGCGCCTGCATCCTTCATGCAGCACTTTATCGTGTTTGTTCTGTCGATTTTCATCGGGTTCCAAGTGATTTGGGGCGTGGCGCATTCGCTGCACACACCGCTTATGGCTGTGACCAACGCAATTTCGTCGATCATCATTTTGGGGGCGTTGATGCAGATCGGATCAAGCAGTTTCCTTGTGGTCTTGCTGGCTGGGTTGGCGTTGTTCATGACTGGCATCAACATCTTTGGCGGGTTCCTCGTCACACGGCGCATGCTTGCCATGTTCCAGAAATCTTAAGGGGGGCTGAATAATGGAATTTGGTTTCACAACAGCAGCTTACGTTGTTTCAGCTGTTCTTTTCATCCTGTCCTTGGGTGGTTTGTCTGGCCAAGAAAGCGCGAAACGCGCGGTTTGGTATGGCATTGCAGGCATGGCGCTGGCTGTAGCTGCAACGCTGGTCGGACCGGGCTCGGGTTTTTGGTTGTTGTCGATCGTTTTGATCGCTGGTGGCGGTGTCATCGGTTATAAATTGGCGACACAGGTGCAAATGACGCAGATGCCAGAACTGGTGGCTGCGATGCATTCGCTTGTTGGTTTGGCTGCAGTGTTCGTCGGCTTTATCGCGCATTTTGAAATGGGCCGCGTTGCGGGGCTTATCGCTGAAAACGCGGACCTAAAAGAACTGGGCACATTTGCAGCCTTGATCGCCAAAAAGACGCCTGTCGAACTGAACATCCTAAGGGTTGAGCTGTTCTTGGGGATCTTTATTGGTGCGATCACGTTCACTGGTTCGGTTATTGCCTACGGTAAATTGGCAGGCAAGGTGGACAGCGCGGCAACGAAATTGCCTGGTGGCCACATGCTCAACATCGCGGCGGCTGCACTGTCTGCGATTGCGTTGATCTGGTATTGTTCAACAGGCGGGTTCTTCCCATTGTTCATCATGACACTGGCAGCACTGTTCATCGGTTATCACCTGATCATGGGTATTGGCGGCGCAGATATGCCGGTCGTGGTGTCCATGCTGAACAGCTATTCCGGTTGGGCTGCTGCGGCGATTGGTTTCTCCCTTGGGAATGACCTGTTGATCGTGGTTGGTGCGCTGGTCGGGTCTTCTGGTGCGATCCTGTCTTACATCATGTGTAAGGCGATGAACCGCTCCTTCGTGTCTGTGATCTTGGGCGGCTTTGGCGGCCCAGCGGGGGAACAGATGGCCGTAGAAGGCGAACAGGTTGCGATCGACGTCGATGGGGTTGCAACCGCGCTTGAAGAAGCTGACAGCATCATCATCATTCCTGGTTATGGTATGGCCGTCGCACAAGCGCAGCAAAACGTTGCTGAATTGACCCGCCGTCTGCGGGCGGCTGGTAAAACTGTACGCTTTGCGATCCACCCAGTTGCGGGGCGTCTGCCAGGGCACATGAACGTGCTGCTGGCCGAAGCCAAAGTGCCATATGACATCGTAATGGAAATGGACGAGATCAACGACGACTTCCCAGAAACGGATGTTGCCATCGTGATCGGGTCAAACGACATCGTTAACCCAGCGGCGCAGGATGATCCAAACAGCCCGATCGCCGGAATGCCGGTTCTGGAATGTTGGAAAGCCAAACAGGTGTTCGTGTCCAAGCGTGGCCAAGGTACCGGTTATTCCGGCATCGAAAACCCGCTGTTCTTTAAAGAGAACACACGCATGTTCTACGGCGATGCGAAGGCGTCTTTAGACAGCTTGTTGACCAAGATCGACTGATTGGGACACCTAATAATATGAGATAGAAAAGGCCCCGCTGAAATCAGTGGGGCCTTTTTCTTGCCCCAGCAACTTTGCGCCCCATGTTGTTACACGAACAACAGGGAATCTTGATATGCGTACACTTCTAATAGCGTCTTGCTTGATTGCGGGCAGTGCCCAAGCAGACTTAGACATCACATTCCGCGATGGAGCGCCTAAGGATCGCTTTACAATCACCAATACAGGCGCGTGTGCAGTGAACGGGCTTGTCCTGACATTGGACCTGTCTGGCGCTGCTGCAGGCGTGATTTTTGATATCACGGACGCGGGGGATGGCGTTGAGGTCTTCCAACCCTTTGAGGTCGTCGTAGGCGGAGATATGATAAATTCCGCAAGCACAGTGACCGACGGGGATCAGGTGCTGATGTTGGATTTGAACACAATTGCGCCTACGGCGCAGGTTGGGTTCACCATTGATCTTGACGATACGGCAGGCGGTCGGGAAATCACTGTCTCAGGTGCTGAGATTGCAGGCGCTTCAGTTTTGGTGACGTCCGCAGATGGCACCAGCGAAGGCGTGTTTGACGAGACAGGACTGGCCGTAGTTTCACTGGCGGATTGCACGTCCTAGACGCTTTTCCAGTTGCCTTGACCGATACCATCCAAGGTCCAAGACCCAACCGACCATCGCACCAAACGCAAGCAAGGGAACCCGATTGCTGCACACATGCGACGGACCTGCCTGTTGCGGCCTTCTGTAATGGTGATTTCGACCCATGAGTCTGGAACAGATTTCCTGTACCGAACGGGTGGATCGCGCAGCCAGAGTTCAGGAGGGTCAATGAGACGCGCCTTTGCTGGAAGCGTTAGCCCGTCCTTTAGTTTCAGACCTGTGCGAAGGGGGGCAAGGTCTGTTTCGGTCGGGGCACCTTCGACCTGCACGAGGTAGGTTTTGGGCGTTTTGAATTTCGGGCTAGACAGTTTGGCCTGAAGTTTTCCGTTGTCTGTTAGAACCAGCAAACCTTCACTGTCTCGGTCCAACCGGCCAGCTGCATATACGCCCTTTGGAAGGTCGAATCCCGATAAGGTGGGGCGTTCGGTTGGCGACTTGGCATCTGTGAACTGGCTAAGAACGCCGAACGGTTTGTTAAATAGGAGTGTGGTCATACCCGTTGTCGTAGCCTGCCCGAAAGATATTGAAAAGAGAGGCTTATTGTACTCGAGGGGTATGTGAATAGGTTCGTTGCATACCAATGTGTACACATAACCTTTTGTTTTAAGGGCGTTTTTTCTTTACAGGTATTGAAAATTGGCTAGGTCTAATTTCTATTGCGAAAAAGGACCGCCCCAATGTGCCCGATTGAAGACCACCCGCTGCGTTATGACATGGCCAATGAATTACACGCACGCCCGTTTCCGGTGATGTCAGCGCCATGTCGTGCGGCCTACCTAGCAATAAAGCCAGCACAGAAAGCCGCAGGTCGCGACCGTGCCGCTGATCTTACACATCTAAAGGCCTTGCTGGACCACTATGCCGCGCCGCATCCCCAAGAAGACGCGACCCATTACTTCGGTCAAATTGGCAAACATATGTTAAAGTGGGAAAGTCACACAGAATTCGTGACCTACACAATTTTTGGAGAAGGGGCTGCTGAAGTACCGTTTGATGCCGCAACCTTTGCGCTGTTTCCGGACCAATGGTTAGAGGCGTCACCAGGATCACGAATTACATCTGCATTAATCCGAGTTGAAAGACAGGAAGGGGATGAGCAGATCCTGGAAAAGGTGGCGGATTGGTTCGTACCGGAAAGCTTGGCCGTGTCGCGGGTGTTGGATGACGACACGGTGGTTGCAGGAGATTTCCGGATCGATCAAGCCGGTCATATCCGGTTTGCGATGTTTGTGCGCCCTGAAACAGGTGCGCGGCGAACGGGTCGTGTGCTGCAACGGTTGTGCGAGATCGAGACATACAAAGCGATGTCGATGTTGGGTTTCTCGCGCACAAAGGCGCTGGGGTCGCAGATGGCGAAATTAGACGACCGCTTGTCCGCGCTTACGCGGACATTGACCGGCGCCCCTGAAACATCTGAGGCAACGTTGAATGCGTTATTGGAAGTGTCTGGAGAGTTGGAAGCCTTGACCGCCCAGACGACGTTTCGGTTTGGGGCAACCTCAGCCTATGAAGCCATTGTGAATCAGCGTGTTTCGATCCTCCGCGAAGAACGGTTTTGGGGTCGGCAAACGTTTGGCGAATTCATGATGCGGCGGTTTGACCCCGCTATGCGTACAGTTGCGAGCACGAAAGCGCGGCTGGATGCTATGGGGGACCGTGCCATCCGCGTTTCTGATCTGTTGCGCACCCGTGTTGATGTTGAACGATCCGCCGAGAATAGGGCATTGCTGCGAAGCATGGATCGCCGAGCAGATTTGCAATTGCGTTTGCAGGAAACGGTGGAAGGGCTGTCGATCGTGGCGATCAGTTATTATGCCGTCAATTTGGCGGCGAATGTCGCGTTACCGTTTTCCAGTCATGTAGGACTCGGAGAGAAAGGGATGAAGGCAGCCCTTACGCCACTGGTTGTGCTGGCGGTCTGGGGCATGGTTCGCCAAATCCGAAAGAGACTTGGCCAGCATAGTGATGCGATCTGACGATCGGGTCCTGCGGACGGCGGGGGGTGCGCCCCTGCGGGGCGCAGGATAAGTGCATGTGTCGGGACGTTGGTTCCTGTTTGCGTGACATAGTTGGGTTTCAAACAGGAGGGCGGGAAAGTTGTATTTCCGCGCCCTTTCGTTCTTTGGATGTGGTGTCAGAGGCCACGAATGCGTGGGTCAAGCGCGTCTCGCAGGCCATCGCCCATGTAGTTTACGCTCAGCACTGTGAGAGAGATGGCGAGGCCTGGCCACATAACGCGTTCAGGGTGTTGTTGCATAAAGTCGGTTGCATCAAACAGAAGTCGCCCCCATGTCGGAAAGTCTGGGGGGAAGCCAAGGCCCAAAAAGCTAAGGGCGCTTTCTGTAATAATGGCCGTAGCGATACCAAGTGTCGCGGATACCATGATGGGTGACATAACGTTGGGAAGGATATGACGCAGGATCATCTTCCCAGGGCGTGTGCCGATTGAACGTGCCGCAAGAACGAATTCGCGTTCTTTGAGCGCCAGCACATCGCCGCGTACGATACGGGCAGTTGGCATCCATGACGTGATGCCGATTGCCACAACGATCAGAATGAAGATGCCTGTCTCTGGTCCGAAAGAGGCCGACAGGGGTTGCCGGAAGAGCATGACCATAACCAACAGAAGCGGCAAAAGAGGCAGGGCCAAGAACAGGTCAGTGGTGCGCATCAATAACCCGTCGATCCGTTTGAAGTAGCCTGCAAGAACCCCAACAAGCGTGCCGAGGATCAACGCGAGCGCCATGGCTGTGAGGCCCACAGAAATAGACGTCTGCCCACCCGCCATCATGCGCGCTAGCATGTCTCGCCCTAATTGGTCGGTGCCAAATGGATGCGCCAACGTCGGACCCGAATTGCGGGCACGAATGTCGATGTAGGTCGGGTCGATTGTCCAAAAATAGGGGCCAAGATAGACTGCTAAGATCACAATAATAAAGAACGCTGCCCCAAACATTGCCCCTTTGTGGGTTTTGAATTGGTCCCAAACATCCCACCATTGGTTACGGGCGGGAGCGTCGGCGCGGGTGTCGTCGCCCTTTGGCGCTGTTGCATCAGTCATAGCGGATCCTCGGGTCAAGGATGCCGTAAAGAATATCGGCGATCAGGTTGAACAGCACGATAAGCACGGCGAAAATGAAGGTTAGGGTTTGAACAGAAGGCACGTCAGAGGCTTGGATGGAGACGATCAAGAATTGACCGATGCCGTTCACCTTAAATATCTGTTCAGTAATGATCGCGCCGCCAAAGATAGACGGGATACCTAGTGCGATAACTGTGATCACTGGGATCATAGAGTTACGCAACACGTGTTTGAGGACCACAACGCTTTCTGTCATGCCTTTGGCACGGGCAGTGCGGACATAGTCTTGGTTCAGGTTGTCGAGCATGGAAGCCCGCATGAACCTGCTGATTTGGGCAGTGGTTTGCAGCGCGAGTACCATGACAGGGAGGACCATCTGACGAACCTGTTTCCCGAATGTTTCCCAGCTGTCGACAACCAATGTGGTGTCATAAATGGATGGGAACCAAAAGAAGCTGTCATTGGGCATCATCACTGTGAACAGGATGATCATCAGAACGCCGGAAAAGAAGGGCGGGATGGAAAAGCCAATCATCGATACAAATGTACCGGCCTGATCAAACACTGAATATTGGCGATACGCCGAGATGATCCCAATAGGCAGAGCAATTAGGACGCCCACGATATACGCAAGGCCAACAACCTTGATCGTTTGCGGCAAGCGTTCGAAAATCGTGTCCATTACAGGTGCGCGCGTTTGCCATGAAATCAGTCGGGCAACCTCGGGCGGGTCAAACCAACCGGTGGATTGACTGAGGTAGAACATGGGTTCTGACCAGACCATTTGTTTCAGCCACAACAAGTAACGGATGTGGACGGGTTCACCCAAGCCCAGCGATTGGCGAATTTGTTCGCGTACCTCTGGTGGGATCGTAAGCGGCAACTGTGCTGTAGGATCGCCTGGCGCCATGTCCAACAACAAGAAAATGATCAACGAGATGAAAATCAATGTTGGGATGGCCGTCATCAGACGTCGGATTGTGTAGGTCAGCATTGGCGGGCCTTGGATAGGATCATTTAGGAAAACCTGAATTGATCGCGCTGCAAAAACTTGTGGCAAAGGGGAGGGTGGGCAAGTTTGCCCACCCCGTTTTCAAAACAGGCCGATTACTCGGTGCGGTACCATTCTGCGATGTTCCACAGCTCGGAATCCCAGTCGGAAATCTTCACGCCGCCCAATGTGTTGGCATGTGCAGACACGCCACCACGGTGGATCAGTGGGATGATTGTGTAGGATTGCATCAGCATGTCGTTCATCTGCTTGACGATCTCAGCGCGTGCGTCGATGCCCGCTGTTGTGGCCAGCTCGTCGATCAGAGCATCGTATGCAGGGTCACAGAAACGCTGCATGTTGGAACCCTGCCACTGTGATTCAGGGCTTGGCCATTCTTTACAGGCCCAGTTCGCCATGTAGGCTTCTGGGTCAACACCAGCAAAGTTGTTGGTGTACATTTCAACGTCAGCAAAGAATTTCTGGAACGTGTCAGGGGACGCTGGGTCACCACCAAAGAACACAGACGCGTCGATGTTGCGCAGTTCAGCGTTTACGCCGATTTCAGACCACCATTGTTTGACCAATGCTTGTGTATCCTGACGCACAGCGTTTGTGGATGTCTGGTACAGAACTGTCAGTGGCGTGCCTTCGTATTCACGAATGCCGTCACCGTCACTGTCAACAATGCCTGCGCCATCCAACAAGGCAATCGCACCGGCGATGTCTTGTGTCAGACATGCGTCGTTTGCTGTGGACGCATAAACCGCAGGGGCAGGAAGTACGTTACATGTTGCCTGACCACCAGCACCGTAACCGATTTCAACCAGCAGTTCGCGGTCGATCGCCATGGACATGGCTTGGCCGATAACTGGGTTTGTCAGGAATGGGTGTGCACCACCTTCGGCTGTGGCACGCAGATCGCCCAGATCAGCAGATGGGTTTGTCTGGTTCAGGTGCAGACGTTCAACAGATGTACCGAACGCAGTTACAACGGTACCGAGGCCCGCTGATTCCATGTCAGCCAGCACTGTTGGGTCGATCTGAAGGTTCCATGCGTAATCAAATTCGCCTGTTTCCAGAACAGAACGCGCAGCTGAGGCTGCATCGCCGCCCCCTTTGAAAACAACGGATGAGAAGGCCGGCTGGCCAGCAACGCGATAGTTTTCGTTGGCAGAGAATTGGATCACGTCATTGGCTTTGAAATCATCAACAACGAATGGGCCGGTGCCGATCGGGCCAAAGTTTGCGTCCACACAGGTCGGGGCTGCAGCGCCAAGACAATCCGCGAATTGAGCGGCCTGAATGATCGGGCTTTCAGCACCAACAAGCGCTGTGTACGGGAATGGTTTTGGCGCATCAAAAGTGATTTTGATGGTCAAATCGTCAATCGCTTCTACGGAAGAAACACCGTCAAAATATGAGGCTTGCGCACAGCCGCCGCCTTCAGCGGTGCAATACTGCCATGTAAATACAGCGTCTGCAGCTGTCAGTGCGGTGCCGTCAGACCACATAATACCTTCTTGCAAGGTCCATGTGATGGATGTCAGGTCTTCGGAAATACCGCCATTTTCAACGGTTGGAATGTCAGCAGCAAGCCAAGGGAGCAGCTGGCCGTCGTTGTCGAAACGGCCCAATGATTCCAAGATCAAGGATGCGGATTCAACTTCTTTTGTGCCACCCGATAGATATGGGTTCAACGTAGACGGCGCTTGCCAATAGATGATGTTGAGCTGACCATCGCGACCGCGTTCACCTTCGTGACCGTCGGCAAATGCCATCGGCGCAAAGGCCACCGCTGCGGTGGCGCCCATGAGGGCTGTTCTTAATTTCATTGTCACTCTCCTAGTTGGTATTGTTATTGCTCAGGTTTCCAGATGTTACTGGGCCTCTGACGCAGCCCTAACGTCGGCTGGGTCGGTGATACCGTTGTAGTGATGACAGGCGACAAACTGGCCTGGCAGCACCTCTCGGTATTCGGGGTCTTCTTGTTTGCAAATGTCCATGACTGCTGGGCAGCGGGTGCAAAAGTTGCATCCCTTCGGCGGGTTTGCTGGGGATGGCACATCGCCTGTTAGGATTGTGCGCTCCATCGCCGCGTGAAGGTCAGGGTCTGGTTCCGGAACCGCGGACAACAGGGCCTTGGTGTAGGGGTGTAGCGGCGCGTCATACAGCGCTTCGCGCGGGGCCAATTCAACGATCTTGCCCAAATACATCACAGCCACACGGTTCGCGATATGGCGGACCATTGAAAGGTCGTGGGAAATGAATAAGTACGTCAGCCCGAATTCTTGCTGCAAGTCCTCGAGCAAGTTTACCACTTGGGCCTGAATAGACACGTCTAGAGCGGCGATTGGTTCGTCACAGACGATGAACTTTGGGTTCAGTGCCAATGCCCGTGCAATCCCGATCCGCTGACGTTGGCCGCCTGAAAATGCGTGTGGGTAACGCCCGGCAAATTTGCGGTTCAGTCCAACCTGATCCATCAAGGCCAGAACCTTTTCACGTTTTTCGTCTTTGGAAAGGTTCGTGTGTTCATCCAGTGGTTCTTGAATGATCGCTTGCACGGTCATGCGTGGATTGAGCGACGCTTGGGGGTCTTGAAAGACCATCTGCATGGTTGGACGTTTGCCGCGCAACTGCGACTGCGGTGTGTCGCCGATTTCCGCCCCATCAATGTTGATGGATCCGTCAGTGATATCGTACAGTCTTAGCACCGCACGCCCGCAGGTGGATTTGCCGCAGCCGGATTCGCCGACCAAGCCCAAAGTTTCACCTTCGAAGATGTCAAAACTGACGCCATCCACGGCTTTCACATCGCCCGTGTGACGGCGGAACAGGCCCGTGTGGATCGGGAAATGCATCTTGAGGTCTGAAACTTCGACCAGTTTTGTTTCGGTTTTCGGCCCATCAAGCATTGCGCGGCGCCCCTGTCATAGCATCAAAGAAACACGCAGCATCGTGGCCGTCACCAACATCGAAACGTTGCGGGTTTTCTTGGCTGCATCTATCGAACGCCACATCGCATCTGTCGCGGAACGGGCAGGCTGTTGGCTGGGCACCCAATATTGGTGGTTGGCCTTCGATTATGGCCAAACGGTCTTCGCGCCCGCCGGTTACTCGTGGAACCGTTTTTAAGAGCGCACGGGTGTAGGGGTGTTGAGGGTTCTTAAACAGCGAGCGGGTAGGGGCTTGTTCGACAATCTGCCCGCCATACATCACCAAAACGCGATCAGCGATGCCGGCGACTACGCCTAAATCATGCGTGATCCAAATGACCGCCATCCCAAGGCGTTCTTGGAGTTCTTTCATCAGCTCCAGAATTTGTGCCTGAATGGTTACGTCCAGAGCGGTTGTTGGTTCGTCCGCGACAAGCACTTTGGGGTCACAGGCCAATGCGATGGCAATCATCACCCGTTGCCGCATCCCGCCGGAAAACTGGTGCGGGTAATCTTTCAAACGGCGCTCTGCATCTGGAATGCCGACAAGTTCTAACAGCTCCTTGGCGCGAACGGTTGCGGCCTTTTTTGACATACCCATGTGCTTGCGCAAGGGCTCCATGATCTGCATCCCAACGTTGTAGACTGGGTTCAGTGATGTCATTGGATCCTGAAAAACGAATCCGATCTTTCCACCGCGCACGGTTCGCAACGTCTCTGGATCGACTTTTAGCAAGTCTTCCCCATCAAATGTTACAGTGCCATTTTGCACATCAGCAGGTGGCGAAGGGAGAAGCCCCAAGAGGGACATCATCGTAACAGATTTGCCTGATCCACTTTCTCCAACAACACCCAACAATTCGCCAGGTTTTAGATCAAAGCTGACGTTGTTGACCGCGTGGACTTCGCCCCCGCGTATTTTGAAAATAGTCTTCAGGTCCCGTACATCGAGTACCGGTTGAGCCCCATCGGGCATAGGCGACCTCCCTGTGAAAGTGGTCTAACATTTTGTTTTTGTTGATGAACCGTTCGAGCGGATCATTCATATAAGATGACGTTAGCGGAAAATTATCATCTCGCAACCCCTGATAGCATTTTACCATACGGTAAATTTTTGAAGTGCTGCAGGTTTCGGCACTTGACGATGAGTGTTGCCCGTTTCACGGTCATGTCTTGCAGAAGCATCAGTCGGGAGACACGCGCATGGCCACCACATTGGACGCAAAAACGCTGATGGATCGGCTGATCGCATTCCCGACCGTGAGTCGTGAAAGCAACTTGGACCTGATCGACTTCGTAGAAAGCTATTTGGCGGACCATGACATACCGTCTACCCGGGTCCCTGACCCAACGGGACAGAAAGCCGCCCTGTATGCACATGTTGGACCACAGGTTGACGGTGCTGTCGTCTTGTCTGGGCACACGGATGTAGTGCCGGTTGACGGGCAGGCGTGGGACAGCGACCCATTTACCGTGATCGAGAACGACGGCAAATACTTTGGCCGCGGCACCTGTGACATGAAAGGGTTCGATGCGCTGGCGATTTGGGCGATGGTCGAGGCAAAGAAACGCGGTGTTACAAGGCCCCTACAACTGGCGCTAAGTTATGACGAAGAAGTCGGCTGTACAGGGGCGCCCCCAATGATCGACGCAATGGTCGCCAGTGGCATGCCAAAGGCTAGCGCCGCGGTTATCGGCGAACCATCGATGATGAAGGTGGTCACGGGCCACAAGGGCGGGTTGGGTTTTGCGGTGCACATGCGTGGTTTTGAGGTCCATTCATCCTTAATTCACGAAGGTGTCAGCGCCATTATGTTCGGGGCAAAGCTGATCGATTGGTGCAACGACGTTAACGCAGAGAACGCAGCCAAAACCCCGACAGAATTAGACACTGGTTTCGTGCCGCAGTACACAACGGCGCATGTTGGGATGGTGTCGGGTGGCACGGCACATAATATCACCGCGAAAGACTGTGACTTTGTATTGACGTTTCGCATCGTTCCTGGCGAAACGATTGCCTATTGGACCGATCGTTTCGAAGCCAAAGTCGCAGAGATACAAGCCGAAATGCAGGCTATTCATCCAGAAACTGGGATCGACATATCACCAGCCTTCTTGGTGCCTGGCTTAAAACCAGAAGTGGAGGGTGCCGCTGAAGAACTTGTGCGCCAATTGACGGGTGACAACGGTGTGAACGTTGTTAGCTACGGGACAGAAGCCGGTCAATTTCAAGAACGCGGCTATTCTGCTGTCATCTGTGGCCCCGGTGATATCGCTCAAGCGCACCAGCCCAATGAATTTATAACGATAGAGCAATTTCAAGCGGGCCAAGTGTTTATGGAACGCCTGCTAGATACCCTAAGCTGATCGGAAATTAGCCGAACACCGAATAATAGCCCCCATAGTTGATAGGGGCATTGCACCAAAACAGAACGCGCCACACGGTGGCGCAAACCACATATTGGAGAAACACCATGCCCGTGAAGAACCGCTTCGCAGAACTTTTACCCGAGATCACCGAATGGCGTCGTGACCTTCATGAAAACCCTGAAATTTTGTTCGAAACACACCGGACCAGCGCAATTGTTGCCGAGAAGCTGAAGACTTTCGGGTGTGACGAAATCGTCACCGGAATTGGGCGCACAGGTGTTGTAGGTGTCATTAAGGGTAAGACGAATTCATCAGGTAAAGTCATTGGCTTACGGGCAGATATGGATGCGTTGCCAATTCATGAGCAGACCGGCTTGGACTATGCGTCCAAAACAGATGGTGCGATGCATGCTTGTGGCCATGACGGTCACACGGCGATGTTGCTGGGGGCGGCAAAATATTTGTCTGAGACCCGTAATTTTGACGGTACAGTCGTCGTGATCTTCCAACCCGCCGAAGAGGGCGGCGGCGGTGGTCGTGAAATGTGCGAAGACGGCATGATGGACAGATTTGGTATTCAAGAGGTGTACGGAATGCACAATTGGCCCGGCAAGCCGGTTGGGTCGTTTGCTATTCGGCCAGGGGCCTTTTTTGCCGCAACTGATCAGTTCGAAATCGTGATCGAAGGCAAAGGTGGTCACGCAGCCAAGCCCCAAGAAACGATCGATAGTACGGTTGTCGCGTCACATGTGGTTATTGCACTGCAAACTATTGCAAGCAGAAACGTGGACCCCGTGGACCAGGTGGTTGTGTCTGTCACGTCGTTCGAGACATCCAGCAAAGCATTTAACGTTATCCCACAGACTGTTACCTTAAAGGGGACAGTTCGCACGCTATCATCCGAAGTGCGCGACCTTGCCCAAGAAAGGGTGACGGCGATCGCAAACGGCACTGCGCAGATGATGGGCGCAGAAGCGCGCGTTAACTACATGCGGGGCTATCCGGTTATGGTCAATTGGGATGAACAAACAGAATTCGCTGCGTCCGTCGCGGCTTCTGTATCAGGTGATTGCGCCGATGCGCCGCTTGTCATGGGCGGAGAAGATTTCGCGTTCATGTTGGAAGAACGGCCAGGGGCTTACATTTTGGTCGGTAACGGCGATACGGCGGCGGTGCATCACCCAGAGTACAACTTCAGTGACGAAGCCATTCCTGCTGGATGCAGCTGGTGGGCCGAGATTGTAGAACAGCGTATGCCCGCAGCCTAGCGGTTTAGGTTTTGCGAAAGGGAATGGTGAAAAACGCCGTTCCCGCCAGACCCAATACCAACCAAACTGGAGTTACAAAGGGGTGCAAAATTAACTCGAGGGTTGCCTCGAAAGGGCCGAAGGTTGTGCCGAAATCAATCTGATAAACGAACGCAATTCCTCCGAGCCCAATGAATGCCCCGATGACCCATGCAATGCAGGCGGACGGCAAATGGTAGGCCCTTGGCAACGCGACGCTAAATCCAAAAGTAAACAAGAAGGCGACAAATAGCGCGCTAAAGCTATCAATAAAGAACGATCCATAAGTTACTGGTAAAGATGGGTAAAGTGGTATTCGGCCACCGTCAAGGTAACCTCCTACCAAACCTAAAGACCAAATGCCGTGAGCCGCAGTTAGCAACCAACACCACAGTGC
The DNA here is from genome assembly GCA_947493255.1 of uncultured Paracoccaceae bacterium. Classification (GTDB taxonomy): domain Bacteria; phylum Pseudomonadota; class Alphaproteobacteria; order Rhodobacterales; family Rhodobacteraceae; genus Octadecabacter. The sequence goes on from CANLQK010000001.1 coordinate 285,699, forward strand.
CGTAACGATCGCCAGTGCTGCTGCACGGCGTAGCTTAAGCAATGGAGTATCTGACATTAACCGCCTGTGTGGCTCATGTGACGGGAGACTTGGCCATCAACAGTTTGGCGCGAATAGTCGAAATCGTGCCCCTTGGGTTTTAGCCCAATTGCAGCGCGAATTGCGGTCTCGAGGAAGGCGTCGTCATCGTTGGCGCGAAGGGGTGCGCGCAGATCTGAATGACCTTCTTGACCCAAACAGGTGTAGATTTCACCTGTGCATGTAATACGAACCCGATTGCAGCTTTCACAAAAATTGTGACTTAGGGGTGTGATCAGCCCAATCTTCTGGCCAGTTTCTTCAATGCGAATGTAGCGGGCAGGGCCACCGGTTCTTTCCGCAAGGTCGGTGACGGTAAACCGTTCTTCCAACTGGCTCCGCAGATCTTTCAAAGACCAATATTGCGTGATCCGGTCTTCATTCCCGATGTCACCCATGGGCATAACTTCGATAAACGTCAGATCCATATCGCGTTCTGCACACCATGCCTGCAAATCGAACAGTTCGTTGTCGTTAAAGTCCGCCAATGCAACCGCGTTAATCTTGACGCGTAAGCCTGCCTTTTGAGCTGCATCAATACCTCGGATCACCTGCGGCAGACGGCCCCAACGCGTGATTTCTGCGAATTTGTCGTCGTCCAGGGTATCTAAGGAAACGTTGATACGGCGCACGCCAGCTGCAAAAAGATCATCCGCATATTTTTCGAGCTGAGATCCGTTAGTCGTCAAAGTTAGCTCCTTCAAGGAGCCGCTTTCAAGGTGACGCGACATGGCATCAAAGAATGTCATGATACCGCGGCGCACCAATGGTTCACCGCCAGTTATGCGAAGCTTTTCAACGCCTAAGCTGATGAAGTTCGTACACAACCTGTCCAGTTCTTCGAGTGTCAGTAGTTCCTTTTTGGGCAAAAAGGTCATGTTTTCCGACATGCAATAGACACATCTGAAATCGCAACGATCGGTCACGGAAACCCGAAGGTATGTGATGGCGCGTTCAAAAGGGTCGATCAAAGAGCTTTTCATAAGTGGAACCTAGGCATGGGCGCTGGTGCGCGCAAGAGCAATCAGTCGTGGTTTTCCCCCTCGACACTGGTTGGGGGCAGACCTAGGATTTGGGCATGAAGAATACTGTGATAACGCTCCCGATTTTCGCCGCTTTTGTTGTTGTTTCTGCCTGTGCTCCAGGGTCATTTCCGGGAGGGCTGCAGAATGCAAACCCGAACGCAGTTACCGAAAGCGTAAGTGTATCGCCTGATATTGATTTGTCTCCTTCCTTGGGGGCTGCGTTTGCGCCGCCTATCAGGCCGACATTGGATTTGTCGCAAGTCCGTCCAGATTTGCCACCACCCCCACCACCGACCGCCCGAACAGTCGAGGACTTTGACACAACTTCAGCCGAAGATCGCGCTGCGGCCGTCGTGATAACGCCTGTTTCTGGAGAACGTCGGTTGGGATCAACGATCGCGAGCCTTGGCAGTCCGACCGATCCGGGGATTTGGTTCAAGACGCCGCTGGTGAGTTCTGTTACACAGGGACGGGTTGAGTATAACGGTACCTCGGTTGCTGTTGAATTGCGCCCGTCTGGTGGGGCGGCAGGATCAGGAAGCCAGATATCGCTAGCAGCGATGCGGTTGATTGGGGCTCCTCTAACGGGCCTTCCAGAAGTGACAGTATATGCGAACTAGCGGGGCTAGGTGATGTGGCGAAACTGCATTGAAATCGCACGACAAGTTGTTGAAGATCTTGGTGAAAAGAACGCCGGGCTGATTTCTGCAGGGGTTGCTTTTTACGGGTTGTTCGCGATCTTTCCAGGCCTCGCCGCAATCATTGCGATCTTTGGTCTTTTGGCCGATCCGGTTGTTGTTGATGGTCAGTTGGACCTTATGGCAGGTCTGATGCCGCCTGACGTTTTCGCCCTGTTCGAAGCGCAGATTACTGGATTGCTGTCTGCCCGAAGCGAAACGCTAACCCTTACGACGCTCCTGTCGATTGCTGTCGCGCTTTGGTCAGTTCGGTCTGGTGTCGCAGCGCTGATGCAAGGGTTAAACGCCATTTTTGAACGACCCAACCGAAGAATTGCGCGGCATTTGCTTGTCGCAATGTTGATGTCAATTTCATTGATTGGGGTGGCGATCGTTGCTTTGCTTATGGTCGTTGTTGCGCCGGTGCTGATTGCAGTGCTGCCGCTCGGGGCTGATCAGGAATTCATGTTGGACCTGACCCGTTGGTGCATTGTCTTGTTGGTGCTGTTCGTAGGTTTGGGTATTTTTTATCGTTATGGGCCTAATCTGCGGGGGCGGCGCCTTGGGTGGTTGACGCCGGGCGCTGTGATGGTGGTGTGTTTGTGGCTGGTGATGTCGGCGCTTTTTTCAATTTATGTGAGCAATTTTGGAAATTATAACGAGGTCTACGGATCGCTCGGCGCAGTGATCGCTTTGTTGTTTTGGTTTTACCTAAGTGCCTACCTAATCATGCTAGGGGCGGCCCTGAATGTGGTGCTGGAGCGGCGTAAACCATTGTGAAACATAATGAAATATTTTTATTTAGCACTGATTCGCTATCCTGAATTTTCCCCCTAGAATTTGTGGATAAATCAACATATGGTATCTCTAATTAAAAAATGCGGCCCAAAGAGGTCGTGACCATGAGGCGGAGTGAGTACCATGTCAGCGATTAATTTCGTTGTCCGTGATGTTGCGGGCAATATTTCTAGAGGATCTGTAGCCGGAGAAGGTGTACCGTCCTCCATTGTAGTTGGGGCGGGGGCGGATGTTTCGCTTAACCTGTCTCAGGGTCAAGTCGTATCATATACGCGCAGCGGTCAGTCGCTTCAGGTGACTTTGATCGATGGGCGCGTAATCGTGATTGAAGGATATTTCGGGACGGGTGGCGCGTCTGATGGCGATTTGTACCTTTCAGCAAATGGTTACCTGACTGAGGTTGATCTGACGCAGGGTGCTGGCGCGGACTATTACGCCAATTACATTGCCGACGATGGTGTTGGGAAATTTGCACTTAATGATGATCTTTACTTCATGCGCGAGGCGGATGTCTTGTTGGCAGATGCTGCTGTTGCAGACGATGAAGTCGGCATGCTTGGCGCGTTTGCTGCGCCATTGTTTGGTTGGGGTGGCGCGGCTGCGGCTGCGGCTGCCGGTGCTGCGACATTGATCGGTGGTGGCGGCGGTGGTGGTGCAACGCCAGCGCCTGAGGTCGAGATTACGGCTGGCACGACCGATAGTAACGAGCATGTTGTAAATGAAGAAGATCACGCTGATGGCGTCGAGATCGGCGGTACTGGTACCGCAGGTGCGGTTGTTGAGGTTACAATCGATGGCGTAACAGAAACTACGACAGTTGATGAGGATGGTACTTGGGAAGTCACTTTCACATCTGATGATGTTGCTGAGGGTGAGTATACAACTGATGTTACAGTTACGATCACCAATGATGGTGGGTCCACAACAGTAACAGACACACTTATCGTCGACACGGTCATTGGCGTAGAGATGGAAGCCACTGGTGGTGCTGATGGTGTGATCAATGCAGTCGAATATGATGGCGGCGTCACGCTTTCTGGTGCGGTAACGGGCGGCGACAGTGTTGTCGTTACGATTGCTGGTGTGGAATATGTTGCGACAGTTTCTGGCGGTTCTTGGTCGCTTGATGTTGACACAAGCGTGTTAAGCGAGGGCGAGTACGACCTCGACGTGACGGTTACAGCGACTGATGCAGCAGGCAACTCTTCAAGCACATCGTCTACGATCACTGTGGATACTGTAACGAGCGTTACTGTTGAAACGGCTACTATTGGCGGGGCCGATAATGTCGTGAACGGTGTCGAGCAGGCTGGTGGCGTGACATTGACAGGCACAGCGCAGGCTGGTGCGTCGGTTGCGGTCACTTTCGGTACGGTAACGCAGACGGTAATCGCCGGTGCCGATGGCACATGGTCTACGACCTACGCTGCAGGTGACGTGCCAACTGGTGAGTTGGATGTTCCGGTTAGCGTCACGGCGACAGACGCAGCGGGTAACACTGCGACGGCGACAAGCTCGGTTACTGTGGACACCTACGTCAATGAACTCGCAATGACGTCGAATTCAGCGGGCGGTACTGATGGCGTCGTGAACTTTGACGAAAGCGGTGAGGCGATCACAATGGCGGGCACAGTTGAGGCTGGGTCCACTGTGACGGTTGTTCTGCATGGTGTATCCATGCCTGCAACGGTTGATGCGAACGGCAACTGGACGGTTACATACCCAGCCGGCACTTTGCCGGGTGGTGAATATGAAACCTCTGTGGTTGTGACTGCGACAGATGCTGCTGGAAACTCTTCTTCCTTAACTGAAGCGGTTACGGTTGATACGGTCGCCGGTGACCTTGCGTTGTCTACCCAGCCAATCGAAATCGATGATGTTGTGAACGCAACAGAGCATGCTGATGGTGTCGTCATCAGCGGTACAGCGACCGCAGGATTGACTGTGACTGTTGGCCTGGGCGACGCTACCTTGAATGTTGTCGCCGCAAGCGACGGTACGTGGTCTGTAAACTTCCCTGCGGGCACAATTCCAGAAGGCACGTATGAAACCCCGATTACTGCTTCGATCACAGATGCTGCGGGTAACTACAAAGAAGTAAGCGATACAGTGAACATCGACACTGAAGTGGTTCCATTCAACTTCTCGGCTAATCCAGTCGAAGGAGATGATGTAATCAACGGTGCCGAAGCTGCTGATGGTGTGGTTTTGTCTGGTACCGTCGAGGCTGGTTCTACCGTAGTGGTCGAGTTTGGTGGTCAGTCGATCACGACAACCGCAGGCGCAGATGGATCATGGAGCGCAAGCTTCCCGGCTTCAGCTATTGCTGATGGGGAGTATAACGCGACGATGACGGCAACTGCGACTGACCCTGCAGGCAACGTCTCGGTTATCTCCGATACCGTGCAAGTGGATACTTACGTCAATAAACTGACATCCAGCGATCCAGTTGAAGGCGACAATATCGTCAATGCGGCTGAAGCAGCAGATGGTGTTACGCTGACTGGAACCGTCGAAGCGGGCTCCACTGTAATGGTTACATTCGAACATTCGTCTGGAACGATTACACGCGAAGCAACGGTTGATGCGGCAGGTAACTGGTCCGTTTCTTACGCTGGCACAGAAATTCCAGGTGGCGAATATGATGCAAACATCACGATCGCAGCAACGGATGCGCATGGTAACACGGACAGCATCACAGACACCTTCGCAGTAGACACGGTTGCGTCTGATGCACCCGAAGTCGACTTCGTCGGACGCGGTGACGATGGTGTGGCGTCTGTCGCAATCAGCGGTACAGAGGGCAACGACTATACGCTTAACACGATCTCGGACAGCGGCTCAGTCTCTGTCGAAGCCAATGGCGGCGAAGGCACTGCGTTTGGATCTGGCGAGCTGTTCGGCTTCAGCCCTGAGCTGTCCGATGGAACGCACTTGGTCGTGAACGAAACCGATACAGCCGGAAACACCAACGCGACATATGTTGTTCTGGAAGAATCCGGCACGGACACAGTGTCTTTGGCCGGTCTTGATGGCTTTGACGTTGGCTCTATCGATCTGAGCTTTGCGACTGACAGCGAGTTGACCCTTGATCTGAGCACACTGGAAGGTCTGTCAGACAATGACAACAATCTGATCATCCACGGTGGTTCTGACGATAGTGTCGATCTATCTGGCGCAGCATCAACGGGTCAGTCTGAAACCATCGGTGGTAAATCCTACGATCTTTACACCATGGGTGACGATGCACAGATCTACGTTGAGGAAGACATCAACGTTACGATTTAATCGCCAATCGGCGCGTTACCCCCCCAGCCCTGATAGGGGAGGGGGGTAACGACACCAGACAACGGCGGAGGGCCGGACAAACCGGCCCCCACCACGCAATGTATAAGCGAACTGGGGTATCGAGTGGGACAGGCACGTAAGGTGAAAGCATCGGTTGCAGCGATTGTATGCTGTGGTGTTTTGAGCGGCTGCATGGGGGAAGATATTGTTTCTCGTGCAGGTATCGACTTTCTAGGAAATAACAACGACGCGGTTGCTGCATCACCGGATGCGCCCGCACTGGACGGAGAACTGTCTAACGGCGAACGCTCCGACCTTATTGACGCGTTGCTGAACCGTCGTTCAGTTTTGCCATCTGGGCCATACGCTCAGGTGGCTGAAAGCGTTCTTGCTGCAAACGCACGTGCCGCCGAGGCCGAACTGCGCGCTGCGATGTTGCGGTCTCAAGCCCGTGAAATGAATTGGCTGCCATCTCTAGGCCCAACCGTATCCCTTAGCTCTTTGGGGGCCGTTGTTGCCGGGTTGGTGGTTGAACAAACATTGTTTGATGGTGGCGCAAAACGTGCTGAACGTGAATTTGCCCGCGCTGACGTCGAAGTCGCCGCGGTGGCACTGGCCCAGGATACCAATGATCGTGTGTATCAAGCGCTCGACCTATATCTGACCATTCAGGCGTCCCAGGCGCGCGCAGCCGTAAACGAAGGCGGCATGTCGCGTATGGAGCGGTTTGAATATGTCATGTCCGAACGGGTGAACGCGGGTATTAATGACCGTGCAGATTTGCAGTTGGTCCAGCAAAAGTTGACGCAGATGCGATCTGACATGTTGGAAGACCGCGAAGCGGCAGCGTCCGCGCGCGCGGAGCTTGCTGCAATGTCCGCAACGCCACTTGATGGAGTCAGCGGTATCGAAACCATTTCAAACCCAGCTGGCACTGCACAGCCATTAGATGTGATGAAAGTGGATGCAGAAGGGACACGCGGCTTGGCCGAGGCACGCGCGCTTCAGGCTGGCTATTCACCCAACATCACCGCATCTGGGGATGTAACCCAAAGCGGTGGTTTTGGCCTTGGGGTCGCTATTCCAAATGGGCTCGGGTTTGGGCGTGGTGCTGATATTGCCGCGATCGAGGCGATGGGGCAGGCGGCTGAATTGGCCGTTGCCGAACAACGCGAAGACAGCGCCCGTGAAGTAGCCGCGATCGAGGGGCAGATTGCCTCGTTGCGACGCCAGCAAGCCAATATCGCGACGATCGTCGCGCAAGCAAACGACAACTACACGCTGTTCGAAGAACAGCTGCGTGGTGGGCAGCGCACCGTACCAGAAGTGGTTGGTGTTTTCCGCACCAAGCTGGATGCAGAACGTGACGCGGTTGCATTGCGATACGATCTGGCCCGCTTGGAACTGAAACTGGCCCAGATTTACGGCACATTGGTTGACGGAGAAGACATTTGAGCGGTCCAGTCCTCGCCTTTGATATAAACAAGACACGTGGTGGTAAGATCACCCGCGTTGGAAACCCAGAAGCTGCGTTGCAAGCGGCAACAGCTTCGTCTGAACCGGCGCAAGCGACGCCAGCGCCTCAGGCTGATGAGCGTTATTCTGAAAAGGCAAAGGCGCGTGCCGATCTTGCCGCGACCTACGCAGGCCTTTTAGGTGTCGATATCGTTCGCTCTGACTTGCTTGAAGTCATGACTGCCGAAGATGGTGATGACATCAGCCCACGGTCCATGGCCAAAGCGTTGAACGAAGCCGGATTGGTGACGGCGGTCACCACTGTTCGTAAACCTACACCCGATCAGTGGCCCGCCTTGGTTGAAATGACCAGTGGTCAGGTTTTGTTGGTTTTAGACCAGACAGACGACATCATAATCGTGTTCGATACCACCTGCCGCGACAACCGCGCAGAGGTGCCTGTATCTGATTTTGTTCCTTATTTCAGTGGTTTGGTGCTGCGTGCCGATATGGCACTTGCCGATCTAACCAAGAAGCACGCCAAGAAGGGCAAACGTGCCCATTGGTTCTGGGGCGAAATGATTCAGTTCCGCCGCCATATGTTGGAAGTCGCGTTGGGATCGTTCGTCGCCAACCTGCTGGCGGTCGCTGTCGCGCTGTTTTCGCTGCAGGTTTATGACCGTGTCATTCCGCACCAGTCCACAGCAACATTGTGGGTTTTGGCGATTGGCGCTGGTCTGGCGATGTTGCTAGAGGCCGGTCTGCGCATTGCGCGGGCGCGTCTGATGGATGGCGCTGGTCGCAAGATCGAACTTCAAGTTCAGGCCATGTTGATGGATCGTTTGCTGGGCATGCGTCGCGGCAAAGAAGGGCAATCTCCTTCCGGCCTGTTTTCGGCCATTCGCGAGTTCGGGTCTGTGCGGGAATTTTTCACAGCGTCGACTATCGGGACATTGACCGATTTGCCGTTTATCGTTTTGTTCTTGGCGCTTGTGGCGTCCATTGGCGGCAATGTCGTTTGGGTGTTGTTTGTTGGTGGCGTGTTGATGGTTTTGCCGAGCTTCTTCTTGCAAAAGAAGATGATCAAGCTGACCCAGCAGACCCAAGGAGCATCGGCCAAATCAAACAAATTGCTGCACGAAGTGATCTACGAGGCAGACACGATCAAGGCGCAACGCGGCGAAGACCGTTTCAAACGTCTTTGGTCCGAATTATCCGCCGTGTCTTCACTCGCCACATCCGAGCAACGTAAACTCGCATCCACCTTAACATTCTGGGCGCAAGGCGTTCAGCAGGCCACATATGTGGCGGCAGTTGTAGCCGGAACATTCATGGTGTTCACGGGTGAATTTACAGTCGGTACGATTATTGCCGTTGGCATTTTGACATCACGCACTTTGGGCCCATTGACCCAGCTGGCCGCGACTTTGGCCCGTTGGTCCAACGTGAAGGCTGCTCTTGAAGCGCTAGACGAAGTCGCCAATGCGGAACAGGATCAAGAAGAAGACCGCCAATATTTGCGCCGTGAAGAAATGAAGGGCGCCTTCGAAATGCGCGACATTGCGTTCTGTTACCACGAAGAAAGTGGTCAGACGCTGGATATTCCTGGCTTGAAAATTGCACCGGGCGAGCGTTTGGCTGTTTTGGGGGCCAACGGGTCCGGTAAGTCGACGATGTTGAAGTTGATGTCTGGCATCTATCGACCGACCAAAGGCCGCGTGTTGGTCGATGGCGTTGATATGGGGCAGGTGATGCCCCGCGATCTGCGTCGTTCTATCGGCTACCTGAGCCAAGAAGTGCGTTTGTTCTCGGGGACATTGCGCGAAAACCTGAACCTGACTTTGCTCGAACGTGATGACGACCGTTTGTTGGCATCGCTTGATTTTGCCGGTTTGGGCCAGTTTGTACGCAACCACCCAAAAGGCTTGGACCTAGAGATTTCTGACGGTGGTGAAGGGCTTTCCATCGGTCAGCGCCAGTCGATTGGTTGGGCGCGCCTCTGGTTGCAAGACCCGAAAGTATGTTTGCTAGACGAACCAACGGCGGCACTGGATCAAACTTTGGAATCTACGTTGGTCAGTCGTTTGGAAACTTGGTTGAACGGTCGCACTGCAATTATTGCGACCCACCGTGTACCTATTTTGGAACTGACCAGCCGGACAGTCATTCTGCAAAACGGACGTTTGGCAGTCGACGGCCCACGTCAAGAGGTGCTGAACCACCTCGCGAATAAGAACAAAAAGGCGACTGCGTAATGGTAACGATTGCTGAAGAATTTGAAGGCCGTGTAAGGGGCCCAAGCCTGTTGATTTGGCTTATTGGCGCGACTGTGCTGCTTTTCATTCTTTGGGCAAAGTTCGCAGCGATTGACGAAATCGTGCGCGCCAACGGGTCTGTTGTATCTTCGTCGCGTCCGCAGATTATCCAGAACCTTGAAGGTGGGATTTTGGCGGAATTGATGGTGTCCGAAGGGTCGCAAGTTGAACCAGGCGATGTGTTGGCACGTTTGCGTGGGACACAATTTGAAACGGCCATGACTGATCTTCGCGAACAGGTCGTCGCCGCTGAAATTCGCCGTCTCCGACTAGAGGCTGAGATTGATGGTATGTTTGATTTTGACGTGCCTGAAGAGATTGAGAACTTTCTTCCGAATATGGTGTCATCTGAACGGGCTTTGCTGAATGCGCGCCAATCTGATTACGTCAGCCGGACCGAAGGCGCACAAGCAATTGTCACAGAAACACAGCGTGAATTGCGGGTTATGGAAGACCTTCATTCGCGCGACATTGCTGCCTTGATCGAGGTAACCCGCGCGCGGAAAGCCAATTCCGACGCACAAAACAGCTACAACGAGATCGTTACGCAGTCCGAATTAGAACGGGCGTCCGAATATTCAGATATTTTGTCGACCCTCGCCACGTTACGTCAAGATTTACGCGTTGCCGAAGACCGATTGGACCGCACAATCATCACATCGCCAATGCGTGGTATTGTGAATAATTTGGGGGTTACCACCATTGGCGGCGTTATCCGCCCGGGCGAGGAAATCTTCCAAATCATTCCAATGGATGATGAACTATTTGTAGAAGCCGAGGTGTCACCGTCTAACATTGCAAACGTGATCGCGGGGCAGGCTGCCACCATTAAACTTAGCGCCTATGACTATACAATTTTTGGCACGCTAAGCGGTGAAGTGCAGCTTATTTCTGCTGACACATTTGAAGATGAACGGGACCCGAATGCGCCGCCCCATTACCGCGTGACGTTGCGTGTCGACACGACAGACCTGGACGAACGACAAAGCCAGATTGAAATTCGCCCTGGGATGCAGGCAGACGTTGAATTGCACACGGGGTCTAAAACCGTATTGCAATATTTAACCAAGCCATTGTATCGATCCCAAGAGGCCCTGCGCGAACCATAGGCTTTTAGCCCGGCGCTGTTCTGTTGAAACGTGTTCCCGGCTGAATTCCCTTATATATCGGCAACATTCGGAAGGCGGGGTTGAAACGACCCTATGCCGTGCTTTGATAATGATTCATTCCAAGATGTTCTCTCGTACAAGAAACCAAACAGGGTGCCTTGAAGCCCCCCGTTAGCCCAACTAAGGTTTGGGTAACACAAATGACGTAGACGACGCAGGACGCGTCCAAAATCCGAAGGCAGATGATATGCAAGATCCCGTAGAAACCTACATGAACCTCGTGCCCATGGTGGTTGAACAAACGTCTCGCGGTGAACGCGCGTATGATATTTTCTCTCGTTTGCTGAAAGAACGTATCATTTTTGTTAACGGTCCTGTTCACGACGGGATGAGCCAGCTTATCGTGGCGCAGCTGCTGCATCTTGAGGCAGAGAACCCCAAAAAAGAAATCTCTATGTACATCAACAGCCCAGGCGGTGCCGTGCATTCCGGGATGAGCATTTACGACACGATGCAGTACATCCGTCCGAAGGTATCAACATTGGTGTGTGGTATGGCCGCCTCCATGGGCTCTGTGATCGCCATTGGTGGTGAAAAGGGCATGCGGTTTGCGTTGCCTAATTCCGAATTCATGGTGCACCAGCCGTCCGGTGGTGCCCAAGGTATGGCTTCCGACATCCTGATCCGTGCACGTAACATCGAACGTACCCGCGAACGGATGTACGACCTTTATGTCAAACATTCCGGTCAAAAGTTGAAAACAGTTCAAGATGCTTTAGATCGCGACACATGGATGACACCGGAAGAAGCGAAAGACTGGGGCCATATCGACGAAATCGTCGAAAGCCGCGGTAAAGCTGATGACGACGAATAACTTTCACGCGTTTTGACGTTGTGGACCATTTCGGGCTGGCTTAGGATGACCTGAACCAGCCCGAAACACATTTATCGGCTCTGCGGTTGAGCAGGGTACTCAGGGGAAAGACGACATGGCGAACACGTCTGGCGGCGACAGCAAAAACACCCTCTACTGCAGTTTTTGCGGCAAGAGCCAACATGAGGTCCGCAAATTGATTGCAGGCCCAACAGTATTCATTTGCGATGAATGTGTTGAACTTTGCATGGACATCATCCGCGAAGAAACCAAGTCGGCCGGCCTTAAGGCGTCCGAAGGGGTGCCGACGCCTTTAGAAATTTGCGGTGTTCTGGATGATTATGTCATCGGACAAGCCCATGCGAAGCGCGTGTTATCGGTTGCTGTACACAACCACTACAAACGTTTGAACCACGCAGACAAATCAGACATTGAACTGGCGAAGTCCAACATCATGCTGATCGGTCCGACTGGGTGTGGTAAAACGCTATTGGCGCAAACGCTGGCCCGCATTCTAGATGTTCCGTTCACGATGGCTGATGCGACCACGCTAACCGAAGCAGGTTACGTTGGTGAAGATGTTGAAAACATCATCCTGAAATTGCTTCAGGCGTCCGAATACAACGTCGAACGCGCGCAGCGCGGCATCGTTTATATCGATGAGGTCGACAAGATTACACGCAAGTCCGACAACCCATCCATCACCCGTGATGTTTCGGGTGAAGGCGTGCAGCAGGCCTTGTTGAAGATCATGGAAGGCACGGTTGCATCCGTTCCGCCACAGGGTGGTCGTAAACATCCTCAGCAGGAATTCTTGCAAGTGGACACAACGAACATCTTGTTCATTTGTGGTGGTGCGTTTGCTGGGCTGGACAAAATCATCGCACAGCGCGGCAAAGGTGCTGGTATGGGCTTTGGTGCAGAAGTGCGCGGCCCCGATGACCGCGGCGTTGGCGAAATCTTTACAGATCTTGAACCCGAAGATCTGCTGAAATTTGGCCTTATCCCCGAATTTGTCGGACGTTTGCCCGTCATTGCGACGTTGGAAGACCTCGACGAAGATGCTTTGATTACAATCCTGAGCAAGCCTAAGAACGCCTTGGTAAAACAATACCAACGTCTGTTCGAGCTTGAAGATGCGAAGCTGACCTTTACGGACGACGCGTTGTCAGCGATCGCCAAACGCGCAATCGAACGTAAAACAGGTGCACGTGGTCTTCGTTCGATCATGGAAGACATCTTACTCGATACGATGTTCGACCTGCCTGGGATGGACACGGTAACAGAAGTTGTGGTGAACGAAGAGGCTGTCGGACCCGACGCCGCTCCTTTGATGATCCACGATGAAAGCAAGAAAGAAGCCGAACCCGCTTCTGCAGGATAATCGTGAACATCAAGCGCATCCATTCAGGTGGCGAATTTGAAGCCAAGATTGGCTATTGCCGAGCGGTTGTAGCCGGTGGTTTCGTGCATGTTGCAGGGACAGTCGGGCAGGGCGATAGCGTGACAGAACAATGTGCCCATGCGCTTGAAATCATTGAAAATGCATTGAAAGACGCAGGCAGTAGCCTCGGTAATGTTGTACGCGTAAATTACTATCTGCCGGATCGCCACGAGTTTGAACCATGTTGGCCCTTGTTGGTTGATGCATTCGGTGAAAACCCATCGGCCGCGACGATGGTAGAATGTGGTTTGATTGATCCGAAATACCGGATCGAAATCGAAGTGACTGCCTTGGCGGGTTAACGCCTGAGAATTGAATGTCCCTCTGGACCTCTGGCGCGCAATCGGGCATGACAGGGCCAACGAGAAGGAGCCTTTTGCATGTCTGTTGGTAATTTTATCAAACGTATATTCGTATGGTGGGACCACCAGACCCTTGGCACACAGCTGTGGACATGGCGTAAGGGCACTAAAGTCGGCGAAGATGAAGCCGGCAATGTTTATTACACTAATGCCGATGAAAGCCGCCGTTGGGTTATTTTCAATGGTGAAGTTGAAGGCAGCCGGGTTAGCCCTGAATGGCACGGTTGGCTGCACCACACTTGGGACGAAGTGCCAAGCGCTGAAACTGTTCCGCATAAACCATGGGAAAAGGCGCACCAGCCAAACCTAACCGGTTCGTCCGAGGCTTATGCGCCAAAGGGATCTATCCGTGGACCTGCCGTTGCAGCGCGCGCGGATTACGAGGCGTGGAGCCCAGAGTAAACCAAAGTTAAGCCAAGGATAGACCAAGGGTATATCATGCGTGAAAACACCACAGAGGTCGTCGTCGGGGCCGTCGTTTTAGCGGCGGCTTTGAGCTTTTTATGGGTTTTGGTTGGCGTGACAGGCCTTGGTGGAAAAGCGGCTGATTTGGAATTGCAGGCTAATTTCCGGTCTGCGGAAGGGGTTAGCGTTGGCACTGATATCCGATTAGCAGGGGTGTCTATCGGGACAGTCAGCGGGCTTGACCTGAACCTCGAAACTTACCGTGCGGAAGCAACGTTCGCGATTGATGAAGGGGTAGCCATTCCCGATGATAGCGCGGCTGTCGTGGCATCTGAAGGATTGTTGGGTGGAACATTTGTTGAAATCGTTCCGGGTGGGTCGTTTGACATGTTCACCGATGGTGCCTTGATCGAAGACACACAAGGTGCGGTCAGCCTCATCCAACTGCTGTTGAAATTTGTTGGTGGAGACGAGTGATGAAACGTATTTTGACAGCCCTATTGATTTTCGCAGCGGTGCCTTCGGTTGCCCAACAGGCTACGACTGCCCCGGGCGGTACACTGCGCATCTTGGACAAGATCACAGGTCGAACACAGGACCTAGAATTTAGCAATGGACAGACACGGTCTATTGGTTTGCTGGCAGTGACAATGTCCGAGTGTCGATACCCAAGCGGGAACCGGTCAGGGGACGCATATACATTGCTTACAGTTGTTTATAACAACGCTGCGGACCCTGTTTTTCGTGGCTGGATGGTGGCCTCGGCGCCAGCTTTAAACGCGCTGGATCACCCGCGTTACGATGTCTGGGCGTTGCGCTGTAGCAGTTGACCGGGTGTTGGAACGCTGCTCTGACGGTTAAATTCAGCCGGTAAGACAAGGGCGTGTTCCAATTGGTTGCGGTAGGTCGCCCGTGGGATTTCCTCTGCACCCAAGGTTTTCAAATGCGGTGTGATGAACTGTGTGTCAAAAAGAATAAACCCCCCGCTAGAGAGACGATCTACAAGGTAGGCGAGGGCAACTTTGGACGCGTCACGGCTTCGGCTAAACATGCTTTCCCCAAAAAATGCCCCACCCAGCGCGATCCCGAACACGCCACCGACGAGTTGGTCATCCTGCCAAATTTCAACCGAATGGGCACGATGGCAACCATGCAATTTACCGTAAAGATCAAACAGCATGTCGTTGATCCACGTTTCCTCGCGGTCAGCGCACCCCTGAACGACGCCTGCAAATTCGACATCGAACGTGACGCGGAACTTGCCTGAACGAATGGTCTTCGCCAATGAACGAGAAATGTGAAATCTATCGATGGGCAGCACACCACGTTCGCGAGGGTCTACCCAAAACAGTTCTGGATCGTCGCGATGTTCTGCCATCGGAAAAATGCCGCCCGCATAAGCGGACAGCAATACTTCAGGTGTCAGGACGATTGTCATAGATCAAAGGTTGTCTTCTAACCATTTTTCCAGCCAGTGGATGTTGTAGTCCCCTGTTAACACGTCTTTTTCCTGCAAAAGCGCATGGAACAATGGAACAGTTGTATCAACACCATCCACGATCAATTCTCCCAACGCGCGGGCCAAACGGGCCAGTGCCTCTGGGCGGTCGCGGCCATGGACGATCAGCTTGCCGATCAGGCTGTCGTAGTAAGGCGGTATCGAATATCCGTCATACAGGGCAGAATCCATACGGACACCCAGCCCACCCGGGGCGTGGAACTGCGTGATCTTACCCGGACAAGGGGTGAAGTTCGGAAGTTTTTCTGCGTTGATGCGGACTTCGATCGCGTGGCCATTGATTTCAAGATCTTCCTGCCCAAACGACATCGGCAGACCCGCGGCGACACGAATTTGTTCACGAACGAGGTCTTGGCCGAAGATGGCTTCAGTTACAGGGTGTTCCACCTGCAAACGGGTATTCATTTCAATGAAATAGAATTCGCCATTCTCATACAGGAATTCAATCGTACCGGCGCCAATGTAGTTGATGCGCGCGCAAGCATCGGCACAGACTTTACCGATCGCAGCACGTTCTTCAGCTGAAATAGCAGGGCCGGGGGCTTCTTCGAAAACCTTTTGGTGACGTCGCTGCAAGGAACAGTCGCGTTCACCCAAATGCACGGCCTTACCTTTGCCGTCGCCAAATACTTGAATTTCGATGTGGCGAGGCGTTGTCAGGTATTTCTCGATGTAAACGTCGGGATTGCCGAAATTCGCTTTACCTTCCGCACGCGCGGTCTGAAACGCAGATTTCATTTCAGCAGCTGAATTGGCAACCTTCATGCCTTTACCACCACCACCAGCAGTGGCCTTGATGATAACGGGATAACCGAATTCTTCGCCGATTTTCAGCGCATCTTCGACAGTATCCACACCACCATTAGATCCGGGAACGCATGGAACGCCCAACTCTTTCATGGTGTCTTTGGCCGTGATCTTATCGCCCATGACGCGGATGTGTTCGGCTGTTGGGCCAATAAAGGTCAGGCCGTGGTCTTCGACGATCTGCACAAATTGTGCGTTCTCAGACAGGAACCCGTAGCCCGGATGGATCGCTTGGGCGCCTGTGATTTCACATGCCGAGATGATGGCTGGAAAGCTAAGGTAGCTTTGTGGTGACGACGGTGGCCCGATGCAGACGCTTTCATCTGCCATACGGACGTGCATCGCGTCAGCGTCTGCGGTGGAGTGCACGGCAACGCTGCCAATGCCCATTTCGCGACACGCGCGGATCACGCGAAGCGCGATTTCCCCGCGGTTGGCGATGAGGATTTTATCAAACATATCTATGCTTTACCTCTGGTCTTACTCGACGACCATAAGAGGTGCGCCAAATTCGATAGGAGCACCGTCTTCGACCAAGATCCGTTTCACAGTACCGGATTTAGGCGCTGGAATGTGGTTCATGGTTTTCATGGCCTCTACGATCAGCAATGTCTGACCTTCGCTGACCTGATCGCCGACTTTAACAAAAGCAGGGGCGTCGGGTTCTGGCGACATGTAAACGGTGCCAACCATTGGCGAGGTGACTGCGCCTGGAAGGCTGGCAGGGTCTGCGTCGGCTGCCGGGGCGGGTGCCGCTGCGGCTACTGCAGCTGGCGCTGCGGCAGGTGCGGCTGCGGCGGGCGCTGCTGCAACTTGTGTGACGACCTGTTGCTGTGTCTGACGGCTGACACGTACGTTCAGGCTGTCGTTTTCTGCGTAGTCGCGTTTGACCTGCAATTCGGTCAAGTCGTTTTCCCGCAACAATTCGGCCAACGCCTGAATGAAGCTAACATCGGATTCGTGAGGAGTCTTTTTGGTCATTGTTCCCTCGGCCAGTTGCCTGTCTTTGAATGAACTACATTGCCCGTCCCAAACGGGGCTTTCGTTGTCCTACACTAAGGGTGCGATGGTTGAAAGCGTGAGGGAAGGGGAAAAATGACCCAACGTTATTTGTTTTGGCGTTGAACCGGACTTATTTTTCGGTCGGGTCCTGTTTTTCTGGCAACATCGTGATCCCATAGGGCTTCAACGTACGTTCAGCAGCGGACACACCAGAGGCGTCCAGTTTGGGTGCGGCATCCGTTGGTTTGAGAGATGCTGCACTGACAAGACCGGATTGGGACGTGCTGGCGGGAATGGGTAACGGGATGTCCGGTGTCGGATCTGATTTGGCCTTGGCAACATCCGCGACAGGTCTTTGGTCGGGTTCTATCTGGGGAGCAGGGGGTTGCGCGGGCTGAAGCCCAACCGCAGCTGCGGCGTTGTTACTGTTCATATCCATTTCAGGCTCCTGTTTTAGAACAAAGAGCCCCCACCTAGATTTATTGGAGAGTACAGCGGTTAAGAAATTGTTGATATAAAGTAGTAATGCCGCGCAAGCGGAGCTGCGCGGCATAAAATTTGGCCAAAATTATTTGGGTCAATCAGACCGGTTCATTCGATTTTCGATCAATTCATCCACGACGGACGGGTCCGCAAGGGTTGATGTATCGCCCAACGCGCCAAAATCATCTTCGGCGATTTTACGAAGAATACGCCGCATAATTTTGCCGGACCGTGTTTTTGGCAGGCCCGGAGCCCATTGCAACAGGTCCGGTTTGGCGATGGGGCCGATTTCTGAACGAACCCATGTTTCTAGTTCTTTGCGCAGTTCGTCGGATGGTTCTTCGCCGTTCATCAATGTGACGTAGGCATAAATGCCTTGGCCTTTGATGTCATGGGGGTAGCCAACAACAGCCGCTTCGGCGACTTTGACGTGTGCAACAAGGGCGGATTCGACCTCGGCGGTGCCCATGCGGTGGCCAGATACGTTGATAACATCGTCCACGCGGCCTGTTACCCAATAGTCGCCGTCTGCGTCGCGTTTGCAGCCATCGCCAGAGAAATAGTAACCTGCGTAGTCACCGAAATAGGTCTTTTCGAACCGCTCATGGTCGCCCCAAACAGTACGCATTTGGCCAGGCCAGCTGTCCTTCATACACAAGACGCCTTCGACGTCATTGCCGTGGATTTCTTCGCCCGATTGCGGGTCCAGAACAACAGGCTGCACGCCAAAGAATGGAGTCTGTGCAGCACCGGGTTTCAGGGTCGTCGCACCAGGAAGGGGGGTCAACATGTGACCACCTGTTTCGGTTTGCCAGAAGGTGTCGACGATGGGGCAATTCCCTTTGCCAACAACGTTATGATACCAATTCCATGCCTCTGGGTTAATCGGCTCTCCGACGGACCCAAGAAGACGTAAGTCGCTGAGGTCATGACCTTTTACGAAGTCATCGCCTGCACCCATTAGCGCGCGGATGGCGGTGGGAGCGGTGTAGAATTGGTTGACTTTGTGCTTGGCGCAAACTTCCCAGAAACGACCGGCATCGGGGTAGGTTGGCACGCCTTCGAACATGATCGTCGTGCCGCCGTTGGCCAGCGGGCCGTAGACAATATAGCTGTGGCCTGTGACCCAGCCGACGTCAGCGGTACACCAGAAGATGTCACCGTCATGGTAGTCGAACGTGTACTGGTGGGTCATGGCCGCATAGACCAAATAGCCGCCCGTTGTGTGTACGACGCCTTTGGGTTGGCCTGTGGAGCCTGAAGTGTAGAGGATGAACAACGGATCTTCTGCGTTCATTTCTTCGGGCTTTTGGTAATCGTCTGCTTCTAGGAACAGTTCGTTGTAGTCATGGTCCCGATCTGTCCATGTGGTTTGTTCGCCTGTGCGTTTTACCACAAGACATTTAACAGAATCCTTACAGTGCAGCAGGGCTGCATCGGCGTTTGATTTCAGCGGCGTAGAACGGCCACCACGAGGCGCGTGATCGGCGGTGATGACGAGTTTGGC
This sequence comes from uncultured Paracoccaceae bacterium, assembly GCA_947493255.1. GTDB lineage: Bacteria > Pseudomonadota > Alphaproteobacteria > Rhodobacterales > Rhodobacteraceae > Octadecabacter. The sequence goes on from CANLQK010000001.1 coordinate 304,847, forward strand.
GTCACACCCATTTACGCGCGCGCCCAAGGCATCCGGAGAGAAGCCAGCGAACACGATCGAGTGGATCGCACCGATCCGCGTACAGGCCAACATGGCATAGGCGGCTTCTGGGATCATTGGCAAATACAGGACGACGCGGTCCCCTTTCTCAACGCCTAAGCCTTGGAGAATATTGGCCATTTTACAAACGTTTGTCTGCAATTCGCGGTATGTGATGTGTTTGGATTCGTCTTTGGGATCATCGGGTTCCCAGATGATTGCAGTTTGATCGCCGCGTGTTTCGACGTGGCGGTCAACGCAGTTTGCAGAGACGTTTAACGTGCCGTCTTCGAACCATTTGATGTCAACATTCCCAGGTTCATAAGAGGTGTTTTTCACCTTTGTGAACGGTTTGATCCAGTCGATCCTTTTACCGTGTTCTGCCCAGAAACCTTCGGGGTCTTGTACGCTGTGGGCGTACATTTTTGCGTAGGTTTCCGCGTCGGCGTGGGCGTTCTTGGCGAAGTCTGCGGAGGGGGGATATGAGTTGGACATTAGGTGTCTCGCTTCTGAAATTGGAGCGTATGGGTTTGGTATGGGTCCGGTATTGCTCTGGTATTGCTATGATAGGGCCAAATACCGGCAAGGGGTCAAGGCGATACAAAACCGCCTTGACCAAACACTTAGATCGCGAGGTACTTGGCGCGTAGCGCTTCGTCTTCGAGAACCTCTTGTGCAGAGCCGTCATAAACGACCTTACCAATGTCGAGGATCACGGCGCGGTCTGCCAGTTTCAAAGCAGCGACAGCGTTTTGTTCGACGATGATTGTGGTGATGCCCTGATCGCGGATCAGTTCTAGTGTCTTGGCGATTTCTTGCACGATGACCGGTGCGAGGCCTTCATACGGTTCATCGAGCAACAACACTTTGATGTCGCGGCACAGGGCCCGTGCAATGGCAAGCATTTGCTGTTCGCCGCCTGACAATGTGATGCCTTCTTGGTTGCGGCGTTCACGCAGGCGCGGGAATAGGTCATAAACGCGATCAAGTGACCAACCGATTGGCGGGGCGATTTGCGCGAGCTTGAGGTTTTCTTCGACCGTTAGGCCCGGAATGATGCTGCGGTCTTCTGGAACAAGCTGGATCCCAGCCTGCGAAGCCTCGAAGCTTTTCATTTTGTGGACCGGTTTGTGGTCGAGCCAGATTTCACCGTGTTTAAGTTCCGGGTCGTCCATGCGGGCGAGGGTGCGCAGGGTGGATGTTTTACCAGCCCCGTTGCGGCCCAACAGCGCAAGGATTTCGCCTTCGTGGATGTCAAAGCTGACGCCCTGAACGATGTAGCTTTCGCCGTAGTAGGCCTCGATGTCCCAAACGCTAAGAAATTTAGCGTTGGTGGCGGCCATGTTGCGGTTTTTGTCGAATTTGCCTTCGGGGCGGAGTTCTTCAACGTGTGTCATGTGATTGTCCTTTTGAAAGTTCCGCGTACTAAACTTGTGCTTCGCCCAAGTAGGCTTCGCGCACTTTCGGGTGACCTTTGATGTTGTCTGGAATGTCTTCGACCAGCGGCGTGCCTTGGGCCAGAACGGTGATGCGTTCTGCAAGGCTGAAGACCACGTTCATGTCGTGTTCGATGATCGCCATTGTAATGCCGCGTTCCTTGCGGATCGTTTTCAGCAATTCGATGGTGTTTTCCGTATCCGCACGGGCCATGCCGGCGGTCGGTTCATCGAGCAGCAACAGACGCGGGTCTTGGACAAGGCACATTGCCATTTCCAAGCGGCGTTTATCACCACGCGACATGGAAGACGCGATCATGTCGCGTTTTTCCAACATGCCGACTTCGGACAACATTTCTTTAGCCTTTTGGACCATGTCCTTTTCGCCGAAGACAGCGCCGATGGCTTTCATTTTGAACGCCCCATCGCGTTTGGCGAAGCAGGGGATCAGCATGTTTTCCATAACGCTGAGATCGGCGAAGATTTCAGGGGTTTGGAATACGCGCGAGATGCCCATCTGGTTGATTTCGTGCGGTTGGCGCCCCAGCACGGATTGGCCATCGAAGACGACCGATCCGCTGTCGGGGATCAATTTACCAACAAGCACGTTGAGGAGGGTGGATTTACCTGCACCGTTGGGGCCGATGATGGCGTGGCAGGAGTTTTCTGCCACATCAAGGTTTACGTCACCCAAGGCCTGAAGCCCACCGAAGCGTTTGTTGACGCCTTTGACTGAGAGAATGCTCGTCATTTGTTTTCTCCTTATTCCGCAGGCGTGTTGTTGGAAGATTTCTTGCGGCTAAAGCGGGCTGTGATGCGCTGTGCACCTTCAACCAGACCACCGGGCAAGAAGATCACGACCAGCATGAACACGATACCCAAGGTGAAGTGCCATTGTTTGCCAACAAAGATATCGGCGAACACGACCACGGCGTCTTCCAGACCATCGGGCAAGAAGGCGAACCATTGGTGCAGCACGTCTTTGTTGATCTTGGACAGGATGTTTTCCATGTATTTGATGGACCCTGCGCCCAGAACGGGACCGATCAATGTGCCAGCACCACCGAGGATCGTCATGATCACGACCTCACCAGACGCTGTCCAGAACATACGTTCGGGGCCAACCTGTGTGTCCATCGCAACCATCAGGCCACCGGCCAGACCGGCATACATGCCAGAGATGATGAAGGCGTAGAGCGTGTAGGTTTTTGGTGTAAGGCCTGTGTAGTTCATGCGCTGTTGGTTGGATTTAACAGCCCGTAACATCATGCCGAAAGGCGAGCGGAAGATGCGGATCGACAAGTAGAAGGCGACCAGCATGAATGCCGCTGCAATGTAGTAACCCAAGTTGAATGTGAACAACCAATTGCCAACGGCCATTTCGTAGGAATTGCCCATCTGAGCCCCAAACAGGTTGGCGCGACCGATTTCACCTTCTGGTATATTGGACAGAATTGGGTTGTCCGTGTTTTTGATCTGAAGGCCTGTTTCACCACCTGTTAAAGGCGTCAGCACTGAATAGGCCAAGGCGTATGACATTTGTGCAAAGGCCAGCGTCAGGATCGAAAAGTAGATCCCAGAGCGACGCAGCGAGATGAAACCCACCGCCGCAGCAAAGAGGCCAGCCACGATCACCGCAAACAAGATGCCCGGGATGACGTTTAGGGTGAACAATTTCATGGACCACATGGCCGCATAAGACCCCACACCCAAGAACGCGGCGTGCCCGAAGCTTAGGTAGCCTGTTAGGCCGAACAGGATATTGAAGCCGATGGCGAAGATGCCAAAGATCACAAAACGCTGCATCAAGTCGGGGTAACCGGCGTTGAACTGTGCCAGCCCGGACCCTTCGGGGAAGGGGTTAAGGATGAATGGTGCAAGAACCACCATCGCGAAGACGACAAGCAAGAGGGTTGTGTCTTTGCTGCTGAGCCCGAACATGCCGCCTTTGGAGGCACGCGCGGGGGAAGTGACAGAGGGTTGTGTTGTTTGATCAGTCATTGATTAATCCTCCATCACGCCTTTGCGACCCATGAGGCCACGAGGGCGGGTCAGCAAAATGGCGATGGCTACAAGGTAGATGATAATTTGGTTGATGCCGGGAAGAAGGTCGACGACGGCGGGTAGGGACGCGAAGCTTTCGATGATGCCGAGCATGAAGCCCGCCAGAACCGCACCAGGCAGTGACCCCATGCCGCCGACAACGACGACCACGAAGGACAGCACAAGCCAGTCCATACCCATCGTGTAGGCCGGTGAAACGATGGGTGCATACATGACCCCCGCCAGACCGGCGACCGCAGCGGCAAGGCCGAACATAAACGTAAAGCGTTTGTCGATGTCGATGCCCAACAGGCCAACTGTTTCACGATCCGCCATACCGGCACGGACCACCATGCCGAACGTGGTGAATTGCAAGAAGGCAAAGACACCGGCGATGATTGCAGCAGAGAAGAAGAAGTACACCAAACGCCACATCGGATAGACGATGGCATTAGGACCATACCCGAGCCACACACCGAAATCGACACGACCAGAGAGCGCTTCGGGGGCAGGGGTTTGGATTGGGTTTGCACCAAAGTAGTATTTGATCACTTCGCCAAGAACGATCGCGAGGCCGAACGTCACAAGGATCTGGTCCGCGTGGGGACGTTTGTAGAAGTGTTTGATCAACCCACGTTCCATGGCGAACCCAAGGGCGACCATGATTGGGATCGAAAACAGAATGGCCAGCGGTACAGCCCAGTCGATGATGGATGCCCCAGCTGCTTCACCGAACCAATCGTACACGTATGGTACGTCTTTCGTGGCTGGATTGCCCAAAAAGTCGGTTTCACCGGGAACGGTGACTTCGTGCGATAGGTTAAGGATGCGGGACAAGACAACGGCACAGAATGCCCCCATCATGAACAACGCGCCGTGGGCGAAGTTAACGACACCAAGTGTGCCGAAGATGAGCGTTAGACCCAGCGCAATAAGCGCATAGGCAGAGCCCTTATCGAGCCCGTTTAAGATTTGAACGATGATCTGGTCCATGGAGCGCCTGCCTCTGGTCAGTGTCTATAAGGGGATCAATCGCCTGCGATTGCAGGCGGTGAATCCACTGAAATTCTAAGGGGTTAGGTGTTCAGGGCGGCCCGCATTTTGGGGGTGCGGGCCGCCCTGAACGTTTGACTTATGCGCCGTTGTTACACTCACCAAGGGACGCATCAGCGCCGCCCATCTGTGGGTGATCCGGAGAGTACATAACCTGATCAACAGGTGTCACTTCCACAACTTCGAGAAGGTCAAATTCGGACTCTGGGTTTTCTTTACCCTTCACGACGAGAACGTCTTTGAAGCACTGGTGGTCAGAACCACGGTACAGAGTTTTGCCGTTGCCCAAGCCATCGAATTCATAGTCTTCGAGAGCTTCTGCAACCGCACAAGGTGCGAAAGAGCCGGCACGTGTTACAGCATCTGCATACAGAAGTGTCTGTACGTATGTTGTGTGCGCCGCCTGTGATGGTGGGAAGCCGTACTTCGTACCGAAGGAACGAACGAACGCCTGAGAACCCTCATCCTGCAAGGACCAGTGCCAGTTTGTGGAACCGAAGATGCCCTTAACGTTTGCGCCAGCACCACGAGCCATGAGGCGCGAGTACAGTGGAACAACGATTTCAAAGTTCTGACCGTTCGCCTGAGCTTCGCGCAGACCAAACTGAACAGCGGATGTCAGTGAGTTGATCATGTTACCGCCGTAGTGGTTCAGAACCAGAACATCAGCACCGGAGTTCAGAACTGGAGCAACATAAGAAGAGAAGTCAGTCTGTGTCAGTGGTGTTTTCACTGAGTTCACTGTTTCCCAACCGATTGCTTCAGTAGAAGCACGGATGGCTTCTTCTGTTGTGTAACCCCAGTTGTAGTCTGCAGTCAGGTGATAAGCCTTACGATCTGTACCGTACTGAGCTGCAAGAACAGGAGCGAGAGCCGCACCAGTCATGTAGGAGTTAAAGAAGTGACGGAAACCGTTGGCCTTGCGGTCTTTACCGGTTGTGTCGTTGGAGTGGGTCAGACCCGCCATGAAGATAACGCCGGCCTCTTGGCACAACGCCTGAACAGCAACAGCCACACCGGAGGAAGACCCACCAGTGATCATGATTGCGCCGTCTTTTTCGATCATGGAACGAGCAGACGCACGAGCGGCGTCAGATTTTGTCTGAGTGTCACCAGTTACGTACTTAACTTCGCGACCCAAGATGCCTGTACCGTCCAGCACTTTTGAGCTGAATGTGTTCAGCATGCCGCCGTCGCCACCACCGTTCAGGTGCTCAACAGCCAATTCGTAGGCGCGCAGTTCGTCTGCACCCTCATCAGCGTATGGACCCGTTTGTGGAACGTTGAAGCCAAGAACAACTTCGCTATCGCCTGGGGCGTTTGTGAAGCCAGCATGGCCGTCAGCGCGCAGGTACTGTGGCAGCGCAAGCGCGCCAGCGCCCAGTGCGCCTGTCTTGATTACACCACGACGGGTGAAGTTCGATTTGGACATATTATCCTCCCTTATGATTTGCCTTGGGCCTCCTCGCCCTCAGCGGTCGCGTTTTATCGCGTGGAAGCACTAAAGGGGGGATTTGAAAATTTCTCAATAAGGGGACGGGAAATAAAGAAATTTTTGTAAAGACATCAACGGTGCGTTGCGGTATTTTGTAAAGAAATTTTCAACCGAGTGCAGAAACTCATTGGTTTACTTAAGGAAACGCAATGGCCGAACGGGCTTTGACAGGGACGCGGGTGCGCAACAGGCGCCTAGATTTGGGGCTGAGGCAGGCAGATGTTGCGCGTCAGCTCAACATTTCGGGATCATATTTGAACCTCATCGAACACAACCGTCGCAGAATCACAGACCCGTTGCTGGCAGAGCTGGCTTTGGTTCTGGATATTGATGTTGCTTTGTTGGGCGGCGGAACGGCTGATGCCATCCTGGGCCCGTTGGCCGAGGCAGCCGCAGCGTTTCCCGATGTGCACATCGAAAACACAAAAGCGGAAGAGTTGATCGATCGGTTTCCCGGTTGGGCTGCGCTGATTTCAGCACAAGCGGGTCGCATCGCGCAATTGGAACAGCGCGCCCAAGCGCTGGGTGATCGTTTGGCCCATGATACGCAGATCGCGTCTTCGCTTCATGAGGTGATTTCAACTGCGACCGCGATCCGATCTACTGCATCTATTTTGGTGGAAAGCCCGGATCTGGACCCAGATTGGCGTGGCCGATTTCATGGCAACATTGATACCGATGCAGCGCGTCTGGCAGAAAGTTCTCAAGCGTTGTTAGGGTTTCTGGATACGGAAGTTGAAGCTGGGGATGGGGCCTTGGCCACACCTGTAGAAGCTGCGGACACGGTGATGGCGACATGGCAACACTATGTACCTGAAGTTGAAACGCAGACCTTCCCAGACTTGATGCAGTTGGAACCCGCCACTCGTGAAATCGTTGAGGGCTGGATTGAACGCATGGGGCAGGATGCTGCACGATTGCCGCTTAGCTCGTTTGAGCAAGCAGCACGGGCCATGGCCTATGATCCGGCGCGATTGGCGACGCGGTTTCATGTACCCCTCGAAGTCGTGCTGCGGCGGTTAGCGCATTTGCCTCCAGATCAGGGGCATCCAGCTATGGGCGTTGCAACTTGTGACGCGGCAGGGGTGGTCACCTATCAAAAGCCTGTTTTGGATTTTCGGATGGCAAGGGCGGGAGCGGCATGCCCTTTATGGCCGCTTTATCAGGCTTTGACCCATCCCGGGCGGGCTGTGCGGCGTGTTGTCCAGATGCCGGGAGTAGCGCGAACACCATTTGAATGTTTCGCGATCGCGACCCCAGTTGGAGATGTGGCGTTTGGGGTAGAGCAGCGCATCGAAGCGACGATGCTAGTGCGTCCTGCGAGGGGTGACGTCGCGCCTGAAACAGTCGGGCCGGGTTGCCGGATTTGCGCGGTTGAAAGCTGCGCTAGCCGTCGGCACCCAAGTATTGTGTGATCAATCAAGGCTTTGACAGCAGGTCGGAGATATCGCAATAGTAAGACGTCGGCACTGTGGGGGGATGGGCCGATGCCATTTGGGAGGATGGGACATGGGTCGGCGCGTGTTGTTGATCGAGGATGAGCCAAATATCATTGAAGCGATTAGCTATTTGTTGTCGCGCGACGGTTGGACTGTGCACACACATTCAGACGGCGAAACGGCAATGGACAAGGTGATGCAAAGCGTTCCGGAACTCATAATTTTGGACGTTATGTTGCCCGGTCGCAGTGGCTATGACATATTACGGGATCTTCGGGCACAATCTGCGACCGCAGATGTTCCTGTGATGATGCTGACAGCACGTGGGCAAGCCCGCGACCGTGAATTGGCAACGAGCCTGGGTGCGACCCAGTTTATGACGAAACCATTTTCAAACGCTGACGTTTTGGACAGTGTGCGGGCCTTGGCAGCCTCGTGACCGAAAAGCCGCTAGAAACGGCCCAAAGCGATGCCTCCGTTGATCTTGGCGGATCTGACCTAAAGGGGCGGGTGCCTCGGGTCGAATTTTTGGACCGATCGGCGTATCGCCAACGCAGATTTCGTGATGCAGCCAGTTTGCTGCCAGTGATCGCCGCTGTGTTGATGATTTTGCCGCTTGCGTGGCCGCGCGACACACAGACACAAGGTCTGACAAGTGATGGCATGATTTACCTGTTCGTGCTGTGGATTATGCTAGTCTTGGCGGCCTTTGGGCTGTCGCGCGTTTTAAGGTTCCCTGACACGAAATCGGCGGGGGGGCGTGGTAAAGACGGGACAAACGAATGATTTCGTTTAACCTGCTTATTCTCGTGTCTTTGGGCTATGTCGCGTTTCTGTTTTTGGTGGCATTTGCGGCGGAACGCCGTGCGGCGTCTGGGCGGTCCGCTTGGTTAAGATCGTCGTCTATCTATACGTTATCATTGAGTATTTACTGTACCGCATGGACGTTTTATGGCGCAGTTGGCTATGCTGCACGGTCAGGTTTAGAGTTTTTGACAATCTACCTTGGGCCGACAATTGTGATGATTGGCTGGTGGTGGTTTTTACGAAAATTGGTCCGTATCGGACGGTCGCAACGCCTGACATCGATTGCTGATTTGATCTCGTCGCGGTTTGGGAAATCGACCGTATTGGGCGTCATGGTAACCGTTTTGGCGATTGTCGGAACGACACCCTATATCGCGTTGCAATTGCAGTCTGTTACCCAATCTATCGCGGTGTTTGCGGCCCAAAGTGGCGAGGTTTGGCAAGCTGGTGATTTGGCTGGAGCTGCGATGTGGGTGGCGATTGGTTTGGCTGTGTTTACCGTGCTTTTCGGGACCCGAAATTTGGATGCGAGCGAGCGTCACCACGGTATTGTTCTTGCTATTGCTGTTGAGGCCGTTGTGAAGCTTTTGGCTTTGGTCGCAGTCGGCGTGTTCGTGGTTTGGGGAGTGGCAGGTGGCGTTGGGCCGACGCTTGATTTGATCGATGCATCGGTTCAGGCGCAATGGGCCCCGGTCCCAAGCCGCTGGGTTGGGTTGATTTTTGTGTCCGGTGCGGCGTTTTTATGTTTGCCACGAATGTTTCAAGTGATGGTGGTCGAAAACGCAGATGAGCGCCATTTGGCGACTGCGGGCTGGGCATTTCCTGCATATTTGCTGTTGATGAGCCTGTTTGTTGTGCCGATTGCCGTTGTCGGGTTGGATTTGATGCCAGAGGGCGCCAACCCAGATTTGTTTGTGGTCACAGTTCCGTTGGCGCAGGGGCGCGAAGGGCTGGCGATCTTGGCGTTTTTGGGTGGTTTTTCGTCCGCGACGTCGATGGTGATTGTTGCGACTTTGGCTTTGGCGACGATGGTCAGCAACCATATTGTGGTTCCGGGCTGGTTAAACGCCCGCACACCGGGGGCTGTTGTGTCTGGTGATGTGCGCGATGTGGTGGTGTTTTCACGGCGCTTGTCGATTGGGGTCGTTCTGGGGTTGGGGTATATTTATTTTCGCCTGTCCGGTGGTGGGGCTGCTTTGGCGTCCATTGGGTTGGTGTCGTTCACTGGCGTGATCCAAGTCTTGCCGGCGATGGTGGGCGGCGTTGTTTGGCGCGGCGCAAACCGGTGGGGCGCAGGTGCGGGCCTATCGGTGGGGTTTGTGGTTTGGGCATGGACGCAGTTTTTGCCAAGCTTTGGTGTAGATGGTGCATTGTCACAGGCCGTATTTGACCATGGACCGTTCGGGGCAGGGTGGCTGCGTCCGCAGGCCTTGTTCGGGATCGAGGGGATGGACCCATTCGTCCATGCGGTTTTCTGGTCGATGATCTTGAATGCGGGTGCATTTATGATTGTGTCGATTGTGACCTTCCCGAACCCGTTGGAACGGTTGCAAGGTGCGCAGTTTGTTAAGATTTTCGATTATTCGTCTGGCGCGCGGTTGTGGACACAATCGGCAGCACAGGCCGAAGATATGTTGGTGATGGCGCAGCGGATTATTGGCGGTGCAAAGGCACAGTCATTGTTTCAGGCAGAGGCCCAGTCGCAAGGCAAAGAAGGTTTTCTACCGGATGTGACGCCCGATTTTATTGATCGTTTAGAACGTGAATTATCGGGGTCTGTGGGTGCGGCGACGGCGCATGCGATGATTGGGCAGTTGACCGAAGGCACAATGGTGTCGGTGGATGACCTGATTGCGGTGGCTGATGAAACGGCGCAAATCATGGAATATTCCAACCGTTTAGAGGCCAAAAGCGCGGAACAAGAACGAACCGCGCGGGCGCTGCGCGAGGCCAACGAGAAGCTGACAGCGCTGTCTATTCAAAAGGATGCGTTCCTTAGCCAGATTAGTCATGAGTTGCGGACGCCGATGACATCTATTCGATCCTTTTCGGATATTTTGCGCGATAAGGATGTTGGGGGCGACGACCGCGAACGATTTGCGGGGATTATCCATGACGAAAGCAATCGTTTGACACGTTTGCTGGATGATTTGCTAGACCTTGGGGTGCTGGAAAGCGGGCAGGTTCAGTTGAACCTTGGGCACGGAACGTTGGCGGAAGTGATTGACCGTGCGGTCATGGCGGCAGGCGCGGATGACGCGGGTTTGACCATTTCGCGGCGGCCCGCAAATGAAGGGGTCGCGTTGCATACCGATCTGGAACGTCTGACGCAGGTGTTCATCAACCTGATCAGCAATGCTGCCAAGTACGCGACCACTGAAACGCCAGAACTGCGCATTATCGTTCGACAAACCGGCGGGCGCTGTGTGGTTGATTTTTGCGACAACGGGCCGGGTGTGCCAAAAGAAAGTCAGTCTATGATTTTCGAGAAGTTTTCGCGCCTTGAGGATGCCGGAAAGGCCGGCGGTGCTGGTCTGGGGCTTGCGATTTGTCGGCAGATCATGGCCGCCCTGGGGGGCGATGTAACCTATCTGCCGGCCCAAGGCGGAGCTGCATTTCGGGTAACTTTGCCACAAAGTGTTGAATTGGCGGCGCAATAGGCGCGTGCGTTAGGCACTTGGTAAGGCTTCTCACCTTACAAAACATCATGAACAGCGAATTAGGATCCATTAATTTGGGGCAACTAGGATGGACGTGATGAACCCAGTTTTGGCCCAAAAAATGGGTCGGTCGCCCGTCGCCCAAGATAAAGAAGGCGATGTGGTTGAAACGCCCATGCGCGTTATGCGTCGTGCGTTGGCGAGGGCTGCTGACAAATCTGTTGGGCTGTCTGTTTCGGTTCTTGGTATTTCTCAAGACGACAGCAGCGCGGAAGACTTGATTGAAAGCGCACCACAAGATTGGGTTGTTTTAGGCCTGCGCGACGGTCACGAACCCGGTTTGACAGGGTTGTTCCTGCTTGATCCGGTATTTCGTTCAGCTTTGGTTGAAATGCAGACAATGGGCAACTTGCTGAACACGACGCAAGAACAACGCAAAGTCACAGGGACAGATGCAACGTTGACGGTGCCGTTTGCCGCGAGTTTGTTGACAGAGCTCAGTGACGCCGGTTTTGGGGGCGGAGATGTGCGTATTGGCGGCTATGACATTGGGCCCATTGCTGACATTCGAACGGCGAGTCTTGTGTTGACACAAGGTGGATACCGTTTTTGGCGTGTTACGGTCCAATTGGGGGGGACGGATGCGCAGGGCGAGTTAATGATAGCGATGCGCGCCGAAGCTGCGGCGCCTGTGCCGCCACCACAAGATGATAAGGCATGGTCCGACGCCTTCCAAAAGTCGGTGGGAAATGCGCCCGCTGAAATGGATGCGGTGTTGGCGACATTGAGGCTGCCAATTTCCAACGTTGAGACATTTGAAGTAGGGCAAGTCGTGCCGTTGGCTGGAACGACGGTTGGGTCAATCACTTTGACAGGGCCATCAGGCGAACGCTTTGCGCAGGCACGGTTGGGCCAAGTGGCTGGGAAACGGGCCGTGCGGATTGAAACGGCGCAGGTTGAAATGCATGACGTCACACATGGGGTCGCGCCTGACATGTCGGCCACGGTGGACGATACCGTATTGATCGACGGCTAAGCTAGGCAGTCGCGCGTTGTGGAGCAAAGCCGTGCGCCACATTTGTGCAATGCTTTGGAGAATTCAGGTATTTGACAACGCAGCCAGTTGACCGTGGAGCATGCCAATGTCGTAGCCTTGGGCGGCTGCGGCGTTGACGATTGTGTCTGCATCAGGAGTTTCGGTTTCGCAAATCGCTTGGCCCATGGTTTCGCCCATGGCTTGCGCCATAGCCCAGACGATTGTGCAGCGCGTTCCCGATGCGCAATACGCTAAAACCGGACCTTCGGCGGACTCGCAGGCTTGGGCTTGGGCTTTTGCTAGATCAGGGCCGAGCGAGGAATGCACGATCGGTAAGACCACATAGTTCAGGCCCGCGGCAGCGGCTGCTTCGGCCATTACGTCTGTTTGATGTGACGGTGGGATTTCCGAGCATGGGCGATTGTTGATCACCGTTTTGAACCCGGCCGCAGCGATGGCGGGCAAGTCCTCGGGGTTGATTTGCGGGGACACGGCGTAGCGGGTTGTCAAAGGGCGAATATCCATGAGTGTCTTTTAGAACGGGGACCGAGGCGGGTCTAGTGCTGCGTTTGCTTGAATAATGGGCGTGCGATCGCTAGGTCGAGGATATGGAAAATCTAGCCACATCCCAAGAAACGGTCATCGGAACCGATATGGTCGCTGCCGCCCAAGAGGCTGCTGGCGTGATGAAGGCACTGTCCAACCCGCAGCGTCTGCTGTTGCTTTGCGCGTTGCTGGAGGGGGAGCTGAGTGTGGGCGAATTGGAAGAAAACCTTGGGGCGTCGCAGTCTTATGTGTCTAACCAATTGGCAAAACTGCGGGCCGAAGGCCTCGTCGAGGCTACGCGCCACGGCCGGTCTGTGCGCTATCGTTTGTCAGACCCGCGCGTAACGCCGATTTTGGAACGTCTGTACGAGGTTTTTTGCGCCTGAACGGGGCGAATTCCAACTTTGCCTTTCCCTTTGTACCAACAGGAGTCATTCTAGAATTGTAGAAGATCCGCATGGGACGCGGATCTGCGACGAAGGGACGTCTATGGCACGCAGCGTGCGTTTTCGAGTTTTGGATGGAATTGCGGTCATCACGCTGGACGCGCCGCCGGTGAATGCATTGTCGACCGATTTGCGCGCCGGTCTTTGGGATGTTTTCCAACGTGTCGCATCAAACGACAAGATCAAGGCTGCTGTATTGGTCGCATCTGGCGGGATGTTTTCGGCCGGTGGTGATATTTCGGAATTTGATGGTGAGATCGGACAGCCAAGCCTGTCGCAGCTTTGTTCGCTGATAGAAGACACAAAGAAACCCGTCATTGCTGCGGCACATGGGCAGGCATTGGGCGGGGGGGCTGAGCTATTGTTGGCGGCTCATTACCGGATTGTCGCTCCAAAGACGCGGATCGGAATGCCCGAAGTGGTGTTGGGGCTGGTGCCCGGTGCTGGCGGAACACAGCGATTGCCACGTTTGGTTGGCGTTGAATTGGCGTTGCAAATGATGTTGTCGACCAATTCGGTTGAGCCGGATGTTGGCATTAAGATCGGATTGATCGATGCCGTTATTGATGGGGATGTAACGTCCGGGGCGATTGCCTATGCGCAGGCGGTATTGGCGCAAGGAAAAGGGCCGCGGCCAACCCGGGAAAACCGCGCGCAGTTTGCTGACGGCCGAAACTACTGGGCGAATATTGCCACTGCGCGCGCGTCGTTGAAGGGTAACCCGCAACATGCGCCAGAACGGATCGTTGATTGTGTCGAGGCGGCGGCCTTGCTTCCGTTTGAAGCTGGAATGGCGTTTGAGGCAGATGCGTTTGCGCGGTGCCGCTTGCATCCCCAATCGATTGCGTTTCGACATGTTTTTAAGGCGGAGCGGCGGATTGATCTGGCGTTGTTGGAACGGAATGGGCCGAAGTTTGTGCCGGTTGCCCCAATGGGTAAGGCGGCCGTGCAGCGCCTGAAAACTGCGATGAAGGTCGCGGCGGATTGGATCGTTGATGAGGGGGCGTCCGAGGCTGCTGTCGACAGTGCGATGGTTGATTACGGGTTTCGACGTGGTCCGTTTGGCACCCAGCCGGACGGGGCAGCTGACGCTGGGATCGTGCGCCGCATTCTTGGCGCGTTGGTCGCCGAAGGCGGGCTGTGTGTGGCGCAAGGGGCTGTTCAACGTCCGTCTGATATCGATGTGCTGGCCATTCACGGCATGGGTTTCCCGCGCCGTTTGGGTGGCCCGATGCGCGCCGCGCAGACAGACGGGTTATTGGCGTTGCGCAACGATATGCGCAATTGGGCTAGCGAAAGCGACATCTGGACTGTGCCTGACGTGCTCGAAGATGCGGTTAAGTTGGCAGCGGGTTTTGATGCTGTCTGACTTTGACTTTGACTTTGGCCTACGGCGCCAAAATTACACCGACGACGACACACATTAAGCCCAAGACGGACAATAGAAATGCTCCGAGGTTTAAGGGCATTGCGGCCTGGATGCGGGCCTTGAGTTCTGCGTCGTCTTTGGCCGTCGTTTTGGCGCGGCGCACCTTAACCACACTGAGGATAATTCCAGCGATCCCAACAAGTGAAATCGCGGCGCCAATCCAAATCAACAGTTCCATAGGTGTCTCCGTATTGCTTTAGTCCGCCTACCTTGTGCTGAGCATGCACGCAACCGCTTGCCCAAGCGCGCGGGGGCGTTTAGGGAAGGGGCCGAGCATTCGCAAAGGGAACCAAAATGTCCGACATGAGCACCGATACCAGCTACCGCGTTACAGCCGACGAACTGCGTCAGTTTATTGAACGCATTGAACGTTTGGATGCGGAAAAGAAGGACATTGCTGAACAGCAAAAAGAAGTGATGGCAGAGGCTAAAGGGCGTGGATATGACACGAAAGTCATGCGCAAGCTGATTGCCCTGCGTAAACGCGACACCAACGACATTGCCGAAGAAGAAGCGGTGTTGGAAATGTATAAAGAAGCGTTGGGGATGTAATACCCAGTTCGAAGGCCGATCAGATCGTGACCGTGCCTTCGATTAAAATGTTCGTGTGACCGCCAATGCGCATAGGCCCATTATTCGGGTCAGCGCTGTCTGGGATAACATGCACCCGCCCATGCCGGCCAATACACGTGCCTTGCGCGACGAGATACGGTTGGGTCGCACGCCCCATAGACTGCATCCAATGGGCAAGTGCCGCGTTCAGCGACCCAGTGATTGGGTCTTCAGTGAGGCCTGCCCACATTGAAAACATGCGCACTTCGTACGCGACCGGACCGGCACTGTGTGGGGCGATAAGCCCAACAGCCAACCCAGAAACCGGAGTGATTTCCGCGGCGTTCAGATCCAGCAGATCTTGCGCGCTTTGCATTTCGATTACGTGCCATTCCGGACCATTGTTCAAGACGGCATGACCGGTGATACGGGCAGGGTCGAGGTTTAGGCCTTTTGCAATCTGGTCGATCTTTGCACCATCCATAGCAGCGATCTCGGTCGGGGGGGCGATGAACGCTGGCGTGGCGCCGGTGAGGTCGATTTCAACAAGGCCAACGCCACAGTTCTGTCTGATTAGGCCGGTTTCTTTTGGGGCGTTGCCTGCCGCCAGCCAGCAAGTTGCGGTTCCCAAGGTAGGGTGCCCAGCAAAAGGCAGTTCGCGCGAAACTGTGAAAATCCGAATGTCGTAATCCGCAGCGGGATCAGTCGGTGGACATACGAACGTGGTTTCCGCCAAATTTGTCCATTGTGCGAAGGCCTGCATCTGGTCATCGGTCAAGCCGCTTCCGTCTAGCACAACAGCCAACCCATTCCCGCCAGTTGGCGTGGTGCTGAAAACATCGCACTGCATGAACGGGCGTTTTTGCGGGCTAGGGGGCAATGAAATTCACACCTTCCATGTCTTCGATACGTTCAAGATCGCTTTCGTATGCTTGCGTTAGCTGAGCAACGGTTTCATCCGTCCAGCCGGGCAGGTCGATTTCGTCTTCGACCTCTTCCGGAATTGCATAGCGTTCTAGAAACGCGGCAATAATTCGGCGTTTCTGCTGTTCGGTTTGGGGTGGATTTGCCTTTAGGTACGCGACGAATTTCTTCATTCCTTCGGTCGTCATAATGGTGCTGAGCAAGTCAAACCCGCCTGTAATGCGCGTAAGCGGGTCGACGCCAGCCAGTTCACGGATCAATTGCGCCCAGATTAGGGGGGTATCTTCGTTACACCAAACCGTTAGGCGCGCATTGGGGAGGATCATTCGAATCCGCTGGATCAGGTCGGACCAGTGCACGTGCATTGGATTGATATCATTCATGAAGGTCGCAAAATTCGGCAGTTTGGATTCTTTGTACAAAGCAGGAATAAAAGTTGCCGGATTTCGTAGCGCAATGAAAATTTCAAGCTCATCTTCCGGAAACAGCGCTTCCAAGCTTTTAAGTTTGAAATCTGTCTGTTCAAAGAAGATACCATTCTCAAAGACCCGGCTATGGATGCAAATAAATTGCGCGTGGCTCATGACGAGGCGATTGCATTTTTCGTCGTCCAGTATGGCATCAAGCAAGATTTCACGGGTATCGTCTGGTGGCGAGTTCCCATCCAAACGCTGGATCGTTTCCCGAATAAGACGACGGTATTTACCCGGTCCTGGTACCTTAACCCCCTGTTTGGCAAACGATTCAGCGTTCTTGAGGACTGATTTTAATAACCGGTCTTGGTCAGTGCAGTTACTGCCGATGTGATAGACGATTTGCATTTTTGGGCCTGTTTCGCCGTTCTTTTTCAGTCTCAGTATAGCATAGGTGTTAACGGATGTAGGTGAAACTGCATATCTTATGCAGAATGTTGTATTCTGGGTCTTGCACCCGCTCGAATCTCGCCTTAATACGCCCGCAGTGCCCCTATAGCTCAGCTGGTAGAGCAACTGATTTGTAATCAGTAGGTCCGCGGTTCGAGTCCGTGTGGGGGCACCATAAAAATCAATGACTTGGCTGGAAAATTGAGAAAAGTGACTAAGGTTTAGTCTCTTTTTAGTCTCTCAAATCTCGTGTTTTTGGGTGGTGTGGAATGTTCAGCTATTTGGTTGTTTTTGAACTCAGATTCGCAATCACTTCCGTCGGAACAACATCTACGCTTATTTGTTGACGGTGTTGCTCCAACGCTTTTCAAACTACTCGCTCTTAGGTTCAATTGCAGCGTGAAGGTTAGCAGAAATTTCTCGCTAGAAACTCTTTGCTGACAAAGTTGCAATTTTATGATGTGCTGAGTGTATTGAAAACAACTTTTGATATATATTGGAGGACAACATGGGTTGTACATATAAGGGCGAAGATTACTCGGACGGTGCAGAGATTTGCCGGAATGGATTTCTGTTTAAGTGCCGTGGAGATGGGTGGGTGAAAATTGATGATTGCCCGTGTGGTGACGAATATGACCTTTCAAGCGTTAGTGTGATTGTAAGCTACATTCGTTCTAACGAGAGTGAGGCAGCCGAGTTTAAGTCTGACCCTGACGGATACTTTCAAAAGCGACTTTCCATGGTTGGGCAACAGACACCTGAAGGGCTGCACGCGCACTATATAGAGGAAGGTAAATTTATGCCTCCTGAGGACGAGAGTATCCTGTTTGACGAACGCAATGTCTTCACATTTGGACCTAGCGGTGATGTGACATTTGAAGACGATACGGTCAGTCTAGCAAAAAAAGGCACTTGCTCGACGTGTGGTATATGTATCGTTATCCGTTTCTAGGCTTTCGGATGTGGTGAGGAGACCATTCACCACATCCTGTCTGCCAGCTCCAATTCCTCACGCCCCACCGCAGTTGCGTAAATGGCAGTCGTGGCAATGCTGGCGTGACCCATCCATTTTTGCAGCATGTTGAGTTGGACGCCTGAGCGAACAGCATGGATGCCGTAGCCGTGGCGCAAGCCCTTGGGGCAAGCTTGGGCTCCGTGGATGTCAGCGTTGTTCATGACCTGCTTCACCCAGCGGTAGGCAGTCACGCGGCTGACCTTGTGGCCGTCCACCGTCCAAATGGGTTGGCCAAGTTGTCTGGGTAGCTTGTCGAGTGCATCAATTAGCTCCTGCGGCACAGGGATTTCACGAATGTGGTGCTGGTCGCGTTTCTTGAGGGAACGGAAGGATATGAGCCGTGCTTTGGGCTGGATGGCTGAAAAACGAAGTTCCCGAGCCTCAGACAGTCGGCATCCTGTGAAGAAGAGGGTCAAGCAGAAGGCGCGGATGTCGTCGCTTTCCGCACTTAAGGCTTCAAGAAAGCGTTCGCGTTCATCCGCATTGATATACAGTCGTTCCGACTGGTTGTTGTATAGGCGCATTGTGGTGCTTTGATTGGCAAACATATCCTCTGTAGTTGGCGAAAATCAGAGGCATTAAGGCAGTGAAACACTATTGGCAATTCTGTTTCACGAATTCGCAACACATTGAATTTAATACGTTTTGCGCCTTGTGAATTGAGCATATCCGAGCAAATTCCGTGCTTCAAGACCCCTAAGCCTTTGATTTTCCATATTGTACAAAATTGCCAATAGTGTTTCACGAAACCGCTGTGGAAAAGACTTCGAATTGCGCCTCTCGAAACTGATTTTGGAGGTCTCAACCCATGCAAAAAATACCAATTCTCACTGCTGCGCTTTCTCTATGTTTGTCCTTCGGGACAAGTGCGCAGGCCGATGTTCAATCGTATCAGGAGGGTCGAACTTACTTGGTCGGCTTTGACCTTGAACGCGGTGACTTGGGACCACGCGAGACGGGTTCTGATTACTACTTCACCTTTTGCCAAAGGGCGGGACGAACCACGGTTCACCAAATATTTGGTCAAGATGACCCAATTCGGGTCGAACTGACCGCTATTCGTATGGGTGACCTTTCAGGTCATAGCTTTGGTCTTGCGGGGCGCGAAGGCACTCTGGCCATCTTCGCCTCAAACCCACCGCAAGTGTTGCTGCGAATGCCGAATGAAGGCTGGGAAGCAAGACGAGTTGTCCGCTTCACACCAACGCCTGATTTGCCCCGTTTGCCCGACGCACGTTGCTAAGCCCCCATTCTCTCGAAAGGTCTTAACCCATGTACAAACTGTCTCTTTTCGCCGCTGTAGCTTTCTCACTCTCTGGCTGTATCCAGCCTGATGATTTAGTCTCAGCGGATGCTGCAAACGCAAGGCAAGAGCTTCGCTTGCAAGGCTACCAGCATTTGTCCTGCTCCCAGCTACGCCAGCAACATGCAGCCAATCTACCTGCCCGTGGGCCAATTGGCTTGATTTCGGTCACAGGTGGTCTCGGTCGTCAGAACCTATCCGATATTGAGGAAATGATGCGCCGCAAGGGGTGTCGTTTGCCTGAGGGGGTGAGCTGATGAAGCGCCTCGCAGTCCTACTCTCGGTTCTGCCGACGCTCGCAATGGCACAGTATCAAATTCTCGAAGTCAATTCGCCTGAGCCCACTCCAGATACTTTGGCGAACAATCCCTTGATGATGCTCATCGTGGGTATCTTCATTGCGCTGGTTGTTATTATCCTCTTGCTTCTTCGCAAGAAGGGCTGAATGTCGCGGCACTGAACGCTTTCGTCTGAAGGCCTTCGACCATGATTTTGGTGAAGGTGCGGTAGTTGGGAAGATTGATGAGGCTGTCAGGGTCAATGCCACCAAGCTGACGCGCTAGGAATGGCGCGTCGGTTGCCCCGACCCTGAAAATGGAAAGGTTCCCGACGTTCCCAAAGATTGCTTCGGTGATGCTCGGCTTGATGCCTGCGATGTACTGGCCTGCCAGCACCAGCCCAATGCGGTATTTGCGCAATTCGCTGAGCATGTTGGCCAAGGTCTCGGTCGTGTAGGTCGGAAATTCATCCACGTAGACGATGAAGGGTCGTCGGCGATGTTCGCTCGTGTCCTCTCGGGTCATGGCGGCATTTGCAATCATCGACAGGAGGAGACCACCCAAGACTTCGGACACGTCAGCACCTAGACGTCCCTTTGATAAATTCACAATGATGGGTGTCCCTTCATCCATCAGTGAACGGAAACGGATGGGTTGCTTGGGTTCACACAAGGCTTTGCGCACCACTGGGTTGGATAGGAAACCGCTAAGCTTGTTCGCAATCGGAGCCACACCATCGAAGGCATTCTTGTAGTTCATCTTGGGGTATTCGTCGTACCAGAATTTTTTGACCTCTGTGTCCGTCACCGACTGCAGAATCTCACGACGAAAAGCCTTGTCTGTGAACATCGGCACAATGTCGGACAGCGATGAGTTGGGCCGCGATAGCAAAGCAAGTATGGCATTCCGCAACAAGTGCTCCATTCGAACACCCCATGCGTCTGACCACTGCTTCTTGAAGGCGTCGATAATGCCCGAGGCGACAAGTGGGCGGTATTCTTCTGCAACGTAGGTCAGCGGGTTGTAACCGAAGGTGCAGTCAGGATTGGCTACGTCCCAGATTATTACATCTTCGCCCAGTTCTGACTTCAAACTCCCTGCCAAGTCCCCATGCGGGTCGATGAGGGAAAAGCCGTGACCGCGCTTGATGTCCTGCCTCACCAGATTGGCGATAAGGGTTGTCTTACCAGTTCCTGTCTGACCAAGGATGAGGTGGTGAAACAGCCGGTCGGCACGGAATATGCCAAAACGAACGCCTGACCTGCGACCAAGAGTTTCGCCGAGGATACTGACGGGTTGGATGAAAGGGTTTGGCATTGCGCGATTGTCGCGCGTTAGGCGGCGTCGCGGTAGCTGTCCTCGGTTGGGGTTTCGGGTAATTCTGGGCTCATCGTCCGAGAATGGATTTGGTCACATAGGCCGCAAAAAATCTGTGCATCTGGGCAAGTGAGTGCGTCCATGACTGTGCCAATTCCCGAGGACGCTAAGTCCTGACGGCTTCGATGGGTATCCTCGGAAGACCCACTATAAGGAACAACTTGCAAAACAGTGGCCTCTTCAAGCCACTGTTTTGTTTCAAACAAAAGGTTTTGGCCAGAGACAGAAATGTTCGAGGTAACAATATCAAGGAGCTGCCGTCTTTCGGATGAATTGGCCATGATGTACGTAGAAACAAGGTTTTTGAGATGTTCGAGGATTTTTGCAACATGGGTTAGGATTTCGTCCTCTGACTGTGAGTTTTCCGCAGTTTGGACTAATCGAGTTTCCCGAACCAACAACTCCTCTTGTTTGGCTTGCAGGGCTTCTTTGTCGATGAGCCCTGACACATAGGCGTCTGTCAGTCGGTACTTTTCTTCACACAGGCGCGCCCGTTGGATTCCGATTGGCTCTGTGTTCCGTTTGTGTGCCTTCTTTGCCATCGATTGTTCAATCATCGCTTCGAGCTGATTGGCGGCCTCTGCGGACAATTCTCGGCCTCGTAGAGTGGCCATTAGTGCTTCATCGATACGTTCCTCTCGCAATCCCTTGGTTGGACAAGTTTTGGTGTGGCATCGGTAGTAAGTATGCCCACGCTGTCGCTCACCAATCAGTCTTTTTTCGCATCCAGCACACCGGACCATTTTTCGAAAAACCAGATTGTGCTTTGTTTTCTTTCGATTGGTTCGTCCTTGCCGGATATCTTGGACTTTTTCGAACAGATGCGCGGAGATAATAGGTTCATGGACACCGTCGCCAAGGTATCCAGTGGTCCAGACCTTTATCATGCCAACGTAGAATGGGTCACGCAACACGCGGTCAATCTTGGATTTGTAGATTTTGCCGCCATATTTACTTCGCAAACCACGTTCGAACATTTCGTCGGCGAGCATTTCCATTGAATACTGGCCTGTAGCGTAGAGCTCGAAGAGCTCAGCGATTTTAGGGCCACGTTCAGGGCAAATGGTCTTCGCTTTGCCTCCACCGTTGTCGAGGTAACCTAAAGGAGCTTTGAGAGGGTACAGACCCTGCTTGAGGCGTGCATTGAAGCCTTTCTCCCGCTCTTCGTTGAGGTTGCGCACATAGTCCTCTGCCAAAACGGCCAGCATTCCGGCAGTCAGGCGTCCCGACCGAGTTGTGAGGTCGAGGCTGTCGGCGGCAAACCGAACATCGACACCGCTGTCGAGCAAATCGTTCACTGTCGCCCAATCCCGCATGTTCCGCGCTGAACGGTCAATTTTGTGGATTAGAACCCCTGTGGCTTCGTTAGCTTTTAGAGATTTGACCAGTTTGTTAAATTGAGGGCGTCCGCTTTTGGCCGCTGTTTCTTTTTCAGTGAACCATGTCGAGATTTGCAGGCCATGACGGGCGGCATATTGTGTGATGGCGTCTCTTTGAGCTTCTAATGAAGCGCCTTCACCCTGTTTTACGGTGGATACCCGAACATAGGCAAAATATTGATTTTTCATACATTTATTGATTAGGGTCTGAATCTAACAAATTCTCGTCAAGAGTCGAATCTGGCTCAAGCCACGGCCAAGAGCCTTCGCGTTCCATGCGGTCAAAGATTCGCTGGCAAAGACTAAGGTATTGTTGGAAATCATCATTCATATGCGTCCATGATACCGACAGGATGGCATGTTTGTAGACGGTCTGATTTGCAGAAATAAGAAAACAGCATGACCCCGTAGACCTCACATATCGAAGGGGTCCTGCTGTTTTCGGGATGGTAAATGCTGAGGTCTAGTATGGGCTTTTGGCTGTGATAATCTTCTGTTTCAACAGGGGTATGTGGGTTGCATCGACGTGATGTCTGTTGATGTTCGACTGCTCAGAGAGGGATGGTTTCACCATCCCTTTTGCTTTGTCTCATTCGCTCTGTAAGCAATCGAACAATGTGCATACATGGGATGCGACGAGTTGCAGAAAACGGCATATCACTAGGTCTAGTTGGGATTGCTGGTGACAGGGTAAGATTGGCAACGCACTCTGCGCAGAGTAGCGATTACTAAACCCCTTAAACAGAAGTGAAATATGAAAGAAGACCTTGCTCTGGACCTTCGGGTATCCAGACGAAGGGCTGGTTTGTCAGGTTCTGACTTGGCACATCTTTTGGGCTGCACACAGGAACGTATCAGCAAGCTCGAGAATGCACGGGCACGGATATCAGAAGATGAGTTTCTCATCCTTGGTCTGGTCTATGCCGATGTTGTGGCGTGGCCTGAGAGGATGCTGCAAACCATCCTGCCAGTTCTCAAGGAACGCTTGGCGGACATGCCAGACGAACCAACCCAATGGGCTCATGCCCATGACTTACGACTTGAGACGCTCAATAGCCTCGCCAGTCGATTACAAAACCTAATCTCTCCCAACTATGAAACATCCTAACACCCTATCAATCGCCGTGGCTTCTGGCCGTATCGGCTATGTCTACCTGTCTGATGGGGAAGTCCGCGACTGGGGTATCTCCAATGTTGCCGCCAAGTCATCTGAGGCGGCCAAGTCCAAAACGGATTTTTTGATTGAGAACTATCGCCCCGACCTGATTGTGACTGAAAAGCTGTCGCCCCATACCCGAAAGTCAGGCCAAACCATCGGTAACGTGCAAGCGGTGCAAGAGGCTGCAATCGCATCTGACGCCCAACACATCGCGGTGGAACACATCCAGCACCATGCCAACAAATATCTTGAGATGAACGAACTGGCGCAACGGCATCCAGTCCTTGCCTCATGGCTGCCTGCCAAACGCAAGCTCTGGGAAAGCGAAGACCGCCGCGCAAGCATCTGGGAAGCATTGGCTTTGGTGGAGCAGGCTGACCTGTAACACAGCCTCAGAGGAGGCTGACAAACCTCCTCTGTTTGCTGGCGCATCCGAAATGGTTCGGCTGCGCCTCAAGCAGAGGAAAGACTATGACTGACAAAACAAAGACCATTCGTTCTTTAAACGACCGCTTTCGCCAAGCCATCCCAAGTGCGTTAGACGTGCCAGGGCGGGTTGTCATGACCCAAGGGATACAGGCCTTGTGTGATACCGAAGCCGAACCTGCCCTATATCTGGGCCACCTGTTCAAGCTCATCCGTGAATTCGATAACTTTGATGCGAACAACGACCCGCATGGTGAACATGACTTCGGGGCCTTCGATTTCAGAGGAGAGAAGTGCTTCTGGAAAATCGACTACTACGCGCCTGACTTACAGTGGGGGTCAGAAGACCCAACGGACCCTGCAAAGACGATGCGAGTCCTGACCTTGATGTTGGCCAGCGAGTACTAAAAGCTAACCCTTCGGAAATTGCGAAGGGTTTTGTTTTAGCGCCGCTCGCTCAAGTTCTTTCGAGCCAAATTTTACCAATTTTTACAACGGGATAAGCGCACAGGAAGTTGCGTATCAACGATTTTTACGTGATGGCGCCAACCGCCGCTGCAAGGAAAATTTTCTTGAGGGTCGGCAGTTGCGTTAAGCATAGTGAATCTCTAGCGGTAACCAGCGTTCTTTTTGCAGGAATGCCACAGGCGATAGGTAGCAGGACTCGAGCACATAATTTCTATGAGAAGTATGCCAAATGACAGTAATGTGCTTGCCTTCAAAGTCCCTAGTGTACATGTTTTTACAAGCTTGTTTTTCAGACCACTGACCTCCATTGAACTGCGCGCTGGACCAATTTAACGGATTTTCAGGGTGGTCAAACATTGGTGCGCCGATTTGGGTGCGAACCAATTCATCCACTTCGAACCTAGTCAACTCATTTTTTGACGTCGCAAATTCATGTCGCCCCTCCATTTTAATCGGCTGAAAAGTCAGGCCTTTTAAGCAAGGGTTATCAAAATGGCGGTCATATATTGCGCCTAGTTTATCATCATTGATGCCTCTGGCTATGACTGAGACAAGAACATAACCGAGTTCGCTGTATTCACATGCTTCAATGGCTCTTTCGCGCTGCGGAGCATCCATTTGTTGTGTACGAAGTTTGTGTATGTCTGCCGTATCAGTGGAGTCAAACTGTAGATAAACGGTCAAATTCGCGTCGGCTTCTTGCAATGCTCGCGCATAAGATTTGTCTCGGGATATCTTTATTCCGTTGGTAATGAGGTAAATTGGGTTCGGGAGCGAACTAAGTTGAGAAACAATTTCAATCAGGTTTTTGTGGAGCGTCGGTTCACCACCGCTCAACATAATCGGAGCGTTGCTGCATGAGCGCGAAAAATGTCTTGCAGCCTCGTAAATTTCCTCAACTGACCTTTGATTTCCAGTCCCCGGTAGTGAATTGGCAATACAAGTCGCGCATTTCACCTCACACTCGTCAATAACCTCGACAATGCCGCATGCGGGAGCGCTCACTGATACGTCACGAATATCCCACCCTATGCCGTCAGGGATTGTGGTTGAGTGGCCAGCTCTTGCCTCGAAGGCATAGAGCGACTTCAAAGCAGCTTTTGTCGCTTCGCCCATATATTCTCGACCTGCGGCGGTTTCTAAGAAAATCTTGTTTTCCCAACAAGTTAAGCTTGCCTCTTGCGTTCGCCAAGAAGCATCAATCGTACGACATAATATGTTGACTTCACCGCTCGAAGGATTCATTGATTTCTTACGTTTTGTATCTTATTATCTAACCATGACATCAAACCCTGATAAACCCGACGCCGCAATAGTTGTTACAACTGCAGGCGGAAAAGATGAAGCAAAAAAGCTGGCCGAAGGTCTACTGACAGCAAAGCTGGCTGCTTGTATTCAATTTATTCCAATTGAGAGTTACTTTTTCTGGGAAGGTGAGGTGCAGAACGAGGGCGAAATTTTGTTGCTCATTAAGTGCCGAGAAACCGACTATCAAGAAATCCAGACGAAAATCTCAGAGCTGCACTCATACGACGTGCCTGAGATTTTGAAAGTTGATGTAGACGCGGGCCTGCCTGCTTACACAGGGTGGATTACTGAAGTTACATCGAGGTAGCCATGCAGAGTGTCCTAGCGTGGCTTTCAACTCAACTACAAACACTATTGAATCTTCTGAACGGCAATCCGGTTTTGCTGGCGGTAGTCTCTCTCGTCGTCGGACTTTTGATTGGCGAAGGAATTCGATTTGCTCGCGAGCGTCTGTCAATTCGGAAGGAACTGAAAGCCAATCAAGACATCAGTCTTGAGGGAACGGACTGGATTGCATTGTGGCAAGCTGCAGCCGACGGAGAGTTAGCGCCAAACTTTGAAAATATAACCATTAAGCAAAGTGGCTCCCAAGTCTGGATGTGGAATGAAGAAGCCTCCCCAGACAATCCAAAGGGCGGGTACAAGTGGAAGGGTAAATTGGAGTTTTCGCATGGCGAGACCCTAATGGGAAAATATTACGCCGCTAAAGAAGAGAACAGTACGAGTCGTGGCATCATGTACTTTACTTACGATGCATCACGGAAAATATTTCTCGGACGATGGGTTGGAAAGGCAATTGATGGACCCTTCAGTAGCGGTTTCGTGGTGATTACTAAGTCACGCGAAGACTCGCAAAGCCGCCTTGATGCGCTGCTTGACAGAGCTGGAAAACACCCCGTTAACATTATTTCTATGGATTTCCTGAAACCAGACAAGGTTGCATGATGCTAATTCCAGCATTTTAGAACCATCGGCGCTCTCAACCCCAAGTGTTCCCTGTAGTTCCCGTGACCAATGTAAACGTCATACATCGCCTTCATCCGTTCCACTGACTTGCGGTCCTGCTTGCTGGTCTTGGGGTTTGTGCCGCGCTCCACTTCAACGACATAGAAGCGATAGCGCGGCCCATCATCAGTCAAATATTCAATGCCGTAGAGCTGGTCAGGGATGAGGTCGCGGGTCAGGGTTTTGCCCGTGCTGGGGTCTTTGAAGGTGACGGGGTATCGCAGCTTGGTTTGAGCGCGTTCCAGTACCTTCCAGCCTTGGATGTAGTTCTGGTCTGGACGGTTGAGGCAGTCGATTTCTACGCCAGCGGTTACTTTGGCTACTTCGCGTTGGTGCCAGAACGGTCCACCAGCCTTGTGGACCCAGTCTGACCACATATCAGCTTCCTTGAGGGCCCGTTCGCCCGCTTTGGTCAGTAGGTAGATGAGTTCGTTGTAACGGGCATCAATGGTCTCAAATTGCTGGGGTGGCCGCGTGAGATATGAGGCCTCGTGCGGCGTATCTACTTCATTGAACAAATCCGTCAGACGGTTTTGAGCGCGACCTTTGTTTTGAGCGTCACCGCCTGAGAACGCTAAGAGCTCGCTCGTTGAAAGCGAGCCATGATGATGAATTGCCTGCATCCACAATAGGTCACGTTTGGTCAAACGTATGCGCTTGCCCGTTGACTGGGGCTTCATGCGATTGCGACGCCCAAGTTTATCTTGTGCCTTACGTTCTACCATTACCAATACGGCGTCGGTGCATCTGAGTGCTTGCGTGGATCTTCGTCAACTTTGTCTGGTTCACCCAAATCAGCATAATGGTTGGCATAGTCGCGACGCATCTTGTCTTGAAGCATTGCACGTTCATGTGGGCCCATCCGCGGCAAGGCTTCTAAGAAACCAAATGGAAATTGCATCGGCACGGCTTGCTGCGTCACGCCTCGGATATGAGCGGCGAAAGACCCTTTGCCCTGCGCTTCAATCAAAGGTGGGTCACAATACATCTGACCCGACAGTGTTCGGGCGTCCTTTGCCGATACGCCACCTGCAAACTTGATGGATGTATTGGCAGCAAAGGCGTCTTGCAGGGCGGGGCTGAGCTGACCCATGTACTGATGAGCCAAGACCATGCCGACGTTGTACTTCCGTGCTTGAGACAGAATAAGGCCCACATTGCGGTCGAGATAGTCTGCGGCCTCGTCGATGTAGACCATCGTGGGCAGTCGTTGGGCCTCGGACAGTACAGCGCGTTCTTGGGCGGCTTGAGCGATGAAGGCGATGAAGAAGCGGCCAAAGATTTCTGTGCCGCTCTCTTTCAAGAGGTCTTTGGCCGTATTGATGAGGATAACTTTGCCTGCGTTCATTTCTTGGAACAAATCGAGCTTGGACTGCGGGTGGGAGAACATACGTTCAAAGGTCTGGTTCTCAAGGATGCCCCATAGGCGGCGTAGCACCTGTCGCTTAGTCTGTTCAAACTCTCGGCTAGAAAACTCGGTCTCAAAGAAATGCTTGGCGCTGCCTGATAGCTTGGCAATATCATCAGCAAACTTCACCTCGGCATTGGGTTCCATCAGCTCCCGCAGGGTGTGAATGGTCGCGTTCGGGATGTGCAGCATCAGCCGCGTGACATAGCGAAAGATGACTGATTGCTTTTGGGTCATCTGGGCGTCGAGCAAAGTCCCCAGAACAAAATCATAGAGCTCAAGGATGCTGTTTGTCAGCCGTTCGCGTTCAAGCGGCGCATAGCCTGATAGGCGGTCTTGGCCCACATCAAACAAGTTAAGGGACACGGGATATTCCACGTCCGTCGGGTCGATGATGACGATGCGGTCGTGGAGGGCTCCGCCCTCGGCAAAGACTGATAGGTTCGAGATATTGCGGATGAGGTCGCCTTGGGAGTCCAGCACCACGACTGACCGTTCACCACGGGTCACGGCTTCAATGTCTTGGGCAATGAGAAATTGCAGCGTCTGAGTTTTGCCGTGCCCTGAACCCGCAACGATGTGGTGGTGTTCAAAGCGGGCTGCGGTCGGGATTTCAAAATCTAGGTGACCGCCAAAGACATTGGCCAAGGGTGTGCCGCCCAAATATGTCTGCACCAGCTCATCGGGGTTTTGGATGTTTGAGTCTTCTGCATATTTGGGTGCACGAGAAAACACCTTGGGGTCATGGGGATTACCCCCTGAGGCCAAGATGAGCTTGGCTTCAAGGGTTGAGCGCAAATCCTTAAACACCAGTGGTTCATTCAGAGGCTTAGCAAAGGGCAGTTCGGAGCATTGGTGCACCATGCTGCCGATGTCGGGGATGTGGTGGATGAGCTGGGAACGCACCCGAATGCCGCCTGCGCCATTGCTGTCAGGCACGGTGCCCCAAACACGACGCAGAATTTCGTAGCTCAAGTCGCCCAGTTGCGAGCGCACTGCATCGACCTGCGTAGCAAGTTGAAGCTGGCGTTCCACCACCTCGCGCACTTCCCACGTCTTGGCGGTCGGCAAAGGATGCTTGGTATCGACATAGGGCAAGTCAAAGACGCCCTCGTACTCAATGAGACCTGCCACCAGCCGAATAGTGGTTTCGACCTTCTTGGGGTCTTCTGTGACATTCAATGCCACCGTGACGGTCTGGGCGATGTCCCTTGCAAAGCGACCGCGCTCTTCAACCGAGAACACCCTTGCGGATTTCAGCTTGGTCTCAGCTTCTTCATACAGCTTGACCAACTCACTATGTTCGGACGGCTTGCCGATGCTGTTTACAAGCGCGTGGAAACGCGCTCCAAGATGCAACGGCATATCAAAGCATGGGGCCTGAGAGAATGAAGCGCTTGGCTTCTTCTGGTGGCAAGGGTTCGATGGGTTTGGTTTCGGTTCCACCCCAGTGTTTGGCGCTTTCGACCACTTGGCGGAAGTAACCCGTGATGGCTTCCAGATGGGCTTCTTTTCGTGCCAGTTCGATGATGGAGCGGCACTTGAAGGTGCGGCCATGCAAGAGGTCTTTGACGTAGATGGTTTCGCGCTTCTTCTGAAAGTACAGGAAGCCGACAGTCAGGCTGCCCAAAAGAGCAATGGTCACGTGGGTGGGCAGGTTAAACGAACGCGTGACGGCCATGAGAATTGGCGCAACCACAAACGCACTGCCGAAGAAGCCAACCAATCCCGCGATGATGGTATGGCGGATGAGCTTAGGCTGGATGGCGTCGATGATGACAGCACTGTCGAGCTTGTACTTGCGAATGAGGTTGGTCTCTTCTTCGGTCAATTCTGCTTTCGCCCAAAGATTGAAAATGACTCGTCTACCTGTCTTTTGAGTCCTTTTGAAAAGTAAGTTCATAAACTGTTGTTCCCCTTTGAAAATATACCCACAATTGAAAACAGATGAGTAGATTCAGGTCAAGAAATTC
This sequence comes from uncultured Paracoccaceae bacterium, assembly GCA_947493255.1. Classification (GTDB taxonomy): domain Bacteria; phylum Pseudomonadota; class Alphaproteobacteria; order Rhodobacterales; family Rhodobacteraceae; genus Octadecabacter. The sequence continues at coordinate 334,714 of CANLQK010000001.1, forward strand.
AACAGCTTTGAGTTGTGTTCCTTGAGTACTTCTTCATCATGAAATGATGAAGAAGTCAGATTGAACAGCAAAGGAAATCTGACAAGGTATGGTCTGCTATGTGATTGGTTGTTGGCATATAGCTTGAGGGGCAAGATGCATATACAGGGATATGCATCTTAGGACTGGTAGCAATAGTCCAGTATTTCCCCAAAATTGACCTCTTCGCGTTCTAATCGGCGTTCCAGCTCTTCCAACTCGTCAATGCTCTGATATTCATCGCTGAACTCGACGCTGAGTTGGAAATTTCCATCTTCCTGTTTCCCAATATCCGTTAGCTGGTCGCTGAGTGTTTCCAGAACATGGGTTGCAAGTTCGACTTGAAGCTTTCTAAATCTAATAAGGCGATGACAGATAAAGAAGTCTGAACGGTCGGGATGTGACGATGCTCTTCCGCTCCAACCTGTAGGCCGAGTGGCAGTAAACAGCGCTTCGTCTTGCGTTTTCTTCCACACGCGAAAGTCAAAATAGTTCTTCGGGTTTGGGTTTTCATGTGTTGGCCGAGGCATATGCTTTGCCCCACCATCATGGGCATACCTGTCCAACGTCTTAAGGATGCGATTTTGGTAACGCACCTTCCTCCTTACAGAACTCTTCCAATCAAAAATGAGGAGGCGCTTGCGTCTCAGAAAACGAACTTCGCGCCGCAAGATTTCGTCATCGCGGTCCCAGTTCCGCCTAACACGTCGAGGCAAATATTGAAAAACTAAGCTCATAAATCTGAAGACTGAGTTGGCGGGGACGGCGCGGAAATACTGACCTTCATCCTCATACTCTTGCAGAATGTAAACTGCTTTACCGTAGTAAATGAGGCTTTGAACCACCTCTTCGACTAGCTCCTCGACAATGGAATGCCCACCCGAATAGCTGTGCCTGCTGACGAATGCTCCCAACAACTGGTCCTGCAGCTCTTGATTATTTGATGTAATCCGAAACGTGTTCGCGTCTCTCCGCGAGCTGCCAAAGAACATGTTGTGGAAGTCGTCGTTGAACATGTTTTGATTGAAGTTTCCCATTCGGTCAACGGGACGAAAAACTAACGCCTCCAACGCATTTGGTAAAATTTCATGATTGACAAAAAACTCAGGAGCATTGCGAGAAACTCTCATTCTGCCTCTCCTTTTCGCTGCTCAATCTGCGACTTGAAACTGGTGATTCGGTAATTGATTTTATCTTCTGACAAGTCCACCTCATCTAGCACGTGCAACGCAAAGAAGACGTCGCTGGCGCTGTAGTAGCCACCTCTAAATTCGTCGACGATATGGCTTGGGTGCTTCGGTCCATGAGAGGAATAACGGTCGTTGTATCCTGCATCTCGCAACAGGGCTTCGAACTTCATCTTCCACTCGGTTCTAATCAAGCTCCTTGGGGAAGCGTTCATGCTAAAGCTCCTGCTGTCGCTCAACAGCATCGTTCTTTCCAGATACCCTTTGCGGTCCTTTGCGGCTTCTAACAAGCCTTCCCAAATTTGCATTGGGATTGTCTTGAGCGCCTTATTCTGATGATGTTCAGCGTACAGAATCGAATACCCTAAAAGCGTCGCTAGGTCTTTGTTCGCACTTGATACAAGATGAAGACGAAACTCTTGGTTTACGTCCAAGTCAGGGTCTGTGAACTTGAAATTTGCCGCTAGAAACGCCAATCCAAAGAAAGTCTGGAAAACACGTTCCAACACTTCCTCATCGTTCTGGTGAAGCGCGTTGAGGCACTCATTGGCAAGTACGAAATATGTCTGTCCAAAGTGGTCAGGTAGGCTTGTGTCATGGGCACGTGAAGCAAACAGATGACTCCCCAAATTTTTGTCGGACAAGAGCTTCATCAATTCACTACGCTGGACTTCAAATTGGTTCTGAAGTTTTTCAAAATCCAACGTTGGAATCTTGTACATTTCGTCATCGTATAGCCGGTACTCAGCGTACCGCGAAAACAACCGTTCCAAGTCATCGTACCAGCCTGGCAGTTTCCAGTTGGAATGGAGGGTGCTCAAAACCACTTGAGTTGCCGCTGCTGGGTGTCCTGATGCCACAAGGGTCTGGGCAAACTTCGGAAGTTCAGTACTTTCGAAATCCGCGACGGTTTCGACGATTTTGAAGTACTCCTCCAAAGCAGCTTTAATAGTAAGTTGCTGCAAGTACTTTGGTCGGGATAAGCGACGCTGCTCAATCTTTTGTTCAAAGACTATCCGCTTTTGAAGTGGGCGAATTTTGACCTGTAGAAAGGCAGGAAGATTCTTGCTTGCGGCAAACGACCAGTCATCTTCTGCGAAAAACCGCATCAATTCCTTGTCAAAGGTCTGTATCCTGCGCAGCGTCTCAAGGAAGAAATTTTGAGCGCTTGCGGCCCAAGTATCAGCCAATGCAATTGCGTGTTTCGACGTTTCACTATTCTTGCTGTCAAGCTCTGGCAAGTATTGTTCAAGCAAAAGACGTACGGCAGCGAAATCGTCCAACCCTGTCTGAAAATATAGTCCATGAGCATACACAGACGCGCGGTGCTGGAGGTCTGAAACCAGCCGAAGTGAAAGCTCCCACTTCTTTGCTTTGAGTGCTCGTTCAAGATGATGGTGAATCTTTTCGAGGGCTGCACTTTCAAGCCAGTCTAAATCTGGTCGTTCTTCAGGTGTGATTTGAGAACTAGTTTGGAGAGCTATTGAAGTCGCTGAATCGCCAGCTAAGAACCAGTTTGGATGAAACTGAACCCGTGGGAACCAGTAGCTATCCTCTGGAATTTTGTGCTTCTGCTTCAAGTAGTAGGCTAGCAGGCCCGAGTACCTGTTGGTTAGAAGTGGTAGATTTTGCTCAACTTTGCTTTGCTCGCCTTGGAGTCTTTCGTTGATGAAATCGAGTTGCTTCAGCTTCGTTCTAGCCAACTGGGAAAAGTGGTTCTGATAGGAAATTGAGTTCCTGTCTTGAGCGACCCGTTCAATGTGCTGGGCGATTTTTGGAAGAATCTCACCGTCAATCAACGGTGTGAGCTCAAAGAATTCAAACAATCTCCGACCGATTGGGAAGAGCGTTAAGACAGATAACACAGTCAGGCAACTAGAAACCACATATACTGCAAGCCCTGTTTGGTGACCAAAGATGTTGATGGCTGTGACCGTGAGACAAAAGGCGGTCGCGAAGATGAGGGTTGAAGTGTATAAGTTGCCGACTTGTTCGCCAATCAACAGGCTGACGATTTTTCGGTTCAATTTGGCGTAACCAGTGCTGAGAATGATACCGATGGTGGCAAAATAAATCGAAAAAATTGCGGCTAAGAGTACGGCATAAAATTCAAGTTGTCCGTTGTATTCGTCGTGTGTGGAAACATCAGGCCAGCTTGTGAGCTGAAACTCATCGACTATGCGATGCTCACCGTATTCCAATGCAAACAAAGCCAACCCAACGAAGAGGAACTTTTTCAGGCCAATCCAGATTAGCTGCCAGCCAATCTTAGACTTCTGAACCTGCGCTCTTACCCCTGAGGTGCCATCATGTCTTAGCTTTTCAGCCCGAAACAACTGCCGCGAAAACCAACTTCTTGCTTTCCAAAATCCGTCCGTTGAAACCGCCCAAACTCTTAATCGTGCTAACAATATTCATTCCTAAATTTTGATGACGACCCGAGTGTGCACCTCGGGCCGCCCATGCTCCAAAGAAGCATGTGTTTACTCTCGAGCGAGTAAACGCTCTTCAAGCCAATCCAAGACTTCCTGTTCCACCCACCCAACACGGTTAGGGCCCAGCGTTACCCGCTTGGGGAATTTGCCTGCCTTTTCCAGTCGAGCAACGTGCTGTGGGGAGTAGAGAACCAACTCTTTGAGCGCCTTCTTCGACAGTATTTTCATCACGATATCTCCTTGAATAAGGAGCATCGCGATGCCCCGAGCTGAGGTTGAACCTCGGTCCGAGTGCTATTGAAACTATGCCTTTGGGTGCGCAAATACAATCATAGAGTGAAATTCAGAGATTTTGATAAGCATATGAGCGCACAAGAAATATTAGACGAACATCCCAATCTGACATGCGAAATTCGAAGCAACGAGGATGGATCAAAATTTGTCGGAACATTGAAGTATGACGGGTACGAAAATTGTACGATTGATGGTCCATCTGTCGATGCGGTGCGTGGCCAGTACCTGACAATTTGCGCCCTCATTGATGAACAAGGCGCAATGCTGCGCGAGGGGACAATTATGCTCGGGTATCACAATGGCGTCCATCGAGGCGACGTCTTATTGCCAGATGGGGAGATTATCGGTTCTTGGGTTACGGATGACGAAGAATGGTGCCATTTCACCAAGGAGGGCGATGATGAACCTTGCGTGAGTGCTCCTTCGGATTGGATGCTACAGGATTCAATTTCTAGGTGGCTCAAGCGTGAGGGCGATAAGGCCGATTAAGCAATCAGAACTTCCAACCATTCATCGTAGCGTTCAAGCGCTTCTTTCATCTCAGGCAGATATGAATGCCGATTGTAGATGCCTGCTACACCACCGAACGACCCGCTTTGGTGGTTGAGGATTTTCTCTGTCACATGAATGGGTACACCTAGCCGCGCCATATTCGATGAAAGGGTGCGCCGCAGGTCGTGCAGGGTGAAGTGTTCAATATCGACCGCCTTGTCCAATGCCTCTTTGACACGCCTGATGCCATTGAACGGCTTCATAGGGTCTTTGCCTGCAAACACATAGATGCCTTCGCCTTCACGTGTCTCTAGGATGTGCATCGCGGTTGGGGGCAGGGGCAGTGTGTGTGAACGATGGTTCTTGGTGCGCTCTTCGGACAGGTGGAGTTGGCCGTCATTAATCTCGTCCCAACGCAGATGCCCAATTTCCGTTCTGCGCTGTCCTGTAAGGATGAGAAGAGCGACCATATCGTGGAAAAGGCTGCGGTTGGTTCTGACGTAGCTGTAAAGCGCCTTGAGTTCATCATCGTCCAAGATGCGGTCACGACTTTTCAAACGTGCTGGCTTCTTGTCTGCGGCTATTGGGTTGTGGGTCATGTACTGATTTCGGACGCACCAATTGAAGAAGACCTTGAGGGCGGTGAAGGCGTAGTTCTGGTTGGTCGGGGTCTCTGAGAGTTCATCCAGCTTTCGATACACGTCAGCGCGTTCAAGCTGAGCCAAGTCCTTCTTGAAGCCGAAAAAGTTCAGGTGCCGTTTGTATTCTCTGACTGTGATGGGACGCAGGCGCTTCTCACAGTCAGTAATGAAGCGGTCCTTAGCCACCTCAAACGACACCCTGACTTCTTGATGTTTGCCGAATGAGGCTTCGGAGAGGAACTGCTTTGCATCGCGTCTGGCGTCAGCAAGGGACAAGGCGGGATAGCGGCCAAGGGTCTTAAGTCTTCGCTTCTCACCGAACATTACAACGAAAGATTTACTCTTCGCTGAACAGCGCAAGCCAAAGGCTGGGGTGCTTTCATCCCAATACGTAACTTGTCCGCTTTCGGGCAGGTTAATCTTCTTCACTGCCATATCAGTGAGCCGCAGCTTCATAGTTTAGTCTCTTTTTAGTCTCTTTAATCGAGAGTATATGGGCATGAATCTATGTTCAAGTATGTGAAGGTGAAATCACGTAACATGTTAATAAGTATAGTATAAATTTCAGATATGTTCAGTTGTGTGAACTCTTGGAAATGGGTAAAATAATAATTTGTAATCAGTAGGTCCGCGGTTCGAGTCCGTGTGGGGGCACCATTTAACTTTATAATTCAGTGACTTATGCTGCATCGTTGCTCGCTGGAGAAGTGCGTCAAAAATCTGGAAGCTTATCGGAAGCCGGAAAGCGGGTGTGGAGGTGGAATCACGGTCAAGGTCTGGTCTTGTGGGACTTTCGGCTCGGACCATTCACGTCGACAAAGTGTTGTAATGTTTCGCTCACCCTAAGATTGACTCTTCGGGGCCTCCGTGACCTTTTAGCTGCATATTGACCGTTAACAGTTAAGTTGTCCCTCAAATGCTTAAGTCAATTTGGAGGTTGTTTTTTCGGCCTCGTTACTCTCCTCCAAAGAAACCATTTGAGGATACGCTTGCCTATAGAGCAGGTCGCGGCTTAACCGGCCCACCTATGAGTACGAAGCCGTCGCAAAGCGAGCTGAGGTCAACTGGCGGGGCGTTCGATGCATCGAAGGCTCAAGCTGTAGAAACTGCGCGCGTTCTGGAGGGACCTGCGTTTGTGACGGACGGCGATACGATTACGATCCAGAAGACACAAGTGCGTCTCTACGGGATTGATGCACCAGAGCTGAACCACCCTTATGGGCAAAAATCTAAGTGGGCGATGGTGAAGTTGTGCAAGGGCAACCGAATACGCGCCGAAATCACAGATGAAGACGAATATGGACGGACGGTTGCAAAGTGCTATTTGCCCGACGGTCGAGATTTGTCGGCAGAACTAGTGAGACAGGGTCTAGCAATCGACTGGCCCAAATTTTCAGGTGGGCACTACGGGCAGTTCGAAGTTGAGGGTATTCGAAAAAAACTCTGGCTTGCTGATGCACGACAGAAGGGGCGGATGCATGTTTGGGAACGGTTTGAGGCGCGTCAGAAAGCTGAAAGTAGATTGAGGCACTGAACGGCCCAAAAGCCGCCATCTCGATATTTGTTCCAATGCTGAATTACAGCATGCGAAAACAGACTTTGCTGAACCCTAGAGTAGCTTTTCGGAGCGATGACCAATGAATTGGCTGTTGATATCTAACTTTAGACACCATGTGACACCAAAGTGTTTCTATTCCTAACTATTTAACCGGCCCCCCTAATTCAGGTTACGTATTTTGTTCTGCAAACCCAATACGGCGAGCGTTCTGATAATCGATGACTTGCTGAGGTGAACGCGTTTTGGCCAAGCGTATGGATATCCCCGCACAGCCAATGACGATCCAACTAATCTGAGTAAGGACAGACGCCAGATTAAATTCGACCGCCAGGCTGGCGAGAACAAGAGACGCTGCTAATACATTCAATGCTGGATATATTAGGCCTTGGCCTTCAATCACTCGGAACTGCAACGCGGCAAAACTAGCCATGTAGAAAAAAAACCCTAATAGCCCTGCTCCACGAAGGAGCTGATCGAACTCTAGGGAGGTAAAAAACGTCATCGTTATATACTTTGCTACTTCAATGACACTGAATGTGTCGGAAGTTTGGCAACAAGAAATCCCCCATATGGGGTAAAAACAGATCTCAGAGATATTTCTTTGTGGCCTCGACCAAATCTTGCCAGTGGCGAAAAAAGATCAACTGGCCAGCGTCTTCGTACAATCGGAAGTCGATCCACGGGTAGTCTTCCGAAAATTCAACTACGGTATCTCTATGTACGCCTGGGTCTTGCGCACCGTTGAATGAGATAAACGGAAAGCGGCCTTCGCTTTTGCGCACAAGATCCGTCGCCGCATCACTGTGCTCAAATAACGCCTGCCGCGCGAAGGCGTCATGGGCGTTATGGGTCTCCGAAAGGCAGATTTCAGAGCCCGTGATCATTGCCTCGAAGACTTCGGGATCCTCAAATGTATCGATGTCAGCCTGAGAATCCCCAAAAACAGAATGTACAAATGCGCGTTTGCCGCCGCGCTTGGCCAAATGGAACCCTGCTTTCACAAGAAATGGTAATACCTGTGGGGTGTAACGTGCACCTGCCTGAATGAACCGATGCCATTTATGCATTCGCTCATACTGCTGCGGCCTAACAAACGGGAAAATACCACCTGCCGCAACAACAGCGGTCACTTGTCCAGGTCGTAGAAGGTCAAGCTCTACCGCGAAAAGATGGTCAGCGCCCATTGCGAGAACAGGACATGGAGGCGTTTTCTCAGCGTCCAAAACGGCCAATAAGTCCTGAGCCACCTGTTGGCCAAACTCCGCCTTCTTCGCTACCGGCGATGAATTTCCAAAACCACCTCGCACCGGTGCGATGATCTTTAGCCCTTGTTCCTTTGCTGAGCGCTCGGCCGAGGCTGACCAACGAACAAAGCCAAAATCCATATGCAAGTACAGGATCGGAGTGCCCTCAGGATCACCCAAGATTAGATAGTCCAGAGAGCGGCCTTTTGGTGCATCGACGGTGATAAAAGGGACGGCATCAAGTGCTTCGAATCCTTCGGAAATAATACGAGGGCCAGGATTGGTTTCAGTCGTCAGCGTTGCAATATCCATCATAGACATCGCAAGGCGCACCAGTTCCACTTGGGTCCTTGTCTCGGTCTTGCCAAGGATCGTCTTGAGCTGACCGCGCACGGTTTCAACAGATCGGCCACGGGTTTCAGCGATCTCTTTCAGCGAACAGCATTCGACCAAGAGGCGAACGATTTCCACCTCAGCCTTTGTTAGACCAAAAGCGGTGCTCAGAATATCACCAAAGCCAACCGGCCAACTTAAATCCGACGTTACTGCAACAACAATGGGTTCGCCCTCTGACAATATGACCCGTTTCATATGGAAAACGATGAAGTGCCCTTCATCTGCAGCACGCACGCGAAACACCGAGGAAACAGGACCTTCCCCTGAAAGCATCCGGGCGCATTGCCGTGAAAGAGCTGCGCGATCCATCTCATCTAGCGAAATCCGCGCTAGGGCCGCGCCCTTGGAGCTGCGCAGTACTTTTGCCGCCGCTTCGTTCAGTTCAAGTACAGCCAAGTTTCTGTCGATGATCACCGCCGCCATAGACTCGAACTGCGCCATTAGAAGGCCAATCTCGGACGGTCCTGCGGCTACGTCAGTGCGCTCTAGGACTTCGGACGCACGGTGAAAGTGCCCAAGAATATATGCATCGTCAATGGATGGCGCTTCAAGGCCACCAGAACGCGTCGGACCCAAGGTCGTTTCCCATTTATCAAGCAGAGTTTCATAGCGCGACGGATCAAGCGCCACGTCATAGACGCGGCTTATGATTTCTTCCCAGTCATCGTCACTGGCCAGCTTGCGCCGATCCTGTGGCTTATTATCAATCATTATTAATTTACCAAAAACAGTACGTGAATATATTGCTGTTTATAGCTTAGATTAAACAAATCGAAGTCAACTGAATTGAACTGTCAAGTCAGCAATACGTGATCATAAAACGCGACTAGGTTGCGGTGGCGCTTTTCGCGATCGCCTTCATGGTGTGTTTGCACAATTTGTGACCAAAGCTGATTGTCGATGTTAAAGTTTGTTCAGGTACGCGATACTTGTCGAGTGTTTGCTTAGAGTGTTGTTTTGCGGAGCTTTGTTGGCAATGGTACTACTTCAAGCGAACCAATTGGGCAGGAGACACCACGTGCAATTTTCTTTTCTATCAATGGCACTGGTTTTCACCATTGTCCCAGTCTTCCCTTTGTTAGCGCAAGAAGAATACGAAGAGCAGCTTTGTGAGGCCGCTGAGACCGGGCGGGTTGTTGAGTTAGTATATGATGAAGATGCATCAAAGGGCTGTCTTCCTAGACTTCTGGACGTTCATCAAGTTGCGATCGGTAACAACGGCCAGCTCTACTTGCATGGATGGCAGACCCGCGGCTGTACCAACGGTCGAGACTACGAGTCTGAACGAATTTTTCGTTTTGACAAAATAGTTTCAATAGAAATTATTGAAGGCACGTTTGGCGAGCGTTCAAAATCGATCAAATCCGAGGGTTGGGATGGCTGCATAGGTTCGAATTGTTTCATTGATGAGAACATCTGCGAATAGAACCTACCACTGAGTGGAAGCGGTACAAGACTCACAGGGCGCTTCTGAAACAATTCTATGCAGCAGTGTTCGCTCGATCTCACTTTGATAACGACTTTACGCCCGCAGCCAAGGTCTCGTTCCCGCCCAAAAGAGCGGGCCTCGTTTGGGCCAGTCTGTGCAGAATAGCCTGAACGAGCGCATTAACCTGGGGTGCAGGCGCATGCCTATTTGGCCCTAACTGGGGCCAGTTGTTTGCTTGCTTTTTTCGTTCCATTTAGTAGCAATTGGCGCTGTTTGGGGCAGGGCGGCGCCCGCTAAGTTGCGCAAAAGCACGGATACATGAGGCTATCTTCGAGAGTATTTTATGCCGAGTAACTGCGCAGACGAACGTTGCTATCTTGAGGTTGATCGGCACCTCGGGCGACACTGGAGTGGGCGAGCTTGGCGTCATTGTCGGCCTCATCTGAGGTGAACACACCGTGTTAGCCCAAAGTCTTTCAACGTATATCGCACTGGATTGCGCTAGTGGCTGGCTTCATAAAAGCAAGGCTACCTTGAGGTTACAGCTGAGGAACATGACCCGTAGGGAACCGGGCGTTCGATCAACAACGCGCGCGCGTTTGATCATTTTTCTGCTTTCCCCGTTTAGCCTTCCAAGTGTTGAAAGACACTTCCGATTGGAAGGTCAGGCAGGCTTGATGAAACTATTTAGGGGTACCCAAATACCTGAAATACGGTGCGTTCAGTGAATTCAGGCCCTGCGGAAATCCGCAAGGTGACGTTGATCAAGCCAGGGTGATGTGTTTACACCAGAGAAGCTTCCGTCAGAGTATCTCGGAGCGGAGGATATCATGACGAAACAACGCCATTATGAAGGATCACCATCGCGGATGCGCAAAAGCATCGTTGGCGTTCTGGTCGTTACGGTATTGTTGGCGACAATTTCGATCTATTTCGCGTCCAATCGGTACTTTACTCAACAAGAAACGCAATCCGCGTCGTCCCAAATGGCGTTCTATCTGCGTGAGTTGAATGATGTTCTTGGTCAGCATCAACACCTCCCTTTTGTTTTGGCCCGAAATCCGCGGTACTTTGACGGTCTGAATCCAATTGATGTTTCTGTCGGTATTAATGCCCAGTTATCGCAACTTGCCGATCAAGCAGGGCTAGAGGCAATCTATGCAATGGATAGAAGCGGTGTTGTTCTGGCCGCGTCGAACGCGGGAACACCCAATAGTTTCATGGGACAGAATTATGGTTTTCGTCCTTATTTCCAAGAAGCATTGGCCGGAAAGAGAAGTGATTATTTTGCGATTGGTGCGACATCGGGACGTCCAGGGTATTTCGTAGCGGAACCTGCAAATCTTGCATCGGGAACAGAACGGGGTGTCATTGCCATAAAGCTTGATGTGAGTGAACTTCAGCGGTCTTGGGAAAACGACAATGAAGTTGTCATCGCGGTGAACGGCGATGGAGTTGTTGTTTTGGCGTCCAACCCTCATTGGTTATACCGCCCTCTTGGTGCTTTGCCGCTTTCAACCCAACGGCGTATTCTAGAAAGTCGGCAGTTTGGGGACCAATCATTGGCGCCCTTAGCATGGACGGAAAAAGATGCAGGCCGCGTTGGTTTCGAAGGCCAAGACTATATCGTCGCTCAAGGGGCTGCTGATTGGCGGGGATGGAAGGTGTTCTATCTGCAACCACAATCGGCCATAGCTAACCAAACGTTTGTAGCGACTGTGGTTTTTGGGGGCTTTATCGCCTTACTGATTGGTTTCGCTACGTTCTTGCGTTCTCTGCGTATCGAAACTGCTTACGCAACATCGGAACGTCAACGAAAAGCGCTCGTGGAAACCAACAAGCGGTTGGAACAAGCTCAATCGGAATTGGCCCGAAGTGCAAAACTCGCAGCACTTGGCCACTTGGCAGCATCTGTGACCCACGAATTGGGGCAGCCGATCAGTGCGTTTAGAAACCATCTGGTCGCGGCGGACATCGGCGGTGAAATTACATCGCGAAAAACGGCCAATAGTCTGAACAAGCTGGTTGATCGTATGGAAGCTATCACGATGCAATTTCGCTATTTCGCACGCGGCAAGCCAGATCGAAAAACGGATGTCCTATTGGCAGATGTATTAGAGGAATCTGTGAACCTTTTACGCAGCGATATTGATGCTGCGGGTGTCGCGTTACATGTGGTTCAACCGTTGCAAGATATCTTAGTACACGGCAATAAAATCCAGCTGGAACAGGTCATGACAAACCTATTGAAAAACGCGTTGCACGCCGTTGGGCAGGTCGCCAAGCCCCAAATCTATGTCGATACTGAAGTCCAGAACAGCACAATCGATATCCGTATTCGCGACAACGGGTCAGGGTTGGGCGGTGCCAACCTAAAGGACCTGCAAGAACCATTTTTCAGCACGAAACCATCGGGTGTCGGTATGGGGCTTGGCCTCGCGATTACTGCCGAAATTTTGCGTGACCATCGCGGGGAACTCAAAGTTGAACCCAGCGAAGCGGGCGCGGTTTTTGTGGTGACATTGCCCATTCAAGGATTAAGCACATGACCATAGGTAGAATTCTTGTCGTAGATGACGATTCAGAAATGCGGGCATCCTTGACCCACTTGCTAGAAAGCGCGGGCTATAACGTGGATGTTGCCCGCGATGGGGCAGAAGGTTTGTTGGCACTGCACTCGAGCCAACCTGACGCAATTCTAAGCGATGTGCGGATGCCCAATATGGACGGTTTGGAATTTCAGACCAAAGTGCGTGATATCACCCATGTACCTGTCGTGTTGATCTCTGCTCATGGCGACATTCCGATGGCTGTTGGTGCGCTGCAGGATGGGGCATATAGCTTTATCGAAAAGCCATTCGAGCCGCGCCGATTGTTGGGAATACTAAAGAACGCGGTCCGAATGAAACGGCTTTTGGACAACACCGCATTGCTACAGGATCGCCTAGTTGAATTGGCCGATCTTGAACGGGTGCTGATCGGAAATAGCCCGCATATTATCGCGGCCCGTGATCAAATTTTTGATTTTGCAACCAGTCTCGCCAATGTTCTGATCCTTGGGGAGACTGGGACAGGCAAGGAACTTGTTGCGCGCGCGTTGCATGATCTCGGGCGAGATCCCAAAGCACCTTTTGTCGCCGTGAATTGCGCCGCGATCCCGCCAGAGCGGTTTGAAGAAACGGTCTTCGGTACCGCCGCAGGTGGCAATGGCCTGCTGAGTGATGCGGACGGGGGTACTCTGTTTTTGGACGAGCTCGGGTCGATGCCATATGAAACACAGTCGAAATTGCTGCGCGCGATAGAGACAAAACAGTATCAACGCATCGGTGAGGCGACGATACAAAATGTTGACCTACGTGTCGTGTCGGCTGGTTCAAGCGACATAATGCAGGCGGTCGAAGAAAAAACCTTTCGCGAAGACCTGATGTTTCGACTTAACACTTTGGTCATTTCGTTGCCAAATTTGGCGGATCGGGGAGAGGATGTTTTGCTGTTATTTCGACACTATGCGGATCGACTTAGCACGATTTACGGTGTCGTAGCCCCTGACCTAACGCCAGATGATATAGCAGTTTTGCTATCGTATCACTGGCCCGGAAATGTACGTGAGGTACAAAACGTTGCCGAAAGACGTGTCTTGGCACAGAAGCGTGGCGGGGGCTCTGTGCGTCAGGCAATAGCTTTGCAGTCATCTACACCTACGGTTCCCGAAACCTTACGCGAAGCTGTCGCTGCGTTTGAACGCGAAGTTATCAGCCGAGCCTTGCGAAATGAAAACGGACGCATGGATGATGTCGCGGCGGTACTAGGCATTGGACGACGCACATTAAACGAAAAGATCGTCAAATTAGGTTTGGACAAGGGGGCCTTGTTGTCCGAATAAGGGCTCTGCGGAAATCCGCAGGCATCTTTTTGCAATCCTGCGTTTTCCTTCATCCCTCCCTTTTGCACACTTCGTACATGGTGCGTGCACGTCGCAGACACGCGACGCTATCGATTCTGGGAGGATCACCGATGAAAATGTTTAAAGCCCTCGTTCTAGGGGCCAGCCTTGTTGCGGCTAATGGCGCAATTGCACAAGACGCCGACTACGTACTGAATACAGCATCCACGGGCGGAACGTATCACCCCGTTGGCACTGCAATTTCAACTTTGTCCAAAGTTCGCCTTTTGCCGGGCGAAGGTTTTTCACTAACTGCTGTTAACTCTGCCGGGTCTGGCGCTAATGTTCAGGCGTTGTCGGCAGGTACAGCTGATTTCGCAATCTTGCAGGGCTTGTTTGGTTCGTATGCGGTTACGGGGACTGGCCCCATCACAGAACCACAAACAAACCTACGTTCTGTAACTATGCTGTGGCAGAACGTTGAGCAATTCGTCGTTGCGACTGAATATGCTACGACAGGAACCGTCGCAGATCTATCCGCGTTGACGGGTCAGGCAGTTGGCATGGGCCGAGATAATTCCGGTACAATCGGATCAAATTCTGTCCTATTGGAAGGTCTGGGCCTATCGCTCGACCAGTTCACAAATATTTCTGCGGGATACGGCCCAACAGCTGATGCACTGGCCAACGGTCAAGCTGTTGCAGCGGGCATTCCAGCGGGTCCACCAACAGGTGCGATCACGCGTTTGATGGCGTCCAATGAGGGTGGGTTTACCATTCTTGACGTCACTGCCGAAGAAGCCGCGGCGATGGATGCCGGACGTAACCTTTGGGTGCCGTACACGATCGAAGCAGGCACATACCCAGGTCAAGAAGCTGACATCAACACAATCGCACAACCCAACTTTTTGGCGGTGAATGCGGATGTAGACGAAGAGCATGTCTATCTGCTGACCAAAACGATGTATGAAAACCTGCCGTTTTTGCAGTCCATCCACCCTGCGACGAACGCGATGGCGCTTGAAGTAGCCATGGCTGGTTTGCCAGCGCCACTGCACCCTGGTGCAGCGCGGTATTACACAGAAATGGGTTTGGAAATTCCAGCAAACCTGATTGCAGAATAAACTAAACAAATTATCGAATGGGCCGTCAAAATTTGGCGGCCCTTTTTACGATCAGTGGGGGGAGACCACACCATGTCAGACGCAACTCATATAACCGAGGATCCACGCGCGTCGCTGTTAGCTATGCCCAAAGGCGTTTGGGGGCCGCGGCAATTGATCCTGATATTCGCACTCGTTTTTGCCATATGGCACGTTCTGACGAACGTATATTTGACAGAACCGGGCTTGTGGCAAAACGCTATTCACTTTGCCGGATTTGCCTTCTTGGCCTCTGTTACCATCAGCCCTTGGGGAAAGCGGTCCAATGAGAGTTGGGCATGGGGCTTTGACATTATCTACGGTGTAATTGTGGCAGGCTCAGCGCTTTGGGTGGCTTATGGTCAAGCAGGGCTGTATGAACGATCACTGGCCGTAACGGGGCAGGGCTGGCAATTCACCTTGGCGGATTGGGCCGCTGGTTTGATTGTTATTTTCGCATGTATAGATCTGTCGCGCCGCGTTGCGGGATGGGTTATCCCGGTCCTGATTGTCCTCGCACTAAGTTATATTTTGTTTCTGGGCACGATGCTGCCCGGTGTTTTTCGGTCTGCCAGTTTACCTTTGGATGATGTCTTGTTCCGCACATTGTACAACGACGAAGGGCTATTTGGCGTTTTGGCGCAAATCTCTGTGAGCAATATCACGCTGTTTATGATTTTCGGCGGCTTCTTAGTTGTGTCAGGTGCAAGTAATTTCGTGATCGAAATTTCAAAGGTCGTGGCCGGACGCATCAAAGGTGGAGCCGCATTTGTAGCTGTAATTTCATCTGCGCTGACTGGCACGATATCGGGTTCTGCTATTGCTAATACGGCGTCGACCGGCGTGATCACGATCCCCCTGATGAAAGCCAACGGGTTCCGCCCGAAATTCGCCGCGGGTGTTGAGGCAGCCGCATCGACAGGGGGGCAGTTGATGCCACCAATCATGGGTGCGGGTGCGTTCGTTATGGCCAGCTACACGGGCATTCCTTATGGCACGATTGTTGCCGTATCAGTCGTGCCTGCGATCCTGTATTTTCTGTCCGTCGCGTTCATTGTCCGGATTGAGGCCGTGAAGTATGATGCGGGCGCAGAGATTGACTTGACGGTTGACCGGGCCAAATTAATTTCTGGCGCACTTGTATTTGTGATCCCGTTGGCTGTGATGATTTGGTTATTGCTGACAGGGGTGACGCCAGCTTACGCAGCATGTTTTGCAATTGCTGCTGTCATCATAACATCGTGGGCAACAGCGGTTCTAACGC
Organism: uncultured Paracoccaceae bacterium; assembly: GCA_947493255.1. GTDB lineage: Bacteria > Pseudomonadota > Alphaproteobacteria > Rhodobacterales > Rhodobacteraceae > Octadecabacter. The sequence goes on from CANLQK010000001.1 coordinate 350,697, forward strand.
GTTTGACGCCCAAAGGAACTTTCAAACCTGTGAACATGGGGCCTTCAAAGATCTCTGAAGCGCTGGCGTTTGGCATCAAGTCCGCGATTATGACGGCGATTTTGTTGACAGCGATTGGGATAATGAACAACGCGATTGTGACCAGTGGTGTAGGTAATGGGTTTTCGTTGATGATTGCGCAATGGTCGCAGGGGTCGCTTGCACTGGCGATCATTCTAATTGCAATCGCGTCATTGGTGCTTGGAATGGGGCTGCCTGTAACTGCGGCCTACATCATCCTTGCGATACTGACTGCCCCTGCGTTGGCTGGTATTTTGGCGGACGGCATCATTGTGGATCAGTTAGTGGCAGGCATTTCCGATCCTGCTAAATCGGGCCTGTTTTTCTTAGTTGATCACCCTCTCGCTTCTAAGGTTGCCGAAGGCATGACGAACGCGGAAGCGTGGGAGCTGATGCGCAATATACCTTTCGAGATCGCTGTGACGATCCGGCCAGTGTTGGTCGATCCAGCGATGCAGGCAACGTTCCTGCTCACGGCACATTTGATCATCTTTTGGCTGAGCCAAGATTCGAACGTTACGCCCCCTGTCTGCCTTGCGGCTTTTGCCGCCGCTGGCATTGCTGGGTCCAAACCAATGGCGACGGGTTTTGAAAGCTGGAAAATCGCAAAGGGGTTATATATTGTTCCATTGCTTTTCGCATATACCCCGCTGATTTCTGGCGATTTTGAGCAAGTGATGCAGATAGGGTTCTTCGCACTATTCGGTATCTATGCCACCAACGCATTAATCCAATGGTATTCTGAAGGGCCCATCGGTATAACCGGCGCCGTACTTTTGCTTGTTGGCGCGATCGGTGCGTATTGGCCGCTTGCGTGGATTCCAAACATTGCGGGGGCGGCGGTCATTACAGCGGTTGTCGTACTTTCGTCGCGCATGGGGCATCGTGAGAAAGTAGACCTAATCACAGAGTAAATGTCATAGACGTTAACTGATTGGCTGATAAGGCACTGAAGATTGGGCCATTTCGTTCCGAATGGCCCAATCTCGTTCATTATCTGACGTGCGCATAACCGCAAATTTAACCTTAGGCATCGACCGAGTTCCCGTTTCGTGGGTTGCGTCGCTAACCTACCAATGGTGCAAAGGGGCATACAACGCATAGGAACGGACGAAGCGATGGGCGTTTTCAGCACCTCAGATGAGATCAGGAGCCTGTTTTCGCAGGCGATGTCGGACATGTATCGTGCCGAGGTTCCACAATACGGTGAATTGATAGATTTGGTCCGTGACGTTAATGCGGCAACGCTTGCGGCGGATCCAGCGTTGTTTGCACGAATTGAAGCTGCGGGCGAGTTGGAACGGTTGGACGTAGAACGCCACGGGGCCATTCGGCTTGGGACGCCAGAAGAGTTAAGCCTTGTGCGCCGTATGTTTGCTGTGATGGGTATGGAGCCGGTTGGGTATTATGACCTGTCTGTTGCGGGTATTCCCGTGCATTCAACAGCGTTTCGTCCAGTCGATGCGGCCGCACTAAAGAGAAACCCGTTTCGGGTTTTCACGTCGTTGTTGCGGTTGGACTTGGTCGAGGATCGTGAGTTGGCGAAGCAGGCAGAACACATTTTGTCGCGTCGTCAAATCGTAACAGACACCGCACAGATGTTGATAGAGGTTGCTGAAAGCCATGGCGGATTGTCGGACGGGCAGGCGCAGAAATTCGTTCAAGAGGCGCTAGAGACGTTTCGGTGGCACAGCGATGCAACCGTAGGGCGGGACACCTATGATGCGTTGGTAGACGCGCACAGGTTGATTGCGGATGTGGTGAGCTTTCAGGGGCCCCATATCAACCATTTGACCCCACGAACGTTGGATATTGATGCGGTTCAAGCGCAGATGCCGGACCGCGGGATTGCGCCCAAGGCTGTGATCGAGGGCCCGCCGCGACGTAAGGCAGATATTTTGTTGCGGCAAACATCGTTCAAAGCGCTAGAGGAAGCTGTTGTTTTTCATGGGGTGGACGGTAGCCACACGGCACGGTTTGGCGAAATTGAACAGCGTGGGATCGCTCTGACACCGGCGGGACGTACATTGTATGACACCCTATTAAACAAAGCACGGGCTGAGGCCGCGTGCCCAGGTGCGCCAGATTATACCACCGTATTGAACGCTACCTTTGAGGCCTTTCCAGACGATTTCGAGCAATTACGTCGTGAAGGTCTGGGGTTCTTCCAATATCGGGTTGGGACGGTCGCAGAAGGCAAAGCCCAGTCTGTTGATCAGCTTATAGACATGGGTGCGTTGATCGCTGATCCGCAGGTTTATGAAGATTTCTTACCAGTATCCGCTGCAGGGATATTCCAGTCGAACCTTGGGGCAGACGACCAATCGAACTATCGTGCGAATGCCAACCAAGATGCGTTTGAGGCGGCGCTTGGCGCTGCTGTGATTGACGAAATGGCATTGTATCAAGATATCCAAGAGAGCAGTTTGGCTGCTGCATTGACGGCGCTGGGGCAGGATCACCTTACGCCTAAGGGGGCGTAATGATCGCTGTTGGGTTGGATATTGGCGGGACCAAGATTGAGGCGCAGGTGTTTGATGAACGCTGGGCCGTGGTCGACCGTAGACGGGTAGAAACGCCAGACACTTACCCAGCGCTGGTCGACGCAGTTGTTGGGCAGATTGCATGGGCGCAAGACATAGCTGGCGGCAGGGTGCCTGTCGGTATTGGTGCTGCTGGGCTGGTGCACCCGACGACCGGCCGTGTGTTGGCGGCAAATGTCGCCGCATCCGGCAAAACGTTTCCGAACGATATTGAGGCGAGGGCAAAGCAACCTGTCACATACCTGAATGACTGTAACGCGTTGGCCCTATCCGAAGCCGTTTTCGGCGCGGGGCAAGGGCACCGGACAGTGGTGGCTGTTATCTTAGGAACGGGCATCGGGGGAGGTATCACGATCAATGGTCAGCTCCAGCGTGGCTCTACCGGAATGGGTGGGGAATTCGGGCATATCAGCGCGCCTGCCGACGTTGTGGGAGCCTATGACCTGCCGATTTTTGAGTGCGGCTGTGGGCGGCGGGGGTGCGTCGAAACATACCTGTCTGGGACGGGCTTGAAACGGCTGGCGGCGCACCTGACAGGGCAAGATTTAACGGCTGAAGACATTGCGCAACGGCGCGGGGCGGACATGGCCCAAGTCTGGGAAGTTTGGTGCGCCATGGCGGGGGAATTCATTCATACGCTGACTTTGGTCGCGGACCCTGATGTGATTGTGTTGGGTGGGGGGCTTAGCAAAATCAGCGGTATTGCCGAGGACATGACCCGTGCGGCGCAGTCGGTTCAGTTGGGGGGCTTCGGGACACCGCCGATTGTTGTGGCATCGGGGGGCGATACAAGTGGGGCACGCGGGGCAGCCTTTGCTGCGTGGTCTGCGGCACAAGGAGAACGCCCATGATGGATGGTCTATATAGTCCACAACAGGTGTTTGATGGCGCGCGGCTGATCACCGGTGTGTCGGTTCGTGTGGAACAAGGGCGCGTGGTTGACGTTATTGAGGGCGTTGGAGACGGCAAGGCCATTGCGGGCTGCATGTCGCCCGGTTTCGTGGATTTACAGGTCAACGGCGGCGGGAACGTGTTGTTAAATGGTGACCCGACGATGTCAGGCATGGCCGCGATCGCAGCGGCCCATCGCCGGTTTGGGACCGTAGCGATTATGCCCACAGTGATTACCGATGCGCCTGATGTGGTCGATCGCGCCGTTGAGGCTGCTATTTGCGCATGCGGCGCCAGTGGGATCATTGGGTTGCACATTGAAGGACCCCATATTGCGTTGGAAAAACGCGGCACTCATGCGGCGCACCACATTCGGCCAATGGACAAACGTACGTTAGACGCCGTCGCCAAGGCACGCGTTTCGGATGTTCCGGTCATGATAACCGTGGCGCCAGAGGCGACGACACCAGACCAAATTGCCGAGCTTTCGGCGTTGGGGGCTGTTGTGTCACTGGGGCACACAAATGCGACCGCTGAACAAATCGAACATGCCATCGCCGCTGGCGCGCAATGTGGAACACATTTGTTTAACGCGATGTCACCCATGCAGGGGCGCGAACCCGGAGCCGTGGGAGCGATTTTGAATGGGGGCATCCCGTTTGGGATCATCTGTGACGGCCATCATGTGGATGACCAGATGATTGCGCTAGCCTTGCGCGCCGCTGGGCCGGATTGCGCATTTCTTGTGTCTGACGCTATGGCGACGGTTGGGGGCGCATCTGAGTTTAAATTATACGGGCAGATTATCCGTGTTGAGAACGGCCGTTTGATCAACGCTGAAGGTAATTTGGCGGGCGCGCATGTCACCCAAGCCCAAGGGGTTCAGCGATTGGTTAACCACGTGGGGGTTACGTTGGAACAGGCCTTGCGCATGACAATCACTGTACCTGCACGCGTAATGCGGCAGCAAGATTTGGCTACGTTCGTTGGACGCCATGTTGATGATCTGATCGTGATTGCGGCTGATCTTTCGGTTAGCGCAGACCTTCACGAGCAATAAGGACGGCAAGGTCTAATACCAGTTGCCCACGGGCGGCAGCAATGGCAGCAGGCCCACCTTCAAGGTCGTAGGGGACCGTTAGGTTAAACAGTCCAAAGTCATCATTTTCTTCGTTGTCAGAGCTGACAAAGTACTGGCCGGACGCGTGGAAGGTTCCGTTTGCGCGGGCAACAAGGCTTTCAAAGCGAACCTCGAGTGCGGCTTCTGGGTAATCTTCAAACGGCCAAGGTTCAGACGCAACCCGTTCGCCCGACATTTGCACTAAGTGGCGGGTGAGTTCCAAGGCAACCGCGCGTTCGGGGGTATCGGCCCAACGGGCTCCAGATTCAGCCAATAGCACACCGCCGACACCTTCGACTGTGATTTCATCGGCAGCGGCATAGGCGGGAAGTGATACGTCGCGCACCTCGAGCGAACTAAAGGCGATGGAGACCGGTTCGGGGGCGTCCAGCGGTTTGACGGAATAAAGGTCAACGGGGGCGCTACACCCGACCAGTAGGCAGGACGCAGCAAAAAGGGCTGGTTTGAGAAAAGTCATTATTATCGTCCCCGAATAAGTGCGTCTGGATTACGTTCTAGCATCCGCGCCAAAGATTCCAGTGCATCTGCGGCGTCTGATATGTCGCGCAGTGCTGTTTGTGCTTCGCGGCTTAGGGTTTCGCCCTGATTGTAGCCTGAAATGGTTTGTCCCGCCTGATCGAGCACGGCGCGCATCCGCGCGGCTAGGGCAGGCAATTCACCAGTTGACGCGGCGACGGCATCTGCGGCGTCACGGGCGGACCCAAGGGTCGCGTTGATGTTTTCAACCGCACCGCCTTCGCGCAATTCTGCCAAGGTTGCGTTGATCTCTTCTAGTGCAGCGCCCAATTCTTGCGGGAGGGCGCGGGCCGAGGGTTGATCAAGGATGCTCGCAGTGGCGGCGACCAAGCTGGTCAATTCATTCGACAAGGTTTCAAGGGGCACAGCTTCGGCTTTGGCGGCGACGGCTGTGATTTGATCCAACAAGGCAGGCAGGCCAGCGACAGAGGTTGTGACCGTATCCGCGGCGCTGGATGCGGCACCAAGGGCGGTGTTTAGGCTATCGAGTACTTGAGCTTGTTGAATGTCCGCCAACACAGTTTCGAACCGTGTGACACCGGAATTGAGGTTCACAAGCAACATCTGAGCGTCTTCTGACCCGACGATCCCGCTGATTTCGCCGACCAAAGCCCGCAGGTCTGCAGGGGTTTGTTGCAGGTCGGCGTTGCCGATCAGAGCCTCTGCACTGTCGAGGAAGTCGATTGCGCTGGTTAAGAGCTCTTCGATGGGGAGGTTATTCACACGGTTGATGACACCTTCGACGGTTGCCGCGGCATCAGCGATGTCACTGTCGATGGTAGGAATGATTGGAAGGGTGCCGTCTGCCACGATAATGGTGCGTGGTGCTGGGGCTTCGATTTGTACGAGGTCGATTTTCAGCCCGCCGGTTAGAATACTGGCATTGGCAAGCTGGGCACGCATACCCGAGGCCACCGCGTCTTGTAAAAAGACGAGTGCGGCTTCGGGCGTGATTTCGTCTTGCAACCCAAGACGGGCCGGCTGGATGGCCAACACAACGTTCAGCCGAACGCGCGTATCGCCAAATTGTTGTTCATCGATCACCCCAAGGACCGATTGAACCTGGCCGATCTTCAAGCCGTTAATTTCCACAGGGGCTTCGACGGCGAGGCCCGAAATGTTTTCGTCAAAAACCACCCGCACTTGCAAGGTTTCGACTTCGGTCTGGGTGAACAGGCTGTTGCGGGCCTCGGTTTCGCCTAAGTGGACGTCAAAGACATGGCCGTCATTGATGGGGCGACCGCCGGAAACGAAGGTATCAAAGGTAACACCGCCCCCCAGCAGGGTCGCGACCGAAGAAAAGTCGATTTCCGCGCCCGTTGGGCCAACTGAAAAGGTGAAACCGGTGGTGTCCCAGAACCTTGTCGCACTCGAGATAAGTCGGCTGTGAGGGTCGTAGATGAGGGCTTCTGCGACAGCATAGTCCCCTTGTGGAGAGATAGAGGCTTTGCCAATGCGGCCCACTTCGATACCGCGAAATGTGATGGGGCTGTTGTCTGTCATGCTGCCACCCGGTGCGGTGCGCAGGACAATTTCAAGGCCTGTTTGGTTGGGTTGGAACAATGGCGCATCAGCGAGGCCGTCGAACGCATATGTCTGTGTGCCCGCATCTGCGTCCCACGACCCTTCGATGTAGACACCTGACAGAACCGTATCGAGGCCGGTAACAGCCCCTGCAGAAATTTCGGGTTGGACGATCCAGAAGGTGGCGGAACTGTCGATAAAGGGGGCCACGGACTTGTCGACCCGCACCATTGCGACGACGCGGGTTAGGTCTTCGCTAAACCGAACATCCTCTACGATGCCGACAGTGACATCACGAAACCGCAGTTCGGTTTCGCGTGCGGCAATGCCTGCGCCGTCAGCGAAGCTGATTTCGATCAGCGGTCCGCGGTCCGTATAGCTTTGCCATGCCACGCCCAATGCCGCGACAAGGGCGATGATCGGAATGAGCCAAATAATGGACACCCGGCCAAGGCCGGTCGTTTTCGCCGGTTCGACCGGAAGGGTTGGGGGCGTTTGGGTCATGGGGTGTGTGTGGCCTTTATCGGGTCGGTGCCAGTATTGGATGTTACGTTGCGTGTGGCGCTTGCGCGGGCTTGTGCATCCCAGATCAGCCGGCTGTCAAACGCTTGCGCGGATAACATGGTGAATATGACAGACAATGCAAAGAACAAACTGGCCAACCCGGGGGAGATGGTTGCCAAGGTATTTAGCTGCACAAGAGAGGCCATAATGGCCACGACAAAGATATCGATCATGGACCAACGCCCAATATATTCGACGATTTCAAACAAGACCTGCCTGTGGTGTGGTGAAACACGCGAAGGCCGCGCGACAGAGATGGCTAAAAACGCAACGGCAAGGAATTTGGTCACGGGGATCAGGACGCTGGCAAACAGAATAATCGCAGCAATGCCCCAAGACCCGTGATGGGCCAAATCAACAGCGCCGCCAATGATCGTGCTTTCATCTTTGTTAACGAGGGTTTGGGTTCGCAACATAGGATAAAGGTTGGCAGGAACATAACACATAAGTCCAACAAACCACAGCGCCCAGACCCGTTGCAGGCTGGTGTCATCGCGCGAGCGAATATGATGACCACAGCGCCCGCAAACGGGTGTGTCGGCCGCCCAAACACGGCTACACCGACGGCAGGTGACCATACCTAGCGATCGTGCGCTTTTTATATCTGAGTTTTGTCCAGCGCGTTCCATACCGACCATCTACAAAGAAGTCTGTCCTGTAGGACAATTAATAAAACCAAAGCGGTGAACATCCAGAAGGCTGGACCGAATTGGACATCTGCCAAATCTGTTATTTTGACCAGTGCGACCGCGCAACCGATCGCAAAGATTTCGGCCATAGACCACGGGCGCAGGGCTTCGGATAGACGAAAAGCCCGTGTGGCACCTTGCGCTGGGGGGCGGTCAGTGACGAGCGGTATAAGGACGTAAAGCGACAACAACACCCGCAGAAGTGGGATGAAGATGATCAATGCGGCTGTTGCCAGTGAAAGGAACACCAATATGCCATCTGTGAACACCAACGCTGCCTGAAGGATCGAGACTGAGTTGGTGCGTCCTGCTGCGCTGATTGTTAGAAAAGGAAACACGGTCGCCGCAATGATCAGAATTGCGATGCTAAGTGATAGCGCGATGATCTGCAGGCCGGCTTTGCGGCGCGGAGAAATCAGACGCGTGCCGCACCGTACACAATTTGCCGTCTCGCCGAATTTTGGTTCGTTCAACGTATAGACCGCATCACATTGGGGGCAGCCGATAAGGGCTGACGTGTCCTGTGTGGTGGGCGGTGAGTTGGCAGTCATAAAGATTGTTAATCACATCAAGGTGGTCGGGGACAGGGGGAACGCGGCGGTAGGAAACGTCTTGATTTTTTGGGTCGGGCTCGTTTGATAGAAGTATTCTATCGAAAGGTATGGTTATGATTGACAAGTTGGAAATGTTTATTGCTTTGGCACGTGAAGAACACTTCGGCCGTGCGGCGGCTGCACAAGGGGTTACGCAGCCAACGCTTTCGGCGGCGATCAAACAACTAGAGGACCAGCTGGGCGTTATGTTGGTGTGGCGTGGGTCGCGGTATCGTGGGTTAACGCCGGAAGGCCAGCGCGCATTGGATTGGGCACGTCGTATTGTGGGGGACACACGGTCATTGCGCCAAGAAATGCGTGTGGCCCGTGAAGGGCTGGCAGGTGATCTGCGGTTGGCTGTAATCCCAACAGCACTCACCGTTGTCTCTGACTTGACCGCAGAGTTTAGCGAGACCCATCCGAATGTACGCTTTACCGTGCAATCCAAAACTTCGGCCGAGATTTTGGGGATGCTTGAAAACCTCGAGATTGATGCGGGGCTGACTTATTTGGACAACGAGCCGTTGGGGCGGGTAACGACGGTTCCGATCTATTCGGAAAGGTATGTGCTGGTCGCCCGCGCTGGGCATCCGTTGTTGAACGCACCTGTAGCCTGGGGCGATTTGGGTGATGTGCCCTTGTGCCTTTTAACGCCGGATATGCAAAACCGCAGGATCATTAACCAACATTTGGCTGAAGCAGCGGTAGAGGTAGCGCCGCAAATCGAATCCACGTCGATCGTTGTTTTGGTGAGCCACGTGTTGCGCAGCAATTGGGCGACGATTTTACCCGTCCGCGCCGCCGAGATTTTCTTGAAGGGCGATGACTTGGGGTCGGTGCCCATTGTGAACCCCGACGCACGGCATGCCGTTGGACTTGTTGCGCCGCATCGAGAACCGTTCACGCCAGTTTTGGCGGCCCTAATGGACCGTGCGCGGGCAGTTTCGGAGATGGCAGTCGGTTGATAGGTTTCTTCTATCGATCCACGGAATAACGATATTGATTACACGCCCGAATGTACCGAAAAGGGTGTCATAGGGAGACAGATATGGCCGACGCGCAGACCACGGAAATTATGCAAGGTATCCTTGCCAGCCACCGCGACCTTGAGGGGCCGTTGCTGCCGATTTTGCATGCGGTGCAGGCTGAGTTCGGATTTATTCCTAATGACGTTGTCCAAATCATTGCCGATGATCAAAACATTACCCGCGCGGAAGTGCATGGTGTGATTACATTTTATCATGATTTCCGCGATGCGCCTGCCGGTAAGCATGTTGTCAAAATTTGCCGCGCCGAGGCCTGTCAGGCCGTCGGCGGCACAGCATTGTCTGACCGAGCGTTTGAGAAATTGGGTGTCGGTTGGCATGGCACAACGGCGAATGGCAATGTCACACTGGAACCGGTTTACTGTTTGGGGCTGTGCGCCTGCGGGCCGGCGGCGATGGTTGACGGCAAGGTTGTCGGGCGGGTTGATGCCGAAAAGCTAGACAAATTGCTGGCGGAGGCGGGCGCATGAAGATTTTCGTACCTCTCGACAGTGCGGCCAAAGCGCTGGGCGCAGATGATGTTGCAAACGCAATCACGGCCGAGGCTGCGGTGCGCGGCTTGGACGTTAAAGTGGTGCGCAACGGGACGCGCGGCATGATTTGGCTAGAACCGTTGGTGGAAGTTGAAACCGCCGAAGGACGCATTGGGTATGGCGCGATGGACGCATCGGACGTGCCAGCATTGTTAGACGGAAAATTGCCGAGCCTTGGACTGGTGGAACAGCTGGACTGGATGAAAGGGCAAACACGCCTGACGTTCCAGCGATGTGGTGTAATCGACCCGCTGTCCTTGGCAGACTACGAGGCCCATGGCGGCTTGGCTGGTTTGCGCCGCGCGATTGGTATGGACGCCGCGGATATTGTGGCCGAGGTCACGACATCTGGTTTGCGTGGCCGCGGCGGTGCAGGTTTCCCGACAGGTATTAAGTGGAATACGGTTTTGGGTGCGGATGGGCCGCAGAAATACATCGTCTGTAATGCAGACGAGGGCGACAGTGGAACGTTCGCTGACCGCATGATCATGGAAGGTGACCCTTTCACGTTGATCGAAGGAATGGTCATTGCGGGATTGGCTGTCGAGGCCACGAAGGGGTATGTGTACTTACGGTCTGAGTATCCCGATGCCATTGATATTTTGGAAAAAGCTGTTGTTTTGGCGCGCCAGGCCGGTGTTTTGGGGGCAGATGTTTTAGGGTCTGGCCGCGCATTTGACATGGAAATCCGCGTGGGCGCGGGCGCCTACGTCTGCGGTGAAGAAACGTCTTTGCTGAACTCGTTGGAAGGAAAACGGGGTGTTGTACGTGCCAAACCGCCATTGCCTGCTTTGGAAGGGTTCCTTGGGCGCCCGACAGTCGTAAACAACGTGATTTCTTTGGCGACGGTGCCGGTGATCTTGGAAAAAGGGGCCCAGCATTATGCGGATTTCGGGCTTGGCCGATCAAAGGGGACAATCCCGATCCAGATTGCGGGCAATGTAAAGTTTGGCGGGCTGTATGAAACCGCCTTTGGGATGCCACTGCGTGAATTGGTGGATACCGTTGCTGGCGGTACGCTGACTGGTGCTCCCGTCAAGGCAGTGCAGGTCGGCGGACCGCTGGGCGCCTACATGCCGCGCGACAAATTCGATACGCCATTTGGCTACGAAGAGTTTGACGGGCAGGGCGGGTTGATTGGGCATGCGGGTTTGGTGGTGTTTGATGACAGCGCTGACATGCTGGGTATGGCACGGTTCGCGATGGAGTTTTGTGCCGTGGAAAGCTGCGGGAAATGCACGCCGTGTCGAATTGGCGCGGTGCGTGGCGTCGAGACGATCGACCGGATCGGGCAGGGCGACGGCGGCGCGATTGAGCTGCTAGAGGACCTTTGTGAGACAATGAAAGATGGGTCGTTGTGTGCTTTGGGTGGGTTTACGCCTTATCCAGTGCTGTCGGCGCTTCATAACTTTCCAGATGATTTTGCGGCCAAGAAACAGGCGGCAGAATAGGTATGAGCGATCTTGTAAACCAATTAACATCGGACCAGACCACCGAGGACCGCATTTTGGCGACCTCGGCTACCTTTGATATCCCCGACGGGGCGGTGCGGGGTTTTGTTCTGGAACGGCACTATGATCTGGATCATGGGCCGCTTCATTTCGGAAAACGGTACCGTGTAACGCAAGCTATTGCATCCAATCTTGGAGATGAGTTGCGCGTTGGGCAGGACGTTAGGTTTGTAGGGGCGGAACACCCAAGTGGCACCGAACTTGTCCTGTATTTCGAAACGCCCAAGGGCGAGAGGCTTGTTCTGCATTTTGACCAAAATGCACGGCAGGATCCTGACCGGCGGCGATATTTGCGCGATGCAGCTGCGCATTTTCGACCTACGGTGTTCGATTTTGGACCGCGCCGCAAACGATTGACCGCTGCACATGCGGTTCTTTTTCATCTTCGCAGCCAACATGAGGCAGGCCTATGAAAGATTTCATCATTCCAAGCCACGACATGGACATGGGAACCCCCGCGTCCAAATCCACCGAGATGGTGACGTTGACGATTGACGGTTTCGACGTGACAGTCCCCGAAGGGACATCCGTTATGCGCGCCAGTGCAGAAGCAGGCATTCAGGTGCCCAAGTTGTGCGCGACCGACAGTGTGGAGGCCTTTGGGTCCTGTCGTCTTTGTGTGGTTGAAATTGAAGGGCGACGGGGTACGCCAGCGTCCTGTACGACGCCTGTTACGTCAGGCATGGTTGTGAAAACGCAATCTTCTAAGGTCAAAAAGATCCGCAAAGGTGTGATGGAATTGTACATTTCCGACCATCCGCTGGATTGTCTGACCTGTGCGGCCAATGGCGATTGCGAGCTTCAGGACATGGCCGGAATGGTTGGTTTACGCGACGTGCGTTACGAGGCGCCTGTTGATGGCGGCCTCGCGAACCATTTTGAAGCGCGTTCAAATGCCGGTGCGCCGAATGCGCAATTCATCCCCAAAGACGATAGTAACCCGTATTTCACGTATGATCCGTCAAAGTGTATCGTCTGCAGCCGCTGTGTGCGCGCCTGTGAAGAGGTGCAGGGCACATTCGCGCTGACGATTGAGGGTAGCGGGTTTAACAGCCGTGTGTCAGCCGGTGCGGCGGGCGATGATTTTATGTCGTCAGACTGTGTGTCGTGTGGGGCCTGTGTGCAGGCCTGCCCAACGGCGACTTTGCAAGAAAAATCCGTCATTGAAATGGGGACACCAGAACGGTCTGTTGTGACCACCTGCGCCTATTGCGGGGTAGGGTGTTCGTTCAAGGCGGAATTGAACGGTGATGAACTGGTGCGCATGACACCTTACAAACATGGCGAAGCAAACCGTGGTCATTCTTGTGTGAAGGGCCGATTTGCCTGGGGGTACGCCAACCATAGTGACCGGATTTTGAACCCTATGATCCGCGAGAAGGTGACCGATCCTTGGCAAGAAGTGTCTTGGGAAGAAGCTATTTCCTACACGGCCAAGAAGTTGCGTGATTTGCAGGCCAAACATGGGGTGAAATCCATTGGCGGGATCACATCTAGCCGTTGTACCAATGAAGAAACCTATCTGGTTCAAAAACTGATCCGATCCACCTTTGGCAATAACAACACAGATACCTGCGCGCGGGTCTGCCATTCGCCCACCGGTTACGGTTTGAAGACGACATTTGGGACGTCGGCCGGCACGCAGAACTTTGATTCTGTTGAAGAAACCGATGTTGTGATCATCATCGGTGCGAACCCGACGGACGGGCATCCGGTGTTTGCAAGCCGTTTGAAGAAACGTTTGCGGCAGGGCGCAAAGCTGATCGTGATTGACCCGCGCCGCACGGATATTGTGCGCAGTGCCCACATCGAAGCACAGCATCACCTGCCATTGTTGCCGGGAACCAACGTGGCCGTTCTGTCATCCATTGCACATGTGATCGTGACGGAAGGGTTGATGGACGAAGAATTCATCCGCACCCGTTGTGACTGGGACGAATTTGCCCATTACGCCGAATTCATCAGTGACCCGCGCCATGCGCCTGAGGCGACCGCGATGTTGACGGGGGTCGATGCAGCAGAATTGCGTGCCGCGGCTAAGTTATTTGCAACTGGCGGCAATGGGTCGATTTATTATGGGCTGGGTGTCACAGAACATTCCCAAGGCTCCACGACTGTCATGGCCATTGCGAACCTTGCGATGATGACCGGAAACTTGGGCAAAAACGGTGTGGGGGTAAACCCGTTGCGTGGCCAAAACAACGTCCAGGGCGCCTGCGATATGGGGTCGTTCCCGCACGAATTGCCCGGTTACCGCCATGTGTCAGATGACGCCACCCGAGAAGTGTTCGAAGCGATTTGGGGCACGAAAGTTGACCCAGAGCCCGGCTTGCGTATTCCGAATATGTTGGATGCCGCCGTAGATGGAACGTTCAAAGGGATCTACATTCAGGGCGAGGATATTTTGCAATCAGACCCTGACACAAAACATGTGCAGGCGGGGTTGGCCGCGATGGAATGCGTTATTGTCCATGACCTGTTCTTGAACGAAACGGCGAATTACGCCCATGTTTTCCTGCCCGGTTCGACGTTCTTGGAAAAAGACGGGACGTTTACCAACGCTGAACGACGCATCAACCGTGTGCGCAGAGTGATGGCGCCCAAGAATGGCTATGCGGATTGGGAAATTACAATGATGTTGGCCAATGCCATGGGCAGTGGTTGGACCTATACGCACCCAAGCCAAGTGATGGATGAAATTGCGTCGACAACACCGGGGTTTGCCAATGTGAATTACGAAATGTTGGAAACCCGAGGGTCTGTTCAATGGCCGTGTAACGATGACAAACCTGATGGGTCACCCATTATGCACATCGATGGTTTTGCACGAGGTAAGGGGCAGTTCATTATCACTGAATATGTGGCGACAGATGAAAAGACGGGCCCACGGTTCCCGCTGTTGCTGACCACGGGGCGGATTTTGTCGCAGTACAATGTTGGGGCGCAGACTCGCCGGACAGAAAATTCGGCATGGCATGAAGAAGATCTGCTCGAGATTCACCCACATGACGCAGAGGTGCGCGGTGTGCGAGACGGGCAATATGTGCGCCTTGCATCGCGGGCTGGCGAGACCCAGCTGCGAGCGACGATTACAGACCGGGTGTCGCCGGGGGTTGTTTATACAACGTTCCACCACCCAGACACACAGGCCAATGTGATCACCACGGACTATTCCGATTGGGCTACCAACTGCCCAGAATACAAGGTGACTGCGGTTCAGGTTGCGTTGTCCAATGGGCCTTCGGATTGGCAAGAAGATTATAACGCACAAGCCGAACAGTCGCGTCGCATTCTACCGGCTGCCGAATGACAGGTGCACGGGCAATTGACGCGCAGGTGGTCAGCACCGGTCGTACCGTTGCGGCCAGCCGTGCATTGCCCGAAGAGGTGCCTGTGGCATTGGTATACAACGGCACGACACAGGCGGTGATGATGGCTACGCCATGTGACCTGAACGATTTTGGCCGAGGGTTCACCCGCACGGAAGGGTTGGGCGACGTAGACAGCATTGAGGTTGTTTCCCATGCAAATGGGATTGAAGTGCAGATGTGGTTGCCGGAAGATCGCGCGACGGTTTTGTCCGGTCGACGGCGCGCAATGGCAGGGCCCGTTGGGTGCGGGCTATGCGGGATCGACAGTTTGGATCAAGCGATACGGGAAATACCCAAAGTGGATGCTGAGGTAACCATTTCGTCGCGCCAGATTGCAACCGCGATGGTGGCGTTGCGGGGCGGGCAGGCATTGCATGATCAGACTCGCGCTGTGCATGGGGCCGGTTTTTTTCATCCTGATCAGGGCCTTATCGCCATACGCGAAGATGTCGGACGCCATAACGCCTTGGACAAGTTGATTGGTGCCGTTCAAGATTGTGCCGCCGGCGCCGTCGTTCTGACGTCGCGGGTTTCTGTCGAGATGGTTCAGAAGACGGCTCATTCGGGTGCGAGTATTATCTTGGCGGTTTCAGCACCGACGACCTTGGCAGTTAAGACTGCCGAAGCCGCAAACATCACCCTTGTGGCTTTGGCGCGCGACGACACGTTTGAAATTTTCACCCATTCCCACCGAATTCAGACAGAGGAGGCCAGTGATGTCGCCTGATAAAATGGTCCGTATGGCCAACCAGATTGCCACCTTTTTTGAAAGCCAGCCAGACGCGGACAAAGCGGGCCGCGTGGCCGAGCATTTGATAGAGTTTTGGGAACCCCGCATGTTGGAAAAACTTGCCGCGCATGTTGCAAGTGGTGCCGAGGGACTAAGCGCCCTTGCGTTGGATGGCGCAAAACGGGCGGTGGCGTAGGCCGCTGAAGGGGTGCGCGCCGTAAAAAGGTCAGGGTTTCCCCGCTTGTTTGCCATGCCTGTGATCCATAGGGTTTAGTGACCACAGGGACGGGCGGGTATGATTGCACCCATTTTGAAATCATTGGGCCGAGAGCACATGGACGTGTCCATGCGCAATGGTCGTGACCGTGTGGTCCGTATCATGGAACGACCGGGGCGGTGGATGTCGGACGGCGAGCTGGCCGATTTGACCGCCGATTTACGTTCGATTGCGGCAAAAACCCTTGATGAAGGCAGTTTGACTTATGGAGTTTTCGCCGGTGATCGTGACCGGTTGCGCGACACGATCGTGACCTTGGTGGCAACGCGTGATGGAACCCCGATTGCGTTTAATGCGCTGGCGGTCATGACGTTAGACACACAGCCTGAACCTGTGGATGTTTTGCACCTTGGGCTGGTGATGGTGGATCCTGATCAACGGTCTGGCGGATTGTCTTGGGTGTTGTATGGGTTGACCTGTTTCTTGTTGTTCATGCGCAATCAGTGTCGGCCCTTATGGATATCTAATGTGACGCAGGTGCCGGCTGTGGTTGGTATGGTGTCGGAAATGTTTTCTGATGTTTGGCCGCGACCGAATGCTGACCGGCGGACGTTAACCCATGTTTTGATGGCACGGCGCGTTATGGGCGGGCACAGGCATGTGTTTGGTGTAGGGTCTGATGCTGGTTTTGACGAAAGCAGGTTTGTGATCACCAACGCCTATACAGGCGGGTCGGATGATTTGAAAAAGACATGGGCAGATGCGCCAAAGCACCGCGATCCGTCGTTTAACGACTTTTGCGAGCTGGAGCTGGATTACGCCCGTGGGGATGATGTTTTGCAGTTGGGACGCATGGATATGCCAGCGATCCGGCGGTATTTGACCCGCGAAGTCCCCAGAAATGCTGTGTTTGGGGTATTGTCGACAGCCCTGTACGTCATGATGCGGCGTTTGGTCTTACCGCTTATTTATTGGTCCGACGGTTCGCGTCAGTATTCGATTTTGCGGCCTGCGCGAAGGGACAATGATGTTTGATTACGCGGAATTTACGACCCGTAATATCGGGTTTGTAACACCCAAAGAACAGGACATGTTGCGCGGTGCAACGGTGTTTGTATGCGGAACGGGCGGTATGGGTGGTGCCTGTATTTTAGGGCTGGTTCGGGCGGGGGTTGGCAAGTTGATTATTGCCGATCTGGATGAATTTGAGGTCAGCAATTTGAACCGGCAGGTGTTTGCATTTCTTGACACAGTAGACCGACATAAGGCCGAAGCCACTGCAGAGATTGCCAGCAAGATAAACCCGGACATCCAGATCGAAGTACACCACAGCGACTGGACTGAACGGGTTGATGATTTGATTGCGCAGTCTGTGGTTGTCGTAAACGGCACTGATGATCTTGGCGCATCGTTGTTGCTATATCGGCGGGCGCGGGCCTTGCGAAAGACCGTGATCGATGCATATGCATCGCCGTTGCCGTCTGTCTATGTGACCACGCCCGATGCTCAAGCGCACGAAGATCGTTTCGGGTACCCAACAAAAGAAACGGCTTGGGATGAAATTACCGACGACCAAAGGTCGGCGGCATTTTTGAAGGAAACAGAATGGGTTGTGATTCATTCTTCATCTAGAAAATACATCGATCTTGAAATCGTCGGGGACGTGGTTGCAGGGAAAAGGTCGCGAATGTCATTTGCACCTATGGTGATCTCGACCGGACAATTGATGTGTTACGAGGCGATAAATGCTGTGCTTGGTCGGCCGCATGGAACCGATAATCGCGGCTATTTCTTTAACCCTTATGCTGCACGGGTGGAGCAGCCCAAGAACGCGCTTGTTGCGGCCATTATACGCCCCTTTGTGCGCAGATTTATTAAGGGGCTGATGGCATGACATTGGCTGCGTCCGATACGGGAAATTTATTCTTAGCGATCGCAGCAGTTGCAGGGCTATGTATTTTGCACGGCGTGATCACCGCGCGTGACCCACGGGCGCCGCTAAATCGGCGTTTCCTGTTTGGGTTACGGGTTATGATGATGCTGTTTATCGGGCGTGCGTTGTTTGTTTTGACGGATGTGCAAGCGTTTCGGTTTTTCATTTTATTGGGGGCCGCGTTGGTCCCGTTGTCCGTACTGTTGCTGTGCGAAGGTTTGCTGCGACGACACGCACCGCCATGGGCGAAGACATGGGTCGCGGTCGGTACGATTGTGTTTTCTGTTCTGTCGTTGTGGTGGTCGGACAGCATTGATCCACTACGTTTGATTGGACTTTTGGTGTTTCAGTTCAGTGGGTTCGTAATTGGTGGGTATTTAGTGTTCACAAGGGCGCGCGACGACCTAAGCGCGTCTGAAAACAGAACGGTCGAACGATTGGCGTTTTCGCTGGTGTTACTTGTGCCACTTGCTGCGGCAGATTTTCTGATGGTTTATTTGGGGCTTCCTGCGCAAATCTCGCCCTTAGGAGTCTTGTTCTTGTGCTGGTTGGCTGTGTCATTGGGACGTGCGCAAACGCGGCACCGGGCACCGTTAGTGTCATTTTTGGCAGTGGCGTTGGCGGCTGGCCTTTCGGGCGTGGTTTTGGCCCGAATGTTCGGGATGGACAAAGATGGGACGATCTTGACCTTGGCCGTAATATTATCGGCTGTTTTGGTCGCCGTTTTGTTCATCGAAGCACGGACATTACGGGCGGACGAACGGTCGGAAACCTTGCTACGACATATGGCGGATGACCGGTCGCGCGACGCATTGGGGTTTTTGCGCGGATTGCAGGCGCATCCCTTGGTTCAGGGCGCCGTGATGATCGATGCAGAACAGCTGAGCGACCTTGACGCGGATGTGTTGCGTCATGTGTTCCGGGTTCGACCTGTTTTGCGCCGATCTGACCCGTTTTTTAGTGATGGGGTAGAAGGCGATCACATTTCGCATCTCTTTAGTCTCTTCGATGCCAGCCATATTTTGCTGGTGAGTGAAATTGACCTTACGCTTGTGGCGTTGTCGATGCCGACTTTGGCAATGTCACCCCGCGCTGAATTGGAATTGGCGGCTGTGCAACGCATGGCGTGTTTGATGGTGGCTGACGAATGATCGACAAGGGGATTTTTGAAAGCTGTGTGCAACGCGCAGGTCTTGCGCCGACGGTTCACAATACCCAACCCGCCAGATGGACGCAGGACGGCGAAGTGTTGTCCCTGTTTTGTGATACCAATGTCGGGCTGACCATTGGGGATCCAATTGGGCGCGATGCGGCCTTGTCTTGCGGCGCAGTTTTGGAAGGTATGGTTCTGGCCTTGTCGGCGCATGCGGTTGAGGCACAGGTTCGCTATACTGGGCACAATACGGCCCCTGGTCAGGGGTTGGTTGCTGTGGCGCATTTGACGTTAAGCGAGGGGGGCGAGGATGTGTTGCACCCGCAGTTGGAGAAAAGGTTTACGTGGCGGGGCCCGTTTGTTGATGAACCTGCAGCCTTGTTTGGATGGACCCGATCAGATGCGCGTTTGGTGACAGACCAGACTGGGAAAGATTGGTTGGCTGACGCGAACGATTGGGCCAGCTTGGACATTATGCAAAACGCTAGATTTCGTCGTGAACTGGTGTCTTGGATGCGTCTTTCAGAAAGGCATCCACGGTCTGGTTTGGACGGGATGGACCGCGCTTCGATGTTAATGAGCGAAAACGAAGCGCGGCTAGCGCCTTATGTTCTGACCAAGTTCTGGAAGGTTATGAACGCGTTTGGCATGACGAAAAATGTGGTTTCAGAGGCGGGCGTTACTGCGGCAACGCCTGTGATTGCAATTTTTCATAGAGACATTCACGAAAACCCGGTCGAGACGGGCCGAGCCTATTTGCGGATGTGCCTAGAAGCCACGTCTTTGGGGTTTGCTGGGTGGCCGATGGCTGCGTTGAGCGATCATGAAAAGACGAACGAGGCAACCCGAGACAGGTTCGGGATCCCGTCGGACAGGCGTTTGGTGCAGGTTGTTCGGTTTGGGAAGCCACGTGGGGACGCACCGCCAAGAGCCAGAAGGCCATTGGCGGAGGTTTTGCGTTAGCCTTTGATCGAAACGAAACGACCGCCCTGGAACAGCAGGGGCAGACCATCACGCGCACTGGCACGATGAACGCGACCCACGATGATTGAATGGTCACCGGCGTCGTGTTCGATTTCGAGACTGCATTCGAACCGAGCAAGGCACCCTTTTAACAGGGGCACGCCACTTTTGCCTTCATCCCAGTCCAAGCCGGCAAAGGCTGATTTGTCCTTTGTGAACCCGTTGCAGATGTCCTGTTGGTGGGCATCAAGAACATGGATCGCAAAGTCTGGTGCGCCTGAATAGTAACCGAAACGCTTTGACGATTTCGCAGGCGACCACAGCACCAAAGGCGGGTCCAAAGACACGGACGCAAAGCTGTTTGCCGTGATGCCGATAGGGCCATCTGCGGAAGGGACCGTTACGATGGTGACGCCTGTCGCATAGGCACCTAAGGCCGTGCGAAAGGCCCGTGGATCATCAAGTGGATCAAAACCAAACACCTATGGTACCTCGTGGCCAAGTGCGGCTTCATATAGTTTGAACCATGTCGGGCGATCCATTTTGACTTTGAGTGCGTCAGAGAAGCCTTTGATACGATTGATGTTATTGGTTCCCATAACCGGCATGACGTTTGCGGGGTGCGCCAGGATCCAAGCGATTGCGACTGCGGCGCGATCGACTGAATTGGCGTTTGCAACGTCGTCCATCACAGCGGTTAACGGCGTGTTTTCTGTCATCAATGCACCGCCGCCCAGTGGTGACCACGCCATTGGTGGGATGCCACGCTCTTGGAGGTAGGCCATGTCGCCGTTTGTAAGTGCATCATGTGCCGTCAGCGACAGCTCGATCTGGTTTGTGACCAGTTTAGTTTTTGTGGCCGACTGAAGAAGATTCCAGTCGTGGAGTTTGAAATTCGAGACGCCAACTGTGCGCACTTTGCCAGAGGCAACGACCTCGTCCAATGCCGCGCCTGTTTCATGGTGGTCCATCAACGGGTCAGGGCGGTGGATGAGCAAAACGTCGATCTTGTCGATGCCCATTAGGCGCAAAGAATGATCAACGGACGCCAAGATATGGTCACGCGATGTGTCGTAGAATTTTCCGCCAACATCTGCATACCGACCAGCAGGGATGAGGATGTCGCATTTGGTGACGACCTCGATCTGGTCTTTGATGGCGGGTGTCAGGGCGGCGCCCATGATTTCTTCGGCCATGTACCCACCATAGATATCGGCCTGATCCATTGTGGTGATTCCTTGTTCAAGGCAGGCCTCGATCTTGGCCTGCACGTGCGCCGGAGACGTGTCTTCGACGTCGCCAAGACGCCACATGCCATAAACGATGCGGCTAAGCGACAGATCGGATGTAAGGTTAATGCGTTCCATTATGTGCGTGGTCCATTTCCAAGAGGGGTTGCAGGCGTATCGCTGGGGACACGACCATAAGCATGGGGCAATGAGCAGGTTTTCAAGTCGGGCATGACAAGTTTTCCGAAATGTTTTGCTTCATCGATGTGCGGGTAACCAGAGAAAATGAAGCTGCGGATGCCCATCTTTCGGTAGTTTTCGATTTTGCTAAGCACTTGATCAGCCGAGCCGACCAACGCGGCACCACAGCCAGACCGTGCACGGCCAACGCCTGTCCACAGACCCGGTTCAACGTAACCGTATTTGTCAGCCAGCTCGCGTGCCTTGGCTTGGTGGGCGACGCCTAGTGAAATACTGTCATGAGCGCGGTCTCGGATAAGTTTGCCATAGTCGTCGTCCAGCTTTGACACGATATAGTCGGCGTATTCGCGCGCCTCTGCTTCAGTGTCGCGCACGATCATGTGCACGCGGAGACCGTAATCCAATGTGCGGTCGTATTTTTCGGCCACCGCATTCACATCTTTCATGCGCTGCGCGATGTTTTCTTCTGGTTCGGGCCACATCAGATAAACGTCGCAATGTTGGCCGCACAGATCCAAGGCGGCTGGGCTGTAGCCACCAAAATACAGCAAGGGGCCACCAATCTGGTATGGCGTCGCAGGGGCTGTTGGCACACCCTTGAAATTATAGACTTCGCCTTCGTAGTTAATCTCGTCTTGGGTCCATGCCTGCTTCAAGATCTCGACGACTTCGCGCGACCGTTGATACCGGAAGCCACTTTCAGCAACTTCGCCCGGAAAATCCGAGGAAATGACGTTGAGCGTAAGGCGACCTTTCATCATGTGATCCAACGTGGCGACTGTGCGCGCCAACATGATGGGTTGCATTTCGCCACAGCGGATCGCGGCCAGCATGTTGATTTTCTCGGTGAGCGGCGCCATGCCTGCAACGAATGACAATGTGTCTTGGCCAACTTGGTACGATGATGGGGCCAACACATTACGGAACCCTTGTTCTTCTGCCGTTAGGACAATGTCGCGACAGTGTTTCCATGACGATCGCAGGTCACCGTCCGGCACACCAAGAAATTGGTAGTCGTCTGAACATAAAGCAGAAAACCAAGACACTTCTGATGCGTCTAGGTCTGGGCTTGTTACTGGTACAACGGTCATGGCACCTCCAAAGGGTATTGATTTGCCCCTTGCGTAGCATCCTAAAGATGGTGCATCAATAGTGTATCAATTGTTCTGCCACGAAGTGATCAAGAAAGGGAGGATTGATGTCAGATTTTCAAACAACGTCCGACCGATACGGGGCGCTTCCGAAGTATGTCCAGATCGCAGAGATGTTGATCCGCGATATGGCTGCTGGACGTTTGGTGGATGGCGCACGTTTGCCGCCCGAACGTGAAATGGCCCAAGAGTTGGGCATTGCAGTTGGGACATTGCGAAAGTCATTGGATGTTTTGGCAGACAAAGGCCTGCTGGAACGGGTTCAAGGGTCTGGCAATTACGTGCGCGCGCAGGCGAACGTACCGTCAGTCTATTCGTTTTTGCGAATTGAACGGTTGCAGGGCGGTGGCTTGCCCACGGCGGAAATGTTGTCGATTGACCAGATGGTGGCCCCCCATGCGGCAGGATTTCGTAGCCCTAATGGGTTTCGGTTCCGCCGGCTTCGGTTCATGGATGAAGTGCCCGCCGCGATGGAAGAGATCTGGTTGGATGGCGCTGTGACCGACGCAGTTGACGCCAATGCAGTGTCTGAATCCCTATACCTTTATTACCGAGAGGCGCTCGGGGTTGTTATTACGGCTGCCGAGGACCGTGTGAATGTCGCTGCGGTGCCGGACTGGGTGGACCCTAGGTTTGGCTTGAAGGCAGGCGAGGTTGCTGGATACATCGAACGGACAGGGCGCGCGCAATCAGGCGAAACTGTTGAGTTTTCAAGAACATGGTTCGATCCGAACCAAATTAATTATGTCTCAAGACTGGGAAAGAGCTAACGCATGGAGATGGTAAACTACGGGATTATTGGATGTGGTATGATGGCACGAGAGCACATCCAAAACATCAATCTGTTGCCCCATGGTCGCGTGACTGTGGTGTATGATCCTGTCACAGAATTGGCTGAAAGCGCGGCAATTCTGGCTGGCGAAGGTGGCAGCGCAGCGCCAGCGAATGTTACCGAATCACTGGATGCGTTCTTGGCGTTCGAAAAACTGGATGCGGTTGTGATTGTCAGCCCGAACAATATCCACGTGTCCCAACTGCGCGAGATTGTGGCCAAACGGCCCATGCCAATTCTGTGCGAAAAACCGCTTTATACGGACCCCGCGGATGCCGCAGAGTTGGATAAGCTGTTTAAGGGCTATGCGCATCCTGTTTGGGTTGCGATGGAATATCGGTACATGCCGCCCGTCGCCGCGTTGATTGAACAGGCTGAACAGGCGACCGGTGGGATTGCGATGTTAAGCATTCGTGAACATAGGTTCCCGTTCTTGCCCAAGATTGGGGATTGGAACCGGTTCAACGAAAACACAGGCGGCACACTGGTTGAAAAATGCTGTCATTTCTTTGACTTGATGCGGGTGATTTTGAATTCCGAACCAGTGCGCGTAATGGCGTCAGCAGGTCAAACTCTGAACCACAAAGACGAAGAATACGATGGCCGTGTGCCTGATATTTGGGACAACGGATACGTGATTGTCGATTTCGCCAACGGTGCGCGTGCGATGTTAGAATTATGCATGTTCGCCGAAGGGTCTCAGTACCAAGAAGAAATCAGCGCCGTGGGCCCCAAGGGCAAGATCGAATGCTTGGTTCCGGGACCGGGCCGTTTTTGGCCGGAAAAACTTGGTCCTGCGCCGGTTCCTCAGCTGATCATCAGCCCGCGTGCCCCCAAGGGGCCGATCACGATGGACATTCCTGTAGACCCAACGTTGCTTGAAGCTGGAGATCACAACGGGTCGACGTTTTATCAACATCAGCGGTTTAATGCGGTTGTGCGGGGACAGGGCGGAGTTGAGGTAACGCTGTCAGATGGCGCCAAAGCGGTCGCTATGGGAATCGCGGCGCAGGAAAGTGCCGCGACGGGGCAGGCGGTTGAGATTTGAATTTATTCTTCTCGGAAGATCGTCTAGTTCTTCGGTATGAAAAGTAGCATTCCTTTGACTTTAGCTTTTGTTGCAATTGCCGCCGTTGCCACCGCGCATACGGGCGCAACAGGTGTCGTTTTGGAACGCATGCATGGCATGTCCGAAATGGAAAACGGATTGAAGTCGATCGGTTCCGTCATAAGGGGACAGACGCCCTATGATCAAGACATGGTTAGAGCAACGGGGGCAACCATCCAGACCCATGCCAGTAAAATGGTCGACCTGTTTGTACCTGGGACTGATGGCGGGGTGTCGGAAGCGCGACCAGAGATTTGGACAGATGCTGCGCGTTTTGCAGAATTGGCTGAGGAGCTTGCAATCCTCGGAGAGGAGCTTGCAATAGTTTCCTCATACGAGGATGCGCGCAGCTTGGTGGCGCGGATAAATTTCAGTTGCAGCGCATGCCACGACGATTTTCGCACCGAATAATCTGTGCGGCTAGGCTTGGTCTGGCCAGATCGTGGGAAACCAATCTTCGCGTAGTTTTTGGTTCTGTTCCATGTGGTGGCCCGGAAAAGGTGGCGAGGTAGGGCCGGGACGTTGGGTGTAGCGCGCGTCATCGCCCAATAAACGCAACGAAAACGCGCGGCGGCGGGTGGTCGTTTCATTTCCGCGTGCGCCGTGAAGGATGTTGTAGTTAAACGCGACCGCGTCACCCGGTTCCATCGCCCATTCCCGAATTTCCATGCCGTCTTCGTCTGGATCTGGCACGGGCATGTAGTCTTCTTCATTGGGGTAAAATGATGTTTCCGCGAGCCAGCGGGTTGGCAGTACCGGTTTTGGCCAAAGATGTGACCCTGCAACACAACGCAGCGAGGCGTCCGTTACCGGATCAAGGGGTGACCAAAAGCTGACGGTTTGCTGGCCTTGCACAAAGTAATAAGGTCCATCTGTGTGCCAAGGGGTTGGTTTGGATGTGCCCGGTTCTTTGACCAAAACGTGGTCGTGAAAAAGTTGCACCGATTGGCTTTGCATTAAATCGGCAGCTACAGCGGCGGCAGGGCTTGCGCGAATTACTTGTTCGAATTCTGGGATGCGTTGCCAATTGCAATAATCGTCGAAAAAACGGCCCTTTTCGTGGTCGTGCAAGTTTTCAGCGGCGTAAGGGCCGGGGGTTGCCATGTTGCGGTCAACGCCAGCGCGCAGGGTATCGACATGGTCAGCGAATAGCCCTCGCACGAGGACGACGCCGTCACGTTGATAGGCGTCAATGTCGTCTTGGGTGATGAGGGGGTGTGTCATGGGGTAACGGTGCCGCGTGAAGCGGCACCGGTCAAGTCAGTTTAGCCCATACGTTCGGATGAATAGCTGCCCGGTGACGCGTTGAAGACGACTGTTTTGTTGCCATTCAGGAATGTACGATAGTTTGCGT
Organism: uncultured Paracoccaceae bacterium; assembly: GCA_947493255.1. Classification (GTDB taxonomy): domain Bacteria; phylum Pseudomonadota; class Alphaproteobacteria; order Rhodobacterales; family Rhodobacteraceae; genus Octadecabacter. The sequence continues at coordinate 376,550 of CANLQK010000001.1, forward strand.
GGGCGTGGATTGCGCGCGCAAGAACCTGACTTTCGACATCGCGACCAAGCGACACATAGTCGGATGCGCTTTGTGCGTGGCTGACGCGCACGATGTCTTGTTCGATGATCGGGCCTTCATCAAGGTCCGCCGTCACATAGTGCGATGTCGCACCGATCAGTTTTACACCGCGTTCGAATGCCTGTTTGTAGGGGTTCGCCCCCTTAAAGGAAGGCAAGAATGAATGGTGGATATTGATGATCCGCCCAGACATTTTTTGACACATCGCATCGGACAAGATCTGCATGTAGCGCGCCAAAACAATTAACTCCGCGTCGGTATCTTCGACGACCTTCATAATGGCGGCTTCGGCTTCGGGTTTGTTTTCTTTGGTAACTTTGATGCAGTGGAACGGGATGTCGCTGTTCACGACAATCTTTTGATAATCCATGTGGTTTGAGATTACAGCGACGATTTCGACGGGCAGGGCGCCGATGCGCACACGGTACAGCAGGTCATTCAGGCAGTGGCCAAACCGGCTGACCATAATGACGACTTTCATCTTCACGGCTTCATCGTGAAATGCGAATGTCATGTCGAAATTCTTGGCGACGTCGTTGGCGAAGCCGGCTTGCAGGTCGGCTTGTTTTACGCCCGTTTCGGATGTGAAACTGATCCGCATGAAGAATTGTTCTGTGTCCAGATCGTCGTATTGTGAACTGTCGGTGATATTGCATCCGTTGTCGGCCAAGAACGTTGAAATGGCAGCGACAATGCCGCGTTTGGACCGGGCTGTCACGGTGAGGCAATATTTGGTCATGTCGAGATCCTTTTTCGAAACCCCGTGTTCTGGGGAAATGACAGCATCAAGGATGCGTTTCATTTGAGATGGCAGTTGGGCGGGAATTGAACAAGCAACCTTTGTCGATTTTTGTGGCTGACTTTGCCCTTAATTTGAAATGCTTAAGCGCAATTTTGCCAATATGCGTCACGCGTTGCCAATAGGAGACGGACGGCGCGGGCGCGCGCATATACGCCCCTGCTGATGACGGGGTGTCTTAGAGTTCACGCGCCACGTCGATCATCCTGTTGGCGAACCCCCATTCGTTATCATACCAGCCAAACAGACGGATTTGGTTGCCCGTGGCACGGGTTTGGGGCAGGGCAAGGATAACGCTTTCTGGACGCATTCGCAGATCCGAGGACACTAACGGTTCGTCCACACAGCCAATGATGGAATTGCGATACCCTAGTAGGGTTTCGTTGATGTCAGCGGCTGTCACTGACGCGTTGACAGTTGCCACAAGGTCAATGGCAGAAACAGTTGGCGACGGTACGCGTACTGAAGATACCACTGTTCGCCCTTTCAATGCTGGCAAGACCTTATCAACAAGGTCCGCCGCACTGGTGGTGGTCGGGACCATCGATAGTGCCGCAGCGCGGGAGCGTTCGAAGCTTCCGTTCGCGGTGTCGATACTGGGCTGTGACGCTGTGTAGCAATGGATTGTGGTAACGTGAGCGGATGCGAGACCAAAATCGCGGTCAATCAATGGTAACAGCGGGGCGATGGCGTTGGTGGTGCACGACCCCAAAGAGATGATTTTCTGGTCGTTAAAGGCTGCGTCATTCGCACCCGGTATTAGGGTCAAGTCCGCTGTCGGGCAGGGGCCAGAGACCAAGACATGTTTTACATCGGTGCTAGACCAATTTCTTGCGAACTGGGGGTCTTTGCCTCGTCCAGTGCAGTCCAGAACACAGTCAACGGTTTGAAGTAAATCTGAATTAAGATTGGCCTCTTTTAGCAGCGGAATACGCTGCCCGCTTACACAAAGCGTTGTACCATCAAGCGACACTTCAGAAGGGTGACGACCGAAAATTGAATCATACTTGAACAGGTAGTTTAGGTGCTCTGGGGCAGCGAGGTCATTGATCATGACGACGTCAACGTTAGTGCCCTTGCGTTCTGTCGTTAAGGCGCGCAGCACACTACGGCCAATACGGCCAAACCCATTGATAAGTACTCTTGGCACAGGGTGACCCCATCTATTGATTTTAGTCGAATAGCAATCGTCAGATTTTGGCTATCAAACACATACTTTGACCAACAGGTTCGAATTGGCAAGGGCTGCAAGATTATAAGAGTAAGCTTCTTCATTGCAGGTAAAATTGCGTGAACAACATCGCGCCAGTAAGGATGAACACGGTCTCGATAACGAGAATAATCAGCAGTGTTGGGTGGACTTTCAGCACGGCCTTTAGGTTTGTTTGTAAACCGAGGGCCGCGATGGCTATGACTAGCATCCATCGAGAGGCTTCGGCGATCAGACTTACCAGATCGTCAGGGAGGGGTACGACTGAGCGCAGTATAGCCAAGCCGACAAAAAGCCAAAGAAACCATGGCACTGCGACCTTTGACTTTCCTTCCGACCGAAACGCGAAGTGCACACCCATGACCAGTAACGGTAAGCAGGCGACCCGGATCATTTTTACTAAAGCTGCCAGCAACCCGGCTTCGTCGCTGACTGAGTAACCCGCGCCGACAACTTGTGCGACGTCATGGATCGTTGCCCCGATCAGGAAACCCGTTTGAAGGTCAGACAGCCCAAGGGCCTTCGCCAAAACCGGATATAGAACCATTGCCACCGTTGACAGGACAGTAACGCTGATCACGACTAAAATTGTATCGTCTTCTCGTTTTGGGTGGCTAGGCAAAACGGCTGAAAATGCTAAGGCTGCGGACGCCCCGCAGACGGCAACCGCGCCGCCAGATAAGATGCCATAGGCAAACCGACGGGAGGTCGCAAATGACAACACGATCCCTAGGCCCATAGTTAGCACTACCAAAGCGACGATGGCCCCAACGGACACCGTTCCCAATGTTTGAACGTCTTCAAACACCAATTGGATGCCCAGTAGGCCAACACCCAATCGCAAAACAGACTTGGCGGTTAGTTTAAGACCCGGCTGCAGGGTTGTCTGTTCGGACAAGAAGCTAAGCGAAAGCCCAATCAAAAGCGCAAACAGCATTGTAGGCGCGCCGTAGTGTTCCGACAAGAAGGTCGCCGCAGCGGCAATTACTGCTGCGACGGAAAAACCGCGCCAGTGTTTTTGGACGAAAGCATGAAGCCGCTTGGTCAGTGGGCCGATCGTAGTTGTGTTACTGTCCATCAGTTCATCGCATTTAGGGCGACGGACGAGGCAGCGTTTCGGAAAGCAGTTACCATTGAAAGGTGTCCTAGTGTTTTGAAAAGCGTTTTTTGGGGGACGTGCCGGTGTCAGAAAGATTGACGATTTCCGAAGTCAATTCATCCAGTGCGTCAATTAAGGGGACAGGGGCTGTCAACTGAGGGGACATGAGTGAAAATTCGGTGCAGCCAATGATAAAACCGTCGACACCAGAGGTGACCATATCGGTGATGATGCTCTGGACATCGGCCAAAGTTTGGGGGCTTTTTCCAACTGCCTTTATGGTTTCAATCGTAACAAGAAGTTTGTCGATGTCTTTGGGAAACTGAGCCGTCAGCCCATAAGGCCTTAAGGCTTTTTCAAACAACTGAGTTTTAATGTTGGCTGGGGACGCAAGGATACCGACTATGGCATTTTCGGCCACACTATTTGCGATAGATTTGGCAGTTAGTTCTATCATATTTAGGAATTTGGCAGAAACCGCCTGTGTGATGTCTTTGGCAAAATGGTGGGCAGTGCAGCACGGCATGGCGAGGGCATCAATATCGCTGGCTTCAAGGCAGCGGGCCATATGTGCAAGAACAGGGCCCGGGTTTTCACCACGTTTGTGGATAAGATAGTCAATGCGAGAAGGGACCTGCGGGTTCATGTCAATCAAAAGCGGGATATGATCAGCATCCGACTTGGCTGCGACTGCGTTAAGCACGCGTTGTTGCAATAAGATTGTTGCTGCGGGGCCCATGCCACCTAAAATACCGATACGTGGTTTCGTCATGCCAAACCTCTTTTGAGACGTTTTTAGGTCAATGATGCGGGGGGGCAATGTTGGCCCCCAAGCTGGTCAAAAAGACTGTTCTTAGGAGGTTGAGTTCCATCGATCGGCAAAGTTGAATGCAAAATCATAACCAAACAAAGCAGCAGACCCACCGGTGTGAAGGAAAACGATTCTCTCACCTTTCTTGAAGTGGCCTTTGCGGACCAAGTCGATCAGGCCAGCTGCGCCTTTTGCTGAATAGACTGGATCAAGCAGGATGGATTCCAGTTCCGCGAACATTTTGATCGCTTCGAGGCCACCCGGTGTTGCGATTCCATAGCCATCGCCAACGTAGTCTGTGTTGGCCACAACGTCTTCGCGGGCAACGGTGCCGGAACAGCCCATTTTATCTGCGGTGGCGCAGGCGAGCTTGTAGACGTTCTCTTCCTGAATTTGCTTAGGAGCGCGAACGCCAATACCAAGAAGCGGGATACGTGTATTCGTCGATTGCATTCCGGTAATGAGACCGGCTTGGGTGCCCGCGCTGCCTGTCGCGGTCACAATATGATCGACCGTAAGGCCGCGTTCGTTGAACTGCCCCAACATTTCGAAAGCGCAGTTCACATAGCCCAGCGCGCCAGTCGCGTTAGAACCGCCTCCGGGAATTGTGTAAACCTTTTTGCCCGTCGCGCGAACCTTGTCAGCCGCGGCTTCTAGGGCGGCGTTCATGTCGATGCCACCTGCACATTTTTCTGTTGTGGCACCATGAAGGTGATCAAGTAGAACGTTGCCGTTGGCATTGTAGTTAGGCTCACTTGAACCTGTGCGATCTTCTAGGAGGATATGACAGCCCATACCCATTTTTGCCGCAAACGCAGCGGTTTGGCGGGCGTGGTTCGACTGGGTCGCACCCTGTGTCATAACCATGTCGGCGCCTTGCAATTCGGCTTCGGCCATCAAGAATTCTAGTTTGCGAGTTTTGTTGCCGCCTGTGGAAAGGCCGGTGCAATCATCACGCTTGATCCAGATTTCAGGGCCGTCAAGCTCTGCGGAAAGGCGGCCCATTTTTTCGAGCGGTGTGGGCAGGTGTGCAAGGAAACGGCGGGGGAAGTCTGCGATGTACATGTTGAGCTCCAAATTTCTATAATTGCAATAAGCATGGTCCCATATTGGTTTCATAGTTCGAAATTTCGGTGTTAAGTTGCATTAATTGCACTTTGGAGGCGGCATGCGTCTTGAATGGATCGAAGACATTTTAGCAGTACATGATGGGGGATCACTTCGCGCCGCGGCAGATCTGCGGTTGCTGACACCATCCGCATTCACGCGCCGTATCAAGGTCGTTGAAGAAGCTATTGGCAGCGAAATTTTTGATCGCAGCAATAAGCCAGTGACTCTGCGACCCCATGTTATAGAGCTCATCCCGCGTCTTAGGGCCGCCGCAGCCAGCGTTCGACAGGTGCAAAGCGAGCTGAGTGGGATTGGCCGTGATGGGGAGTTGGCACGGATTATTTGCCAACACACGTTGTCAGTGTCTTGGGCACCAAAAGTTGCACGGCATTTGGCATCCTCTGGGGTGCAGTTGCGTATAAGGACAGGCCCGAAAGACGAGTGCGCTTTCAGTGTTCTAAAGAATGACGCAGATTTTGCTATCGTCTATGAGAACGCGGATATTCAGGGTCACGAAGAAACTGAACTGTTCGACCGCATTACGTTTTCGGTGGAACGTTTTGTGCCTGTTGTAGCGTTGTTTGGAAACAATGACCTGAGTGACGAGATTGAGGCGGGTCGTATCCCGATTATCGCGTACCCTCAAAACCTGTTCTTAGGTGAGGCGTTGGAACATGCGCTGTCTAAGAGTGTCGATAGTCGCATCACTTTGTCGACTGTAGCTGAGTCAGGACTTGGGCCTGCTGTTTTGGAATTTGTCCGAGAAGGGGTTGGGGTAGGGTGGCTGCCCCATTCTATAGTCGACAGAGACATTAATTCGGGAAAGCTTCATTCACTTGCGGATATGTTACCATCGTTTGAACTGGACGTTGTTGCCATTAAAGCAAAAGCAAATACAACAGCGCAATCTAAGAAAGTGTGGGCCTCAGTTGAGGCGAAGTTTTCTAATAAATGATGCAGGGATGAGTTCGTCGTTCGCGGCCAAATCGTTACATTTTGGTGATGTATTTATTCGGGCCGATATGTCTGATAAGTGGCATAAAATTCGCTATGGCAGTTGACCGACCACGTGGCGCATTTATCTGAATAGGCCGTAACGAAACTGGGATGAACGTAAAAATGGTAGCCCATCAGAACAGTGCCAGAACGTTTGGAAAGTCAGACGTTACACGTGCTGCCAGATTGTCCGTTGCGCCGATGATGGATTGGACGGATCGGCATTGTCGGTACCTGCATCGTTTATTGTCGAAAGAAGCTCTGCTTTATACCGAAATGGTAACGTCGCCCGCATTGGTGCGGGGCGGAGCGCTTCATTTGTTACGGTTCGACCCAGCAGAACAGCCCGTGGCCTTACAGCTGGGTGGGTCTGATCCGGTCGAATTGGCTGCAGCCGCGGTCATCGGTGCACAAGAAGGATATTCGGAAATTAACCTCAATTGCGGATGCCCGTCTGATCGGGTGCAGTCGGGGTCATTTGGGGCCGTATTGATGGAGAGCCCTGCGCTGGTTGCCGATTGTTGCCGCGCAATGATCGCGGCGCAACCAGCTGAAGTCACTGTGAAATGTCGTATCGGGGTTGATGACCAGAATGCGCCCGAAACACTGCCAGAATTTCTGTCCCAAGTTGTAGCAGCCGGTGTCGAGCGGGTCACGATCCATGCGCGCAAGGCATGGTTGCAAGGGCTTAGCCCGAAAGAAAACCGCGATATTCCACCGCTTGACTATGACCTTGTGTTCGAAATGAAGCAGCTGTTCCCGAATTTACATATTTCGATCAACGGGGGCGTTTCGACCATCGAACACGCGGTTGAATTGTTGGATGCCGGTATTGATGGGGTTATGATTGGGCGCGCTGCATACCATAACCCAACCGATATTTTGCAACGCGCCGATGCGTTGATTTTTGGCGGTGATGTGGGGCCTGACCCTTTAGATGTGGTGCTGCAAATGCGGCCATACATCGAAGCGCACATGGCAGATGACAGCCGTGGTGGCGGCAAGCTTGCCCATGTGACGAAACATATGATGGGCTTGTTCGCGGGCCGACCTGGTGCACGATTATGGCGCCGCTATCTGTCAGAAAACGGACATCGTAACGGCGCCGGTTGGTCCGTTGTTGAAGGCGCGCTCGACGCAATGAACCAGTCAGCCGCATAACGTTTAGCGGGTTTTGATCAATATCTGCCCCGATGCGATGCTGGGGCAATCTTTTGGGAGGGCGTAATGCCAGAAATGTCCGTACTTTTACCGCTGGTCGCAATGTTATTGGCAATTGGCGCGTTCGCAGGGCTGCTGGCTGGTCTTTTAGGCGTCGGCGGAGGCATCGTTTTGGTGCCAGCGTTCTTTTATGCGTTTGCAGCGCTTGGCTATGACAGCCCACAATTGATGCAAATCTGTTTGGGTACGTCGTTGGCAACGATCATTGTGACCTCTGTGCGGTCGGTATCATCACACCATAAGAAGGGTGCCGTTGATTGGGACATCTTGCGCGGCTGGGGTGTTGGTATTGTTATTGGTGCTGTGATTGGTGTGCTGGTTGCCACCCAACTGCGGTCGATTGTGTTGCAGGCGGTATTTGGAGGAATGGGCCTGTGTATCGGTTTGTACATGGCGTTTGGCCGTGCAAACTGGCGGTTAGGTGATGGAATGCCAACGGGGGCTGGCCGTGCTGTCGGCTCTCCGATGATCGGGTTCATATCGGTATTGATGGGAATTGGCGGTGGTAACATCGGTGTGCCCCTGATGACGCTGTTTGGCATCCCAATCCACCGCGCAGTCGCGACAGCGTCGGGCTTTGGCATTATTATTGCTGTACCTGCCGTGATTGGGTTTTTGTTTGCGGATATCGACGTTGCACCACCGCTGACGGTTGGCGCGGTCAACTTGGGTGCGTTTGTGATCATCATTGCGATGACCTTAATCACAACCCCTTGGGGCGCCGCGTTGGCGCACCGTATGGATCCCAAACCGCTTAAGAAAGTGTTTGGGTTTTTCCTGATTTTAGTGGCCTTGAATATGCTTCGAAAGGTCTTGTTTGGCTAAAGGAAGCGCAACTGCGTTATCGTTTCAGCCGAGCTGCCCGTCCGCCGCGGCGTTTTTTTAATGCCGCGCCGCGGTTGGGTAAATCGTCCATCACCGCACTGCGTTCATCGTGGCTTAGCCGTGACCATGCACCAATTTCATCAATGCTGCGCAGGCAACCGGTACACAGACGGGTTTCTGGGTGGATAACGCAAATCTTGATGCAAGGGCTTTCGATTTCGGCCCGTTGCCAAATGGCGTCGCTGTTTTCTGGCTTGGTCATTCAGGCATCTTTCAGGTTACGCATACGGTCTAGGAGCCCTTGCAGGATAACGCCAGCGGCAACATGATCGATCACCTCTGCGCGACGTTTTCGAGACGTATCCGCCTCGAGCAGGGCACGTTCAGCGGCGACGGTGGATAGGCGTTCATCCCAGTAGGTGATGGGCATTTCTGTTAGGCGGGTCAGATTGCGGGCGAAGGCGCGGGTCGCTTGGGCACGGGGCCCTTCGGAGCCATCCATGTTTCGCGGCAAACCCAAAACAAGACCTGCAATCTGCCGATGTTCACAGATTTCCAACAGACGTTTAGCGTCCGCTTGGAATTTCGTTCGCTTGATCGTTTCAAGTGGTGTGGAAATCATATGTCCAGCATCGCTGACCGATACGCCAATTGTTTTTGTACCAAGATCAAGCCCAGCAAGGGGGGCGTAATTCGGCAACGCGCCCGCGAATTCAGCCACGTCATCAAAGATCATTCTATCAAACCTGCTTCTTGTGCCGCTCGACGGATGAAATTTACCGCCTGCACGTCTGCGCCAAAGATCGCTTCGGCTTCTCCCAACACCACAACGGCGGCTTCGGGCTGATCAATAGCCACCAACGACGTTATCAAACGCGCCCAGTCTTGTGGGGGGCCGCCTTCGGTGGCCAAGCGGTCGGCAAGACTGCCAACCATGCCCTGGATCATGGCCTGCTGGTCTTCTGGCGACATGTCTTCGGCGGCTGCGAAATCCTCGGCCGTTGGGCCGCGTTGGTCGGGCAGGGCATAGTCAACGCCCATCTGAGCCGCAACTTGTGCAATTTGGTTGGCCGCAAAATTCCAGTGCAATGTTCCTTGCGGGCTGTCCTCGATCACCTGACGCCAAAGTGCAAAGGCACGATCGGGTCGGTCGTTTTGTGCGTACATCAGACCGGCGTAATATTGCGCTGCAACGTTATGCGGGTCTTGGCGTAAAATCGTTAGCGCGACAGTTTCGGCTTCGGGCGAAACATAACCTTGGGTGCCCGCGACCATTAGGTCCAACAAGCGAACAAAATCGCCGATCTCGGCGCTAGGGCCTTCTAGCGCAATGACACGTTCCGCGGCGCGCGTTGCGCGGTGGTATTGGCCGATAGCGGCCTCGGTTTGGACCAAAACATCCCATGTAGGACCATCTTCAGGGCGTTCGAACGTGGCGGCGCGGCGCGATTGGATAAGCTCGCGTGTCGCGTCGTCAAATTCATCAAGGTTGTCAGGAATTGGGATCAACGCCTCGGCATCCAGTTGGCTTGGGCGGTTCTGACGACGTTCTTCGCCAATGGATAAACGAAGTTCGCGGGGGACATCGCCATAACCAGCAGCGCCGAGCGTGGCATAAAGACCGGCCGCCGCACCGCCAATTCCGAGAGCAACAACAACGGCTAAGACCCGATTGGCCTTAACGGAGGTATCCGTTGCTTGCGTGCGGGCATTCGCGTCAGCTGCGAGCAAACGGCGCGAGATTTCTGTGCGCGTGCGTTCGGCTTCGGCTTCGTCCAAAACGCCGCGGGCAAGGTCGCGATCCACTTCGGCCAATTGATCGCGATAAATTGCGATGTCCGTTTCTGGCCTAGCGTCATCAGGGCGTCCCCGTAAAATGGGCATCACAATGGCGGCGATGGACAAGGCGGTCAAAGCCGCGGCAATAAAAATAAACCCGATCATGGGCAAAGATGTAGTCGCTTCGCAGCTTTGGCAAAAGGGACAATCGACACAAGCCGTGCGACCCTTTGGCCTGATTTGCCTGCCGTGTCGGAAAAACGCAATTAAGTGCCGCCGCAGGTCCGCCCAAAATCGTCTATAAAGCCCAAAAACAAATATAGAGATTTTGAACCTCGGGGATCTGTCATGCGTCGTTTTTCCGCCTTTGCCATCGCACGAGAGGCTGTTCGCTACCATTCTGGTTGGGAACGTCATTGGCGTAACCCGACACCCAAGAAGAAATATGATGTTATTATCGTTGGGGCAGGTGGGCACGGGTTGGCCACGGCTTGGCATTTGGGCAAGCATTACGGCATCACCAATGTAGCTGTGATTGAAAAAGGGTGGCTGGGGGGCGGCAACACAGGCCGCAACACAACGATTATCCGCAGCAATTACCTCCAAGACCCGTCTGCCGCGATTTATGAAAAGTCGCGCAGTTTGTATGAAACCATGTCCCAGGACCTAAACTACAACGTCATGTTCAGCCCGCGCGGTGTGATCATGTTGGCCCAAACCCACCATGAGGTGCGCGGGTATCAACGCACGGCCCATGCCAATGCGTTGCAAGGTGTGACGACAGAGTGGATTGATGCGCAACGCGTGAAAGAATTGTGCCCTATCATGAATATTGATGGGCCGCGCTATCCTGTGTTGGGGGGCTTGTGGCAGGCGCGTGGCGGCACAGCACGCCACGACGCTGTGGCGTGGGGTTATGCGCGGGCCTGTTCCGATATGGGTATGGATATTATCCAGCAATGCGAAGTGACGGGCGTGCGTACACAGGGGGGCAAGGTCGTTGGCGTTGATACCACCAAGGGCGCGATTGATTGCGACAAGTTAGGCATGGTGGTTGCTGGGCATGCGTCCCATCTGGCGGATATGGCCGGGTTCAGGTTGCCGATTGAGAGCGTGGCACTACAGGCGCTTGTGTCTGAACCTATCAAGCCCTGTATGGATGTCGTCGTAATGGCTAACACGGTACATGGCTATTTGTCCCAATCAGATAAAGGCGAGATGGTGATTGGCGGCGGCACCGACGGGTTCAACAATTACACCCAACGCGGGTCGTTCCACCATGTTGAAGAAACCGTGCGCGCGCTCGTCGAAACCTTTCCTATGTTGTCACGCCTGAAAATGCTGCGCCAATGGGGCGGGATCGTGGATGTGACAGGAGACCGTTCCCCCATTCTGTCCAAGACACCTGTCGAGGGCGTGTTCGTAAACTGTGGCTGGGGAACTGGCGGGTTTAAGGCCATTCCGGGATCAGGGTTTGCGATGGCCGAACTGATGGCAAAGGGTGCATCGCCATTGACCGACGAGTTCTCCATGTTCCGGTTTAGGGAAGGGAAGTTCATCGATGAAAGTGTCGCTGCAGGGGTGGCGCATTGATGCTAGCGTTTATTCCCCATCATTCGCAACATAGTGGAACGAGCGATTTCAGCTTTACCTACGCTTATTTGGGTGGCGTTGATAACGAAGTTGAAGCTCCGTTATTGGCCGAAATGATCACGCGCGCGAAGGATTTCGCGTTCGGTTTCGGTATCTTTCGGGTCAGTGTCATCGACAACGCCACCACCGGTGAAATAGTCGCGCAACGCCCAAAGAACGCCAAAAGCACCAAAGATTGCGACAAAGGGAATGATCCAGTCCATACCCTATACATGGGGGGTACCTCGGCGAATTCAAGCCTAGGTGGCCATGGCCAAACGGCCACACACCGCCCAATCCAACCGGCGAATTCCGCTCATGTTTCAATGTCAGTCCAACCTGCGAGGGTGTCCTCACCCAAACGAAAGGACATCCCATGGCTGACTACGATTTTTCAAAACCAGCGCCTGACAGGTCCCACCGCATTCCGTTGGACAGCGGTTCGGGAACGGGTGGCGTTGGGCTTATCATTGCGGGCGTCGTTATCTTGCTTGTTGTGCTTTACGCCGTCTTTGGCGGCGCGGGCGTGTCAACAACCCAAGACCCAAGCGACGTCGTTGCCCCAGCAGTTGAAGCAGTTCCTACGCCAACTGAATAAGACACAAGACCACCACTCATCCCAGAAGGCCGAAAGCACTGTGTGTGCTTTCGGTTTTTTTGCGTTTGTATCCCACCCTCAGCCGGAGAAGATGCCATGCTGATCCTGACTTGCCCCTATTGCGGCGTGAAGGCCGACGAAACCGAGCTTTCCGCAGGCGGTGAGGCCCATTTGAAACGGTTTGGGCCTGGGTCGTCAGAGGATGAGTTCGAGGGGTATCTATTTGTGCGCGAGAACCCCAAAGGCGTTCATTTTGAACGGTGGCGTCATTCGTATGGGTGCGGAAAATGGTTTCACGCCGCACGCTGTACCATGACGCTCGAGGTGTTCGGCACCTATCCGGCGCAAACATTTGAACCACCCCAAGACATCAAAGATGCGATTTCGGCGAAGCGACCGAATTGGCGCTGGAGGGATTTCTCATGAGCACACGTTTGGCCAACGGCGGGCGGTTGATTGATCGCACCAAGCCGGTGTCGTTTATGTTTAATGGCAAAAAGATGGGCGGCTACGCAGGCGACACATTGGCGTCCGCGTTGTTGGCGAACGATCAGATGTTGGTGGGACGGTCGTTCAAATACCATCGGCCGCGCGGGATCGTCGCATCTGGCGCTGAAGAACCCAACGGATTGGTCAATTTAGGAAAAGGCGGGCGTTTTGAACCCAACCAAAGGGTCACCACGCAAGAGTTGTACGAAGGGCTAGAGGCTGCATCGCAAAACCATTTCCCGTCGCTTGAATTCGACGTTGGTGCGGTGAACGCAAAGCTGGCCAAGTTCATGCCTGCTGGATTCTATTACAAGATGTTCATTCACCCAAGGCCGCTGTGGAAACATGTATACGAGCCGTTCATTCGTAAAGCTGCAGGTCTTGGCAAAGCGCCGAAAGATCGTGACGCGGATGTGTACGAACATTTCTATCACTTCGTAGACGTTTTGGTTGTTGGAGGCGGGATCACGGGCTTGTCTGCTGCGCTGGCAGCGGGGCGTGCTGGGGCGCGCGTATTGCTGGTAGAACAGACGGCGCATTGGGGTGGTCGTGGTGTCGTAGACGGGGCCCAAATCGATGGGTTGGACGCGGGTGCCTGGGTTAAAGGTGCGTTGCAAGATCTTGAAAAGATGGAAAATGTGGAGTTCGTTTCGCGCTGTATGGCCGCTGGTGTTTACGATCATGGGTACGCATTAGCGTATGAAAGGTTAACGGACCATTTAGTAGATAAATCTGGCGCGCGGCACCGCTTGTGGCGCATTCGTGCGGCGCAGATTGTGACTGCAACAGGGGCTATCGAACGCCCGCTGAGCTTTGCAGGAAATGACGTGCCCGGTGTCATGTTGGCCAGTGCAGTGCGCGATTATGTTGTTGATTATGGTGCTTCGGTTGGCGACCGCACAGTGGTTGTGACCAACAATGACGACGCCTACCGTACAGCGATTGCAATGAAGTCGGCGGGGTTGGATGTTCCGGCGATCATTGATGCGCGGCCCGCTGCGGGGCCATTGGCGGATGAGGCAAAGGCGCTGGGTATACGTGTGTTGTTCGGCGCCGCAGTTGCACAGGTGCAGGGTGGTAAACGAGTGACCGGTGTCGCGACATGTTCGCAAGCCGGCGAAGGCGCTATGTTGGAAGAGATCCCGTGCGAATGTGTCGCGATGTCGGGTGGTTGGTCACCTGTGGTGCATCTGTGGTCCCATTGCGGGGGGAAATTGCTGTGGGACGACGCGCAGAGCCATTTCCGGCCGGACCCTGACCGCCCGCCACTTGGCGCCGATGGGCAAGGTTTTGTGACGACGGCGGGCGCGGCGCAAGGCCATCTGAGCACCCGAGACTGTATAGAAACCGGTCATGAAGCCGGTGCAGCGGCTGCCATCGCGGTAGGTCTATCGGGTAATTCGGGGAAACCTGCGGGCGGGGATGCGCCTGAAGAAGCCCCAATGGAACCGGTTTGGATGATGCCGCAAGGCGCGCCATACAAGCTTCGTTCGAAGATGTGGTTGGATTACCAGAACGACGTCAAGGTTTCTGATGTGCAATTGGCTGCGCAAGAAGGGTATGAAAGTGTTGAACACACGAAACGCTATACAACTTTGGGTATGGCTACGGATCAAGGCAAGTTAAGTAATATTAATGGCTTGGCGGTTCTTTCTAATGCGTTGGGTCAGGAAATACCTGCGACGGGTACGACCACGTTCCGCCCTCCGTACACCCCGATTTCATTAGGTTCTATTGGCGGTGAGGCAAGTCGAGACCTGTTCCAGCCGTTGCGCAAAACGCCGATCCATGACTGGTCGGATGCGAACGGTGCTGAGTGGGAGCCGGTCGGGCAATGGCGCCGTGTTTACGCGTACAAACGTGGGGACGAGACCACGCAAGACGCGGTTAATCGTGAGGTTAAGAACACACGTGAGGCACTTGGGTTGTTGGATGCGTCGACCTTAGGCAAATTGATTGTGCAGGGACCGGACGCTGGGAAGTTCCTTGATATGATGTACACAAACATGATGTCGACCTTGCCCGTGGGCAAATGCCGCTATGGTTTGATGTGCAACGAACAAGGGTTCCTGATGGATGACGGTGTTGTTGCACGCATCGCTGAGGATCGGTGGTTGTGTCATACGACCACAGGTGGCGCGGATCATATTCACGCACACATGGAAGAATGGCTACAAACCGAATGGTGGGATTGGAAGGTTTATGTTGCCAATGTCACCGAACAATATGCGCAGGTGGCAGTGGTTGGCCCAAATGCCCGTAAAGTATTGGAAAAGCTTGGCGGCATGGATGTATCGAAGGATGCGTTGCCGTTTATGCAGTGGCGTGACGGAACCTTGGGCGGTTTCGATTGCCGTGCTTACCGCATCTCGTTCTCAGGCGAGCTTTCGTATGAAATAGCGGTACCAGCCAGCCAAGGTGCAGCGTTCTGGGAAGCCTTGATCGAGGCAGGTGGTGAGTTTGGCGTGATGCCGTACGGTACAGAAGCCTTGCACATTCTACGTGCTGAAAAAGGGTTCATCATGATTGGTGATGAAACCGATGGCACCGTTATTCCGCAAGATCTGGGGCTAAATTGGGCCTTGTCCAAAAAGAAGGACGACTACCTTGGCAAGCGCGGTCAGGAACGGTCCAATATGGTCGACCCGGACCGGTGGAAACTGGTTGGGTTAGAAAGCACCGATGGATCGGTCATCCCCGATGGGGCCTATGCTGTGGCGGATGGCGAAAACGCCAACGGGCAACGCAATACCCAAGGGCGCATCACATCCACCTATTTTTCTGCCAACCTTGATCGTGGGATTGCAATGGGGCTGGTCAAAGACGGGCCTAACCGGATGGGCGAGGTTATTGATTTCCCGAAAGTCGATGGGAAAGTTGTGCAGGCTAAAATCGTAAGTCCAGTTTTCTATGACCCAGACGGGGAGAAACAGAATGTCTGAATTGGCTAAAGTTACACGTCTTGCCCTGCGTGGGATGATAACCTTTCGGGGTGATGTGTCGTCGGCGAGGGTCAAGAAGGCCATAAAAGCGGCCACTGGTGCCGCTGTTCCGAAGGTGCGTAGCATTTCAGGCAATAGGGACGGTGGGGTCGCCTGGATGTCGCCAGACGAGTTGCTGTTGATGGTACCCTATGGAGATGTGCAAAATATCATTGCCGATTTGAGTAAGGCACTGGTGAATGATCATGTATTGATTGCTGACGTTTCTGATGCGCGGGCTGTTTTTCGGGTCGAAGGCGTTGAGGCTGCACAAGTTCTGGCGCGGGTGTGCCCTGTTGATTTGCATAAAGACAGCTTTGACATTGGCGAAATTCGACGGACCCGCATGGCACAGGTAGCGGCTGCCTTTTGGCGGGATGAAACAGGGTTCGAAGTGATCTGTTTCCGCTCAGTCGCGGACTATGTTGAGGCATTGTTGCAAAGGGCTGCGCAGGCGACGCCAGTGGGGGCACTTGGGGGCAGGTAATCGCCTGTCGCAGCCATGTGACACCGGTAGCATGTTCGCCAAGATATGATGGTTTATGCGACGTGCTGTTGTATGAATGGTCCAAACACGAGGGCTGGCATGCGTATCACATCAATCACTCCAATGAAAAACGAAGCCCCATTCATTCTAGAATGGGTTGCCTACCACCGTTTGATTGGGGTGAACGATATTCTGGTCTTTTCGAATGACTGTACGGATGGCACGGACCTGATGTTGGAACGGTTGGACGAAATGGGCTTGCTGCGCCATTACCCGAACCCTTGTATGGCGATGCAGAAACCAAAGCCTCATTTGCAAGTGATCCGATACATAAACTCGTCTGAACGATTGCGCCGGTCCGATTGGGTTGTCAGCCTAGATGTGGATGAATTCATCCGCGTGAATGCAGGAAAGGGCCATTTGCACGACCTGTTTAACGCTGTCCAGGACGCAAATATGATCTGCATGAACCAGTTGAATTTCGGGCATGGCGGTGTTGAAACCTTTGAGGACGAATTGCTGATGCAGCAATTCGAATACTGCTGGGATTATTCCAGCCCGTATCACCGTCGTATCAATCGCCGTGGCGTTAAAACCATAACCCACGCGTCAGCCAATGCGCGTGCTTGGCACAACCATTCGCCTGTATTTAGCCGTGAACATGCAGGTAAGGTGCACTGTGTGAATGGCAACGGAACCCAGCTCAATGATGAAAATTTCCTGAAAGATATCAAAAGCCTACAGGCGCCGAAGTATGGGTTCGATCTGGTTCAGCTTAACCATTATGCCCTGCGCGCACGCGACACGTTCTTACTCAAGGTACATCGTGGGAATGCGAACCATGCCAATGAAGATAAAAGCGCTGATGAGATGTTATCCGACCAAATGGCGTATTGGCGACGCTACGACAACAACCACCAATATGACACGCGGATTTCTCCGATGGTGGCAGATGTGGCTGCGGCGCGCGATGAGTTGCTAAAGGACCCTGAGCTGCGCCAGTTGCATGAAACAGCTGTCTCGATTGCACAAGACCGTATTGCGGAAATGAAAACAGACAAATCGATGCAAAACCTGCTCAGCAAGATCCAAGCATTTATCGAACGCAATCCAGTTGGTGTACGCCCGGAACCGAAAAAGCCCTGATGTTAATCCGTTGTGTTGCCATCACAGGCTGACACCCAAGATGTGTCTTCCTCATAGCCCAACGTAATCAAGTCTTTGCCGAAGGTGTCGCAATATTCGCGTGCAATTTCAGGCGGTAATCCATCGCGCCATTGTGCTGTGCGGCCGGATTTGATGTGGGATTTAACGTTCCCCTTCATGTTATCGGCTTCTTTCAATCCACCAAAAATGGAATGGGTCCAATAAAATTCCAGAAGACGTTCTTTGTCGAAGCCTTGCACGTCCATCGTCTCAATAGACTGCCGGAATAGGCTGGCATCCGTATCGTTGATGAGGTCTTCGTATTTTACGTCTACGACGTTGCGGTGGCCGTAGGGCCACCCCAGCATTTCTTCCATGGATGACTTATGTTTGTTGTGCATTTCAAACCGCAATTGGGCGGTGCGCGTTTCCTCAGTATTGATTTTTTCTTGATACGACAGCCCTCCAAACTCGCGGCGCGGACGCGCCAACCATTTTTCGTTGCCGGTTTTTGCGGTCAGGTGATAGCGCGCGCCCGAAATCAGAACGTCCCTCGGATCGCGGATCATATGAAAGGCGCGTACATCGTCGCGGTCCAATAGGTCGCGCGGAAAGGTCGATGACCAGTTGACCAACAGGGCAGGTCCCGTCTCTGGTAGTTCGTCCTGTGAGAATTTACCTCCAACACGAATGATAGGAATGCCTTCCGAAGACGCGAATTTATGAAATGTGCGTCGCATCCAGACCGTACCGGTCTTGTGATGGGTGCCAACACACAGAAAACGTGCCGCTGTCATTTTTTTTTGTCGTCTTTCTTTGTGTCTTTTTTCATTTTCTCGAACAGGCCAGTGTCGATAAATGTGCGGAATTCAGGGACTTCTAGCTGATAATCCAGGGCGCGTTGCGAACATTCAGCGCAGCCGCGGGCGAGGGCGGCCAGATCACTGTCTTCCAACCAAGCATCCATTTGGGCGCGCAAACCGTCTGTTGGAATCGTCGTGTCCTCGATGGTGTTGATGTCGTACTTGTCCCAATACTCCATATCGATGCGATCTTTGTTTTTGGAGTTTGCGGTGCCACGCAGACGTTTCAACAAGAAATCCTCACGCGACTTAATTGCGTAATGGTTAACCTGTGCAAATTCGTCCGTGACGTTGTCTTTGCTGCCCCGCCATCCTTTGGTCAGGTATTGATCTCCCATGGGCTTGCCAGCGGCATTTGTCCATTTCAGCATACCGGGCGTTATTACGGTCTCTTTTTTGAATTTCGGGCGGTGAACACCAAAGAAATCGAATTTATCTGGGCGGAACAGTGTCTTAAAGCCCCAAACTAAACCGTTTTCTGGTTTATCAAACGATGACCCACGGGTGAAGCGTTCCGTCACCAGCTCGCCCTTGAATGGATCAATCGACATTTTTGATTGGCCTTGCGACCCCATCAGCCGCCAGTTAATCGAAATGGCATCTGGTGTGCCACAGGCATGGATAAGCGCGTCGATCGTGCGCTCACCCACATGGATGTTCAGAAATTCGTCCGCATCGACAATCAAGACCCAGTCAGCGGCTTTTACCCAGTCCAACCGGTTTGCACGACTATAGGCAGACCGTTGCGGATCCATCCGCGGACCCTGCGGGTTATCGAAATGTTTGACGACACCCATCTGGTCTAAGCGGTTCAACATCAAATTGGTCCCGTCGGTGCAATCATTTGAAAAGATGCAAAAGTCGGTGATGCCAATGGATTTATGATAGGCCAACCATTCCAACAGGTAGGGGCCTTCGTTTTTCATCGTCGTGACAAGAACCTTACGGCCTGCGTTGGGTGCTGCGGTCATTTCTTTGTTGCTTTCTTTGTGGCCGCAGAGGCTGATTTTGCCTTCGAGGTTTTGGGTTTAGCCGTTGTTTTACTTGCCGTTTTCGGTGCGATTTTTTTGGCCGTTGACGGCTTAGGGGCGGCCTTCTTAGTTGTCGGCTTCTTTGTTGCGGCCTTTTTTGTCGTGGTTTTTGGTGCCGCTTTTGTCGCCGCAGCTTTTTTCGGTGTAGCTTTTTTCGGTGTAGCTTTCTTAGTGGCTGTCTTTGTCACCGCCTTTTTGGGCGCGGGCTTTTTGGCTGCCGTCTTCTTTGCTACGACGTTGTCTGGCACTGGCACTGTGTCGTCAGGGCTTTCGATCGTGCTCGACGCTTCCAACGTTGTGCTTTGCACGATCGTTTCCATGCTTGGGGCTGGTTCGCGCAAATCGACAACCGCTTTAGGGGAAGCCTTTTCTTGCGATTTCAGAACCTTTCTTGCGTTTTCAGCTTTTGCCAAAAGCTTCGCCGCGCTCGCATCGTTTGGGTCTGCGGCTTGTGCTGCAAGGGCAATTTTTTGGGTGCGTTCGTTCATCAATGGCACGCCAAGACCGGCTGCCGCTTCCGTATTCAGGAATGGATTGTCTAGCGTGCTTCCCTTACTTTCCTTGCCCTTCAACTGGTGCGCGTCGAGCTTTTCTGCCGCATTTTCACCAGCCGCAGCCAGCAATGCT
Source organism: uncultured Paracoccaceae bacterium (assembly GCA_947493255.1). Classification (GTDB taxonomy): domain Bacteria; phylum Pseudomonadota; class Alphaproteobacteria; order Rhodobacterales; family Rhodobacteraceae; genus Octadecabacter. The sequence continues at coordinate 396,314 of CANLQK010000001.1, forward strand.
TGACGGGTTTCACCCTTTTTGGCGGTTTGCGTCTGGCTGATCATCTTGGCGATCTTTTTGTCAGGGACGCCAGCGGCCTGTAGGTCTTTGACCTTTTGCTGCCATTCTTTTGGAAGGTGCTGAACGAACAGGACCTCATCCAGCTTATCAAGCGGCACTTCGCCAGCCTCTTTTAGGTCTTTGACCCACTGTTCGTATTCGCCGGAAGATCGCAGCATTTCCACGCGTTTAGCATGGAATTCCAAAGCTTTGTCTTGCAGTTCTCGCATAATCGGATCTGAAAGAATTTGCGCCATTTTCTTCTTCACACCCTTTGCGTGGCGTGTGGCGTTCATATGTTCTTCTTCGTTGCGATCGAACAAAGCAAAGTAGGCCGCGTTGTACTTGTCTTCCTTGTTGTTCACGTTCCCGCGGACACGGCGCAGCAAGTAAGCCTCATAAGATTTAACAGCGTAGTGGTTAAGCTCCACCCATTTGTAACCAAGTGTTGGTTTTGTTGACCGCCAACCGGACAACGAGAACTCGTCCGGCATTGGTTTTCCAGATCCGTTTAACCAAAGTTGATCGAACAAAAGTTTAGCGTTTGCAGGCTCTTGCTTGGCCTTCTTGATGTGTGGTCGGTGGATTCCAAGTTTGATGTCGCGGTAGGGCTTGAACATCGTTTTCACGCCCCAGCCCTTCTTGAACATGTCTGGGGCGGCATGGGTGTAGTTTTCTGTCACAAGGCCTGGGTTCCAGTCGGTCACACCGCTGGACCCGAAGAACCGCCATGTAATGGCGATTGCATTTGCCTCGGGGTCCATTTTTTCAATGAGGTTGTGGACCCGACCACGGCCCACTTTGACGGACAAGAATTCGTCGGCATCCATGGTCAGGATCCATTCACTGTCCATGACTTCTGGATTTTTGGTTGCTAACATCAACGCATTTGGTTGTGGTTTTTTGCCCTCGGGAACGTCGTTTCGGAAATGTTTCACCCAGCCCATTTCTTCGAGACGGATCAACATCTCGTCCGTGCCGTCGCCACAGTTGTTGGTGTAAACGCAGATATTATCGAAACCGATGTGCTTATGGTAGGCGACCCATTCAACAAGCGAATGGCCTTCATCTTTCATCATCGACAGAATTGTGAATTGGTTCTTGGCCATTAGTTGTGGCCCTGCATATCTAATGTCACGATAATTCCCTGCTCATGCTTGCGGACGCGTAAGGTTGGTGCGCCTTGCCGGTTCGTCCGGATTTGGCCCCAGCATAGCGACATGGCTTTTCAAGTCTACTGTTGCGGACGGGGAAACAATGCCGATTCCTTGCATTTTGGTGGAAACGACCTTGACCTGAGCGTTCTAAGGGCTTTGTTACGCATCAGAGATTAAAATTCACAAAAGAGGTGCCCCATGTCTTTCAACCTTCCAGATCTTCCTTATGCCCACGATGCCCTTGCTGCAAAAGGCATGTCCGCTGAAACGCTAGAATACCACCACGACCTGCACCACAACGCGTATGTCGTAAACGGCAACAAAGCAATTGAAGGCACAGAATGGGCCGGCAAATCCCTCGAAGAGATCATCAAAGGTACATATGATGCATCTTCCGTCGCGCAGAACGGCATCTTCAACAACATCTCACAGCTTTGGAACCACAACCAGTTTTGGGAAATGATGTCTGGCGACGACAGTAAAATGCCATCCGAGCTCGAAGCCGCTTTGGTTGAAAATTTCGGTTCTGTCGACAAATTCAAAGACGAATTTTCTGCAGCAGGTGCGGGCCAGTTCGGTTCAGGTTGGGCTTGGCTTGTGAAAAACGCTGACGGGTCTTTGGCCGTTACAAAGACAGAAAACGGCGTGAACCCGCTTTGCTTTAACCAAACAGCGCTGCTGGGTTGTGATGTTTGGGAGCATTCCTACTACATCGATTTCCGTAACAAGCGTCCAGTTTACCTGACAAACTTCCTGGACAACCTTGTGAACTGGGAAAACGTCGCATCCCGCATGTGATGAGTTGCCTAACCGGTATAGCAAGGCCCGCCATTTTGGCGGGCCTTCTTTGTTTTAGTAGGGTTATGTGAGCGGTACGATTTTCTGTATTTCCCCGTGGCCTCTTAGGCTAGGTTCGACAGAGCCGACCAATCAGAAAGTGCCAAGAATGAACGCCCAATCGCAGGAAATTGTTTTTCACAACTACCCCCAGTCCCCCGTCGCCGAAAAGGTACGTGTGGCGTTTGGAATCAAGGGGTTATCATGGCGTGATGTTGAGATCCCGCGTTTGCCGCCCAAACCATTTGTGACGGCCCTGACAGGGGGATACCGCCGCACGCCAGTTATGCAAATCGGTGCGGATATATATTGCGACAGCCACTGCATCCTCCGTGAATTGGATCGCCGCTACCCTTATGCATCTTACATGCCAACCGCAGATGCGGGGCTCATGTGGTGCCTGAGCCGTTGGACAGATGGGGGTCTTTTCGATCTTGCTGTGAAGTTGGTGTTGGGGGCGCAGGGTGATAATTTGCCTGCTGACTTTGCCGAAGATCGCGGGCGGCTTTATTTAGGGGCTAATTGGGCTGAAGGGTTAAAGCGCGCGAACGCGCAATTGCCACATCTGGTGTCACAAATTCGCGCGCCGCTGTCTTGGTTGAATGATGTACTTGGGGATGGGCGGGCATTTTTGCTTGGGGAGGCTCCCGCCGCGATTGATGCGCAAATCTATCATGTTGTTTGGTTTATCCGTGGGCGTTGGGAAGGCGGGGTCGCGATGCTTTCGGAGTTTCCGAAGTTGACCGAATGGGAAGATCGGGTGCGCGCGCTTGGTCATGGAACGTCTAGCCCGATGGAGCCGCAAGCGGCAATTGATCTGGCTTTGGCATCAACGCCTTTGGGGCAATCTGGCGTCGCCCCGAACGAGCCGCAGAACTTGGCCCTTGGAACGGCGGTAACTGTGCACCCTGATGTGGACGGGGGTGAGCAAGGGGTCGCAGGGACCGTGGTTTATGCGGATATGAATGTGATCACCGTAGAACGGCAGGCCGATGATGTCGGCGTGGTCCATGTTCATTTTCCGAGAGCAGGCTACCGGATCGAGATCGACTGAGCCAACGGCCGGAGTTTCAGGCCCTACGCAAACGGGCGCAGAGCTGCTTCGAGGCCCTGCACATCGGGCACCACGGTGATGAAGTCTTTTAGGGATGCATCTGCAAAACCTTTGTCGACGATATGATCAATCATGGATAGCATCGGATCCCAGTAGCCGTTCGTGTTCACAACGATGACGGGTTTGTCGTGCAATTCCAGTTGCCGCCATGTAAGTGCTTCGAACATTTCATCAAGTGATCCGGCGCCACCTGGAAGCACAACAATAGCGTCAGCGTTCATCAGCATTACTTTTTTGCGCTCGTGCATAGTTTCGGTGATGATGAAGCTGGTTAGGTCCGATTTGCCGACTTCCCATTTGACCAGATGTTCTGGGATTACCCCAAATGTTTCACCACCGTGTTTTTGGGCCGCGCGCGCGACCCGCCCCATGAGGCCAACATCACCGGCGCCATAGACCAATCGCCAGCCATTTTGAGCCAACATTTTTCCGGATTCTTCGGCAGCCTTAGCAAAGGCAGGATCTGTGCCATCACGGGACCCGCAGTAAACACAGACAGAATAGGGGCGTAGGGGCATAGATTTGGTCCGATCACGAGGTAGTGGGGGATGCAAAGCACCTTTTGACCCCTGATAGCGCCGTTGATACACTCTGCCAACCGGTGCTGCGGAATGCGGGCGTCGGAACGTTGGGGGAGACAAACGTGCAGACATCTTCACTTGCTCTACTAGGTGGCGGCGCGGTTGCCGTCGCCGTTGGGGCAGCAATTTATTTGCGGCCATTGCCGGAGCCAGAACGTGCAGCGGTTGAGCCGTCAGAAGTGGTGGCAGTTGAAGAGGCTGTCGCCGGGTTTGGAACGACGGATGAGCCTGAGAAACTAGCTGACCTCGGGGACGGAGGCGTCGATGAAACTGGGGAAGCCGCCGCACAGTCGGTCGCTGTCACAGAGGCCGAGGCCTCAGTTGAGGAAACTGTCGAACCTGCGGATGACACCCAAGACGAGACTGCCGATATCGCGGCACAGCCGGATGATGTTCCTGACGTAATTCCCGCCGACCCTCCGCCGGCCGTTAGTCCAGTGCTAACAGAATTCCGCTTTGAAGCAGATGGTGCGGTTCTTGTCAGCGGCATGGCGGACATTGGGACAGAGGTCGCTATTTTGATCGATGGAACCGAAGTTGACCGCCTAGAGGTAGGGTTTGATGGCGCGTTCTTTTACACAGGGTTCTTAGGATTTTCAGACAACCCACGTGTGTTGTCCGTGGTGGCAGACCCTGATGGCGCCGAACTGTTGGCTGACCGTACGTTTGTTATGGCGGCCAACCCAGAGCCTGTCGTTGTTGCGCAAGTCGAACACACACCAGAAGTCGCGGCGACCGAAGAGGCTCCAACATCAGACGAAGAAGTTGTACAGCCTCTTCAAGAACAACAAATTGAAGAACTAACGAGTGAAGAACCAACGAGTGAAGAGCCACAAAGTGAAGATCCGCTCATCGAAGAGACCGTACCTAGCGAAGAACCAGTGGTTGCAGAGACAGTGGTGGAGGACCCTGTTGCACCCGCAATTCTATCCGTGACCGAAGATGGGGTAGACGTTGTTCGTGCACCAATCGCGGATACATCACCCGAAGTCATGTCGACAGTGGCGTTGGACGCAATCACCTATGACACCGACGGAGAAGTGGTGTTGCAAGGGCGGGCCTTGGGCGAAGGGTTCGTTCAGGTCTATGTAGATAATGCACCGATTAGCAGACTGCCGGTCGAGGCCGATGGGTCGTGGCGTGGCGACCTGCCAGATGTAGACAAAGGCGTTTATACGTTGCGCATTGATGAAGTTGATGAGGACGGCGATGTGGTTAGCCGTATCGAAACGCCATTCCTTCGAGAAGACCCCGAAACCGTTGCAGAGGCTCTTGAAGAAGAAGTCACGGATCCCGAATTTTCGGTGGCGACACGTACTGTTCAACCCGGCTCAACACTATGGGCGATTGCGGAAGAACGGTATGGATCTGGGGTGTTGTTTGTCACTGTGTTTGAAGCCAATCGTGATCGGATTCGTGACCCAGACCTGATATACCCTGGTCAGGTGTTTGTCCTGCCAAACGGAACAGAATGAGCGACGCAGCGGGCCTCTCTGGCCGTGCGTTGGCGTGGCATCGCGACGGCGGCGAGGTCGCAATTGCTACGGTGGTCGAAACATGGGGATCTGCACCGCGACCAGTGGGCAGCCAACTGGTCGTCGATGGTACAGGCCGTATGGAAGGGTCGGTATCTGGCGGGTGTGTTGAAGGGGCCGTGATCGTTGAAGCATTGGACGCGATGAAAGATGGCGGCGCACGGTTGCTGGAATTCGGCGTCAGCGATGATGAAGCCTTTGCCGTGGGGCTGGCCTGCGGAGGGCGAATTCGGGTTTTGGTGGAGCCCGTTGGAGGCGCCTTACCTGTCGAAGTGTTGCAGGAAATCGTAGGGGCCCGTTTAGATCGCCGTGCGGTCGGTTATGTGGCTGACCTACAGGGTGCAGCGCGCCAAGTTGTTGGTGCAGCTAGGTTTGCCGATCGGTTCCGATTGGACAAGTCGGGTACAGAAGAAGACGGGCGTACTTTTGTGGCGGTCCACAACCCGCCATTGCGGATGGTTGTGGTTGGTGGAGTTCACATCGCCCAACATCTTTTGCCGATGGCCCGAAACTGTGGGTACGATGTGTGCCTTGTTGATCCGAGGCCTGCATTTGCATCTCCAGACCGATTTCCCGACACAGTGATTTCTGAAGATTGGCCAGATGCAGCATTAGAGGACATTGGCCTTGATGCCCGCACAGCCGTTGTGACACTTACTCATGACCCTAAACTTGATGATCCTGCAATTTACACAACCTTAAGAACGGATGTGTTTTACCTTGGGTGTCTGGGGTCAAAACGAACCCATGCCAAGCGCGTTGACCGGCTGATGAAGGCAGGCGTTAGCGCGGCTGACATAGCCCGAATTCACGCGCCAGTCGGGTTGGACATTGGCGGTCGATCCCCATCGGAGATCGCTGTCAGCATTATGGCGCAAGTAACGGAACGGTTGCGCAAAGGGTAGGGCGATGAAATTTGACAAACGGCTAAAAGTTCAAACGCACAATGTGATGATTGAACAGGCCGCAATTGCCGCGTCTGAGGATCAGTTTTCAAATTTCTTTTGGGGAACGGGCAGTAACCCCAATCTTACCAGCGCAAATTTGGGTGTCTCTGAAGATGCACAGAACGGTGAACTGGAACCACGTCGTGCTGCGCTAAGTGTTTCAGATGCAGTGGTTAGCGCGTCAAATGCACAGGATTTCGCCGTGAAGGCCTGTCATGATGACCTTGTAAAGGTCATCGCGAAATGCGCCGGTGTACTGACGTTGGATGTTGGGCGGATTGTTGAAATTAACAAAATTGCACCCGTAGTTTCGTTTGCGACCCTCCCAAACCTGACGCGGGTCGTGGCTGGAAACGTCGTCGCGGCGATCAAGGTTGTGTCCCGTTCTGTGCAAGAGGAAGAGTTGTCGAGGATCTGTAGAGTTGTTCGGCAATCTGCCTGCGATCTATTAACTATTCGGGGTGCCGTGCGCACAACTGCAACCTTGATAGAGACGCAGCATCCGGGTTCACGGTTTGCCCCGAACGGGCGTCGAACAGTCGACGAACGGTTGGACCGCTTAGGCGCGCGCCTTGTGCAGGTCAAAGATGTCCCGCACACAGAAGATGCAATTGCGCAGGCCATTTCGCAGACGGACGCCGACATGATCATCATGTTGACCGCGGCCCCGACATCCAGCCTGACCGATTGCGCACCGCAAGGATTGCAGAAGGCTGGTGGCACGGTGGATCGGTTTGGAATGCCTGTTCATCCAGGTTCGGGGCTGTTTATTGGTACGCATGATGGACGGCCGGTGGTGTGCATGCCAACCAGCGCGCGCTCGCTCGCGTCAAATGGTGCGGATTGGGTGCTTGAACGTTTGGTGTGTGGAATATCGGTAACTTCGGACGATATTGCAAATATGGCCGTTGGTGGGGTTCTGTCAGTCGGCCGAGAGCATAGCGGCGCACGCGGATTTACCTCCCTGAATTAAGCTAGGTTTGTCTTCACGAAAAAAAGTGTTCTAAAGTGGTACAACCCATGGTTAAATCGATTTAGCTTAGCTGATCTGGGAGGATGCCATGGCTCAAGTCTCTATGACTGTAAACGGCAAAACGGTAAGCGCCGATGTCGAAGGGCGCACGCTTTTGTCCGAGTTTTTACGAAGTGATCTTCATTTAACAGGAACGCACGTAGGTTGTGACACAAGCCAATGTGGGGCCTGTGTTGTTCATGTAAACGGGGATGCGGTTAAAGCCTGCACTATGTTCGCGGCAGAAGCAGACGGCGCAGATGTTGGCACCATTGAAGGTCAAGCTAATGAAGATGGGACGTTGAACAACATCCAGCAAGCGTTTCAGGATCATCACGGATTGCAATGTGGGTTTTGCACGCCCGGTATGGTCATGTCTGCCGCGGCCTTGTTGAAAGATAACCCAAAGCCATCTGAACATGATGTGCGTGCCTATCTTGAAGGCAATATCTGCCGCTGTACGGGATACCACAACATCGTAAAGGCTATCATGGCCGCATCTGGACAGGATGTATCATCTATCGCAGCTGAATAGACGTTTTTTGGGACCAGACGACGCGGATTGATTTCGATTGATCTGCACGTCCCCCTTGGTCTGCTTCGGGGAGGAGGCAGACCAAGGGCGTGGACCCACATAGGGAGGACTACACATGCCAAAGGATAATGCAGACGAAAAAGGCGGGATTGGCGCAGCCACCACGCGCCGTGAAGATTTCCGGTTCTTGACCGGAGCAGGCCAATACACCGATGACATCACGTTGCAGGGGCAAACCCATGCGGTTTTTGCCCGTTCTGATGTCGCGAATGGGGTGATCAAATCCATTGATACGTCAACAGCGATGGGGATGCCTGGTGTTCTTGCAATCTTTACCGGTGAAGATTTTGTCGACGTTGGAGGGAACCCTGCAGGTTGGTTGATCAACAGTCGTGACGGCGAACCGATGAAAGAACCCAAGCGGCCCGTCTTGGCCCACGGAAAGGTACGCCATGTCGGGGATGCTTATGCCGCTGTTATCGCGGAGACGAAACAGCAAGCCCAAGATGCAGTAGAAGCGATTGAAGCTGATATTGAAGAGCTGCCCGCTGTGATTGATATGGCATCTGCAGTAGCAGGCGGCGGGCTGGTTCACGACGAGATTGAAACCAACGTCTGTTTTGATTGGGGTTGGATCGAAGATAACCGCGCGGCCACAGATGCGGCGATAAAGGCAGCGCCTCATGTGACGACACTAGAGTTGGTGAACAACCGTCTTGTTCCTAATGCGATGGAGCCAAGGGCGTCTATTGCCGACTATAATGCTGGTACGGACGAGTACACGCTATACACAACGAGCCAAAACCCGCATTTGACACGTTTGCTGATCAGCGCATTTGTCTTGGGAATCCCAGAGAACAAGCTAAGGGTTGTCGCACCGGATGTAGGTGGCGGATTTGGGTCAAAGATCTATCACTATGGTGAAGAGGCATTGGTGCTGGCTGCAGCCAAAAAGTTGAAGCGCCCTGTAAAGTGGACGGCGAGTCGTTCGGAGGCCTTTCTTACGGATGCCCATGGCCGTGACCACGTGACGAAAATTGAACTCGCGTGCGAAAAAGACGGCACATTCATTGCCTTCCGAACAGAGACAATGGCCAACGTTGGGGCATATTTGTCAAATTTCTCGACAGCGACGCCAACGTTTTTGCATGGGACACTGATGGCGGGCAATTACACAGTCCCCAATGTTTATGTGAACGTTAAGGCAGTGTTTACCAATACAGCCCCCGTTGACGCGTACCGTGGCGCTGGGCGACCAGAGGCGACCTATTCCATCGAGCGTGTTATCGACATGTGTGCCCGAGAGTTGGGAATAGACCCGATAGAGCTACGTCGTAAGAATTTCGTCAAACCAGACCAATACCCGTTCGCCAGTGCTGCAGGGTTAGAATACGACAGCGGCAATTACGATGCGCAGATGGATAAGCTAGAGGCATTGATCGACCGTGATGGTTTTGCGGCCCGTCGTGCAGAGAGCGAGAAGAACGGAAAGCTGCGTGGGTTGGGCGTAAACGCCTATATCGAAGCCTGCGGGATCGCGCCGTCCAACTTGGTCGGTATACTTGGGTCTCGCGTGGGGCTTTATGATGCTGCAACCGTGCGGGTGAATGCGACTGGCAACTTAAGTGTGATGGTCGGGGCGCATAGTCACGGGCAGGGGCATGAAACCGCATTCCCGCAGGTGGTGGCCGATATGTTGGGGGTCGATCCTGCCAGCATTGATATCGTTCACGGGGACACGGCAAAGATCCCGTTCGGGATGGGGACCTATGGGTCGCGGTCGTTGGCCGTGTGTGGGTCTGCTGTGGTTCGCGCCACCGAAAAGATCATTGCGAAGGCTAAAAAGATAGCAGCGCATATGTTGGAAGCCGCTGAAGGTGATATTGAGCTGTCTGATGGGCAGTTCAGCGTTGCTGGTACGGACAAATCTGTAAGTTTTGGCGAAGTTGCTTTAAAAGCCTACATCCCGCATCAGTTCCCGATTGAAGATATAGAACCAGGTTTGGAAGAGACGGCGTTCTATGACCCTGCGAATTTCACGTACCCATCTGGGGCCTATGCCTGTGAAGTCGAGGTCGACCCCGAAACAGGGAAGGTCACCGTGGAACGCTTTGCTGCTGCTGATGATTTTGGCAACATCATTAACCCGATGATTGTGACTGGTCAGGTGCATGGGGGGCTTGGCCAAGGGATTGGGCAGGCGTTGATTGAACAGACGGCCTATGATGAAAGCGGCCAACTGCTGAGCGCGTCCTACATGGACTATGCTATGCCGCGCGCGGATGATCTGCCATTCTATCAGGTGGATCATTCAGATGGCACGCCCTGTACGCACAACCCGTTGGGCGTGAAAGGCTGTGGTGAAGCAGGGGCCATCGGGTCGCCGCCTACTGTCGTTAATGCGGTGGTGGATGCGATTCAGTCGGGGGGCATGGATGTGACCCACGTAGATATGCCGCTTACGCCCGCGCGGGTTTGGAACGCAATGCAAGGGTAACACGGGCCTCGGATCAGTTGGACTGATCCGATCCGCATGTTTTACGGGTCAATTATTGAATGACCCGAAGAAAGGATGAAAGATGTATGAGTTTGATCTGACACGGCCTACAACAATTGCAGACGCGGTTGCGGCGCTTAACGAAGAAGATGCACAGGCGCTGGGCGGGGGGCAAACCCTGATCCCAACCATGAAACAACGATTGGCCATGCCGTCTAAATTGGTCAGCCTTGGCGCTATCCCTGAAATGAAGGGCGTTTGCATGTCAGATGCCGGCGAGGTGTGTATCGGTGGAGCGACGCCCCATGCTGTTGTTTCAGCCGAAGCAACGGCGTTTCCAGGGTTGGCAGATTTGGCTGGGCAGATTGGCGACCCTGCTGTACGAAACCGTGGTACGATTGGTGGATCGTTAGCTAACAATGACCCGTCTGCTTGTTATCCGGCCGCAGCATTGGCTGCCGGTGCGACGATTGTCACAAATTCCCGTGAAATCGCTGCAGATGATTTCTTTGAAGGGATGTTTGAAACGTCTTTGGAAGAAGGTGAAATCATCACCGAGGTACGCTTTCCGGTTCCAGAGGTATCCCATTACGAGAAATTCCTACAACCGGCATCTCGATTTGCTTTGGTGGGGGTAATGGTTGCAAAGTTCGCGGATGGTGTACGCGTGGCTGTTACTGGCGCATCCGAGAACGGTGTGTTTCGTTGGAAAGAGGCAGAACAAGCCTTGAGCGCTAATTTCTCTGCTGATGCAGTGTCGGATCTGGCGCTAAGTGGGGATGAGATGATCTCCGATTTGCATGGATCGGGCGAATACCGTGCGCACTTGGTAAACGTCATGACAGGGCGGGCGGTTAAGGCGGCAAGCTAAGCTCTGCCTGCCGTCCTTCTCGACGCCTGCGGACTCAAGCCACCCGCAGGTGCTTCTTTTTGGCGTCTAATGTGACTTGACCTGCTCAAACTAAACTGATTGGTTTAGTTTGAAGCGGGGGTGCTATGTTAGAGATCTGGAAAAGTTTCAGGCGGATGCCAGTTTGGGTGCAGGTGTGGGTTGCTTGTATTCTTGGGCCAATCAATATCGCGACGTTATACTATGTGTCACAACCTTACGGTATTCTGGTCGCCATACTGGCGATTGCCGGTATGGCCCCAAATATATTTATTATGAACCGCGAGCGCGGCTTGTCTAAAGCAATGGCGATCCCGCATGTAATCGTTTGGCCGATCCTACTTTGCGTAATTGCTGTTATTTTGGCGACCCAAGTGGGGCTGTCGCCCGCCCACTTACTCCTCTTGCAGCTTCTGTTCGCAATCGATTTTATCTCGCTGTGCTTCGATGTTCCGGAAACACGGGCTTGGCTGAAGGGCGACCGCGCGATTGCATGATCAAAAAAAGCGCCGACCAAGATTGGCCGACGCTTTTTACTAAACATTTTGAAGGGAAACTTAGCCCTTTTGAGGCAATGGCCCGATGATCATGACCATCTGACGGCCTTCCATTTTCGGGAAGTTTTCGATCTTGCCATGCTCTTTGGTGTCTTCGGCTACACGCTCAAGCAGCTCGCGCCCAAGGTTTTGGTGTGCCATTTCACGGCCACGGAAACGCAGAGTCACTTTTACCTTGTCGCCGTTATCGAGAAACTTAAAGACGTTCCGCATTTTGACATCGTAGTCATTCGTATCGGTATTGGGGCGAAACTTGACCTCTTTGATCTCGATGATCTTCTGTTTCTTACGGGCTTCGGCTTCGCGTTTTTGCGTTTCGTATTTGAACTTGCCGAAGTCCATAATCTTACAGACAGGAGGTGTTGCGTTTGGAGAAATCTCTACCAGATCCAAACCAGCGTCATCCGCCATAACCATGGCGCGTTCAGGTGTTACAACACCAACGTTTTCGCCTTCTGCGCCAATAAGGCGGATTTCGGTTGCACGAATACGGTCATTTACTCGGGGTCCGGTGTCGCGCTGTGGCGGCGCGTTATGAGGTCTGCGGGCTATGGGACTTGTCCTTGAATTGTTTGCCTTTGAGGGCTGCAACGTAAACCTGCTCGGCGCACACTTCAAGGCGCAAAAACGTGAAATCGGCGTTAGTTTGCGGGGGGAATGTCGTAATCTGCTTCCCGCTTTTCTTTGCCACTGCAGCATGCCATACCCCCGCCAAGGTCCATTTGGGGGCCATGTTTGTTTAAAGGACAAAGATTATGAGAGGGACAATCTCAATCATCGTTATCGCAGTGTTGGGCTTTTTTGGCTTCCAGTGGGGCGTAAACGGCAAGAACCCAGTTGAAGTATTTTCTGGCGTAACAGAAGCTGCTGGCGAATTGGCAGGCGATGCTGTCGACGCGGCAGGCGATGCTGTCGACGCGGCAGGTGATGTTGCAGAAGCCGCCGGTGACGTTGTCGAAGGTGCAGCCGATGTTGCTGGCGACGCGGTTGAGGGTGCAGTTGATGTTGCTGGTGACGTCGCTGATGCGGCTGGCGATGCCGTTGAAGGCGCTGTTGACGCGGCTGGTGATGTTGCAGATGCAGCTGGCGACGCAGTTGAAGGCGCTGTTGACGCGGCAGGTGATGTTGCAGATGCAGCTGGCGACGCAGTTGAAGGCGCTGTTGACGCGGCTGGTGATGTTGCAGATGCAGCCGGTGATGCCGTTGAAGGTGCCGTTGACGCGGCTGCAGATGTAGCTGGTGATGCAGCTGACGCTGCAGGCGACGCGGTTGAAGGCGCTGTTGATGCTGCTGGCGATGCTGTTGAAGCAACTGGCGATGCGGTTGAAGGTGCTGTTGACACTGTGGCTGGCGAAGCTGAAGAGGCCGCCGCTGCTGCGGTTTCTGAAGAAGCCGCCGCTGCTGAAGCCGCTGCCGCAGAAGCCGCTGCTACTGAAGCCGCTGCCGCAGAAGCCGCTGCTGCTGAAGCTGCCGCCGCTGAAGCCGCTGCCGCAGAAGCCGCCGCTGCCGAAGGCGCCGCTGCTGAAGCTGCCGCCGCTGAAGCCGCTGCCGCAGAAGCTGCTGCTGCCGAAGCTGCCGCCGCTGAAGCTGCTGCTGCCGAAGCTGCCGCTGCTGAAACTGCTGCTGCCGAGGCCGCTGCTGCTGAAGCTGCTGCTGCCGCTGAGGGTGGTTTGGACATCGCAGGTTTGCTGACACCAGAAACATTTGACGCTGCTCAGGTTACTGAATGGCTCGACGGTTCTGACCTAAGCCCATTGGTTGCGACACCATTGAAAACAGCGATTGAAGCTGCAGGCGACAACCCAGAACTGATCCAAGGTGTTATTGACCAGATCAAATCTGCTGCAGGTCTCTAATTGATCCGCCCTTAATGGGTATATGAACCGAAAAGGGCCGCTCTATTGAGCGGCCCTTCTTGCATCAATGTATGACGTTTTAGTCAAGGAATGCTTTTTCCACCACGTATTGCGCTGGCTTTGAATTTGCGCCTTCTTCCAGACCATAGTCTTCGAACATTTCTTTAAGTTCGAGGTTGAATGCCATGTTGCCACAGATCATCGCGCGGTCCGTTTCTGCGTTCAACGGTGCGACCCCGAGGTCTTTAAACGCTTCACCGGATTTCATGAGGTCCGTGATACGGCCCATCTTAGGGCTCTCTTCGCGGGTTGTGGTTGGGTAATATTTGATCTTTTTCCAAAACCCTTCACCGATGACCTCGTTCAAAAGCTCATCGTCTTTCAGGCTTTCGATCAAGTCGCGACCATAGGTCAGCTCGCCCACTTCACGGCACGTGTGCGTGATGATGACTTCGTCGAACTTTTCATAGGTTTCAGGTTCCCGAAGCAAGGATGCGAACGGGGCAAAGCCAGTGCCAGTCGCAAAGAACCAAATGCGTTTGCCAGGGATCAGTGCGTCATGCACCAATGTGCCGACTGGTTTTGGGCGCAAGATCACTTCGTCGCCGACCTTGATGTGTTGAAGCTTTGACGTCAGCGGGCCGTCTTCGACTTTGATGGAATAAAATTCCATCTCTTCATCCCACGATGGGGATGCGATCGAATAGGCGCGCAACAAAGGTTTGACCTTACCTGTTTCTGGGTGTGGTTCACCCATCAGGCCGATCATTACGAATTCACCGGAACGGAATCGCAATGACGCGGGTCGTGTGCAGCGAAAGCTGAACAGACGGTCGGTATAATGTTTAACTGCGGTCACTGTCTGCGCATCAGGCAGGGCGGGGACGGCTTTTTCTGGTTTAGTATCGGTCACGGGGGTCATTTCTGTCATGTGCATATGGCGCGAACCATTGGTCCACGCTCTCCTGTTACGCTTTGATCTGGATCAGATAAAGGGGTTAGCCGCGCAGGCGGTTTTGATAGCTATGGTCTTGCCAATTGGCGCGACGTAGCCATTGGGCTTCTGGCTGGCGTTCTGCGAGCTCGTCTGAAATTTCGACTTCGTCAAAACCGGACCGGCGTGCCATGGCATATTGGTCGGCAATTACGTGGCCACGGGCGCGTAGGCGACCGTGAAACCCAAGGCGGCGCAATTGGGCGGCGATTGTAAATCCGCGGCCGTCTGCAAAGCTGGGGAAATCGATACGGATCATGTCGATGCCGTCCAAACGGCCTTCCAAGTCGTAGGGTTCAGCATCTGACGGAAGATCGATCGCCAAACCATTGCCAGCGTCATTCGCTGCCAGTTCGGCTGCTGGAGTGATTGGGGTCGTCCAATCGTCGGCGTTAAAGCCTTTGTCGTTGATAATGACTGTCATCGTTTCGTCCTTTCGGCGGCCTATCTACGTGTCAACGCGTGGCCAAATTCGTGATATTCTGTGGGTCAGCTCGCGCGGGCAGGGCGAACAATGCGACCTTTTTCGAAATGAATGCCGCATTCGGTTTTTCCTTGGTCCCGCCACCGGCCAGCGCGCGGGTCTTCACCATCGTTGACCCGTGTTGTGCAAGGGGTGCAGCCGATGCTGGGGTAGCCCTTTGATACCAGTGGATGACGTGGCAAGTTATGCTGCTTTAGATAATCGGCAATGTCGCTTCGGTCCCAAAAGGCCAGTGGGTTAATCTTGATGCGTGGAAGCTCGCCCAACGGGCGGTCAACCTCGAAATAATCCAATGCGGCTCGTTCGCCACCCTGAACGCGTTTGCGGCCTGTGATCCACGCATCGGTGCCTTTAAGCGCCTTCTGCAACGGCTCTGTTTTACGCAACGCGCAGCAGGCGTCAGGATCGTGCAGGTGCAACAAGTTTTCATTGTCGCGTTCAAACACCGCATTACGAGACGCAGAGATGGTTTCGACGTTGGTCAAGCCCAACACGTTTGCCACCTGTTGTTGGTAGGCCAGCGTTTCAGGGAACAGCAATTCTGTGTCGATAAACAGAACATGCACATTGCTGTCCACATTGGCCGCCATGTGTAACAAAACAACGCTTTCCGCCCCAAATGAGCTGACCAAAGACGTTTCGCGCAATTGGGTTAACGCGTGATCCATCACATCCTGCGCGTCTTTGTCTTTAAACAAGCGGTTTAGGGTTTGGACGCGTCCATCAAGCGGCATTGGCCTTGGCCTCCGGATAAAGGATCGCCTTGAACGGCGCAGCGCCAAGGCGACGGTACGCTTCAAGGAAGGTTTCATCAGCGTCTGCACGCAGGCCGATGTAACCTGTGATCAGGCGTTCGATAGCTGGCACGATGTCATCAGCGCTAAAGCCCGGACCCGCACGTTCGCCGATTGCAGCAGTTTCAGTGGCATCGCCGCCCAGCGTGATCTGGTAGTTTTCAACACCAGCGCGGTCCAAGCCAAGGATACCGATGTGGCCAACGTGGTGGTGCCCACATGCGTTGATGCAGCCTGAAATTTTCAGCTTTAGCGCGCCGATGTCATGTTCCATGTCCAGCTCTTCCACGCGGGTCGAGATCTGTTGGGCGATCGGGATTGAGCGGGCTGTTGCCAAGGCGCAGTAATCCATTCCGGGGCAAACGATCATATCAGACGCGAGGCCGATGTTCGCTGTTGCCAGATCGGCGGCGCGCAAGTCCGCATAAAGCGCGGGCAAGTCCGATTTGTGAACGTGCGGGATAATGACGTTTTGTTCGTGGCTGATGCGCAGTTCGTCGTGGCCGTATTTGCGGGCCAGTTCGGCCATCACGCGCATTTGGTCAGCTGTTGCATCCCCAGGGGTCGCGCCGTGTTTCTTGATCGAAATGCTGACGATTGCATAACCTTCGGCACGGTGTTCGGTTAGGTTTGTATCTGTCCATGAGCGGAAGGCAGGGTTTGCCAAACGCGCGGCTTCATACCCATCAGTCGATGCTGTTTTGAAGTCAGGGGCTTTGAATTGCGCCTCGATTTCGCGCAACATGTCTTGGTCAACGCCTGTGAACGCAGGGCGGATTTCGGCGAAACGTTCGTCAACCAAGCGACGGATTTCATCAATACCATGTTCGTGCACAGTGATCTTGATACGTGCTTTGTATTTGTTGTCGCGGCGGCCCAAGCGGTTCCAAACCGATACGATCGCTTCGAGGTATGGCAAGAGATCGGCTTCGGGCAGGAAGTCATTGATAACTTTGCCAATCATAGGCGTACGGCCAAGGCCGCCACCGACGATAACTTCGTAGCCACGTACCCCATCGCGGTCCCGAACGCGCAGGCCAATATCGTGTGCTTTGATCACGGCGCGGTCGTTTTCAGACCCTGTAATCGCGATCTTGAACTTACGTGGCATGAATTGGAATTCTGGGTGGTCTGTGGACCACTGACGCAACAGTTCCGCAACGGGGCGCGGGTCGGCGATTTCGTCAGCGGCAGCACCGGCAAAATGGTCGGCGGTTACGTTGCGGATACAGTTACCTGATGTCTGGATGGCGTGCATGCCCACGTCGGCCAGATCGGACAACATGTTCGGCACGTCTTTCAGCTCTGGCCAGTTGTACTGGATATTCTGACGCGTGGTGAAGTGGCCGTAGCCCTTGTCGTAGGTTTCTGCCAAGTGGGCCAAGCGGTCCATCTGCGCAGAATTCAATGTGCCGTATGGCACTGCGACGCGCAGCATGTAGGCGTGCAATTGTAGGTACAGACCGTTCATCAAACGCAGCGGTTTGAATTCGTCTTCTGTCAAAGACCCATTAATGCGGCGTTCAACCTGACCACGGAATTGGGAGACACGTTCGCGAACAAAAGCTTCGTCAAAGTCGTTGTATTTATACATATTCTTATACCTTCTCGACTTGTTTGCCGTGGGCGTAATTGGATGGACCGCGTGTGCGGAATTCTTCGCGGAAGTGCGTGGGTTCTGGGCCGTCTTCGCCCATTTTGGCGTCTGCCAGATAGGCACCAACGATGATCCCGTTCTGCGCGTTTGCTTCGAGCAAGCGCAGGTCAGCGTGGGCTTCATCTGTCAGAAATTCAGCGTCTTGGATGTCGCCGGACCATGTGTTCTGGGTAGTGAACCAAACAGCGTCGCCTTCGAGCAGACGGTTGGAAGTGATGACTTTTGGCGTAAAGGCGCGGGGCATTAAAGAGCCTCCTGAGGCTGTATGGTTTTGGTATTGCTCTGGTATGGGTCCGGTATTGCTGTGGGCTGGGTTTTCGCCAGTTCCACGGCGGCACGAGGGGCCAAACCAAGGAAGGTCAGGGCAGGGCCGGCCAGCCCCGCGTTGGTGATTGTTGGTTCAAGGTCGGCCAAAGTAGTGGCCAGTACGCGCTGATCGGCGCGCGAAACATTTTCGATCACCGTTACAGGCGTAAGCGGGTCTGCACCGTGCATCAAAAGACGGCCCTGAATGAACCGTGCAGATTTCTTGCCCATATAGATGGCTGCAACTTGGCCCTGTTCCGCGAGCGCGCGCCAGTCGTGGTCGGCGTAGCCTTTGGTGTCATGACCTGTGATGAAACGCACCGCAGAATTACGGTTCCGCTTTGTCAGGCTTTGGTTCAAAGATGCAACGCCAGCGGAAGCGGCTGTGATGCCGGGCACGATGGTATAGGACAGGTTCGCCGTTTCGATTGCGTCAATTTCTTCGTCTAGACGGCCAAACACGGTTGGGTCGCCAGATTTCAGGCGCACAACGTGGTGGCCATTCAGGCCGTGCTCAACGATCAGCGCGTTGATGTCAGACTGTGCCATTGCTTTGCCGAAACCTTCTTTACCAGCGTCGATCATCACGGCTTCGCGGCGGGCGAGTTCGAGGATTTCCGGCGTGACAAGACGGTCGTAAATCACAACGTCTGCCACATCCAAGGCTTTGCGTGCTTTAAGCGTCAGTAATTCGGGGTCACCGGGGCCTGCGCCAACCAGATCGACGTGACCTGGTTTGGATTTGGCGTTCAGGTGATCATCAAGCAAGGTTGTCAGCGCACCGTGCACGGCGTCTTCGCCCTGTGCGATCGCGCGTGGACCTGCATTGAAATAGTAGTCTGCCCAGAAATTGCGGCGCGCGACGCCGAAGGGCAGTTTCTCGGCCATGGCGCGAAAGCCTTTGCCGATGCGGGCCAAGGCGCCCAATGACGCGGGAAGTTTTTCTTCGAGGTCTTTTTTGATCGCGCGCGCCAGAACCGGTGCTGCGCCTTCGGTGCCGATGGCGACCGTTACAGGGTCACGGTCAACGATGGCAGGCGTGATGAACTGGCTGTCGCCCAGATTGTCGACGATGTTGACCAGCGCACCGTCGCGGTGGGCGAGGGCGGCGGTACGGGCATCTTCGATTTCGTCTTCGTGGGCTGCGTAGAAAAGCGAAGTGCACAGCGTATCGCCAGGTTCCATCGCACGTTGGATCAACGTGAGTTTTCCGTCTGCCGCCCAATTGTGAATTTCAGGAGCAGCCGTTTCGGCGATGACGGTGATCTTCGCCTGCGTTTTCAGGATCAACCGAAGCTTCGCCAATGCCGCATCGCCACCGCCCGCAAGAACAATGCGGCGGCCTTCGACAGCTAGGAAGATCGGGAAGTGTTTCATCGGTATCCTCGGTTTCTGTTCTCAATATAGAATATTGTTCCGATATTTGCGCCCCCTTTGGGGTTGAAAGGGACATTTGTTCTGCTGTAGGGGGAGATCAGTCATGTTGTTTTCCAAAACGGAGTAAATGGGGATGGATGTTCGGATAGACGAGTTAGACCGGAAAATCCTCAAGGCGATGCAAGCGGATGCAGGGCGTTCGTTGGATGAAATCGCTAAGGAAGTGGGGTCGTCCAAGACGCCTGTTTGGAATCGGATTAAGAAGCTGCGCGAGGCCGGTGTTATTGGCCAGCAGACCGTGCTTTTGGATGCAGAGGCATTGGGTTTTGAAGCATGCTTTTTTGTGCTGATCCGCACGTCAGAACATGAGGCGGAATGGCAGGCTAAGTTTTTGAAAGCATTGCAAGAACGCGACGAAGTTCAAGAGGCGCACCGGCTTGCTGGTGACATTGATTACATCTTGAAAGTTCGGGTGCAGAACGCGCGGGCCTATGATGTGTTTTACCAAGCGCTGATTTCTGAGGTGCGGGTGTTCAATGTGACCGCGTTGTTGAGCATGGAAGAGCTGAAATCTTCGATGGCATTGCCGTTGTGATTGCCCCCCTAATGTTGCGAGATTAGCCGAAGATACGGGCTGTTTCGCGCAGGATTTTTTCGCGGATCGCGCGCGGGTAGTCCAGATGCCGGCGGGCGGTGATGACGAAACCGTCGCGGGTGATCACCGATTGTGTGTAAAAATTGGTGATCGCTACCCCCATACTTTCGATGGCAATGGCGTTGATTGTGACGCCTTGCCGTTCGGCTTCGCGCGATGCTTGGCGGGTGTTCGACCCCGCATTTGGGGCACCATCCCCTGAAATATCAATTACTTTGCGACCACAGGTTGGGGCGTCTGCGAATTGGGCGAGCGCGTATAAAATGGCGTCGCCGGGTGCGGTGTCGGACATGACAAATGCGCGTGGCATGGACCGTGACAGGGCCGAGAATGCGCGCACATCGCTTTCTGTTCTAAGCTGGGTCCAAGGAATGGACAGTTCTTGGCGGTCGACGCCAGACCATTGCATGACCGCGACAGCGACCTGACCTTGCACGAGGGCCTCCATGACTTCCGCATCTAGAACCGCGTCTGCCATGCCGTTGGTTTGCAGGCGGTATTCGCCGACATCGATTGAATTGGAAACGTCAATTGTTAACAAAAGCGCGGTGTCGCAAGCATGGGCTGCTGTTGCTATGCACGTGGCTGCGATACACCCGAGGACATTTTTCATGGTGTTGGCACCTGTTTTGGTCGCGATTTAATAGGTCTCGATAGGCTGAACTTTAGCGCAATCGCGACGAGGAGGAAGGCCCAGATCAAAAGCCCCATAGCCTGCGGTTCAACACGGTAATGGTAAAGTGACCATGAGCCGCAAAAGAGCAAGGTCGCCCAATGCGGGAGAAATCGGCGGTAAGTGATGACGCCGAGCGAAAGGGCTGTCGCGATCAAGAGGCTGCTGGGAAATACAAGGATCATGATCCAGCGCCCATAATCAGCGGCGACGACGAACAGTGGTAAAACTGGTAGGGCAACTGCGAGGGCAAGTGCCACAATTGTGACCGGATGCGCGGCGGTGACCCTGACACCGATGAAGGGTAAGGCGGCCAAACTGAGAAGCACGGCCGTGATTGCGCGGTCGCTTGGCGGAATTTGTGCCTGAACAAACGCACGGCCATTGTCCATTGAATCATCAAAGTAAGCGAATGGATCGTGACACCAAAGGTCTTGAATAGCTGCGCAGATTAAGGCTGGGTTGGCTGTGCTGTTGGTGAGGATTGAAAGGGTGGCGAGAATAGATGCAACGCTTGCTGCGATGGCGCAAAAAATGACACTGCGGGTTAGGGCGGGGTGGCGTTTTGTCATCAGCCATGCGCCGATCAACAGAGGGCCGCCCAGTGCTGCGTTGACTTCGTGCAGTAGGATCGCGACGGGCATCAAGAAACAGGTGAAAAGCAAGCAAATTATAGCTGTTTTGGTGTTTCTGGACAGGGCGCCGATCAAGAGGATGCTAAGCAGCACAAAACCGAAGGCTTCTTTTCGGATCATAACATCAGGGTCATAAACTAAGAACATAAGACCCCATGGGGCAAGCACAAAAGGAAGAAGTGCGGGATCGTTTGGCATCAAGCGGAACAGGTGAATGCAGGCTGCGAACAAGGCCGCGCCGAGGATCACAAGCATGGCTGTGGCCCAAGCTGTCGGTGGGCCGCCAAAGGTGTCAGATAGCAACAGGGCGGTTTCGCCACTAAGGCCACGCCGAACAAAGCCGTCAGCGTAATTCACCAACATTTCACGCACCGGATAACGGGCCTGTTCGGGTTGGGCCGAATATGCCCACACCATTCGTGCAAGCGTCAACAGCCCTGCGAGCGCAAGTATAGCAGTGCGATTGCACCACAGCGACCGTTCGAGGGTTTCAAAAAGGCGAGGGATGCGGTTCACAAGTTTTGCCCGAATGATGAAAGCTGGCCAAAGCCTAACCGTGAAACGGCAAAGCGCAAAGACATTGGGTAAATGTGATACGCGAGAGCGTGCAATAATGAGCGATATGTTGGGGATTAGTGCAGGTTTCTGTTGCCAGGTACCTGCGAACCCCGCCTTAGGCTGCTAAGCGTAAGGGCTTAAGATTTCAATGTTTCGCACAGCTTACGCTGCGAGAGCCATTGGAGCTTTGTTGTCATTTGCAACTACTCAGATTGTACCGATAACGGTGGTAACTCACCGAAACAAAGCTAACCCCTTTAGACGTTCGTCGATCCTATTTCGTCCCCAGACTGGCCAAATGAGCCGTTTCCCAAAGATTGGGTGTTGGTGGAGACGCCGGGTACCGCCCCCGGGTCCGATCCGCTTATTGCGAGCGCGTTTATGTTCATAGTCCCGAAGGACATCCCCTAGGTAAGACGCGAACGTTGCAGTTTCAAGGGGTGATTGGGGGCCGTGTGGTCGGATTATGACCCATTCGCAAGGATCAGATAGGCGGCGGGCGGCCATTCAAACGCCAGAAATATCAAGGCTTTCTTTAGCGGGGGCTTGTCCAAGACGATAGACAATGTGCGCCCAGCACCTGCGCCGAGGTAGGCAATGCCAAGGGCGAAATAAGCGGTTGGGTTGCCCGAAAACAGGCACCACAGGCCCATCACGACGAATAAACCGCCCGATCCGGCGCGCAGTTCTGACAACCCCATTGTCGAGCCTGTTGGCGCGAGATCAAGCGCACTTGCCGTATAGCGAGGCGCCAGAAAACCGAACGCCCCGAAGGCGATGGTCAGCAGGGCGATGGCGATGTTGATGAAATCCATAAAACGTCCTTTAACCAGTCTACGGCTGGGCTGGCGTTTTGGATGTCTGGTCTTTCTTTTGATCCGCGACCGATTGCCCAAGGGCGGCAGTGTAATCGGCCAGTTGCTGCAGCAATTCGTCGACCTTGTTGGCGTCTTTGGCATCCAAGGCGTCTGTGATTTGGGTGTGTAGGCTGACGATATGGTCGCGGGATCGCGCGGTGAAGGTGATCATGTTCATCAGCGGCTCGATGGCCTCGACCGCGCCAGCCAATTGGTAAGACAAGACGGGATTGCCGGCACCGTCGACCAGTGCGCGGTGAAAGGCCACGTCAGAGGCGCAGAAGCTTTCATCACTGAGGCCCGGTTGGGATTGGCGGGTAATTTCAGCGCGCATCGTTGCCAATTGGTCGGCTGTGCGGCGGTCCGCAGATAAGGGCGCACAGGCGCGTTCGAGGGCGAAGCGCGCCTCGCAAGCAGTTGTAAAGTCTACAGCATTCATGCTGAGGAGTAAGGCGGATGTGGTGATCTGTTGACCGTATGCGTCTTCAAATTTCAACTTGTTGACGAAGGCGCCGCCGGTTGCCCCGCGTTGCGTGCGGATCAGCGATTGCGCGGCAAGGCGTTTCAAAGCTTCGCGCACGGTAGAGCGGGAGACATCGAATTGTTCGCTAAGGTCTGCTTCGGACGGAAGACGTTCGCCTACGTCCAAATCACCGGAAACGATCGCGTCGCGGATCGATTTCGCAATTTGCGCGGAAAGGTCGGTTTTTGTTTCAGATGCATTTTTCATTTGTCAGACAATTAAACGTCTGACATTTAAATAGCAACGATTGAGTCGCTTGGGAGGGCGAAACCCGTGACGACCATTTTGAACATCAGGTCCATGCTGTGGTTGGCGTTTTTCGCCGCCATCATTCTGGCGTGGGCGATGATGTACATGATGGCTGTTGATATGGATCTAGATCTTTTTGGCCGCCCCGGTGAGATGGGTGCACGCATGGCGGCGATGGACCCACGTATGCCAATGGATATGCCTATGGCGCGGTTTGGGCCGTTGTTTTCCATGTGGGCGATCATGATGGCGGCGATGATGTTTCCCACGTTGGTACCAACGCTGCGATCCTATGAAGATTTGATCAACAACGCAGACGGGTCCCGTGCCGGTTGGATCGGGGTGTTGGCTGGTTATTTTGTTGTATGGGTGGCCTTTGCCGCCGTGATAACGGGTGTGCAACTGGCGTTGTTGTATGGCGGTGTCGTTGACATGTTGGGGATCGCCAAAAGCGTTTGGGTGTCCTCTGCGTTGTTGATTGTCGTTGGGTTGTTTCAATTTACGCGGATCAAAGAGGTCTGCCACGGCGTGTGCCATGCGCCAATGATGTATTTCTTGGGCCATTGGAAAACAGGGTTTCGGGGCGGGTTGCGCATGGGGCTTGGCCTTGGTGCGTTTTGTGTTGGCTGCTGCTGGGGCTTTATGGCGCTGGGGTTTGTGGGCGGCGTGATGAGCCTACTTTGGATGGGTCTTGCAACGCTGTTTATGATTTTCGAGAAACTGCCCTCGGTTGGGCATTTGGTTACAAAGCCGCTGGGGGTCTTATTGGTCTTTGGTGGGATAGCATTGCCCGTTTGGGCTGCATTTTAGGAGGGTCATCATGGCCAGTAAGACACGTGCACCTGCTGATAGATTGCCGATCAGTCAACGGATCGACAGTAAAATGGAAAGCAACCCGTTGCGCCGCAAGATGAAGCCAACGGAATGGGCCATAAAGGGCGAGCTGTTTTTGAACTGTTCGTGTACTGTGTTTTGTCCTTGTGTCGTAAGCCTAGGAGCACATCCCCCCACAGAAGGGCATTGCCATGCTTGGATGGCGATCGCCATTGATGAGGGCCATTTCGAGGGTGAGGATCTGTCAGGCCTGAATGTCGGTTTGTTGGTTGATATCCCGGGTCGCATGGGCGAGGGGAATTGGAGAGTTGCAGCTTATGTCGACGAACGCTCGAGTCAGAAAGCTTACAACGGATTGCTCAAGATCTTTAGTGGGCAGGCCGGCGGTACAACAGGTTTGTTTACCTTCCTTGTGTCTGAGATAATCGGTGCCGAACGAGAAAAAGTTGAAATTGTGAGGGATGGTAAAAAGCGCGGGCTTTACATCGGGCGCAAGATCGCAGGCGAGATTGAGATGATTGATGGAGGTGACCCTGATCATCCTGTCATGATCACCAATTCCAAGTACTGGATGGGCCCGGATATTATTGCCGCAAAAGGACTGAAATCTAAGGTGCGAGACTATGGTCGTGTTTGGGATTTTGGTGGAATGTCGGCCGAGATTTGCCCGATTGATTGGAAAGGCCCAAAGCCGTGATCACAGGGCAGTATTGCCGTACTATGGCGCAGTACAATCGTTGGCAAAACAATGGGATACGAGATCTTGTTAAACGCCTAGATGACGCAGAACTGCGTCGAGATCGGGGTGCCTTTTTTAACTCTATCTTCGAGACTTTGAACCATGTGTTGTGGGCGGATTTGCTCTGGATGTCGCGGTTTGATGAGGGCGAAGGACCGGCTGTTGGTCCTGAGGACCACAAGGCTTTGACGCCGAATATTAACGAATGGGACCTGCTGAGGTTTCAGACGGACGGGCGCATCGAGGAGTGGGCTGCTAAAGTGAAAGCGATAGATGTGTCGGGCGACCTGACTTGGCACTCACCGACCCTAGGCAGAACACTGAGCGAGCCTAAGGCGCTTTGTGTAACGCATTTCTTTAATCACCAGACCCATCACCGCGGTCAGATCCACGCCATGATGACAGCGGCTGGCCTGAAACCGCAGGATACGGATCTATCTTTGATGTCTGAGGTATAAATCATGGCTACAATTGCAGGGTCACGACGGGTTCGGCGCACTCCGTTTTCTGATGGTGTCGAAGCGGCAGGAGTTAAAGGGTATACGGTGTATAACCGTATGTTATTGCCCACTGTTTTCCGGTCGGTGGTTGAGGATTATCACCACCTGAAGTCGGCGGTGCAGGTGTGGGATGTTTCGGTTGAACGGCAGGTTGAAATTCGCGGACCCGATGCGGGGCGGTTGATGCAAATGCTAACCCCGCGTGATCTGCGCGGGATGCTGGCGGGCATGTGCTATTACGTACCAATGGTTGATGAAACTGGGGGGATGTTGAACGATCCGGTGGCCGTCAAGCTAGCCGAAGACCGCTATTGGGTGTCCATCGCGGACAGCGATTTGCTGCTTTGGGTCAAGGGCCTTGCCTATGGGTTCCGCATGGATGTTTTGGTGGATGAACCCGATGTGTCGCCTTTGGCGATCCAAGGACCGAAAGCCGATGAATTGGCAGCGCGTATTTTTGGCGACGGGGTGAAGGATTTGAAATTCTTCCGGTATGGTCATTTCGATTTCCAGGGGCGTGATATGGTTGTGGCGCGGTCAGGGTATTCGAAACAGGGCGGTTTTGAGGTCTATGTTGAGGGCCGCGAAATCGCCATGCCGCTTTGGAATGCATTGATGGAGGCGGGTCGCGATTTGGATGTGCATGCCGGTTGCCCCAATTTGATTGAACGGATCGAGGGTGGATTGCTTTCTTATGGCAATGACATGACCCGCGATAACACCCCACATGAAGCAGGTTTAGGGCGGTTTTGTTCGACCCAGACGGCGATTGGGTGTGTCGGGCGTGATGCCCTGTTGCGGGTCAGCAAAGAAGGCCCTGTGAAACAGCTGCGCGCGATCCGCATTGAAGGCGATTTGCCACCCTGTGATCGGGAATGGCCATTGATGGATGGCCAACAGCAGGTGGGGTTGGTCACATCGGCGGCGCGGTCGCCTGATTTTGAAACGAACGTGGCCATTGGCATGGTCCGCATGACCCATTGGGATCCGGGGACGGATTTGGATGTGGTGACACAGGCTGGGGTGTTCCCAGCCGTTGTAAACGAAACATTCTGGATCTGATCCAGCAGAGGGAGACGCAAGATGTTTAATGCATTGGTGGTAGACAAGAACGAAGACGGAAAGACATCGGCAGCGGTGCAACAGATCGGCGAAGACCAACTGCCCGCGGGGGATGTGACGGTTGCCGTTGAGTATTCCACGGTGAATTACAAAGACGGGTTGTGCATTGGGCCAGGGGGCGGATTGGTGCGCAATTACCCCCATGTTCCGGGCATTGATCTTGCTGGTACGGTCGAGTCATCAAGCGATGATCGGTACAAAGCTGGTGACAAGGTTGTGTTGACTGGCTGGCGTGTAGGCGAGGCACATTGGGGTGGGTATTCGCAAAAAGCACGTGTGAAGGCCGACTGGTTGGTGCCACTTCCTGCTGGGCTAGATACCCGTCAAGCTATGGCCGTTGGAACCGCCGGTTTTACAGCGATGTTGGCGGTGATGGCGCTGGAAGACCATGGAATTAAAGATGGGCCGGTCTTGGTGACGGGTGCTGCGGGCGGTGTTGGGTCTGTTGCGACTGCGATTCTGGCGAACCTTGGGCATGAGGTTGCGGGTGTGACCGGACGCCCTGAGACAGCGGATTATTTGACGTCTTTGGGCGCCACCCAGATCGTTGCGCGCGACGAGCTGAACGAGACTACGAAACGACCGCTTGAAGCCGAAACTTGGGGCGGGTGCGTTGATGCTGTTGGCGGTGAAATGCTCGCCCGTGTGTTGGGGCAGATGAAGTATGGGGCATCTGTGTCCGCTGTTGGTTTGGCCGGTGGTGCGGGCCTGCCTGCGACGGTTATTCCGTTTTTGTTGCGTGGGGTGAACCTTTTGGGGATCGATAGTGTGATGCAACCTTATGATAATCGTGTGCGTGCGTGGGCGCGCATCGCTAAGGATCTGCCGATGGATAAGTTGGACGCGATGGTTCAGCCTGCTGTTTTGTCGGATTTGCCACAGCTTGGGTCCGACATCTTGAAAGGCCAAGTTAAGGGCCGTGTGGTTGTTGATGTGAATGCTTAGTGGACGGGGGCGGCGCTGTTCGGCTGTGCCGAATGCGCCCCGCCCACCGTCCCATATTTTGCGCTTGGCGAAGTTTCAATTCGACCTAGGTTACGCACCAAGAAGAGGGGCGTGATATGAAACCTGTGATTTATTGGGTTCGGCGGGATTTTAGGCTGAACGACAACTACGCCCTGAGGGCGGCCTGTGACAGTGGGCGGCCTGTCGTTGCGGTCTTTATTTGTGATGAGGTTGTCGAAGGGCATGGAGCCGCGCCAAAGTATCGGCTTGGCGCGGGGGTTTCGTGTTTCGCATCAGCGTTAGAGGCGCGCGGATCGCGCCTGATTTTGCGTCGTGGCGCTGCGTTACAGGTGTTGCAGGGATTGATTGGCGAAATCGGGGCGGAGGCTGTGTATTGGAACCGGCTATATGACCCTGTTTCGAAGGCACGTGACGCAGAGGTGAAGTCGGTATTGAAAGCGTCGGGCGTTGAGGCGCGCTCGTTCACGGGGCATTTGTTGTTTGAGCCGTGGACGGTCGAGACCAAGACAGGCGGGTTTTACAAAGTCTTTACGCCCATGTGGAAGATGGTGCGCGGGCGTGATGTGGCGCAACCGCTTGCCGCTCCGTCAACAATTCCTGCCCCTGCGGGCTGGCCAACCAGTGAGGCACTGGAAGACTGGCGCCTTGGAGATCAGATGAAACGGGGGCGGGCTGTGCTGGCGAACCACGTTCGTGTGGGCGAGGACGCCGCGCGTGACCGGTTGGAGCAATTTATATCGGACCCCGTCGATGCCTACGACAGCAACCGCGATTTGCCGGCGATTGATGGAACGTCGCGTTTGTCAGAAAACCTGACGTATGGTGAAATTAGCCCTGCGACGTGCTGGCATGCGGGATGGCAGGCCATTCATCAAGGAAAGAAGGGCGCTGAGACGTTTTGCAAGGAGCTGGTGTGGCGCGAGTTTGCCTACCATCTGGCGCACCACACCCCGCATATCACGACCGGAAACTGGAAAGAGGGATGGGATGCCTTTCCTTGGAACGAGGATGAAGACACCCCAGAGGTTTTAGCGTGGAAACAAGGGCGCACAGGGATCCCATTTGTGGATGCCGCGATGCGCGAGATGTATGTGACGGGCACGATGCACAACCGTGGACGGATGATTGTGGCATCTTATTTGACCAAGCATTTGATGAGTCATTGGAAGATCGGGTTGAAGTGGTTTGAAGATTGCCTGACCGATTGGGACCCTGCGAGCAATGCGATGGGGTGGCAATGGTCGGCGGGGTCAGGGCCTGATGCCACGCCGTATTTCCGCGTATTTAACCCCGTTTCGCAATTAGAGAAATTTGACCGAGGCGGAGACTACAGCAAACGGTGGATCGCCGAGGGGTATGGATCGCCGACGGAAACGGCATTGTCATATTTCGATGCGGTTCCAAAGGCTTGGGGGCTGTCACCGCAAGATGCTTATCCAACAGCGATTGTTGACCCCAGTGCGGGGCGAAAACGCGCGTTGGAGGCCTATGAAGGCAGAGTGTTCTAGGGCCGGTCTGCGATGCAGGTCGGTAGGGTGGTGACAGGTTTTTTCGAATTCGTTAATATTTTGATAATCTGAACGGTCTGCACAGCCGTATAAGAACAATATTAAATCAACGACTTGGAAGAATGATGATCCACACAACCACAGACGGGCAACCCAATTTACCGCGCTATTTCGCCCAAGTTTTCGATATGGTGAAAAAACTGCCGCGTGGGCGGGTTGATTTCGTTTTGCCGGATGGGCGGGTGTTTCGGGCCGATGCGCCAGAAGCTGGGTATGTGGCTGTTTTGGAGGTGCACAACGTTGATGTGTTTGCGCGTTTGGTGCGGGAGGGGGACCTTGGGTTTTCCGAAGCTTACCTAGACGGCTGGTGGTCTAGCCCTGACTTGATGGCGTTCATGGATTTGGTCAGCGATGATGCCGAGTCCGTTTATGACGGATTTCCTGGGCAGACCTTGGTGCGGGCTTACGAGAAAATGCGGTTTTGGTTGCAGAGCAATTCAAAGCGCCAAGCACGCAAGAACATCAGTTACCACTATGATCTTGGGAACGAATTTTACGGCCTTTGGTTGGATGATACGATGACCTATTCATCGGCCAAGTACATTTCGGGTCAGGAGGACCTCGAGAAAGCACAAACGCAAAAGTACGCGTCTATGGTTGATGAAATGGGCGTTAAGGCGGGTGATCATGTGCTTGAAATTGGCTGTGGTTGGGGCGGCTTTGCCGAATACGCCGCCAAAGAACGTGGGCTGAAGGTTACGGGTCTTACAATCAGCGAAGAACAGTTCAAGTTTGCCGTGGATCGCATTGAAAAGGCTGGTCTTTCCGACCTTGTTGAGTTTAAGTTGCAAGATTACCGAGATGAGCAAGGCACCTATGACGGGATCGCAAGTATCGAAATGTTCGAGGCCGTTGGCGAAAAATATTGGCCGGTCTATTTTGATACAGTCCGCGAACGGCTGAAACCAGGTGCGCGCGGTACGTTCCAGATTATTCTTGTTCAAGACGAACGTTGGGACGTTTACAAACGCGGCGTGGATTTCATCCAGAAATACATTTTCCCAGGTGGGATGTTGCCAGCCCCGACGATTTTGCGTGAGCAGATCCGCAATGCCGGTTTGGAGGTTACGCAATCTGTGGAATTTGGGGACAGTTACAGCGAAACGCTGCGGCGCTGGTATGAAACCTTCAACGAAAAATGGGATGACATCGCCGAGATGGGGTTTGATGATCGGTTCCGTAGAATGTGGAACTTTTATCTCACCTCTTGCGCGGGGGCCTTCCGTGGGGGTATTTGCGACGTAACGCAGATAACGGTGACCCGTCCAAATCAGCCATAAAAAGGCCATAAGGCCACGGCAAAGATGGGCATCTGCTAGCTGAGGAGCAAGAGCAATGCCAACATTTGGACGATTGGTAGGCGCAGTCCTGTTTGGGGCTTTGGCTTGGTACACAACGTTGTTGATTATTCCGTTGTTTCCGGAAGGGACCAATTTGGGCCTTTTCCAAGAGGTGAACACCTTTATGGGATTGTTTGCTGGCTGGAAGGTCGCCGGATCGCGCGCGGGTACAGGATACATCGCTTCGTTTAGTTATGGATTGACCGCCTTAATCGTGATGGTTGTTATGGCGCTGTTTTTCAATTCGTTCTTTGTGATGATCGAATTTTCCCTGCGCAAACGCTATGACGGTGCAGGCGAGGCTGTGACCCATGTCTTTGAATTGTTTATCGAACATGGATTGATGATGGCTACACCAGAGATCATTACCACACTATTGGTGGGTGGTTTTGCCGCTGGCGTTGTGACCGAGTTTTTCGGACGCCGGTTTAGCTGATGGATTTGTTTCTGTTTGGAACGTTGCTGCATATTCCTTTGTTGGAACAGGTGAGCGGTGACGGGGATGTCGTTTCGAAAATTCGCTGGGCCGTGCGGCCGGGGTACCGTGTTAGTCGGGTAGACGGACATGTTTTTCCGATGATGCACGAAGATGCTGACGGTGTTGCCGAGGGTATAATTGTGAGCGGGTTGGACGAACACGCCTTGGCTCGGTTGGATTATTACGAAAAGGCATTTGGGTATGACCGCGTTGATTTTGCGGTGTTGGATGAAAACCAGATGGCCCGAAACGTGACGGCTTATGTCCCTGAACCGGGGCGTTGGACACCGGCAGAGCCTTGGGATCGCGAAGATTGGATCGCTAAGTTCGGCAAGCTGACGACGATTACGGCTAAAGAGGCCATGTCGGAAATTGCGACGATGCCTGCTGCGCAGATGGGGGCACAATACCCACAAATGATGGCGCGCGCCGCGTCGCGCCAGCGGGCCGAACTTGACGAAGGTACCGGTGATATGGGCCGGGGCGATGTGCATTTGGTTCAGGCGCGCAAGACATACGCGGGTTTTTTCAACGTTGAAGAGCTGGACCTGACATTCAAACGCTTTGATGGTGGGGTCAGTGATCCGGTCAACCGCGCGGTGTTTGTTGGCGTTGATTGCGCAATTGTGCTGCCATACGACCCTGTGCGTGACCGCGTGTTGGTGGTGGAACAATTCAGGCCAGGTGCGTATTTGCGCGGAGACCCGAACCCTTGGACGGTTGAGCCTATCGCAGGGCGGATTGACCCTGGTGAAGAGCCCGAGCAAGCAGCCCGCCGCGAAGCGAAAGAAGAGGCGGGCGTCGAGCTTTCCAAGTTGCATTGCGTGTCCGCTGCATACCCAAGCCCCGGAACCACAACCGAATATTTCTTCGTTTATGTTGGGATGTGCGACCTCTCTGATGACACTGCTGGGCTGGGTGGACTCTCGTCAGAGGCCGAAGATATCCGGTCGCATGTGATGGATTGGGCTGACTTTGACGCCGCTCTGAATGCTGGTGCATTCAAACTGCTACCATTATTGGTTGCGGGGCATTGGTTGGCCCGAAATCGGGACGGATTGCGCGCATCCGCTTGAAGCGGGGATGCAGACCTCCTACACCTGACTGTGAACTGTAGAGGCTGCTAGACTATGACCATCCAAACTGATCTTTCCGAAGTGATTGGCAACACCCCGTTGATCCGCCTGAATGCAGCATCCGAGGCGACTGGGTGCGAGATTTTGGGGAAAGCCGAATTCATGAACCCAGGGCAGTCTGTCAAGGATCGTCCGGCGTTGTACATCATCAAGGACGCCATTGAAAAAGGGCTTTTGAAACCGGGTGGTACGATCGTTGAAGGGACAGCGGGGAACACCGGTATCGGGCTTGCGTTGGTTGGGTCATCGATGGGGTTCAAGACTGTTATTGTCATTCCCGAGACGCAGTCTGAAGAAAAGAAAGAGATGCTGCGTTTGGCAGGGGCTGAACTGGTTCAGGTGCCTGCAGCGCCATACCGCAATCCGAATAACTTTGTGCGCTATTCCGAACGTTTGGCCAAGGAAATGGCGCGTACAACGAACGAGGGCGTCATTTGGGCGAACCAGTTTGATAATGTCGCGAACAAGCAGGCGCACATTGAAACGACGGGGCCAGAAATTTGGGACCAAACTGGTGGTAAAGTCGACGGGTTTATCTGTGCGGTTGGTTCTGGCGGTACGTTGGCCGGTGTGGCCGAAGCATTGCAGCCAAAGGGTGTGAAAATTGGTTTGGCAGACCCAGACGGTGCGGCCTTATATAACTATTACACCAAAGGCGAGCTGACGATGACCGAAGGTGGGTCGATCAACGAAGGCATCGGCCAAGTACGGATCACCGAGAACTTGAAGAACCTGAAGCCGGATTTTGCATATAACATCCACGATTCCGAAGCTTTGCCCGTCGTGTTTGATTTGCTTCAAAACGAAGGGCTGTGTTTGGGCGGGTCATCTGGCGTGAACATTGCAGGCGCGATGCGCATGGCAAAGGACATGGGGCCGGGGCATACGATTGTGACGATCTTGTGTGACTACGGCACGCGGTACCAATCCAAACTGTATAACCCTGCGTTCTTGCGCGAAAAGGGCTTGCCTGTTCCTGACTGGCTAGAGGCCGAACCACGTGCGATCCCGTCGGTGATGGAAGACGTATGATCCAACGTCTTGCGTCTCTGGTATGCCTGCTTGTTTTGTGCGCAGCGTCGCTGTCGGCTCAAGACACGGTCGAGGAAACCACGACGCAAGATGAGGCCATTGTTGACCCTGGCGTTTTAGAATTAACACCAGAACAGCAAGCTGCCGCGGAGGCATTGCCGGCCGCATTCGTAGATCTGGAGACGTGGAACGCGTTTGCGACCCGTGCGGCTGTGGCTGTTGGGGAAGGCCGCGCGTCCAATTCGGCGCTTGCGGGGTTGCGGACGGATTTGGTGGATTGGCGTGATACCTTTTTGGACCGGCAATCTACAAACGCAGGGCGGATCGAAACCGTACGTGCGCAAATAAATGCTTTGGGTGACACGCCAGAAACCGGCAACGAAGATGCGAGGGTGACCGCGCGGCGCGCAGAACTAACGGCGCAGCTGCAAGACTTACAAGCCCCTGTAAGACTGGCCACCGAAGCCTATACCCAAGCAAATGGACTGATCAGTGAAATCGACAGTCTGGTGCGTGAACGCCAAGCAAGCAGTTTGACTGAACGCACCCAGTCGCCGTTGAACCCAAAAGGGTGGGCACAAACCTATGACGACCTCCGCGCCGCAGTGCGGTCCAACCGGATTGAAATTCAGGGGCAGATCGAAACGCCCAGCCGTTGGTCTGCCTTTATTGATCAATTGCCTGCCAGCCTTGGGTTGCTCGTGTTGGCATTGGTCTTGGTGCTGAGGGGGCGTGTTTGGTTTGAACGGGTTTCAGGGCCGGTTGCACAGAAAACCGATCGCGGGCAGGGCGTTGTGCGGTTTGTGTTGTCGTTGGGGCAAATCATCATTCCTCTGGTTGGGCTTATCGCCCTGAGCAAAGCGTTGGATTTGACGAGCTTGATGGGGCGTCGCACCGAAAGTTTGGTGGCGGCATTGCCGTTGCTTGGGTTGTTCCCGATTTTATCGCATTGGTTGGCTGGGTTGCTTTTGCCAACTGTGGAGACGGTCGAGGCCCATCCATTGGCCTTGTCCAAAGACCAGTCTAGCAAAGCTTATCGGCGGTTTATCCTGCTTGGGTATACGATGATGGCGTTCGGCGTTGTGAATGTATTTGCGACGGCAAATAGCCTTGATGCAGTGACGTCGGCTGTTTTGGTATTTCCGTTCGGTTTTGTTATGGCGTGGACGTTGTATTGGTTGGGGCACAAACTGCGCCACACGCCCGTTCCAGACCAAGAGGATGCCCCAAAGTCGTTTCGCCAAACCTTGCGCGCCATCTTGAGCCGCGGATTAATGGTGGTCGCTGTTTTGGGCGTTGTGTTTGCTGCGTTGGGTTATTCCAATGCATT
Organism: uncultured Paracoccaceae bacterium; assembly: GCA_947493255.1. GTDB lineage: Bacteria > Pseudomonadota > Alphaproteobacteria > Rhodobacterales > Rhodobacteraceae > Octadecabacter. The sequence goes on from CANLQK010000001.1 coordinate 430,677, forward strand.
TGCAGCGCTTCCGTATCCGGCGGGAATTACCCTTTATGTTTTAGGTGTTTTGTTGCTGTTGCAGCGGTTGTCTGTGGACCTGTATGCGATGTTGTCCAAGGCAGAAAATTCGGCACAGGATGCGCTGGTTCCGGTGTTGGTTGGGTTTGCCCTTATCTTATTGTCGCTTCCTGTTCTGGCCTTAATTTGGGGCGCGCAGGTGACGGACATCACTGAACTTTGGGCGCGGTTCCGCGAAGGGTTTTCCATTGGTGAAACGCAGATTTCGCCGACATCGTTTTTGTTGTTTGCTGTGATTTTTGTGGTTGGGTACACAATCACACGGTTAATGCAGGCAGCACTGCGATCCACAGTTTTGCCCCGCACCACGTTCGATATCGGCGGGCAAAACGCTGTCGTTGCTGGTGTTGGATATGTGGGGATATTCCTTGCCGCGCTTGTGGCGATTACGACAGCAGGGATTGACCTTAGCGGTTTGGCCATTGTGGCGGGTGCTTTGTCAGTCGGGATTGGGTTTGGTTTGCAAACCATCGTCAGTAACTTTGTGTCGGGGATCATTTTGCTGATCGAACGCCCGATTAGCGAAGGCGACTGGATCGAGGTGGGTGGCCAAATGGGCTATGTGCGCGACATTTCGGTGCGATCAACCCGTATCGAAACATTTGACCGTACGGACGTGATCGTACCAAATTCCGACCTGATCAGCGGGCAGGTGACAAACTGGACCCGTGGCAACAACGTGGGTCGCGTGATTGTGCCCGTTGGTGTGGCCTATGGAACGGATACAGATCGTGTGTCGGGTATCTTGAAAGAACTGGCCGAGGCGCACCCGATGGTTTTGATGAATCCAGCGCCGGCTGTGATTTTCCAAGGGTTTGGTGCCGACAGCCTAGATTTTGAAATTCGCGCGATATTGCGCGATGTGAACTGGGTCTTGTCCGTAAAGTCGGATCTGAACCATGCCATTGCCAAACGGTTCGTAGAAGAAGATATCGAAATTCCGTTTGCCCAACGTGACTTGTGGTTGCGAAACCCTGAAAGTCTGAACTTCAAAAGCCCCCCGAACGAGGAGCCTCAAGAATGACCAAACCGCTCTTCATCGAAGATGCCTATTTGCGTGATGCAACAGCCGAAGTGTTTGCCGTGACCGATGAAGGTGGCATCATTTTGAACGAAACGATCTTTTATGCCACTGGAGGCGGGCAGCCTGGTGATAGTGGGGTGCTGGAATGGCAGGGTGGCACGATTGAAATTGCGACGACAGTAAAGGGCGAGGGGGGCGCGATTGTTTTGGTGCCCGCAGAGCCAAACCCATTGCCGCCAGTGGGCGCGCACGTAACGCAGAAGTTAAACTGGGAACGCCGCCATCGGCATATGCGGGTTCACACGGCATTGCATTTGCTGTCCGTGGTCATTCCGTTGCCGGTCACTGGCGGGTCGATCAGCCCAGAGCGTGGGAGGTTGGATTTTGACATGCCAGAAGCACCCAAAGACAAGGCGATACTGGAAGACACGTTGAATAAGCTGATCGCCTGCGATTTTGCGGTAAGTACCGAATGGATTTCGGAAGCCGAGCTGGATGCAAACCCCGGGTTGGTCAAAACCATGTCCGTCGCGCCGCCCAAAGGCGCGGGGCGGGTGCGTTTGGTGCGCATCGGCGAGGGCGAGAATACAGCAGACCTTCAGCCCTGCGGTGGGACCCACGTGCGGTTTACATCCGAAATCGGTCGCGTGCGTTTGGGTAAGGTCGAGAAAAAAGGTAAGCAGAACCGACGTGTTTATCTGCATTTGGAAAACTGATGTTTAAGCTGTTGATGACAATCGTTGGGCTTTTTGCGGGTCTGTTGGGTGTGGTTTTGTTGGTGATGCCACAGGTGTATTTGTCGCTTTATGTGGTGGATTATACGCCGCAAATGGACTTTGCGGCACAACGGTTTGCACCTGTGGTTATTGGCTTAGGTGCGTTGTTGTTTTCTGTACGTAATGCTGCGCCGTCCCCAATTGTCGTCGCGTTAACCGGAATTGCGGCACTGGTTTGGTTCGGCGTGGCTGGTACGGGCGTTTTTCATTACGCGACCGGTATAGCTGGGGCGAGCATCCTTGTCGCAGCCGCATCGGAGGCCGTTTTGGGCGTTATATTTGCAGTGACATTCTGGCAGATCCGCCACGTGTGACGTTTGCCGAAACTTTCTTCTTTTCAGGTCTTGCAAACCCCTCCCATTATTAGCTAAACGGCGTGTCACGGACAGGTGGCCGAGTGGTCGAAGGCGCACGCCTGGAAAGTGTGTAGGCGGGAGACCGTCTCCAGGGTTCGAATCCCTGTCTGTCCGCCATTAACATAATCACGATTGTTTTTAAATGATTTTTCAGGCCATTTGTCCAACATGATAAGAGAGTTGGAACTTTTCAGCTTTCCACCGTTAAGATTAGATCGGCTGACTTGCTGTAGCCGTGTGTTTCCTTCTCAGTCTCATGGCCTAGAATCGCCATTCTCTTTTCAGGTGATGCCCCGTTCTCTTTGAACATTGCGGCGCGGCCCTTTCGAATGCCGTGAGAGCTTCGATCTTCTAAGCCAGCCTCTTTGCAAGCCAGTGAAAACCAAGACGCTGTTGACTTGTGCGATCTTGGCTGGCCGTCGCGCTTCGTCAAGAACGTTTGGTTATTAGTTTGCAGGCATCGTCGCAGGCTTTCGTGGGGTTCGAACCACTCGGGGTGCTTATCCAAGGGGGAGACCGCAGCCGCAGCCGTTTTCTGGCGATAGTATATGATCCAGTCTCCCTTGATGTTATGGGGTCCAAGCTGGACCATATCAACCACCGCCGCGCACGTCTGATACATCAGTTCAAAGGCTAATCTCTGGGGCGTCCCCAGATCCCAGAACGCACGAAATGTTTTAAAGTCTTCACGCGTCCAGGGTGTCGCGCCCGTCGCCTTCGGGGTCTGCCTAGAACGAACATCGCGGGCGGGGTCGTTTTCGATAAAGCCGCGATCAACCCAAAATCGCCCCAATGCCCGCCAAAGTCTAAGCCTGTTGTTCGCGGGATGCGCTTCGAATTTGGAAAGGGCAATGCGGATGTGCTGAGTTTTCAGCGTGGTCATTGTTCCTGCCCCGTACCGCTGAACTATTTCTTTGGAGAACCGTCGCTCAAGTGCGCGTGTTGAATCCGCTTTTGACTTGTGAATGTCGCTTGAAAGGTACGCATTTATTCCGGCTGCTATGGTGCCTGAGATAACCCGCTCTTTGGTTTCAATCTCACCGCGCGCTGCGGCTACGTATGCCTCTTTGAAGGCGTCGGATTGCGGATCAAGATCGGGCAATGGAATGCCCTTCTGCCCCTTTGGCCTATAGTAGTATCTTGCGTTTCCAGATGGCCATTTGCCGGACGCATTCAGGTGCTTTAACCTGATTGGCCCGTTTCGAATAATTCGTCGCATGTTTTCCCCGTCGTTTTTGGTTCAGACGATGCAACGGTTTTGGGAACGAAAGCAACGCGCAATTCTGCAACGTGACCCGGCGGCGTTATCGCCACAAGGTCACGCACTTGGCGTTCTGTGATTTTGAATGCTGGCCTTGCTGTCATCCCATCACCTCCGTTCGTTCTGCTATGGCATTTACGGCCTGCTGCGTCTCATGGGCTGTGTATCCCCGTTCAAGCATTGACGACAAAACCTTTGAGACCACTGTAATATCTGACCGTAAGATGTTCATTAGCTCTCGGATTGCGTCAGATTCTCTATCTGTCATCCTGCATCCTCTACTTTGCAAAGAAGTGTCATGGGGTGGCCTCTTCCATAGCGATAAGCGCCTTTAGAATTGCGATAAGCCAAGCGCGGGCAGGGTTTGCCGGTGCATCACCGACAAGCCGCTGGCCCGAAAGGACATCTGTTGTAACTTTATCTCCAGCCTCCCAAGTTAACGTTTCATAGCTTGGCGACCAAATTGACGCCCATCCGCTGTTTCGAGCCGACCAAGACCACCCTGGTAAAACCGCGCCATGTAGCGCCTTAGCTGCGTCGAGTGAGCCGTTGTAGGCGCTCTTAAATGCGTTTATGGTCGCAGTCTTGCACATACCGGTTTTGCCGATAGACTCGCGGTCTATGCTGCCTCCCGCCTCAACCTTCGCCAGCAATTTGCACAGTGCGTCAATCTTTTCCATCACTCGCCCTTCCTTACAAAATCCTGCACCAACTTGTAGGGCGCTAGGCTGCCGAATTTAGTAGCGATTTCCTGTGCGATCTTTGCACGTAGCTGTTTTTCGCTCTCCGTCATGGGGTGGCCTCTTGTGGTGGGTGTTCACCATCGACAAGATCTTTCCACCAATCTGGGTGAAGGTCGTGTGCGGTAACCTTGATAAGTGCGCGAAACAAACAGCGTTGACCCTCATTCATGAAATCCCAACATTCTGGAGCAAATGCCTTTAAGTCCTGCGCGCCACGGGGCACACGATACACCCATGATTGCATTTCCCAAGCGAGGTACTGGACGATCTCACCCCGCACAAACCACAGGCCAGAGTTTACGGGGGGCTGAAACTTAGGGTCTCCGTCAGGCGCTAAGTTAACTGGTGCACCACAAGCTCTGCAATTAGCCATCACTCACCGCCTTTCGTGTGTTTGGATAGGAGGGCGCGGGCTTTTCGAGCGGCGACACCCCTTGTTAGATTTGGAGAAACCGAAGATTGAGATTTCGCAAGTAATTCCAACACTTCCATAGCCTCTGAGGCGAAGGCGGCTAGGGCGCTGTGCTTTTCGGCATCCTTATTTAACGCTTCAAGCAGTGCGATATTCTCAGCACGTAGCGCCTCCGCTTCTGACGGGGGGATACATAGGTCGCTGCGGGTGTATGGAACGGAAATACAAGGGTCAAAGTCGTTATCGCCAACATCTTCGTTAGGGTCAAAGTCTCCTAAGTTGTACCCGTATATCGTTCCGCACGCTCTGCCATTGATTGGGACACACGCCCAAATCTTATCCGGCCCGATCATAGTCCTTCACCTACTTTGTAAGTGAGTTTAACGCAGGCTTCGCAGTCTGAAGCGCGTGAGCCCTCTGCGCTTTCTTTGCTACCGTGACCCGACAAAAGACCACCAGAGTAGCAGTTGACCCACACCGTCCGAGTCTTCGGGGCGTCTATGAGGTCTACGTTGCTCTCATCTCTTGCCAGCAAGCGGCCACACTCCTCAAAGCTGATGGGCCATTCGTCTCCGTTAGAATAGCTCACTAGAGCAGCGATGGGGTGCGTGTTGTTTTTAACGTCATGCGCCAGTACCCGCACGGCTCGACCATCGCGCGTCTGCCATTCGTGGCCGGGTTCGGCGTCTCTTGGGTGCGTGAATGTATCAGTCATTCGGAGACTCCTTGGCAGGACAATAGTCGACAGAAACGGTGTGTACTTGGTGGGCGTCAGACCAATGATATTCTCGGTAACATGTTTCAGATAAAATTCTGTTCTTTTCCAAATTTGCCTGACGAGCGCCTTCACCCCAAAAGTATAGCCACGCGAAAAGGCCCAAAAAAACTAAGCACACCGAAACAGTGCAAGTTACGATTGTTACGTTTCCCGTTGTGTTACTCATAATTCATTCCTCGATTTAGATAATAACGCGGGCGACAACCGCGACAGCCAGCGCCACCACGACAAGGCATGTAATGCCAGCGGTTCGCGGCTCTGGCGCTAGGAGCATGTGGTCGACCATCACATGTCACCAATGAAGTGACGCAGCCAAATCCCAGCCGTGCCGCCGATCGTGTAGTGCATAGAAAATTCAGCGCCTGCTATTCCGGTCAGCGCAACTATGCTGCTGCCAATCAACCATCCTGCTGTTGCCACAATTGTAATTGCCATCACTTCAACCTCTCATAAGGTGATTTCTTTAGTTCATCCCACACGCGATCTAGGGCCTGCTGTTGAACGGATTTGTTTGGTTCGTTGGGTTGGGTCATTCCTCCTCACCATCGCTAATTTCGGTGAGGGCAAGCTCAATCTTAAACCCCGTGCGGTGCGATATTTCGCCAATGTCACGAAGGGAAATTTCAGAAATGCCGTTTAGCAAATCCCAATCCGTAGCGGATGGTGTTTTTCCAGACATGGCGAAGGCTGCGGCCAAGACGCCTCTGACTCTTATTTCGAATAACTCGCAAAAAGCATCTAATTCCATTCATCCATTCCTTCATTGATTATCTAGCCGCACCCCTATTGGGAGGAACTAGGGGTGCGGCCTTCCTGCTTCCGTGAGTGGGGTGCAGGGGTGGTTAGGTAACAGCCTGAGACATTTTGATTTGTTCACTGCCCCTGATGCGCCAATCCTTTGACTCGGCTAGGGCCTTGTCGGCCTCGCGGAGCTTCCCAAGCCCCATGAGCACTACCGCCTTGTCCCTGTGAAATTCTGCAAGATCGAAATACTTGTGGGCGAGGTCGTGGCATGACTTCCAATCCATCACACTTGCCCCCATCCGTGGCGCTCTTGGCGTTCATGGTCAGCATCTAGAAGGGCATCACGCTCGGCTTCGTCGCGCTCGTCGTCAGACAGCAGCCAGTCGGGGATTTGCGACCCGCAACGCTCTCGTGCAATTGCAACAGCGGTGTCGGTCATTTCGGCCATCATGCCGTCTGAATACTCGGCCCACACAATCACATCGTCACCGCTCTTGCGGCATTCTGCGTAATCCTCGGCCACAGCGTCTAGGTTGTCGTGGCCTTCACCCCACGCCTCACAGGTGCCTGTTAGTGCGGTGTAATAAGTTACCGTTGGAATGGCTGTATGTGCGTTCATTGTCATATCTCCAGTGTGGGGCGTTGGCCCGTTGCTTGAGATATGTATACGCCTTGGGAATATTCACGTCAAGAATAAATATACACAACGCGCATATTAATTTTCGACCATGAATGCGCGGGTGTAGAAACTTGAGAATCAAGACGCGCTCAATTGGGCCGCGCGGAATTACGGGCGCATCGACCTTATCGAATATGTTGGGGCTTTGTGTTCACAGAACGTTCTGGTATAAATCCCCGCAATGCCAAGTGCATGGCAGGATATTTTACATGTCGTGGTCGTAGCCTGTAACGCTTTGCGCCCCGAATTGTGCAATTTTAAACGGGGGGGAATTAGGTGCTACAAGGGATTTTAGAAGACAAAATAAAGGCGATGAATGAAGTTCAATTGGCGGATTTTATCAATCGTCTTTGGGACTTGGGTTTAATACATCGTCAGCAACAGACACCCACGCGGATTCATCTTCAGGGGAAAGACCGCGTGACGCCCTTATAAGGGCAAGTTCAGCAGCAGACATATCATCAAGGAATAGCGCGTACACTGGAACGCCTAGTGAATGCGCTACTTTTCTTATCATGCGCAGCGTAACGCTGTCGCCCCCAGCCTCCATTCTATTAATGGTGGGTTGTGTCGTTCCGGCCATTTCAGCCAAGTCGACTTGCGTAAGGCCATTAGCCTTACGGATTAACGATAGGTTTTTCATGTAATTACTTTACCGATGCTTTAGGGATAAATAAAATTCTTGAGGTGGATAATTATTCTTGACGTAAATATTCACGTGGCGTATATATTCCCACATGAACGATTTACGCACATATCGAAAACTTAAAAAAATCACCCAATCTGATTTTGCCGAATTGGTGGAAGTTCAGCAGGGAACCATTTCTAGAATCGAAAATGGTGAATTGCCTAGCTTGTATCTCGCTTGCAAGATCGAAGAGGTCACACGGGGCAAGGTCAAGGCCGCTTCGTGGATCAACAGTGGTTCACAGCATTTGGCATCGTCTCCATCGGATACACCCCAAGCGGGGGTTAACTCATGAACTCGATGGAACCTCAAAGCCACGATCTAACGCCGTGTCATGTAGTGGATAGCGAATACGCTTACCCCACGGCAAGTAGGGCTGGCCATACCTTGAAAACTAAAATTAAGCCGCTACCCGCGCATGATCGGATATTAGAGCTTCTAGATTATCGCGCTGATGAAGGTTTGCTTTACTGGAGAGTGAATCGCGGTGGGGCAGTAAAGGCCGGAGACATTGCGTTTATCAATAAGAGGACAGATGGGTATTTTGTCGGCTCGATAGATGGCCTGAAATACGCCGCACATCGAGTGATTTGGAAATACGTCCACGGCGTGGATCCGCTCCACATCGATCACATTGATGGAAACCGAGAAAACAATAGAATTGAAAATCTGCGCTCAGTGAACCCAACTGCGAATCTGCGGAACAGGCGTCTTTCATCGAACAATACTAGCGGCGTTTGCGGGGTATCTTCTCGGCAAGACGGCAAGTGGCGCGCTTCAATCACGCTTTCAGAAAAAGCAATTGTGCTGGGTGACTTCAAGACAAAAGACGAGGCAATCGCGGCCCGAAAGGCCGTCGAAAAGGTTCTTGGCTTTTCCTCTCGTCACGGAGAGAGAGTATGACAGCGCCTTATAATACCCTTACCTCCCACCACGGAAATGCTGACTTCTTCGCTCCCGTGGCAACTGCTGGCGAGGCAGGACAGTTGTCTTGCCAGCATTTTTATTCACCGCCCATAACCAAGCACCTCCTGTTTCTGAATGAACAGGTAGCAAGGCTACAGGCGAAATACGATGCGACACACTCACACGAAGACAGGTTCCGCCTAAAGGGTGCCGTCCATGCGCTGATGATTGCTCAGAGTGAGGTGCGTCATGGGTGAAGCAAAGGTAATCGAGGTTCCTTGGCCCGTTGAGGCGCTTCGCAATAACACCCGCAAGCACTGGTCGGTCAAAGCGAGGGCAGTCAAGTCCGCTAGGTCAGCAACCAAGGCGCTTTGTCTAGAGAAGCCACGGATCGAACCGAACCCTAACGCCGTCATATTCGTTGAATACTGGCCCCAAAACTACCGCATGGACGTGCATAACGTGTCTGCAGCTCTAAAGGCCCATGTCGACGGCATAGCGGACGCGATGGGTATCGATGACGCGAATTTTGTAGTGCATTTCCCAGTAGCCTATTCTGGACGGGATCCAGTCGGCAAAGTGGTTTTTCGGGTCATGCCGGAAAATGCCAGTGACTGGCCCACATCATTCGTTCTGGCCATGGCTGGCGTCCCTGCTCGTGGGGTGGCGTCATGAGTGAGTTTAACGCAAAGAAAGCGCGGACCAAACACGCGCTACCCATGTGGGTGGACTCGTTTCTGCGAAAAACCATGACTCTTTCGATAGAGCACGTGGGCGCGTACAACCTAATACTCTTTGCCATGTGGAGCCGTCAATCGTGCGACCTCCCGTCTGATGACGACCAAATTGCGCGCGTTTGTAGGGTGTCAAAAACGGTCTGGTTACGCAAATTTAAGCCCATTCTTTGGGAGTTTTTCGAAGAGGAAGAAGGTGTTCTTTTCTCAAAAAGATTAAAAAAAGAAGCACAATTTGTCGAAAAATACTTGAAGTCTCAGAGCGACAGAAAGCGCGGGAAAGTTTCCGGTAAGTCACTGAAAACAAACGATCCGGTAACTTCCGACGATGTGTCCACGGATGAATCCCCTGAATATCCTACCCAACAACCCAACAACCCAACATTAAAGATAGATACTAACGTATCTATTGGGATTTCATCCGATCATCCGACCCCAGCAAATGAAGTTTCTCAGGCAGTGGTCGAGTACAACTCAGCCGCCGATCAAGTTGGCTGGCCGAAGGTGCAAAAGACGACACCAAGCCGATCAAAGCAAATCAAAGCGCGGCTAAAGGAATGCGGCGGTGTCGACGGATGGCGCGTTGCGATTGAGAAGGCGACCGCATCGGACTTTCTCTGTGGCCGAACGTCCAACCCGTGGACTGGGTTTGGCTTCGATTGGCTGATTAAGTCGCAGAACTTCACCAAGCTCATGGAGGGCAATTATGATAACCGAACTGGCAACACAGGTGCACGAGGCCCCAACGGAGCAAGAGGTGGAATTGGGTCTGGAACGGCTGACGCTTTCGCTCAAGTCGCAGCAGAACTTGAGCGCGACCGAGGCTACGGCAATGGTTGAGCGCCTAAGCGTCCCCGCTGATACGACGTGGCTGATGGCGCGGATTGCCGCGTTGCTTTCTCCGTATTACGAAAAAGACACACCACAAGGTGTTCGCGTGATGGAGGCGCAGGATTGGGCGGAAGAGATCGGCGGGTTTCCACAATGGGCTGTTCAACGCGCTGTTCGTTGGTGGAAGTCAGCAGACAACCCAAAGCGGGCAAAGCGGCCAATTGAGGGTGATATATCCGCCCGTATTCGCATCGAAATGGACGCGATCAACGCTGCAAAAATCCGGTTAAAATCTGGCCGTGACTTCGAGGTTCGATATGAGCCGAGCCGGTCTCCCCGCGTATGCACCGACGAAATGAGAGAGCGGGCTGATCGTCTGATCAGTAACTTAGGGTTCGCGAAGCGGGTCAAGGGGTACGAGTGGGACGGTGCGGAATGAGCTTAAGGCGTTTTTATAATGAAGGATGTGGAATTTGCACAAACAATGCCACTTAGTTTTTGATGTCATGCCGGTTGGTAAGCCCCTTTTAGCGAGGGAGGTTTTTTACAGGTGCGGACAAGGATTTCCACAAGGTTTCAGCCTGAATGTAGTGACTTCCCTCTTGCATCAACTGGCGAATGACGGCGCTGTTTCACGCGAAAAAATAAAGAAGTTTACGGTCTACACTAGGACATCGAACAGACCAAACGCCATAGGAGGGCGACAAAATGAACGAAGAAAGTAAGCGAGTAACAGGCGCTGAATTGCGACAATTCATTGAACGAATTGAGCGATTGGATGCGGAAAAAAAGGACATTGCCGAAATGCAAAAAGAGGTAATGGCAGAGGCCAAGGGGCGTGGATACGACACGAAGGTCATGCGCAAGCTAATCGCCCTGCGCAAGCGCGACAGCAACGACATCGCGGAAGAAGAGGCGGTGTTGGAAATGTATCAAGAAGCGTTGGGGATGGGCTAATGAAAAACATCACAATCGCAGGGAACGTTACCAAGGACGCGGAATTGCGCGAAACCCAAGGCAACAACAAGGTTGCTGGATTTTCAATTGCGGTAAACGGCTATACCAGTGGCGAAAAGACGGTGAATTACTTTGACGTTTCCGTCTGGGGTAAGCGCGGTGAGGCTGTGATGCAGTTTGCTAAGAAGGGCGCGAAAATGTGCGTTTCCGGTGAGTTCGGCACGCGAGAACACAACGGCAGAACCTACCTAACAGTCAATGCCTCTGACTTCACACCGATGGGCGGCGCTCAACCCAGCAGCGGCGATTCCGGCGGTGGTTACAGTCAATCGGGTGGCTATGGCGGTGGACCATCTACCGGCGGCGATATGGATGACGAGATACCTTTTTAATCCTTAAAAACATGGCGTTAAGGCCCGATTTAGGTTGATGAAATGACTGAAAAAACGTATGATTTGGTGGCAGACGGGGAGGCGGCAACCTCACCCGAAAGCCTGACCAAAGACGCAATAGGAGTGCGAAATATGGCTGATAAAGCTTTAGCAATTAATGAAATAGAACCGCAAGAAGTTTTGGTTCCCGCTGATCCCATGATTAGCATGATCGAGCGGGTTGCAATGGACCCCGATGCTGATTTGGAAAAGCTTGAGAGAATGCTCGAGCTTAAGAAGCAGCACGACGAGCAAAATGCAAAAGCGCAGTTTGCAGCGGCTTTTTCTAGGGCGTCTGCGCAGTTCCCAACTATCCCCCTTAATGGGAAAGGCCACAATGACAAGCCATATGCGACCTTGAAGGATATAACCGCCCTGACTCGTCCGGTGCTTTCAGAGCATGGTCTAGCATTATCGTTTTCAGTCGAAGTTGGCGATGCTGTAGTTGTCACTGCTGAATTGATGCACCAAGCAGGTTACAGTAAGACAACCAGCATAGACTTGCCTAAGGACGCCAGCGGCAGCAAGAATGCCGTGCAAGCCGTTGGGTCATCTCAAACTTATGGGCAGCGATACACCGCTCAAGCAATCCTAGGCCTTTCCTTGGGGGATGATACCGAGGATGATGGGCGCTCCTCTGGACAGCCGCAGCGCCCCCCTATCTCCCCCAAGAGCGACACTTGGGAAGCGACTGTGATACAAGACCTTCCCGAAGGCTCAACGCCTAGGGAGGTGGCCAGCACTATTGCCGCAGCATTATGCGCTCAGTTTAAGCGTAAAAAGTCGGAAAAGCAGCTTTTCAACGAGTGGGACCGGCGGGTTCACCTCATTGAGGGCAGCGACCGGCTAGAAGGTAAACATCCAGACCTGCATGAAATGGTTTGTGATGCCTACGAGATGCAGTTGATGGAGCTGAAAGAAACTTCATGACCAGCCGCACCATACGAAACGCAGAGGACTGGACCAAGTTCGCAGTCTTCATTGCTAACATGGAGTTTCCCTATTGTATTGTTGCAGTGAAGGGGAATGACCGCACGGCAGAACAGAACCGGCTCATCCACAAGTGGTTTGGGGAAGTGGCTGCGCACCGTGGCGACACGACGATGCAAGAGGTAAAGGCCGAGTGCAATCTGATTTACGGTAAGCCTATCCTCATGCGCGACGATCCAGAGTGGGGCGCTATATTTGGCTACCTCTTTGAGAGCCTTCCATATGAAAAGAAACTACTCGCAATTCGCAAGCTGGACGTACCGTTTACGCGGCAAATGAAGGTCAAGCAGTTATGCGAGTATATGGAACAAATGCAGCGAGACTATCGCGGCCAAGGTGTCCAGTTGACTGATCCAGAGGGGTTATCAGCATGAGCTTAACAGGACGTCCAGTATACCAGAAAGGCGCTGTAGCAGACCGCAAGGCAAAACCCATGCGCCGCGTTGCTAAGGGTAAGAGATCCAGCAGCGAATGCCCCATCATGAAATCAGCGAAAGGCGAACCATGCTTAGCTGACTGGTGCGGATGCAATGGGTCAACAGAAACAACAGCAGTCCGCCATATTCGCAAGTTCAAGATCGGCGGTATGGGCTGCAAGCCGCCGTCATTCATGGGGTTTTACGGATGCCAGAAGGCAGAGGATATGTTTGCCGTATCCAGAACTCAGGAATGGACGTGGCGCGGCATTTGTCAGGCGCTTGTTCTAACGCAAATGCGGTTAGTCGAGCAGGGATTATTAGGAGGTGGTGAGTGATGCTTAGATTCATCCGGCTATTCCAAAATTCGCGTCTAATAGGTTTTTCCTTCACTCGATCCCTTAAGAACGCATGGGTTTGGCAGGGACACCCGACAAAGGATCTGTCGTCTGCCTATAAGAATTACGCGAAATGGAAGGAGACTGAACAGATGTGCGCAGGCTCACAGGGTTACCACGAAAACGGCACCTGTTTTTGGTGCGGAAAGCCTAAATAAAATGAGCCGAACGATGGGTGATAATATTTCTAGGCATGAATCCAGGTCTTCATTGTATGGAACGGCAATGGTCTTTGGGTTCCTCTTGTCTGGTGCCCTGACCGGACACGGGTATCTGATTTGCGGACTCGTGACCGTGATAATTTCTAGCGTTTTACGGAGTGTTTACGAAAAATTAAACCGAGATTTGGGCGTAGAAATGGAGCGCCAAAACCACCGATGCACCAGCGAGGATTCACCTCAATGACCTACTACACAACAAAACACACACCCGTAAACGTGATGATTTCAGCAAACCTACCAGTTGCTCCGAAACCCAAGCCAACCATGAGCTGGGCAGAAATGGCAAAGGCAGAGGGACACCGCAAAAAGCACCCCGCATCCCCGCCAAAAGAAAACATCATGGCTGGTGCACGTAAGAACGCGCGTATCGATAAGGTTCTTTCCTCCATGCCATTAGATGGGGCATGGGTGACGGTAAAAAGTATCGCAGAGGCGCGCAACATATCCACGGGCAACGCTAGGTCTTGGATCCTTGACGCTATCGGGACTGGTCTTGTCGAATGGAATAGCTCTACCACGAGGCCGCGATACCGGATCACAAAGGCGGATGCGATCGAATTATTTGAAGTGATGAAGGCCAGCCAGAAAGCGGCAGAGGTGCCGCCGATCGCGGGTCAATCGATCTTAGATCTGCTTTATGACCGTAAGCCGCGATACCTATCTGAGATGGCGAGGGCCTTAGGGGATTCACAGCAGACAGTTTCGAATAGGCTGATGCGGTTGAAGGCGCAGGGGATGGTGGCATCGGAAAAGAAAAAGGCACCGAACCACGGGCCGAAGGTTTTCTACTACAGGTTAACGGCAAAGGGGCGCGAGGCGGCGAACGCGTAAATCCACGGAACGAGCAGTTTAAATACAAAAATCGGTAAGCGAGGAAGATATGGGCACCAATACTTACGCAATTAATGCCGTTAAAGGTAACGAGTTTCTAGTAGCGGACAAACTTAGGGAGATGGGGTTACATCCTTGGGTTCCTACGATGCTCTGCAAGAAGCGGATTAAGGAAAAGACGGAGATCATATGGCATGACAGACCATATATCCCAAAGCTTTTATTCTGCGTTGTTCCGGCCATTTACTGGGATGGCGTTATGGACATCAAAGAGATTGTCGGAAAGCCCATAGAATTATCAAGGTCTGACATCGGATCGAGCGGTGGCGGATTTCTTATGAAGCCTAAGCCTCTGGGCGACCAATTTGTGTTGGATGGGAACGGCGCAAAAATCCCGATCCCGATGCGGTATGGGCTGCAGTCGTTTCGAGAGACTGTAGAGGCCGAGTATGCGGCTATGTGTGAGCTTAGGGATAGCAACGAATGGGTTTGTGGGTTTAGACCGGGCCAAGCGCTCGAAATCCTTGCGGGCGCATTCTCAGGGATGACTGCTAATTTCAAGGAAGTAGTGAAGTCGGCAGCGGTCGGCCATCCAATGCTTAGGGTGGAAATGGAAGTTCTAGGGGCGAAGCGAGAGGTAGAGGTTAAGCCTTTGTCGGTTGCGGGGTAAATTTACTTGACACAGGGGATTCAATATGTAGTATGTCAGGAGCATTGGATCCCCTGATTTCGGATCGGGGCAATGTGCAAGCGCATCGCGCGAAAGCATGACTTACAGGCAATAGTCGAAGGTCGTGTATAGCGTTACTGTGCCCAAAATCCCCGAAAGGCCTTGTTATGCTCAAGTATCTGCCCTTTATGGCGGCTCTTTGGGCTGCACCGGTGTATGGGCAGCAATGCCTTCCCTTTGATGAGGCCGTGTCGCAGCTAAGTGGCACATATGGCGAAGACGTTGTCGCAATCGGTAATGTTCAGTCGGGCGCAAGGATGTTTGTGTTTCAGAATGCAAATACTGGAACTTGGACGGTTATGATTGTTTCCCCATCGGGCAACGCCTGCATGGCTGGTTCCGGCACTGACTTCCGTTTAATTTTGGGCCAGCCCGCGTAATGGCGAACCCCGGCTTTAGCGGCCCAGACGATCCACGCTTAACTGAAGCGCTAGCGGCTCATGCCGAACTTGGCACGTATTCGGCAGTGGCTGAAAGGCTGTCGATTTCATACTCGGCAGCAGAACGCAGGGTAAAGGCGGCGAAACGCTGGAGAAGCGCAGACCCATCTATCGCAGCAGCCGCAAAGGCTGGTGGCCTTTCTGACCCCGGCAACCTGTCTCACTTTTGGCAAATCGCCAAGGATGATGACGGGAACGGATATTCGCTATTCGTAAAGAATCCAGAGACGGGCGTTGAGGAAAGCCTCAGTGAAATGGTTAAATCTGCCATTTCTTGTGCCATGTCTGAAAACAAACCGCGCTTCCAGGTCCGCAATCACGATGGTGGCGAGGATCTGCTCGTCATTGACCTAGCCGACGTACACTTTCTAAAGCTCTGCGTTGAATCGGAAACTGGCGTTTCTTACGATCGGGAACATGCAATACACCGTGTAATTGAGGGCACCGAGGCTCTCCTGCGTCAATCAGGTCCCGTAGGTCGCATACTGTTCGTTTTAGGAAACGACATCCTACATATTGATGGGAGTGCTCCTAAAACCACTTCAGGAACCGCGCAGGATACAGACGGTTCTATTTATGAAGGCTGGCGCGATGCTTTCGCGGCGTTGAAATTCGCCATTGAGGCCTGCGCTAAGGTAGCTCCGGTCGATCTAATATTTTGCCCTTCAAATCATGATTGGGTTATGGGGTGGACTTTAGCGCAGTCTTTAGGCGCGTTCTTCCACGCTCATCCGCACGTCAATTCAACGCCATACTCGATGTCTGAGCGCCATAGGAAGTATTACCGATTCGGCGAGGCGCTAATAGGGCTAACACACGGTGACGGCGCTAAAGAGGAAAGCCTTTACGCGTTAATGGTGACAGAAGCTAAATCGCACATTTCGGAAACGAACTGGCGCTATTGGTTGCTGCATCATTATCATCATAAGATCCGCAAACGTCGTGGGCTTGATGTCTTCCTGACTGAAAAAGACCACATCGGAATGACATCTATCCACACCGGCGGCGCAACGACTGAAGCAGATTGTCAGATAGAATACGTTCGCAGCCCATCGGCCCCCGATAGCTGGCACGATCGAAACGGATATGTGAACCGACAGGGCGTGGAGTGTTTCACGTTTTCACCGCATAGCGGCATGAAGTCCAGGTTCACAGAATGGTTTTAATAAGCAAGATACACGAAGGCACTTTGTGCTTCTTCGTAGACGGTGAGTTAGTAAAGAAATGCACGAAGCGAGAAATGCTGACTTTAATGAGCAAAATCACACAGGCGCTAACCTGTGATGACTAAGACAGCCGTGCTTCCGCAAATTGATGATTTGGACGTAGACACCTTGGAAATAATGCTTGAGCACTTCGAGACTCAAGACGAGATGGAAGAGGCGTTCGCCTACATCGTAGAGCAGTTTAAAAAATCGGGCGGTGCTTGTTCAGTAGCGGAAGAAAGTTATGAGTGAACTTACAGCGAACCAAGAGGCGTTTGCGCTTGCTTACATCGAGACAGGAAATGCAGCAGAAGCCTATAGACGGGCATATGATAAGCCCGAAAACGCTCGCGATAACTGGATTTATGTCGAGGCGTCACAGATGCTTGACCATCCTAAGGTATCCCTAAGAATAAAAGAACTTCAAGAAGAGGCGGCAAAGCTCTCACTTTTCAATGTCAAAGCGGCATATGATGAGCTTGAGGAAGCGCGCGAATTGGCAAAGAAGGTAGAGAACCCTAGCGCAGCAGTGAGCGCCGTAATGGGCAAAATTAAATTGTTTGGGCTAGAAGCGCCGGGCAAATCGAAAGTCGTGCATTCGAACGATCCAGATAGTCCTATGCCAGATGTTGCCGTATCCATCTATCAATTGCCAGACAATGGCCGAGACGAAACCGATTAAACCCCAGCCGGGGCCACAAGAGAAATTTCTTTCTTCACCTGCAGACATTGCTATTTATGGCGGGGCTGCCGGAGGGGGTAAGACGTGGGGCCTTCTCGTTGAGCCCTTGCGCCACATATCCAATAAGGATTTTGGTGCGGTTTTTTTTCGCCGCAATACAACGCAAATTAGAAATGAAGGCGGATTATGGGATGAGAGCGAGTCCCTATACCCGAAAGTTGGGGCTTCGCCGCGTTCGCACGTATTGCAGTGGAAATTCCATAGTGGGGCTACCGTAACATTCGCGCACTTAGAGCACGACAAGACTGTCAATAGCTATCAGGGTGCGCAAATACCGTTGATATGCTTTGATGAGTTGACCCACTTTTCTAAGAAGCAGTTTTTCTACATGCTTAGCCGAAACCGCACAACATGTGGGATTCGGCCATATGTTAGGGCTACTTGTAACCCCGATGCTGACAGTTGGGTTGCTGACTTTATATCTTGGTGGATAGATCAGGACACAGGGTTAGCGATTCCAGAACGCTCCGGCGTTATAAGGTGGTTTGTAAAGGATGGAGATACGATCTCATGGGCAGACAGCCCCGATGAGTTAAGTTCACATACTATGCTGGATGAATACGGCGATACTGTACCGGTGCCGCCAAAATCCGTCACGTTTATTTCTGCTAAGCTCGAAGATAACAAAATACTGATGGGATCAGACCCATCTTATATGTCAAATTTAATGGCACTGTCTGCTGTTGACAGGGCGAGATTAAAAGATGGGAACTGGAAGGTAAGGCCTTCCTCTGGCTTATTCTTTAAGCGTGGTTGGTGCGAGGTGGTTGAGCAAGCTCCCGCAGGTCTCAAGGCTGTTAGGGGTTGGGATTTCGCAGCTACACCAGAAGATGGCTCGAACGATCCTGACTGGACATGCGGCACTAAGATGGCCAAGTCAGAAGATGGTATTTATTACGTTTTAGATCACGTATTTGATAGGTTAGGACCTAACGGCGTTGAGAAGATGTTGAAAAACACAACTTCCCAAGACGGAAAGGGCGTAACGGTGGACATACCGCAGGACCCTGGTGCCGCTGGTAAGGCGCAAGTATCCACTTACACGAAATTACTTGCCGGTTATTCGGTTAACTCTGGAGTCGTTACTGGCGATAAGGTCACGCGTTTCGCGCCATTTTCCGCGCAGGCTGAGGCAGGCAATGTGAAGGTCGTCCGTGGCTCCTGGAATGAGCGATGGTTTTCTGAGCTGGAAAGTTTCCCGCCCGACACCGGACATGATGACGACACAGATAGCACTGCTCAAGCGTTCAACGGCCTTCAAAAGCCTAAAGTTTCACGCGCTCCTAACGTTTTCGCGAGGCAGGTATGATTGAATCTATCATCGCGTACCTATGGCTGGCGGGTGCCTGCAAAACGATGGTGGATTACGAGATTAAAGGCCTGCGTATGTGGGTTCTGCTTGTGTTCTGGTTTTTATTCTACCCGTTTTTAATCGTTCGGAGCTTTTTTGATGAGTGATAACGATTTTAGAGGGCTGGAATACCTGCCGTTCTGCCAAAAGATGCGCGATGCGCACAAGGGCGCAGAGGCTATCAAGGCTAACGACGATTACCTAATCATCCCGCAACACTACACGGATGATGAGAAGGAAGCCTACGTTAAGCGCGCGTACTATCCTGAGGTTGTGCGTCGGACGCAGATTGGCTTGATTGGTCGCGCATTTTCAAAGCAGTTTGAAATTGATGAAGGTGGGTTCACACCTGAGCAGGTCGACAGATTTGACGATCGATCAGATTCAAGGCAGCGGTTTTTCCGTCGGGCGTTAGGTGAAGTATTGCTTATGAACGCCGTTGTTTACGTTGTTAACGTGGACGGTAGCGATGTTTCATTTGCTGAATACCGCCGCGAAAACGTGCTGCACTGGGAACTTAGCCGGGGCCGCGTTTCACATCTAGAATTGCACGAGATGTCAACTGACGAAGAGGGCCGCGAGGTCAACAATGTTCGCGTTTTGTCTTTAGACGAAAACGGAAACGCATTTGTTCGCGTGGATGAAATCACAAGTGGCGCGCGGCGCATAGAAGGTGATTCTGAAAACCTGACGATCAACGGCCAGCCTATAGATTTCATTCCGGCGCAAGTATTCGGGGACCTTAGCAGCCCTCACTCGTTGCTAGAGGATTTGGCCAACCTCGCGTTAGATTTCTATGATGAAAACGCGCAGTATCGGTTCGCAAAGTCAAAGCTTATTCCAACGCTTGCAATCACCTGGGGATTGACTGGCGAAGATTTGAACGAATGGACGGCTGGCGAAGAAGGCCAAGCGCGCATGGAAATCAAGCTAGGTTCGAATTACGTCATCAATCTGCCGCAAGGATCCACGGTTGGTTATGTTGAGTATTCAGGCGCAGGGCTGGAGCAATTCCGCGAGGAAATGGACGCCATCAAGCAACAAATGATTGCACACGGCGCGCGAGCTTTGGCTGACCAGTCAGGTAGCAATATCACAGAAGAAACCGCACGCATCCAGAACAGCGGTGAGGCTACTTTGCTGTCAGAAATCATGTTGCAGTTTGAAGCGGACATGAACAGCCTATTTAGAATTGCAGGCCTTATGGCTAGAGTTAACGAGCCTGTCGTTATTTTCGATCGAAATTTCTTTGACGAGACTGTGACAGCTACGGACCTAGTTGCGCTGGCGTCGTCGTGGTTGGTCGGTGGCTTACCTGCAGAGGTTGTTGCAAACGCTGCGCGACGTGGTGGCTGGACAGAACTCGAAGCGAGCGAATTCACTGATAGCCTTACTACCGGCTCATCCGGCCTTTAAGTCATGGATGGCAATCAGCGCGTCTTTGATGATGCGGTTAGATACGCTGTGTTTATTGAGCGGTTTAAGACTGGCGCAGTCAATCGACTTAGAGACTTTTTAATTGAGCTAGACAGGGATCAGACCGCCGTTCTTGAAGGCATTCTCGCAAGAATGAGCGCGGACGATAGGAGAAACTTTCTCAGAGGTCGCGGCACACGCACGCAGCAATTGCAAAGGCTCATTGATGAGTTACAAACGATGCGCGTTGCCTCTGAGCAAGTCCTACTCGATCGGGTCACAGAAGAGGTCACGCCGATTGCTGAAATGATAGCGGCGAGAAACGCGGCGTCTGCAGCGGTCATCGGCGTTACAGCTTCAGTCCCAAGAGTGTCTCAATTGGAGCGCCTCGTAAGGCTAGAGCCATTCCAGGGCAATGTCCTATCGGAATGGGCTAGGGACTGGTCTGATGCCCGCGTGCGTCGGGCTACGCAGCAAATACGGATTGGATTAGGGCTAGGCGAACGCACGGACCAAATTGCCCGTCGTCTAATAGGTACGTCAGCCGCCAATAACACAGATGGCATACTGGCGGTATCAAGGCGCGGCGCCGAAACGATCGTAAGAACGTCAGCTAATCACGCGAGAACAGTTGGCGACGTAGAATTCGCTAGGGCTAACCGGGATCAGGTGAGAGCATTACTCCGCCGCGCGGTTCTGGATACCCGCACATCGGATATTTGCCGGATCAATGACGGCAGGGAATACACGCCAGAAGAAGCTGACGGAGTTTTACCAGCGCACCCCAACTGCCGTAGCATCTTTACGGTCCTGTGGAACAGGCAGGGGCGACCAGAAGATGACGATTATTTTGATTGGTTGAACCGACAGAATAGGGACGTCCAAGAGGAAGCTCTAGGGCCTACAAGGGCGCGTTTGTTCCGCCAGGGTGGTTTACAGGGCCGCGACCTTATTAGAGCATCTACGGGCCAGCCATACACGCTTGATGAGCTTAGGCGGCGCGAGGCAGAGGCATTCGAAAGGGCAGGGTTAGATGAATAAATTCAAAGCCCGCATCGGCAAGGTGAAATACCACGCCCCATACTGCATTGTCTCAGCGCACAGCGAAGCAGTATTTCGCGGGGGCTGCGCGGTTCTACCTGATTACGCCACCGGAAACGGCGCGTTCCACTACCAAGAATATATGACGCTCTATGCCGGTTAGAGTAGAGCACGCCGACGACGAGATTATCTCAGTTCTGCATGACGGCGACATATCTTGGGATGAATTGCAAGCCATCAAAGACGAAGTATGGGGCAGCGAGGCAGAAGCTATCGAGCTTTATCCCGCTAGGTCCCGATTAATTAACAACGTGAACCAGCGCCATTTATGGAAGGTTCCAAAAGGTTTCAAGCTGCCTGATTTGGTGGGCGGCTGGGACCAATAATTCCACTCATAAAGAGTGTGTTTCCGGCCTGACAGCTCCCGCCGCTGCTGGCCGCGTATATTAGGCGGTGTATCCGGGTGCGACCCCCGTGGAGAAATCAATGTCAGAACTTACGATTGAGGAACTGCAGGCACAGCTTGCAGAAAAAGACGCGCTTATTTCAGAGGCTAACGCTAAAAACGAAGGCTTAAAGAATGACGCAGCCGCTGCAAAGCGCATCGCCAGCAAATACGAAGGCGTCGACTTAAAGGCCCTGCAAGACGCCGCGAAGAACGCGGAACGCTTTGCCGGTCTTGATGATGAAACGCTAACCGAGCTTGAGAATTTCAAAAAGATGGCCTCCGACAAAGAGGACCAGGACCTTTTGAAGCAGGGTGGCTTTGAAGCCGTTCTCAACAAGCATATGGCAGGTCGGATTAAGCCTTACGAGGAAAACGACCGGCGTCAAAAGGAATTGCTGGCTGAGCGCGAAAGCCGGATTGCTGAGCTAGAAAATCGCGAACGCAACGGAAAATTCGAGCGCGAGGTATTCGCGTCCGTCGATAAGGCCGGGGTTTTTCGTGAAGGCGTGGGTGATTACGTCAGCCTTGAAGTGCAAAAGCGGTCAAGCTTTGAAGATGGTAAGTTCGTGATTAAGGGTGAAGATGGGCAGACGGTTTATTCCCGCTCAAACCCATCAATGCCAATGACAATTGAGGAATTTGTAGCTGAAAAGCTGCCAAGCGTTGCGCCTGCGCTTCTAAAAGCCAGCAAAGGCCCCAACGCACAAGGCGACGGCGACGAAATCCAGAATAACCCGTTTATCGGGGGAACTATGGATGAGCAGTTGGCCTTGCGCGACTCCAACCCGACCTTGTCGAAAAAGCTTGCGGCCAGCGCAAGGGCCAAGGGCCACAAGGTTTCAAAAATCTTTTAACGCCCCTCCGTGGGGCAAATCAACAACTGGGGTTTGCCCCATAAGGAGAGACTATGTCTTGTAATGCTATTCTAAGCAAATTGAGCGGCACTGACCTTCAGGTTATGGCCGAAGAACGCCGCGCGGACTGCGTGGGTGAACTTTGGGATTCCGGTATTCTGCGCCGCGATTCTGAACTTGACCGCCTCGCAAACGGCGGCACATACGCAACTGACCACCACTTCTGGTCTTTCACCGGTCGGACAGACAATAACACGTCTTTCCCCGGCACTAATGAGCCTTGCGGCCCATGTAACACAGTCGGCAAAAAATCTGCTATGACCCGCAAGCTGTTTCGTACGAACTGCTGGGACATTAACTACCTCGACGAGCAGGTTAACATCAACCGCCCCGCCGAGGCCGTCATTTCTGACTTGCTGCCGCAGTGGGAATTGGACATTGCAGAGCGCGACTTGGGTGCAGTAATTCAGGGCGTTTACCTAAACAACCAAGCTGACGACGCGTCTGACTTGATTTACGACGCTTCCGACGCTGCTACAAACTCAGTGCCCAACTTCGTCACTAAGGACGCTGTACTTGAGGCTGTCGGCTTCATGGGCTGCCGTCGCAATGAGTTGGGCGGCATGATTGTTCATACTGACATTATGCGCTCCCTCGAAAAGCGTGACCTTATCACGTTTGCGCAGGTTAACTGTGATGACGGTGCATGTGTTGAGCGCGCATTCTTCAACAGCCGCCCAATCATCGAGGTTGAGGACGATTGCTTGATCGATCCTAACACGCAAGAGTTTATCTCCGTTCTTTATCGCGATGGCGCGATTGCTTACGGCACAGGTACACCTGTAAATGGCGCACTTGAAGCTGACGCGGACCCATCCCGTGACTGTGGTGCCGGTGGTACAAACTGGTATCAGCGCGCGCAGTATGCGCTTCACCCTGTAGGCTGGTCCAACATCTTTGACGCAGACGCTGCCAGCTCTGACGGCAACATGTCTACAACTAACCTTAAGGATCCTACAAGCTGGTGTCGTGTTCACGAAATCCGCAACGTAGGTCTAGCGTTTATCCGCTCCACGGAGCAGTAACATGGAACGCCGCAAGCCCAAACTCCCGCAACAATACCGCAATGACATCGATCCAATGGTTCGCTTAGCGAAGCTGGAAGAGCAGGTTGCGGCGCTTATGTCCCAAAAGGCAGATGCCCCTAAGCGGGGGCGTCCGCCAAAGGCGCAATCAGTTGAACTGGAAGAGCCACAGAAACAAGAGGTGAACGATGCCGGTACGGAGTCCTAACCCTCTAAATTGTTGCGTCGGTGGGGTTATCTCACCGGCTGCAATCACGATTAACACATCTGGTACTGCTATCCCGGTCTCTACGCAAAGTGGCGACTATGAATTTGGCTTTGACTCCGCAAATGGCCGCGTTGTTCGCGTTGAGTTTGTGACCAATTCCGACGGAAGCACGACCCCCACATATACATATCAGGATGATGGAACCCCCATGTCTAATAACTCTACATTTACGCCCGCAACAACAACTGCATCTATCGACACCGACGATAATCAGATGTTCTCCACAAACACAGTCAGCACAGATGCCAACTACGGCCTGTGTCTTGAGCTGGAAAAGCGCACTGAGATAGACGGCGACGTAATTACAGGTGTGACTTACCACTTGGTAAATGACGTTGCTGCTATCTCCGGCGCTCGTGGCGATGACGTTACTGCGCTTGTTACGGCTGCGCCTTGGTCTGGCACACAGACGGATGAACAGTCTGTCATCATGCCAAACATCAACGTCACAGTCACTGGCGCAACGCCGATTGCTATGCCAGCACAGGCAACACACGCTGGCTACTGGCGCGCTGAAATCAACAACGGTTCTGGCGTGGTTTACACAACAGACGGCTCTGTACCTACGACAACACCTCTCAACGGTCAGCTTGCCCCATTCGGCGGCGTTATCCTGTTGAAGGAAGACGAGGGCGCAGCGTTCCTTGCATTGCCTGTTGACGGTTCCGGCCAAGTCGATGCAGCCGCATCCACCGATCTGAGCTTCGAGCAGCGCAACAAAGCTGCTTAATATAAACGCCCTGCGCTTAACGGCGTGGGGCATCACTCAATGAGGTGGTTCAATGACTAATATTTCTTCGTGGCAAGCAGGACGTACATCGGTAGCACCGGATCAAAACATCGATGGATGGGACATTGTGCTTCCCAATCAGCCTTTTCAACTTTTCGGCGGGGCAAACGTGAACTTTCCTTTCAGCGTCGAAAACAACACGTCTGACGTGATCGTTGGTGGGTCTATCACATTCACAGACCTTGGCCCGCTGGTGCCGAGCTTCAACCCGCGCACGTTGCCAACGGTTATGCAGGTGGGACAGTCTTCGTCGCCGCTTCTTGAGTTTAACGCTCCTGCGGGCTTTGGCTCCCAGACCATCACCGCGACAATGACAGGACTGATTAACAACGATCCTAGCCAGCCTGTAACAACGACTGTGACAATCGACTTCCAAGAGGCGGTCGTCAATTTTTCAGGGCAGGGCTAACAGATGGCACGTAACATCGCGCCGTGGCAGGCTGGAAGGCTACCCTTCCCTTTCTTGTTCGTAACAGGCGAGATTTCTAACAGCGGGCCAACTCCTGCGCCCAGCCCCAATGAAAACTTCACCTTCACCGTCTCAGACGCGGGTGATTACGTTTTCAGGTATGGCCCAGCAGCAGACATCCAACACACATCTGGGCTTGAGTTCCCCGCAGGCGGACAGGTCGGGATCACCGTGGCAGATAACGGCGTGAATGTTTCGACAGACAACGCGCAGCGTTTGCGTGTCGGTGATGTGGATACCTTCAAGGAAATCACAGTCAACCTACCTGTCGCCGGAACGTACACACTTACAGTCTGGACTGGCGGCGGTTCATACGCAGATCAAGTTCAAGTCAGGATTTCACAATGACGCGAAACATAGCACCTTGGCAGGCCCCGCGCACAGCGCCGCTTCTGCCTACAATCCCTGAGTTCATCGTCAGCATAAACGGTGGCGCTGCAAACCATGACACCGCGTCTGGCACTTTTACATACGAGTGGGATAACTCGCTAAGCATAGGCGGCGACATTCAAGTTACTGCGGTCAACGTGTCCGATCCGTCTGGCCTGTATTCGTATAGCGCGTCGGTTCCGTTCACTGCGGGGTTCAATAACTTTGACACTCGTGGCGTGGCTGTGACTGAAATTGCAACGGGCCTCGCTCCTGCGGTCGGTACACTTATTGCAGACGTGACCATCGAATTGATCGCAAACCAAGCAGCATCTCCAAACGATATTCGCACGTTTGAAACTGCCACAGCATACGTGGGGTAATCCAATGACACGCAACATTTCCTCTTGGCAGTCTTCGAGAATTATCTCTGTCCTGTCAGGCGCTTCCGTATCCTTCACCCTTGTCGGGGCACCTCCGCAAATCGTACCGGTAACGGCTAATCTAGATGGCGTACTACCAATTGGCCCGTCAGGAGTTGCCCTAACGATCCAATATGGCAACCTTGTCGTTGAACCTATTAATCCTGTTGTCGTACCAGGCGGGGCGGCGGTGACGTACAATCGCTCTGACGCCGCAAACACGGTTACAGTGCAGTTAGCGGCTGACGGAACCACCCTGACTATCACGGCGTCTACAGGGAACGGGATACAAGCCGTTAGCGGGGTCGCAGTCTGATGACACGCAATATTTCACCTTGGCAGGCTAGCAGATTAGCCGCGATTACCTTGTTAAACTACCGCTTCACAGCGACTGCTGTAAACGATACTACCTTACCTGGCGTTACTTCCCGCGCACGGATCGATAACGGCTCAGAGGACGCGGGTAATATCGCTTCTGTAAGTGGCGCGACGGTTCTTTATCGCAACGAAGCCAACGGGACTGGAACTGTCTTAAACGACGGTTATGTAGAAGTAACGGCAGGCTCGCAGGACGTTCAGTTAACAGCGCAAATCAACACGCTAGGCACTGGAAGCCATTCCGGCACTGTATTTTGGCGTGACATCAATGCGACCAACAACCCTATCGGCGGCCAGACGCAAGGCACATACGGGCAGGGTAGCACCAATCAGCCCGCCGTTATTGTCGTGCCTGCTGGTCAAACAGTAACCTATACGGTTCGCGTTTCTCCGTCGGCCAACAATCAAGTGGTTCAGGTTGGTTCATATATCGAAGCCGTGGAGTTGCCGTAATGTCATTTAACGACGCATTCGAAATTCTAAAAGGCCGTATTGATCGCGTGCGTCTTGGTCCGAAAGAGGACTTTGATTTTCGCTTTCTGCGTCCGTTAAAGGGCGACTACGTAAACGCCGCTGGTGATGTGTTCACCGCACAGGAAACCTTTGACGCTGGTTATGAACCGTTTGATGAGCCTGTTTGCTCGTCCACCGCGCCATATGTGAATAACGGCATTTTGCAGATTGCGAACCCTCCTTCCGGCGAGGTCGGGACGATGGTTAATGTAGGCAGCATTACTTTGGGTAGCGGCCTTGGCAATCCGGTCGATTACCCTATCGCATTTACTGCGCCAGACGGAAATACTTATAATGTAGTGCTTCAAGTCACGCGGATTGGTGGGGGTGGCGGTACGCCTGTTCTAAACACGGCAGTCAGCAATATCGCCGCTTCGGGTGGTCACAATTACCGCTATCGTTTGATCGCTGGCGCTGACGTTCTGGGCGAAGTTCCCACGCTTCGTTGGGCTGTCAAGCCTAGCAGCTTGAACGGCGGCGGCGAAACATTCCAAGTTGTGGGCGGTGTCGATAGCTTCCCAACTGATTTCGTAGCGGGCGGAAACAGCAACGCTACACAGGCAGATTGGGATAACCAAACAGGCATTTTCGATCCGGCGCTCAACGGTTCCTTCACGTTCACAAACACTAACAACCAATCAACAGTTTCGGCGTTTGAATTTACTGGAAGTGACGTTTCATTCATCTTAAACACGCAGTCGGGGGTCGGCGCTGGCTTAGTCATCCACCTCTTGGAAGGGCCATCTTACGACATTTGCCTTTGTGAAAAGGTGGAGGAATTAAAGGAAGAAATCGCAGCCCTGCCAATCACGGCGGATAGCTCTACAGGTGTCTTTGGCCTCGGATCGTACGACACAACGTTCACCGTTGACGGCATTGATCGACAAACCGATCTAGACCTAACCCAAGCGTTGGGCATGGACCTTCACATCACTGTTGTTGATGCCGGAACGCCTCGCGCTTGGCAGACGGGTGTTGTGCCGGTTGACAGCATCATGGCAGCCTTCAATTCTGGTGATGCCGTAGACTTCCGGATGAACTTCTTTGATAACGATTTCCTTATTGGTAATGTTATCGACCCCGCCCTTGGCATCCTGAACATTACAGACAACGGGCGACAGTTCGATATCGTTAAAATGGAGTTGCGCGGGCCAGCAATCCCAACAGAGGTGACATCATTCGCTCAGGCGTCTCTTGTCGGCCAAAACGGGAACCAAGCAAACGCAGCGTATGACCTAACAACTGGGCTGACGACCATCGGCACAAGATGGACAGCTAACGCGGAAGACTTCACTCTTTCTGGGGCTGCAAGCTATGTCGAGTTGTCAGCGATGGCGACTTACACTTACGACGCCGCCGACGGAAACGTAGCTGCATTGCAGCGTGTCGCGCCGATATTAGAGCTTCACAAGAACGGTGTTTTGGTGGCGGCTTCTGCAACCGCATACCAACGGCACACGTCAGGCCATAACGACAGTTCAAATACCATCACACATACTGACCTATCACCGGCAGTTGGTGATGTCTGGGAACTTCGAATGACCCAAGGCGCGACACAGAACGATGTGCTCAACGTCACACACGGCCAATTTACAGCAAAGGCAGTTGGATAATGGAAATTTTCATCGAAGCCTTTGACGCAGAGGGCAACCCAATTGAAGCGCCATTGACGCCTGCCGGGATCATCCAAGAGGCTGCAAGTGCAGGCGGGTTAAAGACCGACAAAGTAGACGTCACAAAAACAGCAACGTTTGGCTTTTCCGAGGATGACATCCACGACAACGGCTCGCTTGTTAAGCTTGTTGACAAAGACCTAGACGACGAATTTAGCCGCGAGGACAATATTGTCACAGTCAAGGGTGAATATGCAGAAGTCGAAGGCATTATCAGCCTAAACGCACCGGATAAGGGCGTCTCAACTCATTGGTCGCGACCTAAAATGCGAGTTACCCGCAACGATACGGTGATTGCCGTATGGGATGACTTGGTTATGCAGCAAACCGGCGCATATGACGGCGATGCAACTATTGTTGGTGGGTTTATCGACAAGAACCCGGGCGAAGATCCCGCGTACAAGTTCGAATGGTTCGACCAAGACAACAGGCGTTCAACAATTATCCCGACTGAATTTAGCCAGTTAGCGCTGCGTGTCCGCAAAACTATCGAGGTGCTAGTGCCATGAATTACCGTATCAGAAATCTAACATCCTCAACTGACGATGTTGAAAGCATTAATTACAAGACAGCTTTGACGACACGCTTGCACCCAATGCCGACCTTTACGAAGGGCGAGCTTGTGAAGGTTGTATATTACGCGGACCACGATGGCGCGGACTACTACGCAAACCCCGTGGTTGATGTTTCTATTGAATGGGTCCGCGACGAAGACGGCGTACTTAAAGAACGTCGTGAAACGCGCAAGTGGTATCTTGACGGCGAAGGCGATGAGTTGGGCGACCTAGTCAAGCTGACATCCAAGTTCTATACCGCAGAGACAGCAGCGCAGGCAGACGCGCGACGCCGCAGCAATATCATTTCAAACCTCACATCTTTGGCAGGTCGCTTTGGCGTTCGCGAACAAGTTGAGCAGCTATTCTTTCAATATGACGATGCAATCAACGCTTACGAAAAGACAGGTTCACCGACAATTATTCAGATTATCGCGATCGAAGGACAGCCTTGGCTGAATGCTCCGGTGCCGGGAACTGAGTATAACCTGCGGCAAGTCATTATTGGTGAAATGTCACTATGAGTAATGCTAGAACATTCTCCCCGCTAATCGTGGAGCTTGTGCAGGTCAACGGCAAGTCCCGTGGCCGGATTCACAGGCCGCTTGTTTACAGGAGTAGTGAAGGCGGGAAGTACGTCGTGCCTGTCGACTATCTTACGGACTTCGCCAGCATTCCAAGGCTCTTGTGGTCTTTCCTGCCGCCTATGGGGTCATACACAAAGGCCGCCGTTATCCACGACCACGCAGTAGAAATGCAGCGCGCAAAGGGTGAACCGCGTAAGCCAGTTGACGTGCTATTTTACAACGCAATGCGCGATGAGGGAACGCCGAGGGCTCTGGCCAGTTTGATTTACTATGCTGTTCGCTTCGCAGCAATTGTGCGGGGCTTGGGTTGATGATTTCTATTGCGACTGAGTATGTCGAGTCATTCGTATGGTGGATCTTAGGCGTTCTTGCCCTTGCGGTCGGTTGGGTTGGCAGAAACATCCTTACAAATGGCAAACGGCTGGACCTTTTAGAACAGAATGGAAAACATCAATCTGTTTTGAGGCAGCAAGACCACGAGGCCATCAAGGAAGTTCGCGACGACTTGAGGGACATAAAAAGCCATTTGATGGGGCGCTCAAAATGAGAACTTTAACTTTCCCGCCATCCGCGCGCGTCCTGAACTTCCCGCCACAAGAGCGAAACCTAACATTTACGGTCAGCAATCGGGCTTTGAAGTTTCCCGCGTCTGCCCGCTTACTGAAATTCAAGGATTATGAAAATGTCTAATTGTTGCTTCGATAAGTGCTGCGTTGACAGCCTTGACCCTATTATGTTTGGTGAGCGCGCGCCTGTATTTTTGGAAATGGGCGACTGGCTTGATAGTGTTTACAGTCAAGGCGTCGACCCCTCCGGCACTTCTATCTGCATTAATCCTGCGGCAAATACGTCGACGGGCGAAACTCCTGACGACCTCATGGCTTGCAACGTGAACTACGACCACGTCACGAAAATTCTGTCATTCAACATCTACGGCGGAACGGCTGGTGCGGGATACCAAGTTACGGTTGCTGTAAAAACGTGCGAAGGACATATCGGTAAATATTGCTTTAAACAGTACATCAAGGCCTGTTAAATGGAGATTATTAAGCGCGAGGCGTTCGCGCCGACATCAGCAGATATTGAAGCGCTTAAATCGCACATGGGGCTATGCGGCGACGAAGACGTTTCCACATATCTGGATGCTGCTGTGGACCATGTGGAGCGCGTCACGGCGACGTGTTTGCGCGAAACGCAGGTATCTTTCATCTCCGAGGGTGGCCACGTTGTATTTCCGCTAACGCCAGTAAAGCGCGTTGATAAAGTACACGTTATTTCCCGCCACGGTATGCGCGTTCCTTATGGACGTTTCAAAACGCCGCTGGTTTTGTCTTTGGCTAATGAGGATTGCATAGGGTACGAAATCACATACACCGCAGCGCCCACGGAAATTCCGCCGGTGTTTCGTTTGGCTGTTTTTGACGTAGCCCACGCGTTCTACGATCGCCAGCCACCACCCGATTTAGTAAACGGCATTCTTAGAGGATACGTCCCAAATTCGCTGCAAACATTTAAACGCGCGTTTGGCGGGTCCCTTAACACGAGGGTAAAATGAGACTTAGGCATAAGGTCAAGCTCAGAGCGTTTCGTGACGTTGAGGTGGGTTCATATGACAGCAAGCGGGAGTTTTCCGAGCCTGTCACGTGCTACGCGAATATCGAGGCCGTTGCATCGCAGCGCTTCATTGGTAGCGCCAACTCAAACGAGTTAGACCGCGCAACCTCGCACACTGCCGTAATGCGGGTCATGGACTTGGAGATATTCACCGTACTTGAATACGGCGGGTACAACTACCGC
The DNA here is from genome assembly GCA_947493255.1 of uncultured Paracoccaceae bacterium. GTDB lineage: Bacteria > Pseudomonadota > Alphaproteobacteria > Rhodobacterales > Rhodobacteraceae > Octadecabacter. The sequence goes on from CANLQK010000001.1 coordinate 462,045, forward strand.
ATCATCAGCACGCAAAGTTCGCCCGGTGATAAATTCATGAACGTCGCTCTTGCCCTCACAACCAAATGTGAAGGGCTAGGGACAGAAACGGTATATTCAGAAAATGGCTGATTTCACCTTTGAATTTGAACCGCTGCAACTAGAAATTGACGACGACTATATCGAAGCCCAGCTTTTGCAATTAGGCTCTAGGTCTATCACCACAATCGACACAATCATGCGCAACACGCCGCGCACGGGTCGCAGATACGGCAATCACGTATCATCTAGCCCGGGCAACCCGCCTGCGATTGATACAGGCAGGTTACGGCAGTCGGTTGGATTTGACGCCGCGCCGCGCGAAGTAGAGGTCGGGGCAGGGGTTTCTTACGCTGGTTACGTCCAAGATGGAACGTCACGCATGGCTGCAAGGCCCTTTCTAGATGTTGGCATCGACCGAACTGTCCGCGAATGGCCCGAGTTCATGAGTGATTTCATCCGCGCCGAAGATTAATTTAGGGTCACAGCATGATTCATGAAATCGTTACGCGTCTGCGTACACGCCTTGAAGCTGATGTTTTCGGGGCGGCAGAATACTACCACGCACGGGAGGAAACTGCGCACCGCGACGAAATCACGTACTTTGTTTTGCCGAACACAGAAACGACAGCAAACTTTACGGCCGGCGACTTCTTTACCATAAATAATCAAGTCCGCGTTATTGTTATGTCCCCTGTGTCGCTTTCTGACGTGCGCAACGAGAAATCATTTTTCGACGCTACGCAAGAGCGCAACAAATTATTCGCTTCGCTTTTTAATTGGCAAGTCTCGCCATGTTTTGAAGCGCCTCAATATGTCAGCGGCGCACTCTTGGACGCCTCTAAATCAAGGCTGTTTTACGCCTACACTTTCAACTTTCCTGAACAGGTAGATAGCGCCGTTTCGATGGACGCTGATCCAATGACGATCAGGTTACAAATCAAGGATACTTGCAAATGATGCAACACGTTATGCCTGTTGACGGCAAAGCGGCGGTAAAGACTGATGGTTCGCCCATCGTGAAGAAAACCGCTGTCGATACATCCGTTCCTTTCTATGCGAACCAGATCACTAACGGTGGTCTGACGCTATGGAAAGCACCAAAGAAACCAAAAACTGACGAGGTGAAGTAAGATGGCAAACATCGAAGGAATCCTCCCCGGTGCAAACTTCTGCGTCGATTTATCCAACACAACTATCGACCAGAACTGTTGCGCCGCTACTTTTGTCGCGCCAATGACAACTGGCACAGCCACAGCATATGAAGTGCAGACGGTAGCCACTGTCGGGCAGTCAGCCCTGCTGTTTGGCCCAGACAGCCCCGCACACGAAATTGTGCAGGCATACTTTGATGTTTTCCCATCAGGTAGCCTGCAAGTCATCCCATTCCTGCCAACTGGCGCTGCGGCCACCGGATCATTTGCAATCACGGGTACAGCTACAGAAAACGGCGTTGTTGAGGTTTTTATCAATGGCGAAGTTTATATTGTTGATGTTCTTACTGGCGACACGGCAGCGGGTGTCGTGACGGACTTGGCGGCGGACATCGCAGCCGATGCAGTCGCGCCTGTTTCCGCAGTCGACGGCACCACATCTGTTGACTTAACTGCAAAGGTTGGCGGCACGTTCGGCAACGCAATCTACATTGACGCATCAGAAGGCCCCGACGGCATTACCGTGACTGTCAACGCAATGTCTGGCGGCGCCGGAACGGCTGATTATACCCTTGCAACGTCTGCCGTTGGCGAAGGTTGCTGTGCTGACTTCTTCGCGTTCTTAGACACAGACGATACATCTATGGATCTGGTGGAAACTTGGATGGAAGGCCGCTGGTCCTGCGGCATTCAGAATTTCACTGGTGGCCGGTATTACAATGTCATTCGCGAAAACTTCACAGACACTCTCACTTATTTAATGGGGCGCACAGACCGCTTCGGCTCTACGGTGACGCTTTGTGAAGCTGACGAGGTTAGCGACTACCAAGCGCTAGCAGGCGCAGTCGCTGCCATGCACAATTCCCGTTGTGACAACCCAACATCTCCTTACACCGGAAGCCAGGTTTCAGTTATCCCGAACCTCGTTGGCGTTGGTTGCTCTTCTAGCTGCTTTGGCGTTGACGAGGAAATTGCACTCGCTAGCTACGGCGCAACACTCCTGCGCAATGGCAACGGCGGCAGCAAAGAAATCCTAGTATCAACCGGCCTGGGCATCCAAGACGACCTTGGGCAGATCGACACTTTCGCGCGCCACCCCCAAGCGGCTTACCAAATCCAAGATATCGTGTCACTTATTAGCGACCATGTAGATACGCAGTATGAAGATACGGTATTGGTCCCTAATGGGACGCCTACAGCAAGCGTAAGTAACACAGTCACGCCAAACCAATTCAACGCGGAATTGGCAGCTGTGCTGCGCCCATTTGAGGGTCGCCTAGTAATCGATGTTGATGCAATTCTTGAAGGCATCGAAACTACAATCGATGCACGTAACCCAAGTCGCCTTGTGTCTTGCATTAACTTCAACTTAGCAAGCGCCCTTCGCGCCTTCGATATCACACTCAAACCAACACTAACACTGGGGGCTTAATAAATGTCTAACGGTATTATCGCAGGACCAGCAAGCGTCCGAATTTCAGTTCCCAATGTGAACTTGCCTAACCTTCGTGTCAGCGGCACGACTTCGGTAAAGCCATCGCGCTTTTCTAATGAGGCCCTGGACGGCGGCGGATTTTCTCGGCGTGAATCCAATTCGTATTTAGAGGTGGAAATCCGCGACAGCGCGGACCTACCTTTGCGAGAGCTAGAAAACATCTGTGGCGACGGTGGCGTTGTTTCTGCCCGGTTCGTGACTGGTAAGGCTTACGCGCTTTCAAACCCAGTTCTAGTTGGTGACATCACCACTAGCGACGAAGGCACGATCGCCTTACGTTTCGAGAGTGACGAAGCCGCAGAAGAAGCTTTAGGAGCATAAAATGAGTGAAGTTGTTTACGACCTTTTACGGCCATTTGTTTACAAGAAAAACACAGATACAGGCGCGGAAAGTGAATGCAAGGGAATTGCGTTGCGCCGCCCAAAGGGACGCGAGTCCGACTTGGTATTTGGTATTGTTAGCGGCCTTGGAAACGCCCTAAATAGTGTTAACGGCTCCGGCGTATCAGGCTCGGTAATCGACTTCATTAATAAATTTGGGGCCGTCGCTGGCGACCCCAATTACGACATCACGCTTTGCTCTGAAAACATTGACGTTGAGGACGTATTCGAATTGTCCGCGTTCATCATCGAAAATTTTACGCCAAACCGGAACACGTAAAAGAACACGTCTTTATCGTAGCTAGTGTATCCGGTCAGCCAATATCTGACTTGATGGAATTGGATATGAACGAGCTCATCCAATTTTCCAAAATCAACATGAAGTATGGGTTGAAAAAACATGGACTTTGAGCGTTCAATTATCATCCGCGTTCGCGAGCAAGCGCAACGTGCGTTAACACGCATCAATAACGCGCTGCGGACGACCGAGCAGCGGACAGAGCGCGCGCAAAGAGCGTCCGATCTGGCGCAAAGGGCAACGCAAAGGTGGCAGCGGGCAGTACAGGCCCTAGGCCGCGCGTATGACCGGGTGCGTCAACGCATCGCTCGCTTTGGTGACTTCGCGGTGCGTATCGCCCGGCGGGCAACGCAAGCTTTAGCGGCTACTGGATTGGCCGTCGCTGGGGGCGTGTTTACCGTTTCCGCAAGCACCACAGAAGACGCAGCTAGGGCAAGCACGCTCGGCCTTGAAGTCAACGACCTTAGACGCCTGAGAGAATTCCTCGCTCGTGCATCAGATGGCCTGATAAGCCGGGATGAATCGATCGACGTTCTGCGTGATATTATTGAGCGTCAGCAAGAGGCGAGGCAGGAAATAGAGCGCGGCGAAGATCCTTTAACTTCGAGTAACACGGCAGTTGAGGCGCTAAGGAACTTAGGATTAATCGATCAGGTTAACGCCAGTTCTGCTGAATTCGTCGGGTCGTTTCTTGAGGCGTTTCGGAATGAAGAAAACGCGGCATTCCTTGGTCGTGAATTGGCTTCAGACGTTGGTGACGCGCTATCGGTAATCGCCAACCTTAGCCAAGAGAGAATTCGCGAAATTGAACGCGATGTTTCTTCCTCTGTTGCACGAATTGAAGCAGAGGACGTTGAAAACGCGCGGGCATTTAATGGCGCCTTATCAGACTTAAGGGCCAGTCTTAGAAGCCTCATTGAAGGCGTTGTCCAGCCATTAATCCCTAGCTTTACTTCCGCGATCGACGGGCTGGCGAATTCCGTCCAAAGCTTTATCGCAAGCGGCGGCGCAGAGGAAATATCATCAAGCATTTCAACAGTGGCAGATGAGATATTCAACGCCATTCGTTCACTAGTCGATAACGTGACGCCATTGGTTGACGCAATCGAAGGCGTTGCTGATCGGGTTGCAGGTGTGATTGAAAGAATTGCGCCAACAGGACGGACGATAACTGAAAACGGACAAGCAACGGAGCAGACAACCGCAACTGACTTGGTCCGTCTCATCCGTACCCGCGAAACTGAGTTGCAAGAAAACGACGAGCGTTTGAACAACCTAAACGCCTTTGGCCGTTTTACGGGGGTTGATGACGAGCTAAACAGAGAATCGCGCGCGCTAGAAGCGGAAATTGAAAATCTAAGATCTCAACTCCGCCAAATGGGCCAAGACAACCAACAGTCGGCAAACGCTCAGGCTCAATTGACAACCTCCGCCCTAGAGGCGGCAGCAGCGCTTAGGTCGATTACGCCAGCAGCTAACACTGCGAACGCCAACACAAACCGCGCTGTTATCCCAATTAATACGGGGCCAGAGCCTAGCGTATTCTAACCCTTATCAGGGAAAACTGCTTTATCAACAGACATCAGAACAGACCCCACGCTTGCAAGACACAGCCACACGCCCAAAAGCCCAACGGGAATAAATATGATCGGGTCAGCCCAGAAATTTGCAGTCTGGGGAATGAAGTTCACGAAGAAAGAAATGCCTAACTTTAGCGCCACGGCGCAAAGGCAGATTCCAGATAGAAATTTTGTCATAGGTAAATCCCTTTATGTCTAATGCACCGGTATATCGGCAGGCCTCTTATAGAGGCGTTCCATTCGAAGTTGAGGGGGAAAGTGTAACTTTTGGCCGCAGAGGGCCACTTCACGAATACGTCAACCAAGATGTGCCCTATTTTGAGGATATGGGTCGGCGTGCGAGTGAGTTTCGTGTTACCGCTTTTGTAAGGGGCGCCAATCACCTTGTTTTAGCCCAAAACTTGATGGACGCCATTAATCTTGAAGGCGAAGCAGAATTGGTTTTGCCATCGCGCCAAACAGAGGTTGTTATTTGTACCGAAGCCGAAAGGTCAGACGATACGCGCCGCGAGGGATTAGTTACACGGTTTGAGCTAACGTTTGTAGAGGCTGGTCAGTTCCAGTTCCCTACGGGGCTTTTGGACACAATCGCCAATTTAATTGATAGCGCAGCCACAGCCATCAACGCAATTTCCGCCGACGTAAGGGCGCCATTCTCAAGTTTGACTTCTGGACTGTTCAGAATTGAGCAATCGGCCTCTAGACTAGGCGTATCGGTGGCCAGCATCTTTCAGATTGCAACTGATTTTGAAGATGTATCTAATCTAATACAAAGCATTATCCCAGGCGATACGGTTTCAGCTCTCAATGAAATAATAGAGCTGGCCGACTTTGAGAGTGCAGTTGCTCCAATAGTGCAAGGTCCGATCGCTGTATCAGAATATGAGCAAGCATTAGAGTTTGACCGTGCTTTTAGGTCTGTGGCCGCACTCCATGCAGCGAGCGTTGCATCCCAGTTGCAGTTTTCCAATAGGGCAGAGGCGCTTTCAATACGTCAAAGGATTTCTGATGCCTTGATACGGGACATCAACGATATGACGTTAGAGCAGGTGCAAGCAGTCACGGCAACACGCCACGCTTTCATCATCGACATGACCTCTCGCGTGGCTGTTTTGCCTGCTTTTGCGACCATAAACTTAGGCCAGAGCTTGCCATCCGTAGTTGCTGCGCACCGCGTGTTTGGTGACTGGACACGAGAATCTGATTTGAGGACGTGGAACGCTACAAGCCATCCTCTGTTTATGGACCAAGTTATTGAGGTTCTTCGTGATTGAACGCGTAAATGTAAAGCTGAATGGTCGCGTTCTAACCGGTTGGACATCTTTTAGGTTTACGCAGTCCATAGATGAAGCTGCGAGCGCGTTTGAAATCGAAACTACAAAGGACCCCAGGGTCCTTTCGGAAGATATAACGCAATCTTTGCCCATCACCATAGAAGCCAATGGCGACTTACTCCTCACCGGGCACCTAGAAGACTTTGATTTAAACATCGAGCGCGAGACTGGCCGTCAGCTTATCTTGCGGGGCAGGTCAGCTACTGCTGACATTATATCAGCTAGCGTTGTGGGGTCTTATCCGCAGCAAAACACGCTAACTTACATCGAGCAGATCGTAGCGCCGTTCGGTATTCAAGTTGAAACGGACGGTTCTGACTGGGCCGACCATGTAGAAATCACCCCAGAACTGGGGCAAACGGTATTAGGAGCTATTCACGATGCCTTGCAACTGCAACAAAAGACGATCAGCGTCACAGCAACGGGCCAGCTCCGCATTTGGGACGCCGAAAACAGGCCAAGACAGGGCGCAATCAGCATCGGTTCGCAAACCAAAGTTGCCCGCATCGCATACAAGTCTTCTGGGCAGTTTTCGGAAATCACAGCTCACGCGCAAGAGGTAACTCAATTTCAGGGAGCGCAAGCTTCGGAAGTCAACGCACGAGTTTCGACAAGCTTCCCAAGATATAGACCGAAGATCATCTTCCCGTCTACTGACATGGATACGCCAAAAGCCGCAGTCGCCGCTTCTAGGTCGGCGGCTAGGTCTATCGGATCTGGGTTTGAAATGACACTCACGACAACCACTTGGCGTAACTCATCGGGTCAGTTTTGGGAGCCCAACGGCAGGCTTTGGGTTGACGTGCCTGAAATCAATCAAGGCGGCGAATTGGTAATCCAGTCAATCGGGTTTACTCAAGACAGACAGGCTGGGACCGAAGCGCAAATCACTCTAGCGCCCGCCGTTAAGTTTGGCGCAACTGATGCTATATCAGCGAACACTTCCACCCAAGCAGCGGTTCAGCAGGTGGCGCAATCCCCAACTCAGGCATCCGCTGCCGATGTTGGCGTGTTCTTCTCACCTGAATTTCTGGGGTCTTTATAATGAAAAGTCCGCAAGTCGCGAATATGATCGTAAAGTCTCTCATCCAATCAATCACGGATAAGGTTGCACAGGTTAGCACCTTCGCTGGTGAAGCCCAGAGCAACGTTAGGGTGGTTCAGCCAAGCGGCATCGTTTCTGTGCCTACGGAAGCCGGTGAGGCCATTCTAGGTGCCGTCAATGGGGCAAGTTCCCGTCGGGTTACGCTTGTAGTAGTCAACCCTTCGGAGCCGGACGCCCCGCAAGGCGAAACTTGGATTTACTCTGCCGATGCAGGATCAGTCATTAAGCTAACGCCTGACGGTGTATCGATCGAAGCTGAAAGCGTATCCGTGCAGGCCACAAACTTCACTTGGAATGGCGATCGCGTTGCTGTTGCGGGTGACGTGGATTCTGCGGGCCACGCAATTCAATAAGGGGTTAAAATGTTCTTTCAGAACACGGGCGGCGATTGCTGTCCTGATTGGGTCGTGGAATGCCAGAACTTTTCATGCAATGGCGCCTTATACGATGCCATAGTCACCAGATTATTCACAGAGGCTAGAGAGCCCGGTTGCCAAGGTGGGGGCTGGTGGTGTGACCCGACGAGAGGGTCGCGGCTTCATACCGTGGACACCTCCAACATATCAGAGGCCATCCCGCTTAGCGAAGAATATGCAAATGAGGCTTTGGCTGACTTGGTCTCATCTGGAGTAGTCACAGACCTTAGCGTGACGGCTGAATACGCTGGGAACCAGTCAGTAAGCATAACTGTTTCAATAACACAGCCTTCTGGCTGTCAAGAAACATTCGGATTTTCTAGCGGTCAATATGGATGGGTATGGAATGGCTGATATTCAAGAAATTAAGGATTCCGTAGATGCGGAGTTTTCAACTCGACTACTTGGCGGCAACCCTGTCCTGCCGCAGTCAAACTTCGATATTATGGCGGGGTTTATCGCCTTCCTGCAATTCGGCAACGAAAAATTCATTGAAAGCGTTCGCGACGGCGTTACCCCAGTGGGTTCAACGGGATCAAACCTTGAGTCTTGGGGATCGACTTATGGCGTAGGTCGCCTCGCGGCTAGCGCGGCTTCTGGCACGATCACATTGTCCGGCACTAATGGGTCCATCCTGCCTGCCGGGACGGTGTTAACGCGGTGCGATAGCTTCCAATATGTCACCAATTCAGACGCAACTATCGTGGGCGGGAACGCATCGGTTAGCGTGACGGCGTCCACGGCTGGATCATCGGGTAACTTCCCCGCTGGCGGCGTCCTAAACGTGGGTTCGGTCACTGCTGGAATTAACAATGTAGCCCTGTCGCAGGGCATATCTGGTGGGTCTGAAATAGAGTGCGATGATAATTATAGGGTTCGAATACTTTCCGCGATCAGGACGCCTTGTCGCACTGGCACAGCGGAAGATTACGATTTCTGGGTTCGGCAATATCCTGGCGTCACTCGCGTTTGCGTTCTTGAGCAGCCAGAAGGTCCGGGGACAGTATCAGTTTTCTTCATGATGGATGATACATATCCAGATGGCGTACCAATGCCTGCAGATGTTACCGCAGTAAGTGACTCCTTATTCGGGGCAGGGGGATTGGCCCCGCTCGGAATCGTCGGGACCGCTCAGGCCCCAACTCTGCTGCCCGTGGACGTAACTTTGAGCTTTACAGAAGTTGTTAGCGCGCAAGATGCACAAGCAATTCAGGACGCCATCAGCGCAGCGTTTTTGGATTTCTTCGATTGTGGGCAATCTCTAGTATGCCCTGCGGATATAGCCGTGGCTGTTCGAACGGTTACTTCTGCTTGCTTCACTATAAATTCGCCTGCGTCTAATCAAGTTGTCCCGTCGGGTAGCGTTCCAATCTTGGGGAGCTTAACATTTGTCTAGCTTTGGTTGTACCGCAGACAGTCAAGATTGTGCGGATGTATTCGATCCCTGTGGAATATCCAGAGATGAGTTTATTTGCCAAGCCTTGAAGCTCCTACCCGACGGTGAGTTTTGGGGTAGGCGAAATTGCAACTTCTCTAATTTCTTCGTCGCTATTGCGTCGACTTATTACGACCAGTTCACGAAAACATGCGGTCTTTCCCTTGAGGGTAACCCATGCACTGCGACGGATACATTAGGCGAGTGGGCGTCAATCTGGGATTCTAGGTGCGAAGGACTGCCGGAAGATCCAGACGAGCTAAGGGATTTGTTATGCGTCCTCATCCGTTCAAACGGCGTCTTAACCAAGCAAATCATCGAAGACGAAATAACGGCTCTAGGATACGACGTGGTTTCTTGCGAGGTTGACACAACTCGCAGCTCTACGCTCGTGACTCCAGTTTGCGGCTTCATTCCGGGTGTTTACGTGCCTGGGGTAAAGGCTCCTTCTTTAGGTATTATCGATGAGTGCGCGGAAAGTTTCAGGAATACTCCTTGCGCATCTGATTTTATAGCGGCTTGTTGCGACCAAGAGGAAGAAACTCAGGCTGGCCCCTTAAACATTCAATGCGCCCCTATAACCCCGGCATCGGGCTTCCTAAAGATGGGAACGCCAGGAGCGGCACAGATTGGTGCATCATACTTCCCGCTAGAAAACCCTTGGACAATAAATGTTATCGTGTCCCTGAATAGCCCAGCTATTCAGCCCTTTCTGTGCGAAATCCAGAGGTCCCAATATCCGGGCTATCCAGGCTTCACGCCAGGCCCATTCTGCCTACCCAATTTTGAGATCCCGTTTATATGCGCGATCGAAATTCTGCGCCCTGCGCATTTATCAATTAACATCAGAACGGAGTGTCCATAATGTCGGACCTATTTAAAACAAAAGCGCCGGGCGCAGTAGCTGCCGTCGGAATTGCTGACGCAGGAACGCCGGGCTTCTTCACGGACGGTAGCTGTGACGCATCTGGTGCAATCAGCGGCGGCGTACCCATTACTTCTTCGTGGTTGAATGATCTGATACAAAACCTTTGCGGGGTTATGGATAAGTCTGGGGAGCCGGATGCAAACCCTGCTGACGGTTCTACGGAAGACGCGCTCGCTCGCGCTGTTCTTTCAATATCCATGTTTTCAGCAGTTAAGGGAATTGTGGAGAACGGCGGTAACGTATTTGCTTTTGAAGGCGCGCTTCCTGCCTTCGACGCCACGTCCCACCCATCTGGCACAGTCTGGCTGGACACTTCTGTAAATCCTATCGTTTGGTATATTTCGTGCGGTAGCGCGTGGGAGACTGTATCGCCAGGTGAAGGTGCAACCGCAACAACGGACCTAGATAATAACTATGTCGTTGAGGCTGGCGTTACCGTACTGACCACCGCCGTTACTGATAGTGGCGTTCACGTCTACGCTGACGAGGTTGCAGTAGTTGGCGCTGGCGTGAACGGGGATACCCTTACAATTCCTCCGGGCTGTGATCGTTTCGTGGTCAGCATGGAGTTTAGCGGTGGTTTTTCCCGCATGGTCGCATTCGATGTGACACCAGGTGACGTGTTTACATTTGACGTTCAGGGCGGCGGTTTGGCGCGCTGGAATAACATTGCATCGGGGCAGCGGGCTTCTGCGTTTGGCAACAGCTTAGCCGCCTTCAATACTGGAACTAATGGTCTTTTCACTGGCCCGCTTTCCTATCCGAACGCGGCGCGCGTAGTTGCCGACTCAGATAACGGAACCCTTGCTATCCCTATGTTCTCGAACGGATTTAGCCAAGAGGCAGCCCCCCACCACACATATTCAGCAGGCGGATCATCCTTAAGTGGCTGGTTTATGAAGCCCGCATGACCAATCCCTAACGGGTAGGGCCACGAGGCCCGAAAGTGGGGCGGTGCTGACGGATGCCGGCACCGCCCCAAGCATCCAGCATCCAAAGGAAATCAAAATGAAAATCATGAAAAACCTCGCAATTATTGCGACGATTACTGTTGCTCTCTTTTCTACGACAGCAGCCGCTGGCATCAATTGGAACGTTAACAAAAACGTTAGCTGTGTGACTGGCTCCTACGGATCCAACGGCGTGACAATCATACGCGAGGAAGTCCTGCAGTTTGTGGCGCAATCTGTCGCTGATAGCGGCGCTGATGTATCAGCTTGCGATGGTATCATCCCATCAAGTGTTGACCCTAAGCGCATTAGCGAAGTCGGCCCTTGGCTGGCATCTATCGGCTACTCAAATGCTGACTTTAGGGCAAACGGGCAATGTGAGCTGTACAGCGACAACGACCCTGATGCCGGTTCTTTCACCAGCTGTCACGTTGACGATGGTGTCGCGGGCACAGTAGGCGCGGCGGTTGACGAGACATTCCGCGCCCACCGCGCAGATACTGGATGGAACTAACCGCCCTCTAAGGCGGCATAAAAATCCCCCTTCGCTTCATTGCGTGGGGGCGCAAGTCTGACCGAAATATGCGTCAGCCCGAAATTACAAAACCACCACGAGACTAGAATGCACGGACGCCTCGCTAAAAAGCAGAGGCCCTTGCTGAATTAGTCGATCGACAACCCCCCAAACAAAAACAGGAGACTTCATGTCTTATCCAGAATGCGCCTGCGCAAAGAGTACAGGTGAGTCCAACGACATTCCCATTGTTCTAGGGAGTGGCGTCTCTTCATCCATTAAACACGACGGGTTCGGCAACCCATACCTAGAAGTGATTTCCGACGCGGCAGCCGTGGCTGACACCGCAACGTCACTGTCGAACTTAGGTAGCGCCGCTGCCAGCGGGGATACCGATGCAATCGCGGCCATCCAGTCTATCGCCCCATTCATTGAACTAACAGTTACAGAGGGATAATCATGGCTGAACTCATTGTAAACGACAGCAATACTGTCGAACTTTCTGCATCCGGCAACGCTGTTACCGCTGATGTCGTTATCGATCCAGTAAGCGGTAACGCGCTAGTTGCAACCGCAGATGGCCTGTCGGTACAGATTTCGACTGTACTATCTGGCGCGGACGCTTCCATGCTGGATTTCACCGCCATGACTGCGGCTGGGGCTGCAGCTATCGCATCGGCTCTACCTGCCGGCGCGGTTGACCCATCTTCACTAGACTTGGCATCTTTCACCGCTGCCGAAGCGCAGCAGATCACAGACGCTTTGGGCGCGGATGCAATCTCAACAGACGCTATCGACTGGACAGCGCTTTCAACGGCGGATGCAACAGCATTGATGGCCTTGGTCGATACTGACGCGCAGGTTGTCGCGAGTGCGGACGGCTCCGTTCTAGTTACTGCTACAACTCAGCCTGATGGGCGCTTGGACTATGACCTAGCCATCCCGTTGACTATTCCTAATGTAACGCTGGGAACCAACCAAGCCCTGCCATTTGGTGAGCAGTCCATCATCGCCCCCCTTAGCGGTGCAATCGTATGCGCAGGGGCCACTTTCTCGGTCGTTGCTGGCAGCGAAGTCAACGTTGCGTCTGTTTCCATCAACGCGGACGGCACGCACGCTGTTGAGCCAGATGGTTCGGCGTGTAGCGCTGGCGTTTGGTCCTATGACTACACTGTGACTTGCCCAGACGGTCAGATGACGACGTCCACTGTTTCCGGTGTGCTATCTACTGCACCTGTCGAACTTGCCCGCTTCTCTACTGACCAAGCGGCAGGCACAGATATCGAGATTCTGCTTATTCTTGGCTTGGGCGGAAACTATAACGTTGACTGGGGCGACGGTACTATCTCTTCTGGTGTCGCATCTGGCGCCTTGGCGACTCATACATACCCGGCTGCATTTTCCGGCGATGTCGTGGTTACTGCTAGCGCGTGCGAATTTGTGACGAGTTTCTTCTCCGTTCAGGGCGCTTGGAACTTTAATATCGCGGACTTGCCGTCAACCCTGGAGACTTTCGAGAACGCAGGTAGCAACACCACATTTGGCGATATTGCGGATTTGCCAGCGGGCCTGACTTTCTACCGAAACGCTGGTAATAATACCACGACTGGCGATATTGCAGGGCTACCCGCTACGCTTGAGAGCTTTAACAACGATGGCGATAACACCACTTTTGGTGACATCGCAAACTTGCCATCTGGTATGACTCTCTTCTTTAACAGCGGCGACAACACGACAACTGGCGACATCGGCAATCTTCCTTCTGGTTTGGTTTCTTTCCAGAACACAGGCGATAACACCACATTTGGTGACATCTCGAACTTGCCAGCCGGTATGACTTTCTACCGGAACGCGGGCGACAACACTACTACCGGCGATATTGCTGGGCTTCCAACCACGCTTGAGAGCTTCAATAACGACGGTGATAACACAACTTTTGGCGACATCGCGAACCTACCAGTTGGCATGACGCTTTATCGAAATATCGGTGACAACGTCACGACAGGCGATATCGGCAATCTTTCCGCTAACATGGTTTCTTTCTCTAACGCTGGCGATAATACCACATTCGGCAACGTAGACGCACTTCCTGCTGGAATGACGTTTTACCGTAACGAAGGTGACAACACCACTGGCGGCGATATCGGCGGCTTGCCTGCTGGCATCGTTTACTATGAGAACACTGGTCTAAATACGGCCCAACTGCTTAGCGCATGGACGCCGTCGACTACATTCCAACTCTTCGAGGACTCCGGCACCGGCTTAACCACGGCCTCCGTTGACGGCATCCTAGCGGCTTTGGCGACGGTCACTACTTGGACAAACCAGCGCAGAGTTGACCTGGCTGGACCCTCCCAACCGCCCACCGCCGCTGGATTGGCATCTTGTGCAACCATCTTGGCAAATGGCGCTTCATCGTGCCTGACTAACTAAGGAAAAAACATGTTTATTTTTCACGAAGACGAAGCGGACGGAAACCGCACACTGTACATCAAAGAGGTGCCAGCAGAAAAACTGGATCAGGTCTCTGATGAAGTTGGTAAATCTGAAACCCTCAAAGGTGCGATTGGTGATTGGAAAGGCGCTGTTTCTGTATACGGGCAGCATTACGAAAGCGCTTCCATGATGCCTAAACCTGCCTCATTCCGAGACTTTATGAGTGAGCTCTTTCTACAGGAAAAAGTAGCCCGTTCGGGAAAGCCTTATGAGGTAATCGCGAATGCTGCGGTATCGGCCTACGACAGCTCAGAGCAGAAGACCATTCGCGACATGCTTAAGAAGGCAATCCCAGCGATCGGCGCTTAAAGCCGCACCCCAAGAAAGACCGTCGCGCTAATGCGCGGCGGAATCGATATATAGGAGTGAAGTTATGCAGAAGATTATGAGCTTATGTCTGCTGTGCTTAGCCGTTGGTTGCGCGCAAATCGGCAAGGTTGGGGGCATCATAACAGGAACGACCCCAGAGGTTTCTAGGTCTGGGGATGATGGCAGGACGTGCCGAGTGTTTAATGACACTGGCGGGAATCCATTCGAATACGCAGATTTTCGTTCTGAGTTAGACCGATCTTGTGACGTCGTGGAATTGGGAGAGTGCAATTCAGCTTGCACAATGCTGATGACATTGCCCAACGCTTGTTTGATACCGAGAAAGCGATTTGGATTCCACTCCAGCAATCTGGGCGGCTTATTCAATGATGAGCTGAGAAAATACTACCGGGCCGGCGTCTTGGAGGAATTTAATTCCAATTGGTCAAACTCCGGAACCATCCAAAGAATTACTTCAGAAGAAGCGGTCGCATTGGATCCGCAACTGAAACTATGTGAGGTCTAACATGCTTAGCAAATTTCTAAATAAAATCGACGGAACTAAAACTGCAATCGGGTTCGTAACACTAGCGGCCTCGCAAATTATTCCTGCGGATCAAGTGAATATCGCGGCTATGGAAATTGAAAAAATCGTTGAAGCGACAGGCATCATCGTTGGTTCAATCGGCGTGCTTCACAAGATGGTCAAGGGGTTCCGGTCATGAATATTTTCTCCAGAATCCTACTTGAAGCAATCGCCCTGTTCCGGTCTTGCGATTGCGCAGAAGGCGACATTGAACATGTTCCAGAGAAGGAGCCGAAAGCCAAGGCACCCGCTGGCCCCAAGGTTAAGCTGGCTGTCGTCGTGGGCCACAATCCAGTGGCCAAAGGCGCGTTCTCCAAGTGGATTGGTTCTGAATATGATTTCCATGTAATCCAAGCCAAGGAAATCGCCAAGGCTGCTTTGAATACAAACGTCGAAGTTAAAATCTTCTATCGTAAATCAGGTCTCAGCTATTCCCATCAGATTGCGGGCATGGTCGCTGGGATTGACGAGTGGGGCGCTGATAAAATCGTTAGCTTGCACTTCAATGCTAACTCTAGCGCTACCCCCAGCGGGACGGAAACCCTGCACACTGGTTCCAAAGGCGGTAAGGCTTTGGCAACATTAGTGCAGGCGGCTATGCTAGACTCTTTTGCTCTACGCGATCGGGGTTTGAAACAGGTGGCGCGGGGCGGTCGCGGGGGTACTTTGCTTTGGACCACTAAAGCGCCTTGCGTTATCCTTGAGCCGGGATTCGGCACCAATAAGGCTGACAGTTTATCCATGAAGGCTAATTGGCCCGACTTCGCGAAACGACTGGTTTCTGTCATCTCCAGCTCCAAATGACGGCGGTATCAATATCGGCTATTGCCTTAGCATCGTTCCTTATTGGTATATGTGTTACCCTTTTGTTTCTGCTGCTTGCAATTGTCGCTTCATCCAAATTGTGACAAAGCCCGCGCTCCTTTAATTAGGGGCGCGGGCTTTTTTTGTTTTGACTGAGGGAGGGGTCCTTATTCGTCGTTCAATTTTTTGCCTGTGTCGACCTGATACAAAGCGAATTCCTCACCTCGCAACTCCACCCTACCAGTGTTGACCAATCTGTCAACTTGCGGAATTGCTTCGGCCATATCTGCGGAAAGGAACCCCGCCAAGAATGGCGCTATTTTTTGAAGGCTGGGTTTTTCCACAAGAACAGCAATCAACTGCGTTCTTGCAGAATTGGTCAATTTCCTTAACGCCGCACCTAAAGCCAGACAAACAGCGTTTGGAGCGGAGGAATTCGATTGTTTGGGGCATAGGTACTCGTTACGAAAGTGGCTTTAATGCGTCACTATCGACACCAAAAAAATCGTTTGATTTTAGTTATTTAACGCCCTACGGGCTGCAGCAGCGTTCCGCGCAACGCCCTTACTGACTACGCCTTTGTAGCCACTAGCCTTGCGCGCAGAGGCTACCGAAGCAAGTAACATGTCGTCGGTCAAGACAGACGTAAAAAGCCTACGACCCAAAATTGCGCGTGCAGGAACGTCAAGCAATGAACGGAATTTAACCGTCAGAACTGAATATGGTGCTGGTTTTGCCATAGTTCCTAATCAACCCAAATTACGTCTTTTTGATGTTTCTGGTCTTATATTTGTATACGACTTTGCGCGACCTATACACACTTTTATAAACAGTCACATGTTTTTCTTTGCACATCCTAAACACATCTTTGTAAACAAGAGATTATTTCTTACCGTTTACCTATAACATAAAACTTGAAGTTTTCGAAAAAACTCAAGACCGTCAATAACGTTTTATCAGCCTTCAGGACGTTACACGCGGATCAGACCTGACCTTATGCAAACCCTCAATTAACAGAGCGTAAACCGAGCGAACAACCACTTGAAGAACAGACCCCCGCACAAAAATTAGGACAAGGTGGCATAGCAAATGTGACAGTTGTGGCATTGATGGGCTGCAACCACTGCAATCTGGCACAAAATATGTGACGCGCTGAACCCAGCTCACGGCTAACGCGTCACAAATAGCAGGACGGTAGGACCACACTTAACCCAAGTTGGCGAAACATTGACGCAGAACTCAAAGAAATTCGCAGACTAATTGCTAATGGCGAGACGAAACGTAGTGCCGTTGAACAAATCGCAACGACCACAAAATCCATCAACGGCACGAATGAAAACAAGCGGGATAGGCTACGCAAAGCCTATAGTGCCAAGATGAAATTACGGGAAAAAACCTAGCGAGGGTTTTCTCCCTCTCTTCGTGCGGACAGAAATTTTGCACAGTCCGAGTTGTTACTAAAAGCACCAACTTGGAGTCACCATGACCGACAAAATCCTACGCCGAACACAAGTCGAAGAGCGCGTCGGGCTTTCCCGATCAACGCTCTACGCAATGATTGCAGAGGGCACATTCCCCAAACCGATCCGCATTGGCAAACGCGCCGTTGGCTGGACTGAAACTAGCTTAACCGCTTGGCTCAAATCCAAGCAGGTGGACGCGGCATAAAGAAAACCCGCAACCACATTTAAGGGGCCACGGGTCAACTGTCTGCGCAAGACATCCCTAACGGTCCCCTTCCCCAAAGTCAATGAATACGGAAAGGAAATCAGCATGTCTGACAACAATACCGCTTCACTGGCGTTCCTTCCAGCTACTACCATGTTGTTTCATGTGTCCGTTGCGTTCCTATGAGAGCAGAGCGGGCGGGGTGTCCTAGGCGTGCCCTAGTTGTCTACTGCTTGCGAAATAATCTCTTTGATAACTCTCAGTCTCGATTTCGCAATAACGTCTCCGACCTGTTGAGCCTCTTCGTCGGTGAGGGCATACGTTAATTTTGTGTCGCCATCTAGGTGGACCGATCCAGATGTTCCAACATGCTGGCTCATTAAGAGCGACATCTTTCCTGTAATTCCCTTACTCATTGGGTGTCCTTACTGTTGATCCGCATAGATGCGGCGGTGTGCGTCGATCAGCGCCATTTCTGACGCGGTGTATTCTGGCTGTGAAACGTCACGCCCTAGAAGGTCGTTCATGCTGCATTGCAAGCCATTACAAAGACCCAAAACCGACCAAAGTGACGGCTCAGGACGGCGACCATTCTCCAGTTCCCACACATAGCTTTTGCTGCTGTCGATCTTTTCAGCAAGACCTTCGAGTGTCAGGCCAAGCAGCTTCCGGCGCTGTTTTATAAATGCGCCCATGTGCGCAGTTATTTCAGGATGGCGATGTGGGCGCTTCATGATCGGGTCCTTATCTAGATACTTGCATTGGCGGAAAAAAGTGCCGCCCCATTTCACCAGCAAGGCACTCTGGCTTCACATCTTGGTGGTTCATCGCAAGCCAAACAATTGCTTCATTTACTGCGGCATTTCGGATTGAAATTTCCCTTGCATGACGTTCGATTTGTTCGCCGGTTATGGGTTTTGTCGGTTTCATGTCGGGTCCTTTATTTTGATCATTTATCAGTCTATTTGTGTGGCGACGAAAATCCCCGCCACAGTGAAGCCACCTAGAACCCAAATCGCTGCGTCCCAGACTGGCGGCCATACGAGTGACAGCGGCAGAAGGATGACTAGGCAAAACACCAATCCGATGATTGCGCCAAGACCCGCATAGAGGGGGTATTGGATGCCGTTTAAGTCAATAAATCCGTGCTCGTCTTGGCGAAACTTCGTCAGTCTATTCATGCTTTCGGGTCCTTTATTTGTCGCCTTGGACGATGGATAAACCCTGCGCCCGAAGCGCTTTCCAAAGTCTGTGCGCAACGTCATGTCGCGCTTGTTCATTGCCGCCGTTAGCAGCGGGGAGTGGGCCATAGTCGTTGGCGAACGAAACCGCCGCAGTGCGGATAGCCTCAGCCCTCTGTTCGTTGGTCATGCGCTTCATGATCGGGTCCTTTCTATGTTCAGTATTCTGTTGCAAAATAATACAAGGCCGGATCTAGATTAAAGACCTTCGACCAAGTGGGGAAAGCTGGGAATAGAGCGGGCCTTTTCCCGTCGTTAAAAACCATCGCACTCTCCATATCCACGGGCGGCTTGAAACCCTTAATCTTGTGACGCGCAATCAATGCGTTGAGGCCGTCAGCATAGGGTGAGCCGGATGTGAACCAAGGCGGGCGGGCTAAGGATGGATATCTACAACCATGATCTTCAAGCTCCTTGTCGGTGGCACAGGCGATGTCGTCACGGTGATAACCAACCCCGTCGATTACCATGATCCCATCATAGTTATAGCCCCTCAATACCCGCATGCTCTCGGTCCTTACTGATGGTCGAAACCGAGGTTGTCGGCAGTGTTGCAGAAAATGCGCTCAAGCTGCGGTGATACGCGGAAACGTTCGCAAGCAGGTTTGATGTTCATGGCAGGCTCTTCTCCGCGCTCCGAAGCTGCCTTCCAGTCAAAAAACATCTCCATCACATCGAATAAATCCATGCCATCAACGCCATCTTCGTAGTGTTCAGGGTGGTGGCTGTTGTTTGCGTAATGATGCTCAAGCATGGGGCCGAGCATAGCTGTGCGAGCCTTGTATTCTTCTGACCCGTAGGGGGCCTGCCCGTGGCGCTTAATGACCATCTGCATGCGCGCCAACGGCTCAAGCTCTACGTCCTCCATCTTGGACATATCATGATGGAAGCCTCGGACGTTCAGGCGGGCGGCTGCGTCATTCAGCAACTCGCGAACGCGATCAATATGCTTGTTTGTAACTTTCAGGGCTTCGGCTTTGGCATCCGCCATGTCATGGAAATCAATCTCTTCTGGTGACATCATTTTCTTACGGGTCCTTTTATGCTTCGTCATTTTCGTAGAGCGAGGCGCTATCAAAGTCTTCGATTTTGCCCTGCCACCTGACATCGTTCCCGCTCATGATTTTCATCATCAAACGTGCTGGCGGGTAACTCGCTTGGGGCATCTTGCCTTCGTGGTAAATGTGATAGTCATAGTCGGCCCAATCTGGTGCGCTGGCTATCATATAGATGCCACCAGTTCCGTCTTTAATCTCGGCAATAAATTGAGCAGCCGCGCAACCCATACCATTTGCCTGATTTTCAAGGTCAAAACGGATGCCGTTTACAATATTCTTACTGCCCAAAATAGCTTTGATCTGATCGCCAAGGCTTTCGGGATAACCGTCACTCTGCTTGTAAACGTGGCAAAGCACGGGTGTATCAATGTCGCCCTGATGGAAGTGTGTAATTCCTGCCGTTCCCATAGTGATTGGTCCTTATTGTGTTGGGTCTGGGGCGGTCCATGGATGCTACTTTCCTTTCACATCCCGCTTCTCGTTTAAGCATACGCAGGGCAGCCGATGCTCCCAGACGGCCCTTTTATGATTTTGCGTGATCTGCGACGTTCACGGGGAACGTTTCGCCAATAGTCAACATGCAGTCAACGGCAGCGGACTTCGCATCTTCAAGCGTATCATATGCTGCGTTCATCAGGCTTTCATGAACGCGCCCCACAAAGATGAAGCGCCCCGATGGCGCTTTGATGATGCTGGTGGCCTTAAACATTGCTTTGGTCCTTTAATTCGCGTTCACAAGTGGGTTGTCGTGTTGGCTTAAGAGGTCACTGACAAACGCTTGCATGTTGTCCTCTGGAATTGTCCAAGTCTCGACACGAGGGCCGTGTTGGTCGCCACCGTGTTTGCGCCATAGCTTTCTGATTTCGCCTAACGTCATATCATCCGTCCTTGTTTTACTTCGTTACAACCTTATTACATGGCGTTGAGTTGATGACAAGTAGAAAATACAAAATAATGTAGAAAAGTGCAATCAGCCTGTATAATGTTGACACGTAGGTAATGTGCGTGTACCTGTCATTTTATGAGAGTTGCATACTTATATAACCGCCCCACAACAGAGGGCGAAGCCATGGGCTGCGAACGGACATTTGCGGACTATGAAGGAACAAACCGGGCCGAACTTATCAACGTGATTGAAGGGGGCGGTGCGCGTAGGGGTGACACGTTATGTCTTCGCGCTCAGGGTGACTTGGGGCAGGGCAAGGCAATCAAGCGCCACCTGAATAAGTTGGCAGAGATGGGCGTAACGGTTGAGATTATGGCTGTACCTGTTGAGAAAAAGGCGGCTGGCCGTCCCAAGCGGTTCAACCCTACGCCGGATCAAGTCGAGCTACTTTGTGCGCTTTGGTATTCACCAGCGGAGCAATCGCACGTTCTAAAGCGGGCATCTGATTTGCTGGGGTATGAGGTTAAGCGTGACAAGCTCAACTACATCTGCGGGCCGCGTGACGGTTCTCGCAAGCCCAAGGCGAAAAAGGAGCCAAACGATGGATGAACTTTTGAGGGATTTGCGCGCATTGGCGGAACACCACGAGGCCCACAGCGACGAGGTTGGCGACGTGGAATTTCACCGCGCGCTCACGTGCAAGACGGCGGCTTCGATGCTCGAGTACGCGCTCAAGCGCCCCACACAAAAGGAGGCGAACGAATGAGTGACGTGGCATTTGCAAGGGCGGTTGATAGAGCCGTAGGTTCAATCGCGTTTATGGTTCGTGTTGGCATTGGCACGATTGTCGCCGTTGCCGTGGCGCGGGCCATGGGCGTGGATATATGAAGGAGAGTTCAAATGTTGACGATTGATATTCACCCGCAGCCAGAAGACCCGAATGGTCACAAGTGGCGCTGCACCGTAAATGAAGGGCCAGGGCATCACGGAACGGGACGCAGTAAAGCGGAAGCCACCCATAACGCAGCTTTGGCGTGGTTGATTTGGACCAACGATAAGGAACTAGAGCGTGAGTGATACATGGTGTACGAATTGCGAACTTCCTGACCCTGAGAGAAACCCATATTGCTTCTGCGATCCAAAGTTTTCCGTTCCAACTTCGCAAATTAGAACCGTTGGTCGCTTGCTTATGTCGGCGCGAAGGGCGGCTGAAAATGCTACACAAAAGGAGCCGAAAGGATGATGCGAGTGCTTAGGAGATCAGCCGAAGTGAAAAGCCTTATCGCACTATCTCAGGTTCGTGTCTGTGATGTTGTTGCCGGAGCTGAGGTGATCAACAGGGCGCTGCCAACGGTTGAAGAGGTGGCTAGGGCTTTGGAGCGCTTAGACTTTAAAGGGGAGGTCAAGTGATGCGCTTTCTTCGTTGGCTATTTCGCGAAAAACCTAATTGGGTTTATGAGGGCTGGTTTCACGGTTTCGCCCATGAGCGCACTGACTTAAGGTCGGGCCGCCGACAGTATAGGGCGACACCTGGACACCAATGGCATGATGAATGAGTGCGGTCGAAACTGTTACACGTAACCAATTGAACCAATATGAAACCCCGCGAACGCGAACGAAACGCGGGGTATTTGGTGAACGGGGCGTGAACGTGTGTGCCATGCCTGCCCTCCGAAAGCAGCGGCCAGACTGATTAGAAGTTGGAACCCAAACACGTAACCCTTTGATTTATTTTATAGCGTAAAGTTCCAACTTTTACGCATAACCATATGAATTTAAACAATCCATGTAGTTCCTGTCTGTCCGCCACTTCCCTATTTAAACGTGTGATCTGAATGACATTGAATAATTGCCATGATGCTCGGCATATCCATTTCGACGTCGATGTTTTGGGCAATCTTATTGTAAAACTTCAGGAAACTCCGCGACACGTTATGCGTCGCGGTTACCAGTTTCATAAAGCCCGTGGCTACTATTAGGTCAGCAGTCTTTGCAGGTTTTGAAACCGAAAATGCGATAGATCGGACAGAAGTTTACGAAAGCTGTCCCCACAAGAACAGCACCCAGATAGCCCCAGAGGCCGATAGTGCCTATGATTGCCAAGAGGACGAGTAGGGCACCCAGAACGAAACGCCCCGTGCGGTCCCAATTTGCAAGATTACGTGTCATGAAAGTTCTCCAAGAAAAGGTAACCTGTTCTAGGATGCATAACACACGTTGTAAGTGACTGTGTCACACCTAGGCATTTGTCCCGTGCACACGCAACGCGTCGCGGTTAACAACTGTGATCTGCCCGCGTCCGACATTGACCCAACCATGATCCTCAAAGGTTTTTAACGCGCGAGAGATAACCTCGCGGGCGGTACCAAGTTCTTGTGCGACTTCGGCTTGTTTCATGTTGATCACGCAGGTTGGGCGTGCGGCGATCCAACGTGCAAGACGCAAATCTGTACGGTGTTCTAGAAGCTCATCGGTTACATCGGTTAGTTCACCGACGCGTGCGGAAAACCCCTTAAACACTAGTTCTTGAAACGCTGAGTCATTTCGTAAAAGGCGGCGGAAAGTATCCGGCGCGATGGCAATCGCCTCGACTTCGCCCTCACTATAACCGAAACCGGAATAGGGTCGGTCTGAAAGCAAACACGTGGTGGTCAAAACGCAACTGTCTCCAGCTTCCACTCGGTACAAAACAACCGTCCGACCTGCCGCGTTTGTCTGTTCAACACGAACAACCCCCTTTGTAACAATCAAGAACGCACGGCTTTTGTCGCCGGGCGCAAATATGAGAGTCCCATTGGCTACGCTGAGCAGGACGCCCTCGGCTTGGTAGTTTGTCAGATTGCGGTCCATGGGTACTCAACGAATTAAGGGGCGTCTCGGGTGCATTATTCATGTAGGTGTACCGTACCTTCTTACCCTTAAAGGATCACGCCTTCGCGAGGTGTTCTGGTTCACATTGCAATATGTGACATAGTCACATCAATTCGTTCGAAGCTTTGCCAAGCAAAGTGATCTTAATCTGCGGGGACATCATGGAATTGCTATTGGCATACGGAGCTGGCCTTTTGACGCTGATTAATCCGTGCGTTTTGCCGGTGTTACCCATCGTGTTGGTAAGTGCGCTGAATGCAAGCAAAGCGGGGCCATTGGCACTGGCTGCTGGGATGAGCGTGTCCTTCGTCGTTTTAGGTGTGCTGGTTACGGCTTTTGGTAGCTCTATCGGACTAACCCAAGACAGTCTTGCGCAAATAGGTGCAGGTTTGATGATGCTATTTGGTGTCGTGTTGATCGTGCCAGCTTTTGCCGCCCAGTTTGAACGCGCCACAGCAGGTGTCGCTGGCAGTGCAGATGCACGGATGAACAGGCTTCAAGCAGGGTCGCTGCGAGGGCAATTTATTGGGGGGCTTTTGCTTGGGGCGGTTTGGTCGCCTTGTATTGGTCCGACCCTAGGTGGTGCAATCGCCTTAGCGTCACAGGGGCAAAACCTTGGGTATGTAACACTGATCATGACCGGGTTTGCCTTTGGTGTTTCTACCCTTATCATTGTTTTGGGCTTTGGCGCGCGCGAAACGATCCGGACGCGCGCACAGTCATTGCGTGGACTGGCGGAACGGTCAAAACCGATCATCGGTATGACGTTCCTTCTGGTTGGGGCCATGCTGTTTTTCAAATTTCATCACGTGCTGGAAGGGTGGCTTTTGTCAGTCATGCCGTACTGGCTACAAGATCTATCGGTTGCAATTTAATCTAGAGGACGACTTAACATGAAAAAACGTACATTTCTGTCATTGGCGGCATCGGCTTGCTTACTTCCTACATTTGCGTTTGCGGAAGGGTTTATCGACTACACGCCAGGTCTGATCCAGTCAGAGCTGGACGCCGGAAACACGGTGTTTGTCGATTATTCAGCAGTTTGGTGCAGCACCTGCGCACGACAGGAACGGGTTATCAGCGCGTTAACAGATGCAAATTCGGCCTATGAAGAAGCAATGACATTCATCAAGGTTGATTGGGACACGTATGGGCGTGACGAAGTTGTGACATCGCGCGGTATCCCGCGTCGATCTACGTTGATCGTGTTACGCGGAGACGACGAACTGGGCCGCATTGTTGCGGGTACACGTGAAGACGATATTCGGGCGCTAATGGATCTTGGGCTTTAGTTGCATTTGGTGCACTGATGGGTGTGCGGTTCAGTGACTGGAACGCCTGTGATCCGCAACAGCGTACACGACACCCCCCAGTAGCAGCGCGGCCATTGCGTACCATGTTAAGGCATAGCTGAGGTGAGTGTTTCGCAGGGTAAGTTTTGTGAGGCCTGCGCGTGGGAAAGAGACATCGCTATCAGCGCGCGCGGCGTCGATGTAGTAATGGGTGTTTGTATTTATGCCCATGTGGGCAGACATCGCTTCTAGGTCAGGCGAAAACCAACGCCCTGTTGATGGGTCGTTCTTTTCGAGCCATGTACCGTTTGCGATGGGGAGGCGCGCGAGGCCAGTGAGTATATGTGGGCCTTCGGGCAAAACCCAGTTACTCACGTTAAGCTCCGTTGGAACAAAGCCGAGATTGACCCACACCGTTTGAGTATCCGCTGTCAGTGGTGCCATAATCCAAAAGCCAGCTCCAATTTCAGTTACGGCTTTGATGCGTAGGCTTTGGCTATGGTCAAAACGCCCCGTGATCGTGACGTTAAGGTAGGCGGGCGCAGCGCCGGTTGGGGCAGGCACAGGCGCAGCAAAGGCCCGTGCCTCAATCTGTGCGATAAGGTCCTGCTTCCAGGCCAAACGTTTAACCTGCCATGTGCCAAGCCCGACCAACACCGTAAGAACCAGTGCTGCTAGCCCAAGCAAGGTTATGTTGACCCAAGGAGCGCGCGTCTGTGTCACAGGTTGCGCACGCGTTCGATTTGCTCGTGGGCGGGCATCATGTTGGTATTCAAATGGAACATGACCCAGATCGATCCAGCAAGGATGATTGCCAGTAAAACTCCCGCGAAAAGCAGTGACATGACCTGCCACCCATCTTCGGCCTTTACGGTAACGTGCAAGAAATAGTGGATGTGGACCATGATCTGAATGGCACCTAATCCAAAGATGATTGCGATGGCCCAGCCCACGTCGATGTCGACATCGGCCATGACAACATAAAATGGCACCGCTGTCAGCAAGACGGATAAGATGAAACCAGTGGCGTATGATTTGTAAGACCCATGGCTTTGCGCGCTCATAGCAATACTCCTGTCAGATAGACGAAGGAAAAGACGCCGATCCAGATCAGGTCTAGGAAGTGCCAGAACAAGCTAAGGCACAGAACCCGGCGTTGGTTGGCAGGCGTAAGCCCGTGCTTCTGGATTTGGACCAACAGCACGACCAGCCAGATGACCCCAGACGTGACGTGTAACCCGTGCGTGCCGACAAGCACCCAGAACGAGGACAAGAATGCACTTGCACCGGGCCCCGCACCAAGGTGCCAAAGATGCTCAAATTCCAACACCTCCATAACCAAGAAACCCATGCCAAACAGGCCTGTTACCACAAGCCAAATCATCATGGCGGACGCGTTCTTTTGCTGCATGTTGATCACAGCAAAGCCGTAGGTGATGGATGACAACAGCAAAAACGCAGTCGCCAAAAGGATCTTGTCGATCTCGAACAGGTCAATAGGGGCAGGGCCGGCAGCGTAGCTTTGCCCAAGTACGGCGTGGATGGCGAACAGAATCCCGAAGATGAGGCAGTCGGACATTAGGTAGATCCAGAAGCCCAACATAGTTCCTGTTTCATGGTCGTGTTCAGCGTGATCCACATGGGCGGCTGAGACGTCGTAAAAGTCAAAGCCGTTTTCGGGGATGGTAGGATGTGCGGGTGTAGACATTCAATTACTCCGCTGGCGATATGTTAGCGCGTTCAATTTCGGCCACCTGATTGGCGGGCACGTAATAGTCGCGGTTGTAGTTAAAGGTGTGGCCAATGCCCCACGCCAAAGATGCAGCAAACCCAAGGGCTGCAAGCCACCAGACATGCCAGATAAGGGCAAACCCCATGACGGTCATGAAGCTGGAAATCACGATCCCGCTGGCTGTGTTTTTGGGCATGTGGATTGGTACAAAGCCGTCTTTAGGTGCTGTCGCCCCATGTTCTTTCATGTGGTGCCATGCATCCAGCGCGTAGACACGCGGCGAGAAGGCGAAGTTGTAATAGGGTGGAGGCGAAGAGGTGGACCATTCCAAAGTTCGGCCATTCCACGGGTCACCACCACAGGCGAGCTTGTCACGGTTTTTGATGGAGACAGCGATTTGAATGATGAAGGCGATTACGCCCAGTCCAATCAGACCAACACCCAAAGCTGCGGCAAAGAAATAGCCTGCGTAAAATGTATCTTCGAATTGGCTAAGGCGACGTGTGACGCCCATTAGACCCAAGATATAAAGGGGCATGAACGCAAGGTAGAACCCAACGACCCAACCAAACAAGCTGACCTTGCCCCAGAATTTATCCATGTGGAATCCGAAGGCTTTGGGCCACCAATATGTTATGCCTGCAAAGACGCCAAACACCACACCGCCAATGATCACGTTGTGAAAATGTGCGACCAAGAACAGCGAATTGTGCAACACGTAATCCGCTGGCGGAACAGCCAATAAAACACCCGTCATACCGCCAATGGTGAAGGTCACCATAAACGCCAGAGTCCACATCATCGGCAGTTCAAACTCGATCCGGCCTTTGTACATGGTGAACAGCCAGTTGAACAATTTCGCCCCGGTCGGGATCGAAATGATCATGGTAGTGATCCCAAAGAAACTGTTCACATCTGCACCTGCGCCCATAGTAAAGAAATGGTGCAGCCAGACGAGGTAGCTGAGGATCATGATCACACACAACGCGTAGACCATGGAAGCATACCCAAAGAGACGCTTACGCGCGAAAGTTGGAACTATTTCAGAGAAGATACCGAAGATTGGCATGATTAGAATGTAGACTTCTGGATGGCCCCAGATCCAGATGAGGTTGATGTACATCATCGGGTTGCCGCCCATTTCGTTTGTGAAGAAATGGGTGCCTAGGTAGCGGTCCGCGGTAAGCAACGCCAAAGTGGCGGTGAGGACAGGGAAAGACGCCACGATCAAGATGTTGGTGACCAAACTGGACCATGTGAAAATTGGCAACCGCATCCATGTCATACCTGGCGCACGCATTTTTACGATGGTGACGATTAAATTGATGCCGGACAACGTGGTGCCGATACCTGCGATATTGAGAGACCAAAGGTAATAGTCCATGCCGACGCCGGGGCTGAATTCTAAACCTGATAAGGGCGGGAACGCGAGCCATCCGGTTGCTGCAAATTCCCCGACAAACAGGGAAATCATAATAAGCACAGCTCCGGACATCGTTAGCCAAAAACTGAAGTTATTAAGGAACGGAAACGCAACATCGCGCGCACCGATCTGAAGCGGCATGATGTAGTTCATGAACCCAGTGATGAACGGCATGGCGACGAAGAAAATCATGATCACGCCGTGTACCGTGAACAATTGGTCATAGTGGTAACTTGGAAGCAGTTCCAAAATTCCGGCAGAGGCCAACGCCTGATGCACGCGCATGATAACTGCGTCTGCAAAGCCACGAACCAACATCACCACAGCAAGGATCATGTACATGATCCCGATCTTTTTGTGGTCTACTGATGTCAACCATTCCCGCCACAAGTACGGTAGCCAACCCTTATAGAGCACGAGCCCAGCAACGCTGACTGCAAGGATCATCGTCATGATAAACGTGCCAAAGATCAGTGGGTCATAGAATGGGAAAATGTCCCATCCCAATTTGCCCCAAAACCAATGGACGGTGGCGCTGGCGTCGGAAGAATGCCCTGCAGCGGTTTCGGTAAATGTTGCCATGGTTTCAGTTTCCTCGGACTTGGGAGGTCGCGCTGCTGAGAGCATCGTGCTGTGGAGGCAGCAGTGCAATTGCAGCTTCAATTTCAGACATTCGGTTCGAAAGGTCGGGACGTAGGATCGCAAACAATGCTGCTGGATCGTCGGCGGTACAGAGCCCGCGGTATAGTTCGCGATTATAAAGGCCCTCGAGACCACCGCCGCCCATGGCATCCACCATCATCATATCGTGCATGCACAGGTCATCTTCGCCGACACACATGTTGAGAATACGTTCCCACATGTCTTCCTCTACCGCGCTGTAGAACGTGACAGGGTGGCCTTTGGTCGGGGCATCCAATTCGACAAAAGTTTCGCGGTCCAACATTTGCGGCGTGCCGCGGGCCTGTGCGACCCATGCGTCAAACCCGCGTTGGTCTAGCGCGTGCACATCGAAGCGCATTTGAGAAAACCCGTCACCGCTGTAATGAGAAGCAAAGCCTTCAAACGTACCGGGTTCATTTAGCACACCGTTTAACTCGGTTTCCATGCCTGCCATGGCATAGATCATTCCAACCATATCGGGCACATAGAATGCATTCATGACTGTGGTTGATGTCAGTTTGAATTCAACGGGGCGGTCAACAATGGTCGCCATCTCGTTGACGGTGGCAATGTCGTATTCTGGGTAGATGAACAGCCACTTCCAATCCATCGCGACCACCTGCACCTGAAGTGGAGTAACATTTGGATCAACCGGTTTGGTTTCAGAAATGCGGGTTAAGTCGGCGTAAGGGTCCAAACGGTGAGTCGCGACCCATGTCAGCCCTGCAAGGCAAATGATGATAGCCAGTGGCACAGCCCAGATTACTATCTCTAGGCTGACAGAATGGTCCCAGTCTGGTTCATAGCGTGCTTCATTCGCAGCGCGGTATTTCAACGCAAAGAAAACCGTCAATGTAAGTACCGGTATGATGACGATCAACATCAGAACCGTCGCATAGATGATTAAGTCACCTTGTTGGGCAGCGACATCTCCGGTCGGGTTCAACACAACCAAATTGCAGCCCGACAACACGATCAATGAAAAGAAAGAGACTGATAGGAGGCATTTTTTAATCACGGAATATGTCCAGTCCAATGAAGTGGAACGAGTTCTATTGGTTCGGGATTTAAGCTCATGACTTGTGAAAGCAATGCGACAATCGGACATGCGGCAGTTTGACAACGTTCCAAATTTGACCCGCCAAATTAAACCCTATCTTATCGATCCAAGGGAACATCCCGCATGAGGAGACCGAAAAATGGCTTCAACTGATAGTACATCACAACAGAACGTCGCGCTGGATGACGTGGTGACGACAGTTGTCATGGCGCGGGTGACCGACTTTTTCGGGTTCTTCGTGTACGCAATTGCATCGGCAATTATTTTTCCGACGGTATTCTTTCCGTTCCTCGATCCGATCCTAGGGACATTGTGGTCTTTCGCTATATTTTCTCTCGCTTTTTTAGCGCGCCCCATTGCCAGCATTGTTGGGCGAAGCCTGCAACGTAAAATTGGTAGAGCTGGAAAAATCACCTTGGCTTTGATGGTTCTTGGAACGTCCACGGTCGCGATTGGGCTTTTGCCAGGATATGAGAAAATCGGAATTGCGGCCCCTATATTGCTGGCGGTTTTGCGGTTTGTGCAGGGGCTAGGTTTGGGGGGCGCTTGGGATGGAATCACCTTGCAGCTGACGTCAGCTGCGCCAGCGAACCGTGAAGGATTATATGGTATGGTTCCTCAATTGGGGGGGCCGATCGGGTTCTGCGTCGCGGCGGCGTTGTTCTATGTACTGACCGATTTCTTAACATCAGACGAATTATTCACCTACGGCTGGCGGTTTGCGTTTTTCGCGGTGATGGCTGTGAATGTTGTGGCCTTGTTTGCCCGCTTGCGCTTGTTGACCACTGATTTTGGCGCCGAGGACGAGACGTTGTTGCAATCAGCCCCCATGGGCGAGCTTGTCCGCGAGGAAGGGCGCACGATCTTGTTGTCGGCATTGCTGCCCATCGCGAGCTATGCAGTGTTTCACATGGTGACCGTGTTCCCGCTGAGTTATTCGTTGCTTTTTGGCGGTCATGACGTTTCTACCGTTTTGCTGTGGCAGCTTTTGGGCGGGGCGTTTGCCGTTGCCGCCGTCATCTTATCAGGTGTGTTAGCAGACCGTTTGAGCAGACGGCGGGTCTTGTTAATCAGCTGCGTTTTGGTGGCAATGCTCTCAACATCTATCGGGACGCTTGAAAACTACCCACAGGTCTACATTCTATTTGGGTTTGTGGTGTTGGGCTTGTCCTACGGTCAATCTAGCTCGATTGTGCCCAAACGATTTGCTGCCCGTTTCCGGTACTCTGGATCTGCCTTGTCGACGAATCTATCTTGGATCTTGGGTGCCGCATTTGCCCCGTTTTTGGGGCTTTTGCTCGCAGTAACGTTTGGGCTGTGGGCAGCTGGTCTGTATATGCTGTCTGGTGCGATGGTAACGGCGGTATCATTGTACTTCGTAGAAAAACGTTCGCAAAAGGCGTAGTGGGCGATTGCCGAAACGCCTATCGGAATGCGGATTCCCAATCTGTAAACATTGTGGCCCGCTTTCGCCGTAACTTTGCCTCGGTCTTTTCTGTAAGGGAAAGGTCCCGAAGCGGAGATACATTACGTTCTCTGAGGTCGATTCTTGTTTTTAACCGGTCCTGGAAAAACGTTACTAGTTTATCGAGTTGTTCATATTGAAAAAGGTGATCCACATGCATTTCACCTGTCCCAAGCCGAATGAATTCTTCTGGTTTGCCGATTTGTGCCCAGCGTTGAGGTTTTCCTTTTTGATATTCATCTACGAATTCATCAAAGGTTCTGTTCTTCGTACTATTTGGTTGCCCGTTCTTCTCGGGCCGACCACGGTAGCGAAACCAACTGCCCAACCAGCTTATTGGTTCACGAACGACACAGACGACTTCAAGATTCTTGGTACCCGTCGTTTCGAAATAGGGGCGTAAATACTTGTCAAACCGGTGTGCCGTTGTGTGCTTGAGATTCGGTGGGTTACGCAACACAACGTCTGCCTTCGGGGCCAATGCTTCCTCTAAAGCGGTCGTTCCCGTCTTTGGCATGGATAAAAGTACTAGTTTTTGTTTTGCAAATACAAGCATCTAATTCGATTCTTTCATCCAGTTTCAAACATAAACTACTTCTTAACCGTTAGGCTGGGAAGGTAGCCTTCATAAGATTTTATTTGCTTTGTTCCTGTTTTGATCTCATAAGAATGAGAACATAAAGTGAACAAAGCATTCAATTGCGGCCCGTGAAGGGGCGTGGGATAAGGATCGAAATCATGGCAACGGCAGAGCTTTTTAAAATGGCAGACAAGAAATCTTCGGACAAACAAAAGGCGCTGGATTCTGCGCTGGCACAGATCGAACGTCAGTTCGGTAAAGGCTCGATCATGACATTGGGCGGCAATGCAGTTCAGGAGATTGAATCCACATCTACAGGTTCTTTGGGTTTGGACATTGCACTGGGTATTGGTGGCATTCCAAAGGGTCGTATCGTTGAAATTTACGGTCCGGAATCATCCGGTAAAACCACGCTGACGCTGCATTGCGTCGCCGAAGAACAGAAGAAAGGTGGTGTGTGTGCTTTCGTTGATGCGGAACACGCGTTGGACCCGACCTATGCGAAAAAGCTCGGCGTTAACCTTGATGAGCTGCTGATTTCGCAGCCGGACACGGGGGAACAAGCGCTAGAAATCGTTGATACTTTGGTACGATCGGGTGCGGTTTCGATGATTGTGGTCGATTCCGTTGCTGCGTTGACACCGAAGTCGGAACTTGAAGGCGACATGGGCGACAGCTCTGTTGGTGTTCATGCGCGATTGATGAGCCAAGCAATGCGCAAATTGACCGGTTCTATTAATCGCACAAATTGTACTGTGGTCTTTATTAACCAAATCCGGATGAAGATCGGTGTTATGTTCGGGTCCCCCGAAACAACCACCGGCGGTAACGCGTTGAAATTCTATTCCTCCGTACGTTTGGATATTCGCCGTATTGGCTCATTGAAGGATCGCGACGAAGTTGTTGGTAACGCAACACGTGTGAAAGTCGTTAAAAACAAGGTGGCACCGCCGTTCAAACAGGTTGAATTCGACATCATGTATGGCGAAGGTATTTCGAAAATGGGCGAATTGTTGGATCTTGGTGTGAAGGCTGGCGTGGTCGAGAAGTCGGGATCATGGTTTAGCTATGGAGACGAGCGTATCGGGCAGGGGCGTGAAAATTCGAAAACGTTCCTTAAGGAAAACACGAACATTGCTCTCGAGATTGAAGATAAAATTCGCGCGGCGCATGGCCTTGATTTCGACTTCCAACCGGCCGCCGAAGAAAAAGATGATGGCGCACTGTTGGAAGACTAACCAACACTGCATCTAAACAACACTAAGGGCCGCTATGATGCGGCCCTTTTTCGTATGACTGTGGACTTGCTGTTAGGTGGCCGTTATCTGATGGAAAATCAGTTTAAACCGCCACGAAAGCTTGCGTTATGACCAGCCTTAGCGACATCCGCTCTACCTTCCTTGATTACTTTCAACGTCAAGGTCACGAGGCCGTGGCTTCAAGCCCATTGGTGCCGCGCAATGACCCAACATTGATGTTCACCAATTCAGGTATGGTGCAGTTCAAAAACCGGTTTACCGGTGTTGAAGCGGGCGACTACCAGCGTGCTACAACATCGCAGAAATGCGTGCGTGCCGGCGGTAAGCACAATGATTTGGACAATGTGGGCTACACCGCGCGCCACCATACGTTCTTTGAGATGCTGGGGAATTTCTCGTTTGGGGATTACTTCAAGACCGAAGCAATTCCATTTGCTTGGGAATTGCTAACCAAAGATTTCGGCATCGATAAATCGAAATTGCTGACCACAGTTTACCACACGGACGACGAAGCGTTCGAGATGTGGAAGAAAATTGGTGTTCCGGAAGACCGGATCATCCGCATCGCTACGGACGACAATTTCTGGCGGATGGGGCCAACTGGCCCTTGTGGGCCATGTACCGAGATTTTCTATGACCACGGCGATCACATCTGGGGTGGCCCTCCGGGTTCACCGGAAGAAGACGGCGATCGCTTCATCGAGATCTGGAACGTTGTTTTCATGCAGAACGAGCAGTTCGAAGATGGCACAATGAAACCGCTGGACATGCAGTCCATCGATACGGGAATGGGCCTAGAGCGCATCGCTGCGTTGTTGCAGGGCGGGCATGACAACTATGAAACCGATTTGTTCCGCGCGTTGATTGAGGCGTCTGCGAATGCCACTAACACGGACCCGTTTGGCGACAAAAACGTTCATCACCGTGTGATTTCTGACCACCTTCGGTCTACGTCGTTCCTGATCGCCGAAGGCGTGTTGCCGTCGAACGAAGGCCGTGGATATGTGTTGCGCCGCATTATGCGCCGCGCCATGCGTCACGCGCACCTGCTGGGGGCGAAAGACCCAGTGATGCACAAATTGGTGCCGGCATTGGTTCAACAGATGGGCGCTGCTTACCCCGAGTTGGGGCAGGGCCAGACGTTGATCGAAGACACGTTGTTGAACGAAGAAATCCGGTTCAAGACCACGTTGGACCGTGGATTGAAACTATTGGATGATGCGTTGGTAGATGTGCCAGAGGGCGCTGATCTCCCGGGCGAAACGGCGTTCAAACTATATGACACGTATGGGTTCCCGCTTGATCTGACGCAGGATGCTTTGCGCGAAAAGGGCCACGGTGTGGATACCGATGGGTTTGATGCCGCGATGGAAGATCAGAAAGCGAAAGCGCGCGCAGCGTGGTCTGGAACGGGTGCCGCGGCTGATGCAACGATTTGGTTTGATCTGGTTGATCAGCATGGCGTGTCTGAATTCCTCGGGTATGAAACCGAAACTGCCGAGGGCCAATTGCTGGCCATCGTGAACGGGGCTGATGCAACAGACACAGCCAAGGCCGGTGATGAAGTCACGCTGATTTTCAACCAGACACCGTTTTATGCGGAATCCGGTGGTCAGGTCGGCGACACAGGCACGATCAAAACGAGCAGCGGCGTTGCAACTGTGACCGACACCAAAAAGGTGGCTGGGCTGTTCTTGCATATGGCGAAAGTGACTGAAGGCACGCTAACAGCTGGGCAGGGCGCGGAGCTGTCGGTTGATCATGACCGTCGCTCAGCTATTCAGGCGAACCACTCGGTGACGCACCTGTTGCACGAAGCATTGCGCGAGGCACTGGGCGATCACGTAGCGCAGCGTGGGTCGTTGAATGCCCCTGATCGTCTGCGGTTTGATTTCAGCCACAACGATGCAATGTCACCCGCACAGATGAGCAGTGTCGAGCAGGATGTGAACCGATACATTCAGCAGAACACGCCAGTGACGACACGGATCATGACACCTGATGACGCGCGCGCGATTGGTGCGCAGGCGCTATTTGGTGAGAAATACGGCGACGAAGTTCGTGTGGTTTCCATGGGCGCGGCGGACACGGGTAAAGGCCCTGATGGCCAGACGTATTCGATTGAATTGTGTGGTGGTACACATGTGTCGCGCACAGGCGACATTGGTGTGTTTGCCCTGACATCTGAAAGCGCGTCGTCGTCTGGTGTGCGCCGGATCGAAGCGTTGACTGGTCAGGCTGCGTTGGATCATCTGCGCGACCGCGATGCTACACTTGGCGCTGTTGAGGGCTTGTTGAAAGCCAAGGGCGCTGAGGTGTCCGAGCGTGTGAAAACGTTGATGGATGAACGCAAGGCTCTGGCCAACGAAGTGGCACAATTACGCCGCGAGTTGGCAATGGGTGGCGGTGGCGACAATGGCCCTGCACAGGACGATGTGAATGGCGTGGCGTTTATTGGACAGGTTATGGACGGCGTGACGGGTAAAGATTTGCCAGCGCTTGTTGACCAGTTCAAAGAACGTGTCGGCAGCGGTGTTGTGTTGTTGATTGCGGACGCTGGCGGCAAAGCAGCTGTGGCGGCTGGCGTGACCGCGGATCTGACAGATCGTGTGTCTGCGGTTGATGTATTGCGCGCGGCTGTACCGTTGTTGGGTGGTAAGGGTGGCGGTGGTCGCCCTGATATGGCTCAAGGTGGTGGCGCGTCGGCGGAGAACGCGGACGAGGCTATTGCTGCTGCGCGCGGTGTGTTGGAAGCTCTTTGAGGGGCCGGCGACACACGAGGGTCGTTCTGTAAGGTTCTAATTTAGAATGAAAAAAGCCCGCTGCGAAAATATCGCAGCGGGCCTTTTCTTTATGTTCGGTTCGAAGCGGTTAGCCTGCTTTCGCGTGACGTTTGCGCTCGTGTGGGTCGAGGTAACGCTTGCGCAAACGAATGGAGTTCG
Organism: uncultured Paracoccaceae bacterium; assembly: GCA_947493255.1. Lineage (GTDB taxonomy): Bacteria > Pseudomonadota > Alphaproteobacteria > Rhodobacterales > Rhodobacteraceae > Octadecabacter. Next base: position 497,988 of record CANLQK010000001.1, read on the forward strand.
GTGTGACTTCTACCAGCTCATCGTCATCAATATAGGCAATGGCTTCTTCCAAAGACAGGATCTTTGGCGTGGTGAGGCGTACCGCTTCGTCTGTACCAGAGGCACGAACGTTGGTGAGTTTTTTACCCTTTAGAGGGTTCACTTCCAGATCGTTTTCACGGCTGTGTTCGCCGATGATCATGCCAGTGTAGACGTCAGCCTGTGCGCCGATCATCATCTTGCCGCGATCTTCAAGGTTCCAAAGGGCGAAGGCAACCGATGTTCCGTTTTCCATAGAAATCAGAACACCAGCGCGACGGCCCGGTATTTTACCTTTGTGCGGAGCCCAGTCGTGGAACACACGGTTGATAACGCCTGTGCCGCGCGTGTCAGTCAGGAATTCGCCATGGTAACCAATAAGGCCACGGGACGGAACGTGGGCGATGATGCGGGTTTTGCCTGCACCGGCTGGCTTCATTTCGACCAACTCGCCTTTACGCGCACCTGTGATCTTCTCGATCACGGCGCCGGAATATTCGTCATCAACGTCAATGGTTGCTTCTTCGATGGGCTCCATGCGGACGCCGTCGATTTCTTGGAACAAAACCTGTGGACGTGAGATGGAAAGTTCGAAACCTTCACGACGCATGTTTTCAATCAAAACACCCATTTGAAGTTCGCCGCGACCGGCGACCTCGAATGCATCACCGCCAGGGGTGTCGCTGATTTTGATAGCGACGTTGGATTCTGCTTCTTTCATCAGACGTTCGCGGATGACGCGGGATTGAACCTTTTTGCCGTCACGACCCGCAAGTGGGGAATCGTTGATGCCAAAGGTCACGGTGATAGTGGGCGGATCGATTGGCTGGGCGGGGATCGCGTCGTTTACGGATGGGTCGGCGAGTGTGTCGGCAACGGTTGCTTTGGTCATGCCAGCGATCGAAACGATGTCGCCAGCTTCGGCAGTATCGATTGCGGTTTGTTCCAAACCGCGGAACGCCAAAATTTTGGTGCAACGGAAGTTTTCGATCAAGGTGCCATCGCGCGACATTGCCTTGATAGTTTGGCCTGCCTGCAAAGTGCCGGTTTCGACACGGCCTGTCAGCAAGCGACCCAAGAACGGGTCACCGCCCAATGTTGTGGCCAGCATGGTGAAAGGTTTGTCGGTTTCTGTAACCTGTGCCGGGGCAGGGACGTGATCGATGATAAGATCGAAGAGCGCGTCTAGGCCGTCGCGTTTGCCGTCCAGTTCCATATCAGCCCAGCCAGAACGGCCAGACGCATACATAGATGGGAAATCAAGCTGTTCATCGGTTGCTTCGAGGTTTGCGAACAGATCGAAACATTCGTCCAGCGCGCGGTCTGGTTCGCCGTCCGGTTTGTCGACCTTGTTGACAACAACGATTGGGCGCAACCCCAATTTCAAAGCCTTGGATGTTACGAATTTGGTTTGTGGCATAGGGCCTTCGGCCGCATCAACCAGCAGAACCACACCGTCAACCATGGACAGAATACGTTCAACTTCGCCGCCGAAATCGGCGTGGCCCGGAGTATCAACGATGTTGATCCGTGTGCCTTTCCATTCGACAGACGTAGGTTTGGCGAAGATGGTGATACCGCGTTCGCGTTCCAGATCGTTGGAATCCATGGCGCGTTCGGTTGTGGCCTGGTTGTCGCGGTAAGTGCCTGATTGCTTCAGCAGCTCGTCCACGAGTGTGGTTTTGCCGTGGTCAACGTGGGCGATGATGGCGATATTGCGGAGTTCCATTAAAGGCGTCCTTTTAAAGCTGTCGCGCACGGAAACTCGGCGAGACTGAAAAACTGTTGGGCGGGCCATAACGCGCCTGCGCTCAAAAGCAAAGGGGGCGTGACCTTATTGTGCGCCTAAGGCGCGCAAGATGTTTGGATTGGCGCGTTTTGAGGCCTAATTGGCCCTAATGAACCGCCGTTTTGCTGAAAAGTTGGATGACAAGGATACCTACAAGGATAAGGGTCATGCCAATAATCGCGGGCAGGTCGAGGGTTTGTCTGAAGACGACCCAGCCGATGAGTGCGATAAGCACGATCCCAGAGCCTGACCAAATAGCGTACATAATGCCGACGGGCATGTGTTTGAGGGTCAACGCCAGAAGGTAGAACGCCAAGCCATAGGCCACCACCACAATGACAGAAGGCCCGAGTTTGGTGAACTGTTGGCTGGCTTGCAAAGCTGTGGTGCCAATTGTTTCGCATATGACAGCGACCAAAAGAGTAATGAAGTGTGTGGGCATGGCGAACCTATATGCTGTGGTTTATGTTGCGACGTACCAATCTTTGCGATGGTTAAAGGTTATCACAAGGTTCACAATTAGCGCGCCCAACATCGACAATAGGACGGCGTTAAGTTCAAGCACAAAGAAGGCTGCCAGAAAAATGCAGGCATCAAACCCCAGCTGAACAAACCCCGCCCGAAATCCGGTTTTTTCCTGAATGTAGATTGCCAAAATGCCGACGCCGCCCAAGCTTGCACCGTGTCGGAAAATGGCCAGCAGGCCGGCGCCGCTAAGAAGTCCAAAAATGATCACGCCATAAATGGGGTTAAGGTTTTCAAACTGCATCAGCGGAGGGAACACTTCGGTAAAGACGGACACAAGGACAACCGCGATCACAGTTTTTATGACAAAGCGTTTGCCAATTCGGTGATAGCCAAGCCAGTAAAACGGAAGGTTCACAAGGAAGAACATCAAAGCGAACGAAGAACCGGTGATATAGGACAGCAAAAGTGCGAGACCGGCAGTTTGCCCCGTGATGAGCCCTAAATGCGTAAGGAAAATCAACGACGTGGCGGCCATTGTTGTTCCGGTCAACAGGCCCTGTGCGTCTTCCAATATTGTGTGGCGGCGAGGGCGGTCTTTGGGGGGGATAAGGTCTGGCTGTGTCATGAACCTGTGCTATGGCCCAAGCCAATCGCTGTCCAGAAAAAAGGCCGCCCCAACATGAGGCGGCCTAAACGATAGGATAGGTAGCGGATTAACCAAGCGCCTTGTTCAGATTTTCATCGATCTTTTCAAGGAACCCTTCGGTCGTGAGCCAGCTTTGGTTTGGACCAACAAGCAACGCCAAGTCTTTGGTCATAAAGCCACTTTCAACCGTGTCGACGATGACCTTTTCCAAAGTTTCCGCAAAACGGGTAAGCTTTTCGTTCTCGTCCAGTTTCGCGCGGTGTTTGAGGGCACCTGTCCATGCATAGATGGAGGCGATGGAGTTGGTCGATGTTGCTTCGCCAGCCTGATGTTGACGGTAGTGGCGGGTGACGGTGCCGTGTGCGGCCTCGGCCTCTACGATTTTACCATCCGGTGTCATCAGTTGCGATGTCATGAGGCCAAGGGAGCCAAAACCCTGCGCGACGGTGTCTGACTGAACGTCGCCGTCATAGTTTTTGCAGGCCCAAACGAATTTGCCAGACCATTTCATGGCCGATGCCACCATGTCGTCGATCAAGCGGTGTTCGTACCAGATGCCGGCCTCTTCGAACCTGTCTTTGAATTCTTCGTCAAAGATCCGTTGGAAGATCAACATGAACTGACCATCATATTGTTTTAGAATGGTATTTTTGGTGGACAGGTACACAGGCCAACCAAGGTTGAGGCCATAGTTAAACGAAGCCCGAGCGAAATCTTCGATGGATTTGTCGAGGTTGTACATGGCCATGTAAACGCCTGATGATGGGGCGTCGTAGACTTCTTCTTCGATGGTGGTGCCGTCTTCGCCGACGAATTTCATGGTCAGTTTGCCAGGTCCAGGGAATTTCATATCCGTGGCTTTGTACTGGTCGCCAAATGCATGGCGGCCGATGACGATGGGGCTGGTCCAGCCGGGGACAAGACGGGGTACGTTTTTACAGATAATCGGGGCGCGGAATACCACGCCGCCAAGAATGTTGCGGATGGTGCCGTTGGGCGACTTCCACATCTTTTTGAGGCCGAATTCTTCGACGCGGCCTTCGTCGGGCGTGATGGTCGCACATTTAACGGCGCAGCCAACTTCCTTAGTCTTTTCAGCAGCATCGATGGTGACTTGGTCATCGGTTGCGTCGCGGTTTTCCATCCCGAGATCGTAATACAGCAGGTCGAGATCTAGGTAAGGTAGAATGAGTTTGTCTTTGATAAAGGCCCACATAATGCGGGTCATTTCATCGCCGTCCATTTCGACGATGGGTCCTTTGACTTTAATCTTATCCATGCGGGGATTCCCTTACCTGTAACGTTTGTCTGACCGTTGGTTAGCGCAACCAAGGTGTCAAGGGAAGAGGGCAGTATGCAATTGTATACAGTTTTGCGATTTACTTCAAAACTGGCGTATGGGTCCGGTATGGGTTTGGTATGGTTTCAGTATGGGTCCAACGTATGTAGAGTTAAAGAGGGATGGCCAGAATTGGCGCGCCAATTGGGACCGCCCTACACAAAGAAGGCCACTAAAAATGCAAATCCGTACACCACCACCTAAAGCATCAATTGCGAATGAGACGGATGAAAGTGGTAAGTTACATGCGCCGTCAGCGGTGCGGAATGTGACTCCAATATGTGAAGCCCTCACTGCAATTGCGCCAGCGCAAGGAAACGCGTTGGAGATCGCCAGCGGAACCGGACAGCACGTTTTGGCCTTTGCCAAGGCGATGCCGACGATCAAGTGGCAACCGACTGAGGTTGAACACACTCGCATGGTTAGCATCGATGCGTATAGGGCGGACAGCGGCCTTTCTAACATTGCGGCGCCGATCCTGTTGAACGCGACGCAATCAGGTTGGGGTGGCACTATCGCGGCCATTGATCTGATTGTTGTTGCCAACCTGTTTCACTTAATCAGTGAAGCCGAGGTTTCGGTTTTGTTGGCAGAGGCTGCGCAGGCATTGAACAAAGATGGGCAACTTTGCGTGTACGGGCCATTCAAACGGGACGGAAAGTTGATCAGCGAAGGCGACGTCAGTTTTGATGCAGGTATTCGTGCCGCGGACCCAGAGGTTGGGTACAAAGATGACAAGTGGGTTGAGGCGATTGCGAAAGGGGCTGGGCTAGACTTTGTTCGCGCACAAGAGATGCCCGCGAACAACCTGATTTTGATTTTTAGAAAACCTTAACGGTTTGCGGTGAACCACGTGTCGATCAAGGGGGCGAGATACCCCCAAACAGCGGGCGCACCGCGCAAAACTTTGTCGCCAACGCGGGTTTGCAGTTGTTCGCGGGTGACGTTGTAGTCGTTCCACGAGCCGCCACCTGATTCCAGATTGCAGACCAAAGGCTGTGCGCGGTCTAACGATTTCGCGTAGATGGATTCGTTGGTTTTGACGGCTTCGAAATCTTCCCAAATAGCGCGTAGTTCATCCCGTTGGTTGGCTGGCAACATGCCAAACAAACGGTCAGCTGCGGCTTGTTCTTGGGCTTCCACAGCGGCTTGGTCGTAATCACCATGGATTGGGTTGTCGCCGGCGTCGATTTCCACGAGGTCGTGGAGCAAGAGCATCATCAACACAATGTCGAGGCGGATGGGAACATGGCTGTGTTCGGCCAAGGTTAAGGCCCACAGCATGATGTGCCATGAATGTTCGCCCGAATTTTCACGCCGAGACCCGTCGCAAAGCGGGGTGCCGCGCAGGACGGTTTTTAGGGTGTCAGCTTCCATCACGAACCGTAGGCGGGCCGCGAAGGTGTCTGACATGACAGGCGTGCGACGGTTCAGCATGGCGGCAGCAACATCATAGAGTTCAGGCCAGTCATTTTTCAGGTGGGCGAACCGGCCGGTTGTTTGGATAGAATGCAAAATGTCGCGTTCGGCAGGGCCAAGGACAGGATTGGCCAGTTCCAAGAACATCGGCGCGGCTTTGTCGATCATACGGGCGAACTGCGCGTCTGTGGATTTTCCGGCTTCGAATTCATCCCACAGGGTGCGGAAAGCAACGGTTTGATCCGCGGGCAGCAGCGCGAACAGGCGGTCTGCAGCTTTGCGTTCGGCGGTTTGTACTGCCGTTTCGTCGTGGGCAAGGTGGATGGGGTGGTCGCCCGCATCGATTTCCACAAGATCGTGGAGCAACAACATTTGAATAACACGCGGGATGTTCGCGCCGTTTGACTGGTCTGCAAAAATTACGGCCCAGAGGCAAAGGTGCCAGCTGTGTTCTGCTGTGTTTTCGAACCGTGACCCATCGGAGATGACATTGGCACGGATGACGGATTTGAGTTTGTCGGCTTCGGTCAGGAAGGCCATTTGGGCTGGCAGGCGGTCGGCGGGTGTTGGGATTGGCATTAAGGATCCGGTGTTGGGAAATCGGTCGACATGCGGACGCCGTCTGGAAGTTGAGCGGGGCGGCGCAAAAATTGGGTGAAGAAATCAGGGTCGGGAAAGCCATCCCATGGATACAAGCCATTCAAGGCATTGGCGAAGGCTTCAACAATCGCAGGGTCCAAAGCATCGCCGTCTGTCAAATCTTGCGGGGATGTTGTGATACCGTGGGGGCGGCTTTCATAGCCAATTACGGGCCACTGGTCCGTGGATAGGGAAGTCTTGTCAACCCGCACGGTCGCCAAAACACGCTTCGCGGGGATCGGTGAGACTTTTGTCTGTTGCGTGGCGCGTGTTGCCGTGAGGTGGATCAAGAGCCGATCTTGATTTACCCGCACGACCTGTGCCTGCGCATGTGTGCCGTCCAGAAGCGGGATCAGGATGTGATCTGCCTCTTGGAATGTCATTCACTGTGGCCGCGGCTGGCAAGAAGGTCGCGGGCACGTTTTTCAGCGCGCCGTACACGGATTGCTGTCAAATATGCCTCTTGCAGTGTTTGGCTAGAAGACCCGAGGATTTCGCCGATTTGGGCGACGATGGTTTCGTCGCCCGATGCGGTTTCGTCTTTCAGGGCCTTCTGCGCAATGTCATCGGCCATGTCGTCGAGCATACCCATGTTAGCGGGTTGTCTCTGTCAGTCGGCGTTTGACGTAGGTTTGCACCGTGTCGATCATTGGATCCATGTGCGGATCTTCAAAGAAGTGGCCAGCGCCCGGGACTTCGTCGTGGGTGATGGTGATGCCTTTTTGCTCGTGGAGCTTGTTCACGAGGTTCACAGTATCAGCCGGTGGGGCCACGCGGTCCGCGGCGCCGTTGATGATCAGGCCAGAGGACGGGCAGGGTGCCAAGAAGCTGAAGTCATACATGTTGGCCGGTGGGCTAACGGAGATGAAACCTGTGATTTCTGGGCGGCGCATCAAAAGCTGCATGCCGATCCAAGCGCCAAACGAGAAGCCAGCAACCCAGCAATGTTTGGAGTTGTTGTTCATCGATTGAAGGTAGTCGAGCGCGGAGGCCGCGTCTGACAATTCGCCAACACCTTGGTCGTATTCACCCTGAGAGCGTCCAACGCCACGGAAGTTAAACCGCAATACGGTGAAGCCCATGTTGTAGAATGCGTAGTGCAGATTGTAGACGACTTTGTTGTTCATCGTTCCGCCAAACTGCGGATGCGGGTGCAATACGATGGCAATCGGTGCGTCACGGTCTTTTTGTGGGTGATAGCGGCCTTCGAGGCGGCCTTCGGGGCCGGGGAAGATGACTTCGGGCATATTGGTCCGTTCTTCAGTTCGTTTCGGTCATTTAGTCGTATCGGCGGGCGGTGCTATTGTTGACGAAAACGCTCAGGCACCTTAGAAGGATTCTAAACCGCATGCGCCGGAATAGGCGCTTGGGTTGTCTTGAATTAAAGGTGTGTAAGGGCCGCGTCAACGCCCAGCATCGGGTCATGGGGGGCGAAGGTCATGAAATTAAGCACAAAAGGGCGTTATGCCATGGTCGCACTGGCCGATATTGCGCTGCAGCCCGAAGGTGCATTGGTGAATCTTGGGGAATTGTCCAAACGTCAGGACGTGTCTTTACCCTATTTGGAGCAGTTATTTGTAAAACTGCGCCGCGCCGAACTGGTGGAAAGTGTGCGTGGGCCGGGCGGTGGATACCGCTTGGCAAAACCCGCGTCTGAAATTCGCGTTGTTGATATCTTGGGGGCCGTTGATGAAACGGTGTCTGCGATGCATCAGGGGGCAGGCGCGTCTGGGGCGTTGTCCGGGAGCCGTGCGCAATCCATGACTAACCGGTTGTGGGAAGGGCTAAGCGCCCATGTCTACGTATTTTTGCACCAGACCCGACTGTCGGATGTGGTTGGAAACGGGCTGGCCCCGTGTCCTGCTGTGCCGAATTTGTTTGAGGTTGTGGACGACTGAGGGACGACCGGTGAACCGCATTTATCTGGATCATAACGCGACCACGCCCATTCGGGCGGAGGCCAAGGCAGCGATGATTGCTGCCATGGATTTGGCCGGCAATCCGTCGTCGGTGCATGCTGAGGGGCGTGCAGCCAAGGGATTGGTTGAAACGGCGCGGGCGCAGGTTGCAGATGCGATCGGCGCCTCTGGTGCGGATATTGTGTTTGTGTCTGGTGCGACTGAGGCTGCGGCCTTGGCCTGTAAGGGGCGCGGGTTGAAGGCCGCGTTGATTGAGCATGATGCGGTGCTGGGTTGGGCAGACCCCTGTTTGCCAGTAGATGAACTGGGCCGCGTGGCGGTCAGTGACCCTGCGACGTCTGTTTTGCAATTGGCCAATTCTGAAACTGGTATCATTCAGGACTTGCCCCAAGGGCTGGCGGTGAGCGACTTAAGCCAAGGCATCGGGCGCATCCCGTTTGCGTTTTCGTGGTCCGGCGTGGGGATGGCGTTTTTATCGGCACATAAATTTGGCGGGCCTAAAGGCGTCGGTGCTTTGGTGTTTCCACAAGGCACAGATATTGCGGCTCAAATAACGGGCGGGGGGCAAGAAATGGGCCGCCGTTCGGGGACCGAAAACGTTGTTGGTATTGCCGGTTTGGGGGCTGCCATCACGGCGGCGGTCGCCGATTTAGAGGCTGGTGTTTGGGGCCGAGTTGAGAAACTTAGAAATATTCTAGAAAGTGGGGTTGAGGCTGCGTCACAAGAGACTATTTTAGTCGGGAAAGACGCTGCCCGCTTACCGAATACGTCATGCCTGTTAACCCCTAGTTGGAAAGGGGAAACGCAAGTGATGGCGATGGACTTGGCGGGAATCGCGATCTCTGCTGGTTCGGCGTGTTCGAGCGGCAAGGTGAAGGCCAGCAACGTGCTGATGGCCATGGGATATAACGAGGACCAAGCGGCGAGCGCCATTCGCGTGTCGTTGGGGCCAGAGACAACAGAAACGGACGTCACACGGTTTGTGGATGTCTGGACGCAGAAATTTGAGCGGCATCGCGCCCGAAACGGGTGAGGAACGCAGACATGATGAGGAAGAACGCATGAGTGTTATGGAAGCAGGTGATCAGGTGATGGAAGCCAAGGATGGCGTCGATCAGGATACGGTCGATGCGGTTCAAAAGCTGTCGGGCACGTATAAATACGGTTGGGAAACCGATATTGAAATGGAATACGCGCCCAAAGGTCTGTCCGAGGACATCGTGCGTTTGATTTCCGAAAAGAACGAAGAGCCAGAGTGGATGTTGGAGTGGCGTTTGGCTGCTTACAAACGTTGGTTGGAAATGAAAGAGCCCGAGTGGGCGATGGTCGATTACCCAAAGATCGATTTCCAAGACCAATATTACTATGCGCGCCCGAAATCGATGGAAGTGAAGCCAAAGTCATTAGACGAGGTCGATCCGAAGTTGTTGGCGACGTATGAAAAACTGGGCATTCCGCTGAAAGAACAGATGATCTTGGCTGGCGTCGAGGGTGCAGAAGATGCACCTGCCGAAGGGCGCAAGGTTGCCGTGGATGCGGTGTTCGATTCAGTGTCTGTTGGGACAACGTTTAAGGATGAGCTTGCTAAAGCTGGCGTTATTTTCTGTTCCATCTCTGAAGCGATCAAGGATCACCCAGAGCTGGTGAAGCAGTACCTTGGGTCTGTGGTTCCGGTGCAGGATAATTTTTACGCGACGCTTAACAGCGCGGTGTTTTCTGACGGGTCGTTTGTTTACATCCCCAAGGGCACCAAATGCCCGATGGAATTGTCCACGTATTTCCGCATCAACGCGGAAAACACAGGCCAGTTTGAACGCACGTTGATCATTTGTGATGAGGGCGCCTATGTGTCCTACCTTGAGGGTTGTACGGCGCCGAAGCGGGATGTGGCACAGCTGCACGCCGCCGTGGTTGAGATCGTGATCATGGACGACGCCGAAGTGAAATATTCCACTGTTCAGAACTGGTTCCCTGGTGATGAAGAGGGCAAAGGCGGCATCTATAACTTTGTGACGAAACGTGCGGATTGCCGTGGGGATCGGTCTAAGGTGATGTGGACGCAAGTGGAAACTGGGTCTGCTGTGACGTGGAAATATCCGTCGTGCATTTTGCGCGGTGATGACAGCCAAGGCGAGTTTTATTCCATCGCGATTGCCAACAACATGCAGCAGGCTGATACCGGTACGAAGATGGTGCATTTGGGCAAGAACACCAAATCTCGCATCGTTTCCAAGGGGATTTCGGCTGGCAAGGCGCAGAACACGTACCGTGGATTGGTATCCATGCACCCAAAAGCCAAAGACAGCCGCAATTACACCCAGTGTGACAGCCTGCTGATTGGCGACAAGTGCGGAGCGCACACGGTTCCGTATATCGAGGTGAAGAATAACTCTTCTAGGGTGGAGCACGAAGCGACCACATCAAAAGTGGATGATGATCAGCTGTTCTATTGCCGCAGCCGTGGGATGGACGAAGAAGAGGCCGTGGCCTTGGTCGTCAACGGGTTCTGTAAGGAAGTTCTTCAGGCGTTGCCGATGGAATTTGCGATGGAAGCGCAGGCGCTTGTAGCGATTTCATTGGAAGGGTCTGTGGGTTAAACCATGCGAACTGCTGCCCCACTCATAGCGAATATTCTTATCGCGACTGGCGTGTATTTCCTGCTGACCTATTTCTTCTTTGGGTCCAAAGAGATCGGGGATGCGGTGCGGGATGCGTTGATTTTCGCTGTGTTTTACGGCGCGGTTCAAGTCGCGGTCCGGGTCTATAAGGCGAGACAACAATGATTGTTACGACGACCCCATCCATCGAAGGGCATCGCATCACGGCCTATAAGGGCATTGTGACAGGTGAGGCCATTTTGGGTGCAAACATCTTTCGGGATGTGTTTGCGGGTATTCGCGACATCGTGGGTGGCCGTTCTGCGGCCTATGAACAAGAGCTTGGCAAGGCACGCGAAACGGCAATGCGCGAGATGGAAGAGCGGGCGGTTGCCGTTGGCGCCAATGCGGTTGTTGGGGTCGATCTGGATTACGAAGTGATCAACAACATGTTGATGGTGAGTGCGTCAGGCACAGCTGTCACCGTTGGGCGGGAGTAGCTGGATGAGCCGTTCGGCACTTCATAGGCTCGGCTTCCTTCGGGAAGTTTTGGACCCAGAGGATATGAAGATCCTCGATGTAGGGGCCAATCCTATTAATGTGCCCGATTACCAACTGCTGTTGGAACACGACATGTGCCACGTTTGGGGGTTCGAGCCGAACCCACGGGCGTTTGCCGAATTGGAAAAGGCACAAGACGCAAAGGCGACGTATTTCCCGCAGGCTGTGGGGCCAGCGGGACCAGCGACGTTTTATGCCCATGAATTTGCGGTCCTGTCGTCGCTGTTCAAGATCCACAAACCGAGTGCCGATTTTTTGGGCCGCGAGCGGTGGTACCAAAAGACCGTGACAGAAATGGATGTCGACCTGATCGAGATCGATACGTTGGACGACCTGCCGCAAGTTGATTTGTTGAAAATGGACCTACAGGGTGGCGAGCTGGCAGTTTTGCAGGGCGGAAGAGCCAAATTGGCAGAGGCTATTGCTGTGATCCCAGAGGTTCGGTTCCACCGGATGTACGAGGATGAACCGTTGTGGGCCGAGGTTGATTTGGAACTGCGCGCGCAGGGGTTCAAGTTCCATAAATTGCTAACCAACAAGTCGTTGCCGGTTAAGAATTCGCAATGGCGCAAGCTGGACCGCAAAAAGATTGGGTCGCAGATGTTGGATGGTGATGCGGTCTATGTGCGCAACCTTGAAGATATGACCGTGATCAGTGACCATCAGTTAAAACAACTGGCTGTGGCGTCTGCGATTGTTTTTGAGAGCTATGATTTGGCGATTCATTGTCTGGATGAATTGGCCCGCCGTGATGTTGTTGCGAAGGACTGTGCAAAACGGTTTGTCGACCATTTGCCAAGTGCGGTTTTGTCCGAGGGCGGGTCATGACCACGCTGAACGCGACATCATCAACAGGGGCGATTGCAGCCCCCAAGGTTACGATGCCGCCCGCGGTCGAGGCCGAGGTGCGCCGTGCCTATGAACAGGCTGATGTTATTCTGGAATACGGCAGCGGTGGGTCTACTGTCTTGGCCAGCCAGATGGCGGGTAAGACCATTTTTTCGGTCGAGTGTGATTTGAAATGGGCCGCAATGATGGTGGAGTTTTTCCAACAGACCCCATCTGAGTCGGACGTAAACGTACATTTCGTTGATGTAGGCGAAACCAAGGCTTGGGCTTACCCAAAGTCGCGCGCCAGTTTTGCGCAATGGCATAACTACCCGACGTCCATTTGGCGTAGCGAAGAGTTTGTACAACCCGATGTTGTTTTGATCGACGGCCGTTTTCGGGCTGCCTGTTTCCTGACTGTGATGTTGTTCACCAAGACGCCAGTGACGGTGATTGTTGACGATTACATCGATCGCCCAAAATATAAGGTTATTGAGGAGTTCGCGCAGCCCATCCGCCTTGTAGAGCGAGCCGCAATTTTCGACGTCAAACCGACGATCCCCACACCTGAGATGATGACCGCGCTTATGGCGGCCAGCGTCCAGACGATGTGAAGGGCAGTTTGATGAATGTAAATTTGACCTCAATTCCTACAATGCGTTCGGTCCCGTTTGCGGTTTCGGACTGTTACGTTACGTCAATTGTTGGCGGCTGCCCCGACGGTGCCGCGGGAGTGCCCAATTTTGGCCTGAAACCTTACTTACCCTTTACGTCAATACGACAAGGGGATTTCGATTATGGCCGTCAGCACAACGACATTTGCAGACAGGATGAAAACCATCAATTCCGGAAAAACCACGTCTTGGACGGTTCCGGGCGAGGGGTTGGCGGAACTGCGGGACGAACGCAGCTTCTTGTCGAAAGCAAATGTGAAGATGCGCCAGAAATCGACGCAGAAAAAGGCCGGCATATTGCTGTATCTTTTGGCTTTGGTCGTCGGGGCGGTCAGCGTGATCGCCGCACGTTGGCTGGACTTCACGTTTCTGGACACCGCGACGGCGTTTGCCGCCGAAAAGGGGTTCGACGCAGCGAGCGTTATGGCGGACATTCCGACATCCTTGGTGCTGGCTGTGATCATCAGCGGGTTTGCGATGCTGATTTTGGGATTGCGCAAGTCCGTCATGCCGGTACAGGTCGCGGGCTTTATGGGCGCGTTCCTGTTCGAGGCGGATTTGGTGGCGCTGGCGCCGCAGGTCTACGCATGGTTTTACCCACCCACATGGGTGGCCGATATGATGGCGAGCGCGACGCTCGTCACCTAACAACACAATACAAATACAGAAATAACCTATTACAGAGGGCCGCGGTGACGCGCGCCCTCCATTTGCCTATGGAAAGAGGATAAGATGCTGGAAATCAAGAACTTGCACGTCAAACTAGAAGAAGAGGATAAGCAGATCCTCAAGGGCGTGAACCTGACAGTTGAACCTGGCAAAGTGCACGCAATTATGGGGCCAAACGGGTCCGGTAAGTCTACGTTGTCTTATGTGCTGTCTGGCAAGGACGGCTATGAGGTAACCGATGGGTCCGCATCCTTGGGTGGTGAAGAACTGTTGGACATGGAAGCAGAAGAACGCGCGGCTGCCGGTTTGTTCTTGGCGTTCCAGTATCCAGTTGAAATCCCAGGCGTTGGCAACATGACATTCTTGCGCACGGCCGTGAACGCACAACGCAAGGCACGCGGTGAAGAAGAAATGTCTGCTGCTGAATTCTTGAAGGTTATTCGCGCCAAAGCGAAGACATTGAAGATTGACGCGGACATGCTGAAACGCCCTGTAAACGTTGGCTTTTCCGGTGGTGAAAAGAAACGTAACGAGATTTTGCAGATGGCCATGTTAGAGCCAAAAATGTGCATCTTGGACGAAACGGATTCCGGTCTGGACGTTGATGCTATGAAACTGGTGTCAGAGGGCGTGAATGCGCTGCGCGACGAAGGTCGTGGGTTCCTGGTGATTACGCACTACCAACGTCTTCTGGACCACATCAAACCAGATGTTGTGCACATCATGGCAGATGGCCGTATCGTAAAGACGGGTGGCCCCGAGTTGGCGTTGGAAGTTGAAAACAACGGTTATGCGGACATTTTGGCGGAGGTGGCCTAATGGCATTGCCGAAACTGAAACAAGACGCGACAGACGCGCGTTTGGCTGCCCTGAGCGTGCCCGTGGGGGCTGGCTGGATCGCTGAGGCCCGATCCGCGGCGTTGGTGCGGGTGCAGGCCATGGGATTGCCCCATGCGCGCGACGAATACTGGAAATACACCAAGCCAGCGACCTTGGTCGAAATCGAAGCGCCAACCGCGGCTGTTTTCGATGCCGGCGAGGATGCCCCGTGGGATGGCATTGATCGATTGAACGTCGTTTTCAATGACGGTGAATTTGATGCGGCTGCATCTGACGACCTGTCGCTTGAAGGGCTGGAAATTGAACGTTTGGCAGACGCTGGTGAAAAAGACGTTCACTGGGCAAAGACTGTTTTTGGCGTTCTAGAGGCCAAAGGCCAATCGCCAGTAGACCGCCCGTTGACTGCGTTGAACACAGCCTTTGCCGCCGATGGCCTGGTTATTCGCGTCACCGGAAAGGTGTCCAAGCCTGTGAATCTGATTTATAACCATAAATCAGATAGTTCCGATGCGTATTTGCATCATTGCATTAAGCTGGAAGAGGGGGCAGAAATGACCCTTTTGGAAGCTGGACCAGGTGCCGCGCGGTTTAACACTGTGCTGGAAGTTGAGATCGCAGATACAGCAGCATTCCATCATGTGCGTATTCAGGGGCGTGACCATGAACGTCGTGCTGCGACGGGTGTTTTTGCGCAATTGGGTACGGAAAGCACGTTCAAGTCTTTCACACTAACCATGAACGGCGTTTTGACACGCAATGAATGCGTGATCGAGTTGCTGGGCGATGATGCGAATGCAACTGTCGCCGGTGCATGCGTCGGTGATGGGGGTGATTTCCACCATGATGACACGGTGTTTATCACCCATGACGCGGTGAACTGTGAAAGCCGTCAGGTGTTCAAAAAGGTTCTTCGCAACGGTGCGACAGGGGTTTTCCAAGGTAAGATCCTTGTAAAAGCGGACGCGCAGAAGACGGATGGCTATCAGATCAGCCAATCCTTGTTGCTGGATGACGACAGCCAATTCTTGGCCAAGCCAGAGCTTGAAATCTACGCCGATGACGTGGCCTGTTCGCACGGGTCCACATCTGGTGCGATTGATGAAGAGGCGCTGTATTATTTGCGGTCACGCGGTGTTCCGATGCAGGAAGCCACGGATCTTCTGGTTTTGGCGTTCTTGGCAGAAGCACTGGACGAGATCGACAACGAAGCCTTGTCCGAAGCGCTTTACGACCGTTTGAACGGTTGGTTGGCGCGGCGCGCCAGCTGATGCCTGTCAGCCGCGATATCGTTGCTATGTACCGTGGCCCGCGCAAAGTTGTGCGCGGGTTGGCGGACATGGGGGTTCGTGAAGACCGCGCAATTGCGTGGTTGATGATTGGGTGCTTTCTGATCTTTCTGTCCCGTTTGCCGGCACTGCAACGCAATGCGGTTCAGACGGGGGCTGATTTTCAACAAGACACCATCTATGCCTTCTTTGCGTGGATGATGATCGCGCCGCTGATGTTCTACTTGATCGGGTTTATCGCCTATGTGTTAACCAAAGTGGTCCGGTCCGGCGCGAACGCCTACGGCGCGCGGCTGTCGGTCTTTTGGGGCTGGCTCGCTGCGGCCCCGATCGCGTTATTTTATGGGCTTTTGGTTGGGTTCAACGGGGTGGAGCACCCCGGTACGGTTGCTATTGGATTCATTTGGCTGGCTGTTCTGATCTGGTTCTGGGTGAGCGGCCTTATCGAGACGTCAAAGGAAACATGATGGACTTTTCTGCGGCCTCCATTTGGACGATTACCAAGATGTTCGTTCGCGACCCGGCCGAGGCGTCGCGATTGGTTTTGGCGGCTGGAATTCCGTTGAATGGGTCCGTTCTGATGATCGTCCTTTCGGCCGTATTGTCGAGCGTGTTTTCCGGCATTCAAATGCAATTTGTGGAAGCGCCTCGGCGGATTTTGCAGATGGCGGACGGCACCAACGTCGAAATCGTGATGGGCGGCCCAATTGAACAGGGCATTCTTGCCGTGATTATGGGGCTTGTGTTTGGCTACGCAGTTTACGCGTTTGGCAAGCGGTTTGGCGGAACGGGCAGCCTGAGTGCGATCATGTCCGTGATTGCGATGTTGCAGATCGCGTTGGCTGTCATCGAAGCCGCCGTGTTCGTGTCGTTTTTTGTTCTACCGTTTATGACCTTGTATGTTTGGTTGTTCGGGGTGTTTGTTCTTGTCCGCGGTTTGGCGTTTGGCGTCGATGCGGGACATGGGTTTAATTCAATCGGGAAGGCCGCGATTGTTGTTTTATTGGCAGGGTTGGTCGCAGTGACGACCGTAGCCTTTGTTGCGGGCCTGACGGGCCTTGGCTTTGACTTGGAGCTGATATGACGTTTGATGTAGCATCTGTTCGCGCGGATTTCCCTATTCTGAGCCGCGAAGTGAACGGCAAGCCGTTGGTTTACCTTGATAATGGCGCGTCGGCGCAAAAGCCGCAGGTTGTAATCGATGCGATTACGACCGCATACGCCGAAGAATATGCAAATGTTCATCGTGGACTGCATTACCTCAGCAATCTGGCCACTGAAAAATACGAAAGTGTGCGTGGGGTGATTGCCAAGTTCCTTGGAGCATCCGACGAGAATTCTATCGTTTTGAATTCGGGCACGACCGAAGGCATCAATTTAGTGGCCTATGGTTGGGCAATGGAAAACCTGACGGCAGGGGATGAAATCATTCTGTCGGTTATGGAACACCACGCCAATATCGTCCCATGGCATTTCTTGCGGGAACGCATGGGCGTGAAATTGGTTTGGGTCGATATTGATCTACAGGGCGATTTGGACCCGCAAAAGGTGATCGATGCGATTTCACCGAAGACTAAATTGATCGCAATCACCCATATGTCCAACGTGTTAGGCACAGTTGTTGACGTAAAGCCCGTCTGTGATGTCGCGCGTTCAAAGGGCATCGCGACGATGATTGACGGGTCACAGGCCAGTGTCCACATGCCCGTAAACGTTGAAGAATTGGGGTGCGATTTTTACCCCATTACAGGGCACAAATTGTACGGGCCATCAGGGTCGGGAGCGATCTATATTCGCCCAGAACGGATGGCTGAAATGCGCCCGTTCATTGGTGGCGGTGATATGATCAAAGAGGTCCACAAGGACGCCGTGATTTACAATGACGCCCCCATGAAATTCGAAGCTGGCACACCGGGTATCGTGCAGACGATCGGGTTGGGCGTGGCGCTTGAATATATGATGGGCATTGGGATGGAAAACATCGCCGCCCATGAGCGCACTTTGCGTGATTACGCGCGGGACCGTTTGGACGGGTTGAACTGGCTGAACGTTCAGGGGCAATCGGCGAACAAGGGCGCGATTTTCTCGTTCACATTGGATGGCGCTGCGCATGCTCATGACATATCCACGGTGTTGGACAAGAAGGGTGTCGCTGTACGGGCTGGCCAACATTGCACGGGCCCTTTGATGGATCATTTAGGGCTAAGTGCAACGTGCCGCGCGTCTTTTGCGATGTATAATACAACTGATGAAGTTGATGCATTGGTCGATGCGTTGGAGCTTTGTCACAAACTGTTCGCGTGACCCGTTGCACCGCGCTGCGGGTGCGGCTATAGCGACATTAATGGACCGTTAGCTCAGCTGGATAGAGCGCTGCCCTCCGAAGGCAGAGGCCAGAGGTTCGAATCCTCTACGGTCCGCCAAATTTTCGCAAAAAAACCGTTGTTTAGCATTTGCGTTAACACTTTTAGATGTGTTGTCTGGTAGTTCCTACGCCTTAGGGTGAATAGAGTAATACAGGGACGGCCAGATCGTTTGACCAATGCTGAAGTAAATTTTGATGAGTTTTCTGGGAACAGTGCGCTTCCTGCCGTTATTTTTAACCGGGAAGGGCTGATCGTTTCATTTAATGATGCGTTCAAGAAAATTGTGCCCGTGGTGGCCGAGTGTTATGCCGGCGCATTCCTTTCGGATGTTTTGAAAGGTGTTGCAACACATGAAGCATTGCTTGCCCTGACACCAGAAGAAGACATGCAGGTGTTGTTACCGAGTGGCCCGTTCCGCCTTGCCGTAAGTCAGTTATCCAATGTTGATGGGGAGGAGTGGCAAGTCTGCCAGCTTACACCAAACTCCAAGATTGATAGCACGCGGTTAAGGTTGCTTCTGGAACATTTGGAACTCGGTGTCTGGGACTTCGACATAACCAAGGATCAGTTCACCGTGTCGGGAGCATGGAAACGGATCCGGCAGATTGATACTGCCACAACCATTTTTCAAAATATCCAAGCCAACGGAAATTGGTGGTGGATGAATGTACATGAAGACGATTTGCCAAGTCTGAAGGAGGCGTTTGTACAGGTCATCGAAGGGAAAAAGGACAGTGCAAATCTTCAATATCGATACCAAGTAGCGGCGGACGAATGGTGTTGGATACTTTGCCGTGCAAAGGTCGTTTCTAAAGGGGCTGATGGGGTTCCGTCTCGGGTGATTGGATTGGACACCGACATAACATCGTTCAAAATGGGCGAGGTTGAGCAGTTGGAGTTACTAAACAAGCTTCAACTGGCGATTGGCGTGTCCGGGATTGGAGTCTGGGAGTACGATTCCGCGACAGCCAGTGTGTATTGGGATGATACCCTGCTTGAGATCTATGGTCTGACTGACAACAAAAACAATCGCCCGGAAGATTTGTGGGAGACATACCTGCACCCCGATGATCGAGATGCAACTGTCAGGGAAAGTGACCTTGCTTTAGCGGAACAGCGCGATTTTCATGCGGATTACCGTGTCGTACGACCCGATGGAGAAATTAGATATGTGCGCAGCGCCTCTCGTTTTGTGGGAGTGTCCGGCACGGCTGGTAAGATGTTGGGTGTCAATATCGACGTAACAGAGGACTACGCGCGCACGGAAGAATTGGAGCGGGCACGCCAGTTGTTGGAGCACGACTCACGGCATGACGCACTGACCGGTTTGGCAAACAGAAGGTTGTTGGACGAACACACAATGAGCTTAATCGACAGGTTAGGTCCTGATGACGAATTTGCTGTGATCCACATAGACCTCGATCATTTCAAGCAAGTGAATGACCAGTTAGGTCACGCAGCGGGGGATCAGGTATTGGTCCGGGTTGCGGATACACTGAGTGCATTGATTGGGAACGACGGGTTGGTGTGCCGTAACGGAGGTGATGAATTCGTTGTTTTGCTCGAGCATTTTGAAGGCGAAACCGCCCTTCGAGAGCTGTGCCAAACTATGATTGACCAGATGGCAGAGCCGATGATTATGCAGGGAAATGTGCGCAGTATCGGGCTTAGCGTTGGCTGTGTGATCTCGTCTGGCGATATCGCCGATGCAAGTGAAGCCTTTATCAACGCAGACGTTGCGCTTTATGCTGCCAAATCGGCGGGGAGGTCTTGTTTTAGGCAGTTTGCGCCAAGCTTGCGTTTGGTTTCGAAGCTTGATGTTACGACCTATCATGACCTTGCTGGGGCTATGGACGCGGGGCAGGTCATTTGCCATTTCCAACCTCAATTTGATACATCAACGCTTCAAGTGGTCGGTGCCGAGGCCTTGGTGCGTTGGAATTGTCCGACCCGTGGTCTTGTGATGCCTGATGCGTTTATTCCAGCGGCGCAAGCGGCAGGTTTATCTGCACGAATGGATGAATGTGTACTTGATTACGTTCTAGAACAACAAACTGCTTGGGCGCAGGCGGGGCTCGAAGTACCGACTGTTGCGCTTAACGTGTCGATGGAACGTTTGATGCAGCCGGGCTTGGTTGAACAAGTCAGTCGACAGCTAGAACCGCATCATTCAATTTCGTTTGAATTGCTCGAAACGTCTTTTCTGGATCAACGCACTGAAGATCTTGACCGGGTCTTGAACAAGATCCGCAATGCAGGAATTCGGATAGATCTGGATGATTTCGGGTCCGGGCATTCTTCTGTCGTTGCGTTGCAATCGGTCCGACCCGACCGCGTAAAAATTGACCGCATGTTGATTGCGCCCTTACAAGAGAATCCGGCGCAAATTCATATCCTAGACGCGTTGGTGCGTGTCGCGCGGTTAGAAAACTGTGGCGTTGTTGTGGAAGGGGTCGAAACGCAGGTTCAGTTAGACGCTGTTCTTGGGCTCGACTGCGAAGTGGTCCAAGGATTTTTGTTAGGGCGCCCCATGGCGTCCGGCCCGTTTTCCGCGAACTTGCCAAGCCGTTTGAATGAAACCCGAACAGCGAACATTTAACGTGAGTGGGTCAGCGCCAAGACCGCGGCTTTGAGCGTTGAAAACTGTTGTTTAAGGTCGGATGTATCGTTGGCGGTGCGGAGCATCATTTGCTTACTAAGATCGATGAAACGGGCAAGCTGTTCTGGGGTCTGTTTATGTTTTGAAATCGCACTTTCAAACGGAACAAGTATCTCTGAGATAACCTCGACAACACGTTGTGTGGCGGCCGCCATTGCTACTTGGCCTGCTGGGGTTTCAGCGCCTTCAATAATGTCCGCAGCATCTGGGCTTTGCCTAAGGATTTCGAAGGCAGGCAAGACAGACACGTCCCAAAGGCAATCCATTTTTTCACTTAAGGTTTCACTGTTGGTCCAAGCGTTTTGCAAGGCCGAAAGTGTTCGGTCGATGTGAAGTGCAAGGACAGCAGCATAGACTTCGTCTTTGTTGGCATAGCGGGCATAGAGGGACGGGCGGGACATGTTTGCTGCCTTGGCAATGTCACCCATGGTCGTCCGTTTGAAGCCGTATCGCAGGAATACGTCAAGGGCGGCGTCTAAAAGGGGGATGTTGTTAGGGTCCATTAATGCATCTTGACAAAAAATGAATAAATGTAAAGCATGGCGAAAATCTCGAATGGAGGCGGTATGCGACTATCAGTAGACGGAAAGACCCACGAGGTCGATGTAGAAGAAGACATGCCCCTTCTTTGGGTTTTGCGCGATGAGATTGGCATCAAGGGCGTGAAGTATGGATGCGGTATCGCGCAATGTGGTGCATGCACGGTTCATCTTGATGGGGTTGCGGTGCGGTCTTGTCAGACGTTGGCGGCGGATGCCGTCGGAGCCAATGTAACTACGATTAACGGATTGGGTACTCCTGCTGAAATGCATGCGGTTCAGGCGGCATGGGCGGAACATCAGGTGGCGCAATGTGGGTACTGCCAGTCTGGGCAAATCATGCAGGCCGCATCGATGTTGGCGCAAATACCAAATCCAACCGACGAAGATATTGATGCGGAAATGTCGGGAAACCTGTGTCGTTGCGGGACCTACCCACAAATCCGGGCAGCGATTGTGACGGCTGCTGCCAAATTGCGGGAGGCGTGAGCATGGGACGTGTAAAAACGATCGCAAGACGAACATTCCTGATCGGGTCGGCCGCTGTTTTGGGTGGTGTGGCGTTTGGGGCTTACCTTTATAAGCGGCCTGTCGAAAACCCGCTTTTACCTGATTTGGCTGAGGGCGACGCCGCGCTGACCGAATATGTGCGCATTACGTCGGACGGGGTGACCTTGATTACACCGCGCGCGGACAAGGGGCAGGGTGCCTATCATGTGCAGGCCGCATTGATTGCCGAAGAGCTGGACATTGATTTGGATCAGGTCACCGTTGACCCCGGACCGCCATCGCCCGCCTATTACAACACCGCCCTGAGCGAAGAAGCCCCCGGATTTATGCCAACAGACGAAGGGTTTGGTGCCAATTCAATGCGCACGATCATGGGTGCAGCAATGAAAATTATGGGCATGCAGATTACGGGCGGATCCACCACGACGGCAGACAGTTGGGAAAAACTACGTGTCGCTGGTGCCGTGGCGCGGGAGACGCTGAAAGCGGCTGCAGCCCAGCAGACTGGCGTCGACGTGGCGGAAATGACCACAACACGTGGGACGGTGGTTTTACCAGACGGCACAGCAATCGCTTACACCGAATTGGCTGCGACTGCCGCGACCTTGGACCCCGTACAGGATGTTAATCTGAAAGCTGCGTCCGAATGGCGCTACATTGGAAAACCAATGCAACGTCTTGATACGGTATCAAAATCCACTGGGATGCAGGACTACGGGATCGATTTCGAACTGGAAGATATGCTGTATGCCACAGTTGTCACGAACCCGCGCAAAGGCGGAGACTGTTGGTGGATCAACGATGAAGCGGCCCTGACGATGCGCGGTGTGCATTCCGTTGTGGCTGTGACAGGTGGGTTTGGCGTGATCGCCGACAATACCTGGCGTGCTTTTCAGGCTGCGCAGCAGGTGACTGCGGGATGGAGCAGAGCGCCTTATCCTGCGGAGCAATCGGATCATTGGGCGGCGTTAGAATCCGCGTTCGCGGATGGTAAACAAGACAGCCAATATCGTGATGATGGTGATGTGGAGGACGCGCTAGACGAAGGTGATGTGGTGACCGCCGAGTACCGCGCACCCTACCTGGCCCATGCGCCATTGGAACCGATCAATGCGACCGTGAAGGTTTCGACTGATCGTGTCGATGTTTGGACGGGGACGCAGGTGCCGCGGTTTGTACAAACCGAGGTTGGAAAGATCACAGGGATGGATACGGAAGACGTTCATGTCCATGTTTTGATGATGGGTGGCTCGTTCGGGCACCGTTTGGAACTGGACGTTTGTAGACAAGCGGCCGAGATCGCGATGACAGTGCCGGATACGCCGGTAAAGGTCACATACAGTCGCGAAGAAGATATGACGCACGACTACACCCGCCAAATTGCAATGGCGCGGATGCGTGGGACGGTAAAAGACGGACAGGTCGAAACGTTGGACCTAGGTATCGCCATGCCGTCAGTCGTTTCCAGCCAGATGAGCCGAATTGGTTTGTCGGTACCCGGACCAGACGCGCAGATTGTAGCCGGTGCATGGGAGCAACCCTTTGGCATTCCCAATTATCGCGTGACTGGATACCGCGCGCCTGAATTGGCCCCGATTTCAAGTTGGCGCAGTGTTGGCGCGTCGAGCAACGGGTTTTTCCACGACAGCGCCTTGGACGAGTTAATTCATGCGGCCGGGGCAGACCCAATGGAAGAACGCATTCGCCTGACGTGGGACGAAAATGCGCGTGCCGTGCTAGAGGCCGTTGCGGATATGTCGGGGTGGAGTGGCCCATCTATGGGCGAAAACCGCGGGCGAGGTGTTGCGTTCTGTATGTCGTTTGGCGTGCCGTGCGCAGAGGTCGTAGAGGTGACGAACACAGACCGAGGAATAAAGATCGACAAGGTATTCGTGGCCGCCAATGTAGGGCAAATTGTTGATCCTGAAACGCTTTCCCGTCAGATGAGCGGTGGTGCGCTTTGGGGTTTGGGGCATTCTATTGCCGCTGAAATTACCCATTCGGATGGGATGAGCGACCAGCAGAACTTTGATGGGTTTGAAGCGATGCGCATGTACCAAGTGCCCAGTGTTGAAACGCGTGCATTGGAATTGGGGGAACATGTCCGTGGTATGGGTGAACCTGCGGTTCCACCGGCGGCTGCGGCCCTTGCGAATGCGATTTTTGCCGCGACAGGAACGCGACTGCGCGAAATGCCGTTCCGTAACCATTTCGATTTCGTCTAATTGGGACCGATACCACCATTTTCATTTGGAGTTGGCACAAAAAAGGCCCGAACAGTGATGTTCGGGCTTCACTAAATATTTGAATGTGCGTGTTCGCCAAGCGGCTGTTTAGCTGCCCCAGCTGCGAACCGCGCCGCAATCCATGTGGACAAAGTTGGACCCAGAGTAGCGCCCAACACCACCAGCACGACATGCGGCAGCGGCACGTGCCATCTGAGAAACTGAACGGCCCTGCATCCGCAGATCCGCAGCCTTACCTTGCAGGTGAAGTGAGTTACGAGCGACGCCAGATGAATTGGACCGCAACATCGCGTTTGTTTGCGGAGACCGGTAGCCAGAAATCAATGTGTAGGGCTGGTCGCTGTCCAAAAGGTTTTGGGTGGCGGCAATAATGTCGACGGTGCGAGTGTCGATCTGGTGGCTTTGGCCATTGCGCCAGTCGCGGAAGAACCGGTTCACTTCGGTTACAGCTTCGCCAATGTACTGACCTTCGATCCAGTAGATTGTGTCGATGCTTTCGCCAGTCCGGCCGGAGTACATTTTGAGGCGGCGAATATCACCACCGCCACGCAAAAAACCGGCTGCATTGGAATAAGTAGGGGCTGCTGCAACTGCTGTGGCCGCAAAGGCGCCCAGCAATCCACGCCGAGAAATGCTCGAAGCTGTTGTACTTGTCATCTTAGCGCTGTCCCGTCGCTTGCCTGTAAGCCCGTGTTTACACGAGCGATTTGCGTATCTATCCCCAGATGCAAGTGTTGTATGCCACAAAACGAATCGTGGACCAACCCCCTTATCTGCCCGGATTCACCATCAAGGGGGAAATAGGCGAAATTTTGCGCAGATTGTGAATAACATGGGAAATGTTGCAAATGTGCCAGAACTGTTGTGGTGCGTGCCCCACATTGGAAATCGCAGTCGCGATCTGACAGCTTTGTGAATAGACTATGGCTGGGTGCTGCTGCCTATTGATTTGAGAGTGTTGAACGATCTGTGCTTTGTTGCGCACAAACGTCTAGGGGATACGAAAAATGACCACCAATCTTGCTGCACGCATTAGCGTGCTGTTTGCTTTTGTCTTGTCCGTGGCTGCCACCACGCCACAGGGCGCACAGGCTCAAACGACTGCCTTCCGTCAAGCTGTCGCCGAGAGCGTGGCTCAAGACGAAGTGCTTGCCGAATTTTACCGCGCGCGGGAATTTGATGGCATCTGGACGGGGACAACAGGGCGAGACCGGGCACGTCGCAATGCATTGCTTGCAGCGTTTGCTAGTGCTGGCGACCATGGTCTGTCGTCAACACAGTATGACCCCGATGCCTTGATGGCACGACTTTCAGCGGCAAACACTGCGGCTGAAAAAGGCGCGATGGAAGTAGAAATGTCGGCGCTGTTTTTGTCGTACGCGCGCGACATTCAAACTGGCATTTTGACACCAAGCCGCGTTGTTTCTGAAATTCAACGCGAGATTCCATTGCGGTCACGTTTGGGGTATTTGCAAGCATTCGAAGCATCGACCCCGGCTGCGTTTTTGGCATCCTTGCCGCCAAGCTCACCAGAATATGCGCGTTTGTTGCGCGAGAAACTGCGGCTTGAACGTTTGCTGGCCTCAGGCGGATGGGGCGCTACGGTGCCAAGTGGAACGTTAGAGCCAGGTGCAAGTGGTAATCGCGTGATCGCGTTGCGCGATCGTTTGGTTGCGATGGGGTACATGGAACGGTCCGCGACACAAACATATGATGCATCGGTTCAGGCAGGTGTTCAGCGATTCCAGACCGCGCATGGCCTGACAGCTGATGGTGTTGTTGGCGCAGGGACATTGGAACAAATCAACGTTCCGGTCGGCAGCCGTCTTCAACAGATCATTGTCGCAATGGAGCGCGAACGTTGGAACAACCGCCCACGTGGCGCGCGCCACGTCTGGGTTAACCTTACGGATTTCACAGCCGCAATTATGGACAACGACTCTGTGACGTTTTCCACTCGGTCTGTGATTGGCGCGCTGGACAGCGACCGTCAGAGCCCAGAATTTTCTGATGTGATGGAATTTATGGTCATTAACCCAAGCTGGTATGTGCCTCGTTCGATCATTGTAAACGAGTATTTGCCTGCCTTGCAGCGGAACCGGAATGCCGTGAGCCATATTGAAATCACGGACCGCAATGGTCGTGTGGTGAACCGTGGTGCCGTGAACTTTGGCCAGTATAACGAACGCACATTCCCGTTTGCGATGCGCCAACCGCCGAGCCGCGGCAATGCATTGGGTTTGGTAAAGTTTATGTTCCCGAACCAGTATAACATCTACCTGCATGACACGCCGGCGAAGGCTTTGTTTGGTCGTGAAGTCCGTGCGTTTTCACACGGGTGTATACGTTTGAATGACCCGTTTGATTTTGCTTACGCCTTGTTGGCTGTCCAAGAAAGCGACCCTGTTGGGTTCTTTAACGGAATTTTGGACACGGGCCGCGAGCGTCGTGTGAACTTGGACGAGCCTGTTCCTGTGCATATTGTTTATCGCACAGCGTTCACCCACACGACGGGTGCTTTGAACTTCCGTCGCGATATTTATAACCGCGACGCCCGCATCTGGAATGCGCTGTCCAATGAAGGGGTGGTTGTTCGCGCCTTGGGCGGGTAAATCTGTCCCTGTAATAAGCGGGGTTCATGATGCCACTATCATTAAAAGACATTGCTGCGTCGCTTGGGGCTGAAACCCTTGGCGACGCATCTATTTTGGTGGACCGTCTGGCCGAACCGCGCGAGGCACGTGCGGGCGACCTTGCGTTGGCTGTGGCCCCGAAATTTGCCGAACACCTGAAAACGTCAGCAGCCCGCGCCGCCGTGGTTTGGCCCGGGGCGGATATCGGGGAGCTTGGGCTTGAAGGGGCAATCGTCGCGCCACGGGGACGATTGGCGATGGCTGGTCTAACACAAATGATGGACGATGACCCCGCCTTTGAAGGGCTTGCAGGGGTTCACCCAAGTGCCGTTATTGACCCAACTGCAACCATCGGTGAAGGGGCAGAGATTGGGCCATTTGTGGTGGTTGCGGCCGGTGCAAAGATTGGTGCCGCAGCGCGGATCGGGGCGCATGTTTCGATCGGGCGAGACGTTGAGATTGGCGAAGGCGCAACGCTGCATGCAGGGGTCAAGGTTGGGCCGCGCGTTCGGGTTGGGAACGGGTTTATTGCCCAAGCTGGCGCTGCCATCGGAGGGGATGGATTTTCGTTCACGACCGCTGGCCCTTCCGGTGTCGAGAGGGCTATACGGCAAAGGGGCGGCGCACCCATGGACCCACCAGAGGATGGAGAATGGCACCGCATACATTCATTGGGGAGTGTCGAGATTGGGAACAACGTCGAGATCGGTGCCAATTCGACAGTAGATGCAGGCACAATTCGGGCCACCCGCATCGGGAACGGTGTGAAGATTGATAACTTGGTTCAGGTCGGACACAACGTTGTTTTGGGTGAAGATTGTTTGTTGTGCGCGCAAGCGGCGGTTGCCGGTTCTGCTGTGCTTGGGCCACGGGTGATTTTGGGCGGAAAATCTGGTGTAGCGGACAACATTACGCTTGGGCGTGATGTGGTGGCGGGGGGCGGCGCAATTGTGTTGTCGTCTGTGCCAGACGGGACGTTCGTTTCAGGGCATCCGGCACAGCCAACTCATGAACATCGCGCCGGCCTTAAGGCGTTGCGACGTTTGGTTCAGCGTTGACCCCGCAATAAAGGTTCCAAATTTGGCCGCCAGAGCTTAAATCATGGGCATATTTCGAATTTCACAAGGCTTTTGACATGAGTGTCTCTTCGCAAGTTATTGAAATTATAGCAGAACAGGCCTTGTTGGAGCCCAGTGATGTGGGCGTTGAAAAAACGTTGGAAGACCTTGGGATCGACAGTCTTGGTTTGGTGGAGAGCATTTTTGCGATCGAAGAGGCGTTTGACGTTTCTGTGCCGTTTAACGCAAACGACCCCACCGAGACCGATTTTGACATCTCGTCCGTAGGGTCGATCATTAGCGCTGTCGAACAATTGGTGAAAGACCAATCATGAGACGGGTCGTTATCACCGGCGCAGGGACGATCAATGCGTTGGGCCACGACGTGGATAGCACGTTGAACGCTATGCAGAACGGGCAATGTGGGATCGGTCCGTTGGACATTCGTGACGTGGACCGGTTGTCTGTCAAAATTGGCGGTCAGGTTACCGGATACGATGAACACGCGCATTTCAACCGACAACAGATCAGTCTTTACGACCGGTTTACCCAGTTCACGTTACTCGCCGCAGCAGAGGCACTGGCGCAATGCGGTTTGCAGTTTTCAGGTGAGTTGGCAGACCGGTCTGGCGTTGTTTTAGGGACGTCTGGAGGGGGATTGAACACCCAAGATGAAAATTACCGTGCAGTGTACGAAGAGGGAAAAAATCGGGTTCATCCGTTCATTGTGCCGAAATTGATGAACAACGCCGCTGCGTCACATGTTTCGATGAAATACAATCTGCGGGGTCCTTCGTTTACAGTGGCGACCGCGTGCGCGTCTTCTAACCATGCGATGGGACAGGCGTTTGCAATGGTCCGTTCGGGCATGGCGGATGTCATGGTGACGGGCGGGTCAGAATCCATGTTGTGTTTTGGTGGGGTAAAGGCGTGGGAAGGGCTGCGCGTTATGTCCAAGGATGCTTGTCGGCCGTTTTCGGCGACGCGCAACGGAATGGTGCAAGGCGAGGGGGCCGGGGTGTTTGTGTTTGAAGAATATGAACATGCCAGAAAACGTGGTGCCGTGATTTTAGCCGAAGTGGCAGGTTTTGCGATGTCCTCGGATGCGTCTGACATTGTGACACCCTCCAAACAAGGCGCGGCGCGTGCAATCGCGGGCGCGTTGAAAGACGCTGGGTTGAACGCGACCGATGTTGGGTACATCAACGCGCATGGGACGGGGACGGCGGCAAACGATAAGACTGAATGTGCGGCTGTGGCGGATGTGTTTGGGGCCCACGCAGACGATCTTATGATGTCGAGCACGAAGTCGATGCATGGTCATTTGATCGGTGGTACCGGCGCCGTAGAGCTGTTGGCCTGCATCATGGCGGTGCGGGACGGGGTGATTGCGCCGACCATCGGTTATGAAGAGCCCGACCCCGAGTGCGCATTGGACGTTGTGCCGAACACGGCACGCGACGCAGATGTTTCTGCTGTTCTATCGAATGCCTTTGCATTTGGTGGGCTGAATGCAGTTATCGCGTTGAAACGCGCATAAAAAACGCCACCCCGAATGAACGGAGCGGCGCAGGATGTCATTTTAAAAGTCAGTTATTGCTGGGAAACGGCCTCGAAGGCAGCTGTGAACCCGGACAAGGACATTGTGACGGTTACTGTTTGGTCTGGGGCTGCGGCTGGAACCAAAGACAGGGTTGCCGTCGCGCCGCGACGGAATAACGCGACATCTTGTTCTGTTAGGCCCAATCGTGTGACGCAACCGCCAACGTTACAAAAGTTGAACGGGAAACGGCGTGCTTGGCCGCCATCCACACGTAGAGTGATTTGTTCGGTCAAAAGTGTTTCCAAAGGAACGACGATCGTCGCACCGGCGACGGCCTGACCTGAATCTGGCAAGCTAACAATGGCGATTTCGGCAACGTCGTTGCCTTCCTGATCGCTCATCAATTGATACATTTGGCAGGGGTCTTCGCCTTCTTCGACCTTCAAGCAACGAAGGGCCCAGTCATTGAATTCAGCTTCAAGGTATTGCTGACCAGGTTGTGGTTCCTGCGGAGCCTGTTCTTCTGGTGCAATCGGTTCACCGTTTTCATCCACTGGCTCACCAAGGTTGAATACACTTTCTGGCTGGATTTCTTCGGCTGCAGGGGCATCTGCTTCTTGCGCCGACGCAGGAGCAACTGCCGATGTGGCAGCGATCAGCGCAACAGCTGTAAACGTTGTAAAACGGTCTGTGAAAGTCATGTCGAGGTCCAATTGCATTCGTTCTAGTTGCGGTTTCTTATCATGAGCAAAATGACATGTCAGGGCAAAAGCGCAGGTGCGCGGCGCTTTGCCGAAGCGGGAGGAACGGTGTGTCTGTCGCATTAAGGTTGCGCGCTAATAATACAGTTTCAAAAAGAAAAAGGACCCCTAAAGGTCCTTCTTCCGTATTCTCCCTGTCGGACTTGGCCGACTTATTGGCGACACGCTACGAAACACACGAGCAGGCGTCAACCGCGAACTTATCAAAATTTCCAAAGACTATATCGCATTTAATGGAATAATGATCCGGTGGGAAATGCGCGGTGTATTCTGGGCGCAATCTTTGAAAAAAAACCGCGCCCAAGGGCGCGGCAAGTCTAACAGGGAGAATTTACCGGACCTTTGGGGAGGACATCCTGCAAGACCGGTACGAATATACTGGCCCATAAAGGTTAAGAATGTATTTTGGGCGCAGAACAGAGCGAAGGACTGAATATGGGCGACGGAATTTTCATTGGTGGTGGTGGCGAAGGCTACGGCGAAGCGCAGCAGTTGTTATTAAAATATGCCAACCGACATGGATTGATTGCCGGGGCCACCGGGACCGGTAAAACCGTCACGTTGCAAATTCTGGCCGAGGGGTTTTCTGCTGCTGGCGTGCCGGTCTTTCTGTCGGACGTAAAGGGCGATTTGTCTGGCTTGGCAAATTCCGGAACCGCTGATTTCAAGCTTCATGAGCCGTTTATGAAGCGGGCTGAAACCATTGGTCTGGACCTCGAATATAAGGCGTTCCCAGTAACGTTCTGGGATTTGTTGGGCGAACAGGGCCACCCTGTACGCACGACGGTTGCTGAAATGGGTCCATTGTTGCTGTCGACACTGATGGGGCTGACCGAAGCGCAAGAAGGCGTTTTGAACGTTGCGTTCCGCGTGGCCGACGAAGAAGGCCTGCCGCTGTTGGATTTGGAAGACCTACAGGCGTTGTTGGTGTGGTGTGGTCAAAACGCGAAAGAATTGTCTTTGCGGTACGGCAACGTTTCCACGGCCTCTGTTGGCGCAATTCAACGAGATTTGTTGGTTTTGGAAAACCAAGGTGGGAAGAACCTGTTTGGTGAGCCAGCGCTTGATCTGGCCGATATGATGTCTATGGACGAGAACGGGAACGGACGGATTAACTTGTTGGCGTCTGACAAGCTGATGGCGTCGCCAAAGCTGTATGCGACTTTCTTATTGTGGCTTCTTTCCGAACTGTTCGAGGAACTGCCTGAAGTTGGGAACCCCGACAAACCGAAACTGGTGTTCTTCTTTGACGAAGCGCACCTATTGTTTGAGGACGCGCCAAAAGCATTGGTTGATAAGGTTGAACAGGTGGCACGTTTGATCCGGTCTAAGGGTGTGGGCGTCTATTTCATCACGCAGAACCCTGCGGACGTTCCAGAAGATGTGTTGGGCCAGCTGGGGAACCGCGTACAGCATGCGCTGCGCGCCTTTACCGCTAAGGACCAGAAAGAGCTGAAACAGGCAGCCGAAACCTATCGTCCGAACCCCGATTTTGACACAGCAGATGCCATCCGCGAGGTCGGTACAGGTGAGGCTGTAACGTCTATGCTGGTTGAAAAAGGTGTGCCCGGTATTGTCGAACGTACGTTGATCCGCCCGCCATCATCGCAGTTGGGGCCAATCACCAAAGCCGAACGCGCAGCGTTTATGGCAGCGTCGCCAATGGCTGGGAAATATGACGAACGCCTAGATCGGGATTCCGCAGCCGAAATGTTGGCGAAACGGGCTGATGCCGCAGCGCAAGCCGCTGAAGCCGCCGAAGCTGAAGAAGAAAAGGCCGCGGAGGAGGAACGTGAACACAAGACTGGGCGTCGCTACACGGGTAGCAATGTCGAGAGGTCAACGTCGCGCTCGTCTTCGTCCAAAGGGTTTGGACAAGCAATTGCGACCGTCGTGGCCAAAGAGTT
Organism: uncultured Paracoccaceae bacterium; assembly: GCA_947493255.1. Classification (GTDB taxonomy): domain Bacteria; phylum Pseudomonadota; class Alphaproteobacteria; order Rhodobacterales; family Rhodobacteraceae; genus Octadecabacter. The sequence goes on from CANLQK010000001.1 coordinate 529,902, forward strand.
GAAGGGCACAACGGGCCGTCGAATTGTACGCGGTATTTTGGGCGGATTGTTCAAAGGCCGATAGCCGCAAACATTCGCCTAGGGTGACACATTGTTTTTGGTTGCCTGACGCGAATTAGCATTGCGAATTGAGATGTTATAACATAACCTTTCCGAGCATAATTTTCGGAAAGGTCGGTAAGGCATGCGGCGTAATCGTGGGGTGACAACGTTAAAAACCAAACGGCGTGCACGCAATCCAATGGGTGAATTTGACAAATTACCACCACACCTGCGGGCATGGGTCGCCACGGCAAAATTGCCTTGGCGTGCAGCCACTGTTCAACGGGCCTATGACAAAGCCTTGGCCCGAATTGGCGACCCTGAATTGGCACTGGATCACCTAGATCGCATTCAACATGTTTTAGTAGCCAAAGATGCGGGCCGTATTTGGGGACGCGATCACCCCGAAGCAACGGAACAGCTATCTAGTTCGCGCTGAACATCCGCGACAAGGTTATCCGCAACAGCCGCTTGTACAAGATGATGTGCTTGCTGGTTGCAAGTCTGACTCGTCCAACGCGAATTCGCCGGTCAATACGTAGGGTGTGACTTGCAGCACGTGCGCGAGTTGCATCAGCGATGTTGCTGGCAGATCAACGCCTTTTGCTGTCTCAAGCTTTGTTAATTGACGTTCTGTCAGACCGGACAGTTTTGCCAATTTTGTGCGACCAATCTTGCGGGCCTTGCGGATGGTTTTCAAACGCTCTGGTAGGATTGTTTCGGGTACCATTTTGATCCTTGTTGGATGACGCTTTACTGAGGAGGCCGCAAAGACGTCTTTAGCCCTGATATGCGGTAGTGTTTAAAGGGCGGAAATTTTCAGTTCTGACAATCGGTTTTCATCTTTCGCCAAGACTTCGAAACGGAAACCATGAAAGCTGAACACCTGACCAACGGTCGGGATCATTTGGGCTTCGTGGATCACCAAACCTGCGATTGTGTTCGCTTCCTCATCCGGAAGGTTCCAATCGGCGGCGCGGTTCAGGTCGCGGATCGTCATCGCGCCATCAATGGTATAGCTGCCATCATCCGCGGCTTGCAGGTCGTTTTCCTCATCAAGGTCGAATTCATCGGAAATTTCACCGACGATTTCTTCAAGGATGTCTTCCAGTGTGATCAGACCTTGCAGGGTCCCGTATTCATCGACAACCAATGCAAAGTGGGTGCGGCGCGCCAAGAATTGACGCATCTGGTCATCCAGCGTGGTGGTTTCGGGGATGAAGTAGGGTTGCATGGCCACGGTTAGAATGTCGAATTCTGCCATCTCATGGGGTTCGATGCGCCCATCAGCCAACATTTTATGCATGGCGCGCAACAAGTCTTTGGCGTGCAAGACGCCCACGATGTTTTCAGGATCTTCGCGGAACAGGGGCAGGCGGGTATGGTTACTGTCCAAACAAAGCGCAAGGATTTCGGGCACGGGCAAGGCCGCGTCGATCATCTCGATCTCGGTGCGGTGAAGCATAATCTCTTCAACGGTGCGATCGGCCAAATCAAGTGCGCCTAGAATGCGGTCGCGGTCTTCTTTTTCGACAACGCCTTCGGCTTGGCCCAATTGCAGCGCACCGGTGATTTCTTCGCGGACAGCCAAAATGTTATTGTCAGGGTCGGTTTGAACGCCAAACACGCGCAACACGCCACGCACCAAAATACGCACAAAGGACACGACAGGTGCAAATACAGTGACGACAAGCGAAATGGGGCGGGCAGCAAAACCTGCAGCCCGTTCAGGGTTGGTGATTGCGTAGGTTTTGGGAAGCACTTCGGCAAAGATCAAAACCAATACGGTCATGATCGCCGTTGCCACGACAACGCCGCCTTCGCCAAATGCGCGAGTAAACATGGCTGTCGCCAGCGCGGTGGCCAGAATGTTAACCAAGTTGTTGCCAAGCAAAACAGACCCGATCAAGCGTTCGCGGTCTTCAGTCACCTCGAACGCCTTCTGCGCGCCCTTGTCGCCTTTGTCGGCATTCGACCGCAGTTTACCGCGTGATGCGGCGGTCAGCGCGGTTTCGGAGCCGGAGAAAAAACCGGAGAGAACAAGGAGAAACAGGATCGCACCGGCGGTGGTCCAGAAAGCAGCATCAAGCATGGGGGCCAATCTTGGTCATTTGTCATATTTATGGGGGCAGCGCGCGTTACGTTCAAGTGCAGGGCTATGACTTCTTTGCAGACGCTTTCGCAAGGGGGTGATGGTCGAGAACAAGTTCAGACAGGCGTTCGTCCAAAACATGGGTGTAGATTTCGGTTGTTGCGACATCTGCATGGCCCAACAAGGTTTGGATAGATCGCAGGTCTGCACCACCTGCCAACAGGTGCGTCGCGAAGGCGTGGCGCAACGTGTGCGGGGTAACCTTGGACGGGGCAACACCGCCTGCAATGGCAAGGTCTTTGATCAAGTTGAAAAAGCTTTGGCGCGTCAGATGGCCGAGTTTGCCGCGCGATGGGAACAAGAATTTGGACCGGGGTGTGCCATCTTTCAACGCAGCCTCTTCCGCGGCATCGCGTGTCTTGAGCCACGTTGTCAGCGCAGCACGAGCGGGAGGTGAAAGAGGAACCATACGTTCTTTGTCGCCCTTGCCGCGCACCAACAGCATACGCGGGTCACCACGGGCGGCAGAAACAGGCAACGACACCAATTCGGTCACGCGCATTCCAGTCGCATACAGCAGCTGCATCAAACAAACCGTGCGGTCCGTGTCCTTATCGGTGTCTTGTGCCGCCCCAAGAAGCGCATCGACTTCGTCGTGTGTTAGGGTTTTGGGCAGCCGTTTGTCGCGCCCTGGTCCGGTGATTTGGATGGCAGGGTTGTCGGATCGCCAGCCTTCTTCAAACGCGAACCGGAAAAGCTGCTTAATGGATGACAACCGGCGAGCGCGGGTGGATTTGGCCAACCCTTGGGCATCACACCAGATGAGGTAACGTTCCACATGTGATTTTTCGACAGCAGCAAAATGGGCCTTATGCTCTAGCCATTCGGCAAAGTCATTGAGGTCACGCGCATAGGCCAACTGGGTATTGTTGGAGGCGTCGAGTTCTGCTGCTTGGGCTTCGATAAAGGCCTGAATCCAATAGGCATTAGGTCGGTCTGCTGCGCTCATGACGGAAGGATCGCGTATTGCAACGCGGTGCGGCGGGCGATGTCTTCTAGCCCCAGCGCGCGCAGGGTTGCGATGCCTTCGCGGAGTGCCAATCGGTCGCCATCAAGGCCCTGTTGGATCGTGGCAACGACGCGCAGAATAGCTTCGCCGGTTTGCCCGTTCTGGGACATATCGACCAAACTTGGGTCGGCCGTGGCGCCAAACGCTTCACGGATCACGGGGTAGGTGGGGCGGATGGCCAGCGCGTCGGAGGGGTCACCTGTTGCGACGGCGGCAAGAAAGGGGTTCGTCGCAGCCAAGTCCGGGTTCAACGCAGCGGTTTCGTATTGATCCGTTAGCAAAAGCAACGTGAACAACGTGTTGTAGGCGCGCGGCGCGACATTGGCCTCGATCAGACGTGGTGCGAAATATTGTGCCAACGGCACGGCAACACCAATGTCACGGGCTTCTTCCCAAAGAGTATTGAGGGCATCGGCGATGTCGTTCGGGTCCTGCGACGTCAGCGCAGCATCCAGTGCAATTACGGCTTTTGCGCGCTCCCACACGCCGCCCGAGGCTGCAGGCACGCGGGCTGAATACAAGCCAATGAGTTGGTTTTCCGAAATGGCGCCACTGCGGGCCAAACGTTCGGCGGCTTCTAATTGCCCCTTCCAACCTATGTTGGCGCGCAGGTCCGCTTGGGAAAACGCACGAGGGAGACCTTGGGTGGATTGAGGGTCGCCAATTGCTTCAAACATGCGGAATGTAAGCGGAGTCATGCGGGCAGGCGGTGTCAGGTTCGGTTCGTCTTCGAACAATTCTGGATCGAGAAAACGTGCAAGCAAATCACCGGTAGAATCGTCTATGTCACCCAACGCCCGGCCCGTGTTCAAGGTTAGCGCCGCGGCCGACCAATCGCCCGAACGGGCCAGACAGAAAACGCGCGCAGCTGGTGTTGGCGCGATGTCCGGTGCATCATGTAGCGCACGGCAGGCACGATCCTCAGTCCCGGTAAGCAGCGCAACATCAAACCACCGCCGAAACAAGTCTGCATCGTCTTGGCCCGCTGTTTCTAGCATGGCAAGGGCAGGTTCCAGTGCACCAAAGTCCAATAGTTTATCGATACGGGCCAACAAAAATTGTCCGCCACCTGTTGTGTCAAAAGGTGGGTTGGCCTGCGCCATTGCCAAGGTCATAACCATGTCCTGCAGGGCAGGAAGGGTATCGACCTGTTCAGCCATCAATAACGCAGATAGCGTATCAACGTCGCTTCCTGTCCAGATGTCTGCCGACAAACCAGAAGTTTGCGGCGGTATCAACCCGACCATACGTGGTGCTGGGCCGCCCAAAGTTTGAACAGTGACCGCGGGGGTTGTCGCGGAATTTGCGACTGGTTGTTCGTCGGTTGGTGGGACGCGTGTCCCGCGGGTGGCACGTGTATCTTGTGTGCCTGTTTCAGTCGTCAAAGGCGCTGAAGCAATCGTTTCGGGTTGTTCAACGGTTTCTGACAGCCAGTCGATGGCTGACAGTGGCGCGCTATCGTCGCTCTGCGCCCATAAAGGGGCCGCACTGGCCACTAGGGCCGCCAAGACTGCCGCCCCCTTAAGCATCAATCCGTGCCCAACTTTACCGGTTTAACGACTTCGGACACAGGTGCTGCAAAATCAGACGGCATGAAGATTGGCCCCAAGTAGGCGTAAATCACAAACGCAATCGCCGACAACACGGCCAGTACAAATACTAGTTTGATCAATCGCCACAGTAGTCGCCCCATCATTCCTGCCCCATCTGTTCTTGGTCCATTGCCCTATGGTCCATCTTTCGTGCCCCAAAATGTGCAGCCTTAGTTGCTGCTTTGACTTTGGTTATATATGTCCTTTCTGGCAAGATCACGCCACCGGTAAAGGAAATTTTCCAAACAGGCGGGGCTTGGCCGATTTGGGGCTGCAATGGTTCCAAACATGACGAAAGCGCGGGAAATATAGGGGCATTTGCACGAATGGACGATCACAGCACTGCAGATGATGTGGTAAATTTTCCCAAATTGCGCCGAACCGTCGTTCTGGTTGGCATGATGGGGTGTGGAAAAACCGCCATTGGCCGCGTTTTGGCAGAGCGATTGGGCGTTGAATACGTCGATTCTGATGCCGAAATCGAAACGGCGGCAAACGCGACGATTTCCGAAATTTTTGAGCGGTCTGGTGAAGCGTTTTTCCGGGATCGCGAAACCGAAGTGATCAATCGCTTGCTGAAATCTTCTCCGTGCATCTTATCGACGGGCGGCGGGGCGTATCTGGCAGAACGAAACCGTGCGGCGATTTCTGAACATGGGGTGGCCGTTTGGCTGGATGCCGACCTTGATTTGTTGTGGGAGCGTGTGCGCCACAAAGACACGCGCCCGTTGCTGCGCACTGCGAACCCACGCGCGACGTTGGCGGAAATTTTCGCGCAACGTGGCCCTATCTACGCGCTAGCCGAACTGCGTGCCAAAGCCGACCCCGAATTTACCATTGATGACATGACCGACCATGTTTTGGCCGTGCTGTCTGAACGCCCCGATATTTTGGAACCTATGACATGATCGAAACTGTTCACGTAAACCTTCCTGGCCGCGCCTATGATGTAGTGATTGGCCCAGGCCTGTTGGCAGAAGCCGGAACGCGGATTACACCGTTTTTGCGCCGCCCAAAGGTAACGATCGTGACCGAAGAAAATGTCGCGGCCGTGCATTTGGCAGCCTTGCAACAAGGGTTGGAAGAGACAGGGATCACTTCGGAAGCTTTGGTTTTGCCTGCAGGGGAAAGCACAAAAAGCTGGCCGTTTCTTGAGCAGACAGTCGAATGGCTGTTGGCCCAAAAAGTAGAACGAGGCGATATCGTTATTGCGTTTGGCGGCGGTGTGATTGGTGATTTGGTCGGTTTCGCTGCAGCCACGGTGCGACGCGGTGTTCGGTTTGTTCAAATCCCAACATCGCTATTGGCACAGGTCGACAGTTCAGTTGGGGGCAAAACGGGGATTAATTCACCCAGCGGGAAAAACCTGATCGGGGCGTTCCACCAACCGACATTGGTGCTTGCGGATATTGACCTTCTTTCAACACTGACGGAGCGCGATTTTCTGTCGGGTTACGGTGAAGTTGCCAAATACGGCATGCTGGGGGATAGCCATTTCTTTGATTGGTTAGAAAGCGACGGCCCAAACCTGAAGCATCTGAAAGACGTTGATGGTGCTATGCCGGAAGACAAAATTGCCGCACGGGTATGGGCGGTGACACGGTCTGTGCAAATGAAGGCGGACATTGTTGAGCGTGACGAGACAGAGCAGGGTGATCGGGCGCTTTTGAATCTTGGTCACACCTTTTGTCACGCGTTAGAGGCAGCGACAGGATATTCGGACCGTTTGTTGCACGGCGAAGGTGTTGCGATAGGCTGTGCGTTGGCGTTCGAACTATCTGCGCGCATGGGGCTCTGTTCGCAAGAAGAGCCAAGCCGCGTTCGTGCGCACCTAAAGGAAATGGGCATGAAAACGGATCTGTCAGATATCGATGGTGACTTGCCCGATGCCGAAACCCTTCTTGCCCTTATGGGGCAGGATAAAAAGGTTGTTGATGGTCAGCTTCGGTTCATTCTTGCGCGGGGCATTGGTGACGCATTTGTAAGTGCGGATGTTCCGGCGGATAAGGTGTTGGGCGTTCTGCGTGACGCGTTGGCGCTTCGTTAACACCCGATCTGTTGAAATAGAAAAGGCCCGTGAAACACGCGGGCCTTTGTCATTAACAGTTGATTTGGGCTTAGAACGGAATTTCGTCGTCCATGTCGGCACCACCGCCACCGCTGGGCTGGCCGCCACCTTGACCGCCGCCATAGCCGCCGCCTTGGTCGTAACCACCACCGCCGCCTTGGCCACCGCCATAACCGCCGCCTTGGTCGTAGCCACCGCCGCCACCTTGGCCGCCACCGTCTCCACGACCACCGATCATCGTCATGACGCCGTCATAGCCTTGCAGCACGATTTCTGTCGAATACCGGTCCTGACCTGATTGGTCCTGCCATTTACGGGTCTGAAGTTTACCTTCGATATAAACTGTCGAACCTTTGCGAAGGTATTGTTCAGCGACGCGAACCAGACCTTCTTGGAAGATCGCGACCGAATGCCATTCTGTTTTTTCGCGGCGTTCGCCTGTGTTTTTATCTTTCCATGTTTCGGATGTTGCGATGCGTAAGTTACAAACTTTGCCGCCGTTTTGAAAACTGCGCACTTCTGGGTCGCGGCCCAAATTCCCGATAATCATGACTTTATTAAGTGATCCGGCCATTCTGGCACCCCCTGCGAATCTGAAATGGTGTTTGCACTGTTACATCACCCAAAACCGGTTAATGGAACCCTACCGATGGCATTGGTATCACTAATCACGGCATAATGTGTGGAAAGTCAGGTCTGGTTAACCTATATCTTGTTCAATGACAGGGGATGTGTGCATGCGTGTTTTAGGTTTTTTGGTTGGTTTTTCGACGGTTGTGACCGCGATTCCCGTCGCGGCGGATACGTTTTCCACGCGAAACAGGACGAGCCTTTTTAGTTCTCAGACTGCCGTTTTGGATGGGCGGGCGTCTTCGCAGTATGCCAATTCAATTCGTTTACAGCCCCCACGTGTAGAAATTCCGTCGGCGACCAACACTGGGCCACAGTATGACGGGAATTATCGTGGGCAATATTTAGAAGCCGCCAAAGCTGCCGCACGTCGCAACAACGTGCCAGAAGATTTGTTTCTGCGTTTGGTTCAACAAGAAAGCGCTTGGAACCCCAGCGCCGTATCTCATGCTGGCGCAATAGGGTTGGCCCAGTTGATGCCAGGAACTGCGCAGTATTTGCGAGTGAACCCCCGTGATCCTCTACAAAACCTAGATGGTGGCGCGCGGTATTTGCGCGAACAATACGAGACGTTCGGGTCGTGGCGTTTGGCGTTAGCAGCCTATAACGCAGGTCCGGGTGCTGTTCAGCAGCATGGGGGCGTGCCGCCGTACCGTGAAACACGCAATTATGTCCGTGTGATCTGGGGGAGCTAAAGGCGCGGTCAATCGTGTCGAATGCAATCTGAATACCAAAAGGCGCCACATGAAATGCGGCGCCTTTATTATTGTAATTGTTAGTTTATTCTGCTGCGACGGGTGTTTCGATAACAGGTTCCATCGCGGCAAAATCGGCATCATCAAGATGGCATTTAACCTGATGACCATCTGCAAGAACGCGCACCGGTGGGACTTCGCTTTCACAAAGTGAAGCACCGGCTTTGTCCTTCCAGCGGCACCGCGTTTGGAACGGGCACCCGCTGGGTGGGTTCATGGCGGATGGAATGTCGCCATCAAGGACGATGTGTTTCTTCTTGATCGACGTATCCGCGATGGGCACCGCAGACAACAATGCCTCTGTGTAGGGGTGATACGGCGGCGCGAACACCTGGTCCGTTGTGCCCAATTCCACCACGTGGCCAAGGTACATAACCATAACGCGATCAGATAGATAGCGCACGATGCTGAGGTCGTGACTGATGAACAACAACGTTGTCTTATGTTCGCGCTGAATTTCCATCAGCAAGTCTGTCACAGCAGCCTGAACTGAGACATCCAGAGCCGACACAGGTTCGTCGGCAACCACGATGCGCGCATCGCCAGCAAAGGCGCGGGCGATGCCCACACGCTGCTTTTGACCACCAGACAGCTGGCGCGGCATGCGATCTGCAAAGGCACGCGGTAGCTTCACAAGATCAAGAAGTTCAAGCATCCGTTTCCGGCGGTCTTCGTCATTGTTGCCAATCTGGAAGATTTCCAAAGCCCGAATGATTTGACGCCCAACGGTCATTGACGGATTGAGGGTGTCGAACGGGTTTTGGAACACCATTTGAACATCCGCGACGGTTTGCGTGTCGCGGTCTTCGATCGATGTGCCTTCGATGTTTTTGTTGTCGAGCAAGATTTGACCGTCTGTGGCCGTTTCAAGCCCCATCAAGACCTTGGCGAAGGTCGATTTGCCGCAACCGGATTCACCCACGATCGCCAATGTCTCAGATTCGCGCGCTTCGAAGGAAAGGGTTTCGTTGGCTTTGACGACCTTCTTGTTCTTGCCGCCAAATAACGCCGAGGCCGCAACCTCGTAGTACTTTTTGAGGTTGTCCATTTTCAAAACAACGCGACCCGGTTCCGGTTTTTCTGTTTGTGCGCCAACTTCGATGGGAGCGTTCCAATCAATTTCTTGGAATTTCAGACAGCGGGTTTCGTGCCGTTCCATTCCATCCACTGGGTACATTGGGATCGCTTTGTTTTCATTGCACAAACCGTCTTCGAAATAGTCGCAGCGTGGGCCAAAGTTACATCCCTCAGGGCGTTCATGTGGCAGGGGGAAATTCCCCGGAATGGCGATAAGCGGGCGCGCATTTTTGTCGGCACCCGGCAGCGGGATCGAGCGGAACAGTGCTTGCGTATAAGGGTGCTGCATTTTGTCGAACACGTCTTCGATAGACCCGCGCTCAACGGCCTCGCCGGAATACATCACACAGATCCGGTCGCAGGTTTCCAAGACCAGACCAAGGTTGTGCGAGATGAACAACATGGATGTGCCGTATTTTTTGCCGAGGTCTTTGACCAATTCAACGACAGCGGCCTCAACCGTCACATCAAGAGCGGTTGTCGGTTCGTCCAAGATCAAGAGTGATGGTTTGGACATCAACGCCATGGCGATTACGATACGCTGCTGTTGGCCACCAGACAGTTGGTGCGGGAAGCTTTCCAACATGCGTTTGGGGTCGGGGAGCTTCACGTCCGTCACAACCTCGAGGGCGCGATCGTAGGCTTCTTTTTCAGAAACCCCTTCGTGGATCATCGGCACTTCCATCAGTTGTTTACCGATGCGCATGGCGGGGTTCAGGGATGCCATGGGTTCTTGGTAGATCATGGCGATCTGGCTGCCGCGAATGTCGCGCAGTTCTTCCTGCGTCATCTTGTTCAGATCTTGGCCTTTGAACTTGATAGACCCGCCCACAATGCGCCCGTTAACGCCGAGGTCTTGCATGACCCCAAGCGCCACGGTGGATTTACCACAGCCGGATTCACCAACCACGCCCAAGGCTTCGCCGGGCATGATTTTGGCGGAAAAATCCATCACCGCAGGGATTTCCCGCAAACGGGTGAAGAAGCTGATGGAGAGTTTGTCGATCTCTAGGATCGGACCGTCGTAGTTGTCGTTTTCCATAAGATTAATCCTTCAAGCTTTCTTCGCGCAGGCCATCGGCCAACAGGTTCAGACCCAGCACCATAGACAACAGCGCAATGGCAGGTGGCAGAGCAGGGTGGGCGTAGATCAACAACAGCTTACGGCCTTCGTTGATGGTTGACCCCCAGTCGGGGCTTTCAGGTGGAAGGCCAAGACCAAAGAAACCCAAGGTCCCCAAAAGGATCGTGGTGTAGCCAATGCGCAGGCAGAAATCGACGATCAGTGGACCACGTGCGTTGGGCAAGATTTCCCAAAGCATGATGTACCACGTTCCTTCGCCACGTGTTTGGGCTGCTGCTACATAGTCGCGGGTTTTGATGTCGAGCGTTAGACCGCGCACAATACGATAAACCGTGGGCGAGTTAACGAAGACAACCGATACGAATACCACCAAAATGCCGCCCGGAATGTCGAAGCCGTCTAAGAAGTTAGGCCAGATGAATAACGGCGAACCTTTGGCGCTGATCGTTGACATATACAGCCACGCCAATGGGATCAAAACAATAGCCAGATACAGCATGTTTTTGCTCGGCTGGGTTTTGAAGCGCGAGTTGATAAGCACCCCGAAGAACACCAATGGGAAGACAAACAAGAACGCCGCCAAGAAGTTCGGCAGGCCTGTCGCTACGATTTCTGGTGTGACCAACAGGTAGAACAACAGGATCACTGGGAAGGCGAGGATCAGGTTGGCGAGGAACGATAGGATCGTATCCAGGCGGCCACCGTAGTAGCCTGCCGGCAAGCCCAATGTGATGCCAACCATAAAGGCAAACACAGTCGCCAACGGTGCGATGACCATAACGATGACTGATCCTTCGACCATACGGCTAAAGATGTCGCGGGCAAGGTTGTCGCCTCCTAACAGATAATGTGGGAAGAAGCCTTCGTCTTGGCCCTCAGGGACGGGGAAGCCCGGTGTTTTGTTCTTGATGCCGGAGATTTGCGACAGCGGGTCATGGGTCGCGATCATGTCGAATAGGCCGACAAAGATCGCGGTGAAGACCCAAAACATCACCAGTGCAAAACCAATCATGCCGATCGTGGAATCGAACAACTTTCCGTAAAGGCCCAAGCTGCGTTTGAACTTAATCGACAGGGTGAACGTGATGATTAGGGAGATCCACACGGGCAAGAACCGTTTGGAAATTTCGCCCATGATCCCAGCGTCGCCGTAAGGCATGAACCATGACAGCACGATAAACGCCGCGCAAAGCAGAACAAACAACAAGAACAGATGCCCTGTATAGTTTTCCAATCGGCCTAGCAGGCCGCCACGGCCCTGAAGCGTGCCGTCTGCGTTGGCCTGAAGTTTAACTTCTGGCGCGAACAGGCCCATGATGAGTTGCAGGATCAACCCTGTTAGAAAAGCCCCTGCAGTTATGACAATTGCGGGTACGAGAATGCTCCCCAAGGAGCCGGTCCACGTTAATGGTTCCATGATAAGGCTCCTTAAGAAATACGGATGCGTGGGTTGAGGAAGACATAGCCGATGTCAGAAATCAGCTGTGTGACCAAAACCACGAAGACGGACACGACAGAAACGCCAAGCAGCAATTCGATGTCGTTGTTTGAGGCGGCTTGTACCAACGTCCAGCCAAAACCTTTGTAGTTGAACAAGGTCTCAACGATGACGACACCGTTTAACAGCCACGGGAACTGCAACATGATCACAGTGAAAGGTGCGATCAGTGCGTTACGCAGGGCATGTTTCATCACGATGTTTGGGAAGCTAACGCCCTTGAGGCGTGCGGTGCGGACATATTGCGCTGTCATAACTTCGGTCATGGACGCGCGGGTCATGCGGGCGATGTAGCCCATGCCGTACATCGCGATAGTGATCACAGGCAGGAAGAAATTGTTGAAGGTCGCATCATCCATGGCCGATGTTGCGGTCCCTTTGAAATACTGCATTCCAAACAACGGCGTCGCGAAGACAGCGATGAGGATAACACCAGATACGTATTCTGGTGTCGCGGTTGAGACGATTGAGATCGTCGACAGGCTGCGGTCTGTGCGCGACCCTTCTCGCATGCCAGCAAGAACGCCTATCAAGAGCGCGCCGGGCACCATGACCATCATGACCCAGAACATCAGTTTTCCAGTTAGGCCCAAACGTGTGCCTACGATGGTGGAAACGTCGTCTTTAAAGACTGTTGATTGGCCCCATTCACCCTGCAGGATCCCGCAAAAGGTTGCGGTGTCGTCTGTCGGGGCCCTGTTCGCCGCACATTTCGCGCGGGTTTCACCGTCGGTGCCTTCAATGACGTACCCCGGCAAAACTCCAATCCATTGACCATACTTGACGGGCAGGGATTGTGTGTAGCCACGGTTGCCAAGGAACGTTTCAACCTGTTCGTCCGACATTCGGAAATTACCTTGGGTTTTGGCAAGTTTTTCCAAGTTCGGATAAAGGTTCGTCAGCCAGAACACGATGAACGTCAGGCATAATGCCGTGAGGATCATCACGCCCAAGCGGCGGAGAATAAACAGTCCCATGAAGGCCCCAGTTTTGTCTGTGTTATTATTCGTGATTGCCCGCGACAAAAATCGCAGGAGTGGCAGCATTAAAAAAGGCCGCCCCAAACTAGGGACGGCCTCGAATTAATTAAGCTTAGGCTGCAACAGCCCACTTATAGATTTGTGGCAGGTAGGAAATGTGCATGTCCCAACCTACGAAACCCGGTTTGGAGTGACGATAGATCGTGCGCCAGTATGGCTGGATCGTTACAGCGTCGTCCGTCAGGATCTGCTGGATTTTCGCCATCACTTCGCTACGTGCAGATGCATCAGCGATAGAGTTGGCTTCGTCCAGAAGAGCATCGAATTCAGGGTTGGCATAAGCGAATTCGTTCCATGCTTCGCCAGAACGGTAAGCCAGACCCAGAACCTGTGTACCGAGTGGGCGGTGGTTCCAGTTGGTGGAGCTGAACGAGTAGTCTGTCCAATCATTCCAGAACGTAGAACCCGGGATCGTTGTCCGTTTCACGTTCATGCCTGCATCACGCATCTGTGCCGCCACCGCATCGGTAGTGTTTTTGCGCCAGTCATCGTCGATGGAGAAGATTTCGAATTCGAAATCAGCCATGCCTGCTTCTTCAAGCAATGCCATTGCGCCAGCTGGATCGTAGTCAACCTTTGCAACGTCTGCCCATTCAGGGTGCATTGGGCCAACGTGCTGGTTGCGCGCTTCTTCACCTTGGTTGGCGTAGCCCAGTTCTAGACAGACAGCGTTGTCGACAGCCATTTGGATGGCCTTACGAACGCGAACATCAGCGTATGGCTTCATGCCATCAACTTCTGCTTCTTGGTTCGGACGAATAACGATTGTGGAACCAGATGCGACAGCGGATTCTTCGAAGCCGATGCCGTTGAAGACTTCAACGAAGTCGCCAACAGTTTCGAATGTCATGTCGACTTCGTCAGCTGCGGCTGCTGCTACCCATGCAGATGGGTCTGTGCCGTAATCGATGTATTCGATGCGGTCCAAGAAGGCGCCTTTGCCTTCAGCATAGCCCCACCAGTCGTGGCCTTCGTTGCGGACGAGAACGGCTTTAACACCAACATCGTTGCTTTCCAGCGTGTACGGACCTGTGCCTACAGGCGTGTTGCCTGGGTCGTTGCGGTCAATAGAGCTGTGATAGATTGCAGCAGGATAGTCGGCCATGCCTGCGATCAATGTGATGTCGGACTTTGGCAGTGTCAGTGTAACCTGATGGGACCCAGTTACAGCAATGCCGCCTTCAACTGCGACACCCGTATCAGCATCAACTAGAACAGCCATACGGCCAGCCATCGAGTTACCTTCTGCAGCGCTGTCACACCAATCGTTGATCACGCGTGCTACATCTTCGGCTGTGAAGTTGTCGCCGTTGTTCCATTTCACGCCCTGACGGACATTCAATGTGTAGACAGTCGCGTCGTCGTTTACGTCCCAGCTTTCCAGCAGCATTGGTTCGAATGAACCGTCGCTGTTGTACTCAACCAGATACTCGAGCCAGCCAGCGGTGACATAAGCCATCTGTGTCCAGTCATATGCACGCGGGTCTTTCAGAGCGCGAACTTCCATTTGCATCCGCAATGTGCCGCCTTGTTGGGCGTGGCCAGCAGCCTGTGCCGGCTGTGCAAGACCCAGAAGGCTGTATGCACCAGCAGCAGTCACGCCAAGCGCAGTTGTGCGGGACAAGAATTCGCGACGGCTCAATTTGCCGGATTCAACGTCTTTTACATATACGTCGACGGCAGAATGCAGCGGCGCACCAGTTAGTGTTTGATTGGTCATTCGTGTTCTCCCTGATGACACGTTTTTATTATTGAATGTTTTGATTGACGTAACGGCAGCACTGCCAAACGTCCCACATCCTTCCAACAGAGTCGCATTGGGCAAGGTTTTTCCCCGCCCGTCAACGGCTGCAATCGGCGTTTTAGATCACGTTTGCGACGTTCGCATGGTCCAATAACGACATGCAAGGCGAAAGAGTTAGATGCTGCGATGCAGCGTGAGGAAAAGGAGAGCTGGATGCTTAAACCGCTGATAGTGGGCCTTTTTTCCTGAATTGAGACGGAGTTAAGCCTGTCTCGGCCTGAAAAGCGCGCGTGAAATATGCAGCAGATCCAAAGCCCAAGTCGCCTGCAATCTGGCGTACGGGAGCATTCGTATCACGTAAACGAAGGCGAGCATCAAAGAGAATGCGGTCATTAAGAAGAGACAGGGCAGATTTCGCACATGTTTCTTTGCAGCACCGTGCAAGATGTGTTGGCGTAACCCCCAACATGCCTGCGTAATCTGCTACGCCCAGATGTTCATGGAAGTGGTGTTCGATCAGGTCGGTGTATGCGGCGACCAAACGTGCAGACGCCGTGTCTGCGCGCGCATCACGGTTATCTGAATCACGCAACGCGAGCTGTCGCTCAAAATAAATCGACAAAAGACCAAGTTGATAGTGGGCTGCGCGGGCTGCGCCAGGTAGGTCAGATTTCAGTTCACGTTCCAGTGCATCAAGATGGGCCGCAAGTTCTTTTTGCGCCACCACGTCACGCAATCGAAGGTGCACAGCTTGGTCTGGCCATTCGGTGGCCATCGCCTTGGGGATCGTTAACATTTGCCCGAATACTGTTGGGCCCACCTCGAATCCATACATCGTTTCGGCAGGAATGAAGATCAGGTTGTTTGCGCCATATCCACGGGTCAAACCAGCAACGGTGATGCGGCCTTGTCCGCGGCCAACGAAAACCAAACGCGGGCTGGAATGAGACCGCATCGCTTCGGTACGCCACCGGCCTTGGGTCGCATTTTGTGCGATGGCGGTCAGGGCGAGGCGGTTTTGCGGGTCGGTCATCATGGGCAGTGCAAACTTTCAAAAGGTTTGAATTTTGCAATTTTCACCCGAGATACGTGGCAAATCAAAGGAATTAATATGGATTATTTCGTATCGCCAACATCTGGTAGGGCGATCTGATGCCACCGCTTCATACGGGACCTTAACCAAGTGCGCTGACGTTTGGCGTATTGTCGTGTTGCGATGATGACCGCCTCTTTGGCCGAATCGGCTGTGATTTCTCCGTTCAACATCTGGATCATTTCGGCGGCGCCAATGGCCTTGGATGAAGGCGCAGTGGGGTCCCAGATTGGGGCCATGTTTTTGGCCTCTGCCTTCGCGCCCATGTCCATCATCACATCAAATCGCTGCGCGATGCGTGTGCTTAACCAGTCGACATCCGGCATCAACGCCAAAGCTGTGCAGTCATCCAACGGCAACAGCGGCGGCGGCGTATCGGCCTGCCATTGGCGAATGCTGCGGCCTGTTGCTTCTTGTACCTCCCAAGCACGTTGCACACGGACGCGATTGTTTAGGTCAATCGCCGCACTGGTTTCAGCATCAAGGTCAGCAATTAGGTCAGTCAATGCGATGGCATCTGCACGGGTCCGCACGGCAGGTGGCGTCGCGGGGATGTCGGCCAGCCCTTCGGTCAATGCCGTGAAATACAACCCTGTACCGCCGACGATGATCGGGCGAGGGGCATTCGAATCGAGAAACGGCGACACATCACGAAGCCAATCGCCAACGGAATAGGGCGCATCATAGGGCAGGTGCCCGTAAAGGTGATGGGGCGCTTTCGCCAAATCCTCGGCGGGTGGTTGCGCAGTCAGAATCGGCCACCCTTGATAAACCTGCAAGGCGTCCGCATTGACGATTACACCGCCTTGGGCCTTTGCAATTTGCAATGCCAGCCCTGATTTACCTGATGCCGTCGGTCCGTAAATCAGAACCGGACGGTCGGGGTTAATTTTGCTGAGGTCGATCATCATATGTCCCATTGCGCCTGCCGCTCTTTTGCGACATTTTATGGCGAACTGAAAGCATCGAGAGGACCCGGCCCATGTCACAGCCCGAAAAGACGGCATATAAGAGGGTGATGCTAAAGATTTCCGGCGAGGCGCTGATGGGCGACCAAGGGTTCGGATTGCATCCACCAACAGTCGAACGCATCGCTAAAGAAGTCCAATCCGTTCATGAAATGGGCGTCGAGATCTGTATGGTCATCGGCGGTGGCAACGTATTCCGCGGCCTGCAAGGGTCCGCGCAGGGTATGGAACGTACGACAGCCGATTATATGGGCATGTTGGCGACCGTAATGAACGCCCTTGCAATGCAATCTGCGCTTGAAGGTTTAGACATCCACACGCGGGTCATTTCCGCGATCACGATGAATGAAGTGGCCGAGCCATATATTCGTCGCCGCGCCGTGCGCCACCTTGAAAAGAAACGAATTTGTATTTTTGCCGCGGGTACGGGTAACCCGTATTTCACAACCGATACGGCTGCGACGTTGCGTGCCTCCGAGATGTCTTGTGAGGCGATTTTCAAGGGCACCAAGGTTGATGGTGTCTACGATAAAGACCCTGCGAAACATGACGATGCAAAACGCTACGAAACGATCACTTACGATGAAGTTCTTGCACAGCATTTGGGTGTGATGGACGCCAGCGCAATTGCCTTGGCGCGCGAAAACAGCCTGCCGATCGTCGTGTTTAGCCTTGATGATAAAGGCGGCTTCCGGGGTATCCTCGACGGGTCCGGGACATCGACAACAGTGCGCGACTAATGCGCATTGCACTTGTTCTTGCGGCCTTGCCAAGCTTGGCCTTCGCAGACGATACGGTTGATCACCCTCAGCGCGCCGAATTCTTGGACTATCTTGGCGGACAAGGCTGTACGCTGAGCTTTGATAGCGTTGAGGGGGCCGAGACCGCTGGTATTGCACGCGAAGACATCCAAGAAATTGCTGCGGCAGCGCTCGAAAGCGGAGATGCGACCGAGCAGGGTGCCTACATTGTGTTTTCACAGGACGTGTGCAGCATCCGCATGCCCGAGATTACGTCAAAGTATTCAGTGGACGACCCCGTTATCCGTGCGGGTGCACCCTATATCAATGAGACCAGAGAATTCGGGGATGTGATTGAAACATTTGAAGGGTGTTTCATTGAAGACGCGACGACTATGTTCGCTGAATTGGAAGATTACGACCCACGTGCAGGATTCGGGGCTTTTATCGACTTTATGGGGGCCAGCCTGATTTCTGGCGATGTCCGTTTTTATACTACGTCCCCTTTGAAGTCGCCACGAGGGTTTCAGATTGTGAGTGGAGAACAGTGTTCCAAAGCCCCGAATGTGCAAATGATCAACGAAAGCCACCCATATCTGCTGGATGGATTCGCCGAATATGTTCGGTTTGTTGGCAAGGTAACACAATGTGGCGACCCGATTGGATTTGAAGCAGGGCCGTTTACAGCAGAAATGCAAGGTTACGATCATAGTTTAGATGTAACCGAACAACCGCCCATCAATGCCTGGCTCGACTTCGAATTTCTCTTCATCACGATGGCTGCAGGCTGGCACGAAGGTATGACCGATGTTGATCGCGGCACGCCGCGACCGCCCCTGTGTCACTATCCAAACTAAACAACGTGGTCTTGCCGATCTGCGCAGCATCTGCACAGACCTTCTATACAAACCCCGCGTGTTAAAGGTATATCAGGCCAAACACGTTCAAAAGAGCAGAGATATGTCAGACGATTTTATTCTAGACACAGATGATTTGACCCGCCGTATGGATGGGGCCCTTACCAATTTGCGGACCGAGTTTGCGTCCCTTCGAACTGGGCGTGCGTCCGGTTCGATGTTGGAGCCGATTATGGTCGACGCCTACGGGTCAATGACGCCAATTAACCAAGTTGGCACGGTTAACGTCCCTGAACCACGTATGGTCACAGTAAACGTGTGGGACAAAGGGCTTGTTGGTAAGGTGGAAAAAGCCATCCGTGAAAGCGGGTTGGGGATTAACCCACAGCTCAACGGCACAATTATCATGTTGCCGATCCCGGAACTGAACGAAGAACGTCGTCGCGAGTTGGGCAAAGTTGCTGGCGGCTACGCTGAAAATGCCCGTGTCAGCATTCGCAATGTGCGCCGCGACGGGATGGACCAGATCAAGAAAGCCAAAAACGATGGCATGTCGGAAGATGATCAAAAACTTTGGGAATCCGAAGTACAAGACATGACCAACGACTACATCAAGCGTGTCGATGAAGCGCTTGAAAATAAACAAGAAGAAATCATGCAAGTTTGATGGAATTCACCGCTGCCCGTGGGGCGGCGGTTTTTTCTAACAAGCAAGACGAGTATTGTAGCAGCGGGGGCCGACATTATGGCCGATCTAAACGGGCCGAAACACGTGGCCATCATTATGGATGGTAATGGACGTTGGGCGCAAATGCGGGGGCGACCCCGTTTGATGGGGCACCATGCAGGCGCTCGTCGCGTCCGAGAGATTGTCGAAGCCTGTCCTGATCAGGGCGTTAAGTACTTGACGGTATTCGCGTTTTCTACAGAAAATTGGAAACGAACCCAGTCCGAGGTTGCGGGGCTGATGTCGTTGTTCCGCCGATATATTCAGCGTGAGGCGCGTGACCTTTTGGCGCGTGGAGTGCGTGTTCGGTTTATTGGGGACCGTGTCCGGTTGGACGATAAGCTGGTCACCTTGATGGATGAATTGGAACTGCTGACCTCAGAGAACGACAAAGTTCACCTGACAATTGCGTTGAATTACGGTGGTCGCGACGAGGTAGCACGCGCCACCAAACGGTTGGCCTACGACGTAGCAGCCGGAAAGTTGGACCCAAAAGACGTGGGTGACGAGACGTTAACGCAATATCTGGATACGTGTTTCTTACCTGATCCTGACCTTGTGATCCGCACAAGTGGGGAAGCGCGGATTTCGAATTTCTTGTTGTGGCAGTCGGCCTATGCGGAATACGAATTCATCGAAACGCTTTGGCCTGATTTCACAAAAGACGTATTTGCAGATGTTCTGTCGGGGTACCAATCCCGCGACCGTCGTTTTGGGGCGGTTAAGGTCTAATGGCAAATTGGGCAGATCTTGGACCTCGGGTCGCGTCAGCAGCTGTGATGTCTGTGGTCGGCGCAGTGGCGATTTGGCTTGGAGGGTGGTGGTTCACCGTCTTGGTCGGGCTTGCTGTTTGGGGCATGACTTGGGAAATTTTCCGCATGTGCAAAATCCATGATGGTAAAAACCAAATCATGCTGGCGCTTGTAAACGGGTTGATTGTGACACTGGCCTATACTGTTCCACAATATGCGCCAGTGCTGGTTTTGGCGGTGATCGCTGTCTGGGCCTTTGCCTATTTTACCTCCCGGTTTGACGGCGAAAAGATGGGCTACCCATTTGTTCCGGCTATATTTTGTGTTGGTTATGGCCTGATCACAATGCGGATGGAGTTAGGCATTTCCTTTATACTGTGGCTGTTATTGGTCGTAATCGCATCCGACGTAATGGGGTATTTTGCTGGACGCACCTTTGGCGGCCCAAAATTCTGGCCATCGATCAGCCCAAAGAAAACTTGGTCCGGAACTGTGGCAGGCTGGGTTGGTGCGGCGCTTGTTGGTCTAGGTTTCGTTATTTTGAATGGATCACCTGCCGTTTTGATCCTGTTGTCTGTGCTGACAGCATTTGCAGGACAAATGGGCGACATTGCCGAAAGTGCGCTGAAACGGCGGACGGGCGTTAAAGATAGCTCAAACCTAATCCCAGGTCATGGCGGTGTTCTTGACCGATTTGACGCTGTATCAGGCGCAGTGCTGTTCCTGCTGGTTGTTTCATTGATCCTGCCGGTTACGGTTTAGGGGCAGGGATGCGGCGCGTTTCAATTTTTGGGGCAACCGGTTCTATCGGTCAGAACACGATCGATCTGATCCGACGTGCGCCAGATGACTATGATGTTGTCGCGTTGACCGGAGCTACAAACATTGAACAATTGGCGCGTGACGCAATCAATTTACGTGCCGATGTTGCAGTTACGTCTGACGAAAACCGTTTGCCAGCTTTGCGCGATGCCCTTGCAGGATCAGGTGTTCAGGCCGCTGCTGGGGAAGCCGCATTGATCGAAGCGGCAGCGCGACCCGCCGATTGGGTCATGTCTGCCATTGTCGGGGCCGCCGGTTTGGCACCGGGGATGGAGGCGCTGAAACAGGGCACAACGTTGGCCTTGGCAAACAAAGAATCTTTAGTCACGGCAGGCCCATTGCTGATGGCAGAAGCCAAACGTCATGGCTGCACTATCTTGCCTGTCGACAGTGAACATTCGGCTGTGTTTCAGGGGCTGATTGGCGAAGACATCAAGACTGTGGAACGGATCATTATCACGGCGAGTGGCGGTGCGTTCCGCGATACGCCGATTGAAGACCTTGCCAATGTGACGGTGGAACAGGCGTCGTGTCATCCCAATTGGAACATGGGCCAGCGGATCACGATTGATTCCGCATCAATGTTCAATAAGGCGATGGAGCTGATTGAAACCAAAGAGTTTTTTGGCGTTTCACCCGATCAAATTGAAACCATTGTTCACCCCGAAAGCATGATCCATGCCTTGGTTGGTTTTTACGACGGGGCATTGATGGCCCATGTCGGGCCGCCTGATATGCGCCACGCGATCGGGTTCGCTCTCCATTATCCGGATCGGCGGAAATTGCCGGTCGAACGGTTGGATTTGGCCAAGATCGGCCAATTCAATTTCCGTGCGCCGGACACAGCAAGGTACCCGGCATTGGATATAGCTGCGCGTGTGATGGCAGAAGGCGGCCTGACAGGTGCGGTGTTTAATGCCGCAAAAGAACAAGCGTTGGATGAATTTATTGGCGGCCGATGCGGATTCATCGATATGGCACAGGCGGTAAACCGCGTCGTTGACGTGATGTTAACGCGCGAGGGGCTGCAAAATGCCACGATCACATTAGATAGCGTTCATGATGCGGACGCCATGGCGCGTGCGCTGACCGTTGAACACATCGCAAAGACAAAGGGCTAAACCGTGGATTTTCTCACCAACATGATCCCAGCATTCGGGAACATCGGCTTTACTTTATTGGCCTTTATCATCGCGTTGTCGGTGATTGTCGCGATCCATGAATATGGCCACTACATTGTGGGCCGTTGGTCAGGCATTCATGCAGATGTTTTTTCGATCGGGTTTGGTAAGGTTTTGTGGAGCAAGGTCGACAAGCGCGGCACGGTTTGGCAGATCGCAGCACTTCCGTTTGGCGGCTATGTTAAATTTCGTGGTGATGCGAATGCAGCGTCCGTTGGGGGCACCGATGCACCAGTGGAGGTGCCTGTCGATCTGTCCGATAACGCGCGTCTGAGCGATGAGGCAAAGGCTTACGTTGCCAATTTGACGTCGCGCAACACCATGTTGGGTGCCCCTTTGTGGGCACGATCAGCCACTGTGGTTGCTGGGCCGGTCTTTAATTTCATTCTGTCGGTTATCGTTTTCGCGTGTCTGATGATGTATTCTGGCCGCGCCACGACGCCTTTAACTGTGGACAGCATCATTGCGATGCCAGAGCAATTTGCGGTCGAACTGGAAACGGGCGACCAAGTCATTGCAATCGAAGGGGTCGCAATTGGCGAAGATGAAAGTTCGATCACGACTTTGTCGCGCTCGGTGCCGTCACAGCCCACACTTACCTATGAAGTACGCCGTGACGGTGCTGTGGTTGAAGTGCAGGGGCCTCAGTTGGCGTCGACGCGCGTAGGTTCAATCACACCACGATCGGCTGCCGATGATGCAGGTCTTCGAATTGGTGATGTCGTGCTCAGCATGAATGGGACGCCAGTTTACACCTTATACGATATGATCGAAATCGTTGAAACGGTGCGGGATCAAGAAATCGCGTTAGAGGTTTGGCGCGACGGCGAGATATTGCGCGAGGTTTTGACCCCGCGTTTGACGGCCATTCCTCAAGAAGATGGGTCGATCAAAGATGAACCCAAGATTGGTATTGCGCCGAGTATGCCGTTTGATCCGGTGACCGAACGTGTGGGCCCCGGGGCTGCGTTTAAGCGGGCGGTTGAGCAGGTGTGGTACATTATTCGTCAATCGATCAACAGCTTGGGCGCGCTGATTTCGGGTGCAATCAACACCTGTAACCTGAGTGGTCCGGTGGGCATCGCAGAAACATCCGGATCCATGGCGAGCCAAGGGACCTTTAGTTTCATCAGCTTTATCGCGGTGCTTTCCACAGCTGTTGGTTTGCTAAACTTGTTCCCAATTCCGGTTTTGGATGGGGGTCACCTCGTTTTCCATGCCTATGAAGCGGTTACAGGTAAGATGCCCAGCGACGGTGCGTTGCGGATCTTTATGGCGATTGGCTTGGCGATGATCGGGACGTTGATGGTGTTTGCGATTGGCAATGACCTGCTGTTTTGCCCGTAAGTGAACAAAGCACTGCCCAGAAGTTGCCACATTTACCAGATATCTACGATCCACCGATTTGTTGAGCAGGTGAAACATGCAAACTCTTACAGCTGGATATCATGGCGTTAGCCTTTTGGTGAACCTGAACTGGGATCGCCTGTTGTACCTTGCAACAATTGCATTTGCCTTAGGTCTTGGGACATGGGTTGGATCGCTTCAAGCGTCCTAAAGTAACCAAATTTTTCGCGGCAATTTTCAGCGCGTCCCTTGGGGCGCGTTTGTTGCTTTTGACAACCCTGATTTGCACCGTTAGACGGGATATACTTGGGATGTCGAAACGAGCATAAACAATGAATATTTTCGCACGCGCTTTGATCTTAACTTCGAAAAACTTGAAGGTCGGGGCGTTTGCGTCTGTTGTGCTTTCAACGGGTGCAATTGGTTTGGCCAGCCCTGTTTTGGCGCAAAATTACAGCTTTTCAACAGTTTCCATCCAAGGGAACCAACGTATCGAGACAGCGACGATCCTGACGTACTTAGGATTTGGGCAAGGTGAAGCGGTGACTGCGGGCCAGCTGAACGATGCGGCCCAGCGAATCCGGGCGACCGGCCTTTTTGAATCGGTTAACGTTGTCCCGCAGGGCGGAACGTTGGTGATCGAGGTTCAAGAATTCCCAACCATCAATAATATTTCCTTCGAAGGAAATGCACGTGTGCGCGATGCAGAACTTGGGGCGGTTGTGCGCAGCCAGCCACGCCGTGTTTATAGCCCGGCGCAAGCTGAAGAAGACACTGCTGCCATCACGCAGGTTTATGCTGATCAGGGCCGTGTGAACGCTACTGTCGCGCCGCGTATTATTGAACGTTCTGATAATCGTGTCGATTTAGTCTTTGAGGTTTTCGAAGGCGGTCTGACTGAAGTTGAACGTATTAGTTTCGTTGGCAACCGGTCATTTGGTGAAAGCCGTTTGCGCCGCGTATTGGAAACGAAGCAAGCTGGATTGCTACGAGCCATCATCGGGCGCGATACATTTATTGCGGACCGTGTTGCATTTGATCAGCAGGTCTTGGCTGATTTCTATCAATCGCGTGGTTACGTCGATTTTCAGGTACAGAACGTGGACGTGTCCCTGACGCGGGAACGCGATGCGTATCTGATTACGTTCAACGTACAAGAAGGACAGCAGTTTTCGTTCGGCAACGTAAATGTTTCGTCTGAAGTCACAGGTGCTGACCCGTTAGAGTATGAAAACGCACTGAAACTGCGCTCTGGGGTGACCTACTCGCCGGCGTTGATCGAACAAGATATTGCGCGACTGGAACGGCTGGCAATCCGCCAGGGTTTGAATTTTGTGCGAGTCGACCCGCGTATCACACGCAACGACAGAACCCTAACGTTGGACGTTGATTTTGTGCTGGTAAATGGACCGCGCATTTTTGTCGAACGTATCGACATCGAAGGCAACAACACAACGCTAGACCGTGTGATCCGTTCGCGGTTTGATGTGGTTGAGGGCGACCCCTTTAACCCGCGCCAGATCCGCGAAAGCGCTGAACGCATTCGTGCGCTTGGATATTTTAACAACGCTGACGTCGATGCACGTGAAGGGTCTAGCCCAGATCAGGTTGTGATCGATGTGGATGTGGAAGAGGGGCCAACAGGCTCGCTATCTTTCGGTGGGAATTTCTCGACTGACAATGGTTTCAGCTTGTTGGCGCGTTTCAACCAGCGAAACTTCCTTGGCCGTGGCCAGTCTCTCAGCTTCGGTATTGCTGCGGGTGAAGATGACCAAACGCTGAACTTTAGCTTCACCGAGCCACGTTTGCTGGGGCGCGACCTTAGCTTTGGCATCGATATGTCATACAGCACATCCGATAGTAGTGACACGACATTCGATACATCCACCGGCCAATTCCGACCACGTATCGGTTTTCCAGTGTCTGAGAACGGCCGTATGACGCTGTTTTATTCCTACGACTACACAGATATATTTGACGTAGACGACGATGCATCCTCTTTGATTGTTGCGGATGAAGGTTCCGTCGGAACTCATGCCCTTGGGTATTCTTACAGCTATGACACACGCCGGACAGGCTTAAACCCGAACGCGGGAGTATTGTTGCGGTTTGGTCAGGAATTTGGGGTCGGCGACGCAACCTATGTTGAAACCACCGCCGAGCTGACCGGACAAACGCTTGTTTTGAATGAAGAAGTGACATTAACTGCCACGTTGGAAGGCGGTTTGTTAAGTTATTCTGGCGGTAACAGTCGGATCACAGACCGCTATTTCTTGGGCAGCAGCTTGATGCGCGGGTTTGAACCCGGCGGTATCGGACCACGCTCCACTGACCTTGATACCAATAGCGTTTCAACCGATGACGCTTTGGGCGGGAATGCATTTGCTGTTTTAAGGCTCGAAGCCGCTTTCCCGCTTGGTTTGCCGGAGGAATACGGCATTACCGGCGGCGTTTTCCTTGATTATGGTTCTGTTTGGGATACTGGACTTAATAGTGCAGATGTCATCTACGACGATTTTACCCCACGAACGATCGCAGGTGTCTCAATCTTTTGGGACACGCCAATTGGGCCGCTGCGTTTCAACTGGACAGAACCTTTGGATGTTCAACCAAATGACGTGACCAAGCAGTTTGATGTGACTATTTCCACGTCGTTCTGATGGCGCGGATCTGGTTTAGCATTGGACTGGCATTTTTGGCTGGCCTCGCATTTGCCCAAGACAGCACTGCAGTGCAGGACCAACCTCAATCTGCCGTCATTGCGACCAGCGTTTTGACGGTCGATGTGGATGGGCTTTTTACCCGGTCGCAGTTCGGAATTCGGGTGCTAGAAGATTACACGACACAAGGTGAAGCGCTCGCCGCAGAAAACCGCCGTATCGCGGACGCGTTGCGCGAAGAAGAACTGACCTTAGCGGCACAACGTGCAGACATGGCGATTGATGTGTTTTTGGCCGAAGCCGAGGCGTTTGACGAGAAAGCGCAAGCGATCCGCCGCGCGCAAGATGCAAAAGAACGCGTACTTGAAACCTTACTGTCAGAAGGTCGCGACCGGTTCTTGGTTGTGAGCCGCCCCATTTTAGGGGAACTCATGATCGAACGGGGGGCTTCCGCTATTCTTGATCGCCGTTCGGTGCTGTTATCACTTGGCAGTATCGACATTACCGAAGACGCGATTGCACGGATTGACGCTGAATTAGGCGATGGTACCGTGCAGGACGAGGATCCAGAAACAGAAGAAACCACGGCGCAAGACTAGGTTGAAAACAAAGTGTTCTTCACAGGATGCTTGCCGTGCGCGTGATGGCTTGTTAGGCCAATACATGAATTTTCGGGGGCCGTGCCCCCAACGACGGAGCAGAACATGTCAGATCCAATCACCACCGCAGATATCCACTTGATCCAGCGGATCATTCCGCACCGGTACCCGTTTTTGTTGGTCGACAAAGTGATTGATATCAATGGGACATCGTCCGCCACTGGCATCAAAAACGTGACCATGAATGAGCCGCATTTTCAGGGCCATTTCCCAGGCACGCCGATTATGCCGGGTGTGACGATCATCGAGGCCATGGCGCAAACTGCTGCCGTGATGGTCGGGACAACGATGGGCCTGATGGACAAGAATATGTTGATCTACTTCATGGGCATCGATGGCTGTAAATTCCGCCGCAAGGTTATCCCTGGTGATGTGTTGGAAATGAAAGTTGAAACAACGCGCGGCAAACCTGGTGGTAAGGTTTGGAAGTTCAAGGGCGTGGCAACTGTCGATGGCGAAATGGCCGCGGAAGGCGAATTCACCGCCATGATGGATTTGTCGAGCTAAAGGATGTCCATTCACCCATCCGCCATTATCGAAGACGGAGCGCAATTGGGCGCGGATGTTTCCATCGGGCCGTTTTGTGTCGTTGGGCCCAAAGTCGTGCTGGGCGATCGTGTTGAGCTTAAGTCCCATGTGGTCGTAACAGGCGATACGCAGATTGGTGCGGAAACTGTAGTTTTCCCGTTCTGTTGCATCGGTGAAATTCCGCAAGACGTTAAGTTCAAGGGCGAGGCTGCCAAGCTGGTGATCGGTGAACGTAACCGTATTCGCGAACATGTCACCATGAACCCCGGAACCGCCGGCGGTGGAGGCGTTACCAAAATTGGCGACGATGGGTTCTTCTTAGCCGGAAGCCACGTGGCCCATGATGCCACGGTGGGCGACCGCGTGATCATTGTGAACCAATCTGCGGTTGCGGGGCATTGTGTCATCGAGGACGATGTTATCATCGGTGGGCTGTGTGGCATTCATCAGTATGTTCGCATTGGGCAGGGCGCGATTATTGGTGCGCTGACAATGGTGACGAATGACGTTATTCCACACGGATTGGTTCAAGGACCTCGCGGTGAGTTGGATGGTCTTAACCTTGTTGGATTAAAACGGCGCGGCGTGTCGCGCGCCGATATTTCTAGTCTTCGCGTTGCGTTCCAAACCCTTAAAGACGGGGAAGGGTCGTTCTTGGAACGCGCCCGTCGATTGGGTGAAGAATCCGACAGCGATTACGTGGCGCAGATGGTCGACTTTATTCTGGCCGACACAGACCGCCATTTCCTGACGCCAAGATGACGATCGCGCTGATCGCGGGGACGGGGGGATTGCCCCCTGTCGTAGCGCAGGCTGTGATGTGCGAGGGGCGCGATCTGATCGTTTGCGAAATGCGCGGGTTTGCCAGTGAAGTCGACGAGGCTGTCGAACGTGTTTCTTTTCGCATCGAGACCCTTGGGACGTTTTTAGAAACGTTGAAGGCCCACAGGGTTACGCAGGTTTGCATGGCGGGTGCCGTGCAACGCCCCAACGTCGATCCGTCTGCCATTGATCCAGCAACAGCCCCCTTGGTGCCGCGTTTGATGGCCGCAATGGCAAAAGGCGATGACGGGACCCTGCGCGAGATTATTGCGATTTTCCAAGAGGCAGGGTTTGAGGTTGTGGGCGCCCATGAATTGGCCCCAGACCTATTACCCATCGCGGGGGTACAAACACAAACCCCGATCCGTGATTTGACTGCCGATTTGATTGCAGCCGATGGCGCACTGGCCGAGATGGGCGAAACTGACATGGGGCAGGCGGTTCTGGTGCGCGATGGCGCGGTGATTGCCCGCGAAGACGCACGTGGTACCGCAGCGCTTTTGGCAGACTTTTCGTCTGAATTGACGGGTGACGATGATGGCAAAAACTCGTTTTGGGGCATTGCGACCGACGCGATTTCCAAGACGGCAGAATGGGTGTCGAGCACGCTGCACCCGCTAGATGCATTGCCGGGTGCTGGGGCTGTGTTGTTTAAGGCGCCAAAACCCAACCAGATTTTGGTGGCTGATATGCCGGTCATCGGACCAGATACGGCGATGCAGGCGGCTGAGGCAGGATTGGATGGTATTGTGATTGCCCATGAAAAGGTGATGGTCTTGGATCTTGATCAAGTCATAACCATTCTGGACGGCCAACAGATGTTCTTATGGGTGCGCGCATGAAGGTGTTTGTAATTGCGGGCGAACCGTCGGGTGACAAATTGGGCGGGGCCTTGATGAAAGGGCTTCGTGCGTTGGTTCCGGGCGTGACGTTTGAAGGTGTAGGTGGCCCGACGATGCAGGCGCAAGGCCTAGAAAGCCTATTCCCAATGCAAGAATTGTCCTTAATGGGCATTGCAGAAATCCTACCAAAATACCGCCACCTGAAACGCCGTATTCGCGAGACTGCAGACGCGGTGATCGAAACAAAACCGGATGTGTTGATCACAATCGATTCACCCGACTTTTGTTTGCGCGTCGCACGGTTAGTAAAGGCCGGATCAGATGTGCGCACGGTACATTACGTTGCACCAACGGTCTGGGCTTGGCGGGCAGGGCGCGCGGCTAAGATGGCCAAAAGCATCGATCAGGTTCTCGCGCTGTTTCCGTTCGAACCACCATTCATGGAAGCAGAAGGGATGCGATGTGATTTTGTCGGGCATCCTGTTGCCGCGGAACCCCCGGTTACCCCAACCGAGGTGCAGGGCTTTTTGAAGAAATACCAAATGCTCGCGTCGGGGACGGAAAAGGTCGTTATTCTCCCCGGGTCACGCCAATCCGAAATTGAACGGCTCGGCGAGACGTTCGTAAAGGCCATAGCCGATACAGATATTGCGGATAAGCAGGTCATCATTCCAACGCTTCCGCACCTTAGGGCCCAAGTCGAAAGGGTGTTTAAGCCAACTCTTGATGGCTGTTTTGGGGTTGTCGTTGATGGCGAGGGTCTAACAGCAGAGCAAGCGGCCCGAGAACGGCTTGTTGCCATGGCCCATGCTGATGTCGCCCTTGCAGCGTCAGGGACTGTGTCGCTGGAGCTGGCGGCGGCCCGTACCCCTATGGTGATCGCATACGACATGAGCTGGCTAAGCCGCCAAGTCATCAGTCGAATGTTGTTGACCGATACAGTTACATTGGTGAACTTGGTCAGTGACACCCGTGTGGTGCCAGAATTCATCGGGCAAGATTGCCAACCGACGCCAATTGCACAGGCGCTGACGCAGGCATTCACATCGCCCGATGATCAATTGGCAGCGCTGGATGTTACGATGGACCGCCTTGGGCGAGGGGGGGAAGCCCCCGGCACTCGTGCGGCCCGCGCGGTCCTGTCAGGATTAAAATAACCGGAGAGACGCCCATGCCAGCCCCCGCGAATACCCTAAAGATGGCGCTACAGCGTGGTGATCAACAATATGGGTTATGGTTGACACTTGCCAATGCAACGGTGGCCGAGATTGCAGGACATGCCGGTTTTGATTGGTGTTTGATAGACGGGGAACACGGGCCTAACACGCTTCAAACGATTGCGGCGCAGCTTCAGGCCTTGGCTGGAACCGATACACAAGCGGTTGTTCGGGTTCCCGTTGGTGAAGATTGGGTCCTGAAGCAGGTGCTTGACCTAGGTGCGCAAACAATTGTGGTGCCGATGGTGCATACGGCCGAACAAGCTGCCCAAGTGGCTGCTGCTGTCCGGTATCCCGGCGAAGGTGTACGGGGCATGGGGGCTGCATTGGCGCGCGCCTCGAAATACGGCGAGATTGTCGATTATGTCAGCAGCGCGAACGAGCAGATTTGCCTGTTTGTTCAGATTGAAAGCGCAGAAGCCGTTAGAAATATCGATGCCATTGCAGCAACGGATGGCGTGGATGGCATTTTCGTGGGCCCTGCAGATTTAAGCGCCGATATGGGGTTTGTCGGCCAGATGGATGCTCCGGAAGTGTTATCAGCGATCGACCATGTTTATGCCCGCACAAAAGCTGCTGGGAAGATTATAGGAACAGTTAGTTTTGACCAAGCAGACTACCAAACTCAAGTCGACAAAGGCGTGACGTTCTTGGGGTTGGGGGGCGATGCAATGTTGCTGTCTCAAGTGTTAAAATCCGTTGCGCAGACGGCTCCGTCCTAAACTAACGTCTCTCGCATTTTTGCCTGCCAAGGCCGCGATGGGCAGATCAATAGGGCACGTCTTCCAGGACACCATCGATTGACATTTGTTGATACAGCAGACCTTCGCGTAATCCACGGTCTGCGACAGACAGGCGGTCGGTTGGCCAAAGCCGCATCAAGGTCTGCAAAATAGCTGCGCCAGACATTATCAGGGCCTGACGATCTTTTCCGATGCGAGGGTCGGCGCGCCTGCCTTCTTCACCTAGTTTTAGGTACCCATGGATCACAGCGTCAATCTGGTCCGACGTCATTCGTAACCCATCAACTTTGGTCCGGTCATAGCGGCGCAGTCCTAAATGGCTGGCTGCAACAGTTGTGACTGTTCCAGACGTCCCGATAATTTGGAAACCATCGCGGGCCTGTTCAGTCCCAGAGGGTGCAAATTTTTCTAGGTTTTCCTCAAAGAACCAAGACATGAGCGCAAAACGTGCGCTGTCATCTTCCACGTCAGCAAACTGATCCCGTAAGGTCGCGACCCCTAAGGGGACAGAAATCCAATCAACCACTTTGGCGGCCGCAAACGGGCCGGCATCTTGGCGAAACCCAGTGTGAAGTCGCATGATCGCGCGTGGCCGTTCGCGGGGGGGGACATTGGTTAGGTCTATCCAGACCAGTTCCGTCGAACCACCACCGATGTCGACAACCAGCAATTGTTCGGACTTTGTGCTGACCAAGGGCGCACATGAAATAACTGCTAAACGCGCTTCTTCTTCGGGTTGGATTATTTCTAATGCCAGACCAGTTTCGCGGCGCACTTGATTGATGAAATGTTGTGAATTTCGTGCGCGCCGGCAGGCTTCTGTCGCGACCAGCCGCATGTTGGTGACGTTGTGACGTTGTAGTTTCTGGCGACACACACGCATCGCATTGATCGTGCGCGACATTGACGCTCGACTCAATTTTCCAGTCTGCTCTAACCCTTGTCCAAGTTGGACAGATTTAGAGAAGCTATCGACCACATGAAACTGGCTGCCCTTTGGTTGGGCAATCAACATGCGGCAACTATTTGTGCCCAAATCCAACGCTGCATACAGCGCAGACGGATCAGGCGGTGTCGGCACGGGGTGCTCTACCGGTTGTGGGAACGCGCCCGCACCTTTGGGACGCTTGGGCGCCATTGGTCACGCCCTCCATATCAAGTTACCTCTACCGTAAGCACGGGGCGGGCTTGGCGCAAGGTTTGTCATGCGCCTCACCAAAGTGTTGAAGATTTTGGGGGCGATGGGGGGTCGCCAATCGCCCTCTCAATGTCGAAAATAGGCGTCGTTGAAACCAATGCCGTTGTTAGGTGTTGAGTAAGGCGAACAAGGAGAAAGATTCGCAATGGCAAATGTAGTGGTCGTCTATTGGCGCGATATCCCTGCGCAGGTGATAGTTGGAAAGGGCCGTCGTGGCACCAAAAAGCAGCTGTCAGAACGGTTTGAACAAGCCATTGACCGTGCTGCAATGAAGTCTGGTGCCGCCGAAACCGATGATTACTTGGCCGAGTGGCGTAAGGCAGACCCTTATGTCGTCGAAGGCGATGATGCCGATGTGGTCGAAGCAGAAGCCGCGCGTCTTGAAGCTGAATATGACAAAGATCGTCTGATGGAATTGATCAACAACAACGGTCATGCGTGAGCAGGCCATACCCTTTTAAGGAGGCTGTCATGGCCCTATTGAATTTCCGCAAAAAAGAAACGCCGGCTTTCGGTGGGGTGAACCCGCAGTTAGAGGCGTTTTTGGACGGGTATTCCATAGAGATCATGCCGCGTACGGCCGCGAAGGTCGAAGACTTTACAGCGCTCCTTCCAAAAGGCACGCGTGTTTACATCGCCCATATCGAAGGCACGCCAATCGAAGACATGGTTGCCACGGCCAAACGGTTGGCGGACGACGGGTACCCTGTGATGCCGCATTTTCCTGCGCGCATCATTAAAAACAAGGCGATGTTGGACAATTGGGTCGCCATGTATCGTGGCGAGGCGGGCGTCGATCAGGCGTTGCTGTTGGCCGGTGGCGTAGATGCGCCGCACGGCGATTACCATTCATCCATGCAGCTTTTGGAAAGCGGTGCGTTTGACGGGTTCGAACGGCTGCACGTGGCGGGCCACCCCGAAGGGAACCGCGATATTGACCCAAAAGGGGGCACGGCGAACGTAGACGATGCACTACGCTGGAAGCAGAAATTTTCTGAGACGACGGACGCTGAAATGGCGCTGGCCACACAGTTTGCATTTGAAGCCGCGCCAATCATCGAGTGGGCCGACAGCCTGAAAGAAGCAGGGATCACCATACCAATTCACATCGGGATTGCGGGGCCTGCGAAGTTACAAACCATGATCAAATTCGCCATGGCCTGTGGTGTTGGACCATCGCTGAAAGTGCTGCAAAAACGGGCCAAGGATGTCACCAAACTACTGCTGCCATTCGAGCCGACAGAGGTGCTGAGCGACTTGGCGGCCCACAAAGCGGCCAACCCAGACAGCAACATCGAACGGGTCCATTTCTTCCCGCTTGGCGGGATCAAAACCAACGCCAATTGGGCGATTGAACATGGCGGTACGGCGGCGATACCTGCGGCATCCGATAACGTTTGAGAGCATTCGCTTTTACGGGTTGAAAGGTTAACAGGGTTTGAGGTGAAAGCGTCCAACCTTGCCCAGCGACCGGTTAACGCCTTATTTTATTGAATTTTGACGATATTGAACCGGTATTGCACCGGTATGGGTCTGGTATTGCTCTGAGGCTTGGTTTGGCGTGGTTAACGCATCGAACGCTTCGGTTTGTTAAGGACTTGAATTCTAGCGGCGAATGTCCGTTTCTAGCCAACTTTGATCAATGCAGTGTTATGCGCAAACGTCGGCATTTGGATAAGTTGCGCCAAAGAGGGTCAAAGATGGCGGCAGATCGAACTTGCATTTGGGAAGCGGTTAAGATGACATCCGAATGAATATACGTAAGTGACCAAGGTTAGAGATGCACATTTACATTCGAGATTTTGGTCAACACAGCATGGAATTCGTGGATGTCATGAATGATGACATGTCCCGTAGGTTTGTGTTGCGCCCATTTCAAAACACTCATGTTCGCGATGTTGTAGAAGCCGAAGGAAACCTGTTTTGCCTTGCTTCATCACTGCGTGATCGTGCGCAAGAAACAGATTCAACGCAATTAGCAGTTTTTGACAGTTCAACCGGCGAAGAGATACGCCGGTGCGTTCTTCCATTTCGTGCGAATACGATCACGCATCTGCCGAAAAACGGCATGCTTGCTGTTCAACAATCCAACCGCTTTATTTCTTTTCTGAATGCGAAAACGCTTGAGGTGCTTTGGCAAACCGATCCCCTTTTTGCACCCCAGCTGAAGAAGAAGTGGCTGTTTGGTTGGGGGGCTATTGCGCAAGGGTATCGCGAAGTTCCGCTCGATACTTTTCCTTACCCACCCGGACGTGTGTATGTTGGGAGCCGCCTGTTTGAAGATGAAGGAGGACAGATTTGGGGCCTCTCGTCATCAGAATGGGGAGACCGATTGAAGGACGAGATTCTAGGCAACAGCGTTGGTGTCATATCGTTCGATGTCGATGCGCAGGCGCCGTCATATCACCCCATCGAGTTCTCGCCTTGGGGAGCTCCGAATTCGTTGGCAACAAGCCCTGATGGGCGCTTGGTCGTAAGGGACTCTCCTCAATGGGACCTAGGGCCTGCATATGATGCCGGCCATGATCGGTCGAAGTATGTTTGGTTGATCAATCATCAGAGCTTGGACCTTTGGTCCTTGCCCGAGCAAAAACCTGTAAGCCGGCTGCATGTGTCAGATATCCCTGTACGCAAGTACATTGGACGTCAGGACCGCGATGTCGAAAACCAATTGCGGGGCTTGGCTGCGTGGAGCCAAAAGGGCAAAGACCGGTTTAGGATGCCGTTTCGCATGCCGCCTGGCACCGCGAAACTAAACGCGGGCCATGACGCACTGCGCGACTTACGCAACCTGCAAGAACACAACCGATTAAGGGTATTTTGGGAAGAAGACAGTTCTGCCTTTTGGGTTGTTTCAAGATACAGCTTGCGCCGAATAACAATAGACGGAGTGCAGGGGCCCTTGTTGATTTTCGATCGGTTTCTAAATGATGAGCACCGCGCGATTTTGGATAAGCGACCAGCGGGCACAGATATTGGAGTGGGCGAAGTCTATCCCGCAGTGCAAATGCCGATAATTAAGGCCATAAAGACGACCGTCAACGACGTCGAGATCAGCTTTTACGGTGAAGTCATTCGTTTCCCCAAAAACGTTGCTATGTCTGATGTACCGGTGACGCTTTTGATGGATGATATGATCTCCGTTGCTCGTATTCCAAAACTTGCGGCGAAAGACGTCGCTGACAAAATACCAGGCTTGGTCAAGATTAAGTCTTGGGGGCAAGATGATGTTGCCGCTGGCTTGAAGAGACTGGCAGACACGCTTCGCAATGATATTTTCAGCCTCAAGGCCAACGGTATTAGCCTCGTCGTTCAGTTGCGTTCCAGTTTTCTTTCCGAGAGAGAATTCATCGAGAAGCTGTCAAACAAAGGCATCGACGTAACAAAAGAAGTCAAAGATGTAATTGACGGCTGGAATGCAGCACTTCGTCAACACAGCCTTTTGTTTTCGGGGAACTCAGAAGGCGCGGGCCCGCTTAGCTATTTCCTAGAATACCTTGCCGAACGCGATAGTAACTGCTTGGAACAGCTTCGTAATTATTGCCTGTTGCGCGACGGGGAGCACGAAAGCTATTCGCGTGATACTGTGCTCAGATCTTTCCTAGATCGCACAGGGTTCTCGGGGCCTGAGCTTTGGCGGTTGGGAATTCTGTATGCTTTGCTGTTCGGACGTGATGGGCGGAGTGTCGTGAGTGAGGGTCAACAGGTTTCCGACTGGGTGCACACGGGCCTTCTGGAGAAAGCGCGAGAGACTTTGCGGCCTGAGGATTTTGCCCTGTATGTGCGTCAAGAGTTGGAGGAATTCGAGCTGCAGCCCGATACATTCGCCGCCTTTGGTACGCATGCAGATGCAGCGGCGAATGCTAAACAAGACCTACTTGCCCAACTCAAGAACACGGCTTGGGATCAGGAGTGTCGAGCGACTTTGGTTGGTTGATGAATCTAAAGTAGATTTAGAAGCAGACTTACGAGGAAACCCAACATACTTACGCAATGTCCGCACAGCTGGCGTTGGTGCCATCTTTACTGCTGCGCAGAAGTGGGATGGGGTGGAAAGCTCATCATCTTAATGAATACATTTCGGGGTGACGTCGCGGGTGGGGCTGGCTATGTCGCAAGTACGCCTTCCTTCGTGCCACTGCGCGTTAGGGTCAGGTGAAACACACCATTCGGAGAGCCGCCCATGACCCGCACTGTTATCGAATCCAAAACCAAAACCGCCATCATCGGGTTTGACGAACCGTTCTGCGTTATTGGCGAGCGGATCAACCCGACGGGCCGCAAGATTTTGAACGAAGAGCTGGAGCGCGGTGATTTTTCCCGCGTGGAGGCCGATGCGATCGCGCAGACCATGGCGGGGGCGAACGTTCTCGACATTAACTCGGGGGCTGTGTTTTCCAACAAGATGGCCGAAGACGCGCGTTATGCGGACAATAACTTTGTCGAGCCAGAGCTGATGAAGCAGTTGGTCGAAAAGGTGCAGGCTGTGGTGGACACGCCGTTGTGCATCGACAGTTCTGTTCCGGGTGCGTTGGAAAACGGTTTGGCGGCTGCTGAAGGGCGCCCGTTGTTGAATTCCGTCACTGGTGAAGAAGAACGTCTGGAACTGGTGTTGCCACTGGTCAAAAAGTACAACGTGCCGGTTGTTGCGATTTCCAATGATGATACGGGCATTTCTGAAGACCCAGAGGTGCGGTTTGCCGTTGCCAAAAAGATCGTCGAACGTGCGGCGGATTTTGGCATTCCGGCCCATGACATTGTGGTCGACCCGCTGGTGATGCCCATTGGCGCGATGTCGACCGCTGGATTGCAGGTGTTCACCTTGGTGCGCCGTTTGCGCGAGGAATTGGGCGTGAACACGACCTGTGGCGCGTCCAACATTTCGTTTGGATTGCCCAACCGCCACGGGATTAACAATGCGTTCCTGCCAATGGCGATCACGGCTGGTATGACGTCTGCGATTATGAACCCAGTGGCGTTGCCGGTTGGGCCAAAGAAGATTGCCGCAAAGAAGGAAGAAGTTCTGGCATCAGGCATTATTCTTCCTGAGGGTATGGACGACGAGACCTTTGTTCAGATGTTTGGGTTGGGGTCCACCAAGCCGCGTGCGGGCAAAGAAATGGAAGCGATCCTTGCGGCCAATTTCCTGACCAACAATGACGATGGTGGTGCCGCGTGGATCACTGCGAACCGTGAAGCCCCGAAAGCAGGCCAAGAAGGCCGCGGTCGGGCAGGGCGCAAAGGTGGTCGCCGTCGCGGGTAAACCGGTCCGATAACACATAGAAAAAGCCGCGCAGAGGATGTTCTGCGCGGCTTTTTTGATTTTTGCGGTCAGGGTTAGATCAATTGATAGCTATGGGGCACATAGCGGTAGCCGCCTTCACCACGTGTTTCGATAAAGCCCATGCCGGGGAATGGCATGTGGTAACCGATCAATGGGAAACGATCAGCAGAAGCCATATCCATCAGGGTCTTACGTGTCGCAGCGGCCGCGGCTTTGTCCATGTCGAACCGGACTTCCCAATCTGGATATGCAACGGACCACACGTAGTGGTTGGCGGCATCGGCCATCAAGAACAATTGCGACCCGCCGCTTTCCAACATGTATCCCATGTGGCCCGGTGTGTGGCCGAAGGCTTCGACGGCTGTCACACCTGAGCGCACGTCTTGGCCGCCTTGCAGGAATGTCATTTTTTCGGCGAGGGGGCGGACTTTTGCATCGAACCCTTCATTTCCGGCCTGTGCCCAGTGATCGAATTCGACTTGCCCTGTGACGTAGGCTGCGTTGGCAAAGGTTTCGACGCCGTCATCATTTGTCAGCCCACCAATGTGGTCACCGTGCATGTGGGTCAAGACCACGTGTGTCACATCGCCGGCGTCATAGCCTGCTGCAGAAAGCGCGGATGTCGTGCCAGCCGCGTTTAACCCTGTGTCGAACAGGATAACGTCTGTACCCGTGTTCACCACGGTTGGCGTGAAAAAGAACTGTGCAGCATCAGTGGACAGGAAGTTTTCAGTGCTGACGGTTTCGAAGGTTTCGTCATCGACGTTCAGGCCGAAAATGCCATGCGGGTTTTCAACGCTGCGGCTGCCGACCAAAAGTGTCGTGACCTTAAAATCACCCAACGTGAAGTCGCGATGTGTCGGCAAGGCTGCAGGCGCATTGTTTTGCGCGAGGGTTAGGCTTGGTGCGGCGGCAAGGGGTGCTGCTGCACCAGCAAGGAGCGTTTGGCGGCGGGTGAGATTCATGGGCTGTCCTTCTGAA
This sequence comes from uncultured Paracoccaceae bacterium, assembly GCA_947493255.1. Classification (GTDB taxonomy): domain Bacteria; phylum Pseudomonadota; class Alphaproteobacteria; order Rhodobacterales; family Rhodobacteraceae; genus Octadecabacter. Next base: position 568,014 of record CANLQK010000001.1, read on the forward strand.
GTTATGTTTTTGCTTGGCGAAAGATAGGACACTCTCAAAAAAGGGCAAATCATCAAAAGTTGATTGAGCTAGAGTTTGCTCAGCTCAAAGGCGAGGGGGCGAGCTGTTTTACAACAGCCCGCCCTCTGAAGTGATCAATCGGATGTTTGGATCAGAATGCGCTAAGGATCGTGCCAATGGCCGCCAAAACAGCCAACCCAAGGATCGGGAACAAGGTGAGCATAAACCCAAGACCGCGGGTCGCGGGGTCTGTCGTGTAGGCGCGCCAAAAGAGGGTCCGCCCAACCAGATAACAAACGCCCAAAGGGATCACCAAGAAGACAGATGCATTATTTGCGGCCAAAAGAAGCAAAGGTAAGAAGGCGACAAGACATTCCATCGTGTTTGACTGGACGCGGTACATCCGTTCAAACCCATCGTGCCCAGTCATTTGGGGGGCCTTGAGGCCACTGACGCGGCGTTGGGCCCCAACCAAATACCCGAACATAAGGTATTGAAGGACGGCTATAATGGCGATGAGTTCAATGATGGGCATAACGTCTCGATTTCTTTTTGTGCCAAGGGCCTTAGGCCCAAGTCGGCGTTTACTGAAGGTAGCGGTTAATTTGGTCCAGAGCGGCGCTTGACCCCGTGAGGTCAAAGCGGTGGCTGCGCCCGTCAAATTGGACGTCGACCCAAGCCGCAGATCTTACATTGGCGACGACGTTGTTCGTCGTACCCATGCCTAAGGTCGCGGTGTTGTTAAGGGCGTCTTCTGCACCATTCCCTTGGAATTGGAACGTTTCCTGATTTGAAAACGTCAGTGTCACCAAGGCGCCGGGTGGGGGTAAGTGCCCATCCAGATAAACGGTGACGCTACAATTGCTAAAGGTGCATGCACCATTGGCGCCAAGGTCTTGGGCGTCGTCTGAACGGGTGATCCAAAACTCGTTGGTTTTTTCCCGAAGCGGGCTGACCTCGCCAGTGTCGTTGATAAAGGTCCAATACACAGCACCGCCTTCAAGCGAGGCCTCGAAATGCCATTGTTCGGCATGCACAGTGACTGGGGCCAGCGCAGCAAAAAGGATAAACGATAAAACTCGCACTCAAATACCTCTCTACGACTAGAGCAGGCACTTGAGGTGATTCATCTTAGGATTGCAAGTGGGTCAATAGCCGCGCCAGATCCAGCCGCCGCCAAAGATGCGCGAGCTGTCTTGGTCATAGAACACGCACGCCTGGCCCGGGGATACACCTTCTTCGGGTGTCAGCAGTTCTACCTCGGCTTCGGTTGCAGATAAGGGGCGCAAAACGGCCTCCATCGGCGGTTTGGTCGAGCGGACTTTGACAGCGATGTGACGTTCTTTCATGTCATCAAAGGCACCGTCGCCAAGCCAGTTGATTTCGCGCACGGGAACGGTGCGTGTTGTCAGCATGTCTTTTGGGCCGACAATCACGTGGCGGTTGTCGACGTCCAGTTTTACGACATAAAGTGGGTCGGCCAACCCACCGATGCCAAGCCCGCGCCGTTGCCCAACCGTGTAGTGAATGACGCCTTTGTGGTGACCAAGAACGTTTCCGTCTGTGTCGACAATATCACCGGGTTCAGCAGCACCGGGGCGCAGTTTTTCAATTACCGAGGCGTAGTTGCCATTTGGTACAAAACAGATGTCTTGGCTGTCTGGCTTGTCGGCCAAGGACAGCCCGTATTTGCGCGCAAGCTCGCGGGTTTGTTCCTTGGAGACGTGGTGGCCCAAGGGGAACCGGAGATAATCAAGCTGGTCTTGTTTGGTCGAGAACAGGAAATAGCTTTGGTCTTTGGTTGGGTCGGCGGCGCAATGTAGTTCTGCGCCGCTGTCGCCCATCATCCGCTGAATGTAGTGACCCGTTGCCATGCAGTCGGCGTCTAGGTCTTTCGCTGTTTCCAGCAGGTCTTTGAATTTCACGCGTTCATTGCACCGGATGCAGGGAACCGGTGTCGCACCCGCGAGGTAGCTGTCAGCGAATTCATCAATGACCGCTTCTTTGAACGTATTTTCATAATCAAGAACGTAGTGCGGAAACCCCATTTCTTCGGCAACGCGGCGGGCATCATGGATGTCGCGCCCCGCACAGCATGCGCCTTTTTTGGCCAAGGCCGCACCATGGTCGTATAATTGCAAGGTCACACCGACCACATCGTAACCTTGGTCTGCCAACATAGCTGCCACAACGGAGCTATCGACACCGCCAGACATAGCGACAACGACACGCGTTTCGGATGGCGGCTTGGCAAAGCCAAGAGAGTTCAGGCCATGGGAATTCAAGGCTGGGTCGAGGGGCATAATGATGTCCTAAGGTGTGGTTCGTTCGGAATATAGGAAAAGTGTAATCATTCTCAAGCCCCGGCTTTACGTGTTCTTAGGCATGGCAGGCGAAAGTCGCACCGATAAATGCCAAAACAGAGTGTGAAAGATGTATTTGCGAAAGATAGATGGTCCACGTTCGGTCAAATTGCCCGACGGAACAATGATGACACGCGCAGATTTGCCGCCACCCGAAACACGGCGATGGGTCGCGTCGCGCAAGGCCTGCGTTGTAAAAGCGGTCGCGTTTGCCCTTATTTCGCGGGAGGAAGCCAAAGAAAACTATGGGTTGTCAGAAGATGAACTTGTGGAGTGGGAGAATGCAGTTCGCGATCACGGTGAACGTGCTTTGAAAACCACCGCCTTGCAAAAATTTCGACAACCCTAGGGGTATTACATAAGTTCTCTTATTACGGTAACGTGTGGTTAACCAATGTTACCTTAAGGTCATTTCAGAGACCTTTTTAGCGGAGAAGAGAAATGCGTGTATTGCTGGTAGAAGATGACCCATCGACGGCCAAAAGCATCGAATTGATGTTGAGTCATGCAAATTTGAATGTGTATACGACCGATCTTGGTGAGGAAGGGATCGATCTTGCCAAGCTGTATGATTACGATTTGATCCTTTTGGATATTAACCTTCCAGATATGAACGGACATGAAGTTCTGCGGCAATTGCGCCTCAGCCGGATCGAAACGCCAATTCTGATCCTGTCAGGTGAAGATGGGACAGAAAGTAAGCTGAAGGGCTTTGGTTTTGGTGCGGACGATTACATGACCAAACCGTTCCACCGTGAAGAATTGGTGGCACGTATCCATGCGATCATCCGTCGTTCGAAAGGGCATGCGCAGTCCATCATCAAAACGGGGTCAATCTCTGTGAACCTTGATGCGAAGACTGTCGAAGTTGAAGGGTCGCCCGTGCACCTTACCGGCAAAGAATACCAAATGCTGGAGCTGTTGAGCCTGCGCAAAGGGACCACTTTGACGAAAGAAATGTTCCTGAACCATCTTTACGGCGGCATGGACGAGCCAGAGTTGAAGATCATCGATGTCTTTATCTGTAAGTTGCGTAAGAAATTGAGCGAAGCTGCGAACGGCGATAATTTCATCGAAACCGTTTGGGGGCGTGGTTATGTTTTGCGAGACCCAGATCCTATCGCGGAGGTAAGCCCAGAAAAGCTCGCTGTTGGCGCGTAGGCAAGAACTGTCGGTTAAAGAACACCACTCACGGATCTTTGCGATCGACCGGCAGGGCTGGACCTGACAGTTCCGCGCACCTATCACTAAGCCGAGAATTTTTGGTTCGGATAGGGATACAGCGTGACTGAGAACATATCAGTTGAAGACCTGAACAAAGAGGACGCCGCGCTGGAATTGGCGCGGCTTCACAAGGTTTTAGAAGCGGCAAACGCTGAGTATTATCAGGCGGACCAGCCCACGCTTACGGATGCAGACTACGATGCCTTGAAACGGCGCAATACTGCGATTGAGACCCGTTTTCCTGATCTGAAACGTGTGAACAGCCCAACGGACCAAGTGGGGGCTGCACCGGCGGATGGGTTTGGCAAAGTTGCCCATGCTGTGCGTATGTTATCGCTTGGGAATGCGTTTACGGACGAAGATGTTCATGAATTTGATGTGTCTGTGCGCAAGTTTTTGGGCGTGCCACGCGGAGACGTTTCCTACACCGCTGAACCCAAAATCGATGGTTTGTCCTTGTCGCTGCGCTACGTCGATGGCGTTTTGGTTCAGGCCGCGACCCGCGGCGATGGTGCGGTTGGGGAAAACGTCACTGAAAACGCGCGCACGATTGCCACAGTTCCACAGCAGATCGCCAATGCGCCAGCCGTGTTAGAAGTCCGTGGTGAAGTCTACATGTCTCATGAAGATTTTGCGTCGTTGAACCAGCGCCAATCGGAGGCGGGCGGTAAGGTGTTTTCGAACCCCAGAAACGCGGCGGCCGGATCTTTGCGGCAATTGGATGCGAAAATTACCAAAGCGCGCCCGCTAAAATTCTTTGCCTATGCATGGGGCGAGCTTTCTGAGCCATTGGGCGAAACACAAGCTGGGGCAATTGAGCGGTTAAGGGAGCTGGGGTTTGCGACCAATCCATTGACCCAAGTTTGCGCGTCCCCGTCTGAACTGATCAGCCATTATCGATTGATCGAAGAACAGCGCGCACGCCTTGGCTATGATATTGATGGCGTGGTTTATAAGGTGAATGATCTTGGGCTGCAGGGGCGGCTTGGGTTCCGATCGACCACGCCGCGGTGGGCCATTGCCCATAAATTTCCGGCAGAATTGGCGTGGACCACGTTAGAAGCGATCGACATTCAGGTTGGGCGAACGGGCGCACTAAGCCCTGTTGCGCGTCTTGCGCCCGTCACCGTTGGTGGCGTGGTGGTGTCTAACGCGACCTTGCATAACGAAGATTACATTGCGGGCCTTGGAAACAAGGGGGAAGATATCCGCGATGGTAAGGACATCCGCGCGGGCGATTGGGTGCAGGTGTACCGCGCCGGGGATGTTATTCCGAAGGTTGCTGATGTGGACCTGTCGAAACGGCTGCCCGAGGCTGCGGTTTTCGAAATGCCAAAAACCTGTCCCAAATGTGGGTCGCCTGCAGTGCGCGAAGACGGTGACGCGGTGCGCCGTTGTACCGGTGGGTTGATTTGCCCGGCGCAGGCCGTTGAAAAATTGAAACACTTCGTCTCTCGGGCGGCGTTTGATATTGAGGGGTTGGGTGCGAAACAGATCGAAGCCTTCTATGACGATGAACGTTTACCTGTGCGCGAACCGGCGGATATTTTCACGTTGCGGGCACGGGATTCTGCCGCGCTAACGAAGCTAGCCAATCGAGACGGTTGGGGCGCGACGAGCGTTAAGAATGTATTTCAGGCAATTGATGATAAACGAAAAATAGAGTTTTCACGTTTGATATTTGCGCTTGGAGTTCGCCATGTTGGCGAGGTCACAGCACAGGATTTGGCACGCCATTATGGAACGTGGGATGCGCTGGCGGAAAACGTCGCATTGGCGCGGCCTGCTGCCTTGGCCCATCGCGCCGCGGATGAGGCGGAGCTGTTGGAGCGCGAAATTGCGCAACGTGATGGCCGAAGAGCACGGGTTTCAGATGCTCGAAAGGCCGCGATCACAGACCAACATGTGCCGCTTGAGGCAACAAAGGCGTGGGCGTTTTTGATTGATGCTGATGGAATTGGTGCGACGGTTGCATTGTCGCTGTCGGATGCATTGGCCAACCCTGATGAAAGCGGTGCCATTGGACGTTTGGTTGACCAGTTGAGTGACATCATCCCGCCGGAAGCGCAAAATAGCGACAGTCCTGTCGCCGGTAAAACGGTGGTGTTTACTGGGACTTTGGAAAAGATGACGCGGGCTGAGGCGAAGGCCCGCGCGGAATCTTTGGGTGCGAAAGTGAGCGGGTCAGTCAGCGCAAAGACGGATTTGTTGGTGGCGGGGCCGGGTGCGGGGTCGAAAGCCAAAAAAGCGGCGGATCTGGGCATCGAAACCTTGGACGAAGACGGGTGGTTGTCGCTGATAGGTGACCTATGAGCGAGGCGTCTGGCAGACCAGAGGTTTTATGGCCGCTCTTTGGGGCGTTGGAAAAGCTTGACGGGATCGGGCCGAAATCTGCGCAGGCGTTGGCAAATGCGCACATCGAAAAGCCGCGCGATCTGTTGTTTACGCTGCCGCATTCCGGTGTGGATCGCAGCCGGCGGTCTTCGATTTTAGAGGTGCAAGCGCCCGCTGTTTGCACGGTCGAGGTGACTGTCGGAAAACACAATACGCCCAGTGGGCGCGGACGGCCGTACCGCGTAACTGTTGAAGATGATCAGACGACGTTTCAGTTGGTGTTCTTTCGCAGCCACGGGGAATACCTTCAAAAACAATTGCCTACGGGGCAAAGACGTGTGGTGTCTGGCAAGGTTGAAATGTTTGATGGTGTTGGGCAGATGGTGCACCCCGACCATATTTTGACGCCAGATGAGGCCACCAAGATACCAGCCTTTGAACCGGTTTATCCGCTGACTGGAACAATCACTCAGAAGGCGATGTTTAAGGCAACGGCGGGGATTTTGGGTGACTTGCCCAAGCTGGATGAATGGATTGACCCGCCGCTTGTGGCGCGCGAAGGCTGGCCAAGTTGGCAAGAGGCGCTTGAGCAAGCGCACCGGCCCACGTCCAGCGCACAGGTCGCACCGACTGATATGTCGCGTCAAAGGTTGGCCTATGATGAAGTGTTTGCCCATCAATTGACGTTGGCCTTGGCGCGTGCACAGCAACGCCGGGCCAAGGGGCGCGTGACGGCTGGGGATGGGGAAAAGCAACGTAAGGTGTTGGCCGCGCTCGAGTTCTCTCCAACAGGGGCGCAGACGCGGGCAATCGCGGAAATTGCAGCCGATATGGCGCAACCGCATCGCATGAACCGTTTGTTGCAGGGCGATGTGGGGGCCGGCAAAACACTGGTCGCATTGATGGCCCTGTTGAACGCGGTCGAGGCTGGGGGCCAAAGCGTTATGATGGCCCCGACAGGGATTTTGGCACAACAACACCTTGATGGGTTGCGCCCCTTGGCCGAAGAAGCCGGTGTGGTTTTGGAATTATTGACGGGCCGAGATAAAGGCGCTGAGCGTACGAAGAAACTAGAGGCTTTGGCGCGGGGCGATATCCAGATTTTGGTGGGGACCCATGCTGTGTTCCAAAAGGACGTGGAATTTAGCGACCTGAGGCTGGCGATTATCGATGAACAACATCGGTTTGGTGTCGCGCAGCGGATGGAGTTGGGTGCGAAGGGCGAGTCTGTTGATGTATTGGTGATGACAGCCACGCCGATCCCGCGATCCTTGGCCCTGGCGCAATACGGCGACATGGATGTTTCGATTTTGGATGAAAAACCGCCTGGTCGCACACCTGTCACGACCGCGTTGGTGGCCACGTCAAAGATGGATCAGGTGGTAGACCGATTGCGGGCTGCGGTTGCGGAAGGGCGGCAATGCTATTGGGTGTGCCCCTTGGTCGAGGAATCCGAAGTCAGCGATATGACAGCTGCTGAAGAACGGTTTAAACGGCTGCGCGCTGCCCTTGGCGAAGGCGTTGTGGGATTGGTGCATGGGCAAATGCCACCTAGCGAAAAAGACGCGGCGATGGCGCGTTTTGTGGCTGGTGAGACGAAAGTGTTGGTCGCAACGACTGTGATCGAGGTTGGGGTGAACGTGCCGAACGCGTCGATTATGGTGATAGAACGGGCTGAAAGTTTTGGGTTGGCCCAATTGCATCAGCTGCGAGGGCGGGTTGGCCGTGGGGCAACCCAATCAACCTGTCTGTTGATGTATCAGGCGCCATTGTCGGAATCGGGCCAAAAGCGCCTTGGGATTATGCGTGAAACGGAAGACGGGTTCCGCATTTCGGAGGAAGACCTTGCGATGCGCGGGGCAGGCGATGTGATTGGCACCGCGCAATCTGGGTTGCCACGGTTCCGCATCGCCGACCTAGAACGGCAAACATCCTTAATGGCGTTGGCCCAATCCGATGCACGAAACCTGTTGTTGGACGACCCAACACTGCAAACAGAACGCGGGCAGGCGGTGCGTGTTCTACTTTGGCTTATGGAACAGGATAAGGCTATTCGTTTAATTTCAGTGGGTTAGCCACGCTTGGAACATTTTGTTCACTTTTGTTCTCAAAAAGTTCTTGCATTAAGGCATGGTTAATGAGAACAAAGAGGCAACAACGAGAACATAAACGAGGAGCAGCACCATGGCACAAGAGATCAAAAGCGTAATCGCCCGATCTTCTGACACAATCATCGCAGATGCGATTGGGGTGGTCAGCCTAATGGTGATGTTGTTCGGTGCGCTCGCTTTGCCCAGTTTCTTTTAACTGCCTGCTGCGTTTTGTGCGGTGAACCAGATCATCTGTCCCAACTCCGGTGTTTCCCGAAACGCCGTTTGATCTGACCACGTCATACACTGCCTGTCTTGACCAAATACGGGAGCCTGCCTTTCCCGATATCCCACCGGTCCCAACACAAGACGCATTTCTGCCGCCGCTTTCCACTGTCCCGGAAAGCGGCGGTTTTTTCTTTTGGGACTTAGGCGGATTATGCGTCGCGCGCTGCGGCCAATGCCTCTAGCGTGGCATCAAATGCCAACATGATCGACATGTGCCGGTTCTTGTATTCTGCTGCGGGGCCCAAGACTTCGAGACCGTCAAATGGAGCCGCGGGGGTAGGGCCGCCAGATTTTAACATTGCCAGCAATTCATCGCGGCCTTGTTGAATTTCGGCTTCTGTGCGGCCAATTGCGTTGTGACCCAATACAGCCGCTGACGCTTGGCCCAATGCGCAGGCTTTTACGTCTTGGCCAAAGGCTGCAATTTTTCCGTTTTGAACTGTGATGTCGACCGTCACAGTTGACCCACACAGGGGAGAGCGCCGTTTGGCGGATGCATCAGGCGCGTCCAGACGGGTCTGATGGGGAATATCCGCAGCGAGCCCAAGAATGCGGGTCGAATACAGTTTGATGAGGTCATTGTCTGTGGACATTGAATTGCCTTTGCATGGTCTTGGACATAGATAGGCCTGCAACGCAGCAATGCCAAAGGAAAAGCGGCAATGACATTTGATCCAGCGACATTGAAATACGATTCCAATGGGTTAATCCCATGCATTGCGCAGCAAGACGGCACCGGTGAGGTGCTGATGATGGCGTGGATGAACGTCGCGGCGGTGACAAAAACCCTAGAAACCAAACGGGTCACGTATTGGTCGCGATCCCGCCAGTCGTTTTGGATCAAGGGTGAAACATCTGGCCACACCCAAGAATTGATCGACCTGCGTGTGGATTGCGACCGTGATTGCCTATTGGCTGTGGTCAATCAGGTTGGCGCGGCGTGCCATACGAACCGCCGGTCGTGTTTTTACACGTCTGTGGTGGATGGCGGCGAAACGGAGCTGATGAAACCGTTAGACGACTAAAGCCCCACAATCGCGCGGATGTCTGCGGGGCTGGCCCCGTCGGCACGAAATTTGGACAGGGCGCGCGCGTCGTCGCGTTTGGCCAACCGTTTTCCTGCATCATCGCGGATCAGCCCGTGATGATGGTAGGTCGGGGTGGGTAGGCCCAACAGCCTTTGTAAAATAACATGAATTTTGGTTGCCTCGAACAGGTCCTGGCCGCGGACAACGTGCGTTATGTTTTGTGCAGCGTCATCCATAACGACGGACAGGTGGTAAGACGTTCCCATGTCCTTTCGTGCCAATACAATGTCGCCAATGTCTTTAACGGCGTCTTCGGCCGTAAATTCAACGCGCCCAGTTTCACCGTTCGGACCAGACCCCGTTTCGTGAAATGAATAGATGCGGTCCTCCGCCACACGCGGGATGGCGACATCGATTGCCGCCCGGATGTCCAACCTGAGTGCAGTGTTTTCGGGGGGGCACTCGCACCCTGCAAACGCGCGAACATCGCGGCACGTTCCGGGGTAAATTAATCCGTCTGGCCCAAATTCGGGCTGTGCGCCTTCTTGGGGGGCGGCAACCGCTGCTTCGATGTCGCGTCGTGAACAAGAACAGGCGAACGCATGGTCGTTGTTCCAAAGCCAATCGAGTTTTTCGCGATAGGCTGGCAACCGTTCGGATTGGCGCAGGACGGGGTCTGGCCACGACAGGCCCAACCAGCGCAAATCGTCGTAGATCTGGGTTTCCCATTCGGGGCGAGACCGTGATTGATCGATGTCTTCAATTCGAAGCAGGAACGTTCCGCCGTGTTCCAGCGCCATGTCATGGGCCATCAAGGCCGAATAGGCGTGCCCCAGATGGAGCGGCCCCGTGGGGGATGGCGCGAAGCGGGTGATCATAACCGTTTTAGGATGATCACATCTGAGCCGGTGACTTTTTCATTCAGGTGAGGCCCATATTCACGAAACACCTGTTCGGCTTTTCCAGAGTCGATGATTTCGGCTAGCGCAGCCATGTAGGCTGGGTCCGCCAACGTCGGATCGTTGTAGCTGAAGGCCAACAAACCATCGGGGGCAAGCGCGTCGATCACAACGGCAAGCATTTCAGGGGGCGCGGCACCCATGGAAATAACACCAGTGGCGATGATGATATTGTAATCGCTTGGATTTATGCCGACTTCGCCGATCTTACCCTGCCATAATTTTCGATAGACTGGGCCCTTAGACGTGGCCTTTGCATGGGCCTGGTCGAGCATTTCAGGCGTTATGTCGGTGCCATCGATGCAGGAAAACCCGTGGTTATGCAGCGCCAAGCCAGACAAACCGGTACCACACCCAAAGTCCAAAATCGGTTGTGCGGTGTCGGGCGAAAGCGAGAGCAATGCCTTGGCTACCCGATCTGGCGTTGCGTAGGCCATTGCGGTGATGTCGGCGTCATAACTCGCGGCCCATTCGGAATAGAGCGCGCGGGTGTCTTCGCTGCTGCGGGGCGTCCAAAGGTCGGTCGTGTTAGTTTTGTTGGTCATGCGATCAGGCTAAGCGGCTTAGGTGTCACGGTCTACAAACTAATTCGCGAGCCACGCCTGCCAGTCGATTTTTGCGCGGTCTGTATAGGCCTTGTAGCGGTCTTTGCGCCCACGTCGGCCGCCCTTGAGGCCTTCTACGGGCGGGAATAGCCCAAAGTTGACGTTCATGGGCTGGAAGGTTTTGGCTGCTGCGCCTCCGGTGATGTGGGACACCAACGCGCCGGTCGCTGTGGTGTCTGGGACAGGGGGCAAGGTTGCGCCGGTCATTTCGGCAACCGCAAGACGGCCCGCCAACAGGCCCATGGCGGCAGATTCGACGTAGCCTTCAACACCCGTGATCTGGCCCGCAAAGCGGATATTGGGGCGTGATTTGAGACGCATCTGATCGTCCAGCAACGTGGGCGAATTCAAGAATGTGTTGCGATGGATGCCGCCCAAACGGGCAAAGCTGGCGTCGGTCAAACCAGGAATACGTTTGAAAACATCGGTTTGTGCGCCGTATTTCATTTTGGTTTGAAAGCCGACAATGTTGTAGAGCGTGCCCAAAGCGTTGTCGCGTCGCAACTGCACGACGGCATAGGGTTTGACATCGGGTTGGTGCGGGTTGGTTAGGCCAACGGGTTTCATAGGGCCAAAGCGCAAGGTTTCGCGGCCACGTTCCGCCATTACTTCGATCGGCAAGCAGCCATCGAAGTAGCCCGCTGTTTCGCCTTCTTTAAATTCGGTTTTGTCGGCGGCCAAAAGCGCGTCAATGAAACCCTCGTAGTCGTCTTTGGACATCGGGCAATTCAGGTAGGCTGTGCGTTCTTCTTCGGTTTCGCCTTTGTCGTAGCGCGACTGCATCCATGCCACGGACATGTCGACGCTTTCGGCATAAACGATGGGGGCAATGGCGTCGAAAAAGGCCAAGGCTTCGGCGCCGGTTTCGGCGGCAATTGCGTCGGCCAGTTTGCCCGATGTGAGGGGGCCAGTCGCAATGATCCAGTTTCCATCTTCAGGCAGCGTGTCAATTTCTTCGTATGATACCGATATGTTAGGGTGCGCTATTAACTTGGCTGTGACGGCTTCGGCGAACGGGTCGCGGTCGACTGCCAAGGCACCACCGGCTGGCAGTTTATGGGCGTCAGCGGTGGACATGATGATGCCGTCTGCCGCGCGCATTTCCCAATGCAAAAGGCCAACGGCGTTTTGTTCGCTGTCATCCGAGCGGAACGAGTTTGAACACACCATTTCGGCCAGATTACCGGTGCGGTGGGCGAAGGTTTCGACCTTTGGGCGCATTTCGTGGATGACCACTTTGATGCCTTGGTTCGCGGCCTGCCATGCGGCCTCTGATCCGGCCATTCCGCCGCCGATGATGTGAAGTGTCTGTGTCATGGACTGTCAAATAGGCCGATGTGGGACCAGAGGAAAGGGGCGAATTTTGCGATATGGGTCTGGTATTGCTTTGGAATGGGTTTGGTATTGCTTTGAGGCAAAGCAGGACTTGTCCAAGCAAAAAGCCCAACCAATGAGGCTGGGCTTTCATGTGACTTAGAAACAGTCAGCCTGATCCATCAAAAACTAAAGAGTTTGCCGATCAGTATGCGGTGGACAGGAACGCGTCCGAGTTTATTCAGACCCGCCTTCGCCATCTTCGTCTTCTTCATCGGTTTGGTCGGCGATGTATGCGACAGAAACCACTTCTTCGCCTTTGCCGGTGTTGAACACTTTCACGCCGCCAGCCGAGCGGGAGCGGAACGAGATGCCTTCCACAGGCACCCGGATGGATTGGCCTTTGGAGGTGGCCAACATGATTTGGTCGTCCAGTTCCACAGGAAAGGAGGCGACGATTTCGCCGCCGCGCATGGCTTTGTCCATTGCGGTGACACCCATGCCGCCGCGACCACGCACAGGGTAGTCGTGCGAGGACGACAGTTTGCCAGAGCCTTGGGCCGTGATCGTCAGGATCAGGTTTTCAACGGCGGACATTTCTGCGTAGCGTTCTTGGCTGATGGAGCCTGCGGGCACGTCTTCATCTTCAATCTCGGCATCATCCGCGAGGCCAGCCATGGCGCGGCGCATTTTGAGGTAGGCGGCGCGTTCATCGGCTTCGGCTTTGAAGTGGCGGATGACGGACATGGAGACGATTTTATCGTCGCCCTGCAGTTTGATGCCGCGCACGCCAAGGGAGGCACGCGAGTTGAACACGCGGACGTCCGTACATGGGAAGCGGATGGCGCGGCCAGAGTTGGTGACCAGCATGACATCGTCGTCTTCCGAACAAATGCGCGCGTTGATCAGTTGTACGTCCGCGTTTTCGTCTTCGAACTTCATTGCGATTTTACCGTTGCGCATGACGTTGGTGAAATCGGACAGTTTGTTGCGGCGTACGGTGCCTGCGGAGGTCGCGAAGACGATTTGCAGATCGTCCCATTCTTTTTCGTCGCGATCGACCGGCATGATGGCGGCAATCGACACACCTGTCGGGATCGGCAGGATATTGACAATGGCCTTGCCTTTGGAGGTGCGGGACCCCTGCGGCAAGCGCCAAGTTTTGAGTTTGTAGACCATGCCGTCGGTCGTGAAGAACAGCAGTTGGGTGTGGGTGTTCGCCACGAACAATTGTGTGACGACATCGTCTTCTTTGAGGGAACCGCCAGAGATGCCTTTGCCGCCACGCTTTTGGGCGCGGAAGTCGGCGAGGGCGGTGCGTTTGATGTAGCCGGATTCTGTGACGGTCACGACCATGTCTTCGCGTTCGATCAGGTCTTCGTCTTCCATGTCGCCAGACCAGTCGACGATTTCGGTGCGACGGGGGACAGCGAAGAGGTCTTTGCATTCTTGCAGTTCGTTGCGAATGATCCCCATGATCCGTTCGCGTGACGCCAAAATTGCAAGGAATTCCTTGATCTTACCTGCCAATTCTTCAAGTTCGTCGGTGACTTCTTTGACGCCCAATTGTGTGAGGCGTTGCAGACGAAGTTCGAGGATCGCACGGGCCTGAATTTCGGACAGGTTATAGGTGCCATCGTCGTTGGCCGTATGGGTTGGATCATCGATCAACGCGATAAACGGCAGGATTTCTTCGGCAGGCCATGCGCGGGTCATCAGGGCGTGGCGCGCAGCGGGTGCGTCGGCAGAGGCGCGGATGGTGGCAACGACTTCGTCGACGTTGGACACAGCCACAGCGAGGCCACACAAGACGTGGGCGCGGTCGCGGGCTTTGTTCAATTCGAACGCCGTGCGGCGGATGACGACGTCTTCACGGAAGTCCAAGAAGGACGTTAGGAAGCGACGCAGCGTGAGCGTTTCGGGGCGGCCGCCGTTCAGGGCCAGCATGTTGCACCCAAAGGACGTTTGCATCGGCGTAAAACGGAACAGCTGGTTCAGCACGACTTCGGCTGTGGCGTCGCGTTTGAGTTCCACAACCACGCGTACGCCGTTGCGGTCTGATTCATCCTGAACGTGGGAGATGCCTTCGATCTTTTTGTCGCGTGCGGCTTCGGCGATACGTTCTACCATGGTGGATTTGTTCACCTGATAGGGGATTTCCTGAATGATAATCGCGAAACGGTCACGGCGGATTTCTTCGACGGAGGTTTTTGCGCGTGTCACAACGCTGCCGCGGCCCTCTAAGTAGGCTTTGCGCGCGCCAGAACGGCCCAGCATGATACCACCTGTCGGGAAATCGGGGCCTGGGACGTATTCGATCAGATCTTCTGATGTCAGGTCGGGGTTTTCGATGAGCGCCAATGTGGCGTCGACGACTTCGCCCAAGTTGTGGGGTGGAATGTTGGTCGCCATACCCACGGCAATACCGCCAGCGCCGTTAACGAGCATGTTAGGATAGCGGGCAGGAAGAACGGTCGGTTCTTTGTCTTTGCCATCATAGTTGTCTTGGAAGTCGACAGTGTCTTTGTCGATGTCGGCCAGCAGATACGCGGCCGGTTTGTCCATGCGGACCTCGGTATAACGCATCGCGGCGGGGTTATCGCCGTCCATGGACCCAAAGTTACCTTGGCCGTCGAGCAGCGGCAGGGACATGGAGAAATCTTGCGCCATACGCACAAGCGCGTCGTAGATCGCGCTGTCGCCGTGCGGGTGATATTTACCCATGACGTCGCCCACGGCACGGGCCGATTTGCGGTAGGGTTTGTCGTGCGTGTTTCCGCCTTCATGCATGGCATAAAGGATGCGGCGGTGCACAGGTTTCAGGCCATCGCGCAGATCGGGAATCGCGCGGCTGACAATCACTGACATCGCATAGTCGAGATAGGATGTTTTCATCTCGGAGGTGATCGAGATGGACGGGCCGTCGAATACCGGGCGCTCAGGCGGTGTTTCGCCTGTGGATTCAGGTGTTTGCGTGTCGTCGCTCATGTGATGCCTTAACTGTCCCTTGTGCGTGGCGAATTGTGACTCGGCCATCGCTATATGTTGTTAAAGAATAGTGTATCAGAGGCAAGGTATGGGGTGCAACGAATGGTTTTCGAATGCGCATTGCCGATTGGAACATGGTGGTGGTGCGCTGGGGCCTATGAACAAACCCCAGCGGCAGAATAAGGCAAAGAATGCGTGCAATTTATTTTGCCCGTTGGAGCATGCCGAACAAGTCGCGTGGGTCGTCTGGGTCGGCCAGCATGTCGAGGTCGTCGTACATGTTGGTGTCCTGGATGAGCGATTTCACGGTGCGCAGAGCAGAGAAGTCTTCGATTGCGAAGCCGACGCTGTCGAACAGGGTGATTTGTTTGTCGTCCGTGCGCCCCTGTGTGCGGCCAGCGAAAACATCGTGGAGTTCGGTGACGGGGTGATCATCGGCGAGCGCCTGAATTTCACCTTCAACGCGGGTTTGTGGCGGATATTCTACAAAGATTTCAGAACGATGCAGGATGTCTTTGTGCAGTTCTGTTTTGCCCGGGCAGTCGCCACCGATGGCGTTGATGTGCACACCTGCGCCAACCATGTTGTCGGTCAGGATGGTGGCATATTGTTTGTCGGCGGTGCAGGTGGTGATGATGTCTGCGCCGGTTATGGCGTCTTCGCCGGTTCGGCACGGCACGACGTACAGACCTGACCCAGCCAGATTGCGGGCACATTTACTGGTCGCGTCGCGGTCAATGTCATACAAGCGCACGGTTTCAATGCCGCAAATGGCCTGAAAGGCGCGGCATTGGAATTCGGACTGGGCGCCATTGCCGATCATGGCCATGGTTTTCGCGCCCTTCGGTGCGAGGTGTTTGGCGGCGAGGGCGGACATGGCGGCGGTACGCAATGCGGTCAGGAGGGTCATTTCGGAGAGCAGAACGGGATAGCCAGTTTGAACGTCAGCGAGCAGGCCAAAGGCCGTAACGGTTTGAAGGCCGTCAGCGGTGTTTTTTGGGTGCCCATTTACGTATTTGAACCCATACATTTCACCATCAGAGGTGGGCATGAGTTCGATAACCCCGACGTCGGAATGTGAGGCCACGCGCGGCGTTTTGTCGAATGTGTCCCAACGCAGAAAGTCTTTTTCAATCTCTTCCGCGATGCGAACAAGGATCGTGTCGAGGCCAACATGGTGAACAAGGCGCATCATGTTGTCGACGGAGACGAAAGGAACGAGAGCTTTTTCAGAGGGTTGCATGATGTGTCTTTCTTAGAAGGAGCGTGTTGGGCGATCAAAAACGCGGCGGCCCATAAGGGATGCGGTGAGGTCGACCATAAGGGAGGCGGTGCGGCCGCGATCGTCGAGGAACGGATTGAGTTCGACGAGGTCGAGGGACGTGACGCGCCCGCTGTCGTGAAGCAATTCCATAACCAAGTGGGCTTCACGCAGGGTTGCGCCGCCGGGAACTGTGGTGCCAACGCCCGGTGCAATGTCGGGGTCGAGGAAATCAACGTCGAGCGAGACATGAAGAAGGCCGTTGGCTGCAACAACCTTTTTAAGGAATTCGGTGAGGGGCGCGCGAATGCCGCCTTCGTCGATTGCGCGCATGTCGGCCAATGACATGTCTGTATTGGCCAGCGCCGCATGTTCTGCGGGATCAACAGAGCGTAACCCGATCATGCAGATGTTTTCAGTTGGGACCGGATTGGGCACGGCTGGAAAATCATCAAAGCCGTATTGGCCCGTGAAATAGGCCACGGGTGTGCCGTGAAGATTACCCGATTGCGTTGAAAGAGGTGTGTGAAAGTCACTGTGGGCGTCGAGCCAAAGGACAAACAGGGGGCGGTTTTCGCGTGCTGCATGGGCGGCGAGGCCGGTGACTGTACCAAGGGCAAGCGCGTGATCACCCCCCATAAAGATTGGCATGCCACGGTCCGCGGCGTCTTGTGCGGCGCGGTTCAATGCGGTTGTCCAACCCACGGTTTGTGGCAGCGCAATCAGGTGGTTATGGTCGGGGATGTCATTTTCATCGGGTGCAATGTTACCGATGTCGACCGTGCGGTGGCCGAGATCGGCCAAGGTTTCGGCAAGTTGAGCGGTGCGATAGGCGTCTGGGCCCATGATGCAGCCTTTGCGATCTTTGCCGCTGTCGACGGGCGCGCCAACGAGGATGATGTCTTGGGGGGTCATGTTTGGCTCCTGCGTTTTCCTTATGATCGGACGGCTTGCGGAAACAGGAAAGACAGCGCATTGTTCAAAGTGGGTGTATATTGATCAAAATGGATGGTCGGAATGGACGATTTGGATAGCAAGCTGATGACAGCGTTGGCCCGCGACGGGCGTGCGTCTGTATCGGAATTGGCTGTGGATCTGGGCGTGACACGGGCCACGGTGAAAGCGCGGATGGACCGTTTGCGGGCGAGTGGGGAAATCGCGGGGTTTACCGTTCAGACACGCGCCGACGTGGCAGCGCATGCGGTGCGCGGATTGATGATGTTGGGAATAGAGGGGCGCGGCACGGAACGTGTCATGCGCGCCTTGTCGAACATGGTCGAGGTGCAGGCCGTGCATTCGACCAATGGGACGTGGGATTTGATTTTGGAATTGGGCACCGACACCTTAGAGACGTTCGATGCCTGTTTGTTTGCGATCCGCCGGCTGGACGGGGTCACACGATCTGAAACGAACCTGTTGTTGTCGACGCGGCGGGCAGGGCGCTAGGCCCTATTTACGGGCCGCCG
Organism: uncultured Paracoccaceae bacterium; assembly: GCA_947493255.1. Taxonomy (GTDB): domain Bacteria; phylum Pseudomonadota; class Alphaproteobacteria; order Rhodobacterales; family Rhodobacteraceae; genus Octadecabacter. The sequence goes on from CANLQK010000001.1 coordinate 585,934, forward strand.
CGATCCAGATCCCGACGAGGATCAATGAGATCAGGCCATTATACGTCGCCATCGATAGTCCCATGAAAGACCAAACGATTTCGTCGCACATGATGACGGGGATCGCGAGCTCTGTGCTGAGAAGATCAACACCTTCTAGGGAACCACCACCTGAACAGCTGGTTGGGCCTTCCCACCATTTCTGTTCGACGCCGGAATGATAAAAGCCAAGGCCAGACCCAACGGCTGCGGTCATAGCACCAAGTGTTGCCAGAATCCGTTGGAACCGTGGCTGAACCAAAGCAAGGGCGCCGATATAGATCGCCGTGGCATGGGCATAGCGTTGCCAGAAACACATTTTGCAGGGCGGATACCCCAACAGTTCGAAGAAGAATGCGCCCCCAAGGAGGAGCACACTGCCAAGAGTGGCGATTTTGATGAGCCCAGTGCGTGTCATGATCAATGTATCAGAAAGAAACCACCGAACAGCAAGATGCAAAACAGGATGAACATCAGGCCGAGGCGTTTTTCGATAAAGTCGCGGATGGGTTCACCGTATTTCCACAACAATGTTGCGACAATGAAGAACCGCAGTGCGCGCGCAAGGATAGAGGTGATGACGAATGTGCCGATCGGCATCGCTGTCCAGCCGGACATGATTGTAATGACTTTATAAGGAAACGGTGTGAGGCCCGCGATCAAAACAGCCCAGAACCCCATGTCATTAAACCGGGTACTGAATTCTGCCATTGAATCGGCTTTGCCGAGGGTTTCCAGAATGGGTTGGCCGACGCTTTCGAATGCGAACATGCCGATGCCGTACCCCAACAAACCACCCAGGACGGAAGAGACTGTTGCAATGCCGGCGATCAAGAAGGCGCGGCGTGGCGTTGCGATGATCATAGGGATCATCAGCAAGTCCGGCGGGATCGGGAAAACCGAGCTTTCAATAAAGGCGACAATTGCCAACGCCCAGAGGGCATAGGGCGAATGGGCGAGGGACAAGGTCCAATCATAAAGACGTCGTAACATGGTGCTGCTCGTTTTTGTTTTGTTGGTTTAGGCCACGGAAGGCCCTGCGGGTCAACCGAAACGACTGAAAGAGAGTTGGCAACGGACGTGCAAATGAATTGGCGAAGATAGTGAACCCCCATACCTTTATACATAGGCTGTCAAAACAGTACCGAAGGTGGGTCGTAACGGGGGATCACAGGGGGCAAATCACGTCTTGCGATAGATTTAGCACCAACTCTTTATAAAGAGGTCATTTCTGGCGTTGACGCCAGTTCAGAGTGGGGCTATCTGAGCGGCATTCCTGGCAGCCAGACGCTGCCTCATACTTGCCGGTGTGGCGGAATGGTAGACGCAGGGGATTCAAAATCCCCCGATGGTGACATCGTGCCGGTTCGAGTCCGGCCACCGGTACCAGTATTATTTTGCCGATATGACGAGGTGCGTTTCCGAATCGGAAAGTTGTGTCACGTAAAATCTCGAGTTCCGTAACGTAAAAACGGTTTCCTCTGCGTAAACAAAAGCCAACCTTTCCCTTTATTGTATGGTGGATTTTGCTGTCTGGAATGTTTCAAGCCTGAAATGTGTCAGAATAAGGGGGGAAATTTCCGAAAATGTGACCAAATAGTTAATTGTTCACAATGACTAAATAATCCGCCCAAAACGCTATCAATGTACAAAAAATGAGCGAAAAAAGAACGATTGGCCGTTTATTGTTTCTAAACAGGAAACAGGTCGTTTCGTTTACCTAGGGTCAATTTCAACTGGTGGGTGTGTGGGGCTGTTCAACTCCCCGTGCGTTGAGAGTTTCATTAAATTTTTCGCTTTTTTTGAGGCAAAACTGTCTGTATTCAGGGGGAGCCCGACTGGGGGGCAATCGGCTGACTGGGGAAGCCGAGCTGAGATTTCGATCTTGGCGACTTTGAGTGGTGTCTGCGTGATCGGGTCTTTTCCTGTTCTCATTGCGGATGAGTAAGTGGACGCTTTTTGCGTCCAGTGTGTTTGGGTTTGAGCAAAGTTTCTCAGGTCTATTCACATGTCATCAAGCGTCGGCTGGGGAGTCGGCGTGAAGGGTAGATAGGAAAAGACGATGTCTGACTATACAATTGATTGGTCCGCCACGAATGTGGACGGACAAAACGTCATATCTGGTTCCGAAGGGAACGTAACGGTAACAGTGGCAACACCGGAAAACTGCGGCAAAGAATGGTTTGTCGAAAACGGTATGTTGAAAAACTGGGATGTGTCCAAGGATACAACCGCCGATATCCGGTTTTCTGAAGAAGTGACAAATGTCAGCTTTACCTTGTTTGACGTGGATGCGCTCGACGAGATCACCATCATGGCGAAAGACGCCGATGGGAACATCGTAGAAGTTCAGTTTGAAGACACTGGTGTTCATGATGTGAACGGCAATGTTGTAACAGGCACCATGACAAATGCGCCCGGCCCAGGCGCATCAAACCCCGGACAAGACATCGACGTCACCATCGCAGGCCCCATTGTTTCATTCTGGATCGTTTTGGACGATGGTCCCGAGCGTGACTACTCTGGCACAGTCGCAGTGAGCGACATCACATTTGAAGTTGCACCAGAGCTGGACGGATATGTTGACGGTACTGCCGGCGACGATGTGATCGATACGAACTACCTTGATGACCCACAAGGCGACAAGATCGACAACAATGATGAATTGCTTCCAGGTGAAGCTGCCAACGATGATATCGTTTTGGCGGGCGACGGAAACGACATCGTAAAGTCCGGTACGGGCAACGATGAAGTTTACGGCGGCGCAGGTAATGACATGATCTTTGCCGGCTTTGAGGATGACGTTGTTTACGGCGGCACAGGCGACGACAAAGTCGAAGCCAGCGCAGGCGAAGACGTGGTTATCGGCGGCGAAGGCAACGACGATATCTGGGCTGGTAAGGACGATGACATCGTTTCTGCCGGTGCAGGCGATGACACAGTTATTGCTGGCACAGGTGATGACCTTGTGTCTGGCGGTAAAGGCGACGATACAATCGACGGCGGCGACGGTGCTGACGAGATTTACGGCGGCGGCGGTTCAGACTCCATCGAAGGTGGCGACGGCAACGATACGTTGATCGGCGGCAACATGGACTTTGACGGCGCGCTTGATTTCAACGACCTGTCCGCGGGTGAGTTGATTGATGGTCAATTCGTAGGCCAAGGCGTAACAATCACGTCTGCTGATCCGCACAACCCTGTCATGGTGTTTGACACAGACAACCCAACAGGCGGCGACAACGATCTGGCGACCAGCAACCTTGGTAACGTTCTGATCCTGTCCGAGGACCGCGACGGTTCCGACCCTGATGACAACGGTGGCGGTGGTACATTCAACATCACATTTGACGCACCTGCATCTGTTACATCTCTGACATTGCTGGATGTCGATCACGGTGCGTGGGTCAAATACTACGACACAGACGGCAACCTGCTGCAGCAAGTTGATGTAACAACTCCTGACAACGGTCAGCATGTTGTATCCACCAACCTGACGAATGTTGGTTCCATTGAGGTGATCCTCGGTGCATCTGGTGCGATCGACAACCTGACATATTCTATCGACCCTGATCACTGTGACACAGGTGACGTGATCGACGGTGGCGAAGGCGATGACTACATCGAAGGCAACGCCGGCGATGATACGCTGATCGGTGGCGCGGGCAACGACGAGATCTATGGTGGCGATGATGCCGACACGATCCTCGGCGGGGCTGGCGATACTGTTGATGGTGGCGCAGGCGGCAACGACCATGACGTTCTGGACCTTACAGGGCAGGGCGGTTTCTACCTCGCCGGTCCTGATGGCACAGGCGATCCTGTTGCCGACAGCAACGGCAACGGACTCGACGGTACAGTTATCTTTGTTGACGAAGACGGTGAGCCAACTGGCGAAACACTGTCCTTCACCGAGATCGAAGAGATCCTCGGCGAAGAAGTGAACCGCGGTCCAAATGCCGATGACGATACGGCGAGCACTGATGAAGATTCTCCTGTCACGATCACTGTTCTTGGAAATGACAGCGATCCAGACGGTGATGAGCTTACGGTGACTGAGGCCACTTCGCCAGATGGTGAAGTTGAGATCAACAGCGATGGCACGATCACATTTACACCGGATGAAAATTTCAACGGTGAAACAACGATCACTTACACAATCGATGACGGTAACGGCGGAACAGATACAGCGACTGTGACAGTCACTGTTAACCCTGTGAACGACGCACCAGACGCGGTTGATGATGCCGACACAACAGATGAAGACACTCCGGTTGTTGTTGACCTGCTGGCCAATGACACAGATGTCGATGGCGACACTTTGACTGTCACATCTGCAACTGTACCTGCATCACAAGGCACGTTGGAAGACCTTGGTGACGGTGAGTACCGCTTTACACCGGCTGATAACTTCAACGGTGAAGCGACGATCACTTACACGATTTCTGACGGCAATGGCGGAACGGATACAGCGACACACGTCATCACAGTTACACCTGTGAATGATGACCCAATCGCATGCCCAGACCACTACAACGTCAACGAAGACGAAACCACTGGCGATCTGGACGGCAACGTCATCACCAACCCAAGCGACAATGGCGCTGGTTTGGACATTGACCCAGACGGCGACACGCTGACAGTTGTTGCGATTGACGGCGACGACACAGCGGTTGGCACGGTCGTAACCGGTTCCAACGGTGGTGAGTTCGTTCTGAACGCAGACGGGTCTTTCGACTTCTCTGCAAATGAAGACTTCGAAGCGCTGGCAGTTGGTGAAACTGCGGATACACAGATCACTTATACAGTGTCTGACGGCAATGGCGGTGAGGCGACAACAACGTTGACCATCACAGTCCATGGCCTGAACGATGGTCCGGTCGCAACAGACAACGATTACCTGTCAACACAGGACGATTCTGCTACCGACATTGATGGCAACGTTCTGAGTGACAACACAGGTGACGGCGTTGATTTCGATGTAGATGGCGACATCATTCGCGTTGTTTCGATCAGCAATGGTACTGACACTGACACTGTAAATGACCCATTTGGGTCGTTGGGTTCGCCAGCGACTGTCGATGGCGACAACGGTGGTATCATCACAATCAATAACGGCGGCAACGTGTTGTTCGACCCTGATGGTGACTTTGACGATCTTGCAGTTGGTGAAACTGCAACAACGACCGTCACGTACACAATCGAAGATGAAAACGGCGCACAAGATACTGCGACTGTGACCTTCACAGTGACTGGGACAAACGATGGCCCTGTTGCTGAGAACGACATCGGCGCGACTGATCAAAACACATCCATCGTTCTGGACAATGTTCTGGACAACGACAGCGACATTGATGGCGACGACCTAGACGTGATCCGCGTCGAAGGCCTGCCTGGAAATGTTGGTGGCGCTGTTCCTGGCGACAACGGTGGTTTGATCACAATCAACGAAGATGGCACTGCGTCCTTCGATCCAAACGGTGACTTCGACGAGCTGGGTACCGGCGAAACAGCGGAAACGTCTGTTCTGTACACAATCTCTGACGGTAACGGCGGCGAAGCAATCGCATCCGTGACTGTGACTGTGACAGGTACAAACGATGATCCGGTTGCTGAGAACTCATCCTATATCGTCGCACAAGACGAAGCCTTTGGTGATGTGGACGCGAATGCGATCACAGACGACACAGGCGAAGGTGTGGACAGCGATGTTGACGGCGATCCACTGACAGTTGCGGCTGTTGATGGGGATGCGGCAAACGTTGGTCAGCCGGTGGCTGGTGACAACGGTGGCTTGTTCACAATCAACGAAGACGGTTCTGTCGACTTCTCTGCGAACGGCGAGTTTGATGATCTGGGTGAGGGCGAAGAAGCCTCCACAACAGTGACTTACACAATCACCGATCCAGAAGGTGGCACCGACACAGCGACTGTGACCTTCACAGTGACAGGTACCAACGACGGCCCAGTGGCTGTTGAAGATACCTTCACAACAGACGAAGACACAGTATCTGACCTTGGTAACGTGCTGGACAACGACAGCGACCCAGATGGCGATCCGCTGACTGTTTCCGAAGTGAACGGCGATCCGGCGGGTGTTGGAACACCTGTGGATGGTTCAGACGGTGGTCTGGTTACAATCAACCCAGACGGCACGGTCTCGTTCGATCCTAATGGTGACTTCGAAGACCTTGATGAGGGCGAAGAAGCAACCACGACCGTTACGTACACTGTAACTGACCCTGATGGTTCTGAAGCGACTGAGACTGTGACAATCACAGTAACAGGCACGAACGATGCGCCAACAGCAGTTGCGGATACAGACAGCACGGATCAGAACACATCTATCGTTCTGGACAACGTGTTGGGCAACGACACGGATCCAGAAGACGATCCGCTGACTGTTTCTGAAGTGAACGGTGACGCGGCGAACGTTGGTCAGCCTATTGCGGGCGACAACGGTGGCTTGATCACAATCAACGAAGACGGTTCTGCATCGTTTGATCCGAATGGTGATTTTGATGATCTGGGCGCTGGCGATGAAGCCACGACCGAGGTCACATACACAATCGTTGACGACAATGGTCTGGAAGACACGACAACTGTGACTGTCACTGTCACCGGTACAAACGACGGCCCAGTGGCTGTTGCGGATACGGGTGCAACCGACGAAGACACGCCTGTTGTTCTGGACAACGTTCTTGGTAACGACACAGACCCAGATGGCGACACGCTGACAGTTGGCGCTGTTGACGGCGACCCAGCGAATGTTGGTCAGCCTGTTGCTGGTGACAATGGTGGTCTTGTGACCATCGGCGAAGACGGCACAGCTTCCTTCGATCCAAATGGTGACTTTGAAGCCTTGGGTGAAGGTGAAACTGCTGAAACAACAGTGACATACACTGTCACGGACCCAGACGGTGGCGAAAGCACAACGACTGTGACTGTAACGGTGACTGGCGTAAACGACGGCCCGAATGCGGTCGACAGTGCGTATGTTGTTGATCAGTCCGAAACTGTTGGCGATGTGGATGCGAATGCGATCACAGACGATACAGGCGAAGGCGCAGACAGCGACCCAGAAGGCGATGATCTGACAGTTGTTGCTGTTGACGGTGATGCTGGAAACGTTGGCGGTGTTGTTGCCGGTGACAATGGCGGCCTGTTCACAATCAATGCTGACGGTTCTGTCGACTTTGATGCGAATGACGAGTTTGATAACCTCGGTGCAGGCGAAACAGCCTCTACGACGGTGACTTACACAATCGCAGACGAAGATGGTGCGGAAGACACAGCGACTGTGACCTTCACTGTAACAGGCACCAACGACGGCCCAGTGGCTGTTGAAGATACAGACGAGACTGA
>CANLQK010000002.1 GCA_947493255.1 uncultured Paracoccaceae bacterium
ATGGAACAGGGTCTGCGCTTTGCGATCCGCGAAGGCGGCCGCACAGTTGGCGCCGGCGTTGTGTCCAAAATCCACGCGTGATTTAGGTAGGCACCCCAACCGGGTGCCCACACAATAAACAACAAAGGCCCCCGCAATAGCGGGGGCCTTTTGCGTGAGGTCGATAGATAAATTTAGTTTCTAAGCCGCAAATGCCATCACGCAATTCCGGCCAGAGGTTTTTGCCGCATATAGGACCTTATCCGCATCTTTAAGAACGGTCGTTTCACAAGGCGTTGCTTCAGTAACTGCCGCTATTCCAATGCTGGCGGTAACCTTGATCTCTCCACCATCAATCGGGATCACCGTCCGCTCAATCACGCGTCTCAATCGGTCACAGGCGACCTGCGCCCCTGCTAGATCGGTTTCCGGGAAGACGACCGCAAACTCTTCTCCGCCAAGACGGCCAATCAAATCGATCGAACGGAATTCCAAAATCAGAATGTCCGATATTGCCCGCAAGACTTTGTCGCCGGCGTCATGACCATAAGTGTCGTTGACCTTTTTGAAGTGATCCAAGTCAATCATCGCAATGGACAACGGGCTTCCCGTGCGACGGGACCGTTCGAATTCCGTTGCCATAGTCTTTAGGAAAGGCCGGCGGTTAGAAAGTTCAGTAAGCGGGTCAATATTCGCCTCGACCTGCAAGACTTCATAGGCTTTCGTTAACTCACGAATACTAATCATGTCGATCAGCTGACCGTTTTCTATAATGGGGATATGGCGGATGGCATTCGTGTTCATCAACCGCAGAACAAACCCAACCTCATCATTCGACGAACAGGTAATAACGTTCTTTGTCATGATGTCTGATATCGGCCTTTTGACCGCTTCGGGATCAAAACTCGCCACGATCTGAACCAAATCGCGCTCTGAGACGATGCCATGAAGTTGACGATCCTGATCCATCACCACAAGCGCACCTATACCAAGGTTAAGTAAGGTCTGCGCCGTCTTGCCGATCGTCTCGGTAGGGGCGATGCTTTGAATATGCCTGTTCGGATCGTCCGAAAGTAACTCCTTTATCTTCATCTCTCTTGATCCTAAATAACTTACTGACTGAGCGCAGGATAAGTTTCACCCGTGAAGATGCTGTTAATGTAGGCGCGGGGGCTTTCGACAATGCGGTAGCTGCGGAGTCTGTTCGCTATTATCGCTGTGAATACTGGCTACATTTTCCTTGCCACAGCTTGCGACTCCCCCTATACGCGCGACATCCAACTGGGTGCGCCGCGGCGTGCCCTTTTCCGTTGGCATAAATGACGCGACGAGGGTGCCGGATGAGCCGCCATCTTCCTCTCCGTTAAGACCCTAAAGACAAAGGGTGATGACATGGCAGCTAGCCAAAACATTCGCATCCGTCTCAAGGCTTTTGACTACCGTGTGCTGGATGCATCCACACAGGAAATCGTAGCAACTGCTAAACGTACGGGCGCATCGGTTCGGGGCCCAATCCCGCTTCCGAACAAGATTGAGAAATTCACAGTTCTTCGTGGACCTCACATCGACAAGAAATCTCGTGATCAGTTCGAAATCCGCACGCACAAGCGTCTGCTGGATATCGTCGACCCAACACCCCAAACAGTGGACGCGCTGATGAAGCTCGACCTTGCTGCCGGTGTTGACGTCGAGATCAAAGTATAAGGAGCGGATGATATGTTGCGCTCTGGTGTAATTGCGAAAAAGGTTGGCATGACCCGCCTTTTCCAAGAAGACGGCAAACAGATTCCTGTAACCGTTCTTCAACTCGACAAACTGCAGGTTGTTGCTCAGCGGACATCTGAAAAGGACGGCTACACAGCTGTTCAGCTCGGTGCCGGCACAGCAAAAGCCAAACGGACTTCCGCTCCTATGCGTGGTCACTTTGCTAAGGCAAAAGTGGAACCAAAGCGTAAAGTTGCTGAATTCCGCGTTGCAGAAGAAAACCTCATCCCTGTTGGGGAAGAGATCATTGCTTCTCACTACTTCGAAGGCCAATTCGTTGACGTATCTGGTACGTCTATCGGTAAAGGTTTCGCTGGTGCGATGAAACGTTGGAACTTTGGCGGTTTGCGGGCGACACACGGTGTGTCCATCTCTCACCGTTCACACGGTTCCACGGGTCAGTGTCAGGATCCTGGTAAGGTTTTCAAAGGCAAGAAAATGGCTGGCCACATGGGTGCTGCCAAGATCACAACGCAGAACCTCGTGGTTGTTAAAACCGACGACGACCGCGGCCTGATCATGGTCAAAGGCGCTGTACCTGGTTCCAAAGGTGGTTGGGTCACAATCAAAGACGCGGTTAAGAAACCACTGTCTGATCAGGTTGTATTCCCTGCTGCATTGGCCTCCGCTGTTAAAGAAGCTCCGGCTACAGAAGCCCCAGCTGAAGGAGACGCGTCCGATGAAAGCTGATGCAATCAAACTTGACGGCAAAGCCGCTGGTTCCGTCGATCTGAACGACGAAATCTTCGGTCTTGAGCCACGTGTGGACATTCTGCACCGTGTGGTCCGTTGGCAGCGTAACAACGCTCAAGCCGGCACACACAAGGTAAAGACACGTTCCGAAGTTAAATACTCTACCAAGAAGATCTATCGTCAGAAAGGTACCGGCGGCGCACGTCACGGTGCACGTTCTGCACCAATCTTCCGCGGTGGTGGTATCTACAAAGGTCCAACACCTCGCAGCCACGGCCACAACCTGACTAAGAAGTTCCGCAAATTGGGTCTTCGCCACGCTCTGTCCGCTAAAGTAGCGGCTGGCGAGTTGGTCATCGTGGACAACATCGACGTTAAAGACGCGAAAACTTCCGCATTGGCCAAACAGGTCAACGCATTGGGTTGGAACCGTACTTTGGTCATCGATGCGACTGTGAACGAAGACTTCGCCGTTGCAGCACGCAACATCACATCCATCGACGCTCTGCCGGCTATCGGCGCGAACGTCTACGACATCCTGAAGTCCGATACACTCGTGTTGACGAAAGCAGGCGTCGAAGCTCTGGAGGCTCGTTTGTCATGAACGCTAAAGCAGAACACTACGATGTGATCCGCAAGCCGATCATCACCGAGAAAGCAACAATGGCGTCTGAAAACAACGCCGTGGTTTTCGAAGTTGCGATCGACAGCAACAAACCACAGATCAAAAACGCTGTTGAGGCGCTGTTTGGTGTGAAGGTTAAGGCTGTAAACACAACGATCACTAAAGGTAAAGTGAAGCGCTTCCGCGGTCAGCTGGGCACACGTAAAGACGTGAAAAAAGCCTATGTGACGCTGGAAGAAGGCAACACAATCGACGTATCCACCGGTCTCTAAGACTTCGGTGCGTCAGAAAATAGAAAGGCCCTCGCAGCGATGCGGGGGCCTTTCTCGTTGTTGTCATCTCAGAACGTGAAACCTATTTCGCAGCTTTGCGTTTTTCCCTCTTGGGCGTTTCACTTCAGTCAGCGCGTCGTAACGGTTGAACAAACGATCAACGGCATCTGATGGTGGTTCGGAAAAATGCGATGACCTTTGGTTGCCGCATCGAGGGGATACTTCAGCCTCACGGGCTTCAAGCATCCCCTCATCGGTTTCCACACCTCGATTGTCCAACTCATACTCAAAACTCATAATTAGCCCCCAGGCACAAAATTAAACTTACTCGTCCACATTACAATCTTGGGTGGACTTTCAGTTTAGGTCGAACGGATGGCTTTCCAAAGCGTTCGGCGGCACGCCCTGTCCGAAAGGATAGGATTCGCACTGAATTCTTCGAAAATTTGTGTATTTAAGGGGAAAAGGTTAACGTTTTCAGCATGAAAACGTGAGCGGTGTAAGAATCGCTTAAGACGGGGAGCCTGCCAGCTGGGCGTCGCGGGGAGCCGCAAAAGCTCCCCGTTTCGCACTTATGACGTGTAGGGCAGGGATGAGTGGTGCAGCACGATGCGCACCGTGCCGGCGTCGTCCTTCTTATACCCAAACGTTTTGTCGACAGAGGTGACGTTCCCGTCCTTGTCAGTGAAATGGGCGAACCCCATCCACATGCCGGTGTCGCCGTCAATGAAATGCGCGGCCTCAATAAACTCAGCCTTGCGCCAACCTTTGATGCCAAACCCACCGTCCTGAGGGTAGCTGTCGTCATGGCCGACGAAGTAGGACAGACAGCCCTCCTTGGTCGTCCGGAATGTCTGCTCACCACCACTCAACGTCGGTTTAAACAGCACCGGCCCAAGGGTGTAGCCATAGGCCCCATCAATCACATCCACGGCCAAGCTGCGCGCCGCATCAATCCCGCCGTCTTCATAGGCTTTCGAAATAGCAACAAGCGCATCGCCCCAAGCGGTCCGCGCAGCGAGTAGATCGTCTTGAGTGATTGGCATGGTGGGGTCCTCGGCGTTTGATTTGAGAATTCGACCCTTCGCCTCTTAAGTAAAGGGCAATCGCATAGCAAGTAGCTGTGAGCGTCGTGTGGCGCTTGCAAGTGCCGCCACGTCGACTCATTTTCTGTCAAAGTGCAATTGAAAAGTTGCAATTGGTTTCTTTGCGTTAGGGGCTCAGTTCATTTGCTAAGATACGTTTTACATTTTCGATATCCGTTGCTTGTGCAAACGAAGTCGATACCGAAAGGTTGTGAGTGGAGGTAAATATTTGCGCGAGTTTGATGCTCTTGAGTCTGAGGTTTCGGTTGCCGGTTCTTTTCGAAACGCAATAGAGGCAAGTAATGACACTATCGTGGATGCCCGAGATCTGTGACCTATTGCTATTGCTCGACTGCTTATTCGCAGTTGCAAGAAGCTGAGTCGCCTCGTCTTCTATGATTTCCGCGTTGCCGGCGTCTTGGGCCTCTGGATCAAGTAAAAACAGTGCACACCGGGAATAGAAGTGGTGGTTGAGTAGATTTAGATATGGAATTGTTTGTGCTGCATCTTCCAAATAACTTTCTTGCTGTGGCGGGCTTAGCCGCTCAAATACCTCAATTCCAATATTTGCTTTGGTAAAGGCACGTGCTGCAGATGTTAGCGCCGTTTTCCGCTCCAATTCGTTTATTGGCTGGTCCAGCATTTCACGCTCGAGTATCGAATCGTAATCCCAAAAATCATCCATTGATAGTTGAGTGAATGTTATTAGTAATGCGTACGTCTGTGCTGAAAGAACCGATGTTGTAATGCTACGTTCGAGCGTTTTTGCCACTTCGGCCTTCAAGAGGTTAAAGACAGCAAAAGCAATGGTGACAGCAAAGCCGCTCATTATTGCAGTTACGGTCAAAAAAATCTGGAAGAATTTCTCATAGATTTCAGCTTTGACTTGGCGAACAGCCACTTCGTTTGATGTCAATTCCCCAAGGGGAGCAAAGAGCCAAGACGTCGAAGCAACATAGAGAGCTCCAAACACAAAGACTAATAGCAGGGCCGACGGTATTAATATACGCAACAAAAATTCCTCAAAAGTTAGCTGCCGATAAACAAGTTCTACGTTTGTAGTTTCTGCGAACAAGATCAACTCCAATGGTGCTACTCGGTAACATATGGATTTGCTTAGGCGGTCAGTCTTGTTGGCAATACTAGCTGCTACCCCCCCCCCTTGACCACTCCCCCCATCCCCCCTAAAAGCCAGCAATCACCAAAGCCCCAGATTCGTCTGGGGTTTTGTTGTTGTTCGCGTTTCAAACCGCGAACACCTCAATCGGGCACCTACGGGGGCCTATAACATCAGGGCCTTTAACGAGGTCCGCCAAGCAAACGGAAGAAGCTAACATGGCATTAAAGTCGTATAAGCCGACGACGCCAGGCCAACGTGGGTTGGTGCTGATCGACCGTTCGGAGCTTTGGAAAGGTCGTCCAGTTAAGTCTCTCACAGAGGGTCTTACGAAATCGGGCGGTCGGAACAACACCGGACGAATTACATCACGTCGTCGTGGTGGTGGGGCAAAACGCCTCTACCGCATCGTAGATTTCAAACGCAACAAAATGGACGTCGAAGCGTCTGTTGTTCGTATTGAATATGACCCGAACCGGACTGCGTTTATCGCACTCGTACAATACACCGATGGTGAGCAAGCCTACATCCTTGCCCCTCAGCGTCTGGCAATTGGTGACAAAGTCATCGCATCCGCCAAGGCTGACATCAAACCAGGTAACGCGATGCCGTTCTCTGGCATGCCAATCGGTACAATCATCCACAACATCGAAATGAAGCCCGGCAAAGGCGGCCAGATCGCCCGTGCTGCAGGCACCTACGCCCAATTCGTAGGTCGTGACGGTGGTTACGCTCAGATCCGTCTGAGCTCGGGTGAACTTCGCCTCGTGCGTCAGGAATGCATGGCCACCGTTGGTGCCGTGTCCAACCCTGACAACTCCAACCAGAACTACGGTAAAGCTGGCCGCATGCGTCACAAGGGCATCCGCCCATCTGTGCGTGGTGTTGTCATGAACCCGATCGACCACCCTCACGGTGGTGGTGAAGGCCGTACGTCCGGTGGTCGTCACCCAGTGACACCTTGGGGTAAGCCGACAAAGGGTGCGAAAACCCGCAACAAGAACAAAGCGTCCAGCCGTCTTATCGTACGGTCGCGGCACGCCAAGAAGAAGGGGCGTTAATTTATGTCTCGTTCCGTATGGAAAGGTCCATTCGTTGACAGCTACGTGCTTAAGAAAGCCGCAGCCGTTAAAGAATCTGGCCGCAACGACGTTATCAAAATCTGGTCCCGTCGTTCTACAATCTTGCCTCAGTTCGTTGGTTTGACATTCGGTGTCTACAACGGCCGGAAGCACATCCCTGTGTCTGTCACTGAAGACATGATCGGTCAGAAGTTTGGTGAGTACTCACCAACTCGCACCTATTATGGTCACGCAGCTGACAAAAAAGCGAAGCGGAAATAAGTCATGAGCAAGGATAAGAATCCCCGCCGCGTGGCCGACAATGAAGCACGTGCTAAAACACGTATGCTGAAAACGTCACCGCAGAAACTCAACCTCGTCGCACAATTGATCCGCGGCAAAAAGGTGGACAAGGCCCTTACGGACCTGACGTTCTCCAAAAAGCGGGTCGCGCAAGATGTGAAGAAATGCCTTCAGTCTGCAATTGCGAACGCAGAGAACAACCACAACCTCGACGTTGATGAACTCATCGTTGCCGAGGCTTATGTTGGTAAAAACTTGACGATGAAACGCGGTCGCCCTCGTGCCCGTGGCCGTTTCGGCAAAATCATCAAGCCGTTCGCTGAAATCACAATCACTGTGCGCCAAGTCGAGGAGCAAGCATAATGGGTAATAAAGTAAACCCGATCGGCATGCGTCTTCAGGTCAACCGCACCTGGGACAGCCGTTGGTACGCCGACACCAAAGACTACGGTGATCTCCTTCTCGAAGACCTTAAGATCAAGGACTTCATCAAGAAAGAGTGTAAGCAGGCCGGCGTTAGCCGCGTCATCATCGAACGTCCGCACAAGAAATGTCGTGTGACTGTTCATACTGCACGTCCAGGCGTCATCATTGGTAAGAAAGGTGCAGACATCGAAACTCTGCGTCAGAAACTTGCTGCGATGACTGACTCTGAATTGCACCTCAACATCGTTGAAGTTCGCAAGCCAGAGCTTGACGCTGCATTGGTTGGTGAGTCCATCGCTCAGCAGCTCGAACGTCGTGTGTCTTTCCGTCGCGCTATGAAGCGTGCGGTTCAAAACGCAATGCGTATGGGTGCCCTTGGTATCCGTGTTAACCTCGCTGGCCGTCTTGGCGGTGCAGAGATTGCTCGGACAGAATGGTACCGTGAAGGCCGCGTGCCTTTGCACACACTGCGTGCTGACATCGATTATGCCCACGTTGAAGCGATGACACCTTACGGTATCATCGGGATCAAAACATGGATCTTCAAAGGCGAGATCATGGAACACGATCCAGCTGCACGTGACCGTCGTCAACAAGAGCTTCAGGATGGCCCCACCCCGCGTGGCGCTCGTCCGGGCCGTGACCGCTAGGAGGAATGAACAATGCTTCAACCAAAGCGTACTAAATTCCGCAAGATGCACAAAGGCCGCATCCGCGGTGAAGCCAAGGGCGGGTCTGACCTAAACTTCGGTACTTTCGGTCTCAAAGCGACACAGCCTGAGCGCGTAACAGCGCGTCAGATCGAAGCTGCACGTCGTGCTATGACGCGTCACATGAAACGTCAGGGCCGTGTTTGGATCCGTATCTTCCCAGACACCCCGATCACTGCCAAGCCCATCGAAGTTCGTATGGGTAAAGGTAAGGGGTCTGTCGATCGTTGGGCATGTAAGGTCAAACCAGGCCGTATCATGTTCGAAATCGACGGCGTGAACGAAGACGTTGCACGCGAGGCCCTGCGCCTTGCTGCGATGAAACTTCCGCTCAAGACCCGTACAGTGGTTCGCGAAGACTGGTAAGCCCAGCCTAAGCTCAAGAATAAAAAACCCCCGTCGAGAAATCGGCGGGGGTTTTTGTCAGAGCCATTGCTTACTGATCAGCAGCTTGACAGACTATGCATCAACGGTGCAGCTTCATAGTGGGTGTCATGCGTGGGGTGAAACATTGGAATATCTTCTTTTTGCGCTGTTGGGCACGGGGTTCTTAACGGCGTTCATCACAAGTAGCGGTGAGGAAACCAACGCCGGAGCCGGCGACGGCGAGCAAAAGGTTGGCGACAACGAAGTCGATGACCAGGCTGAAACAGTTCCAGACGATCCTGAAGACAACGAGGAAACGGGTGATGTTTCAGAAGGTGATGAGGATTCGGCAGACGATGAGTCCGAGGATAATGAAGACACGGCCAGCGTAACCGTCGTGCAAGAACCCAACGGGCTGGGCGTCTATGGCGACGACAGCGACAATACTCTGAGCACAGATGATTATGATGAGCCGGATGCTACGACCTTGTACGGCGGCATTGGTGATGATGTCCTCCACCTCGCAGATAATTCGTGGGACGACGGAGGAGAGACCAACGGGGCCTATGGCGGCGCTGGTGATGACACGCTCATCTATACTGGCGAACCGGCAGGAGTTGGCGGAGAGTCCGATGCCAGCGCGCTGTATGGGGGCGATGGGGCAGATTCATTTGTGATTGCTCCGGAAGACTTCTGGATGGGGCTCAATGAATACGTCGACCAGTTCCAATTTGAAGACGGAACATGGAGCGAAAGCGACCTAACCCTCACAATTGGCGAAATCCAAGATTTTGACGCAAACGAAGACGTAATTGTCATCGATCTTAGCGATCTTGTTAATGGCACTTACGAAGTAAGTGACATTGAGTACAGCGACTACGGACTGTCGAGCTCGAAGATCTATATCACCCTAGAAGATCCGGATAGAATCTCCATCAAACTCCAAGTCGACGTAATTGGCACAGGAGCCGCGTCATTGAATGGTACCAATGTTCAGTTCGGCGGTGCCCAGCTACCAACGCTGCTAAGCTAAGAATAAATAATATCCAACTTTTTTGAACGGGCTGGTCAGCGCACCTGACGCGCCAATAATCGCTTTGTCACTGGCCCTTTCGGTTTCGATCTGGTTGGTGCCTGCGTTTCTTTCCGTTGATTAGCTCCCCCAAATTTCTGCCATCCCCCCATCAAATGCAGCCCACGTCATCGTTGCGGCGTTGCCAGCATATCCATGGTAGTATGAACGGCCGTTTGGTAGCGGCAGCCCCGCCCAAATTTGCGCTAGATTGCGCATAAACGCACGGCGCTCTAGCTCGCCATCTTGAAACGCTTCCAGCCCAGCATCTTCCAAAAGAACCAAAGCCAAAACGTCCTGAACGCCCGCACTAAACAGGACCTCTGGGCCAAACCCTCGAACGCGCGCGACACGCCGCAATGTGTCAGGAATGAATTGATACCGTCCAATGGCATGAGGTTGCCCTGGGGTTGCGTCGATCCATTGGTAGATCTCGCCCAAGGTCATTTCGGTAGGGCGGCGCGGTGGCTTTACGCGTGCCCCATACTGAACGGCATCATAGCCTGCCGAACCGGCTTCGGCCCGGGCAATTAGCGACAGCAATTGGTCGACAGGCGTAGTGCCGGTCCCGACAATCGAAGGCCGTGCCGCGGCGAGTGTCACACGCTCGGGCAGGGGGGCGAACATTCCGGCTTGTGTGCCGCTAAACAAACTGGCCGGTGCGCGCGCGACCTGCGCTTCTGCACGGCCCTGAGTAAACAATGAATTAAGCTCTGCCTGTGCACCTGTCGCGCACAACAAAAACATCAACACCCAACGTAAATCCATTCTGGCCCCTCAGTTCGTTCTGAACAGGGCGATAGATCGCATCGAATTCTTGAGGATCGGTTAGCTGCAGCGCATCAGCGCCGACAAACTAGCTCCATTTATAATTAAAACTGACGGAAATGCGCTCGTCTTCGGCCATGTTCATCGGCACCTCATGGCGCAGCCAGCTTTCCCACAACAACACATCACCGACAGCGGGTTTAACATAGATGAACTGTTTCAACTCCTCGCGCGCGTCCTTCAAACGCGGCGGGGCGGCCATCATCATCTGCGCACGCGGGTCTTCCAACTTCAACGCCGACGCGCCCTCAGGCATCTTCACATAGGTGGTGCCGGAAATCACCGAGTGGGGGTGGATGTGAGAGGTATGAATGCCGCCCTCAGGCAGGATGTTGATCCAGATATCTTCCAACACCAATTCCCGCCCATCCAGATCAAACGCCAAATCCTCTGCAAAAGCGGCGACATGTTTGTCCAAGGCATCCACAATCGCCTGAAAAATCGGAAACCGCCACGGCAGGTCCGTCAAAGACGCATAAGAGGTGTAGCCCGGAAACTCATTCACATCACACCACTCCTGCCCCGCCTCATCATCCTCGGCGATGGAATAACAGGAATTCTTCAGCTCATCAGCGTCAATGGGGCCAAGCTTGGCGTGATACAGGCGGGTCGCGAAAAGGGAACGGATATTGGTCACGGCGAGTCCAGACTTGAAATAGTGATGGTGTGTATATACGTTTGGATACACGAAAGGGCAACGCCATGATTGAAACGAAAATCCGCAAAGTTGGCAATTCCGCCGTGATGACGCTGACCAGCGAAATGCTGGCGCTTCTTGATGCCAAAGAAGGGGATAGTGTTTTCGTCGTGCGCGGCGATGATGGCTCCCTGCGGATCGTCACCCAAGATGCGGCCCTCAAAAACGTGCTCGACGCGGCGGAGGTCATCATGGATGAAAATCGCGAAGCGCTTCAGAAACTGGCATGAGCGAACCAACTTGGGTGTCAGTCAAAGCCGCTATCACAATCCATGACCGTCAAATCGCCCGCCATGGCGGCGCAGCAGGCCTGCGCGATCTGGGCCTGCTAGAGGCTGCCATCGCCCGCCCAATAAACAAATGGCAATACGGTGAGAAGGACCATTTCGCCCTTGGCGCCGCCTATGCCTACGGCATCGCCAAGGCCCATGCTTTTGTAGATGGAAACAAACGGACCGCGCTGGTGTCGTCACTGGCCTTCATGTTGGCCAATGGCACCCACGTGCACCACCCAACCGATGACACCGTTCGCGCGATTGAAGATGTGGCGCAGGATGCGATGAGCGAAGATGGGTTCGCGGAGTGGTTGCGGGCTGGACGTGTGTCAGATTAGTTTGACTTTCGGATTTGGCGCAGAGGTCAATAGGGCCAAGCATGGCTTGATACAGGCGGGTCGCAAAAAGGGATCGGATCTGTGTTATGCCATGGCTTTTACCGGAACCTTACCGGCACTGCGAGAGGGGGGGCTTCAAACGTCCAAGGTGAAATCCCTATGGGCCTACATATACATAATCGTAGTCAAAGCTCAGTTTGATATCTTCGAGTGTGAGGTCCTGCCCGTTCGGAATATTGGCGATGGTAAAATCCCCTACGACGATACTCGCCCCGAGACCGTCTTCCCACGCGACAACTTGAACTTCATCGTCCTCGATTGGGGGGTACTCACCGAAATTATCGTAACCTAATTTCAAGGTGAGTGAGACCGAAATAACATCTTCGTCTGGGTTGTAGTCGGCGATAAATGCTACATTCTCTTCTGCTGTGTCGGCGGAAGAATTAAAATAGTTTGACGTATCTTCCGCTTCGATCACAAAAGTATCGTTGCCTTCCCCGCCAAACAAGGTTGTCTCCGTTGCCTCAGGTTCACGGTTCACCCACTGAAAATTGCTATCAGAACCGACGATGTCATCGCCATCACCGCCATAAACCACATCATTTTCGCCGCCAATGAGTGTGTCGTCTCCATGACTGCCCAGCAAAGTGGTCGCGCTCCCACCATCTTGCGACGCATCAATAGCAGCGGCTGGGCCTGCGTCGGCAACAATCGTCTCCGCGCCTTGCACTTCAATCGAAATGTTCTCAAAATCTGCAGGCTCGGCCCCGTAGACCTCCAATATCACCTTACCATTCAAAACAAGGTTTGTTCCAAGGCCGTCCTCTCGTTCGACGTAGTCAAGGTCTATGTTTCCATCATCGGTGGCATCGACATAAATTTGAATGTTACCGAAAACATCTTCGCCGGAAACGAAGTCGTTTATGATGGCTGGTGAGGTGTCATCTTGTTGCACCGTGATGTTGTATATATCAGCCCCTTCGCCTCCGAATACATTATCGCCGGCAACCGCATAGATAGTATCAATACCGTCGCCGCCATAAAGAGTATTTTCGCCGCCAGAGTTAAGCCGATCATTGCCGTCACCGCCATAAAGGGTATTGTCAATTCCGTCTAAAGCTAAAAGAATATCTCGGTCTGATCCGCCTTCTGCAGTCCCGTTATTGTTCAGGCGAATTACGTCGCGTCCTTCCCCACCTGCCACTGCGCTGTTGTCCCCCGCAGATAGGACATCATTTCCCTGACCGCCGTAAATTGTGCTTTCGTCTCCGAGGGTAATCGTGTCGCTGCCATCGTTACCGAATGCGACGTCGCTTCCTTCAGTGTCCTCTATGCGGTCAATGAAGCCTCCCCCGTAGTAAAAGTCGTCGCCGCTACCACCTGTGATGCTCACAACCCGATTGTAGTCCGCATCACCGAATACAACGTCATCACCGTCACCAGTGTGGATCTTAATTGCATCGGCGTAGCCGGCTGATCCGATATCTTCGTTGACGTCGATGACGAACGTGTCATCCCCAGAACCCGCAAAAATGTCGGTGTCGTGAGTTGTAACAGAGTATTCTTTCCCAACGATGTCGGCGCCGTTGTCAATCAGCTCCGATGAGCTAACAACAATCGCATCCTCATCCAGCTCTGGCGTCTCAGGGATTTCCAAAACAGGAATGATGAGGGGCAGTTCAGCCTCTACCAGCTCGTCATCATCAAGCGCACCATCGTCCGTTTCGCCGTCATCACTATCGTCCGTTGTGCCGTCATCACCATCGTCGGTGTCGTCCGCTCCGCTATCGTCAGAGTTGTCGCTATCACTGGTGTCCTCATCCGTATCTGTGTCATCGATGTCATCCGTTGTGGACATCTCGGCAACCGGCAAAATCAATGCCGCCCCGGCAAGCAACGCGAACGCAAAAACCGCAATCATGATGAAATCCCTGAAAAGACCATTTACCCTTGTTAACGATACACGCTTTACGCGAACGGCGGCAACCCGTCATACTTTGAGCTTGTGGAGACAATTTGTTTAGGTGGGGGGCGCTGACAGTTCAGCCCGCCGCAGCTAGGCAGCGTCAAGTTGGCCTAGCTTGGCGTGTTACGGGGGGCGAGAGTGAGGTTTCCAACGGGTTGCACGGTCCCCACTGAGTTAGGCCCCTACGATAACGATGTCATCCTCTGTTAGTTCGGAGTTGCTGAAACTAATGTTGTAAACAATCTCTGGACTGTCTGCGGTTGCTGCGTAAGTAACGGTCAAAGTACCAGAACCTGGAGTGTCTGCATCCTCTCCATTGGTCTTCACGAATGAAGACGACACAATTTCAAGCTCCTCGTCGTAATCACGTAATCCGAGATCCAAAAGAAAAACGTCTTCTCCCGACGTAAAATCGGAAATTTGTGTGACCGAAGCTGAAACCACAATTGGCGACGTAAAATCGTCAGTCTGTAATCTCAGCGTCGTTTCGAGCGCGAATGTATCTGCGCCTTCGCCGCCGTGGTAACTGGCATATGGCGTATCGGCGTCGATCCCATCTGCAATATCTTCAGCACTGCGTTCAATATCCGTATCAATCAAAAAGTAATCATCCCCAGCGCCGCCATATAGATTAGATGGACCGTCAAAAGCTTCGCCGCCTCCGTTGAATTCTAGGGTGTCATTGCCTTCCCCACCGTAAGCATCACTATCCGCACCGACCAATATGTAGTCGTCGCCTGCATCGCCGTGGGCTGCGACATTGATCCCAGTAAGGATTAAGTTGTCATCGCCGTCGCCTCCGTAGGCTAAGCTAAAAGTCTCGGCCTCAATCGTGTCGTCACCATCTTCGCCATAAATTGTAATGCTGGTCCCGACCGTTCCGTTAGCTTCAAACGTGTCGTCTCCATCACCAAAGAAGACTTCGTCTACGTTTTCAGACGTGGACCCATTCAAAACCAATGTGTCGTTACCGTGGCTGCCGTAGGTCGTTTCCTCAAGAAAATCGGCGGCATCACCATCTTGCAAAACAACATTGAGGGGATCGTTTAGGTACGTGACATCCGGCTCATCATCGTCGTCAGCTAGATCATCATCTATCGGATCATCGTCATCGATGATGTCATCGCTGTCATCATCCACATCCGTTGCTAAATCCTCAGTTACAGAAGTGGGCATTATAAACGAAACGCCCGCAATCAGGGCAAACAACATAGCAGGTAACACAGCAGGCTCCAAACGCATAAGTAGCAGTAACCGTTATCAGTACAATCGAAGGAAGATTTGATGCAAGGACAATAGCCAAACCGCAAGCGAAACAAGTTGTTTCGCGACGGCGTGCATAACCCCTTGCCACATACACCCATCCCCCCTATACGGCCCTCTCTAACCCACTCCATCGGAGAATCGGGTCACGTGGCGTGTGCAAAACACACATAAACACGGCCTGCCGATGATGTTGATACAAGGAGCCGTCCGATGGACGCTAATGAACTTCGGGGTAAAACCCCTGACCAGCTTCGTGATGAACTGGCCAACCTGAAAAAAGAAAGCTTCAACCTGCGTTTTCAGCAGGCCACAGGCCAACTCGAAAACACAGCTCGCATGCGCACCGTCAAGCGCGAAGCAGCACGTGTTAAAACCATTCTGAACGAAAAAGCAGCAGCCGCTGCAGCGGAGGCTTAATAGTATGCCCAAGCGTATCCTTGCAGGAACCGTCACAAGCAACCAAAACGAACAGACTGTAACTGTGTCTGTCGAACGTCGCTTCACGCACCCCGTTCTGAAGAAAACAATTCGTAAGTCCAAAAAATACCGGGCCCACGATGAGAAGAACACATTCAACGTTGGCGACAAAGTTCGCATTCAAGAATGTGCACCAAAGTCTAAAACGAAACGCTGGGAAGTGATCACGGCTTAAGCCGCGATCGTTTCCTTTAATCGAAACCCTAGGGGCCCGGTCAGAATCGGGGTTAACCCTATAGGTCGGGAGTAATCTAAATGATCCAGATGCAGACCAACCTTGAAGTAGCTGACAACAGCGGCGCTCGCCGTGTTCAGTGTATCAAGGTGCTCGGCGGTTCCCACCGTCGTTACGCATCGGTCGGCGATGTCATCGTCGTATCGGTAAAAGAGGCCATTCCACGTGGTCGCGTAAAGAAAGGTGACGTTCGTAAGGCCGTCGTCGTTCGCACAAGAAAGCAAGTCCGTCGTGAAGACGGTTCTGCAATCGGTTTTGACACAAACGCAGCTGTCATCCTTAACAACAACAACGAACCAGTTGGCACACGTATTTTTGGGCCAGTTGTTCGTGAATTGCGCGGCAAGAACTTCATGAAGATCATCTCGCTCGCGCCGGAGGTGCTGTAAAATGGCTGCTAAACTCCGCAAAGGTGACAAGGTCATCGTGCTTGCTGGCAAAGACAAAGGCAAAACAGGCGAAATTTCGTCCGTAGACCCGAAAGCTGGCAAAGCTGTTGTTGACGGTGTGAACATCGCTGTTCGTCACGTTAAGCAATCCCAGAACACACAGGGTGGTCGTACGCCAAAGGCGATGCCGATCCAGCTGTCTAACCTGGCGATCGTTGACGCGAATGGCAAAGCCACACGCGTTGGTTTCAAAATGGACGGCGACAACAAAGTTCGTTTCGCTAAGACAACAGGGGATGTGATCTAATGCTTGATACTGCAAACTACACCCCGCGTTTGAAAGCCCTCTACGCATCCAGCATCAAAGCTGCGATGAAAGAAGAGTTCGGCTACAAGAACGACATGCAAATCCCTGGTCTGGACAAAATTGTCCTGAACATCGGTTGCGGCTCCGAAGCTGTAAACGACACCAAGAAAGCCAAATCGGCTCAGGAAGATTTGTCTGCGATTGCTGGTCAGATGGCCGTCATCACTAAAGCAAAGAAATCTATCGCTGGTTTCCGCGTTCGTGAAGACATGCCACTTGGCGCGAAGGTTACTCTTCGTGGCGACCGTATGTTTGAATTCCTTGATCGCCTGACAACGATCGCTATGCCACGTATCCGTGACTTCCGCGGCGTATCCGGCAAATCGTTCGATGGTCGTGGCAACTATGCCATGGGCATGAAGGAACACATCGTCTTCCCCGAAATCAACTTCGACAAAGTCGACGTTGCTTGGGGCTTGGATATCGTGATCTGCACAACCGCAGAAACCGATGCAGAAGCAAAAGCGCTGTTGAAGCATTTCAACATGCCGTTCAACAGTTAAGGGGACAGATAGTATGGCTAAAAAATCCATGATCGCCCGCGAAGTTAAGCGTGAGAAGCTCGTCAAAAAGTACGCAGCAAAACGCGCAGAACTCAAAGCAATCGCAAACGACGACAGCAAAACTCCAGAAGAGCGTTTCACAGCGCGTCTGAAGCTTGCGAAACTGCCACGCAACTCTGCGCCAGTTCGTCTTCACAACCGTTGCCAACTTACAGGTCGTCCGCACGCGTACTACCGTAAGCTTAAGATCAGCCGGATCGCACTGCGGGACCTTGGTTCCAATGGCGAAATCCCCGGTATGGTCAAGTCTAGCTGGTAAGGAGCATATATTATGAACGATCCTATCGGTGATATGCTGACACGCATCCGTAACGGCCAAATGCGCGGTAAATCCGTCGTGGCCACCCCCGCATCTAAATTGCGCGGTTGGGTTTTGGATGTGCTGGCAGACGAAGGTTACATTCGCGGCTACGAAGCTTCGAAAGATGCAGCTGGCCACCCGGCCTTCGACATCAGCCTCAAGTACTACGAAGGCACTCCAGTTATTCGTGAAGTGAAGCGGGTTTCTAAACCTGGCCGTCGCGTTTACATGGGCGCACAAGACATCCCAGCCGTCCGTCAGGGCCTGGGTGTGTCGATTGTCTCCACCCCAAAGGGTGTGATGTCGGATGCAAAAGCACGCGCAGCCAATGTTGGCGGCGAAGTGCTCTGCACCGTATTCTAAGGAGAATAGAATGTCTCGTATTGGTAAGAAACCAGTTGGCCTTCCCAGTGGCGTTTCCGCCTCTGTGTCTGGTCAAACAGTTGAAGTGAAAGGCCCTAAGGGCACTCGCAGCTTCACAGCAACAGACGACGTCACAATCACTGTTGAAGACAACGCCGTTAAGGTCGAGCCTCGCGGCAAGTCCAAACGCGCTCGTCAGCAGTGGGGCATGTCCCGCACCCAGATCCAGAACTTGGTGACTGGTGTGACTGACGGCTTCAAGAAAGAGCTTGAAATCAACGGTGTTGGTTACCGTGCTCAGATGCAGGGCAATGTCCTGAAACTGAACCTCGGCTACTCTCACGATGTAGACTTCAAAGTTCCGGAAGGTGTGACAGTAACTGCGCCTAAACCAACGATCGTTATCGTTGAAGGCAATGACCAGCAGCAAGTTGGTCAGGTTGCAGCAAACATCCGTGAATGGCGTAAGCCCGAGCCTTACAAAGGCAAAGGCATCAAATATGTGGACGAGTATATCTTCCGCAAAGAAGGCAAGAGGTAAGAACGATGGCAAATTCAAAGCGTCAATTGTTCATCAAACGCCGTCTGCGCGTTCGGAACAAACTCCGCAAGGTCAACTCGGGTCTTCCTCGTTTGTCCGTACACCGTTCGTCCAAGAACATCAGCGTTCAGCTGATCGACGACGCAAACGGCGTGACACTGGCATCTGCATCCACGCTCGAAAAAGATCTGGGCTTGGTTGGCAAGAACAACCTCGAAGCAGCAGCAAAAGTGGGTTCCACAATCGCGGAACGTGCAAAGAAAGCTGGTGTAACTGAGGTTCAGTTCGATCGTGGTGGCTTCTTGTTCCACGGTAAGATCAAAGCACTTGCTGAAGCTGCCCGCGAAGGCGGTCTGAAGCTTTAAGAAAACTGTGGGTGGCGGCAACGCCACCCCGATAATCCGGGGGCATTTCGCCCACTTGGATTGAGATAACCGGCCTGCTGGCCACCAATTGAAGGATGTTCTCCAATGGCAGAACGTGAAAACCGCCGCGGCAAAGGCCGTGATCGGGACGAAACACCAGAATTCGCAGATCGCTTAGTCGCGATCAACCGTGTCTCCAAAACTGTTAAGGGTGGTAAGCGCTTTGGCTTCGCAGCTCTCGTAGTTGTTGGTGACCAAAAAGGCCGCGTCGGCTTTGGTAAAGGTAAAGCTAAGGAAGTTCCTGAAGCGATCCGTAAAGCCACTGAACAAGCCAAGCGCCAGATGATCCGCGTGCAGCTTAAAGAAGGCCGCACATTGCACCACGACATGGAAGGTCGTTGGGGCGCTGGTAAAGTTGTGATGCGTACAGCACCACAAGGTACTGGTATCATCGCAGGTGGTCCAATGCGTGCCGTTTTCGAAATGCTCGGCATTCAAGACGTTGTTGCGAAATCCATCGGTTCCCAGAACCCATACAACATGATCCGCGCCACAATCGACGGTCTGAAGAAAGAGGCATCCCCTCGTTCCGTAGCCCAGCGTCGTGGCAAGAAAGTTGCTGACATCCTGCCTAAGCGCGATGAAGCACCTGCAACTGAGGAGGCCTAAACCATGGCTAAAACTATCGTTGTAAAACAGATCGGCTCTCCGATCCGTCGCCCACAAGACCAGCGCGCAACGCTGATCGGTCTGGGCCTGAACAAAATGCACAAAACACGTGAGCTGGAAGACACACCTTCCGTACGCGGCATGATCGCAAAGATCCCTCACATGGTAGAGATCATCGAAGAAAAAGGCTAAGCGCCTTTCCTTCGTAAGTCATAGAAACGCCCCGTCCATTTGACGGGGCGTTTTTTGTTTGAAATCAAAACCCTTCGTTACGTCACGTAAAAAGGTTGACCCTTACGTAAGGTCTAGGCTCCTCAGAACGCTCTCACTTCCTAGTCTGCGGGGGGGACCAATCGCTTGGGAGGGCGCGGTCCCATAATGCAAATCAAAGGGAGGATTTGGGTATGGGCTGGTTTAGCCGTTTCAAGCAGAAGTTTGTGGATCCAGTGGTCGACGCCGTCGTCGAAATTGTTGTCGAACCAATTGTAGAGGTTGCGACCTCGGTGGTCGAAACCGTTTATGAGGTTGTGGTGGAACCCGTTGTTGATGCCGTCACATCGGCGGTCGCATTCTTAACAGATAGTGCGTTGTCCTTCGCGGACACTGTTTCAACCGCTGTTATCGAATACGCACCCGCAGTCGCCTATGACGCCATCCTTAGCTTCGTAAACACAGCGTATGACGACGATGATATCAACGTCGACCAATTCAAACCCGTTGCACCTGAAAGCGAACAGGTTCAGCACCGCACGATCACCGATGATGTCTGGACCGTCGAAGAAACGAACATGGTACGCGACGCAGTTGCCCTTAGTCAGGTTGGGTACGCCGATCTGTCCGATCTCATTGCCGCTGATACCGGTGCGGTAGATTTGGACGGCTACGTCATCGACCAAGGGGCCGTTTTCGACTTCTACGACTGGAATGAAGGCGAAGAAGATTGGCTCGATTCTCAGTTCGAAATCATCCGCATTCAAGAAGCCGAAATCGAATTGGTCTATGAAGCCAACGTAACCTTGCTGCAAAGCTACGAGACCCAAGAATACTTTGTCTCGATCGGTGGCACCGCCAGCATTGCAGATGCAATCACAGATGCGGCCTTGGTCTTCTTCGGCACGACGTTCAGCCAATTTGCGATCAGCGACATCATCGCGGATTTCTTCGAGAATGACATCGCTGAAGACGCAACCGTGAACTTAGTTGGTGAATCTCTGGGCGGTGCAGAGGCGCTGTTGCAATACCAGTCAGCCCCGGATCTGTTCGATGAAGTGTTCCTCGTGAACTCTGCCGGCTTGGGCGGTTTCGAAGGTACCTACTATGACCAGAACATGTGGGATGGCACAGGCGATGCAAACATTACCGAAATCACGGGTGATGATGACGGCACGGACTTCAATGACCTCGTGACGTCCTTGGGCCACATCGGCGCCGGACAAACCTATTATGTTGAAGAGATCGTGCAGGCTGCAGGAAATGACGACAATGAATTTATCGATTCACACATGAACGATAATTTCTGGGCATCCTTGCCGGGTGGCGAAAACCCCGAACTCCCGTTGACCGACAGCAGCGCAGACGTGTTCGAGTTCGTCTAACATCACAAAGCACGACCAGTGGAAACAACATTGGTCCTGCTTGACAATACGCGCGCCCAAGGCCCTTGTGGGCCCACGTTCCAAGGGGCCTCGCGCATGTCACATATCAGTCTAAACCCAACGCTCATTCACGACACCAACGAGGCGATCTGCAGTGCGACGATCCGCACCCCCTTGGTGCCAGCCACGCGTCTATCCCTACAGCTTGGGATTGACCTGCACCTCAAACTGGAAAATCTCCAGCACACCAACGCGTTCAAATCGCGCGGGGCGTTGGCAAAACTCCTTGCACTGACCGAGGCTCAGAAAAAGGCCGGCGTCATCGCCTGTAGCGCGGGCAACCATGCCCAAGGTGTCGCCTATCACGCCACTCGACTGGGTATCGCGTCTACCATCGTCATGCCCGAAGGCACCCCTTTTAACAAAGTCAAACGCACCGAAGATTTCGGCGCGACCGTCGTTCTGCACGGCAAAGGGTTCGATGATGGCGTGCAATTTACCAACGATTTGGCGGCACGGGATGGGCTGACGTTTATCCATCCATTCGACGATCCTATTGTCGCTGCAGGGCAGGGGACAGTCGCACTCGAAATGCTCGACCAAGACCCCGATCTTGACGTCATCGTCGTTCCCATCGGCGGCGGTGGATTGATTGCCGGTATGGCCATCGCCGCCAAGGATACGAAGCCCGACATCACCATCATCGGCGCTCAAGCCGAACATTTCGATGCCGTCGCAGCGCAGTTCAATAACGCCGATACGCATTTCGACCCAGAACCCACCTTGGCCGAAGGCATCGCCGTCAAAGCCCCAAGTGCGGCCAACATCGCCCATATCAAATCCCACGTCGATCACGTGTTCACTGCAACCGAGGCGCAGATCGAAGATGCAGTATTTGACTTGCTCTCCGCTGAAAAGCTCGTCGCCGAGGGCGCGCCGGGGGCAGGGCTCGCTGTAATCAAAAACAACCTCGACCTTTTTACTGGAAAGAAGGTCGGCCTCGTCGTCTGCGGCGGCAATATCGACAGCCGGCTGCTGTCCACGCTCATCCTGCGCGGCCTCGTGCGTGACGGCCGCATCACCCGCCTAACATTCGAGATCGACGACACCCCCGGCCAGTTGGCCGACATCTCCCGCATCATCGGCGAAGCAGGCGCCAACGTTGTCGAAGTCATCCACCAACGCATGATGCAATCGGTGTCTCTGAAACAGGCAGAACTAGACGTCGTGATCGAAGCCCGTGACATCGGGCACGTCAAAACGATTGTTGCTACATTACGCGACCACGGCTTCAACGTGCGCACAGACAGCGGTGTTTAACGCTTGTTCAGCTTGTTGTGCAGCCATAGCACTACGGGCTTTTCGAATTTGACATTCACAACATACGCAAGCCACAGGCTGGCTGCGATGTATGCGGGCAAGGTTAGTGGCTTGCTGGCAAACGCGCGGGTTCCATCCGTTAGGTTCAAGCTGGCCCCGACCATGAACCGTTGCAACACGAAACGCTTTAGGCCGTTGTTCTCAACTATGTGCCAATGCCCAACCCACGTCAGACTGAAAATTTGAAAACCGGCGACCACACACAACGTCAGAAAATGAAGCGGGTAGAGCCGCGCAAATCGTGCCGCATTCAGATGTTTGTTGTCAGGCGAAGCAGATTTTTCTCACTATGCCACAATTCAGCCCTAAGTTGTGGTTAAAGGTTGGTGAATATTGTATCATATGTTTTAGGGACTTATGTCTTGCTACCTTTTTTCCAAAGCTCAATATTTAAACACCTAAAGAGATTTCGCGCAGAAGATGACGGCGCAGTTACCGTAGATTTTGTTGTCTTGACCTCGTCCATTGTCTTGCTGGGCGTTGCCCATGCCGTGGATATTGCGAAAGCAACGACAAACCTGTCTGATGACATCTCATCCTGCCTGACCGACGACATTGGAGACATTGTCGAATTCACCTCGACCGAGGAATACTTCGCAAAACTGGAAGCTGCCGCTGCTGGGTGCTCCAGCAAATAAACGGGAAGTCTTTCACCCGCGGGTGCGTTGCCTGGCAGATACACGTCACTAACTCTTGCCCCACGCCCCGCAATCTCCTATACGCCGCCGGTGGCCATCTTTCCGGCCATAGAATCAACTTAACGCCGCGTGCCTGATCTTCGCTGGGTCAGGTCTTCCGGCAAGGAGACAGCGAAATGGTTAAATTAAACGAACTTCACGACAATCCAGGTGCAACGAAACCGAAGAAACGCGTTGGTCGCGGTCCGGGTTCTGGCATGGGTAAAATGGGTGGCCGTGGTATCAAAGGTCAGAAGTCCCGTTCTGGTGTTGCGATTGGCGGCTACGAAGGCGGTCAAATGCCATTGTACCAACGTCTTCCAAAGCGTGGTTTCAACAAACCAAACCGTAAAAAGTTCGCAGTTGTGAACCTTGGCCTGATCCAGAAATTCATCGATGAGAAGAAACTGGACGGCAAAGCGATCACAGAAGACAGCCTCGTAGAATCCGGCCTTATCCGCCGTAAACTCGACGGTATCCGTGTTCTCGCAAAAGGCGAAATCACTTCTAAGGTTAGCATCGAAGTGACAGGCGCATCCAAAGGTGCAGTTGAAGCTGTCGAAAAAGCTGGTGGTAAACTGACCGTCACAGCTCCGGCACCTGAAGCGGCAGCAGCAGAATAACACCTTGTTCGGGGCGTCATCGCCCCTTACATCGGTATTCGGACAATGGCGCCGCCGCTTGGTTTCCAAGACGGCGGCGTTTCAACAACAGATATAGGCATCCGTAGATATGGCATCAGCAGCAGAGCAAATGGCCGCGAACACCAGCTGGGCGGCCTTTGGCCAAGCCAAAGAGCTGCGTCAGCGCATCCTGTTCACCCTTGGTCTTTTGATCGTGTACCGTTTGGGGACATACATTCCCGTTCCAGGTATCGACACAGACGCCCTGCGCACCTTTATGGATGACGCGGCATCTGGCATCGGCGGCATCCTGTCGATGTTCACAGGTGGCGCCCTGAGCCGTATGGGTATCTTCGCCCTCGGTATTATGCCCTACATTTCTGCTTCCATTATCGTGCAATTGCTTGGCGCGATGTGGGAACCGCTGAAAAACCTCAAGAAAGAGGGCGACGCGGGCCGCAAGAAATTGAACCAATATACGCGTTACGGCACCGTGGTGCTGGCAACGTTCCAAGCCTACGGCATGGCCGCATCGCTAGAAGCTGGTGATCTTGTCACCGATCCTGGCCTGTTTTTCCGAATTGCCTGCGTCATTACGCTGGTTGGCGGCACCATGTTCCTGATGTGGCTGGGTGAACAAATCACCGCACGCGGCATTGGTAACGGTATCTCCCTGATCATCTTCGTCGGCATCATCGCCGAGGTTCCAGCTGCGCTTGCAGGCTTCCTTGCTCAAGGTCAGGAAACAAACAACTGGGGCCTGATCCTTGGTGTCTTTGCCATGGTCATCGCCATTTTGGCCTTTGTGGTCTTCATGGAACGATCCCTGCGCAAGATCCACATTCAGTACCCGCGCCGTCAGGTCGGCATGAAAGTATTCGACGGTGGCTCATCTCACCTGCCAATCAAAGTGAACCCAGCCGGTGTTATCCCAGCAATCTTCGCATCCGCACTACTCTTGTTGCCAACAACATTGTCCACGTTCTCTGGCGGCGACGCTGGCCCGATCATGTCTACGATCCTTGCGTACTTTGGCCCCGGCCAGCCGCTTTACTTGCTGTTCTTCACAGCGATGATCGTTTTCTTCACCTACTTCTACACACGCGAAGTTGCGTTCAAGACAGATGAAGTGGCTGACAACCTGAAAAACCAGAACGGTTTTGTCCCCGGCATCCGTCCTGGCAAACGTACACAGGAATACCTCGACTACGTTGTGACACGCCTGTTGGTCCTTGGATCCGGCTATCTGGCACTCGTCTGCCTGTTGCCCGAAATCCTCCGTAGCCAACTTTCTATCCCGTTCTACTTTGGCGGCACGTCAGTTTTGATTATCGTCAGCGTGGGGATGGACACAATTCAACAAATTCAATCCCATTTGCTGGCTCATCAATACGAAGGGCTGATCGAGAAATCCCAGCTGCGCGGCAAGCGTAGCGGTAAGAAACGGAGCCCGTCTCGTCGATGAATATTATCCTTCTCGGACCACCCGGAGCCGGTAAAGGCACGCAAGCGCAAAAACTGGTCGAAACTCGCAACATGGTGCAGCTGTCCACTGGTGACATGCTGCGTGCAGCGAAAACCTCGGGCACCGAGATGGGCAAAATGGTTGCTGCGGTCATGGATCGTGGTGACTTGGTCACCGACGAAATCGTCATCGGCCTGATCCGCGAACAGCTCGAAGCTGGTGGTGACCACGGCGGTTTCATTTTTGACGGTTTCCCACGCACATTGGCACAGGCCGACGCACTCGGTGCGTTGCTTGATGAAATGGGCCAGACTCTCGATCACGCGGTTGAACTGGAAGTGAACGACGACATCCTCGTGGAACGCATCCTTGGCCGCGCAGCCGAAGCTGTTGCTGCAGGCGGGACTGCCCGCGCCGACGACAACGAGGAAAGCCTCAAGGTCCGTCTGATGGCTTACTACAAACAAACCTCTCCACTGCTCGGCTACTATTACGCCAAAGGTGATCTAACATCCGTTGACGGACTCGGCAGTATGGAAGAAGTCGAAGCCTCCATCGCAGGCGTGCTGGGCTAAACTACCTCCAACCTGCACAGAAATTACGAAAGCCGCGCAGAACACCTGCGCGGCTTTTTCGGTATCTCAACTCGGAAAGTCATAACGAGAGAGGTTGGCTGTGACAGGAATTCTGATGTTCGCGGCACTTGGGTTTGCGTGGTACTCCTTTTGTACGTGGACGTTGTTTCGCGCAAATTCCAAGCAGGGGCATTGGTCCCTCACCTGGCCCGCTCAATTGTCGGGCATAGCCATCGTCGTTACCTTTCTCGTCGTAGTCATCAGCGATGATCCGTTTGGTGTCCTTCTCCTCGGGGCAGTTCTTTTTCTTCCGCCAATCGCGGTTCTGTTGGCCTCCGTTCCAATTCTCGGATTGCTGGCGTTACCTCTTTTTGTTTCCATAACGGTTCTGTTGGCATTTTGGGCGCAAACCCGACGTTTCTCTCCATTGATCGCCTTTGGCCTAACTCTCATCATCACACCCTTTACTGCAGATTGGTATTGGGACCGCGCCATGTGCTCGAGTGCGCGGGCCTTGGGGCTGACAGATATCCAACGTCCGTCCTTTCGCCATAACCTTGGTCGTGTCGGCGATAAAGGTGGGCGTGAACCCTACGCTATCGCCCTCAAAGACGGGGAAATTTGGGATTGGGGGTATTCCTCCGAACGGTTTGTACGCTACGGAGGGGAGCTGCCCAGCGGGGCAGATATGGATAAATTTAGGCCGTTGAAGTGCCCATAAAAATCGAGCCAGTTGCGTTGCCTCTTGACGCACTCTGCATACCCTCGTAATGACCCTCATCCCTAACGGGAATCACGCGGGGTCGCTCCTCGCATTGAACACCTCGATATGACTTAGGCGCGGCTCCGAATGGTCCGCGCTTACGTTGTGAAAAAAGGGTCCGGCATTACGGACCCGCAACGAAAAGGAATTGCACACGTGGCACGTATTGCCGGCGTAAACATCCCGACTGCAAAGCGGGTTCCAATCGCCCTCACATATATCACCGGAATCGGTAACACTTCTGCAGAAGCTATCTGCGAAGCCGTTAAGATCGACTTTACTCGTCGTGTTAACGAACTGTCCGACGCCGAAGTCCTCGCCATCCGCGAGCACATTGACGCAAACTACACAGTAGAAGGCGACCTGCGCCGTGAAGTTCAGATGAACATCAAGCGCATGATGGACCTCGGTTCCTACCGTGGCCTGCGTCACCGCCGTAACCTGCCCGTTCGCGGTCAGCGTACATCTACAAACGCACGTACTCGCAAAGGCCCTGCAAAGGCCATTGCTGGTAAGAAGAAATAAGGGAGGGCATTCAACATGGCACGCGATCCTAAACGCACCAAGAAGAAGGTCTCCAAGAACATCGCCGCTGGCGTTGCTCACGTGAATTCTTCGTTCAACAACACAAAAATCCTGATCTCTGATGTGCAGGGCAACGCGATCGCATGGTCGTCTGCTGGTACAATGGGCTTCAAGGGCTCTCGTAAATCCACACCTTACGCCGCTCAGATGGCTGCGGAAGATGCGGGTAAGAAAGCTCAAGACCACGGTGTTAAGACACTGGAAGTCGAAGTGCAGGGTCCAGGTTCTGGCCGTGAAAGCGCATTGCGCGCACTGGCCGCAATTGGTTTCAACATCACATCTATCCGTGACGTTACACCAATGGCTCACAACGGCTGTCGCCCACCAAAGCGCCGCCGCGTCTAAGCTATCCAAACGCCTTGGGGTCTGCAGTTTTGCTGCGGCCCCAATCCGTCATTTTAACCTCGGGCGTTTGCCTTTTTGGACATGAAGGTGAACAAGAATGGAGGGACTTATGATCCACAAGAACTGGGCTGAGTTGATTAAACCAACTCAATTGGAAGTTAAACCGGGCAACGACCCATTGCGTCAGGCAACTGTCATCGCCGAACCACTGGAACGTGGTTTTGGTCTGACACTTGGTAACGCACTGCGTCGTATTTTGATGAGCTCCCTTCAGGGTGCTGCGATCACTGCTGTTCAGATCGACAACGTTCTGCACGAATTCTCCAGCATCGCTGGTGTTCGCGAAGACGTAACCGACGTGGTTTTGAACCTCAAAGGTGTTGCGATCCGCATGGAAGTCGAAGGTCCAAAGCGTATTCAGGTTCAGGCCAAAGGCCCGGGCGTTGTGACTGCTGGCGACATCTCCGAATCTGCAGGCATCGAAATCTTGAACAAAGATCACATCCTGTGTCACCTCGATGATGGCGCTGATCTGTACATGGAACTGACAGTTAACACTGGCAAGGGCTATGTATCCGCAGACAAGAACAAGCCAGAAGATGCGCCTATCGGCATGATGGCCATCGACGCGATCTACTCACCTGTCAAGAAAGTCAGCTATGACGTTCAGCCGACACGTGAAGGTCAGGTTCTGGACTATGACAAACTGACCATGAAAGTGGAAACAGACGGTTCCATCACGCCGGACGACGCTGTGGCATTTGCTGCACGCATCCTGCAGGACCAGCTGTCCATCTTCGTGAACTTTGACGAGCCTGAGTCTGCACAGCAGTCTTCTGACGATGACGGTCTTGAATTCAACCCGCTGCTTCTCAAGAAAGTGGACGAGTTGGAATTGTCTGTTCGTTCCGCGAACTGCCTCAAGAACGACAACATCGTTTACATCGGCGATCTGATCCAGAAAACCGAAGCAGAAATGCTGCGCACGCCAAACTTCGGCCGCAAGTCTTTGAACGAGATCAAAGAAGTGTTGTCCGGCATGGGTCTGCACCTCGGCATGGACGTCGAAGACTGGCCACCAGACAACATCGAAGATCTGGCCAAGAAGTTCGAAGACAGCTTCTAAGAATTCCGGCCGGTCCCGTTCGCGGGGCCGGTCCACATCGTGCAGACGGTGTACATACAAGTTGTGTACAGGGTGTGTACGGGATGTGACCCCTACAGACTGGGCAATCCCGCCCCAATAACGGAGCCAGCGACACGCATCGCATCGGCCCATCCTAAAACAAAATGGAGACTATCACATGCGCCACGCAAAAGGTTACCGCCGCCTAAACCGTACCCACGAACACCGTAAGGCGTTGTGGGCTAACATGGCTGGCTCGCTCATCGAACATGAGCAGATCACAACAACTTTGCCAAAGGCAAAAGAACTGCGCCCGATCATCGAAAAGCTGATCACACTGGGTAAACGCGGCGACCTGCACGCCCGTCGTCAGGCCAACGCGCAGCTGAAGCAAGACCAGTATGTTTCGAAATTGTTCGACATTCTGGGCCCACGCTACAAAGACCGCCAAGGTGGTTATGTTCGCATCATGAAAGCCGGCTTCCGCTACGGTGACATGGCGCCAATGGCGATCATCGAATTCGTTGACCGCGATGTCGACGCAAAAGGCGCAGCTGACAAAGCGCGCGTTGCTGCTGAAGAAGCCGCTGAATAATTCAAGATCGTTCATCGATCTAACGAAGGCCCGCCTGACTACGGCGGGCCTTTTGCGTTGTGTCCATTTCACATTGAACCCCCAATTTTTCGGGCCTACGGTACATTATGGCTGACCTTTTTGACTCTGGCGCTGCGGTTCCTGACACCGCCCCACGCCCCCTTGCTGACCGTTTGCGTCCACGGGCGTTGGCTGACGTGATTGGTCAAGAACAGGTCCTTGGACCAGAAGCGCCTTTGGGTGTCATGCTGGAGTCGGGGTCGTTATCTTCGCTGATTTTCTGGGGCCCTCCAGGCGTGGGTAAAACGACAATTGCGCGACTATTGGCTGATGAAACAGACCTGCATTTCATCCAGATCAGTGCGATCTTTACGGGTGTGCCGGAACTGCGCAAAGTCTTTGAAGCTGCCAAGATGCGCCGCCAGAACGGCAAGGGCACGTTGTTGTTTGTGGACGAGATCCATAGGTTCAACAAAGCCCAGCAGGACGGGTTTCTGCCCCATATGGAAGACGGCACAATCTTGTTGGTTGGGGCAACCACTGAGAACCCATCGTTTGAACTGAATGCAGCGGTCTTGTCCCGATCCCAAGTGCTTGTGCTGGAAAGACTTTCGCTGGCAGACTTGGAACGGCTGACGCAGCGGGCCGAGGGTGAACTTGGCCGCAAATTACCGCTCGACCCCCACGCCCGCGAGGCGTTGTTGGAAATGGCCGACGGCGATGGAAGGGCCCTGTTAAACCTGATCGAACAGGTCACCGCATGGAAGGTTGATGGCAAGCTAGACACCGACGCGCTGACCACCCGCCTGATGAAACGCGCCACGAAATACGACAAGTCTGGCGAAGAGCATTACAACCTCATCAGCGCCTTGCATAAATCCGTACGCGGGTCTGACCCTGATGCCGCGCTGTACTGGTACGCACGTATGCTGAAAGGCGGCGAAGACCCGCGGTTCTTGGCGCGTCGCCTTGTGCGTATGGCCGTAGAAGATATCGCATTGGCGGACCCGCAGGCGCAAACGGTTTGCCTGCATGCGTGGGAAACCTATGAACGGCTCGGCAGTCCCGAAGGGGAATTGGCCTTGGCGCAGGCGGTTATCTATCTGGCGCTCGCCCCCAAATCTAACGCTGGTTACGCCGCGTTCAAGAACGCAATGCGTGCAGCTGAAAAGACGGGGTCAGAACCACCGCCCAAACATATTCTCAACGCACCGACGTCTTTGATGAAAGACATCGGGTATGGCGATGGATACGCATACGACCACGATGCCGAAGACGGGTTCAGCGGGCAAAACTATTTCCCCGAAACTATGAAACGCGGCGTCTATTACACGCCGGTTGACCGTGGGTTTGAACGGGAACTAAAACGTCGTGTCGACTATTTCGCCAAGCTGCGCGAAAAGCGGAACGGTTGACTCTACAGCCCTTGGGTCTAAGAGGCAGCCTATGATACCAACTGTATTCCAAGTCGCACTAGGCGGGGCCATTGGCGCCGCAGCCCGCTACGGCGTTGGCGTTGCCCTGTTTCGGCCGGGCGCTGTGTTCCCCGTGGGGGTGCTTGCCGCGAACATCATCGGATGTTTCGTGATGGGGTTGGTCGTTGTTTATTTAGGGCAGAAATCCCTGTCGCACCTAAACCCGTTTGTGATGACGGGCATTTTGGGTGGCTTCACCACATTTTCCGCGTTTTCGCTCGAGGCATATACCTTGTTCGAACGCGGTGCGGTGGGGCATGCGGCGATTTATGTTCTTGTGTCGGTTGCTGTGTCCCTCGCGGGGCTGGTCGCGGGCGTTTTCCTAATGAGAGGATTGCTCGGATGAGCCGTGTACAAACCATTACCATTTCCGCCGGCGAAGCCGATCAAAGACTTGACCGTTGGCTGAAACGCCGCTTCCCGCATTTGCAACAAGGCCGCATTGAAAAGATGTGTCGAAAGGGTGAATTGCGCGTGGATGGCGGGCGTGTGAAATCGAATACCCGTATCGAGGAGGGACAGCAGGTGCGTGTGCCTCCGCTTCCTGATCCGAATTTTGTCGATGACCGCCCGCGCGATATGTCGCCATCTGATATCAAGCTGATCCAAGGTTGCGTGATCTATAAAGATGACCACGTCATTGCGTTGAACAAACCTGCTGGTCTCCCAACGCAGGGCGGGAGCAAACAGCTGCGCCATGTTGATGGGTTCGCCGAGGCGTTGAAGTTCGGTTATGACGAAAAACCCCGGTTGGTGCACCGTCTGGACAAGGACACATCAGGTGTCCTGATTCTTGCGCGTACGCGTTTGGCAGCCAAATCACTGACTGAGGCGTTCCGTCACCGCAATACCGAGAAAATTTATTGGGCCTTGGTGGCTGGCGTACCAATTCCGAAATTGGGCTCTGTGAAATACGGCTTGGTTAAACAAGGCGGGCATGGGTCCAAGGGCGAGAACGAGAAGATGCGCTGCGTGCATCCGCGCGAGGTCGATAAGGTTGAAGGCGCGAAGCGGGCACACACGGATTATACCGTGCTCACCTCGCTTGCCGACCGGACTGCTTGGTTGGCCCTGACACCCGTAACAGGCCGTACACACCAATTGCGCGCGCACATGGCTGAAATTGGCCACCCCATTATCGGCGACGGTAAATACGGGGGCGCACAGCAAGAAAACCTAGGTGATGGCTGGGGCGCTGGCATGGGCGAAGAGATTGGCCGCAAGCTGCACCTCCATGCGCGGTCCTTGCGGATTGAACACCCTGAAACGGGCAAAGAGCTTTGGATCAAGGCCTCCTTGCCGCCGCACATGGAAAATTCATGGAATCTGTTTGGGTGGGCCGAAAGCCACGCACCCGATAATCCGTTCGAGGGACTGATATGAACGCTTGGGTCGCGAAACGGTTCTGGACCGACGTCACAGTTGCCACTGAGGCGGATGGATTTACGATTCATCTCGATGGCCGTCCCGTAAAAACACCAGCAAAGGCGCCATTGGTCGTGCCTTCGGCAGAAATGGCCGAAGCGATTGCTAAGGAATGGCGCGCTGTGGTTGAAAAAATCGACCCAGAGGTCATGCCCTTCACACGGTCTGCGAATGCCGCAATCGATAAAGTGGGCCACCAATTCACTGAAGTCGCCGATATGTTGGCAGCCTATGGCGGTAGTGACCTTTTGTGTTATCGCGCAACGACACCGGAAGCCTTGATCGTACGCCAGTCTAAAGCGTGGGATCCGATTTTGGATTGGGCATTTGAAACCTTTGGTGCGCGGTTACACGTCACGTCAGGCTTGATGCCAGTCGAACAAGACGAAGTTGCGCGTTTGGCCCTGTCAAAACCGCTCTATTCGGCGACCCCTTTTCAGCTGACGGCGTTGCATGATCTTATTGCCTTGTCGGGTTCGTTGGTCTTGGCGCTAAAAGTGACGCAGGGCAATCTATCCCCCGAAATGGCATGGGAATTGTCGCGAATCGATGAAACTTGGCAGGCAGAACAATGGGGAATCGACGATGACGCCGAACAAGCGGCAGGCGTTAAGCGATTAGCGTTTGAACATGCAGCGATTTTCCACCGGATGGCGTGAAATGTGATGAAATGCAAAAATTCATCGCAAAGAACAACTTAATTAATGTCAGACGCAATAATTTCGCCCCTTTAGGTAAACCTGCCTATTGACCTCATTGGGTGATTCCTCACACTCTTCCGACGTCGCGCAGGTAAACTGCGTCGTATCGCCCCTGTTCGAAAGAACAGACATAAAAATATCCCTGTGGCTCACGCAGGGAAACTCAGGAAGAGGTATCTTATGAATAAATCAGTACTCCTCGGTGCAATGACCGTTGCTGGTCTGGCCGCCGGCGCAGCTGCTGCTGGCACGCTTGACGACGTCAAAGCACGCGGCACGCTGAACTGTGGCGTCTCAACTGGTCTGACCGGTTTCGCTGCACCAGACGCAAACGGCGTTTGGGATGGTTTCGATGTTGGCGTATGTCGCGCTGTAGCGGCCGCTGTACTCGGCGACCCAATGGCTGTGGAATTCGTTCCAACAACTGGTCAGACACGCTTTACAGCGTTGGCATCTGGCGAAGTCGACGTGTTGGCACGTAACACAACATGGACATTCTCCCGTGATGTTGACCTTAAGTTCACATTCGTTGGCGTAAACTACTATGACGGCCAAGGCTTCATGGTTCCACGCGAGCTTGGCGTTTCTTCTGCTAAAGATCTCGATGGCGCGACTGTTTGTATCCAGACTGGTACAACAACCGAGCTGAACTTGGCTGACTACTTCCGCGTGAACAACATCTCTTATGAGCCTGTTCCTATCGAAACAAACGCTGAAGCTCAGCAACAGTACCTTGCTGGTGCATGTGACGTTTACACAACTGACGCATCCGGCCTGGCTGCGACACGTGCAACGTTCGAAGCACCTGGCGACCACGTTCTGCTGCCAGAAATCGTATCCAAAGAGCCTCTCGGCCCACTTGTTCGCCACGGCGACAACGAATGGGGCGACATTGTTCGTTGGACATTGAACGCACTGATCACAGCTGAAGAGCTGGGTGTAACATCTGCGAACATCGAAGAGCTGTCCGCAGGCACAAACAACCCAGAAATCAACCGTATGCTGGGTACAGAAGGCGAACTCGGCGCGATGCTGGGTCTGGAAGCTGACTGGGCCAAGAACGCTATCATGGCGGGCGGCAACTACGGTGAGCTGTTCGAGAAGAACATTGGTGAAAACACACCAATCGGTCTTGCTCGCGGTCTGAACGCACAGTGGACAGACGGTGGTCTGATCTACTCTCCACCGTTCCGCTAGGATCACATAGTAAAGGGCGCGATCTTCGGATCGCGCCCTTTCACCAATTTTTTTCAATAAAACAAATGAAGACGCGAAGAGCCGGACAACCGGCTTTGGAATGATTTTCAATTTCCCAATAGGGACAGGGAGTTTGCGGATGACAACGCTCACCGATCCGCCGAAAGCTGGATTTCGGCTCAGCCAACTCATTTATGACACACGCTATAGGTCGATCACCATTCAAACGGTTGCGATGATCCTTTTAGTGCTGGGGTTGTATTGGTTGGTTAACAACACAATTCAAAACCTGTCCGCATTGGGCAAAGACTTCGACTTCGGTTTCCTGTCGCAGCCGGCTGGCTATGACATTAACCAGCGACTGGTCGAATATACGTCGCAATCGACGCACGGCCGCGCAGCTATTGTCGGAATTTTAAACACGATGCTCATAGCCGTTCTGGGTTGCGCTCTTGCGACAGTCCTTGGGGTTGTTATTGGTGTTTTGCGTTTGTCGAAAAACTGGGTCGTAAGCCGCCTGATGGCAATCTATGTCGAAGGGTTCCGCAACGTGCCACTGTTGCTTTGGATCATTGCAATTTTTGCGTTAATGACAGAAGGCACACCAGCACCACGCGAATTTAAGGTAGGTGGCGACGCCAGTATGATCTTGAACGAAAGCGTCGCGATCACAAACCGTGGTGTCTATATCCCCGGCATCGTCCTCGAAAACGGCTGGGCAGCCTCGGCATTTATGAACTGGATGATCATTGCGGCTGTACTGGTGGCAAGTTTGTTCGCCATTCGCGCAGTTCGCATGCGGGCAAACGCTGTTCAAGAGAAGTCCGGTGATCGTCCGACAACTTGGTACCAACAATTAGCGTTACTGTTCGTACCAACCGGCATCGTCATGTTCTTGATGGGCGCGACGATGCAGTTCCCGGCCTTGAAAGGGTTCAACTTCTCGGATGGCATTCACCTGCGCAACTCCCTCATCGCGCTTTGGTTGGCTTTGTCGCTCTATACTGCGGCGTTTATTGCTGAGATCGTGCGTGCTGGTATCTTGGCAATTTCAAAGGGCCAGACCGAGGCCGCGGCTGCGCTGGGTATCCGCCCCGCACGGACAATGAACCTTGTGATTTTGCCGCAGGCGATGCGAGTTATCGTTCCGCCACTGATTTCTCAGTATTTGAACCTAACGAAAAACTCGTCTTTGGCGATTGCTGTGGGTTACATGGACGTTCGCTCAACATTGGGTGGTATCACGATCAACCAAACCGGCCGAGAGCTGGAAGGTATGCTTATGATGGCAGCCTTCTATCTTGTGCTCAGCTTGCTGATCTCTGGTGTGATGAACGTCTACAACAACCGCACTCAGTTGAAGGAGCGTTGATATGAACGAAACGCATTCAAAAACCGTAAGCTATGTGCGCGATACAATGCTCCCCGAGCAAGCCCCTCCGGTTAGCCAAGCAGGCGCTGTGAAGTGGGTTCGTGAGAACCTGTTTTCAAGCTGGCTGAACATTCTGCTTACTCTAATCGCACTCTATGTTGTGTATTTCGCTCTTTCGCTGGTTTTGCCTTGGGCATTCGGCGG
Organism: uncultured Paracoccaceae bacterium; assembly: GCA_947493255.1. Taxonomy (GTDB): domain Bacteria; phylum Pseudomonadota; class Alphaproteobacteria; order Rhodobacterales; family Rhodobacteraceae; genus Octadecabacter. The sequence goes on from CANLQK010000002.1 coordinate 35,217, forward strand.
TGTGTGGAACGCAGGGTCATTGACCGAATGTCGTGAAGTCCTGTTTAGCTTCTATAAGGGCAGCCATGATGGCGCCTGTTGGGCTGTTATCGAAGATAGATGGCTCCAGCTTCTGTTCGGGTTTTACCCACCTGAACTATACTGGCGTCCAATTTTGGCGTTTGCCTTGTTCTTTGTGGCTATTGCTCCGGTTCTGTTCGCAGATAAGGTGCCTAGCCAGTTAATTTGGTTTACATTTGCGTACCCGTTTTTGGCCGCTTGGCTGATTTGGGGCGGGTCTTTCTGGACGCCTATTCTTGTGGCGCTTGGCTTCGTAGTAGCCGTAGTAGCATACAAGATTTTGGCGAAATTAACGGGTCCGATCCTCGCAAACGTTGGTGCCCTTATTGCAGCGTTGCTGTGGTGGGGTGTTATCATGGGTCCGATCAGCGATGGCCTACACAAGATGGTTGGTAGTTCGCGCTTCGATGCAACATTGGCCGACTTGAACCAGCAAGCTGAAGACTTGCCAGTTGAGCTTGCTGCGCTCGAAACCCAAGCCGAAGAAAAAGGCGCGGAAATCGGGGCCGCCGTTGAAGAGAAGAACGCGCTTTTAGTTGAAATGGCTGAAATTCGGGTTGAGGAATTTGTTCTTGCTGAACAGATCGAGCCGAAGGAAACAGCTGTGCAGCGTTTGGATGGTGCTGAGGAAACAGTCGCTAAGATCGAAGATCTGCTTGGCGAATGGGGCGGCGTACCTTCCGCTGCTGATGGCGCAACTGAAGCTGAAATTGCGGAAGCTGAAGCTGCTTCTAGTCAACTAACTGGTTACATCGGTGACGTGAATTCGTTGTTGTCGGGTGCCTTGTCTGACATTGCTGATAACACTGCGGATCCCGCGGATGTTGCAGCATTGATGGTACGTGGTTCGATGGATGAAGACCCGTCTATTCGATCTGACTTCGACGCTATGGTGTCGCTGTCAGGTTTGACTGATCCGATTGCAGCACTGGTTGATCAATCGGCAGGCCTGTCGGAAACGACGTCAGCTTCAGACTTTGCCGCGATCCGTGCAGATATTGGTACGGCCGCAGCTACTGTTGATGCAGATATCGCAACTTTGAACCGGATTACTGATAAGGTGATTGGAACAAACGCGGCAGATCTGGAGGCACCGCAAGCGGCGCTTTTGGCAAAAATGGCTGAGCTGACCGCGTTGCGGGACGAACAGACAGTAATCGCTCAGGCTGACTTCCGTATTTCGTCGCTGCAGACCGAAAACCGAGGTCTGCTCAACGCGTTGAACACGTTAGAAGCACGCGAAGCCTCTGTGCCTATGCTACAGGATGCAGCGGCCGGTTACCGGGCCTTATTGCCGCGTGATCAGCGGAATATGATTTCGATCAGTCAACTTCCAGAGGGTTCATCCAGTGAAGAGGAAGCGGGTCTGACGACTTATCTGGCGGCGGAACAGCAAGCTAAGTCTGTTGCGGCATCGGTGAGAGACACTTATTCCAACCTTGGCCGCATCGGCTTAGCTCCAATTGATAGTCGCCAGATCGGTGGTTTCATGTTGGCGCTGATCATTGGTATCGCTGGCATCGTGCTGTCTTTGCCATTGGGTGTTTTGTTGGCTTTGGGCCGGCAGTCTCATCTGTTCATCGTTAATAAAATCTGTGTGGTCTTCATCGAAGTAATTCGTGGTGTTCCGCTAATCGTATGGTTGTTCACGGCGTCGTTGCTGTTGAACTACTTCCTGCCTCCGGGCACAAACTTCGACTTGATGTTGCGTGTTATCATCATGGTGACGCTCTTCTCGGCGGCCTACATCGCCGAAGTCATTAGGGGTGGTCTGGCGGCATTGCCAACAGGCCAGTATGAAGGCGCGGACAGCTTGGGCCTGTCTTATTGGCAGTCCATGCAACTGATCGTGCTACCACAAGCGATGAAGATTTCGATCCCAGGGATCGTGAACACCTTCATCGGGCTGTTTAAAGACACCGTTTTGGTGGTCTTTATCGGCCTGCTTGATCCCATCGGCCTCAGCCAAGCTATCCGGTCTTCGACGGACTGGAATGGTATCTACTGGGAGCTATTCGTCTTTATCGGTCTGCTGTTCTTTATCTTCTGCTACAGCATGGGCCGTTATTCCCAACATCTCGAGAAAAAGCTTCAACGTGAGCATCGTTAAGGAGACCTTCAATGTCTGACACAACAACAGAACGCACGATCAATCGTGACGCCATGACGGTCTCTGACGAGGTCGCCATCCAGATCACGGAAATGAACAAGTGGTACGGCACATTCCACGTGCTGCGCGACATCAACCTGACCGTAAACCGCGGTGAACGTATCGTGGTTTGCGGGCCGTCAGGGTCTGGTAAATCTACGTTGATCCGCTGCATCAACCGTTTGGAAGAACACCAAGCGGGGCAGATCATTGTGGATGGAACAGAGCTGTCATCAGATCTGAAAAACATCGACAAGATCCGGTCTGAGGTCGGGATGTGCTTTCAGCACTTCAATCTGTTCCCGCATCTGACGATTCTGGAAAACCTGACGTTGGCCCCGATCTGGGTGCGTAAAACGCCCAAGAAGGAAGCCGAAGAAACGGCGATGCATTACCTCGAAAAGGTGAAGATCCCTGAGCAGGCCGATAAGTATCCGGGCCAGTTGTCCGGTGGTCAGCAACAGCGTGTGGCGATTGCCCGTTCGTTGTGCATGAAACCACGCATCATGTTGTTCGATGAACCTACCTCCGCGCTTGACCCAGAGATGATCAAAGAGGTGCTCGACACCATGATCGAGCTGGCTGAAGAAGGCATGACAATGATCTGCGTAACGCACGAGATGGGCTTTGCCCGTCAGGTGGCGAACCGCGTGATCTTTATGGATGCAGGCCAGATTGTGGAACAGAACGAACCAGAAGAGTTCTTCAACAACCCGCAATCTGAGCGTACCCAGCTGTTCCTCAGCCAGATCCTAGGCCACTAAGCGTCAAGGTCTTTCGGGACGATGAAATTAACAACTTGGGCCGACCGGGGAACCGCGTCGGCCCAATTGTTTATGGGGAAGTCGCAGACCAACGTCGCGCAGGTCGGGTAGTCAAGGAACCGGCTATGTTTGGGCGCCTGTGCGACGATATCTTCTGCGAAGAATGCGATTCCAGGGTTGTGAGCGACCAACATCACAGTTGCCCCCTCAGCGCGCTGTAGGACGTTTAGAAGCGCCCCTGGTGCGCCATGATACATTTTGGGGACGGTTGTAACCGCTGGGGCAGTTCCGAGCGCGTCTACGATGATGTTAGTTGTTTCCAAAGTGCGGGCTGCATCGCTGGTATAGATCGCGTCCGGTACATAGCCGTTCGAGCGCAACCAGTTGCCAATGGCCGCGGTAGCGGTGCGCCCACGGTCATGTAGCGTGCGCGCGTGATCGTCGAAGGGGGCGTCCCAGCTGGATTTCGCATGGCGGATGAGGATCAAGCGTTTTGTCATGTCGGGTGAAAGGCCTTCATATGGAATGCGGTTTGTTCGGGGTCGCGCGGGTAAGACTGGCTGACAGGGCACGCCATACGAACGCGGCAACCTGATTGGCAGGTCGAGTCTGTGTTGATGTGCGATTTGCAGGCTGGCACATCATAGTTTTCAGCGCTTAGAGCATTTACGGGGCAGGCGGCTAGGCAGGGCTGTTCATCGCAGGTCACACAGGGATTGGCAGCTGGCGCGGGCAGGTCGATAACGCGATCGAATACTAGGGCCCCGCGATATGATACCAGCAACCCCGCCTCTTTGTGGACCAAGAGGCCCACAGGGCTTTGCCATGCTTCCCCGCTCCGCAGTGCCCAAGAGATGAAGGGATGAAAAGGTGGCCCTCCAAACGGAAAGACAGGAACAGCCCCTGTCACATAACCAAGTGCTGTAATCGCCCAGCTGGACCATGCGTCCAATGGATCAGGAGCCCCACGTTTGAATTCGGGGCGGTTTGAAACATAGGTCCAAAAGCCTGGTTCTAATGGTCCAAGTAGAATTGTGGTCTGGCCATCGTCGTGAAAGCCACCCAACGGGGCCAAATGCAACGCCGCTGCGGCGTCCGTAATTCGGCTGAACGTCAACGAGCAGTCCGAATGATTGACCCCGCACCGTGGTCAGTGAACAATTCCAGAAGACACGCATTTGGTGCACGTCCATCCAAGATTACCGCGGCTCGAACGCCGCCTTCTAATGCATCCAGACAGGTTTGGGTCTTTGGGATCATGCCACCGGCAATGATGCCATCTTTGGTCAACTCTGCAACCTGCGTGTCTGTAAGGTCGGTCAAAACGTTCTTGTTTGCATCCATGACACCGGCCACATCGGTCAAAAGCAGCAACCGGTCTGCGTTTAATGCAGCCGCAATGGCCCCTGCGGCCGTATCCCCGTTCACGTTCAATGTTTCACCATTTCGACCGGCACCCAAAGGTGCAATCACAGGTATGGTGTTGGCATCAAACAGGGTCGTCAAAACACTGGGGTCCATGTCGGCAGGGGTGCCGACCAAGCCCAGTTCGGGGACATCCTGATCACAGATCATCAGATTGGCGTCTTTACCAGACAAACCGACAGCACGCCCGCCTTGCCGGTTGATCGCATTGACGATCCATTTGTTAACGCGGCCGGACAATACCATTTCGACAACTTCAACGGTGGCTTTGTCTGTCACACGTTTACCGTTTACGAATTCGGATTTGATGTCCAACTTGTCCAACATTTCGTTGATCATGGGGCCGCCACCGTGGACGATTACGGGGTTCACTCCCACATGCTGCATCAACACTATGTCACGGGCAAAATCTTCCATGGCCTCTTCCGAGGACATGGCGTGGCCACCCAATTTGATCACAACAATCGCGTCGTTGTAACGTTGCAGGTAGGGTAGGGCTGCGCTGAGCGTAGCGGCGGTGGCGATCCAATCGCGGTTCATGTCTTGCTTTCTCATCTGTCTTCTCGCGGTCAGTCTATCCCTGCGATGATTGCACGCAACGTTTCAATGCCTTCGCCCTTTTCAGACGATGTAAGAACCAATTCAGGGTAGGCTGCAGGGTGTTTCGAGAGTTTTTCACGCACCTGCGCGAGAACTTTATCCAGATCGCCCTTCTTCAATTTATCGGTTTTTGTCATCACGCATTGGAATGTGACAGCCGAACTGCTGAGCAACGCCATGATTTCTTCATCGACAGCTTTAACGCCGTGACGTGCATCAACCAGCACGAATGCGCGGCGCAATGTAACACGGCCGCGCAGGTAGCTTTTCAACAAGCGTTGCCATTTCTCAACGACGGGCAGCGGTGCATTGGCGTAACCATAGCCCGGAAGGTCGACGAGGAAGTGGCTTTCGCCAACAGTGAAATAGTTGATCTCTTGCGTCCGGCCCGGTGTGTTTGACGCGCGTGCCAATCCCTTACGGCCGGTCAACGCGTTGATCAGGCTGGATTTACCAACGTTGGAACGACCTGCAAAACAAACCTCGGGCCGGTCGGGGTCTGGTAGCCCACTCATCGCGACGACACCTTTTACGAACTCGGTTTCACCCGCAAACATTTTGCGGCCAACCTCACGGATCGTATCATCAGGCGCTTCGGCTATTGGAAAAGGTAGCTGCATTTATAGAACCTCGTAGCTATCGCCGACATCGATCGTGCCGCCGGATTTGACGATTGCGTAAACGCCAAAATATTGGTGATCCCAACCATCGCGCAAAGCGCCCAATGTGTCCACATCACGCTGGCCCGTTTCAGGGTTGGCAGCGGTTGCCATGCATCGCTGAATGGGTTCCTTTACCGTCAAAACAGTGGATCCAATGCGCAGGTCCTTCCCGACCCAGTCATTTTCGCTCCATGCCTTAGTTCCATCCAGCCAAATATTTCCGCGCCAACGCTCATGGGCCAAAGCATGTCCAAGTTGCGTCTCGACAGCTGCATGACTGGCCTTCGTCATGATTGAAATGGAGGGGTAGTCGCTGTCAGTCATTCCACGGGGGGCCGACGTGACCAAAGTTTTTGGCTGACGTTTTTCCGGTGGGCACAGTGGCGTTACCCATTCGATGAACTGTGGGACTTCATCCGGATTAGACGGGTTGAATGAAAATTTGGGGCGGTCGACATGTGACAACGTCATCTGCCCCGAGGCCTCGTCAAACGTTGTCCAGATACCGGCTAGGGAAGGCGTTGCGACGGTAATCATAAAGTTCCGACACATGACCCATTGGGGGTCATGTGCCGTAAACTTGGTTGCCTCGTGGGTCACAGCCCAATGACGGTCCCATGGCATCGATTGACCGGCTTTCAGATCAACCGAATTTAGCGCCTCACGACCGTGGCTTTTGATCGGGTGCCGCCAAAGTTCAGCGACGCTGCCCATTACTTCGCATCCGGTTTGTTTCTGCCCAAGATATTTCCAAATACGTCAGGTTTGACGCCTTGGCTGCGCATGATCAGGTACTGTTGTGTAAACGTGATCGTGTTGTTCGCGATCCAGTACAGAACCAACCCGCTGGCAAAGCTGCCAAGCATGAACATGAAGATCCAAGGCATCCAAGCAATGATCATTTTCTGTGTTGGTTCTGTGGGGGCAGGATTCAACTTTTGCTGCATCCACATGGAAATACCAAGAATGATTGGCATGATCCCGATGAAGATCAACGACAAGAAGCTTTCCGGGGCAGGTGCGTCCCAAGGAAGTAGTCCGAACAAGTTGAACAGTGACGATGGGTCTGGTGCACTTAAATCGTTGATCCAGCCAAGCCATGGGGCGTGGCGCAATTCGATCGTGACGAAGATCACTTTGTAGAGCGAAAAGAAGATCGGGATCTGCATCAAGATTGGCAGGCAGCCAGACGCAGGATTGACTTTATTCGTCTTGTACAGCTCCATCATGCCCTTCTGGAGCTTCTCACGATCATCGCCAGCGGCTTCTTTGAGCTTTTCCATTTGCGGCTGTAGTTCGCGCATTTTCGCCATGGAAACGAACGACTTATAGGCCAGCGGCAACAGAAGCGCTTTGATGATGAGGGTCAAGCCAATGATCGCCCAGCCCATGTTCCCGATTAGCCCGTTGAGCCAGTGCAGTACTGCGAAAATCGGTTTTGTGAGGAAGAAGAACCAACCCCAATCGATGCTGTCGAGGAAACGATCAATGCCCAGATCGTTCTGGTAAGACCGGATAACGTCCCATTCCTGTGCGCCGGCAAAGAACTGTGAATTTGCATTTACAGAACCACCAGCAGGAACTGTCACAACAGGATATACTGTTTCGACCTGATAAATGTCGTTGGCGAACCGAGCGGTGGAACGGAACTCACGACCGGGTGTCGGGATCAGGGCTGTCATCCAGTATTGGTCAGAGAAGCCGATCCAACCGTTTTCTTCGACCTCTACACGACCTTCTTCAGTCGAAAGGTCAGGCATATCGTCATAGTTGATCTCTTCCATCGACCCATCGGACATCCGGACAACGCCTTCGTGTTGGATGAAAAAGCCGATCTGATAGGGTTCACCATGCCGCGCAACCAATCCGTAGGGGCGCAGCGCAATGTCGGCACCGGTTGTGTTTTCAACGGATTGCGTGACGGTAAAGAGGTAGTCTTCATCGACTGAGAACGTTTTGCGGAAAACGAGGCCGGCATTGTTGTCCCAGAGCAAGGTAATGTCGCTCTCTGGTGTGAGAGACGTGCCGGATTCGAGCTGCCATTCCGTGGACGCGCCCGGAACTTGGTCAGCCGTGGCGCCAACAGCAGGAACCCAACCGTGCAGCGCGTAGTAGGGGGCTTCTGTCCCGATAGGGGCCAGCAGGCGGACAAGTTCGGACCCTTCTTCAAGGGTTTGATTATATCCTTTAAGGCTTAGGTCATCGATGCGACCGCCAGTCAGCGACAAAGAACCCGTCAAATCAGGGGAGTCGATTTCAACCCGCTCTGTTTCACCGACGGCATCTTCGACTGACTGAGGGGCGAGCAGCGACGCCGCCAGCTCTTCGCTTTGCGTATCTGCATCAACCTGCAAGATGGTGCCGTCCGCAGCGACGATTTCGTCAGGAGCTGCCGCTTCTTGTACATCGGCGGGTGGGAATAAGACAAACCACACCAGAATAACAAGAAAGCTAAGGGCCGTAGCAAGGATAAGATTTTTGTTCTGGTCGTCCATTGAAGTCGCCTGAATCCATTTGAAATGTCAGACGGGTTCAACAGGGCGCTGGCCTAAAGGTCAAGGCTTTTCGCCTTGTTTATCGGCAAAATGCGTCTTGGAGGTGGCTAAGGGTTAGCCTGCACGCTTTGCAAGAACGATTGGTTTGGTTGATTGAGCGAAAAATGCGTTGGCCCATTAGAGGGTTTCTCGAATTTTCACCGGTCGTGCAATTTGGAAGCCTTGTGCATCGTGGCAGCCTAAGTTTCGCATTGTGTCCCGTTCAGCGCGCGTTTCAACGCCTCCGACACACGGAAAGCTCGCGGCCGGCTTTTCGAGAGTGCCGTACACTGAAGTTAATCTTGCGGGTCTTTGCCGCTGACGGCTTCGCCAGTGGTTAGCCCTTTGAAATCGAAGATTTTAGGATCCAGCAAGTGAGACGGACGGGTGTTTGTTAGTGCGCGAAACATCTTTTGCCGCCGCCCAGGTGCATTTGTTTCCCATTGATCCAACATGGCCTTGATTTGCTGACGTTGAAGCCCGTCTTGTGATCCGCAAAGATCACAAGGGATAATAGGATACCCCATTGAGGAACTGAATTTTTCACAGTCAACTTCGGCTACATGCGCAAGTGGTCGATAGAGGAAGAGGTCGCCTTCCTCGTTCACGAGCTTAGGAGGCATCGTCGCCAACCGCGACCCGTGAAACATGTTCATCATGAAGGTTTCCAGAATATCGTCGCGATGATGACCCAACACAACAGCACTGCACCCTTCCTCGCGGGCAATTCTGTAAAGGTTTCCGCGTCGCAAGCGCGAACAAAGCGCGCAGAATGTCCGTCCGGCAGGGACCTTATCTATCACGATGGAATAGGTGTCCTGATATTCGATTCTGTGTGGCACCCCCATGTCCTCAAGGAACTTGGGTAAAACCGTTGCTGGGAAATTAGGTTGCCCTTGGTCAAGGTTGCAGGCCAACAAGTCGACGGGCAATAACCCGCGCCATTGTAGCTCGTGTAACACAGCCAAAAGCGTGTAACTGTCTTTCCCGCCTGACAAGCACACCAGCCATTTCGGGCGCTGGTCGCCGTCCTTGCCAGTTGGCTCGATCATCCCATATTGCTCGATCGCCTCTCGCGTGTTCTGAACGATCCGCTTGCGGAGTTTCTTGAACTCGGTGGTTTTGGGGGCACCGTAAAATAGGGGGTGAATATCGTCTGCATCATCTAACATGAACGTTCAGATACATGTGCCAGAACGGCGAGACAAGGATCGCTCTGTTTAGTCCGGAACGTTGTCCGTGCCGGACCCGCCCCAAGGATTGCAACGCGCAATGCGGCGTGCGGCCAGAATCGTTCCTTTTACGCCGCCGTGCTTGCGCAATGCTTCCATCGCATAGGCCGAACAGGTCGGGTGATAGCGACAGTTGTGCCCAACCCAAGGGGAGAACACGGCGCGGTAAAAACGGACGGGTAAGGACATGACAAAGGCGAAAGGTGTCATGACAATTTTTTCAACGCTTTTGCGAGGTCTGCGCGCAGGTCTTCGAAAGATCTGTTTGCCGTTACATCGCGCTTGCCGATCAGGACATAGTCATGCCCCGGTTGGGCGAGCGCCGGAAGATCAAGGCGGGCAATTTCGCGCAGTCGCCGTTTCGCGCGATTGCGAGCAACGGCATTACCGACCTTCTTTGAACACGTGAAACCGACGCCAACAGTCGGATCCTCATCGCAGCGATTGCGCATTTGCACAGTTAGACCGGATCCTGTCTGATATCGCGCTTTGGACGCGGCAGTGAACTCTGCGCGTTTCTTTAGAATGCGCAGACGAGCAAAAACCGCCGTAGGCTGTGCCTCGGCGGTTTCCGTATCTGTTAGACGCGAAGCCATCAGACCCCGCAGCGCACTTATGCGCTGAGTTCTTTGCGACCCTTCGCACGACGTGCGTTCAGGATCTTGCGGCCAGCTTTGGTGGCCATACGTGCGCGGAAACCGTGACGGTTCTTGCGAACGCGGTTGGAAGGCTGAAATGTACGCTTCATGGCGTCTCTCCGGTTTTGGGGGGCGAACCTCATAGAGATTCGAGCCCGTCTTTATCTCGAAGCCCGTGCAATAGGGGGGTTCTGTGTGCCTGTCAACGCGACCAAGCCGGAAATTCTGCAACATTCACACTTTCTCTACATGTGAATTGTTACAGACCTAACCGGAAGTGCAACAAACGGTGGTCAATTGATCACCAACAATCAACGGACCGTGATATGGGTATCAGGAAGCACGTGGATCGTCCATTTAGAGTGCAACACAATACAAAACCTAGCACCACTTGGCGATATAGGACTTCAAGTAAATGAATGATTTGACGGATAAAAAGGCACCAAACTCACTGTTACGGAGGTTGCCGATTATTGTAATCGGGGTCGTGGCCGTTATGGGGGCGTATTTTTTGCGCGATTATCTAAGTTTTGATGCATTGGCGCAAAACCGCGAAACCCTGATCGAATTTCGGGATTCGAATTATCTGCTGACAGTTGTCGCGTTTATCGCGATCTATACGGTGGTCGTTGCTTTCTCATTGCCAGGGGCGGCGATTCTTACTTTGACGGGCGGCTTCTTGTTCGCGACCTTCCCGGGGTTCCTATTCAACGTTATTGCGGCCACGATGGGTGCGACCGCAATTTTCCAGGCTGCCCGCTGGGGGTTTGGCAAGCAACTGGGCGCAAAGTTGGAAGGTTCAGAGGGTATCACTAAAACGATCAAAGATGGAATCGATGAAAATCAGTGGTCCATGTTGTTTCTTATTCGTTTGGTTCCAGCTGTTCCGTTTTTTCTGGCGAACCTAATCCCTTCCTTCTTAGAAGTACCTTTGCGCCGTTTCGTGATTTCGACCTTCTTTGGGATCATCCCGGGCTCGATTGTTTACACGTCTGTTGGCGCTGGGCTTGGCGAGGTGTTTGCTGCGGGTGAAACGCCGAACCTTGGCATTATTTTCGAACCTCATATTCTGTTCCCAATCCTTGGGCTGTGCGCTCTTGCTGCATTGCCAATTCTGTTAAAGGCCGTTCGCGGTAAGAAAGGTCTGTAATTATGACACGTATCAAGACTGACATTTGCATTATTGGCGCAGGGTCCGGTGGGCTGAGTATTGCTGCGGGTGCGTCGCAGATGGGCGCAAAGGTTGTTCTTCTTGAAGGGCACCTTATGGGCGGCGATTGTTTGAATTTTGGCTGTGTTCCGTCAAAGGCTCTCATCGCTGCTGGTAAGCAGGCCTATGCAATGGGGAATACAGGCGATCTGGGGGTGAAAGCTGTTAACCCTGATATCGATTATGCCGCTGCCAAAGACCACGTGCGCAAGGTCATCGACACTATCGCGCCGGTAGACAGTCAGGAACGGTTCGAAGGGTTCGGCGTTCAAGTGATCCGCGAGTTCGGCCGGTTCATCTCGGAAACCGAGGTCCAAGCAGGTGAACATGTCATCGAGGCACGCCGTTTTGTGATCGCCACGGGCTCAGGCCCGTTTGTACCGCCAATCCCAGGGTTGGATACGGTTGATGTTTACACAAACGAGAACATTTTTGACCTTCGTGATCGCCCAGACCATTTACTTGTAATTGGTGGCGGTCCCATCGGCATGGAAATGGCGCAAGCTCACCGCCGGCTAGGCTGCAAGGTGACTGTGATCGAAGGTATGAAGGCTATGGGGAATGACGACCCAGAGATGGCCGCGATCGTACTAGAGAAGCTGCGCGGCGAAGGTATCGAGATTATTGAAGGCGCATTGGCCGAAAAAGTTAGCAAAAGCGGCAAGGGCGTCACTGTGCATACGTCGCAGGGTGATTTCAAAGGATCACACCTGCTGATGGCTGTGGGCCGTAAAGTGAACATTGATAAGTTGGATTTGGAAAAGGCCAACGTTGAGCACGACCGTGCGGTTAAAGTGGGGCCCGACCTTAGATCGATTACCAACAAGAAAGTGTATGCGGTCGGTGACGCGGCAGGGGGGCTGCAGTTCACTCATGTTGCTGGTTATCACGCTGGCGTCGTAATCCGGTCGATGTTGTTCGGATTGCCGAGTAAACAACGTACCGACCACATCCCATGGGCCACTTATACTGATCCAGAGCTGGCTCAGGTTGGTCTAACCGAGGCGCAAGCCAAAGAAAAGTTTGGCAGCAAACTGGAAGTCGTTCGTTTCCCGTATCATGAGAATGATCGCGCCATTGCCGAAGGTAAGACGACAGGCTTGATCAAGGTGATGGTCGTCAAGGGTCGCCCTGTCGGTGCGTCTATCGCTGGTGCGATGGCTGGAGAGCTCATTAGTATGTGGGCTATGGCCATTGCCAACAAAATGAAAATGTCAGCGATCGCCAGTACGGTGTTGCCCTACCCGACAGTTAGCGAGATTAATAAACGCGCTGCGGGTGCGTATTTTAGCCCACGGTTGTTTGAAAGCAGCACGGTCAAACGTGTCGTTGGTTTTGTCCAGCGCTGGTTACCCTAATAAAGAACGGACGGCGTAATATGCTCAATACCCTTTCAGGTCGCTTTCTGATCCTCACGACAGTTTTCGTGCTGATTGCGGAATTTCTGATTTTTGTTCCGTCCGTTGCCCGTTACCGCGAAGACTATTTCCTGCAACGGCTTGAACGCGCGCAGATTGCGTCTTTGGCCCTGTTGGCCGAAGACATGATCGAACCAGCACTTGAACAAGAGCTGTTGGAGAACGCTGGCATCTATAACGTTGTGTTGCGTCGGGACGAGGTGCGCCAGTTGATCCTGTCCTCACCCATTCCGTCGCCAATCGAAAAGACCTTTGATATGCGGGATCCGTCTGCTTGGGTACTTATCCGAGATGCAATGATGCGCTTGCTGAACACGGAAGACCAAGTCATCCGCGTTATCGGTAACCCCGTTCAAGATGGTGGGCTGTTGATCGAGGTCACACTGCCAACTGAACCATTGCGCATGGCCCTGATCGACTACGGCATTCGGATTCTAATTTTGTCAGCGGTTATTTCCGTCATAACTGCAATAATGTTGTTTTTGGCTGTGCGCCGTTTCCTTGTTAAGCCTATCAAGGGGTTCGTTGAAGCGATGCAAGCCTATGCGGAGGCCCCAGAAGACGCGCGGCGTATCATAATGCCAGACGCTGGTGTGGTGGAACTGCGTGAGGCACAAGAGGCAATGGCGAGTATGCAGACCCAGTTGACGGGTGCCTTGCGCCAAAAGGAACGCCTTGCGCAGCTCGGTGGTGCCGTTAGCAAGATCAGCCATGATCTAAGGAATATCTTGACCTCCGCCCAGTTGTTCACGGATCGTATCGAAAGCTCCGAAGACCCGACAGTGCGTCGACTCGCGCCAAAATTGGTTGGGTCAATCGCCCGTGCGGTTAACTTGTGTGAAAGTACATTGGCGTTCGGCCGAGTGGATGAACCTTCTCCTCGTCTGACGCGGGTCAATCTGTCAGAAATTGTTGATGACGTATTTGCGGGCGAGCGGCTTGCGATTGGTGATCACCCGTTAGATTTTGTCGAAGAGGTGCCTGCGGCCATGATGGTTACTGCAGATGGTGAACAATTGTACCGTGTCATTGGCAATCTTATACGCAACGCGCGTCAGGCGGTCGTCGCGACGGGTAAGGCGGGTGAAATCTCGGTCGCCGCAACCGAAGACGAAGACCAATGCCGGATCGTTATCAACGATAATGGTCCCGGTTTGCCTAAAACAGCGCGCGAACATTTGTTTGAGGCATTTCAGGGGGGAACAACACGTGGCGGTTCTGGATTGGGGCTAGCAATTGCAGCAGAACTTATCCGCGGGCATGGCGGCAGACTTGATCTGGAACATACGGACGAGACAGGTACGCGGTTCGCAATTACGTTGCCAAAATCTTATCTCACACTTTCTCCAACATTTGACTAGTTTGCCTCTTGCAAAGCCTCAAGGGTCCCGCTACATCCCGCCGCAGTGGACCGATAGCTCAGCTGGATAGAGTACCTGACTACGAATCAGGGGGTCGGGGGTTCGAATCCTCCTCGGTCCGCCACTGCAAATTTGTGAAGCGACAGATAGTTCTGCCTTTTGCGACAGAGCTTTACCTTTTGCGACGCATAGCTTTGCTTTTGGTCGTTTAAGATGATGTCTTACATGATTGCCCTTTAAAAACTGGTTTTAAGCAAAGCGCTTCAGCGCGCCTGTCTCTAAAACCTGCTCCCGGCGCGGGTGGGGGGGGAGCAAGTGCAATGCAATTCGACAGGGTTGGTGTGGCCCGCAGGTGTAGCCGAGGACAGGGCCCTGCCTAATTGTGTTGCAGGCGCGTGGGGGCAACGTCCCCTAGCTCTTGTTGAAAGAAAAGGGCGGAAACCGGACTTTCGCCGTATCTGTAAACTAACTTTGGCTAAACCGTAGAAGCGGACATTCCACGCTCATCGCGGGCAACCACCGAAATCCGCCCACAAACCATCCGCTGCTCAGGTGGAACTAATCGGTTTCAAAACATAGCCTTCAAATTCTCTCAATGCCGCAGGAGAGCCACTTAAAGCGGACCGGACCCGATCACGGTTTTCAGAAGTAGAAATGTTAACCTGCATCTTCTTCGATACGTTCCTAGCCACCCATTGTAGCATTTTCGAGAGATCAACTTCTTTCATTTGCTGCTGCCCCGGTTCATCAAAAACCAGAAATCCAATGTGATTCCCACCGAGATCGCGGCATACCATCAGTATTGAAAGGTAGTAAGCCCACTTAAGCCGGATACCGTCACTAGCAGAAACTTCAAAGCCAATTTCGCGCTCCACCAACTCGCCGTCATCAGCTCGGCGGAGAACCTGTGGTCGAAAGTCAGTATCCGAAATTGTTATCTCTTGAGGTTCGAATGTGGTGAAATTAAATTCCTTTAAAAGTGACTGTGTCATAGCCTGAAGCGCTAAATGCTTTTTTCTGTCAGGACCTGAAAGTTCGGCAGCACCTAATCCGGCCAATTGCCCTTTGACTTCAACCCAGAGCGCCGCAATTTTTTTGAGTTGATCTAGCTCTTCAGCAACGCTTTCCTCTTGCTGTTTCCACGAAGCAAGCTTTCCACCAAGTCGAACTGCGCGCTCCAGATCAGCACGAGAAAGGGTCGAACCGGGTCGAACCAAGTCTGCTTTCACAGCGCGAATGCTGGAGCGGACAGCTTCAATTTCTTCACGCAGGGATTTCATCAGTGTAACTGCCGCTATCAAATCCACTTCAGCGTTGGCTAGCAAAGCTTCATATAACTTCAACTGAGATTTGATAAAAACAACATTCTCCTCAAGCCCCATAGCGCTCGTTCTCGCATCTGGAAGAAGTTCGTGTTGTAATCCTTGATGGCAAGTTGGGCAGGTTTCGAATGAAACACTCTCACCCAAAACTGAGCCAAATTTCTTAAGCTTTAAAGAATCCTGATTCTGAACCAAGTCTTCTTTTAGAGCAATAATTCTTGCGCTTAGTGTATTTCGCTCAGATATAGAAATTTTGTAATCATTATTGGCAATCGACAATTCAGCCAACTTGTCGCCCAGCTTGACTTCTAGAGTTTCGAGTTGTGCCTGCAAGGCTTCGGACGCCTCCGAAACTGGTGAAAGCTCCTTGGTCTCGATTTCCTGAATCTCACGGTTGATCAATTCTTCGGCGGCTTCAATAGACATCCACTCGCCGTTATGAAAAACCTTCACTCCCAAGATGCCATCTTCGGCAAACTCTGGACTAGGCACCGAGGGAATCCCTTCGACCCTGAGCGTAGAAGGACCGTCCCGCAGGATTTCTCTCCGACATTCTTTCCAGTCATTCTCAATCTTGTTTCTTGTTCTGCGCAACTCTGCGAGTTGACGACGTGTTTTGCCCACGTCCAAATCAAGAACAAATTCCATAACTCGTCGATTAAGGTCTTGTATCCTGAACATCGTCGGAAAAGGCCCCTGCGTAACCGACCAGCCACGCTTTTGTTCGACAAAGAACAGCGGAAACATTGCCTCCAAATAGAGTGGCGCTTCCGATCCATCAAACTTGGAAACTTGCGGAATGCTCCACCCTAGCTTTTTGGCGAGAAACACATGAAAGCCAGACGCATTTTGCGCCGATCCCGGATCATGTAAGAAAAAATCTTGCTTGCCTTTGCCATCGCGTTCGGCATCAAGCCCGCCTTGCCAAGTTTGAACCAACCTCCGATCTGTATCGCCAACCACTTCCCGTTTTATTGAGAAGAGTTCCCCACGCAAGTCCTCAAACGTGACGGCAACATAGGACTGAAGAACAGGAAGCAGTTCGTCGTGAACTTTCTCTCGAATTTCTTCTCGCATCGCGAAAGGAAGCGGCACATCTAGGGATGTGCCAAGCGACCTTTCAAATCCCAGCGCATACAAAAGGGATTGCATCAAAGTCGATTTACCCGAGGAATTATCAGCCCAAACCACATTCAGTCCACTACTGAAGTCGGCATCTACACCAAAGGTTTTATCCTTTGTGTAGGAGCGAAGATGAATAGCTTTTACCTGTATCATACGCGCACCTTCGACGCTGACAAAACACTAACAACCAACTGTTCTGTCAATTTCTTTGCCACTACCCTTAAATATTCTTTCTCTTTTACAAAAACTTCCAGACTGTCGGATAGTGCCTTGGCCGCCGAAATACCTGTTTCGGTCAGCTTGATTGTCGTTCGATCATTTGCAACGCCCCAGTCCGCAAACCCCTCAGAAACCAAAAAATCTAGAGCACGAGCAAACGCGGGTTCGACCCTGATGGACCATGAGTAAAATTCTTGATTGGCAGAAATAAGTTTATCCAAGTGCTCCCTTGATCTATTCACCCGCATTGCATCGTTTAGCATGTGCAGCTTTGCAAGTGATGCCTTCCTCCCCCGTGAATAGAAAATCATCAAAAGCAAAATTGATAGACGCCAACCAATTCTCATATCTCCTGATACCGCCTTCGGTCGTCTCTGAAATCTCAGGGTTGTCGCTTCATCGACCATGAACTTCTATTGCTCCAAAAAATCCAATGGACAGTCTAGCAACCAAGTTCCCAATTGACCTTGAGCTAGTGCACTTCGAAATGTAACAGGCAAGTCGGGCAGCGCCTCTTTCAACGTCCCCTGCAACCCTTTAAGCTCGTTGTTTAAGAATTCGGTGGCTGTCCCGCTTTGGTCGCCCATCAAAGCCAGCCTCTGCTCTTCCATTGAGATTGTTGTGAACCAAGTTTCCCATTGATCTGGGAAATCCTTCTGTAGGTCCTCTGCTGCATTCTGCTTCGTTATGCTGGACAGTATCCAATGTTTTGCTTTCTTGGTCAGGGCATCCTCTGTCGCATCCGGGTAACCTCTTCTCAGTTTTTCCATTACACGATCAAACAGTTCGTTCCCCTGCGGCGCAGCACCGAGATCTTTATCAGTGGCTAATTTGAGTTTTAGAGGTAGACCCTTACTCTTGGCTCTAAGCTGACTATACTCATCGGAAAAGTCTTCGATAGACTTACCAAGCCCTACAAACGGAGTATTGCAGAAACCTAACTGATCAATTGTTTCATCCGAAATCTTCTTCTGAATGTGTCGCAGCACATCCTTATCTTCGAAAAAAGGGCAGAGTAATATCCATCGATCGAATTTGAGCGGGCCAACCATCCCCAAGATCTTCTTTTCATACTTTCTAAGTTTCTGAATGTCGGAGGTGGCTTTCTTCTTCATCCCACTAGCGGCTTTACCGACATCGACCACCTCTTTAGGTGCGTAGCACTGATAAAGACAGCCATCTGTCGTGAAGAACTCCAACCCAGCATCGCCATCCACTTGATCCGGGACGGGCTGGACATTTCCGAAGCCGTGTTTGAGTGAGACCAGACGCAGAGCGAATTTCTGCCACTCGACGCCATCCCATGCTCTAGGGAAAGATAGGTTAGACAATATTGACCTGATTCAGTTGCAACTTAAATTTACAGTCAAAGAAACCGTTGACTGTTTTCAGTAATACAGAAGCTCTCGTCGCACACAATGCTAAGTTGAAAACCCAACAATGCTGCGCGACCGATCAATGTCCGCTTCGGGGAAGCTGCACCGAAGCGTCGGTCCAAACCGCGAACGGCAGCTATGGGCCGTTTGAAACCAAAACCTAGGAACTGTTTATAGTTTCTTTGGACAGCTTGTACCGTTGAAACGGTTTGCGATTTTCTTGGGCTTGCAGCAAACCCGCTTCAGTGAGGAGCTTCTTTGCTGTTTGCCAATGAACATTGAAATGCCGCGCAGTTGAGACCACTGGTGCTTCTGGCTCAGCAACCTTTTGAACTTCGCTATGATTTGCCTCAATGCGCCGCCGCCCGCGCTTCAGCACATATCCGTTCCTCTTGAACATTTGCCCTAGGTTTTGAGCTTTCATCCCTATCTTCTTCGCGATTTGAGCGCATGTGAACTCTGTTTTCCATAGGGAAAACAGGTCTTTCAGATAGTCGATACCTACCAGTTCGAACATCTGACGGACCTGCCTTGGGCTGATGTTGAGCCGTTGGGACCAGCGCAAATGATCTTGGCATCTTTTATAGCCGCTTTTGATCTCTTCAATGCAGTAAAGCTCGCCGCCACACGTGTTGTTGCGCACGTGAATCGTGGGGCTACCCTGCCAGTCAATGAGTCTTACTTTTTGAATAGAAACGCGCTTCATACGCTTTCATACAGTGGGCCGATAGGTGCCGTCAAAGCTATATCGCTTGGTATGTGAGTATCGAATTTTTTGGATTTGGTGCATATGAATTGATTTCATATATATGGCGGCGCGATTGAGGTGTGTTTTGTGTAAGTTGCTGACTTTAAATAATAAAAATTGATACATATCCAATTTTTTCGTAGAAGTTGTGCCATCACTGGATTCGAAAGGTCCGCAATGCACAAACCGACGGCAAGAGACTTAAGGCAACACGAACGGTCCAAATATCTTCTTCGTTTGGCAGGTAGCTCCATGGCGGAGATTAGCCGTGAATTGGGCCTTAAGCCGAACACCGTTACAACCGTTTCGAAAGGTTATGGTCGTGTCTGACGTCAGCGCCTATGGGTCCAAATAGGGTTGTTTACTAAGAGAGTGTTTGTTGCTCATCGTAGCCACCAAGGAGTGGACGATGAGAAAGACAACGAAGAGCCCCGGCGAGAAGATCGTCAAAGACATTAAGCGCGCCACGCGCAAGCATTATTCATCTGAAGAGAAGATCAGGATCGTGTTGGATGGCCTGCGTGGCGAGGACAGTATCGCCGAGCTGTGCCGTCGAGAGGGGATCTCACAAGGCATCTATTACAAATGGTCAAAGGACTTCATGGAAGCCGGGAAGAAGCGGTTGGCCGGGGATACGGCGCGTGCCGCAAACACCGATGAGGTGAAAGAACTGCGGCGGGAGGCAAAGGACCTCAAAGAGGTGGTTGCCGAACAGACGCTTGAACTGCGTCTTCTCAAAAAAAGCATGTACGACGGTGGGGGCGACCCCGAATGAGGTATACCGCATCAGAGAAGTTGGAGATCATTCGGCTAGTCGAAGACAGCCACCTGTCGGCGCGCCGTACACTGGCCAAGCTGGGTATTCCGCGCACGACGTTCTATCGCTGGTACGATCGGTACCTGCAGCGCGGTGAGGCTGGATTGCAGGATCAATCCCCAAAGCCAAAGCACGTTTGGAACCGCGTGCCTGATGACGTGAAGCGCAAGGTTGTGAAACTGGCGTTGCAGGAAACGGAACTGTCGTCGCGCGAACTGGCAGTGACGTTCACGGATCAAGAACGCTACTTTGTCTCAGAATCTACAGTGTATCGTGTGCTGAAAGCCCATGACCTGATCACCAGCCCTGCGTTCATTGTCATCAAGGCTGCCAGTGAGTTCAAAGACAAGACAACTGGGATCAACCAGCTTTGGCAAACCGACTTCACTTACATCAAGGTATTGGGCTGGGGCTGGTTCTACCTCAGCACGGTTCTAGATGATTACAGCCGCTACATCGTCGCCTGGAAACTCTGCACCAACATGCGTGCGGAGGATGTAACCGACACGCTGGACCTCGCGTTGCAGGCATCCGGCTGCGACCAAGTTCATGTCGTTCACAAGCCACGTCTGCTTAGCGATAACGGATCCAGTTATGTCTCAGGGGATCTGGCAGAATGGTTGCAGGACAAAGACATGAAGCACTCGCGTGGCGCGCCGTATCACCCGCAAACTCAAGGCAAGATTGAACGGTGGCATCAGACTTTGAAGAACCGGATCTTGTTGGAAAACTACTTCCTGCCGGGTGATCTTGAAGCCCAGATCGAAGCCTTCGTCGACCACTACAATCATCAGCGCTACCATGAGAGCATCAACAACGTCACACCCGCTGACGTCTACTTCGGTCGTGACAAAGCCATTCTAAAGCAAAGGGAAAGGACCAAACGAAAGACACTCGAAGCGCGACGCTTGCATCACCGCCAGCACGCCGCATAATCAAACCAACAAGATGAGCTAAACACTCTCTTAGTCCAGGCCGCTATTGGTTCCAAAATCTCTGACGACGGACAGAACAAATGGGTCATCACCGTCCATTTACATCTTTGGAGGGCTATATCCGTGATCGCTTGGAGGGCATGCCACAGAACCCATTCTTAGATGCGATGCCCATGTATATCGCCACGCGTCTTTGTGAACTGCTTGGGTTCGTGCTTGAGTATGGACCAAACCTGAAAATCTCAGAAGGTACGGAAGACGATCTATCCCGTGCGGGGCAAACAGGGTTCGATGCCTTGCAGGCTGGGGAGCAGGGCCTCTATGCAGCGCTTGATACCCTAGTCAGTCCTATCGGATTGCGAACGGTCCGGCACAGATCGGATCTCGGGGCATTCTTTGAATGGCTAAGCCCTTCAACTATTGGGGCGGAGTTCGAGCCTCTGAGGGCGCGTGTTCGAGATTATATTTTTCGCACGTACCCTTGCCGCGAGGGCGATATCGTACTGGGGCAAGCATGCCCTCAAACCACCAAATATTCCATCCATGGTGCATGGAAATCGTTGGGCGTGCAGCGAGAGCGCATGAACCGATTTCTCCTTGCGGAAGGTGTTGCACAGAAAAATGAGGGAGAGCCAGAGATAAGGCTGCACGATGGTCTAAGCGCTGAAGATTTGACACGGCTCTCAGAACAAATGTCTAGCCGCCTGACGATTTCTGAGGCGGCCAACGTCCTAAACGTTAGCACAGAGTTTCTAACGCTGTTGCGCAAGTCTGGGATAGTAGCGCCAGTTGTTGATGCGCTGGACCAAGTGCCTAAATATGAACGTCAGTTACTGGATAGCCTTCTGGAGGGGCTTGCATCCTCCGTAACACCTCGGTCGGGGAGGGCAGATGACATGGTGCCTATCATTGAAGCTGCGAGGCGCATCCGGTGTCCCGCAACAGACATCGTGCAGTTGGTCTTGGACAACGACTTGGATCACGTTGCACGGGACGCCAACGTGTCTGGCCTTGCGGGATTTAGAGTTCGCCTGTCGGAGGTGCGTGCAGCCTTGCCGCCCTTGGAAATGGATGGTGTGACAAAGGGCGAAGCATCCACGATGCTTCGCGTGACCTATCAAACCATCAATTACTTTATTGAAGAAGGCTTGCTGAGGTCGGAGCGCATTAGAAACCCTAAGTCTCGACAGTTCTTAGATGCTGTAAGTTCAGAGAGCATCTCTGAATTTAAGAGGAACTATGAGACGCTAGGTCAATTGGCGCACAGGTTTAAGAGGGCATCTGGCCCTTTAGGGTGCCATCTCGAAGCCCGAGGCATCTGCCCGTTCGAAACCCCGCAGGGGATTAGCTGGTATTACGCGCGGAATGGTTTGGACCATCGATTGAATAAGGCAGGGCTGGTTGTGCCTGATGTGCACCAAAGCTCTCCTCCACGTGTGTAGCGCTTTAGAAGGTTAGGAGTGAACAGTGGCTGAGCGAAGGGAAAATCTATTGAGTGACGCTGAGATGGCACGTCGCAGGAAACTTGTGTCGAAAGCAAATTGGAGCGCTGAAATGGAAGGACTGGGCCGGCAATCGCCAGAATACAACGCTTTGTCCGAGCTCTGGATTACAGGGCAAATTTCTCGCGATGAGCTGGAACGTCGTACCTATCAAATGGTACAGGATCGCATTGCCCCGAAATGAGGGGCGCGCATCCATAGGGTGCTTTGATAAACGTTATGGCGATTTGCTCGGTTTAGCTCGCTGAGGGTGAAGTGAAGTTTCAACTTTAAGGTGCTTTACATAACACCCGTTAGAGGAGGCTCCCATAGCGCTCTTTAGAATTCACTCACTCAAGAGTTGCCATGATCTTAGTTGAGAATGAACTATGAATGCGTTGTGCCATTTTACTCCCGACACTGAATTTCCCCAATGTTCTAAGCAGCACGATGCCACGCAGTGTATAGGCCTCGCTGACTGGAGCGAGGCCTAGGAATTTACCGCGTTCCGCGTGGACGCCGAATAAAGCGAGGCATTTGACCCGCCATAATGCAGCCGTACGGGTCGATCCAGTCTTCGATTTCTGCCAAGCCATAGCTTTCGATCTGGGCAACAACAGCTTGCGCAGGCTTATAGCTCGATGGCAGCTCGGAGGCGTCCACTTTGCCGCTGTAGAAGCGCACATCCAACCCCTTGGTTTCCGCAATAAGAGCTTCGTCAGCGGTCATCGTGCCGAGCCGGCGCATATGCTCCGTTCGTGACCAGTTGCGCCCAGCTCCATGTGGGCTGAAGCCCAAGGCGTGGGGGGCGTCACTGCCGCGTACAATCAAGATGGGTTCGGCCATGTTGAGAGGAATGATAGTGCGGCCAGCGTTGTCAGCATCCGCGGCGAAGTCGGACCAGGCGGGTGTTGCGCCTTTGCCGTGCAGATATGTATCGCCGCGCCGAAACACGAAGTTGTGCTCATTCCAATACCGTTCTCCGGCACTTGCTCCTACGGCCTCCAGTGTCGCTTGGTGGATGGAGTTGTGGTTGGTCTTTGTCCATTTACGGATCAACTGCAATGCCTCCCAATACGCCTGACCCTCCTCGCTATCAGCAGGGATCCACGCGTTTTGCTTGAGCGTCTTAGGTGAATGCGTGCGACGATATTTTTCCGCCACAGCCATGCCCGCCTTGTAGAGCTGCGCACCCGGTCCTCGTGATCCATGGTGCGTCACAAGCATGGTTTTTCCCGTGTTCCGTGACCTGCCCACGAACAAGAAATGGTTCCCATCGCCTTGCGTGCCCATGTGTTCTTGCACAGCGCGGATTGTTTTGGCGCTGTTCAAAAATGGGTTTGCGCGCATGGCCTCAAGCAAGTCCAAAGATACGGTGAACCGCTGCCCTTGCTTGCGTCCGCCAGGACCAAAATGCGTGACCTTTTCTGCGGCATCAAGCACAGCCTTTGGGTCCGCATCACCCAAGTCAGTCAGCATCAAGGAGCAGCAAATGTCCGCCGAATGCATGCCGGGATGGATCGCTTTATGCGCGGCAACGACGCCGCCGACAGGAATTGTGCCAACAGGTCCCGCTGGACAAGCGTCAGGCATGATGGCGCCACTCGTTACGGTTGGCGTGCGCATCACGGCGCGCATGGTCTCACGCACCTTCGCGAGGTTGTCAGCTTCGTCCTCGTCGGCGGGCGTCAGGTTTTCATAAAACTCAATCGCACCTTCATTATGCAAGTTGATGTGGACGGGGGGCGTTGGGATTTCACTGGCCAGTTCCGTTCGGATCGCCTGCAAATCTTGACCTGCGGCGTGCAGTGCATTGGCGCGCATCAAAAGCTCTGGAAACTGCTTTCCAGGCAGGTGCCCCCATTGCTTCAAGTCTTTGCCAGTGATCTCGTCAATTGCGAGGTGTTTCATCATAAATTCCTTTGGTCAATTCTCCCACAAGGGGTGACAATATTGGGGGCGAGAGGGCTCTACGTTGAATGCGTTAAGCTCTCTCGCCAGGTCTCCAGACGCGTATTCGTCCGCTTTCTTCGCTTCATCAGTGCGATGAGATATTTCTAGGTCGGAATTTTGGGCCTTTAAAGAGAATGCTGAAATTACCTCAAGTTATTGATTTTTATAAAGTAATCGAACTGTTGCCGAGAGGCCCTTTTTGAATTACGATATGAAAATATCGCCTATTATATTATTGGATCATAGCTATGAGAAATGTGGTGCTCGGCTTCCTTGGAACGCAGCTCGATAGCGGGAAGCGTCGCCGTTGGAAGCCAACAGTCAGCCTTTGCCAAGAAGACGGGTTTGAGGTCGATCGTTATGAGTTGCTGTATGATAATAAATTTTCTCGTCTGGCCCACAGCGTCAAATCGGAAATTGAAGCGGTTTCTCCTGAGACTGAAGTCATTCTCAATCGAATGGATATGGTGGATCCTTGGGATCTCGGCGAGACCTATGCCAAGCTCTTTGATTTCGCTAAGGACTATGGGTTCGATGAAGATCGCGAGCGATACCACATTCACCTGACTACGGGGACACATGTTGGGCAAATCTGTTGGTTCTTGCTCTCTGAATCGCGCCACATTCCCGCGGCATTGATTCAAACCGGACCGCCGCGCGGCAACGATGACCGAGGTAGTTTCGATCTCATCGATCTGGATTTGAGACAGTTCGATGCCCTACAGCAGCGGTTCGATCAGCAGTCCCGCGAATATGGAGATATCCTCAAGGGCGGTATTGAAACCAAAAACGAGGCCTATAACGCAATCATAGACAGGATTGAGCAGGTTTCTTCTGTCTCTGATGAACCCATTTTGCTTCAGGGCGAAACGGGCACTGGCAAGTCTGAGCTGGCACAAAGAATTTACGAACTGAAGCTTGATCGGCGGCGCGTCAAAGGTCGCTTGGTGCACGTGAACTGCGCCACGCTGGTTGGCGGCACTGCGATTGCGACGCTCTTCGGGCAGCGGCGCAGTTTCACGGGGCAAGCAGGAACAGAACGCTCGGGCCTTCTGCGTGAGGCGGATGGGGGTGTGCTGTTTCTCGATGAAATTGATATGCTGGGTTTGGAGGAGCAGGCGCTTTTGCTACATGCGATTGAGACGGGACGTTACTACCCGCTCGGATCCGATACGGAGGTTTCAAGTCGCTTTCAAATTATCGCAGGTGCATCGAGTGATCTGTCAGAGCGCGTGGCAGCAGGTGCGTTTCGCGTTGACTTGCTGGCGCGGTTGAACTTTTGGACCTTCGAGCTGCCCCCATTGCGGGCGCGCCGAGAGGACATCGAAGACAATCTTAGATTTGAACTTTTACGTGCTGAGAAAAAGCTTGGCATGCGGGTTGGGTTCAACGCGGATGCGGCGCAAGAGTGGTTGCGGTTCGCCCGAGCGCCGAGCACGCAGTGGACGGGGAACTTTAGAGATTTCAGCGGTGCTGTTTTGCGCCTGTGCACGCTTGCACCGCGTGGGCGGATTACGCGCGCGCAAGTCCGAGAAGAGATAGGAAGGCTTCGGCGGCGCTGGGAGATGTCGAATGTGGACCTCGATGCGCAGCTGGTTTCGCAATATGTGAATGCGCCCCTTGATCCCTTTGATATTCCGCAACTCGCCCAGGTCATTCGAACATGTAAGGCCTCGGCGACAATCAGTGAGGCGGGGCGGCAGCTGTTCGCCGTGTCACGCGAAGAGCGTGTCAGCCGAAATGATGCAGATCGCTTGCGCAAGTACCTGGCAAAATTCGGCCTACAATGGGCGGAGTTCTCTGAAGGCTAATATAACCGCAAGCTGGCGGAGAACAGTCTTAGGTCCTCGCGCAAGACGTGGCGCTGGAGAATGGTGAATGCGCCACGATTTTGAACACGCGGATTGAGCAGCTCGCGTTTAACCGATGGAGCTGCTGCAATGAGGCGATGTCTGCAGGCAAAGTTATGAGTCGCAAAAAGTAATGGTGGTGCGTCAGCCAAAATCGGGATGATTTAGAAACAATAGGTTAGCCGTATGAAAAAGGTAAAACTATGTGTCGCTCCACAAAATTTCCAACAGTCCTGAGATTGCATATCATGCGAGTAATTCCTCGCTTTGAGATTATTTGCCCGATGTTTGTGTAAATCGACCACCTTGGAATAGCTACATGGCAGGCCTGCGGCGGGGGCTCTGTGTGGTGATCAATCGAGAAAATCAGTCGTGTTTGCACCGCCGAGTTCCAATTGAATTTCAGCTGGATGAATCTTTGATGAAGTTTAGACCACCCCAAAGGCGGATTGTAACCAGTTGGCCAAGGAGAAGGCCTTAGCTGCATACTCAGTGCCCTCAAAGAAGCAGTGCTAGCGGGTAGGTTGGCCCGGGCAATGGTTTTATTTGCGACATCTCTAGAGGACGTTAGGAGGCTCGACTGACATGATCCGCTAACTCAAAGTATGGTGCTACTATCCCGATACACCACCTGCCTATACCCTTAGACAGCGGCAGCAACTTTCCAAAGCGTTTAACCACGGGAGCTGGGGCTATATTTGGAAAGGGATGTCGATTTGGCACGGAATATTTACGGAACTTCAGAGAGCGATGTCATTGAAGGTGGTGCCGGCTCTGACCACATTTATGGCAAATCCGGCGATGATCATGTTGAATCATCAAGCAGCGCGGACAAGGTATTTGGCCAAGCAGGTGAGGACACCATCGACCTTGGCGGTGGGGCGGACAAGGGCTTTGCTGGCTCTGGTGATGACTCGGTAGATGGATCAAATGGTTCCGATAGCATCTTCGGCGGTAGTGGCGACGACCTTTTGTTGGGCGGAGACGTGAGTTCAGGGGCCGCTCCTGAAGAGGCTCTAGGTGGTATCGACGATTACATTTGGGGCGGCACCGGCGAAGATAATATATTCGGTCAAAGCGGAAATGATCGGCTTCATGGCCAAGCGGATGACGACTTGGTGTCCGGCGAAGAAGGCAGCGACTACATGTTCGGCGGCGGCGGCGAAGATGACCTTTTCGGGGGTACTGGAAATGACGTCGCTTACGGTGGTAGCGGAAATGACAATCTGTCAGGTGAAAACGGCATCGATCACCTATTTGGAGGAGCAAACGCTGACGTTCTAAGCGGGGGCACAGGAGGCGACGTCCTAAATGGGGATGGCGGCGATGATGTACTGCGTGGCGAAGAAGGGAGCGACCTCTTAAACGCTGGCCTTGGGCACGACCAAGCCTATGGTGGGGCCGCAAATGACACGATCAACCTGTACGAGGGGAATGACTTTGCCGTTGGTGGCGCGGGTGAAGATCAAATCCGAGGAGGCATAGGAAACGACGTAATCTATGGCGACTATCTTCCAGAAAACTTGTTGTCCGACGACGGCGAAAGTGTCGGGCGGTCTATTGCGCAGTTCGAAGGTACTGATTGGGTTGTCACGAATGACAGTGAAACTGGCCAGACGGCGATGACGCAAACCGTCGATACCGATTCTGATAAGAGTTATGTGATCAGCATCGATGTGGCTGCGAACTTTGCTGGGGGCTTTGTTTCTGGAGCAATTGAGGTGCTTTGGAACGGGGTTGTTATCGATACTGTACAAGTCAATAGCGGTGCGTTTGAGACCCTAACATATGACGTCACTGGTGTAGGCGACGGTACAGGAATCTCCATTCGAACAGCGGAGTCTGACGGAACAGCGACTTCCATTTACAATACGTCCGGTCCCGTCATCACGTATGAGAAAACAGTCGACCTGGGTGATGGCGCATTCGATGTCGAGGCTTTCGCCCCTGGTCAGGCAAAACTCTTTCAAGTCATTAGTGGGCAGCTGCAGATTTTTGATACAGAAACGCAGACCTATACAAGTGCGGGTGACGCCACCGGGTTCAATATCAATGCAATCGGGTTTAACGCCGAAGATGATTTAATCTACGGTTACGCGCGGTCTAACGGCGTTGACGCCCTTGGACACCCGCTCCAAGCGAACTCGCTCATTATGATGGACGCCACAGGGCAAATTTATCGGTTGGGTGAAGGATCTCATCCTGATTTTGTTGGTGACTTCGACTCTTCCGGCAATCTTTGGACCTTCCATTCAAGCTTGGATCGGGCAACTTTAATTGATGTGGATGATCTTGACGAAGATGGTAACCCACGTGTCGAGACCTTCGAGTTTCCCGCTGGTTTGGTGTCGTCCAATATCTACGACATTGCCTTCAATCATGAGAACAATCTGTTCTATGGCGTTGTTGCCCCGAATAGCTCGGGCAATGTCGGCAGTATCTTAGTGATCGACATGAATGCAGTTTCAAATGGCGGCGTTCCGGTCGTTTCTGAAATTCCGATCACACAGTCCCTGATTGAAGGTGAAACAATCTCTGGTATGCCTCAAGGTGCCTTTGGTGCAGTGTTTATGGACGGTTTGGGGAACCTATACGCTGGCTTGAACAGTGGCGACCATGATCTTGATCCAATGACAGAAAACTCGGGTGGTGTTTACCTTATCAACATCGACGAAAATGGGCAGTTCGCAACCGCAGAACTAATCTCAACTTCGCAGTCGACGGGCAACAATGATGGAGCGATGGACCCACGTGGAAACGACCCGTTTGCCGAGATCGACGCAACCGCAAATGTCTTGGTCAATGATATTACTGTCAGTGAGCTGGAAGGCGCTGGCTGGGATGACACGATCTCTGCTGGGGCTGGCGATGATATCGTTCACGGAGGTGGGTTAGACGACCTGATCAACGGTGGAATTGGCAACGACCAGCTGTTTGGAGAAGCCGGCTTCGATACATTGTATGGGCTTGATGGCTCCGATCAGCTTGATGGGGGCTCTGGGAACGACAAACTGCATGGGGGCTTGGGCGACGATGTCGTTTTGGGCGGTGCTGGTGGTGATACACTGTACGGTGAAGCTGGTCTCGACGCGCTTCAAGGCGGATCAGGTAACGATGTTATCTATGGCGGCGCTGACAATGATGAGTTGACCGGAGACGATGGGAACGATGTGCTTTGGGGCGGTTCCGCAGATGACTCCTTATTCGGTGGTCGCGGGAATGACACTTTGTCAGGAAACTCCGGTGATGATCAGCTCGAGGGTGGCCGTGGGAACGATCACATTTCAGGCAACGCGGGGGCCGACGTCCTGAGTGGTGAGAGCGGCAACGACATCCTTTTAGGAGGAAGTGGTAGCGACATTTTGTCTGGGAACAACGGGAATGACGAAATTGTCGGAGGTCGAGGAGCAGACATCCTTTACGGAGGTACAGGAAACGACGCGATCACGGCGGGGGCCGATGGCGATCAGCTGTTCGGAGGTGGAGGACAAGATCACCTTGATGGCGGTTCTGGCGTCGATGAAATATACGGAGGCGCCGGTTCTGATGTTATATCAGGTGGTGCGGGCGCTGACACAATTGAGGCGGGTAGCGGTAACAACGAAATACGGGGCGGCGGCGGCGGAGATGCCTTCGTATTCTTATCTTCGAACGGTACCCACCACGATACTATTGTCGACCACCAGTTTAGGGGCGCGACTCAAGATTTGATTGACCTGACAGATTTTGGTCTTTTGGACGTGTACACCAACATAGAAGCATGGGCTTCTGAACACGTTTCAGTGACGAATGACGGTGGGTTCTTCGTTCATCTGGGCCATGGTCAGTCCGTAACGCTTTATGGGAACGTTGTCGTTGATGACGGAGACCTTGATGCGTTCTACTCGACTTTAGTCCTCTAGTGGCGCGAAAGGGTACATCCAATTTCGGCTTTCAGATCGGCGGAAAGGTAACTCTAAATTGCATTGGCGGAGCCTTGAGACATCACTCGAGGCTCCACCACCCGCTGCTTTTATGACGGGCAAGCTAGTTCGTTAGCTGGGGCATTTCCCGTTACCAGCAAAACGTCCCGATAGATAAAAAGGCATGACGCCGCCAGAGGATGGGCAAAAACTAAAGACTGCTTTGTCGATAACCGATTTACTTGATGGTCAAGGAATTACATCGATCGATGTCCCTTTGGAATTGCAATTCTCTTTGGCCTTTCGCAACGCTCTATCGAACGTAAGGAAAGGCATGCGGCTTCGGAAGGTCGAGTTTTTCGAAGTTACGTCAAATTTATACGAATATTGCACACAATGAGGACACTCCCGTCGAATGGCTTGAACAATCCAGTGTCATAACATTCTTAACAATTGGAGAATTGCGCAAATGGGAATGTTAAAATCGATCCAAAGCCTGAAGAATGTGAGCCGTCCGGTTAGCAATTCTTGCGCTAACCTATTCGGCGCAAAAGACTTTCAAGCAAAGAACATTGCCTGTGTAGTGTCCGACGAGCTCGGTTTCTCTGAGGTAAATCGCGGGCTTGAAGACTTGGGGTTCGTCGTAGGCTGTTCCTCACGCTTAGATACAACTTTTGAGGTCGTATCTGAGGACCCTCATGAGTGGGCAATGGTGATCGTCCGCCTTGATCAGCCTTTGTATGAAGAGCGTCTTGAAAGTTATGTTCGGCTCATTCGCATGATGGACTTCAGAATTCCGATTATGTTGCTGTCTGAAAAGGGTAAGGGCCCTGAAGAGCCTGCTTATCCGAAGCTGTATGCTGATTGCGTTTTCAAAGAACCCACAACACTGGCAGAGCTGTCAAACTGTCTGAAGGCGGCGAAAGAAGCCAACGGTCGTTGGGGAAGCCAGTTCAACGACTTTCGACGCGAAGCAATCAACCGTTTCGCCCTGCGCAACAAGATTTAACCCAAGCCAATCTGTTTTCCACCCCACCAAGTAGACACCACTCACGGACTACCCAGGGAGAATAGATTGCACGTAGCTCTGCACTCCGCTCTGAGCTACGTAAACTGGGGCACCCTCAAACGACCTCAGTCATGAGGGTGCCCCATCTTTTCCTTTAGTGTTGATAATCGTATTGGCTTGCTTAGAAATTCAACGCCAGGACCCATCTCAATCGCCTTCCCGTTAATTTCCGCAAGACCGCTCATGATGATCTTCCGAGGATCGTTCGTGACTAGTTTGGACGCCGCTTCCAAGAATTCCAGACCGTTTATCCTTGGCATCGCAAAGTCTACAAGCATCCAACCGAAAGCTTGTGGGCTTTGTCGTAGCGCTTCAAGGCAAGTAGTCGGGCAGTAATAAAAGGTCCCTTGACCGCCAATCGCTTCGATCATTTCAAGCATTTCCACCCCAACGTGACGGGCGTCATCCACAATCAACACTTTCAGTTCCATGCCAACTCCAACTTATTAATCCGAGATTACTTCCCCGTACCTTCTGGGCAATCTAATTTCGATGCATGCGCCGAGCCCGTTATCGATCGCCTTTATCTCTCCCTGCATGGCTTCTATCACTGATCGACACATATAAAGCCCAACACCTGTTCCGGAATCTGCCCCCTTCGTAGTAACGAACGGCTCAAAAATTCGGCTCCGCAAAGCTTCAGGGATCCCTTGCCCGTTATCCTGGATCAATATTTTTACAGAACTGGCACCCACGCTAAAGGTAACGTCAACGCGCCGATTGTCGTGAGGGTTGTCCAGAAGCGCTTGCTGCGCATTGTTCAAGATATTGACGATCACTTGTTCGAACAGAAGTGTTTGACCAAGAACAAGAATTTTTTCAGACGGTTCGGTGATCGCTACTTGAATGCAATTCAAATGATACTGTTCAGCAAGGATATTGAGTGCCAACTGAATGTGTTTAACAGGGTCAAATATAGTCAGTTCTTCATCGCCACTCTTCAAAACGAACGCCCTAATTCTCTGAATTATTTCACCCGCCCTGAGAGCTTGTTCTTCAATGCGCTGCGCCTTGGCAGCAACATAAGTGGGAGGAAGGGTATCCTGTCCTTCAGCGCGTTCTAGAAGGTTTCCTGCCGACAGGGAGATAATATTGAGCGGCTGATTCAATTCATGTGCATATGAACTTGCCATTTCGCCAAGCGCAGCCAGCCTAGAGGCATGTATGAGCTTGGCTTGAGACTCTTTCACTTCCCGCAAATTTTGGCCCACGAAATACCTAATCTCAGACGGTTCAGTTTCCGGAACCGTTTTCTTGTCCTGTTCTGTAGCGCCAAGGAGCAATTGGCTTGCAAGGATAGGCATGCTGCGTCCACATCTATCAATTAGCTCCACGTGGAATGGTTTACCCTTAGATTTATTGCTAACAGCGGCATTAATATCGATTGCCACGTCTTTAGCATGTTTGCCAATTACCTCGTCATAGCGGTACCCCGTCAGGTCACTCATTGCTGGGTTCCACTGGCAGAGAATGCCTTCTTTATTGACGGCAAAGATCGGTATTGTCGCGGCCTTCACCAACGTGTCAAAGTTATTCTGGGCGATGAATTTTCGGTTTTCTTCGGCTTCGATCGCGGTCGTGAAGCGCCGCAACCAGGTTCTGATTACGCGATCTTCTCTGAAGTGGTCGTTCACATGCCCTGGCAACAAAGTCCGGTTTTTTAGGTACCCCTCCGCTACCAAACCGAATTTCTGGACCCACATGCGGAAGAACACGTCCAGTATCGCCCCACCGAATACAATCAACCCAGCAAAGAAAAACAGCCGGCCCAAAACCAAGGCTGTATTTCGTTGCATGTCGAGAATTTTGAGGTCCATGGCTTGCACAATATTTAACTGCGTACTCCATACTGCATTCAACTCTGAAGACACTATGATCGACGATTCCAACCAAGTTCTTAGCAGTGATTTTGTGCTCGATGCCTCGTCACGGATCAAAGTTGCCGATGCGGCTACTTGAAACTCCTCCGGCCGAGGCTTCGATGTTTCTGAAGAGCAGGTTAACTGCAAATTACCCGTTTCTAGTTGGTGAAAATTAACCGTGTCTAATCGCCAAGCGAAAATAAACGGAGCGTTGTTTCCTCCTGTTAGAAAATGAGAAATGAAGTATTCGCCAATACAGCCATCCACCAATCCAAGCCTCAGGCCAGAATCTCGGTAGACATAACTTTCGCCTAACGCTTCCTTAAGAAACGGAGTTTCCGGTCCATATACTTGCATGACCTCTCCTGAACGGGTCATTCGAAAGATAGTCGCCGGATCTTTGCTCCCAGTACTGGTAAGGTAGGCATCAATTTTGGCTAAATCAGATTCAGTTCCAAAACTCGTCAAATTTGCGCCCCATCGAGAGGTTGCAAGCGCTATCTGGGTCGAGATTTCGGTTGCCATGTGTAGGCCTTCTGCTTCGGCCTCGGCAACATTTTCACCTACCAAACCCTGAAAGTTCTGTTTCAGATCGTGAAACGCGAAGCCGACGATCGGAAGCAAGAACAAGAGTGAAAATACGGATTGCAGGACGCTACTATATGAAATGCCGTTTCGTTTTCGGTCACGGCTGGTGAATTTCTTTTTAAAGAGAAGTGAGACGGTTATCAGAACGCTCGCGAACATTGCGTTAAGAACCGCATTGAGTGCTTGCTTGAAAACAATTGCATAAGAAGATTCGATCGGAAAATCCCAAACAGCGGCGTAAAATAAAAGTGACGATGGCACTCCCAAGAAAACCCAAAACAAGAAAACAAGAAGGCTAAGCCTGCCAAAGGATGAATATTTAAGAGCAAGCCCAACGACCAAGGCTTCGACAGTGAACATGCAGACAACGTGCCAATGTCCCCAAAGCTCTACGGTTTTGAGAGCCCCCAAAAAAAGCGACGAAAACTGCTGGTATAGGCCCGAGTGTAAGAGCGGCTAGCCAAACAAAAAACGAGCTGAAAAGGTATTCTACGCCGACAGCCAAATCGAACCGCCAGACCACGCCTAGATAGGCCCCGAAGCAGAGGATCGTGAACAATGCTAGGTTGTGAAGCATGGCGGCAAAGTTAAGAGCCGAGCCCTTGCCCTCGTTGTTCAAAAGTGTCGCGACCATTGCACTCCTTCCTACTTCTCCACCTCACCTACGAACGCGGTGGCAAACGGTTAATCAAGCTACATTTTAGCAATCGCGTATTTGCAATTCCGTGCGCTCTATAAGTTTGCATTCAATTTACAGAAATTATTCTAGAGGCTACGTTAACTATACATATGTGAATTTTGCGTGGAATTTGGTGTAAGCTGTGTGCAAAAATAAATTTTGCGATGGAGGCTAGCCCGAACAACTTCTAAGAGAACTCAACGTCACGAAAATTTTTGGGGAATTTGTTGATGTCAAAAGACAAGATTCTAATCATCGACGACGATATTCCGCTTTCGGAGGAGGTTTCTGAGGCTCTTACAGAGAGCGGTTTCAGAGTGAAATGCGCAAGAAGCCAAGATCAATTCAGCAAAAAAAATGAAGAATTCGATTTCGACATTTTTATTGTAGACCTTCTGTTACCAGACGGAAATGGACATGATATAATTAAGAAAATCCGGTCCACCAGTGATGCGGGTATAATTGTTTTAACTGGCAAGTTGAGCGAAGTGGATACCGTTGTTTCTTTGGAGCTTGGTGCCGACGACTATATTGTGAAACCGTTTTCTAAGCTTGAGTTCATCGCGAGGGTTCGAAGGTTGGCTGCTAGACTTGAAGCCAAAAACGATACACCAGATGCGCGAGCCGCTGAGGCAAATGAAATAACGTACGGTCCGCTGCTAACTAACATGGACGCCCGAAAACTGTACGCACCGTCGGGCGTCGAAATCATGTTAACCAAGTTGGAATTCGATCTGTGGACTGCTTTCATTAAGAACATCGATCGTGTCCTAACTCGCGACCAATTGATCTTTGCTATTAGAGGTCAAGATTGGGCGGGCTATGATCGCGCGATTGATGGTCTCGTGAGTAGGCTCCGCAAAAAGCTATCTTCTCACGTCGAAATAGACTCTCAGTTCGAAACAATCAGAGGTGTAGGTTACCTTCTTCGGGCCTGTGCCCGAACTAGCCTTGCCAACTGACTCTTTCTTTCGTGAAACTGGCCACGAATGCGGCTCTGATCGAGCTCTCAGAACTGTTCATAATCAGCCAACTCAGACCAAACGCGAGCTACAGCCGAAGGCTTCAGACACTGCTCCAATGTCCAAACCTCTCTGAGAATGTCTAGGGTCTTCTCTGTCGGTGTTGGACTGCTGACTAAATAGCCACCATCAAAGCCCACCAGTGGATATGATATTAAATCATCATGTAGTTTCGGGAGCCGCAACGGTTGCCGTCGGAAGCTCTTTCGAAGTGTACGTTAGCCCCGCTGCAAAGTCAGACGTGCACGAAGACCTGAGGAAGTGTCTTCAAAGGTCAGCGTTCCACCATGAAGTTTGGCAATGGTTGCCACGATAGTAAGGCCCAACCCATGGCCATCTATTGTTTTGGTGTTTTCACCGCGTTGAAATGGCGCCAAAAGGTCTTCGATTTCTGCTGCAGAATTATCTGACCCTTCATCGTCGATCAAAATCGTAGCGATACGCGCATCGGCCTCCAAGCTTACAGTAGCTCGACGACCATATTTTAGGGCGTTCTCTATGAGATTTGTAATTGCCCGTTCCAGCGTAACAGGACGACCATATACGATGGTGTCTCGGTCATTGGACACAATGCGGTACCCTTGGCGGGACATGAATATCGACTGCCCTTCTTGTACAAGAACATCGTTGGATTTGCGTAGGATCACCGGGCGCCCTACATCCTGATAATTCGCGACGATAGCATCCAACAGCGACGTCAGCGAAAGTTTGCGTGGGTCTTCGGCGCCAATCTCGGCATGTGTATAGCTAAGCACGCTTTCAATTATGCCTGTCATGCTGTCGATGTCGGTTTCGAATTTGTTTCGTAAGGCGCCATCTTGAATAAGTGCAGCGCGCAACCGTAGGCGTGTAGCTGGGGTACCAAGATCGTGGCTTACGCCTGACAGAACAGCCGCACGCCCTGCCAATTGTTCACGCTCGACCTCGAGGTAGCTGTTCACTGCAGTGATAATGGATTGCAGTTCTTGCGGACCATGGGGAGTATACCGTGTGGGCCCGCCAACACGGCGGCGATGTTGCAATTGCGTGGCGAAGGATAAAAACGACGCCGGTAAGTTTAGTGCGATGGTCATTAATGTGCCAGTTGCAACGATGCCAAGTAATGCGGCCAAAATACGGTGGTCTGCGGGCGCAGCACCGCATCCCCAAACGGCATCCCCATCGACGTGATTCCAAGTGTTATCGCCCATTTTGATGACGACAAAGGGATCGCTACACAGTGACGCCATCTTGCGCGTGATGGCCCCCATGGTTTCAGCAGCTGTTTGGCCGTCGCGGTGGGGAAGGTCAGCTAAGCTGTAAGTTAAGTCAGGCGAAAGAATGGCCATAAGCACCGCTTCTCCGGTGATCCGGTTCGCTGGGTCGGCTGAGATGGGAACGATCGTTATGCGCGGTGCGGGGGGCGTGTCTGCAATTTTGCGAAATGACCCATCCGTTGCATAGGACTGATCGGCATCGGAGAGCGGTGTAATCGTAACACCTTGCGGCGCTGTGGTGTTGTTTTGCAACGCGTAATACAGCGTGATACCTGCATCATATGCCGCTGCGCCGTGCGCGCGCCAATTGGACGTAGATTTCGACCAAAGCCATACTGTGCCTGCTCCCACGACAAGGGCTACCAGCACCAAGGCGGGTCCGATCACCCGCAAACTGTTGAACGACGCCTTCACGTTTCAGTCACATCAACATCACTTGCGAATACATACCCAACTCCGCGTTCGGTTTTTAGGATTTGCGGATCTTTGGGGTTTGTTTCGATCTTATTGCGAAGTCGTCCAACCAGAACATCAATTGCGCGCCCTGTTGTTTCTGTTTGCGGCTGTGCTTCGCCCGTAATGTCGAGGTTTGCTGCGATCTCTTCTCTGGTCAGTGGGATATGAGGGTTGGCCAAAAGTACCTGCAACAAAGTTGTTTCGCGCCGCGACAGGGCGACTTGTATCTTGGCCGGCGATTGAACCTCGCCTGACTTTGCATCAAAGGACCAGCCGGCAAAAGTAAACGTATTGGTGTTGCGACGGTGAACCAGGGATGCCGAACGACGTGTCCGCGACAGTACTGCCTTCACCCGAGCCAGTAATAATTCGGGATTAAATGGTTTTGCAATATAGTCGTCTGCTCCGACGGCGTAACCATCCATGCGTTGGTGATCGGCCGACAAGGCAGAAACCATGATGATAGGTACATCTTGTTCCCGACGCAGGCGTTTACAAATTTCCAAACCGTTTTCATCGCCCAACATGACATCCAATAAGACGAGATCAACGCGACCCCCATCGATGTGGTTGCGGACCTCGACTTCATTCGCGGCGGGTAGGGCGATCGACCCGTTTTGGCGCAAAAACTGCGTCATCATTTGCCGCATATCTGGGTCATCATCGACAACAAGAATACGTGGAATCGCCATGTTTCGGTTTCTCCGGCGCGCGGTTGTTCTTAAGAGATAGGTTGGTGCGCTCTATCGTTATGTAACAGAATGCAACAAAATCGAGCTTAACGTAACAGCGTGTAACAAGGCGTGCCAATTTCTGCATTCGAGCTTAGAATACCCGCCATGTTGCAATTGCATAGACACGTCGTGCGCCGTCACATTGCTGACATTCGAACCGCAAAGAGCGGTCTTTTCTGGGAGGAAATCGAAAATGAAAACTCATGTAATGGGCGCTGTGTCCGGTCTTGCAATCGTTGTTGCTTCAGCGGCAGTCGCCGAGCCTCAGGCTGAGGTTCTGCACTATTGGACATCCGGTGGTGAGGCGAAATCAGTCGCAGTGCTGCAAGAAGAATTTGCTGAAAACGGCGGCACATGGACAGACATGCCCGTCGCTGGTGGCGGCGGTGACGCAGCTGGTACAGCGCTTCGTGCGCGTGTTCTGGCCGGTAACGCGCCGACAGCGGCACAAATCAAGGGCCCAGCCATTCAGGAATGGTACGAAGAGGGTGTACTGGCTGACATTTCTGCTGTCGCCGAAGCCAACAACTGGGCAGATGTCTTACCAGCATCCATCGCAGGCCACATGCAGTGTGACGGTACGTGGTGCGCGGCCCCAGTGAACGTCCACCGCGTTGATTGGATTTGGGCAAACGCTGAAGTTTTGGCGGCGAATGGCATCGCAATGCCAACTACTTGGGATGAATTCAACGCAGCGGCTGAGCAGCTGCAGGCAGCCGGCATCATTCCTTTAGCACACGGGGGGCAGGCTTGGCAGGACGCGACAGTGTTTGAAGCTGTTGCTCTTGGAATTTTGGGGCCAGATGGCTTTCAAAAGGCATTCGTGGAACTGGATACCGACACGCTAACGTCTGACGAAATGAAGGCGGTATTTGATCAAATGCGAACAATGCGTGGGTTCGTTGACAGCAACTTCTCTGGCCGCGATTGGAACCTTGCTACAGCGATGGTGATGAACGGCGAAGCGGCGTTCCAGATCATGGGGGATTGGGCTAAGGGCGAATTCATGGCGGCCGGTCAGGTCCCTGGTGAAGACTTCCTATGTGCATCCACACCGGGTGAAGGTTTCCTATACAATGTTGACAGCTTCGCAATGTTCGAAGTTGACGGAGAAGAAAAACAGCAAGGTCAGGCCTTGTTGGCGGAACTGGTTGTTGGCCAAAACTTCCAAGAAGTGTTTAACCTGAACAAGGGCTCAATCCCTGCACGCACAGACGTTGCTTTGGATGCCTTTGACAGCTGTGCGATCCTGTCTGCAGAAGACATGGCCGCAAGCAACGACAGTGGTTCATTGTTGCCTTCTTACGCTCATGGCATGGCGTTGCGCGGTGCCCAGTCCGGCGCGATTACCGACGTAGTCACGGCACACTTCAACTCTGACATGTCTTCTGATGACGCGGTTCAGATGTTGGCTGATGCAATCGCAAATAGCCTTTAACTTACTTTCCTTAGCCCCCTTGAGTGGGGGCTAAGGACCTTTAGGAAATTATCCAATGACCAAATGGCTTGAAGAAAACACGCCCAAGTTGGTACTGGCCCCGTCCTTCATTATCGTCCTGATCTTCGTCTACGGCTTTATCGCTTGGACGGCTTGGGTGTCTTTGACGCGGTCCCGCCTGCTGCCAAAATATGAAATCGACGGGTTCATCCAATACGACAGACTGTTCGCATCCCCTCGCTGGGATACTGCGTTTACCAACTTGTTTGTGTTCGGCTTTCTGTTCATCGTGATCGCGATGATCCTTGGGTTGATCCTCGCAATTTTGCTGGATCAAAATATCCGCACCGAAGGAGCGATCCGCACCATTTACCTTTATCCAATGGCGCTTTCGATGATCGTCACTGGTACGGCATGGAAGTGGATTTTGAATCCAGGTCTGGGCCTGGAAGCCACAGTGCGCGGGTGGGGTTTTGAGACATTCACTTTTGACTGGCTCGTTAATCCTGAAATGGCCATTTACACCATTGTCATCGCGGCTATCTGGCAAAGTTCGGGCTTCGTTATGGCCCTTTTCTTAGCTGGCCTTCGGTCTGTGGATCAGGAAATCATCAAGGCAGCACAGGTCGACGGGATCCCAACCTGGCGGGTCTACACAGCAATCATTATCCCTTCGATGGCGCCGATTTTCCTTTCTGCCTTCATCGTGCTGTCGCATCTTGCGATCAAGAGCTTCGATTTGGTCATCGCCCTAACAGGTGGTGGGCCGGGTTATGCGACCGATCTGCCTGCAACCTACATGTACGCAATGGCGTTTTCACGTGGTGATATTGGTCAGGCGGCCAGTTCCGCAATGATCATGATGATGGTCGTTTTCGCGATTGTTGTTCCGTACCTCTATTCAGAACTGAGGTCTAAAGATGGCTGATATGTCTTACACCCCGACACAAACCGGCAGCAACGTTGGCAAAATCGCGTTGCGCTGGGGGCTATACCTGATGCTCGGTCTATTTGCATTGTTCTACCTGATGCCGTTGTTCGTGATGATCACAACATCTTTCAAAAGCCTTGAAGAAATTCGGACTGGGGATCTTATCTCGCTCCCCCGCGAAGTGACGTTAGATGCTTGGCGCACCGCGTGGTCGGGTGCCTGTACTGGCATCCAATGCGAAGGCGTACGCCCGTTTTTCTGGAACTCGGTTCTGATTGCGATCCCTGCGGTCTTCATCTCGACGTTGATCGGTGCGCTGAACGGTTATGTCGTCGCACAGTGGCGGTTCAAAGGGGCCAACCTGTTCTTCGCACTGATGTTGTTTGGTTGCTTCATTCCGTTTCAGGTGGTTTTGCTGCCTATGGCACGCATGCTTGGCCTTATGGGTTTGGCTGGCACAATTCCCGGATTGATCTTTGTTCACGTCATTTATGGGCTTGGGTTCACCACGTTGTTCTTCCGGAACTATTATGTCTCGATCCCGTCTGAATTGACGAAGGCCGCCAAAGTGGATGGCGCGGGTTTCTTCCGCATCTTCTGGTCTGTTTTTCTGCCCCTGTCATTGCCCATCATCGTGGTCACAGTCATCTGGCAATTCACCCAAATCTGGAACGACTTCCTGTTCGGCATTTCGTTTAGCCAAGCAGGCACACAGCCTGTGACAGTCGCCCTAAATAACATTGTAAATTCGACCACTGGCATCAAAGCCTACAATGTGGATATGGCCGCAGCGATTATCGCCGCACTGCCCACGCTGTTTGTCTATGTCGTCGCTGGTAAATATTTCGTCCGCGGTTTGACCGCTGGCTCCGTGAAAGGATAATCACATGGCCCCCATCCTCGAAATCAACAACCTGTTTAAGAATTACGGGTCTGTTGAAATTCTCAAAGACATCAATGTGGCCATCGAACAAGGCGATTTCCTTGTGCTGGTTGGCCCATCCGGTTGCGGGAAATCCACGCTGTTGAACTGCATTGCCGGGCTGGAGCCGATCACCAGCGGCAAGATGGCAATTGACGGTCAAGACATGACAAATGTCAGCCCCAAAGACCGTGACATCGCGATGGTGTTCCAGTCTTACGCCTTGTACCCGACTATGACCGTTGCGAAGAACATCACCTTTGGCATGAAGGTGCGTGGCATTGATCAGGCCGTACAAGACGAAAAGCTGGCCCATGTTGCCAAGCAGTTGCAGATCGAGCCCTTGTTGAACCGCAAACCGGGTCAACTGTCCGGTGGTCAACGTCAACGTGTGGCCATGGGTCGTGCTTTGGTGCGTGACCCTAAGCTGTTCTTGTTCGATGAACCCCTGTCCAACCTTGATGCGAAACTGCGCGTTGAAATGCGGACCGAGATCAAGGCCCTGCATCAACGCCTAGGTGCGTCGATGGTCTATGTGACCCACGACCAGATCGAAGCTATGACATTGGCGACAAAAATCGTTGTGATGAAAGGTGGAGTGATCCAGCAAATTGGCACACCAGCGGAAATCTATAACCGTCCAGCCAACTTATTTGTGGCCGACTTTATGGGAAGCCCCGCCATGAACCTGATCCCCGCCAGAACCAAGGCGAACGGAAAAGGCATGCAGGTCGAGATCGCGCGCAAAGATGGCGATCCGATTATGTTGACGGATACACGTAATCGGGACCTACCTGAAAATGTCATCATTGGTGTGCGTCCCGAAGACATTGCTGATGCAAGCATAGCGCGAGCTGGCGAAACCCAAGAAGCCGACTGTATGATCGACATTGTTGAACCCGCAGGGGCCGATACGTTTGCAGTGATGCAATTAGGGGGCAAACATGTCACCGCGCGATTGCATTCAGAAACTAGCGCTGCTGCTGGTGCCTCGCAACGCCTGACCTTCGATCTGGGTAAGGTTTCGTACTTTGAACCTGAAACTGGTTTGCGGCTGAACTAAGGATGCGATTGGTAGCCGACATTGGCGGGACAAACTCGCGTTTGGCATTGTGCCAAGACGGCAAGGTTGTCCCGCGTACCGTGCGGAGTTTTGCAAATGATGATTGGGATCACCTGTATGGAATCATCAATGCATATCTGAACGACGAACCCATCGATTTAGATGATATCGTATTGGCGGTTGCAGGCCCGATTACCGACACACAAGCCACTTTGACCAATCGTAACTGGACGATAAAGCGCACCGAATTATCGCACCTTATTAATGGTCGATCCGTACATTTAATGAACGATTTGTCTGCGCTTGGATATGCAGCGCCTGCTTTGAACGCCAAGCAACAGCAGGTGCTTTTCAAGGGGAGCGAGTTTGCTGGCGACGTTGGCCAGTTCCTCGTCGTGGGGATTGGTACAGGGTTTAATGTAAG
The DNA here is from genome assembly GCA_947493255.1 of uncultured Paracoccaceae bacterium. Taxonomy (GTDB): domain Bacteria; phylum Pseudomonadota; class Alphaproteobacteria; order Rhodobacterales; family Rhodobacteraceae; genus Octadecabacter. Next base: position 77,442 of record CANLQK010000002.1, read on the forward strand.
CCCAGTCGTGAAAACCAATCGAGGAACACATTGTCTATCTGCAGAGGCAGGTCACGTTTCGCTTCCCGATTCACTTTCGGTGATGATCGGAACGGCCATTGGAACAGCACAGCATTTTTCGACGGTCGAAGATTTGTTTTCAGGGCGCGGGTTTCAAAAATTCTGCGAGATAGCCTCAGGGCAGGAAATCCTCCATGGGAAAGAAGTAATTCAGTTGTATGGCAACAACCCAGCGCTGGCGAAGGCCGTCGATTGCTATGCGGAACTTTTAGGGCAAATGCTGCGTGAAATCACGTTGGCCTATATGCCAGCGCAAGGAATTTACCTAGCTGGTAGTGTTGCACGTGCGATCATGAAAACTGCGCCGCTCCCTTGTTTAGGAGTCTTCTCGAAACCCTACGAGATCAGCGGGGCATTCTCGCCAAACTTGTTATTAGTCGAAGACGATTTTGCAGCACTCCATGGATGCGCTTTGTTTAAGATTTGAAGATCAAACCAAATATACAGAATACCCGGCCTTAAGAGGCCGCGTTAGAATTCAGGAAACTTGTTCAACGACAGGGGCGAGAGAATCGAAAAGTTGGCGCTCGCCACTTCGTAGGCGATGTTCTTGGTAAGCTTGGGTTAATTGAAATCGAAGTTCTCCGTTTGGCTCGAAACGTTTGAAGCCCCAGGAAATGCTGAAACTGACATCATAAAACACATACCTCTCGGTCAAGGGATGGCCGAACCTGCTGAATTGGCTGATCAGTTGGCGTATTTACGTTAAACACGCGTGCTTCACACAGCCGGAGAGTGGTGTTTTGCCTATGTTGATATACGCACACTGACCGACCGTCGCCTTATCTTCGCATTGGGTCAAAAGGCTGCGGTTGTCATGTGAGCTCATGCGTTTGTCGCCTTCCGAACCCTCGCCGCAATCTGCTTTAGCGCTTCAGTAGAGGACGTTTTCGTCGTGTCGTAAGCTTGAAAATTATGGGGCATATCATCCCATACGTCCAAGGTTATATCTGCTCCGTAGGTTTCCTGTTGGCGCGCAAAGTCTACGATCATATCGCGCAACATCTCTCGGCCTCCAGCCTGAATGTAAATTGGAGCAAGGCCTTCAAAATTATGGCCAATAGGCGACAGGGCTTGTCTGCCGTAAGTCTTGTCAGGGTCCAACCATCTTCCGAATTTCAGGGCCATCCAGCCTTGAACAAGATCGGTTGGGTTGTTTGTTATCATACTGTCACCGTGCTCGCCGATATCCGTCCATGGTGAAAGTCCGACGCAAAGTGCGGGCTGTTCAAAACCGAGGCGCTTAAGGCCTTGCAATAACATCAACGCCATATGACCACCGGCACTATCTCCGATCACGGCTATTTGCTTTGGTGGCGTGTGCAATGTCAGATTTTGCCACGCTGCGATAGCGTCTTCAGCCTGCGCTGGGTGTGCGTGTTCTGGGGTCAGTCGATAAAGGGGCATGAACACCCGTGCCTTTGTGTGCTGCGCCAACATCTGCGCAAAGCGATCACTCACTTGTCCGCGAAACGTATATCCGCCGCCATGCAAGTACAGCACAATAGTATCGGTGTTACAGTTTCCAGGAATGAACCATTTTGCTTTTCCGTCAGCAGTATTGCGAATGGAAACAGGGTAAATGTCTGGAGTTTTGGGCAGCAGGCTGTTGAACCGCGCACGGCCTTTTTCGATGTCGCCGCAGGTCATGGCATAGGTGAACTGGTGTCGTATAAATCGAATTCCCACTTCGGTTAGAATGTCCCAATCGGGGGCCATCTTTTTCCCGATGCAATGGCGCGCGGATACCTGCAGGATGATCCGGTTCAGGGTCAGAAAACTGGCGATGCGGTGCTTGGTCGCGCCTGCGAATGCGATACTAGACATGATGTCTCCGGGGTTGTTTATTCACGATCAACATGCAGCTAGACCCTGACCCATCGATAGAACGATCCCGACAGGTGGGACAAAAATCTAGCCCCATCGCAGATCTACTTTTACCGCCAGCAAACCTAGCAAGCTGCGTTTCGGCCGCCATTTACCGAGATACGCTCGGGGTGCAGATGCGGCCCGAAGATCGGCTGAATTATTTTCCAGCCACGCCGCTTATTGCTGTTTCGCGAATTTTCGAAGGGCAGTTGCACATGGCACGCGACCTGCGGGCGATAGATGTGCTGCGATCGATGCCGTCACTACCCAATTTATCGGTAACCCCGCCTCAAGACAGCCCTGTTTGCAGCTGGAGCCCATCGGGACTACGCGCCATAACAATCGCCTTTTATCCGGATGCTTGGGCTGCATTGGGCGGGTCTTCAGAAGGCGGTGCGATCCCTGATGTGGTAGGCAACGCATTGATGGTGGAATGCGTTGATATCTCGACCTACTGGGCGAAGGTCTGTTCGGTGCTGACGCCAATCTGGGCCCGCACCCGCCAAGACCAAACCGGGCATGCCGCTTGGGCGGGCTCCAATCGTGTAGCCGACTGGGCACGCCATGTTACGACACGGGCAGCCCTAAGCGGTACCGGGCGCAGTTTGCGCTCGGCAGAACGCAGATTGCGGCGGTGGACCGGCCAATCCCGGCAAACCATCGAATTCTTCGCTAAGGTCGAACATCTGCATCGCCGCACAATTCAAAACCCCGATGTTCCGCTTGCCCAGATCGCAGTTGATTCTGATTTTGCCGATCAGTCCCATATGGGACGCGCAGTAAAACGCGCCACGGGTTTCACGCCAAATCAGTTCAACAAACGTGTTGAAAACGAAGAGCCGTTTTGGTGCTATCGCCTGCTTGGCGAACGATTTTGACAGAAGGTCACATGATGCAGACAATACACTTGGTTCACGACTACGATGTTTCAGCGCGAGACGTATGGGATGTGGCGATCGACTACACTTACCTCGCCGAAGTTATGGAAGGACGCGTCACTTTCACCGGCTTGCCAAAAGGTAAAGTGTGCGCGGGCCAGTCGCTGACCGTGATGGTTTCATTGTTTGGTAAACTTCCGGCACAGCCTTATCATATGGAAGTCGTAGAGTTTGACGACGAAGGGATGTCCCTTACATCATCTGAACGCGGAGCTGGTGTGAAATCATGGCATCATTCCTTACGGGTTCAGGACACTGCGACAGGTAGTCAACTGATCGAAACCATCGAAATCGACGCGGGCTGGATGACCCGTGTCTTTGCCGCTTGGGCAAAGTTTTTGTACCGAAAACGTCATGAACCTAGGGTCCGCATTTTAAATCGCCGTCGCGCTGAACAAGACACAAAGGGTGCCTAAGTATGAGTAAATTTCGACCCAGAGAAGTCCCAACGAAACTACCAGATCCGGCCCTTCCTAATGCCGATTGGGCTGACACATTCGAAGTTTATACAGCCAGAACGTTTAGCAGCATGAAAGAATTGGCAGAGCAAACAGTAGGAACGATGCCGTTTTGGGCCCGCTGCCTTCTGTGGGTACGCAACGTGGTAGTCGTGCCTTTTGGCCTGAAATCTGATGGCTCCAATGATGTCACATCTGTGAATGACTCCGTCGGTCTGTTTCCAGTCGTAGAAGAAACAGCCAATCGGATAGTGCTTGGTCTAAATGACCGACATCTCGATTTTCGGATCGTGATTGAACGTGAGATGAATGGAGAGCTTGCGCAACTTCATACGACAACGTTGGTGCGCCGCCACAATGTGTTTGGTAGAGCCTACATTGTGGTTGTTTCGCCATTTCACAAACTGATCGCAGCGACTGCGATGAAACAAGCGGTATAGTTAACATGATCGAGCTAGTGGGGTTTCTTGCCGTGTGCACGATGGTGGTTTGTTACGCGTTCGAAAACCGCGCACCTGTCTTAACACTGATATTCGCAATCGCTTGTGCCGTGGCTGCGTTATATGCATTTTTGATCGGGTCTTACCCGTTCATGTTGGCAGAAGGCGTTTGGTCGCTTGTTGCATTTAGAAAATGGTGGCTGCTGGCCAAGGTATAGCCGCCAATTGCGTTATCCCTCTCGGACCGTATCAATCATCAATTGTACATTGTCAGGGTTCGCATCCGGCGTAATGCCGTGACCAAGGTTGAAAATATGCGGCCCACCTTTGAACGCGCTTACAATCGCACGTGTCTGCGCAACCAGCTCGTCGCCACCGGTCACCATATGTGACGATTTCAGGTTACCCTGGACACAGCCGCCCGGTTGAACAAATTCCGCCGCCCAAGGTGCCGTAACGCCGTCGTCTAGCGCGATGCAATCAGCCCCTATGTCTTTGTGAAGCCCGATATATTTCTCGCCGGCACCACGTGGGAACGCTATGATGGGCGTATCTGGGTACCGTGCCTTCAACGCCGCCGTGATCTTTGCCGCAGGTTTCACTGCGTAGTTCAAGAAATCTGAACCTTGCAGCGACCCTGCCCAGCTGTCGAATAGCTTAATAACCTCTGCGCCAGCTTCGATCTGTTTAGAAAGGTATTCGATTGTGCCGTTTGTGATCAGGTCCAACAAGGCCTCGAACGTATCCTTGTCGGTGTTTTTCAACGTGTGAGCAGGCCCTTGATCGGGGGTGCCTTTGCCCGCGATCATGTAGGTGGCAACTGTCCATGGTGCGCCCGCGAACCCGATCAACGTTGTTTCTTTCGGCAGTTCGCGCGACAAAATTTTGACGGTCTCGTAAACTGGGTTCAAGGTCTCGTGGATCGCCTCTACTGGTTTCAAGGCCTTCAGTTCGTCGGCAGTTGTGATGGTCGATAACCGTGGGCCTTCGCCGGTGACAAACCAAAGATCCGCACCCAACGCCTGCGGCAACAGCAAAATATCGGCAAACAAAATGGACGCATCAAACCCGTATCGACGGATAGGCTGCAACGTTACCTCGGCGGCCAGTTCGGGGTTATAACACAATGACAGGAAATCTCCTGCCTGCGAACGTGTGGCACGGTATTCCGGCAAATACCGGCCTGCCTGACGCATCATCCAGATGGGTGGGGTCGGTAGTGTTTCACCGGCCAGGGCGCGAAGGATGGTTTTCTGTGTCATAGGGAGCTCCTTTGACGGTGGTGTCTCTTGTGCCATTGCGCAAGTCAAGTGCTTGCCCCGTATCTAGGGCGCGGCTATTGGTAGCCCATGAATAATCCTATGCCCACGTCTAGCCAGCCCCTTAAGATCGGGACCCGCGGGTCGCCTCTTGCATTGGCGCAAGCGCACGAAACCCGCGACCGATTGATGGCAGCTCACAACCTTCCCGAAAACGCGTTCGATATCTGTGTGATCAAGACCACCGGCGACGACCGCACGCTGATTGACGCAGATATCGCGCTCAAAACAATTGGCAACAAAGGTCTGTTCACAAAGGAAATCGAAGAGGCGATGATCGCTGGCGACATCGACATCGCAGTACATTCTACAAAAGACATGCCGGTCGAACAGCCGGGCGGTTTGGTGCTGGATGTGTTTTTGCCACGGGAAGACGTGCGGGACGCGTTTGTGTCTCTGAAATACAAAACCATCTCTGACCTGCCGGTTGGCGCAACTGTTGGCACATCTAGTCTACGGCGTCGCGCGCAGCTTATGGCCAAACGCCCCGATCTGAACATGGTCGAGTTTCGCGGAAACGTGCAAACCCGTTTGACCAAGCTCGAAAACGGCGTTGCGGATGCAACGTTTTTGGCCGTCGCTGGTTTGAACCGGATGGATATGAAATCGGTGCCGGCCCATGCCATTGCGCCCGAAGACATGTTGCCAGCAATCGCGCAAGGCACCATCGGCATCGAATACCGCGCAGACGATACACATACGGCAAAGCTGTTGGCGGCCATCCATCACACAGAAACCGGCCAACGTCTCGACGCCGAACGTGCTTTTCTTGCTGCTTTAGATGGGTCTTGCGAAACACCCATTGGTGGCTTGGCATTGATAGAGGGCGACCAGATCTGGCTCCGCGGCGAAATTCTGTCTCCTGACGGTGCCAAAGTGTTCAAGGATGAAACCCGTGTTCCTGTGGGCCAAGCTGCCAAAGGCGGACGTGCTTTGGCAGCAGAGCTTTTGGAGCAGGCGGGGCCTGACTTCTTAACCGCTCATTGATCCACCTTTAGGACAAGTTGCGGCATCAGGTGTGGTTCCGAAACTGTCGGGTGATCGAGCGAGCGTACCGAAACGTCAAAGGCGTTAGCCCTGATCCGGGATCATTTTGCCTGGATTCAAGATACTGTTGGGGTCTAGCAAACCTTTTATCTTGCGCATCATATCGAGTGCCACTGGGTCTTTACGACGGCGCATGGTGCTGAGCTTTGATAGGCCCACACCATGTTCCGCTGAAAAACTACCGCCTAAGGTTTCGACAACGTCTTCGATGGTTTCTACGACGCGATCGCGCAACTCTGCATCGTCACGTGTAGGGTATATGCTGTAGTGAACGTTTCCGTCCCCTAAATGTGCGATGTAGTGCGGTTCACACCCCGGGTCGAGCTTCGCGGTATTTGCGTTCGCCCGGTCCAAGAACTCTTCAAGGCGGTCTAGCGGGAGGGCGACGTCTGTATCGATGATCGGGGTGCGTGCATAGGCGATTTCTGCGGCGGCTTCGCGGCGCTCCCACATGGTTTGGCGTTCGGCCTCGTTTTTGGCAATGACAGCGTCCAGTATCGCACCGGATTCCATCATTGTACCCATCGTTTCTAGCATAATGTCTGTTAAGTCAGCATCAGTTGTTGTCGCGACTTCGACCATGATGTTGTGGTCATAAGATTTCGACAATGGGGGGCGAGAGCCCTCCACGCGGGCGAGGTGCATGTCGATGTAATGTTTGGGCATATATTCAAACGCTTCGACCGCGCCGCCAGTGGCGTCTCGCAGGCGGTTCAACAGTGTCAATGCATCGGGCAAGGCCTGAACGGCGACCATCGCGGTCACATATGTGCGCGGTTTGGGGGCCAGTTTCACGACGGCCTTTGTAATAATCCCCAAGGTTCCTTCAGAGCCGATCAACAGCTGCCGAAGGTTCAAGCCGGAATTGTCTTTGTGCAATGCCGACATAAGGTTCACGATACGTCCGTCTGCAAGCACGGCTTCAAGACCCAGTACCAGGTCGCGGGTATTCCCGTAACGCAAAACGTTCGAACCGCCCGCGTTCGTCGACATGACGCCGCCAATCATTGCCGAACCACGGGCGCCAAATGTAAGCGGGAAGATAAGGTTCTGGTTATCTGCCGCATCGTGCAATGACGACAAAATTACTCCTGCATCAACAGTCGCCGTGCGCGCCGCGACATTAACCTCGTGTATCGTGTTCATCCGATCGAGGGATACCATCACGCCACCGGGTGCATAGGTTCCACCGACGAGTCCCGTGTGGCCGGAAACAGGTGTAATGGATTGATGCTGTGCATTTGCCAACATCATGATCTGACTGATCTCTTGCGTCGACGCAGGGCGCAACACCACACCTGGTTCAGCACAGTACTTACCCGTCCAATCTTTCGACCAACGTGCCGTATCCGCCCCTGTTAGAGCGTATTCAGTGCCAACAATTGCTGCAAAGTCTTGTAGTAATGCCATACCTGTCTCCCACAGAAAGACCTACGCAACTTATGGCTGAAGGGAAAGAGGAGAGTGTGGTGGCGTTACCTGGATTTGAACCAGGGACCTAACGATTATGAGTCGTTCGCTCTAACCAACTGAGCTATAACGCCATACACAGCGGGCGGAATAGTAGCCCACGCGCCCCCTGTCAAACCGATTCTGTCGTTTCGGGCGGACTTCTTTTCACCAAAACTCGCAAGGGCTTAATTCAAGGCGAATTTCCACTGCGTCACCTGCACGATGGGGGTGTCGGGTGTTGCTTGGATTGATGGGAAATGCTGATGGCGCGGCGCGTCCGGCCAACCCTGGGCTTCAATCGCCAATCCGGCGTACATGGGTGCATTGTCGTAAAGATGAATGCCCGTTTCCGTAGTCGAAACCGTCATCGAAATATTGCCGCTGCGTAGGTCCAAACATGGGGTCAGGGGGCCACGCGTATTGGCCAAGCAATAGGTGTTATCGATCGCCGTCTTACCTAATTTCACTGCAGTCATTTTGCGGAAATCAAAGGGCGTACCGGCAACATCGGCAAGCTCGCCGGTTGGAAAACTGTTGTCATCGGTCGGTAAGTATTGGTCTGCGTGAACTTGCAAAAAGTGATCGCCCATCTGCCCGCTGCCGTCCAAACACCAATAACTGTGGTTGGTTGCATTCACGATTGTTGGTGCGTCGGTTGTCGTTGTGATGGTGAGGGTCAAAGCAGGCCCTTCCGAAATTTCAAACCGTGCTCTCACTGTCCGGTTCGCCGGAAACCCAGCCTCTCCGTCCATCAAATGCGCCGTCAATTCGACGAAGGCTTCATCTTGGTCAGTAATATCCCAAAGCCGATTGTGCACGCCGCGTCGCCCGCCATGCAGCGTGTGTCTTTTATCAAGATTGGGGTCCAACATATGTTCGATGCCGTCCACAATCGCACGGGCACCAGAAATCCGGTTCGCGACTGGGCCGACGATTGCACCATGGTAGGCCATTGTCGTTTCATAATCTGATAGGCTGTCCGTTCCCAATGTAAGGGAATGGTCGATTCCGTCTAATCGGACATCTTGCAAGATTGCTCCATAGGTCAGAACCGTCGCCGTTAGCCCGTGGCCTGCAATTGTTAGGGCACGAACGTCGCGTCCATCTGCCAAGGTTCCAAAAACGTTCATAGGGCGTCCCAATGCACACCTGCAGGCGCAATATCTGTTCCGTTCCATGGTAAAGGTTCGGGTGCATAGTTGAACACAAATCGGTGTGTTTCAGTGTCGCGAATACGCAGCCCGTCAGGCAGGACATGGTGGGTTACACCCACTTCGTCACACATCCCGCGTAAAATCATGTCCCATGTGGCATCATCCGGCCAACCAGCCAAGTATCGCAATTTGTCCCCGACGATAGCAGGGGCGCCATCTGTTGCGCGCAGTTTTACGGGGGCGTTGCCTTCAAGTATTTCTCGCCAATGAAGGAACTGCCCGCCATTTTCCAATGAAACAGATGCTTGTGGTGGAAGGGATTCAGTCAGTACGACCGTCGTATCCAGCCCATCCAAGTTCGGCCCCATTGGAGTCGGGATTGATAGATGTTCGGTCTTCGTGTCTGTGCGCGGCCCAATCAAAGCTGTTGCGTTCGACAGAGCATTTCGCAGTGGGTCTGACAAATGCATAATTCCGGGTGCCAACGTTAAGCGGTAACCGCTGAGGTCGGAAGTGTTCGGTGGCACGATGTCCACATTCAAACCCAACCTTCGACAACTACGATAAGCGGCAAAAGCAAGCCGGAACATATCGAAATCAGCACCTTGGGGCTGTGCTTCCCAACCCCATGCGCTTTCGTAATCAAACACTAAGGCGACATCTGCCTTCGCCGTTCCAACATCGGGCAGGGACGCAATTTCGGCAGCAACCTGTTTGCATTCGGCCATCGCGGGCGCATCTGCGCTGTCGGGCCGCAGCAAGCCCGCGTGCATTTGTTCTTGTGCAAAAGGGGCCTGACGCCACCGGAAATAGCAGACGGTTTCTGCGCCGTGTGCAAAAGCCTCCCAAGCCCATAGGCGCGCCATGCCGGGCAGTGGGGCAGGGTTGTAGGGTGCCCAGTTCACTGGGCCGGGTTGTTGTTCCATAACCCACCATCGCCCTCCAGCCGGCGAAGGATTGCCGCCAGCCAAACCAACGGCGCGATAAATGTCATGGTGGAACGCCTGATTGTCCGGGTCACCTTGACGCAAGAACCGCAGCTTGTGCTCTGGCGTTCCTTCTAGGCGGTCTGACAAAAAGCCGATCGGGTAACTGTCCCATGACGCGATATCGAGGTCGGCACCGACCTTGAAATGGTCAAACGATGTTTCGCGCCCCATGTAGTTGTGGATAATTGGCGCATTCGTATGTTTCCGAATTTCCTCAACTTGTTCTCGGTTGAATTCCACAACCATGTCGGACGAATAGCGGTAGAAATCTAGCACATGAGGATGGTTGGGTTCGGTCACGGTTAAGTTCGGCAATCCGATGTCGGCAAAGTCGTCGTATTCCATTGACCAAAACACGTTGCCCCACGCACGGTTCAGCGCCTCGGTTGATTGGTATTTCTGGGCCAACCAGTTCTGGAACCCAGCGGTGGCGGATGCTGAATAGCTTCGCGTTGTATCATGGCAGGCGTATTCATTGTCTGTTTGCCACGCAGCGACATGCGGGTTTGCGCCATAGCGTTCTACAAACATGCGCGTAATGCGCTTGCTTTCAGCCCGATACCCAAGGTGTGAAAAACAATAGTGCCGCCGCGAGCCGAACCCACGAGGTCGCCCCTCTTCGTCAACCGCCAACATGTCTGGATGTTTCTCTAACATCCAACGGGGAGGGGTCGCTGTGGGTGTACCAAGAATGACCTTTAGGCCCGCATCGCCCAACACTTCGATTGCACGATCTAACCAATCAAACTTGAACACATCGGGTTGCGGTTCCAGCCGCGACCATGCGAATTCCCCAATCCGAACCCACGAAATCCCCGCCTCAACCATTCGGGCAGCATCATCTGTCCACACGTCTTCAGACCAATGCTCGGGGTAGTAACAAACACCAAGTGTACGTTTCATAGGTTGCCTTTTTAGCTATGACCAAAGGTGGAGAGATCGGTTACAAAATAACGCGATGTTCCGCCTGCCCGATGGTGTCGACAGGTGTTGCGAATGTTTTGCCATCGTCATTGCCGTCTTGCCCGACGGCAGCAGACGTGCAGAACAGCGTTTTCAGATCCGTGCCGCCAAAGGCTGGACAGGATGTTTGCTTGGCGGGGAATGTGACCGTCTGTGACAGTGTTCCGTCAGGCGCATAGCACGCAACACGATTCGCTCCCCATTGCGCGTTCCAAAGGTTGCCAGATGCATCAACAACAGCGCCATCCGGGCCCCAGTCGGTGGGGCCGAAATCCAGAAACACCTCTGGGTCACCGGCAGGCCATCCATCGGCTTCGGCCAGTTTTACCCGCATGATTCTGCGGGTCGGGCCATCTGTGAAATAGGCGCAGCTGCCATCAGGGGCAAAGCTGATCGCATTTGAAATAGTGATGTTGCCAAACAGCTGGCGCAATTCGCCATTATAGAACCGATAGATTGCACCGGCGTTTTCTTCGGCGTTCAAACCCATCGTTCCGATCCAGAAACCGCCCCATGGGTCAGCACGCCCATCGTTAGACCGCGTGATCGGGTTGTCGGCCTCCATTGCGGCGACCTGATCGGTTTTGCCACTGGCCATATCAAAAACATGCAATCCTATGCTGTCGGCCACCAAGAGGCTGTCATCGTCCAACCAACCGGCTGCAGAAACATGGCGGTCAAATTGCCAATGCCGCCCTTTGATGTGCAAACGTTTGGATAGAATGTCGAACCAAAACAATTCGCCCCGCTCAGGGTGCCAAAGCGGCCCTTCGCCCAGTGTACATTTTGTGGTGTCGTAGATCATGCCGCAGTCCTAGCCTTTTGCAGCATCATAGGCGGCCACGATATCGGTTGCACGTTGTGAAATGTCTTGTGTGCTCATACCCGGTTTATAAAGCGCGGATCCAATGCCGAACCCATCGGCAGATGCCGCAAACCAATCACCAAAGTTTTCGGGGCCAGCGCCACCAACTGCATAAATCTGCGTGCCTTGGGGCATGACAGCACGAATGGCTTTCAAACCATCTGGCCCTAACAGAGAACCAGGGAAAATCTTTAAACCGTCAGCGCCATTTTTAAGCGCGGCAAAACATTCGGTTGGTGTCATTACTCCGGGCCAGCTTTGCATGCCCGCGGTCTTTGTCGCGTGGATAACCCTAGGGTCCATGTTTGGGGACACGACCAACGAACCGCCTGCCTGTTTCACCCGGTTCACGTCTTCCACGCTCAATACCGTACCAGCACCAATCACGGCGCGATCGCCAACTGCGTCGGCCATTGCCTTGATGCTCGCAAATGGGTTGGGAGAGTTAAGAGGAACTTCGATTGTCGTGATGCCAGCATCCACAAGTGCGATGGCCGCTGCTTCGGCCTCGGATGGTGTGATACCGCGTAAGATCGCAATGATGTTGCGGCTCATGTCGTTGTCTCCAATAGTCTGAAAGCGGCCGTAATACCGGAAAGGGTCATGGCCGTTGCATCGGCGCGTTCGGGGGCTACGCCTTGCGCTGCCAGTCCTGCGACATAGGGTGCAGACACTGCGTCGTCCCCAATGATGGCGACGTTCTGGCCAAGCCAATAAGGTTTCGCAGCCGCCAATTCGGCGCCAACCAAGAGGCCGGATAGCTCAGACCGTAGCGTAATTGCATCGGTTCCGTTCACCAATTGCGCAGCCCGCAATGCAAACAAGCGTCCTGCCAACCCTTCCGGCCGTGACAGCGTCGTTGAAAGGGCCGTGTCAAATGCGCTGTCGTTCCAACCACTGTCTGCAATTGAATGAGACAGCACAGATTGACCTGCCAGCAACGCAAACATTTCACCGGTCATGAACGTTTGGAAACTCACCACCTCATTGGCAGAAACATGGACCCACTTTGTATGTGTTCCAGGAAGGCACAGCACACCATCCCATTCTGGGTTCATTGCAAGAAAGCCAGCTATTTGGGTTTCTTCACCACGCATGACATCTGCTGCTGGATTGGTTTGTTTGATCCCAGGAATGACGTGAACATTAAGATCGGCGCGCGTTACTGGAGCTTTGACCATTGTCTTAGGGCATACTGCGCAAGGCGCCGTTTGATAAGGTGCTTCGACCCAACCTTGACGCGACCCAACCATGCCACAGGCAACAACAGTGCTGGTGTGGTCCAGCCAATCGGCGGCCAATTCAGTCAATGCATCTTCAAACTGGGCCGGGGCCAATTGGCCCATTCCTTTTTCAGATGTGCGTTCGCCCACGACAGTCCCATCTTTACCGATCGCCCAAAGGCGTAGGTTTGATGTTCCCCAGTCGGCGGCAATCCATTCCGGCGTCATAAACGCTCTCCTTCAACAACCCACATCGTGTCTGGGAAGGCCCAAGGCAAGGTTACGCCATGTTGCATAAGGTAGGCACCCGACACTGTGATCTCGCCGTCCTTTAACGCAGGTGTTCCGCGGGTCAAGCGGGACATGTCACTACTGTTTACCAACCCTACGCGATACATTGCATCGGCTTGCAACGCTGTTAGCCGTAAAGGACGCGGTGAGATTTGGTTCGACGTCGCCGTTTTCCCAGCAAAGACCACAAACCTACTGGCGTCCGGCGTCATTTGTTGTTCGGCAATGACTGCAGGGTCAGGGCAATCAAGGCGCAAGATGTCTGCTTGGATCAACCAGTCGCGGTTGGCTTTCCACCATGCCGTTGCGTTCGTCAGCACGCGTTCTTCGTGATCGGTCAATTCACGTGGGTCCATTTCAAATCCCATGTGGCGCTGGGCTGCGACCCATGCCCGAAATGAAATGTCCAATATACGACCCGACGTATGGCAATGACGTGGCCCGACGTGGCTGCCTGTAACCGCCAAAGGCAGAAACAGCGCCGCATCGTGCTGAATGCGCAATCGTTCTATCGCGTCATTGCTGTCAGATAGCCAGACCCGCTGGGTCTGTTGCAAAATGCCGAAATCAATGCGCCCACCGCCGGATGCACAGCTTTCGATTTCGACCGCCGGAAAGTCGGTGCGCAACCGGTCTAGCAGGGCATAGGTGCCACGGGTTTGAGCCGCATCTGGTGTTGGTAGTACGCGGTTATGGTCCCATTTGATGTAGTCGATTTCATGGGTCGAAAGGACTGCAGCAATGTTGTCGTACAAATAGTCGCGCACGGCGGGCAGTGCCATGTTCAATACCATTTGTTGACGGCCCAATAATTGGTCCGCTTGGCCCAACGCCCAATCGGGGTTCGCACGGAAAATGTCGCTGTCAGGGTTCACCATTTCAGGTTCGAACCAAATACCAAAAGTCAGGCCCAGCCCATGAACATGATCGACCAATGGGGTTAGGCCGTCGGGGTATTTTCGGGCATCGATTGCCCAATCCCCCAGCGAAGACGTGTCATCGTCACGTTTCCCAAACCATCCGTCATCTAACACAAACCGTTCCGCCCCAAGGGCCGCCGCACGATTGGCGATTTCGCAAAGTTCATCCAGCTTATGATCGAAATAGACCGCTTCCCAACAGTTGTAATGAACAGGCCGAGGAATTTCCGGCTTTGGCCATGTCACAATGCGGTCCCGAACGTGACGTTGAAAGCTGACAGCGCAGCCGTTTAGCCCTGTGTTTGAATACGTTAGGTAAAGTGGTGCGGTTGAAAATTCGGTCGCTGGCTCAAGTTCTAGACCGGTCGCATTACCCCATTGAACCTGCCTTTTTCCGTCGGGCAGTTCTTCGGCAACCATGCGGTGGCCGCCTGACCAACCGTAATGAAACGCATAGGCTTCACCTTGTGTATTTGTCGCCCCGACACACGGCACAATTAGGCCAGGAAAATGTTCATGCCCTGTGCGGCCGGTGCGGTTTTCCCGTGCCCTGATACCGGCGGTCCACGGAACGCGGTTCATCTGAAATTCACCGCACCACCGGCCCGAAAAATCGATCATCTCATTGCTATACTGAGGTGCCGGAATGACAGGCGCAGCGAGCCAGTTCAGGTGCACAGGTTCTTCCGACGTCAGCTGTGTTTGGCAAGTGATGATATGGGTCTCGGCATCGGCCTCAAATGTGAACTGTAAGCCAAGGGCGTTGTCCGCATCCTGATAGTGCAGCAGCAAGCGGCCTCTTTCTTGCACCGCATTCGCAAATCGAAAACTTGGGTGCAAGGGCGCCCCAGTGCCCGAACGCAGCTCCATTCCCGGTTGGCCCGGAAAGGTTTGGGTGGCTTCAGGGCAGATCGACAGATCAGGGTTTTCATCCAGCATTCCGCCGGTGAAATCATAGGCTGATGCTGCGTGAAGGGCAGGCAGGTCTTCCGCGTCGGGCAAACGTGCACCCCAATAAGTCACCTGCGGCAGCCGATCACCGGCCGCGCTTAGAACCATTGTTTGGCGCGCATCATCGACCCGCCAAAACTGGCTGGCAGGTTCAGCGGCCGTCACCTTTTGTGGCGGCGCAGGAGGCAAGGTATCCGTTGTCATTTTTCGTCCGTTATTTCACAGCGCCAAGGGTTAGGCCTGCGATAAAGTGCTTTTGCATCGCAAAGAACATGATCACCGGCGGCAAGGCAGCGACGATCGATCCAGCAGACATCAGGTGATAGGCTGCGCGGAACTGGCTGTTAAACGATGTAATCCCCGCTGTTACCGGCTGGCTGTCTGGCCCTTGGGTCAAAACGATGGCCCAGAAATAGTCGTTCCAGATGAAGGTAAAAATCAATACCGCCAAAGCCGCCAATGCGGGCTTCATCAATGGCAAAACGATGAACACAAAGATGCGCCACTCTGCCACGCCTTCAACGCGCGCCGCTTCGATCAACGGGAACGGCAGGGCACGGATGAAATTGCGCATGAACAGGGTACAGAACCCTGTTTGGAACGCGACGTGAAATAGAACAAGGCCCAGCTTGGTGTCATAAAGGTTCAACGACAACGTCAGGTCGCGGACAGGCACCATCAAAATTTGGAACGGCACAAAGTTACCAGCGATGAACATGAAAAAGATCAGCAGGTTGCCGCGGAACTTATACACGCCAAGGGCAAAGCCGGTCATCGATGACAAAATGATGCAGCCAATGACTGTGGGCACCGTGATCAACACCGAATTCCACAAATAACGGGGCATATCGGATTCAAAGAAGACCTTACCGTAGTTCGTGAAGAACTCGAACGAGGAAGGGACGCCCCAGTAGTTGCCGTTCACAAAGTCCGCATCCGGCTTGATCGAGAAAATCGCCACTGCGATCAACGGCAGGAGCCAGATGATCAACACCACAGGCAGCAACATCTGATATGTTATCTGCCAGCTGCGGGATGATTTTTCTAATGGTTTGGGAAACATCAGCGTGCCCCTTTTTCGTCTTGGTACATCGACCACAAGAAGTAGGTGATGAAGATCAGCATGATGAAGAACAAGACAACGGCAATGGCCGCGCCGTACCCCATACGGAACCCGAATTCAGATAGGGATTCCTCGAACATATAAAATGACAGCACGCGGGTTGATCCGAATGGACCGCCGTTGGTCATCACCGCGATGAAATCGAAGGAACGCAGCGCGCCGATGATCGTGACGACAAAAGCAATGAAGGTCGCCGGCTTCAGCTGTGGAATGATCACATACCAAAGCATCTTGTGCCCTTTAGCACCATCCAGCCGTGCGGCCTCTACCTGTTCGGGGTCAACTGCGTTTAGGCCAGTGAGGTACAGAATCATGCAATAGGCCGTCTGCGGCCAAAGGCCCGCAGCGATGATGCCGTAAGTCGCCGTGTCAGGGTTGCCCAGTACACCGCCTCGAATGTCGATCCCAACAAGGCCGGTGATCACATCGAACAGCCCATCGTTCGGCAAGTAGAACCATGAGAACACCAAACCAACAACCACTTGTGAAATCACGAAGGGGAAGAAGAACATCGACTTATAGAGCCGGATCCCGAAGACTTTCTGGTTCAGGAACAGTGAAATAAACAATCCCATTGGGATCGCCAGCAGGTACAGGACCAGCCATTTGATGTTGTTCCAGAACGATGTCTCGAATTTCCGATCACCGCCCAAAAGACGTTCATAGTTGGCTGTGCCCACCCAAGTCTTTTCGCCCAATCCGTCCCATTCATGGAAGGAAATCCAGAAGGATTGGAAGATCGGGAAGATCACGTAAAGTGCAAAGAAAATGACGCCAGGTAACAGAAATAACCACGGCGTCACCGCGATTTCATTTCGTTTATACCAACTGCGGTTCGGGGTAGTGGCCGTTGCCATGGGGTGTCTCCTGACGGGTCAACGCATGTGAAAGACGCGACGGCGGCTTGCAAATGAGTTGTGGGGTTAGGCGGGCGTAAATCTACGCCCGCCCAAGTTTATGATTATTCGTAGACGCGCTGACGTGTCTCTTCGAGGCGCTCAAGGATGTCATCCAGATTGTCTGGGAACACCATGAACTCCTGCAAGCCTTCCATGCCGACGGACGCCATTTCCGCTGGGAAATCACGATCGAAGAACTGCATGATGCCGCCGCCTGCGTTGTTGGACAGCATGTCGAAACCTTCCTGAATGAACTTGTCATCAGAAACGCTTGCCGCTGCGTTTACAGGCAGCTGACCCAAGGCGTCACCGCCGTTGATCGCAGACTGAACGTCAGGGGACGTGACATACAGCAAGAATGCTTTTGCCGCTTCAACGTT
This sequence comes from uncultured Paracoccaceae bacterium, assembly GCA_947493255.1. GTDB lineage: Bacteria > Pseudomonadota > Alphaproteobacteria > Rhodobacterales > Rhodobacteraceae > Octadecabacter. The sequence goes on from CANLQK010000002.1 coordinate 94,783, forward strand.
CTGCGCACCGCTTGGGATGTGGAACGTATCTGTTGGCGCATCTTCTGCTGGTGCAACATCAGGGTTGATCTGTGGGAACTGGTAGAAGTCCAACTGATCGTCTGTCAGGCCACCGTCACGGAATGCCGCAACAGAGAAGTTACCCATCAGGTATGCAGTCGCTTCCCCATCAACCATGAACGGCATCGCTTCCTGCCAGCTGTAAGACTGGTGATCTTCGATGAACGCACCCATGTCGATCAGCTGACGCCAGTTCGCGAATGTTTCGCGTACACGCTCATCAGTCCATTCAACTTCGCCGTTTGCGAGCTGGATGTGGAACTCATAGCCGTTTGTGCGGGAGTTGATGTAGTCGAACCAACCACCGGCAGTCCAAAGGAACTTGGACCCGATTGTGTAACACTTACGGCCGGAATCGATGATTGCCTGACAGTTGGCAATTTCTTCGTCCCAAGTTGTTGGCTCAGACAGGCCCAACTCTTCGAAGATGTCTTTGCGGTAGTAAACGCCCCACTGGTAGTACGTATACGGAACGCCCCACTGGGCGCCGTCCAGTGTCATCGCACCTTTGGTGGATGCCAAACCAGCCATGGCTGGGTCATCCCACAGATCGGAGATGTCCATGAACAGGCCTGCGTCTACGTATGGTGTCATACGTGTTGCTGCGTACCAGTTCACAACGTCCGGTGCGTTTGCTGTCAGTGCGTTGCGGATCTGTGTTTTCCACGCTTCGCGGTCAACAATTTCCAGTTCGACTGTCAGGTCAGGGTGCAGCGCATCGAAATCAGCTGCCATGCCTTCCATTACTGCGCGTGGCGCAGGGTTGGACATGTCAGACACGATACGAAGTGTCCCCGTCAGGTCTTGAGCAGATACGGATGTCGCAGCGACACCCAAAGCGAGCGACGCACAGGTCGCTTTCAACATGGAATGCATGGTTTCCTCCCTTAGCTTCCATCTAAACTGGTTTCATTATTTGAAACTTAGTTTTGAATATTGAAATCTAATCTCGAATCCCCCATGGTTGTCAACAGCGAGGTTGGAGGACCCGCGCAATTTAGTGGAGGAACCCGTGGCGGGATCAGGGGACGGAACAGTCGGTAAAGCATTGGAAGTATTGGATCAGGTAGCATCTTTTGCCCGACCTGTCCGGTTTTCCGAACTGCTGGAAACCTCGCCATATCCAAAGGCAACGTTGTATCGATTCGTTCAGACACTGACGAATCAACGGATGTTGTCCTACGATCCAGACCGCGGAACCTATGCCCCCGGCGTGCGTTTGGTGCGCCTTGCCCATGCCGCTTGGCAGACGGCATCCCTAGCGCCGCTTGCCCGCGCGCAGATCGATCAGCTAAGCGCAGACGTTGGCGAAACTGTGCACCTTGCGCAGCTCGATCATGCGCAGGTTATCTATGTCGACAAACGTAACGCCGCCAATCCGGTGCCTATGTTCAGTCAGGCGGGTAAGGTTGGTCCGGCCTATTGTACGGGCGTAGGCAAAGCGATGATGGCCTACTTGCCAGACGCTGAACTTGGCCCCGTGCTTGAACAACAAAGCTATCACCGGTTCACAGATACCACCCACACCAGCGTCGATAGTCTGCGCAATGAACTCAACGATATCCGATCTAACGGGTACGGGTTTGACCGCGAAGAACACGAACCCGGTATCATTTGCGTGGCGCTTCCCATTCTGACCGAAACAGGCCGCGTGCTGGGCGCCCTGTCTGTCACCAGCACCACAGCACGTACAAATCTCGCAGGGCTTGAAAGCCTTGTGCCCCGTATCAAAACAACCGCGCAGGCGATTTCGCAAGAAGCCAGCAACTGGCACTTCCCTGCAGCGGCAACGAACACCTAGGAAAGGGACGACCATGTCCGGCGTAACGCTTAACAATGTGATCAAGAAATACGGCACCGTTCAGGTCATTCACGGGATCGACCTAGAAATCGAAGACGGCGAATTTTGCGTCTTTGTCGGCCCATCCGGTTGCGGCAAATCCACGTTGTTGCGCATGGTCGCAGGCTTGGAAGAAACGACCGGTGGCAGCATGTCGATCGGTGATCGAGATGTTACTCGCATGGATCCGGCCGAGCGCGGCATCGCCATGGTGTTCCAAACCTATGCGCTTTACCCGCACATGACCGTGAAAGAGAACATGGGTTTCGGCCTGAAAATGAACGGTCACCCGAAGGCCGAGATCAAGGAAAAGGTCGCCGAAGCCTCCCGCATTCTGAAACTGGACGAATATTTGGATCGTAAACCGGCGGCCCTGTCTGGCGGTCAACGACAGCGCGTGTCCATTGGCCGCGCCATTGTCCGCGGGCCTGAGGTGTTCTTGTTCGACGAACCCCTGTCCAACCTTGATGCGGAACTGCGTGTTGAAATGCGCGTCGAAATCGCGCGCCTGCACAAGGAAATCGGCGCGACGATGATCTACGTGACCCACGATCAGGTCGAGGCCATGACACTGGCGGATAAGATCGTCGTGCTGCGTCTGGGCCACATCGAACAGGTCGGCGCACCGATGGATTTGTACCGTGATCCTGACAACAAATTCGTAGCTGGTTTTATCGGCTCACCCGCGATGAACTTTATCAAAGGCACCATCGGTGATGGCGCGGTTGATGTTCCGGGCCTTGGTCAATCCATCAAGATGGATGTGGCGCCCGCCTATAAAGGAAAAGCAGTAGAGGTCGGCCTGCGCCCCGAACACCTTTCCATTGACGCAACGGGCGGTGATCTGCGTGTGGATCTTACCGAAAGCCTTGGTGGTGTCAGTTATGCCTATCTGGAAAGCCCTGCGGGTGATCGGATTGTCGTCGAAGAACGCGGTGATGAACGTGTGAGCGCGGGCCAGGACGTGAGCCTGACGTTCGAACCGCGTCGCGCTTATCTGTTTGATGCGGAAACCGAGCAACGCATTCGGAATTAGTTCCATCCGCGTTTTAATAGCGTTTCTATCGAGGAGTAGGTTGATTGCGGAGCCATTGGTGAAACCGGTCTTATGGATTTGAGAAGATTGGACAGGCCGGCACCCTGAAAGTTCTGGGTGACTTTGGCGAACATCTTTGTTCTCCTCCGTAGGTCGAAACATCAAACCAATTCACGCAACCGTCAACGTACTTTAGCGAAAGAAGCTTTAGATGAAACGATCACACATTAATTCAGTCTTGGCCGAAGGCGATGCATTTATTCGCTCGTTTGGCTATGTGCTGCCTCCTTTCGCTTACCAATCACCCCTTGATCTAAAAGCTAGCGATCACACAATGATCAAGGAGCGCGGTTTGGGGTGGGACATTACCGACTATGGCCAGGGAAAGTTCGACGAACTGGGGTTGTTCCTATTCACAGTGCGCAACGGCTTGGAAGCAGATTTGAAGCGCGGAGCCGGCATGTTGTACGCGGAAAAAATTATGATCAGTCGTGAGCGGCAATTATCACCGATGCACAAACATTTTTTGAAAGCAGAAGACATTATTAACCGCGGTGGTGGTTCATTGGTGATTGAGTTGTTTGCCAGCACGCCAACAGGTGAAATCGACCCAGACTCAGACGTTTCTGTCCCTGTTGATGGGCGCCTAGTGACGTTGCAAGCAGGGGGATTGTTAAAGCTAGAACCAGGAGAAAGCGTGACGTTGTTACCCGGCGTTTGGCACGCGTTCTGGGGAGAGGGCGGTGACGTGCTGATCGGTGAAGTCTCTACGGTCAATGACGACCGAAACGACAATGAATTCCAGATGAAGATTGGGCGCTTTGCGACAGTCGAAGAAGACGAAGCCCCCGACTATCTTTTGGTTTCAGACTATGATGCGTACTTGTAGGGCTGACGCGGTTAACGTTTCCCGTAATACAGGCCCACAACATGTTCAGCTTGTGCGAAGAACAACCAACGCGCCGCGAACACGCCAACCAAATGGCTAATAACAGCGATGGCTGCGAATAGGTGTACAACAACACCAGACACCGCGTCGGTTTGCGTTAATGTTAAAGCGACCAAAGGAACGACCGCCATCAGCACCAGAGCGATGATGCGCAATTTGGTCGCGTGTTTGCGCCCAATCACATAGACGAATTCTTTCAACAGATAATTCGTGCCTGTGTGGGGTGGTTCAAACGCCCGCACATCGCCACGTGCGCCTAGGCCCGTCGCTGTGGCGATTGTTGTGCCTGATTTGGCAAAAGCCTTGTCGCCAACTACCCAATGGGCGATTTGCGCTACCGCTGCGATGACCAATAAAGGAATGGCAAGGCTGACGCGGCCCGACAACAATGCGCCGCCCGCAATACACAGGCTTAAGAACATGAAGGGTGTCGTCAGGTTGTGCCAACGGGGCACCGTTCTGATCTGTGTGTAAATCATGGCTGTCGTGAAAACCGTGCCCACGGACAATACGGCGCCCAAATAACCCAACAGCGTGAAACGTGTGTCTGCAAACACCAACCCTGCGCCATAAATTGCCATAACAATCAGGGCAACGACGGCACAGATACCTTCGCGGGACAGCCAGCTCGACCGCCATTGTTTGAAGGCTTTCATCGCTCGTTCAGGGTGCCCAAGGTGAAAGGTCGACGCGATCAACCCGCCAACGGCCAAAAGGTATGCCAACGTAAACCAAACGAATGCGCTAAACCCTGTCGGGGCCGGCATGCCAAGGCCCAGAAACGCCAACAGGCCAAACCCCAAACCGGATAAAGTCGAAAATAAAATTACGGATGGTGCGGGATGCATTAGGTCTTCCCTCCGGGCATGTTTTCTAGCGCCTTATCAAGCCAACCAAGGAACCCAGTGGACTCTGTGGCAACGGGGTCCAGCAGCGGCGCGAGGATATCGACGTCCTGCGAGCGGTCGCGGTCTTTCAGACGGGGTGGCAGGTATTTGTTGACCGGCTTGGTGCCCATTTCCGGCATCAGATCCATTCCACCACGTTCAGCGGTCAGTTTGGACACGTTGCTATCAGGGTCCGCGAAGTCGCCAAAGTGGCGCGCGCCAGCAGGGCAGGTGCGCACGCAGGCTGGTTCACGGTCTTCTTCGGGCAGGTTTTCGTTATAGATACGATCAACGCACAGGGTGCATTTTTTCATAACCTTTTCAGTGGCATCCATCTCGCGTGCTCCGTACGGACAGGCCCATGCACACAACCCGCATCCGATGCAGTCTTGCTCATTCACCAACACGATGCCGTCTTCGACCCGCTTGTAGCTGGCACCCGTTGGGCACACCGTAACGCAAGGCGCGTCTTCGCAATGTAGGCATGATTTTGGGAAGTGGATCAGCTGTGCTGGTGCCGCTTCGGGCTGGATTTCATACGAATGTACACGGTTCAAGAATGTCCCTGATGGTTCCGCACCATAGGGGTCCTGATCCGACAAGGGTGCACCGTAGTTTTCGGTGTTCCACCCTTTGCACGAGATCACGCAGGCATGGCATCCGACACACGTATCGAGGTCGATGACGAGGCCGAGTTTCTTGTCGGTTGAGGTGGGTAAAGTGGTCATAAAACACCGTATGGGTTTGGTATGGGTCCGGTATGGGTTTGGTATTGCTCGGGGGCACCCCAAGAGATTGGCTGCTCTGCGGATTTATCCCATGTGGCGACGAACCAGATGAAAGAACCGATCATCAGGGCGAGGGCTGCGAATATCAGAAGGAGGGTACGGTTCATCAGCTGTTTGTTCCATTCTGTTGGCCACGCGGCACACCGAAGAAGATCATTTTATGAGGGGCGTTTCGCTCCCTTAACACATCTTCGAACTGTAGGTCGCCGAGCAGGGCTGCAATTGCATTGCTGACACTGGCAAAGGCAGGTCGGTCTTCCCTGCTGGCGTTTGTCAGTTCTTCGATGTCGTGGACTTCGCCGTATGCGCGGACGGCATCCACGGCGGTCCTACCCATGTTGGGGAAGTCGTCGGTCGCCCAGCCCCAAGTGAAGGTTCGCGTTTCTGGTTCGTAGACACCAATAAGTTCTGCTGCAACCGTTTCGGTGTTGCCGAGCGAGGCCATCTTGCCATCTACTTCGCCCCAGAGTTCCATATGGAGTTCGCCCAGTTCCAAGAGCTTAACGGGATCATAGGTGAACGATGGATATCGCGCAGACCACGCGTCTCTTCGTGCCTGGTTCTCTGCAAACGCAGCTTCGACCAAAGCATCGAACGTGGTTGGGGACTCGTCCGCGCATATTGATCCGGCCATGAGCACGCAGATGGTCGCACCGGCAATGGATTTGGCGAGACGTGATTGGATCATTTCCCGACCTTCCATGCCAGTGTGGGCGGACCTTTGGGGACCGGAGCCTTTTGCGCTGGTGCCTCGGGTTGGCATTGGTCGCCAGCAGGCGTGACGCACTTTTCGATTTTTACGCGCAGGTCAAACCATGCTGCTTGGCCTGTGATTGGGTCCGAGTTGGACCAGCGCATGCCATCGCCTTTTTCGGGCAGCAATTCGTGTATCAGGTGGTTCAGCAAGAACCCTTTGGTGGTTTCTTGTGCGTCGTCATCCAACGCCCATGCGCCTTTGCGTTTGCCAATGGCGTTCCACGTCCAGACCGTGTTTTCGTTCAATGCGGCCATATGGGCAACGGGCACTGTGATGACGCCGGAAGGCGACGTAACCTTGGCCCAATCGCCATCGGCAAAGCCGTGTTTTTCCCAAATTTTTGTTGGCACATACAACGGGTTCACACCGTGGATTTGGCGCAGCCACGCGTTTTGCGTGCCCCAGCTGTGATACATCGCCATGGGGCGCTGGGTGAGGGCGTGGACGTCGAATTCGGTCGTGTCGATCATCTCGTCCGACAGCGGCGCGTACCAGATGGGCAGCGGGTCCATCGTTTCTTTGACCTGTTGGCGCAAATGGTCCGGTGGCTGCACGCGGCCGTGGCCTTCGGCGGCCAATTGCATCTTGCGCAACGGCTCGACGTAGGGGGTAAAGATGTAGGGCTGCACACTGTCATAGAACGACATTTTCACGGCCCAGTCTTGGTAGGCCATGTTGAACGGTTTGTAATAGGCCGCCTCTTCGGGAACGTGTTCGACCCAGAAGCCGCCGTTGGCGATGTAGTTGTCGAGCTGGGAAGCATTGGGTTCGCCGCGCCCACCTTGGGTTCCGTTTTCGCCCATGCGCCAACCGGCCAAGGGGCCAACGCCAGGACGGCGCATGTGGTTGGTGATGTAGTCGGCGTAATCTGCATATTTCTGGCTGCCGTCTTCGTTAACGAAACCAGGCAGGTCCAACCGCGCGCCAAGTTCGCAAAGGACGGATTGGAAACCGCGCACGTCGCGGTCTGGCTCGATGACCGGCCAGCGGATGGCGTCGGCTACGGCGTCGGCCTCGCAGATCGGGCGGTCGAGGAGTGAGATACAATCGTGGCGTTCAAGGTAGGTGGTGTCGGGCAGAACCAGATCGGCAAAGGCGACCATTTCTGAGCTGTACGCATCAGAATAGATGATGTTCGGTATGACGTAGTCGCCGTTTTCATCTTTGTCGGTCAACATATCCATGACCGCAGATGTGTTCATGGACGAGTTCCACGACATGTTCGCCATATACATGAACAGTGTATCGATCTTGTATGGGTCGCCCGCGTGGGCGTTGGCGATGACCATATGCATCATGCCGTGCGATGACAGCGGGTTTTCCCATGTAAATGCTTTGTCGATCCGGATGGGGGACCCATCTTCGTGCAGCATCAAATCTTCGGGCCCGTGGGTGAAGCCAAGGTGGGGGCCGTTTAACGGCTGGCCTGGTGTGACCTTGCCGTGGGGTTTGGGGTGTGCTGTTGCAGGTTTGGGGTAGGGCGGTTTGAACCGCATACCGCCCGGCGTTTCCACAGCGCCAAGGATGATCTGTAACGTGTGTAGCGCGCGGCAGGTTTGGAACCCGTTCGAGTGCGCAGAGATGCCACGCATGGAGTGCATAGAGACGGGGCGGCCCAACATTTTGCTGTGTTTCTTGCCGCGGAAATCGGTCCACTCGCGGTCAAGCTCGATCGCTTCATCAAAGGCGACATGCGCGATGTCGGCGGCCAGTTGGCGGATGCGATCTGCGCTGATCCCTGTTTGGTCCGCCACGTTTTCTGGCGCGTATTTTGTGTCGAGGAACCGATCCGCCATCAGGTGGAAGACGGGGCGATGGGTGACACCCGCGTGGCGGTAGGTTTGGCGCAAGTCGGGTTCGACGCCTTTACCGTTCCATGGCGCTCGCTCGCCCGTGTTGGCGTCGATCACCAGCGGTTCACCGTTTTCATCGCGCAGCAGCAGTCCGTTTTGCGGTGACTTCGGGTCTTCGTTGACGAGGCAGGAGGCGTTGGTGAAGCGGGCGAGATAGTCGAGGTCGAGTTTGCCGGCCTTAAACAGCTCGTGGATCAACGCCATGATCAGCAGGCCGTCGGTTCCCGGTGTGATGCCAAACCAATCGTCGGCCACAGCGTTGTAACCTGTGCGGATCGGGTTGATGCCGACAACGCGCGCACCGCGTTTTTTGATTTTGCCGATACCCATTTTGATCGGGTTGCTGTCGTGGTCTTCGGCGACACCGAACAACAGGAACATTTTGGTATGGTCCCAATCAGGTTGGCCAAATTCCCAAAACGCACCGCCCATCGTGTAGATGCCAGCGGCGGCCATGTTGACAGAACAGAACCCACCGTGCGCTGCATAATTCGGCGTGCCGAACCCTTGGGCCCACATGGAGGTAAAGGATTGCGATTGATCACGGCCTGTGAAGAACGCCAGTTTTTCGGGGTGCTTTTCGCGGATCGGTTTGAGAAGACCTGTCGCGATGTCTAGGGCTTCGTCCCAGCTGATTTCTTCAAATTCACCAGACCCACGTGGGCCGACCCGTTTGAGAGGTGCTTTGAGGCGAGACGGGGCATTGACCTGCATAATGCCAGCCGACCCTTTGGCGCAAAGCACACCTTGGTTTACGGGGTGATCTTTGTTGCCTTCGATATAGGCAACCTTCCCGTCTTTCATATGAACGTTGATGCCGCACCGGCAGGCGCACATGTAACATGTGGTTTTGCGGACCTCGTCAGAGACCTTGGGTGACGTATCTAGAATGGGTTGATCTTTCATCTTCGCCCTCCCAAGCAGCGTGTGTAGCAATCGTGTATCAATTTGCCGATTTCCGTGCCTAACGCAATCGTTAGAACACCGGTTTTGGTGGAAATCGTCATGTAAGCATCGTCCGGACAAGGCCGATAGACGCGAGGCTGATCAGTAAGATCAAGCAGACGGGTCGATAGTAAGGGGCCAGTTTTTCGGTGAACAGCCGTTGGCCGGCGACCACGCCGAGCATGGTTGGCAGTGCGAACACCAATCCCCGCGAGGCACCTGACAGATCCATAACGCCAAAGATCAACAAGATAATCATCGAGGACAGTGAGCCAAGGAAGAGGAACAACACCAACGAGGCGCGCATCACGTTCGGGGATTTGTCAGCGGCCAATACATAAAACGCGATCACCATCGCGCCGGTGTGCGAAATGCCGGATACGATGCCTGCGACAACGCCGGTGCCATACAAACCCGGTTTCGTGGCCAAGAAATTTAGGCGCACTTTGGCCAATTGACTGGCGGCCAACACGACGATGATGCCAAGTGCCAGTGCCTTTGAAGTATCGACAGGCAGGGCCATCGTGAGATTCAAACCAATCGGCCAGCCGATGATGTTCCCAAGGACCAGCGCGTAGGTCATGGGGCGGTCGGCTTCTTTGAAGCCATTCTTGATCATGAGAAGTGAGGCCGACATTTCCAGCCACCACAACATTGGGATCAAGGCGATTGGAGGAAGGATGATCACTGCGGTGGCCATGACCATGGCCGACAATGCAAATCCAGAAAAGCCGCGTACGACGCCCGCGATGAATGTGATTGCGACCAGAATAAGAAATTCTGTTTGCGTAAGCGCGGTTATGCCGAGCAGCCAATCCACTATAGGGCACCGTTCCGGATCGCGTCGCTGGCGATTTGGCGTTCTTCTTGGGCTTTGACGACATGCACAGGGACGTCCCCCAAAAAGGCGAGGTGCGCCATGATGCGGTCGCGGATTTCGGGAGCGTTTTCACCAATACCGCCGGTGAACGCCACCGCATCGACGCCCCCCATTGCCACAATCGCAGAGCCTGCGTGCCGTGCGGCCCAATAGCAGAAATGATCAACTGCAAAGGCAGCTTCTGGTGTGTCTGCAGCCAGCAAAAGGCGCATGTCGTTCGCCCCGCCCAGCCCCTTTAGGCCGCTGTCCTTGTTTAACCGACGCGAGGCTTCGACCGCGCCGTGAAGTTCCGCCATGCGCAAGACGGCCATACCATCAATTGCGCCGGACCGTGTGCCCATCGTCAGGCCATCGAGGGGTGAATACCCCATAGATGTTGCAACGGATTTGCCTTTGTGGATAGCGCACAGGGATGCGCCGGACCCAAGGTGTAGGGCCAACAACCGGTCGGGTAACCGGTCTTCGAATTGGGTGACGATCCACGCATAGGACAAACCGTGGAAACCGTAACGGCGAATACCCATATCGCGGTCGTCTTTTGGGATGGCATAGGCAGTGGCCACGTCAGGGTTTGTTGCGTGAAATGCAGTTCCAAAAGACGCGAACTGAGGAAGATTTGGTGCAAGCGATTGAAGGGCACGGATGCCTGCAAGGTTGTTGGGGTTGTGCAGTGGCGCCAGCGGAATTGCGGCCTCAATTCCTTCGATGACCTCATCCGTGATCGGGGTTGCCGCGACAAGCGACGTGCCACCATGGACAACGCGATGCGCCGCAGCGGTCAATTGATCCGTGCTGATCCCTTGCACAGACAGGCTGTTCAATATGGCGTTAAGGGCTGCATCGTGATCTGGGGCTGCGATGTTTCTGTCATCGGTGCCCAGTTCAATATGGGCCAATGACCCGCCAATGCCGCTGACTTGGCCTTTCATCACCTCGGTCAAATCGGGCTGAAACAATGCGACCTTGATCGAGCTGGACCCTGCGTTGATAACTAAAATCATGCGTTTGCCATGATTGCGCCAAGCGCGACTGAGGAGAGACGTGCAGCGGCTGGATCTGCGCGCGAGGTTAAAAGGATCGGTACCTTTGCGCCCATCACGATGCCACCTGCGCAACCCCCGCCTAGATAGACAAACGATTTGAACAATGCGTTGCCTGACACGATGTCGGGCACGATGATAGCGTCCGCCTGGCCAGCAACGGGATCGCCAGTGATCTTCTTGGCGGCAACGGCTTTGGGGGCCATGATCAGGTCAAACGCAAGCGGGCCAGAGAAATCCGCGCCGTCTATGTTGGCCTGTGCCCAATCGCGCAATTCGCGACCTTCCATGGAAGACGGAACGCTTTCGATCGGGGATTCTGTGGCAGACAAGAACGCGACCTTGGGGCGAGCATTGCCCAGTTTGTGCAGCAGCGACACGACCTCGCCGGTGGCGTCTTTGCGGGTGTCGAGGTTTGGTGACACGTTTACCGCGGCGTCGGAGATGGTAATCGATCCGGTGCCATCAGCGGTCGTGATGTGGAAAATGTGGACAAACCGTTTGCCTGTGCGCAGCCCGTTGTCGCGCGCGACTGCGGCACGCATGAAGGCGTCGGTGTGCAACTGGCCTTTCATCAGAACATCGGCACGACCATCGCCGCATGCTTTGGCAGCGGCCATGCCGCTTTCGACTTCGCCGTCGGCATCGATAATTTCGAATTCAGATATGTCCCAATCCAGCTTGGCAGCTTCGTCTTCGATCATGTGACGTTCGCCAGTGAACAGCGGGACCATCATGTTGGCCTCGGTTGCTTCTTTGGCGGCTTTCATGGGCAATGGTGCACCTGCACGGGCAATGGCAACGCGCGGGCTGGGGGCTTTTTGGGCAAGCGATATTAGTGAGGCTGGCGGTTGTGCTTGTGCGTCAGACAAAAAGCTTGCGGTCATGTTCGGGGTCCCTTTGGGTCGTGTGGCTGAGGCGGCAAGTGTCACCGCCTCAACCCATCTTAGCAAGCCCTTAGGCTGTCTTTTGCGGCTTCATGTCGTCCTTGGAAATACCGGCCACAGCGACGGGTTTCTTCATCGCGTCACGGCGGAAAGGTTCACCCAGCTCTTGGTTGATCATGGCTTCGATCAATGTGGTGATGCCATTTTCCATCTGATCCTTGATCGCTTGGTTCAACGCGGCTGTCAGCTCTTCTTGGGTGCGGGCAACCACACCTTTCAGGCCACAGGCGTTGGCGATGCCAGAGTAGGACACTTCTTCGTCCAGCTCTGTGCCGACGAAGTTATCGTCGAACCAAAGTGTGGAATTCCGCTTTTCCGCGCCCCACTGGTAGTTGCGGAAGACGATCTGCGTCACCGCAGGCCATTCGCCGCGACCGATGGCTGTCAGTTCGTTGACTGCGATACCAAAAGCGCCGTCACCGGCAAAACCAACAACCGGCACATCACGTTGGCCAATTTTCGCGCCAACGATAGCAGGCAGGCCGTAGCCACATGGCCCAAACAGGCCCGGAGCAAGGTATTTGCGACCTTCATCAAAGTCTGGGTAGGCGTTGCCGATGGCACAGTTGTTGCCGATGTCAGACGAAATAATCGCCTCGCGCGGAAGGGCAGATTGGATCGCGCGCCATGCCATGCGTGGTGACATCCAGTCTGGTTTGTCTGCGCGTGCACGTTCGTTCCATGTTGTGCCTGGATCATCGTCTTCGTGATCCATAGACGACAGTTGCTGTGCCCATGTGGATTTCGCGTTAGCGATCTTTGCTTTGCGGTCTGCGCGGCCTGCGTCGCCGGCGGTGTCGGACAACTGAGCAAGGATACCGTTTGCGACCTTTGCAGCGTCACCCACGATACCAACCGTAACCTTTTTGGTCAGGCCGATCCGGTCTGGGTTAATGTCGACCTGAATGATCTTTGCATCGGCCGGCCAGTATTCCATGCCGTAACCCGGCAGTGTGGAAAACGGGTTGAGGCGTGTCCCGAGGCAGACAACAACGTCGGCTTCTTTGATCAATTCCATGCCTGCTTTGGACCCGTTGTAGCCCAATGGGCCTGCGAACAATGGGTGTGAGCCTGGGAAGGCATCGTTGTGTTGGTAACCAACACAAACCGGAGCATCCAGACGTTCGGCCAGTGCTTTGGACGCATCGATGCCGCCTGCTGACAAAACAACGCCCGCGCCGTTCAGGATGACAGGGTTTTTCGCATTCGAAATCAACTCAGCCGCCTGCGCGATGGAGTTTTCACCACCAGGAGACACTTCGAATTCGATAGGCTCTGGGATTTCAATGTCGATGACTTGTGTCCAGAAATCGCGCGGGATGTTCAGTTGTGCTGGGCCAGACAAACGTTTCGCTTGGCTGATCACACGGGTCAAAACCTCCGCGACGCGGGATGGGTCGCGGACTTCTTCTTGGTAGGCAACCATGTCTTCGAACAACTTCATTTGCTCGACTTCTTGGAAGCCACCCTGACCGATTGTTTTGTTCGCCGCTTGCGGTGTGACCAGCAACAACGGTGTGTGGTTCCAATAGGCGGTTTTTACTGCGGTCACGAAGTTGGTGATGCCGGGACCGTTTTGCGCGATCATCATCGACATTGCGCCGGTGGCGCGGGTGTAACCATCAGCCATCATGCCGGCGGACCCTTCGTGCGCACAGTCCCAGAACGTAATGCCCGCGTCTGGGAAAATGTCCGAGATAGGCATCATCGCAGAACCGATGATACCGAACGCATTATCGATACCATGCGCCTGCAAGGTTTTTACGAAGGCTTCTTCGGTCGTCATTTTCATTTGGGAATCCCCTTTGAGCAAGTTTGATCGGACATTATGATTTCAAGCTGGCCTGCGTTAGGTCCAGTTGTTGCGCTCGTTTATCGCCAGAAATCATTATTGAGATTTTTGGTCTTAATATTTGTTGCGGCGGTTCTCTGCCTTGGTGGTACTTTGGTTAGCTCATTTCATTGAGTGTGCGTGCGACGATGGCAACGCCCTCAGTTATTCGCGGGGTTGCGATGGAGCTATAGGCAAGGCGATAGAAATTTTTCGGTGGGTTTGGTCCGTCGAAGAATGCGTGTCCCGGTTCGATCAACACCGAATGCGGTGCCAGCCGTTGTGCAAGTTTGCGGGTGTCGATGTGATCGGGTGCGCGCATCCATAAAGATGACCCGCCAAAGCTCCCACGACCGGCCACGGTGAGGCCGTGTTCGTTTACCGCCCGATCGATGGTAGTGCGTCTGTCATGAAAGGCGCGTGACATGCGCCGTACAAGGGCATCGTAATGACCACGCGAAAGGAAATATGTTACCGTTCTTTGAATGTGGCCGGGCGGGTGACGCAACACGCTGGCGCGTAGGGCCCGTGCTTCGCGGATAAATGGCGCAGGGCCCACAAGATAGCCAAGGCGCAATCCCGGAAAAAGCGATTTCGAGAAAGAGCCAACATAGATGACCCGTCCGTCCTTATCTAACGACTTTAGCGCGGGTGAGGGCGGTTTTAAGAACGACATTTCGAATTCATAGTCGTCTTCGACAATAAGGAAATCGTCCTTCGACGCCTTTTCCAACAACGCCTGACGACGTGACATTGGCATGGTTGCCGCTGTGGGGCATTGGTGGCTGGGCGTCGTGAACACAACATCAGTACCATTGGGCAAATCATCGCATTGAAGGCCGTCGCCATCGACTGGGATCTTATGCAGGTGACACCGCGATTGTTCCAAAATGTCGCGCAAGGCGGGGTAACACGGGTCTTCAATTGCAGCGGTGCGGCGTTGGGTAAGCAGGACCTGTGCGGTCAACCAAAGCGCGTTTTGGGCACCAAGCGTCAGCAAGATTTCATCTGGTTTTGCCAAGATGCCCCGTCTTGGGAGGGTTTGGCGGGCAATGAAGTCGATCAATTTCGGATCATCATCATCGTAATAATCCGCCGTTAGGGCGCTGAAATCTTTGCGACCCAGAGCCTCTAGCGCGCAAAGGCGCCAGTTGGCGGAATCAAACAGCAATGGGTCGGCTTGGCCGTAAATGAACGGATACCGATAGCTGGCCCAATCGGATGGTTTTCGGATTGTGTTATTGGTCGTGAAACGCTGCCCAACAGCGCGGTTCCAATCCACCGTACTTTGTTCAGGTGCGGTCGCCGGAAAGTTAGGCGGTTCAGGTGCGTTTTCAGATACGAAATAGCCGGACCGCCCATGCGCAACAATGTAGTCATCAGCAAGCAGTTCGGTGAAGGCCAGCGTTACGGTTATGCGGCTGACGCCCAAATGTTCTGCCAGCTTGCGCGAAGACGGCAATTTCTCACCAGGTCTAAACCGGCCTGCCAAGATACCTTCGGCCACCAACTGGCGGATTTGGGTTTGCAACGTGCCTTCGGCATCTGGGTGCAAGAAAAAGGTTTCGACAGGTAAAGCCATGGATCCTGTTTAACTGGATCCATGGCGGAAGTGAACTGGTCTTATCGCTGCTGGGCTACCATTGCCGCAAACGCTCGGCTGTCTACGGCGAGGTTGGCTTGTGCGAACGGGGTTTTGTTGTTTTCATCGTCGAAGAACTGGCTGTCCACTGCGACGATTTTCCAGTCGCCATCAACGTTCAGCAAGAATGGTGAACCACTGTCGCCTTGCGCTGTGTCGCATTCGTGCAAGATGGAATTATCTTCAAACGCTTCGACAACGCGGCACCCTTCGTTGCCCGACATATTGTCGCCCGTGTCCCAGCTGTAACCCGCCTGATTAACAATCAAGCCAGACCGCGCAATTTGGCTCAGGTCTGTGGCTGTCAATTCGTGCACATCAAGGTAGCCGATTTCATTACCAAGGTCGCGGTCCAGAACGACCAGTGCCCAGTCATGGCCATTACCGCCACCGGCAGGCTGGGTTGCAGGGTCGTACGACGGGTCGAACACCGCACCCGTCACCTTGGCTTCGCCTTGCGATGTGCCTTGGGTCAGGCCCGCAGTGAAACTAACGGGGACCAGTGTTTCATCTCCTGTGTCGGTTACACAATGGGCAGCGGTGAGAACCAAAGACGGACCAACAAGGGTGCCAGTGCACGTGCCGTCCTGCAGTTCAAGCGACCCAATCGCACGCCAAGGCATCTGTGTCGTGTCGACCAAGAACCGGTCATCACGACCAAAGAAATGGTTTTCTAGACCGGCGGGGCGGGAGCGACCCAAACAATCGGCCGTGTCAGAGAACGCCTCGCAGGTGCCATCGCCGCCCGATGCTTCGTTGCAAATGCCGTCGAACGCGGTGTTGCAGCTGTCATTGCGGTTGCGCAGGTAGGCAACATCGGCGCAATCGGTCACGTCGGTACCGGATGTGCAATTGTCCGTGCCAATGCCCGGTTCGTCGCATTCACCATCATTGGCCCAACGGCAGCTGTCTTCGCCGCCGAGCGCCATGGCGCGGCAGTCGGTCGCGTCGGTGCCGGTTGCGCAATAGACCGTACCACCAAAGGCGACGTCATCACATTCGCCATCGTTGGAATACTGGCAACTGTCATCACCCAATTGGCCGCGCAGGTTGGCGGGGACCAGTTCCAAGAGGCGCGCAAGGGCCTCGGGAGAGGTGCCGTAATTGTCGCAATCTGTGGCATCCGTTCCGTCTAAACATTGGCCACCACCGCCATAGCGCAGCTCGTCGCAGGCACCATCATTGGCCCAGTCGCAGCTGTCATCATCCAGACCGGCAGCAAGTTGGCGACAGTCGGCCGTGTCTGTACCGTCGTTGCAATAACCGCCGCCGCCGTATCGGGCTTCGTCACATTCGTTGTCGTTGGCGTATTCGCATGAATTATCACCCCCTGCGTCGGTCGGTGTAACGTTTGCGGTGAACTGAACCTCTGCCAAGCAATCCGTGGCGTCTGTGCCCCGATCACACGCGCCAGTGCCGCCAAAGAACACGTCGTCACATTCGCCGTCATTTGACCAACGGCATGTGTTGTCGCCAAGGTTTCCAATGTCGAGCGACCCAACACCCAGCGCCCGCGCGCGGTCTAGAAAGTCGCTTTCGCGCTGAATAACCCATGCCGCGCAATCGGTCCGGTCTGAACCGTCTTGGCAGGACCCTGTACCAGCGAACCGATATTCGTCACATTCACCGTCATTGGCAAAGGTGCAGCTGTCATTGTTTGCGCCGATGCTGAGAAGGCTGCAATCGTTCGTGTCGGTTCCATCGTCGCAGTACCCTTGGCCGCCGTATCGCGCCTCGTCGCATTCGTTGTCGTTGGCGTATTCACAGGAATTCTGTGCCGCAGCTGGAAGGGCGATCGTGAGAAATAGGAAGGCGAGAATGGAACGCAGCATGAATGACCTCTGTATCAATATGACCCCACTATCGCCAAAAGAACGGGGCGGGTCCACTGCTGAACTCGCCCCGTTTTCATTAGGATTAAAAAAGTTGGACCCGACGTAAGGTTTAGGCCTGCTTGTCTGTCGCGGATTAACCGAACACGCGGGTTAGTGCGCCATCAACAGCTGTGGTGATTTCATCAATATCATCCGCAGTCGCGATCAACGGGGGCGAGAAACACAAGGTGTTGTTCTTCCCTGGCACTGACCGGTTGGTGGCCCCGATGATGACGCCTTGTTTCATACAATCGGCAACAACTGCACCGACCATCTTTTCGTCCATTGCTTCTTTGGTGCCGCGGTCAGCGACCAATTCTGCACCACAGAACAAGCCCTTGCCGCGCACATCGCCAATGACGGCGTGCTTTTCGGCGAGCGCGTTTAGGTTGGCAACCAAACGTGCGCCCATGGCGGTTGTGTTGTCCAGCAATCCTTCGTCTTCGATGATACGCATGTTTTCCATCGCGGCGGCAGGGCCAGATGTGCAGCCCCCAAAGGTGGAAATGTCGCGGAAGTAGTTAAGTGGGTCATTGGCGTCGTCTTTGAACATGTCAAACACGGCTTCGGTCGTAACACAGACCGAAATGGCCGCGTAACCAGAGGCCACACCTTTGGCCATTGTCACGATGTCAGGCTGGATGCCGTAGTGCTGATACCCGAACCATGTGCCGGTCCGGCCAACACCGCAGACAACTTCATCGATGTGCAGCAGGATGTCGTATTTTTTGCAAATCTCTTGGACGCGGGGCCAATACCCCTCGGGTGGGGTGATAACGCCGCCACCGGCTGTTACAGGCTCAAGGCACAATGCGCCAACCGTATCGGGTCCTTCGCGCAGGATGACTTCTTCGATCTGGTTCGCGGCCCATTCGCCGTAGTTTTCTTCCGGTGCACCGTCTTGTTCGTGCTTGCGGTATTCCATGCAGTGGGGAACGCGGATGAAACCGGGTGCGAAGGGGCCGTATTGTGCATTGCGTTCGTCTTGGCCACCTGCGGACATCGAGGCAATTGTCGAGCCGTGGTAGTCGCGGTCGCGGTACAGAATTTTGTGCTTCTTGCCGCCATAGCGTTTGTGTGCAATCTGGCGGACCATTTTGAAACCCTTCTCGTTGGCTTCGGACCCTGAATTGGCATAGTAAACGCGGCTCATGCCTGGCATCTTTTCGATCAGCCGCTCTGCGAACAATGCGCCCGGAATCGTGCCGACGGTGCCGCCGAAAAAGTTCATCTTTAAAATTTGGTCGCGCACAGCGTTCGCAATGCTTTCACGGCCGTAGCCGACGTTGACGGTCCAGACCCCACCGGCAACGGCATCTAGGTGTTCCTTGCCATGCTGGTCCCACACGCGAAGGCCTTTGCCTTCAACGATGATTTTCGGTTCGCCCGTTTCAAACGGCTTATGTTGGATCAGGTGGTGCCAAACGTGGGCGCGGTCGGCGTCAATCACGTGGCTCAAGTCGTTTGCTGTCAGTCCGTCCATTTTAACCTCCGAAAAGAATCAAGGGCGCGTTCGCGCGATTTGAATACTATCTCGATTTGTTCTTCCCTCAGATAGGGCCAGAGTTGATCCCGAAATAAGGCCAGAAAAATAACTTGACCTTCTAGTCACTGGAACCTTTATGGAGGGTGAGAAGGAGCCTGCCATGGCCACATTACGTTTTGAAATCCAAGGGTTGAATTGCGGCGCCTGCGCGGCGCGTGCGCAAAAGGCAATGTCCGCTGTCGGGGGCGTGACATCTGCCCATGTGAATTTAGCCAATCACACCGCGATTGTAGAAGCGCCCGACAAGTTAGTGGGTCGCATTGCAGAGGCGTCTACTCAGGCTGGTTATCCTGCGCAGGCCATAGCCCAAAGCGCACAAGTGGTCGCGAAGGTTGCTGATGTTTCCGCCTTGGGGCGTCAGGTTTTGTGGGCGGCATTTTTGACATTGCCCTTATTCGTGGTCGAGATGGGCGGGCATATTTACCCGCCTTTCCACCATTGGATCATGGCGCATGTCGGGCTGTCGGTATCTTGGGGTGCGCAGTTTGTTTTGGCGACCTTGGTCTTGGTTGGGCCGGGACGCGGGTTTTATCAATTGGGGGTGCCTGCCTTACTGCGCGGTGCGCCAGATATGAATTCGCTTGTGGTTTTGGGGGCAACGGCGGCATGGGCCTATTCCACTGTGGCAACATTTGCGCCGTCTGCTTTGCCGCAAGATGCGATTGCGGTTTATTTCGAAGCGGCAGGTGTGATTGTGACGCTTATCTTACTTGGTCGCTGGTTGGAGGCACGTGCAAAGGGGCGCACGGGTGCCGCGATAAAACGGTTGATCGGGTTACGTCCTGAAACGGCGCGCGTTGAACGGGATGGGCAGATGCAGGACATACAGGTCGGCGATGTTGCGATTGGCGATAGGGTGCACCTCGCGGCGGGTGCGCGCGTTCCTGTGGATGGCGTCGTGACCAAAGGGCAGGGCGTTATCGACGAGGCGATGATTTCTGGCGAGCCCATCCCCGTTGAAAAGGGCATCGGCGATGCGGTGGTTGCTGGCACCGTGAATGGCAACAGCGCCTTGGTAATGGAGGCACAGGCCGTGGGCGCAGATACCATGTTGGCCCGCATCATCGATATGGTTGCACAGGCCCAAGGTGCGCGGCTGCCGGTGCAAGATTTGGTTAACAAAATAACCTTGTGGTTTGTTCCGGCCGTGATGGTGGTCGCGGCGTTGACTGTGTTGGTTTGGTTGGCTGTTGGCAGCTTACCGTCTGCCTTGGTTGCCGGCGTATCTGTCTTAATCATTGCTTGCCCTTGTGCGATGGGGTTGGCGACGCCGACATCCATTATGGTTGGTACGGGGCGCGCTGCTGAATTGGGCGTGTTGTTCAGGCGGGGTGACGCGCTGCAGGGGTTGCAGGGTGTGAAGACCGTGGCCTTTGATAAGACCGGCACCCTTACGGTCGGTGCGCCAGTTGTCGTTTCAAGCACTTTGCGAGCGGTCGATCTTGCAGCGGTTGCCGCTGTTGAAGCCGCGTCAACGCATCCGTTGGCGGGGCCTATTGTGGCCTTGGCTGGCCCGCATTTACCTACCGCACAAGACGTCGAAACAATCCCCGGTCACGGGGTGCAGGGCGTTGTTGAAGGGCGCCGAATTGTGGTTGGAAATGCAGCCATGATGGCTTGGGACGGTGTAACCGAGCAGGTTGATGTTCCCGCAGGACAGACCGCAGTGATGGTCGCGATTGATGGCACATTTGCGGGCGTCTTAACCTTGACGGATGACATAAAGCCGACCGCGCGGGCGACAGTGGAAGCGCTCAAGTCCCAAGGGGTCGAGGTTGTGATGATTTCGGGTGACACAGCGACGGCGGCCGAGGCGCTGGGCGCGTCATTGGGGATCGAAACTGTCATCGCGGGTGTTTTGCCCGACGGTAAGGTCGACGCGGTGCGGGCGTTGCAAGCCAACGGTAAAGTCGCATTTGTGGGTGACGGTATTAACGACGCACCGGCGTTGGCGGCGGCGGATGTTGGTATTGCCATGGGCAACGGCACCGACATAGCCGTGGACGCCGCCGATGTGGTGCTTGTGTCTGGCAACCCAATGGGCGTCGCGCGCGGGATCGAAGTCAGCCGTCGCACGTTGCGCAACATTTGGCAGAACCTTGGGTGGGCGTTTGGATACAATGTCGTATTAATCCCTGTTGCGGCCTTGGGGCTTTTGACCCCGCAACTGGCCGCCTTGGCGATGGCGGCCTCTAGCGTGCTGGTTGTCGGCAATGCGTTGCGCCTGCGGTGGGTGACAGTATGAACATCAAAGATGTCGGAAATCGCGTTGGCCTGCCTGCGAAAACAATCCGCTATTACGAAGACATCGGGCTGATCACGCCGGACCGTGCTGCAAACGGCTACCGCGATTTCAGCGAGGCGCATGTGCATAAATTGACGTTTCTTGCCCGTGCCCGCAGCCTTGGATTTTCGGTCGATGATTGTCGTGACCTGTTGGCCCTGTGGGAAGATCAAGATCGCGCAAGCGCAGATGTGCGCGCCATCGCGAAAGACCATTTAGCGCAGATCGAAACCAAGATCGCGGGCCTACAAGACATGGCAGCGACCCTATCGGATTTGGTGCGTGACTGCGCAGGTGACGGGCGACCAGATTGCCCAATCCTCAAGGGGTTAGAGGGCTAGTATTCGGCACAACCCTTACGTGAAATTGACGCGCTGTTGCCTGAATTTCGCCCGATATGCCTTGCAATCTTTGATGGCATTGTTGCGATCGGAGTTCCCAGAATGGGCTATGCCAATTTGATTTATAGATTTCTACGTCTCGGGCCTTTGGGTTTGGGGCTTATTGCTGTTGCCATCCTTGTTGGCGGCTATTTCTTACAAGTTGAAATGAACAAATCTGCCGCGAAGGACGCCGTCGCCTTAGCAGAAGGCCCACCAGACACTGTCGACATTGCCGATTTTGACAAGTCGCGTGACATGTCTGACATCCGCGAAGTCATGGTTCAGGCGCAGCCGGTTTTGGATTTTGCATACCGCCTGACGATTGAACGCAAAGGCACGGATGATCATGTGTTTATGGTACCGCTTGTGGCGGCAGATGGGCATTCTGAAACGGACATTCTGGGCATCGCCTATTTCACATCCCCGAACGAGGATTTCGATAATATCACGCCAGATTTGCTGATGCGTGGCATGTCGGGGTTCGGAACCGTGGGGCCTGTCATTACGTATAACGGAAAGCTCCGTTCGATGGGGTCGTGGGATGATCTGACGGAAGAAGCATTCTTTGATGAAGGGTTGGTTATGCCCTCGAACCCGATCGTTGTTTGGCCGTTTATGGAAGCGCGCGAGGTTGCTTTAGCCCCGCCAGCGGCTGGGGACCTAACTGTGTTTGGTTTGCTGTCTAAACTTGCCGGTGCGATTGGCCTACTTGCCCTTGGCAAGTTGGTGTTTCGCAAAGATGCCCCTGTTCAGCCTGAACCAACCATGATGGAACCTGCACGGGTCCAGATGCCAACGTTGCAAGCTGACCTGCACCATGACGTTGCAGCGCAGCCAGCTTCGAATGTCCCGCTTTGGAAACAGCGCAGCGGATTAGGTGATGATGGTGCCGCTGATAATGATGCGCAGTTTGCCCAGTCGTTCGAGCCAACCTATGCCCCAGAACCAGCGCCTGTTCAGCCTACGTTTGAAGAGCCCGTTCTTGAAACACCCCGCCGCAAATTTGGTGTCCGCAAGGTTTTGATCGGACTTATCGGTGGGTTGTTTGCAATTGGGTTGGTGTCGACCATTGGAGACCTCATTGCAAGCAGCTCGCCTGCACAAGAAGTCGTGGCCATTCCGACCGCGGAAGAACGTGTAGCTGCCGCTGTTGCTGACGTGATTGTGCCTGATGCCCCGTCAGACCGGCACTGGACAGATATTGACGTAACACCTGTTATTGAGTGGGTGACCGCGAAGGCACTGTTGGCCATCGCGGGGGATACCGACGCGATTATGACCCTTGGTATGATTGTATTAGGCGTCTTTGTGTTGGTCTTTGGTGCTTGGTGGTACCTTGTGCTGCGGCGACGTTTTTCGCCACGGGTCACTGGCCGCTTTGACAGTATGGGGATCAACTAACCCCCACACGGCCAAGTCCTAGAAATCGACAGTTACGCCCGGAAGGTTCAGCGATTTGATGAGTTCGCGCAGTTCCTGACGGGCGGCGACATTTGAAATGTTCAGCCCCTTTACGCCAAGGTCCCGCAGATCCAATAGGGTCAGACCCCGTGGAAACAGTTCGCGGAAAATAACACGTTCATTGAAACCGGGCGCTGTGCGGAACCCGATCCGGCGCGACAGTTTTTCAATGGCCGCTTCCATCTTTTGTTTGTTGACCATGTTCTGTGCGCCCATCCGGTTGCGCACAACGATCCAATCAATCGGTTCAAAACCAGCCTGCGCGCGCAATTGCCGCGCGTTCCAGACCATTTGGGAATACACGGAAGGGCCCGTGATTGTTTCACCGTCACTGTCCACGTGGGCCAAAAGGTCGAAGTCGATAAAACTGTCATTCAGGGGCGTGATCAACGTGTCAGCCAACGAATGGGCGACCTGCGACAAGCGGGTGTGGCTGCCCGGGCAATCGATCAGAATGAAATCGTTGTCTGGTTCCAGCCCCGCAACGGCGGCAGACAGCCGGTGATCCAGAACGTTTTCGCCTTCGCGCAACGTGGCAGGGTCAACTTCTGGCAGGTCGTGATAAGTGGGGGTCGGCAGATCTAGCTGTTGTTTGGCCAAGAATTTGTTGCGGTTGTCTATGTAACGGCCCAGCGTTTTCTGGCGCAAATCCAGATCCAGCGTGCCGACTTTATGACCCATGCGCGACAATGCTGTCGCTACATGCATTGAAACGGTAGATTTCCCCGCTCCGCCTTTTTCATTCCCTACAACGATAATATGCGCCACTGCCCCAGCCCCTTAATGATTCCGGAATACGTTGTCCGGACCGTCGGCCTAACTATAGGCAGGCGCGGGCGCAAGGCAAAGAGGGATTGACTTGCGACGCATTCGCCCCCATTTGGCGTCTTGAGTGTGATGCCGGCTGCCGCGTGAGCAGGCGCCCCGACGATTTCGGGCGCAAAGGTGCATCACCCAAGGTTCCCACCATCACGCAGGGGCGCCGCGCTAGATCGGCGGGCCACTTTATCGGCATGGGCATTCGGCCCGACCGTCAGCCTTTGGCGCACCCTTATTTCGATGGTGGGGTTAAACCCCACCCTATTTTTATGTGGTCCATTCATGGGCCGCCCCGATCCAAGGATGAACAATGGATTTTGATATGTTGGGCCTCGCGCCCCGTTTGATTGCTGCACTGGAAAAACAAGGGATCACAGATCCTACGCCGATCCAAAGTCAGGCAATCCCCCACGCTATGAATGGCCGCGACGTTATGGGCCTTGCCCAAACCGGTAGCGGCAAAACGGCAGCCTTTGGGTTGCCGATGATTAATATGTTGCTGAAAGAGCAAGGCAAGCCGGCGCCAAAAACCGCCCGCGCGTTGATCCTTGCGCCGACACGCGAGTTGGCCAAGCAAATTCAAGAAAACCTCGCGCTTTATACAACGGGCACGCACCTGAAAACGATGTTGGTCGTTGGTGGTGCTGGTATCGTTGGCCAGATGCGTAAACTGGAACGCGGGACAGACCTTTTGGTGGCCACACCGGGCCGTTTGATCGACCTGTTGGACCGCAAGGCGGTTCGTTTGGATGAAACTCATTTCTTGGTGTTGGACGAAGCTGACCAAATGTTGGACATGGGCTTCATTCACGCGCTGCGCCAGATCGCACCGTTGCTAGCTGATGATCGCCAGACAATGTTGTTCTCGGCTACGATGCCAAAACTGATGGCCGAACTGGCTGGCGCCTTCCTCGACAACCCGATGCGGGTTCAGGTGAACGCTCCGGGCAAGGCGGTGGACCGGATCGAACAATCGGTGCACTTCGTTGCCAAGGCGGCAAAGACCGATCTGTTGCTGGAACTGCTCGACAAACACCGCGACGAGCGCGCGATTGTCTTTGGCCGCACCAAGCACGGGTCGGAAAAACTGCACAAACTGCTCGAGAAAAAGGGCTTTGCGTCTGCGTCGATCCACGGCAACAAATCCCAAGGCCAGCGTGACCGCGCGATTACAGATTTTAAGGCCGGTAAGGTGAAAATCCTCGTGGCGACGGATGTAGCTGCACGTGGTTTGGACATCCCCGAGGTGAAGCACGTTTATAACTATGACCTGCCCAACGTACCGGAAAACTATGTTCACCGGATTGGCCGGACGGCACGGGCAGGGGCCGACGGTATGGCTATTGCGTTCTGTGCGCCTGACGAAATGGGCGAATTGCGCGATATCCAAAAGGCGATGAAGGCTGACATTCCTGTTGCCGGTGGCCGCCCGTGGGAAAAACACGAAGAAGAAAAACGCCCACAACGTGGTGGCGGCGGCGGTGGTCGGCGTGGCGGCGGCGGTGGCCGTGGTGGCAAACCCGGTGGCGGGCGCCCAGGTGCCAAATCAGGCGGCGGCGGTCGTCCTGGTGGCGGTAAGCCTGGCGGTGGTCGTCCTGGTGGTGGTGGCAAACCTGGTGGTGGTCGCCGCAAAAAGTCACGTGCTGGCGGCGCGAGCTAAGTTTCTTTGTACTAGGTCGACGGAATTCACGGTTTCGTGCGTATGATGTCAAAGTCGACTTTTACAAAGGAAACCCCATGTCATTCTCTCGCCTCGTATCAACAGCAGCATTGGCCGTCGGTTTACCGTTTGCGGCCAATGCGGATCCTTTAACTGTAGAAACAGTTAAAGCGTTGTTTTCTTCGGCGCAGCTGGTGTCAGACCCAATTGAAGTTGATTGCACCTTGTCAGGTGGGGCCGAAACGACCTGTATTCAAATCACTGTTGTTCCTGAACCCGCGACCTATGAGGCTGGCCCTTGGTGCCCGACCAATGTGGACGACGGCCCAGAAAACGCAGGCATCTGGTTTTATGACGGCGAAGTTGTAGACGCGGATGGCGAATTCTTTAGCAAACTTTCAGCGCTCTATGGCGATGAAAACTGGCAGGTGTTCGATCCCGAAACAGGCGACATTTTTTACACAGCGACTTTGGAAGGCTGCGAGGCTGCCGCGCGGCCTGACGTTGCAGAAGAATATCAAAACCATTGCGTGCAATGTTTGCTAGAATATTACCCAGACACGACGGTGACATATTCGTTCCCGGTCGAGCCTGTGGCGGCGGATAATGTATCTGACATTCGTCAGTCCGGTGTTGGTGTTGCGTTGAACGGTATCCGTATCGATGGCCCTGCGCCGGTCGATGCCATTTTGTCAGCCTATACCATCGCTGCGTTTGACGATTGCGGTGGCCACGTAAACCCAACTGTCGGGTATCACTACCATGCAGTAACAGATTGCGTTGAAGGTGATGACCACGTCCATGAGGAGATGCACGCACCTTTGGTGGGCATTGCATTGGACGGGCATTTCATTGCGTCACATCTAAATGCAGACGGAACACATCCCGAAGGTCTGGATGAGTGTTACGGTCACACGACCGATGATTTGGGTTACCATTATCACGCGGGGGCCGCGGGCACGAACCAAAACCTTGGATGTTTAACCGCACAAGCTGGGTGTTCTAGCGGGGAAGAAGGCGCGGCCTGCGATGCCACTGCACGCCGCCCACGCCCGTAGTTCGGTCATGAACGAAACATAATACGCCGTCCCAATAGGGGCGGCGTTTGTGTTTGCGCGGCCCGTGTTCACCCAGAATTAAGGTGCTTATGCAATTGGGGCGATGAGGGGGCGGTTTAGAAATGGCCGTGTGAAGCCGCATGGGCGTTTGCTGTAACGACCTGTTCAAGCCGTTTCTTGGCGCTGGGTCCCTTGCGTATTTTGCAGTCCTAAGGCTTAAGGACACCACAAAAGGGTTGCAGCCAAGAACATGACTGCATACATCGGTATACAAACGCGGTTCGTACAGAATCTCGGCCCCATCGGCCAGCCACAGCGCCGCGTCCCCGCCAAGAGATTAAGCTAGGAGAACGTTATGGGCCTATATTCAGAATATCGCGACGAAATCGAAGCACGCAAAGGCGAAGGGTTAAGCCCGAAGCCGATTGATGGTGCCCCGTTGACGGCAGAAATCATCGACATCGTTCGCGACACCTCCCACGAGTTCCGCGACGAAGCGCTCAACTTCTTTATCTACAATACTTTGCCAGGCACCACCGATGCTGCCGGCGTGAAAGCGGCGTTTCTGAAAGACGTGATCTTGGGCACGGAAACAGTTGCCGAAATCACACCTGAATTCGCATTCGAACTGCTGTCCCACATGAAGGGCGGCCCGTCTATTGAAGTACTGCTTGACCTTGCGCTGGGCGACGACGCAGGCATCGCAGCGCAGGCTGCGACCGTTTTGAAAACGCAAGTCTTCCTATACGAGGCCGACATGGACCGTCTTGCTGACGCGCTTAAGGCCGGCAATGCCGTCGCTAAGGACATTCTGGTCAGCTACTCTGACGCGGAATTCTTCAACAAGTTGCCGGACCTCGACGAAGAAATCAAAGTCGTCACTTACATCGCTGGTGAAGGCGACATTTCCACCGACCTTCTGTCACCGGGCGCCGAAGCGCACTCTCGAGCGGACCGTGAACTGCACGGCCAGTGCATGATGACCCCAACAGCGCAGCAAGAAATCGAAGCGCTGAAAATCAAACACCCAGATGCCCGCGTGATGTTGATCGCGGAAAAAGGTACCATGGGTGTTGGCTCCTCCCGTATGTCCGGCGTGAACAACGTTGCATTGTGGACCGGTAAACAAGCATCCCCTTATGTGCCGTTCGTGAACTTCGCCCCTGTTGTGGCTGGTACAAACGGTATCTCCCCGATCTTCCTAACAACTGTTGGTGTGACCGGTGGTATTGGTGTCGACCTTAAGAACTGGGTCAAAAAGCTCGACGAAGACGGCAACGTCATTGAGAACAATGATGGCGACGCGATCCTTGAAGAACGGTATTCCGTCGAAACCGGCACAGTGTTGACCATCAACACGAAGACCAAAAAACTCTACAGTGAAGACGGCAGCGACGAATTGGTCGATATGGCTGGTTCATTCACACCGCAAAAAATGGAATTCATGAAGGCGGGCGGGTCTTACGCTATCGTCTTTGGTAAAAAGCTCCAGACATTTGCCTGCGAAACATTGGGCATCCCGCTCAAATCAGCATTCGCGCCATCCAAAGAAATCAGCGTTGATGGCCAAGGCCTCACGGCTGTTGAAAAGATCTTCAACCGCAACGCGCTGGGCGTGGCAACTGACAAGCCGCTGCACGCGGGTTCTGACGTGCGTGTGAAGGTCAACATCGTTGGCTCGCAAGACACCACCGGCCTGATGACCATGCAAGAACTCGAAGCGATGGCGGCGATGACTGTCTCCCCATCTGTGGATGGTGCGTATCAGTCTGGCTGTCACACCGCCTCTGTTTGGGACATCAAGGCACAGGCCAACACACCGCGCCTGATGAAGTTCATGAACGACTTTGGTCTGGTCACAGGCCGTGACCCGAAAGGCAAATACCATCCGCTGACGGACGTTATTCACAAGGTCCTGAACGACCTTACCGTGTCTGACTGGGACATCACAATCGGCGGCGACAGCCACACCCGTATGTCCAAAGGCGTGGCCTTCGGTGCTGACTCCGGTACCGTGGCGCTGGCATTGGCAACCGGTGAGGCATCTATGCCGATCCCACAGTCTGTTAAAGTAACGTTCAAAGGCCAAATGGCCGATCACATGGATTTCCGCGATGTTGTGCACGCCACACAGGCGCAGATGTTAGACCAACACGGCGACAACGTGTTCCAAGGCCGCGTGATCGAAGTGCACATCGGTACATTGCTGGCCGACCAAGCGTTCACATTCACCGACTGGACTGCGGAAATGAAGGCGAAAGCCTCTGTCTGTATCTCCAACGATGAAACACTGATCGGTTCCTTGGAACTGGCGAAATCCCGTATCCAGCTGATGATCGACGCGGGTATGGAACATGAAAACGGCACTTTGGCGCGCCTGTTGGCGAAGGCTGACAAACGTATCGCCGAAGTCAAATCTGGCGAGGCACCTGCGTTGGTCCCTGACGACAATGCAAACTACTTTGCCGAAGTCGTCGTCGATCTGGACGCGATCAACGAGCCAATGATCGCTGACCCCGACGTGCACAACGCTGACGTATCCAAACGTTATACCCACGACACGATCCGCCCGATTTCTTACTACAAGGCGGAAAAGCACATCGACTTGGGCTTCGTCGGCTCCTGTATGGTCCACAAAGGCGACATCAAGATCGTGGCACAAATGCTGCGCAACCTTGAAGCCGCTAATGGAAAGGTTGAATTCAAGGCGCCACTGGTTGTGACTGCCCCGACCTACAACATCATCAACGAGCTGAAAGAAGAGGGCGATTGGGAAATCCTGCAGAAATACGCAGGGTTCGAATTCGACGATAACGCGCCAAAAGAAAAGGCACGTACCGAGTACGACAACATCCTTTACCTCGAACGTCCGGGCTGTAACCTGTGTATGGGTAACCAAGAAAAAGCCGCCAAAGGCGACGTTGTATTGGCGACGTCCACACGCCTATTCCAAGGCCGTGTTGTGGCTGACCTTCCTGAAAAGAAAGGTGAATCCCTGCTCGGGTCCACACCGGTTGTTGTTCTGTCTGCAATTCTTGGCCGCACACCAACATTGGACGAATACAAAACAGCAGTCGAAGGCATCGACCTGACCAAGTTTGCTCCACCAAAGCAAACGCCAATTGGTGCGAAGTCTATGCACTTCTAAATCGGTCTACATCCTAGATATACGCGGGCGTCCCATTGGGGCGCCCGTTTTTATTCGTTAACGTACATATGACTGATGGGTAGGTTCTAGATCGGCCTAAAGGCCACTGTGAAGACTTTGCTGACGTTCACTTCAAAGGCGCTAATCGCCGCTTGCTACGTAGAACTTCGTTTAGGTCAAATCAAACCGCTGTCAAAATTCAGGGCAAACAACCGTAACGCAATCTATGTGTGCTGTATTCCAAAAGGGCATATTACCGATAAAGAAGCTTTTACTATTCTGCCTCAATCTGAACGCGTCATTTGATTGGACGCATGTTTCTAGAAATAAGATTTTGCCATTTCGGGTAACCCTTGTGGCTTAATATGACTACCACGATCCGCCGCACCAAAGCTTTCGTAGCGCTGTTCACAAACTGACTGCATGGCAGAGATAGAGGGCGCCAGATACTTACGTGGGTCAAATTCCGCTGGGTTGTCTGTGAAAACCTTACGGATCGCACCTGTCATTGCCATGCGCAAATCCGTATCCACGTTGACCTTTCGCACGCCGTATTTGATCCCTTTTTGAATCTCTTCAACCGGCACCCCCCAAGTCGGCTTTATTTCACCACCATGGGCATTGATAATTTCCTGTAAGTCGTCCGGAACCGATGACGCCCCATGCATCACGAGGGGAACGTTCGGAATGCGGTTATGGATTTCCTTGAGCCGATCAATTGCAAGGATATCCCCATCCGGTTTGCGTGTGAATTTGTAAGCCCCATGCGATGTCCCGATGGCAACGGCCAATGCATCCACCTTCGTCAGTTCAACAAACTGGGCGGCCTCGTCCGGGTCGGTCAGCAACATGTCTTTTGAAAGGACACCATCAAACCCATGGCCGTCCTCGGCTTCACCGCGTCCTGTTTCAAGGCTGCCAAGATGCCCGATTTCACCCTCGACGGACACACCAACGAGATGCGCCATCTCGACGACTTTGGAAGTGACCGAAACGTTTTGTTCGAATGTTGTCGGCGTTGCACCGTCCTCGGACAAGGAGCCATCCATCATCACCGAGCTGAAGCCGTTCGCGATGGCGGACATACAGGTTGCTGGCGAATTGCCGTGATCTTGGTGCATGCAGACAGGAACGTGCGGGTAAAGTTCAATCGCAGCTTTGATCAGGTGCGACAGGACGATGTCATTGGCAAATGCCCGCGCCCCACGACTGGCCTGCATGATCACCGGGCTGTTCGTTGCATCCGCCGCCCCCATAATGGCGAGCATCTGTTCCATGTTATTGACGTTGAATGCGGGGATGGCATAGCCGTGCAAACAGGCGTCATCCATCAATTGCTTGAGCGAAACGAGGGCCATTTTGGGTGTCCAATTCTTGATCAGGAAGAGTTGGCGCGGGGGAAGTCAAACTTTTCACGCGCACTAAGGATAACGAAGGTTCTTTGATGGGGGCGTCACTGGTCAGCTGCGACACAGTGACGATCGATCCGACAGACAGATCAACGTCCAAATTTGAGGACCCATCCAGCGGATCATAGGCCGAAACTAAGCGCCTTTGGCCGCATGGCGGGCTAGGTAGGCGCTTAGTTCCATTGTAGGCATATCAGCTGGCCAGATGTTCAAACAAACGGGCTACAGCCTCTGCTCCCGGGTCGATATGACCATCAAGCTGTTCAGCGTTGATGTAGCTGGCGCGCCCTGCATTGGCCGACGTCAGTGTTGCCGTATATGTCGCGCCATTGCGTGCGGCTTTGGCAGCGGCGGGCAGCCCGTCATCCAACGCCTCAAGTGCTGGCAAGAGCGCGTCAACCATGGTGCGGTCTCCAGGATTGGCACCACCAATCTGGCGCATCCGGTCAAGGCCTGCGATCAAAGCATCCCGCATGGCCATACCGGAAGATGATGCATCCCCAGCTGCCGCAAAGAAGATCGCCAGTAGCACGCCGGACGACCCGCCCATCGTTTGGCTGAGTTCCAGTCCAATGGCACGGTAAAGCTGCGTATGGTCCGCTAAAGGCAGGGTATCCATCGCTTCGATCAAGGCGCGCGCAGCACCTGCGAGCGTCGACCCCGTATCACCATCACCCGATTTGGCGTCGAGCAAGTTCAGGTCATCTTCGGCGGCAATCAGAACGTCACAACAATCTGTCAGGAACGCCTTTGTCGCCGCATGCTCGGACGCTGGCGCACGAATTGGCGTCAGACCATCCGGTAGAGGCAAAACCGTTGGGGTTTCGACTTTATTACACCCTGGCCAAGCAGACACCTTTGCGTTTTCTGTCAGGAATGCTTCGTCACCGTCGGCCAGTTCGCACACGGAGATCGAAAACCCGTGCATGTCCAATGCTGTCATCATAGCGCTTGGTCCAACAACAAGGCGGATGTTCTTGCCAAAATCGGACGACAATAGACTGTCCGTCAGAATTGCCATTTCAAGGCAAGATGCCCCGCCGAGGTTATTGATCAGCGCGACATGGGGCGTGTTTGGCATCTCCGCGCTCAATTTTTCGGTCATCTTGCTGATCGCATCAACGGCCCCGGCTGATGCAACCTGTTCCACCCCCGCTTCACCATGAATGCCAAGGCCAAGTTCTGCCATTCCTGGTGGAATACGGTCTT
The DNA here is from genome assembly GCA_947493255.1 of uncultured Paracoccaceae bacterium. Classification (GTDB taxonomy): domain Bacteria; phylum Pseudomonadota; class Alphaproteobacteria; order Rhodobacterales; family Rhodobacteraceae; genus Octadecabacter. Next base: position 127,089 of record CANLQK010000002.1, read on the forward strand.
CTTTCAGCGATCCGGGAACCGAACAGGTGTCCAACGACAGACCAATGCTGCGTGTAGACGCAATTACGCGTTCAGCTGCAATTGTGCAGGCTTCTAAATTGGCACCGTTTTGCGCCATAGCACCTGCGATTTTATGCACGAACAACGTCCCTGCAAGGCCGCGTGCCTGTGGCAAGTCAGGTAGCGCGACATCATCGTCAACAATCACCACGCTAACCTTATGACCAAAGGCGCGCGCGCGTTCCGCTGCCAACCCGAAATTCAATCGATCACCGGTGTAATTTTTCACAATCAGCAAACAACCTGCGGGGCCTGTAACCGCAAGAATTGCTGCAAGCACAGCGTCCACCGATGGCGAAGCAAATACGTCACCACAAACTGCTGCCGTCAGCATGCCTTCGCCAACGAAACCCGCATGGGCCGGTTCATGCCCAGACCCGCCGCCAGATACCAGCGCGACCTTAGACTTGTCCCAATCCGATCGTACAACCACACGGATATGGGGGTAACCATCCAGCCGTGTCAGCGAACCACCTGATGCGGCAATCGTGCCGTCAATCGCTTCGGTCACCATGTCCTGTTTGGAATTGATAAACTGTTTCATGGTGTGTCTCCTAAGAAATACGAGCGCCAGAGGCGTCGAAAAAGAATGGTTTGTCGGGGCGAATTTTGATGATGTCCCCTTCCTTAAGTGTCGTGTGCGCGTCCGTCACCGTGATCAAATCGTGGGATTTGAATGACAGATGCAGGCGGGTCTGATCACCCAAATGTTCAACCCGTTGCACAAAACTGTCTTCGCCGTCGCCCTGCATGATCTGCTCAGGACGCAGCCCGATATGAGTCGCCGCGCTGGGTGCGCCGCCAAAAACATCAGACGGCAACACGTTAATGCGCGGTTGCCCCAAACGGCTGGCCGCATAGATGCTCACCGGATCTTCATAAATCTCGCGCGGGCTGCCGAATTGAACCAGTTTACCGTCATCAAGCACACCAACGTGCGTGGCCATTGTCATGGCTTCGGTTTGGTCGTGCGTAACGTAAAGCATCGTCGCACCTGAATCGGCCTGAATGCTTTTAAGTTCGATCCGCAGATCAGATCGCAACTTGGCGTCCAGCGAACTCAGCGGTTCGTCCATCAAATACACAGACGGTTCGCGCACCAATGCACGTCCAATCGACACGCGCTGCATTTCACCACCTGACAAGGCTGTCGCCTTGTTGTCGAGCTTATGGCTGATCTGCAAAACCTCGGCCACAGCTCCGACCTTGCGATCAATTTCATCCTGCGGGGTGTTCAGGATTGGCGACTTGAGTGGGAATTCAAGGTTTTGGCGCACGGTCAAATGCGGATAGAGCGAGTATTGTTGGAACACCATCGCCACATCGCGTTGCGCTGGCGTCAAGGATGCCACGTCGCGTCCGCCAATAGAAACGCTGCCTGTGTCGGGCTTATCCAGCCCCGCCACCATCCGTAGTGTTGTCGTCTTGCCAGCACCAGTTGGCCCAAGCAGCACAACGAATGCGCCATCGGGAATGGTCAGGCTGACGTCATCAAGAGCGATTTCATCGCCGTAAGATTTCGAAATTCCTGTAAGGGTCACTTCAGCCATGGATCAGCACTCCTTCGTTGGCTTGCGAACGAAGCGCCGCGCCTGTGTCCGCGTCAAACAAGGTGATTGTGCGCGGGTCAAATGTTAGTCCTGTTTGATCCCCGACATTTACTTTGTCAGAACTGGCCACGCGGGCTTTGATATCACCGTTTGCAGTTTCAAGCGTCACGATCTGCGTCGTTCCCAGGTATTCTGTTGCCTTAACCCGACCACGATAGGCCGCACTGTCATCTAGACGTACATGTTCTGGTCGAATGCCGAACGACATCGCACCATTGGCGCCATCAATGCTTTGCGGAACATTAAGCGCGATATCGTTCAATTGGACCTCAGTCCCGCCCTTGCCGATCATTCCTTGGAAATCGAGGAAGTTCATGGGCGGCGAGCCGATAAACTGAGCCACGAATTTGGTCGCAGGCCAATCGTAGATGTCTTGCGGCACACCGAATTGTTCGACCACACCGTGGTTCATCACCACAATCTTGTCGCCCATCTGCATCGCCTCTAGCTGGTCATGAGTCACGTAGACTGTCGTGGCGTTCATGCGGTCATGCAGGGCGCGAAGTTCTTCGGACATATGTTCGCGAAATTCTGCATCAAGCGCACCCAGCGGTTCATCCATAAAGAATGCTTTGGGGTCGCGTACGATGGCACGGCCAAGGGCAACGCGCTGGCGATCCCCACCAGACAGCCCACCCACGGGTTTGTTCAGAATGTCGGTGATGCCAAGGATCTCGGCGATCTCATCGACCTTCTTTTTCACGGCTGCCTTGGGCATCCCTTGGGACCGCAACGGGTAGCTGATATTCTTGCCCACGTTCATATGTGGGTACAGCGCAAACATCTGGAACACGAAAGCAATATCGCGCTGGGATGCGGGCTTCATACCCACTTCCTCGCCGTCGATATAAATCTCGCCCGATGTGGGCAATTCGAGGCCCGCCATCATCCGAAGTGTCGTCGTTTTGCCGCAGCCAGACGGCCCCAGCAGCATAAAGAATTCGCCGTCCTCAATGGTGAACGTCGAAGATTTCACCGCGTTGAACGCCCCGAAATCTTTGCGCACGTTTTCAATACGTATTTGTGCCATGATTACTCCGGAAAATGGCTGACGATGATGAACATCACCGTGCCGACAAGGGTGACAATGAAGGAATAGCTATAAAGGCCGATCACGAAGGGCTGCATCAGCATGAACACCCCCAATGCGATCAAGATCGTCGCCAGCATTTCCCATGGACCACGGCGGAACCGCAGCAAACCGTTAAGTATATTCATCATTTGCGGACTGCTCCGAATGTGATCCCGCGCAGCAGGTGTTTGCGCAAAAGGATGGTGAAGACCATGACCGGCACGAGGAAGATCGTCGCGCCCGCCGCCACCGCAGGCCAGTCTTTCCCGCTGGTGCCGATGATTGTCGGGATAAAGGGTGGTGCCGTTTGCGCGGTGCCGGATGTAAGCAGAACCGCAAAGGCGTATTCATTCCAGGCAAAGATCAAACAGAAGATGGCTGTCGATGCGATGCCCGTAGCCGCCTGTGGCAAAACCACTTTGTAGAACGCCTGAAACCGTGTGTAGCCATCAATCAATGCCGCTTCTTCGTATTCGATCGGGATTTCGTCGATAAACCCTTTCAACAACCAAACCGACAGGGACAGGTTTACCGCCGTATACAGCAGGATCATCCCAAGGTGCGTGTCGTTCAGACCCAGATTACGGAACATCAGAAAGATCGGAATGGCGACAGCAATAGGCGGCATCATCCGCGTGGACAGGATGAAGAACAACAAATCGTCCTTAAGCGGAACCTTGAACCGGCTGAATGCGTAGGCGGCCATTGTGCCCAAAACCATACACAGGAACGTCGATCCAAAGCCAATGATGACCGAATTCAAGAACCTCTCACCGTACCGCGATGGGCCAGAAATAACGGTTCCGCGTTCCTGAACGATAGCATCATACCATGTGTCAGGTTCGCCTGCGGCCTCAAGCATGTCCGGCGTCGCACGGGTGCGTTCGGTGAACAGGTTCACATAGCCTTCAAGCGTTGGTTCGAACACGACCACTGGCGGATAGGCGATGGAATCTGCGGGGGATTTAAACCCGGTCGCAATGATCCAAAGTAGGGGAACCAAGGTGATACAGGCATAGCCGATCACCAAAATTCCGGCGAACCATTTGGTGCCCTTTGTGGGCTCAGTGACAGAAAAGCTCATCTTTCTTTTACCTTGTTCAGGGCTTTGACGTAGATTGACGCAAGGCCAAAGACGGTCACGAAGAGGATCACAGCGTAGGCGCTGGAATAACCCGTACGCCATTTCTCGAATGCTTCGCGTTTGAGGTCGATTGAGGTCAGCGTGGTGGTGTTACCCGGCCCGCCGCCTGTCAGTTGCACGACCAAATCGAACATCTTGAAGTTCTCGATCCCTCGGAACAACACGGCCAGCATTAGGAACGGCAGCGCCATAGGGATCGTGATTGTCCAAAACTGGCGCCACTTGGATGCACGGTCACATTCGGCGGCCTCATAAATACTGTCGGGAATGGATCGCAGACCCGCCAGACAGATCAACATAACGAAGGGCGTCCACATCCATGTGTCGGCAATCACGATTGCCCAAGGAGCCAGATGCACATCGCCAATCATCGAAAAACTTGCCGGATCAGCGCCCGTAAAGAAGGCGACCACGTAGTTAAACAAACCAATTTGCGGCTGATACAGGAACGTCCAGAAATTACCGACAACAGCGGGGGACAACATCATCGGAAAGACGATGATCGTCGTCCACATGTCGTTGCCCTTAAATTTCTTGTTGATCAGATAGGCGAGAGCGAAGCCGATCAGAACCTGCAACGCGATCGTCCAGATCAGGAAATGCGCGGTGGCCTGCATCGTGTTCCAAACATCAGGGTCGGTTAGGATGCGTTCGTAATTGCGCAGACCGACCCATTCGACATCGTTGTTGGGGCGGTTAACGCGAAAATTGGTAAAGCTCAGCCGGATGGTCCAGATCAGCGGAAAGATATTCACGGCCAATAGCAGGAAAATCGTGGGTGCCACGAATATCCACGCGATTGTCCGGTCAGACAGCCCGCGAATACGTTTGGCCATACTGTCGGGCGTTTTTGCTGCCGCTGTTTCCATGGGGGAAAGGGTCATGGTGTGTGTCCTTGTCGCGGGGCGTGCATCCCTCGCGCAAACGTCAATGTTCAAAGAAGGGCGCTCTGGCCGACCAACCGGCCGGCCAGAGCAGTTATCTGACGCCCCCTTCAGGAGGGGCGCCCGATAGGGAGGAAGTTAGAGTTTGCCTTCGTCCTCAAACACTTCGATCCAATCGCGAACCAAACCGTCCAAGGCCTCTTGCGCTGTGCCTTCGCCAGCGATGACATAGTTGTGCATACGTTCTTGTGTGGCGATCAGTAGATCCGCATAGGCAGGCTCGGCCCAAAAATCTTTCACGATCGCCATAGAGTCGAGGAACGTCTGTGCATAAGGCTGGCTTGTTGCGAAATCAGGTGCTTCGACAACGGCGCGCAGTGCAGATGCGCCACCCAGATCCCACCAGCGCTGCTGAATTTCAGGTTGGGCAAACCACTGGATGTATTCCAGCGCTGCGTCCTGCTTTTCAGAATAGGAAACAACCGAAATGCCCTGACCGCCAAGCTGGGCGAACTGTCCCGCTGGGCCTGCTGGGTTCGGGAAGTAACCGGAATTACCGCCGCCGACAGTTTCATCAGCTTCTACGCCGGGCCAAACAAACGCAAAGTTCATCTGCATCGCAACCTGACCGGACCGGTAGGCATCGATGTTTTCACCCATGTACCAGTTGGACGAACCCGGAGGTGTGCCAACTTCGTAAAGTTCTTTGTAGAACTCAAGACCAGCAACGGCTTCTTCGGAGTTTACAAAACCATCAAGATCATAGGGTTGATCCGGGTTCTCGTACTCGAAACCAAAGTTATAAAGCGCATTTGTAACGCCCATTGTGATGCCTTCGGACCCGCGTTCTGTGTAGATCGCTGCGCCGTAAACCGTTGTGCCATCGATATCGCGGCCTTGGAAAAACTCAGCGATATCTTTGAGTTGGTCGAGCGTTTCAGGTGCCGCCAAGTCGTAGCCGTAGGTTTCAGAGAACTCGGCCTGAAGCTCGGGGCGTTCAAACCAGTCTTTGCGGTATGTCCAGCCGACAACGTCAGCGTAAGCAGGCAGTGCGTAATAGTTAGGCGTGTTCTTTGGCCATTCCGCGTAACCGGTTACAGTCGCAGGCAAGAAATCATCCATGCTGATGCCGTTCGCATCAAAGAAATCATTCAGTTTCACGTAGTGGCCGTTTTCTGCACCGCCACCGATCCACTGGCTGTCGCCGATCATCAGGTCGCACAATTGCCCGCCTGAGTTCAGCTCGTTCAGCATACGGTCCGCAAAGCTTGTCCATGGAACAAATTCGAAATTCATCGTGTGGCCAGATTGCGCTTCGAAATCCTTGCTCAACTCGATCAAAGAGTTTGCAGGGTCCCAAGCTGCCCAGCACAATGTCAGGTCGGTTGCATGGCCATCCGCCATTGCAGAAGTTGCCAAACCGGATGCGATAATCGCGCCCGTTGCGGCTGTGGTGAATAGGGTCTTTTTCATTAGGGTAACTCCTCCCAGTTGCGGCGGACGCGGCTCCCCGCCACGAATCTCGCTCTCCTAGTTACTAGTTGAGGCACGTGCGTCAAAGCAAGATATTTTTGATGCACGTGCCTCAAAACTATCTATATTCACTTACAGGGCTGCCTAAAACGGCCTTAAATGATGCAGTTGTGGCAATGCAAAGGTCTGATAAGATGGTGGAATCTGCAGCAATGAACGTAAGAGATGTTATGTTGAGACCAACGACCAAAGACCTCGCCAAAGCGGCAGGTGTCAGCCGTGCGACGGTCGATCGTGTCCTCAATGGGCGTGACGGCGTGAAGAAGCACACCGTGGATCGCGTCAATGCTGCGATCCAAGAGCTTGGATTTACGCGCAACATTCAAGCGGCCAACCTTGCAAGGTCGCAACGCTATCGGTTCGTGTTTGCATTGCCCCGATCCGGAGATCAGTTTTTAAGCGAAATCATCCGCCACATTTCCGAAGCAAGCGAAACATTCGCCGCAGACCTCGTTTGGTGCGAAGTCAAACATATCGATGAAAACGACCCGCACAGTATATCTGCATTTCTTGCAACCCTAGACCCTGCTGAAACGACTGGCGTTGCCATCATGGCCCCGGAATCACCCCAAGTGCGCGATGCAATCTTTCGACTACAAGAGCGCGGCGTCGCTGCCCTGCCATTTATTTCAGATCAATCTAGTATGGAAGAACATTGGGTTGGCACAAATCACCATGCCGCAGGCGCAACGGCCGCGACGCTTCTGGGCCGGTTTTGCGACGCGAAAGAAGGTTCTGTTCTTGTCATCTCTGAAAGCATGAGGTCACGCGATAGTCTCGAACGACGGATCGGCTTTGATGCTGAGATGAACCAACGCTTCCCGGGGTTGCGCGCCCTACCTTCTTTGGAGACCTATGGCGACGAAGAACGGGCTGAACGTGTTGTCCATAGTGCGGTCGCAAACAATCCGGATCTTATTGGTGTCTATGTGCTGTCATCCGAAGCCCGCGTGCCGCTGACGATCCTGTACGATACAATGAACACTGACCACTTGATCAAGATCGCCCATGAGCGAACTCCGTTTACGGAGGATGCGCTCCGGGAGGGGCGGTTGGATGGCGTCATTGCACAAGATCCCGGTCACCTCGTCCGAAGCGCGGTTAGAAAGCTAAAGGCAATCACGGACAAGCGTACCGCCAAAGGATCCCAAGAACGCATTAGGGTCGAGGTTCTGCTTCGAACGAATATATAAAAAGCCTGCCAACTAAGTCTTTTGAGAATGCCGCCAACGCGGACTTTTGGTAACCTGTTGGAAACCTGCGCTATGGGTTCAAAATAGTCATTCGAATTACTGCTTTCTTATTGTCCAACCGTTTTGTTCCAGCAAACGAAGCACTCCGTTCTCGCCGATAAGATGGGCGCCGCCAAAGGCAATAAAGATGTTGTCATCAGCTGCGGCCGCATCTTCGATGACGGGGATCCAGTTGCGGTTCCTGTCTGTCAGAAGCTGTTCTTCGGCGAGCGCGATTTGGTCGGCGTAGTCTTGGGCGGAAATGTTTGGCACAAACCCGTGGAGGAATGCACTGAGGTGCCAGCCTAGTGCCATGTTGCCTTCAAAGTATGCGTCTACAACTGTGGTGAGGAGGGCATCGTGCACTTCAGGTGTGAGGGCGCTGACGCGCAATGCGTTCAATTGTTCGTCCTGAGTGCCCGATGTGAGGAGGGCGAACATATCTTCCCATGGTTCGAGTGGCGTAACTGGAATGCCCCGCGCCGAGGCGCGTTGCATGACCATGCTGTCCAATCCCAATTCACCCGACATCATCGCGCTCATTGCGCAAGGCGGGATCGACAGGGTCAGGGCCAAGAACCAAGGTTGCATTTTGGCTGCCATGAAACCGGGAATGCCGCGTGATTGTGCGGCGTCGCTAAGGACTTGCCACGTTGCATCGTCCAACATTTCGGGAAGGGTTGGGCCAGTATTGATTGTCATCAGGTCGGGATTGTTAGCCATGTAGATCTGCATATCCGTTTGGTCCTGCAAGGTGGCTTCGACAAGGACGCGGTCAGCACTGTCCAATTGGTTAATGGCACGGGCGAGAGTTTGGGAATGACGCGGATCGGGCAGGTGCATGGTGCCTAAGATGTTTATGACTTTTCCATCTTTCGTGGCCTGCCAATAAAGGCCATGTCCGAATTCGGTTGCGTCAACACGAGCCTGAAGCGCCGCGCGATCTCGTTCGGGAAGCCATGTGGTAATGTCGTCGCCCTGACATTGGGCCGATGCGCTGAGGGGCAAAAGGAAGCAAAACAAGGTAAGGATGAAACGGGTCATTTGATGCTCGGGCTACGTTGCGTTGGCATGGACCAGACCCCTTCGGCTTTGGGGATTCAAGGGGATTAAGGTCGGTTCAGGCCTGCATTCATAGAAACTTTGATGGATGTTGTTGACTCATCAGATTTGGGTGCCTAACTATCCGCCGTTATCACTCGTCATTGATGAGTGATAACGGCCCACGAGGAGGGGCCGAAAACCGAAATTATTAAGCTAAGGAGCTACTGACATGGCTTTTACACCGCTTCACGACCGTGTGCTTGTTCGTCGCCTTGAGAGCGAAGAAAAGACTGCTGGTGGTCTGATCATTCCTGACACTGCAAAAGAAAAGCCTTCTGAAGGTGAAGTTGTATCTGTTGGCGAAGGTGCCCGCAAAGACAACGGCGAATTGATCGCGATGGCTGTTGCCGCTGGCGACAAGATCCTGTTCGGCAAATGGTCCGGCACAGAAGTAACTGTCGACGGCGAAGAGCTGTTGATCATGAAAGAGAGCGACATCATGGGCAAGCTGTCCTAATTGGACGCCCCCATTTTTCGTTAGAACAAGAATTGAATTGGAGTAGAGAATATGGCTGCTAAGGACGTCAAATTCGGTACCGATGCACGCAACCAAATGTTGCGCGGCGTGAACATCCTCGCGGATGCGGTAAAAGTTACGCTCGGCCCTAAAGGTCGCAACGTAGTTCTGGAAAAATCTTTCGGCGCACCGCGCATCACGAAAGACGGTGTATCTGTTGCTAAAGAGATCGAGCTTGAAGACAAGTTCGAGAACATGGGCGCACAGATGGTTAAGGAAGTTGCTTCCCGCACCAACGACGAAGCTGGTGACGGTACAACAACCGCGACAGTTTTGGCCCAGGCTATCGTTAAAGAAGGCATGAAAGCTGTTGCAGCTGGCATGAACCCAATGGACCTGAAGCGCGGCATCGACCTCGCGACATCCAATGTTGTTGAAGCAATTGTTGCTGCTGCACGTCCGGTTGCGGACAGCGCAGAAGTTGCAAAAGTTGGCACAATCTCCGCGAACGGCGAAGCCGAAATCGGTGGCCAAATCGCAGACGCAATGCAGCGTGTTGGCAACGACGGTGTTATCACTGTTGAAGAAAACAAAGGTCTGGAAACAGAAACAGACGTTGTTGAAGGTATGCAGTTCGACCGCGGTTACCTGTCTCCTTACTTTGTCACCAACCCTGACAAAATGACAACTGAGCTGGACGATGCGATCATCCTGTTGCACGAGAAGAAACTGTCTTCTTTGCAGCCAATGGTTCCACTGCTCGAGACTGTTATCCAGTCCGGCAAGCCGCTTTTGATCATTGCTGAAGACGTTGACGGCGAAGCGCTGGCAACTTTGGTTGTGAACAAACTGCGCGGTGGTCTGAAAATCGCTGCTGTTAAAGCACCTGGTTTCGGTGACCGTCGTAAAGCCATGTTGCAGGATATCGCTATCCTGACAGGTGGTCAGGTGATCTCTGAAGACCTCGGCATGAAGCTTGAAAACGTCACAATGGACATGCTGGGTTCCGCCAAGCGCGTTTCCATCACCAAAGACGAAACAACTATCGTTGATGGGTCCGGTGACAAAGCTGAGATCGACGCACGCGTTGCACAGATCCGTGGCCAGATCGAAGAAACATCTTCCGACTACGACCGTGAAAAACTGCAAGAACGTGTTGCCAAATTGGCAGGCGGTGTTGCTGTGATCCGCGTTGGTGGCATGTCCGAAATCGAAGTGAAAGAACGCAAAGACCGCGTTGATGACGCTTTGAACGCGACACGCGCTGCGGTTCAAGAAGGCATCGTTGTTGGCGGTGGTGTTGCACTGGTTCAGGCCGCTAAAGGTCTTGCTGGTCTGGAAGGCGCAAACGCTGATCAGACAATCGGTATCAACATTGTTCGCAAGGCGCTTGAAGCTCCTCTGCGTCAGATCGCTGAAAACTCTGGCGTTGACGGTTCCGTCGTTGCTGGCAAAATCCGCGAGTCCGATGACAAAGCATTCGGTTTCAACGCACAGACAGAAGAATATGGCGACATGTTCGGCTTCGGCGTTATCGACCCTGCGAAAGTCACACGCACAGCGTTGCAAGACGCGGCATCTGTTGCTGGTCTGTTGATCACAACTGAAGCTATGGTTGCAGACAAGCCATCCAAAGACGGCGGCGCCCCAGGTGGCGGCATGCCAGACATGGGCGGCATGGGCGGCATGATGTAATCACAAACGCAACGCGTTTGTGATCAGGGAGCAAAGTGGCAGGCGTTTGCTTGTAGATGCCGACAGCTTTGCACCCTAATTGCCAAAAGACATAGAGAAGGGCGGTCCCAAACGGGCCGCCCTTTTCTGTTTAGAGCCGTTTCAAACTAATCCATCGTGTGTTGGCACACATTATCTGCCTGCGAAGACGTCTCGCTGCATTTTAGCGAAAACAGGCCTAAGGTCGTCCATTGCGCCCCAAACAAGAGACGTCCCCTTGCGGCTACTGATGCGCAGTTGGATTTGTCCGTAGAGCGAGGTCATGTCGCGTGGGTCATCGGTCGAATTTGTTGTGTTCGACAACAGCTCTAGGTCGGAAATGCCGGAAAATGCAAAACTGCGCCGTTTGGTTTCGCGTCCGTCCTTGTCTAAGAATATTTGGTGGATTTTACGTTCTCTAGTGGACACTTCCGCGACCATTGTCGTGGTGTTGAAGAAGTTGAAATACAGTATTGGCAAAAAGATCAGCCAAGTCGCCCCCGATACAATGAGCTTTAAAGTAAGCGGATTTCCGGAAAACGCGCTATCAGGAGCAAACCAAACAAAAACGCCCGCTGCAAGGAATGTGAGGCAAAACAAGAATAGCGCCGCAGAACCAAGGCGCGCTGCTAACGATGTGCTTGGGACTGCCGTGACAGTGTAGCCGTTGTTGCTTGGCTTCACCAAAATGGTCGGATCCGCAGCACTGATTCCCACGTGTGTTGAAGTTTCAATCATTTCAAACCCTCCTTCAGGTTAATTCAAGCGCAGGGTGCTGTGTAAAACTGGCCGAAATAGGGCTTTTCAAAGCAAAAAACGCGGACACCTTTTGGGGTGCCCGCGTTTTTGTTGCTCGTTCTGATCTGTTGCCCGTCTTAGGAGGAACCGGACAGCTCGGTTTGTGTTAACCGGCGATCAAATTTGGCAATGTCAGCGAAATTGCTGGGATAAAGGTGATCATCATCAAGGCGACGAAGATCGCCATGTAGAACGGCCAGATCGTTTTAACGGCTTTTTCCATGGGCAGCTTACCCACTGCACAGCCGACAAACAGGCACGACCCCACGGGCGGCGTACACAAGCCCAAGCCAAGGTTCACCAGCAACACCATACCGAACTGCACAGGATCCATTCCCAGCGCCGCAGCGACCGGAAGGAAGATTGGTGTACAGATCAAGATCAGCGCCGCCATATCCATGATCATGCCGAGCAGCAGCAGAACCGCGTTGATCATCAGCAAGATAAAGATCGGGTTGTCCGTGATGCCAGTCAGCAGATCGACCATTTTGGTCGGTACGCGGTAGTACGTTAGCATGTAGGCAAACGCCGCCGCACAGGCGATCAGGATCATCACCATCGATGTGGTCTTCACCGATTGCACGACGGCAATCTTGAAGTTTTCCCACGTGATGGATCGATAGATCAGCAGGGTAACCACAAAGGCATAGATCGCACCAAAGGCACCGGATTCAGTCACGGTAAAGATACCGGACAAAACACCACCCACGATGATAACAGCCGTCAGCAGGCCAGGGATCGCCGCGATAAACGCATAGAACAATGCCGCGAAACCAGGGAACTTTTCAGCGGCGTAACCGCGTTTCACCGCAACCACATAGGCCGTCGCCGCCAAACACAGACACATCAAAATGCCCGGGACCACACCAGCAAGGAACAGTTTCTCGATTGAAACCGCGCCACCCGTGGCGATCGCGAAGATGATCATGTTGTGGCTGGGCGGAATGATGATGCCCGCAATCGATGACGTCACCGTCACGTTCACCGCATAGTCTGCGTCATACCCTTTGTCTTTCATGACCGGCACAAGGATAGACCCAAGTGCAGAGATGTCGGCAATCGCGGACCCAGAAATGCCACCAAACAGCATGGACGAGAACACGTTCACAATGCCAAGGCCACCGCGCACCGCGCCAACGGCGGCCTGTGCGAACTTGACCAAACGCATGGCGATCCCGCCATGGAACATCAATTCACCTGCAAAGATGAAGAAGGGAATGGCCAACAGTGAAAACACGTTGATGCCTGAAATGATCCGCTGCACGCCGAGCGTCAGTGGTAAACCTTCGAAGAACATCGCGCTGATTGCTGAAATACCCAATGCAAAGGCAACGGGCGTGCCGATGATAACGCAGAACGCAAAGACCGCGAGAAGTAGTAAGAGTCCCATGATCGTTCCTTATTCGATACTGTCGACGCGGTGGTCGCGTCCAAGAAATACCCGTGCCATATGACCGAGCGAGAATAGCAAAATCATTCCACCGCAAATGGTCAACGGCAGGGAACGAAGCCCTTCGGACCAACCGATAAGTGGAATTTGTGTGTTCCATTTGAACTGGGTCAACGCCCAACCGTACCAAAGCATAGTGGCCCCGAAAGCCGCCATAATGGCGTCCGTGATAACAACCATGACCGTACGGACCTTGGGAGGAACTATGTTTCTGAAGACCGCAACAGATAGGTGCGTATGGTCTTGTACGCCCACCGCTGCCCCCAAAAAGGCGATCAGCATGATCATCAGCAATGACAATGGGTCAACCCATGTTGGTGTATCGTTCAACACGTACCGGCCGAAAACCTGATAGCCGAGCAGTACAGTCAATGACACCAAAGCCGTACCTGTCAAAACGCGGCAGATCCAAACGATCTTACCGTAAATCTTATCCATGAAATTCAGGCCCGCGTGAGGCTCTTTCATATCGTCCATTTTCTCTTCCCCAAAAAAGTGCGCCCGACCAATGGCCGGGCGCGCCGTTACCTATTTAGGTTAGCTTACTCTGTTTCTTGAGCAGCTGTAATCAATGCTTCCATGTCTGGGTTCGCAGCGATGTAGTCAGCGTAAACAGGTGCCATAGCAGCCTGGAACGGACCTTTGTCCGCGATGGAGTTGATCTGAACGCCAGCAGCTGTAACCGCAGTGCGGCTTGCTTCTGTCTGCTCAGCCCACAGCGCGTGCTGGAATGTAGACGCATCTTCAGCAGCGGAACGAACAGCAGCCTGCATTTCGTCAGACAATGCTTCGAACTTAGCTGTGTTTACACAGATACATTCAGGAATGATCAGGTGCTCGGACAGTGAGTAGAAGCCAGCAACTTCGAAGTGACCAACGGATTCGAAGGATGGCAGGTTGTTTTCTGCGCCATCTACAACACCTGTGGACAAGGACTGGTAAACTTCGGCGAATGCCATTGGTGTACCGTTGCCGCCCATTGCGTTGACCATACCTGTGAACAGGTCGTTGTTCATAACGCGGATTTTCATGCCTGCAACATCGTCAGGTGAATTGATTGGGCCTGTGTTGTTGTAGAAAGAACGTGCACCAGCGTCGAACCAACCGATTGGCAGGATGCCTGCTTCAGCCATAGCAGCGGACACTGTGTCGCCTGCTGGGCCTTCAAGAACGCGGAACATGTGTGGCACGTCGCGGAAGATGAATGGCAAGGAAACGAGGTTGGCTTCTTTTACGATTGGACCGATTGGACCAAGGTTAAAGTTACCAGCGTCGATCGCGCCCAGCTGAACCTGCTCCAACGCGTCAGGCTGTGAACCCAATACGCCGCCGTGGAACACTTCCATGTTCACTTCGCCACCGGTGCGCGCGTTAACGAGCTCGGCAAACAAATCCATGGCTGCAGTGTTTGGGTGGCCATCGCTGTGGATGTTCCAAGCACGCCAGTCTTCTGCGACTGCGCTTGTCGCCAGCAAGGCAACTGCGGTGCTTGCACCGAGGATGGTTTTTGTCAGTTTCTGAAACATAGTGTTCTCCCTTTAGTGGTCTTTTCAGAGTGCGTGAAATTGGTCAGGCCAAATAAGATGCACAGTCAGTGTTGTCGTATGCAGCTTAGATGCTTGCTTCGTTGTACGACCGAAATCGTAATTTGAAGGCCTCCCCCTTTTCAGCGTTTGGCCACATCGCTCCTCAACGATGTGACGCTGGTTTTCTTTAGACCTACGTTTCCCAGATTCGGGATTTGTAGGCACAAGTTGGATTGGAGACTAGTATCCCAGTCTTGTCAAGCGTGAAAGATTTATGCATGATTGAATCAGAGATATACGCCGGAAACGGGCATCCGAAGTGTGAATGCAACCGCATTTCTAATGTTCAAATCACCTCGGGAGGGGGGTGCGGTTAGGGAGGTAAGACGTTAAAATGATAGAGAAAATAATCGACGCTGATACACCCAAGTCGACGACAGATTTGGTTTTCGACCACCTATATGAAGAGATTGTGAGTCTTGAAATATTGCCTGGTTCAAAAATGTCTGAAGTCGAGGTCAGCAAGCGATTTGGTGTGTCTCGCCAACCGGTTCGGGACGCATTCAAGCGACTTGGAAGCCTTGAACTGCTAGAAATTCGCCCACAACGTGCAACAGCTGTTCGCCTCTTTTCGATGCGCGAAATCGAGAACACACGATTCTTACGTCTGGCGGTCGAACTGGAACTCGTCGAACTTGCTTGTGCCAATTGGAACACGGACAACGCAGAAAAGATGCAAACAAACATCTTGGCCCAAGCCGCGGCGGTTCAAACAGGCGACGCTGAAACGCTTCACCGGTTGGACTACGAATTTCACCGGTTGTTTTGCGAGGTGAGTGGGCGGCCCATGGCCGTCGATACGATTGAAGAATGTAAACGAAAAGTTGATAGGCTTTGCATGCTAAGCTTATCGCATGACGAAGGTGGGCCTGCTATCTTGGAGGACCACAAATCAATCGTAGAGGCGGTTGGCCGCGGCGAAGTATCCGAGGCACGAGCGCTTATTCGTCACCATCTTAACCGTCTCAACGAAACAATTGCCGAAATCTATGAAACCCACACGCACTACTTTGTGTAGTGCCTTTCCAACGAAGAGCAAAATATGAGTACTCCTAAACCCAACGTCGGCGAAGTTATCGGCGAAATGACATTTCAATCACTGGCAAATGGCCCCGTTTCCATCGGCCAACCTAAAGACCGTTGGACAATGTTGTTCGTGTATCGCGGAAAGCACTGCCCGCGGTGCAAACGGTTCTTGAACAAGCTGAACGCAGTTTTGCCAAGCTGGACAGAACATATGGATATCGTCGTCGTATCCGGTGACACCAAAGAAAAGGCCGAAGCCGACATGGCCGAATTCGGTTGGGACTTCGACCTAAGCTACGGCATGACCGTTGATCAGATGCGCGCGCTTGGTCTGTATGTGTCCGAACCGTTGTCCGAAGCAGAAACAACCAGCCTGTTCGCCGAACCTGGCGCATTCGGCATCCGTCCAGATGGATCCATGATGTTGGTGGATATTTCTAACGGCCCTGCGGCGCGTCCGGATCTTGAAGAATTGTTGGATGGCATGATCTTTAACATCACCAACGATCGCCCTGTGCGCGGCACCGCCTAAGGCGATCCGTTCCCACGCTGACTGTTAATCAAACAACTATGCTTAATTTTTATGCGGCGCCCAATCGGGCGCCGTTTTCCGTTCGGTTCGGCATTGCCGCTTCGGGCGCCGTCGGAAAGACAGCAATATGGATAAGAACCTTTCCATTGTTGTTGTAGAGCCAGACCAAGACCGGGCGCGTGAAATCGCCGAAGGCCTGACCGTGATCGGATACCGCGACATCCTGGTCATCGGCGACACTGCGAAATTGTCGTCACGCGTGGTTGCAGCGCAGGCCGATGTTGTCTTGATCGACGTTGCGAACCCATCGCGTGACATCCTCGAAGAGCTCGCCGTTGTGTCGGACCCCTTGAACCGCCCCGTGGCGTTGTTTGTTGATGAAGATAAAGAAGGGCTGGCCAAAGCAGCCATCGAAAGCGGTATTTCTGCCTATGTGGTCAATGGGCTGAGCGCAGACAGGTTGCGTCCCGTGTTGGATACCGCAATTGCGCGGTTCAATATGGTTGGACGAATGCGTACCGAACTGACCCAAGCAAAGCGCGCGTTGGAAGAACGCAAAGTCATTGACCGTGCGAAGGGCCTTTTGATGAAGGCACGCGGCATTGATGAAGAAGCCGCCTATGCCCTGTTGCGCCGCACCGCGATGGATCAGGGGCGTAAAGTGGTGGATGTGGCGCAAGCCCTTGTGACCGCGGCGGACCTGTTGTCATGAGTGTGTTGAACGTTGGATTTGTCCCGCTATTGGATGCGGCCCCGATCATCATCGCCGCCGAAATGGGCTTTGCCGCCGAAGAAGGGCTGGCGTTAAACCTGAAACCGGCCGCGTCATGGTCTTTGGTCCGTGATATGTTGGCATTTGGCGCGGTAGACGCGGCGCATATGTTGGCACCCGTACCGGTAGCCAGCGCCTTGGCCTTAGGGGGCGGCGCAAATGTGTCGCTTAGCGCGGGCGCCGTATTGTCCATGAACGGAACGGTTATCGGTGTCAGCGAACCAACGGCGATGCGGATGCGGGACACGGGTTTCGGTTTTGACTTCGCCGATCCAATTGGCGCTCGCGAGGCCTTGTTGGCCGTTGCGCCAAAACCATTGCGTTTGGGCGTGCCGTTTCCGTTTTCCATGCACTATGAATTGGTGACCTATTGGCTTGGGGCGGCAGGGCAGGACGCCGTTGAAATCCGCACTGTGCCCCCGTCCTTGATGGCGGATGCCATCGCCAATGATGAAATTGATGCCTTCTGCGTAGGGGAACCTTGGGGATCATTGGTTGTGGAACAGACTGCGGGCACTTTGATTTTGCCCGGCACTTCGATCTGGAGCCAAGCCCCCGAAAAGGTACTGGCCATGCGCACGGATTGGGGCACTGAAAACGCTGGCAGCCGCAATGCGTTGATCCGCGCCTCTGTCAAAGCTGCCCGTTGGTTGGGGAACCCTGACTCCGCAACGATTGCTGCCGAAATCCTGTCGGCCTCTGAATTCCTCGACCTGCCTGCAGAAGTGTTGGACAGGGGGCTGTCTGGCCAGTTGACCATTTCATCCCGCGGTGAAAACCGGCGGGTCGGTGCTTTTGTTAGTTTCTTCGAGGGGGCTGCGAACTTCCCGTGGCGCTCACAGGCGGAATGGATTGGGGCGCAATTGGCCGCGCGCGCAGGTCTGGATCAGACGGAAGCACGCACTGCCGCCGCCAGTGTTTTTCGAAGCGATTGGTACCGCGACGCGATGGAAGGCACCGGCCTCGATGTGCCGGGCGCGTCGTCAAAAATTGAAGGCGCAAACGCAGAAGCGATTCCCGTTGCATCGGCCTTTGGGCGGCTTTCTCTGATGCCGAACCAATTTTATGATTGCCGCGTTTTTGATCCCGATCAGACTTAGTGGTCAAAAAATAGGCAGAACGGCTGACGTATTTGCTGCGGTGCAGAGAATGTGCTGATTTTTTGACCCATCGACTTGAAACCACCCGCGCTTAACGTCTCAATAACCCCAAGACAGGCACTGGCGTCTGTCGGCGAATACCCCAAAATTTGGGATCCATGAGCAAAGCCGCTCGACCTTTCATGCCTCCCCGCATGGATGAGTCTGCGGCTTATTTACGTTTGTCCAATCCTCCCTTGGACGCCCTGAAAAGGAACTATGAGAATGAAAAAACTCCTGATGACCTTGGCTGCTACGTCTGCATTGTGCAGCCCAGCGTTTGCCCAAGACCTTGAAATTGACGAACTGACATTCGGCTTCATCAAGCTGACAGATATGGCGCCTTTGGCTGTTGCCTACGAACAAGGTTATTTCTTTGACGAAGGTCTGTTTGTCACACTCGAAGCACAAGCAAACTGGAAAGTTCTCTTGGACGGCGTGATCGGCGGTCAGTTGGACGGCGCGCACATGTTGGCCGGTCAGCCATTGGCAGCGACAATCGGCTACGGTACCGAAGCCCACATCGTCACACCATTCTCTATGGACCTGAACGGTAACGGCATCACAGTTTCCAACGAAGTTTGGGACATGATGCGCCCTCACGTTCCATCCATGGATGACGGTCGCCCACAGCACCCAATTTCTGCTGAAGCACTGGTTCCTGTGATCGAAGACTTTGCTGAAAACGGCAAACCATTCAACATGGGTCAGGTTTTCCCTGTTTCTACACACAACTACGAACTGCGTTACTGGTTGGCAGCTGGCGGCATCGAGCCAGGCTACTACAGCCCTGAAAACATCACCGGCCAGATCGGCGCAGATGTATTCTTGTCCGTAACTCCTCCACCACAAATGCCAGCAACGCTGGAAGCGGGTACAATCAACGGTTACGCCGTGGGTGAGCCTTGGAACCAACAGGCTGTTGCCAAAGGCATCGGTGTTCCTGTGATCACTGACTACGAACTGTGGCGCAACAACCCTGAAAAAGTCTTCGGCCTGACAGACGAATTCGTCACCGAGAACCCGAACACAACGAAAGCCATCGTACGCGCCCTGATCCGCGCTGCAATGTGGCTCGACGAAAACGACAACGCAAACCGTGAAGCGGCTGTGGAAATCTTGTCCCGCCCTGAATATGTGGGCGCCGACTACGATGTCATCGCGGCCTCTATGACAGGTACTTTTGAATACGAAAGCGGCGACGTTCGCGAAGTCCCAGATTTCAACGTGTTCTTCCGCTACAACGCGACGTACCCGTTCTACTCTGATGCAATCTGGTATCTCACACAGATGCGCCGTTGGGGCCAAATCGCCGAACCACAGTCCGACGAATGGTTCATGGAAGTTGCCGAAAGCGTTTACCGCCCAGACCTCTACCTCGAAGCTGCTCAGTCACTGGTTGACGAAGGCCTTGCAGACGCCGCTGACTTCCCATTCGACAGCGACGGCTACAAAGAGCCAACACCAGCAGCCGACATCATCGATGGCATTCCTTACGACGGTCGCACACCTAACGCGTACCTCGAAAGCCTGCCAATCGGCCTGAAAGGCGCGCAAATCGTCGTCGGCGAAGAAATCCAAGGCTAACCAAAATCACTGATCGATAGGGGCGGGCGCTCCTCCCACAATATTGCCCGCCCCCGTCGTTGTTAACTTCCCAGCTACCCGTCAGGAGACAGGTCAATGACCACCGTAGACCCCAATTTTGAAGCAGACGCCGAACGTGAAGCGCGTCGAGAGCGTCGTTTTACGCAGATCAATAAAGCGGACAAATGGTTCCAAGTCCTAGGTCTGTCTTGGATGACACCGATCTTGAAAACCCTTGCTGGCGATAACCCACGCGCGCAAGGTAAAGAAATCTGGCGCCTTCTGGGCGTACCTGTTTTGGCAATCGCTATCTTCATCGGCCTTTGGGCGACATTGGCGCCAACCGTACAAACATCGTTGGGTGCGGTTCCTGGTCCGGCACAAGTTTGGGCCGAAGCCGTCAACCTGCACGAAGACGCACAGGCCAAAAACGCGCGCGCCGCGCAGTTCCAAGAACGGGTTGAGGCCCGAAATGAACAACTCATCGCCAATGGCCGCGCTGATGAAGTGAAAGACATCGCCTACACCGGCGCCCCGACCTATTACCAACAAATTTGGGTTTCGATCAAAACAGTATTCTTCGGCTTCTTGATCGCGACTGTTATTGCCGTGCCTTTGGGTATCGTCGCAGGGCTGTCACCGGTTGCCAACGCGGCCATCAACCCGATTGTTCAAATCTTCAAACCCGTTTCACCTTTGGCGTGGTTGCCCATCGTAACCATGATCGTTTCCGCAGTGTACGTCACCAACGACGGCCTGTTTGAAAAGTCTTTCCTCGTTTCTGCAATCACCGTGACCCTATGTTCGCTCTGGCCAACACTGATCAACACATCCTTGGGCGTGGCCAGCATCGACAAAGACCTCGTGTCTGTGTCCAAAGTTCTGAAAATGGGCACGTGGACTAAGATCACCAAATTGGTTCTGCCATCCGCACTGCCATTGATCTTTACAGGTTTGCGTTTGTCCTTGGGTGTGGGCTGGATGGTTCTGATTGCCGCCGAAATGTTGGCGCAAAACCCTGGCTTGGGCAAATTCGTCTGGGATGAATTCCAGAACGGTAGCTCCTCATCACTCGCGAAAATCATGGTTGCTGTGTTCACCATCGGTATCATCGGCTTCATGCTCGACCGTGTGATGTACGCTCTGCAGTCCCTGTTCACATTCTCCAATAACCGGTGATCAATATGGACTTCATGAAACTCGACAACGTGTCTGTGTCCTTCGGTGAAGGCACAAACCGCACCGATGTTCTCAAAGACATCGACCTGACAATCGAGCAAGGCGAGTTCCTCGTCTTCCTCGGCTTCTCCGGCACCGGTAAGACAACCTTGATCAACCTGATGGCGGGCCTTCAAGCGCCCACCAAAGGTGAGGTCACGTTCAAAGGCAAAGCTGTCAAAGAACCGGGCCCTGAACGCGGTGTGATTTTCCAAAGTTACAGCTTGATGCCGTGGCTGACTGTCGCCGGTAACGTGCGATTGGCTGTGGACACTGTGTTCCCGAAAATGCCGGCGAAGGAAAAAGAAGAAAAGGTTGATTACTACGTTAAAATGGTTGGCCTTGGTCACGCGGCCTCTCGCCGTCCGGCGGAACTATCGGGCGGTATGCGCCAACGTGTAAACGTGGCCCGCGCCTTGGCGATGTCGCCTGAAATGTTGCTGTTGGACGAACCATTGTCCGCGCTTGACGCGTTGACACGTGCTAACCTTGCCGACGAAATCGAAGACATCTGGCAGACTGAGAAAAAGACCTGTGTTCTCATCACCAACGACGTGGACGAAGCCATCCTTTTGGCCGACCGTATCATCACCCTAAACCCAGACGGGACATTGGGCGAAGAATTCAAAGTTGGCCTTGATCGCCCGCGCGACCGCATCGAAATGAACAACAACGACACGTTCAAGAAACTGCGCGCCGACGTCACCAAATACCTGATGGACGTTGGTATCGAAGCCAAAGTCGAAGGCAGCCGCAACTTGCCAGACGTGACACCAATCCACGGTGTTCCAAAGGCTGTTGCCGAAGCCCAAGAAGGCATGATCGACAACCGCTTCCTCGACTTCTCTCAGCTTCACAAAATCTACCCAACACCAAAGGGTCCTTTGACAGTTGTTGAAGACTTCGACCTTAAAATTGACCGCGGTGAATTCATCTCGCTTATCGGCCACTCTGGTTGCGGTAAATCCACGGTTCTGACCATGGCCGCTGGCCTGAATGAGATCTCCAAAGGCGCAATCCGCCTTGATGGGTTCCACGTCGAAGGCGCAGACCCTGAACGGGCCGTTGTCTTTCAGTCCCCAAACCTCTTCCCTTGGCTGACTGCACGCGAAAACTGCGCCATCGGCGTGGATAAGGTTTACCCAAAGGCGTCACAGGCCGAACGCCAAGACGTTGTGGAATATTATCTTGAACGTGTGGGCCTTGCCGACGCGATGGATAAATCCGCATCCGAAATGTCCAACGGTATGAAGCAACGTGTGGGCATCGCCCGTGCGTTCTCTCTCTCGCCTAAATTGCTGTTGCTGGATGAACCTTTCGGCATGCTCGACTCCCTCACACGGTGGGAACTGCAAGAAGTGCTGATGGAGGTCTGGGAACGGACCAAGGTGACCGCAATCTGTGTGACCCACGACGTGGACGAAGCCATCCTTTTGGCGGACCGCGTGGTGATGATGACCAACGGCCCACAGGCGACAATCGGCAAAATCGTCGACGTTGACCTGCCACGCCCGAGGTCGCGCAAAGCGCTTCTGGAACATCCTGATTACTACAAATACCGCCAAGACGTGCTCGACTTCCTTGAAGAATACGAACACGGCGCAAAGCCAAAACCCAAAGCCAAACCTGCCATCGCTGCGGAGTAAGCCAAATGAATGACGCCGACATTACACTGATCCAAAACAGTTTCGCCAAAGTCGTCCCAATCAAAGACGCGGCGGCTGAAATT
Source organism: uncultured Paracoccaceae bacterium (assembly GCA_947493255.1). GTDB lineage: Bacteria > Pseudomonadota > Alphaproteobacteria > Rhodobacterales > Rhodobacteraceae > Octadecabacter. The sequence continues at coordinate 149,735 of CANLQK010000002.1, forward strand.
TTCTACGGTGACCTGTTCGAAACAGCGCCAGAGGTGAAACCTTATTTCGCAAAAACGGATATGTCCGAACAGGGCAGCAAACTGATGGCGACCCTCGGGGTTGTTGTGAATGGGCTGCGTGACATGGATAAAATCCTCCCCGTTGCGGCGGAACTGGCAAAAGGCCACGTGGATTACGGCGTTAAAGCAGAAGATTACGAAAAGGTGGGCGCGTCCCTTATCCGGACCCTTGAAAAGGGGCTGGGTGATGATTTTGACGCACCAACGCGCGACGCATGGATCGGGGCCTATGGTGCCTTGTCTGGTGCGATGATCACGGCCGCCTACGGAGAATAAGAAAAATGACCAAACAAAAAATCGTCGTTATCGGCGCGGGTATGGCCTCTGGCCGTGTGCTCGAAAACCTGACCGATGCGGCGCCCGACCAGTTCGACATCACCCTGTTCAACGCCGAACCACGCGGAAACTATAACCGCATCATGCTGTCCCCTGTTTTGGCAGGCGATCAAACCTACGAAGATATCGTGACCCATGACGACGCATGGTATGCTGATCGAGGCATCACCTGTCGATTTGGTGAAAAAGTCACCAACATCGACACGGCCGCGAAAATCGTTACCGGCCCGAACGGCGATGTGGCCTATGACAAACTCATCTTTGGTACGGGGTCTGAACCTTTCATCATCCCGTTGCCCGGTCACGATCTGGACGGTGTGATTGCCTACCGCGATCTCGAAGACACCGAACGCATGATGTCCATGGGTGAAGGCAACAAGGTTGTCGTCATCGGTGGTGGTCTGCTGGGCCTTGAAGCCGCCGCAGGCATGGCCGCGCGTGGCGTTGAGGTGACAGTGGTTCACATCATGGGCCACCTGATGGAACGCCAACTGGATGAGGCCGCTGGATACCTTTTGCGCAAGTCGCTCGAAGGCAAAGGCATCGACATCAAACTGCAAGCGAACTCCAAGGAAATCGTGGGTGAGGATGGCAAGGTAAAGGCCTTGATGCTGGACGACGGCACCGAATTGCCCTGTGATCTGTTGGTCATGGCCGTCGGCATCCGCCCAAGCATCGCGCTGGGCAAAGAGGCCGGCCTCGCTGTGGGTCGCGGCATCCACGTGGATGACCAAATGCTCACCTCCGTCGAAGATGTCTACGCTGTCGGCGAATGTGTGGAACATGACGGCGCGGTCTTCGGGCTTGTCGCCCCCCTTTACGACCAAGCCAAAGTTCTGGCGCAAACCCTGCTCGGAGAAGAGGCTGCATTCGTGCAGAAAACCCTCTCCACAAAACTTAAAGTCACCGGCTGTGACCTCTTTTCCGCAGGCGATTTTGCCGAAGGCGAAGGCCGCGAAGACATTGTATTCCGCGACCCATCCCGCGGCGTCTACAAACGCCTCGTGATCGAGGGCAACAAATTGGTCGGCGCCGTGATGTACGGCGATGTGGCTGACGGAAACTGGTTCTTCCAACTGATCAAAGACGAAACCGACATCGACGAGATGCGCGAAATGCTGATCTTCGGCCCAGCCTACCAAGGCGGAGAAGCCTCGGACCCGCTCTCAGCCGTTGCAGCATTGCCGCCTGAGGCGGAAATCTGCGGTTGCAACGGCATTTGCAAAGGAACAATCGTCGACGCTATCGCAGGTGGCGCAACCGATCTGGCCGCGATCAAGGCCACCACAAAGGCCTCCGCATCTTGCGGTACATGTACGGGCCTCGTGGAACAGGTTTTGCAGGTTACGCTGGGGGATGAGTTCGAAATGCCCGCCGCCGCGTCGATCTGTGGCTGCACCGATCACACCCACGAAGACGTGCGTCGTTTGATCAAATCCATGCCGCTGCAGTCGCAAGAAGCCGTTTGGCAGGAACTGGGTTGGAAATCGCGCAACGGCTGTCACGTATGCCGCCCTGCGATCAACTATTACCTGCTGTCGGATTGGCCGATCGAATACCAAGACGATCCACAGTCGCGCTTTGTGAACGAACGCAAACACGCCAACATCCAGAAAGACGGTACATATTCTGTTGTGCCACGGATGTGGGGTGGTATCACCACACCGTCCGAACTGCGCGCCATCGCCGATGCGGCTGATAAATACGATGTGCCAACCGTCAAAGTGACGGGTGGCCAACGGATCGACCTTCTGGGTGTCAAAGGCGAAGACCTTCCCAACATCTGGGATGATCTGAACAAGGCCGGCATGGTCTCTGGTTACGCCTATTCCAAAGGTCTACGCACGGTCAAAACCTGCGTCGGTACAGATCACTGCCGTTTTGGTACACAGGACAGCACGGGCCTTGGAATCAAGCTGGAGAAAATCCTGCACGGCGCTTGGACCCCGCACAAATTGAAGCTTGGGGTGTCTGGCTGCCCGCGCAACTGCGCTGAAGCGACCTGTAAAGACATCGGTATTGTTTGCGTCGACTCTGGCTATCAGATCAGCATCGGCGGTGCGGCTGGTATGGACGTGAAAGAAACCGAACTCATGTGTTCTGTGCCAACCGAAGAAGACGCAATGGAAGTCGTTCTGGCCGTTACGCAGCTTTACCGTGAAGGCGCGAAATACCTCGACCGTATCTACAAATGGTTGGGCAAGGTCGGCATGGATTGGGTGAAAGAACAGGTCGTTGATGACCTTGAAAACCGCAAAGCCTTGGCCGCTCGGTTCGAGCTGTCACAGACAATCTATAACCACGACCCATGGGCGGATCACGTCAAAGCGAAAGCCGACAAATACGCCCCTATGGCAGACCTGACCTTGGAGGCCGCAGAATGAGCTGGATCGATATCGGTGACATCAACGACATCCCTTTGCGCGGCGCGCGGATCGTGAAAACCCAAGTGGGCTGCATCGCAGTGTTCCGCACCGCACCGGATGAAGTGTTCGCAGTGTCCGACACATGCCCCCACAAACAGGGCCCACTTTCTGAGGGCATCGTGCATGGCCAATCCGTGACATGCCCGCTGCACAATTGGGTGTTCGACCTCAACACAGGCCAAGCCCAAGGTGCCGACGAAGGGTCCATCCCGACCTATCCTGTCCGCGTCGAAGGTGCGCGCATTTTGCTGGATGCTGAATCCGTGTCGCGCCGGACTGCCGCATAATGAAAGACACGGCCCTTTCCCCGACGATCCGATCAACTTGCCCCTATTGCGGGGTGGGCTGCGGGGTCTTGTTGCAAGACAACGGGCAGGGGGGGCTGACTGTTTCGGGTGATCCCGATCATCCGGCGAACTACGGCAAACTGTGTTCCAAAGGGTCTGCTTTGGGCGAAACGATGGGCGTCGAGACCCGTCTGGCATCTCCGCGTGCTTTTGGAATGGGCGTGTCATGGGATGACGCGCTTGATCTGGTGGCGGGGCGTTTTGCCCAAACCATCAAAGACCACGGTCCTGACAGCGTGGCGTTTTACGTCTCCGGCCAATTGCTGACCGAAGATTACTATATCGCCAACAAGTTGATGAAAGGGTTCATCGGCTCTGCCAATATCGACACCAATTCGCGTCTTTGTATGGCCTCCTCCGTGGCGGGCCATAAACGTGCGTTCGGCACCGATACTGTTCCAGGCACATACGAAGACCTAGAAGAGGCCGACCTGATCGTGCTCACCGGCTCCAACCTCGCATGGTGCCACCCGATCCTGTTCCAACGTATCGTGAAGGCGCGCGAAGAACGCGGCACCAAGATCATCGTGATCGACCCGCGCCGCACCGCCACCTGCGACATTGCCGATCTGCATCTGCCTATCGCACCGGGTGCAGACGTGCCTCTTTTCAACCGCCTGTTGGCAGAAATCGCTACCCGTGGCGCGGTGAACCAAGACTTCTTGGCCAACACCAACGGTTTCGACGCGGCCCTTGCCGCCGCGCAATCCGATGACGCGCCCACCGGCCTGTCGGACGACGACATCAAAACCTTCTGCGATATGTGGATCAACACGGACCGTGTTGTCACGATCTATTCCCAAGGCGTGAACCAATCCACATCCGGCGCGGATAAGGTCAATTCGATCCTGAACTGTCACCTTGCCACCGGTCGCATTGGCACGCCGGGGTGTGGCCCGTTTTCCGTCACTGGACAGCCCAACGCCATGGGTGGGCGCGAAGTGGGCGGTTTGGCCAACATGCTGGCCTGTCACCTTGATCTGGAAAACGAAAACCACCGCGCAGCCGTCAAAACCTATTGGAACGCCCCCGCTGTCATTCCTGATGCCGCAGGCCTCAAGGCTGTTGATATGTTCAACGCCGTGGCAGATGGCACCATCAAAGCGCTCTGGGTGATGCACACGAACCCAGCCGTCACATTGCCCGAAGCCGATCACGTCCGCGACGCCATTCAGAACTGCCCCTTCGTTGTGGTTAGCGACATCACCGATCAAACAGATACCGCGCGCATCGCTGATGTGGTGTTGCCTGCGTCGGGCTGGGCCGAAAAAGACGGCACCGTCACCAACACAGACCGCACCATCAGCCGCCAACGCCGCGTGTTGCCCGCCTTTGGTCAAGCGCGCCCGGACTGGTGGCATTTGGCCGAAGTTGGCAAGCGCATGGGGTGGAAAGACGCGTTCTCATACGATGGCCCCGCCGACATCTTCCGCGAATACGCGGCCCTGTCCCAAATCGCCGGCGATTTTGGCAAAGACTTCGACATCTCCGCTCTCAAAGATATCGACACCGAAACTTACGACGCGATGGACCCGACCCGCTGGCCCATCACCGAAACCCGTCAGGGCGGCCGGTTCTTTGCCGACGGTAAATTCTTTCACGCGGACGGTAAGGCGAAACTTCTGCCTGTCACCCACCGCGCGCCCGCAGCACAACCCACCAAAGACGCGCCGTTTATCCTCAACACAGGCCGCAACCGCGACCAGTGGCACACGATGACACGCACCGCCTTGTCGCCGCGATTGTCCGCGCATTTGGCGGAACCCTACCTAGATATCCACCCATCAGATGCCGCTGACCTTGGCATTGCAGCGGCTGACCTGATCAACGTGTCCAGCGACAAAGGACACTCCATCCTGCGGGCGCGCATCACCGATGCCGTCGCAAGGGGTCAGGTGTTCGCACCCATCCACTGGACAGGTGAAACTGCCCCCTCAGGTCGCATCGACGCCGTCATCGCAGGCCACGTCGATCCTGTGTCGGGCCAGCCAGAAACCAAAGCCATGCCTGTCGCCGTCCAACGGTTTGACGCCGCATGGTACGGATTTGCGGTCAGCCAAAAACCAATCCGCCCCGATCTGCCCTATTGGGCACTGGCCCGCACCACTGCCGGCGTGCGCATGGAATTGGCCGGAACCACACAGGTCGCCGATTGGGAAACCTACGCGCGCGCATTGTTTGACCTTCCCGATGCCGATGTAAGTTCGGTGATCGATCCAAATCGTGGCGGTGCGCGCATCGTTCTTTCTATAGACGGACAGTGCCTTGCGGCGCTGTTTACATCACGCAGCCCCATCGCGGTGTCGCGTGACTATCTGGCAACGACGCTGGGAACAGCACCGCTGCCAATTTTAACGGGCAGACCACCTGTGGACCAACCTGATCCTGGCCCAACGGTCTGCTCCTGCTTCAACGTTGGCCTGAACACCATCCTGTCGGCTATCGAAAAACAGAACCTTTTGACCGTCGACGCACTGGGTGTGGCTTTACAAGCGGGCACAAACTGCGGATCCTGTCGCCCTGAGCTGACAGACATCCTGCGCAGCGCGAACGTGAAAGAGGCCGCCGAATGAAACTTGCTGAAACTGTACGCATCTTGGCACGCGGACAGGGCAGGGCACGTTCCCTCACACAGCAAGAAGCCTTCGACGCAATGGAGCTGATGCTGACCGGCACCGCCGATCCCGAAGCCATCGGCGCGGTGCTGATGTTGATGCGCATGAAAGGCGAAATCGCAGAAGAAATCGCAGGGTTTGTGCAGGCCGCACAGGCCGCGCTTCCGACAGACCCTATCGCCGATCTCGACTGGTCCGCTTATGCCGCTGGCCGCACCCGTGGGTCCGCATGGTTCCTCCATTCGGCCAAAGCCGTCGCCGCCAAAGGCCACCGCGTCTTGTTGCACGGCTGGAACGGCACCGACACCGCGATCCGTGACGGCGTCGCACAATTGGGCATTCCGGTCTGCGAAACATTGGCCGATGCGAAAACCAAACTGGATGCGGGCAACATCGCCTATCTTCCGCTCGAAGTCTTCCATCCCGCGCTATTCGACCTTCTTACCTTGCGTGAAAAACTGGGCCTGCGGTCCTGTGTGAATACGGTTTGCCGTATGCTCAACCCGGGCCGTGCCCGCGCATCTGTTCAAGGGGTGTTCCACCCATCTTACCGTTTGCTGCAATCAGATGCGGCGCAGCTCATGGGCTGGGATGCGCTGTCCGTGATCAAGGGCGGCGGCGGTGAATTCGAACGTCACCCCGGCAAAGCCATCGAAGCCTTTGGCCTGAACGCCGGCACCCCTTGGCAAGATACGTTGCCTGCCCTAATCGATGATCAATCTCGCCTTGTGGATCACGCGGGCGATGTCACCGATACATCCGCCCCCTTCGTGCAGGCCATGATCGACGGAACAACCGCACTTGCTCTTGAAACGCTCAGCCACCGCACCAATTCCCAAGCCGCCTGACACGAAAGGCACGCCACATGAAAAGTTTTCCAATGTTCATCCGCACCACGGGCCGCCGCGTTGTCGTGGCCGGTGGCTGGGAACAAGCCGCGCAAAAAACGCGGCTGTTGTTGAAAACCGATGCGCAGATCGAAGTGCTCGCACCTGACCTCGACGATGAACTCGCGGCGCTGGCCGCCGAAGGTAAGATCACCCATGTTACGGGCCCCATCACCGCTGATAGTTTCGCGGGCGCGGCCATGGGGTTCATCGCCACTGGTTGCCCCGGTCTTGATGCGTCCCTGCACGCCATCGCCAAGGAGGCTGGTATCGCCGTCAACGTGGTCGATCAACCTGACCTGTGCGATCTGACGACCCCGTCCATCGTGGACCGCGACCCTGTTGTTGTCGCCATCGGCACCGAAGGCACAGCACCCGTGTTGGCCCGCCGTATCAAAACAGAAATGGAACAGGCGCTTTCGCCTAGCTTGGGCAACTTCGCTGCGCTGGCAGGTCGTTTGCGCCCTGCCGTTGCGGGGCGTGTCCCGCAGGAAGGCCGCCGCGCTTTCTGGGCATGGGCATTCAAAGGCGCACCGTGGGAAGCCCACAAACGCGGCGCCGAACGCGAAGGCGCAAAGCTTCTTAAAGACGCCATCGAAATGGGCGGCGCCCCGAAAACAGATACCAAAGGCTCTATCGCCCTAGTTGGCGCAGGCCCCGGTGCCCGTGATCTGCTGACCCTGCGCGCCGTCGAACGCCTGCAAGAAGCGGACGTAATTTTCTACGACCGCCTTGTTGACCCGCAGGTCCTTGAACTCGCGCGCCGCGACGCTGAACGTGTCTTCGTTGGTAAAGTCGTAGGTGCCCACGCTTGGCCCCAAGACCGCATCAGCGAAGTGATTGTTGCCGCCGCCAAACAGGGCCAAAAAGTCGTGCGGCTCAAATCCGGCGACCCGATGATCTTTGGCCGTGCCGCCGAAGAAATCGAGGCCGCAAAAGCAGCTGACGTTGCAATCGAAATTGTCCCCGGTGTCACCGCCGCCATCGCAGCCTCTGCGATGCTGCAAACCCCGCTTACTGAACGGGGCGAGGCAGATGCCCTTACGCTGTGCACGGGCCACACCAAAGACGGGGCTGTGAACACAGACTGGGTGCGCAATGCCACACCGGGCGCGAAACTGGTGATCTATATGGGCATGGGCGAAGCCGCGAATATCGCACAACACCTGATAAACGACGGCCTTCCTGCAAATCTGCCTGTTACCATCGCAGTGGATGTCTCCAAATCAGACCAACAAGCATTTGATACGGACCTCAAACGCATGGCCGCTGCTATCAAAGACACCTCCGTCACGGGCTGCGGTCTGATCATGCTGACTGTTCCAAAGGACCACGTATCGTCCAGGCAGTCCGAATTGCTAAGGTCTACAAGCGCCGGCTAATTTGCGCCTGCCCAAACGGGTGCAATTTTCGCCAACCCTTTCATGCAGTACCTCACAAACAAAAAGGCCAGAGCAACGCTCTGGCCTTTTCTAGTTTCTATTGCGGGCTGGATCAGCCTTTGCCTTTCCACGGCACCAATTTGCGTTCGGCCATGCGCATCAGCATATCGATGCCAAAACCGACAACGCCAATGATGATCACACCCAGCAGGATGATGTCCGTGCTTTGGAACTTGGACGCGGTGGTGATCATTTTACCGATCCCTTCTTCCGCGGCGACCAGTTCGGCGGCCACAACCGTGCCCCAACACACACCCATCGCAACACGCGCACCGGTGAAGATTTCCGGCAAGCTGTTCGGGATGATCACGTGACGCAGGATCTGCCATTTCGATGCACCCAGCGAATAGGCCGCATGAACCTTGGTAATCCGTACGCCCGACACACCGGACCGTGCCGCGATGGCCATGATCCAAAGCGCGGCAAGGAACAGCAGGAAGATTTTACCGACCTCACCAATGCCGAACCAAATGATCACAAGCGGGATCAACGCAAGAGGCGGAACAGGGCGCATGAATTCGACGATAGGGTCGAACCAGCCCCTGAACCAGTTGGACAGGCCCATAGCGTAGCCCAGCGGTATACCCACCGCCGCGCCCAGCAAGAACCCGACAACAACACGGAACAACGAGAACCCAAGGTGAACCGTCAGATAAACGTTCTGGTACCCGTATTTTGCAATCTCGATGAAACGGTTCCAAACCACTTCTGGCGCTGGCAAATAAAGCGGCTGCATCTGCCAACCGGCGTCAGGCGATACGTTGATGGTACCACGTTCGGTAATTGCTACACGTGCCCAACCCAGTTCGAAAGAGGGCGGTGTTCCGTTGTTTTCGGCAGAGGCGTCGAAATCGAACTCTTCGCCATTGATTGCAACAATACGTGCGCCGTCATCGCGGCGGTTTACCCCATCGTTGCGGTCCCATGTGACGATCTCGCTGCGGTAAACCGTAACATCTGTTGTGTCGTTCTTTGCGAAACCATCGCCTTCGGCAACTTCGATCTCGTCAGGGTCTGCACCGGCTTCAAATACCCGCACAAAGACGTCTGCATCGTCGCGGTTACCTTCAGCATCTTCGACGGTGTAGGTGAACTTGTTTTCCCCAGTGAACGGCGCCGGTAAGTGCAAGAAAGACGGCACCAAAGCGGACCCTGTGAAGGACCCCCAGATCAAAAAGATAAACACAATCGAAATGATCGACGCCGGGAATTCTGACCGTACTGCGCTTTCATCCCCAAAGGTCACCGTCTTCAACGATGTAAAATCGCGTTTCGGTGTCAGGAACGATTTCACTGCCCGCCATGCGAACATGCAGATTAAAATGATCAGAACATACCCGATGAATGACGGAATGGCGCCAACCGCCGCAAACAGGACATTGCCGGTTTCCGTCCATAATTCGGACCCGAGCGTGCCAAACTGCCCAGAAAATACTTCCCATCCGGATGCAAGTTCGCATCCCTCAGGCGGTGTGTAGTTTTCGCCGACGACCTGACCTTCGGGAACGGGCGATGCCTGCAATGTTGTTTGTTCTTCGCCAAGCCGTTGGCGAGTACACATGAGGTTAACTGTATCTACCATTGTTATGCTCCCGCCTCGGTTCTGCCCATGATCTCTTCTTCCATATTCCAGATCATCGTCAAAATCTCTTCTCGGGTCGGTGCGTAGTCAGGGTGCTCCTTGACCTCTCGCAAATCAGCATCCACGCCCATTTCCGCAAACGGCAAACGGTATTCTTTGTGAATGCGGCCCGGACGGGGCGCCATGACCAGCACCCGTTCCCCCAGCAACAGCGCTTCGTCAATCGAGTGGGTGATTAGAATAATTGTCTTACCCGTCTCTTTCCAAAGCTTCAGCACAAGGCTCTGCATTTTCTCACGGGTCAGCGCATCCAGCGCCCCCAGTGGTTCGTCCATCAGAATGACATCGGGGTCATTGGCAAGGCAACGGGCCAAGGCCACACGCTGCTGCATCCCGCCGGACAGCTCGTACACCATCTTTTCTTTGAAATCCTGTAGGCCAACAACATCCAATAGGTGGTCTACATTCCCCATGTAATCAGCTTTTTTCTTACCGGCCATTCGGGGGCCAAAGCTGACGTTGTCACGTACAGACATCCATTCAAAAAGCGCACCCTGCTGGAACACCATTCCGCGTTCGGCATCAGGGCCTTCCACGACGTGCCCGTTGACGCGCGTTTCGCCGCCCGTCGGGGCCAGAAAACCTGCAACGATGTTAAGTAGTGTGGTTTTACCACAGCCCGATGGTCCTAGAACGCTAAGCAACTCTCCCTGTTTTAGGTCAAGTGTCACGTCTTGAAGAGCTTGCACATGACTGCCGTTGGGCAAGTCAAAACGCATGGAAATATTGTCGATGGCCAAGCCTGACATTTGTACCTCGTGGTTTTTTCGGAATGCTGAAAAAGGGTGCCTTGAAATAAGACGGGGTCGTTATGTGAAAGAGGCCGCTTCGCAGCGGCCTCTTTGCTAGTCGTTACTGCGCAGCAGCAAGTGGGCCTGTGTTGATAGCGTCTTCGTAGCTATCCAGTGCACCGTCGATGGAACCTGCATCAACGAACACCTGTGCAACACCGGACAAGAAGGATGGTGCAGCAGCGCCGAGCCATGCATCGCCCAGCTGCTCTTCAACAGATGGGAACACGAATGTTGCCAGTGTTTCAGCAGTCGCGTCGACGTCCATACCGGCGTCTTGTGCGATGATTGGCAACATTTCGTCTGTGTGGTCACCAGAGTTCCACATTGCGTTTGCTTCAGCTGTTACAGCCAAGAACTTTGCAACAGTGTCTTCGTTTTCTGCGATCCAGTCTGTTGGGCCAGATGTCACGTCAAACACAAGAATACCAAGCTCGGTTTTCTCGTCGCCTGTCAGCAATGTGTTACCGTGCTCAAGCGCACGACGCAGGGAACCACCCCAACCACACATCATGTCGATAGAACCCTGTGCAATCGCAGCAGCGGAATCTGGTGGTGACATGTCAACAACTTCCAAGGAAGCAACGTCTACGCCAAAGTGGTCCATCTGACGCAAGAAGCCGTAGTGCGCAGCCGTACCGAGAGGAACCGCAACGCGGGACCCTGCCAGATCGCCAGCTGTGGACGCGTCGATTTCCAGATCAGAACGAACAACACAGTTGTCATTGTCAGCGTAAGACACGGCAACGTCGAGCATCTGAAGGTCTTGACCAGCGGATGTTGCTACGACGAACGGTGGAACACCTTGGGAAACGGACAGCTGAACGTCGCCGGATGCCATGGCAGCGGACATCGCTGTACCAGTGTCAAAGGAAACCCAGTTGATTTCCATTCCGAGCGCTTCTTCGTAAGAGCCCTGAACTTTTGCGTATTGGAACGGCATTGGCCATTCGAGGAAGTAGCCAACTGTGATGGAGTGGCCGTCGGCCATTGCAGTTGTGCCGCTAAGTGCTGCAACGGCGCCAAGGGCGAGTGCAGAAGCTGTTTTTTTGATCATTTTGATCCCCTGTTAGTTTTTACCGTTGCTGAACAACGTTTTCAGGTTCCTTAAACTGGAACCGCTTTAAGCGTAGTCAGCGTAGGTAGCAAAACGACGGTCAGTCAAATCATTTGTGTTTTCTGGACCTATCACCGGCGAAATTCTGGCACTAATGGTGCGTTAAGCCATTGTTTTCGGGTCGATAAATTTGCCAATATACTGAAAGTAAGGCACATTTTTGTGCAAACCCTAGGTCAATCGCCTGTATTTGCTGTCTTCGCGGAGCAGTTTGACGTCCGTTAAGCCCTTAATCCTCTGGTAAATGTCCATGGATAAGGTTTTCCCGCATTAGGCGTTCTTCCAAAGAACCACGGATGACATTCAGTGTTTCCAAATACTCTATTTGGTTTTGGGCCGCGTTTCTGGCGATTTTTATGGCCTCTTCCGGCAGAATCGCAGTGAAGCTAACAGGGTCACCAGCGCGGAATTGTGTAAGCCGATCGGTGTCGCAGGCCAAAACAGTTGCTATTTTGGGGTAGCCGCCAGTTGATTGATGATCCGCCAACAAAACCGTCGGCACACCATTGCCCGCCACCTGCACCGCGCCCCGTAAAACAGGTTCAGACGGAATAGACAGCGCGCCCAAAAGATCCAATGTCTCGCCGTCCAACCGCATGCCCATGCGGTCATAGGCCGGTGCGACTTTGTAGTGCGACCCAAGAAATGTCTCGACAGAGGTTGGATTGAAATGGTGGTCTTGCGGCCCCATCACTACCCGTACGTTGTCATTCGTATCTTGGACAGGCGGCGCCAAATTACCGATACGGTTGCTCCTTACCTGCGCATCATCAATGGTTATCGTTGTCCCTGACGCAATTGCATCCGCCCCAAGGTGGGTCATCGAATGATGTGCCGTACTTCCCATCCACGTCTTGGCTGCAATCTCTCCGGCGACGGCGACATAGGCCCAGCTGCCCGTTGCACCGGCCCGTATCGTCAGCCGGTCGTTCGGGAGCAATGTCATCACCTGCCAACTGCCAGAGGTGACCCCGTTTAGATCAACGACAAAATCGCCACCCGTAATCGCAAGCGTCACAGGCGCGTCCGCACAAGTAACCGAAAGCCCACCGAGGGAAACCTCTATCGCCGTACCGCCCGCAGGGTTGCCCAACGCAGCATGTGCAGCAGCAAACGCCAAACGGTCCATCGGGCCAGACGGCGAAACCCCGTACCGCAACCCGCCTGCGCGCCCTGCGTCTTGCAGGCTGACCAACGGGCCAGCAAACGTTACCTTTAACCCCGCCTGCGTCATTGGGTTCCCCCACGCGCCAACCGGTCATACTCCGCCGCGGAAATCCGGTTGAACCGGACGTTGTCCCCAACCTTGAACAAAATCGGTGCCGTTTCGTTTTGGGTTAAGACCGGCGTCGGCGACCGCCCGATCACGGTCCAGCCGGTTGGCATTTTCAACGTTGTGATCAAACACTGCGGCCCCGCAATCATCACGCTGCCCGCTGGCACGTTTGGTACAGCCGCTGTCTTGCGCGGCACCTGAATGGCGTCCGCGACCCCGCCCAAATACCCGTACCCTGGTGCGAACCCGAACATCAAAACGCGGTAATCCCCACCCAAATGCGCATTGATAACCGCCTCCTGCGACAACCCTGTCGCTTGCGCAGCGCTGTCCAGATCTGGGGCAAACGGCGTTTCGTAACACACATCAACGGTGTGACTTTCAGCAGCGGCGCTCTTGTGCAGCAGGTTCCCTAGCCGTTCCTCAACGGCCCGCTGCACGGCCACATGGTCTGTTTGGATGGGGTCGAAAATAACCATGAGGTTCACCAAGGCTGGCACCAATTCGGTTACCCCATTTGGCATGTCTGCCGACAACGTGCGGTCCAACGCCAAAACGGCCTCATGCGCGGCGTCTGACAACGCATCGGCGAACACGACCAACAGCCCGCTATCGGCAACCGGTTTGAACGAAACTTGTGTCACGTTAACCTGCGATAAAAGGGCGAATGGCAACGCCATTGCCCGCTAACCCAGCCCGAACCGCCTGCGCCATGGCAACGGCTGCCGGCCCATCTCCATGTACGCAAATAGACGCCGCATTCAACGCAATCGGGTCACCATCAATCACAGGCATCAGCCCGCTTTCAAGGAACGCCAATAAACGGTCCGTGGCTTGCACAGGGTCATGGATCATCGCACCGTCCTGCCCACGTGGCACCAACTGCCCGTTCGACAAATATCCCCGATCGGCAAAAATCTCTGAATACACAGGACTGCCAGCCGCGCGTGCTGCATCCTCGCCCGCCGTTCCCGAAATCGCCAACACGGCCAAGTCAGGGTCAAACGAGCGAACGGCTTGCACAATTGCATCCGCCACCGCGCGATCCCGCGCTGCCAAATTCGCCAGTGCACCGTGGGGCTTCACATAGCGAACAGGGTGCCCAACTTGCGCGGCCACTCCCTGTAACGCGCCAATCTGTGCGGCACACATCCGTCCAATCTCGGCAGGGCTCATCGGGATCAACCGCCGCCCAAACCCCTCGCGGTCATTGAAACCGGGGTGGGCCCCCACAACCACGTCATTCGCCTTAGCCAGTTCCAACGTTGCAAACATCGTTTCGGGGTCGCTGGCATGCCCGCCACAGGCCACGTTGGCCGACGTCACAACGCCCATCATCGTGGCGTCATCCCCCATCGACCAAGGGCCAAATCCTTCGCCCAGATCGGCATTCAAATCAATCTGCATGGCTCCCCCTAATCGGCGCACAAATTGTGAAGGATCGCATCCGCCGATGCCTCATTCACGGCCAAGGGTGTGTCATACAAAATCGCCAACCGCAGCAGCGATTTTACATCCACATCGTGGGGCACTGCCGTCATGGGATCGATGAAAAAGATCAACCCATCAAGGTCGCGTTCCGCAATCATCGCCCCCAATTGCGCATCCCCACCCAAGGGGCCGCTCAACAAGCGTGTAATTTCCAATCCGGCCCCATCCATCAGCCGCCCACCGGTCGTGCCCGTGGCGAACAACGTGAAACCACCCAAGGCCTGTGCGTGTTTCGTGGACCAAGCCAACAAATCATCTTTCTTGGCATCATGGGCCACAAGGGCAAGACGTTTGGGCATTGGGTTTCCTTGGGTTCGATCGCAGTTGCCTCATTATCCGCTATCCCCCCAAACAATAAAAGAGACCAAATTCGGAATAGGTCGACCCGCCTGCCGTTTATAGCTGTGTAGTGAAATTGAAGGCCAACAGTTGGGCCTTCGTAACGCTGATGCACAGGGCCGACCGTAAGTTGCTGCCCGCCGTTCATCAATTCCCAGTATTGCTATTGGAGCGGGAGCCGCTACGGTCAACGCAGCTTAAAGTTGATATCGCTGCAGCGTCAGGACCAAATATGTTTCGATCTTTCATAGCAATTCTTGCGCTACTTTCCGCAGCATCCTGCACAACCAAGCTAAGCATCGACGATCTCCCACCCGAAGGCCGCCGAACTGGCACGGTAGATGCCCATCAGCTTGTCGAAATCTTCAATGATACCTGTATGGCCCACTATCCCAATGATCTGGAAGTCGCGCGGGAATTTCTACGAAATGGCTTTGAGCAAACACGTGGCCCCGATCTGAATGTTGAGGCTGAGATTGATGAATTGCGGGTTTTTTCTTTGCCCAATACAGATATTTCAGCGCGAGTTGGAACGAGCGTTATTCATTGGACGGGAGTGAACACTGGCGGTGTTGATATTCACAAATCTTGCACGCTTTCAGCTGATCTTGCTAAGCCAGCGGAAATGGAGGCAGCGCTAGGCGGTATCTTGTCGCCGTCAGGAGAATCGATAGAGTTTCTCATCAATGACACCGTGGGTGAAAATTTTGTGGTAATTCGAAGAGAGGCAATTATTATGTCTTCCTCAGGGTTGCCGCTCGAAGTGAGTTACGCCCAGACACTACGGCTTTTGGAAATAAGAGATGGCGCGCCGAGTGAACGTTGCAATGGATTGGATCGCTGCGTCGTATGGCAAAGAGCAAACCTTACGATTGGTTTCCCCAAACCTTAACAAACCCCACCGTTCGTTGCGTTAACCCCCCAATACCCATGCTCAAAGCAATACCAGACCCATACTCACCCCATACCGGTTCCATATCGCTCAAATCCAACAAAGCAACGCGTTAACTATAGTTTCGCGAAGCCTCTCTCAGCCAACCGAAAATCCGCGTTAACCATTGCCCACAAAGAACCGTCCCCGCAGGCGAACACCAAAGCGGGTGACATAGGTTGCATTGCAGGCCTTGATTTTATCAGACAGGCCGTCTGGCATATCCGCATTTACGGCTGCACGCTCGTACATTGCTTCGACGGCAGCTAGGAAACCGGCACTCATGACCCTGCCTTTCCATAGCCACCGCCACCCGGGGACTTGAGGACAAACACGTCCCCGACATTCATCGGTGCCGCGTCATTGCCTTGCATCGCGACCTCGGTTCCATCCGCACGGATGACAGAGTTTTCACCAGTCGCACCTGGAGACCCGCCATTGGCCCCATGAGGCGCAATTTTGCGGTGCGATGTTAGAACCGTAACTGTCATCGGCTCCATGAACCGCAGCTTACGAATGATTCCATCGCCTCCGTTGAATGCACCGCCACCACCCGAACCACGCCGGATCGAAAACTCATCCACGCGGACAGGAAAACGGGTTTCTAGTACTTCTGGATCGGTCATGCGGGTATTTGTCATATGGCTGTGAACCGCGCTTGCCCCATCAAACCCGTCACCAGCACCGGTGCCCCCACAGATGGTTTCGTAGTTTTGGACTTTGTCGTTGCCATAAACAAAATTATTCATTGTACCTTGACTGCCAGCGACGACACCAAGCGCGCCGTACAGGGTATCGGCAATCGCTTGGCTGACTTCGGTATTACCGGAAATAACCGCAGCAGGTGCGTCGGGGTTAATCATGGATCCTTGCGGAACCGTCAAATGCAGTGGCTTCATGCAGCCCTCGTTCATCGGGATGTTGGAGCCAACCAATGTGCGGAAGACATACAACACCACCGCGCGGCAGATCGATAAAGGTGCATTGTAATTCAGGTCGTCTTGTTTGGATGTGCCGGTAAAATCAATGTCGGCAGTTCGGGTCTTTTTATCGACTGATATTTGCACTTTGATCTCAGCACCGCTGTCTAATGGATAGGTGAACTGGCAGTCATGCAGCACATCCAAAACACGGCGTACGCTTTCTTCGGCATTGTCTTGCACATGTCCCATATAGGCATGCACAACATCCAACCCGAATTGCCGTGTGATTTTCTGCAATTCACGTTCGCCCGTGGCGTTAGCAGCGATTTGGGCAGCAAGGTCAGCCATGTTCTGATCGATATTGCGGCACGGATACTTAGCCGAGGACAACAGTTCACGGGTCTGCTTGTCCTGCAATACCCCTTGCTTGACCAGCAAGAAGTTGTCGATCAACACGCCCTCTTCGTCGATATGGCTGCTGTCTGGCGGGGCAGAACCCGGCGTGGTGCCGCCAATGTCGGCATGATGACCGCGTGATGCTACGGTGTAGATGATCTTGGTCCCAGTGTCATCGAAGACTGGGGTAATCACTGTTACATCCGGCAAGTGAGTTCCGCCATTAAACGGGTTGTTCATCATGAACACATCACCAGGGCGGATCATGCCTGCGTTTTGATGCAAGATCGAACGGACACTGCCCGACATTGACCCCAAGTGCACAGGTACATGCGGCGCGTTGGCGACGAGATCGCCGTTATGGTCAAAGATCGCGCAGGAGAAATCGAGCCGTTCTTTGATGTTCACCGAATAGGCGGTGTTTGCCAACGTCGCGCCCATTTGCTCGGCGATGGACATGTATAGATTGTTGAAAACCTCAAGCATCACAGGATCAACAGATGTGCCGACGGCCTCAACGCGTTCCAGCGGTACAATGCGGCGCAGCACAAGATTTCCGCCGTCCACACATTCCGCTTGCCAACCGTTTTCAATGATATTGGTGCCGGTCGGTTCGGTCAAAATAGCCGGTCCCGTCACTGTTGCGCCTCCCGCAAGGCTGGCACGATTGACCAATGGCACGTCATTCCATGATCCATGAGAATACATTTTGGCGGTTTTCGCACCTTCATCAATCTGGACTGTATTGGGCAAGGTCACAGTTTCGCCGGTGGAACCAATGGCCTCTGCGGTAAGCAAATCGATGATCAGCTTAGCGTTCTCAGGCACGAACCCAAAGCGGGTCTTATGCGCTAAGTTGAAGTTTTCAGCCATCTCGCTTGGACTACCGAAAGGCACTTCCAATGTTTGATGCGCACCACCAGTGCGAATATGCGCGGCAACAACCGTCGAGATATCTTTGTCGTCAATACCTTGGGCGCGTACGTCCGCTTGGGCCGCTTCAATTAATGCACCAACGGCGCGTTCAGCCTGCGTTGTGTCACCGATAGGTCCGGCAAATTGATGTTCATGAATGGATCTTACATCTGCCAACCCCATACCGAAGGCGGACAACACGCCCGCAAACGGATGGATAAAGATGCTTTCCATTCCCAATGTGTCCGCAACTAGACAGGCATGCTGCCCACCTGCGCCACCAAAGCAGTTCATGGTGTACTTGGTCACATCATAGCCGCGTTGAACGCTGATTTGCTTGATCGCGTTTGACATGTTCTCGACAGCAATCCGCAAGAAACCTTCGGCTATTTCTTCAACGGATTTATCGGTTCCAATGTCCTTCTTTAGGGCTTCGAATTTTTCACGAACAATACCTGCATCAAGTGGCTGATCCGCATCCGGTCCAAAAACCGAAGGAAACTGGCTGGGCTGCAGTTTGCCGAGCAACACATTGCAATCAGTAACCGTCAAAGGGCCGCCGCGACGGTAAGCTGCGGGGCCGGGATTAGCGCCTGCACTTTCGGGGCCAACTTGCATGCGCCCATCACGGTAGGACAAGATTGATCCGCCGCCAGCGGCGACTGTATGGATCGACATCATCGGCGCACGCATCCGCACCCCAGCCACTTCGGTCTCGAACGAACGTTCAAATTCACCGGCGTAGTGACATACATCTGTGGATGTGCCGCCCATGTCGAACCCGATGAGGCGGTCAAATCCAAGGTCTGCTGCAGTGCGCACCATGCCAACGACGCCACCTGCCGGGCCAGACAGAATGGCGTCTTTGCCTTGAAAACGCCGCGCATCAGTCAGCCCGCCGTTGGATTGCATGAACATCAAACTGTCACAGCCGCCGCCCTTGGCATTCAATGCGGTGGCAACCTGATCAATATAGCGGCGCAAAATCGGGGAAAGGTAGGCGTCTACAACGGCCGTATCGCCGCGCGAGACCAGCTTGATGAGCGGGCTCGCCTCATGGCTCAGCGAGACTTGGCTGAAACCTGACTGCCGTGCCATTTCGCCCAATTTTTTCTCGTGGTCGGTGTATTTATATCCATGCATCAATGCGATTGCGACGGAACGGTAGCCATCGCCGTATGCGCGCGACAGCGCCTCGCGGGCCTTTGTCGTATCAAGGGGAGTGACGATTTCTCCCTCAGCCGTTACGCGTTCGTCGATCTCAATCACATCTTCATAAAGCAACTCAGGCAACTTGATATTAAGTGCAAAAAGATCTGGGCGGTTTTGATACCCAATCCGCAACAAGTCTCTGAAGCCTTTCGTAATCAGCAAAACTGTACGTTCCCCTTTGCGTTCTAGCAAAGCATTGGTCGCAACGGTTGTTCCCATCTTAACGGCAGCAATCTGACCAGGCGCAATGTCATCGCTCGGCGCGACGCCAAGTATAGACTTTATTCCGTGTACGGCGGCATCGGGGTAAACCTCCGGATTCTCAGACAAAAGTTTGTGCGTCTGCAAGGTGCCATCGGGATTGCGCGCAACAATGTCAGTAAAGGTGCCACCACGGTCGACCCAAAATTGCCATTTCTTTTTATCTACGTGATCCACAACGCTCTCCCAGAATCAATTTGTTGTTGCTTTATGGATATAACGCTGGCAAATTGTCAACGTAATGGATTCGAATTAATTCGGACCATCTTGTTTTGATAGGGAGAGACTAAATGAAACACTTAATTCTTGGTGCAGCCGCGCTCGCCTGCGCAACCGTGGCCAATGCCCAAAGCTGGGACATGCCAACACCATATGGTGACAGCACGTTCCACACCCAAAACATCGCACAATTCGCAGATGACGTTCGCGCAGCGACAGACGGTGCGCTGGATATTACGCTTCATTCCGCAGGGTCGCTTTTCCCACACGCGGAAATCAAAGGGGCCGTGCGCAATCGTTCCGTTCCACTGGGCGAGTTTTTTCTATCACGCCTATCGAACGAAGATCTGGCATTCGGAGTAGACAGCCAGCCGTTCGTCGCGACCAGCTATGACGATGCTGCACGCCTTTGGGCTGCCCAAGAACCCGTCATCACTGAGTTGTTGGCTGAACAAGGCCTGATCCCGCTGTTTTCCGTGCCATGGCCAGCACAGGGCCTTTACACCAATGGTGAAATTGCGACTGTTGATGACCTGAACGGTCTGCGCTTCCGCGCCTATAATGCTGCGTTGGAAGAATTTGCAACTCTGGCCGGTGCTGCACCAGTTCAAATCGAGGCCTCTAACATTCCACAGGCTTTTGCGACGGGCCAAGTTGAAGCGATGATCACGTCCCCCTCAACTGGTGTGAACTCGACAGCGTGGGATTTTGTAACCCATTACACGCCGATCAACGCTTGGGTGCCAAAGAACATCGTGGTTGTGAACCAACGTATGTTTGACGGTCTTGATGCTGAAACTCAGGCCGCTGTTTTGGCCGCTGCTGATGCAGCTGAAACACGCGGTTGGGAAATGTCTGCGGCAGAAGCCGAAAGCATGACGGCCGCACTCGCTGAAAACGGGATCTCAGTATACGAACCAAGTGCAGCGTTGATCGAAGGCTTGCAAGGCATCGGCGAAACGATGTTGGGCACATGGGATGCTGCGGCGTCTGATGGCGCGCGCGCCGTGTTGAACGCTTACAACAACTAATCTCTCCCTAAATTGGCCGGTGGTGTGTAAACTGCCGGCCAGTTTCTTTTTCAAAGGACGGCTGTGCGATGTCTCGCTTGCTTCAAAAACTATATGACTTATGTGGTGTGATCGCGGGCGGTTTGATCCTGTGCATCTGCCTTCTGATTTCTGCACAGATTTGCCTCAATGCCTTTGGGCGCTTTGCTCCAGGTATTTTACCCTCGACCATTCCATCTTACGCTGATTTCTCAGGCTTCATGCTTGCAGGGGCGACGTTTCTTGCGATGGCACATACGTTGCGCGCCGGAGGTCATATTCGGGTCAACCTTGTGGTGTCCCGAATTCCACTGAAAGGCCAGTTTTTCGCTGAAATGTTTGTGCTGATCGTCGCCACTGGCTTGATCGGATATGCCACCTACTTCATGGGCTCTCTCGTTGCTGAAAGCATTCACTACGGGGATGTATCGAATGGAATTATCCCAGTTCCGCTTTGGATTCCGCAAAGCGTCGCGGCCTTCGGTATTGGGCTGTTACTAGTCGCGGTCGTCCACACATTTGTCGATCTGTTGTTGGCACGCGTGCCTATCCTTTCCAGCCCGGGGGAGGTGTAACAATGTCTGATCCATTGATTGGCCTCGTTCTTCTTGGGCTCCTTATGGCGCTGCTTGCCAGTGGAGTTTGGGTAGCCATCTCATTGTCTCTTGTCGGGCTAACGGGCCTCGTCTTCTTTTCTAACGCGCCGTCAGGGTTGGTTTTGGCCTCTACGTTTTGGGGCCATTCACACAGTTGGGCCCTTACAGCGTTGCCCCTGTTTATCCTTATGGGGGAAATTCTACTTCGGTCCCGCATGAGCGATGATATGTTCACAGGCCTCGTTCCATGGCTGAACCGAGCGCCGGGCAGGCTGCTACATGTGAACGTTTTTGGTTGCGCAATCTTCGCGGCTGTATCCGGATCATCTGCCGCAACAGCGGCCACCATCGGCCGCATGTCGGTGCCAGAATTGACCAAACGCGGCTATCCCGAAAGCCTAATCTTGGGCACATTGGCAGGCTCTGCCACGCTCGGCCTTCTCATCCCGCCTTCCATCATCTTGATCGTCTACGGTGTTGCGACCGAACAATCCATTGCACGCTTGTTCATTGCGGCAATCATTCCCGGCATCATGCTCATGACATTGTTCGCAAGCTACGTCGCAGTGCGCGCATGGATGAACCCGGGACTGATCCCCGAAATCGACGAGACCTTTTCATTGCGTGAAAAATTTCGCGCCTCGCGTCGGTTGATACCGGTTGCCCTGCTGATTGGAGGCGTCATCGGTTCAATCTACGGCGGCCTTGCTTCACCAACTGATGCGGCGGCACTTGGGGTGGTCTTGGCGACGATGCTTGCATGGACTTCGGGATCGTTCACTTGGAAACTGTTTGGCGAAGCGGTCATGTCGGCGACCCGAACGTCCTGTATGATCGCACTCATCCTTCTTGGCGCGGCGTTCTTGTCGGTTTCTATGGGGTTCACGGGCCTTCCACGGAACCTCGCCGCATGGATTTCCGACATGAACCTGTCGATCCCTGCATTGCTTTTGGCTTTGACGATCTTCTTCATCATCCTTGGATGTTTCCTAGACGGGATTTCTGTCATCGTGCTGACGACGTCGATCATCATGCCTATGGTCAGCGCCGTTGGCATCGATCCGATCTGGTTCGGCATCTATCTTGTGATCGTCGTTGAGATGAGCCAGATCACCCCGCCTGTCGGCTTCAATCTATTCGTCATTCAAGGACTGACAGGTATCGATATCCTGAGGATCGCCAAAGCGGCGTTCCCGTTCTTCTTGTTGCTCCTGTTGGGGGTTTTGTTGATCTGCTTGTTTCCTCAGATCGTTACGTTCCTCCCAACTTATATGGCAAGCTAAAGCGACGCTGCCGCCCTGCTGGCTTGGTCATATTGGCCGGACAGGGCGCGCAGACTTGCTGCGATCTCGCGCATTTCTTCGCCCGTCATATCCAAACGTGTCAAACCGTCCAAGAAACAGCGGTCTCGCATCTCACGGTAAGCGTCACAAAGCGTTTCACCCTTAGGCGACGTACTGTAAAAGACTTCTTTGCCCCGTTTTTCGGACTTAAGAAGTTCCATCTTCATCAGTTTGCGTAGCGCATAGTTCACAGTGTGCGTATCTTCGATGTTAAGAAGGAAGCAAATGTCCGTCAGCCGCTTATCCCGACCGCGATGATTGGTGTTGTGCAGGACAAGGATTTCGAGCGGGGTAAGGTCGGTATTGCCCGCCGCAGACATGCAGCGTGTCATCCATCTTGAAAACGCATTGTAGGCAATGATCATGCCATACTCGATCTCTGATGCTTCCCAGTTTTCGCCATCTGCCAAATGGCGGGACGAGACGATCCGTCTTTTCTGGAAATCTTGCTCGCTCATATCCGCAACTCCTCAACGTTTTACCTGCGTTTAACTTATATTTCACAGGCTCGGAATTCAATTTCTCTTTCCCGAGCCAGTCCGCACGTACAAAAAGGTGGGTTCAGCTTCGAACGCAGTCAGGTATCCAAGTCGCTGCGCCGCGCAAAATTAGCTCAGACCTGCCGTTTTCCGCTGCGTATCATACCCTCAAAAAAAGGTCTCAGTCTCAACGCTCCACGAGCCGCGATTCATTCCCATCGTCAATTTGGTGCAGCCTGGACTGATGCCTTCCGGAAAAACGCAAAGTAGAAAACCGGTGCCGCGATCAAGGTCAAGATCGATGCAAAAGCAAGCCCACCCATGATTGTTACAGCCATCGATTGGAAGAAAGCGTCCCAAATCAACGGTATCATCCCCAAGATCGTTGTTGCCGCCGCCAAAATGACCGGCCGCAGACGTGAGGTCGAGGCGGTAACGATCGCTTCATTGAGGCTCTCTTGCGGATTTTCACGGCGCACAATGTCGATTTCTTCGACCAAAACGATCCCGTTCTTGATCAGCATACCAGACAGTGAAAGCAGGCCGAGCAATGCGGTGAACGTAAACGGCAAACCTGTTCCGACAAGGGCAAGGCTGACACCATTCACTGACATTGGCACAAGCAACCAGATGATCAATGGTTGACGTAAGGCATTGAACAAAAGGATCGAGATCAGCACCATGATGATCAAACTAAGCGGTAGTTGTCCGGCAAGGCTGGCCTGCGCATCCCGCGAACTTTCGTATTCGCCGCCCCATTCCATTTGATAGCCCACGGGCAGGGGCATCGTGTCCATGGCTTGTTGCACCTCGGCCTGCACCTCAGCTGCAGTTCGATCCAGCGAAACATCAGCGCCCACTGTAATGGTGAGTTTCCGGTCCCGTCGCATCACGAGGGTATTCTGTGCTTCAAAGACAAAGCCATCAATGACTTGTTCAAATGAAACAAAGGTCTGACCGGTATCGGTGTAGATTACATGGTCTGTCAAAGCCAAGTTTGCATCTTGATCGGCACGCATGACAATCGGGATTTGGCGATCGCCTTCGCGATAAACACCCGCTGTGACGCCCTCTGTCGCAAAAAGCATTGTTTCCGCAATTTCATCTCGGGAAATCCCAGCCTGTTGCGCGCGGTCAGTCGCATAGATGGGGCGCAAGACCTGTTCCATTTCGCGCCAATCGGTGCGGGGCGCGATGATGTCGGAAGACGCCTCTGTCAATCTGCCGATTGCAATCTCAGACAGCTCCCGCAATACCGACGGATCGGGACCGGAAAAACGCACCTGAATAGGGTCTCCACCTCCGGGGCCGAACGACAAACGCTTTGCGCGGAATTCACCTTGCGGCAAGTTTTCAAAGGAAAACTGTGTCATCTCAGCGATGAGCGGCGCGATTTCATTGATCGTCTCTGTTCGAACAATGATGTGCCCATAACTTGGGTTTGGATCTTCGGCTTGATAGGTCAGCATAAACCGCGCCGCACCTTGCCCCGCGTAGGATGTAAAGGCGACGACATCTTCCTGTTCGGACAGCCAGTCTTCCATGATGCCTAAGTCACGTGACACTTCGTGGATCGAGGCGCCTTGCGCGAGCTTATAATGCACAAAGAAGAGCGGCGTATTACTATCAGGGAAGAACTGTTGTTTCACCTGTCCAAACAGCGCAAAGCAGGCGACCGTCACTACAAGAAGCGCCGGGATGACCAACCACCACAGTTTCAGGCACAACCGCAGCAGTCCCTGGTAGGCTCGGAAAAGCAACCCTCCATAGGCGTCAATGTCGCTCGCCTGACCTTGCTTGAAAAAGTAATGGCCCAACAAAGGCGTCACTGTCAGCGCAAGAACCCATGACAAGCCAAGCGAGATCGCGATAACCGCAAAAAGAGAGAACAGAAACTCACCTGTCGCGTCAGGGCTTAGCCCGATCCCCGCAAAAGCCATGATCCCAATGATCGTCGCACCAAGAAGGGGAATTTGCGTTTTGCTGGCGGCGTCCTCCGCAGCTTCACGTGATGTCTTTCCGCGTGCCATCGAAATCTGCATGCCTTCAGCCACGACGATGGCATTATCAACAAGCATCCCCATCGCGATGATCAGCGCACCAAGCGAGATACGTTCCATTTCGATCGAGAAGATCCCCATGAATAACAAGGTGCCAACAACCGTCAGCAACAGCGTGGTGCCAACGACGACCGCCGCACGCGGCCCCATAAAGAGCGCGAGAACCGCAACCACGATCCCAACAGACATCGCCAGGTTCACCAAGAAGGAGTTGGATGCTTCTTCTACGATAACATGCTGTTGGTAAATCGGCGTCAGCTCGATCCCCAACGGGATTTGAGGCGCAAGTTCTGCAAGTTTGGCATCGGTACGTTCTCCGACCGTGACGATGTTTTCACTAGCAAGTCCTGCGACGCCAATGGTGAAGGCCTCAACGCCATCATGGCGTAGGATCAAATTTGGGTTCTGTTCGCGTGCCCGGGTGACTGTCGAAAAATCGAATAGGTTCAAGATCTCGCCCCCGACGCCAACAGTCAGGCCCGCAATATCTTGCACGGTATCTTCGCCCTCTGGACCTTGAAGCAGGACACGCCCATCGGTCGACTGAATCGACCCAGCATCGGATACGGGATTGGCGCTTGCGATTGCGGCCTGTATCGCTGCGGGGGGGACGTTTTGGTTTACGGTCAGGCTCAAGTTAGGCTCGACATAGACTACTTCGTTTGGAACGCCAGACAGGCTGACGTCGGCCACACCTTCCACGGAAAGAAGCTCGCGGCGCAGGAACGTTGAAAGCTCATAGATTTCCGCATCAGAATATCCCGGAGCCGTAACCGCATAATAAATGCCGTACACGTCCCCGAACCCGTCATTCACGAAAGGGACGGACGTGCCGCTCGGCAAGCTGGCATTGCCCACTCTATTGCGGAGCTTGGTCCAGATTTCTGGCAATTCCGAGCCGTCATACTGATCCTTCATGTCAACGGTGATCCACGACAGCCCCGGTTGGTTCATCGAGCGTACTTCTTTCACTTCGCCCATTTTCTGAATTTCAGATTCTAGCGGCTCTGAAACTTCCCGCGCGACCTGCTCTGCATCCGCGCCGGGGTATTGTGTGACGATCACAGCTGTCTTGATTGTGAAGGCAGGGTCTTCTAAGCGCCCCAAAGAGGAGAACGCCCAGATCCCACCAAGCAAGCAGCCCAGCATGATTAACCACGTAATAATAGGGCGTTCGATAGAACCGCGTGCGATATTCATGATGCGTTCCTTAGTTCGCGAAGCCAGCAAAACGGCGCACTGGGTCGCCGTCGGACAAAAGGTTCGCACCACTCGCGACAATCTCTGATCCGTCTTCCAAGCCCGAAACCACAATCACCTCGCCATGGTTGCCCGGTGTGATTTCCACAGGCACCGCGTTAACTGTTCCAGTATCTTCGCCGGTTGCTGTAAAGACCATGACTTCGGTCGCCCCGTTTGCCGCGTTAACGACGGCCGACAGTGGTATGATTTTCTCTGGCTCAAGATCGTTTTGTGTCGCAAAGACGGTGACAGAAGACCCCGGTAGCACGACCAAACCTTCAGGCGGGGTCATTCCAAGCGTAATTTGAAACGTTTGGCCTACTTGAGATGTTTCCGCGTTGAACTCTCTGACCTGCAGCGGAAACATTTGGTCGCTTGCAGGAAATTGCGCTGAAAGTGAGATGTTCGGATTTTCGCCTGCTTGCTGAAACAGGACCTCTGGCACGTCAATTTCGATCCGTAAATCCGACATGTCATGAAGGCGCACGATGGGTGTTCCAGCGTTTATTGTAGTGAAATTCGCAACATTGCGGGACGCTATCAACGCATCAAATGGTGCGGTGAGTTGCGCATTGCGCAATGCGCGCTCGGCATCTCTTACCGCAATTTCAGACAGCTCTAACTGAGTTTCGGCATCGTCTACGCTAACCTGACTAACCGCACCGCCCTGCAGCTGTTGTAATCGTTCGAACGTACGTGTCGACTGTGTTCTTTGTACCTCTGCCTGATCCAAGGCCAGCTCAAACGGTTCAAGATCTAGGACCGCGATAACGTCGCCAGCAGCGATCGTCTCGCCTTCGGTAATTGGCAGCGAAACAATTTGGCCACCAACCTGAAAGGCGAGGTCGACCGTTTCTTTTGCCACGACATGCCCAAAGAACTGTCGTTCAGCTGCCGAGACGTCAGAGGAAATTGTTATCGTTTTGACAAGCCTTGGCGCGGTGTCTTGCGCATCGGATACCGATGCGACCACCAAAAAGGATAGAGCAATTGTGAGCTGGCAAATGAGACGCATGGGCATTTCAATTTCCTGTCTTGTGAATGAGGTTTATACTGGTAGCTGAACGGGTCGCATTAACTTGGCTATTCAGTGGATGACGAATGAGCAGAACTGTTCTTGTCATGGCATCACACTTGCATTCACCAAGAACTGGCTCATCGTTTGCGCATCGGGGGCACACCCAGCGTCAATCCATTCCAAAAGCACCGCGACGAGGGCGCCCGCGTGAATAGGGGCAACAAAGCGCTGAAGCTCTGGTGCGGTAGCCTCAAATTGGTTGTGAGGTGCCATTCTATGCAGTGTGATGATTTGGTCGTGAAAGTTTGTCAGCGCATTGGGCCCAGCTTCACCGCAAAGGATTGTACGCGCGATAAGGGGCTCGGCAGCAACGCGTTCGAACGCAAAACGATGTATCGCAAGCCTCCAATCTTCGCCATCTTCCAGACTTTTC
The DNA here is from genome assembly GCA_947493255.1 of uncultured Paracoccaceae bacterium. Lineage (GTDB taxonomy): Bacteria > Pseudomonadota > Alphaproteobacteria > Rhodobacterales > Rhodobacteraceae > Octadecabacter. The sequence continues at coordinate 177,581 of CANLQK010000002.1, forward strand.
TTTGCGATTGATAGCTGCTCTTCCTTACTTTGCTGAAAACGAACTTCCAACATGTCACCAATGCTTTCGAAGTGACGATAGAAGGTTTGGCGCCCAATTCCGGCCTTTCGCGATAGATCACTTACAGTGATCTCGAAGAATGGCTTTTCAGTCAAAAGATCACCCAAAGCGTCAAACAGGGCCGCTTGTGTTTTCTCGATACGTAGGTCGGTCAACTTTACCCCCAAAGGCGCTTCCAAGAGTGAAGATATGGAACAGGTGATCCATAAAGTCAAGTTGGCGAAAGTCAACCGCGGGCATTTCTCGATCAACGCGGTGTCGACTACCGACTAATCACCAAAGGGAATATCCGCTTTACAGATGGCACAATACGATAACGCTATAGCAGCGACAGTTGGCTTCCCGTCCGAAGTCGTCATCTTGGCCTGATGCAGCATTTGACACTCGGGGCTCTAAGCCGCCATTCGCTTCAAGCACTCGTTTTCTTAACAAACCCCACCGCGCGGTGGGTTAACCACGTAAAACCCACTCTCAAAGCAATACCAGACCCATACTCACCCCATACCGGTCCCATATCGCTCAAACCCAACAAAACAACGCGTTAGCAATAGAGGCGCCCGCCGAGCTCGGTGCAGCCCAGAAACCGTTAACCTTTGCGCACGAAAAAGCCCGCCCGCGCAAATGCACGGACGGGCCAATCTCGATTGTTCAATTTTACTCGAACGCAGCGTCTGTGATGGCCGTTGTATAGGCGCCCTCAGGCGCAGCAGTGATCACCGGATCAGAACCACCGGCCAACAATGTCGCCACTGTGCGCTCGTAGGCTTCGATGTCCAACGCACCTGTGCTGCCCTGTGTCAGCTTGGCGATTTCACCCATCATGCGGGCCTGTGCCGCTTCGGACTGCGCACCGGTTTCATCATACTCGATGATGATCGCCGCGGCCTCGTCAACGTTGGCTTCTGCATAGCGCCAGCCTTCCATGGACGCGCGCACGAAGCGGGTCATTTTGTCCACGAATTCTGGGTCTTCTAGGTTTTCTTCCAGCGCGTAAATACCGTCTTCTAACGTCGCAACACCCTGATCTTCGTACTTGAATGTGATCAACTCTTCAGGGTCCACACCCGCATCCAGCACCTGACCATATTCGTTGTAAGTCATGGTCGAAATACAGTCGGCTTCGCGGTTCAACAGTGGGTCAACGTTAAAGCCCTGCTTCAACACGGTTACACCATCTTCGCCACCTTCCGTGGAAATGCCAACTTGGCTCATCCAGCTTAGGAAGGGGTATTCGTTGCCAAAGAACCAAACGCCGATTGTTTTGCCGGCGAAGTCTTCAACGCTTTCGATCCCCGTGTCTTTCCAACAGGTTAGCATCAAACCGGATGATACGAACGGCTGTGCAATGTTTACCACCGGTAGGCCCTTTTCGCGCGCCGCCAATGCGGATGGCATCCAGTTCAACATGATGTCCGCGCCGCCACCGGCCAACACCTGTGGGGGGGCAATGTCTGGGCCACCGGGCAGGATCGTCACGTCCAGATCTTCGGCTTCATAGAAACCCTTTTCCAAAGCCACGTAGTAGCCTGCGAATTGGGCCTGTGTGACCCACTGCAGTTGCAATGTAACTTCGTCTGCCGCCATGGCTGTGGTGCCCATCAGGCCCGCGGCAAGTGCTGTTGTTTTCATCAACGTTTTCATAGTTTTGACCTCCAAGTCAGGTTACGATTCTGCACAGTTCTCTGCGTCTTATCGTTGGGACGGGTGCCAGAAGGTCACCCGTTTTTCGATCAGGGCCATCGCCCCATAAAAAGCCGAACCCGCAAGGGCCGCGACCACAATTTCAGCCCAGACCATGTCCATGGCAAGCTGACCAACGGATGTAGATATCCGAAAGCCCATGCCCACAGTGGGGGAGCCGAAAAATTCAGCGACAATGGCGCCAATCAAGGCAAGTGTTGTCGCAATTTTCAAACCGTTAAAGATAAACGGAAGCGCAGCAGGAAGGCGCAGTTTCAACAGGTTAGGCCAGTATCCCGCGCCATAGGTACGCATCAAATCTCGCTGCATCGCTGTTGTGTCTTTCAGGCCCGCAACCGTGTTCACAAGGATCGGAAAAAACACCATCACGGCCACGACGGCAGATTTTGATTGCCAATCGCTGCCCAACCATTTGACGAAAATTGGAGCCGTACCAACGATGGGCAAGGCGGCCATAAACGCGCCCACAGGCAGGATGCCACGGGTCAAAAATTCGGATCGATCGGCAAGGATTGCAACAGCGAATGCTGCAATCATCCCAATGACATAACCTGTCATCGCACCCTTCACGATGGTTTGGTTGAAATCCGCCATCAACGTCGGGATCGACGTAGCAAACCGCGTTGCTATGTCTGATGGGGCTGGCAAAATGATGGGGCTCACCTCAAGCATCACGACCAAAACCTGCCACATCGCGATCAGCGTAATCCCAAAAATCGCGGGGATCGCCAGCGATACCAGCCGGTTGTCTGCGTTAGGTCCATGTGCCAGTCGCGTATTGATCCACCAGCCTGTGGCCCAAATGAAAAGAGCAATTACATATGCCATCATGCCGCCCCCATGCCCATGCGGCTCAACGTACGCCGCTCAATGAAACTTAGGATCGCAACCAACAGCGCGGCCGTAATGGCAGCACCAAACAGTGCGGCCCATGTGACAATCGGTTGGCCGTATTGATCGCCCACCAACATGCGTGCCCCAAATCCGGCGCGCGCACCCGTCGGCAATTCGCCAACAATCGCGCCGACCAAGGATGCGGAAATGCCTATTTTTAACGACGCAAACAGGTACGGCATCGATGACGGCAATCGCAGCTTCCAAAATCCTTGGTTGCCGCTGGCGTGGTATGTTTTCAACAGGTCTAATTGCATCCCATCAGGGCTGCGCAACCCTTTGACCATGCCCACAACGACAGGGAAAAACGACAGATAGGCCGAGATGATCGATTTGGGCAAAAGCCCCTGAATGCCGATAGACCCCAGCATCACAATCACCATTGGTGCCAGCGCCAAAATCGGGATCGTTTGAGACGTGATCGCCCAAGGCATCACCGACTTATCCATGGTTCGGTTGTACACGATCCCAACGGCCAATAGGATGCCCGCCACGGACCCAATCGCGAACCCCAGAAGGGTGGCCGACAACGTGACCCAAGCATGGTGGATCAGGCTGCGGCGCGAAGTTGGCGCAACGGTGAACACGGTCTTGTACAGCTCGGCCGCGACCTGATGGGGCGATGGTAGGCGTGGCCGTTCCAATGAATAGGTCATGCCCCAAATTGACGTGTTCCTAAGGGCCAGCGACATCCCTGAAAGCTCTTTTCGTTCGGCAGGTGTTTCAGGTGCGACAACGACGTCTTCGCGTGCGGCCTGATCCGCCGTCAGGTGAATATTCATGGGCACCACCGCCGCCGTCCAAATGGCGAAAATTACGGCGATCACCGTGAGGATGGGGAAGGCGGATTTCATTCGGTATGTCCCGCGCGCAGCCCATCGCGGACACGGTGCGCGATCTCGATAAACTCTGGACTGTCACGAATATCTAAGGGGCGTTCTTTGGGTAGGGGGCTTTCGATCACATCTGTGATCCTGCCGGGGCGCGGCGACATTACGACGATCTTGGTCGACAGATACACCGCCTCGGGGATCGAGTGTGTCACGAACCCAATGGTCTTTTCCGTCCGTGCCCAAAGCTGCAAAAGCTGCTCGTTCAAATGGTCCCGTACGATTTCATCAAGCGCGCCGAACGGTTCATCCATCAATAGAATATCGGCATCAAACGCCAAGGCCCGCGCAATAGAGGCACGTTGTTGCATGCCCCCCGACAGCTGCCATGGGAATTTCTTTTCGAACCCGTTCAGGTCCACCAGATCAAGCACACGTTTCACACGTTCCGCCTGATCCGTTTTGTCAAACCCCATGATCTCAAGTGGAAGCCTAATGTTGCCTCCAATCGTGCGCCACGGGTATAGGCCTGCGGCCTGAAACACATAGCCATAGGCACGCGCCCTGCGCGCCTCATCCGCCGTCATTCCGTTGACTGAAAGATCGCCCGCTGTCGGTGTCTCCAAACCTGCTATGCAGCGCAAAAACGTTGTCTTGCCGCAGCCGGATGGCCCGATAAACGACACGAAATCCCCCTTGTTGATTTCAAGGTTCACGTCCTTTAGCGCGTGGACAGGTCCATCGTTGGTTTGGAACGTCAGATCAAGCGAATTAGCTGCTATAACAGGCGTCAATTTTGCATTTCCTTCCAATTACCTGCCAGTCCGAGAGACGATGAATGTTATTGGTGCACCCGCAATCTCACCGTCACCAGTTGCTCTAAATCCAGAGGTGGCAAACGTAACGTTCCCTGATCTACCGTCAGAACATTCAAACATGCCGAAGCCTGATCTGTCTGCGTTGTGTCCATAGGTCCCGACACATGTGGCGCCTTTGTCTGATTGCAAAGACAACACTCCATTGCCGTATGCTTGACCATGGGTTGTTCCACGGAAGACTTCTGACCCGTCCTTGAGGCTCGCTGTCGCGTATAATTTTATGTCATGGATAGGTGCGCAAGCGGCCAGAGAACAGCCAATTGCAGCAATCATGAATTTCCGCACTTTAGACCCCCGTCGCCGGAATGCCGGTGCGCTCGACAGGGCGGGGCGCGGTGAGGTCTTTCCATGTGCTCAAGGCTTGGTTGGTCACGCCGTTACCCGCGCGGCTGACGAACTTGCCGTGGCCTTCTTGGGTGCGGACTTCGCCATCGTAAATCGCGACATGACCCCGTGTGAGGGTAAAGCGCGGTAGGCCTTTGACTTTGTGGCCCTCAAACACGTTGTAATCGATCGCGGATTGCTGCGATTTTGCTGTGATCGTCTTTTCCTTTTCAGGGTCCAGCACGACGATATCGGCGTCTGCCCCAACCATGATCGCACCCTTCTTGGGGTAACAGTTCAGGATTTTCGCGATGTTGGTTGATGTCACGGCTACAAATTCATTGGGCGTTAAACGCCCTGTGGCAACTCCGTTGGTCCACAACATTGGAATGCGGTCTTCTAACCCACCAGTACCGTTCGGGATCTTGGTGAAATCGCCAACGCCGAACCGTTTCTGTTCGGTTGAAAACGCGCAGTGGTCCGTGGCCACAACTGATAACGACCCAGACTGTAGGCCAGCCCAAAGGCTGTCTTGGTGTTTCTTATCGCGGAAAGGGGGCGACATCACGCGGCGTGCTGCATGGTCCCAATCGGGGTTGAAATACTCTGATTCATCCAGCGTTAGGTGTTGGATCAACGGCTCACCCCAAACACGTTTACCCTGTTGGCGGGCGCGGCGGATGGCCTCGTGGGATTCCTCGCAAGACGTGTGCACCACATAGAGCGGAACACCCGCCATGTCGGCGATCATGATCGCACGGTTGGTGGCTTCGCCCTCGACTTGGCTGGGGCGCGAATAGGCGTGTGCCTCCGGCCCTGTGTTGCCTTCGGCCAAAAGCTTCGCGGACAGCTCGGCCACGATATCGCCGTTTTCGGCGTGGACCATTGCGATGCCGCCCAGTTCAGAAAGACGGTTAAATGAGGCGAACAATTCGTCATCATTCACCATCAACGCGCCTTTGTACGCAAGGAAGTGTTTGAACGTGTTGATACCGCGCTCTTCGATCACGGTTTTCATGTCGTTGAACACCTGTTCGCCCCACCACGTCACGGCCATGTGGAACGAATAATCGCAATTCGCGCGGGTCGATTTGTTGTCCCAGCGTTTGATCGCGTCCATCAGGCTTTCGCCTTGGTTGGGAAGGCAAAAGTCCACAACCATCGTGGTGCCACCCGCAAGCGCGGCGCGCGTACCACTTTCAAAATCATCCGACGAATAGGTGCCCATGAACGGCATTTCCAGATGCACGTGGGGGTCAATACCACCGGGCATGACGTAACAACCCGTTGCGTCCAGTTCTTCATCGCCATTCAGGTTCGGCCCGATCTCGACGATGGTGCCGCCCTCTATCAACACATCCGCTTTGTATGTCAGATCGTGGGTTACGATGGTGCCGTTTTTGATGACTTTTGACATGGTTTACTCTCCTTCAGGCAGGCAAATTGGTTCGCCATTGTCGTCTTGCACGATGAACAAGTCTGCAGCGTAGGTGTAGAAATAACACCCATCTTGATCGCGGCTGATCTCCGATCTGTCCACATCGCTCGGTATCGCGGCGTCCACCTCGGCCGGAAACTCGAGCGGATCGACCGTCGGTAGAGCGCAACCGCCCAATGCAATGAACGCAACAATTGGTCTCAAGACACGACCTCGGCCGTTTCCAGAACCGCATGTAACAAAACATCCGTACCCGCAGCCGCCCATTCCAGGCTGATTTCTTCGGCTTCGTGATGCGATAGCCCATCCACGCAAGGGCACATGATCATCGCCGTTGGGTACAAATCGTTGATCCAGCAGGCATCGTGGCCCGCACCGGAAATGATATCCATATGCGAATAGCCCAGCGTTTCGGCCGCGTTGCGCACGGCGCTGACGCAGCCTTCATCAAACGCGGGCGGGTCGAATTGGCCGACGATTTCGCAGGAGAAGTCTACGCCGATATCTTCGCACAGGCCCGGCGCGCGGGCGTTGAACTCGTCCACCATCCCGTTCAGTTTATCCAACAGGTGCGTTCGCATATCGACCGTGAACACCACCTTACCAGGGATCACGTTGCGCGAATTTGGGTAAACGTCGATGTGCCCAATCGCGCCGACCGCATTGGGTTGATTTTTCATCGCTATTTCGTGGACCAATTCCGTAATCAGCGCCAAGCCACGTCCAGCGTTTTTGCGCATGTGCATCGGGGTTGACCCTGTGTGGCTTTCTTTGCCGGTCACGGTGCATTCGATCCAACGCAACCCTTGGCCGTGGGTCACGACGCCAATGTCTTTGCCTTCCGCTTCCAAGATCGGGCCTTGTTCGATGTGCAATTCGAACATCGCATGCATCTTGCGGTCGCCGACCTTTTCGTCGCCTTTCCATCCGATGCGTTCTAATTCGTCTCCGAATTTTTTACCCTCTGCATCCACACGGTCACGGGCCCATTCCAATGTATGTTTGCCAGCAAATACCCCCGAGGCAAGCATGGCAGGGGCGTAGCGTGTGCCTTCTTCGTTCGTCCAGTTCGTTACGACGATCGGGTGTTTTGTTTTGACGTCCAAATCATTCATCGTGCGGATGATTTCTAACCCGCCGAGCACGCCTAAAACGCCGTCGTATTTGCCGCCTGTCGGCTGGGTGTCCAAATGACTGCCCACGTAGACGGGTAGGGCGTCTGGGTCGGTGCCTTCGCGACGGGCAAACATATTGCCGATTTCGTCAACACCCATGGTCATTCCTGCGTCTTCACACCATTTCTGAAACAGGTGGCGACCCTCGCTGTCTTCGTCCGTTAGGGTCTGGCGGTTGTTGCCACCTGCAACGCCGGGGCCTATCTTCGCCATATCCATCAGGCTATCCCAAAGGCGGGCCCCATTGATACGAAGGTTTTCTCCGGCTGCTGGCATGACAATCCCCTGTCTGGCGTGCAATATTTGACCAACTGGTCAAAGCCACGCTACCAGAGAGTTAATGGCAGTCAAGGAATTTGCTTAACCCTTGTGCGATGTGCCGTTAAAGGTTGCGACTATCGCGGGCAAATGCCCAAAACATAACCAGTCTAGAAAGTAACTCCATGGCCAAGTCTGGCACCCGAATTCAAAAGAAAAACCAAGCCGCGATTCTTAAGGCGGGTTTGGACGTTTTTTCACAGTTCGGGTTTCGTGGGTCCACGATTGATCAGGTGGCGGCAAAGGCGGGGCTGTCCAAGCCCAATTTGCTGTATTACTTCCCCTCAAAAGAAGCGATTTATACAGCCCTTTTGGCGCAGCTTCTTGAAGACTGGTTAGAGCCATTGAAGGCACTGGATCAAGACGGTGATCCCATCGAAGAACTGATGGCCTACGCGAAATTAAAGCTGCGGATGAGCCGCGACTACCCGCGCGAAAGCCGCTTGTTTGCAAATGAAATCATTCAAGGTGCACCGCGAATTTCCGATGTCATCACTGGCGATCTGAAATCGCTGGTCGACGAAAAGGTTCAAATTATTCAGGCATGGCAAGCAGACGGAAAACTTGCTGATGTTCACCCGTACCACCTGATCTTTTCGATCTGGTCATTGACCCAGCATTATGCAGATTTTGATGTTCAGGTCCGCGCGATCCTACCTGAAAACGACCCCTTCCCAGAGGCCGAAAAGCATCTGGAAAGGATGTTGCGCGCAACGTTAGCGGTTTAGGGCCGCGCCCGCGCTTCTGCGTTATTCGGCGGCCACGGCGCCTGGATTGTTGGGGTGTGTGGTCCAGTTGGCGTAGTCTTTTTCGACAGTTTTACCGGTGCGCGGGTCCACGGTGCCTGGTTCAAGAGCAACCATCGAGATGCAGCTTTCAACGGGGCACACATCGACACACAGGTTACAGGCCACGCATTCTTCATCGATAACGGTGAACGTGCGGTCATCTGACATTGCGATGGCTTGGTGTGACGTGTCTTCGCACGCCGCATAACAGCGTCCACACGAAATACAGGCATCTTGGTCGATCTTGGCCTTCGCTACGTAATTTAGGTTCAGGTACTGCCAATCGGTGGTGTTTGGCACGGCTGCGCCCATGAAATCCTGAATGCTTGTGTGGCCCTTCTCGTCCATCCATTGGGACAACCCGCTGATCATTTCTTGAACGATCTTAAAGCCATAGGTCATTGCTGCAGTGCAAACCTGCACGTTGCCGCAGCCCAATGTGATAAATTCCGCCGCATCGCGCCATGTTGTGACGCCGCCGATGCCCGAAATTGGTAGGCCGTGGGTGTCCGGGTCTCGTGCAATTTCAGACACCATAGACATGGCAATCGGTTTCACAGCTGGGCCGCAATATCCGCCATGTGTTCCTTTGCCGTCGATGGACGGTTCGGGCGACATTGTGTCGAGGTTTACAGACGTGATCGAGTTGATCGTGTTGATCAAGCTGACAGCGTCCGCACCGCCGCGTTTTGCCGCGGCCGCAGGTTTACGTACGTCGGTGATATTGGGCGTCAGTTTTACGATCACCGGTTTGGAATAATATTGTTTGCACCAGCGAGTGACCATTTCGATGTATTCGGGCACCTGCCCAACAGCAGCACCCATGCCCCGTTCAGACATACCGTGTGGGCAGCCAAAGTTCAGCTCGATCCCGTCCGCGCCGGTGTCTTCGACAAGCGGTAAAATAGCTTTCCAGGCCTCTTCTTCGCAGGGCACCATGATCGACACGATGACGGCGCGGTCAGGGTAGTCTGCCTTGACGCGCTTGATCTCTTCAAGGTTGGTGTACAGGTCGCGGTCAGTGATCAATTCGATGTTGTTGATCCCCAGAACGCGTCGGTCAGCACCGTAAATGACGCCATAGCGCGGGCCGTTTACATTGACGACTGGCGGGCCTTCAGACCCTAGCGTTTTCCACACAACGCCGCCCCATCCTGCCTCGAATGCACGACGGACATTGTATTCCTTGTCCGTTGGCGGGGCGGAGGCCAACCAGAACGGGTTAGGGCTTTTGATGCCAAGAAAGTCAGTTGTTAAGTCAGCCATTTACGCGCCCTCCATCAGGGTTGCATGAATATCCATTGCCGCATCCCGGCCTTCCGCCACCGCAGTGACAGTCAAATCGTCGCCACCAGCGGCGCAATCCCCGCCGGCCCAAACGCCAGCGCGACTGGTCTTGCCGGTTTCCGATACGGCGATCTTTCGGCCATCCAGCTTTAGGCCGCCATCGGTTGTTAATGTCTGGCCAATGGCACGGAACACCTGATCGGCGGGCAGGCGAATCTTTTCACCTGTTCCTGTCAGTGATCCGCCTTTGGTTTGGGTGTATTCCAGTTCGATTTCGGCAGATGCGCCGTTGCCGTGAATTTCGACGGGGCGCACGTTAAACAGCAACTTTACACCATGCGAAGCGGCAAGGTCCTGTTCGTACCGGCTGGCTGACATTGCATCCCGACCACGGCGGTACGCAATGGTGACATTGTCAGCACCCAGCAATTTGGATTGGACGGCCGCATCAACTGCCGTCATCCCGCCGCCGATCACAACAACGTTGCGACCGACGGGGAGGGAAGACAGTTCACTGGCTTGGCGCAGGTCTTCGATGAACGACACCGCGTCATCAACACCATCCTTGTCATCACCGTCGATAGACAAGGCGTTTACGCCGCCCAGACCGACCGACAAGAAGACGGCGGGGAAGCACCCGACTAAATCGTCTATCTTCAATTCGGCACCAAGTGACATGCCGGTTTTGATTTCGATACCGCCGATGGAGCACAGCCATTCGACTTCCTTGGCTGCAAAGTCATCAGTTGACTTGTACGCGGCAATCCCAAATTCGTTCAGCCCGCCAGCCTTGGCTTTGGCATCGTAAACGGTCACGTCATGGCCGAGCATTGCCAGCCGGTGTGCGCAGGACAATCCTGCGGGGCCAGCGCCCACGACCGCAACTTTTTTACCTGTCGGTTCTGCGCGTGTGAAAGGCATTACGCCTTTTGCCATCACAGCATCCGTGGCGAACCGTTGTAGGCGGCCAATCTCAACCGGCTTACCTTCTGCAACTTCTCGCACACAAACCTGTTCGCAAAGCTCTTCTGTTGGGCAAACACGTGCGCACATGCCGCCCAGAATATTCATGTCGAAAATGGTTTTCGCCGCGGCCTCTGGTGTGGCTGTTGCGATTTGGCGAATGAACAGCGGAATGTCGATGTCGGTTGGGCAGGCTGTCGTGCATGGTGCGTCGTGGCAAAAATAGCATCGGTCTGCTGCAACTGCGGCCTCGTGCGCATCCAGCGGTGCGTGAAGGTCTGCAAAATTCTCTGAAAGCGCGTCATCATCTAGGCGCTGGGCGGCGATGCCGGGTGTGTAGGGCGAATTCATGTTGGCTCCAGTCGTCGTGGCTGGGTTTATCTTGGCACAGAAAATTTTTTTATCAAACGGTAAAATTTTTGATAGCGTCTAATGCGCGAAATTGCTTAGGTTTCAGCAGATTGCCTTGCCCTTTGCACAAGGCGTATGCAGAAATTGAAAGAAACCAGTCCGGAGAAAGCCCTAATGCCAACCTATGCGATCGTCCAAGTGGACGTCAAAGATGCCGATGAATATGCAAAATACGCCGAACTGGCAGGGCCCGCTGTCGCACAATATGGCGGCGAGTTTCTGGCGCGGGGTGGCACAGTCGAGATCAAAGAAGGCACCAGTCGCGCCCGCTGTGTCATCATCCGGTTTCCCGATATGGAAACCGCGCAATCCTTTTATCACGGGCCAGAATACCAAAAGGCACTGTCATACGCGCTGCCAGTCTCAGAAAGGGATTACAAGTTTGTCGAAGGCGTCTGATAGACCGCTTTGAGGTCCGGTAACGATGAGTTGCGTTGAATCGTCACGATTCATCGCGTTTTTGGTCGGTTTCACTTGAGGCCGCCCCCATTCTTATACAAATAGGGTTAAATTGATTTTTGCCCGATCTCGGGCCCCAAGGATCTGGAGTTCGCGTGTCCCTCTTTCTGATCGTTGCTTTGCCCTTCTTGGGTGCATTACTTCCCGGTTTGATGAATTCAGCGGGCCGTCAGGCCGTTGGGGGTGTCACATTTACGGTCACCTTGGCGGCGTTTATTGGCTTGTTGACCAACCTGCCTGCAGTTCTGGCAGGTGAGGTCGTTCAGAACGGGTTCGACTGGTTCCCGCACCTCGGGCTGAACGTCACATTGATGCTTGATGGTTTGGGCTTTTTCTTTGCCTTGCTGATCCTAGGGATCGGGCTGTTGATCATCGTTTACGGACGGTTCTATTTGGCGCGCGAAGACAACATGGGTGAATTTTTCACTTATTTGTTGCTATTCCAAGGCGCGATGGTCGGGATCGTGTTGTCAGACAACATCCTTCTGTTGTTGATCTTCTGGGAGCTGACGTCTTTGTCGTCTTTCCTGCTCATTGGTTATTGGAAACACCTAGAGGCCGGTCGCCAAGGCGCCCGCATGGCGTTGACCGTAACCGGCATGGGCGGATTGGCGATGATCGGTGGGATGTTGTTGCTGGGCAATATCGTTGGGTCGTATGACCTGTCTGTCATCTTGCAAAACCGCGAGGCCATTCAAGCGGACCCAATGTATGTTCCGGCGCTGTTGCTGATATTGCTGGGGGCGTTCACCAAATCCGCGCAGTTCCCGTTCCATTTCTGGCTGCCCCACGCGATGGCTGCGCCCACGCCGGTATCGGCGTACCTGCACTCGGCTACGATGGTGAAAGCAGGCATCTTTTTGATGGCACGGATGTGGCCTGTGTTGTCGGGCACACCAGAATGGTTCTTTATCGTCACCACAGCCGGCTTGATCACAATGGTTTTGGGCGCGGTGATCGCCCTGTTCAAACATGACCTGAAGGCGCTATTGGCGTTTTCAACGGTGTCCCATCTGGGCTTGATTACGATGTTGCTGGGCACCGGCACCGCGTTTGGCGCGTTTGCCGCGGTGTTCCACATCATGAACCACGCGACGTTTAAGGCGGCTTTGTTCATGTCAGCGGGCATCATCGATCACGAAACCAAAACACGCGACATTCGGATCTTGGGCGGTTTGCGGCACTTGATGCCGATTACCTTTATCATTGCGACAATCGCAGCCCTGTCTATGGCGGGTATCCCGTTCCTAAACGGGTTCCTGTCCAAAGAAATGATGCTGGAAGAGATGGAACATACCTATCTGTTCGGGCCAACTTGGCTGGTGCCTGCATTGGCCACTTTCGGATCCTTGTTTTCGGCGGCCTATTGTTTCCGCCTCATTGGGCACACCTTCCTTGGCCCCAAACGCGCCGCTGACAGTTACCCAGCCAAACCGCACGACCCAGGCGCGGGCCTTTGGTTGCCGCCTGCCATCCTTGTGGTGTTGGTCGTTGTGATTGGTGTTGCCCCGTTCTTGGTGCAAGATTTCGTCAAGCTGATCGCCAAAGCCGTGATCGGCGATGCGGCTGTGCTTGAAGTGAAATACATCAAACTGTGGCACGGCTTTGTGCCTGCCTTGTTTATGTCGATCATCGCCGTCGTCGGCGGGTTGATCGTGTTGATGGCCTTCAAGCCCTTGTTGCGGGCTTGGGACGCCATGCCGCGACCCGAAGCCAAAGACATTTTCGACCAGTTTATCCGCGGTTTCGTGAACTGCGCACGCGCGTTGATCCATCCGTTGCACAACGGTGCCTTTACCCGCTACGGAATGATCATGGCGGTCACGGTCATCGCTGTTGGCTACCACGCTTGGGCCACAGGAACAGTCGCGCCCGCGACACGCGCCGTGCAACCGGCTGGGCTTATCGAAATTGCAGGGTGGATCATGTTGGTCGTTGCCACGATTGGCCTAACGGTCTTGCACCGCAACCGTCTGTTGGCCTTGGTACTGATCGGGATTGTTGGCCTGATGGTATCTGTCGGGTTTGTCTTCCTCAGTGCGCCCGATTTGGCGATGACACAGATCACTGTCGAGGTGGTGACGATTATTCTGCTTCTGCTGGCATTGAATTTCTTGCCCAACCATACACCTGTTGAAAGCTCTACCGTACGTCGTTTCCGCGATGGGGTTGTTGCAGTGGCGGGCGGTTTGGCTGCGATGGCGCTGACCTATCACTACCTGCTACGCGATTTCATTGATCCATCAATCTCCGAATTCCATCTTGCCAATTCCTACAAAGGTGGCGGCGGGACGAACGTTGTGAACGTTATACTGGTCGACTTCCGTGGCTTTGATACCTTCGGCGAGATCATCGTGTTGGGCATCGCGGCATTGTTGATCTACGCACTGACCGAAACATTACTGCACGGCCCTGTCCGCGCGAGATTGTTAAACCGCATGCCAGACAAACCACTGTCGGGCACACAACATCCGATGATGATGGTGGTTCTTACGCGGGTGATGTTGCCTGTTGTCATGATGGTTGGTTTTTACATCTTCCTGCGGGGCCACAACGAGCCGGGCGGAGGGTTTATCGCCGGTCTGATCGTGTCGATTGGTGTGGTGATGCAGTACATGGCATCTGGGTTTGCTTGGGCAGAAGACCGTGTTCGGTTCCCGTATCACGGCGTGATTGGCACAGGTGTTCTGGTGGCCGGTCTGACCGGCATTGGGTCTTGGTTCTTTGGCAAACCTTTTCTCACATCAGATTTCACGTATGTCCGCATTCCACCGTTTGAAAAGTTCGAACTGGCGACCGCCGCCTTGTTTGATGTTGGGGTATTCTTGGCTGTTGTTGGCGCTGTGATGTTGTCACTTGAAAGCTTCTCGCGCCTTGCACGACGCGCCCATGTGAAAGACCCCGAACAACCGATGGACATTGACCCATCCCGAGATGCTGACGCACAGGAGGGCGTGTAACATGGAATTTCTTGTTGCTTCTGCCGTTGGCATTTTGACTGCTGCGGGCCTGTATTTGGTTATGCGCCTGCGCACGTTCCCTGTGATTTTGGGCATGTCGTTGCTGACCTATGCGGTGAATGTGTTCTTGTTCGCATCGGGCCGTTTGGTCATTGGTGCCCCACCGATCCTGACGGACGCAGAAACCTATACGGATCCATTGCCTCAGGCGTTGGTTTTGACGGCGATTGTTATCTCGTTCGGTATGACAGCCGTTGTCGTGATGATTGCGCTGGGGTCCTACCTCGGGTCCGATGATGACGGCGTGAATGATCCAGCCTTTGAAAAAGACGAGGACCTGTCATGAGCCATTGGATCATCCTTCCTATCGTCTTACCGGCGATGTTGGCCCCATTTATTGTGTTGGCTGCACGGTACCACATTAGCATCCAACGGGTGTTTGCCGTGGCTGGCGTTTTGGCGCAATTGGCAATCGCCATTGGTTTGGCTGTGGCTACATCAGATGGCACAATCATTCTGTATCAGCTTGGTGATTGGGCTGCGCCCTTTGGCATTGTGCTGGTGGGTGATCGTCTGTCGACGATCATGGTGCTGCTGACCGCTGTTTTGTCCTTGTTTGTCTTGATCTATGCAATTGCAACCGAATGGGACAGCCGCGGCGCAAATTTCCATGCGCTGTTCCAGTTCCAATTGATGGGGATCATGGGCGCGTTTTTGACGGGCGACTTGTTCAACCTGTTTGTATTCTTCGAAGTCCTGCTGATCGCGTCCTACGGATTGATGATCCATGCTGGTGGTAACGAACGGATGCGGGCAGGGGTGCAATACGTGTTGTTCAACCTGCTTGGGTCCACATTGTTCTTGTTTGCGCTTGGTTCGATCTACGCCGAAACCGGTACGCTCAACATGGCGGATCTTGCACATCGCGCTGCGTTGATTGGCGCAGACGCGACAGTGGGAATTCGCGTTGCTGCGGTGCTTTTGCTTTTGGTGTTTGCGATTAAGGCCGCTTTGGTTCCGTTGCATTTTTGGCTGCCATCCAGTTACGCCGAGGCACCTGGGCCAGTTGCCGCGTTGTTTGCGATCATGACCAAGGTCGGTGCCTATGCGATCATCCGTGTCTACACGATGATCTTTCCACCCAACCTCGAGGCAACGTCTGGCTCATTTGACGTCTGGCTCCAGCCTGCCGCGCTTTTGTCTTTGGCGTTGGGCATGGTTGGCGTGCTGGCCGCGAAGAAACTGGACCGTCTGGTCGCGTTCGCTGTCATCGGGTCTATGGGCATGGTGTTGGTTTCGATTTCTATGTTCACGCCAACAAGCATTGCCGCCGCATTATACTACATATTGCATTCGACGCTGGCAGGCGCCGCGTTGTTCCTGATTGTTGATTTGGTCAAGGCGAGCCGAAAATCACTTGCTCTAACTGCAATGCCACCTGTGGCCGGTGCTGCGTTAACCGCAGGCCTCTTTTTTGCGGCCGCTATCGCGATGGCCGGTTTGCCACCGCTGTCTGGTTTCATCGGCAAGTTGTTGATTCTTGATGCGGCCTTCGGGGCAGGGCATCAGGGCCTAATTTGGTTCGTCATTTTGGCGTCATCCTTGGTGGCTGTTGTCGGTTTCGGCCGTGCGGGCAGCACCGTGTTCTGGAAAGCCAAAAGCGTCATGTTGGATGCGGATGACCCTGTGTATGAGCGCCCCCATGTGATGGCCTATGCGGCAGTTGGCGGGTTGATAGCGTTGTCTGCAACGCTGACCGTGCTGGGCGGATATGTATACGACTATATGATCGCAACGTCCGAACAATTGTTCGACCCCGCGCCCTATATCAGCACCGTGCTTGAAACGCCGGGCAAGCTGAGCACACCGACGGAGGGCCACTGACATGAAACGTTTCTTTAACTGGCTTTTCCCACACCCATTCCTGACACTGCTTTTGGCCGTGGTCTGGATTTTGCTGCAGAATGAATTCTCCGCCGGAATGGCCGTGTTTGGGCTTATCCTTGGCGTCATTATTCCACGGGGTTTGGCCGTCTGGTGGCCTGACCGCCCCGTTGGTTTCCGACTGGGTAAGATGGCGGTCTACATTTGTATTGTGATCTGGGACATCTTGGTGGCCAACGTTCAGGTCGCATGGATCGTGCTCAGCAAACGCAACAAAGACATGCAATCTGCTTGGGTCGTTGTACCGCTTGATTTACGTCAGCCTGAAGCCATTACAGTTTTGGCCGGAACGATCACCCTAACGCCGGGCACGGTTACGGCAGACCTTTCTAACAAGGGGCACTACCTGTTGGTGCACGCCTTGCATGCACCCGACCCTGACGCGGTGCGCGATGACATTAAATCCCGTTACGAAGCCCGCCTAAAGGAGATTTTCGTATGATGCCTGCAGACGATTTTTTGACATTGGCGGTGATGATCTCATTTGCCGTTGTTGGTGTTTCCCAGATCATGGCGATGATCCGATTGGTGATCGGGCCAAGTACCGGTGACCGTATTCTTGCCCTTGATACGATGGTGGTTAACGCGATCGGTTTGATTGTGTTGTTGGGGATCTGGCAAGGCACGCGGCTGTATTTTGAGGTGTCGTTGATCATTGCGATGCTTGGGTTCGTTTCGACCGTCGCCTATGCGCGCTTTGTACTTCGGGGGGATATCATCGAATGACCATGTCTGAAGTTGGAACCTACGCAGCGGCTATTTTCTTGCTGATTGGTGCTGCGTTTGCAGTCGTTGGGGCCATTGGCCTGTTGAAGCTGAATGACCCGATGAAACGGCTGCATGCCCCGACAAAGGTCGGCACGATGGGCATTGGCTCCCTGTTGCTTGGGTCGGTTGTTATTTCTTTCGTACGCGGCGGTAGTTCGATCCATGAACTGCTGATCATGGCGTTCTTGTTCGTAACGGCCCCCATCTCGGCGAACTTTATCAGCAAGGTCATCATCCACCTGCGTGGCTGCGACGAAACCCCTGAACTGGACAACGAGCAAACGTGGTCCACGTTGGTTCAGCGCGAAGAAGACCTAGTGGCTCAAGACAAAACCCAACAGTCTTGATCAAATATTCGCCAGTTGAGGCCCTTGATTTACGGTTTCGTCAAAAAACATGCGCAAAGGCATTGCCCTCGGCGTCCTGTCCCTTAGCTATGTCGCAGGGAAATTCAGGAGCGTGCCATGACTTATACACCACCTAAAGTTTGGACTTGGGATTCAGAAAGCGGCGGAAAGTTTGCCTCGATCAATCGCCCCATCTCGGGCGCGACCCATGACAAAGACTTGCCCACTGGTAAACACCCGTTGCAGCTGCACTCCCTTGCAACACCGAACGGCGTCAAAGTTACGGTGATGTTGGAAGAACTGCTGCAGGCCGGTTACGGCGCTGATTACGACGCTTGGTTCATCGACATCAATGAGGGCGACCAGTTCTCAAGCGGCTTTGTCGATGTGAACCCGAATTCAAAAATCCCCGCACTGTTCGACAAGTCTACGGGTGTACGTGTTTTCGAAAGCGGCGCGATCCTTCTGTATCTGGCCGAGAAGTTCCGCACGTTCTTGCCCAAAGACATAGAAGGACGAACCGAGACGTTGAATTGGCTGTTCTGGCTGCAAGGGTCTGCCCCATATTTGGGCGGCGGGTTTGGCCACTTTTATGCTTACGCCCCAGAAAAGTTTGAATACCCGATCAACCGGTTCACGATGGAAGCAAAACGCCAGTTGGATGTGTTGGACAAAAACCTTGAAGACCGCCGTTACTTGGCAGGTGATGATTACACGATTGCAGATATGGCGACGGCGCCTTGGTACGGCGCCTTGGTCAAAGGGCTGGTGTATGACGCCGCTGAATTCCTTGATGTTGCCAGTTATGAACACGTCAACCGTTGGGCGGATGATGTGATGTCACGCCCCGCCTTTAAACGGGGCCGGATGGTGAACCGCGCTTGGGGTGAGGAAAGTGAACAACTGAGAGAACGCCACGACGCCAGCGATTTTGACAACATTGGCTAGGTGACAGGCCGACCATAAAACACAAAAAGCCCGGCAATTTGTTTGCCGGGCTTTTTCGTTTTGCGGGATGCGTTCTTTAGTTGAAGGCACCTGGCATCAATGTTTGTGGAAGCCACAGTATGATCTGCGGGAACACAATGATCAGGATCAAGATCAGCAACATTGGCAACAGGATGATCGCGACGTCGCGCATGACTTGCACCACATTCAACCCGCCGATGGCCGATGCGATCAACAGGCACAGCCCATAGGGGGGCGTTACCAGACCAAAGGCCAGCGATACGATCCCGATAATCGCAAATGCGATCGGGTCCAACCCAGCGGCTGCCGCAACGGGTTTCAAAACGGTGCCCAAAATGATGATGGTCGGGATCGCGTCGATGAACAGACCAAACAACAAGAAGAGGCCTGCAATCACAAACGCGGTGCCGATCATGCCAAGGTCATTCGCCGTCAATGTTTCGACGATCAGGTTTGGCACCTTGAAGAAGGTCAACATGAACCCGAACGCAGACGCCGTACCAATTGCAAACAATGAAATGGAAGCAAAGCGTGCGGTGTCATACAAAATGCCACCAAGGTCTTTGAAGCTGACAGTGCGGTATACAAACATACCCAAAATCAGCGCATAACCGGCTGCGATGACAGCACTTTCGGTTGGGGTGACGAAACCACCAACAATACTACCAATCACGAATATTGGTGTCAGCATCGCAAGGAACGCGCCCTTGAAGGCTGTCCATGCCTGTGAAACCGATGGGCGGCCATAGGTTGGGTATTTGTAAACCAACGCATAGCCCAGAACGGTCGCCATTAAGGCGAAACCGATCATCAGGCCAGGAACAGCACCACCCAAGAACAGGGCACCTGGCGACACCTGCATAACACCGCCCCAGACGATCATCAGGATCGATGGTGGGATGATGACCCCCATAACGGACGAACAGGCCGTCAGGGCCACCGCAAAGCGCGTGTCATAACCTTGTTTAACCATCGCAGGGATCAAGATTTTTCCTGTACCCGCAGCATCCGCCGTGGAAGACCCTGAAATCCCTGCAAATAACATCGACACAGCAACGTTCACGTGGCCCAAGCCGCCGGGCATCCAACCGGTCAATACACGGCTCAGCTCGATCAACCGGTCAGTGACTTTGCCGGAATTCATAAGGTTTGCAGCCAGCAAAAAGAACGGCACAGCCAGTAGAATGAATGAATTGTAAGACTGGAACATTCGATCCAACACGATGAACGGCGTCAGGCGTAAATCCATTAGGACGACAGGAATACAAGCAATCCCAAGGGCAAAGGCCACGGGGATACGCATGATGATCAGGGCAGCAAAGCTGCCTATCAGAACCATACATGCGGTGAGTGTAGAAACGATCATTGCACAGTGCCTTTCGTGCGGCGAAATTCTGCGATCGCCTCGTAAAATCTATAACCAGCAAAGATCGTCCAGACCGTTCCGGCCAATGGGACAGATATGTGGGTGATCAATTTGTTGGCACGCATCATCACTGATTTCTGACGCGATCCGAATTCCGCATATTCCAGCCCGTACCATGCAAAGATCAGGGCGAAGGCAAGGATCAGGACCAAAACGAAACCATCTTGCATCAGTTTCAACAGGGGGCGATTTGCGTCCGGAAGAACACGCACATCAAAGTGGGTCCGATCCCAAACTGCGACCATCGAGCCAATCATAACGATCCAGATAAAGATGAATGTCGCCAGTTCCTCGGTCCACAAATACGTGGGCATTAGGGGCGTGTAGCGTGATATGACCTGCATCGCGACAGGAATCGCCAGTGCGCCCATCAGCACTGCAAGCAAGACGCGTAGGACCTTGCAAAATCGTTCTAGCCAAATGCCAATCATGTGTGGGACCCTATATTGTTGACGGCGCCGCTTTGGGGGCAGCGCCGTCTAAATGATATGGGCTTTTTCGAAAAGAAATCGCCCATTCCAAATTTCAGCTTACATGCCGCGAACTGCTTCAAGTAGCTCAGTTGCACCAAGTTCAGCAGCATAAGCGTCTTGAACTGGCAGAACCATTTCTAGCAGTGCATCACGACCTTCGAATTCGGATACAAACACCTGACCTGCGTCAACCATTTCCTGCAGTTTGATACCATCTTCGCCAGATTCTAACGCACGACCGAATGCACCAGCTTCTGCGCCGGCACGATCAACAGCTTCCTGCAGTTCAGGTGTCAAAGCACGGTAGGCTGTGCCGGACATAACAATTGGGCGCACGGTGATTGTGTGCTGTGTCAACGTTACGTGTGGTGCGACTTCGTAGAACTTCAGGTTCTGGATAGACGCAGCTTCGTTTTCGAAACCTGCGATAACGCCAGTCTGGATCGCGTTATAAACTTCGTTGTACGCGATTGCAGATGGTGCAGCAGTCAACGCTTGGAAGATCTGTGCCTGAATAGGAGCGCCCATCACACGCATCCGGTGACCGGCCAGTTCTTCTAGGTTTGTGATTGGTGCGCTTGAAACGAGGTTGCGTACACCGCCGCCTGTGTAACCGATGATCTTGATGTCGGCAGATTCTAGCAATTCGGCTTCAAGTGGTGCGAATGCATCGGATCCAAGAACAGCGTTCCAGTGGTCCAGGTCACGGAACAAGAAAGGCATATCCATCAACGGGATAGATTCAGCAAACGTCGCCATATTTGATGGCGCCATGATTGTGTAATCTACCGCAACACCTTGGTTCAGGAAAGTGACGTAGTCAGATTCGACACCCAGTTCACCGTTCAGGCGCAGGTCGAATTCAACGGCATCACCTGCGTATTCTCCAACCAGTCTTTCGAATTCGCGCATGGTTTTCGTGAATGCGTGATCTTCATCGAACATGCTAGCGCCACGCAGTGTAACGTCTTGTGCGGCAAGTGGTGCAGCTACGATGGACGCGGCTGCTGTGGCGGCAATCGCCATGAATTTTGCAGATGTAAAGATAGACATTTTTTCCTCCCAGTCTTCCTCCAAGACACAACTCCACGTCAGACGTGCGTTGTATACTTGTATACTAGTGTTCTATTGAGGCGCGTCCGTCAATCTGATTCGCCCGGTTGAAATGGCCTGTTGGCGCTATCAGGAGGGGTAAATATCACGTTAAGGGCGATTTTACATGACGAATTCAATCTAGGCGTGGATTCGGATTGGAGGTTTTCCAGCCCTATTGCAAAGCGGTTTCGAGCCGTTGTGCGCAGCGTTCGTGCAATGCACATAAGTCTACAGACCATTCACAGAACGTATCTTCGGTGCGGAAAGTGGTCGAGGTGGTTTGGTGGAGCATAGCGGGATCTAACCGCTGTACTCAGGGTAAGTGCGCAGCACGCGCCCGTAAGTCAGCCCAACAATAAGGCGGGTCGTCGAATTTATATACGGTGGGGTATGGTTTGGTGGAGCATAGCGGGATCGAACCGCTGACCTCCTGCATGCCATGCAGGCGCTCTCCCAGCTGAGCTAATGCCCCAAACCATAGGGTGTGCGCCAAACTGGTGTGCCGATAGGTTGGCGGGCGCAACGGGTGCTGCTTACGCAGCGGTGCGGGCGAGATCAAGAGAGATTTTCGCCCGAACCTAAGTTTTAATTCCGAAAATTAGGAATCGTCGTCCGGTGCGGCAACGTCGGCGATTTCTTCGAGCGATACATCATCATCGTCATCATCATCGTCCAGTACATCGTCGCCCAGATCGACATCTTCATCGTCGTCATCATCCAACACCAGATCGTCGTCTTCGGCTTCGTCCTTCATCTTTTTGGACTGTGCGTCTTCGGCGTCTGCGACCATTGTACGGGTCTTGCCCGTATCTACGGTGACGGTCTCACCTGTATAAGGGCTAACAATCGGGTCAGCGTTCAGGTCATAGAACCGCTTTCCGGTGGTCGGGCAAACGCGTTTTGTTCCCCACTCTTCCTTAGGCATGTGATCTTCCTTCAACAGCGCGGCCTCTTGGCCGGATCGTCGCCAACTGCCATAACACCATAACGGAGTCAAAGGGTTTGGCGCGTGAATAATGAAAGGCGGATATGGGCTGTTTAATCCTTGATGGCAACCCCCCTGTAGAAGTTCAATTAAAGCGGTCTTCGCGGGCACGCAGGTTGAGCCTTCGAATCTCGCGTTTGGATGGGCGTGCAACGCTGACATTGCCCACGCGCGTTCCAGAACGCGAGGGCATGGCGTTCTTGCGAGATCGCGAGGATTGGCTGCGTAGGCACCTTGCTGATGTGGAACCAGAACAGGTTGTTGCCGTGGGAGGAACAGTGCTGTTTCGCGGTGAACCGCTACCATTGGTGCCCGCCGACGTGAAACGCGCCCGCATGGTCGATGGGGCGTTGCAGCTGCCTGATGATCCAACAATGACAGGCAAACGGGTCGCCGCTTTTTTGAAACTACAGGCGCGTGACGCCTTGGCAGATGCATCGGACAGATATGCGGCTGCATTGGGGAAGTCTTATGGCCGGATCACGCTGCGCGATACACGGTCGCGCTGGGGGTCGTGTTCCTCGGCAGGGGACCTGATGTATTCGTGGCGCTTGATTATGGCGCCACCAGCGGTGTTGGACTACGTCGCTGCCCACGAAGTCGCGCATTTACAGCATATGGACCACAGCGACCGGTTTTGGGGGGCTGTAGAAAAGCTGTTCCCAGATCACAAAGCATGCCGCGCGTGGTTACGTACCCATGGGAATACGTTGCACCGCGTGCGTTTCGATTGACGCCGCGCGGGGATGTGATCACATAGCACCATGTTGATTCAGTCAAAAGCCACCGAACCCACTGGCGCCGCCCATGACCGCGTGTACCGCGCGTTGCGTACCCGCATCATGCATGGCGAAATTCACCCCGGTCATGCATTGACGCTGCGTGGGATCGGCAAAGATTTCGGTGTTTCAATGACACCCGCCCGCGAAGCAGCACGACGATTGGTTGCAGAAGGCGCGTTGTTCCTGTCATCGTCCGGCCGTGTATCGACACCTGAGCTATCCAACGAACGGATCGAGGAACTTGCCGCACTGCGCGCTTTGTTAGAACCAGAATTGGCCGCTCGCGCATTGCCACGTGCCCATATGGCGTTGATTGAACGGTTGGAAGAAATCAATAACCGGATCACCCATGTCATCGCCCGACAGGATGCGCCGGGTTACATTCGGATGAACCTAGAGTTTCACCGAACGCTATACCTGCGTGCACAAGCCCCTGCGATGTTGGCCATGGCCGAAACGGTTTGGCTGCAAATGGGGCCGACGATGTCTAAACTTTATGGGCGGTTGCGCCGAACAGAGACGCCCCGTACCCACAAGTTGATCTTGGCCGCGTTGAAGGCGGGCGATGAGGCGAGCCTGAAGCTCGCCGTTCGCTCCGACGCGACGCAAGGTCTACGTATGTTGAAAGTTTAGGCTGGATTGGTCGCGTGCATGTGTGCAGATATGCGGTTCAGCGCGTTGCGGAACTGATCTGCGCCGATCATCATACGTTGGGCCAGATCAGATACGACAGCATATTCATGTGGGTGAATTTCACCATCAGCAACAGCAATGTTCAACGCCGCCTCTAACACGATCTGACGATCTGCATCCGACAGGTCTAAGCCCACCTTCGCCAAATCATTCGGGGACGGGTTTATGCGGGTCAACAGGTCAGACACTTGCTGCATGGAATACCCTTGACCCGTAAGGCGCGTCAGGATGCTGGAAATTTGTTTGAGTTCCCGTTGGTCGATGTGACCATCAGCAACCGCCACTTGTGACATCGCGACCAAAGAATGGATTGCCAGCGTATCTGACGTTTTGGACCGCTTGCGCCCCTGAGGACGGGACCGCAGCCAGATCGCCAATTGGAACAGAAGGCCGATTGCACCGACAATTATCCATGCATGTCCCCAGACCAAATCCTTGAAGCTTGCTTTTGGGTCTGCAGGTAACGCCGGATCAACCATTCCTGCTGCTTGCAAATCACCAAGATGTTCAGCGCTTAAGTCGCGGTAGCTATCGCCTGTGCAGCCATCTGGGGACAGTGCGTAACCCTTTGTCGTGGTGTAAATAGGGACGAATAAGAGCGCTGCGTATTCAACAAGGTGGCACACAGCGATTGTCTGGCTATCGCCCGTGATCCCGGGGATGGTTGTCTCGGCGACGAACCGAAGGTCGGTACCGGATTGAATTGCTCCGCCGCTACGGCGTGCTTCGGCCGCAGAAGGTGAAAACAAACCCATTGTCAGGGCAAACATCATAAGAAAAAGGCGCATCATTAAGTTCCAGATCAAAGGCTCTCGTTAAGAATTGAGCAAAGGTATGGGAGTGGGATGCGGCAGATGTAAGGCACGTACATGACAACGGGCGGGCCATTTCTGGCGCCGCCCGGCATCTTGGTTACCAAAAGGTTAACGTTATTAACTATGGATCGGGCCGTCGCCGCAGGCCAATGCGGCCTCGCGTACCGCTTCGGAATAGGTCGGGTGTGCGTGACAGGTGCGCGCCAAGTCTTCGGCCGCGGCCCCAAATTCCATAGCGACGCAAATCTCGTGGATTAAATCACCGGCAGCTGGGCCAATGATGTGCGCGCCCAAGATGCGGTCGGTGTTTTTGTCCGCAAGGATTTTCACAAAACCGTCGCCTGCAAAGTTCGCCTTCGCGCGGCCGTTGCCCATAAAGGAGAATTTACCGACTTTATAGGCGCGGCCTTCTTCTTTGAGCTGTTCTTCGGTTTTGCCGACATTCGCGACCTCGGGGTGGGTGTAGATGACCCCTGGTATCACATCATAGTTAACATGTGGTTTCTGACCGGCGAGACCTTCGGCGCAGGCCATGCCTTCGTCTTCGGCTTTGTGGGCCAACATCGGGCCATCAATACAATCGCCAATGGCGTAAATGCCCGCAACGTTCGTTTTGTAGTGCGCGTCGGTTTTGATTTGGCCGCGTTCGGACATTTCAACGCCCAAGGCTTCAAGACCAAGACCATCGGTGTAGGGACGGCGGCCAGTTGCGACGAGCACAACATCGGCATCAACCGTCGCCTCAGAGTCGTCTTTGCGCAGTTTGTAAGTGACTTTGGCCTTCTTGTTCTTGACCTCAACACCAGAAACGGCGGCGCCCATGGTGAAGCTAAGTCCCTGTTTTTCAAGCAAACGTTTGAAGGTACGCTGCACCTCTTTGTCCATGCCGGGGGTGACGGTGTCGGCGAATTCGACTACCTCGACCTCAGCGCCGAGACGGGCGTAGACCGAGCCAAGCTCAAGCCCGATGACACCAGCACCGATGACGACCATCTTGTTTGGAACCTTGCCCAGTTCTAGCGCACCGGTGGAGGACACAACGACCTTTTCGTCAATCTCGACACCTGGAAGGGAGGAGACTTCGGAGCCGGAGGCGATGATGATATTCTTTGTCTCGTGGACCTCATCACCGACCTGAACTTTGCCAGCCGCAGGGATGGAACCCCAGCCTTTCAGCCAGTCGATTTTGTTCTTTTTCATAAGGAATTCAACACCTTTGGTGTTCTGACCAATGGTGTCTTCCTTATAGGAAATCATCTGTTTCCAGTCCACAGATGGCGCTTTGCCCTTGAGGCCCATAGCGGCGAAGTTGTGTTCAGCTTCGTGCAACATGTGGGAGGCGTGCAGCAACGCCTTGGACGGGATACAGCCCACGTTCAGGCAGGTGCCGCCCAGCGTCTCACGGCCTTCGACAATGGCTGTTTTGAGGCCCAGCTGAGCGCAGCGGATGGCGGAAACATAGCCGCCGGGGCCGGATCCGATAACGATGACGTCGTAGTTTGCCATGAGGGTTTTCCTTCAGTTTTTGGCGTACACAGCGCGTACACAACCTGTACACATCCTGTATGTACAGCGGTGCGGCTAGATCAGAGTTGAAATTATCATGAGGAGGGTCGCAGCAAAACCTGCGACCCAGATGAGAGAGCGCCCCGGACGCCAGCCAAAAGCATAGGCGGGGACATAGGCCACGCGCGCGATCAGGTAGATGTAAGCGCAGGTGGCGGTGAAGGGTGTGGATTGATCCGACAGGGTGATGATGACCACGGCGATGGTGAATAGGATCAACCCCTCAAAATGGTTGTTCATTGCCCGTTGTAGACGGCCCGCCAGTTCGGACAGGTCCCGCGACGGTGCGCGGTCACGGGCGGACATGGAATAGCCCAGCCCGACGTCCATGTTGGCCCGGACGGAATAAGCGCAGAATTGCACCGCTTGAAGAAGGCCTGCGAGGGCGAGGGCTGTGAGTTCATGGGTCATGGATTGAAGTAGTCCTTCCCCTCTTCTCCATCGTCATCGGGAAACGCGAACAACGTTTTCGCCCTTCGGTAAAACGCGAGATGGGCGAATAGGCAGAGTGGCAAAATCAGGGCAAATCCAGCCATGAAACTTTCAGACGTACCATATGCATAAGATAGTGAAGTCAGAACAAGGGCGGAGAGGACCGAATAGATACTTGAGCGAGCGAAGGAAGGTGAAGTCTCGCGACCAGAATTCGCTTCATGTAAGTCAGAATTTGGAAAATGAGGCGCGCTGTTCGAACTTTCACCATCTTCGATTACTTGGTTTACAACCGCGCTCAGCGTTCCAACAACAAGGCAACCGAGGCCGGTGAAAAATGATAGAGGCGCCAAGACAAACAGACCTGTTACCTGACTTTCGCCTAGAAGAGACGAGATCAAAAATGTAAAAAAGAAGAGCAACGGTCCCAAGAGTATCAATCCACCACCGATGAGCATGAGCTTCATCGGAGTGTTAACAACTTTCCCAGGACCGTCTTCTTCCATTGTTTACAGGTCCATCAACAGGCGGCGTGGATCCTCAAGCGCTTCTTTGACGCGCACGAGGAATGTCACCGCGCCTTTGCCGTCGACGATGCGGTGATCGTAGGACAGGGCCAGATACATCATTGGACGGATCACAACCTGACCGTTGATCGCCATTGGGCGATCCTGAATTTTGTGCATGCCCAAGATGCCGGACTGCGGTGGGTTCAGGATCGGGGAAGACATCAAGGAGCCATAGACACCACCGTTGGAGATGGTGAAGGTGCCGCCCTGCATTTCCGCCATGGACAGTTTGCCGTCGCGGGCTTTAGCGCCTTTTTCAGCAATCGCTTTTTCGATTTCAGCAAAGGACATCTGGTCGGTGTCGTTGAGAACCGGAACAACCAGACCAGTTGGCGTACCTGCCGCGATGCCCATGTTGACGAAGTTCTTGTAGACGATGTCTGTGCCGTCGATTTCCGCGTTGACCTCTGGGACCTCTTTCAAGGCGTGCACGCAGGCCTTGGTGAAGAAGGACATGAAGCCGAGTTTGACGCCGTGCTTTTTCAAGAACAGGTCTTTGTATTCGTTGCGCAGGGCCATCACCTCGGTCATGTCGACCTCGTTGTAGGTGGTGAGCATGGCGGCGGTGTTTTGGCTGTCTTTGAGACGTTTCGCGATGGTCTGACGCAGACGTGTCATTTTTACGCGCTCTTCGCGGGCGGCTTGATCGGCGGCAACCGGTGCACGCGGTGCAGCAGGTGCGGCAGGAGCAGCAGCAGGGGCTGCCATGGCTTTGAGCACGTCTTCTTTCATGACGCGGCCGTCTTTGCCTGTGCCTGCGACGTCTGTGATGCCTGTTTCTGCCATCAGTTTTTTGGCGGAAGGGGCATCTTCGACGTCTTTGCCAGCGGTTGCTGGTGCAGCCGCAGCAGCAGGGGCCGCAGCAGGGGCGGCGGAGCCGTCTGTGGACATGACGGCAAGCTTGCCGCCTGCTTCGACAGTTGCGCCTTCTTCGGCCAGAAGGGTCACGA
Organism: uncultured Paracoccaceae bacterium; assembly: GCA_947493255.1. Lineage (GTDB taxonomy): Bacteria > Pseudomonadota > Alphaproteobacteria > Rhodobacterales > Rhodobacteraceae > Octadecabacter. The sequence goes on from CANLQK010000002.1 coordinate 205,881, forward strand.
GGACACCGGCGGCTGGGGCGGGCACTTCGACGGAAACTTTATCGGTTTCCAGTTCGCAGAGCATTTCGTCAGCGGCGAAGGCTTCGCCCGGTTTTTTGAACCATGTGGACACAGTTGCCTCGGTCACGGATTCGCCAAGTGTCGGCACCATAACGTCAACTTCCGCGCCGGAAGCGGCGGCAGGGGCTGCTGCGGGAGCGGCTTCTGCTTTGGCTGGGGCGGCAGCGGCAGCGCCACCTTCGGAGATCTGAGCCAAGAGGGCATCGACGCCGACTGTGTCGCCTTCGGCGGCAACGATTTCAGACAAGGTGCCAGCGGCGGGTGCAGGCACCTCAACGGTCACTTTGTCTGTTTCCAGCTCACACAACATTTCGTCTTGTGCGACGGTATCGCCTGGTTTTTTGAACCATGTGGCAACAGTTGCTTCGGTGACAGATTCACCAAGGGTAGGGACGCGAACTTCGGTCATTATTTCGATCCTTCAAGAGTAAGCGCGTCGTTCACGAGCGCCGATTGTTGTGCTTTGTGTTGAGAAGCGAGGCCAGTTGCCGGAGAGGCAGCGGCCGCGCGACCTGCGTAAACAGGACGTGTGTGTTTTGCTTTGATGCGTGTCAGGACCCATTCGATGTTGGGTTCGATGAACGACCAAGCACCTTGGTTTTTGGGTTCTTCCTGACACCAGACCATTTCCGCGTTCTTGAACCGTTCGAGTTCTTTGACGGCTGATTGTGCCGGGAACGGATAGAACTGTTCGAAACGCATAATGTAGACGTCGTCGATGCCGCGGGCGTCACGTTCTTCGAGAAGGTCATAGTAGACCTTGCCCGAACACATGACGACGCGTTTGATTTTGCTGTCTGCAACCAATTTGGTGTCTGAATTGCCCTTTTCGGCGTCATCCCACAACACACGGTGGAAGGAAGAGCCTTCGAGGAAATCTTCTGCCTTGGAGACCGCCAATTTGTGACGCAGCAGTGATTTTGGTGTCATCATGATCAGCGGTTTACGGTAGCTGCGGTGCAGCTGACGGCGCAGAATGTGGAAGTAGTTCGCAGGCGTTGTACAGTTCGCCACGATCCAGTTGTCGCCACCACACATGGTGAGGAATCGTTCCAGACGGGCAGAGGAGTGCTCTGGGCCTTGGCCTTCATAACCGTGTGGCAACAGACAAACGAGACCGGACATGCGGAGCCATTTGCTTTCACCCGAAGAGATGAACTGGTCGAACATGATCTGTGCACCATTGGCGAAATCGCCGAATTGGGCTTCCCACAGGGTCAGCGCATTTGGTTCTGCCAGCGAGTAGCCGTATTCGAACCCGAGCACCGCATATTCCGACAACATAGAGTCGATGACTTCGTAGCGAGATTGGCCTTCGCGGATGTTGTTAAGCGGGTAGTACCGTTCTTCGGTGTCTTGGTTCACGATGCCGGAGTGCCGTTGAGAGAACGTCCCGCGGGTGGAATCCTGACCCGACAAGCGCACAGGGTAGCCTTCGGTCAACAAGGACCCGAATGCGAGCGCTTCGCCGGTGGCCCAATCGAACCCTTCGCCAGTTTCGAACATCTTTTTCTTGGCATCCAAGATACGACCAACGGTTTTATGCATCGGGAAGCCGTCAGGCACTTTGCACAGGGAACGACCAACCTCTTGGAAGGTTTCTTCCTTGATGGCGGTTTGGCCGCGCTGGTAATCTTCTTTATTGGCGTCGAGGTGGGACCATTTCCCGTCCAGCCAATCGGCTTTGTTGGGCTTAAAGTCCTTACCGGCTTCGAATTCAGCATTCAGCTTGGCCTGGAAGGCCGCTTTCATGTCTTCGATTTCGCCTTCTGGGATCAAACCGTCTTTGACCAGACGATCTGTGTACAAAGTCAGCGTTGTTTTCTGTTGTTTGATCTTTTTGTACATCACCGGGTTGGTGAACATGGGTTCGTCGCCCTCGTTGTGACCAAAGCGGCGGTAGCAGATGATGTCGAGAACGACGTCTTTGTGGAATTTCTGACGGAATTCAGTTGCGACGCGCGCGGCGTGCACAACGGCTTCTGGGTCATCACCGTTGACGTGGAAGATGGGTGCTTCGACCATCAGCGCGATGTCTGTTGGGTAGGGCGAGCTGCGTGAGAAGTGCGGCGCGGTGGTGAAACCGATCTGGTTGTTCACCACGATATGCATGGTGCCGCCGGTTTTGTGACCCTTCAGGCCGGACAGGCCGAAGCCTTCGGCGACGACGCCTTGGCCCGCGAAGGCCGCATCACCGTGCAGCAAGATCGCCATGGATTTCGTGCGATCCTCGTCGTGTGTCTGGTCCTGTTTGGCGCGAATTTTACCCAGAACAACGGGGTTCACGGCCTCGAGGTGGGACGGGTTCGCGGTGAGCGACAGGTGAACTTCGTTGCCGTCAAAGGTACGGTCCGAGGAGGCACCGAGGTGGTATTTCACATCGCCGGAACCGTCCACGTCTTCGGGTTTGAACGACCCGCCTTGGAATTCGTTAAAGATCGCGCGGTAGGGCTTTTCCATAACGTTGGCGAGAACGGACAGACGGCCGCGGTGTGGCATGCCGATGACGATGTCTTCCAGACCCAATTGACCACCACGTTTGATGATCTGTTCCATGGCGGGGATCAAGCTTTCGCCGCCATCCAGACCGAACCGTTTGGTGCCCATGTATTTGACGTGCAGGAATTTTTCGAAACCCTCGGCCTCGACCAAGGAATTCAGAATTGCTTTGCGACCGTTTTGGGTGAAGGCGATTTCTTTGCCCAAGCCCTCGATGCGTTCTTTCAGCCAGCCCGCTTCTTCGGGGTTAGAAATGTGCATGTATTGCAGTGCGAAGGTGCCGCAATAGGTGCGTTTCACGATGGCGAGGATTTCGGTCATCGTCGCGACTTCGAGGCCGAGCACGTTGTCGATGAAGATCGGGCGGTCCATGTCGGCTGCAGTGAAACCGTAAGACGCAGGGTCCAGTTCAGGATGCGGAGTTTGATCGCGCATGCCGAGCGGGTCGAGGTCCGCAACAAGGTGGCCACGGATGCGGTAGGCGCGGATGATCATCAAAGCGCGGATGGAATCCAGAACGGCGTTGCGCACCTGTTCTTCAGAGATTTGCACGCCTTTTTCAGCGGCTTTGTCTTTGATTTTTTTGCCGGCGGCCTCGGGTTCGGCGGCCCATTGACCATCGAGCGCTTGGGTCAGGTCATCGTTCGGGACTGGCGGCCAATCAGTGCGGCCCCAAGACGGGCCAGCGGCCTCGGCTTTGGCGTCTGCCGGGGCATCGCCCAATGACTTGAAAAACGCCTGCCAGCTTTCGTCGACCGCGTTCGGGTTGTCTGCATATCGCGCATAAAGCTGTTCGATATATTCCGCATTGTGCCCTTGCATGAAGGACGAGGCGTGGAAGACGTCGTTATTGGTTTGGTCAGTCATGAAGAGACCTCATTGGGGTTGGGGCCGAAACGGTTGGGGCCGGGTTCGGATGGGACAAGTAGTTGGCCAATAACTGGCCCTAAGAAAAAGAGGCCAGCAAGCGGTGCGAGAACGAAAATTCCCACAGAAATCAGTAACAGGAGTGCGTGGGCGACGAAGCCTAATGCGGGGAAGGTGAAGTATGCCACAAGCACCCCAGCCGCTCCGTGCACAATGACAGAAAGATAAAGCAATACAAAAATAATCGGCATGATCGGGAGCAAGATGTCCTGTCCGTGTTCACCGGTATCTTGTAACCTTCGACTTCCTGCAGAGGTTAGCGGGATGAAACTTAAGAAAGTTACGATTGCCATCACTAGAAACGAAATGGGTTGGCGGTCATCCAGAAACATTGCTCCGGCGTTACAACCAATCACTGCGATCACTAAGCCCACAGGCGCAAACCACCAAAACTCCGATCGTGACGCACGGCCAGAGTAGTTGAGTGAGCACGCTAGGCCTGATCTGATTGCTTCAGATGGTCCCATGGCTAGCCTCCTACCCGAAGGATAGGTTGAGAAGTGCCCAACCCTCTCCACGGGAGCGCGCGTTGCGCCATCCCAGGCTCGGGCTTTGCCCTAAGCATATTGGAGAGGGTTGGGCTCATCGTTTTAGCCGATCGCTTTAAGAACAGCTTCGCCCAGTGTTGCAGGGCTGTCTGCAACAACGATACCAGCGGATTTCATGGCTTCGATCTTGGATTCAGCGTCGCCTTTGCCGCCTGCAACGATCGCACCGGCGTGGCCCATGCGGCGGCCTGGAGGGGCTGTGCGGCCCGCGATGAAGCCAGCAGTTGGTTTCCAACGGCCTTTTTTCTTTTGCTCGGCGAGGAATTCTGCAGCTTCTTCTTCTGCGGAACCACCGATTTCACCGATCATGATCATGGACTGTGTTTCGTCGTCATCAAGGAACATGTCCAAGATGTCGATGTGTTCAGTGCCTTTGATCGGGTCGCCGCCGATGCCCACAGCTGTGGACTGGCCCAGACCTGCGTCGGCAGTTTGTTTCACCGCTTCGTATGTCAGTGTACCGGAACGGGACACAACACCAACGGAACCACGTTTGTGGATGTGGCCCGGCATGATGCCGATTTTACAGGCGTCTGGTGTGATCAGGCCGGGGCAGTTTGGCCCGATCAGACGGGAGGAAGAGTTTTCCAACGCACGTTTCACGCGCATCATGTCCAGAACAGGGATGCCCTCAGTAATGGCAACGATCAGTTCCATTTCAGCGTCGATGGCTTCGAGGATGGAATCCGCTGCGAAGGGGGGCGGCACGTAGATGACTGTCGCGTTTGCCTCGGTGACGTGTTTTGCTTCGTGCACGGAGTTGAACACTGGCAGGCCGAGGTGGTCTGTGCCGCCTTTGCCCGGTGTTACGCCGCCAACCATTTTGGTGCCGTAGGCGATGGCTTGTTCAGAGTGGAATGTCCCCTGCGAGCCGGTAAGACCCTGACAGATGACTTTGGTGTTTTCGTCGATGAGAATGGCCATTTGAGTGGCTCCTTAACTTTCTGCGTCGAGCGTGATGGTGAAACCATCCGCATCTTCGGTGTAAGTGAGTGTGTAAGAGTCCCAAGCCCAGACCACACCACCATCGGTGTAATCGGCTTCAGGCAGTGTATCGGCATCCAAGGCCAAATGAGCCTCAAGATCCTCGTAAAGATCAGCGCCGTCGCCACCGACCTCAGATGAGATCTTCATTTCGCAAGTGGCTTCGATCGGATTGCCGTCCAATGTGACGGTGACTGCGCCGTCGGGTGTTTGAAATGCAAAGTCAGTGCCCAGATCGGCGGGCACCCAGCCAAATGACTGTTCTGCATAAACGATGACATCTTCAAGCAATGCAGGGCGGGTTGGCTGGCAGACCGTAAAGAACACATGTCCCAATTCGTCGGCCGCGGGTGTGATACCCAACGGTCGAGCATAAGGGTCTGCAACGGCCACTGAACCGACTAGGGCAAGCAAAGGAAAAGACATACGTAGCATCGTTTAACCCTTAACCGCTTTCACGATCTTTTGGGCGCCGTCGCTGAGGTCGTCGGCTGCGATCACGTCAACGTCGGAGGTGTTGATGATCTCTTTGCCTTTCTCAACGTTCGTACCTTCAAGGCGCACAACGAGAGGAACCTGAAGGCCCACTTCTTTCACAGCTGCAATCACGCCTTCTGCGATGACGTCACAACGCATGATGCCGCCGAAGATGTTCACGAGGATGCCTTTGACGTTTGGATCGGACGTGATGATCTTGAACGCTTCGGTCACTTTCTCTTTCGTGGCGCCGCCGCCAACGTCGAGGAAGTTTGCTGGTTCTGCGCCGTAGAGTTTGATGATGTCCATTGTGGCCATCGCCAGACCAGCACCGTTCACCATGCAGCCGATTTCACCGTCGAGTGCGATGTAGTTCAGGTCGTATTTGGACGCTGCGAGCTCTTTGGGGTCTTCTTCTGTTTCGTCGCGCAGTTCTGCAACATCAGCGTGGCGGTACACCGCGTTGCCGTCGAATGCGACTTTTGCGTCGAGGACCTTGAGGTTGCCTTCGTCTGTGATGATCAGCGGGTTGATCTCGAGCATTTCCATGTCTTTTTCGGTGAATGCTTTGTAGAGCTGGCCCATCAGCTGAACGCACTGTTTCACCTGCGCACCTTTGAGGCCCAGAGCGAATGCAACGCGGCGGCCGTGGTAGGCTTGGTAACCTGTTGCAGGATCAACTGTGAAGTTCAGGATTTTCTCAGGAGTGGATTCTGCCACTTCTTCGATGTCCATGCCGCCTTCGGTGGAAACAACAAACCCGATGCGGGACGTTGCACGATCCACCAGAAGGGCGAGGTACATTTCGGTTTCGATGCCGGAACCGTCTTCGATGTAGACGCGGTTCACTTGCTTACCAGCTGGGCCAGTCTGGTGTGTGACCAATGTGCGGCCCAACATCTTTTTGGCTTCTTCAGCGGCTTCAGCCACAGATTTTGTGAGGCGCACGCCGCCGGCATCGCCAGCGTCTGCTTCTTTGAATTTACCCTTGCCGCGGCCACCTGCGTGGATCTGCGCCTTAACAACCCACAATGGGCCGTCCATTTCGCCTGCAGCAGTTTTTGCGTCTTCTGCTTTCAGGACGGCGCGGCCGTCGCTGACAGGAGCGCCATATGACGCGAGCAGCGCCTTGGCTTGGTATTCGTGAATGTTCATGAAGCCGTCCTTCGGTCTGAGATATGCGTTACATTTGCTATAGACCTAAAAAAAGCGTTGCTAGAACGCCTTTTTATACCGTTAGCGCAAAAAAGCGACATTTGTGATCACAGGGATAATTGTGTGATCACAAATGTCAAATTTGTCGCTTTAAGTTAGCATGCATTGACGATTCGAACTGAAGACCTGCTTTTTCAGCGGGGGCTTAACCCTTGAGGTGGTCGGGGAACGCAGCAAGCAGGCCAGCCTTACAGGCCTCTACATCCGCGCCGTAGCCAAGGGTTTCGAGGCCTCGGATCCCTTTTTCATGGGTTTCAATGTCTTCGTATGGGATTGGACGTTGGTATGTGCGCCCGACAGAGAAGAAATAGTCTAGGAATTTAAATTCCGGCGTGACGTGGATGTCGCGCCCCGCAACCCATGTGTTGGGCACATCGACAGCGTCTGCGATGATGAGGCCGTGCAAGCTTGCCGAATAGATGTGGCGGCAGGATTTGATTTCGTCTGCGACCTGAACAGCATCTTCGGTGCGCGGATCAATGATTTTGACGTTCCCACCGGCCTTTAGCTTTTCGATGATTTCTTTGGTTTGTGGATCTTTGAAATCGCCGTGGTGCGGGATGACGCCAATGTCGGTGCCGCGGGTGATTTTCTTTGTGCACAGGTCCGGCAGCAGAAGGCCGGGGTCACCGTAGGTGTCGATCTTGATGTTGATGAGCGAGGCCGTAAGGGGGCCGCGCACTGCGAAAAAGTCAACGTTGTCCTGAAATCCCAACCGGATTGGCCCCATCATGCCCGTGCCCCAAATGGCGGGGCGGTGGTCGCGCGGTTCTGCGTAGGCGCGGCGCACGCGGATCATGATGCTGCCCACGGAAAACATTTCTGCCTCGGCTTTTTCAGCGTGCACAACCTCGCGGTTGGCGGCGTAGGCGACAACGGCAGGGTTAAGTGCGTCGCCAAAGTTGGGGCGGCCGTTCCACCAGCTGAGCTTCAGGGGCGGTTTGGTGGACTTTGACTTGGCAGTTGGCATGACGCTGGTGACCTATTCATTATGGTTTTGTCATAAATGACGGCCAAGTGGCGCAAAGGTCAACATAAAGCTGTTTACAGGGGGCTTAGTGGGACGCCTGTGTGATTTCGCAATCAAAAAGGGCGCCCCAAAGGGACGCCCTAAATTCGGTTTTCGGAGCGCTTAGGTCAAGCTGTCGTCGATGCCTTTACAGGCTGCGACAAGACCTTGAACCGCTTCGACGGAGGCGTCGAACATGGCTTGCTCTTCTTTGTTGAGCTTGATGTTTACAACGCGTTCGACGCCGCCGGCGCCAATCACTGTTGGAACACCAACGTACATGCCGTTCAGGCCCAGTGCGCCGTCAACGTAGGCCGCACAAGGCAGCACGCGTTTCTGGTCTTTCAGGTAGGCTTCGGCCATTTCGATGGCGGATGTCGCAGGTGCGTAGAACGCGGACCCTGTTTTCAACAAACCAACGATTTCGGCACCGCCGTCGCGTGTACGCTGAACGATTGCGTCCATTTTTTCCTGTGTTGTCCAACCCATTTCGATGAGGTCAGGCAAAGGAATACCAGCAACTGTGGAATAGCGCACAGATGGCACCATTGTGTCGCCGTGGCCGCCCAGAACGAACGCCGTAACGTCGCGCATGGAAACGTCGAATTCTTCTGCGAGGAAGTGACGGAAACGAGCGGAGTCCAGAACACCAGCCATGCCGCACACTTTGTTGTGTGGCAGACCAGAGAATTCGCGCAGTGCCCAAACCATCGCATCAAGCGGGTTTGTGATACAGATAACGAAAGCGTCTGGTGCGTGTTTGGCGATGCCTTCGCCAACGGATTTCATAACTTTCAGGTTGATGCCCAAAAGGTCATCACGGGACATGCCCGGTTTACGTGCAACACCTGCTGTGACGATACATACGTCCGCGCCTGCGATGTCGGCGTAGTCGGATGTGCCGCTCATTTTGGCGTCGAAGCCTTCAGAAGGGCCGCCTTCTGCGATGTCGAGGGCTTTGCCTTGTGGCAGGCCGTCGGCGATATCAAACATTACTACGTCGCCGAGCTCTTTAATTGCTGCGAGGTGGGCGAGTGTGCCGCCGATGTTACCGGCGCCGATCAGGGCGATCTTGGGTCTGGCCATTGTGAATGGGTCCTTTGTCCGTTCGTGTGAGATCGGCGCTTGCGTAGACTTTTGCTGTGCGTCATGCAAGTGGTCAGCGCTGCGGTGCGGCGCAGACCGTTGTTTGTATGTGCATGTTTGCGCAAACAGGTATACTAGTCGACAAGGTGTGGGGCGATGTTTTGCCCAGTGACCGGGCAGGGCGGCCGGTGATTCCCTATTCGAGAGAGGAGACCGAGGTGGAAGGATTTGCGTTTTGGGCGCTTGCCAGTTTGGCCGCATTTTGTGTTGGGCTGTCCAAAGGGGGCGCGCCAGCCTTCGGCGCGCTTGCTGTGCCAATCATGTCGCTGGTGATTTCACCATTAACGGCTGCGGGGCTGTTACTGCCTGTATTTATCTTTTCGGATATTTTCGGGGTTTGGGCCTTCCGCGACTATTTCAAATGGTCTGTCATCAAGATCGCGGTTGTCGGAGTTTTTGTCGGCACCGGAATTGGCTGGGCGACGGCCCATTTGGTATCGGAACAACAAGTTCGAATATTGATCGGTCTTATCGGCTTTTTCTTTGCATTGAATTTTTTGTTTCGTGCGGACCCGGACAACGCAGAAAGACCCGCTGACAAAGTGCGCGGATATTTTTGGACGACGATTGCTGGGTTTACCAGTTTTGTAAGCCACGCCGGTGCTCCGCCATGGCAGGTTTGGGCATTGCCGCAAAATATGCCGAAGATGGTGTTTGCAGGCACATCCGCGATGGTGTTTGCGATTATGAACCTCGCAAAAGTCGTGCCTTATTATCAACTTGGGCAACTGCAGCTGCAAAGTTTGCAAGTCACAGCCATTCTGTGTGTGCCTGCGGTTATTGCAGTGTTTGTGGCCTATCAAATTGTGAAGGTTGTCCCGACACGGGTGTTTTATACGGCTGTGACGTGGATGCTTTTGGCCGTGTCGATTAAGCTGATATGGGATGGTGTCGCGGGGCTTTAGGCACCGCTGTCTGTGTTGGGCAGGTCTTCATTGAGGGCCTGATAGCCGACACCGCTTGCCACCAAACATGTGGGGCCACCGGCCTGAGTGACCGTAATGGTCCACGTCCCGGTTTCGGCTGATGCAAAGACTTCAATGACCGTGTTGTCGGACGACATGCCGATGGATTGACGCGCTTCGCCATAACCGGATGCAAGCCGTTCCACGACCATTGAATGTTCAGCACAGTTGCGTGTTGTTTGAGCGGTTGCAGTGCTGGCCAGAAGCATGGCGGCACAGGTGAGGGCGATGATTTTGGTATTCATTGGTCTCTCCTACTCGGGTGCATTTTCGGTATTCTTCTGGCGTTAATCTTGGCGTGTTAACCTTTATGATATGGTTAACGGGGGCGTGCGGTGGTGTTGCGTGGCGGCTGTACTGGTGGCTTTTTGCTGCAATGCGGCAATTTGGGCTTGCAAGATTGAAAGAAATCTGACCCTTTTGGCGCAATAAAATTACAAAGACGTGGATGATTGTCATGACCCGCCCCTACCGATCTGCCCTTTATATTCCTGGTTCACGATCACGTGCATTGGACAAAGCACGCGGTTTGCCGGTCGATGTGATTCTCTTTGATATGGAAGATGCTGTGAGCCCGGATGAGAAGATTGCGGCGCGCGAAACCTTGGCTGCAGAGCTGACAGCGGGTGGATATGGCGCGCGGTTGCGCATTGTACGGATCAACGGATTGGATACGGATTGGGGTGCCGATGATGCCCGTGCGGCCGACGCGATGGACTGTGACGCCGTTTTGTTGCCAAAGGTGAATTGTGCGGCAGATGTCGACGCGTTGGCCGCGCTGACGGACAAACCGATATGGGCGATGATGGAAACACCATTGGGTGTTCTGAATGCTGCCGAAATTGCAGCACACCCGAAAATCGAAGGGTTTGTGTTGGGTACAAATGATTTGGCGAAGGACCTGAACACGCGCCATCGCGCGGATCGCGAACCGCTGATTACATCGTTACAGATGTGTCTGCTAGCCGCTCGTGCGCACGGGGTTGTCGCGCTTGATGGGGTTTATAACGCGTTTAAAGACGAAGACGGGTTCGCAGTGGAATGTGAACAGGGGCGTGACATGGGGTTTGATGGCAAGACACTGATCCACCCTGCGCAAGTCGCGATTGCTAATGCGGCATTTGCGCCGACTCAGGCTGAAATTGATCTGGCCAAGCGACAGATTGCTGCCTTTGCAGATGCCGAGGCCGCAGGGCAGGGGGTAGCCGTTGTTGACGGCAAGATTGTTGAAAACTTGCACATTGTGACCGCGCGGGCGACTTTGGCGAAAGCCGAAGCAATCGCCACGTTGGAGACCACATGACACTTATACTTATCGGCCTCGCCCTTTGGGCAGGCGCACATCTATGGAGACGCGTTGCCCCCGAGCATCGCGCGGGGATCGGTGACAAGGGTAAAGGGCTTGTCACATTGGCGCTGTTTGCCGCGATTATTCTGATGGTTTTGGGCTATCGTATGGCGGATGGCGCCGTGTATTGGGGCCGCAGCAGCGCCTTGGTTGGTGTGAACAATTTGCTGATGTTGTTTGCGTTCTATCTTTTTGCCGCATCTGGCAAAGGCACGCGTGTCACCCGTTTTATCCGCCATCCGCAGCTGACGGCGATTTTGGTTTGGGCGGCCGCGCACCTGCTGGTAAATGGTGACACGCCGTCATTTGTTCTGTTTGGTGGCATGGCGATTTGGGCTTTGGCCGAGATTGTTGTGATCAACCGCGCGCAGGGGCCACGCCGCGCCTATCATGCGCCACCTATCAAATCTGAAATCATTGCCGTGGTTGCGACCGTTGTCGTCACCCTTGTTGTTATGATGATCCATTACTTTTTAGGAGTTACGCCATGGGGGTGATTTACCGCTTTCTTACCGAAGACGATACGTCTGCGTTTTGTCATAAGGTTTCCGAAGCATTGGCGAAGGGCTGGGTGCTGCACGGCGACCCGCAGTACAGTTTTGACCAAGCCAATGGGGTTATGCGTTGCGGTCAGGCCGTGACCAAAGAGGTCGATGCGGCCTATTCCCCAGAGATGAAGTTGGGGCAACAATGACCAAGACCAACGCGGGCTATTTTTTCGAGGATTATTCTGTCGGGCAGACGTTCCGACATGGCCCGTTGCGCAATGTGGGCGAAGGTGAACGTGCGTTGTATCAGGCGCTGTACCCCACGCGGTTTGCAGTGAACGTGTCTGATCCGACTGCGCAATTTTTCGGGCTTCCGAAGGCGCCGTTGGACGACATGATTGTGTTTCATAAGGTGTTTGGCGCAACCGTGCCGGACATTTCGTTGAACGCAGTGGCAAACCTTGGATACGCAGACCTGCGTTGGTTGAAACCCGTCTACCCCGGTGAAAGCTTGGGCGCTGTGACCGAGGTGATTGGCCTTAAGGAAAACTCGAACGGCAAAACAGGGATCGTTTGGGTGCACACCGTAGGGGTTAACGCTGCGGGTGAGGATGTATTGAGTTTTGTGCGCTGGGTGATGGTGCGCAAACGGGATGTGGATGCGCCAGCACCAGCTGTTGTCGTTCCCGATTTGCCAGACGTGGTGCCGGCGTCAGAACTGGCGGTGCCTGCTGGGCTTGATTTTAGCGACTATGGTTTGAGCGAGGTGAATGCGCCTTACCGCGTTGGTGACTACCACGTGGGAGAGATTATTGACCACGTCGACGGTGTGACGTTGGAAGAAGCGGAACACATGATGGCCACGCGGTTGTGGCAGAACACGGCAAAGGTACATTTTGATGTGACGGCCCGCCCGCAAGGGCAGCGGCTGATCTACGGGGGCCACATCATTTCTATGGCGCGGGCGCTGTCGTTCAACGGGTTGGGGGCTGCGGAATTCATGGTGGCGATCAATGGCGGTGCGCACGCTAACCCGTGTTTCGCAGGCGATACGGTGCGTGCATGGTCTGAGGTGTTGGAGATTGCCACGACGAAAGCCCCCGGTGTTGGTGCGATCCGGTTACGGTTGGTTGCGACCAAGGGCGGCACGGCGGGCCAGCTGCGCGGCGAGGATGGAAAGTACTTATCTGACGTGTTGTTGGACCTCGACTATTGGGCATTGATGCCGATCTAATTTGACAGCCTGGAAAGGTGGTTAACATGGGGTGGCAAAATTGACATGTGATCACGCGGAATTGCTGTAATTTCAGAAGCGCAAAATTGGGCTAATGTGAAATTCACATGGGGCCACGTGCGCTGTTTGGGTTTCTGACAAAAGCACTTTTGTGATCACTGTTCTTTGTGCTGTGATCACAAATGGTAAAAAATTAGCAATCTGCCGCAAGAATCCGCATTTGGTAACGCTCACATAACGTGACACTTTGGTTTTATGCGCTAATAAAGAAGTAACGAATTCTCGTGCATAGCCGCACTGGACAGCCAAGCATAAGGGAACTGACATGGCAGATGTGAACAGGGGCAATCGCCCTCTCTCTCCGCACCTCATGATTTATCGTCCGCAATGGACATCGATGTCATCGATTTTTGTACGGATTACAGGCAATGCCCTTTTGGTGGGCGCGTTGCTGATTGTGTGGTGGTTGGTTGCATTGGCAACGGGCCCAGAGGCCTATGCGCGCGCAAACGGAGTTTTGACGAGCTGGTTTGGCGACTTGGTGATGTTCGGGTCTGTGGCCTGTCTTTGGTACCATTTGCTCGGTGGTGTACGCCACCTGATTTGGGACAACGGATACATGCTGGATGTCGAAAAATCCGAGCTGTACGCGCAAATGTCCGTTGTTGGTACAGCTTTGCTGACCATCTTTACCGTCGTCGTATTGTAAGGGGCACCGCAATGGCATTTTTGACTGATCGTAAACGCGCTGCTGGTATGGGGTCTGCGAAGACCGGTACGCAGCACCATTGGCAGATGATGGTATCCTCTGTTGGCCTATTGATTTTGACGCCTCTGTTCATCTTCACGTTTGGGTATGCGCTGGGCATGCCTTACGAAGAGGCAACCGCGTATTACAGCCGCCCGTTCCCCGCAATTGTTGGAATTTTGACAATGCTGGTGGGCTGGTTCCACTTTAAGGGCGGTGTGCAAACATTGATCGAGGATTACGTACATGGTCTTGCTGGCAAAGCGCTGATCATCGGTACCATCTGTTTGAGCTATGCAGCTGCGGCTGCTGGCGTTTTCGCAATCGCACGCATTGCACTTTAAGAATTCCGGGGTCTGAACATGGCTGAATATGAATATGAAACCCACGAATATGATGTCGTGGTTGTTGGTGCCGGTGGCGCAGGTTTGCGGGCAACGCTGGGTATGGCTGAACAGGGTCTGCGGACTGCCTGTATTTCCAAAGTGTTCCCAACACGATCACACACTGTAGCTGCCCAAGGTGGTATTGCTGCGTCCCTTGGTAACATGGGGCCGGACAGCTGGCAGTGGCACATGTATGACACTGTAAAAGGGTCTGACTGGTTGGGTGACACGGATGCGATGGAATACCTCGCCCGTGAAGCGCCCAAGGCGGTCTATGAGCTGGAGCACTATGGCGTGCCGTTCAGCCGGACCGAAGAAGGCAAGATTTACCAACGTCCGTTTGGTGGCCACACCACTGAATTTGGCGAAGGCCCCCCCGTCCAGCGGACCTGTGCCGCAGCGGACCGGACAGGCCACGCGATTTTGCACACGCTTTATGGTCAGTCTTTGAAACAGCAGGCTGAATTTTACATCGAGTATTTCGCCATCGATTTGATCATGTCCGATGATGGCGTGTGTACCGGTGTTGTGTGTTGGAAGCTCGACGATGGTACGATGCACGTGTTCAACGCCAAGATGGTCGTTTTGGCGACCGGTGGTTATGGGCGCGCCTATTTCTCGGCTACGTCTGCGCACACCTGTACCGGTGATGGCGGCGGCATGGTGGCCCGTGCGGGGCTGCCGTTGCAGGATATGGAATTCGTTCAGTTCCACCCAACAGGTATCTACGGTTCCGGCTGTTTGATCACCGAGGGTGCACGGGGTGAGGGCGGTTACCTGACCAACTCCGAAGGCGAGCGTTTCATGGAACGCTATGCGCCGAACTATAAAGACCTCGCGCCGCGCGATTATGTTTCGCGCTGTATGACGATGGAAATCCGCGAAGGTCGCGGTGTGGGCGATGGTGGGGATCACATTCACCTGAACCTCAACCACCTGCCAGCCGAAGCTTTGGCAGAACGCCTTCCGGGTATTTCTGAATCTGCGAAAATCTTCGCAGGTGTGGACGTGAACAAAGAGCCAATCCCTGTTTTGCCGACAGTGCACTACAACATGGGCGGCATTCCGACGAACTACTTTGGTGAGGTTCTGAACCCAACGAAAGAAGACCCGAACGCTGTTGTTCCTGGCCTGATGGCTGTGGGCGAGGCTGGCTGTGCGTCTGTTCACGGTGCGAACCGTCTTGGCTCTAACTCGCTGATCGATTTGGTGGTATTTGGCCGTGCGGCGGCGATCCGTGCCGGTGATGTTGTGGACCGTGCGTCTGCGATCCCATCCACAAACACGGCGTCTGTCGACAAAGCGTTTGATCGTTTTGACGGGTTGCGGAATGCGGACGGCGGCACGCCAACCGCTGATCTGCGTCTGGAAATGCAAAAAGCGATGCAGGCCGATGCGGCGGTGTTCCGCACAGACAAGACGCTGAAAGAAGGCGTTGAGAAGATGACCGACATCGCAGGCAAGATGGGCGACCTGAAGGTCACTGATCGCAGCCTCGTGTGGAACTCTGACCTGATGGAAACGTTGGAGCTGGACAACCTGATGCCAAACGCATTGGCGACAATCGTTGGTGCGGAAGCGCGTAAAGAAAGCCGTGGTGCGCATGCCCACGAAGACTATTCTGATCGCGACGACAAAAACTGGCGTGTCCACACCATCAGCCACGTTGAAGGCAACAAGGTTGACCTGTCGTACCGCCCTGTCGTCACAGACCCTCTGACAACAGAGGCCGAAGGCGGTATCAGCGTGAAGAAAATCGCACCAAAAGAGCGGACGTTCTAATGCGGATTTATCTTATTCCAGCGATTTTGTTTGCCGTGTCTGGGTGTGTGTCCGAGCCGAGCAGCGTTGATACATTCAATGCCCAACCCCAGGCAGACCGTCGCGCTGCGATTGATTCCTGTCTTGCTCAAGTTGGCCGTCCGGCAGCACCTGATGGCCCTTTGCGGATTGAACCGCCGTTGTCACCTGAGGAAGGCAGCATATTTGCGGCCTGCTTGACGGGTTAGAGATGGTCGTTAAGCGCATATCCTGCTTTCTGTCGGCGCTCGTTGTCGTGTCTGCATGCGAAGCGCCACCGGTTTCACCGGAGCGTGCAGCGCAGATTTGCGAAGAACGGGCACGGGCAGCGCAGGGGCCAACCGGTGGGGTGACTGTCGGGACCAATAGCAACACAGGTGCCTTTGGCAGTGTGGAGATTGGTATAAGCAGTGATCTGCTTGCTGGTCGCGACCCGCTTGAGGTTTATTCTGAATGCGTCTTTGATCGGACGGGAGCGGCACCAGTTCGTCCGCCTGTCCTGCGATAATGAAATTGGAGATTACGATGAAACCTACATTTGCTGTATTTGCCACCGCTGCCTTGGCGCTGTCCGCCTGTTCCGTAGCAGAGACTGTCGCGCTGGATACTGGTCGCGAGGCTGCTAAGGCGGTTGTTGGCCCGATTGTTGCAGACACGGTTCCCGGTGCAGCTGGTGTGGTTTTGACGGATTGCATCATCGACAATGCCAGCGGTGAAGAACTGCTGGGCTTGGCCACACAAGGGGCTACGCCTGAAAACATCACTTTGGTGTCTCAAATTCTGGCACGGACTGAAACGATCACCTGCGCGACGTCCGGCCTTACATAACTATCTGGCCAACGATCTGGCCTAACCCGAGAGGAGCCTTTCCATGGTTCAACTGACCCTGCCCAAGAATTCCCGTATGACGACCGGCAAAACGTGGCCCCGTCCAGAGGGAGCGAGCAACCTGCGCAAAGTGCAGATTTACCGCTTCAACCCTGACGACGGCCAGAACCCGCGTCTGGATACGTATTTCGTGGACA
The DNA here is from genome assembly GCA_947493255.1 of uncultured Paracoccaceae bacterium. Taxonomy (GTDB): domain Bacteria; phylum Pseudomonadota; class Alphaproteobacteria; order Rhodobacterales; family Rhodobacteraceae; genus Octadecabacter. The sequence goes on from CANLQK010000002.1 coordinate 222,740, forward strand.
TGGACACATGCGGTCCCATGGTTCTGGACGTGTTGATCAAGATCAAGAACGAGATTGACCCAACACTGACGTTCCGCCGGTCTTGCCGTGAAGGGATTTGCGGGTCTTGCGCGATGAACATCGACGGGATCAACACCTTGGCCTGTATTTACGGGATGGACGAGATCAAGGGCGACATCAAAATCTACCCACTGCCGCACATGCCAGTGGTGAAGGATTTGATCCCCGATCTGACGCACTTTTACGCGCAGCACGCATCCATCATGCCGTGGTTGGAAACAAAGACGAACCGCCCCGCGAAAGAGTGGAAGCAGTCCATTGAGGACCGCAAGAAACTGGATGGTTTGTACGAATGCGTTATGTGCGCATCTTGTTCAACGTCTTGCCCATCATACTGGTGGAATGGCGATCGCTACCTCGGGCCAGCAGCGTTGCTGCATGCGTATCGTTGGATCATCGACAGCCGTGATGAAGCGACAGGGGAACGTTTGGATGATTTGGAAGATCCGTTCAAATTGTACCGCTGTCACACCATTATGAACTGCGCGAAAACATGCCCGAAGGGTCTGAACCCAGCGGCTGCGATTTCTCACATCAAGAAAATGATGGTCGACCGCACGGTTTAAGCGGTTCCAAAATGTGCGCTTCCGTGCATTCTAGATACAGAAATTTGAAAGGCGACGCCCCACATCAGGGCGTCGCCTTTTTCTATCGTGTTGGGGACTAGAGATTAGCTGTCGAAGGCAGCGGTCAGGGCGATTTCAACCATGTCGCCGAATGTGCGTTCGCGGTCTTCTGCTGGCAGTGCCTCGCCCGTCAAAAGGTGGTCAGATACGGTCATCACGCCCAAGGCGCGGCGCCCATGGCGCGCGGCAACGGTATAGAGTTCGGCGGCTTCCATTTCGACCGCCAGAATGCCGTGGCGTTGCATTTGTTCGTTCAGGTCTGGGCGTTCGTCATAGAACGTGTCGCTGGAATAGATACCGCCCACATGAACATCCGCATCAAGGTTCATGGCTTCTGCCGCGTGGAATGCTTTGTGCAAAAGGGTGAAATCTGCCGTTGGGGCATAGTTGACGTCGCGCAGAATGGTAGAGCTGGGCGTTGATACTGAGCTTGCGGTGGACGCAAGGATAACGTCGCGGATTTTTACATCGTCTTGCATGCCGCCACAGGACCCGATGCGGATCAGGGTTTGCGCGTTAAAGCTGCTGATCAGTTCGTTGGCATAGATCGACATGGACGGCATGCCCATTCCTGATCCTTGGATCGTCACGCGGTGTCCGTGCCATTCACCGGTGAACCCCAGCATGCCGCGCACTTCGTTGACGCATTTGGCGCCGGTCAGGAACGTTTCGGCTGCCCATTTGGCGCGGTAGGGGTCACCGGGCATCAAGACAACGTCTGCGATGTCATCGGGGTTTGCGCCAATGTGGATTGTCATGTTCGCGGCCTTTCTTTGAATTCAGTGGTTGATGCTATGGCGATCTGAGGGCCGGTTCAAGGGCGGGTGTTCAGGTGGAAAAGGTCGGGAATACCGGACTGGAGTGTATCGTGAACTACGTTCATGATCAATGTTCACAATCGTATGAGGACATCGATATGAAACATGGAAAACGAACCGCGGGTGCGGTTTTTGGCGCCGCTGCACTTTTGGCGGGTTGCGATGTGGCGACTCATCCGGTGGCCGTGGTTGGCCCCAGCGAGATTGTATATCGCGGAACCGCCACAGCGACGTTGTTTGAAGGCGGGTGGTTTCAGGTGAGCGGGGGGAACAACACCTGCCGTGGCCAGTACAGCCCAGGCACGACGGGCACACAGGTTACGTTTCCGGTGACCTGTACCAATGGCCTAACAGGGATCGGAACCGCGACCTACAACACAGCGTTAGAAGGCGGCGGGATGATCGTTATGCAGGACGGTACGCAGTGGCAGTTCATCTTTGGGCGTGGTGCGCTACGCGTGTAGCCGAAGACCAGCGGGATGTGCTTGAGCGCACCCCGCACTTCATCCATAGTTGTCCAAAAGACACCGAGGGCACATGTTGAAGAAAATCGCATTCGCGGCGCTGGTCGCACCAAGTGTATTGACCGCGCAATCTATTGATGAAGAAGCGCTGATCCGCGCGACTTTTGCCGAGCTAAACCCAATTTCGATTGCCGAGAACGTAGAGTTTTGCGGATATCTGGGCTTCACTGCGGAGGGCGAATTGGCTGTGTCAGAGCCAACGCGGGGTGATGAATCCAGCTGTCTATCGGACGATCCGGAAAACCTGGAACTGATCGTCGCATCCTACCATACCCATGCTGGTTTCTCCACTGACTACAACAGTGAGCTGCCGAGCGGTACGGATATGGAAGGTGACGAAGAAGAGGGCATTGATGGTTGGGTGGCGACCCCCGGTGGGCGTCTTTGGTACATCGACACGACCGATATGGTGACGTGGCAAGTCTGCGGGATCGGCTGCCTGCCGGCAGACGAAAATTTCATCTTCGGCGATTCAGGGCTGATCGAGCAGAGCTATCATTACGATGATCTTGTGATCAGACTGGAAGAGTAACGGTTATTCGGCTGCCACGGCAGACGGGTCTGCCAGTTCGACAATGTCGTTCATGATCCGGTTGAGTTCGAAATCTTTCGGTGTGTAGACCCGTGCGACGCCCATGGCGCGCAGGTGGTCTGCGTCTTCGTCCGGAATGATACCACCAACGACAACAGGTACGTGAGACAGGCCGAGCCTGCGCATCTTGTCCATCATTTCTGTGATCAATGGAATGTGCGACCCCGATAGAATTGACAGGCCAACGACATGGGCGTCGTCACGTTGCACGGCTTCGATAATTTCATCGGGCGTCAGGCGAATGCCTTCGTAGGTAATATCCATACCGCAATCGCGCGCGCGGGCGGCGATTTGTTCGGCGCCATTGGAATGCCCATCAAGCCCCGGCTTGCCCATAATGAACTTCAACTTTCGGCCCAGTTTACTGCTGACTGCATCAACCCGTTCGCGGATGTCATCAAGACCTTCGGTCCGGTTGGATTGGTGCGCACTAACCCCCGTTGGGCCACGGTATTGCCCGAACGCTTGGCGGATCACATCGGCCCATTCGCCTGTTGTGACACCTGCCTTGGCAGCCGCGATGGACGGGACCATGATGTTGGTGCCGTCTTGGGCGGCCGTGCGCAATGCGGCGAGGGCTGCTGCAACATCGTCGTCGTCGCGCACAAGTTTCCACGTGTCGAGGCGACGCAACTGGTCATTTTCGGCATCCGGATCACTGACCATGATCGCGTCATCACCCGCTGTGAGAGGGGACGGTTCGCCGTTTTTAAATTTGTTCACCCCAACGACCGTGGTTTCACCGGCTTCGATGTTGGCGATGCGCGCGGCGTTGCTGTCGACCAGACGGCCCTTCATGTATTCGATCTTTTCTTGTGCGTTGGCCATCGCGTCGATCTGCGCGAGTTCGGCGCGTGCGCCATCCTTCAACGCGTTCACCTTGCGCTCAACAGCGGGGTTGCCTTCGAAAAGGTCGTCGTATTCCAGAAGGTCTGTTTCAAATGCCAAGATCTGTTGCATCCGCAGGGACCACTGTTGATCCCATGGGCGGGGCAGGCCGAGGGCTTCGTTCCATGCGGGCAATTGCACGGCGCGGGCGCGGGCATCTTTAGACAGGGTCACGGCCAGCATTTCGATCAAGATCCGGTAGACGTTGTTTTCGGGTTGCTGTTCGGTCAGGCCTAGCGAGTTAACCTGCACGCCATACCGGAACCGACGGAATTTCGGGTCGGCGACGCCATAACGTTCTTGGCAGATTTCATCCCACAGTTCGACAAAGGCGCGCATTTTGCACATCTCGGTCACAAACCGGATGCCAGCATTTACGAAGAAGGAAATGCGGCCCACCATGGCGGGGAATTTGTCGGCGGGGACTTTACCTTTAAGGTCGTCTAGCACCGCCGTTGCGGTGGCCAATGCGAACGCCAGCTCCTCTTCCGGCGTCGCACCTGCCTCCTGCAAGTGATAGGAACACACGTTCATCGGGTTCCATTTAGGCAAATGTTCGCGCGTATATGCGGCCACATCCGTAATCATCCGCAGGGATGGTTCGGGGGGGCAAATATAGGTGCCGCGCGAGAGGTATTCTTTGATGATGTCGTTTTGTACGGTGCCCTGAAGGGCAGATACATCGGCGCCTTGTTCTTCGGCGACAGCGATGTAAAGGGCCAGCAACCAAGGTGCGGTCGCGTTGATCGTCATCGATGTGTTCATCTGATCCAACGGGATGTCAGCAAACAAAGCGCGCATGTCGCCCATGTGGCAAATAGGGACACCCACTTTGCCGACTTCGCCGCGCGCCAGAACATGGTCGCTGTCATAGCCAGTTTGTGTGGGGAGGTCGAAAGCCACGGATAGACCGGTTTGGCCTTTTGCCAAATTGCCACGATACAGCGCGTTTGATGCAGCGGCCGTGGAATGGCCGGCATAGGTGCGAAATAGCCATGGACGAACCTTGGGGCGGTCGCGGCCGGGCGTGCTTTGGTCTGTCTGGCTCATCTCGTGCCCCGTGAATCAGTTGCGCAACTTTATTACTCAAGTCGTGACTTACATGAAATTTTAAACCCTTGTCAACACGCTGCACTGCGGCATGGCCCCATTTACGCCGGGGCAATTCCCTGACAGGGTCCCGATATGAATGCTCCTGTCGCGATCCCCCTTTGGTTACTGGTTCTTGTTGTGTTGTTCGCAGCGGTGACCTTTGCGTCCCATTTTCTATTTCCATCGGTGCGTTGGTTCTTCCGGCGGCGCGCTGAAAAGGTTGTGGCGCGGGTGAATGACCGCCTGCAAAAACCGATTGAACCTTTCAAGCTGGCCCGCCGCTACGATACGATCCAGCGGTTGGTGTACGACCCCGAGGTGATCAAGGCGGTGAACGACTATGCGCAGGCCGAGGGCGTGCGCGAAGATGTGGCGTTTGAAAAGGCACGCCACTATGCGCGTGAAATCGTGCCATCTTTCAGTGCGACGGCGTATTTTTCTTTTGGGATGCGCGCGGCCAAATGGCTTTCCCGGTTTCTGTACCGGCTGCGGGTCGGGCAGTTTAATCGTGCCGAATACGAGGCGATCGACCCTGACGCGACCATCATCTTTGTGATGAACCACCGCAGCAACATGGACTACGTGTTGGTTACCTACCTCGTCAGCCGTGCCTCGGCCTTGTCTTATGCGGTGGGGGAATGGGCGCGGGTCTGGCCATTGTCGGCGGTGATTAAGATGATGGGCGGGTACTTTATTCGCCGTAAGTCACGCCGTCAGGCCGTCAGCGGTGGTTTGTACCGCAAAGTCCTTGCGCGCTACGTTCAAATGGCGACCGAGGGCGGGGTGACGCAAGCCATATTCCCGGAAGGTGGTCTGTCGTTAGATGGCACAATCGCGAAGCCGCGAATGGGCATTATCAGTTACATTATTGACGATTTTGACCCCGATGGGCGCGACGTTGTCTTTGTACCTGTTGCGTTGAATTATGATCGCGTGTTGGAAGACAGGTTCTTGATCAAAGCCGGAAAAACGGGTGTGCGGCGTTTTCGACCGCCTTTGTTCACCGTGTTGTGGGGAACCACGCAGTACCTTGGTGCGCGACTAGTGGGACGCATGACAACCTTTGGGACCGCAAGCGTCGGGTTTGGAAAGCCACTTTCGCTTAAAGAATTTGCCACCGACAACGATGGAGCCACACAGGCTTTGGCCGGCGAGTTGATGACCCGTATCGCCGGGGTCGTTCCCGCCGTACCGGTGCCTTTGGTGTGCCGCGCTATTCTTGCGGGTGCGAAAACCGAGGAAGAAATTGCAACGCAAATTGATAAGGACCTCAGTGATCTACCAAGCACGACTCGCCGTCCGCAACGTGGCGCTGCAGACTTGGCCGCGGACGGTTTAGCGGTACTACGGCGCCGCAAGTTGATTGACGGTGATCTGGCTATCGCATCGGGGTCTGACGACGCGGCGGTTCTTGAATATTATGCGGCATCAATTGCGCATCATTTCACAACGGAACCTGTTGAAGACGCATAGAACCGCAGTTTCGTTGCATTTGCTTGAACCCCAAGTTTCACGCTAGTCTTCTTCTATTCAAAAAAAGGATAGGGAAGACTATGTCATTTCATTTTAAAACTATTGCGCTGGCGATTGCATCGACTGCTGTTTTGGCCGCCTGCCAACCAACAACAACGACAACAACAACGGTCGTTTCGGCAAACAAGAATGTTCTGATTGTGAACAACACCGGCCGTACAATTTGGCGGTTCTATGGTTCACCGGTCAATGTGAATTCGTGGGAAGAAGATATCCTTGGTTCCAACATCTTGCCTGCAGGACGGTCCGTAAACATCGATTTCAGCGACGGTCGTAATATCTGCAACTACGATATGCGGGCAGAATTCCAAGACGGATCATCCATCGTGAAAAACAACATAAACACCTGTGCGGTCTCATCCGTTTCGTTCCCGTGATTTAAGTTTCTGCAACGCAGCGGACATAAAATTACAAAAATGTCCGCTGCGGAGTTGCAATATTACTCTCTCACATCTAGTTCTAGCTTCAACGCGCTGATTCTGCAGCGCGGCGAATAGAGTTTTGACACGGAGATGAGTGAAATGGCCCTCGACACTGATAAACATGCTGCGACTGCAAATGCGCCGGTGAAGGACCTTTATGAGATGGGTGAAATCCCACCTCTGGGTCATGTACCTGAACAAATGTATGCGTGGACGATCCGCCGCGAACGTCATGGCGATCCCGACAAGGCGTTCGAGATCGAGGTGGTGGACACGCCCAAGCTGGATAGCAACGAGGTTCTGGTTCTCGTTATGGCGGCGGGCGTGAACTACAACGGTGTTTGGGCTGGTCTAGGCAAACCCATCAGCCCGTTCGACGTGCATGGCGAACCCTTTCACATCGCTGGTTCCGACGCGTCTGGCATTGTTTGGGCTGTTGGGGACAAGGTGAAGCGATGGAAAGTTGGCGACGAAGTTGTTGTTCATTGCAACCAAGACGATGGTGATGATGAAGAATGCAACGGTGGCGATCCGATGTTTTCAACCAGCCAACGGATTTGGGGTTACGAGACGCCTGATGGGTCTTTCGCGCAGTTTACCAACGTTCAGGCGCAACAGCTTATGCCGCGCCCGAAACATCTAACGTGGGAAGAAAGTGCCTGTTACACCCTGACTTTGGCCACGGCCTACCGGATGCTGTTTGGCCATGAACCACACGATCTGAAGCCGGGGCAGAACGTTCTGGTTTGGGGGGCGTCCGGCGGCCTTGGATCTTATGCGATTCAATTGATCAATACCGCTGGGGCAAACGCGATTGGCGTCATTTCAGATGAAGACAAACGCGACTTCGTTATGGGGCTAGGCGCAAAAGGCGTTATCAACCGGCGTGATTTCGATTGCTGGGGGCAGTTGCCGACTGTGAACACGCCCGAATACGCGGAATGGTTCAAAGAGGCCCGTAAGTTCGGCAAAGCGATCTGGGACATCACAGGCAAGGGCAACAACGTCGACATGGTGTTCGAACACCCCGGCGAGGCGACGTTCCCCGTGTCCACGTTGGTGTGCAAAAAGGGCGGCATGGTTGTGATTTGCGCAGGCACGTCCGGTTTCAACTGCACGTTTGATGTGCGCTATATGTGGATGCATCAGAAACGTTTGCAGGGGTCACACTTTGCGCACCTGAAACAAGCGTCAGCCGCAAACAACCTTATGGTCGAGCGCCGGTTGGATCCGTGCATGTCAGAGGTGTTCCCGTGGGATCAACTGCCAGATGCGCACACCAAAATGCTTCGTAACGAACACAAGCCGGGCAATATGTCTGTGCTGGTTCAGGCCCCCAAAACCGGGCTGCGGACGCTAGAAGAGGTGATCGACGCCAAGGCATAATCGGCACGAATCAGCCCGAAAATAGGCCGTCCTGAATGTCGGGACGGCCTTTTTATTTAGAATAAGTTAACCATACTAGCTCTCCCCATTTATAGCGGGGTGAATAAAGTGGGTAGGTGAACCCATGAAACTATGGGACATTTGGGTATTGCCTGTGAAACGGCGCCAACGGTTAACCTTTCGTTAACCCCTCAGACAGAAAGTTATGCATGGGACAGAAGTGGATAATCGACGTTCTCGCCGACCTACGCGAATTTGCTGACCAAAACGGGCTACCTCTGCTGGCGCACCAGCTTGAAGTGACCTCTTGTGTTGCGCAGGCCGAGATCGCGTCGATTCTTGAAGGGGCGCCGCTTGCGGCGAATGCAAATGAACGGGAACCTGCGTCGTCACTTGGTGACACTCGAACAGGCAACGGAACTTAGCGCGCTACAGGACGCCAGCGTCCAACTGCGTGACTATTTTGGTGTTGCGCATCTCGTTTACCATTGGGTGTCTGCGGACGGCGAACAATATGGTTGCGGGACCTATCCATCGGCTTGGATAGAACACTACCTAGAACAGGACTATCTGCGCATCGATCCCGTCGTGATTGGATGTTTTCAACGGTTTCATCCCGTGGATTGGAAAGCGTTAGATTGGTCGACTAAATCCGCAATCGCCTTTCGCGCCGAAGCAGTGCAGGCGGGTGTTGGCAATCAAGGATATTCTATTCCAATTCGTGGGCCACGCGGCCAATTTGCGATGTTTTCCGTTTCGGACAATGGGACCGACCAAGATTGGGCCGAGTTCACGCAGAAGCATCGGCGAGATTTGATCTTATGTGCCCATTCTTTCAACCAACGTGCGCTTGAATTTGAAACACGTCGAATGCCGGAACCTGTGAAGCCGCTATCGGGGCGCGAGATTGATGTGATGACCTATTTGGCCATGGGATATTCAAGGGGCCAAGTCGCCCAGACCTTACAAATTTCAGAACACACGTTGCGGGCCTATGTCGAAAGTGCGCGGTTTAAGTTGGGGGCGTCAAACACAATGCACGCTGTGGCCCGCGCCGTTGCAGAAGGGCTGATCGTGATGGGAGGGGCTGCGCGAAATGCCCGTGGCGCATGGCCAGGGCGCGGCGACGTTGAAGCCGCCCAGTAAGTGCGTGCTTAACAAAGTGTAGCACCGACCGAACGGTCCTCGAACCATGCCTTAATCGGGGGTACCTAGGGTTTTCCATCTACGGATGGAGGCCCGAATGCTTAAATATATCTACGGATCAGACCTGAAATCGCACCCTGTATTGGCGGACACGATGTTTCGCGATCGCGCGTGGCAATTTCGCGAACGTCTTGGTTGGGAGGTGTCCGTTGACGCCCAAGGCCATGAACGGGACGAATACGACGACGAAGATCCGCTGTACGTGATCTGGCAACGCCCTGATGGGCGCCATGGTGGGTCCATGCGATTTTTGCCAACCACCGGACGCACCATGGTGAATGATCACTTTAGTGAATTGACCGGCGGGGTCGTTATTAGCAGCCCCCTAATTTGGGAATCTACACGGTTTTGTTTGTCACCCGGTGCGGATAGCCGCGTTGCAGCGGCTTTGATGTTGGGCGGTGGCGAGCTGATGCGCGGGTTCGGTGTGACCCAATTTGTTGGTGTGTTTGATGCGCGCATGGTGCGGATATATCGTATGATTGGATCTAGCCCCGATGTGCTGGGCAGCAGCGGTAGGGGACGTGACCGGATAAGCGTTGGGTTGTGGAACTACGACCCAGCAGACCGAGTGAAGGTTCTTCAGCGGGCAGGCCTGTCGTCTGTGGTGTCGGAACATTGGTATGCCCGTGCATTCGGAGCAAAACCCACAAAACGGTTGCGTAAAGCGGCGTAATCGCTGGCCCCTGTGGCGCGCCCTAGTTATGGTCGCGCCATGGTCCAAACTGCACTTGCCCTTTCCGATGATCAGGCTGAAGCCTGGGACACTGTCTCTGACATATTGGGAGAGGCGGGTGTTGATATGCTGGGCGGTGCAACGATGCCCCCACAAGAGGACCCAAAAGGGTCCGTTTTGGCAGTGCTGGGTAAGGCGGGTAGCGGCAAGACGCTGTTGTTGGCCGAACTTTTCAAATCGTTGCGAGACGCTGGTGTTGATATCGTATCTGGCGATTATGAAGGCAAAAAACGGCGCGAACGTCGGACTTTGGCCATTTTGGCCCCTACGAACAAGGCGGCCAGCGTATTGCGAAACCGTGGCGTTCCGGCGACGACGATCCACCGGATTTTGTACACACCAATGTACGACCCCGAATATGAAAAGATCGCAGAATGGTTGGCCGGAAACGGTGAAAAACCCGAGATTGAAGAAATCACAGAAGTCGCCCTAGACCGCGCATTTGCGTCGTATCAGGTGAATTCGTCGATCCCGGCGGCACTGGCGGCTGCGGGGTTGCGCGGGTCTGATTTTATCACCGGATGGAAACGTCGCGAAGACCCGCTAGACATCGGGTTCGTGGACGAAAGTTCGATGTTGGACGCCAAACAATTCGCCGACCTGCAGGACATTTTCCCGACGCTTGTGTTGTTTGGTGACCCAGCACAGTTGCCACCAGTTAAGGCCGAAGGCGGCAAGATGGTGTTCGATACACTGCCCGCCACACGCAAGCTGGAACTAAGCCGCGTCCACCGTCAGACCGCCGATAACCCAATCTTGGATCTGGCCCATTCGCTGGCCGACCCCGATGTGGATTTTTACGCCTTCGAGAAAAAGGTCGCCGAAGCTGCACAACGAGACGAGCGTGTCGTTTTGGCCCAGCGTGTGGAAAGCGATTTGATGGCGCGGTCACCCTGTTTGGTGTGGCGCAACGCAACTCGGATCAAACTAATCCATGCCTTCCGCAATGCCTACGGTGCACCAGAAGATGAATTGCTCGAAGGGGAGCCGCTGATCTGTGACGGGATCGAACTGCCCATGAAGCATCGCAAAAAACGCCTCGACCTAGAGGCGCGGGGGCTGATCAAGGGCGCGCAGGTCATCTACCTTGGGCCAGGCCGTAAACCTGGATTTAGCCGATTGCACGTTATGGGCGCAGAGGACCCTCAGGTCAGCGCCGCCTCGATCGTGAAGATTGAATTGGAAGGTGACGAGGAACCGTTCATTCCGTTTGCGGCCAAGATGGGTGCGACCTTCTTGCACGGTGCGGCGGTGACAATCCACAAGGCCCAAGGGTCACAATGGGACACCGTGCAGGTGTTCGCGCCAGATATTTATGCGGCATCGCGGATGGGGCGTGTGGAGGCTGGCCAGCCGTTGTGGAAACGGTTGGCCTATGTGGCCATTACACGGGCGGAGAACCGGCTGTGTTGGGTTGTGCGCAACCGTTTGGCACGCCCGACGGGTATTTTGCAGACCGATGATTTGACAGTCGCGCCCGCGCCATTGGAACTGGTCGCGCAAACTGACGGTGAAGAGCTATGAAAACGATACTTGTAACCGGTGCCAGTGGCGGCATTGGCCGCGCTGTCGCGGAAAAATTTCTGACAGAAGGGTGGGCAGTAGGGCTGGTCGCGCGTCGCGAAGCGGCTTTGGCCGATGTCGCACAGAACCAACCTAACGCGCATATTCTGCCCTGTGATGTGACAGACCCAAGGGCCGTCGATCAGGCGTTTGCGGAGTTCATGTCTGCAACGGGACACTTGGATTGTCTGTTCAATAACGCCGGGATTTTTACGCCTGCAGCCCCGATTGACGAAATCCCCGTCGACGATTGGTTTGACGCGGTGAACGTTAATCTGACGGGTATGTTTTTGTGCGCCCGTGCCGCATTCGGATACATGCGTCACCAAGACCCGCAAGGTGGGCGGATCATCAACAACGGGTCTGTCTCGGCGCACACTCCGCGCGAAGGGTCCGCGACCTATACAACGACCAAACATGGTGTGACGGGGCTGACCAAAACCTTGGCGTTAGACGGGCGTCCGTTCCAGATTGCTGCGGGGCAGATCGATATTGGCAATGCTGAAACAGATATGCTGCGCGAAATCAAAGATCGTGCTGTCGCGGCTGGCGACCAGCCACCACCGACGATGGAAGTGTCCCATGTAAGCGATGCTGTGTGGAACATGGCGAACCTGCCACTGCACGCGAACACCTTGTTTCAAACCATTATGGCAACACAGATGCCCTACGTTGGACGTGGCTGATTAACGTAGGAACAAGCGGAACGCGGCAGATGCCAGCCAGCCTGCTGCAATGGCAATAGCCAGTGACATCAACCCGTAAAGCAATGGCTGATTGCGGGACAATTCGAACAAGAACCGTTCCAGCCCAGCTTTGAATACTGCGATCGTGGTTTCATATTCATCCACAACGATCCCGTCACGGGTGATGAAAATGCGTGCCTTGTAATCCCCCTCGGTCAGCGCTGCTGGCAATGTGATCTGCCCTCGAAACAAGGTTTCTTCTTCGATATCAACGCCGCCGTCTAACACTTGGTAAAGACCACTACCTGCACGGATACGGATCAACGCGTCCGTAAAGCTTTCAGCGTTTTCGATTGACGCGGGCGCATCAACCGAACGGATCACCTGTGGAATAGAAATCGCGCGCCGCAAATCTTCTGTCGCGCTCAGGCTTTCGGCCAATGGCGCAGACGTTGCAACGGCGTAAAAGGAGGGTGCTTGGTCTACCTCAACGGCATCAGTGTTGGCCCAGATGCCCAAAATGCGTTCCTTGCGGCGGACCGTTATCGGGGCGGATGGCCCTGCAAGGGTGATGATAACCTGTAATGGGCCTGTGTCAGGTGCGGGTGCATCGCGTTTGATGGCCCCGAAAATCAACACGTCGGTTCCATCAAAGGTCGCTGTTATGGCGACTTCATCGCGGCTGAGCCCAAGAACGATTTCTTCGGATTGGGCGGAAGACAGCACCGGCAAAACCAAAAGGACGAAGGCAAGGATAAACCGCATCAGTGGCCTCCTGCCGCGCCAAGGCTGTAAAGTTCGGATGGGGTTAACAGCAGATCAAGGGCAAGCTTACCGCAGACCAGCAATACCATTGCGGCCAACAAGATCCGAAGTTGTTCGGCTTTCATTTTTACGCCAATGCGCGTACCGATCTGGGCACCAATGACACCGCCGACCAGCAGTAAAACCGCCAACACGATATCTACGGTGTAGTTGGTTGTGGCGTGCAGCAAGGTTGTAAAGGCGGTGACAAAAATGATCTGAAACAGCGAGGTTCCGATCACGACCTTGGTAGGCATTCCTAACAGGTAGATCATCGCAGGGACCATAATGAACCCGCCACCAACGCCCATAATCGCAGCCAAAATGCCCACGCAGAGCCCTACCAAAAGCGGTGGAATAACCGAGATATACAGCCCCGAAACACGAAACTTCATCTTGAAGGGTAAGGAATGAACCAACCCGTGCTTGCGTCTTTGCGGTACCGCTCCAGGGGTTTTGGAACGTCGAAGTGCACGAAGGCTTTCGATGAACATAAGTCCACCAACCACGCCCAAGAAGATGACGTAACAAAGCTTTACCAACAGATCGACCTGACCAAGAGATTTCAGGTAATTGAACAACACGACACCTAGTGCCGCGCCGACGAGGCCTCCGATCAACAATACGGTGCCCATTTTTAGGTCGACTGTTTTTCGTCGCAGGTGCGCTAAGACACCAGAAAAAGACGATGCAACGATTTGGTTTGCCTCAGTCGCAACCGCAACAGCGGGCGGGATGCCGATGAAAAACAACAGCGGGGTCATTAGAAAACCACCCCCTACGCCGAACATACCTGACAAAATTCCAACAATACCGCCCAATCCAAGAAGCAAGAATGCGTTCACGGAGACTTCGGCGATGGGAAGGTATATTTGCATGCAGCCTCCTTAGCCGCGGAATGTCTCTTGTTTCAACAGCCAATTGGAGGTGCAGCATAAGACCAGTTGCACCATTCAATGGGTGCTTTGATCAGATGTTGGGCAAGGCTGCGCGTAGTACCTTTTCCAGCTTAGCAGCCCCTAGCGGCGCCATTGCTTTTGTATGGGTGTGGCTGATGTTCTCGTCGCTCATTCCTGCGGCCATGTTTGTGATAGATGAAATCGCAGCGCAGCGCAGGCCAAGGAAACGTCCCAAAATAACTTCCGGTACCGTCGACATGCCAACCGCGTCCGCACCCAAGGTGCGGATGGCTTTGATCTCGGCCACTGTTTCGAAGGACGGGCCTGAGTACCACGCATAAACGCCGCTGTGCATGTCCACCTCGGCGGTGTCCGCCGCCGCCGCCAAAATGGCGCGCAAGTCAGGGTCGTAGCAGTCTTTCATCGGGACGAATTTTGCTTCTGACTGTTCCCCGATTAGGGGGTTCAAGCCGCTGAAATTGATGTGGTCAGACAGGCACATGATGTCGCCAGTGGGCATTTCCGGCACCATGGACCCCGCGGCATTCGTGGCGATCATCACCTCCGCCCCAAGCGCCTTTAGCACCTCTAGTGGCAGGCGCATGGCGTCGCCGCGACCACTTTCATAGTAATGGGCACGGCCACCAAATACGGCGACGCGCACGCCTTCCAATTGGCCGATCACCAATTCGGGCACATGGCCGCTGACCCCCGCATGAGGAAAGCCTTCGAGTTCGTCGTAAGGGATGGCGACGCCTTCAACAGCGCCCGCCAAATGGCCCAAGCCCGACCCAAGGATCATGCCAACCTTAACCGGCGCTTCCCCCGCGATTTGGCGGATCTTGTCCGCCAGTTCTTCAGCGTTCCTTGACATAGGGTTCGCCTCCGGCACGGGGTGGAATGGCTTTGCCGACGAAACCCGCCAACACGATCACCACAAACAAATAGGGTAGGGATTGGATCAGCTGACTGGGGACTTTTACAGTTTCCCAAAGGGCTGCGACCAGACCAACCTCGTCCCCTGTGGACCCAGTCCAAGTCACCAGCGCGACGGCCGTTAAAACGGCAGACAAGCCGCCCAAGACCAACACATCAATCTTTTCACGGCGCACGGCGTAAAGGGTCATCGCGATGGATGCACCAATCAACAAAACCATGATCCAGATGACTTGCAACTGAATGTTCTGGAACCGGTTGTCGATGGCAAAGAACAGGCCAAACAACAGGCAAGCGCCCAACGCATACCAAGGACGCCATTTGGCAAAGATCAGCGCGGCCAGCGCGATGAACCCACGGTTTGCAGTCATGTCCTTGGTAAACCCAGCTTGAACGGCAGTGGACAGATAGGCCCCCGCGATGCCGCACAAAATGCCACAAATGATAACCGCGCTGTAACGCAGGCGCACCACTGAAATACCGGCTGTATCAACAGCTTCGGGGGCTTCACCCACGGCGCGTAGGCGCAGGCCAAAACGGGTGCGGTACAAGACCCACCACGTCAGCGGCACAGACAGCAGGCCCACATAAACAAGAATAGAATGGCCAGACACGAATTCGGAATAAAACTGCATGCCGGGGCTGGCCTGCATTTTGTCACGCATGCGGGTAAACGCACCGGGCAAATCCAACCCGTCAAACCGCGCACTTCCTGACAGGGACGGCGTACGCCCGCCTTGTTTGAACCACCCTTGGGCGATCACCACAGTCAAACCGGCGGCGAAAAAGTTGATGGCAACGCCTGAAATCAACTGGTTCCCGCGGAACGTGATCGAGGCCAGCCCGTGGATGATCGACAGAACAACCGAAATGCCGATACCTGCAAACAGGCCAACCCAAACGGAACCAGTGGCGAAAGACACAGCCGCGGATACAAAAGCGGCCGCCAACATCTTGCCCTCTAGTCCGATGTCAAAAATACCGGCGCGTTCAGAAAACAAGCCAGCCAAACAGGCCAACAAAAGCGGGATTGCCATACGGATTGACGCGTCGCCAAGTTGAACGATGGTAAAGAAATCCATGTCTTATTCCCCCGCTGCGGCTGCAGCGCGACCGCGCCGTATGAAGATTTTTTCGATCGGGCTGCGCACCATTTGGTCCAGCGCGCCCGTAAACATGATGACCAACGCTTGGATCACGACCACGATTTGCACAGGGATAGATGTGGCGGCCGAAAGTTCGGCGCCCCCCTGATACAATGCCCCAAACAAAAGGGCGGCAATGATGATGCCAACAGGGTGGTTGCGCCCCATCAGCGCAACAGCAATTCCGATGAACCCAGCACCACCCGCAGCGTTATCCACCAGCTGTGGCGTGTTGATCCCCATGGTGTTGTTGACGGCCATCATACCCGCCAATCCACCTGATATCAGCAGTGCGATCATTGTGATGTTCACAGCCGAGATCCCGGCATATTTCGCAGCACTTTCCGACTGTCCAAACGCCCGGATTTGATAACCCAACCGCGTATGCCAGATCAGGAGCCAGACACCCACGCAGGCCGCCAAAGCGATAAAGATTGAAATGTTCACAGGCGAGCGACCGAACAGATCAGACCCGAACAGCTGTGCGACATCATTCAGCGACGGCAGGTGTGTGGCGTCTGGGAAGATGGCCGTTGCTGTCTGCATTTGGCCCGCTGGGCGCAATGCGTCGGACAGCATATAGACCAATAGGCCCGACGCCATGAAGTTGAACATAATCGTCGTAATCACGATGTGACTGCCGCGCCGCGCCTGCAAATAGGCGGGTATCGCGACCCAAAGCGCGCCAAAAGCTGCAGCCGCCAGTCCACCGGCAATCAAGGCCAAAGTCCAATGTGGCCAAGGGATAAACAGGCAGACAATCGCAGCGCCCAAACCGCCCAGCAACACCTGACCTTCGCCGCCGATGTTAAACAGCGACGCATGAAATGCCACCGCAACAGCAAGGCCGGTAAAGATGAAATTTGTGGTGTAAAACAACGTATATCCAAGGAAATCGGACGTGCCGACAGCGCCATACGCCATCAGCTTTAACGCCTCCCAAGGGTTTTGCCCTACGGCAACAAATACAATGACCGAAATAATTGCCGCCAGCAGCAAGGATACAACCGGCACAAGCACGACATCAGCCCATTTAGGCATCTTTTCCATTACGCGGCCTCCCCATCTGTGACGCCCGCCATCAGCAGCCCCAGTTCTTTTTCATTCGTTTGGTCGGGCATACGTTCGCCCATGATCTGTCCGTCAAACATGACGGCGATCCGGTCGGACAGGCCGATTATTTCATCCAGTTCCACGGACACCAGCAAAATGGCCTTACCTTTGTCGCGCAGGGCGACGATTTGTTGGTGAATAAATTCAATCGCGCCGATGTCGACACCGCGTGTCGGCTGGCCGACCAACAATAGGTCCGGGTTGCGTTCAATTTCACGGGCGACGACGATTTTCTGTTGGTTGCCGCCGGAAAAACTCTTGGCGGCCAACAATGGGTTCGGCGGGCGTACATCGAAACGGTCCATCTTTTCTTGGGCATCAGCCAAGATTGCGGCGTTATCCATCAACATTTTGCCGCGTTGGTAACGTTCATCGTGGTGATAGCCAAAGGCAGTATTTTCCCATGCGGAAAACTCCATGATCAGGCCTTCGTGTTGGCGGTCTTCTGGCACGTGGGCAATCCCACGGTTGCGGCGGCTTTGCCCGTCCGACAACGCGCCGGTCAGGTCAATCGGCTGGCCGTTTAACAGGATTTCTCCGGTGCCTTTTTCGTAACCACCCAAGACTTCCAGCAACTCAGATTGTCCGTTGCCAGACACGCCAGCGATGCCCAAAATCTCGCCTGCACGGATGTTGAACGACACGTCTTTCAAACGGTGCACACCTTTGTCGTCCGTCACGTTCAGGTTCTTTACCTCTAACACGGTGTCTTTTGGCTGCGCGGGCACTTTGTCGACCCGCAACAAAACCTTTCGGCCAACCATACGTTCGGCCAAATCAGCTGGCGACGTGTCTGATGTTTTGACGGTCGACGTCATCTCGCCGCGGCGCATCACAGACACGGTGTCTGTAATATCCATAATCTCGCGCAGCTTGTGCGTGATCAGGATGATGGTTTTGCCTTCTTCCTTCAGGCGGCCCAAAATTCGGAACAGCTGATCGGCTTCCGCTGGGGTCAAAACGCCTGTCGGTTCATCCAAAATCAGTATGTCGGCCTGTCGGTACAGGGCCTTAAGGATCTCGACACGCTGCTGCATGCCCACACCGATATCTTGGATGATCGCATCTGGATCGACGTTCAGTTCGTATTCTTCGGCAAGGGATTTCAATTGCTTGCGCGCCTTGGCCAGCGACGGGCGCAACATGGCGCCGTCTTCTGCCCCAAGGACCACGTTTTCTAAAACGCTAAAATTCTGAACCAGTTTAAAGTGCTGGAACACCATACCAATACCGGCAGCAATCGCGGCTTGGCTATCAGGGATCTCGGTCTTCTGGCCGTTGATGAATACTTCGCCAGCGTCGGCTTTGTAGAACCCGTACAAGATCGACATCAACGTTGATTTGCCTGCTCCGTTTTCGCCGATAATGCCGTGGACAGTTCCAGGCATGACGCGGATTGAAATGTCTTTGTTGGCTTGGACTGGGCCAAATGCCTTGGAAATACCCTTAAGCTCAATCGCGGGTGCTGTATCTGTCATATCGTGTCCCCGTTGTAGCCATCGGTCCCGCATTGTTTGCGGATTGCGATGGAAAAGGCCGCGCCGATCGGATCAGCGCGGCCTAAGTCGTCTTATTCAGCCAGTCTTAGAATTCCAGAACTGGGCAGCTTTCGTCGGACATGTAGTCATGCACAACCAGTTCGCCGGATGCCATCGCAGCGGTTGCAGCTTCAACAGTTGCCTGCATGTCTTCTGTAACGAGCTCAGCGTTGAATTCGTCCAGCGCGTAACCAACGCCACCTTCAGCAACGCCAAGGATCACGATGCCAGCGTCTGTTGTGCCAGAGAAGCTTTCGTAAACAACGTTATCAACGCGCTTCAACATAGATGTCAGAACTTCGCCCGGGAACAGGTAGTTCTGGTTCGCGTCAACACCGATGGACAGGATGCCTTCGTCAGATGCTGTTTGCAAAACGCCAACACCAGTACCGCCAGCTGCAGCAAACACAACGTCAGCGCCTTGAGAAATCTGGCTCAACGTCAGTTCGGACCCTTTTACTGGGTCGTTCCAAGCGGCAGGCGTTGTGCCTGTCATGTTGGCAATCACAGTTGCGTCTTCGTTAACAGCAGCAACACCCTGCGCGTAGCCACAGCCAAAGCGGCGGATCAACGGAATGTCCATGCCGCCGACGAAGGAAACAACACCAGTTTCGGATGCTTCAGCAGCCAACATGCCAACCAGGTAGGACCCTTCTTGTTCCTTGAACCCAACCGCGCGAACGTTCGGAAGGTCGATCCAAGATACGTCGATCACAACGAAATCTGTGTCTGGGTAATCCGGTGCAGCTGTTTCCAGCGCTGTCGCCCAAGAAAAACCAGCCATAACGATTGGGCTATTGCCGTCTTCAGCGAAACGGCGGATCGCCTGTTCGCGCTGCGCGTCTGCAGTGATTTCGAATTCAGCGAATTCGCTGCCGTTTTCTTCGGCCCAGCGCTGTGCGCCGTTAAATGCTGATTCATTGAATGATTTGTCGAACTTACCGCCCAGATCATAGATGATCGCAGGGCCATCGGCCATTGCGGCGCCAGCTGTCAGAGCCAGTGCAGTGGATGTGCCAAGAATTGTTTTCATAAGGCTCATAGAGAGATCTCCCAGGTTTTGTTGGTGGACGTTTTTTATAGTCCCTTCGGTCTGCCGCGCCCCAATGAGAAGTGCGAAAACCAATCATGGGCAAATTAGGCAACGCAACGCAAGGAAGATCAACCGATTCTTATCTGCGAGTGCTTCCATTTTGACCAATTGGTCAATAAGACGTCACGGAAAGCTGACTTTCATGCAAATCGCGGACGCGCCATTGGCGTAATATTGGGCACGGTGTGAAAATGCGATGAAACCGGTGCGGTTATAAAGCGCGATCGCCGCGAGATTCGTCTCAGCTACATCCAGAAACACATCTTCGACCCCGCGATCGCGAAGCGCATCAAGGGCGGCGCGCAACATTGCTGTCGCAAGACCGCGTCCTTGCACGTCGGGGTGTGTTGCCAGTGTTAAAATTTCCGCTTCTGGCCCCATGATACGGAAAACAACAAAACAGGTCGCATCCCCAAAAATCGTTGTGGTCGCATCGTCTAGATACCGCGCGAAATCTGCGGCGGGCCAACCGGTCCCGCCAAAGGCTGCCGCATGTGTCTCAGCCAAGGTTTCTGGAGTCATGGCAGGATAACGGGTGGTTTTTCGCGAGGCGGCGCCGCGTCTGGCGCTTTAACATAAAGGGGTTTGGGGGCAGGGGTGTCTGGCCCAGCACGGTCTGCTGTCAACTCTGCCATCGCACGCAAGTGGTCATGCGCCGAAAAATCGGTCGAGACCTGAAATGCGGGCAGCGTGTCGTTCGCCTGTGTCAAAATAGGTGCTGCCATTTTATCGGCATCAAAAAAGTAAATCTGGTCGCGGGGCGCGGGCACCGCTGTTTGCGCGCGGTTCGCCAGATGCTGTGTCGTGTCAAACATGGAAACACCAAACGCAGGTATACCAAGACCCAAGGCCAACCCACGTGCCGCAGAAACAGAAATCCGGATACCGGTGAAATTGCCGGGGCCAACACCAACGCCGATTGCATCGAGGTCTGCCCATGTTTGCCCGTGCTCTGCCAGCAGTTCTTCCAGCAGGACCATCAACCGTTCAGCCTGACCGCGCGCCATTTCTTCAACGCGGACATGAACGTTGCCGTTCAAACGCAAAGCGGCGGCACAATGTGCCGCCGTTGTATCAAATGCTAAAACCGTTTCGTTAGGCGGCAACGGGGCGTACCTCGACCACTTCAGGGATGTAGTGGCGCAGCAGGTTTTCGATGCCCATTTTCAGCGTCAATGTGGATGATGGGCAACCGGCACAGGCACCTTGCATGTGCAAATAAACAACGCCGCGATCAAACCCGTGGAACGTGATGTCGCCGCCGTCTTGGGCGACCGCTGGGCGCACGCGTGTGTCCAGAAGTTCTTTGATCTGGTTCACGATTTCGCCGTCTTCGCCAGTGTGTTCTGCGTGGCCAGACGCCGCCTGTTCGCCTTCAATAACGGGTGCGCCAGACTGATAATGTTCCATGATCGCGCCCAAAATCGCAGGCTTGATGTGGTCCCATTCTACGGTGTCTGCTTTGGTCACAGTCACAAAATCAGTCCCGAAGAAAACGCCAGTCACACCCTCTACTGCGAAAACGCGGTTTGCCAACGGGCTTTTGGCCGCAGCATCTGCGGACGGGAAATCAGCAGTGCCCATTTCAAGCACAGTTTGACCTGGCAAGAATTTCAACGTGGCGGGGTTTGGCGTGGATTCGGTCTGAATAAACATAGCGGCAACCTTTTTTGTCAGGCTTTACATATGCGCGTCCAACCCTGCGAAGTCAAGGTTTGGAACGATTCTAATGTAGGGTTTGCGTTGGCCGTACGATCAGGTGATCGCCTCTAGCCGTTCTTTGGAAATGTCACCGGGAACAATCGTGATCGGGATCGTTAGGTTACCAGCCGATTTGGTCAGCTGCGTCACCAGTGGGCCGGGGCCTTTCTTGTCAGTGCCAGCACCTAAAACCAAAACGCCAACCTCTGGGTCTTCTTCGATCTGGGCCAGAATTTCCTTTTCAGGGTCACCTTCACGGATCACCAGCTCAGGATCAACGTTTTGCTTGTCGCGCATCCACTTGGCGAAGACCTCGAAATGCACCTCAATGCGTTCGCGGGCTTCCGCGCGCATGATGTCGGCGACACCAATCCAGTGGTTGAATTCGTCAGGTGGGATGATTGACAAAACTTCGACACCGCCACCGGTGTTTGCCGCACGCATGGCCGCAAACCGCATCGCGTTTAGACATTCGCGGCTGTCATCTAAAATAACGAGGAACTTACGCATGTCTGTACTCCCTTAAGCTTTGCAATTGTGGCCGAGGCGTCGCCCACACGCAATGGATAAGTGTTATACAAACCGTCGCAGGACGAACCGAAGGCACAAGATGCCGCCTCTTTGGGTCGCGAAGACCAGTATTTGAAGGGCCAACAGATAAAGTGCCGCCGCTGCTCCAATCGCCAAATGACTGCCCCGTATCGTTGCCCGAAAAACCCGTGATTTTCCCAACACCTCGAATGCGCCACGGGCACGTGGCCCGACGGCGTCTGTGACACGAGCCAATCGCGCCGCGTCCTCGGCGCTGTCCACATACCGCAGCAGTGAGATCGTTTCGGCGACCGAGGTTTGCGTGGCCACGCGCTGTAAATCACGCCCCAATTCGCCCAGCTCGGACAGTTTCGCGCTGTCCACCACCGCAGACGGTGCAACACGCCCACGGGCGAGGTCGCCGATGCGATCCCAATGGACGGCAGAGCCAACCAAGTCGTTAAGTCGTGCAACCAACGCAGGTGTCAGCGTGCCCAAACGTCCAGCACTGCGCATTACAGACGCACCCGCTTTCACTGAATAACTGGTGCCACCTGTGGCCAACACAACCCCCGTCGCGCCAAGGCCGACAATGGCCAACCCAAGGTCCAACCGATCTACGGTTTCGCCGCTGATGTAGCTCCGCCCAGCGCGGCGTAACGCGTTAACGTCCCCCGCCGGCGTCAGTTCGAACGGCAAAGCGCAGGCCCCGATCTGCGCCAATGTATCGCAAGCCGTGATGTCGATTGCGCAAGCCCCACAGGCCGCTGTTCGGGCCAATGCCCCTGATTGGGCCCTGTCCAGTTGCGCGATGTCTTCAATCATAGCGCGTGGAAGGACAACGTTATGGTCGTTCGCCAAACCTAACAACAGGTCCAATTGCATCAGGTCTTCAACGATCAACGCGTCCTGCAAGCGGGGCAGCAGCCACGCCAATGTAACCTGACGGGCCATGGCCCGTGTTAAGGCGGCATCAATTTGCTCTGCGCTGCGTTCAACAACAG
The DNA here is from genome assembly GCA_947493255.1 of uncultured Paracoccaceae bacterium. Lineage (GTDB taxonomy): Bacteria > Pseudomonadota > Alphaproteobacteria > Rhodobacterales > Rhodobacteraceae > Octadecabacter. Next base: position 245,636 of record CANLQK010000002.1, read on the forward strand.
GGCTGGTGAACGGCGATTGCACCATGAACCAACCTGCACAAACCACCGTTAGTGCAAACGGAAACACAGCAAGCGCCATGCGAAAAAGAAACGCGATAAAGGTCACGATGATGTTCTGCTCGGTTGGGCGGTCTTCAATGGACGCCGTAGGTTTTGCAGCACCTTAGCAGTATGCGCTTCATCGGCCAACTCAAACGAAAAACGCCCAAGCCTCTGGAGGCCTGAGCGTAACGGATCAACCAGCCGGGACATGCCGTTGAACAGACACCACCTTTGGCGGGCAGGTGGCCTAGGCCAAACTGAGCGCGGGGAACACGCCAGATGGCTCGCCCCTATAAGACCCAGATTCTGTATCAGGTTTGTGACACCGGCAGATGCCCTTAGGCCCGTGCCCGTTTCGACCCCTTTGTGATCGCTTCGCGCAACCGTCGCTCCAACGTTTTTTGTTTGCTTTCGGTGTGGAACTTCAGGCCGAACATGTCTTTGACATAGAAGGTATCAACAACCTGTTCACCGTACGTCGCGATAACGGCGCTTGCGATGTAGACGTTGCTGTCGGCCAATGTTCGGGTCAAATCGTGCAGCAAACCAGGGCGGTCACGGGTGTCGACTTCGATGATCGTGTAAATCTCGGACCCGTCGTTGTCGAAGGTGATAGAGGTTGGCACGTTGAACGCTTTTTCACGTTTCTTCATCTTATCTTTGTCGGCCAAAGCTTCGCGCGCAACCAATTCGCCCATAAGCGTGCGTTCGATCATTTTTCGAAGGCGGGGCAGGCGGGCTGGGTCGTAGGGGTGGCCATCGGCGTCCTGAACCCAGAACGCGGCGGTGGCATAACCGTCTTTGGTGGTAAACGTTCTGGCGTCCACAACATTGGCACCAACCAGCGATAATGCCCCACACATGCGGCTAAAGATACCGGGGTGATCATCCATAACAAAACAGACGCGTGTCGCATCGCGGTCTTCGTCTGGGGTCAGGTTGATCTGAACCTTCTGCGATTCCGGATTGCGCAACAAATTGGCCATATCGACGTGGGCCGTGATGTGAAGACCCTGCCAGTATGGCGGGTAATGACGCCCCAGTTCCTTGCGGATGTCTTTTTCGGCCCAATTGGATTGGGTCTGGCTGTTGAGTGCCGCTCGAAGGTTGCGGCGTGCTTCTGACCCGCGTTCTTCGCGGTTCAATGCTTCCATACCGTTTTCCAACGCAAATTGCGTTTGGCGGTATAGCGCACGGATCAAAACAGCCTTCCAGTTGTTCCACGTATCGGGGCCAACGCCGCGAATGTCGCAGACGGTCAGCACACACAGCAGATCCAACCGTTCGACAGTTTTCACAGCCTTGGCAAAATCGCGCACGGTGCGCGGGTCAGCAATGTCACGTTTTTGCGCCATGTCCGACATTAACAGGTGGTACCGCACCAACCATTCAACCGTATCGCAATCCTTTTTGGACAATCCCAAACGCGGGGCAACCTTGCGCACAATCTTGGCGCCAAGGATGGAATGGTCTTCGTCACGACCTTTACCGATGTCATGCAGCAGTAACGCCACATACAGAACTTTTCGGTTGATCCCGCCTTTGATGATCGACGCTGACACAGGCAGCTCTTCGTCCAACTCGGCCCGTTCGATCTGCGCCAAATGGCTGATCGTTTGGATGGTGTGCTCGTCCACAGTGTAGTGGTGGTACATGTTGAACTGCATCATCGCGACGATGGTTGCGAATTCAGGAATGAACGCGCCCAATACGCCCAGTTCGTTCATCCGACGCAACGCTCGTTCGGGGTTGCCGTGTTTTAACATCAGATCAAGGAAAATGCGCTGGGCGTCTTTGCTGTTGCGCACGGTGTCGTCGATCCGATGCAGGTTTGCTTTGACCAGCCGCATGGCATCCGAATGCAACAAGGTGCCCGTGCGCAGTGCTTCTTCGAAGATACGCAACAGATTGACCGGATCCTTCACAAACGTGTCGGGGTCTTGAACCGTCAAACGGTTCTGTTCAATCGCGTAGGGGGCTTTTGCCTTTTTGCGCCGCGTGAATAGCCGCTGCAAAACCGGTTCGGCCTTGAGGTGTGCTTGTTCCTGCGCGACCACGAAAATACGGGTCAGTTCGCCGACACTGGTGGCATGTCGGAAATATTCTTGCATGAAATGTTCAACCGCACGCCTGCCGCGCCCGTCTTTGTACCCCATGCGTTCGGCCACTTCGACCTGTAGGTCAAAGGTTAGCTGGTCGGCTGCGCGATTGGTCAGCAGGTGCAAATGGCACCGAACCGCCCACAGAAAATTATGCGCCGCTTTGAATTCTGCGTATTCGTCTTGGGTGAACACCTTGTGGTCCACCAATTCACGGGCCCCTTTGACGCCATGAATGTACTTTCCGATCCAATACAAAGACTGCAAGTCGCGCAGGCCGCCTTTGCCTTCTTTGACATTGGGTTCAACCATATACCGCTGACCGCCTTGTTTGCGGTGGCGTTCGGCACGCTCTGTCAGTTTGGCTTCGATGAAATCGGGCACTGTATTGGCGAACAACTCGTTACGCAGACGTTCTGTCAGCTCGACAGACAGGTCTTCGTCCCCCGTCAGGAACCGTTCTTCAACCAAGGCGGTTCGGATCGTGTAATCCTCCCGCGCCAGCTTGATGCATTCTTTCACTGTGCGGCTGGCATGCCCCACCTTCAGCTTCAGATCCCAAAGGATGTAAAGCATGCTTTCAATGGTGCTTTCAGCCCGTTTGGTCAGCGTGTGTGGCATCAAAAACAGCAAATCGACGTCCGAATGCGGGGCCATCTCGCCTCGGCCAGACCCACCGACGGCAATCAATGACAACCGCTCGTTGTCAGACGGAGTGGGCAACGGGTGCAAGTGGGTTGTCGCGAAGTGAAAAACCTCGATCACGACGCTGTCGGTCAGCCACGCAATCGCGCGTGTGGTTTCGCGCGCCTTGAAGGGGGATTGCAAAAAGGCCGTTGTAATCACATCCCGGCCTGCCTTTAGGGCATCCTTAAGGTGCGCCACGACGTCGCTTCGCGAAACGTCCTCTCCGTCAGGTGTTTGGGCGGCCGCCGCAGCAAGGGTAGCACGCAACGCCCCGCGATCGAGAATATCGTCCGCGGGGCAAATGAAGTCGTCAGGGGGTGTCGAAAAGGTCAGATCAGGATCCACCGCGGCCAAATGAAGATGGCGCTGCTTCTACTATCGAAATCTGGTTGTTTGCAATCCGCGCAACAGCCAAAGCACGTTGGTTGGACCCATCAGGGCGCAAACGGAACACGCCAGTGGCACCTGCGAAACCCGCAGACCGTGTCAGGGACGCCGCTGTTAGCGCATTGCGATCACCTGTCGCGGCCAAGGCACCAATCGCGGCAATGCCATCATATGCGATGGATGCAAGGCGGTGCGGCTGGCTGCCGTAAGACGTTTCATAGCGGTTGCGGAATGCGGCCTCGCGGCCCGCGTCGCCCATCGCAAAAATACCGTTCTGCATGCCGGGCAATTCTGCAATTTGTGGTGCTGCGTCCCAACGTGTCAGGCCAACAAGCGGCGAAGAGGATGGGTTTAAACCTTGATCATCCAATGATGTTGCAAGGATCGGCAAACCACCAGCGACGTTATCAGTGACAAACACCGCTTGGGCGTTGTTGGCGTTGATCGCGCTGGCAATGGCCGGCGCACGGGCGAAAATACCTTGTTGGTTAAACGGGTAGGATTCTGTGCCAACGATTGTGCTGCCAGCGGCGCGCACAGATGTTGCAATGGCATCGCGGCCAACTGCGCCGGGCAGGTCGTCTTGGTGAACGATCATGTAACGTGTGACACCTTGGCGTGTCGCGAATTCGACCAATCGGTCGGACACATTGCTAAACGTGTTGCCCAATACAAATACGTTCCCACCAGCAACCGCTGGGTTGTTCGAGAACGCCAAGACATTCACGTTCGCTGGGGCTACCGCAACGCCAACCGCGTTGGCGCTCGTCGCGTCCAGTGGGCCAAGAATGATCTTTGCACCGTTTGCCACGGCCGCTGCAGCCTGTTGGGCAGCTGTCGCTGGGTCACGTGCAGTGTTATAAACGGTCAGGTTAACCGTGACGCCATTTAGGTCAGAAATCGCCATGCGTGCGGAATTTTCCAAACTTGCCGCAATCGCGTCCATTTCGCCTACACCGGTCCCACCAGGTACCAAAAGCGCAACGTTGATCGGGGCGGACGGGTCAATCTCTTGCCCCGAATTCCCGTCTGTTCCAGGAATGGCTAGGTCACAGGCCGCAAGGAAGGCCATAGTTGTAAACGCGAGAACGCGTGCGGACAGGCGGCGCAAAGCGCGGGCCGGAAGGCTGGGCAAACGGGTTAACATGGACTATCTCACTCCCTCTTGGCAGGGGAAATGCCCCCCTGCATCTTGAAGCGCCATCATAATACGCAACGCCGGAGGGTCTAGGTATGAATCATAAGGTAATTCCCCTCACATCTGGGCTGTATTTATGTGCGGTGCCTATCGGGAATGCCCGTGATGTGACGCTGCGCACGCTCGACATTCTCGCCAGCGCAGATGTCATTGCGGCTGAAGATACTCGCACGGCACGCAAGCTTATGGAAATACACGGTATTTCGATCGGTGACCGCAAAATGGTCGCCTATCACGACCACTCTGGTGAAAACGTACGTGACCGCCTTATGGGGTTGGTACGTGATGGAAAATCGGTCGCTTATGTCTCCGAAGCAGGTACGCCACTTGTTGCCGATCCGGGGTACAAATTGGCCGCCGACATGCGCGAGGCCGACCTGCCATTGACGGCAGCACCGGGTGCGTCGGCGGTTTTGGCGGCCCTGACGGTATCAGGCCTGCCAAGCGATGCCTTTCATTTTGCAGGTTTTTTACCCAATGCCAGCGGTGCACGGCGCAAAGGCCTCGAAGGGTTACGCGCCATCGACGCGACAGTGGTCTTATACGAATCGCCTAAACGTATTCGCGCGCTTTTGGGCGACATCATCGCGACAATGGGGCCGACCAAACAGGTCGTCATCTGTCGAGAGTTGACCAAAAAGTTCGAAGAGGTCCTGCGCGGAACAGCCCAAGACTTGTCCGATGCCCTAGAAGACAGAAACCTCAAAGGTGAAGTCGTGGTGTTGATCGCGCGGGGCGAAGAAACCGAAGCGAGCGAAGAAGACGTTAGCGCCGCGTTAAGAAAAGCCATGCTAACCATGCGGGTGAAAGATGCCGCAACTGCCGTCGCCGGCGCAACGGGCATGCCGCGCCGCGATGTGTATCAGCTGGCGCTTCAACTGAAGGACGACGCATGACAACACCGCTCAAAGCCCGGGGTTCAACATCCTATCATGCGGGCCTTGCTGCGGAAGAAATCGTTGCCGAGCTATTTGCGCGCAAAGGCATGGCGACTTTGGCCAAACGTTGGCGCGGTTCAGCGGGCGAGATTGATGTGATCGTTCAAGACGGTGACGGTGTTGTTTTTATCGAAGTAAAGAAAAGCAAAACCCACGGCGGCGCAGCCTTGCGCGTTACGCCTAAACAATTGCAACGCATCTACACGACAGGGGCAGAGTTTCTTGAAACCATGCCCAAGGGCCAATTGACCGATGTGCGCGTGGATGTTGCGCTGATCGATGAAGTTGGCCGCGTAGATGTGATCGAAAACGTGTCCATGGCCGCCTAACGGGCCATTGCACACCGCGCCGCTAGGGTCCATGTGTTGGGCAACACCTTTGACATGGACCTTGTGATGACTGCTCAAAAAAACCTCACCGTTGCCTTTCAGATGGACCCGATTGATGCGATCGACATCAACGCCGACAGCTCTTTCCGCCTTGCCGAAGAGGCGCAGGCGCGTGGGCACAAATTGTTTTACTACACGCCCGACCAGCTAAGCTATCAAGAAGGCCGTGTTGTGGCCCGTGGCCAAGACCTGACAGTGCGCCGCGAAGTGGGTAACCATTTTGATGTGGGCGACATGCGCGAACAGGACTTGTCCGAGGTTGATGTCATTTGGCTGCGCCAAGACCCACCGTTCGATATGGGCTATATCACCACCACCCATATTCTAGACCGTATTCACCCCGACACATTGGTTGTGAACGATCCGTTTTGGGTGCGTAACTACCCTGAAAAGCTGCTGGTTCTGGATTTTCCAGACCTTACGCCCCCAACAGCAATTGCGCGCGATCTTGAAACGCTCAAAGCATTCCGTGCCCGCCATGGCGACGTGATCCTAAAACCGCTTTATGGCAACGGTGGTGCTGGCGTCTTCCGCCTGACGCCAGAAGACCGCAACCTTGCATCGCTTCACGAACTGTTCTGCGGCATCAACCGCGAACCGCTGATCATGCAGAAGTTCTTGCCAGACGTCAGCGCAGGCGACAAACGCGTCATCTTGGTCGACGGCGAACCGGTCGGCGCCATCAACCGTGTCCCTGCAAAGGGCGAGACACGGTCCAACATGCACGTCGGCGGCCGCCCTGAAAAAGTCGGGCTGACCGAACGCGACCTTGAAATCTGCGCGCGTATCGGGCCGTTGTTAAAAGAAAAGGGCCAAGTTTTTGTCGGCATCGACGTTATCGGCGACTACCTGACTGAAATCAACGTTACCTCTCCAACGGGCATTCAGGAACTTGAACGGTTCGACGGCGTCAACATTGCAGCCAAAATTTGGGAGGCGATCGAGGCGAAACGCACGTAATGCGCCCGTCCTTCCGGCTCCGAGTTCTTACGTTTTTCATGCGCTATATGGTCAAACCGCATCTTGCGCGGTTTGGCACACCCGATCGTGCGCAGCGCAACTTTGAACGTATGGCCCCGCTGTTGTTTAGCACCCCGAAAGGGACCAAAGTCACCGACAATGGTCTGAGTGCTCAGGTCACGTATGGCACGCCCAACGCAGGGCAGGCCGTTCTCTATTTGCACGGTGGGGCCTTCGTTGCAGGGTCGCGCCGCAGCTACCGCGCTATGGCGGGTCGAATCGCCAAACGCACTGGCGCAACTGTTTTCATCGCCGATTACCCCAAGCTTCAAACCGCGCCCTTTCCGGCGGCCCCGGGTGCGGTTTTGGCGGCATGGGACCAGTTGCTGGACCAAGGATGGCACCCCCATCAGATCGTCATCGCAGGCGATAGTGCGGGTGGTAATTTGGTGTTCGGGCTAATGGCAACTGTGCTGCAACGAGGCCAAAAGCCAGCAGGCGTTTTGGCATTTTCCCCTTGGACAGACCTTACCCTGTCGGGGGACAGCATTAAATCCAACGCCAAATCAGACCCCTTACTGCCCACCAGCCGCATGGCCGAAGCTGTCGGCCTTTACCTTAATGGTGGTGATCCTGCCGATCCAATGGCCAGCCCATTGTTTGCCGATTTCCCTAACCCACCGCCTGTTCTTATTCAGGTCGGCGCGACTGAGGCGTTGTTGAGCGACGCAGAACGAATGGCAGCAAAACTAGGTGGCACGCTCGATGTTTGGGAAAACGTCCCCCACGTTTGGCAAATTTTCGATGCACGTTTGCCCGAAGCCAATGCGGCCATGCGGGTGGCGGCCAAGTTCGTTCAAACCTCTTTCGCCAACGCCAAACGGTAACCGACCGCTTCGGCGACATGGGGTTTGCGCACATCCGTCGACCCGTCCAAATCTGCAATCGTGCGGGCCACACGCAAAACACGGTGATACCCGCGCGCGCTTAGGCCAAACCTATCCGCAACTTTTAACAACAGCTCTTTCCCATCGGCATTTGGGGTTGCGACCTCTTCCAATGCACCGCCTTCTAAATCGGCGTTCACGCGCATTTCGGTCCCTTCAAAACGCGCCGCTTGAACAGCGCGCCCAGCCGCCACACGCGCGGCTATCACCGCAGACGGTTCTCCTGTGGCGGGCAGGTCTAGGTCTTGTAATGTCACAGGCGGCATTTCGATACGCAGGTCAAACCGGTCCATCAATGGCCCAGAAATGCGCGACATGTATTCATCGCCACACACTGGCACCCGTGCACAGGCGCGGTTCGGGTCGCTCAGGTATCCGCATTTGCACGGGTTCGCCGCAGCCACCAACATAAACCGGCACGGGTACCGCACATGGGCATTGGCGCGTGCGACCACCACCTCGCCGCTTTCAATAGGCTGGCGCAAGGTTTCCAAAACCGTGCGTGGGTATTCGGGGAACTCATCCATGAACAAAACCCCGTTGTGCGCCAGAGAGATTTCACCCGGTTTCGCACCGCGCCCGCCGCCCACAATCGCGGCCATAGATGCCGTATGATGGGGTTCGCGAAAGGGGCGTGCACGGTTGATGCCGCCTTCACTTAACAACCCAGCCAATGAATGGATCATCGATGTTTCCAACGCCTCGGCGGGTTCCAACGGGGGTAAAATGCTGGCCAATCTGGCTGCCAACATCGATTTGCCTGACCCGGGCGTGCCAACCATTAATGTGTGGTGGCGCCCTGTCGCTGCGATTTCTAATGCGCGTTTGGCTTTTTCTTGCCCCTTAACGTCTGCAAAATCCTTTAACCCCGACTGGGATTGGACCTCTCCGGCCCGTGCAATGGGTAGCGGCGATTGCCCTGTGAAGTGGCGTAAAGCGTCCGCCAAACTGCGCGGTGCAAATACAGCAGCCGCCTCGACCCACGCTGCCTCTGGCCCACAGGCCTGCGGGCACATCAACACGCGGTTTGCAGCGGCGGCCGCCATGGCTGCGGGCAGGGCGCCCAAGACCGGCACCAACGTGCCATCCAATGATAGTTCGCCCAATGCTACCGTTTCAGCGGATTTGTCGTGGGGGATGACATCCATCGCCGCCAACAATGCCAACGCGATAGGCAGGTCAAAATGCGACCCTTCTTTGGGCAGGTCGGCAGGCGAAAGGTTAACGGTAATCTTTTTAGCGGGTAGCGCGATGGACAGCGCGCTCAACGCAGCGCGCACACGGTCGCGTGCCTCTGAAACGGCCTTGTCCGGCAACCCGACAATGGAAAACCCCGGCAGGCCCGGGGCCGTGGCGCATTGCACCTCGACCAACCGAGCCTCGACCCCTTCAAAGGCAACCGTATAGGCGCGCGCAACCATGCTGTTTTAACCCCAACCCAACCAAATCATGGTTAACTGTTTGACCGAACAGGGGTTTAAGAAAGGTTAACGCCGTCTAAACACTGTCTAAACGAGCGCCATGAACTTGGGCCACGCTTCTGGGTCTTTCATGGTCTTGTCTCGGCAAAACGCGTTGCAGAACCCAAAGGTCCGCCCGTCCATTTCCAGGAAATGGGTAACAGCCGTTCCCGAATAGGGGCAAAGCGTGTTCTCTGACGGACCAGTTTCAACGGCCTTCGCCGCGCGAACCGCAGGGCCCCGCCATGGTGCTTCGGGGGCATCAATTTCAAACTTCGTAAGCGCGGGTTCGTTTGCAAGTCCCATCGCACGCCACCGGCGTAACGCAGGGTCCGCCAAATGGGCTTCGACATAGGCTTTGGTCGTCGGACGTGTGTGAAAATCATACCCGGCCAAACGCACAGCCATTGGCGCGAAAATCGCATCCACCAAAGAATACTCTCCGCACAGCCACGGGCCGTCGGGCTTTGATACAGACCGCGCATGGGTCCACAACACTTCAAGCCGGTCAAGCTCCGCCTCGATCTCGGGTGGCGGTGTTTGTGTAACGTTGGACACTCGTAAATTCACCGGCCAGTTGCCTCGCAACCCACCAAAGCTGGAATGCATTTCATTGGCCAAAGCCCGTGCTGTTGCGCGTGCCAATGGGTCTTTGGGCCAAAACGCGATGTCTGGGTGGCGGCTCGCCAGTTCTTCGGCGATGGCCATGCTGTCGTTCAGCACGGCACCTTCCGGCGTAATTGCTGTGGGTAAGGTGCGGGCATGCCCAAGGTTGTTTTCGGCCATCAAACGGCGCACGTCGCTTTCCGTTTCTGGGCGAAACACGGTCGTCTTGACCTGTTCGGCCAAACCGAAACGTTCGAACATCAAATAGGCCGCGATGGACCAGCTAAAGTACAGGCGATTGCCGATATATAATTGATAAGTCATGCAAACACGTTACGGCCTACAACCAAACCGTGCAAATCGCGATTTGTGAAGGCCGCCGTCACGCAAGATGATTGATGCGCGCAACACCGGCGGTTGGCTTCATCTGAATTTCCGTAACCGAAAAGTTGTCAATCTTATGGGCCAGCGCTTGGTAGGGCGTGATACCGCCCGCGATCTGAACCTGCGACAGGATCGCACCAAAATGGGCCACCGCGATAATGTCTCGGTGCGGGTTATCCGCCACAATGGCCTGAATGGCATCATGTACACGGGCCGCCGCAGCATTCCAACTTTCGCCGTTTGGCGGGGCAACGTCACCGGGTTTTTCCCAATACGCGCGGCTTAGATCCGGCCACCGCTCAGCCACTTCGGCAAATCCTATTCCATCCCAATCACCAAAATCAAACTCGCGGAGGCCCGCGTGATGGGGAAGCCGGTCGCGCCCGTCTTGCAAGGCGCTGGCTGTATCGACAGACCGCTGCAAATCCGACGACACCACCACAGCCCGCTTCGGCAACGTTGCGCTTAATCGTGTAATCTGGGCCGTGTCACTTAGGTCGGCTGGCACATCGCGGTGCCCAACAAACGTCTTTTCGTGGGTTGGCCCGTGTCGCACCCAGTAGACCGTGGTCATAACGTTCCCTTCAACACTTGCGGCAAGCCCGCTATCACCTGCACCACTGTGCCCGCCTGTGCGGCCAATGATTGGTTCAAGCGGCCTTGGGCATTGCGGAATTGGCGCGCTAACGCATTGTCTGGCACAACACCGTGGCCGACCTCATTCGACACGACGATCACTTGCGCTGGGCAGTCCGCGATTGCCGCGCACAACGCAGGTCCAGCGCCTTGCACATCCTCATCCGCTAACAACAGGTTCGACAGCCAAAGCGTTGCACAATCTAACAATACAACGCTGTCCGCTGGGCAAGATCGCAACGCACCTGCCACATCAATTGGTGCCTCAATCGTCGTCCATGCTGCCCCGCGTTGTGCTTGATGGTCCGAAATTTTTGCGCGCATCTCGTCATCAAACGCTTGCGCCGTCGCGATATAACACCTCGGCTTTTCAGTTTGAAAACAAAGGCCCTCGGCGAACGACGATTTCCCCGAAGCGGCCCCGCCCAAGACTAATGTGAAGGATGCGTCTGACAATTTTGGAACTTTCTCTGATCCAGTAACATTTTCCATACGTAACCATATCAAAAGACAAAGCGAAATACTGCTCGATTGATCAACTGGGGATAAACGAAATGGCCTTGGACGGACGGCACGACCAAAACTTTTCACGCACCGCCATGAAGGCAGAGCTTTTGGATGCAGAAACCGAGCTCGAACTCGCATACGCATGGCGCGACCACCGTGACGAACAAGCATTGCATCGGCTGATCACGGCGTACATGCGGTTGGCAATTTCCATGGCGTCCAAGTTTAAACGATACGGTGCATCCCGAAACGACCTGATCCAAGAGGCGTCTTTGGGCCTAATGAAGGCCGCCGACAAATTCGACCCTGACCGTGGCGTTCGTTTTTCCACCTATGCCGTCTGGTGGATCAAAGCGTCGATCCAAGATCACGTGATGCGCAATTGGTCGATGGTTCGGACGGGCTCAACCTCGTCGCAAAAATCCCTGTTTTTCAACATGCGCCGTGTTCAGGCCCGTCTAGAACGCGAAGCCATGGCGCGCGGTGAGGAGTTGGATCGTCATGATCTGCGCACCCGCATCGCCACCGAGGTCGGCGTTCCGCTGCGCGACGTCGAAATGATGGAAGGTCGGCTGAGCGGGTCGGATTTTTCCTTAAACGCGACACAATCCACCGAAGATGAAGGGCGCGAATGGATCGACGCTTTAGAAGATGACGGGGCGCAAGCGGCTGAAACCGTAGAGGCAAACCACGATACAGACACGTTGCGTCAGTGGCTGTTGTCGGCCCTGAGCAACTTGAATGAACGTGAACAGTTTATCGTTCGTGAACGTAAATTACGTGAACAGCCGCGCACCTTGGAAAGCCTAGGTACCGAACTGGGCCTCTCCAAAGAACGCATTCGCCAGCTCGAGGCTGCGGCCTTCGACAAAATGCGCAAACGGCTAGAAGGCCAAAGCGCCGAAGTCAGGAACTTCCTCGTCTGATATTTTTCCACTGATATCGGGCACACCCTCGCGCCCGCCGACCCCCAGTCGGCGGGCGTTTTTCGTGTCTGGTTCTTTGGCGTCGTTGCGCCTAACCTTGCGCGACGAAACGGAGGCTTGGGCATGACAGGCAAAACAATTCTATTGGTCATCGGCGGCGGGATCGCTGCGTTCAAAACGCTCGACCTGATCCGTCGCCTGCGCGAACGTGGGCACCGTGTCGTCCCTGTGCTGACCAAAGCCGCGACCGAATTTGTAACCCCGCTCAGCGTCTCGGCCTTGGCTGGTGAAAAGGTCTACCAAGACTTGTTCGACCTCAACGACGAAGCCGAAATGGGGCATATTGAGCTCAGCCGCGCGGCTGACTTGGTCGTCGTGGCCCCCGCGACCGCCGACCTGATGGCGAAAATGGCGAATGGACATGCCAATGACCTCGCCTCGACCATGCTCATGGCAACCGACAAACGCGTCCTCATCGCGCCGTCTATGAACGTTCGGATGTGGGAACACGCCGCGACGCAGCGCAACTTAGCGACATTGACGAAAGACGGTATTTTGACATCCGGCCCCAATGAAGGCGATATGGCCTGTGGTGAATTTGGGTTTGGGCGTATGGCCGAACCGATGGAAATTCTGGCCGCCGCCGAATCCGCGTTAAATGACGGCCCACTAAAAGGGCGGCATGTTCTGGTGACATCCGGCCCAACACACGAACCAATTGACCCCGTCCGCTACATCGCCAACCGCTCTTCCGGCGCGCAAGGGGCGGCCATCGCGCAGGCCCTGTTGGCGCAGGGCGCGAAGGTCACCTTTGTCTCAGGGCCAGCGGATGTCGCGGCCCCGATGGGAGTTGACCTTGTCCCCGTACAAACTGCGGCCGAAATGTTGGATGCAGTGAACGCCGTAAAAGATGTTGATGTCGGTATCTTTGCCGCGGCGGTCGCCGACTGGCGCGTTGCCTCTGCATCTGACCAGAAAATCAAGAAAGACGGAAACGGGCTGCCTGTCCTCGACTTCGCCGAAAACCCAGACATCCTTGCGACGGTCTGCGCATCAAAATCGCGGCCCAAGCTGGTCATCGGATTTGCCGCCGAAACCCAAAACGTGGTCGAGAACGCCACAGCCAAACGCAAACGCAAAGGCTGCGACTGGATTGTTGCCAACGATGTGTCCCCCGAAACCGGTATTATGGGCGGCGCAGAAAATGACGTTGTGTTGATTTCTGCCAACGGCGCCGAAGACTGGCCTCGTATGGGTAAAGGCCAAGTGGCCGAACGTCTGGCCATGAAAATTGCCGAAGAATTAGGTGGTTAAGCGCCAAATCATGCGAGTCTCAGTCAAACAAGCGAGGGCGTAATGCCAAACATTGCAATCGAATGGATTGACGGTTTCGATCAAACATTGGGTCTTCCCACCTACGAAACTACCGGCGCGGCGGGGGCTGATCTGCGGGCTAACTTTGAAACCCGAGAACCTGTCACACTTGCCCCCGGTGCACGTGCGCTCATCCAAACTGGGCTGCGCATGGCCATTCCTCAAGGGTACGAGGTGCAAATCCGACCTCGGTCCGGCTTGGCATTGAAACACGGCATCACCTTGCCAAACAGCCCCGGCACGATCGACAGCGACTATCGCGGCCCTCTCGGCGTTATCGTGCAAAACGGGGGCGACGTAGACTTTGAAATTACCCACGGGATGCGGATCGCGCAGATGGTCGTTGCGCCGGTTGTGCAGGCCACGTTTTCGGTCGGGTCATTAGATGAAACAACACGTGGTGCAGGTGGGTTCGGTTCCACTGGGACGGCATAACCGATGACCTTGGTTCTTGTCTTGGCGGCCTTCTTGTGGGGCGTGGGGTGGGTGATGAAAACCCCGTTGAAAACACGCTGGGCGATGATTGCCCTTCTTCTAGGTGCCGTTATAGTCTTGCACCTTGTATTACCAAACGGCCACCCCATTCGTGACAGCACTGGCGGCACTGCAGTCGTGTGGATTTTTGCTATTGTGGCTGGATTTTTGATATACGGGTATACATATTTGCTGTCCGCACTTCGCGCCAGAGCAGAAAGCACCAGCACCCTTTCCGCTGAAACAACCCAACATTCAGGGCCCTTTTCCGACACAGAGCTTGAACGATACGCCCGCCACATTGTTCTGCGTGAAATCGGGGGCGCTGGCCAAAAGGCATTAAAAGACGCATCCATCTTGGTCGTTGGGGCAGGGGGACTTGGGGCGCCGGCGCTGCAATACCTTGCGGCTGCGGGTGTCGGCACCATCGGGGTGATCGATGACGACGTTGTCGACAATTCCAACCTTCAACGTCAGGTCATTCACACCGACCCACGGATCGGGATACCTAAGGTCGACTCTGCCGCGATGGCCATAAAAGACCTCAACCCCTTCGTCACAGTCAAACCCTATAACCGCCGTCTGACGGCTGACATCGCCGCCGATCTGATCGCAGATTATGATTTGGTTCTTGATGGCTGCGATAACTTCGACACGCGGTATTTGGTCAACGCCACTTGCGTAACAACGCAAACGCCCCTCATCGCTGCGGCCCTCACACAATGGGAAGGTCAGATCAGCCTTTACGATCCCAATGCGGGAACACCTTGTTATCAATGCATTTTTCCACAGGCCCCGGCGGCCGAACTGGTGCCATCTTGTGCCGAAGGCGGCGTGTTGGGCCCCTTGCCCGGTGTCATCGGCGCTATGATTGCGGTCGAGGCGGTGAAAGCCATAACAGGTGCGGGCGAAGGTTTGCGCGGCCGCATGCTGATCTACGATGCGCTTTATGCTGAAACCCGCAGCATCACGATGAACCCCCGCGCCGATTGCCCTGTATGTGGTGGCTAACTCAAAATTGACCACGCCGCGCTAGAAAGCCCGCGCGCACGCCCCTATTTCAAAGCAAAGGAGATTGCTTATGACCAACCCGCTGCTGTCCGATTGGACCACATCGTTTGACTTGCCCCCCTTTGATTTGATCGATGACACGCATTTTGCCCCTGCTGTTGACGCCGCGCTGGACCAAGCGCGTGCCAACATCGCGGCCATCACGGACGATAGCGAACCAACCTTCGCCAATACAATCGAAGCCCTTTCGCTGGCAGATGCACCGCTAGAAAAGGCGCTCGCCCCGTTCTATGCGTTGGCCGGTGCAGACAGCAATGAAACCCGCGATGCTTTGATGCGCGACTTTTCCCCGCTTATCTCGTCCTACATGTCCGAAATCACCGCCAACGCGGCTTTGTTTGCCCGCATTGAAACCCTGTGGGAAGGGCGTGATGACTTGGGGCTCAGCGATGAACAGTCGCGTGTCTTGATGTTGGTTCACCGCAGTTTCGTCCGTGCCGGTGCGCAGCTTAAAGGGGAACAAGCCAGCCGTTTGGCCGATGTAAAACAACGCCTTAGCGTCTTGGGCACCCAGTTCACACAAAACCTGTTGGCCGACGAACGCAGCTGGTTCATGCCGCTGAACGACACTGCGGGCCTCCCCGATTTTGTCATCGCTGCAGCCAAATCCGCAGGCGAAGAAAAGGGCGCAGACGGCCCTGTTGTGACCCTGTCGCGATCTCTTATTGTTCCGTTTCTTCAATTCTCTGACCGACGTGATCTGCGCGAAAAAGCCTATGAAGCATGGACCGCGCGCGGCGCAAACGGGGGCGACACAGACAACCGCGCAATCGCGGCTGAAATCCTCAAACTGCGCGAAGAACGCGCGCACCTTCTGGGGTACGAAAACTTCGCTACCTACAAACTTGAAACCGAAATGGCGGGCGCCCCTGACGCCGTGCGCAAACTCCTGATGCAGGTTTGGGAACCGGCCAAAGCCTCGGCTGAAGCGGATGCCAAAATCCTCGAAGATATGTTAATCGCCGACGGCCAAACCGCGCCCTTGCAGCCATGGGACTGGCGGTACTACAGCGAAAAACGCCGCGCCGCAGAACACGACCTAAACGAAGCCGAACTCAAACCTTACTTGCAATTGGACCGCATGATCGAGGCCTCTTTCGCCTGCGCCAACCGCCTGTTTAAGCTCGACTTCACCCCCATCGACGCGCCGCTGTATCACGAAGACTGCCGCGCATGGGACGTCACGCGTGACGGCAAACATATGGCGGTCTTCATTGGCGATTATTTCGCCCGTGGCTCCAAACGTTCCGGCGCATGGTGTTCAGCGATGCGCAGCCAACAGAAACTGGCTGGCGACATTCGCCCCCATGTCATCAACGTGTGCAACTTCGCCAAGCCGCCAGCAGGCGAGGCGGCGTTGCTGTCGTACGACGACGCGCGCACCCTGTTCCACGAGTTCGGCCACGCCCTGCACCAGATGTTGTCTGACGTGACCTATACCGAAATTTCCGGCACCTCCGTGGCCCGTGATTTCGTCGAACTGCCCAGCCAGCTTTACGAACATTGGCTGGAAGTCCCTGAAGTGTTGGAAGAATTCGCAACCCATGCTGACACTGGTGAACCTATGCCGCGCGACTTGCTTAACCGGATGTTGGGTGCAGCCACCTACGACATGGGCTTTTCCACGGTTGAATATGTGGCATCCGCTATGGTCGACCTGGGGTTCCACGATGGACCCGCGCCAGCAGACCCCATGCAAAAACAGGCAGAGATCCTTGAAAGCATCGGCATGCCATCCGCCATCCGCATGCGCCACGCAACGCCGCATTTTGCCCATGTTTTTGCGGGCGACGGTTATTCATCTGGCTATTACAGCTACATGTGGTCCGAAGTCATGGACGCCGACGCATTCGAGGCCTTCGAAGCAAATGGCGGCCCGTTTGACCCCGCAATGGCGGCCAAGCTGGAACAATTCATCTTGTCAGCTGGTGGTTCCGAAGACGCTGCAGTGCTCTACCAAAAATTCCGCGGCTCCATGCCCGACGCGACGGCCCTCCTCAAAGGGCGCGGGTTAGCGGCCTAGACAAAACCAGATAGCGCGGCAGGTTTGCCTGCCGCGCACTCATCATTTTCGGGCCTGAAACTCTGTGACACAATTCGTTGGATGTCTGTTAAGATCAAAAAATGTCTCGAAATCCAGTATCATTCATCGCCACCGACAGTCCCGAAGCGGCCCAGGCTTTTTATCAAAATATCATGGGGTTGTCGTTAAATGAAGCGACGCCCTTCGCGCTCGTATTTCTCGACGGATCACACACTCTGCGTGTCCAAATCGTCACCGAACTTGAACCCACCAACTACACTGTCCACGGATGGACGGTGACCGATATCGCGGCTGAAGTCCGGTCGCTAAGTTCCAAGGGCGTGATATTTCAACGGTTCGATCAACTTGATCAGGATGAACTTGGGGTTTGGACAACGCCTGACGGCAACAAGATTGCATGGTTCAAAGACCCAAGCGGAAATACACTTTCGCTGACCGAACATGTCTAGAATAAGGGGCTCGTGTTGAACCCACTTAGCGTTCGCGTACAAAGCCAGAATTCATGTATTTAAAGCACCGTTTCACCGGTCGGGTGTCGGCCACGTTCAAAAAACTATCGGCCTCAACTCACTCGCGCAGCTCGTCGGCATCTACACCAAACAATGCAACTTTTGGGGCCCAGCCACGATAGCCGTCCGCGCGCAAACGGCACCACGTTGGGCCGCATTCGCCCAAATCTGCGACAACGCCCAATTCTAACAGGGCCACTTCGGTGGCCGTGTCGTTGGGTTGGCTGCGAATGGTCAACAGGTCTTCGTCCACAATCACAGTGCGGTTTCCTGATAGCAGCGAATAGTGCACCCAACCGCCCAGACCTTCGCGGTCAACTACGCGGCGCCAATGGCCGTATTCGCCCACAACACGCAATGGCATGTCGCGACGCTGAAAAACCCAATCAATTCGGTGAGATAGAGAAGGCCCGCGGCGCACATTCGCCTCGTTCGCCTTCAACGATACATAGCGCGGCATCGGCAGGTTTGTGACAGGGCCGCGGTCGCCTTGGACAGCGGTAATTGGGGTAACAACGGCTTGGTCTGCGGCGGTTTCCGGGGTGGTATTGTCCGCAAAACCACCCGTGGCGCAGCCCAAAGCCACACCCAAACCAATCACGATCGCCTTAATGCGTCCTGCGTTCATACTCATACCCTCATCGGTCCCAAATTTTAGTTGGCGGTTCTTGTGCCGCCGGACCTTTGAGGGCAACCTGCCACAGAGCGCCCCACGCGGGCAAGCGAGGGGAGCACTATCATGCCAAGCAAACGCCTAAGTGTTACCGTCACGCGACGGTTGCCCGACCCAGTCGAGGCTCGGATGCGCGAATTGTTCGACGTGACCCTACGTACAGATGACACCCCACTGACAGATCGCCAACTTGTTGACGCGATGCAAAACTGCGATGTCCTCGTGCCCACCGTGACAGACCAGATCTCAGCCAAACTGATCGGTCAGGCGGGTGATCGTTTGAAACTTATCGCCAGCTACGGGGCAGGGGTCGACCATATTGATGTCGCCACCGCCCGCCAGCGCGGCATCCTTGTGTCCAACACCCCCGGTGTCACCACCGACGATACCGCCGATATGGCCATGGCGCTAATTTTGGCCGTCACCCGCCGCATTCCCGAAGGGTTGGCAACCATGCAAGACGGGACATGGGATGGTTGGGCCCCCACCGCGATGATGGGCGGGCGCATTGCGGGCCGTCGTCTGGGTATCCTTGGGATGGGCCGGATCGGGCAGGCGGTTGCGCGCCGTGCACGGGCGTTCGGCATGCAAGTGCACTACAACAACCGCCGTCGTTTGCGCCCCGAAATCGAAGACCAGCTCGATGCGACATGGTGGGAAAGTCTCGACCAAATGGTCGCGCGCATGGATGTGGTCAGCATCAACTGCCCGCATACGCCCGCCACCTTTCACCTTATGAATGCGCGACGGTTAAAGTTGATGAAACCCGACGCCGTCATCGTCAACACAGCCCGCGGCGAAGTCATCGACGAGAACGCGTTGACGCGCATGTTGCGGGCTGGTGAACTTGCTGGCGCGGGCCTAGATGTTTTGGAAAACGGCCACCAAGTGAACCCACGTCTGCGCGAGCTGAAAAACGTGGTTCTGTTGCCGCACATGGGGTCTGCCACCTACGAAGGTCGCATTGAAATGGGCGAAAAAATTCTGTTAAACATCAAAACCTTTGATGACGGCCACCGCCCACCAGACCTTGTTGTGCCCGCACTGCTTTAACCCGTCACAGGCCAGTTGGTTGGTAGGCTCGCCTTGTAATTTGGGTTTCCTAATAATGCCTTGTAGTGGGTCATTTTGTGCGTAAACCGAATATAGGTGCGCCGTCCCAATCGCAAAGATTTGCCAGCATGGCGAAACCGGTCAGACGGTAAACTGCCTACCGGATCATCTGCCAAATGAATGCACAGGCAATTCTTGTCATTTTGCACAGCTTGCCCACCCGCATAGACCCGCGGGGCGGCAAAACAAATGGCCGGAACCCCCCAAACCAGTGACAAAACCTGCGCAGATGCCGCCCCCAATGAATGCCCGACAATCAGCTTGGGCGGCGCCGCATCAAAATGGGTTTTGACGTACATTGCATGCGCCAAGAAACCTTGGTGCCAAACGCGCCCCAACTCATTCCCGGTTGCGCCGCTTTTGACCTTGTAGCGTTTGCCACCAATATTCAGCAAACGAAGGTTGAACTTCAGATAATCCGCAGCGCTATCGCTCCCAGGAATCAAAAGCGTGCGGTCCTTCAACATAAAGGCCTGCACATCGTCTTTGTTTAATGGCTTTTCTATTTGTGATTGAAGCCCCGCATGGGCGGGTGATTTCAAATAGCTGCTGTCAACCAAAGCCGCCGCTTGGGCCAACCCCATGCGTGCGCCCGACCCGCGCCGTGCTGATGTTCCTGAACTTGATGGCATAATACCCCCCAGACTGGCGCGGTTTATCCGGCCACTTAGAGGGGATCATGACCCAGCGTCATGCAATTTGTCTATTCCGGATACCCTGACCTGCGCCAAGGCAATCATTACCGTGTTTACTGCACGCCCATCGTCGAAAACCGCATAAAATCGTTGTCCGACCGCGCACCCACGGGGCGTGGCGTATAGCTTTCAGCTGTTTCAAACCCTGAATACAGCGTGTCGCTGCTATCCAAACGGGACGTGATATCTGGGGGCGTACATGCCCCAAGCAACATGGCAGCGCTAAGCGCTACAAATCCAATACGTGTCATACCTGCTCTCCTCACGGGGCCGCTTTGCACGGCTCTCTCGTGTCTTTTACTGACCTTAATTTAAGGCCCCGATCAACGTTATCCTAGGGTAAACCAAATGCGGGTAAATTCCTGTCGCAAATTTGCCGCACAGGTAAATCTACGTACTTGACGTAGTGTACTCTCCTTAGGGGTGTATTTTGCCTCATGTCTAGGAAAACATTGCGCTAAACCCAAGCTTTCCTGTTTGAAAATAAGGCCATTTCAGCCACCTTACGTGAATTTCGCCACCGGCTCGAAAACCTTGCCTCAAAACGATTCAATCAGGAGGCGATTATTTTGGGGCAGATTTCGTACTTACGGTTACACTTTATTAAGCAAGCTATACCGTCGAACGGTCCATCGAGACCGGACAAAGACATCGAAGAAATCATGGCAAACACCCACAGCGGCGAAAATTTAATGCCGCCCAACTTCGCGCGTTCCAGCTGCCTCCATCCCCCCTTAACGACGACCGATCCACCACAGGGGTCGGTTTTTTGCTCTCTTAGGTCGGGTGGGTTTCCCATGGCCAATGCGTTTGGGGCAAACTGTTGAAAGAACACTATGGGAGTCAGGTGATGAAAACGCAGGTCAAAGCATTGGTCGTTGGTGGTGGCGCCGTCGGCACATCTATCGCTTATCATTTGGCCAAGGCTGGTTGGGATGATGTGATGTTGCTCGAACGCGACGAACTCACCTCTGGCTCGACGTGGCACGCCGCCGGTTTGTTGCCCCTGTTCAACATGTCCTACGCCACGACCCACATCCACAAATACTCGGTCGATTTCTACAAAACGCTAGAAGAAGAAACCGGCCTAAACGCGGGCTTTGCCGTGGTCGGCAATCTGCGTATGGCCCAAACCAAGGACCGCATGGATGAATACATGCTCTATGCGTCCACCGCCGAAACCTGCGATGTCCCCCTTGAATGGCTCACCCCAGACCAGATCAAAGAACGCTGGCCGCTGATCAACACCGATGACCTTGAAGGCGCGATTTATCACACCGAAGACGGCTATATTAACCCTGCCGATGTCACCATGGCGATGGCCAAAGGGGCCCGCCAGCGCGGGGTGATGATTGAACGCAAATGGCAGGCCGATGCGTTCAACTGGAATGGCACCGCGTGGGAGGTGACCTGCACCAAAATGGTCGAAAAGGGCGGCAACCTTGTGCCCTCGGACGAACAAATCATCATCACCGCCGAACATGTGGTCACAGCCTCGGGCAACCACGCCCAACGTACGGCCAAAATGCTGGGTATCAAAATGCCCGCCATTCCGGTCGAACACCAGTTTATCGTCATGGATCAAGACAAATCGCTGGTCGACTACCGCGCCGCAGGCAACCCTGAACATCCCGTTGTCCGCGACGCCGACGCGCAATCCTATGTGCGCGAAGAACGCGGTGGCTGGATCCTTGGTGTCTATGAAAAGAACGCACCTGCGGTGTTTGAACACGGCGTTCCCGACAGCTTCCGCGCCGATCTGTTCCAACTCGATCTGGAACGCATCGAAGACCAATACATGGCGATGATCCACCGCATCCCCTCCTGCGAAGACAGCGGGCTAAAGGACGATTTCAACGGCCCCATCTGCTACACGCCAGACGGCAACCCGCTCGTTGGTCCCGCACCGGGCCTGCGCAACATGTGGCTCGCCGAAGGGTTCTCCTTTGGTATCACCGCCGCTGGCGGCACCGGGTACTACCTCGCGCAAATGATGGTCGACGGCGAAGCTGAAATCGACATGGCGTCGCTCGATCCCAAACGCTACGGCGACTGGATGACTACCGAATTTGCGGCCCGCAAGAACGAAGAATGCTACGACCACGTCTATATCCTTCACCACCCAGACGAAGAACGCCCCGCGTGCCGTCCTCTGCGCACGTCCCCTGCGTATGACCGCCAAGCGGCACGCGGGGCACAATTCGGCTGGGTCAATGGTTGGGAACGTCCCAACTACTTCGGCCCCCTCGATGCGCCCGATAATTTCGATCACGACAGCCGCAGTTTCCGCCGTGGCGCATGGTGGCAACACGCCGTGGACGAGGCAAAAGCCATCCGCGAAAACGTCGGCCTGATCGACGCCACAGCGTTTACCAAACACATCGTCAAAGGGCCGGGCGCCACAGCCTTCCTTGATTGGTTCACCACCAACAAACTGCCCCGCGTGGGCCGCATCAACCTGACCTATGCGCTCACCACTCACGGCACGACGCGCACGGAATACACCATCGTGCGCATCGCTGATGATGAATATTACCTCGTCTCCGCAGGCGCATGGACAGCCTATGACGCCGACTACCTGCGCAAAGCGATAGAAGACAAAGAGCCCGAATTTGGCCGGATTGAATGTCAAGACGTGACCACCCAATGGGGCGTTTTCGCCATCGCAGGCCCCAAATCCCGCGATGTTCTAAACGCCGTCATCAATGACCCAGACCCATCCACAGCCCTCACAAACAAACGGTTCCCGTGGCTGTCGGCCAAACAAATCGAACTGGGCATGTGCCCCGTCAACGCCATCCGCGTGGCCTATACAGGCGAACTCGGCTGGGAACTCCACCACCCGATTGAAATGCAAAACTACCTGTTTGATCTGCTCGAAAAAGCAGGCGAACCCCACGGCATGAAACTGGTCGGCGCCCGCGCGCAAAACTGGCTGCGTCAGGAAAAATCATATCGTGCGTTCGGCACTGAATTGGGCCGCGATGCGACGCCCCTTGAGGCAGATTTGCCCCGCTTTGTGGATCTGTCCAAAGACTTCCACGGCAAGGACGCGATGGAAAACATCGGTATCCGTTCCAAATGCGTCACGTTGCTGATCGACGGTCCCGCCGACGCCGACCCTTGGGGTCGTGAAGCCTTGTTGCACGATGGCCAAAAGGTTGGCCGCCTGACATCAGGCGGTTATTCCGTGGCGTTTGGAAAATCCATCGGCATGGGCTATCTGCCGCCCCACTTGGCGCAGGTCGGCACCCACGTTAAGGTCCGCATGTTCCGCCAACTGTGGGACGCCCAAGTGGTAGAGGACAGCCCCTATGATCCAAAGAATGAAACCATTCGCAAAGACGCTTAGCGCGCTGTTGTTCACCTGTGCCGCCAGCGCGGCGCAGGCCCACGGGTTCTCCAGCCCAAGCGGGAACATCCGGTGTTACTTGGACGTTTACAGCGACGTCAGATTTGATGAAAAACCAATGGTTTGTCTGGTGTTCGGTGCAGATTGGACCCCACCGGACGGTTTCGGGGACGAAGACCCAACTTGCGATTTAGACATGACGCGCACGGTCATTTTGCCACGCAATGGGCCTGCGACTGCCCGCTGGACATGCCACGGCGATGTGTTTTGGCCGGAACCGCTCGGGTCCATCAGCTATGGGTCACAATGGTCGCTGCTTGGGTTCAGTTGCGACGTGAAAGAAACGGGTGTGCAGTGCAGAAATGAACAGGGCAACAGCTTGTCCGTCAGCCGCGCGCGCCTTGGGTTAAACTAGCGCGTAAACACGATATCCAGACGTTCTTTGATCCGGTCAAATCGTGTCCGATCTATCTCTAACGATGCATAGTCGCGTTTGCTGATGGCCGCCCAGTCGATGAGCAAGCGCCCTCTCATTGCAACCTCGAACAGGCTTTGGTTGATCTTGTGTTTGTAGGCTTTGAAAAACATCTCGCGGTGGATGGCAATTAAACCAGAAGCATCCAGATCAGCTGCCTTGAAAGGGCGGAACACATCGACCTTTAGGAAATCCACGGCATCATATAGGGCCATCTTCATGCGTGCCTCGGTTAGGTCAAACGCATAGGTCATCCCTGGCCCCATCATAATGTTTTCGCTGTGAAAATCTCCGTGGCACCACGCGCGAATATCCTTGGTGTTGCCCGTTTTCTCGACCTGTGCACTTAGCTGGTCCCGCATGCGTTGCACGTCTTGAACACTGGCCTGCATTTCGTTTGCGTTGATCAAATCATCGATTTCGCCAATCATCCACCGGCCATGGAATTGACCGCGTTTCTGTGGCTTGAATTCGTGCATCGCCGAAACCCACATTCCCGCGCGACGGTAAACTTGACGCGTGGTCTGGTCCAATTCACGGCCCTCTAGACGTTGCCCGGCAGTCAAATGATCCAGATAGTCCATCGCGAAAAACGTTTTTGACGGTGACAAATAAATAGGCGTCGCGGTGCCTAATTTTTCATAACCGGCAAAGTGTGCATTCAGCGCCTGTAACCCTTTAAATTCGCGTTCCAACCGGCCAGTCTCTGGCGAAGTGGTGTCGACCTTAATCGCGTATTTCGTCTGTCCCAATACAACCATCAGCACTTGTCGTTCTTTTGGTGCAACAGGTGAAACAAAGATACGCGAAAATTCGGGGATACCCTCAAATCCCATATGATTTGAAAATTCCCGAATAACGGTTTTGTACATTGGGTCGTTAGGGTCGGTCTGTGTCGTCATAGCGCACCATTGCCCGCGTGGCTGCGAACGTCAAACACTCTGCCAGGGCTGCCATGGAATGTCACATTTTCGCCCTAACCTAGCCCGCTTGCGAGGTTAACCTTTGGTCAACCGGCATAGGCTGGACGCAGTACTGAAAGAGTAAAACATGAGATTTCAACCCGAGTTGAAGGCGTTGTCGCCTTGGGTCGCAGCATTTGGCGTCACCGGCGAAACCCGCATCGCAACTCCTTTGGGGGAACGTCCAGCCAGTTCGTTGGCCATTGGCGACTTGGTCACAACCCGTGACAAAGGTGCGCAACCCATCACCGAACTTTGCGAAGTCGTGTCTGCGCCTGCCGAGCGGAACCACTATCCTGTACGTATTGCTCAAGGCGCTATGGGGCGGGGCTTGCCGCGCGCCGACCTTACCCTCGGGTCCCAGCATCGTGTGTTGTTCGAAAACGCCCGTGTGCCGCTTTTGTTTGCTGAAGACGCTGTTTTGGTGCGGGCAAAATCCTTGTCCGTCAGCCATGACCGTATTCGGGTAGAACGGGTCACTGCGCCTGTCAGCTACATCCAAATTTCGACAGCGGAACAATGCGTCATCTATGCCGAAGGCCTTCCCATCGAAACCGTAATGCCGGATGGCGAATGCGATATGGGGTTCATGACGCTGCGCTCGTGGGAGCTCATGGCAGCGGTCGCTTAACGATTATCGGTTCGTGAACCTGCCGACCTGCAGCTGGGTCACCATGTCGGCCTCAATTTCCGGCGCGCGGGCGGCGACCAAATCGGCCACAAGTTGGCTGGCGGCGGGGGCCGTCTGAAACCCGTATCCGCCTTGTCCTGCCATCCAAATGAATGTCGGGTCTGCATTGTCCGGCCCTAAAACCAAATTACGGTCAGGCGCAAAGCTGCGTAGCCCTGCCCAGTTCGACAACATCTGCGTGACGGGTTCTGTGACGTGCTCTTCGTATCGCGCCAACCCTTCGGCCAAAACCATGTCGTCAGCCCATGCATCCATCGGCGGCATCTGCACCTCATCTGCGGGCGAAACAATCAACGCCCCAGCGTCGGGTTTTGCATACCATGACTCCGCCACACCAAACACCAACGGCCAACCCGATACATCATGCCCACTGGGGGCCGGTATCCGCGCCATAGATCGCCGCATTGGCCTAATTCCTATGGGCGCGACACCGGCCATTGTAGCAATCTCGTCAACCCATGCACCGGCTGCGTTCACAACGTTGCGGGCGTGCAATACGTCGCCCCCAACCATGACCTCCCAGCCTGTGGCGGTTCGGGTCAGGCCAGATACCTCTGCCGCCGTCCGCACCGCGCCGCCATTGGCGCGGACCTCGCGTGCGAAATCCTGCACCAATTTGTCTGTGTCCAAATCCCATGCGTCTGCGTGATAGCCCGCACGCGTGACCGACCCGTTTAGAATGGGCATCAGGCCCAATGCGTCTTCTCGCGATATTTCTTCCAACTGCATCGAAACCAAATCAGCCTCGAAATCGGCAGCGTTGTCCTGTGTCCCCACCAGCAGTAAGCCGCGCGCGCTAGTGACGCCGCCGTTGGCTGTGAAATGGTAATCGCGGCTGGCTTTGTTCAACGCAATCGTCGACGGCAAACCATAGCTTTCTTCGAACATGGCCGCCGACCGGCCCGAGGCGTGATAGGCGAGGGCGCTTTCGCGCTCCAAAACCACAACCTGTCCAAGCGTCGACAACCGCGCCCCTACAGACGTGCCTGCAATCCCGCCACCAATGACCAAAAAGTCGATCATCGTTAACTCGAACGCAGCGATCGTAAGAACAACCCAATCCCGCCAACCAGCAAAATGATGATCACCAGCAGGTCAAACGCACTGGTGCGTGTGAAGGTAAACGTGATGCTCGCGATCACCCCAACGACCAAGGCCAAAACAGACCCAAGCGCCAGTAACCATCCCAGCCAATTGCGGCTGTTGTAAAAGATCATACCGACACCAAAGGCAAACGGCACCAATATTAAGCCCGTTGTCACAGGAAACCCGCCGACCGCAAACATCCGGCTGCCAAACCCCAACTGCGGTTGAACGATAATGCCACGCAGCAAAAGGTAACCACCGGCGATCATCATGATCAGCCCCAGAATAAACGACCCTTCGCCGCCCCCTGTTCCACCTGCTCCGCGATATGGCATCAAAACACTCCTGTACTTTACGCAGCACCATGATGCGGTTGGCCCAAAAGTGCTAGTGGATTTTGAAACGAACCGCACGGTTGATCCCGTTCATGGGAACGATACACCGTGAAGCCTGATCGCCCAGCCTCGCAGCAGCCAAACCACGAACTAACACAGGGAGTCTTCTCCACTTTGCGGACGAACCGGACTTGTGCCGCTGCGGCTATCGCTGGCGCAGCATTTATTCTCAAATGCAAAAATAACCGACCAGTGGCCCCAACGACCTCTTCAAAACGGCCATTCCTTGACGGGATAGAACCCAAGCATCAAAGTGTATGACGTAAGTAAAGCAAGACAGTAAAGGCATCCATGCATTGCAAGGTTCTCTACTGGCATCGATACGGATTGCAGCACTATGACAGATAGACAGCGTGAAATACCGCCGGGGCACACCAAGCCACCAATTGTTGTATCCAAGGACAAGACACTTGCGGCTAAGCCAAAGTTTAACTTCGATCCAAGAAAGTTGCCTAAAAACGCGCAATATGTCCTGATGATTTCCGCGGCGCTGGCATTTGCCTTAATGTTACTTGATCCGGACCCGATGAGCGGGGTCGATTTGGTCGCACTTATTTCTTTAGGCGCTTTTGCCGAGGCAAGACGGGAAGAGGGCCCCATCAAGAAACCTACGCTTGGCCATTTATATGACCGAGCGCTTTCTCATGCCCTCTGGCTCGCCGTCAGTATGCTACCTTTCATCTTCTTAGGAATTGGGGTGCGTCGATTGTTAGGGTTGTACACGGGACAGGTAGATTAGCCTTGTTGGTTCGCGTTCTATCAAAGACTTTTGCAGGGGTTTGTCATGCATCGCGTTGATAAAGTTGAGCAGATCTTTTTTACAGAGGGCCCCCAAGCATTGCGAGTGGCAGCACTTAGCTTCCTTTTCATGGGCATTGCTGGCGGCATCGGCGTCGCATTTGGCGCAACAAATGGCTTTACGCCGAGTTATCTATGGATTGCATGCCTTGGATTGGTCCCAGCCGTGCCTTGTTGGTTGCTATCTATTGCCATTCGCAACCGGCATCTTTCCACCGTCCCGCTGGTAATTCTGCTTTGCGCAATCTCTTTGTATGTTACGTTTGTTAATCCCGCGGATGTAGCACAGGGGCTATCCCCCTATCTGCCTATTCTTGTTGGCGTTTGGATCGCCTTTTTCGCCGAGCTCATCTTTATTGCGTTGACCTTAGTTTTCATTGGTCACCTTTGGCGCAAGGGCGCGTTCAATTGACTATCGTAATATTGGCTTCAATAGAGGACGACTGAAATGGAAGACAAAGCTGCAATTGAAGAGGCGACCGCCCGGCGATTTATCCCTTTTGCTCTCGCGGCACTGCTATCGCTCGTTTCGATTTTTGTAACGGGAAACGGATTTACGCCATTATTCGTCATTCTCGCCTTTCTCGTCGGATATCTACCCACGGACAAAACACTATTCTTCGTAGAAAGCCTTGAAATGCGCCGCCATGTTGGTCGTGACGTGCTTCATCGACTACGAGAGGAAGAGATTGACGATATTCTCAAAACCGTCAGAGCTGGTCACAAAATTCAAGCCATCAAAGAGGTGCGTGCGATAAACGGCGACGGCTTAAAAGAAGCAAAGGACGCTGTCGACTTGTTGAGTGACTTTGGGCTGAAATGGCGGGACACGATGAACACCCCCCCGCGTTAGGATTTTCTTGTTCTCACCGAAACAACTTTTTGCTGCCCTAATGGCATTTGAAAAGTAGTCTTTGATTGAAAAACTCCCTACCTCGGCGCCGTCCGCGACGTGATCCGAGGGCACTCAGCTCTCTGTGTGGTCTGAGTAGTTGGCAGGTTTTCCGGCTGCACAGATGCGTATGAACATACGCAGTTGCAGCAATTTCCGTGCGACGGGCACATGCAGCCCAATAACGAACTTACAGATTGGGCTCACACCAGACATTCCAAAACGCAAAAGGCCCACGTCGAAACGTGGGCCTTTCGAATTGAAGTGGGCGTGGCTTACTGTGGAACTTCCGCAGTCAGGCCTTCAACGTAGAAGTTCAGGCCAGCCAAACCGTTGTCGCCATAATCAGCGGCAGTTTCGCCTTCCGCCAACCAAACAGAACCGTCCTGCTTGTTGATCGGGCCTGTGAACGGGTGGTACTCGCCCGCTGTGATCGCCGCAATCATGGCTTCGGCAGATGCTTTCACGTCCGCTGGAACCGCGTCAGTGATTTCACCGATTTCAACCATGCCAGTGTCCATGCCGTCCCATGTGGAAACGCTTTCCCATGACCCGTCAATCACCGCCTGCGTACGCTCGATGTAGTACGGCGCCCAGTTGTCGATGATGGAAGATACGCGTGGGGCAGGGGCGAATTCGATCATGTCAGACGCCTGACCGAATGTGTAAACAGTTGCACCAGCTTCGTTCGCAGCTTCGGCAGCAGCCTGTGGCGCTGTAGAATCTGTGTGCTGCAGGATGATGTCCGCACCTTGTTCGATCAGCGTGTTGGCGGCCTCAGCCTCTTTCGCTGGGTCAAACCATGTGTAGGCCCAAATGATCTTGAACTCGACATCAGGGTTCACTTCTTTGGCGTGAATGTAAGCTGCGTTGATGCCACGGATAACTTCCGGGATCGGGAAGGACGCGATGTAACCCACGATGTTGCTTTCAGTCATCTGACCCGCAATGTGGCCTTGAACCGCGCGACCTTCATAGAAACGTGCGGAATAAACAGACACGTTGTCGGCTTGTTTGTAACCTGTGGCGTGCTCGAAACGAACGTCAGGGAACTGGGCCGCCACGTTGATCGTTGGGTCCATGTAACCAAAGGACGTTGTGAAGATCAGGTCAGCGCCTTCCAGCGCCATCTGTGTCATCACACGCTCTGCGTCTGGGCCTTCTGGAACGCTTTCTACGAATACGGTTTCAACCGCATCGCCAAATTCTTCCTGAACCGCCAACAGGCCTTGGTGGTGTTCGTATGTCCAGCCACCGTCGCCAATTGGGCCAACATAAACGAAACCAACTTTCACCGGCTCATGGCCATCAGCCATTGCCAAACCAGACAGACCCGCAACCGCTGCGGCACTCGCCAAAAGTGTTCTTCTCAACATGTGTAATCCCCCTTAGGACTTTAGTTTAATTGGCCTCAGCGCGAGGCATGGAACGTCTTGCCAAGTGACCCTGGCGCGCTGCCAGCGGACATAATGACCAAAACGAGAATGGTTGCAATATAGGGCGACATAGACAGGTACTCGACAGGGATAGCAACACCCGCTGCCTGCAGGTTCAGCTGCAAAACCGTGACTCCGCCAAACAAATAGGCACCAATCACAAGGCGCCCTGGTTTCCAGCTGGCAAAAACAACAATCGCCAACGCAATCCAGCCCGCACCAGCGGTCAGCCCTTCGGCATAGGTCGGTACCCGCACAATCGACAGATACGCCCCGCCAAGGCCCGCAACCGCGCCCCCGAACATGATCGCCAACAGGCGGGTGCGAATGACATGGTATCCCAATGCATGGGCGGCTTCGTGGTTTTCCCCGACCGCGCGCAGGACCAAACCACCGCGCGTCTTGTTCAAGAACCACCAAACGCCCGCGACAATCGCCAACCCGATGTACACCATCGGATCATGTTGAAACACGATCGGCCCGATCACCGGAATGTCGCCCAACAGCGGAATGTGCAGATCAGGGAACGATGGCGCCTTCGTTCCTAAGTACCCTTGGCCCAACAACGCAGCCAGCCCAAGGCCAAACAACGTCAACGCTAGGCCGGTCGCCACCTGATTGGTCAGCAAATACTGAGTGAGCAATCCAAACACCAAGGCCAACCCAGCGCCCGAAACCGCGGCCACCAAAAATCCGACCCATGCACTTTCAGAATGGATCGCCGCGACAAAGCCCAATACGGACCCGACAATCATCATGCCTTCAACGCCTAGGTTCAAAACGCCTGCACGTTCCACCACCAATTCACCAATCGCTGCCAGCACAATCGGGGTTGCCGCCACCATTAGGGACGCCATTAACAAGATCGGGTTGATTGATCCAAAGTCCATTACGCGACCCCCTTTGTGCCAAACCGGAACCGGTAGTTCGTCAACACATCCACCGCCAACAAGAAGAACAGCAGCATCCCTTGGAACACCTGTATCGCTGCACCGGGCAGGCCCAATGATGACTGCGCGACATCACCGCCGATATAGGTCAGCGCCATCAATCCTGCGGCCAGCAAAATGCCCACGGGGTGCAACCGGCCCAAGAAGGCCACAATGATCGCGGTGAACCCGTATCCGACGTTAAAATCGATGCTCACGATGCCGGATGGACCAGAAATTTCGAACATCCCGGCCATGCCAGCCAAGGCACCAGACGTGCCCAAACAGAACAAAATCAACCTTGCGGGGTTCGTTCCCGAAAACGCTGCTGCGCGCGGGGCTTGTCCGGCCAACTTGATCTGAAAACCCAACACATGTCGCGCCAACAACACATAGGCAAAGATCACAGCGATAAACGCCGCAACGACGCCCCAATGCATGCCCGCCGATTGGTTGATCCAGCTGGTCGCCGCATCCATTTGCGCCATGTTACGCGACCCGGGGAACCCTTGCCCATCGGGGTTGCGCATTGCGCCCAACGCCATCGATGCCAATAGCTGTTCTGCAACATAGACCAACATCAAAGACACCAAAATCTCGTTTGTCTTGAACTTTACCCGCAAAATGCCGGGGATCATCGCCCATGCGAACCCACCAAAGGCTCCTGCGATCACCATCAGCGGAAATACCAGCCAACGGGCCTCCGATGGGTACAGGGCCAACGCCACCGCCGCACCGGACAGCGCGCCGATAATGTATTGCCCTTCGGCGCCGATGTTCCAAATGCCTGCACGAAAGCCCAGCGATAGCCCAATCGCAATCAACACCAACGGAGCGCCTTTGATCAAAAGCTGTGGGCGGTAAAAGAATGAGAATTCTCCAAAAAGCGGTTCCCAGAAAATCTTCGCCAAGGCTTCAATCGGGTCTTGTCCCAGCGCGGCAAACAATCCGGCCCCCGCGATCATGGTTAACAAAACCGCCACCAATGGGGACGCCATTGACCAAACCTGCGATGGCTGAGGGCGTTTTTCGAGCGTTATCATCGTGCACCCTCCAGATGCGAAAATTGCTGTCGAGCAATACCAAAGCAATACCGGAGCAATACCGGACCCATATCGTCAAATTTACGCATTTTGGGCCACCTCCATGTCATGGGCTCCGCCCAACATCAGCCCGATGTCTTCGACCGTCAGCCCCTTGGTCGGGCGTGGTTCAGATAGCCGCCCTTCGTTCAAGGCGGCGAACAAATCCGAAATTTCCATAAGCTCATCAAGGTCTTGGCTGATCACGATCACCGCCGCGCCTTTGGCGGCAAGGTCTAACAGCGCCTGTCGAATGGCCGCTGCCGCCGATGCATCCACCCCCCAAGTGGGTTGGTTCACGATAAGTATCTGAGGGTCTTGTAAAATTTCCCGCCCGATGACGAATTTTTGTAGGTTCCCACCCGACAAAGACCGCGCTGCATTACCCGCGCCGGGAGTGCGCACGTCGAACCGTTCAATGATCTCTTCCGCGAAATCGCGTGTCTTGCGCCAGTTCAAAAAGCCATTTTTTGTCAATGCCTTACGTTTCCTGCCCGTTAGGGCTGCGTTCTCGGTTAATGACATATCAGGTGCTGCGGCATGGCCCATTCTTTCTTCGGGGGCCGCGCAAATCCCCAGAATGCGGCGGGCATCAGGCGCAAGATGGCCAATGTCGTTGTCGCCATGAAAAATCTGATTTGGGGGAACCCTAATTTCACCAGACAAGGCGCCCAACAGCTCGTCTTGCCCATTGCCCGCAACGCCCCCAATACCCAGTACCTGACCAGCCCGAATGTCGAGCGTGATATCCTTGAGAGCGGTTCCGAATTCCGCTGGGGACGTCGCAAATAACCCTTTGATTTTCATCAAAACATCACCGGTTTCGCCACCGTCACGTTCGGGGACATGCAAGGAGCCACCAACCATCATTTCTGCCATCTCACGCGCGCTGGTTTCGCGAGGGTCGCAGGTGCCCACAACCTTGCCCAACCGCAGCACCGTGGCGTCATCACATAGGGCGCGGATTTCTTCGAGCTTGTGTGAAATATACAAAATGGCCGTCCCTTCATCACGCAATTTGCGCAATGTCTGAAACAGCACCTCTACCTCTTGCGGGGTCAGCACGGATGTCGGCTCATCCATGATCAAAACCTTAGGGTCCTGCAAAAGACAGCGAATAATTTCAACGCGTTGGCGCTCGCCCGCACTTAAATCCCCTACAATGCGGGACGGATCCAATGGCAGTCCGTATGTTTCAGAAACCTCTTTGATGCGCTGTGACAGATCGCGAAGGGGCGGTGGGTTTTCCATGCCCAAGGCGACGTTTTCCGCGACATCTAGCGCTTCGAATAAGGAAAAATGCTGGAAAACCATGGCGATACCTGCCGCGCGCGCCGCACGGGGTTCAGCCGGGGCGAACGGTTTTCCATCCAACATCATGGTTCCGGTATCGGGCTTAACCAATCCGTAAATAGTTTTGACTAAAGTAGATTTTCCTGCACCGTTTTCACCCAACAGGGCGTGGACTTCGCCCGCCATTATGTCGAAAGACACGTCGCTGTTGGCAACCACACCAGGGTAGGCTTTGGTCAGCCCGTTCAGTTCCATCAAGGCACGTGTCATGCGGTGCTTTCCCCTGTCTTCATATGTGCGGGCAGATCGGTGGTTAAATCTGCCGACGGACAGATTAACGCCGCCGCAACGCCAACTGCAATGGCCTGCGGGTGTTTCCCAAGGGCCGGACTGCCTATTGGGCAAGCGATGCGCAATATTTGGGCGTCTGCATGCCCCATGCCGGTCAGTCGGCGCTGAAAACGTGCCCATTTGGTGTGCGACCCGATCAATCCGCAGGATGCGAATCCATGCCGCAAAAGGGCGTCGCACAAGGCAAGATCAAGGTCGTGGGAATAAGTGACGATGATATGGTCTGCACCTTTCGGTGCATGGGCCACAACCCGCACTGGATCGGAGGCCACCAGTGGCGAAATTTGGGTGGGCAAATCACGCGGCATTCGGTCCGTGCTGGTATCGACGACTGTGATCGCGCGGTCGTCCATTGGGGCCATGACCCCAGCAATCGCACGGCCGACATGCCCCGCACCCCATATCCAAAGCGGAGGTGCGGTGTGCGCATAAACTGCATCTTCGTGGGTGAAATTTAGGGTGACAGACCCACCGCAACATTGACCCAGATCTGGGCCGAGGGGGATGACACGTTCGGCCGTTGTTGTTCCTGTTTTAAGCATGTCGCGCGCTTGTCGTGCGGCTTCGAATTCCAGCGCGCCACCTCCTATGGTGCCGCTTTGCCCGTCGGCCCAAACACGCATGGATGTGCCGGCCTCACGGGGGACGGAACCGCGCGTTGACGCGACGGTGACGGTGATGGCGCCCGTCATCCGCGCGCCCTATGTACAGCTTGCAACACCTCTTCAGCGGTTGCGGGGGCCTGAAGGTCTGCATCATGTTCCCCGCAGGCGGCGCAGGCATCGGCCAATGCCAAGTGTGCAGAAATGCCCAACATAAAGGGTGGTTCACCGACGGCCTTGGACCGGTAAATGGTTTCGGCTGGGTTTTCACCGTCCCAAAGGGCGACGTTGAAAACATCGGGCCTGTCGGAACAGGCAGGTATTTTGTAAGTGCTCGGGGCGTGGGTACGCAAACGGCCAGAGTCGTCCCAGACCAGCTCTTCTGTGGTTAGCCATCCTGCCCCTTGCACGAACCCGCCTTCAATCTGTCCGATGTCCAAGGCAGGGTTCAATGAGGCGCCTGCATCGTGCAAAACATCCACCCGCAGCAAGCGGTTTTCACCTGTTAATGTGTCGATCACGACTTCGGAAATTGCAGCGCCATAGGCGAAATAAAAGAACGGTTGCCCCGAACCCGCAATGCGGTCCCACGCAACATCAGGCGTTTTGTAAAACCCTGTGGCGCTCAGGCTGATGCGGTTTTCATAAGCTGTTTGGGCAGCTTTCGCGAAGGAAAGCGAAACCGCACCGACGTGGACTTGCCCGTCTGCAAAAACCACGTCTTCGGGCGAAACCTGATGCAGGTCGGCCAAACAGGCAGCGATCCGGTTGCGCAATGTATCGCAAGCCGCCTGCACCGCCATGCCGTTTAAATCCGACCCCGACGAAGCGGCAGTCGCGGATGTGTTGGGGACCTTGCCGGTATCCGTAGCCGTGATTTTGACAGTGTCCATACCAACGCCAAACCGAGAGGCTGCCACTTGCGCAACCTTTTGGAACAGCCCTTGTCCCATTTCGGTACCGCCATGGTTCAGGTGGATCGACCCGTCTTGGTACACATGAACCAAAGCACCAGCCTGATTAAGATGGGTCAATGTGAACGAAATGCCAAACTTTACAGGGTTGAATGCTATGCCTTTTTTCAACGTCTCATGGGTTGCGTTCCAATCCATGATTGCGGCGCGACGTTTGGCATAGTCGGCGTCTGCCAATAGTTTTTCGGTCATTTCATGCAGGATGAAATCTTTGACCTGCATATGATAGGGCGTTGTGTTGTCGGCGCTTGTTTCAACGGGCGAATAGGCCCCGCCAAACCGTTTGGCCGTGCCCGCGCCGTTTGACGTTTCAGCAAGTTCTGAGTGCGGCGCATAGTAGTTCACCTTCCGCACCTCTACGGGGTCTAGCCCCAATGTGCGCGCGATATGGTCCATAACCCGTTCGATGCCAATCATGCCTTGCGGCCCACCAAAGCCGCGAAAGGCGGTCGCGCTTTGCATGTTGGTTTTCAGGCGATGAGATGTGATGCGTGCTGCGGGCAAAAGATACGCGTTGTCCGCGTGCAGCATGGCACGATCAGCCACAGGAAGGGATAGGTCCTGCGCCCATCCGCACCGTGTATAATGGGTGAAATCAATGCCTGTGAGTTTGCCGGTGTCGTCAAAACCTACGTCGTATTCAATACGAAAATCATGGCGTTTGCCGGTGATCATTATGTCGTCGTCGCGGTCGTACCGCATTTTGCACGGTTGGCCGGTGGCTCGTGCGGCGATTGCGCAGCTGACAGCCAGGGCATTGCCTTGGCTTTCTTTTCCTCCAAACCCACCACCCATGCGGCGGATTTCAACGCGCACTGCGTGCATCGGTGTGCCTAAGGCATCGGCGACTTTATGTTGAATTTCGGTGGGGTGCTGCGTGGAGCTATGCACCACCATATCGCCCCCTTCTTGCGGCAGGGCGAGGGCGGCCTGACCTTCAAGGTAAAAATGTTCCTGTCCACCCATTTCAAAGCGTCCGGTGAGACGGTGGGGGGCAGATTTTAACGCGCTATCCACGTCACCTTTTGCATAAATCCTCGGCCCGTCTTCGAACCGCGCATCGGCAGCCATGGCCTGTTCGATTGATAGGATTGGAGTTTTCTCATCATAGGTTATTTGCCCCAGACGCGCCGCAGCACGGGCATTGAGGTGTGTGTCTGCGATAACAAGAAAGATCGGCTGCCCGAGGTAATGAATTGTGCCGTCCGACAGCATCGGTTCATCGTGCGCTGATGGGGAAACGTCATTAGCGAATGGTAAGTCTTGGGCTAACAGAACCTGCTTAACGCCACGGGCCTGCCGCACGTCATCAAGGTTGATTTCTTTGATGTTCCCACATGCGATTGTACTTGTTCCGAAGGCAAGATGCAGCGTTCCAGCTGGCGTTGGGATGTCATCGACATAACGGGCTTGGCCGGTCACATGCAGTTTGGCGGCATCATGGTGAAGAGGTTTAGTGACAGTCATGGCTGAACCTCCAACACATTCGTTTGCTGACCGGTAAGATCTGCGAAATAGCGGTGCAACTGGCCTTGGGCTGCTTGCATGCGGTAGTCCGCTGATGCGCGCATATCGGTCAACGGAGTGAAATCAGACGCAAGGGCAACGGACGCACGTTTTGCGGTTTCGGATGACAAGGTTTGTCCGACCAATGCTGCCTCAGTCGCGCTTGCCCGTTTCGGGGTTCCGGCCATGCCACCAAACGCGACGCGCGCGCTTGTAATCGTTTCGCCGTCTAGCGTGATGTTGAAACATCCGCACACCGCAGAAATGTCTTGGTCAAACCGTTTTGAAAGCTTGTAACACCGCAGGTTCGGTGCCGACTTGGGTAGGGTGACTGCCTCGACAAACTCGCCCTCGCCACGGTCTTGTTTGCCATATTCTATGAAGAAATCTTCAATCGGGAGGGCACGGCGGGTGTCTCCGCGCCGTAAATGTAGGGTTGCCCCAAGCGCGATCAGGGCGGGCGGGTTGTCCCCAATGGGCGACCCGTTGGCGATGTTTCCGCCAATCGTTGCCGCATTGCGAACCTGTTCTGATCCATACCGGCGGATCATGTCGGCGTAAGAAGGATGCGCCATGCGCACAGCGTTCAACACATCTGTCATGGATACAGCCGCGCCAATGCGAAGGCGATCCTGTGTTTCGTCGATTTGCTGCAGGTCTTTGCACCGGTTCAAGAAGGCAACATCGCCCAAGTCTGCGAAGTGTTTTGTCACCCAAAGCCCGACGTCCGTTGCGCCTGCAATCAATGTGCCTTCTGGGTTTGCCAAATACCACTCAGCAAGTGCATCACTGGTTTCTGGCGCCCAAGGAACGGTCTTGCCATCATCGGTAATAGGGGTGTCATGCATGTGAACGGGAACGGGCACCCCTTCGGTCGCTTTCGCGGCCCGAATAATTGGGGCGTAGCCCGTGCAGCGGCACAGGTTGCCGGCCAGTACATCGTCGTGGTCAG
The DNA here is from genome assembly GCA_947493255.1 of uncultured Paracoccaceae bacterium. Taxonomy (GTDB): domain Bacteria; phylum Pseudomonadota; class Alphaproteobacteria; order Rhodobacterales; family Rhodobacteraceae; genus Octadecabacter. The sequence goes on from CANLQK010000002.1 coordinate 283,531, forward strand.
TGCGGCCTTGCAGGTGGGCGGTCGCCATAGAAACCACAAAACCAGGCGTGCAAAAACCACATTGCGACCCGTGGTGATCGACCATTGCTTGCTGGACAGGGTGCAACGTGCCGTCACTGCTTGCTATCCCTTCAACCGTGCGAACGGCTTTGCCTTCGAGTTGAGGCATGAACAGGATGCAGGCGTTCAACGTTCGTGCGCCTGCGTTGTCGGTGACCATGACAGAGCATGCGCCACAATCGCCTTCGTTGCAGCCTTCCTTCGTTCCAGTAAGGTTTTTGGTTTCACGCAGCCAATCAAGCAACGTCTGAGTGGGGTGTGTTTCCACCTCCACTGTCTCTCCGTTCAGAAGAAACGTAACATTCATAGTGTTATCCGCCGCGGTACCAAGTGGCTGTTAGGCGCGGGGTCGATGCGGCGTAGACCCTGCTGTTACGCCGCATCAAAGCGGTTCAATCGCCATTTGGCAAGAGGGGGATCAATTCAATGTCTTTGCCGAAAGCGCTACCAGTTTTTCCATTGCGCCCGTCCAGCCGCCTCTGAATTCCTCGATCATCTCGGGGCCGACAAAGGATGTAACGGCTACGGTAACGGATAAATCAGAACCTGTAGGGGTTTCGGATAGGGCGTAGGTCACAAGACTGGCGCCAAGGCGCATACCGCCTGCTTCAATGACTTCGGTGAACGTAGCGGCTTGCGGAGTGTCGAGGTTGTACCAACGGGTTTCGACTTCGAATTCGGGCGCGTCTTCTGGTCCGCAACGGTGCCGGTCGACGCCGCCCAATCGAGTGTCCGCAATGACAACATCAAGGACGGCGTCACCTGGTGCGCTCCAGATTTCGCGCATTTTGGGGTCGGTCAGCAGGCCCCACAATTTGGTCGGAGCAAGAGGCATCGCGCGATCGAATGTGAATGTGTCGGTGTCTGTTGGCATTATGTTTCCTTTGAAATTTGATCAGCAAGAGCTGCGAGTTTGTCTAAACGGCCTTCCCAGACGCGGCGCTGCCATTCGAGCCAACCTTGGAGTTCCATCATTGGAGCTGCTTCGATGTGGCAGGTGCGCACGCGGCCTTTTTTGACTGACCGAACAAGCCCGCAATCTTCCAGTACGCGCAGATGGCGCATGAAGGTCGGCAAGGCGATGTCGTGCGGTGCGGCAAGATCAGAAACCGTAGCTGGGCCGCGAACAAGGTGTTCGATGACGGCCCGTCTGGTTGGGTCCGAAAGGGCGGAAAAGGAAGAATCGAGTGAGTTGGTCATGACGTGAATATGAGGTGGGGTGGTTAAGCTTGTCAAGACACTTAGCTAACTAGCTAAGTATTGGTTGACGATTGGCAAATATCGCGTGTTTACAACGCGCTGTCATTGGCGCGCGCCAAGATCGTGAACTGGCTCTTTTGCCGGTCGCTCTCGCGGGCTATTGTTTCGGCTATGGCTGATCCTCGATTCATACACCTGCGCACGCACACGGAATATTCGCTTCTTGAGGGGGCGATTCCAGTCAAGAAAATCAGTGGTTTTGCGGAAAAGGCTGGCATGCCAGCCGTTGCGGTGACGGATACAAATAACCTGTTTTGCGCGCTTGAGTTTTCGCAATATGCGTCCAAGGCGGGCGTTCAACCGATCATCGGTTGCCAGGTTGATCTGGAAATGAAGGGCGGCGACTCGCGTGGTCGTGCAGAACCGCCTGCACCGCTCGTTTTGCTGGCCCAAAACGAAGCGGGCTATGAAAACCTGATGAAGCTGAACTCCTGCCTATACGTCGACAAGGGGGATCAGTTGCCGCAGGTGACGGTCGAAGAACTCGGCGAGTTTTCTGAAGGTTTGATTTGCCTGAGCGGTGGACCGGATGGCCCTATCGGGCGTTTGTTGCGCGCAGGTCAACGCCCTGCTGCAGAAGGTTTGATGGCGCAGCTGGCCGCAATCTACCCAGATCGGTTGTATGTGGAATTGCAACGTCACCCAGTTGATGGCGGCTTGCCCGAAGCCGAGGCGTTGTCGGAACGGGGCCATGTCGAAATGGCCTACGCGATGGACCTCCCATTGGTGGCGACCAACGATGTTTATTTTCCAAAAACTGAAATCTACGAAGCCCACGACGCGTTAATTTGTATTTCAGAAGGCGCCTATGTTGACCAAAACGAACCGCGCCGTAGGCTGACACCGCAACACTATTTCAAATCACAAGAAGAAATGGTGACGTTGTTTGCCGATCTGCCAGAGGCGGTTGCGAACACGGTCGAGATTGCCAAAAGGTGCGCGTTTAAGGCTTATTTACGCGACCCGATTTTGCCCAAGTTTGCCGATGACGAGGTTGTCGAATTGCGGCGTCAGGCCAACGAAGGATTGCAAAACCGCCTAAAGGTGATCCCACATGCATGTAGTGTCGAAGACTATCAAAAACGTTTAGATTTTGAGCTTGATATCATCGAGGGCATGGGGTTCCCCGGCTACTTTTTGATCGTCGCTGACTTTATCAAATGGGGCAAGGATCAGGGTATTCCGGTGGGGCCAGGCCGTGGGTCTGGTGCGGGTTCGCTTGTGGCCTATGCGTTGACTATTACCGACCTTGACCCACTGCGATATTCCCTGCTGTTCGAGCGGTTCTTGAACCCCGAACGTGTATCGATGCCTGACTTTGACATCGACTTTTGTATGGACCGGCGCGAAGAAGTTATTCGGTACGTTCAGGAAAAATATGGCCGTGACAAAGTCGGCCAGATCATCACGTTTGGTGCGCTTTTGTCGAAAGCTGCGGTGCGCGATATCGGACGTGTTTTACAGCTTCCGTATGGGCAGGTTGATAAGCTGTCAAAAATGATCCCTGTCGAGGGGGTGAAGCCGGTATCTATCGAAAAGGCATTGGCAGACGAGCCGCGCCTTCGTGAGGCGGCAAATGAGGAAGAAGTTGTCGACCGTCTACTGACCTACGGCCAACAGGTTGAGGGCCTTTTGCGGAACGCGTCGACCCACGCGGCGGGTGTCGTGATTGGTGACCGCCCGTTGGATCATCTGGTGCCGTTATATCAAGATCCACGGTCCGACATGCCAGCAACCCAATTCAACATGAAATGGGTCGAGCAGGCGGGTTTGGTAAAGTTCGATTTTTTGGGGCTTAAGACCCTGACTGTTATTCAGAACGCCATCGACCTGATCCTTAAAGACGGACGCGATATTCATATCGCGGCTGACGGCACGCAATTGTACGAACCCGCCGACGGCGCGGTGAACGAGATCAACGCGATCCCGCTTGATGATGAAGCGTCTTACAAACTTTATGCAGCTGCCAAAACCGTGGCCGTGTTTCAGGTGGAATCCAGCGGTATGATGGACGCGCTGCGGCGCATGAAGCCAGACTGTATCGAAGATATCATCGCGCTGGTCGCCCTGTACCGACCGGGACCCATGGAGAACATCCCAAAGTTCTGTGAAGTCAAAAACGGAACGTCAGAACGCGACACGTTGCATCCATCTATCGATCACATCTTGGACGAAACGCAGGGCATTATTGTTTACCAAGAACAGGTTATGCAGATTGCCCAAGAGATGGCGGGCTATTCGCTTGGCGGGGCCGACTTGTTGCGCCGTGCGATGGGTAAAAAACTACAAGAGGCGATGGACGCCGAAAAACCAAAATTCATTGCAGGTGCGGCCGAAAATGGTGTCGACAAAAAGAAAGCACAAGAAGTTTGGGACCTTCTAGATAAGTTCGCGAACTACGGGTTTAACAAATCCCACGCAGCGGCTTATGCGGTGGTCAGCTATCAAACCGCATGGCTAAAGGCCAACCATGCAGTGGAATTCATGGCTGGGGTCATGAACTGCGATATCCACCTTACGGATAAGCTGGCTGTCTATTTCCAAGAAGTAAAAAAGGGCCTTGAACTGCCGTGGAAGGCCCCCTGCGTAAATACTTCGTTGGCCACGTTCGATGTGCAAGAAGGCGCCTTGGTGTACGGGCTGGGCGCGTTGAAAAACGTGGGTGTCGAGGCCATGAACCTGATCGTGGACGGCCGCGATGGCAAACCATTTGCAACGCTTTACGACTTGGCCCGCCGCGTTGATTTGAAACGTGTGGGTAAACGCCCGATGGAAATGTTAACCCGCGCCGGCGCATTCGACGTGCTGGATGGCAACCGGCGCCGTGTGTTCGATAGCCTTGATGCGTTGGTCGGGTATTCCAGCGCGATCCACGATCAGAAGAATTCCAATCAGGTTTCGTTGTTTGGCGAGGCGGGCGATGACCTGCCAGAACCGCGCATGTCGGCTGCATCCGATTGGTTGCCCGCCGAACGTCTGGCGGAAGAGTTCAAGGCCGTTGGATTTTATTTATCCGGCCACCCACTGGACGATTACATGCCTGCGCTTAAACGTTCTGAAAAGGTTTTGACTTTGGATGAGGTCACGGCCAAGGCCGAGAACGGGGCACATGTTGCCAAAATGGCCGGCACCGTGGCCGGACGTCAGGAACGTAAATCTGCACGTGGCAACCGCTTTGCCTTTGTTCAGCTCAGCGATCCGACTGGTCAATACGAGGTCACGATGTTCTCGGATACGTTAGAAGCGGCGCGTGAACACCTTGAAACGGGAACGCAGGTTGTGATCACCGTTGAGGCGACGATGGAATCTGAACAGCTTAAGCTGCTTGGGCGATCTGTTATGCCAGCTGACATGGCCGTAGCAAACGCTGGGTCGTCTGGATTGCAGGTGTTCGTGTCCGATGTTGGGGCAATTCCCACAGTGAACGAAGTTTTGAGCAATGCGATCCGTGACAAAGTCAAAGGTGGGCGTGGGCCGGTTATGTTCACGATCGACGATTTGGAATTGGGTGAGATTGATGTGGATTTGGGGCAAGATTTCCCAGTTAACCCACAGATCAAGGGCGCGCTGCGCAGTCTAAATGGGGTCATCGAGGTGCTAGAGGTTTAACCGTTATTGGTTAACGGGCAAAGACTCGCCACACGCTAAGGTTTGGTAGACCTTCCAAATTTTGGAATGTACAACGTCACTTAGGATTTTCTGAGGGACACAGATGCGCCACGTACTTGTTAGTATTGTTTTTGCCAGCTTTTTGACTGGGTGCGGTGGTGACCCACTAAGTAATGTGCCACGCCTTTCGGATGTCGAAGTTTCTGATGGTTCGGCGTCTGTGACGGCGGCGCAAAGCGAAGAACGTCAGGCAGGTGGTTTGTTTGGCCGCCTTTTGAACCGTCAAGCAGATGATCCGACCAATGCAGCTGTTGAAGCGGCCTTGCGCGATGTCGACGCCCCGACCGAGGAAGAACCAGTCGCGGTAGCTGCCGTAGAGTCACCTCGTCGTGGCCTAGGCGGCTTGTTTGGCAGGCGTCAGGATCGGGCGGATATACCGCGCACTGGCCCGGACTCGACGGATGTCGAGCCAGGAACTGTAATGCCGTTCGGGCAGATCGCGCGGGTTTGTGGTGTATCACAGTCTAATTTAGGGCGTTTGGTCGGGGGCGGGGCAGGATTCCGTGTGTATGATACGATTCCGCAAACAACATCGCGCCGACCGTTCTATATTACAGGCTTTGCTGACAATTGCGCGCGCACATTCACGGGCGCCGTTGTTGTGCCTGGTGATATCCAAACCCATGAATTTGTACGTTATCAGGCCAGCAATGAACGCATTGAATATAGCACCGCAGATAATGCCTACGAAGCGTTGAAGGCGAGTGTTTGTCGTGTTGGCCGAGGGCAACCCTGTGGTGAACGCACCGCACGGTTAAGTCAGAACACCCATTTTATAACGGTCTATGATTTCTTTGGCGGCACGTTTAGCGCGGTGCCAACGCAATGGGCGCAAATTCTTGTGCATGATGGTGAAGTCTTGGCGATGTCCCTAAAGGACGGCTGATTGTCCGAAGGACACTTACCAATGCGGCGGTTTTTGATCTGCCAACGGGATTGACCCACCAGCGTCATATTCGCGGCTGGCTTCGCGTTCCATCAACATCTTAACCCTGTGCGTCAGGCGGCTGATTTCACGTTCTTGGCGTGCAACGATGTCCGACATCTCATCCACAGCGCGGGTGAGGTGGGCAATTTTTTCTTCAAGGTTCGTAAGATCATTCATGCCCATCAGCTAGGGCAGTTGAGTGCCATTGTGAAGGGGGCGCGTTCGTGCAAAATTTGGGAATGACGTTAGAACCACCATTGCCACCGCAAGATATACTGCGTCACTTTCAGTTGAAATCTCCCGTTTTTGTTGATGATACCCCAATCGCGCGCGTGTGGCAGGTCGAACATGCGGGGCAACAGGCTGCGCTTAAGATCTATCATAAGCCATCGCTCAGCCATGAAGGGCCAGGGTTTGACCTGTTACGTGCTTTGGACGGACAGGGCGCTGTTCGGGTGTTGGCGCAAGATGGCCGTGCGGTTGTTCTGGAATGGCTGGATGGCCCCTCTTTGGGTGATTTGGCCCGCGCTGGGCAGGACGAAATCGCGCGTGCGCATTTGGTCGATGTGGCAAATGCGGTTCATGGGTTTGCGGGAACGGTCAGCGGGCTGACACCACTGAATGATTGGTGCGCTGATGTGTTTTCAATTCGGTTTTCTGCGACCTGTCCAACAACCTTGCAGACTGATATGCGCCGCGGCCAAGCAATAGCCCGTGATCTGTTGTCGACAACAACAGATATTCGACCGCTTCACGGGGACCTGCACCATGACAACATTAAGTTGGGACCAGATGGCTGGCGGGCCTTTGACGCCAAAGGACTGTTTGGCGACAAAACCTTTGAGCTGGCCAATGCATTCCGGAACCCAATCGGCAAAGAGACGCTGCAACGTGACCCTGCGTGGTTCCACGCTTGCGCTGATTTGTGGTCTGACCGGTTTGGGGTGGATCGATTGCGCCTGATGCGCTGGGCTGCAGCGAAGGTGGCCATATCCATTGCATGGCGGTCGGGGCCAGACCTTATCGAAGATAAAGAGGCCGATCTATTGGCGATGATGTTGGCACAATTACCCGAAACCTGACCCCATCCGGCGGGCCAGCGTTGCATGGCCACCGGATGCACGGTAAAGCGCGGGGGAACATACAAAGCCGGAGCTGACTCCCGTGGCAAAGCCAAAGAAAACACCCCGTCCCAAGGCGCAGACCCCTAAAGGGTTTCGCGATTATTTCGGCGCTGAGGTTGCACAACGCACCGACATGCTGCGCACGATTGCGGGTGTGTATCATCGGTACGGGTTCGAAGCGTTGGAAAGTGCCGCTGTAGAAACGGTAGAGGCGTTGGGTAAGTTCCTGCCAGACGTAGACCGCCCCAATGAAGGCGTTTTCGCATGGCAAGAAGAAGACGACAAAGACAACGGCGACTGGCTGGCCCTTAGGTATGACCTGACGGCACCCTTAGCACGTGTATTTGCGCAGCACCGCAATGATCTACCAACACCCTATCGTCGTTTTGCGATGGGGCCCGTCTGGCGCAACGAAAAGCCCGGGCCCGGGCGGTTCCGCCAGTTTTATCAATGTGATGCAGATACTGTTGGTTCTGGTTCAATTGCGGCAGATTCTGAAATCTGCGCAATGTTGTCAGACACGTTAGAAGCCGTCGGAATTGACCGTGGCGACTACGTTATTCGTATCAATAACCGCAAGGTTCTGAATGGCGTTCTCGAGGTTATGGGCCTGTCTGACGACGCCCAAAAGGCCGACGTTTTGCGCACCATCGACAAGTTCGACAAAGTGGGCGAAAGCGGTGTGCGTGAACTTCTGGGAAAAGGGCGCTTGGACGCCTCAGGTGCCTATATTGATGGCGTTGGGCTAGATGCGGAACAGGCTGAACCGGTTATCGCGTTTCTGACATCCAAGGCAGACGATACAGCTGGTACACTTGCCAATTTGCGTGCTGCAATCGGGGACAGTGACGTGGGCGCAAAAGGTGTCGACGAGTTGCAACAGATGGCCGATTTGTTGGCCGCAGGTGGATACGGCCCTGACCGGATCATCATCGACCCTTCCGTGGTGCGCGGGCTAGGGTACTACACGGGCCCCGTGTTCGAGGCGGAACTGACGTTCGAAATTAAAGATGAGAAGGGCCGCTCTCGGTCGTTCGGATCTGTCGCTGGTGGCGGACGTTATGATGACTTGGTCAAACGATTTACGGGCCAAGAGGTCCCGGCGACGGGTGTGTCCATCGGAGTTGACCGATTGTTGGCTGCACTGCACATGAAGGGCCGTTTGAGCACTGAAACAACGGGCCCTGTGGTTGTAACGGTAATGGACCGCGACCGGATGGCGGATTATCAAGCGATCGTTTCCGAACTTCGGGCGGCCGGCATTCGTGCGGAAATGTACTTGGGTAACCCGAAGAACTTTGGAAACCAGTTGAAATATGCAGACCAACGCAATTCGCCAATCGCAATCATTCAGGGGGGCGATGAGTTGGAACAAGGTATTTTGCAGGTCAAAGACCTGATCCTTGGTGCGAAGATTGCAGAAACGGCTACCCATGAAGAATGGAAAGAACGGCCAAGCCAGTTCGAAATTCCACGCGCTGATTTGGTTGCGCGGATCACTCAACTTCTTGCGGACCAATCGTCATGAGTGGTGATCAAAGCCGCGCGATCTGGGATCGGGCGCGGGCGTTCCAATCGGTGATCGCTGAACAAGGCGCGATGGTAACCGACGCCGACTACCTACAACCGGCTGACATTCTTTTGGATCTGTACGGCGAAGACATCCGCGCGCGCGCTTTCACCACGCAAGACCCTTTGCGTGGCGAGCAAATGCTGCGCCCCGATTTTACGGTGCCTGTCGTTCAGGCGCATATGGCTCACGGTGCGGAACCCGCACGCTACACCTACATGGGCAAGGTATTTCGCAAACAAGAAGAAGACGAAAATCGCCCAACTGAATATGTTCAGGTTGGTTACGAGGTTTTTGATGGATCCGATCCAGCGGCCGCAGATGCTGAGGTTTTTGCAACGATTGCAGGATTGCTGGCAAACGTGAACGTAGCGCCCGTTACGGGCGATATCGGCATTTTAAGGGCCGCTGTCCAAGGGCTCGATACCAGCGAACGTCGCCGTGCTGCGCTGATGCGCCACTTATGGCGCCCTCGACGGTTCAAGTCTTTACTTGATCGGTTTAGCGGTGTCCTGCCGGTTCCGGTTTCGCGTTCGGCGATGTTGGCTCAGGGCGACCCGCTGGCTAATGTTGGCGATGTTCTCGGCCTGCGCAGCCGTTCAGAAATTGCAGCACGTATCGATGCGCTGCGTGAAGACGCGACGACGCCTCCTTTGTCGGGGATGGAACGTGAACTTCTTGATACGTTGTTGGCAGTTCGCGAAACGGCGCCAAACGCATTGACGGCATTGCGCGACATTTCAGTCGATCTGGGGTCTATATCAGGTGCTGTAGATGGCCTTGCTGCGCGTCTTGATGCGTTGTCCGCACGTGGTATCGACATTGATACGTTGCCGTTCGAAACGGCCTATGGGCGCACATCCATGGAATATTATGATGGCTTTGTTTTCGGGTTCGAAGCACCTGCACACCTAAATTTGCCTCCTGTTGCAACTGGTGGCCGGTACGACGCGCTAACGACTGTTCTTGGTGGGGGTACAGGTGTGCCTGCCGTGGGCGGCGTTATTCGACCCGCAGCGGTTGTCGCGATGGAGGAAACCCAATGACTTTGAAGCTGGGTGTACCGTCCAAGGGGCGGCTGATGCAAAAGACCTTTGATTGGTTTGCCAATCGAGGTGTGACACTTCGTAAATCGGGCCATGACCGAGAATACGCTGGTGCCGTAGATGGAATCGATGGTGTTGAACTGGTGTTGTTGTCCGCCGGTGAAATCCCCCGTGAGCTTGAAGCGGGCCGTATCCAACTGGGCGTGACTGGGTCCGACCTTATCCGCGAAAAACTGAGCAATTGGGATCAGCGGGTCGTCGAAGTCGAACGCATGGGATTTGGCGGCGCAGATTTGATCATCGCGGTGCCGGATGCTTGGGTTGATGTTGAAACGTTAGACGACCTTGATGCCGTCGCAGCCGCGTTTCGAGCCAACCATGGTTTCCGGTTGCGTATCGCGACGAAATATCACCGCTTGGTCCGTGATTTTCTGCGCGACAATGGGGTCGCCGACTACCAGCTTGTCGACAGTCAAGGCGCGACTGAAGGAACGATCCGAAATGAAACAGCTGAGGCCGTAGCTGACATTACCTCGACAGGTGAAACATTGCGGGCGAACGGTTTGAAAATCTTGGACGACGGTATGATCCACGCTAGTCAAGCGACGCTGTTTAGAGGGCGGCGCGCCACGTGGACACAAGACCAACGGGACACGTTTAAAGCGCTGGTGTCAAAGCTCAACGCATAACATTCTTTGAGCCATAATTGCTGCGGAACCTCTGCTGGTTCTGATCGAAAGATTATAAAAGCCCGATTTCAGCCAGTGCTGCGTTCAAGGCTTCAGGCAATGGTTCTTCGGCTTCGCGCCCCTTTGGAAGGTCTACGGGTGCATCGCTTGATTTTAGGTATCGCCATCCTTGGAACGGGCGTTTCAGTGTTGGGGCGACACGTACCAGTTCTGGGTCCAAAATGATTGCACAGCGCCGAATACCATCAGAGCCGAAAACTTCGTCAAAACGAACAATTCGCTGGCGGCATTGTAGTGACCCCTTGATGACCCAATACATTGACCCACCATCCAAAATTTCATCTGCCCGTTTTGGCCACATGCGAGTAATGTGGTACGGTAGGTCATTCTGGGCGCCTTTGCGGTTTTGCCACGCGGCAAGGTCTGCTACGGTCTCAGTCCCGACGGACAATTTCTGAAGATGTAGGGTCTGATTCATTTCGATCTCAACTATATGTTCACAAATTGTTCCAAATCAACACAACATCTGGTAGGGTAGGGGCTCCTCTCCGATTCTGCCAGCTATCCTTAAGAAGGACGACCTATGACCCGTTTCGCCGCCCCTATTGCTGAACAAATTTGGGACATGAAATACCGCCTGAAAGAGGCTGACGGCACACCGTTGGACGCATCGGTTGAAGAGACATGGTCGCGTGTCGCGAAGTCATTGGCATCTGTAGAAAAGAAGCCTGCCCAATGGGAAAAGAAATTTTATTCTGCGTTGGAAGATTTCAAGTATCTCCCAGCGGGGCGAATTACGGCTGGTGCAGGTACTGATCGTAGCGTGACATTGTTCAACTGTTTTGTAATGGGAACGATCCCTGACACAATGGGCGGAATCTTTGACAACCTTAAAGAGGCCGCGCTGACGATGCAGCAAGGTGGCGGCATTGGCTATGATTTTTCGACCATCCGCCCAAAGGGCGCGATTGTTAAAGGGGTCGCAGCTGACGCGTCTGGCCCGCTATCTTTCATGGATGTTTGGGATGCCATGTGCCGCACGATCATGTCGGCTGGGTCGCGCCGAGGGGCGATGATGGCCACTATGCGGTGTGATCATCCCGATGTGGAAGATTTCATCACAGCCAAATCCGATGCTGCACGTTTGCGCATGTTCAACATGTCTGTTTTGGTGACTGATCCCTTTATGGAAGCTGTAAAAGCTGACAAGCCGTGGGATCTGGTTTGGGATGGGGAAGTCGCCAAAACTGTTCAGGCTCGCGAATTGTGGGACCAGATCATGCAGTCGACCTATGATTACGCCGAACCAGGTGTCATTTTCATCGACCGCATCAATACGATGAACAACTTGAACTACTGCGAAAGCATTGCAGCGACCAACCCATGCGGCGAACAGCCTTTGCCGCCCTATGGCGCTTGCTTGCTTGGGTCTGTCAACCTTGCGCGTTTGGTCGAGAACCCGTTTGAGGCGAATGCTGAAATTGATGATGTGGCTTTGACCGACTTGGTCGCCACAGCTGTCCGCATGATGGACAATGTTGTAGACGCGTCAAACTTCCCGCTTGAGGCGCAAGCCCAAGAAGCTGCAGCAAAGCGCCGTATTGGCCTTGGTGTAACTGGGTTGGCCGATGCTTTGTTGATGACGGGCCTTCGATATGGTTCCGAGGAGGCGGCGCGTCAGACTGAACATTGGATGAAACAGATCGCCCGCGCCGCATATTTGGCGTCGGTGGACTTGGCAAAGGAAAAAGGTGCTTTCCCGTTATTTGATGCCGAGCAATATTTGGCGTCTGGCAATATGTTGCAGATGGATGATGATGTGCGCGAGGCCATCCGCGAACACGGTATTCGGAACGCATTGCTTACGTCTGTAGCACCAACAGGTACGATCAGTCTTTATGCAGGCAACGTGTCCTCGGGGATCGAACCGGTGTTTGCATATGCGTATACACGCAAAGTTCTTCAAAAGGACGGCACACGAACCGAAGAAGAGGTCGTGGATTACGCAGTGAACCTTTGGCGTGAAAAGTTTGGCGACACAGAGTTACCAGATTATTTTGTCAATGCGCAGACACTGCCTGCACTCGACCATGTACGGATGCAAGCCGCGGCGCAAAAATGGGTCGATAGCTCGATTTCGAAAACCATTAACGTGCCGGAAGACATTGATTTTCAGTCGTTCAAGGACGTCTACATGGAAGCTTGGGACAGTGGCTGTAAGGGCTGCACGACCTACCGTCCCAACGATGTAACAGGGTCCGTTCTGTCGGTTGAACCCGAGAAAGACGCGCCAGCCGAAATGGTTGCGGACCAGAATGCAGGCGACGTCATTTATATGACGGAACCTTTGGACCGCCCTGGCGAGCTGACAGGCCAAACTTACAAGCTGAAATGGCCGGATAGTGAGCATGCAATTTACATCACAGTGAACGACATTCTTCATCAAGGGCAACATCGCCCATTTGAGGTGTTCATCAATTCCAAAAATATGGAACATTTCGCGTGGACTGTGGCCTTGACCCGCATGATTTCTGCGGTGTTCCGTCGGGGTGGTGATGTGTCGTTTGTGGTAGAAGAGTTGAAGGCCGTATTTGACCCACGGGGCGGTGCGTGGATGAACGGCAAGTATGTACCGTCTATCCTGGCTGCCATTGGTGGCGTCATTGAAAAGCACATGGTGGCCACAGGGTTCCTGGAAGGCGAAGGCATGGGGCTAAAATCAGACCCGCAAGCCGACGTGGTTACAATGAAACCAAAAGGCAAGGCCTGTACTAGCTGCGGCAGTTATGAGCTACGCATGGTCGAGGGGTGTATGACCTGCGCCGATTGTGGTTATTCTAAGTGCGGCTAGGCTAACTGAAAAGTCGAAGATGAGTGATTTTACAGACATTCCCATTCTCGACCTTGAACCGTTATTTGACGGGGGTAACCGTGCCCGATTGGCAGCCGATTTTTTGGCTGCCTATGGCGAAACCGGGTTCGCCTATGTCGTTAACCATGGCATTTCTCCAGAACTGCGGGCGCGGATGTTTGCTGCGTCTCGAGCATTTCACGCTCTCCCAGAGCAGCAAAAACAACTGGTTGCACTGGATGAAAACCACCGCGGATATATCGCGATCAATACGTCGACAGATGTAACAACCGACCTTGCTGAGGTTACAAAGCCTAACCAATCGTCTTCGTTTATGATGATGCGCGAAGATCAATTTGTAGACGGGAAAGTGTATCTGTCAGGGCCGAACCAATGGCCTGCATTGGCTGGTTTTCGCAGCACCTGCGAGGCCTACGCTGAGGCAATGACAAAATTAGGCGAACAGATGATGCGGTTAGCTTTGAGTGCCCTCGGGGTGACCGAAGCGGGGATTATGAAAAAATTTGAGCTGCCAACATTCTGGTTGCGATTGCTACATTATCCGCCGCAGCCGCCGCAGGCACCAGACGATTTATATGGGTCCGCGCCGCACAAAGACTTTGGCTGCCTTACCTTTCTGGCCCAAGATGACGTCGGTGGGTTGCAAGTCCAAACCCCATCAGGGCAATGGGTTGATGCGCCACCTATGGAGAATGCTTTCGTTGTGAATGTTGGAGATATGCTCCACCGCATGTCGAACGGGCGACTACTATCTACGCCTCACCGCGTAATCAATAGAACTGGAAAAGAACGTTATTCTGTTCCGTTCTTCTATGATCCACATGTTTCGGCAGACATTGCACCGCTTCCGGGCACGGGAATACCGCAGTTTGCCTCTTTAAATTTCGGTGATTTCTTACGTCATGAACTGACTGCAAGTTACGATGCCCATTCAAAGGCTCAGTAGTTCCACATCGTGCCGTCTTGTAGGCGAACAATTGGGTGGCTGCCTACTGAATAGCTGTAGCGTTCAGCTTCGGTTTCATCAAAATCAACACCAAGGCCAGGTGCATCGCTGACGTAGAACATCCCCTTGTCCATACGGTGGTCTGATGGGAACAATGCATCGCACTCTGGAGTGCCAAGGACTAAGTATTCTTGAATTCCGAAATTTGGGGCCCACGCATTCAAATGATGTTGCGCGGCCATTGAAATGGGGGAATGGCTGGGTGCGCCGTGAAACCCAGTGCGCACATTGTGAAAGCCAGCAAGGTCAATGATGCGTCTCATCGGCGTGATACCCCCGCCATAGGTTACGGCAAGGCGGATGAAATCGATCAGCTCATCTTGGATCAATTGGTTGCACTCCCAAACGGAGTTAAAGACTTCGCCAATTGCGATCGGTGTGGTTGAATGTTGACGGAGCATGCGCAGGGCATTCTGGTCTTCGGCAGGGGTTGGGTCTTCTAACCAGAACAGCCCAATGGGTTCGACTTCTTTGGCAAACGCCGCGGCCTCGCGCGGGGTAAGGCGGTGATGAACGTCATGCAAAAGTTTCATGTCTGGGCCAAACTTGGCGCGGATTTCGGCCAAGGCGCTGGGCATGTACCGCATGTATGTGTCGGTGTCCCAGATTTCCGTTTTTGGGATGATGCCACTGAAATCGGTAATGTAATCTTTTGACGCGCCTTTTGTTTCGGGCACGGCATAACTGGCCGTTGGCATGCCAGGGATTCCGCATTGCACGCGCACGGCCTTGTACCCATCTTCGACATAGGCGGCGATGTTATCCATCAAATCAGGCAGGTCGGCACCAGTTGCATGGGCGTAAACCATCGCGCCATCGCGGCTTTTCCCGCCAAACAATTGGTACAAAGGTATGTTCGCAAGCTTGCCTTTAATGTCCCACAGCGCCATGTCGATGGCACCGAAGGCCGCCATAGCAATAGGACCTTTGCGGAAATAGGCACCGCGATAGAAAAACTGCCAGATGTCTTCGGAATTGCGTGGATCCATCCCGATTAGGTTCGGGATAAGGTAGTCTTGCAGATACGCAGCAGGCAGGGTTTCACGGTTATTCAACGTGGCATCGCCAAGGCCGTAAATGCCCTGATCTGTCATGATTTTTAATGTGACATAGTTTTTGCCTGGGCCACCAACGAAGACTTTCGCACCCGTTATTTTCATGACGCGCTTCCTTCAAGTTTGGTCACATCAGTCCAATTTGCATTACGTCTTATCAGGTCAATGAACTGCTGGTACTGACTGCCTTGAGTAAAGGTCGGGTAGGGGGCGACGGTTTCGCCGCGAATGTCGCGTAGAAATTCGTTTATCATGTAGTGCCAGCATTGTTCAGTTTCGCCTGGGACATTTGGTGTCGAAGCAGCGATATGCTCAGGTAGTGGCAAGTTGGTCCATTGTTTGTCCGAACCATAGTGGGACAGTTGGCCGCTGCCATAATGACCTTGCAGATAAATTGCGCCCTGGGTTCCATAAAAGACAATGTGATCATCGTTAAACCGAGGGACTAAACCGCCATGTTTGAACAAAACCGAAACCGGCCTCTCCGCGAACGGGCTCTCGATTTGCGCTAAGACGGTGTACGACCATTCCACATTGCTGGCCCCCCATTTAATCGATGGGTCGTTTAGGTCTTTGGGGATGAAATCGCGTCGCGTTGCAAAGTTATGGACACCTTCGACAATGGGCGCACGTATCAAGTCATCGCGGACCTCGCCGCTGATTGACGTAATCTTATCACCGACGACAGCTGAGACGATTGATAGGGTGTGGGTGAAGTTGTTGTTCAACCGCCCGCCGCCGTCTTCAGCTCGGTGCGACCACCCGAACGGAATGTCGCGTTCAAGGTTGAAATGAGAGATACACTCGACTTCTGTCGGCTCACCGATTGCGCCTGCAGCGAGCAGTTCTTGCGCGTGGCGAACGCTGGCTGTGTAACGAAAACTGGCGGCATAAGCGGTTTTGACGCCTTTTTGTTCGGCCAGTTCTGTCAGTTCGACCGCCGTTTCCCCACTGTGGGTCATGGGTTTATCGACAAAGACATGGCAACTATAGTGAAGCGCTTGTTTGATTGGTTCAAAGTGCGCACCGCCCGGGGTAGCTATTGTGACGATGTCTGGCTTGCAGGTTTCTAGGGCTGCCGCCCAATCGGTGCCCGCATAAGGAATGGATTTTTTCGCAGCGACGTCCCGCACGACGTGCGGGGTTCGCCCAACCATGCCAACAACGTCTGCACCTGCGGCACGAAAAGCATCAGTGTGGCCTTCGCCAGCAAAACCAGTTCCTGCGACTAATACCTTCAATTTTGTCCTCCCGACATTGATAATTGGTATACTAGTCGACGTTGAATTGAATGAACAGCACAGGCCTGCACAAGTTAAGCATAGAGTTTGCACGCCCCCTGTCTTAAAACAGGGCAAACATACAAAGGCACAGCAGCCATGAAACCCATTCGATTGATCTCAGGCTTTCTGACAGTAGGCGTCTGGACCTTGTTAAGCCGCATTCTGGGTTTCGTGCGCGACATTCTGATTGCCGGATTTCTGGGCGCTGGCCCTGTTGCCGAGGCATTCCTGATTGCCTTTGCGCTTCCTAACATGTTCCGCCGGTTCTTTGCCGAAGGCGCGTTTAACATGGCGTTTGTGCCGTTGTTTTCGAAAAAGCTAGAAGCGGGTGACAACTCAGAAGAATTTGCGCGTGATGCCTTTGCAGGTTTGGCGACCATCCTAATCGTGTTGACCGTCTTGGCTCAAATAGCCATGCCATGGTTGATACTCGCGATGGCCGGTGGTTTCGCTGACGATGGTCGTTTCAATCTGGCCGTCGATTATGGGAGGATCGCGTTTGTCTATATCCTGTTTATTTCGCTGGCTGCGCTAGCGTCTGGTGTTTTGAACGCGACTGGGCGTTTTGCTGCCGCTGCAGCTGCACCTGTCCTGTTAAATATTGTTCTGATCTCTGCAGTTCTTTTGAGCAGTTCAGGATGCAAATGCACCCCAGAGGAAAGCCAAGAATGGACCGGGTTGTTCCTTGCGTGGGGGGTGCCGATAGCTGGTATCGCCCAACTTGCGCTGGTTTGGGTCGCGGCACGTCGGGCAGGAATTTCGTTGCTGCCAAGGCTTCCGCGTATGACACCGGACATGAAACGATTGGCCATAATCGCAGGCCCTGCAATGCTTGCGGGTGGGGTAATGCAGGTGAATTTGTTGGTTGGTCGCCAAGTAGCGTCATTTTTTGATGGTGCTATTGCATGGCTGTCGTATGCGGACCGCCTGTATCAGTTGCCGTTAGGGGTGGTTGCGATTGCGCTGGGCGTTGTGTTGTTGCCCGACCTAAGCCGCCGTCTCGCCGCCGGCGACGAGGCCGGCGGGCGGGATGCATTTAATCGCGCGTCTGAATTGGCGCTTGCGCTGACAATACCTGCCGCTGTCGCGTTGATGGTGATCCCGGTTCCCTTGGTTAGTGTCCTGTTTGAACGCGGTGCATTCGATTCAGACGATACGGCAGCAACGGCCTTGGCTGTCACCGTTTATGGCCTTGGCTTGCCAGCATTTGTTTTGCAGAAAGCCTTGCAACCTTTGTATTTCGCACGCGAAGACACGAAACGTCCCTTCCATTTTGCCCTTGTCGCCATGGTGGTGAATGCAGTTGTCGCGATCGGTCTGTCGATCACCATCGGCTATGTCGCAGCGGCCTTGGCCACAACATTAGCGGCATGGGTAATGGTTTGGTTGTTGTGGCGCGGAAGCCGGTCAATGGGCGACGCCGCTCGGTTTGATGCGCGGTTCAAATCCCGAATTTGGCGCATACTCTTGGCGTCTGTCATGATGGGCGGGCTGCTAATTGTCGCTGTGCTGGCTGTGGGGCCAGCCTTGGGACTGCCAGGCGTTCGGTACCCTGCACTTGCGTTTGTCGTTATCATCGGAATGGTAGGTTACTTCGTCATCGGACATTTGATTGGCGCATTCAAGCTGTCAGAGTTTAAAGCCGCTGTTCGGCGCGGCTAGATACCTGCCCATAGAAGTTCAATCCGCAAACCGCCTGGTTCGGCAAACATCATGTGTTTGCGGGGGCCAGTGCCCATAAACTCGGGCATGAATTCAACTTCAACACCGTCCGTTGCCGCCAGTGTCTCGCCGAGGGAAAGCAAAGTGGCTTCGTCGGCAACCTCTAATGCTAGATGATGTAGACCTAGGTTTGTTTTGCGGTCAAACGGAGCAGCGCCGTCAACTTGCACCTGCCACAAGGTTAGGCGCACGGTACCATCCGTTACCGTGGTACGTGGGTAGCTTGGGTCTTCAGCAGTGACGTTCCAACGAAGAACATCGCGGAAGAATGTTGTCGTTTGGTTGAGGTCGCGAACCGTAAGCCCAAGATGGTTCATGCCAATTGTTTTTGCGGTGCTCATGACCGGTTCCTTATGCGAGTCAAAAAGGCGTCCCAGCCACCAGGTGCCAAAAGTGGGGAAATAAACAGCCCGATGACAAAACCGGATACTTCTGCGATCCATGTGGGCGTGCTGCCAAACAACATGGAATAGATAACCAGAAGCCCCATCAATACAGCGATGAGTTGGAATGCCTTCAGCTGGTTTTCACCGAGGCGGCCCAACGTGAGCCACATCAAATATGTATATGCGCCTATCAATCCATATACCCCCGGATAGGCGCCAAGAAGTGGGGTGTTGATTGGCGAAGATAGCCCGTAAATCGCCGCACCACCGATCGTGGTCACGAAGAAAAGCAATAAAAACGGGAGGGGGCGCAGGATCTCGCCAACATATTTTCCCATGGCTAACAACAAAACTGTGGCCCAAAGCGCATGAGTAAATGAAACATGCACAAACGCGTAGGTCACAAACCGTTTCCACATATCAATTGACCCACGGCCGCGTTCGAATATTTCGGTCATAACGGCGGGTGCGAACGCGTAATCTTGAAATGCGCCAGCGCGCCAGCCAATACCTTGGGCGCCACCGGCAAACCCGTTCGCGGCGGCTGATAACACCAATTCAACGACCACAATCACTGCGACGAGCGCCAATGGGGCCAGAGGCACGGTGTTAAATGGGCTTTCTTCTTGCATCATGGGTCCCTAATGTTGACGACGTCTTGGGCCATGGGTAAGCCAGCATAACCCGTAAATCCAGACATGGACGTTAATATGACCGACAGCAATTTCACCCCACGCGTGTTTTCCGGCATCAAACCATCCGGTGGTTTGACGCTCGGCAATTATCTGGGCGCGATAAAACGTTGGGTCGATATGCAGTCCCCCGATACGGACAACATCTATTGTGCCGTTGATCTACATGCGATCACTGTCTGGCAGGACCCGAAGGGGCTCAAGGCTGGCACACGCGAAATCGCAGCGGGGCTTTTGGCCTCGGGGATCGACCCCGAGCAATCGATCCTCTTCAACCAATCCCAAGTCCACGAACACACCGAACTTGCCTGGATTTTCAATTGTGTTGCCCGCGTGGGCTGGATGAACCGCATGACTCAGTTCAAGGACAAGGCCGGAAAGAATGCTGAAAAAGCATCGCTTGGCCTTTATGCTTACCCATCGCTGATGGCGGCCGACATTTTGCTATATCACGCAACGCATGTTCCGGTCGGTGAGGACCAGAAGCAGCACGTTGAGTTAACGCGCGACATAGCCAACAAGTTTAACAACGACTTCGGCGTTGATTTCTTTCCGATCACCGAGCCAGTCATCGAAGGCCCTGGTACCCGCGTGATGAACCTGCGCGACGGGACGAAAAAAATGTCCAAGTCGGGTGAATCCGATATGGAACGCATCAACATGCTCGATGATGCCGACAAGATCGCGAAGAAGTTCAAGAAGGCTAAATCAGACGCTGAACCGCTGCCAGAAACGGTTGAAGGTTTGGTTGGTCGTCCAGAGGCCAAGAACCTTGTCGATATCTATTCAGGGTTGGCAGATATGACCCCAGAACAGGTGATCGCTGAATACGCGGGCGCCCAGTGGGGTAAGTTTAAGCCTGCATTGGCAGATATGGCAGTTGCAAAGCTCGCTCCGATTTCAGATGAGATGAAACGCCTCATGGATGATCCAGCAGAAATCGACCGCAAATTGGCAGCTGGCGCTGACAAAGCTCGTGCCATTGCTGCGCCGATCTTGGAAAAGACGTACGATATCGTTGGCCTGCTGCGCTAAAGGCGCAGTTGGGATCAGAAAACGCGGCAGACCCGAAAAGTGTCTTATTTTTATCTAACTTCTGCATTAGCCCTGCGAGTGAACGTTTTTTTGGGGACCCGACACATGCGTTTGATCGCTTTTCTTTGCGCTGGCCTGATGGCCGCAACACCAGCCGTTGCACAAGACCGTGAAACGCTTGGAATTGGCCGACTTTTTACCAATGACTATTTTGGTGATGGTCACGACCGTTGGCGCAGTGGGTCTTATTCGCTGTCGATTGTTCGTGGCACAGACTGGACCGGTCAAGCACCTACAGAATTCGGGTCGCTGTTGGAATATCGCTTAAGATCAGAGATCATTGCACCGTCCACCTTGAACGGCATGGGGTCCAACGATCGCGCCTACGCTGGTGCGATTAGTGCGGGTATTCACACGCACATGACCCGTGGTGGGTGGGATATATCTACGGGTGCTGATCTGGTGGTCGTTGGCCCACAAACCGGTTTGCTGGACGCACAGGATTGGTTCCATGACTTGGTGAGCGCGCCCAATGTTTCTAATTCCGTTAGAACTGACCAAATCAGCAATGCAGTTTATCCAACCTTGGTTGGGCAGGTGTCCTATCCGCTTGCACTGGGAGAAACAGCAGAACTGATCCCATTTGCCGAAGCCCAAGTCGGTATAGAGAACTTTGTTCGCGTGGGTGCGGATGTGATGGTTGGGCAGGCGCTACTGGGCGACCTATGGTTACGTGATAGTACAACGGGCCAGCTGTATTCCGGGATTGAACCAGATAGCTCCGGTTATGGGTTTGTCGTTGGTGCAGACTACACATTCTTAGAAGACAGCGCCTATTTTCCGGCTAGTTTCGGCACAAATGCCGCAGATGAACGTCTTCGGGTTCGGGCCGGTGTGCATGCTCGTTACGGGAACGGATATTCATATTTTTATGGCCTTACGTACCTAGGCGAAGAATATGAGGGCCAAACGCAAGGCCAAATTGTTGGCTCACTGAAGCTAAATTTCAACTTCTAAAGAAATAGTTAACGTATTTCGTTAATGTTCCTTGATTTGAGTGAATCCGCGCTGTTACGCTGGTCTTCATAAATTATCCCCGCGCCAAATGACGGGGAAAGACAGAGGCAGTATACGGGCATGAAGACGGGCTTTAAGGGCACGTTCGTCATCTCCTGGTCACAGACGGAACTCGATGGGTTCTGGTCCGCTCCGCTTGAAAATTTGCGGGTCGGTGCGTCGTGGGGCTGGACAGGCGAAGCAGTGCGGGTTGACGGACCAGCAGATATATTACCCTTGGGTGATGCAGTCGGTGAGGCCGAATTGCGTAAACGAGCTGCATTGTCTGTGCGCCGATTGCTTAAGGCCGTCGAAATCAATACTTCTCGGTTGGACTTGGTCGAAGTTGAAGGCCCCGGGTTTGAGCAAAGCTTTACAGTGACAGACGGGCGGGACACTTGGACCGTTACGTTGGTAGAAGGTGCAACTCCGTCTTCCAGATTGTGCATGTTCGTCGGCGAAATCCCTCCTCGTGTTTCTGATTTGTGGATCGTGAACCATACAGTCGAATTGGGTTCACGGGACCAAAACGAAGATGCTGCCGGCGGAGTGATTTGTTTCACGCCTGGCACGATGATCCGCACCGAAAGCGGACTGATCCGCGTCGAAGATATTCACGAAGGCACCAAAGTTCAGACAAAGGACAATGGTTGCCAAGAAGTTATATGGACCGGTTCGCGCCGCGTCACAGGCGCACGTTTGTATGCCATGCCGCACCTTTGCCCCATTCGGTTGCGCGCAGGATCTTTGGACAACGACGTGCCGGATGCGGGGCTTTTGGTGAGCCCTGACCACCGTGTGATGGTCAAAGGGGCGCGGGCGCGTGCCTTATTCAATACTGACGAAGTGTTGGTGACTGCACGGGATTTGGTGAACGACCAGTCCATCTATGTCGATCGGTCAATGCGGGAAGTGCACTACATTCACATGCTTATGCCCAACCATGAAGTCGTTTTCGCCAATGGTGTGGAAAGTGAAACATTTCACCCTGCAAGCGCCGGATTGGACCATCTGGCAGAAGAAGACCGGCAACGCCTGTTTTCACAAGTGCCCGATGTGGAAACGGATGTTAATTCTTACGGGGCCTATGCGCGCCGTGTGATTTCTGCCAGCGAAGCCGCGATCCTACGTCACAACGCGGCTTAGGCTGTGCAAAGGGCATTCCGTTTTATCAAAGGCCATTGGCAACTCATCGGTCTAACCGTGTTGCTGTATGTGCTTTGGGACACGGACGTTGTTTGGCCGTTACGCGTTTTGATTGTTCTGTTTCATGAGTTATCTCACGCCGTGGTTGCTTTGTCGACGGGAGGCGAGGTGTTGGATCTCACGGTTAACCGCCGTGAGGGCGGACAGGTTACATTCCGAGGTGGCAGTTTTATCTGGACAGCGATGGCAGGGTATTTGGGGTCATTGTTCATTGGTGTGTTCCTTTTCTTGATGGCTGTTACAATGCGGTTCGATCGTATCGTGACGGCGGCTTTGGGCGTGATCATCTTGCTGACAACCGCATTGTATGTTCGAGAGCTCTTCGCGGTTATTTACATGTCTTTGATGGGGGTTGTTCTTGTCGGTGTGGGATGGAAATTACCCGCCCAAGTGTCTGACTTGTTGCTGCGTGTGATGGGCCTTGTCAGCATGCTTTATGTCCCGTGGGACATTGCTGTTGATACAATTCTTACGGCCAATCGCACCTCGTTGCAGGCGACCGATGCACAGGCCGTCGCATACCAACTTGGCCTCACGGAAAAAATTGTGGGTGTTCTATGGGTTATCGTGTCTTTTGGTGTCATCGCAATGACGCTGCGCATTGCACTTCGCCACCCAAGCAACCTAACATTTGCGCAAGTACACGATAGCCGTTGACTCCTTTCCACGTCGCGCGTAATGGAGCCGTTCATTGGTGTTGGTGGTCCCCGTAAGGGGGTTCCTGTCGGGGGGTAACCCCAGAGGACAACGCCCTTCAGCTTCTCTCAATACCGAGGAAGCCATCACAATTGAAGGAGAACAGCCGTGACCAAACGCACGTCTGCCAAGTACAAAATTGATCGCCGCATGGGCGAAAACATCTGGGGCCGTCCAAAGTCTCCAGTAAACCGTCGTGAATATGGCCCAGGCCAGCACGGACAGCGCCGTAAAGGTAAATTGTCTGACTTCGGTATCCAGCTGCGCGCTAAGCAAAAGCTGAAAGGTTACTACGGCGACCTGACTGAAAAGCAGTTCCGCCGCATCTACACAGAAGCTGAACGTGTAAAAGGCGATACAGGTGAAAACCTGATCGGTCTTCTCGAACGCCGTTTGGACGCTGTTGTTTACCGCGCCAAATTCGTTCCGACTGTTTTCGCGGCACGTCAGTTCGTGAACCACGGCCATGTGAAGGTAAACGGCAAGAAGGTTAACATCCCATCTTACCGCGTTAAAGAAGGCGACGTGATCGAGATCCGTGACCGTTCCAAGCAGAACGTTGCAGTTCTTGAAGCTGTTGCCTTGGCTGAGCGTGATGTTCCTGATTACATCGATGCAGACCATTCAAAAATGTCTGCAACATTCGTGCGTACACCGAGCCTTGGCGACGTTCCATACCCTGTTATGATGGAACCAAACCTCGTGATCGAATACTACGCTCAGAACTAATTTAGTTCTAAGTGATGAGTTGAGGGGCCGCGTCACATCTGTGACGCGGCCTTTTTCTTTTTCAGTGGCCCTGTTGCACTGGTCAGGTGGGGGAACGCTGGATAGATACGGTTCTGCATCGTTTATTCAAAGGTTGATCTGATGGCGAAATTGAAACCACAATCCGGGATTATGGATATTGCGCTTTATGTGGGCGGCAAGTCTCATGTGGACGGGATTGAAAACGTCTTAAAGCTGTCATCCAACGAAAACCCATTGGGTGCGTCCGAAGCTGCAAAAGAGGCTTTGGTTCGCGCATCGCTAGACATGCACCGCTACCCATCAACAGACCATGGCGCTCTGCGCTCTGCGATCGGTGATGTTTGGGGTGTCGACCCTGGACGTGTGATCTGCGGGAATGGTTCGGGCGAGTTGTTGATGATGATTGCGCAGGCATATGCCGGTAAGGGCGATGAGGTTTTGTTTACGGAACACGGGTTTGCCATGTATCCAATCTACGCCAACGCAAACGGCGCAACGCCTGTTGTCGTTCCAGAACGCGAACGTGTGGTGGATGTAGACGCGCTGTTGGGGGCTTGCACCAAAAAGACAAAGATCGTGTACATTGCGAACCCCGCAAACCCGACCGGTACAATGTTGGGCGATGCAGATTTGGCGCGTTTGGCAGACGGGCTACCCAAAGGCGCGATTTTGGTACTTGATGGAGCATATGCGGAATACGTCGAAGGCTATGACGCTGGGAAATCCCTGATAGATTCCCGCGAAAACGTCATCATGACGCGCACGTTTTCAAAGATTTACGGCCTTGGTGGTGTGCGTATCGGTTGGGCGTATGGGCCACAGGACATTGTTGATGTGTTGATGCGCATCAGAGGCCCATTCAATTTATCTGCACCGGCTTTAGCGGCAGCCGAAGCCGCAATGCGCGACGAGGCGCATACAGAACGATGCCGCATCGAAAACGCAAAACAACGCGAGTGGATGGCGAGCGCATTGGCTGAAATGGGCATTCCGTCTGACACATCTACGGCGAATTTCATTCTTGCGCGCCTAGCGTCCGAAGAAGAAGCGGTCGCCTGCAACGACCACCTGACATCTGAAGGCATATTGGTACGCTATGTTGGAGGCTACGGGTTGCCAAACTGCTTACGCATTACAGTGGGCGACGAGGCATCATGTCGTCGTGTGGTCCACGCGATCGGTAAATTCAAAGAGGCACGGGTATGAGTGTTATCTACAATCGCGTTGCGTTGATTGGCCTTGGGTTGATCGCGTCATCAATGTTCTGGGCGATGAAACGTGCGGGTGTCGCGGGGGAGGTGACCGGTTATGCGCGGTCCCCTGAAACACGCGCCACGGCTCGTAATATCGGGCTGTGTGACCGAATTTGTGACAGTGCGGCAGAGGCCTGCGACGGCGCGGATTTGATTGTTCTTTGTGTCCCAGTTGGCGCAATGGGAGCCGTTGCAATGGAGATAGCACCCGTGTTGAAAGCTGGTGCAGTTGTGTCTGACGTTGGGTCCGTAAAGCGCGCCGTCATCGATGCTGTTGCACCGCATCTGCCAGAAAATGTTCATTTTGTGCCTGGGCATCCACTGGCTGGGACCGAACAATCTGGCCCAACATCGGGGTTTGCCGAACTGTTTGATAACCGCTGGTGTCTCTTAACGCCAGAAGGCGCGGACCCTGCGGCAGTAGCGGATTTGCGCGCGTATTGGGAAGCCTTGGGGTCCAAGGTGGACGAGGTGGAGGTTGAACACCATGATTTGGTTCTGGCGGTTACATCGCATGCCCCTCACCTGATTGCTTATACAATGGTGGGGGTTGCTGACGACCTAAGCCGTGTGACGGACAACGAAGTCGTGAATTTCTCGGCAACTGGTTTTCGAGATTTTACACGGATTGCGGCATCTGACCCTACTATGTGGCGGGACGTATTTTTGAACAACAAGGACGCAACGTTGGAAATTTTGGGACGGTTCACCGAAGAGCTTTTCGCACTTCAACGCGCTATTCGCCAAGGCGACGGTGACCACTTGCACGATTATTTTACACGGACCCGTGCCATTCGCCGTGGAATTATTGAAGCTGGTCAAGATACCGACAAGCCGAATTTTGGCCGGACCAAGCAATGATGATCCGTCTAGCTTTGATAGTGGCGGCCTTCGCGGCAACAGCTTCATGCGGACGCAAAGACGAGGCCCCAGTGCAGGCAGGACCCGGTAATGTTTGTGGGGACCCTGACCTATGGGGGCAATCGATAGGTGCCGTTGAAGGTGCAGGAAGTTGTGGAATTGAAAATGCGGTGAGCTTGACCGCAGTGTCCGGCGTGACGTTGTCGACAGCGGCACAAGTTGAATGTGGGACAGCCTTGGCTTTGAAAAATTGGGTCGAAACAGGCGTGCGGCCCGCCGTTGGTGACACCGGTGGCGGTGTCACTTCATTGCGCGTTGTTGCCCACTACGCTTGTCGATCCCGTAACAATCAGTCTGGGGCGCGATTGTCTGAACACAGCTTTGGCCGCGCGATCGATATTGCGGGGATTGGTCTGGCAGATGGCACTGAAATGACTGTGCTGACAGGTTGGAACGGGGCCTATGCGACGCAATTGCGCCAGATGTGGCAAGCCGCATGCGGTCCGTTCGGTACTGTACTGGGACCAGAAGCAGACCGTCACCACCAAGATCACTTTCACTTTGACACAGCCAGCTCCAGGTCCGGTAGTTATTGCCGCTAACTAAACAGAGCGGCTACGCCGTCCACGATTTTTGGCGTTTGGCGTGACCGTGAGCCCATCGATGAAAGGTGGTGTTCTAGCGCAAACTGGGAACAGACCCGAGCGACAATCCACCCAGTGACATTATGCCATTGGTGATGGTCAATGTCAGTGTAAGCGTGTCGGGGATATGCGGCGTTTCATCAAGATTATTTGCGATTTCTGTCACCAAGAACCGTCGATTTGCTTCGACCATGCCGTTGGCGACGGCCAAATCAAGACCTTGCTGCCAATTGCGAGCAGATATGCTGATTGATCCGCTGGGCACACCGTAATCGTTCGGTTCAATATCACCGATGGCTGTTAACGAGATTTCACCCCATGTTACGGCGAATTCTTTTATGCTGAGCGTTTCTACGGCTGGGGCATCACCATCTGGACTGAGCAGTTCTAAAGGTGCCGATAAGGTTGCGTCGCTGTCAAAGCGTAGCGTCTGCACCAACGGTGGCTGTAGGTTGCTCGGGTCAATGAAACGGCGGATGTTTTCGGGCAGTTCGATGGCGTGGGCCTCGATGAACATGTCATAGGATTGCGTTGTATCCGGTGTCAGCCGAGTGGCCGCGAGCACGTTTGCCATTACTAACTGCCCACCATCATCGGTGATGAACCGTGGGGCATCCATAGTGACTGTGGCATCTTGGAAGGAAAGGGTAGCATTTGCCCTAACCTTGCCGGATGCGCGCATGTCGTCAGTCTGTAAAACGATTTCCGTTCCATTTATGGTAAAGGATTGTTCGGGTGGGAAAATAGCAATCACTTCGTTGGGGCGATACGATAGCGCAAGGAGCTGGAACAATGGTGCAGTCCATTCTGTTCCGGTTGCGGGATCGGCAAAATTAAAGTCGGTCACAGTGGTATCAAACCGCGATGGAAAGCCACGTGTTTTCAGCGAGCTATATGTGACATCGTAGGCCCCTTCGTCGGCTTGAATAAGGGCTTCTGTGAGGCGATCCTGAATTTGCGATCTGCCCACAAACCAGTATCCGCCATAGAGTAAAGCGGCCACAACAATTAAGAGGATGAGCTTGCGCATGTTTGGGCCTTTCGAACCGCGTTTGATTGGTGTTTAGAGTAGGTCATACAAAAGGGCCATAAGCGATGACAATGTGGGTATTTGGATACGGATCTTTGCTATGGAATCCGGGGTTCACACCGATCGAGGCAATAACAGCGACATTGGATGGGTATCATCGAAGTTTTTGCATGTTGTCGATCCATCACCGCGGTACCGAAGAAAAACCGGGCCTTGTATTGGCGTTAGACCAATCTGACGCTGATTGCGTTGGCGTTGCGTTTCGGGTCGCACCAGCGGAAGAAGAAGAGGTGCTGGCTGGTTTGCGGGAACGTGAACTGATTTCATCGGCCTATTTGGAAAAGAACGTGTCGCTTTCGCTGGAAGATGGCCGTGCCGTTACAGCATTGACCTATGTCATCAATCGCGATCACGAACAGTATTGCCAGTTCGATCTAGAAAAACAGGCTCAATTGATTGCGCGATCCGTCGGTGGGCGGGGACCAAACCCAGAATATCTTTATAACACCGCGTCTCATCTTAAGAAGATGGGGATCGATGACCCCGATATGGACTGGTTGGTTACCCGTGTTCGCGCATTGACGTAATTTTGTTTGGGGATTGAGCGATCAGCGTTTATGTTTCCATTAACAAACAACAAAGAGGTGCCTGATCCCATGGAGACAGGGGAACAAAAGGCCGAGCCGCAGTTTTCACAACCATTCTCTCAGATCATTCTGATGCTGGTTGCGCTTGGCTTGGTCACTGCTGGTGTGATCGTTGCATTTCCGCGTGTAGGGCCAGTGTTTTTGGCGAACCCCTACCTAAACGGGTTTATTTTACTTGTCTTCGTGTTTGGGGTTTTGTCGTGTTTTGCTCAGGTCTGGCAACTGATTAAATCAGTGGCTTGGATCGAAGGATTTGCAGGCGAGCGTCTTGGCGCGGCAGCGATTAAAGCACCTGGAATGCTGGCACCCTTAGCAACCTTGCTGGCCTCGCGCGGTTCGCGCATGCAGCTTTCGTCGTCCTCCGCCCGGTCTATTCTGGATTCGGTCGCGCAGCGAATTGATGAAACTCGGGAAATTACACGATACATCGTCAATACATTGATTTTCCTTGGACTTTTAGGAACCTTCTATGGCTTGGCGACTACAGTTCCGGCGTTGGTCGACACGATCCGGTCACTAAGCCCCGAAGAAGGCGAAACCGGTGCAGAGGTGTTTTCACGTTTGCAGGCTGGGCTGGAAAGTCAGCTTGGTGGCATGGGTATTGCGTTTGCGTCTTCGTTGCTGGGCTTGGCTGGCTCTTTGGTTGTCGGGCTTTTGGAACTGTTTACAGGTCACGGACAGAACCGGTTCTACCGAGAGCTCGAAGAATGGCTTTCAACGATCACACGCATTGGGCTCGCCGGCGGAGACGAAGCCAGCGGCGATCAGGTCGCAATGGCAGGTGTGGTCGATCATATGGTCGAACAAATGGAACAAATGCAGGCGATGTTCGCAGCGTCCGAAGCCAGCCGAGTTGAAACGAACGAGCAAATTTCGGCTCTCGCTGCATCAGTCACGCAAATGGTTGAAACGACAGGGAATGATGAAACGCGATTACATCTGAAACGTGTTGCGGATGCTCAAGAAGGGCTGATCGCGGCGCTCAAAGATACAGGCATGGAAGGCATCGATGCTGAAAGCCGGATGCGTTTGCGTTCGATCGATGTTGGCTTGCTACGCGTGTTAGAAGAGATGGCCGCCGGGCGACAAGAAGTTGTGCAGAACTTGCGGGCTGACCTCGCGGAATTGAATAAGAACGCGCGTCAAGCGAACCGGCAGGCCCGTAAGGCCGCCCAAGACGGAAGTTAAGGATGGCGCTGAGCCGCAGAACTGGGGCGAGATTGCAGGCCTCGATTTGGCCAGGGTTCGTGGACGCCATGACCGGTTTGTTACTGGTCTTAATGTTTGTCCTGACGATTTTCATGGTTTTGCAGTTCGTCTTGCAAGAAACGATTACAGGACAGGAAACGCAACTTTCGGAGCTTAATGCTGAAGTTGCCGCCCTCGCCAGTGCACTGGGGCTTGAACAAGACCGATCAGCGACGTTGGGGTCGCGAGTTGGAGCTTTGTCTAACGAGCTTTCTGGTTTGCAGGCTGAACTGGCCGAACAGGAAGGCCAACTCGCTGAGCAATCGACAATCATCACCCGACTCACGGCGCAGCGGGATGGTTTGACCGCAGATTTAGCTGAAGCAGAAACACGGATCACGGGTTTCGAAGTGCAGGTCGCAGGGCTGTTGGCCCAGCGACGCAATGCAGAGCAAGCGATTGCGGACCTGGAGACACGTCAGGCTGAACTACTGAGCGCGCAGGAGGCATTGAATTTGGCATTGGCCCAAGCGCGCACCGAGATTGATGAAGGCGCCGAAGCGGCGCGACTTGCCGCAGCGCGACGCGAAGCTTTGGATGCTATGATCGCGGATCTAGAAGCGCAGGGCGAGGCGGCTGCCGAACAGATCAGCGAACTTGAAGCCGCGAGGCTGGTGGACGCAGCCGCTGCGCAAGCTTTGCGAGATCGTTTAGAAAATGCGGACACGGAACTGACCGCGATGACTTTGGCGTTGGAAGAACAGCGCCAACAGGCCGAAGACACATTGACCCTATTGGCCGCGGCACAAACCGCGCAGCGTGACTTGGATGAAAACCTCGCCCTTGCCTTGCTGGCACAGCAAGAGGCGGAAGTTGCCGCTGATGCACTCGGCCTTGAGCGCGAGGAATTAGCGGCCGAACTTGAACGGGCGCTAGAAGGGCAGGGCACAACATTGGCGACAGCGGAAGAGTTGCGGGCTCAATTGACCGCGGCTCTTCTTGCACGGACCGAACTAGAGGCTGTTCTAGAAACTGAGGCACAAGAGCGTGGAGCGTTGTCAGCTGAATTGGCGTCTGTAGTTGCTGCCTTGGCCGCAGCGCAGTCGCAGGCAACTGCGGCGCAAACGGATTTGGATGCGCGGGCTGCTCTTTTGGCGCAGGCGAATGAAGCCTTGTCGCAAGAACAGGCGCTTTCCGCAGAAAGTCAGCGGCAGGTCGCATTGTTAAACGAGCAGGTGACGACCTTGCGCGCTGAACTGGGACGTCTGCAGGGTTTGTTAGACCTTGCCAACGATGAAGACGTCACTGCGAACGTTCAGATCGAAACGTTGACCCAAGACCTAAACACCGCAATGGCGCGTGCATTGTTGGCGGAACGACGGGCCAATGCGTTGGAAGAAGCCGAACTGCAACGTCTGGCAGAGGAAGCGGTCGAATTGGAACGGTACCGATCAGATTTTCTGGGCCTTTTGCGGGATGTGTTGGAAGGCGTAGACGGTGTTCGTATCGAAGGCGACCGATTTGTATTCTCGTCCGAGGTCTTGTTTGAACAAGGCGCCGCGGATCTGTCACCTTTGGGCCAACAAGAAATTGCAAAAATTGCAGGTATTTTGCGAGATGTAGCGGGAGAAATTCCAGAAGGCATTGATTGGGTTATCCGTGTAGATGGGCACACAGATAACGTGCCGCTGTCTGGTTTGGGCGAATTTGCGAATAACTGGGAATTAAGCCAAGCCCGTGCCTTGTCTGTCGTCCTCTATATGGTCAATTTCCTTGGGATTCCGCCAAACCGTTTGGCAGCAAATGGATTTGGTCAGTATCAGCCGTTGAACCCTAGCGATACCGACGAGGCCCGTGCCCAAAACCGGCGCATCGAGTTGAAGCTAACCGAGCGCTGATCCAAATGCGCGGTTTCACCGCCCATGATTATTGACGCCCTCTGTAAGGTGAGCCGTTTCAAACGAGAACTCACCTTTTGGTTACGGTAGGGTGGCGATGCTGGTTTGACGGCCCAACACTATATCATCACGGGTGTGTTCAACCACTCCTGTGTAGGTGCCACTTTCCCATCCATTTGTGGGCGGATTTAACCCGCCCGCCCGCATGGTGAGAGCTTGAGTACGGTCTAGGACGTCTGAAGTTTCAAAAAGGGGGCCGTCTGGACCGGAATAGGAAATATGAATGACGTCACCTGGTCGGGTGCCATAGGCTAATCCCCACAAAACAATCGGGGCATTTTTTGCAAGTTGCTCATGTCCAGCGGTCCCTGCCTTGACCGATGAATATTCAGGGACATCCAAAGAAAACCCGCTTGCCATCAGGCCGCCTTGCGGTGTGGGTATTGGCTCAGCCCACAAGGTTTCGGTTGGACGTCTGTTGCACGTGCCTGATGCTGTAGGATCAAAGGGATCAATGGTTTGACCGTCTCGTCGGACGGAAATGTGTAGATGGGGGAATTGTGTGCGGCCCGATAAACCGACTAACCCGATAGTGTCCCCAACGGTTACGGAATCGCCTGTGCGGACGACAACGGAGCCTTCTTTAAGATGGCAGTACTGGGTTTCCCATCCGTCGTCATGGGAAATCACCACGCCGTTGCCGCAGTCGC
This sequence comes from uncultured Paracoccaceae bacterium, assembly GCA_947493255.1. Lineage (GTDB taxonomy): Bacteria > Pseudomonadota > Alphaproteobacteria > Rhodobacterales > Rhodobacteraceae > Octadecabacter. Next base: position 315,867 of record CANLQK010000002.1, read on the forward strand.
GGCCGTCGATTTCAGCGGCGATGTGGTCGGAGTAAATGACATCAGACATGTCGTTCCGTGTGCCGCGCACGATACCATCGGCGGCCACAAGTACGTTTACGCCTGCTTCCATTGCTGCCAAGGATGGAAGGCCAAAATCAGTTCCTTTGTGCGTGTCATAGGTCAAACTACCACACAGGAAATCAATCGCGTGTTCGGTTGGGTCGGTGTCGACATAGTTCTGGATATAGCAGGTTTCGCCCAATATGCAGTCAATGGGTTGGGCCAAAGAAAAATCCTGCGCCATGGCTGGCATGGCGCAGGATGTTATTGCAATGACAAGGCGCATCAGTCTGCCGCGAGTAGGGGCGGTTTGTCATTGGAGATGCGGGCCTTTTCAGGTGGTTCGATCTGAAGATCCAGCGCACCTTTCTTAATGCCGACTTTGATGTGACCACCTTTTGCCAATTGACCAAAAAGGAGCTCTTCGGCCAGCGGTTTCTTGATGTGTTCTTGTATAACGCGCCCCAAAGGCCTCGCGCCCATTTTGTCGTCGTAGCCTTTGTCAGCCAGCCATTCAGCCGCAGCGCGCGTCAACTCGATGGTAACATTGCGATCCATCAATTGAGCTTCAAGTTGCAGAACGAATTTCTCGACCACTTGCAAGATGACCTCTTTGCCCAAGGGGGCAAAGCTGACAACAGCATCCAAACGATTGCGGAATTCCGGTGTGAACGTTTTTTCGATCGCGGCGGTGTCTTCGCCTGTACGACGATCACGACCAAAGCCGATCGCGGCCTTCGCCATTTCGGATGCGCCTGCGTTGGATGTCATGATGATGATGACATTGCGGAAATCGGTTGTCCGACCGTTGTGGTCGGTCAGTTTTCCGTGGTCCATGACTTGCAACAAGATGTTGTAAACATCCGGATGCGCCTTTTCCATTTCGTCCAGTAGCAATACGCAATGTGGGTTCTGGTCTACGCCATCGGTCAGCATGCCGCCTTGGTCAAAACCAACATACCCAGGAGGCGCACCGATCAGGCGTGAGACCGCGTGCTTTTCCATATATTCAGACATGTCGAACCGTAACAACTCGACGCCCAAAGTATCGGCCAGTTGTTTGGCAACTTCGGTTTTACCCACGCCGGTTGGGCCGGCGAACAGGTAGTTACCGATTGGTTTTTCTGGTTCACGCAATCCGGCACGGGCCAATTTGATCGCGGAAGAAAGCGCTACGATTGCGTCGTCTTGGCCAAACACCACCCGTTTGAGGCTGGATTCTAGGTCCTTCAAAACTTCGGCGTCGTCTTTGGTGACATTCTTTGGAGGAATGCGTGCGATTTTTGCAACTACGGCCTCGATTTCTTTCGTCCCAACAGTTTTACGACGTTTGGATTCTGGAACCAAATGTTGGGCAGCACCTGCTTCGTCGATTACATCGATTGCACTGTCCGGCAATTTGCGGTCGTTGATATAACGCGATGCCAGTTCGACAGACGTTTTGATCGCATCGGCAGTGTATTTGATCTGGTGGTGATCTTCGAAGTTAGACTTGATACCTTTGAGGATCTTGATGCTGTCTTCAACCGATGGTTCGTTAACGTCGATTTTCTGGAAGCGACGGGCCAGCGCACGGTCTTTTTCGAAATGTTGGCGGAATTCTTTATAGGTTGTGGATCCCATGCACCGCAAATTGCCACCCGCAAGGGCAGGCTTCAAAAGGTTAGATGCGTCCATCGCCCCGCCAGATGTGGCACCAGCGCCGATGATTGTGTGAATTTCATCGATGAACAAAACAGCGTCATCGTGATCTTCTAATTCGGTCATGACAGCCTTGAGGCGTTCTTCAAAGTCGCCGCGGTAACGTGTACCTGCCAGTAACGCGCCCATGTCGAGCGAGAAGATTGTTGTTTCGCCTAAAACTTCGGGCACTTCTTTGTTAACAACCTTACGGGCAAGGCCTTCGGCAATCGCCGTTTTACCTACACCAGGGTCGCCCACCAAAAGCGGGTTGTTTTTACGTCGACGGCATAGAACTTGAACAGCACGTTCAACTTCGTGGTCGCGCCCGATCAGAGGGTCTACATCGCCGTCTTGCGCCTTTTCGTTCAAATCAACGCAGTATTTGGACAATGCACTTTCATCTTTGGCACCGTCTTCGGACGCTGTGTCAGCGTCTTCATCGAACGTCGGGGCGCCGGAAACGGGGCGGGCTTCGCCAAAAGCAGGATCTTTGGCCACGCCGTGGGCGATGAAATTCACAGCGTCATAGCGGGTCATGTCCTGATCTTGCAGGAAGTACGCGGCGTTGCTTTCGCGTTCAGCAAAAATAGCGACCAATACGTTCGCGCCTGTCACTTCAGTGCGACCGGATGACTGCACATGAATAGCGGCGCGTTGGATCACACGTTGGAAGGCGGCCGTTGGCACAGCTTCGGATCCTTCGACTTCAGTGATAAGCGTGGACAGATCGTCTTCGATAAAATCTTCAAGCGTTTTCCGAAGCTCTTCCAGATTAACGGAACAGGCTTTCATGACGCGTGCTGCGTCCGGTTCGTCTAGCAGGGCCAACAGAAGATGTTCCAGCGTTGCCAATTCATGTTTGCGCGCATTGGCAAGGGCCAATGCAGAATGAATGGACTGCTCAAGCGTAGTCGAGAATGATGGCACGTTTAGTGCTCCTCTTTATCGGGGGTCTGCCAGGGTGTTAGCCCCGTCACAACCGTGGCCTCTTAGTCTTAAGTTTTGGCTTATTTCGCGCGGCTTCAAGGGAAAAATTGCCACGTTAATGTTACATTGATGTGCGTGTGGCCCATTCGGCCTTATTTTTAAAGGGTTTTGGGCCGAAATCGACCGACCTAGAAAGTATCCCTTTTTTTGCGGATATGGGCGAAGGCTGCGGCCGGATCGGCATTTGCCATCCCGATTGCGGCCTGAAGGTCGGGGTTGTCCGCCCTAAGGAAGGGGTTCGTTTGCTTTTCAATGCCCAAATTTGAAGGCACCGTTGGTTGCCTTGCAGCGCGTGCTGTGGCGATCTCTTGGACCCGCGATATAAGGTCTTGATTTTCAGGTTCAATGGTCAACGCAAAGCTTGCATTGGTTTGGGTGTATTCGTGGCCGGAACAGACGCGGGTGTCATCGGGCAGGGCACGCAATTTTTGTAAACTGTCCCACATCATTTCCGGTGATCCTTCGAACAAACGCCCACACCCCATCGCCATCAGGCTGTCGGCGGTAAACACCACGCCAGAGGTTGCGAAGTGAACGGCGATATGACCCAACGTATGCCCCGAAACATCGAGAACCAGCGCATCTTCTCCACAAATGCTGATTGTTTCACCTTCGGCGACCGCTACGTCCAATGGTGGTAAACGGTGTGCATCTGCGGCGGCACCAATGACACGGGCGGTGCCACGTAAAAACGGCAGCCCGTCGACGTGATCAGAATGGTGGTGCGTCAGTAATATATCCGTCAGTGTCCACCCCAACGCGTCCAATGCATCCTGAATCGGCGCTGCTTCGGGCGCGTCGACCAATAGCGTGTCACCGGTCTCTGTATTGTGCAGAAGAAACGCATAATTGTCCGCAAGACAGGGGATCGTGACAAGTTCTAGGGGCGTCGTTTTATCAGGCATGGCGATCTGGTCCGGTGTTGCTATGGTACAGAGTGAGTGTCGCCTAAACTGAACAGGGCTTCAATGCATCTGGACGTACATGACTTACGAGAGTTCTATTACCGCAGCCCACTGGGACGCGCGGCCCAAAAGGTTTTGCGCGATGAGCTAGTGAGAGCTTGGCCGAACACCACCCGCGAAACCGTTGCCGGATTTGGGTTTGCGGTGCCTTTGTTGCGCCCGTTCTTGCGCCCATCACGCCGCGTTATCAGTTTGATGCCCGGACCTCAGGGGGTCATGCCGTGGCCAGCAGGTGGCCCAAACGTCAGTGTGTTGTGTGAGGATACCCTTTGGCCGCTTGGAACAGGAATGGTCGATAAGCTGGTGTTGTTGCATGGGCTGGAAACATCGGATCACCCATTGGCAATGTTAGATGAATGCTGGCGGGTGTTGGCGCCAAACGGGCGGGCGATGTTTGTAGTGCCAAACCGTGCGGGGCTTTGGTCGCGGTCGGATGCAACGCCCTTTGGGTTCGGTCGCCCCTATTCACTGGGGCAATTGGAACGGCAGTTGCGCGAAACAGGGTTGATCCCTACCAAAACCCTTTCGGTACTGTATCAGCCGCCATCATCGCGCAAAGTGTGGCGCAGGCTTTCATCTACGATGGAAAAAGCGGGACGAAACCTTCCCGTGTTCACAGCGGGAGGGGTGTTAATGGTCGAAGTCACAAAACAAATCCCCCAACCCAAACGCCCCGGTCTGACCGAAGCCGTTAAGCGCCCCCTGCGCGTTCTGGAAGGCATGGGTGGGCCGGTGGTGAAACCGGTATAGTTTTGAGTTTGGGGCGTGGGACTTGCCACGAAACCTGATCTAGCTTGATTGCACAAGAACTGTGTTGACTGAAAGGTTAGATGAAACGCTGAGCCAATCAAAATCAAAGTTTTCGGCGTCGTGTTGATCGCTCGACGTTTCGATTTTGGCGAGGGTTATAAGGTCATCGGTGCTTTCCGCAGGATAGGTCCCAAAGGGGAATTGCCCCCCGTCGCTGATTTCTTCGGCGAACGTGGCCAGATCAAAATCGACAGGGGCCAAAAATACTGCAACTTCTTGGTCCCAGTACGGTGTCGTGTAGGTTTCATAGTACCCATCACCGTTCCCTAAATCGACGTAAGTCGAGGTTGCATCTTCATCGTAGATATTCCCCATGACCACGATAAGGCTGCCTTCCGTACCAGCGGGAAGCTCAAAATGTACATGATCATCGGCATCTAAAAAAATATTTGAATAAAGGTCCGAAGTGTTTCTACGCACGTCCTCTTTCTGTTCGTACAATTCCTCGAGCGCCTCATCAGAAGCAATCAACGAAATTTCATCGGAGTCTTCCGTATTTGTTTCGTCCAAATCATAGCTGTTGATGTCGTGGCCGACATTGGCAAAGACGGTGTCCGCGCCTGCACCCAAATTCAATTCTGTCTGTGTATCATCGCCATATACCGAAATGATGGTGTCGTCTTGATCAGTGCCTGAAACGGTTAACGAAGAGTTGGTTTCGATTACAGTTGCCTCCGTTCCTTCGGGGTCTTCGAGCACGTTAACCAAGCTTGAGCTGCCTGACGAGACTAGGATTGCTGAGGTGCCATCGTCTAAGTCGCCCTCGAACGTTTCCAGCAGCGCGTTGAGTTCTGACATTGTTTCACTTGAGGCATCTTCTTCTTCATCAATCTCATCATCGTCTAAGGCACCGTCGTCTTCATCCTCTTCAGGAGTTTCATCCTCTCCCGAGGTTTCATCGCCGTCTTCGACCAGGTCGTCCAACACATCATCCGCTTCATCAGCTGAATCAGCATCCATCAGCGGAATCAAAATGAGGCCTCCAAGCGCGAGGATCGGGAAAAAAACGGTAAGCAGCATAATCAGGTCCTGTGAAATCGGCGACACAACTTGAGATTGTCGGTATTCGGAACTCGTTAGTCAACTGGCAGGCCGTCGAAAATCAAGAGGTTCGGGACCCTATGGCGATTGAGGTACAGTAGGCCCAAATGAGAATCGGCCATTTTGAGAGCGCAAACATCGATTCCGAGAACTTTGGGTGAACAATGCGGTACGAAGTGTCGCAGGTCGCGACAATATAACCCATTGCCCAATAACTATTGGTTCATTGAAGTCGTTTTTTGCACCTCTTGGCGGTTGCCCCACGCGAAACCCTCTGTTACATCCGCCCTGATTTTGGCGGTCCCCGCTTGTGGGGGCTTGAATTTGCCGACGCAGGTCTTTTGTAAGAATGTTGCGTGGGCCCAGACATCGGAAGGGTGGACGTGTCCGAACCAGCTTCGATTTCCTCCGGCATTGCCGCGCGCTATGCCACAGCCGTTTTTGAACTCTCAAGCGGCGCAAAGGGTCTTAAGACTCTTGAATCCGACATTGACGCATTGGCAACTGCCCTTGAAGGCAGTGAAGATTTGCGCGACCTCATAAATTCGCCGCTTTACAGCCGTGAACAGCAGGCCGCCGCAATTGCCGGTGTCGCCAAGAAAATGAAACTCTCTAAGACTATGGCAAGCACGCTGGCGCTTATGGCGTCTAAACGTCGTTTGTTCGTGGTCCCTCAGATGGTCGCGTCACTGCGCGCGATGATCGCCGAGGCAAAGGGCGAGGTTACTGCTGACGTAGTTTCCGCCAAAGCTCTTACCAAGGCACAATCTGACAAGTTGGCCAAAACGCTGAAAGCGTCCATTGGTTCAGATGTCAAAATTAATTCGACCGTTGATGAAAGTCTCATCGGCGGTCTTATCGTTAAAGTTGGCTCCAAAATGATCGACACGTCGGTCAAATCGAAGCTGGCTGCCCTCCAGAACACCATGAAAGAGGCACGCTAATGGCGATCCAAGCTGCGGAAATCTCCGCGATCCTCAAGGACCAAATCAAAAACTTCGGCAAAGAAGCCGAAGTGGCCGAAGTGGGCCGTGTATTATCCGTCGGTGACGGTATTGCGCGCGTCTACGGCCTCGACAACATTCAGGCCGGCGAAATGGTCGAATTCCCAGGTGGAATTCAGGGCATGGCGTTGAACCTCGAAGCTGACAACGTCGGTGTTGTTATTTTTGGTTCCGACCAAGCAATTAAAGAAGGCGACACAGTTAAGCGTACAAACGCGATTGTGGACGTTCCTGTAGGTGACGAACTGCTCGGCCGTGTTGTTGACGGTTTGGGTAACCCACTGGACGGCAAAGGCCCGATCAAAACAAAGAAACGTGCGATTGCAGACGCTAAGGCGCCTGGCATTATCCCACGTAAGTCGGTTCACGAACCAATGGCCACTGGCCTGAAGTCCGTTGACGCGATGATCCCAGTTGGCCGTGGCCAGCGCGAATTGATCATTGGTGACCGTCAAACTGGTAAAACAGCGATCGCGCTCGATACGATCCTGAACCAGAAATCCTACAACGAAGCCGCTGGCGACGATGAAGGTAAGAAACTGTACTGTGTATACGTGGCTGTTGGCCAAAAACGTTCGACAGTTGCTCAGTTGGTTAAGAAACTCGAAGAAAACGGCGCTATGGAATATTCCATCGTTGTTGCTGCGACAGCTTCCGATCCGGCTCCGCTTCAGTTCTTGGCTCCATACGCTGCGACTGCGATGGCAGAGCACTTCCGCGACAATGGCCGCCACGCTCTGATCATCTATGATGATTTGTCCAAACAAGCGGTTGCTTACCGTCAGATGTCCCTGCTGCTCCGCCGCCCACCAGGCCGTGAAGCTTACCCAGGTGACGTTTTCTACCTTCACTCCCGTCTGCTCGAGCGTTCTTCTAAATTGAACGAAGACAACGGTTCCGGTTCTTTGACAGCTCTGCCTGTGATCGAAACCCAAGGTGGTGACGTTTCCGCGTTTATTCCGACAAACGTGATCTCCATCACCGACGGTCAGATCTTCTTGGAAACTGAATTGTTCTACCAAGGTATCCGCCCTGCGGTTAACACTGGTCTGTCCGTTTCCCGTGTTGGTTCATCTGCTCAGACATCTTCCATGTCTTCTGTGGCTGGTCCGGTTAAACTGTCGCTTGCGCAGTACCGTGAAATGGCTGCTTTTGCGCAGTTCGGTTCCGATCTTGATGCCGCTACTCAGCAGTTGCTGGCCCGTGGTGCACGTCTGACAGAGCTGATGAAGCAAAAGCAGTATTCACCACTGACAAACGCTGAGATCGTCGTTGTTATTTTCGCAGGTACAAACGGTTACCTCGACAACGTCGACGTATCTGGTGTTGGCGCATGGGAAGAAGCCCTGCTTAAGTTCATGCACAGCAATCACGCTGACGTTCTTGACTGGATCACTAACGAAGATCCGAAAATCAAAGGCGACAACGCGGATAAACTGAAAGCAGCTCTCGACGCTTTCGCTGCTGATTACGCGTAAGGGAAAGGATTCTAGGCTATGCCTAACCTTAAGGACCTTAAAAATCGGATCGCGTCGGTCAAGTCGACACGTAAGATCACGAAAGCCATGCAAATGGTGGCCGCCGCTAAATTGCGGCGGGCACAGGATGCCGCTGAGATGTCCCGTCCTTATACAGAACGGTTCAACGCAGTAATGGCTGGGTTGGCTGCCGCTGCTGGTGGTGAGGGCGCGCCCAAGCTGTTGTCCGGCACTGGCGCTGATCAGACTCACCTTTTAGTGGTGATGACAGCTGAACGTGGTTTGTGTGGTGGCTTTAACGGCAACATCTCGAAAATGGCGCGTGCGCACGCAGCTGACCTGAAAGCTGCAGGAAAAACTGTAAAGGTTTTGACTGTTGGTAAGAAGGGTCGCGATGCGATCAAACGCGACTTGGAACAGGATTTCGTAGGCCATGTTGACCTCTCTGAGGTGAAACGTGTGGGCTATGAAAACGCACACGGCATTGCCCGTGATGTTCTGAACCGTTTCGATGCAGGTGAATTCGACGTTGCGACGATCTTCTACGCGAAGTTCCAGAACGTCGTGACACAGATCCCGACAGCACAGCAAATCATCCCCTTTGCTGTACCGGAAGGTACTGAAGTGGACGAGGGTGCATTGTACGACTACGAGCCAAGCGAAGAGGCCATCTTGGCTGACTTGCTGCCACGTGGTGTTGCAACTGCAATCTTCTCGGCTCTGCTGGAAAACGGTGCATCGGAGCAAGGTGCACGGATGTCCGCGATGGACAACGCGACCCGTAACGCTGGCGAAATGATCGACAAACTGACAATCGAGTATAACCGCTCACGTCAGGCCGTCATCACCAACGAGCTGATTGAAATTATTTCCGGCGCGGAAGCGCTGTAAGAAACCGGAGAAACGAAAATGGCAAAAGCAAATGGCAAAATCACTCAGGTGATCGGCGCCGTTGTGGACGTTCAGTTCGATGGCGATCTGCCAGCGATTTTGAACGCGCTGACAACAGACAACAATGGCAAGAACCTTGTTCTTGAAGTAGCGCAGCACCTTGGTGAAAACACCGTTCGTGCCATCGCTATGGACGCGACAGAAGGTTTGGTTCGTGGTCAGGATGTAACTGACACAGACGCACCGATCTCCGTGCCTGTGGGCAACGGTACACTGGGCCGCATTATGAACGTCACCGGCGACCCCGTTGATGAACAGGGCCCTGTGAAAGCAACTGGTCGTCGCTCCATCCACGGCGAAGCACCTAAGTTCGAAGATCAGGCAACTGAATCCGAAATCCTCGTGACAGGCATTAAGGTCATCGACCTTCTCGCGCCTTACACGAAGGGTGGTAAGATTGGTCTGTTTGGTGGTGCGGGTGTTGGTAAAACAGTTCTCATCATGGAATTGATCAACAACATTGCGAAGGTGCACTCTGGTGTGTCCGTATTCGCGGGTGTTGGCGAGCGTACACGTGAAGGTAACGACCTTTACCACGAGATGATCGAATCTGGCGTTATCGTTCCTGATAACCTCGAAGATTCCAAAATTGCGCTGGTCTACGGCCAGATGAACGAGCCTCCAGGTGCGCGTATGCGTATCGCTTTGACTGGTCTGTCTTTGGCTGAGCAGTTCCGCGACGATACCGGTTCCGACGTTCTGTTCTTCGTGGACAACATCTTCCGCTTTACACAAGCTGGTTCCGAGGTGTCCGCGCTTTTGGGTCGTATTCCTTCCGCTGTGGGCTACCAGCCAACACTGGCAACCGACATGGGTGCGATGCAAGAACGTATTGCTTCCACTAAAGGCGGTTCTATTACGTCTGTTCAGGCCGTTTACGTTCCTGCGGATGACCTTACTGACCCGGCTCCTGCGACATCCTTTGCTCACTTGGACGCGACTACCGTTCTTGACCGTGCGATCTCTGAAAAAGGCATCTACCCGGCTGTGGACCCACTCGGTTCTACATCCCGTTTGCTTGACCCACTGATCATCGGCGACGAGCACTACAAAGTTGCGACTGACGTTCAGCAGATTCTGCAGCGTTACAAATCCTTGCAGGATATCATCGCGATTTTGGGCATGGACGAATTGTCTGAAGACGACAAAATGACTGTGACACGTGCTCGTAAGCTCGAGCGTTTCTTGTCCCAGCCGTTTGACGTTGCCAAGGTATTCACTGGTTCTGACGGTGTGCAGGTTCCTCTCGAGGACACCATTGCATCCTTCAAAGCTGTTGTTGCAGGCGAGTATGACCACTTCCCAGAAGGTGCGTTCTACATGGTCGGCGGCATCGACGAAGTGAAAGCAAAAGCCGAGAAAATGGCTGCAGACGCAGCTTAATCGAAGGTTAGGAGCCAATCATGGCAGACTTCAAATTCGACCTTGTTTCACCAGAACGCCGTTTGGCTGAACTGGATGCGACCGAGGTTCAGATCCCAGGTGCGGACGGGGACATGACAGCCATGGCTGACCATGCCCCAACCATCACCACCCTGCGTCCAGGCATACTGTCTGTGACACACGCCAAAGGCACGGACGATTTTTTCGTTTCCGGCGGCTTTGCAGAGATCTCTGGGTCCAGCGTTTCTGTGCTGGCGGAAAAAGCGTTGCCTAAGGGTGAAGTGACGAAAGAGTATGCAGATGCTCTGCTTGCACAAGCCAATGAAGCGCACGAGGCGGCAATCGCCTCCGGCGAAGGCGTAGACGCCGCAGCCGAAGCGCGCGCTACGTTGACCGAAGTGATGGGGTCAATCGGGCTGTAAATAGCCTGAAAAATCAATCTGGAAAGGGCGTCCCATTAGGGGCGCCCTTTCTTTTTTGCAAAACCGGCGTTGCAATTTTTTGTTGTGTTTCCACGTGTTATTCGCCTTTGGGGCGTGCATACTTTTCTAAAGTAGGCCGATGTGGAGGATCAAATGCTTGGCAATCCAACAAATGGTGACGATGTCATTATCGGTACATCACTCAGCGAAACGTTAGACGGTTTAGACGGAAACGATATCATTTCAGGTAAAGATGGAGACGATGTAGTCTTTGGTGGTGAGGGCTCAAATTCCCTTTATGGCGATGACGGAAATGACAGTCTTTATAGTACTGGGGGGGCCAAAGATAAATTAGAGGGCGGCACCGGGGATGATTACATCGAGTTTTCGGGTGCCACGGGCCAAGGTAGGGCGAGCGGTGGCAATGGAGATGACATCTACGACCTACTTGCGACCGATGATTCCTTTGAGATCCATAGTTATGAAGCGGCTGGCGAAGACGATTTTACGTTACGGTTTTCAGTCATCACAGGTATCGCATCGGGTCACCACATTCGCATGGATGCGACCAAGAATGTGCTTGATACCGCATCGTATGACGAAACGTTCGCCGATGTGCTCCGCTTCGAAGATACACGCAACGTTCGCGGTGTTGTCGTAGGTCGTTTAGAGGACTTCGATGCTAGTCGTGACACCATCTATGTTGATGGTGTTGAACTTAACCTTGAGGCAAATGGATATGGTGTCCCCGACACGGCAAATTTCAGTGTCAAAATCGTAGAATACGATATCCAAGCATCTATTGACCCAACTGCCAGCGCAGATACTAATACTGCTACCCAGCAATGGTTGCTCATCACGACAGCAACGGGCGGACATATTTTTTACACATTAGAAGGTGCGAGAGTCGATATGGAAGGCATCGGCGGCGCTGTAGGTAATAGCGGACAAGATGAAGCGCATTTCATTCCAACGGATGAAGTGGCGCTAATAGATTTTGATGCCCTAGTTGATGCGGGTTATGTAGACCCCGTCCAAGTTGTGCCTGATGGTTTTGAAGCTGAAATCGGTGGGTATCATATCAACGATTTTGACGCTCATGCAGACAACGTAACAACCCTTATTAGTGGCAGCATTTCTGGTGACGTTATTGCCGGTGGGTTGAACGATGACACGGTGCACTCACTCGGCGGTGACGATGTCGTTTGGGGAGGTTCGGGTATGGATACCCTTTTGGGCGGTTCTGGTGACGACACACTGTTCGGAAATCAAGGCAACGATGATATCCGCGGGGGTGGTGGCTCGGATGTAATGTGTGGCGGCCCTGGTGACGACATTTTGCGAGGCTGTTTTGGGGACGATATTTTCGAGGGCGGTGAAGGTGCCGATCTAATCTTCGGGAACGACGGTGGCGATGTGCTTTTTGGTGATGACGGTTCTGATTCTCTTTACGGTGGAAACGGAGATGATGAGCTTTCGGGGGGTGAAGATGACGACCTCCTAAAAGGGGGAGATTCAAATGATGTACTTTTCGGGGGATCGGGTGCAGACCGCCTTTTTGGTGGGCTCGGAGCAGACCACCTTTTGGGTGGGCTAGGGGAAGATTTTCTCAACGGGGGTTCTGGTGATGACACACTTTCCGGAAATCAGGGCAACGATGATATCCGCGGGGGGAGCGGCTGGGATGCCATATTTGGCGACCTTGGTGATGACATTTTGCGTGGTTGTTCAGGGAACGATTCTGTCCACGGTGGCGACGGAGAGGATCTCATATTCGGGAATGATGGCAGCGATGAGCTTTATGGCGGGCAGGGAGCAGATCTGCTAAACGGTGGCTCAGGGGACGACAAACTTGATGGTGGAGAAAACAACGACGTCTTGACTGGTAGAGACGGAAGTGACGTTTTCATTTTCACCGGAGGGCATGATACTATAACTGACTTCACCAATGATGTTGATGAACTTTGGATTAATAGTGAGTTCTTGGCGGGTGACACTTTTAGTAGTGTTTTAGCAGTTGCTAGCTATTCCGCAGATCATAACTATGACCGTGACACTGGTGAAGGTACGTGGGCTGCAATCTTAAATTTTGATGCTAACAACTCACTTACAGTGTTCGGAATCGATATGAACTATCTCCAAAGTTTTCAAAACGACTATTTGATCATTTAGGGGCGTGATTGGCTCCGTCAGTTACTTGAGTAACTGTTGTCGGGGGCTGTCTCTCGTACGGAGAGGTTTTGGTGAACCCAAGCCAGTTCGTTGACTAAAGCAAATTTTCGTCAAACCATTCGGCAAACGTGGGCAATTTCTGGCGCATTGGCGAGCACAATGACCACGGTGGTGACCACTAAAAACGCGATGAAGCTGCCAGCGCCAAGTTACTATGCTCAGAAGTGGCGAAAACTAGAGCGTTAGTCTGTGATATCCGCATCGGCCACAGAAAGTGCAGAAGCTGAAGCCGGTGTGAAAGCGGTCGTATCTGAGAAGGTGTTTTCTGGATGTTCAGCTGAAATAGCAGGTGCGAGATGGTCTGCCTTTTCGATCTGTTCGAAGACAGCATCACAAATCGCATCCATTTCCAGTTCAAAGAAGTTCTCGGCAGCGCGTGTATTCGGATGGAATGGATCTTTTACAGAGCCATTCGAATTCCGGCGGAAAAAACTGGCATTCCCTTGGTTTGCAGCCACCGTTTCCGGCGTCGCACCGGGTACGAAGGTGCATTGGCTACCGGTCTGTTCAAATGCCGTCATTAGGTTGGCTTGCGCCCGCAAACGCCTTTCGACAATGTCCTCGCGATAGGCGGGGGCGGTAGTCATGAAAATGCACGGCATATCTGGTGGGAGTTGGGCCGTCATCTCTTCCACGTCTTGTACAGCGGCTTGTAAATCTTCCGCCCACCGGCGGCTAGAATTCCCAAGAAACGTTAGAAGCAGCAAGCTTGGGTCGTAATAATCTTCACGAAACATCGTCTCAAAAGCGGACTGACCAGCCTCGCAGAATTGGTATTCTTCGCCACGACCAATTTGAACGTATTTGTTACCGGTGTCGTTGATAATCCCATATGAACCGGCATTTACGTTCCATGTCGGGTCCACTTCGCAAATCGTATCTTTCCGAGGACCCGAACGTGCTGTCCAAGACGGAAGAGACGTTGAACGCACCCCGATGACACCGACTTCCATGTCTCCCAACCGGTCCAAATATTGCGCTTGCTCGGCAGTTGGGGAGCAATGAGTTTTGATATCAGAAAAAAACTCAAGGAAGGCAGGGCCGGACCCGAAAGAGATTTGGCTATCCCCCAAAATAAGAATGTCTGGGGATGTGAAATCGTCGGCGTGAGCAAACTCTGCCGTCGTCAGGACGGCAAGTGCGGCAAGTCCGGCCTTACGCGCGACGGCCCTGATTGTTGCTTTGCTAGACATCAGCATAACGCCTTCTTTTTGGTTAGATAAAACTAAACGCCGCCGCACAAAAAACAAAGAGGCCAAGAACGCTAGATCAGTTTGGCGCTCTCAATGGCATCGATTTCGCGGCAATATTTCCGTTCACAGGTTTTTAGGGTGGCGAATTTGAAAAGCCAATGTTTCGTAAGTATTTGTAAATGATGAAAAATAAGTTATCGGAGGGTCAGCAGTTTTCCTTGCAGGCAGCTGCTCAAGTTACTTGAAGTTTCTGTGAGTTTTTGAAGTTTTGCATCGCTTTCCTATCAAAGCAGCGTTTGCGCTTGAAACAAGCAGAGGTACGCGGTCATTTGTGATCATGCAGAACCGAGCGTACATCTTTATTCTTGCCACACTGATGATCGATGCAATTGGGATCGGCCTCGTTTTTCCGATCATGCCCGACTTGATGGTGCGTGTCGGTGCGGGAACCACCGGCGAAGGTGCATTGTGGGGCGGAATTTTGATGGCATCTTACGCAGGGGCCCTGTTCCTGTTTGCCCCCATAATCGGCAGCCTGTCAGACGCCTATGGCCGCAAACCCGTCTTGATAGCGGCCTTGTTCGTACTGGCTGTTGATTATGTCATTATGGCTATGGCCGATGTCTATTGGGTTTTGTTGATTGGGCGTATTCTCGCGGGCGTGGCCGGCGCAACCTATACGACCGCGACCGCTTACATCGCTGATATTTCAAATGCCAAAGAAAGGTCAGCTCGTTTCGGTATGATTGGCGCGGCGTTTGGGATTGGTTTCGTACTCGGTCCCGCAATCGGTGGTATCGCCGCCCAATGGCATGTCACGGCCCCTTTTTGGATTGCTGCAGCTCTATCGGCGGTAAATGTCGGGTTTGGCCTGTTTGTACTCCCTGAAAGCCTGACAGAGGAAAAAAGGCGTCCCTTTGGGCGCAATGATTTAAATCCATTCAAAACCATCATTGAAGCATTCAAAATCCCGGGCCTTTGGATCCCGTTGATTTGCCTTTTTGTGTTTGAGTTTGCGAATATGGTCTACCCAACGTTGTGGGCGTTCTTCACGCGTGAACTGTTCGGATGGTCATCGCTATTAATTGGTGTGTCACTCGCTGGGTACGGCATTCTTTTGGCAGGTGTCCAAGGAGGGCTGATGCCAGTCTTTATCAGCCGGTTGGGCGAATTTCGGACACTGCAGTTGGGGTTCATCAGTGCCTTGATCGGATTTGTCGGGTTTGGGTTAATTTCAACGGTGACCGGGTTGGTGCTCATCTTATTGTTTGCCGCCCTATCAGACCTGTCACCTCCCATGATGACAGCCATAGCCGCAAATCTGGTGGAAGAAGACAAACAGGGGTTGGTGCAGGGCGTGATTGCATCCCTGTCATCGGTCGCGGCGTTTTTGGCACCTTTGGTCGCGACCGGCGTTTTCGAGGCCTTTGTCGACGATCAAGGAGCCTACCTACCCGGTGCACCTTTCTTGATGGCGGGTGTGCTTATCGTTCTTGTTGTGCCGCTAATGGTCAAATTGCGCCGTTACGCACAATCCTGAACGAACTTTGGCTTATAATTGTCGAACTTCATGTCTATATTGCCCGCGGATGGAAGGGGTTCGTGCTTTGCGAGCTCAAAGGTATGAAATGAAGAAG
Organism: uncultured Paracoccaceae bacterium; assembly: GCA_947493255.1. Taxonomy (GTDB): domain Bacteria; phylum Pseudomonadota; class Alphaproteobacteria; order Rhodobacterales; family Rhodobacteraceae; genus Octadecabacter. Next base: position 331,695 of record CANLQK010000002.1, read on the forward strand.
ATACGCAACCATATGGTTGGGGTCGATCACGGCGATGTTGTGATGTTCTCTGACTTCGAACATGATGGTGTGATGTGGACCGGCGATGGGGCACGCCAAACACGCGCACATGTGGAGTTCTCCGATACTTTTCGGGGGATTCCGGCCGTGCAGGTGAACATGTCTATGTTCGATATGTCTAACAGTACCAATGCCCGTGTCGACGTTCAGGCCGAAGACATCTCTTCCGAGGGCTTCGCGATTGTGTTTCGCACATGGGGCGATACAAAAATCGCCCGAGTTCGCGTGTCGTGGCAGGCGATTGGTGAATTACATCACAATGATGATTGGGATCTTTATTGATCCCTTAAGGCTTCAATCGTGCCACCGGCCCGTTGAAAATCATCCCAAACCCAGGCCATGCGATCGACAAACCAGGTCTTGAACGTGGTCATCATGACAATTCCCAACAGCGTAGGCCAGGGATCTAGCCATAAGATTCCCCATATCCAGACAACCGCACCCAGACCGGATAACGTGGTCAGCACTCGGCAGACGCGCGCATGGTGCGGTGCGACTAGGTCACGTTGGCGCAGCCACACCCTTTCTCCCAGAACACCGCGCGCAGCCCAATGGTCGTATGTTTTGGGTGCCGTAAACAGGCGCGGATTCAGCCAAATAAAACCCAACGCCAGCACGACTGGTCCAGTCGCCAACCAACCAATCCAAACCCTGCTCCAAAGGGCGAGGGTCAGCAAGGGAAGGGCGACCAACATGCGCGTCCAAACGGACCAATTGGACATATGACGCAACCAAACCGCATCGGTCATGCCCATCAGCCGTTCAGCACGTGAATATAAATCAGCCATAGCGGCAGATTAGTAATGTAGATTTGGAGTGGCAAGCGCAGGCGCTACTCGCCGGAGTACATGCCTTCGTAGATCGGTTGGAGGGTCTTGTGATCAAACAATGATGACACTGATGTCCCGTTCCATGTGTTCATGATTGCCTGTGCGAACATTGGCGCAGTTGGCACGATGCGAATGTTGGGGCAATCCAGAACAGCCTGTGTTGGCTGAATGGTGTCTGTGATGACCAAGTTTTTCATCACCGATTTCCCGACACGTTCAATCGCGGGGCCAGACAGTACACCATGTGTAATGTAGGAATGCACTTCTTTGGCACCGTGGTCCATCAACACTTCAGCGGCTTTGCAAAGGGTGCCCGCCGTATCGACGATATCGTCTACGATCAGACAGGTACGGTCTTTGACGTCACCAATAACGGTCATTTCGGCGACTTCACCTGGTTTGCCGCGACGTTTGTCAACGATCGATAACGGGGCATTGATACGTTGCGCCAAGTCGCGCGCACGGGCCACACCACCAACGTCAGGTGACACGACCATTACGTCGTCGCGGCCTTTGAAATGATGCATGGCATCAAGCGCAAAAACGGGCGCTGCGTAAAGGTTGTCGACCGGAATGTCGAAGAAGCCCTGGATTTGTGTCGCGTGCAGATCAAGCGTTAGAATCCGTTCGATGCCGGCTTCGACCATCATGTTCGCAACCAGTTTGGCTGTAATTGGCGTACGGGCTTTCGACCGGCGGTCTTGGCGCGCGTAACCGAAATAAGGGATGACTGCTGTAATGCGTGCCGCTGACGAACGACGCAAGGCATCAGCGATGATCAGCAGTTCCATCAAGTTGTCGTTCGCGGGGTTCGAGGTGGACTGCAGGATAAACATATCTTCGCCACGAACGTTTTCGTAAACCTCGACGAAAATTTCACCATCATTAAACCGCTCAACCCTTGCATCCACGAGGCCAACGTTGATCCCGCGATGAAGGGACATACGTTTGGCGACAGATTGGGCCAACGGCGTATTCGCGTTCCCCGAGATAAGCTTTGGTTCGATAAGATTTGGCATGGAAAATCCTGAGCATGACAGATTCGTGACGTTGACTTCGCCTAGCACATACCTAACCTGCCACCAACAAATTCAGGCGATTTAGGAGAGCCAAATGCCACATATCGATTACTACTTCGCAACGATTTCCCCGTTTACCTATTTGGCTGGCCCAGAGTTCGATGCTGTCGTCGCCAAACATGGTGCTACCGTCACTTATAAACCGCTCGATATTATGGGTCTGTTTGGCCGGACTGGTGGAGTGCCGCCAAAGGATCGTCACCCAAACCGCCAAGAATACCGCCTTCAAGACATGCGCCGTCGCGCTATCGTCACTGGGCTGCCGTTTCAAATGAAACCCGCCCATTGGCCGACCAACATGGCACCGTCATCTTATGCGATTATCGCTGCGCAATCAGCGGGCGGAAATGTCAGCGGTTTGGTGCAGGCGCTGACGCGCAGCTGCTGGGCCGATGACAAGGATATCGCGGACGAAGGTGTTATTCGTGCCTGTTTGGAAGAAACTGGTTTTGACCCAGAATTGGTGAACAGCGGAATGTTGGAAGGTGCGGAAACCTATGCTGCCAACTTAGAAGAAGCTGTTGCCAAGGGCGTGTTCGGTGCACCGTTCTTCATCTCGGACAAAGACGAACGATTCTGGGGGCAAGATCGCATCGACGATCTAGATCGCCATCTGTCTGGCGAATTCTAATTGCTTCAAACTGTCGCTGGGCAGAATGTTTGGGTTACGCAGACGGGCCAAGGCCCGCTGCGTATCTTCGTCCATTGTTCATTGGGCCAATCTCGAACACTGATGCCATTGGCAGAACTTTTGCCCCCGGGACGAAACCTCTTTTTTGACCTGCCTGGGCATGGGAAATCGGCGGATTGGACCGGTGTAGATTACCACGCAGATGTCTTGGGGATTTTGAATGAACTAACGGATGAACCTGCTCACGTCATAGGGCATTCGTTTGGGGCGACAGTGGCGCTGCGGATGGCGATTGAACAGCCACAACGCGTGACCCAATTGACGTTGATAGAACCCGTGATGTTCGCTGCCGCCAAAGATGCACGCGCGCTGTCAGCTCACCGCGCAGCGTTTTCGCCATTTGTGGCTGCAATGGAGAAGGGTGATCTGGAAAGGGCCAGCGAACTGTTTGTCAGTATGTGGGGCACCGGCCCATCATGGTCGGAATTGTCAAAACCACGTCGTGATAAGATCATTTCGCAGATCCATCTGATCCCTGCAGCCGCCTCGGTCATCGAAGATGATGAACCTAAACTTGTCGATCGTTTAGCAAACATCACTTGTTTGGTTGATCTGATCGAAGGAAGCGCAAGCCAACCAATCATGTCCGCGATTTTGGATGGGCTAGAGCTAACGATTCCGCATGTGCACCGGACGTGTGTTCAGGGGGCAGATCACATGGTCCCAATAACACATGCGAAAGACGTCGCTTGTGCAATCACCAGTTCACAACAAACTTGATTAGGGTGCGCCGTTCTCCAAAAACGCCCGAGCCCTCGCGGTCCACCCTTGTGGCAGGCCATGCCCGCCATCATGCACATCCAATCGGACAGGCGCACCTGCGCAAGAGTCGTCCCAGACACGAGTTCTAAAGCCTTCCGCGATCTCGATTTCATCAGGGTTTGATCGGCAACCATTCGCGATCCGAGCGCGCTCTAGGCTGTCCCAAACGCTGCCTTGGTGCCAATCCCGTATGCCGCGCCCTTCAAAAGGGACCTGTGCATCTCCAAACCCGTGAACCTGCATAATAGGCAGGCCAGCTAATCCGGCGCAGTCCGTTGTGTTTGGTCTGCGCAATGCGCCGGCGACGCTAACCATACCGGAAAGCTGATCACCTGCTTCACAAGCGAATAACCAAGCCATTGATCCACCGGCTGAAAAGCCCGCAACAAATACGTTGTCCATGTCTAGATTTGTACGCTTCGATGCGGCCTCTAGAACGGAGAATGTAAACGCAACATCATCGCGCGGGGCGTTATCGCGTGCAGGGTAGGAGCGAGGGCCGCCGTCATTGCGAAACCCGTTTGGTGCGATGATCACATAGCCGTTTTCAAGAAAGTCGCGCTGCAACCCACCACCACGATGGATCGATGCACCGTTGCCGTTGTGACCATGAAACCAAATCATAGTAGGGAAGGGGCCATCGCCCGTTGGTAGGCGCAAATGGTAGCTACCGCCGTCTATTTCGCAGGGGGCATCGGGCCCGCATTCTTGCGTCGCGGCCGATGTGGCTATGCAGACGAAAAAGCCAGTCAGTAAGTTTTTGAACACAAACAAAGTCTCCCCAAAATGATTTGGGCTGACAATGAAAAGCCAGGCTAAGAAGGTCTAATCACGATTGCGTAACGGCACCCCAATTACGCATTCAACGCAGTCAAGAACGCATCGACCCCATCGGGCCCCACAGACCAATCGCAGACCAAACGACCCTCGACCAATTCGTCGTCCGGGCCATCAAGCGAACCCATCACATAGTAATAGGCACCCGCATTCTGAACCTTCTTATGCAACCCGCGTGCCATCTTGAAGAACATCAGGTTTGCTTCGGGGTCATAGTCGAATGTGACGACACCAGAGGCACGCAGGCCTTCCGCCAAACGCTGACCTGACCCGTTGGCTTGCGTCGCCAGTTCCAACCAAAGGTTGTCGGTTAGGTAGGCCTCCATCTGAGCACTGAGGAAGCGGTGTTTGGAAAATAAGTGCGCTCCGCGTTTGCGGCGCAATTCAAATTCCCATGCAAGAGTTGGGTCAAAAATGACAACGGCTTCTACGCCCATCAACCCGTTTTTGGTGCCGCCAAAACAGGCAACATCGATTCCGGCTTTCCATGTCATTTCCGCTGGCGTGCAGCCCAACGTGACAATCGCATTGGAAAAACGTGCACCATCTAGGTGGGTCTTTAATCCATAGGACTTGGCCACATCGGTCAGCGCTTTCAGCTCGTCCAATGTATAGACAGTTCCCTTTTCGGTAACTTGCGTGATCGAGACGGGACCGCGTTGCGGGCCATGCACACCGCGCGTTTCTTCGGCCTCAATTGCGGCGGTCAAAGTGGCCGCGGTCATCTTGGCGTTTTCGTCTTGCACCAGTGTCAGCTTCGCACCGCTGTAAAATTCAGGCGCGTTGCATTCGTCTTCGTTGATGTGGCTCATCTTGGTGCAGAACAGCGCATCCCATGGCTGGGCAAGTGTGCCCAAAGCGATGGCGTTGGCCGCAGTGCCAGTGGCAACCAGGTAAACGGCCGCCTCTGGGGCTTCGAACAGGTCACGCACCAATTGGCGGACGTTGTCCATTTCTTTGTCGGCCCCATAGCCAGTACGGAACCCTTCGTTTGCGCGGGCTATAGCTTCTAGGACAGATGGATGTGCTGGACCGGAATTGTCTGACGCGAAAAACATCTACAGTGGCTCCTCGATGATGTGATCTTCCCACTCGTCGTCAGGTGTATTGGCTTCTGAAACGGTGAGGTCTTGAACGGATACGCCAGCATCATGCACGGATTGCGCCGTGCCTGAAATAAGCGGATGCCAGTGAAACAACGGTTTACCTTCGTGTACAAGGCGATAGGCGCAGGTTTGGGGCAGCCAATACATATGCGAATGGATCGTTGAAGGGGTTAGCTTGATACATTCGGGGACATAGGTGTTGCGCGTTTCGTAGGACGAGCACAGGCAGGTGCTGTCATCCAGCAATTTACAGGCAACGCGTGTAAGGGCGACTTCGCCGCTGTCTTCATCTTCCAGCTTGTTCAGGCAGCATTTGCCGCACCCATCGCACAAGGCTTCCCACTCGGTTGCCGTCATCTTGTTTAACGGGACGTTGGCCCAGAATTCAGTGCGGACATCGTCGCGGTTGATCGGGTCAGACATCGGCTAAAATTTCCCGCGCCCGAACGCAATCTGCGTCCATTTGGGTGACCAACGCGTCAAGGCTATCGAACTTTTCTTCGCCACGTAGATAATGGACCAGCCCGACGCTGATTTCCGCGCCATAAAGATCGCCTGAAAAATCAAATAGATAGCTTTCGCAGTTGGGGGTGTTGATGCCAAACATCGGACGCACCCCTATAGACGCCGCACCGTCATAGCTGCCAGCATGAGGGCCATCCAAAACATCGACCTTAACGGCATAGACACCGAATTTAGGCATGTGCAGCCCGTCGAGCGACATGTTTGCGGTTGGAAAGCCAAGGTCGCGGCCACGTTGGTCACCAGTGATGACAGGGCCAACGATACGGTGCCAATGGCCCAACATTTCTGCTGCGTGCAGCGGGTTTCCTTCGGCCAATGCCGTGCGGATGGCGGTTGAGGAAACGGCGCCGGATGTGTTGCTCACCATCGGTGCGATCGTGACGTCAAAGCCCATTTCCTTCCCGAACTCGATAAGGTCGTTGGTTGTGCCCGCGCGACCAAGCCCGAAACAGAAGTCTTCACCGACAACAACATGGGTTAACCCCAGTTTGTCCGTGATGATGTGCTGCGCGAAATCGCGGGGGGAAAGCGCGGCGAGGGCTTCGTTGAAAGGCACCTGATAAAGACGTTCAACCCCCAGTTTTTCAAGGCGATTTGCCTTGGCTGCCGCGTTCATAAGGCGAAACGGCGGGGCGTCTGGAGCGAAATGTTCGCGTGGGTGGGGTTCGAACGTGAGGACACCTAAAGGCGCGCCATTTGCAACGCTGCGTGTGAGGTCAATAACGGCTTGGTGGCCTTTGTGGACGCCATCAAAGTTCCCTATCGCAGCAGCGGCGCCACGGTCTGCAGGGGCTATAAAGGCGGGGTCTCGGATAATGCGCATATCACTGCGTAACGTGCAGCGCGGGGCGGTGCAAGCAGCCCGCGGTTCAGTCGAATTTACGTGACGGCGCGAGAACGACAGCTTCGCCTTTGAGGACCTTTTTGCCGTCGATCATGCAATGTGTGTCCATCGTTACTTTGCGTTTTGAGATGTCCATTTCGGTAACGGTTACAACGGCTTCTACCATGTCGCCCGGGCGGACAGGTGCAAGGAATTTCAGATTTTGACCAAGGTAGACAGTGCCATGACCGGGGAGCTGTTCGCCGATAACCGCAGAGATGAGGCCAGCAGTTAACATGCCGTGCGCGATGCGGCCTTCGAAGATGGTGTCTTGAGCGTAGGCATCATCAAGGTGGACAGGGTTATGATCGGTCGAAACTTCGGCGAACATTTCGATGTCGCGGTCGGTCACGATTTTTCGCAACGAGCGGGACATCCCGATTTCGATGTCTTCGATACAGATGGTTCCACGTGGGTTGTTGTCCAGCATGGCGCGATTCCTTGAGTAATATAAATTCACCAAATATCTTTTCGGTGTAATTTAATTACCTCGCAAGTGCAGCATTTGTCAAGGCAGCTCTGGATTACCGCAGAAAACCAATTGCATAGGTCGGGGTCACTTTTTCTGATTGAATATAATCACTTAGAGAGGTTGCGTTTGGTTGATCTGATGTTTGTGTTTCGGCTGCCGCCAAGCCACCAGTGATAAAGAGCGTGTCTAGGTCTTCCATTTGGCCGCCTAAAACATCCGTGCGAATCCCGTCACCAATGCAGATGATACGTGGATCTGCGATGGAATTGGTTAAGGCGGCGTACCGGCGGCGGGCAAGGTCGTAGATGGGCGGATGTGGCTTGCCAAAATAAAGGCTTTCACCACCCATTTCGGTATAGAGCGCGGCCAAAGCACCAGCGCACCATTCGCGTGTTTCACCACGGTCGACGATAATGTCGGGGTTGGCGCAGAGCAGTTTAAGACCCTTTTGTTTGGCATAGAGGAATTCGGGTCGGTTCACGTCCACATCGGCTTGGGTGTCGAAGGGGCCACAACAGACGATGCCTTCGGCGTCTTCTAGAGATACCTTTTGAATTTCAACGGGATCGGCGATGATTTTCAATGGCTTAAAGAAGTCATCGTCGCGCGGTGTTTCGCCCATGAAGTAGACTTTTTCACCGACAATACCGCGGAACATGGCGGCGCGTGCGCTGTCGCCGGACGTGGCGATTGCATCCCAACTGTCTGTCGCGACGCCCATGTCGGTGATCTGTTTCGCGACACTGTCCCATGGACGCGGCGAGTTGGTGACGAGGATCACGATACCGCCCGCAGCACGATAGGCTTGCATTGCAGCTACGGCGTCATCGAAGGGTTCGATCCCGTTGTGCATGCAGCCCCAAAGGTCGACGAAAGCTACGTCATACTGGCCTGTAATCTCGGCGAAGCTGTTCACGATTGGGGTCATTTTAGGGGCCTTTTCAGCGATATGGGTCTGGTATGGGTCCAGTATGGGTTTGGTATTGCTACCGGCTTGCACAGAAGGGCTAAACTAGGGCTGGGGATGTCGCAAGACTGTGATGATCCGATCTCGGGTCTAGAGCTGTTGAATGTAGAAATGATCATCATGGGATTGGCCGTCTATTTTGACAGCGTTGGGCAGAGTTGCGGCACGGGTGAACCCCAAACGTTCATAGAACCGGATGGCGCGGTTGTTTGTGCTATCCACATAGAGTTCCAGTTGTTCGATCCCTTTTGAACGTGCGTCGGCTATGATCGTTTCCATCAACAGAGATGCTGCTTGCGTGCCTTGGTGTTCTGCATCGATAAAAAACGGCCCGATTTCGCCGCGGTGTTTGGTGCGCGACAGATTTTGACGGCGGCAGTTGCAGAACCCGATCAAAGTTTCGCCAACAAACACGCCCCAATCGTTGCCGAGTTTCAATCGGACGACGAGCTGTTCGATAGTGACTTGGGCGGCTTCATCTTCGGTGACCAGAAAACCCAAAGGGAAATCGCGAATGGAGCGAAGACGTAGGGCCCGCCACTGGGTCGCGTCGTCGGGGACAAGCGGTCTGATTGAATATGTGGTTCCAGTCATGGGCTGACTTTCGACCACGCAGGGCGGAGATGCAACAAAGCCCGCAACGATGTTGCGGGCCTTGCTTTGGTTCACATGCGGGATAAACCGCTGATCGATCAAACCTTGAGGTTTGGAATGATCTGTTTTTTGCGGGACATGACGCCTGGCAATACAACTGCGTCGCCGGACACTGTGGCGCCGAAGGATTTTTCGGCCACTGTTTTGGACAGTTCGTTCGGGATGAACATTGTGGCTTCTTCGTTGAGGATGTCGACAACGAACAACAGAACCTGATCAACGCCGTCTTCGGATGCGACTGTTGTCATGGTTTCCATGATGGACGCCTGACGGTCGAGCACGATTTTTGGGGCAGTCGTTTCCAGAACAGAGACGCGGAATTTAGTGCCGTCGACTTCGTATTCTTTGGAATCCATGCGCAGCAGTTCCGCGTCGGAGAATGCAGAGACGTCTGATTTGGCTTCGAACATTTCGCCAGCGTAGTCAGCGATAGACAGGCCAAGTTCGCCAGCCAATTTTTCAGCCAGTGCTTTGTCTGTGTCAGTTGTTGTTGGGGAACGGAATTCCAACGTGTCTGACAAGATGCAGGACAGAACGAGGCCCTTGATGCCTTCGGGCATGTCGGCCACGGCGTCGCCCATCAGGTCGTACATGATGGTTGCTGTGCAGGCGAGCGGGCGGATCGTGATGTCGATCGGGCCTTTGGTTTCGAGGCCGCCGACCAGTTTGTGGTGGTCGATGATGGCTGTGACGTTTGCGCCGTTGATGTTGGCGGGCAATTCGGCAGGGTTGTTGGTGTCGACGATCACGCAGTCTTGGTCGTCAGCAACGTCAGCGATGATTTCTGGCTGATCAAAACCCCAACGTTTTGCAACGAATGCGGCCTCGGTGTTTGGTGTGCCGAGCAGTTTGGCAGCGGCGTCTGTGCCGGTGTGGTTCAGGAACCAATCCCAGATGAGAGCGGAGCCAAGTGAATCTGTGTCGGGGGCTTTGTGGCCGAATACGAGAGTTGTCATAATTTGAACGCCTATAAGCAGTGAATTTGAGCGCCTTATAGGAGGGGTGTTCGCGTCTGTCACCCCCGCGATATGGCATGGCTGATTTGATGGGGGTGGGCAGGTCGTTCGCTGGTGTTAGAGCCCGAGTTCTGCACGTTTCTTTTTGGTCAACGCATCGATGGCCATTTCATAGGAATAGGTGATGTGGTTGCGTAGCTCTTCGTCTGACAGACCCGGTGTGCGGGTGTCTTGCAGCCATTTCATGCCGCGCGAGGCAAGGTAGGGCGCGGGCCGGATGCCCGGTGTTTCGGGGAGGACTTCGAAGGCGATTGGCGTGACTTTGAAGGTCACGGCGGTGTCACCATCGTTCCAACCGAGCACCGCGAACAATTTGCCGCCTACTTTCCACACGTCCGAATTCCCCCATTGGACCACATGGGTGGCTTGAGGGAGTGAGGCGCAGAAAGCGTTGATGTCGTCGCGTGTCATCTGGGCAGTTTGGTGGCTTGGTTCGGGGTTGTAAATGTTGTTATCTGTCGGCCATGAGCAAAACCCGTGAAGCAGATTTATACGCCCCCGTGAAGGCCCACCTTCAGCGGCAGGGGTACGACGTGAAGGGCGAGGTTGGCGCGGCCGATGTGGTTGGTGTGCGCGGTGATGACATGGTTGTTGTTGAGCTAAAGTTGGGGTTTTCGCTAGCACTTTTTCATCAGGGCATCGAGCGGTTGGCGGTGACGGATGATGTTTATGTGGCGGTCCCAGCGGGCGGGAAAACGAAGGCATTGCGCAACAACGTCAAAATGGCACGCCGGTTGGGATTGGGCGTTTTGACGGTGCGGTTGCGCGATGGGTTTGTGGAAGTGCTGGCAGACCCCGGGCCTTATGCGGCACGCAAGGTGAAGAAGAAAAAGAAAACGTTGTTGCGGGCTTTCGAGCGGTTGGAAGGTGACCCCAACGAGGGGGGCGCGACACGGCATGGCATTGTGACCGGATACCGCCAAGACGCGTTGAAATGTGCACGGTTTTTGGCGGTGCATGGGCCCAGCAAAGGCGCGAAGGTTGCCGAATGGGCTGAAGTGCCAAGCGCGACGCGGATCATGGCAGATGACCACTATGGGTGGTTCACTCGGGTGGAACGGGGTGTTTATGGGCTGACCAAAGCAGGCGAGGCTGGGTTGGCCGATTGGGCAGATGTTTAGCTTGGGTGGAGGGGCGAAGGTTTAGCTGTTCGATGACGTCAAAACGATCTAACTTTTGAAAGTTTACAACAAAATCGGCTCTAATGGATCATAGTGCGGTGCGTCTCTGTCGCGCCATGCCACAGCCGCCAAGGATTTGGGGCGGAATTGCAATGCTTCGCATTCTTCGCGTGTGACCCAGCGGCGCAAGGAGACGATGTGTTCTGGGTCTTCCCATGTGTCGTTGATTTGTCCGGCGGTGAGGGTGCAGCGAAAGAAGAGTTCGACTTGGTGAAAGTCGCCGTCTGGGTCATGAAATTCGTTGGCCAAGCACGGGTCGCCCACCCGCACGGTCAGTCCCGTTTCTTCATGGATTTCGCGGGCGAGGTTTTCGGGCAGGCTTTGGTGCAGTTCCGCGCCGCCGCCCGGTGCACACCACAGATCGCCACGCCCTTGGTAGGCGTTGACCAGAAGGAGTTTGTTTTCGTGCATAAGAATGCCGCGCACGGCGAGGCGGATGGGGCGTTTCATGAGCGCAATTTGGACCGCATCGAAAGGTCAGGCAAGTCTGACCTTATCATTTCGCGATCTGGCCTTATGTTGAGATTATGAAACGTATTTTGACCGCCCTAATTCTGTCTGCAGCACCGTTGGCCGCTGCCGCCGAAGACTGTGTTGTTCTGCTGCATGGTTTGGCGCGCAGCGAGACGTCTTTCTTGGCACTGGAAGAGCTATTGGAGGCTGACGGGTATTTGGTGGTGAACAACGGGTATCCGTCCACCAGCGCGGATATTGAAACGCTTGTTCAACAGAACGTGCCGCAGGCGGTCGCCGCATGTGGCAACAGGACGGTGCATTTTGTGACCCATTCCATGGGCGGCATTCTGGTGCGGGTGTATCTGGCGGGAGAACAGCCCGAGATGCTGGGCCGTGTGGTGATGTTGGGTCCGCCAAATGGTGGGTCGGAATTGGTTGATATTTTCGGGGACCTTGAACCATTCGTTTGGGTGAATGGCCCTGCTGGCATGGAACTGGGCACCGAAGAGGTTGAGGAGAGCGGGACGGCATTGAACCTGCCTTGGCTTGGTGGCGATTTAGGGATTGTCGCTGGGGACCGGACGCTGAATGCCTATTATTCAAGCCTGATTGAGGGACCTGATGATGGTAAGGTGTCTGTCGCGTCGACACACCTAGACGGGATGACGGCGCATATCACCTTGCCCGTGACCCATACGTTTATCATGAACAACCCGTTGGTGATGCGTCAGGTCATGACATTTCTTGCAGAGGGCACGTTTGACCCCGAGCTGTCGTTGGGCGGTGTCATGTTTGGGCTGCAATAGCCAAAAGGCCAGCGAGATGCTGGCCCTTCACAGATTGTTTTCTACAGTTTGAACCTGACGCGCGATGATTAGTCGGCGGCGCCTGTAACAGTGTTGATGTGCCCCATCTTGCGGCCCGGCTTAGCGTCTGCTTTGCCATATAGGTGGATTGCAGTATTGGTCTTTGCGATGTCTGGAATGCGGTCGACGTCGTCGCCGATCAGGTTTTCCATGACGACGTTCGAATGACGGCTGCCGTCGCCCAAGGACCAACCGGCAATTGCGCGAATGTGCTGTTCGAACTGATCCACAGTGCAGCCTTGCTGCGTCCAGTGGCCGGAGTTGTGAACGCGCGGCGCGATTTCATTGACGATAAGGCCGGTGGGGGTGACGAATAGTTCGACGCCCATGGTGCCAACATAATCAAGCGCATTTAGGATGTTGGCGGTCAATAGAACCGCATCGGTGCGCTGGCTGGGGGTGAGTGTAGCGGGCACGGTAGTGGTGTGCAGGATGCCATCACGGTGAACGTTTTCACCGGGGTCAAAACAGGCGATTTGGCCGTCGATGCCGCGGGTTCCGATCACGGACACTTCGTGGGTGAAGTCGATAAAGCCTTCGAGGACGGCTTGCGCGCCTGCCATGTCGGTGATCGCTTGGGCGGCATCATCGGGGGACATCAGGCGCGATTGGCCTTTGCCGTCATATCCCATACGGCGGGTTTTCAGGATGGCAGGTGTGCCGATTTGGTCGATCGCCTGTTCCAACGTTTCGGCGTCTTCGACGGCGGCGTAGGGCGCGGTTTGCAGGCCAATACGGGTCAGGAAATTCTTTTCAAAGAACCGGTCTTGGGAGGTGGCCAGCGCATCACGGTTGGGGTGGATCGGTGTGATTGCCTCGATCGCATCCAAGGCTTCGGTCGGGATGTTTTCGAATTCATAGGTCACGACGTCGCAGGACTGCGCGAATTTGGTCAGCGCGTCGATGTCGTCGTAGCCCGCTTGCATGTGGTAATTGGCCACGTGGGACGCAGGGCAGTCAGCACCAGGTTCAAAGACGCAGGTTTTGAAGCCAAGGCGTGATGCCGCGACAGAGAGCATGCGGCCCAATTGGCCGCCGCCCAAGATGCCGATTGTTGCGCCAGTAGAGAGAGGATTAGTCATCGGTAGGCTCATCTGGAATGGAGGCGGAGAGGGCTTCGCGCCATGCGTCTAGGCGCGTGGCGAGGGCGGGGTCTTGCAATGCCAAAATACCGGCGGCCATAAGGCCTGCATTGGCGGCACCGGCGGAACCGATGGCCATCGTGGCCACGGGGAACCCTTTGGGCATTTGAACGATTGAATACAGGCTGTCGACGCCCGACAGGGCCTTGGTTTGGACGGGCACACCAATGACCGGCACGCGGGTTTTGGACGCCATCATACCGGGCAAGTGGGCGGCGCCGCCTGCGCCCGCGATGATCACCTGAAGTCCACGACCAGCAGCTTCTTTGCCGTAAGTCCACAGACGGTCAGGGGTGCGGTGGGCTGAGACGATTTTGGCCTCGTAGGTGACCCCGAGTTCATCCAACAGGGTCGCTGCTTCGCGCATGGTCGGCCAATCGGACTGGCTGCCCATGATGATGCCAACGGAGGGTGTGGAACTTGAGGTCATAATCGCGCCTTTCATCTAGAGAGGGCTTTATAGCGGCCTACTGGTGAGGCGCAATCAGGCAATGATATCAGGGGTTGTGCGGTCTTCGAGGACGGCAATCTTGTCTTTCAACGCGAGCTTTTGTTTTTTGAGACGCTTGATTGTGAGCATGTCGGCGGTGCCCGTTGCCTCAAGCGCGCGAATAGCGTCGTCGAGGTCGCGGTGTTCTTGGCGAAGAACGCCCAGCTCGATGCGCAAGACCTCGAGCTGTTCCATACGGGCGGAGCTGTTCATTGCGAATCCATGTTTCAAGTGTTGAGACACAATATGTAAGGGCTAAGGGGCGATTCACAAAGGGAAACTATGTGTCGACGCCTTGCAAATGCAGGATTTGCGCCCCATATTTTCAATAATGGTTGCCGATACAGGGACCACATTTTGACTGTCGCTTGGACTAAGGACGTGTCGCATGACGAAATTGACTTTGGGAACGCATCCGTTCCTGTTGGGGTTTGAAGAGCTTGAGCGGCTGGTGGAACGCACCGCCAAATCAGGCAATGAAGGTTACCCACCTTATAACATCGAACAGACGTCTGCGACGTCGTACCGGATTACGCTGGCTGTTGCTGGATTTGCCGAAAACGATTTGGCGATTACCGTGGAAGACAATCAGTTGGTGATCCGTGGACGTCAAAGTGACGACAGCGAAGGCCGCGTGTTTTTACATCGCGGAATAGCAGCGCGGCAATTCCAGCGCTCGTTTGTCTTGGCCGAAGGGGTCGATGTGGGGGAAGCAATAATGGAGAACGGTTTGCTTCATGTGGATCTGACACGTGCGGTGCCCGAAACAGTGGTTCAAACGATCAACATTCGGAAAGGATAAGTCATGGATACGAAGTTCAATTTTGCCGAGGCGGGCGACCGCGTTGTGTATGTGAAATCTGTCGCCGTTGCAGAACTGCCCGAAGACGTGCGCGAAGCGGCAGGCGAGCGTGACCATTTGTTTGCAGTGCATGACAGCGAGGGCCAACAGCTGGCATTGGTTGCCGAACGTGAAATGGCGTTTGTTCTGGCGCGCCAGAATGACATGCAGCCAGTTACGGTCCACTAAACGGGCTGAAATCTCTGCTGAGATTAGGAATGAGATAGTTTGCGCTGCGCGATTTCAGAATCGCGCAGCGTTTTGTTTATGGATCGACGTGTAGGCCACATTCGCGGTTCTGGCCGAAGAAACGGGTGTCTTGTTCGCGCATGCCGTCCTCGAGTTTCGAGGTCGTATGCGTGTCGCCGACGCTGACATAGCCTTCTTCCCATAAGGGGTGATAGGGCAGGTCATGTTCCTTGAGGTACATGTGGATGTCGCGGTTGGTCCAATCCACGATGGGGTGGAATTTTACCCGCCCATGTTGGAATTCAAGGATTTTGCGGTCTGCACGGGTGTCGGCCTGTGCGCGACGCAAACCGCTGTACCACGTGCCCGCACCAACAGAGGACATGGCGCGCTGCATGGGTTCGACTTTGTTGATCTTGTTGTATCGCTTAAGGCCATCTTCGCCTTGATCCCACAGCTTGCCGAAACGGGCCTCTTGCCATGCGGTGCTCATCTCTGAACGGAAAACATGAAGCTTGAGGTTCAGGCGTTCGGTCATTTGATCAACGAATCGGTAGGTTTCGGGGAAAAGGTATCCGGTATCAAAAAGCAAAACGGGGATGTCGGGCATTTGCTGGGTCATCATGTGCAACATGACCGCAGATTGGATGCCAAAGCTGGACGACAGAACGTGATCGCGGGGCAGGTTTTCCAACGCCCATTCGATGCGTGTTTCTGCGGGTTGTTCCGCCAACCATTCGTTCGCCGCTGAAAAGACCTTAGGGCCGTTGGCAACGGTTTCGGAGACGGTTTTTTGACCTGTAAGAGCTGTCACATTTATCTCCTTTTTGGGGAGGCCAAAGGTGACCCCCTTCTTGGTTGAGTAGACATATCTAACTGGATGCGCAGATGTTCAATCCGTTGGTGGAGCGAAAAAAACGTGGTGGTAGAATAACTTGGAATACGAAACGGGTATTCTTTTATCCCGACGCGGGTGGAACAATTTTCGGGACATGACTGCGCATCAACAACGGTTGAAAATGCGCGTCGTCGGTGGTTTGGTTGAATTTTTAGCGAGTAAGAGGCGGAGCCGCATATGAAGCGCTGGGCAGGACATTTGAAAATCGCGATTGCGGCGGCAGCCGTGTTTGCCAATTCGACAGCCATTAACGCATCCCCTTTGCCGCCGGAAATCCCCCAGTGGCTTGAGCAGCATATGGGGACGGGCGAAGGGCAGATAACACCGGTTGTTTTGGAGCGTGCGCGAGACCTGTATCGTCAGCAGGTGCGCCGATCGCGGGTGCAGAACCCGTGCTATATGGCAATGGATGCAACGCGCCCTAGCACGGCGTCAAACGGTCGACCCGCAGAGCGCTATTACATCATTTGCGAAGAACAGCAGTCGTTTCGGGCGGTGTCTTCGGGCTATGGGAGCGGGCGCGAGCTGCCAGAGGCAAACTTTAGAAATGGCCGCGAATGTGCACGGCATTTCAGCAATGCGCTGGATTCAAACCTGACGATGGGGGGCTCTTACCTGACGGCAGAGGCGCGGACATCACATAAGGGGTATTACGAGCAAGGCGGGCAGTCCGTGCCGTTTAACCGGACGTTTCTTGTGTTTGACGGAATGGGCGAGACGTCCAATGCCCGTGATCGCGCCATTGGCGGGCATATGGCAACGTTTCATCGGACGCAGTGCCTGATGAGCGCGCCAAACAGCCCCCATGCAAACGAGAGCGGTTTTGTGCGGTTCGGGCGTTTGGTGGATTATTCCAGTGGTCGCAGTAATGGGTGCACCACATGGACCGAGGATGTGTCTGACCAGATCATTTCTTTGGTCGATGGCAATAGGACGACCCTGTATATCTATCCTGAATCGCGTGACATTAACGCTGTGGCGACGGCTGTGAGCAACGGAGTGCCGTTGTCGCAAGAAGGCCTATATTGGAATTCGTCCTGCCTAAGCCAAATCGGTGCGCCACGGTTTTGGCCCAAACGGAGGCTTGAACCAATTATCCGACGTTGGCGCAGGTCGCTGCCGTCGCAGCCCGCAAGTGAATTGCCGATCTGCCAGTAGTGTCGCCCTAAGTTGGCCAGTGCTGTTAAGAAAAAGGCGCCCCGATGAAGGGGCGCCTTTTGTTTTTGATAAGCCTCACGGAGTGCAAACCGCTGGGCGTCTGTTCGCCAGAATTAATCGGCGGAGATCAAGCCCATGGATTCCAGTTTCAGCAGAACCTGATGCGCACAGTTGTCGACGTCGACGTTTTCAGTTTCTACAACCAGTTCGGCGTTCGTTGGAACGTCATATGGGTCGGAGATACCTGTGAACTCTTTGATTTTGCCTTCGCGGGCCAATTTGTAGAGACCTTTACGATCGCGACGTTCGCACTCTTCGATGGATGTTGCGACGTGGACTTCGACGAATGCACCGAAACCTTCGATGTCTTCACGAACCGCGCGACGTGTTGTTGCGTAAGGTGCGATAGGTGCACAGATCGCGATGCCACCGTTTTTGGTGATTTCGGATGCAACGTAGCCGATGCGACGGATGTTCAGATCGCGGTGCTCTTTAGAGAAACCGAGTTCGGAGGACAGGTTTTTGCGAACCAAGTCACCATCCAGAAGCGTCACAGGGCGGCCGCCCATTTCCATCAGTTTCACCATCAAAGCGTTGGCGATTGTGGATTTGCCGGAACCGGAGAAGCCTGTGAAGAAGACTGTGAAGCCTTGCTTGTTGCGTGGCGGTTTTGTGCGACGCAGTTCTTTCACGACCTCTGGGAAAGAGAACCATTCTGGGATTTCCAGACCTTCGGCCAAACGGCGACGCAGTTCTGTACCAGAGATGTTGAGGATCGTGACGTCGTCTTTGTCTTTGATCTCATCGATGGCTTCATACTGCGCGCGTTCGTCAACCCAAACCATGTGTTTGAAGTCGACCATTTCGATGCCCATTTCTTCTTGGTGAGCACGGAACAATTCTTGGGCGTCGTATGGGCCGTAGAAGTCTTCACCCTGAGAGTTGGAACCTGGGCCAGCGTGGTCACGGCCAACGATGAAGTGTGTACAGCCGTGGTTCGCACGGATCAGGCCGTGCCAAACAGCTTCGCGTGGGCCAGCCATACGCATAGCAAGGTTCAGCAAAGACATGGATGTTGTGGACTGTGGGTACTTGTCCAGAACGGCTTCGTAGCAGCGAACGCGTGTGAAGTGGTCAACGTCGCCCGGTTTTGTGAGGCCCACAACTGGGTGGATCAACAGGTTGGCCTGTGCTTCGCGTGCGGCGCGGAATGTCAGTTCTTGGTGCGCGCGGTGCAGTGGGTTACGTGTTTGGAACGCAACCACTTTGCGCCAGCCCATTTTGCGGAAGTAGGCGCGCAATTCGTTTGGCGTGTCGCGACGTGCGCGGAAGTCATAGTGTACTGGCTGTTGGATGCCTGTCACTGGGCCGCCGAGATAGATTTTGCCAGCTTGGTTGTGCAGGTAGTTGACGGCTGGGTGTGCGTCGTCGTCAGCACCGAATACTTTTTCAGCTTCTTTTGCCTTGTTTGGCTCCCAACGGTCGGTGACCGTCATTGTCGCCAAAATCACGCCTTCTTGGTCGCGCAGGGCGATGTCTTGGCCGATTTCCAGGGATGCTGCGTAGTCTTCGGATACGTCCAAAGTGATTGGCATTGGCCAAAGTTCGCCCGTTGTAAGGCGCATGTTGTCAACGACACCGTCGTAGTCTGCTTCGGTCAAGAACCCTTTGAGTGGGTTGAAGCCACCGTTCATCAGCAATTCAAGATCGCAGATCTGACGCGGGGACAGGTCGTGGGACACTAGGTCTGCCGCTTCTACTTTCAGCTTTTGTGCGCTTTCATGAGAAACATAAAGCTCTGGGATTGGGGAAAGGTTGTTTTCCATTAATTTGGTCCTGTTATTTAAAGACATAAGGCCCGAAGCTGATCCGGTGAGTTCTGCGTGCAGAGCATCGTATTCGGACAGTTTGCGGGCGAGGAATTGCGTGGTGAGGCGGTTTTTTTCGCCAGCCCCACGGGCGGTGATTTCGTAGGCATAGCGAGCCCGTTTGTCGGCCCCGCTATGGTCGGTGATTTTGATGAACTTCGCATCGGCCGCTTGTTTGAGGAGTGCGTTCAGGCGGCCGAGGGATACGCCAATTGCCTGCGCGGTCACACGCTGGGACGCCTCGGGGGCGATTTCCAGCTGACGGAGCAGACGGAAAAGCTGGTCTTCCTGCTCGGTTGTGATTTTTGCGGGCGACATTGCCATAGATAGATACTCGGTAAGCGACTCAGTGTTTGTTCAGACGTGAACATAGTGGGAAAGTTTGTTCACGCAAGAACAAACTTTTCGGTTGCGCGGATATCCGCGACTTTGTCTGCGCGACGGCATCTATTCGAGGATTGGGAATCGCAAACTGAGCGGTGGGTGCTCCGTTGATCTATCTAGACGTGTCGCAGTTATTCGTATTGCTCAAAAATTGGATCATTCAAAGGGAGCTCGGTATGCGTTTCTTCGGCTAAATAGAACAATGTGAGCAGGGCGTCATTTGCGTCGCCAAACGTATCAATTAGCTGACGCAGATCCAAGTGGTCCAAGGGTAAAGCGAGTGAAATTGAAACGGCATTCAGATGGCTAAGTAAGTCCGGATAGCGCCAAGGCAAACGCCATTCTAAATAGAATGGTTCTTCTTGTATCTCACTTTCTTTCGGAAGAAGCGAAATGCTTGTGTCTAGTACAGCTGAAACAAGTTGGATTTCATGAATGATGCACCCACGAGTTTTTTCTGGTTGATCAAGTTTAGCATAGCAAAAGCTAAATGCTCTTTCAAAGCAACCACTTCGGAGATCACCTATGACCTGTAAATCGGCGTCACTGGCGGAGGCAAAGCACGAGACCAAATTGTAGTCGACGTCTTCATCTGGGGCAAATGGTTGAATGTCAGCGACTACATGCCATGGGTACGCGCAGGCTAGCCCAATCAGGCTAGCTCTTAAGCGCGTTTCCCAGAATTTTTTCATTACTCTTGTTCAGCCAACCAACGTTCGGCTTCGAGCGCGGCCATGCAACCCATGCCGGCAGATGTGACAGCTTGGCGGTATTTGTGGTCGGTCAGATCGCCAGCGGCGTAGACACCCGGGATGGATGTTTCGGTGCTGTCGGGTTTGGTGACAACATAGCCGCCCATGTGGGTTTCGAGCGTATCTTTGACCAATTCGTTGGCGGGCGCGTGGCCGATGGCGATGAAGACGCCCTTACAAGGCAGATCGGTGATTTCACCGGTCTTGGTGTGTTTGACCTTAACGCCTTCAACGCCCTTGGGATTGTCTGTCCCGTAGACTTCTTCGATTTCGTGGAACCACAGGGTTTCGATCTTTGGGTTCTTCATCAGGCGGTCTTCGAGGATTTTTTCGGAACGCAACTCATCACGACGGTGCACCAATGTGACCTTGGATGCGAAGTTGGTGAGGAAAAGCGCCTCTTCCACAGCTGTGTTGCCGCCGCCGACGACAACGATTTCCATGCCGCGGTAAAAGAAGCCGTCGCAAGTTGCACAGGCAGAAACGCCGAACCCTTTGAAGGCTTCTTCGGACGGAAGGCCGAGCCATTTGGCACGTGCGCCTGTGGCGAGGATGATCGCGTCGGCCTCGTAAACCGTGCCGCTATCGGATTGGCAAACGAAGGGGCGTTTGGAGAAATCGACAGAGGAGATGATGTCGCCAATGATTTCACAGCCCATTGCGCGGGCGTGGGCCTCCATGCGGACCATCAGGTCGGGGCCTTGAACGTGGCTGTCACCAGGCCAGTTTTCGACTTCGGTTGTTGTCGTTAGCTGACCGCCCGGTTCGATGCCTTGCACAAGGATGGGTTCTAACATCGCGCGACTTGCATAGACGCCTGCGGTGTAGCCCGCGGGGCCGGAGCCGATGATGAGTACTTTGGTTTTGCGCGTTTCGGCCATGTCAGAATCCTCTTTGATTTGCCTTTCATATACGCGGGCATTGAGGGGGGTAAAAGGGGCATCGCGGTGCTGTGATGGTACGAAAGGTTGTTGCGGATATTTGAAATATTGTTGCGCGCAGCATCACTGTCACGTATGGATTGTGATGAAATTTAGGGGACCTGCGCAACGATGCCTGGACAAAAGCTAGACGAGATTGACCGGATGATCCTTGCAGAGCTGCAGGCTGATGGTCGCATGACAAACGTAGAGCTGGCCAAGCGGGTTGGTATTTCTGCACCTCCATGCCTTCGACGCGTTCGCACACTAGAGGAACAGGGGTTTGTGCGCGGATACCATGCAGATGTGAACGCCCGCGAATTGGGGTTTGAAGTGCAGGTGTTTGCGATGGTCGGTTTGGTCAGTCAGGCCGAGGTTGACCTGAGCGCGTTTGAGGCGAAATGCCAAGACTGGCCGCTGGTTCGCGAATGTCACATGCTGAACGGCGAAGTCGATTTCATTTTGAAGTGCGTGGCGCCCGATTTGCGTACATTCCAGAATTTCCTGACCGAAGATCTTACGGCCGCTGACAATGTGGCAAGCGTTAAGACGTCATTGGTTATTCGCGGTGCGAAAGACGAACCAGGCGTGCCATTTGATGTGTTGGAAGAACGGTTGGCGCAGGACGCATAGCCCCGCGCCAAAGTATTTAGGCGACGATGCCGAAATCTAAATCATGCAGCGACATGCGCGGGTGCATCAGCATCCCGAAATCTTCGATGCGGTCAACGTGCGGGAACAGGCTGAGGTAGAGCGCCAACATGTCACCGCGCAAACCCAATTGGTGACGCGCACCGGGGTTATGGCTGTCGATTTCGACCCCGTTTACGGCAATACGTTCATGCACATCGAACCCCAGTTGAAAAGCTTGCACCGAAGTTGGCGGCTGGAGTTCGACGATGTTCACGCCGTCTACAAAATCTAGGGCCGGAACAAAGGCGGCGCTGTGACCGATACGTTCTAATGTAGGCGAGCGATGGTAAAGTCGCGCCGATGGCCCGAGCAACAGGTCAGGCATAGGGCGCCCGATACCTAAAGCGTCTGCCGAAACGCGGATCAGTTTACCAGAAGTTACATTTTGGTCAGGCGAACTTGGGGTGATCGTCATTGCACCACGCCATTTCACCGTCTGAAAACCATGGGTTACGGTCATAACCTGATCGCCTGGCAAGATGTCTTCGATGGCCTTTGTACCACGATTGGTTTTCAATAACCCGCCACGTGCAATTGCGCCAAAGCTGTCTTCGAACGCTGGGTGTGCCGGTGCAATACGGGAAAAATCGTCAATGTCGCCATTGGGAAGAAGATGGACGATCTCGTATCTGCGCATAAGAGGCTGGGTGCGCTGAGATCGTCCCTCTGTCTGAGAAACCCGGCCTGAGGAAACCGGAGCTTTGAATTTCGCCACCGCGAGGCCTGCGGCGGATGGTAGGGTCTTAGTCATGCGAACACCAATTCTTGGTTGTCACATCATCTGTCGGCCCCCACCGACAACATCTGAGGAGAGTTGTTATTTCCTGAAATGTGACCGAAAGGGGCGTTTGCCGTCAAACTTTTCCGAAATTTCCCCATTTACCACGACCAATCCAACCAAAATGGCGTGGATTGTTTATCGAGTGACAACAAGGCTGCCACATTCTGCGCCGAATCTTGGCGCGGTGGAGGGGGGCATTCTGTGTTGAAACGAGAATCGCCGCCCCCTGAGAAACTCAGAAGAGGGCGGCGATTGTCTGGCTGGGGGAGGGCCAGCGAACCTATCGGCAGGGAGGAGCCCGATAGGTGTCAACTTTGTTATGCGGTTTAAGCCGCTGGACGTACCGTGCGTGTCGATGCGTCTGCCAGTGCTGCGACAGCGCGGCGGCTCGCGTTAAAGGCTTGGCGACGCAGGCCGCGTTCCCAAGGCATTTTTGCTGTGCAGGCTTTTGCTTCTTCGTGTGTGGACTGGATCCAACGTGGTGTCTTCGTCATGGGGTTTTCCTCATGTTTTGCTGTTGTGCTCGATACGAACAAGATGACGTTGCAAAGGGGCACGAGTTTGGCTGCAAAATGATTTCTTAAGGAAAGCGGTTGCCGCAGACAAAAGGAATGTGGCGTTTGGGGTAACCGCCCCAAGGGGGGTGTTTTGGGCTTAGAAAATAGGGTTTGTGAACAATCACGTTTCATTAACGGTGATTGTTTCGAAATGAGTCTGGCAGGATGGTGGCGGAGCTTGCCCCATTTGTGACCAGTTTAGCCCACGTTGCCCAAAGTAATTGCCGCAATCAGCCGCCCGTAGTCGGCTTCTTTGTTATGGGTGGTGCGACGGTAGCTATAGAATCGGTCTGGGTCGGAATAGGTACAGTGGTGTGTCCATTCCGCGTGTCCAACGCCTGCTTGGTTCAAACGGTGCAAACCGAGGGCCGGCAGGTCGAACATATACCGATCATCGGTTCCCTGCTGAAAGAACCGCGCGAAACTGGAGTCTTGGGCGATGAAGTCGTCGTAGAATTCGGGACCAACCTCGTAGGCGCGTTGGCTGATGGACGGCCCAATGACCGCGCAGATGTTGGCGCGAGAGGCCCCTAAGGCTTCCATTGCATCAAGGGTGCTTTCCAGAACCCCGCCAAGCGCACCTTTCCAGCCGGCATGGGTTGCGCCGATGACGCCTGCATTGACGTCGGCAAACAGAACTGGCTGACAATCCGCAGAAAGAACAGAGAGCGCGACACCGGGTGTAGACGTCACAAGGCCGTCTGCTTTGGGTTTGTCGGTTGAGGGTTCCGTGACCGTGATGACGTCGGCTGAATGGATTTGGTGCACGCCCATCAAGGCAGTGTGGGGCACATTCATAGCGTCGGCGACACGGTTCCGGTTTATGGTCACCGCCTCGTGCTGATCCGAGCTTCCAACGCCGCAATTCAATCCTTCGAATACGCCTGACGATGCACCGCCACGGCGGGTGAAGAACCCGTGGCGAAACGGGGACAGGGCATCAGAGGTGATAATTTCAAGCGTCATAGTCTAAGCCTCAAGCCCTGCGGGGGGCGTGGCCCCGTTGGGGTACAGTGCGATTACCTTGAATAAGGAACCCATTTCTTCGGGGTGCGTCAAGCGGCGGTGGGCCGCAATGTGTGCGTCTAGCGCAGGACCAGCGAGAGACGTGGCGAGGGTTTGCGCACGTTGCGTGATGCCAAGGCGTTCGAGGAACACGCCTTGCGGGGTCACGCGAGAGTATTTGGCGGGGGCCGCATTTTGGGCGATGACCTCGAAATCCACATGGGCCGTGATGTCGGCTGTGCCGGGGGCATCAAACGGGTCCGTGGGTGCGTGGTCTTTTAACGCCTGAAGCGTATCGCCCAGCGAATGCCAGTCGCCGTAGTCGATGATTAACGCCGCGCCGCCGTTGTCTGCGATGCGTGCTGAAATTTGTGCCGTGATTGCTGGAAGCGCGGGGCAGGTTTCGACGATGTCACCGGTTCTTGTGTCATCGAGCCGGTCGTCCAGCATTGCGATGGGGGCTGCGGCAGATAGGCCCGCGGTAAGGATGCCGTTCTGTGCGCCGACTTGAACTTCGCGCCAACCGCCCGTGTCACGATGGAATTGCCGGATGGGCAATGCGTCGAAGAATTCGTTGGCCACCAAGAACAGCGGCTGGTCAGGCAAGGACGTGATGTTGTCGTGCCACGTGGCGCTAGGAACACGTTTGGCCTGTTCAGCGCGCAAAGTCGGCGAGGTTTCGACGAAGTGGACTTGGGCGGCGTTTACAAAACCAGGAACGCCAGCCGTAGCGCGCAATATGTCGGCCATAAGCGTGCCGCGACCGGGGCCAAGTTCGGCCAAAGTAAAAGGAGTAGGTTGGCCTTGGTCGAGCCACGCTTGCGCCAGCGATAGGCCGACAAGTTCGCCAAACATCTGGCTGATTTCCGGCGCAGTGGTGAAATCGCCTGCCGCGCCCAGTGGGTCACGGGTCGCGTAGTAGCCAAAGGTCGGGTGCATCAGCGCTTCGGCCATGTAGTCGGACAATGTGATCGGGCCGTTCGCATGGATGCGAGTGAGCAGGTGATCGGTCAAGCTTTTCGGGGGCGTTGTCATGCTGATTTGCGGGTGACGATGACCAAGATCAGGCCTGCCAAGATCATTGGGATTGAAAGGGCTTGGCCTTGGGTCAGGCCCCAGCTGCCAAAGTCATACGCCCAACCGATGGGGTTGCTGGGCGATGTGAACTGCACATCCGGTTGGCGGGCGAATTCGATGATGAACCGCGACAGGCCATAGCCCATCAAAAAGACCGCCACGAGGGACCATTGACGTTTCAGCCAGCCGCGCGTGAATGCGAGGAACAATATGATGGCGCCAAGCAGCAAGCCCTCGAGGCCTGCTTCGTAAAGCTGGCTTGGGTGGCGGGTGACCTCGGTGCCGTAATAGAACCAGTCACCTGCCGTCGTGCAGGGCTGCTGGGTCGGGTCGAAACACATGGACGGGAATTTCATGCCCCACGGAAGGTCGGTGGCGCGTCCGTATAATTCGGCGTTGATGAAATTGGCGAGGCGAACAAGAAGGATGGCAGGTGTTGCCGTTAGGGCGAGGATGTTTGCCACATCGCCCAAGGCCGCGCCATAGCGCCGTGCGCACAAGATTACGGTAATGCAGACGCCGATAAACCCACCGTGGAACGACATGCCACCGTCCCAAACACGCAAGATCGACAACGGGTCGTCGCGGAATTGTCCGTCGCCGTAAAACAACACATACCCCAGCCGACCACCGGCGATGACGCCGATAATGACCCAAGTGAGCAGATCTTCGATTTGGTCACGGGTGAGAGGGGGCGTGTCGTTGCGCCATAACGCAGTGCGGGCAATGGCGCGGGTGGCGATCCACCAGCCGATCAGAATGCCAACAATATACCCCATTGCGTACCAACGCAGGGCAAAGGTTAGGCCAAAAAGCGAGATTGAAAAAATCTCGGGTGAAATATCGGGAAAGGGGATGCCGCCAGTCATGGCCCCTTTAGTGCCGCACGGTGCGACGATGTCAACCACTCCACGGGGTTGTTATGTGCGGTATTGCGCCCCATATAGCTGTCAACAGAATGGAGAAAGCCATGCAAACGCGAAACAAAGTCTTTGATGATTTGTCACAACTGATGACCAACGCCATGGGCGTGGCCCAAGGGGCAAAGGACGAAGCCCAGACGGCAGCGTCTGGTTTGGTTGACCGCTGGTTGGCGGACCGCGATTTCGTGACCCGCGAAGAATTCGAAGCGGTGCGCACGATGGCGCAAAAGGCACGCGAAGAAAACGCAGCGCTGTTGGCGCGTATTGAAGCGTTGGAAAACAAGTAAGCGGAGCGGCTTCGCCGCACATGATATTTTGACGATGGGGGCGACCGTTTGGTGGCCCCTTTTGCTTAGGTGGGGGACGTTGGGGGCGTTTCACCAATGGGTGCGACCAATCACGAGGCCAAGATCAGGCCGCCGAGGCATAAGAAGACCCATACGTATTTGCATATAAATTACACGGATTTGGGCAGTTTTCGCGCCAACGAGGCTGTGTATGCTGATACGAAAGGATGAATTGATATGCAAAAAAGAACGCAATCCGACCGAACGCTATTTTTGGTGCTCTTCACGCTTTGCCTTGTGCCTGTGTTGTCTGGTGGATTTCGGCTGTTTTCCATTGTGTTTCAGGGCTCCGCTGAACCTGAAAACCTGAATTACCTTGCAAACCCATTGCCGATCGCTTTCCACATGATCGCTTACATGGCCTTTTGCGTCCTCGGGACGTTCCAAGTTGCACCTGTCTTTCGCCGCCGTCACATGGAGCTGCACCGGCTTTTGGGCCGCAGCCTTATTCCTGTGGGGTTGATCGCAGCGATTTCGGGCATCTGGATGACCCTTCAGTACCCGCCATTGCCGTCTAATGGTGAAACCGTCGGCTACGTTCGGATTCTGTTTGGGATTGGGATGATCGTGTGTCTCGTTCTTGGTGCTGTCGCGATCCGACGTCGTGATATCCCCAAGCATCAAATTTGGATGCTGCGCAGTTACGCGATTGGGCTTGGGGCGAGCTCACAGGCGCTTGTTGCGATCCCGTGGTTTGCTTTCATTGGCCAGCCTCAAGGCGCCCCTTGGGCGTTCGCTATGTTCGCGGTTTGGGTGTTTAATCTAGCCGTTGCCGAGTGGTTTATGAAAAGCCATCGTTCACAATCCCCCATTTCTTCCTAAGGCAGCCCTGCAGCCATCAGAGCCGACCGGTTGGCCGAACCATTGTACCGCAGACAATGCTGGTGAGCAGGTTTGGGATTGGGCTGATTTGGCTGGCAGGGAAAAGGATTTTGTCACGCAAAAGCGGCAGCAGTTGGCTGTCGGATTGATACATTGGCGTAAAACCCCACGACATTGCCTGATAGATTTTTGTGTGAAGGCGTCGGGCGCGTGCGTAAGCGGGCAGGGCCTGTTTGAGGCTGCGGGTTTTGAGAGCCTTGGCCAGTGCAGATGCGTCCAAAAGGGCCATGTTGGCCCCTTGTCCCAATTGCGGTGATGCGCGGTGAGCGGCATCGCCGATGTGGACTAAGCGATTGTTATAGGGGCGGTTTAATGTGCCGTGGCTATAGCGCGCCATCGTCATTTGATCAGGGTCGGTGATTTGATCCAAGAAGGGCGAGAGGGCGGGCCAGAGGGTTGTGGCCTCGGCCTTCCAAGCATCCAAACCAGCGGATTTCCAAGCGTCGTAAGAGGTGGCCGGCAAAGACCAGAAGACGGCGGCCTTAGGGCCCGTTTCGTTTGGCAGTTGGCCGATCGGCAGGACGCCAATCATGTGCGACGCTTTGACGTAACGCTGGCTGAGGTGGTGCAAGGGGATGTCAGTTTCGGGCCAATCGACTGTGCCCCAGATGGCGCCGTAAGCCAGCGGTTTGGTTTTGATTGGCGACAGCGGCGAGCCTGCACCCGCGGCGTCGATGACCAAGTCGAAGGGGCCGTGCACGTCGTGGGTGTCGGTGAAAACTTCAACGCTTTCATTGTCTTGGCGCACGGATGTGATTTGGGCAGCTGATTGCAACGTAATTCCGGAACGCGTGTTCATCGCCTGCCAAAGGGCATCGAACAGGGCGGCGCGGTGGATGGCCAAACCATAGGCGTTAGGGTCGTTTAGGTCGTAATGTACGTCAAGAACACGGTCCCCCGTATTGGCCTCGAGGCCGAGCATATGGGTGACGCGGTTGCCGAGGGCGTTTGCACGGGGCAACGCGCCCACCTCGGCCAGAACCTGTTGGCCCACCGGTTGGATCACAAGGCCAGAGCCCACGGGTTGGGGCGTGTCGAACTGATCGAAAATGGTGATGTCGTGCCCGTCGTCTGCCAAAAGGCTGGCGGCTGTAAGGCCACCCATTCCGGCGCCGATGATTGCGATGCGCATGTGCGAAAACCCCCGAAAAATACAATATGGGTTTGGTATGGGTCCAGTATGGGTCTGGTATTGCTCGGATACGGGAGATGGCCGAACAGTGAAACCGAAAAATGGTCGCAGGACGCGGTTAATGTGCGGGTTTACGCGAGGCGCGGGGCTGGTATAACGCCCGTCATGATGATGCGTCTGATCCAGATTATTCGAATTACATCCCCGGCGCTGTAAACACAGACGCCGGGCCAAGGTGTATGAGCGATCCGCACCGCCAAACCCCTATGACATTTGCCGAGATGAAGGACGCCTGACATGTGCGCCGAAAAAACCGAATATAAAGAGACATTGAACCTGCCACGCACGGAGTTCCCGATGCGCGCGGGATTGCCCAAACGTGAACCACAGTGGCTAGAGCGCTGGGCCGAGATGGGCGTGTACGAAAAGCTGCGCGAGAAGGCGAAGTCTGAGGACCGCCAATCGTTCACGCTGCACGATGGCCCGCCCTATGCGAACGGGCATTTGCACATCGGGCACGCGTTGAACAAGATCCTGAAAGACATGGTTGTGCGGTCCCAACAGATGATGGGCAAAGACGCGCGCTATATCCCCGGTTGGGATTGTCACGGTTTGCCGATCGAGTGGAAGATCGAAGAGAAGTACCGCGAGAAGGGCAAAGACAAAGACGACGTTGATGTTGTTGAGTTCCGCCAAGAGTGCCGCGATTTTGCCGCCGGTTGGGTGGATATCCAACGCGAAGAATTCAAACGTTTGGGCATTCAGGGCAAATGGGACAACCCATACCTGACAATGAATTTCCACGCGGAACGCGTGATCGCCGAGGAATTCCAGAAGTTCCTGATGACGGGCACGTTGTACCAAGGGTCCAAGCCTGTGATGTGGTCGCCGGTTGAACAAACCGCATTGGCCGAGGCCGAGGTCGAGTACCACGACAAAGAGAGCTTTACGATCTGGGTGAAGTTCGCTGTTGATGCCGGTGATCTGGCAGGTGCGAAGGTTGTCATCTGGACGACCACACCTTGGACGATCCCGTCTAACAAGGCGGTCGTTTACGGCGAAAACTATGACTACGGGTTGTATGAGGTCGTCGAGACGCCAGAGGAATGCTGGGCCGAGGTGGGTGAGAAATTCTTGCTGGCTGACAAGCTGGCGGCGGACGTGTTTGCCAAGGCGCGTTTGGAAGACGGTCATTGGAAACGCGTGCGCGCGGTTCCAGCAGAAGAGTTGGCTGGCCTGTCGTTAAAGCACCCGTTGAACGGTGTCGAAGGCGGCAATGGCGAGTGGGATGATCTGCGTGATTTCCGTGCTGCTGATTTTGTGACCGACGAAGAAGGCACGGGGTTTGTGCACTGTGCGCCGTCACACGGGATGGAAGAATTCGAGCTTTACCGTGATCTGGGCATGTTGGCCGATGTCATCACCTACAACGTGATGGATGATGGGTCGTTCCGCGAGGACCTGCCGTTCTTTGGTGGCAAACGTATTTTGCGCGAGAAGGCCAAGAAGGGGAATTGGGAAGGCGATGCGAACGCTGCGATCATGTCCAAGCTGGCCGAAGTCGGCGGGTTGTTGGCACGTGGTAAGATCAAACACTCCTACCCGCATTCTTGGCGGTCAAAAGCGCCTATCATCTATCGCAACACACCGCAGTGGTTTGCCGCTGTTGATAAGGCCGTGGGCGATGGTCAGGACACCTATGGCACGACGATCCGTGAACGCGCGTTGCGCTCGATCGACGAGCTGGTGGAATGGACACCGCAGAAGGGGCGCAATCGCCTTTATTCCATGATCGAGGCGCGGCCGGATTGGGTGTTGTCCCGTCAACGGGCATGGGGTGTGCCGCTGACCTGTTTCGTGCGCAAGGGCGCGCAGCCGACGGATGCGGATTATCTGTTGCGGGACGAGGCTGTGAATGCGCGCATCTTGCAGGCCTTTGAAGAAGAGGGCGCGGATGCGTGGTACATGGCCGGTGCGAAGGCGCGGTTCTTGGGTAATGAGCATGACCCTGAAGAGTGGATTCAGGTTATGGACGTGTTGGACGTTTGGTTTGATTCCGGTTCGACCCACGCGTTTACATTGCGCGACCGTGAAGACGGATCCGACGATGGTTTGGCTGACCTCTACCTTGAGGGTACGGACCAACACCGTGGGTGGTTCCATTCATCCATGTTGCAGGGCTGTGGCACCATGGGCCGTGCGCCGTACCGTGGGGTTTTGACCCACGGGTTTACGCTTGATGAGAAGGGCATGAAGATGTCCAAATCCGTTGGCAACACTGTGGCGCCTGAGAAGGTGGTGCAGCAATACGGTGCAGATATCCTGCGTTTGTGGGTGGCACAGGCCGATTACACTGTCGATCTGCGGATCGGGGATGAAATTCTGAAAGGTGTGGCCGATAGCTATCGCCGCCTTCGTAACACGGTGCGGTTTATGTTGGGGTCCTTGGCGGACTTTGACCCAGCGAAGGCCGTGGCTCGCGAAGACATGCCAGAGTTGGAGCAGCTGATCTTGCACAAGCTGGCCGTCTTGGACGGTGTGGTGCGTGAGGGTTACGCGAAATACGATTTCCAAGGTGTGTTCCGCGCGATCTTCGAATTCGCGACGCTGGATTTGTCGTCGTTCTATTTCGATATCCGTAAGGATGCGTTGTATTGTGATGGCGATACCGAACGCCAGCGGGCTGCGTTGACGGTTCTGGATGCGCTTTATGCACGGTTGACCACATGGTTGGCCCCGATCCTGACATTTACGATGGAAGAGGTCTGGCTGGAGCGGAATGGCGAAGAGACGTCGGTGCATTTGGTCGATTTCCCAGATACGCCTGCTGATTGGCGCGATGATGAACTGGCCGCACGATCCGAAGTTGTGCGCGCGGTGCGCCGCGTGGTGACGGGTGCTTTGGAAGAACAGCGCACGGCCAAAGTCATTGGGTCGTCGTTGGAGGCAGCACCGACGGTGTATCTGTCTGCGGAATTGGCGAAAGTGATCACCAACCCAGAAACATTCGCTGACCTGTGCATCACCAGCCAGATCAACATCGTTGAAGGCGATGCACCGGAGGGCGCGTTTGCCTTGGATGATGTGGCCGGTGTTGGCGTTGTGTTCGACATGTCAGAGGGTGAGAAATGCCAGCGTTGTTGGAAGATTTTGCCTGATGTGGGCAGCCATTCCCACGACGGTGTTTGCGGCCGCTGCAATAGCGCGCTGAGCTAAATGTAGGTCGGCGCCAAAGCCGTAAGGCTTTGGCGCCCCCCGCCCGCCGCAGGCGAAAACCCCGCCCGCCGCAGGCGCAGAGGCGCGATAGCGCATCTTTCGGATTGCGGGTATCGATTGCTCCGGCGAAGATGGGCTATGTATTCTTTGTCCATTCCAACCCAGTTCGGACCGTTGACCCTGATTCAAGAGGGAGAAGCGATCACGCGCCTTGAATGGGATGGGGACTTCAGCGACGAAACACCATTGCTACGGGAAGCCGCAGCGCAATTGCGGGCCTATGATGCTGGCACTTTGCAGGTTTTTGATTTGCCGTTCGACGTGGCTGGGTCGGATTTTCAACGGGCCGTTTGCGCGCAGATGTCTGCTATCCCCTATGGCGAAACAGTGACCTATGGTGACATTGCCAAAACGCTAGGGGCACCGGCCCAGGCAGTAGGGTCGGCATGTGGTGGAAACCCGATCCCCGTTCTCATTCCCTGCCATCGGGTGATGGGGGCCAAAGGGCTGACTGGGTTCTCTGGAAAAGGTGGGGTGGAAACCAAGGTTGCATTATTGCGCCATGAAGGTGCCGGCGGTTTCCTGATTTAGTTATCCATCTGGCCCATGAAGGACCTGTTGCACAGCGCCTGCAAGCAACAAATAGAGCGATGACACCATCAACCCCCAAAAGATGAGCGCGGCGGGCGCAAAGTCGTTCCATGCGGCAAGGCCGGCGAACAAGGTCCATGCCAGCGCTATGGGTAAAGACAGGTTGCTCCATCGTTTTGTGCGCACAGGGTGGATGAATTTTATCGGAACGAACATCGCGGCTGCCAAGACGGCCACCAATATCATGCAGGCCCACCACGGCGGCGAAAGCGCAAACAACACAAGGATCAGCATGTTCCAGCAGCCCGGAAAGCCGGAAAACGAATTATCTTTCGTTTTCATGCGAGTATCGCAGAAATAAAGCGCCGACGCGAAGGTGATGACAATGACGGCCAACCAGCCGGACCAACCGGCCATAAGGCCTGATGCGTAAAGGGCATATGCTGGAATGAAGACATAGGTCAGGTAGTCGATGATTAGGTCCAACAACACGCCATCAAATTGGGGGGCGTTTGTTTTGACGTCGAATTTGCGGGCCAGTGGGCCATCGATGCCGTCTACTGCAAAGGCCACAATGAGCCAGACAAACATCCCCGACCAGTCGCGGTTGATGGCTTCTAGCATGGCGAGCATGGCGAACACGGCGCCGGAGGCTGTGAGCCAGTGGACGGCGAGGGCTTTGGTTTGTGCATTCATGCAGGGGCTTGTGGCGTAAAATAGAGGCTGCGGCAAGCGGCACGCGTTTGGTGGGGGTGGGGAAGCATAAATTTCCAACACCCCACGAATCTTAACATCCTTGTGAGACGGGATGGTTAAATACGAATAGAGCAGTACATTCCTGCCTATCGAGAATCCATTCCAAAGGAAAAGCCCGTGAACATTCTTCAACGATCTCTCACTATCGCTGCTTTCGTTTCTGCGTCAGCCACCGCTGCTTTTGCAGGTGAACAATATGTCGACGAAACGGGTTTTGCCGTTTCAGGTTACGACGTCGTGGCCTATTTCGATTTGCCACAGTCTGCTATCGGCACACCTCAGGCTGAAGGTGTACCTGGTGATGCCAGCATCACAGCCGAGTACAATGGCGCAACGTTTGCGTTTTCAACTGAAGAAAACCGCGACAAATTCGTTGCAAACCCAGCGCAGTTCGCACCGCAGTTTGACGGCCACTGTGCATATGGTGTTGCCCAAGGTGGTAAGGTTCCAGCGAACCCGAACCTGTGGCGCATCGTTGATGGTGAATTGTACCTGAACATCACCCGCAATGTTGTTGGCTTCTGGGAAGAAGACATTCCGGGCAACATTTCATCGGCTGATGGCAACTGGGTTTCTTTGGAACCAACGGATGCGTCGACACGCACAATCCCACAGTTCACATCTGAAGCACCAAAAAGCTAAAGATCAAAATGGTAACCGCCCTGAACATCGTGTTTGGGGCGGTTTGCCGTCTAGCCGTCTGCGCTTGGGTGGGCGGCGTTGTAGACTTCCATAAGCCGCGCGGTGTCGACCGCAGTATAGGTTTGTGTCGTCGAGAGCGATGCATGGCCTAGCAGTTCTTGGATCGATCGCAGATCCCCACCCGCATTCAATAAATGGGTCGCAAAGCTATGCCGCATGGCGTGGGGTGTTGCCGTGGCAGGCAGGCCAAGTTGCATACGTGACTGCGCCATGACCTGCTGAATTGCACGCGGATACAACGGGCCGCCGCGTGCGCCGCGGAAAATGGGCGCATCTGGGGCGATGTCGAATGGGCATTCCTTGAGGTAGGCATCAACAGCTGCGCGGGCAGCTGGGATGACAGGTACGATCCGTTCTTTGCCGCCCTTACCTTTGATACGAAGGGTGGCGGGCAGGGGGACGTCTGCCCCTGTGAGGCCCAAGGCTTCGGATATCCGTAAGCCACATCCGTACAATAGGGTGACGACTGCGGTGTCGCGTGCGCCGATCCATGGTTCGCGGCCTTGTAGTTCGACGGTGTCGATCATCGCGCGCGCGGCGTCTTCGGCCAATGGGCGCGGGAGTTTCTTTTGGAATTTGGGGGCGCGGGTGGACAGGACAGCGGTGGGTTCGAACCCTTCGCGGTCGGCTAACCACGCATAGAACGTTTTCACCGCAGACAGGCTGCGCGCAAGTGAGCGTGCTGACACACCGCGCCCGCGTTCACTGGCCATCCACGCACGCATGTCGCTGACGGTGAGTTTAGAGATCGGCCCCAACCCTTGGGCTTGTCCGTGGTGCTGGGTCATGAAGGACAGAAACCCAAGCACATCAGTTTGGTAAGCCTTGATCGTGTTATCAGACGCGCCCTTGAGGGCACGTTGATAGGCCAGCCAGTCCGCTAAGGAATTGGACAGCGCAGGTGACACCATTAGCTGAGCCAGCGGCGCATGACCCGTTCGAACACGCCCGTAAAGAACGTCAAAAGGTCGGTGCCTTGTTGTGGTGTGAACTGGTGTGGGTCTTCTGCGCCAAAGATCAACATACCGGGCAAGCGGCCCACGCCGAGGTCGAGGCGCAAGCAGGCTTCGGACCGGATGTAGGGGGCTTTTTCACCAAAAATTTCGGTGTCATCGGTGGAGACCTGCCGCAGCGTGACCTGACGCGCAGGTGCAGAGCGGCCCATGCTAATGTAGTCCTGCACGAAGCCGGGTTCGGCGATGGACAGGATGTCGCTGAGCTTGGCGATGGTCGGGTCACCATCTGGGTCTGCGGATTCCAGAACCAGACGCACGGAATCCACACGCAGGATGTCGGCGACTTCGCCGCGCAAGTCATTCAGGAAGGGTTCGAACCGCGTGGCATCCATCAGGCGCAGGATGGCGCGATGAATTTGGTTGGTACCGGCAAGGTTTTCGTAGGCGGCCGCGATGACGTTGCGGTGCGTGTCCTCGAGGCGGTCAAGCCGTGCCTCAAGACGGTCCATGGCGATGCCGCGCAGATCGACAACATTGTCGCCCGCGTTTTGGGCATCGGCTGCGACAAGCGCACGCATGATGTCTTTGTCTTCAAGCAAGGCTGATGGATCGGACATGATTTGTGCCCGAACGTCATCGTTCAGAAGGGGATCGCTGCTCATATTCGTCTCGTTTATTATCTTTTTTTATTGTTTAGCAGACGCAGAGGCGTTGGGGCTAGATGTTTTTGGAAAGTCTGCACTGTGCTGTTCTAAGTTGAATTCAGCCCTAGGTTGCGATGTTGAAAAATCACCAGTTTTGGCGTGACCTAATGACCCTGTTGTGCTTGGCTGTTGTCGCATAGCGTGGAGGCGTGCGGATCGGCAGCTGTTCCATTGAAAAATGAAACTAATTGTTTTGCTCCGAATGTCGCAGGGCGAACATCAATTAGGGAAACATATTAATGCCAACAGCAATTACATCGGGCGTGGCCACATTTACCATCGGAAGTGGTGGTTTTTATTTCATGGGCGAGGACGAAGTTCTCGCAACGACTGGGCATGGAATTACCACGGGAGCAGTTAACGTTGACCTGTTCGTGAATGGTCAAATTTATTCAGACGACCGCGGGATATTTTTTCAAACGAGTGGAAATTCCATTGACCTTACACTTGGTGCAGATGCGAGTGTGGTGGCGGTGAACGAGGGGCTGAGAATTGGGTCGGAAAATACCGATGTGGTGAATTATGGGTCGATCACGTCGCTTAATTGGATTGGTGTGAACATAGAATTTTTCGCAGATGGCGACACAACGTTTGTGAATTATGGGTCCGTATCCGGGCACTCCGATGGATTGGAGATTGGTGGCACTAATCAAGTTGCCGTTAACCATGGCGCTATCAACGGACGGAATGGCGTTCGGATGTCCGATAGCGATACACTATTTGTAAATTACGGAACGGTTACCGGAACTGCTAACGTTTTTTCTGGCGCCCCCGGAATTGGGCTGTTGGTGCAGCCGTTTAACGAAGTAGGTGGAGGCGATAATGTCATTAAAAACTTTGGTACGATTACAGGGACCGGGCAGGGCATTGTCTCGGTTTTTGATGCTGATAACCTTCTTATCCGAAACCATGGGCTGATTGTTGGGGATGTTGACCTTGCCGGCGGCAATGACACCTATCTCGCGGGTGCGGAGGGCGTTGTTGTGGGCGGAATTTTCACCGATGGGGGTGATGATTTTGTTCGCGGTGGGCACCAAGCAGATTTTATCGATGGTGGCGCTGATAATGACATTCTACTTGGGCGCGGCGGTGATGACATCATCTTTGGTGACACAGGTAATGACGAGATCAAGGGCGGTTCAGGAGAAGATGATATTGACGGTGGGAACGGCAGGGACCTGCTGAAGGGCGGTAAAGATGACGATGTTCTGAGCGGTGCAGCGGGAGCGGACACCTTGTTTGGTGGGCAGGGTGATGACACCCTTGATGGTGGTGGTTCGTCTGACACTTTGCACGGCGGTAAAGGTGATGACGAATTAACAGGTGGCAATGGCAACGATGTATTCGTTTTCAAGGGCAACGATGGACGCGATACGATTACAGACTTCATCAATGGACAAGACAAAATTGATGTGAGCGATTTTGGCCAAATCACATTCGCCAATTTGACCAGTAATTTCACCATTGGTTTACATGGCTCGAACGGATCTTTCATCGATTTTGGAAACGGTGATGTCTTGATCTTGGAAAATATGAATTTTGGCAATTTGGACAGCAGTGATTTTATCTTTTGATCTGTAGCGATTGCGGCGACATACGACGTTAAAAGGGCGGCACTTTTGTGCCGCCCCTTTTTATTCGGATTAAGGTTTCGTCGCTCGTCGGGCCACGCGTAGGCCGTATCGATTAGACGATCTTGATGTTGGCTTTTTCGATATCAGCCAAGAACGCGGCCAAGCCTTTGTCTGTCAGCACGTGGTTTGCCATGGCTTTGATCACGGCAGGTGGGGCCGTTGCCACGTCGGCACCGATTTTGGCGCAATCGGACATGTGGTTGGCGCTGCGGATAGATGCCGCGAGGATCTGAGTTTCGAAGCCGTAGTTGTCGTAAACGGTGCGGATGTCTTCGATCAGTTCCATACCATCGAGGTTGATGTCGTCCAGACGGCCGATGAAGGGCGAGATGAACGTAGCGCCTGCTTTTGCCGCCAAAAGCGCTTGGTTGGCAGAGAAACAGAGGGTGACGTTCACCATAGTGCCTTCGGAGGTCAAAACCTTACAGGCTTTCAAACCATCCCAAGTCAGCGGAACCTTCACTGTGATGTTGTCTGCGATTTTAGCCAGCTTGCGGCCTTCGGCGATCATGCCGTCAGCATCAGTGGACACGACTTCCGCAGAAACCGGGCCATCTACAATGTCACAGATTTCTTTAGTCACTTCGAGGATATCACGGCCGGATTTGGCGATGATGGAGGGGTTGGTTGTAACGCCATCAACCATGCCAAGGTCGTTGAGTTCGGCGATTGCTGTTGTGTCTGCTGTATCGACAAAGAATTTCATGGGAACGCTCCGATATTTTGTGGGCTTTTGAATTGGCGCCTGCATAGCGTAATCTGCAGGGTGCTGAAAGGGCATGGTTGTATGCAGACAATTGCGGGTGTCTAATGGCGGTTCGGACAGGTCAGCAGGATCAGATGAACGACGACTTTCCAGACTATTTTCACGAGGGTGATTTGGTGGGTGTGCTGACGGCGCAGCCCCTTGATCGTGTGCTTGATTACAAAGCACCCGAGGGCGGGTGCCACCAAGGTGCGTTTGTTGAGGTGCCTTTGGGGCCGCGCAAGGTTTTGGGCGTGGTTTGGGGAAAAGGCAAAGGGGACTGGGACATCGCCAAGGTGCGGTCCGTGATCCGAGTGTTGGACGTGGCCCCGATGGCCGAAGAAATGCGACAGTTTTTGACGCGGGCCGCAGATTATACGCTGACGCCGATGTCTGCGATGTTGCGCCTTGCCACTCGTGCACCGGGCTTGGGTGATGCGCCGTCGATGCGCAAGGTGTACCGTTTGGGTTCGGTTGAGCCCGATCGGATGACCGATGCGCGGCGCAAGGTGTTGGATGTTTTGCGCGACTATGGCGGGTTGTCGTTTACGTTGAAAGAAGTGGCCGAGATGGCGGGGGTTACGTCGTCGGTGGTGAAGGGGTTGGTCAAGCTGGGGGCGGTTTCTGAGGAGGAAAGCCCACGCGATTTGCCCTATCCACGGTTGGACCCTGATTATGGTGGCAAAGAGCTAACCGAAGACCAAGAAGGCGGCGCAAAGGTTTTGCGCGAAGCGGTGCGGTCGGGGGCTTATGGCACGACGTTGCTGAAGGGCGTCACCGGGTCTGGGAAGACCGAGGTGTATCTGGAGGCTGTGGCCGAATGTTTGCGGGTTGGTCGCCAAGCTTTGGTGTTGTTGCCCGAAATTGCGCTGACGTCAGAATTTATCACACGGGTCGAGGCCCGGTTTGGGATGAAGCCTGCGGAATGGCATTCGGGCGTGACCATGACGGAACGGCGCCGGTGTTGGAAAATGGTCGGGCAGGGCGAGGCGCAGTTGGTTGTTGGCGCGCGGTCTGCGTTGTTTCTGCCGTTTCGCGATTTGGGTTTGGTTATTGTCGATGAAGAACACGACACATCGTACAAACAAGAAGACGGGGTGTTGTATAATGCCCGCGACATGACCGTGCTGCGCGCATCTTTGAACAGCGCGCAGGTGGTTTTGGCATCGGCCACGCCGTCGCTGGAAAGCTGGGCGAATGTTGAGGCGGGCAAATACGCGCGGGTGACGTTAACGTCGCGGTACGGGGCAGCGGTGCTGCCTGAAATGTCCGCAATCGATATGCGTGTCGAGGATTTGCCAGCGTCGCGTTGGGTGTCGCCCACGTTGCAGGCGAAGGTACAGCTGCGGTTGGAACGGGGCGAGCAATCGTTGCTGTTTTTGAACCGTCGCGGCTATGCGCCGGTGACGATTTGCAGGGCGTGTGGGCATCAAATTGGCTGCGACGATTGTGATGCGACGATGGTTGAACACCGGTTTCAGAAACGTCTGATGTGCCATCAATGTGGAGAGACGAAGCCGATACCTGCTGTGTGCCCGTCGTGCGAGGCGGAAGATAAGTTGGCGCCTGTGGGGCCAGGTGTTGAGCGTATGGCCGAGGAAGCGAAAGCGCTGTTTCCTGATGCGAAGGTCGCGGTGTTGAGTTCGGACTTATACGGGTCGGCGCGGGCGCTGAAGGAACATATTGAAAGCATCGCGCGGGGCGAGGCGGATGTGATTGTAGGCACGCAATTGGTGGCCAAGGGGCATAATTTTCCGAAATTGACGTTGGTCGGTGTGATTGATGCGGATCTAGGTTTGCAGGGGTCCGATTTGCGGGCAGCGGAACGCACATTCCAATTGATGCGCCAAGTTGCCGGGCGCGCTGGGCGGGCCGAGGCACCGGGCGAGGCGGTGCTGCAGACCTTCCAGCCAGAACACCCCGTGATTGGTGCCATTCTGGGCGGCGACGAGGAAGCATTTTGGGCCGCTGAAGCAGGCGAGCGCCGAGCAGCCGGTGTGCCGCCCTATGGCCGCATGGCGGGGATCGTTTTATCGTCGACCGATGTGCAAGAGGTGTTTGACCTTGGCACGGCGATGGCACGCAATGATGCACCGTTGCGCAAGATTGGCGCGCAGGTGTTTGGGCCAGCGCCCGCCCCGATTGCACGGATCAGGGGGCGACATAGGGTTCGGTTATTGGTGAAGGCGGACAAAACGGCGCCCCTGCAACAGGCATTGGCGGCTTGGGCGGGGCAGTTCAAATTACGCGGTGAATTGCGCATGGCGATCGATATTGATCCGCAAAGCTTTTACTAGTTGCGTCGCGCGGGGGCCTTTATCCCTGTCAGTTGTGGGCGCATGGCCTGATAGATTACGGCGGTGGCGACGTTTGCCAAATTGAGCGACCGCACGAGCGTGCTGCGCATTGGCAGATTAAACGTGCGATCCTCCAGACCGTCCAGAATTGTCGTTGGAAGACCCGCAGATTCACAGCCGAAAACCAAATAGCCGTCTTGGTGATAGTCGGGTGCGTAGAGGCTTTGTTCGCCGTGTTCTTCGAAGAAGTATAGCTTTTCGCGAGGCGGGTTTCGGTCTGTTATGAAGTGGTCCCAGCTGTCGTATTCGCACAAATTGACGTGTTTCCAATAGTCGGTGCCGGCCCGTTTGACGGCCTTTTCATCCAAGGAGAACCCGTAGGGTTTGATCAGGATCAATTCCAACCCGAGCGCAACGCAGGTCCGGCCGATCGCGCCGGTATTGTATGGAATTTCAGGGGTCACCAAGACAATTTTCATGCAAGGATCAGACATAGGCTGCATACTTTCAAAGGCGCGGCCACGGGCGTGGCGCGGTGTTGTTTGCTGTTAACGTAGATACGCGCGGTTGAACAACGTGAACTTTGGTTTGGCGAATGCCTGCTGTGTCCTAGGACAGATAAAACCGCAGCGGTTTTGTCGGGCTGCGTCTGATGATGCCCTTGGCTTCGAGGTCGAGTTGGACAGTTTTTTGCCACCAACCAGACGTTGCGCCGGCGGGAAAGAGGGCGTCCGGGAGGTGCGGTTTGGCCGCGTCTTTAATTTCTGACGCGGTATCGCCGGGTTCGGATTTTGTCATGACAGCCAACATCGCAGTGCGCATGGCCTGATATTTGGCGGCGTTCACACGGGTTGTTTTGCCCGGTGTGTTGATGTTTTCGACGTCTATTTTATCGGTCATGACGAACCCTCCTGTTGTCAAAGTACACTGAAATCTGCGTTCGACAAAGATCGTACAGAGGCGTAAGCCGGTACCATGCAGATTGTTACCCTTTCCGATGGGCAAAAATTGCCGTTTTGGCGCAGGCCCGTGACCTTGTTGTTTTTGATGGCAGCGGCGATGCCGATTGCCTTTGCGACGTGGTCGGCGCTGTTGAACAATTTCGTCATTGATGCGGCGGGTTTTGATGGGTCGGACATTGGGTGGTTGCACACAGTTCGCGAAATACCGGGGTTCTTTGCCATTGGTGTCATTGTTCTGCTGATGTTCATGCGCGAGCAAGTTCTGGGGTTGGTGTCGCTTGTTTTGTTGGGGGTTGCCACGGCGTTGACGGCGCAGTTCCCATCGATGGGCGGGATTTTGACGCTGACGATGCTAAGTTCGATCGGGTACCATTATTATGAGACGGTCAATCAGTCGCTGACGTTGCAGTGGATTCCGAAGGATCGTGCACCGCAAGTATTGGGGCTGTTGATTGCTGCCGGTTCCGGCGCGACGTTTGTGGCCTATGTTCTGATCGTGCTGACGTGGGAAGCGCTGGGCCTATCGTATTCGATTGTCTATTGGATTTCGGGCGGGATCACCGCGTTGGTTGGTATCTTTGCCATGATTACCTATCCGCAATTCGAAAGCCCGACGCCCCAACGAACACAGTTTGTTTTGCGAAAACGGTACTGGCTGTATTACGCGATGCAGTTCATGTCTGGTGCACGGCGCCAGATTTTCCTCGTTTTTGCTGGGTTCATGATGGTCGAAAAGTTTGGCTTTGCCGTGAACGAAGTGACCGCGCTATTTTTGATCACCTTGGTAGCCAATATGGTGACAGCGCCTTTGGTTGGCAAAGCGGTGGCGCGGTTTGGGGAACGCAACGCGCTGGTGTTTGAATATGCGGGGCTTGCGTTAATCTTTTTCCTGTATGGGGGCCTTTATTATTTCGGCTGGGGCGTTGTATTGGCGGCCACTTTATACGTGTGCAACAACATCTTTTTCAGCCTTGCTTTGGCGATCAAGACTTATTTCCAGAAAATCGCAGACCCTGCGGATATTGCGCCCACTGCGGCGGTGGCGTTTACCATCAACCATATTGCGGCGGTCTTTTTGCCTGCCGGTTTGGGGTATTTGTGGTTGGTGTCGCCGGCGGCTGTGTTTATGGCAGCGACAGGGATGGCGTTGGTGTCTTTGGGGTTATCCCTGCTGATCCCGCGTAACCCCGTACCGGGACGAGAAACAATTTTTGCGCGCGCGGCAGCCGCGCCAGCGGAGTGAAGACATGACGACTTGGACGGCTTTGACGACATTAACGGGTAAACCCGCAGCGGATGCCATGGGTGAGGCGATGGAGCGGATGGAGCCCGCGCCCACAGGTGTTGGTGTGTTTGAGGTAGAAGACGGCAGTGGTCTTTGGGAAGTTGGTGGTTATTTCGAAGATGTGCCGGATGCCGGTGCCTTGGCTTTGTTAGAGGCCACGTTCGGGTCCAAACCTTTTGCGATTAGCGAAGTGCCTGAAACCGATTGGGTGGCCCATGTGCGCCGCGAGCTGGCACCCGTCGAGGCGGGCCGGTTTTTTGTCTATGGGTCCCATGATGCGGACCAGTTGCCTGAGGGTCGTGTTGGGTTGTTGATTGATGCGGCGATGGCGTTTGGCACGGGGCACCACGGGACAACATTAGGGTGTTTGCGCGCATTTGATGGATTGCTGAATGCAGGCGAGACGTTTGCGGATGTCGCCGACATTGGCTGTGGGACGGCTGTTTTGGCCATGGCTGCGGCGCGGACAACGGATGCGGCCGTGATTGCCAGCGATATCGATCCGGTTGCTGTGGACGTCGCCGAAGCGAACATGAAGGCAAATGGCATGGCGGGCGCCGTGAAATGCGTCGCAGCTGCGGGCTTTGATGAACCGGCTTTGGCTGCTGCTGCACCGTTTGATTTGATTTTTGCCAATATC
Organism: uncultured Paracoccaceae bacterium; assembly: GCA_947493255.1. Taxonomy (GTDB): domain Bacteria; phylum Pseudomonadota; class Alphaproteobacteria; order Rhodobacterales; family Rhodobacteraceae; genus Octadecabacter. Next base: position 374,607 of record CANLQK010000002.1, read on the forward strand.
TTGAAGGGCCCCCTGATCATGCTGGCACCAGAGATGGCGGCGCATATTAAGCCTGCTGGTCATGTGATTCTGTCCGGAATTTTGAACGAACAGGCAGATGAGGTCATAGAGGTTTATTCACGATCTGGGTTCAATCTAGTGACCCGAGATGAGATTGTTGACTGGACGACACTAACCCTACGTCAAGGGTCATAGTTAGACCGCATTTTAAACGGGTTTTCAGTTAATTTGGGGTAATTGCCACATTCTTGCCACATTTGAGCGTGATTTTATCCATGTTCGGTGGGGGCCGAATGTATAGGCTTTAAAATGACGATTGATGCAACGCTGAATAAACGCCTACGCCGTGTTGTGCGAAAACATGACAAGATGCGTACGAATGGTGTCGTACACCGTGTAGGACGCGACGGTTTGATCCGGTCTCGTCCACGTTTGATGCGCCCACAGTTCCCTTTAAAAGGTGTGATCATTGTCTTCGCGCTGTTGGTTGCGTTCAAAACTATGTTGATCGTTCAGAATGGCGCTGGAAACCACGCCGCACAGGTCGAGACCTTGCGTGCTGGCACAATGGTAGAACGTGCTGGTGCATTCATTATGCAAGAAGATCCGCTGACGACCGCGTTGGCTGGTTTCATCAAACCATATTTCTTTAGTTTGTAACGGAAAGAGGATTGCGCGGTTGCCTCACCGCGCTTTTCGATTTTCTTGGTAATCCTCAGGTGTGACAAAGGCCGCGTCCCAGATTGGGAACGCGGCCTTTGCTTTCTGAGGCGGTTAAAACGTGGTGCCGACGTTTTAACCGTCTAACGGGGTCCTGATCAGCGGATCAGGCCGCCGTTGGCAATGTCTTCGATGTCGCCACGTACAAGGCCGATATCGTCCAACTGGCTTACAGACAGCTGGTTCAGCGAATTGCGTGTCATGCGGCGATCGTTCCATGAAACGACGCTGCCCACGAGGGACGTGAGAGAGAAGCCGGTTTTTGGTGCGGCGGAACGGAATGCGATGGCGGCCATTGGGGTAACTCCTGATTGTGGGCTGGCGCCGGATACGGAATGTCTTTCTAAAACTGCACTTAGGGCTTGGGTTGTAAGTGAACCAGTGCCGTTTTCTCATGGGTGATATGCGTTTTTAACATGCCTATTTTTTAATCAATCCGCCCAATCGGATGGCATGGGTTTTGGGCAAAAGTGGCGGTCTTTTACGGAAGGGGCTATGCGGGTGTTCGCCTTTTGTGCTAGTGCTGATTTTAACAAAAAGAAGAAGGGGCGGACATGCGCGTATTGGGCATTGATCCAGGTTTGCGGAATATGGGCTGGGGAGTGATCGAAGTGAATGGATCACGCCTGAGCCATGTGGCGAACGGGGTATGTAAATCTGGCACCGGTGATTTGGCGCTGCGGTTGGTGACGCTGTATGACCAACTGGAAGATGTGATCATGGAACATGGACCGACCCATGCCGCTGTCGAGCAGACGTTTGTGAACTCGGACGGGGCAGGAACGTTGAAGCTGGGTCAAGCGCGCGGTGTTGCGATGTTGGTGCCTGCGCGGGCGGGTTTGCCGGTGGGCGAATATGCCCCCAACACAGTCAAGAAAGCGGTCGTGGGTGTCGGCCATGCGGACAAGGATCAGGTGGCGCATATGGTGAAGTTGCAACTGCCAGGCGTTCAATTGCAGGGGCCGGATGCGGCAGATGCACTGGCGATTGCCATGTGCCACGCGCATCATGTGCAGTCAGCCGACCGCGTGTCGGACGCAATCGCGAAGGCCACAGCATGATTGGGCGACTCGCAGGACGTTTGGAATACAAGGCGACGGACCATGTTTTGATTGACGTCAAAGGGGTTGGATACGTGGTCTATGTGAGCGACCGCGTGATGGCGTCATTGCCCAATGCTGGGGAAGCTGTGGCGTTGTACACCGACCTGTTGGTGCGCGAAGACCTGTTGCAGCTGTTTGGGTTTACCACGCTGGTTGAAAAGGAATGGCACCGTTTGTTGATGTCGGTGCAAGGCATTGGCGCAAAAGCGTCGATGGCAATCTTGGGTGCTTTGGGTGCGGATGGCGTAAGCCGGGCAATTGCGCTCGGCGATTGGGCGGCGGTTGCCACGGCCAAAGGTGTTGGTCCGAAGACGGCGAAGAAAGCGATTTTGGAACTGAAGGACAAGGCGCATTCTGTGATGGCCATGGCGGGAACAACGCCTGCGGCGAGCGGGGGGGCGCCTGCTGACGCAGGCGCCGAGCATACGGATGTGTTGGAACCTGTTGAGGTGGCTGTGCCGGCTGATGCCGCGGCGCAATCGGAGGCTTTATCGGCCTTGGGTAATTTGGGGTATGGCCCGTCCGATGCGGCGCAAGCTGTGGCGCAGGCAGCAGGAGACGCCCCTGAGGCAGACACTGCGGGGCTAATCCGTGCGGCGTTGAAGTTGTTGGCGCCGAAAGGCTAGACGGGGATGACCCGTTCCATTGGAGAACCACATGTCTGAGCCATCTATGCAGCCAGAGCGACAATCGGAAGACGCGCGACAAGAGGCGGACCGCGCGTTGCGGCCTCAGATGCTGGATGATTTCATCGGGCAGGAAGAGGCGCGTGCCAACCTGAAGGTGTTTATCGAAAGCGCTAAACGTCGTGGTGAAGCGATGGACCATACGTTGTTTCATGGCCCCCCCGGCCTTGGTAAAACGACGCTGGCACAGATTATGGCACGCGAGCTGGGTGTTGGGTTTCGCATGACGTCTGGGCCGGTTTTGGCCAAGGCGGGTGATTTGGCCGCGATCCTCACCAATCTGGATGCACGGGATGTTTTGTTTATCGACGAAATTCACCGCTTGAACCCAGCGGTAGAAGAGGTGCTGTACCCAGCACTTGAAGACTACGAATTGGACTTGGTGATTGGCGAAGGGCCTGCGGCGCGGACCGTGCGGATTGAATTGCAGCCCTTTACGTTGATCGGGGCGACCACACGGATGGGGTTGTTGACCACGCCATTGCGCGACCGGTTTGGGATACCAACCCGTTTGCAGTTTTATACCACTGCCGAGTTGCACCAGATTGTCACGCGCGGGGCGCGATTGATGGGGGCGCCTGCCACGGATGGTGGCGCACAGGAAATTGCACGTCGTGCGCGTGGTACACCACGGATTGCGGGGCGATTGTTGCGCCGTGTCGTGGACTTTGCCGTTGTCGAGGGCGACGGGACGGTCACCCAAGAGCTGGCAGATCGCGCATTAACGCGGTTGGGGGTGGATCATCTGGGTTTGGATGGTGCGGACCGGCGGTATTTGAAACTGATTGCTGAGAATTATCAGGGCGGGCCGGTAGGTATTGAGACATTGTCAGCTGCGTTGAGTGAAAGCCGCGATGCATTGGAAGAAGTGATTGAGCCGTATTTGTTGCAGCAAGGGCTGATCCAGCGGACGCCACGCGGGCGGATGTTGGCGCAAAAGGCGTGGACCCATTTGGGGATGGCTGCACCTAAAGGTCAGGGCGATATGTTCGGCGGTTAGCAGGGCTATGGTTCTAGCGGTGCGATTGGTTGCGGCGATGGTCTGGTGAGATCCCTTACCTTTTCAATGCTGCGCGCCTTATGAATGTCCGAATTACTCTTGAGCGTGTAAGCGCTGCATGGAAAACTCGGAAGCTGGATTGTTTCTTGAGGTATCGGCTATGGCCTTTTTTCGACTATCGGAAACCGACGAACGCATTATCATTAAGCGCCTTTTCTGGTACGTCTACTCCTCGTCGATAAGTGACGCTGGCTTCGTCAAGCACCACTTTGATTCAACATGGGAGCAGGTTTGCAGGCTCTTCCATTACCTTGACCCAGAAGGAAAGGTGCCCGAAGGCTACAAAGCGACAAAGAACCCTTCGCAGATATTGGAGGAGATCGACGCACCGCTTGGCATAGCGTGTCCTTCGATTGAAGCTTTCTTGGATGTCGCGCTTTGCTTGAATAATCATTACAACGGAATTGGTGCAAAAACTCTTCATGATCGGATGGCTTTTGATCCGGAATTGCATTCAATACTGGTTTCGTTGGAGTTGCTTACCGAGGATGGCACTGCATCCGAACCCCTTTTGCTAGATGCAATTGGTCGATGGCATTTCTTTGACCCAGTGACAAAAAACCTTACACCAGAGGCTAGCACTTTTGTCCAAGGGGTTGCTTGTGAAGCTTGGAAACAGGCTACAACGAGTAATCGCGAGCATTTGAGGGCCAATCTAACAAAGGGGGTTTCAGTCGACAGCTGGTTTGAGATGCGTTGGCATCTAGGCGCATGGTTGACGGACGACCGTAAGGACAAGTTTAGTAATCTGTTTGGCAACCACAACTCTCTTAGTTGGTTAGTTCCAATGCACATAAAATACTGTTGGGACGAGACTAGGTGACGGCGACTAGCATTGTTGCAAATAAACACCCTAAAACTATGGCAGAGCGACAAAAGCGGACATTCGCCCCAAAAAACCAAACGGCAGCTTTGTCCGCACACCGGACATTTCGGGCGGCAATGGGTGGGGCAAATGGGCGCGCTTTGGGGGCGGGGTTTTCGATCTTTTAGGAATGACGTATCAGGGGCGTCATGATGGATGTTACGAAAATAGAACCGCTATTTACCCGTGCCGATGGCACCTATTTGTGCGCCCGCTGGGGCCGCCCGATCGTGCCTGTGGTGTTTGGGGTCGAAGAGGACACGGTTGCCTTGATGAAGGGCGCGTTTGAGGCGGCTTGTGTTTTGTCGGGCCACCAAATGGCCGAGACGGACCCAGAGCTTGGCGTTAACGTGATGATGTTTTTCTGCCGCGATTGGGACGAGCTGACGGCGGTGAAGGATCTGGACCGATTGGTGCCGGAGTTGAAGCAATTGGTGGGACGTTTGATCAAGGCGGATGCGAACCAGTACCGCATATTCCGGTTTGATGAGGCAGGTGCCATCAAGGCGTGTTTCATTTTCCTGCGGATGGATGACCAATTGGCGCAGGTTGAACCGGAAACTTTGGCGTTGAGCCAAGCGATCCAATCCATCGTGTTGTGGTCGGATGTGGCATTTAAAGATGCATCACCGCTAGCGATGGTCGAAGGGACAGCCGTGCTGCGCCCAGATATCGCGGATGTGATCCGTGCGGTTTATGACCCCGTTATGCCGATGGTGGCGCAAGATGCGTCTCATGCGTTGCGCCTGTCGGCGCGGTTGAATGCACCAAGGGCGGATTTGCAATGAGCCATAGATTTCCAATTCGCGTTTATTACGAAGACACTGATCTGGCGGGGATCGTGTATTACGCCAATTACATGAAGTTCATTGAACGTGGGCGAAGTGAGTGGGTGCGTGAATTGGGGGTCGATCAGGCGGCCATGAAACGTGATGATGGCGTGGTGTTTGCCGTGCGCCGCGTTGAGGCCGATTACAACAGCCCCGCCAAATATGACGATGAGCTCATCGTGACGACGGATGTGGAAACCATGACAGGCGCCCGTTTGGTTGTGCGCCAAACAGTCGAGCGGGACGGTGAGACGTTGTTCAGTGCATTGGTGACACTTGTGGCAATTGGGGAAAACGGGGCCCCAGCGCGGCTTCCGGCAGCTTTTCGCCGAAAATTGAACTGATCTGAGCAGGTCTGCGCGCCTTTCCCCCCTGTTTTAGTGGCTTTTGTCCAAAATGTAGGATACGCCTGTAAGCAATCAGAGGTCAAAATGGCCCGTAGAGCAGAGCAGGCGTTATGGAAGTAGCACACGAATTCACGATGTGGGCATTGTTTGCCCGCGCGACCATTACCGTAAAACTCGTTATGATTATGCTTATCATCGCCTCTGTGTGGTGTTGGGCGGTGATCGTTGACAAGTTTATTCAATACCGAAAAGCAAAGGCAGAAGCGCGCGTGTTTGACGAGGCGTTTTGGTCTGGAAACCCGTTGGACGAATTGTTCGACAAGATTGGTGCCAACCCAAAGGGTGCATCTGAAAAGATTTTTGCAGCCGGCATGTTGGAATGGCGCAGGTCGCACCGCCAAGATGGCGGTTTGATTGCGGGTGCCACGGCGCGGATTGACCGGGGCATGGACGTTGCCATTGGTAAAGAAACCGAACGGTTGCAACGCGGTCTGACGGTTTTGGCGACTGTTGGGTCGGCGGCCCCGTTTATTGGGCTGTTTGGGACCGTGATCGGGATCATGAACTCGTTCATTGAAATCGCTGAACAACAGAACACGAACCTCGCGGTTGTGGCGCCCGGTATTGCCGAGGCGTTGTTGGCGACAGGTTTGGGCCTGATGGCCGCGATCCCTGCAGTAATTTATTACAACAAGCTGAGCGCGGACGCGGACCGGATCACCGGCGGCTACGAAGCGTTTGCGGATGAGTTTGCAACCATTCTTAGCCGCCAGTTGGATTCCTAAGCCATGGGCGCGGGTGTTATTCAAAAAGAAGATGGTGGTGGACGCAGGGCAGGGCGGCGCAAGCGGCGCAGTCGGCCCATGGCGGAAATCAACGTCACACCGTTCGTTGATGTTATGTTGGTTTTGCTGATCATCTTTATGGTCGCAGCGCCGTTGTCAGTTGTTGGTGTTCCGGTGCAATTGCCGGAAACCGCAGCCAACGCTTTGCCATCTGACGAAGAAGAACCGCTGACGGTGACATTGACCGCCGAGGGCGAGATCATGATCCAAGAAACACCTGTTGCGTCGGCTGATTTGATTCCACGCTTGCAAGGGATTGCGGCAGAACGTGACAGTGACCGGATCTTCCTTCGTGCGGATGGCGTGAACGAGTGGAATTCTGTGGCGCAAGTCATGGGGGCGTTGAACGCTGCGGGATTTAACAACATTGGTCTGGTGACAGACATTGGCGGGCCTTCGCTGGGCGGAAACGACGGGTAACCGGCGATGCGGAGCGTAGGCACCTATATATCAGGCGCAGGACACGCGGGATTGGTCGTGTGGATGGTCGTCGGTTGGGGCATGGATGCCGAACCGTTGCCGTTTGAGGTGACTGAAGTGTCTGTGGTGTCAGGCGAAGAATTTGCCGCGCTGACCCAAGGCGTGCAGCCCGATCAGCCTGTTGGGTCGGTGCCTGAATTAGAACAACCAGTTATCGAAGAACCGGAGCCGCCGGCCCCTGTTGTGGAAACACCGCCAGAGGTGGCACCACCGCCAGAACCCATTGAAACACCTGCACCAGAAGCGCCACCAGAGGCGCCTGATTTGACAGTGCCGGAGACTGTGGTGACGGATGTTGCGCCTGCGGTACCAGACACGCCGACAATTGTCGCGCCGCCGCCATCTGCAGAGATCGGCAGCAGCCTTCGCCCCGTGCCGCGCCCTGCGCCGCGCGTTGCACCAGAGATTGTTGCGCAGCCTGAACCTGACGCGACCGTCGCGCCTGAGGTGACACAGGCTGCCACTGAAAACACCGAAGCGCCGGTCGAAGAAGATGTAGACGTTGCCGAAGAAACAACCGCGCCAGAAGAAGCGGCAGATGAGATTGTGACGGAAGCCGAAACGCCCGCATTCGCACCAGAAATTTCATCGCGACCACAAACACGGCCAAGCCGCCCGACACCTGTTGCTGAGCCTGAGGTCGAGGTTGCAGATAATACAGGTGGTGAGAGCGCTGCCGAGCCTGACGTTGATCCTGTTGCAGCAGCGCTGGCCGAGGCCGCCGCGTCCGCAAGTGCGGACCCGACGCCGTCTGTTCAAGGATTGCAGGGCGGTGACCTGTCAGATGGTCAGAAGGCTGATTTACGTCGTGAAATCCGCAATTGTTGGAGCGTGGGAAGCGCGTCGACAGCGGCATTGAACACGATCGTGACTGTGGAATGGGTGATAAACCCGAACGGATCGATTGATGGCGGAAGTTTTGAAATGGTCGCCTTTGAGGGCGGGTCGCGGGCAGATGCCGACGTTGCCTACCGCATGGCACGTTCGGCGATTTCGCGCTGCCAGAATGACGGCGGCCGTTCAGGGTACACTTTGCCCGCCGATCAGTTTCAGGAGCCGCGCCGATTGCGTCTGAGTTTTGATCCGTCCGAGATGCGACTGCGATGATTCACTTTAGCAAATTCTCCCCGTTGAATTCGGGGCACAAATACTGAGTATGAGGCCCATGATGCTAAGACTTATGAGATTAATTTTCGCGAGCTTTTTGGCGCTGGCCCCACTTTCCGTGGCGCAGGCACAAGAGGCGGCCATTGATTTGGGTACACTTCGAGAAGGTGTGATCGAGGCGCTGCCGTTTGCATTGCCAAGTTTCCAGCCAGAGGTTGGTGGGTCTGAACAAATGGCGGCCGACATTAGTCGGGTTGTCGCAGAAGACTTGGCAGGGACAGGGTTGTTCCGCCAGATCCCGTCTTCGGCGTTTATTTCTACCCCAGCAGGGTTTGGCTCTCCGGTGGCTTATGCCGATTGGCGTGCGATTAATGCGCAGGCACTGGTAACAGGTGCGGTGGCCGTGAACGGCAACCAGGTAACAGTGAAGTTCCGCCTTTATGACGTGTTTAGTGGCGCGGAAATGGGTGATGGGCTGCAATTTGCGGGTACAACGGATGGTTGGCGTCGCATGGCGCACAAGGTGGCTGATGTTGTCTATTCGCGGATCACTGGTGAGGCGGGTTATTTTGACAGCCGCGTCGTTTACATTGCAGAAACTGGACCCAAGGATGACCGTGCCAAACGTGTGGCGATCATGGATTTTGATGGTGCAAACGTTCAGTTTTTGACGGACAGCAGCGCCATTGTTTTGGCGCCGCGGTTCAGCCCGACGGGCGACCGTGTGCTGTACACAAGCTATGAAAGCGGATTTCCGCGCATCAATGTATTGAATGTAGCAACGGTTCAACGCCAGCAATTGCAGACAGCACCAGGTGATATGGCGTTTAGCCCACGGTTTAGTTTGGATGGCCGTCAGGTGATTTATTCCCTGACAAATGGCGGTAATACGGACATTTACCGCAGTGATCTTGCGTCTGGTCAGTTCACACGTTTAACCAACACGCCTGCCATTGAAACCGCACCAAGCTTTAGCCCAGATGGCAGCCAGATTGTGTTTGAAAGCGACCGGTCAGGCACGCAGCAGCTCTACATCATGTCGGCCAACGGGGGCGAACCACAGCGAATTTCCTTTGGAAATGGGCGTTATGGCACGCCGGTTTGGTCGCCGCGTGGTGATCTGGTCGCCTTTACGAAGCAGCAAGATGGGCGGTTCCACATTGGTGTGATGCGCACGGATGGCAGCGAAGAACGCCTTTTGACAGCGTCGTTCTTGGATGAAGGCCCGACCTGGGCGCCTAATGGGCGTGTGATTATGTTTGCGCGTGAAACCCAAGGCGCAGATGGAACGTCGTCGTTGTATTCGGTTGATATTACGGGTCGCAACCTTCGCCGTGTTGGAACACCGCAGGGCGGATCGGACCCATCTTGGGGGCCGCTGCAGCCCTGATCACGCATTCGCGATTCTCAATTTGGTTTCGCCGTGTTAGAAATAAGCAAACGAGCAAACAAAAATAACGGGACAGACCCATGACACATCTAATTAAAGCAGCCGTGATGGTGGGCGTATTGACGCTTAGCGCATGTACGAACGCAGACCGTTTCGATGGTACAGACGCCGCAAACCTGAATGACGCTGCGCTGAATAGCACCAATGGCATCAACCAAGCCGCGCTTGATCCATCCGCAAACCCGACCAGCCCGCAGTATTTTAGCCAGACAATTGGCGACCGTGTGTTGTTCCAGGTTGATACGTCAACATTGACCGCAGAGGGCCAAGCGACGCTGCGTGGACAAGCAGGGTGGTTGCAGACCAACAGCGATTATCTGGCTGTCATCGAAGGCCACGCCGACGAACAAGGCACACGCGAATACAACCTTGCACTGGGTGCGCGCCGCGCGAACGCAGTCCGCGAGTTTCTGATTGCGCAAGGTGTTGCATCAAGCCGCATTCGCGTTGTTTCATATGGTAAAGAGCGCCCATTGGCGGTGTGTTCTGATGAAAGCTGTTATGCGCAAAACCGTCGCGCGGTTACGATCATTTCGATCGGTCAAAATAGCTAAGTAAAGTCTCTTCTGGGGGAAGACATGATCCGTACGATTGCACTTTGTTTGGCGATGGCCGTTCCTGCTGGGGCGGCTTTTGCACAAGACCAGACCCTGGCCGATATTCGGGCTGAGTTGTCGACGTTGTACGGCGATGTGAATGGATTGCGCCAAGAGCTGGTGGCGTCTGGCCAAGCTGGGCAGGGCGCAACGGGGTCGACACCGCTGGATCGTTTGAATTCGATTGAGGCAGAGCTGACACGTCTGACCAGTAAGACCGAAGAACTGGAGTTTCGGATCACACGGATCACCCGTGATGGGACGAACCGGATTGGCGATTTAGAGTTCCGGTTGTGCGAATTAGAAGCGGGTTGCGATATTGGCACCCTTGGCGAAACACCGTCACTGGGTGGTGTTGATGTTGAACCGACTGCGCCTGCCGTTGAAACGCCTGTCGCGAACACGCCGGCTTTGGCTGTTGGCGAACAAGAAGATTTCGCTCGGGCGCAGGAGGCGCTCGGTTCCGGTGACTTTCGCAGCGCCGCTGACCTCCTTGCGACCTTCAATGAGACCTATCCGGGTAGCCCAGTAGCGTCGCAGGCGCACTTGCTGCGGGGTGAAGCGTTTGAGGGGTTAGGCGAACTGACCAATGCCGCGCGCGCCTATTTGGCCGCGTTTTCCGGCGCGCCTGAGGGGGCGGAAGCACCCGAAGCCTTAACCAAATTGGGCCAGTCCTTGGGGGCGTTGGGCCAGACACAGGATGCATGTGTGACTTTAGGTGAAGTTGCTGTGCGTTTCCCTGGGGCGTCGCAGGTGGCCGATGCGCAAGCATCCATGGCTAGCTTGGGATGCGGCTGACGGTTGACCAGCTTGCTCCGTTCGGGGCGGATGGCGGTCTTATTCATTTCGTAGATACTGCGTTTTCAGGTGATGATCCTGAACGGGTCGGTGTTGCTGTTTCGGGTGGCGGCGATTCTATGGCGCTGTTGCATGCGGCTAAGTGCCGTGCGGATATGGCAGGTACTTTCCTAGAAGCGGCGACAGTTAACCATGGTTTGCGCCCTGAGGCCGCGACTGAGGCTGCGATGGTCGCACAGTATTGCGCGGCCCACGGCATTCCGCATGCGACGCTTTTGTGGGATGGGGCCGGTGCCGAAGGCAATATCGCGGCCGCTGGTCGCGAAGCACGTTATCGTTTGATCGCCGCTTGGGCCAAGTCTCGTGGAATTGGCGGAGTTTTGTTGGGTCATACCAAGGATGACATTGCCGAGACTTTTTTGATGCGGTTGGCACGAAAGTCGGGCGTTGATGGGCTTTCGATGATGTCGCCTAGGTTTGAGCGCAATGGGGTCGAATGGTCACGCCCGTTTTGGCAGCAATCACGCGCAGATTTGCGTGACTATCTTCGGCGGCATGATGTGCCATGGGTGGATGACCCAACCAATGAGGACATGTCTTATGAACGGCCAAAGGCGCGCAAAATTCTGAAAGAACTCGCTCCGATCGGCGTGACAACTGATGTTGTGACGTCCGTTGCGATGTCGATGCATTCAGCAAGCAGTGCATTGCAATATTATGCCCGTGAAGAAGCGCAGCGCAGTGTTTCGATTGATCATGGCGATGTAGTCATAACGCGAAACGCTGAGACCTATGTGCCCGTAGAGGTCGAACGCCGGATCTGGGTTGCGGCGTTGCGGTATTTGAGCGGTGACGCTTATGCGCCAAGAACCACGGCATTGGACGAGTTAACTTATGGGCTTTCCCGCGTTGGGAAGCACACATTGAGCGGGTGCATCGTAACCCAAGACGACAAATCGATCCGGTTTTCCCGAGAGCACAATGCGGTTCGCGAGACGACTTGTCCCCCTAACGAAGTTTGGGATGGGCGTTGGATGATTGAAGGTCCTGATCGGCCCGGTTTGTGTGTTCGCGCGCTTGGTGAGTCTTTGAAAGACGTGCCAGATTGGCGCGATGTGAGCGTTCCGCGTGCGTCATTGATGTCTTCTCCGGCTGTATTTGACGGCGAAACCCTGATTTCGGCACCTGTTGCGGGGTTACACAACGGTTTTGACGCGCGGATTGTCACGGATTTCTCTTCTTTCCTGCTTTCCCGTTGAACTCAGCCCAGCAACCTCTATTTTAGATGGGTGGTCGCGATTTGTTAACGATCGCTGACTAAATGTATCTCTAAAGGAGTGTCGCCTTGGGCAACGCACGCAATCTGGCCTTCTGGGTCGTGCTATTCGTTCTTGTGATTTCGCTGTTTAACTTGTTTGGCAACACCGCCAACACGCAGCAAAGCAATGAGAAAAGCTATTCTGAATTCGTTCAGGCCGTAGAAGCTGGGGCCGTGTCCCAAGCGCGGGTTGATGGCGAGAAGTTGTATTACACTGGGGCCGATAACCGGACCTACGTGACGATTTTGCCGGAAGATGCAGAAGCGACCAATCTGTTGCTGGAAAAAGGCGTGGCACTGACCGCCGAAGCGCAGGAACAATCGGGTCTCGCGACGTTCCTTGTTGGGCTTCTTCCCTTCCTGCTTTTGATTGGTGTGTGGATTTATTTCATGAACCGTATGCAGGGTGGTGGCAAAGGCGGCGCGATGGGCTTTGGCAAATCGCGGGCGAAGCTGCTGACAGAAAAGCAAGGCCGTGTGACGTTTGATGATGTTGCCGGTATTGATGAAGCCAAGGAAGAGCTTGAAGAGATCGTAGAATTCTTGCGCAACCCGCAAAAATACAGCCGCCTTGGTGGTAAGATCCCCAAAGGTGCGTTGTTGGTGGGCCCTCCGGGTACTGGTAAAACGTTGTTGGCGCGTGCGATTGCGGGCGAGGCGGGTGTACCGTTCTTCACCATCTCTGGTTCTGACTTTGTAGAAATGTTTGTTGGTGTTGGTGCATCCCGTGTGCGCGACATGTTCGAACAAGCGAAAAAGAACGCGCCGTGTATTCTTTTTATCGATGAGATCGATGCTGTGGGCCGTGCCCGTGGTGCCGGTTATGGCGGCGGTAACGATGAACGCGAACAGACGTTGAACCAATTGCTGGTTGAAATGGATGGTTTTGAGGCCAACGAAGGTATCATCATTGTTGCAGCAACGAACCGTCGTGATGTGTTGGACCCAGCGTTGCTGCGCCCAGGTCGTTTTGACCGTCAAGTCACTGTGCCGAACCCAGACATCAAAGGCCGTGAGAAAATTCTTGGCGTGCATGCGCGCAAAGTGCCGCTTGGCCCTGATGTTGATCTGCGGATCATTGCACGAGGTACACCAGGCTTTTCTGGTGCGGACTTGGCGAACCTTGTGAACGAAGCCGCGCTTATGGCGGCCCGTGTTGGTCGCCGGTTCGTTGCGATGCTGGATTTCGAAACAGCAAAAGACAAAGTCATGATGGGCGCTGAACGCCGGTCCATGGTGATGACGGACGCGCAAAAAGAAATGACGGCGTATCACGAAGCGGGCCACGCAGTTGTCGGGATTTCCCTGCCGAAATGTGACCCCGTTTATAAGGCCACAATCATTCCACGTGGTGGTGCATTGGGCATGGTGATGTCGTTGCCGGAAATGGACCGGTTGAACATGTTCCGTGACGAATGCCACCAACGTCTGGCAATGACGATGGCAGGTAAGGCTGCGGAAGTCTTGAAGTATGGTGAGGATGCTGTGTCGAACGGACCATCCGGCGATATCCAGCAAGCGAGCCAATTGTCGCGTGCGATGATCATGCGCTGGGGGATGTCCGACAAGGTCGGCAACATCGATTATGCGGAAGCACATGAAGGGTATTCCGGTAATACGGCTGGTTTCTCGGTTTCGACCCAAACCAAGGAACTGATCGAGGAGGAGGTGAAGACCTTCATCGAGAACGGGTATGAAGAAGCGAAACGCATTCTGACCGAAAAGAAAGATGAGTGGGAACGCCTTGCTCAAGGTTTGCTGGAATATGAAACGTTGACAGGTGCCGAGATTAAAAAGGTTATGGCGGGCGAACCGTTAAACACAGATGATGATGGCGATGCCGACGTGCCGCCGACATCTGGCAGTTCGGTGACAGCGGTTCCAAAGACCAAGCCGCGCAAACCTAAAGCGCCGGACATGGAGCCAGAAGCAACATAAAGAAATGGCCCTCGAACAGATGTTCGGGGGCCATTTTGTTTTGTGAATGTAACGGCACAATTTGTGGCTTGCCCGACGCCCCTTGTCGCGGCAGTTTGCGGGCAAAGGAGACTGCCATGCCCGCTTTGAAACCCACCCACTATACCGCTGAAATCGTCTGGTTAGGCGCCGTCATGGACGATGACCGCAAGGAATTGACGTCGCCCGCACGCGAGACATTGGATTTGTCGTTTGCTGGCATCGAGGGCGCGCACCATGCTGGGTTAACACGCCCATCGTGCAGTCGGGTTAAATCGCAGTACCCACGCGATACACCTATCAAAAATGAACGTCAGTTAAGCATCGTAAGCCAAGAAGAACTCGACCTGATCGCGGCAGAGATGGGCATCGACAGTATTGACCCTGTGCGTGTGGGGGCCACGATGGTGGTGCGGGGCATCCCCGATTTTTCACACATTCCTCCGTCTTCACGGTTGCAGGCCGAAAGCGGTGCAACGGTCACGGTCGATATGGAGAACCGCCCCTGCTTGTTCCCGGCAAAGTCCCTAGAGGTGGTCCACCCCGGTAAAGGTGTCGGGTTTAAACCCGCGGCCAAAAACCGGCGCGGCGTAACGGCATGGGTTGCCGCAGAAGGCCGTGTAGCGGTTGGCGATACCTTGACGTTGCATATTCCTGATCAGCCAGCGTGGAACCCTTAGGCGAAAAGGTTTCCAATCGGCGACAGCCGTGTCGTGGAGGGGCGGTTCTGACGGCAAAAATGTCGTTATCGCGTCCCTGTTTCCTTGGTCTGTGTGTTTAGCCTGTGGCAATACATTGTGGACGCCTGCGTCCGACTAAGGGAGAGAGACAATGGGTTACAAGACTGACATCGAGATCGCACGCGAGGCGGATAAGAAACCGATCCAAGAGATTGGGGCGAAGTTGGGCATCGGTAGTGACGACCTGCTGCCTTATGGCCATGATAAAGCGAAAGTCAGTCAGTCTTTCATCAACTCTGTCCAAAAGAACAAAAATGGTAAGCTGATCCTCGTGACGGCAATCAACCCGACGCCAGCGGGCGAGGGCAAGACGACGACGACAGTTGGTTTGGGGGATGGCCTGAACCGCATCGGCAAAAAGGCCGCAGTTTGTATTCGCGAAGCATCGCTTGGGCCAAATTTTGGGATGAAGGGCGGGGCTGCTGGTGGCGGCTACGCGCAAATTGTCCCGATGGAAGACATGAACCTGCACTTCACAGGTGACTTCCATGCCATCACGTCTGCGCACTCCCTTCTGTCTGCGATGATCGACAACCACATTTATTGGGGCAACGAGTGCGAGATTGATGTGCGCCGTGTGGTATGGCGGCGTGTCGTGGACATGAACGACCGTGCGTTGCGCCAGATTACGGCGTCTTTGGGCGGGGTTGCGAACGGTTTCCCGCGCGAGGCTGGTTTTGACATTACAGTCGCATCCGAGGTGATGGCGATTTTGTGTTTGGCGACAAGCCTGAAGGATTTGCAGCAACGTCTGGGCGACATGATTGTGGCCTATCGACGTGACCGGACACCGGTGTTCTGTCGCGACATTAAAGCAGACGGCGCGATGACCGTATTGTTGAAAGATGCGATGCAGCCGAACCTTGTGCAGACGTTAGAAAACAACCCAGCGTTCGTGCATGGCGGACCGTTTGCCAATATCGCACATGGGTGTAATTCGGTCATCGCGACGACGACGGCGTTAAAGATCGCCGACTATGTTGTGACCGAAGCCGGTTTTGGCGCCGACCTTGGCGCTGAAAAATTCATGAACATCAAATGCCGCAAAGCGGGTCTTGCACCCGAGTGTGTGGTGCTGGTTGCCACAGTGCGGGCGATGAAAATGAACGGTGGCGTCGCAAAGGCCGACCTAGGGGCCGAAAACGTGGATGCGGTTAACGAGGGCTGTGCAAACCTTGGGCGTCATATTGGCAACCTGAAATCCTTTGGTGTGCCGGTGGTTGTTGCGATCAACCACTTTGTGACGGACACCGACGCCGAAGTGCAGGCTGTGAAAGACTATGTTGCCACCCAAGGGGCCGAAGCGATTTTGTCTCAACACTGGGAGCATGGCTCGAAAGGATCAGAAGCCTTGGCCAAACGCGTGGCAGAAATTGCAGACAGCGGCGCGAGCCAGTTTAGCCCGCTTTACCGTGATGACATGCCCTTGGCCGAGAAGATCCAGACGATCAGCAAACGTATTTACCGCGCAGACGAGGCATTGATGGATCAAAAGATCCGCGATCAGCTGAAGTTGTGGGAAGATCAAGGATATGGAAATTTGCCAGTGTGTATGGCGAAGACACAGTATTCGTTTTCAACGGACCCGACGTTGCGCGGTGCGCCAACGGGCCATTCGGTCCCAGTTCGTGAAGTCCGCCTGTCTGCGGGTGCTGGGTTTATTGTGGCGGTCTGCGGCGAGATCATGACGATGCCGGGCCTGCCACGGGTGCCGTCTGCTGAAAACATTCATCTAAATGATGATGGCCAAATTGAAGGCCTGTTCTAGGCTCGAATAAAGGGTAATGAAGGGTCAGAACGCGAGGGTTTCGCGTTCTGACGAGACAAAAGGAAAAGACATGACTGCGACTGTGATTGACGGAAAGGCCTTTGCGGCCAATGTGCGCGAGCAAATTGGTGCCCATGTGGCAAAAATCAAAGGTGAAAACGGAATCACACCGGGGTTGGCTGTTATTTTGGTTGGCGAGGATCCTGCAAGCGAAGTCTATGTTCGCAACAAGGGTAAGCAGACCATCGAAGTCGGCATGAATTCTTACGAACATAAGCTGCCTGCGGATGTGTCAGAAGACGAGCTGTATGCGCTGATCGACAAGTTGAATAACGACAAAAACGTACATGGGATTTTGTGCCAGTTTCCAGTGCCCGACCATCTAAGCGAACAGGCAATTGTTGCGCGCATAGACCCGGCAAAGGACGTGGATGGTTTGCATGTGATCAATGCGGGTCTGTTGGCGTCTGGCCAGCGGTCGTTGGTGTCGTGTACGCCGCTGGGTTGTCTGATGTTGTTGCGTGACCATCTGGGAAGCCTGTCTGGCAAGAACGCGGTTGTGATCGGCCGGTCAAACCTTGTTGGGAAACCTGTTGCGCAATTGTTGTTGGGCGACAGCTGCACGGTGACAATCGCACACAGTCGGACAGCAAACCTGGAAGAGGTTGTGCGCCAAGCCGACATCGTTGTGGCCGCCGTTGGCCGCCCAAAAATGGTGTCCGGTGATTGGCTGAAACCGGGCGCGACGGTGATCGATGTGGGCATCAACCGCATTGAAAAGCCCGAAGGCGGAACACGGTTGGTCGGCGATGTTGATTATGAGAGCTGCGCAGCCGTTGCCGGAGCAATAACACCTGTTCCAGGTGGTGTTGGCCCAATGACAATTGCATGTTTGCTGGCCAACACAGTCACGGCGTGTTGTCGCGCTAATGGATTGGCCGAACCGGTGGGGTTAACTGCGTAGCCCTTTCCCTGCACGGCATTACATGTAAGATCACCTTTGAGTTGATTCTTGCTGAAATGTCCGTGTGTTAGGGGTAGGGTGATTGCGCGAACTGGGCCGAAAAATCTCGAGTGGGATTGTGTCTTACTGTACCATTCGTGTGGTTGCCGCTTGGGCAGTGGTTGCCGTTGTGACCGCAATTGCGGGACCTTTCGGTACGTTTGACAGCCAACCTTTCGTTTGGCGGCTTGGGTATTGGTCCTCCATTATTGCTGTTTCGCTGCCGATTGCGATATCGATTAGGGTTTTTTGGCACGAAATCATCAAAGCCAACCCAATTTGGCTTGAGGACCAATTCGTTGTGCTAACCATGGCATTCGTGTTTGGACCGCTTTTGATTTCATTTAACAACTGGATGGTGAACCAGGTCGAACACCCCGCTTTGGATTGGCGGTTAACGGTTGTTTCTACGTACTTGATTTCACTCGCCGCGGTTGCGCTCGGGAACATTTTTGGAGGCCCCGTTGCTTCAGAAGAGGCGGTTGCGACATCACAAAAGCGTGATCGATTGCTGGATCGTATCGATGTCGCGGATGGCACTCGCTTAGCAAAGGTAAGTTCGGATAATCACCACGTCCGAATTGTGACTGATGATGGTGTTGAACACCGCGTTCTGATGCGTCTACGAGATGCTGTTGCAGAAATCGATGTTGAAGAAGGAATTTGCGTGCATCGGTCCCATTGGATTGCCCTTCATCACATTGATCGCATGGATGTTGTCGACAACAAAGAAGTGGTGCGGATGCAGTGTGGCCGGGTTGTCCCTGTTGGGCCAAAGTACCGCTCTCAGCTTGTTCAGGTCGGTGTTATCGCTGCTTGAGGATCGCGTTTGCGGGCACTGGTGTAGCGACTTTTCCTATTAGCACGGCACGTGTCTGCTCATCGATCCAAGGGTCAAAAACAGGGTTCGAAATTGAAAGACCACCTGTGTAGGCGCCGAACGCAGGCAGAATGATGCGGTTTTTTGTGATCAGGAAACAGGCGCGGGCAGCGATGCCCGGAAGTGATGCTTTGGGGTGATAGTGCCCCGATATTTCTCCGCTCGCACGTGTGGCTTCGGTTTCGGCAATGTGTTGAAATATCACAGCGCCGCGTACGAGGTCAGCGCAATGGCTGCCTCCGAAATCGACGGGGCCAGGGTCATGGTTTCCCTCGATCCAAACCCACTCGCAGCCAGCCTGAAGCGTTGTGATGGTTGCACGTACATCGTCCGTGACGGCATTCGCGGCATCCAGATCGTCAAAACTATCGCCCAAGCAAATGACAGTTGCGGGGGCTGTGACGTCGATAGCCGCTTTTAACCGCGAAAGGGTTTCTTCGGTGTCGTACGGGGGGAGCATTGCCCCGCCGCGCCGTGCGACCCGTTCGGATTTCCCTAGATGAAGGTCGGACACGCACAGCAGGCGTTCATGGGGCCACCAAAGACTGCCATCTGCCCGCGCGACCAGCGCAGCGCCTGCGAATGTGAAATTATAGTCGCTCATGCCCTAGCGATGCCGGTATTTTTAGGACGTGTCTAGAGGTCGCTCAGCCCTGCATCATCCATCAACGCTGCCGCGCGATCTTGAAGCAGTTTTTCGCGACCTTCACCCCAGACAGGAATACGTCCGGGTTCTAGAAAGAGCGGCGCGGCCAAAGGCGTGATGCGGTCCAGCTTTACGTGGTCGACTTGCCCTTTGGTACGGTTCAACATCTCTTCGATCCGCCCGAAATCCACCATGCCCCGCATCGCTTCTTCGCGAGTAATCCGCAGCATCAGGTGTTCTGGGTCATATTTTGCCAGAGTATCGTAAAGAATGTCGCTGGAGAACGTCGCCTGCCGCCCTGTTTTTCGGCCCTGACGCGTATTGCGGTCGATCAATCCGGCGATGGTAGCAGCAATGCGAAACGTGCGTTTCATCACGGCATTCCCTTGGAGCCAAGTTTCGAGCCCGTAATACATGTTTTGTGGGTCTAGCAGCGAGGCCGGGTCTGTAACTTCGTCCAAGCCCCAGATCATGAGCGCATAATCGGTGACAACAAACCCGAGCGGGTTGAGGCCCGCTGCCTCCATCCGCTGCGTGAGGATGAGGCCCAAGGTGCGGTGCGCGTTGATACCGGCGAAACCATAGACGACCATGTGTTCGCGTCCGTCCTGCGGAAAGGTTTCCACCAACAAGCGCCCGGGCTCGGGGAGCTTGGAATAGTCGCGCTGCATAGACAGCCACTCGGACGTATGGTCTGGCAGGTCTGGCCAATTGTTTTGCTGGAAAAGCTGCAAGATTCGCTGGCTTAACTGGGTCGATGTTGAGAATTTCGTACCGTTGAATGTTGCGACCTTTGGCTCGCGCCCTTTTTGGCGGCTGACTTCGACGGTGAGTTGGTTCAACCCTTCGTACCGCACGATTTGGCCACCGATCAAAAAGGTATCGCCTTGCGTTAGGGTTGCGGCAAAGCTCTCTTCGATCTCGCCCAAGGTTTTGGGCGCGCGTTTGAATTTTACCTTCAACGTTTCATGGTCAAAAATCGTGCCAAGGTTCATTCGAATCTGCGCACAAGAGCGGGGGTCACGAAGGTGCCATTGGCCGTTGGTTTCTTTTAGGCGTTTCCATTTGTCATAGGCGCGCAGGGCGTAGCCACCTGTCGCACAGAAATCCAAGCAATCATCAAATTCAGCCCGACTAAGGTTAGCGTAGGCCCCCACGGATTTGACTTCATGGTAAAGGTCAGTGGCGCGAAACGGCCCCGCGCAGGCGGCGATTAGAATATGCTGGCACAACACATCTTTTGGTCCGGGTGAGGGGGGATCTCCATCCAAATCATGGTCTTTTGCCGCTTGTAATGCGGCAACACATTCGACCACTTCGAACCGGTTTGCTGGGACCAGCACAGCCTTGGACGGCGCGTTGTAGTGGTGGTTGGCGCGGCCAATTCGCTGGATCAAACGTTTGACGTTTTTTGGTGCCCCGATCTGAATAACCAGATCTACATCGCCCCAATCAATCCCCAAATCCAAGCTGCCGGTGCACACAATGGCACGCAGTTCCCCATGTGTCATTGCGGTTTCGACCTTGGCACGTTGATCGCGACTTAAGCTGCCGTGGTGAATTCCAATGGGCAAGCTTTCGTCGTTGGCAAGCCACAGATTATGAAAGAAGATTTCCGCCTGCGCGCGGGTGTTGTGGAAAATCAGGGTGGTCTTGTGCTGTTTCACAAGTTCAAGCACAGACGGAATGGAATATTTCGCGCCGCCACCAGACCAAGGGGGCTTTTCGTCGGTGATCAACATGGAAATATCAGGATCCGGACCCGGGTCGGCGCGCACGATCGGGCAGGGATCTGGGTTACGGGCAAGAGACCGCGCAATTTGGTCGGGGTCTTCCACCGTTGCCGAAAGGCCAACGCGCCGCAAATCAGGCGCGATAGATTGAATACGCGACAAGGCCAACAATAATTGATCCCCGCGTTTACTTTCTGCAAGGGCATGGATTTCATCTATAATGACACGCTGCACCCCTTTGAACATGCGGGGCGCGTCTTCGTATGACACCAATAGGGCAAGGCTTTCGGGGGTTGTTAGTAGGATGTGCGGAGGGTCGGCGCGCTGTCTGCGCTTTTGGGTATATGATGTGTCGCCTGTCCGGTCTTCGACACGAATGGGCAAGTCCATGTCTGTGATTGGGGTGCCAAGGTTTCGTTTAATGTCCGCCGCTAATGCCTTGAGAGGTGAAACATAAATCGTGTGCAGCCCATCGTGTTTTCCATCGGCCAGTTCAATCAGGCTTGGAAGAAAACCGGACAACGTTTTGCCGCCGCCTGTTGGGGCGATTAGCAATGTTGCGGGCTCCGCGGCCCTGTCCATCATCACCTGCTGGTGCGGATGGATGGACCAGCCTTTTGCGGCGAACCAATCAGAAAATATGGGGGGCAATGACATGCCCTAAAGGTGCGCGTCGTGCCCGAAAGGTCAATGAATAGTTGAGGGGGTCTGGGGGAGAATCCCCCAGTTCGTCGGATTTGCGTAGCAAATTCGAAGCGGGCTTAATCCAACCGTGGCCCCCAATTGGCGCTAGTGCACGATCTCTTCTTCTTTGACGAACATGTTTGCCCATGCACGATCGATCAGATCAGGGGACATCTGATAGGGGATGCCTTCGAATTCACAGATCGAGATCATCTGGTCGATCAAGAAGATCGGCTGATAGTTCGCATAGACGTTATCAATCGTCGGATATTTCTTTTGCAGCAGATGGATCAGTGCAGATTCATCCAGCGGCACTTTGCGTTTGCGGGCCATCATTGCGAAAATTTTCAGGAAGTCTTCCTGCTCCGGACCATCGATCTTGATTTTGAAGAAGATACGACGCAACGCCGCTTTATCGAAGATCTCGTTGGGGTGGAAGTTGGTCGAAAAGATCACCAAGGTATCGAAAGGAACCTCGAATTTTTCACCCGATTGCAGGGCAAGAATATCGCGATTTTCTTCCAGTGGAACAATCCATCGGTTGACGATTGCCTGCGGTGGCTCGGCCTGTCGTCCAAGGTCATCGATGATGAAGATGCCGCCAGACGACTTTAATTGTAGCGGCGCCTGATAGGTGCGGGCCACCGGGTTATAAACCAGATCGAGCATTTCCAGCGTCAGTTCACCACCGGTAATCACGGTTGGGCGTTCGCATTTTACATACCGCGTATCATACCGGCCGGATGTGCGGCGCAGGGAATTGGGGTCGTCGACATCTTCTTCGGCGGAGGAGTGAACGATCGGGTCATACACTGTGATCACCTGACCAGAGTATTCAATCGCACGTGGGATAAAGATTTTGTCGCCCAATGCGTCGCGAATACCGTTCGAAATGGATGATTTACCGTTGCCCGGAGGGCCGTACATTAGGATTGATCGACCCGC
Organism: uncultured Paracoccaceae bacterium; assembly: GCA_947493255.1. GTDB lineage: Bacteria > Pseudomonadota > Alphaproteobacteria > Rhodobacterales > Rhodobacteraceae > Octadecabacter. The sequence continues at coordinate 397,167 of CANLQK010000002.1, forward strand.
GCCCACTGCTGGCCCAAGTTGGTCAAGCAAGGTGGGGGGCAAGATCAAATGACCCATCGCGTTCAACAATTGATCACGAGTGACCTGGATGTTGCGGATCGATTGGCGTTTTACCTGTTCGCGGTACACTTCTAGCGGTACAGGCATCGCACCGAAATATTCGGACTGCGCCAAGGCATCTAGGGCGCGTTGTTTCCCCGCATCGGTTAGCTGATACCCCATTTCATTGCCGTTGTTGGCATTTAGGGTACCTGTTGCCTCGCACAAACGTTGTTCGCGGGCGGCATCGACCAATTGTTGGGTGATGTTGATGGGCAAGCAGATGAATTTCGCAATAGCGCTGACGTTTTCCAGATTGGTGCGAAACATCGTTTTGATGAGGATGTCGCGCATCATAACAGGTGAAAGGGCCATCGATTCCAGCGTCTTTGGCGCCGGTGGTGCCATAACATTTGCGGTTTGCATGTTCATTTCATCGCCTGTCTGTTTGCTTTTACGGTTCTGTCTGTGTCCCTAAGGCCCATGGCGAAAACAATCGTGCAGGGCCTTTGGAAAGGTTTTGCAAAGGCCGTGTGCCTGACTATTGTGTCGAAAAAAGGGACAAAACCGTTCCAGAGGCAGGCATGACACACAAAAAACCAACAATCTTGGCGATTTTCTTGATTTTAGTCGTCGTTGCGATGGGCGGCGTGACCGTCTTGAAGGGCGGGCTGTACATCGGCAAACACGAGGGCGACACGCTGCATTTGATGCAAATCGTGTTCCGGATGGCGGATGGCCAAACCCCACATTATGATTTTATGACCCCAATCGGTGCCTTGGCGTTTTGGCCGATTGCTATGCTGGTGAAGGCTGGAGCCGGCATCGGAATGGCTGTGATTTGGTCGCAAGTGATTGTGGCGGCGTCGTTCTTACCGATCGTGTTGTGGGTGTGCTGGTCGCGCTTGTCGCCTTGGGTTGGGGCGCTGTTTGGGTTGATCATTATGGTGCTGCTGTTGGCTTTGGTCCACGGCGAGGCGCAACGTTCGGTTTCGGTTTCTATGCATTACAATCGTCTGGCTTGGGCTGCAGCCTTTGTGGCGATTGTGACGGCCATGATTGCGCCCGATCGCGGGCGCAATGGCGTTGTTGACGGACTGGTCATTGGGGTGATGGTTTGCATCATGGCAATGATCAAGGTGACCTATTTCATCTCGTTTGCGGTGCCGATTGTGGTGGCCTTGATGTTGACGAAACAGACACGTGCGTTGACGGTTGCTGTGGTCACCGGGCTTGTCGTGGTTGGCGTGATTAGCCTTATGAATGGCGTTGGGTACTGGGCCGCCTATGCAGGAGATTTGTTGGCTGTCGCAGGGTCCGAAGTGCGTGCAGCACCTGGGGAACCGCTGACGGCGATCATGGGTGCACCGGCCTATTTGGGTGGGTCAATGGCCGTCATCGCGGGCGTTATTTTCTTGCGGCAAACAGGTGTGCAAACGGGTGGATTGGTTTTGCTTCTGCTGGTGCCCGGTTTCTTCTACGTGACCTTCCAAAATTTCGGCAACGATCCGCAGTGGCTGTTGTTGGTCGCAGTGCTGTTGTTGGCGTTGAAAGGGCAAGCGGCAGAGGTTGTGAACAAATGGGGCTGGAACCTACGAGACGCGTTGGGGGTGGTCGCTGCGGTGTGTCTCGCGTTGACGGCACCGTCTTTCTTTAACCTTGCGTATAGCCCGTTCCGGCACATGAACGTGGACGTCACCAAATATGCACCCATTTTGCCGCGTGGTGGGGTGCATACAGATCTGCAATCAGCCGATTTGCGCGTGAACCGTGTGGATGCCCGCATTGCGATGGACGGGCAATTGGCGTTGTTGCCAGAGTATGAAGACCGCGATCCTTCCCCAATGTTGTTGGATGAAACGATCCCGACCTGTTCGGTCGAGCTGGGCTTGCCACGGGTCATGGATGCAATGGTGCGCGATATAGAGGACGCGGGATTGGCTGAGGGTAAGTCGCTCTTCGCGGCAGATATCTTTTCGAGCCATTGGTTGTTCGGTGATCTGGAACCGATGGACCAAGGGGCGCCGTGGTATTATGGCGGCGCACCGGGCCTGAAAGACGCAGATTACGTTCTGGTCCCGTTGTGCCCCGTTGCCCAAGATGTGCAGGCGCAGATCTTTGAAATCCTGAACGGATTGGTTGAGGTCGGTAAGATGGAACTGACTGAGGTTCGTCGTACAGAGCTTTATATTTTATACGAAAAAACGGATCTGATCTGATTTAGAAAAGCGGCAAAGCCAGATAGATGATCAATACGGGCCCCATGGCGAACCCCATGGGGAACCGTTTTCCTTGCGACCAACTTTCCCAATTTGGGACCAGATTTCTGATCGCGGGAATAGCTCGGGCTGTGCGGTGGATCAAAAGCCCAATCACCATACCGGCCCCAAGTAGGTAAAAGACAATTCCGATGTCGGGTAGGGCGACAAATGGGGCCGCAGATGCGAGAAATTTACTATCGCCAGCACCCATTGCGCCGATCGCGTTGAGCAGTATGGCCACTATAAGAACGACCCCGAAGTGCGCGTAACGCCACAAATAATCGCTAAACGGTATCACGAAGATGCCCACCACGACAAATACAATCGCAAGCGCGTCTGTAGACCATGTGGGGATCTTCATGGCGCGTAGATCGTTCCATGCCACATAGAGGCACAAAGGTGCCGCAAAAATAAGAAACGCGATGGACTGCGTGACCGTTACGTTTACTTCAGGTGTGACGAACACGAGTTAGTTCGTCACGTTGTCTTCAAGCGCGCGCAACGAACGGACAGCGGCTTCGAAGTGTTGTGGATGCGTGTCGATCGCTTCGCGGAGCAAACCACGGCCAATGGTGACGTCGTTCTGTTTGATCGCTGTCAAAGCCAACGTGTGCAACAGTTGTGCACGTTCCGTTTGGGACATCGAAATGACTGGAAGATCATAATTTCGTTGGGCACCGCGAGCCAAAACTAGGTTGTTCTTAGCGGTGAAAAGATCACGGTCGTTACGCAACGCGTCAGAGAACAAACGTTCGGCACCTGCATAGTCACCACGTGTGAGTTTGGAGAAACCCCAATTGTTCAGAACGCCAGCAGGCGAGGTGGTGAGCCCAACAGCGGTTTCATAGAAGCTGTCTGCGTTCTGCCATTCTTCGTTGCTGTCCGCGACCATGGCTTCCAGACGATACCGTTTGAAGGTTTCGAATGTAGGTGGGATCGTGTCGAGAACGGTTTCTGCACTGTCCCAATCATTTGTGCGGATCATCGCATCGGCCAGTTCGACTTTGTCACCCGCGAGGCTGTCTTCATGATCGACCACGGCCTGCCACGCGCGTACTGCTTCACCGTTACGCTTTGCACGAATGAGCGATTTTGCAAGGCCACGCATCAGGTCGATACGGCCAGGATCGTTGGTGGAAGCGCGCAAGAAATAGCTGACGGCTTCGTCTGGGTCGCCTGCTGTCAAAATGACATCGTTGAGATTGGATTCATCGATGACGTTGATGTCTTGGAGTGCACGTTCGACCTGTGCGTCGCCAGATTGGCTGCACGCGGACAACGTTAACGAACCCAAAAGGGCCGCGGAAAGAAGAATAGGGTGGCGCATGTTTTGCGTCCTTTTACTGCTCTGTCTCTTTATAGTGTCGACAATAGCACAAAGTCGCCCGTGCCACGCCGCACCAATTGGAACGGTTCGTTCTCTTGAAGAACAGTATTACTTGGATCGTCTAATTTTGCGAGCGCCAAGCGCAGGTTGTCGCGGATTTCGTCGGAATTCCCGCTATCCGTTGCAAACGCGCGACGGAAAACCTGTTCTGCTTCTGCAATTTTGCCCCGTTCCATTAGAATTACACCCAAATTGTTCCACGCAGCGGCAAACTCGGGGCCTTCTTCAACGGCGCGCCGTAGGAGACGTTCGGCCTGATTGAGGCGTCCTAGTTTAAGGTTTGCAGACCCAAGAGCAGAAAGTGTGTCGACGTTTAGCCCTTGTTGCGCAGCGGCACGGGTGTAGGCGCGATGGGCCAGTTCATATTCACCAGCGGCCATCAGGCGGTGACCGACAATCAGCCCGTCAATGTCTGATTCACCGGCAATACCGGGGGCAAATACCCGGTCGTCAGAAGGCGCAAAAGCGTCCCCTCCGCATGCGGTGAGGACGCTTAAACCGATGAGAATTGCTATCAGTTTTTGCATATGTCTTTTATCGTTAGGGCCTTAGAAGTTGGCGTTCGCGAGTGTTTCGTAGATGTTATACACCGACGGTCCAATCAGAATGATAAGAAGCGGTGGAACCGTCAACATCATCGTCGCGAGTGTCATTTTTGTCGGCAAAGTGTTTGCCTTTTCTTCAGCGCGCATCACCCGTTTGTCGCGCATTTCAGCAGAGAACACGCGCAAGGCTTCGGCGATTGATGTACCGAATTGTTGCGACTGGATAAGAACGGTTACGAAAGATGCGATGTCTGAAACGCCGCAACGTTCGGACATGTCGCGCAGAACCTGCGTCTTATCTTTACCGGCCTTCATTTCATTGCTGACCATTTCGTATTCTTCTGCCAACGCGGGAAAGCCAGATTTCAATTCGTGAGCAACACGAATGATTGACTGGTCCAAAGACTGACCGGCTTCAACGCAAACCAACATCATATCAAGGCTGTCTGGGAAGCCATTGATCATTTCCAATTGGCGCTCGCCTTGGCGTTTGTTGACCCACCATTTGGGAAGGTAGTAACCAGCCAAACCAGGGATCAGGATCGTTAGCACCGTATTCTTGGTGGATGGATCGCCTGTTGACGTTTTATAAATCGCAAAAGCAACACCCAACAAAAGCAGCGTGATCCCGAGGGCAAACTGCGCAAAGTGGTAAGTTTTAACCGCCGATTTGGTACGGTACCCCGCCTGAATAAGTTTCAGGCGGATGGCGGTGTATTCTTCTTTATCCTGTGGTTCCAGGAAGCTGGAATATTTGTCCAGCTTGTCTGTCCCTTGGCTGGCACGCAGACGTTCTGGGCTGTTGCCGATGTTGTTGCGGCTGGCCGCTTTCAGTTTGTCGAGCGGATCTTCCTGCTTTGTCAGGAGGGCAGGTAACACCAGCAAGATCAGCAAGATGCCAAGCATACCGACCGCCATCAGAGGGCCAAAAGGGCCAAGCAATTCGATCAGCTTGTCGTTGATTGTATCTAGGAATGCCATGCGCGTTACACCTGAATATTCACGAGACGACGCATGACGATCACGTTCGCCACAAGGAAACCGGCGACAACCAGACAGGCTGGGATGAAGGCGGAGGTTTCTTTCACATCGTCATAGTAGTTTGGCTGGATCAAGTTGATCATGACGAGCGCACCCAATGGGAACACTGACAAGAACATACCGGACCACTTCGCTTCGGCGGTAATGGCCTTAACACGGCGGAACAGTTTGAACCGCGCACGGATCACCTGCGCCAACCCGTGCAGAATTTCTGCCAAGTTACCACCAGCGGTTTGCTGAATGGTCACCGCAACGGCCAAGAACCGCATATCCTGCATGTCCATGCGTTCCGCCATCTGTTTTAGGGTATCGCCCATGTCGCGACCATATGCTGCCTCGTCCGAGATAACGCCCATTTCGGTGCCGAGCGGGTCCGGGACTTCTTTGGCGACAATCGCAACAGCCGATGAAAATGGGTGGCCCACGCGCAAAGAACGCACCATGAGTTCAACCGCATCCGGCAGTTGTTCTTCGATCATGGCAATGCGTTTCTTGGCTTTGCTGTTGACCCAAAAGAACACGCCACCGACACCCATCGCAACGGCGACGGCGATCCGAATTGGTAGGGATGTGGCAGTGCCCACAGTCAGGCCCATGAATGCAACGCCACACATCAAGACCATGATCATGATCAGCTGTGTTGGCGTAAAAGCAATATTCGCTTTCTGCGCTTTGTTTGCCAGAAGCGAATAGAGCGGAATGTTTTGCGAGCTCATGTGCTGGCCCATCTCCTTGCGGAGCTTTTCCAACACTTCTTCGCGGTTGCCACCTTTTTCCAACATTTCAAGGCGACGGTTCACCTTGTTGTTGAAATTGATGCTTTTACCAAAGGCGACCAAATAGATCCCGTTGACCAGTACGATACAGGCCACGAAGATCAGGCCGTAGATAATTGGCTCTGCTGAGATAGTCATATCGTGTTCCCTTACTGGGCTGCGACAGGTTCAAAGATTGCAGGCGGTAAGTCATAGCCCCACAATTTGAAACGTTCTGAGAAGTGGCTGCGCACACCGGTGGCGGTGAAATGGCCGATGATCTTGTTGTCTGGCGTCAGGCCAACACGCTGGTAGCGGAAGACTTCTTGCATCGAGATAACGTCGCCTTCCATACCGGTGATTTCGGTGATGGATGTCATGCGGCGCGACCCGTCTTGCAGACGCGAGGCCTGCACGATCAGGTTCACAGCTGATGAGATCTGGCTTCGGACTGCTTTAAGCGGCATTTCGATACCGGCCATGGCGATCATGTTTTCGAGACGCGATACGCCATCACGCGCAGAGTTGGCGTGAATTGTGGTCATTGAGCCATCGTGGCCTGTGTTCATGGCCTGCAACATGTCGATAACTTCTTCGCCACGTGTTTCCCCAACAATAATACGATCAGGGCGCATACGAAGGGCGTTTTTCAGACAGTCGCGTTGGCTCACACCGCCTTTGCCTTCAACGTTTGGTGGACGGGATTCCATCCGACCAACATGTGTCTGTTGCAGCTGAAGTTCCGCAGTATCCTCGATTGTTAGGATACGTTCTTTGTCGTCAATGAAGGACGACAGCGCGTTCAAGGTCGTTGTTTTACCAGAACCTGTACCACCAGACACAATGACGTTCAGGCGGGTAGAACAGGCGGCCTGTAAATAGGCAGCCATTTCTTCGGTGAAGGCACCGAATTTTACCAAGTCATCAATGCCTAGTTTGTCCTTCTTAAACTTACGAATAGACACGAGAGATCCGTCCACCGCGATGGGCGGAACCATGGCGTTGAAACGGGAACCATCAGCCAAACGGGCATCGACGTATGGGTTTGATTCATCCACACGGCGGCCAACGGCCGAAACGATTTTGTCGATGATCCGCAATAGGTGGCGTTCGTCTTTGAACGTAATGTCGGTTAGCTCTAGCTTACCGGAGCGTTCCACGAAAATCTGTTGGGGTCCGTTGACCAAGATATCGTTGACGGATTCATCTTGAAGCAAGGTTTCAAGTGGGCCTAGGCCCTTCACTTCGAAGAACAATTCCTTGTTCAATGTCGTGCGTTCTTCACGATTTAGGACAACACCCATTTCGTCCAGGGATTCCTGAGCGATCGCACTGATTTCAGCCTTGAGGTCTTGTTCTGAAGCATTTTCAAGCGCTGCTAAGTTGAGGTTGTCGAGCAAGGACTTGTGTAGTTCTAGCTTGATTTCACCCAAACGTTCCTTGCGTTTCTTTTCCTTGTCCGGAGGAGCCGCCGACGCTGGGACAGCTGCCTGCTTCATCATGGATTTACGAGGAGCTTCGGGGATCGCAGCCGCTGCTGTTGGTGCCGCTGCCGGAATTGCAGAGACGTTGTCAGCATTTGCGGCAGGCTGTGCGCTTGCTTTTTTATATTTCGAAAACATCTATCCGACCTCTATGCAGTTGCCGCTTCGGCACTTTGGTTCACTTCGTGAACTGATTGCGCCAGCTTTGCGATTTCTTTGCGCAGCGGGTTCTTTGCGATCCCTTCGGCCAATGGAATTCCATGGTCGGCATTCTGCGGGACGACTTTTCCGCCGTCGGGTAATTGAACTTCAATCGAGATGCCTAGGCTTTCTGCCAAGCGCTTGATCCGGCTTTTGCCGTTTAAGTCAGTGAATTTTGGTGCGCGGTTAAGAACAAAACGCAGCTTTTCGAAAGGGAGTTGTTCAGACTGCAAGGCCCGTTTAATCCGCAACGTGTTTTGTGCTGACCGCATGTCGAGTTCCAGTGTCGCGAAATATACATGCGCGGCCTGCAGGACTGTTTCTGACCATTCGACCATAGTGGTTGGCATGTCGATGACCACATAGTCAAAATTCGTGCGTGCCATTTCGATGATACGCTGAATATCTTCCGGGCCGATCAAATCCATTGGGATCACATCGGTTGGCGCGGTCAAAACTTGGAGTTTCTGGTCGTAAGACAGCAACGAATGCATAAAGCTCTCGCTGTCCATCATTTCGGTATCTTGCAGCATTTCGAAGACCGCTTCCCGGCGGGGCATGTCGAGATAGGTGGAGACGCTGCCAAACTGAAGGTCCAAATCAAGAATGCATACGCGTGGTGGGTTTTCGGCATCGATGTTGGCCAGTTCCCATGCAAGGTTGACAGCGAGGGTGGTTGCGCCAGTGCCGCCGGCCATACCCTGAACAGGGATCAAAACCCCGTTGCGGTCACCGGTGGCTTTCATTTTGTTTTCCATTTCTGGTGCAACGGGTGCAGCAGGCGGAGGTGTCAGAACGCGATTGATTGCCTGTGCTAATTCGCCCTCAGGTAAAGGGTAGGGCACAAATTCATCGCCACCTTCACGCAGTAAACCATGTAGCGACGTCGGCGACACATCTTCTGCAATCAATAACACCTTGATGTTGTGCGCTTTTGCGGCACGAACAATTTCGGAGATGATTGATAGATCTTGTTCATCTTCTGCATCCAATGCGATCGCAATGAATTCAAGCTCAGACGCCTCTTCTTGTTGCAAGAAAGGCAGAGCGTCTTCAAAGCCGAGGTCGCCCCAGCTTTCGCCCAAGCAGGTTTCCATGTCTTCGATCAGGAGATCAAAGTTTTGAACATCACGACTCACCGTGCATGCGGTGATTGGCTGCGGTTCCGGTTTTAACATCACTGTACCACTCATACCTTTTGGCCCTTTACCCAATTTGCAGCGCATATGGGCGCTGCTTTACGTCTTGCCTGCCAGGTGTGTAGACACATTGCGGGCTTTGTCTCGGACTTACTGACGTTCAATCGGGGCAACATTGGGGCCATAATTGCCCTTTTGTGCGGTATTTGGAGACGATCACAGGTCGGTGATGGTCGTTGTTTCCAATTCTTAACGTTTCTGGAAACAAAGAAGGGGCCCTTTTTAGGACCCCTCAAGTTCGTTCAGTTTTGATGGCTTAACCGTCAGTCGCGGCTGCAACGTTGCTGTCTGTCACTTGTGTTCTAGGCGATGCGCTTGTGACGTACTCACGGAATATAACCTCGGCGTAGCGACCATTTAGAACAGTTGGATGATTTTGAACAAAGCCAGACACTTCCGTAACGGTGCGGCGGTTACGGCGTTCACGGCCATCGGTCACGATGAGCGGTTGGGTTTCTCCAAAGCTAACGACAGCTTCGAGGCGGCTACGGTCAATCCCTTGGCTGGTCAAATAAAGCACAGCAGCCTCTGCGCGGCGAAGGCCGAGGCGGCGATTATAGGCTGTGGAGCCAACCAGATCGGTGTGGCCAAACACCTTGAACCGAACTTCAGGGAACTGGCGAATCCATGCTGCCTGCTGACGCAAGGTCGCACGGGCTGTTTCGTCCAGAACCGTAGAGTTGAACGGGAAAGTCACCATCGTGTTGACTTCATTAGAGAAACGGCGGTTCAGGTTAATGGTGAAACTGCTTGCACCAGTCTGAACTTGCGTATTTTGGAATGTCGCATTGCCAAAATAGCCGCTGTCGACCTCTGATCCGATTTCACGAGTGTTGAAATCACGCCAAGTCGTATTGGTGCAGCCCGTTAGGGCAAGCACTGCTGCTGTCAAAGCTGCTGTCGTTTTCATTGCCCCGAATCCCATCTTAGTCATCCAACACGTAGCCATAAGACCCGCTGAAGTCTTGTCGTGCAACCTCGCCGGCGCCACCTTGTTGTGGTGCGTTCTCTGCGGCAACGCGGCCAAACAAGAACAGATCACGCTCTGTGGGTGGGCGTACACGGTCCGTTGGCAGGGCAAGTGCCTCGCCGCGGGTAGGTGAAACGAGGTGCGGAGTGACGATAATAACCAGTTCGGTCTGCTGACGGCTGTATTCGGCGGACCGGAACAATGCACCAAGGACTGGGATGTCGCCAGCCCAAGGAACTTGGCCGCTTAAGTCGATGAAATCATCAGATAAAAGGCCCGCGATCGCAAAGCTTTCGCCATCACGCATTTCAACAGTTGTTGATGTGCTGCGGGTGCTGAACGCGTCGATCGTAAAGCCATCTTGGCTAAAACCATTCGACGGGTCCAATGACGAAACGGTTGCGTCAAGTTCCAGATTGATGACGTCGCCGTCGATAACCCGGGGGATGAAGTTCAACGAAATGCCAAACGGCTTGTATTCAACTGTGATCGATCCGCTATCTTGGCTGATTGGAACGGGATATTCACCACCAGCAAGGAAACTTGCTTCTTGCCCCGAAAGCGCCGTTAAGTTTGGTTCAGCCAGAGTGCGAACAACGCCGCGGCTTTCCAAAGCTTCCAATAGAACGCCAACTTCAATGCCACCGGCGTTGAAGCCAAACAAAAACGCGCCAGCGTTGTCGTTTGTAGCTGGTGTACTGCCACCCAAAGCAAGCGCTTGGGCAGTTGAACCAACGGTTGTGCCGGTTCCCAATGCCAAACCTAGGTCACCGCCTAGTGTATCCCCGCCCAAGGAAAGGGAAGAGCTAAGCGATTTTGAAACCGAACGCTGCATTTCTGCAAAACGAACACGCAACATAACTTGTTGTGTGCCGCCGACGCTCATTAGGTTAGAGACCCGATCTGGTGCATATCGTTCGGCGAGTTCAATCGCACGATCAAGACGTGCGATGCTTGAAACGGTACCAGAAAGGACGATCCCGTCATTGGCTGTGCGAACTTCAATGTTCTCGCCAGGCAGGATCTGCTCAAGGCGTTCTTTGAATTCTGCAATGTCGGGGGTCACGTGGACCTCGACGTTCGTAATCAGGCGACCATCACCGCCCAAAAGGGTCAATGTTGTGCGTCCGGGTTCCTTGCCAAGCACATAGATCGTGCGGTCTGAAAGCGACGAGATGTCTGCGATCGTTGGGTTGGCGATGGAAAGTTCTGTAAATGGAACGTCGCTTTCAACCACAACTGCGCGGTTCATCGGAACGTTCAGCGCGCTCGAAGGTGAGCCACGCATTACTTGTAACGTTTCAGCCGGAAGTTGGGCTGGAACTGATGTAATACATAAGGCTAAGCCAGTAATGGCCGCCTTGAGAAATCTATTCTGTGTCATTGTGACCTGCCTCTGATGCCACGCTCGATGCGGACTTTTGTCCGTCATTCCGGCAACCCTGCGACATTTTTCTATTTTTTGCAAGAATCAATGCGTTGTGGCATGCCGTTTATGTGGATAACTCGCAACACGCGCGATTTTTATCATACTGAGGCTTTGGGGGCGCAAACGAAAATCGCCCGAGCTGCTGCCCGGGCGATTAACCTGTTAAGGTTGCTTTTGTGCAATATGGAACACCGGTGCGAGCGGCTGGGTTTCCAATTTGCCAAACAAGTTAGCTCAGTTCGTGCAAGGGATCGGGATCTCTACCACGTCTGCGCCGCGGCGCGTTCTAATTGTACAAATCTGTTCCGCTTCGATCTGCGCGGCTGGGGCTTCTGGGACCAGACCCAGCAAGCTGGCTTGATCAACCTCGATTGCAGCGGCGATTGTATCATCTTGCGAACCGACAAGAGACAGGGACAGGTTGCCGGTAGCTTGGGCTTGCGCCAATGCCGCCACCTGATCCGGTGTCACCTGTACTGTAACTGTCCGTGCGATTGTGGCGCCTGAGCGACCACTTTCAGAAGTCTGGTCGACTGCGACCAATTGAACACCGGCTTCGATAAGTTTTGTGACTTCACCTTCGAGACCGCTATCAAATCCAACTACACGGCCGCTCCAGTAGACATCCACGCGGTCGCCAGGGGATAAGAAGCCCGACACGCCAGAAGACACGTCAACTTCGATCGCGAAAGCACGCATACCACGTGAGAGGAGGGCCGCGATGCCGGCAACTTCGCCTGGCTCGGTTACTTTAGCGGCGAGAATGGGTTCGTTTGGTTCCATTTGGCGTATGACAACGCGCAACTTGTCTGCACCGGCGGAAAACAACTCTTCTTCCGTGCGGAAAACACCTTCAGGAAGGAACGGTTCTGCGTAACGGATCGGTATGATGTCTTCTGCTGTGATTTGTTCACCATGGGTCATGACGCGATTAACTGCGTAAACTTCCACGGTGGGGACAGCCTGCGCAATCGCCGCGTTTTGCGCGGCCAAGGCTGCGTTCTGTTGTTCAAAATAGCCTTGAACCATATAGATGGCAAAACCTGCTAGGCCCATGCCGACTACAAGGACAAGTCCGAATACTGCTCGCATTGTCTTTCCTTTCGGGGTTCCACCAGACGGACTGATGCTTCGATTGTTTCGATTCCTAATACAAAAATGCGGCCACATTGTGCCGCATTAATGAACTTGCTGTGATTGTTGTGACTGACTTTAAGCGATGCCAGTTTCCCACTTAATTGTGCGACACGCCTTCGTGCGTGCTTAGGAAAGCGCCAACTGACGTTGATTTGTCTGTAGCGCCATTTGCGATGATGGCGATCAGGGCAACAGCAAGGCCAACGATTGCAGCTGTCAGAACAACCCAATCGACTGTGACTGCACCGTCGTCTTGCGCGCGGAATTTTTTAAAGAACTTAAACATGTTTGCTCCGTCGATTTAGGCGTGTGTTGAATTTCAGGATAACCGGAAAATATGACCGGATTAGGCGCATCATCGGGCAACTTCGCAGCATTTCTAACCAATGCAGTGTGGTAGATTGAGGATGATGTGTTCACCGTGTTCAGAAAAAAGGGGCCGCATCTGAACGACGCGGCCCCCGTTTTGCGAAATCGCAATCTAAGGCAAAGCTTAGTAAGTAGCGATAGTCTGTGCGGACAGCTGGGAGCTGATCTTGTCGCCCAGAGCAGTTGTACCTTGACCAACAGATGTCAGAACAGCGATGCCCAGGCCAACGATTGCAGCTGTAAGAACAACCCAGTCTACTGTTACTGCGCCGTCTTCGTCGTTGCGGAAGTTTTTGATAAAGTTAAGCATTGGTAGTCTCCAAAAATTCTTGAGTATGCCCATGGGCAAAGATGTGTGTGCCGTAAGGCGAATTAGTAAGTAGCGATAGTCTGTGCGGACAGCTGGGAGCTGATCTTGTCGCCCAGAGCAGTTGTACCTTGACCAACAGATGTCAGAACAGCGATGCCCAAGCCAACGATTGCAGCTGTAAGAACAACCCAATCTACAGTTACGGCGCCGTCTTCGTCGTTGCGGAAGTTTTTGATAAAGTTAAGCATTGGTTTCCCTCCTCAGGGCGGTATCTCAGTTTCAGTATCTTAAGGCGGTTGGCGTGTGCACCGGCCTCTTGTTGGTGCGCTTTCCGTCTTGGATGAGCATTGTTTGACGTCTGAATGGGGCAGGAATTGGACAGCATTCGTGCAATTTTGCATCCTCTTAACTTTTTAAGGATTTTTCTTTTAAGAATTTGTTTTTAAATGATTTTTAAATTCTAAGTTCTTAATGGAGCTTCGGAATCGTTGCAAATACGTGTCTAGTTGGAGGTCTACGGGGGGATTGTTTACGATTTTGTGGCAGTTGTGTCCTAATTGGCCCTATAAACAATTTAACAAGAGGCAGGCGGAGACCGCGAAAATGCGGCGCACCATTATAATGTCGGCGCTCGGCGTCGTAATCAGCATGACAACTGCTATGGCTGAGAGCCATCGGTTGCAGGGCGACTTCACGTTTAGACGAGTCGGTGTACCGCAATCTGGCGCGTCAAACCGCATTACAGTTCAAATTGCACCTGCAGCGCCGTCTTCTCCAACTGGCCCAGCTGCGGCTGGTAGTGCTGTTTCCACGCCACGCGCCCCAGTGGCGCCAGCGATTGCGGGGTTGGCACCCGCGCCAAGCGGAGTCGAATGGTATTGGGACGCGATTTCACCGTCATTAGATGATGCAAATGAAGCAAGTCTAGAAGCCGCAGTCACCGCATTACGCACTGCACCGTCCGGCCAAGGCATTCCGGCCCCCCGTCTTCAAGGCATGACAGAACTGGCAAACCGGTATGGTGTTGAGATTTTGACAGCGACGATCGGGACCAATGTATCACCAGCACTGGTGTTGGCTGTTATTTCTGTTGAAAGCGCTGGCCGATCAGACGCTGTAAGCTCGGCGGGGGCGCAAGGGTTGATGCAATTGATGCCACCGACCGCTGCGCGTTTCGGTGTAGAAGATGCATTCGATCCGCGTGACAACATATCAGGCGGGACGGCGTATTTGGATTGGCTGCTTAACGAATTCGACAACAAGGTGATTTATGCCTTGGCAGGGTATAATGCAGGCGAAGGCGCTGTGCGCAACAATAACGGTGTTCCGCCTTATGCTGAAACACGTGCCTACGTGCCAAAGGTATTGGCGGCATGGGAAGTTGCACGTGGTCTATGTATAACGCCACCAGAATTGGTCACAGACGGCTGCGTCTTTAGAGTTTCCGGAGAATAGAGTGTCCTCACACATGACAGACAAACCGCTGGTCTTGGATGCGGATGGCACATTGCTGCGCACCGACATGTTACTAGAAGGCTTTTGGAAAGGGCTTGGCACCGATCCCATTGCGACGTTGAAGGCGATTACATTGGTTGGTGACCGCGCCGCGTTCAAGGCTGAAATTGCCCGCATCGCACCGCTGCGCGCGGATTTACTGCCCGTCCATGCTGATATTGCGGCGATGGCATTAGACGCCAAAGAACAGGGTCGTGAGGTCGCGATCGCGAGCGCATCTGATGTTTCATATGTGCAGCCTTTGGCAGATCATTATGGGATAGAGCGTATTTTCGCGTCAGAAGGTGGTGTAAACCTGAAAGGAACCGCCAAGGCGGAGGCCTTGGTCGCGGCATATGGTGAAGCGGGGTTTGATTACGCCGGCAATGACAAAAGTGACCGCAAGATTTGGGATCATGCGGATCACGCGATTGTTGTGGGCGCAGCAGGTGGTGGCGCCAAAGGTCTGGCCAATGTCACGCAGCTTGATGGAGGGTGGTCTCCACGGGCTGTCCTGAAATCGATGCGGCCGCATCAATGGGTCAAAAACGTGCTCTTGTTTTTGCCGATGATTGCCGCACATGCCTTCTATATGGAAGCCTTCCTGACGGTCTGTTTGGGACTTGTCAGTTTTTCAGCTGCTGCATCGTGTATTTATATTGTGAATGATCTGTTGGATATCGAAGCCGACCGGTTGCACGTTAAGAAATGTAAACGACCCTTTGCGGCGGGGACCGTTCCTATTCCGATTGGCATGCTAACCTGCGCAATATTAGCGGTCATTGCTTTGGGCGTGGGTGCTGCGCTGTCGTGGCAAATGTTCGGCGTTGTTGCGTTCTATATGATGTTGTCTTTGGCATATTCTCTTCGTTTGAAACGGCTTCGGTGGATCGATATCGCGGTCCTTGCTTCACTATATACATTGCGGGTTGTTGCAGGGGCGGCGGCAAGCGGCGTTGATGCCTCTATCTTCATGCTCATCTTTATTTTCCCGATCTTTATCACTTTGGGCTGTGTGAAACGTATGACTGAACTGGCTTTGGCCACAGACGACAAGCCGCTTCCTGGGCGCGGCTATGCCCGCGGTGACCTTGGTGATTTGCTCAACATGTCGGCCATTGGGATGGCGGGCGCGTTGGTTATCTTCTTCTTATATTCCTATTCTGATCAGGCGCTGGGCCTGTATCCGGATCAATGGTTGCTTTGGGTGGCGCTGATTCCGATCGCGGCATGGCTCTACCGAATGGTCCGGCTGGGTTACATGGGGCGAATGGACTACGACCCTATCGTGTTCGCGTTGAGCGATCGACGTGGATTGGGATACTTATTGATTACGTTGTCGCTGATGTTTTACGCGGCTGGCCTGTGGTCCGAGTGGTTTGGGAAATTGTTCGGCTAAGGCGAAAAATCAGATTGCAGATAAAAAAAGCCCGACCGCGTGTTTCGCATGGTCGGGCTTTTTCTTTGGATGAAGCGATTTTTTGTTAGATCGACATCTTTTTGAAGATGGGTTCGGGGATCAGTTTGATCACGGTCATGACCGGCCACCAGATCCACTTGGTATATAATGTGTTACGTTTCTTGCCCAACGCCTTGTGGATGTCGGCAACAACGGCGTCTGCAGTGGTCATGAATGGCTGTGGCCCCAAACCTTCTGTCATTGCGGTATCAACGGGGCCGGGTTTGACCGTCAGGACATGCACACCGTGTCGCCCCAGTGCATTGCGTAGGCCGGAAAGGTAGGTCGCAAAGCCTGCTTTAGCAGCGCCATAAACATAGTTTCCAACGCGACCACGGTCGCCCGCGACGGATCCAACGCCGACGATGGAGCCTTTGCCGTTCTCTTGAAGCACCGGCGCTAACATCTGTAAGAAACGGGCGGGGCCGGTCAAGCTGTCGGCAATAACGCCGTCCAAAATCGCGGGATCCGCATCAATTGCGTCTTGGGCTGGCATAGAACCAACGAAGACGGCGCAGTTGATTGTACCGCCTTGTGCGGTTGCTACATCGATAATGGTTTGGAACGTTGCTGGGTCGCGGGCATCAAACATTACAGGATGTGTGCTGGCCGCGCCACGTGCTTGCGCATCGGCTGCGGTGGCCTGCAGGTCATCCATACGGCGGCCTGCAAGAACCACATTGGCCCCTTGTTCGGCAACGGAGCGGGTGAAGGCCTTAGCGATGGTCGAGCTTGCGCCCAGAATAATCCAAGTGTCGGTCATGTCGGGGTCCTTAATGAGAGGCGACGTGTCATGTCGGTTTGAAGCAACCCGTCAGGGTCTGCTTTGGCGGCTACGGCCGCCCATTTCGGGTGATCGGGGTACATGGCTTTCACAGCCGCCCCGGAAGAAAGTGCGTCTTTGGCCAAATACAGACGGCCGCCAGCTGCAACTGTTGCCTTTTCTAAACGCGCGATCAGGTCACGGGCTTGCGGGCGGTTAGGGAAATCGACCGCCAATGTGTAGCCTTCCATCGGGAATGACATATACCCAGCGCGGCCAGGCCCCATGCGTTTCAACACAGCCAAAGGCGATGCAAGGCCGGAGCCTGCAATTGTTTCCATCATGGCGCGCAACGCGCCGGATTGATCGAGCGGAACAACACATTGAAACTGGTGGAAGCCGCGTTTGCCATAAAGGCGGTTCCAATCATGGATCTTGTCGAGTGGGAAAAAGAAATCCTGAATCGGGCGCACAACTGTCCGACCAGATTTAGGGACACGGCGGTAGTAGGCCGCGTTGAATGCTTTGACGATGGGGGCGGATAGGGCCCAATGCGGAGCGTCAAACGGGATTTTCTTTGCTCCGCGCAGTGTCGGGCGAAGGCCGCGGCAAGTTTCGCCTTCTTCGACAATGCCGCGCCCAAGTAAGGTGCCTGTTGCGGTCGCGTCGATCCAGCCAACGGTGTAGGGCGCGTCTGACGAATCCAGCAGCGCGATATGGTGGTCCCAATCGACCGCGCGTTGTTCAGTGACCAACATCAGGTCCCCCTTTGCTGGGGTTAGCTGGAGTGTCGCCTCTGTTATGATACCCGTTTGCCCAAGACCACCGCAGGTGGCTTTCCAAAGCCCAGCATTCTTAGGGGTGATCTTGCGTGTTTCATTGCCCTGAATAAGGGTGATGTCCGTAACGTGTTCGCAAAAGCTGCCTTTGTGATGGTGGTTTTTGCCATGCACATCCATGGCAATTGCCCCGCCTACTGTGGCAAAACCGGTGCCAGGCAAGACGGAAGGCAGCCAACCTTGTGGTGCCAAAACACGAGCAAGTTCGCCAAGGGTTATGCCTGTTTGAACTGTCAAAAGCCCTGCATCGCGGTCAAAGGAAATGATCCTGTCGATACGGGTCATGTCGATTGCATTTTGCGCATCGTTCAAAGCGGCATCGCCATAGGAGCGGCGGTTGCCTATGGCAGGGGCATTGGCGGTCATGTTTTTGGTGGAGTCCGGACGAGTTAAATCGCCATTGGCGCGCAGCGCGCGACCCCAGCCTGTATAAGATTTTTTGGTCATGGTGTCGCGTTTGATTTTGCTTCGGCGATGGGGAAAACCATCAGCCCAATGAGAATAGCAAACCACAATGTGGTCAGTCGAATAAGTGCGGTTGCAGGGATTGATACCTCTAGCGGGATACCTTCGAGCGCGAGCAAAGCCACCATTGCTGCTTCTGCACCGCCGACACCACCAGGTGCGCCGGTTAAGCCGCCTGCAAGGGTTGAAAAGATGAAAATTGCGATCGCTTTTGCGAGGCCAATGTCAGACCCCATCCACACCAGTAAGATATGGAACGCGTAACCCTCTGCGAACCATCCAATCATTCCTAGTGCCATTGCGGCGGCCATGACGGGGCCGTGTGAAAATACGCCGATCGAACGCGTTGCCTTGCGGATTCGGGCCATTATGCGTGGGAACCGGCCAATAGTGCGGTAGGTGAGGGTGACAAGACCGGACAATAGGGCTGGTCGGGTCGCAACATAGGCTGCGCCTAATGCAAGAATTGCAACTGGCATTGCCATGGAGATGCCGCCTGCAGACAACGCAACACCGCCAGCTAACAACAATGCCATTGCCGCCAAGTCAGATGCGCGGTCCATCAAGACGAGCGGGGCGGTACGTTCGACAGCCCAGCCGGTTTCGCGGAAAAGCCAACGCATACGGATCAGTTCGCCAACACGCCCCGGTGTGACGGACATTGCGAAACCGCCCAAAAAGTGGCGCAGGCTTTGCATGGGTGATGTTTGCAATCCGAGACGATGGGAAAATACGTGCCATCGGGCTGCCCGGAATAGGTAATTGACCAAACTAAGCACAAGAAGAATGGCGATCTGTCCAAGGGACAGCTTCATCAATTGGTGTTTTGTTTCTTCCCAACCTGTCGCGGCCGCCAGTCCGGCAAGGCCTGCCACAACAAACGCAAACAACAACGCCAAAAGCGCAATATCACGCCAGCGGCGGGATCCTGTTGTGTCGGTTTCGTTGTCCTGTGCACCGTTCGACGCGGCGTTCTGTGTAATAGTCATGCTCATCCTTTCGCGATTAGCGACAGAATGGGGCTACACTATGACTTTGTTTAGGAAACGGAAACGATTTTTGAGGCTTTTCTCGGGTTGCGCTGGGCCCCGACCATTCTTTCGGGGGCCGGCCCAAGCAAAAGGGGGCCGCGTCTGAAAACGCCGCCCCCTTAGGTTCGTAGATTATACGATTGTTGCCTCGGTTGCGGCACGAAGTTCGTCTTCTGATACACCTTCGGCAGTCTCAACGATGCGAAGTCCACCTTCTACCACGTCCAACACACCAAGGTTGGTGATGATACGGTCAACCACGGCCTTGCCTGTCAGCGGCAAAGTGCATTCTTTCAACAGCTTGCTGTCACCATGTTTATTGGTGTGGTCCATAACGACGATCACACGGCCAACACCAGCGACCAGATCCATAGCACCGCCCATCCCTTTAACCAACTTGCCCGGGATCATCCAATTTG
The DNA here is from genome assembly GCA_947493255.1 of uncultured Paracoccaceae bacterium. GTDB lineage: Bacteria > Pseudomonadota > Alphaproteobacteria > Rhodobacterales > Rhodobacteraceae > Octadecabacter. The sequence goes on from CANLQK010000002.1 coordinate 416,764, forward strand.
CGAGGTCGCCTTTTTCGTCGACCTCCATCGCACCCAAGATCGCTGCTGCAATCTTGCCGCCGCGGATCATGCCGAAGCTTTGTGCGCTGTCGAAATAGGCAGTCTGTGGCAATTCGGTGATCGTTTGTTTGCCTGCATTGATCAGGTCGGCATCAATGTCGTCTTCGGTCGGGAAGGGGCCCATGCCCAACATGCCGTTTTCAGACTGAAGCGTCACTTCGACACCCTCGGGGATGTAGTTGGACACCAGTGTCGGAATGCCGATACCAAGGTTCACATAGGTGCCGTCTTCCAATTCCAATGCCGCGCGCGCGGCCATTTGGTTTCTATCCCATGCCATGGTCTTAACCCTCCCGCACTGTGCGTTGTTCGATACGTTTCTCGTGATCGCCTTGGATCAAGCGGTGCACATAGATACCGGGTAGGTGGATGCTGTCTGGGTCCAACGACCCTGTTGGCACGATTTCTTCGACTTCGGCGATGCACACCTTGCCGCACATTGCAGCAGGTGGGTTGAAGTTGCGGGCTGTCTTACGGAACACGAGGTTGCCTGTTTCGTCAGCTTTCCATGCCTTTACAATAGACAGATCAGCAAAGATTCCTTCTTCCATGATGTAGGTTTCACCGTTGAAATCTTTATGTTCTTTGCCATCAGCAATCACCGTGCCAACACCTGTTTTTGTGTAAAACCCTGGTATGCCGCAACCACCTGCGCGCATGCGTTCGGCCAATGTGCCTTGGGGATTGAATTCTAATTCTAATTCACCTGACAAATACTGGCGCATAAATTCTGCGTTTTCGCCCACGTATGACGAGATCATCTTTTTGACCTGTTTGGTTTGCAGCAAAATGCCGATCCCAAAATCATCTACGCCAGCGTTGTTGGACGCAAACGTAAGGTCCTTGGTGCCCGCATCACGAATCGCGGCCAGCAGCAGTTCTGGAATGCCACAAAGGCCAAAGCCCCCCGCAGCAATCAACATACCGTCGTTCAATTGCCCATCAAGAGCAGCGGCGGCGTTTTGATAAATCTTCTTCATAGTCCCCCCTTAAAGCGTTGGTCCATAGATACGGCCCTAAGGGAAGGTGTCAATGAATTTGCTGCGTTGCAGCAAGATCTTTCCGAACTATTCTTTCGTTTTAGCTGCTGCTGCTGGTTTTTTCTTTGCTGGCGCCTTCTTGGCAGCGGGCTTTTTCTTAGCCGCGGCTTTCTTTTTTGGCGCCGCTTTCGGGGCGATCTTTTTGCCGGACTTGGCTGCGCGTTCTTCGATCAGCGTGACAGCCTGAGACAACGACAGATCCGCAACTTCGATCGTATCTGGGATCGTTGCGTTGATTTTATCCCATTTCACATAGGGGCCGTACTTGCCGTCGAACACATTCACTGGGCCGCCCACATCGGGGTGCTCGCCCAATTCGCGGATCGGCACAGCGGCTTTGCCACGGTTCCCGCGTGATGCGACCTTTTCGGCCAGCAATTGTACCGCGTGGTTCATCCCTACAGTGAACACATCCTCTAGGCTTTCTAGGTTGGCATTGGTGCCACCCCGATCAGATGTGCTTTCAGAGTGTTTTAGGTAAGGGCCATAGCGGCCGATGTTGGCAAATACATTGATGCCATCTTCTGGGTGTTGACCGATAAGACGAGGGAGAGACAACAACTTAACAGCTGTTTCCAACGACACTTCCTCTGGGGGCCACTCTTTGGGGACCGATTGACGGTTAGGTTTCTTGTTCTCTTCTGTGACTTCACCGCGCTGCGCATAGGGGCCAAACCGCCCTTTGTGCACCCAAATATTATCGCCGTCGTCCTGACCTAACAGTTTGCCTTCTGGCGGAATACCAGCTGCATCGTCTTCCCCAGGAGGGCCGAACGCGCGGGTGTAGCGGCAATCAGGATAGTTCGAGCACCCAATGAATGCACCGCCGGACCGAGCGGTACGCATTGAAAGTCGGCCCTTTTCGCAGTTCGGGCAAAGACGTGGGTCCGTGCCGTCTTCATTTGGCGGGAATATGTGTGGGGCCAGAACCTCGTTAATCTTGTCCAGCACTTCGGTGATGGAATTGTCCATGGCTTCGTCGATGGTGACCTTGAAGTCGCGCCAAAACCTTTCAAGAACCTTTTTGTAGTCCGCGTCGCCTGCCGACACGTGATCGAGGTCTTCTTCCAACGATGCTGTGTAGTCGTAGCCCACATATTTGCGGAAATAGTTCGTCAGAAAGGCCGTCACCAAACGCCCTTTGTCTTCGGGAATAAGACGGTTCTTGTCTTTGCGGACGTATTCTCGGTCCTGAATTGTGGTGACGATCGACGCGTAGGTGGACGGGCGACCAATGCCCAATTCTTCCATACGCTTAACCAACGTGGCCTCTGTGTAACGGGGCGGCGGTTGGGTGAAATGCTGCTCAGGCGTGACGGAGGATTTGTCCATCTTTTCGCCCTCGGCCATTTGCGCCAAACGTTTATCATCATCGTCAACGACGTCGTCGTCACGGCCTTCTTCGTAGACGCGCAAGAACCCGTCGAACATGACGACTTGGCCGGTCGCACGGAGTTCGACCTGTCCGTCATCAGACGCAATGTCGACTGTGGTGCGTTCCAAACGGGCGGCTTCCATTTGGCTGGAAATGGTCCGTTTATAAATCAGGTCGTATAGCTTGCGTTGGTCAGGATCTGCGATTTTCGCGTCTTCGGCAGACAAGGCCAGATCAGTTGGACGCACACATTCGTGGGCTTCCTGTGCGTTCTTGGCTTTGTTTTTATAGATACGCGGCTTTTCGGGGACATATTCTGCGCCAAATTTATCTTTGATCGCGTCGCGGGCGGCCGTCACAGCTTCTGGTGCCATGTCGATGCCGTCGGTCCGCATGTAGGTGATAAGCCCCGCTTCGTACAAACGCTGTGCGGCGTTCATTGTCATACGGGCGCCAAACCCAAATTTACGTGATGCTTCTTGCTGCAAGGTCGAGGTCATGAACGGAGCAGATGGATTGCGGTTTGCGGGCTTCGCCTCGACACGTTTGACTGTCAAATCACGCGATAGAACGGCCTGCTGTGCCAACTCGGCCTGCGTCGCGTTTTCGAGGTCGAATTTTTCTAACTTTTTGCCTGCCAGAACGGTGAGTCGTGCTTCGACATTCTGGGACCGTGGGGTTTGAAGCTGTGCTTTAACGGTCCAGTATTCGCGGTTGTTGAACGCTTCGATTTCCATCTCGCGTTCTACGATGATCCGCAAGGTTACTGATTGCACACGACCAGCAGATTTTGCGCCTGGCAAACGGCGCCACAAAACGGGCGACAGTTTAAACCCAACAAGGTAGTCCAACGCGCGGCGCGCGAGGTAGGCGTCGACCAACGGTTGGTCAACAACCCGCGGATTTTTCATGGCTTCGGTCACAGCAGTTTTTGTGATTGCGTTGAAAACCACGCGACTGACAGGCGTGTCTTTTTTGATGACCTTACGTTTGCGCAGTGCCTCTTCGAGGTGCCACGAAATCGCCTCTCCTTCGCGGTCGGGGTCGGTCGCGAGGATCAGTTCGTTGTCGTCTTTCAGAGCGTCTGCGATAGCCTTAATGTGCTTTTTGCTGTCGCTTGCGACCTCCCAAAGCATCTCGAAATTGTCGTCGGGGTCGACTGACCCGTCCTTTGGCGGCAGGTCGCGGACGTGCCCATAGGATGCCAGAACCGTATAGTCCGAGCCCAAATATTTGTTGATTGTCTTGGCCTTAGCCGGAGATTCAACGACAACAACAGGCATAGGAATCCTTTCGAAATACGCATACTTAATGGTCGCGCAAGATGTGGGGGGGCGTTGGGGATTGTCAATGGACCATCTTTGACGCGGGCAAATTTAGCCTGTGACGGCTATGGAACGCGGGCCAGAATGCCACCCGCCTGTCGGACAACTTTTCCGTCCAATTCTAGGTCGACCAACACAGGAGCCACGGCGGTTGCAGCTGCGCCCAAGGTGCGGATCAGCTGATCTTCGGCCATGGGTGCAGGGCCAAGACGATCGAGGATAACGGTGTGCAACGCGGCGGTTTCAGCGAGGCCGCGAGATTGAGGCGGTTGCGGCGCCAATGGCAGTTCTGGTTCGTTGACGACCTGCAGTGGATCGCCAAGATGTTCGATGATGTCGCGCGCCCCGCGGACAAGAATGGCGCCGTCACGGATAAGCATATTGCACCCAGCCACACGGGCATCGAATGGATGGCCCGGAACCGCCAAAACATCGCGACCTTGGTCCAATGCGCCTTGCGCACACGACAGGCTGCCTGATTTTGCGGCGGCTTCGACGACGACGGTTGCGGCACACAGGCCAGATACGATCCTGTTGCGGGCAAGAAAATGGTGCGCGCGCGGGTGCGTCCCGATGGGTTGATCAGAAATGCGTAGTCCTTGTAGGGCGATCTTATGTGCCAGCTCTGCGTTTTGTTGAGGGTAAACCACATCAACTCCGCCAGCGAGCACTGCAATAGTACCGGAGGCCAATGCCCCAGTGTGGGCGGCCGTGTCGACACCGCGTGCTAAGCCGGACACCACAGTAAACCCAGCCTCGCCGAGCTCGGCCGCCAGTTTACGTGCCATGCGTGTGCCGAGTGAAGATGCCGTGCGCGCACCAACCAAGGCCACCATAGGGCGGGTCAGATGCGCGGTGTTGCCTATCATCCAAAGTGCGGCGGGCGCATCATCTAGATCATTCAATGCAGTTGGGAATGCAGCATCGCCCTGAAAAACCAATCGAGCCCCCAAACGTGTGCCCGCCCGCATTTCTGAGAGGGCGACGTTTTCGGGACAGGCGCGATAGTCGTTCACCCCAGCGGCACGTGCCATTTCTGGCAATGCGTCTAACGCGGAGGTAACTGACCCGTGTTCCGCCAAAAGACGGCGATAGGTCGCAGGGCCAACTTTACGAGAGCGCAGCAGGCGGAGGTGGAGGAGGGAATTTTCTTCCGTGGTGGGTGGGAGTGGGGGGTGAGTGGAAGAACATCTGTCCTGATTCATCCTGTCCTCCACCTGTTGCAGAATCAGGTTTAGCGGAGCGAAGTTAATGAAAGATTAGCGTTGAAATTGGCTAGTCTTTTGCGCCGGTACCTTGGCGTCGCAGGGCAAACAGACCCCAAAATGCGACCCAAACGCTAAGACCCAGAAAACCGATCGTGAACATCATATGTGGTAAGATCGCATGTTCTTCGGTGGTAAGGTCACCGTTCAAAGCAAAATGCACGATCGGCAACCCAATGATCCAGGCAGCAATCACAGAGGTGCCCCAGCCTGCATACCCCAACATAGCGGCAGCCCGTAGCGACAACAAAATCAATGGTGTAGCCATCCAAGATGTAAGAAACGAAAATGCCAGCGTCCCGAGCACAATCGCGATGTGATCATTAAACGTATAAGATTCATCCGCGCTGGGCGGGCCATCAAAGGTCGGGGCGCCACTGTAAATGAATAACAGAGCCAACAGAGCAGGAACCGCTAACGCCAGCATGATGGCCGCAGCAGGGCGAAACCATCCCACTTGTTCACCGCTTAAGGGAGGGGAGCGGAACGTTTTCTGGGCTAAATTCGAAAGGGCATTTTTCATGGAACGACGAATACTTTAGGGTTTGTCATTCGGGCGCACACCCCGAACAGTGCAGCAAACCCTGCGCCGATCAACATACCAATCGGCAGCGCGGCCCAATCGCCGGCGACGATCAGTGCCCAAATGAATCCGCCGAAAATACTTCCTGCAATGACCGCGGAAAGCCACCCAGCCCATCCTTTCGAAAGGGCCCAGATGCCGAGTGGAATTGCAGGAAGCAGTCCTGCCCATGACAGAAACGGCGAAAATATCAAAACAGAACCGGTTTCGCCAAGGGGGCTGGCAAAACCTTGAAGGCCAATCCTGTCCAGAACCAACGCGAGCAATACGAAGAATAGGCCAAGTATTGCGGCCCCAATCCATGTCATGCAGGCGGCTCCGATTGCGATGCCAACTGCTTTTCCGTCTGCGGCTGCCGCGACAGTCCGAAAGATCGGCCAACGTGTCACGTGGCTGCGCCACCTACGGTCAGACCGCCAATCAAAAGCGACGGCTGGCCAACACCAACGGGCACCCATTGGCCCGCTTTGCCACAGTTCCCGATGCCGGGGTCTAACGCCATATCGTTGCCGATACCTCGGATCTGTTTAAGAGATGTTGCACCGTCACCGATAAGCGTTGCGCCTTTGACGGGTGCACCAACTTGGCCGTTTTTAACGCGGTAGGCTTCGGTGCAACTGAACACGAATTTCCCGTTGGTAATGTCGACTTGCCCGCCGCCAAAACCGACAGCGTAGATTCCGTCTTTCAGACCGGCCAACATGTCTTTGGGGTCGCTGTCGCCACCTAGCATATAGGTGTTTGTCATGCGCGGCATTGGGATGTGAGCAAAACTTTCACGACGGCCATTGCCCGTTGGGTTCACGCCCATAAGGCGCGCATTCTGGCGGTCTTGCATGTAGCCAACCAAAACGCCGTCTTCGATAAGGACGTTTTTACCCGATGGGGTGCCTTCATCATCAACGGTGATTGAACCACGACGGTCGGGGATTGTGCCGTCATCCAAAACGGTCACGCCTTTTGCGGCAACTTGCTGGCCCATCAAACCCGCAAAAGCTGATGTGCCTTTGCGGTTAAAATCACCCTCTAGTCCGTGGCCCACGGCCTCGTGCAGCAAAATACCTGGCCAGCCTGGCCCAAGAAGAACGTCCATCACACCTGCAGGTGCGGGTTCTGCTTCGAGGTTCACGAGCGCGATGCGCAGGGCTTCGCGTGCGACGGGTTGCCAATGATCTGGTGACGTCAGTCCGATCAACCCTGTGCGACCACCGCCGCCCATGCCACCAGATTCGCGGCGACCGTTGTCGTCGACGATGACCGAGATATTCAGTCGTGTCATTGGGCGCGTATCTGTGACGAGTGTGCCCTCGGGGCGCAGAATCACCACTTCTTGGTGCGAAGCTGCCAAAGTTGCGGACACTTGCACTACGCGCGGATCCAGTTCTCGACAAAATGTGTCTATTTCCTTCAAAAGGTCTATTTTCGCCGGGAAGGTCGCTTCGGCCATTGGGTCTGCGTCTGTGTAAAGGACAGTATTTGTGCGCGGCGGTGCATCAGCCAGTGTTCCACCGCCGTCCCCAACGGCGAGCCGTGCCGTCGCAACCGCACGCCTTAACGCATGTTCATCCAAGGTGGTCGAATGCGCATAGCCTGCGACTTCGCCCCGGACTGCACGCAGCCCGAATCCTTCTGAGGCGTCATAACTTGCAGTGCGCACTCTTTGATCATCGTAAGCCAACACTTCAGAACGCCGACGTTCTAAAAACAGCTCTCCGTCGTCGGCACCAGCCACCGCTTCGCGCAACATCGATAGTGCGGTATCGTGGTCGAGATTCGTTTCAAACGGGCGGAATGGGTCTTGCGTCATGGAAGTTTCCTGACTGTTTCTTTGATTTCGGTCAAAAAGCGACCGTTTGACACGCTTGGATCGCTTGAGTTGCGGTTATGAATATGGGATGACCGCCCGAGAATACAACGGGATTCCGTTTTGGGACCCGTGCAACTATACGATCGGCTCACAGCCTTCGCCAAATTTAGGGACCGAGATGCAGATGATGACATTCGTGAAACGCCTGAGCCTAACCATGGCCGGAATCGCCGCTGCTGGCGCAGTTAGCGCACAGACCGCCATTGAAGATCTGGAAATTGTTGGGGCGCCGACACCAGGTGCAACGGGTTTTCAGCCAGCTGTGACAGAACTCGCACGAGATATTCAATGGCTCGACGGAATGTTGCTGGTAATCATCACGATCATTTCGCTGTTTGTAACTGGCCTGCTTGCATGGGTGATCTTGCGTTACAACGCGAAACGGAACCCAACACCGGCGACATTCACACACAATTCTCCGCTTGAAGTCGCCTGGACGATTGTTCCGATTGTGATTCTTGTGTTCATCGGCGCGTTTTCCTTGCCGGTTCTGTTCAAGCAACAAGAAATTCCTGAAGGCGACATCAATATCACTGTCACCGGTTACCAGTGGTTCTGGTCTTATGAATACACAGACGAAGATGTGTTCTTTGAAAGCTACATGATCGGCTACAATGAAGGTAACCTGAACGAAGGTATCATCGAACAATTGGAAGAAGCCGGTTATTCTGAAGATGAATACCGTTTGGCAACTGACACAGCTGTCGTCGTTCCTGTTGGTGCAACGGTTGTTATGACAGTGACTGGCGCTGACGTGATCCACTCTTGGACGATCCCGGCGTTTGGTGTGAAGCAAGACGCCGTCCCAGGCCGTTTTGCCCAACTTTGGTTCAACGCAGAGCGTGAAGGCATCTACTTTGGTCAGTGTTCCGAACTTTGCGGTAAGGACCACGCCTACATGCCAATCACTGTGAAAGTCGTTGATCCGGCTGTTTACGAAGAATGGCTGGCAGGCGCGAAAGAAGAATTCCCTGCCTAATATAGTGTGGCGGCGGGGTTTCCCCGCCCTACATCCATCTGCATGACAGATGATCAGATCAAGCCAATAGGACGGACATGACCGACGTGACCAACCATAGCCAGACACACGAGGCGCAGATGGGCGATTATTTCGCCTTAATGAAGCCCCGCGTCATGCAGTTGGTTGTGTTTACGGCCCTTGTCGGCCTTTTGGTGGCCCCCGTTGGTGTGAACCCGTTCATTGGGTTCGTCGCTGTTTTGTGCATCGCAGTCGGGGCAGGGGCCTCTGGTGCATTGAACATGTGGTGGGACGCCGACATCGATGCAATCATGAAACGTACGGTTACTCGCCCGATTCCGTCGGGTGCTGTGCAACCGGGTGAGGCATTGGGCATTGGCCTGACATTGTCCATTTTTGCTGTCGTTCTGTTGTTTTTGGCAACAAATGCATTGGCCGCTGGCCTTTTGGCATTCACGATCTTTTTCTACGCCGTCGTCTATTCAATGTGGTTGAAACGTTCGACCCCGCAGAACATCGTTATTGGTGGTGCGGCTGGCGCGTTCCCCCCGATGATTGGATGGGCCGTGGCGACTGGTGGCGTTTCTATCGAGTCTGTCTTGATGTTCGCGCTTATCTTTATGTGGACGCCGCCGCACTTTTGGGCGCTGGCGCTGTTTGTCAAATCTGATTACGGCGATGCGGGCGTTCCGATGTTGACCGAAACACATGGTCGTAAAGTTACGCGCAATCATATTCTTGCCTACTGTGTGCCGCTTGTTTTGGTTGCGCTGGGCCTCGGGTTTACGTCCATCGGTGGGCCAATTTATTTGGCCGTTGCACTGATACTGAACGTTTGGTTCCTGAAGGGGTGCTACGACATCTGGCGCCGCACTGATGCAGACAGCGAAGCCGACGATCACGCCATTGAAAAACACACCTTTAAGGTATCCCTATATTACCTGTTTGGGCATTTCGTCGCTTTGTTGGTTGAAGCGTTGATGCGCGCAAACGGTTGGGCGGTGCTATAATGGCTTTGAAGGTCGAGCACGAAATTCACCAGCGCCGCAAGGGCCGCAATTCAGGCGTTGGCCTGTTGCTGGTTGGTATGGTCGGAATTGTTTTTGGCTTAACTGTCGTTAAGGTTTTGGGGCTGACCGATGTCCGCCAGATGGAGCGGTTTGACCACGTTGCTCGCCCGCAGTTGGAACCGGGCGCCTTGGAAGCCGCTGAACAGCGTGCTGCCGATTTGGCCGCACAAGCGGAGGCAAGCAACTGATGTTTAATCCGTTTAACAAGATACCCGAGGGGCCAAACCGCACGGCCGCACAGGCAGTAAGTGTTGTGGTCTTGATGGGCGGGCTGGCTTGGGCGTCTGTGCCGTTTTATGACTGGTTTTGCCGGGTTACGGGTTTTGGTGGCGCAACGAACGTTGTGGCACAGGGATCAGATACGATTCTTGACGAAACAGTAACCATTCGTTTCGAAAGCGCGGTCGCGCGCGATATGCCGTGGGATTTCAAACCCGTGCAGCGCGAAATGGAAGTCCGCATCGGTGAGACTGCTTTGGCGTTTTACGAGGCAACTAACCCAACCGACCAACCTATTTGGGGCGCTGCATCCTATAATGTTGCCCCTTACGAAGCAGGTGCGTTTTTCGACAAGATCGATTGTTTCTGCTTCGAACAGCAGGTGCTACAACCCGGTGAAACGATCAATATGCCTGTAACCTTCTTTGTCGACCCAGCAATCGTCGACGATCGTGAAGGACAGTATGTGCATACGATTACTTTGGGGTATACGTTCCACAGAAACGATAGCCCGCCCGAACAACAAGCCGCGCTGGATGTAACCCAGCCCACTGAATTGAACTAAGACCAACGCCGTAAGGGAACAAACTCATGGCCCACGAAAAGAACCACGACTATCACATCCTGCCACCGTCTATTTGGCCACTGATGACCGGCGTCGCCGTGTTCATTATGTTGTTTGGCGCAGTGCTTTGGATGGACTCCGGCAGCAACCCTTACATGTTCTTGATGGGCTTTGTGGGTGTGTTGTACTGCATGTACGCTTGGTGGGCCGAAGTCATCGTTGAAAGCCATCAGGGCGACCACACACCGGTCGTTGTGATCGGCCTGCGTTATGGTTTCATCATGTTTATCATGTCTGAAGTCATGTTCTTTGCGGCATGGTTTTGGTCGTTCTTCAAGCACGCGATGTACCCGATGGGCCCACAATCGCCAGCGATTGATGGTCCTTTCCCGCCTGTTGGCATCGAAACATTTGACCCTTGGCACCTGCCGCTGATCAACACATTGATCCTGCTGTGTTCTGGTGCAGCCGCGACTTGGGCACACCATGCGCTTGCACATGAAGACAACCGTGAAGACGTAAAATCTGGTCTGATCCTAGCGGTCGTTTTGGGTGTGATCTTTACGGTCTTCCAAGCCTACGAATACAGCCACGCGGCCTTTGGCCTTGCTGGCAACATCTATGGCGCGAACTTCTTTATGGCGACTGGTTTCCACGGTTTCCACGTGATCATCGGTACGATCTTCTTGTTCATCTGCTACCTGCGTGTGCGCCGCGGTCATTTCACGGCTGAACGTCACGTTGGGTTCGAAGCAGCTGCTTGGTACTGGCACTTTGTGGACGTGGTATGGTTGTTCCTATTCGCCGCTGTCTACGTTTGGGGCCAGTAACGGCCACGGCCGCTTGACCTTACTGAGCTGACACGACAAGACGCGCGGGGTGAAAGCCCTGCGCGTTTTCCAAATTTAGGACTGCAACTTCAGGACCCAGTATGCGTAATCTACTTTTCCCTTTGATCGTCGGGTTGGGCGGTCTTGCGATACTCGTCGGGCTAGCCAACTGGCAGCTGAATCGTCTGGAATGGAAAGAGGGTATTCTTGCCGATATCCGCGCAAAACTGGATGCGCCCGCGATTCCGTTGTTAGAAAACCCTGACCCTCTCACAGACAATTACCTGTCAGTCATTTTCGAAGGGCAACCAACGGGAGAAGAACTGCGGGTGCTGGATTCCGGCACAATAGCAGGCACGGGCCACCACATCATTTCCGCGTTTGAAACATCCGATGGTCGCCGAGTAATGGTGGATCAAGGCTTGATCGGTATCAATGATGCCAGTGCGCAATCGATGGAACCGATGATTGAAACGATCACCGTTCAGGGCAATCTGATTTGGCCTGACGACCCAGAGGCCCAGCCCCCACAGGGGGATGAATGGTATTCACGAGATGTCGCTGCGATGGCGTTGGTGCTGAACACGGAACCGTTGCTGGTGCAGCTTGCCGCGGCAAGCCAATATGACCCACGATTGTCACCGTTGGCCGTTGATACCAGAAACATCAAAAATGATCATTTGGAATATGCGATCACATGGATGCTATTGGCGGTTGTGTGGGGCGCGATGACCATGTTCTACATCGCACGCACATTACGCCAAACTAGATTAAAGACCGAGAAAGAAGACTGATATGAAATATGTCTCCACCCGCGGAGCCGCCCCCGAACTGACATTCGAAGAGGCGATGATGACCGGTTTGGCCCGAGATGGCGGGCTCTATGTGCCCGACGAAATCCCGCAGCTTTCCCACGACCAAATCGCAGCGATGGCAGGACAATCGTATGAGGATGTGGCGTTCTCAGTTATGCGTCCGTTTATTGGCGACACATTCACAGATGAAGAATTCCGCAGATTGATCGAAACGGCCTATGCCGGTTTCAACCACGCAGCACGTGCGCCCCTAAAGCAGTTGGACAATAATCACTTCCTTTTGGAGCTGTTTCACGGCCCAACTTTGGCGTTCAAAGATTTTGCGATGCAATTGATTGGACAGATGTTCCAAGCGTCTCTTACACGGTCCGGCAAACGGATCACCATTGTGGGTGCGACATCAGGTGATACCGGTTCAGCCGCGATTGAAGCCTTTCGCGGGTTGAGCAATGTGGATGTGTTCATCTTGTTCCCCCATGGCCGTGTATCCGAAGTACAGCGCCGTCAGATGACAACCCCATCAGAAGACAACGTGCATGCACTGGCGCTGGACGGTGATTTCGACGATTGCCAAGCGGCGTTGAAAGACATGTTCAACGATTTCGATTTCCGTGACGGCGTGAACCTTGCTGGTGTGAATTCAATCAACTGGGGCCGCGTTTTGGCGCAGGTGGTCTATTTCTTTAGCTCTGCTGTGGCTTTGGGTGCGCCGCATCGTAAGGTCAGTTTTACCGTGCCGACTGGTAACTTTGGGGACATTTTTGCGGGCTACATCGCGCAGCGCATGGGATTGCCCGTTGAACAGTTGGTCATTGCCACCAACCAAAATGATATTCTGCACCGCACTTTAGAGACCGGAGCGCAGGTTAAGGAAGGGGTTGTTCCCTCCATCAGCCCCTCCATGGATATTCAGGTGTCGTCCAATTTCGAACGTGCGCTGTTTGAAGCTTACGGCCGCGACGGCGCTACGGTTGCCGAACAGATGGATGATTTGAAATCAAAAGGTGCATTTACGGTGAGCCAAGGTGCGATCGAAATGTTGCGAGATACCTTCGCGTCAGGTCGCGCTTCGGAAGATGAAACCTATGCGCAGATAACCTCAGAACTGACGAGATCTGGCGAACTGCTGTGCCCGCATTCGGCCGTTGGCGTGAAGGTTGCAGACGCGTTCCAATCCGACGTGCCCATGATTACGTTAGCCACTGCACACCCAGCTAAATTTCCTGCTGCGGTCGAAAAGGCCACAGGCCAGCACCCGCCATTACCGCCCCATATGGCCGACCTATATGACCGCGATGAACGGGTTACGCGGGTTCCAAATGATTTGGCGACACTGCAAACGCTCATCAAAGAACGGATTTCCAAGTGACCGTCCAACAGCATACGTTGTCCAACGGGTTCCGCATTGTCACAGAACAAATGCCGGGCCTGAAATCAGCCTCTTTGGGGATCTGGGTGATGGCCGGTGGCCGCCACGAGCGCCCAGAGCAAAACGGCATTGCACATTTTCTGGAACATATGGCGTTCAAAGGCACCAAAACGCGATCAGCGTTGCAAATTGCTGAATCCATCGAAGACGTTGGCGGTTACATCAACGCCTATACGTCGCGCGAAATGACAGCTTATTACGCGCGCGTATTGGAAAATGATGTGCCTTTGGCCTTAGATGTGATCGCAGACATTTTGTTGAATCCAGTATTTGATCCTGCTGAAATCGAGGTGGAACGCGGTGTGATCTTGCAGGAAATTGGGCAAGCACACGACACGCCTGATGACGTGATCTTTGATTGGTTGCAGGAAGAGGCTTTCCCGAACCAACCGCTGGGCCGTACGATTTTGGGGCCAAGCGAACGGGTCAGTAGTTTCACACGAGCGAATTTGTCTGATTTCGTTGGTGAACATTACGGCCCCGATCAAATGATCCTGTCGGCGGCTGGTGCGGTGGACCCAGACGCGTTGTTGGCCTTCGCTGAAAAACTGTTTGGCCATCTGCCAGCCCGGTCCCAACCGAATGCCGCACAGGCTGCGGCCTTTGCGGGTGGCGAACGGCGTGTGGTGAAAGGGCTAGAGCAGGCGCATTTTGCATTGGCGTTTGAAGGGCCTGACTATCGCGACCCACAGATTTTCGCGGCCCAGATCCACGCAATAGCGATGGGTGGCGGGATGTCATCACGTTTGTTCCAAGAACTGCGTGAAAACCGCGGTTTGTGCTATACAATTTTCGCTCAAGCCGGGGCCTATGCCGATACCGGTATGATGACCGTTTATGCCGGTACATCAGGCGATCAATTGGGTGAACTTGCGGCATTGACCATGGACGAGTTGAAACGCGCTGCAGATGACATGACTGCAGAAGAAGTTGCGCGGGCACGGGCACAAATGAAAGCGGGCATGTTGATGGGGCTAGAAAGCCCGTCAAATCGTGCCGAACGTTTGGCTCGGATGGTCGCGATTTGGGACAAGGTCCCGACAATTGACGAAACGATAGCGCGCATCGACGCGGTAACGACAGGCGATGTGCGTGAATTTGGTGGGCAATTGATCACCAATGCGGGATCAGCAATGGCGCTATATGGGCCGGTGGATAATGCACCGGCGCTTGAAACTCTAAAGGCGCGGTTGGTGGCCTGATGTTGAAGGTGCGGCGAAAGGTTCGACTGGACACAGAGCGAATGACGCTTCGCCCACCTATTCACGGCGATTTTCGGCAATGGGCCGCACTGCGTGAGGCGTCGGCCGACTTTCTAACCCCATGGGAACCGACATGGGCTGGCGACCACCTAACCCGAAAAAGTTTCACCAACAGGGTGTATTGGGCGCAACGGTCCATCACCAATGGAACAGCCGTACCGTTGTTTTTGGTTCGGCGGGAAGATGACAGGATTTTGGGTGCCATTACCCTAGACCATATTCGACGCGGGCCAGCGCAATCAGCGACAACGGGTTACTGGATCGGCGAGCCTTATGCCCGACATGGATATATGCGTGAAGCAATCGAAGCTGTGGTTCACCACGCGTTTACTGTACTCGACCTAAGTCGGGTCGAGGCGGGGTGTTTGCCTGAAAATGCCCCATCGCGTGGGTTGCTGGAAAAATGCGGGTTTAAATACGAAGGTGTTGCGCAGGCCTATTTGCAGATCAACGGCCGGTGGCGGAACCACGTATTATACGCCAATCTCAGGCATGATCGTCGGGGGCGTACTGACGTCGGTTGATCGTGCTAAACTTGTGCCCCTGCTCGACGCAAGTTGGGCCATGGGACACCAACTCACTAGCGTTTCAACTTGGGTGTTTGTTCATTTAGAAAACACAGAACATTGCCTGAATGGTGCGCGCATGAAAGATAGATCGTATGACATTTAATTCAGCTGATCCCGCATTCGAAACGCATTTACGTGCCATTCTTCCTGCTGCTTCATTTGGGGTAGACCCCGAGCCTTTTCTGACAGAGCCCCGTGGTCGTTGGCAGGGGCAGGGTGTTGTTGTTTCACCTGCAACAGTAGATGAGGTTTCGGCGTTGATGTCAGCATGCCACAGCGCGCGTGTTCCGGTGGTTCCATATTCTGGAGGGACTGGACTGGTCGGTGGCCAGATTGCTCAAGATGGTGCGGTACCTGTCGTATTGTCATTGGCGAAAATGTCGGCCGTGCGGGCCATCTATGCAGATGAGAACGTCATCGAGGTGGATGGGGGCGCAATTTTGGCGGATGTGCAAACGGCGGCGGCACGCGAAGGGCGTTTGTTTCCGCTGTCTTTGGCATCGGAAGGGTCTGCGCGGATAGGTGGGTTGTTGGCAACCAATGCCGGTGGGTTAAATGTAATCCGCTACGGAAATGCCCGTGCGCAGTGTTTGGGAGTAGAGGTTGTTCTAGCCGATGGAACGGTATGGAACGGGATGAGCCGTCTGCGCAAAGACAACACAGGGTACGATCTACGCGATTTGATGATCGGGTCGGAAGGCACGTTGGGTGTGATAACCGGCGCGTCGTTGCGGATGATGCCGCGCCCTGCCGAGGAAGCAACGGCATTGTTTGTGGTCCCAGACCCCAAAGCCGCGGTTTCACTATTGGCGTTGGCCGGCGACCAATTGGGCGAGGTGATTTCAGGATTCGAATTGATGCACCGTCAAGGGTTTGATTTTCTGGATGAGGCAGGGATCAACTATCATCGCCCGTTTGTGAATACGCCAGAGTGGTCTGTGTTGATGAAGGTCGGGATGGCGGCGGGGCAAAACCCGCAAGATGCGCTAGCAATGCTATTTGAGGTGGCTGGTGATTTGGTATCGGACGGCGTGATTGCGCAGTCGTTGCAACAAGCGAATGACCTTTGGGCGATCCGAGAGTTGATACCAGAAGGCAACCGGCGGATTGGGTCGGTCTCATCACATGATATCTCGGTTCCGATTTCCAGTGTGCCTGATTTTATCAAGATGGGACCAGAAGCCATTGCCAAGGTTGGGGAATTTCGGATCAACTGTTTTGGGCATCTTGGGGATGGCAACTTGCACTACAATGTCTTTCCAGTGAAAGGCGGATCTCGACATGACCATGATAGCCAACGTGATGCGATCAAGGCTGCAATCCATGATCTTGCGCATTCGTTTGGCGGGTCGGTTAGTGCCGAGCATGGGATTGGCCGATTAAAAGTGGGCGATCTTGAAACATACGGCGATCCGGCGAAATTGGCGATGATGCGCGCGATCAAGGACGCGCTAGATCCGCGCGGAATTTTGAACCCAGGGGCCGTGTTGCGTGTGCGGTAAGCTTGCACACAGCCGCTACCCAGAATAAGACGGCGCGAACCTGAGTTTAGAGGCGAATTATGCCAGTTTTGGTGATGAAATTTGGTGGCACATCTGTGGCCACATTGGACCGGATCAAACGCGCGGCCAAACGTGTCGGCGTGGAAGTGGCCAAAGGCTATGACGTTATCGTCATTGTCTCTGCCATGTCTGGAGAAACGAACAAGTTGGTTGGTTTCGTTGGCGAGACCTCACCTATGTATGACGCGCGTGAATATGACGCGGTTGTATCGTCGGGTGAAAACGTGACAGCAGGCCTGATGGCGTTGACGTTGCAAGAAATGAACGTGCCTGCACGCAGCTGGCAGGGCTGGCAAGTGCCGGTCAGAACCACCGATGCGCATTCCAACGCCCGTATCGAAGAAATCCCGACAGACAACATTACAGCCAAATTTGGTGAAGGTATGCGTGTTGCTGTTGTGGCTGGTTTCCAAGGTGTGAGCGATGAAGGCCGGATTACGACACTTGGTCGCGGCGGATCTGACACAACGGCAGTGGCATTTGCAGCGGCTTTTGAAGCAGAACGGTGCGATATTTATACTGATGTTGATGGTGTCTACACGACTGACCCACGGGTTACTGATAAGGCCCGCAAGCTCGACAAGATCGCATTCGAAGAGATGTTGGAACTGGCGTCATTGGGCGCGAAAGTTTTGCAAACGCGATCTGTCGAATTGGCAATGCGGTACAAAGTGCGCCTGCGGGTGCTTAGCTCATTTGAAGAACAATCTGACGAAGCCGGAACGCTCGTCTGTGCGGAGGAAGAGATTATGGAATCTAACGTCGTGGCCGGTGTGGCCTTCAGCCGTGAAGAAGCAAAAATGACCTTGATTTCTGTGGCAGACCGCCCTGGGATCGCAGCCTCGATTTTCGGACCGTTGGCCGATGCAGGTGTGAATGTTGATATGATCGTTCAAAACATCAGCGAAGAAGGGCGTACCGATATGACGTTCTCGTGCCCCATCGATCAGGTGGCGCGTGCGGAAAAAGCGATGGCAGATGCCAAAGCCGCTGGTGACATCAACTTCCATGATCTTTTGGCTGACCAAGAAGTCGCGAAAGTGTCTATCGTTGGGATTGGCATGCGTAGCCATGCGGGTATTGCTGCCAAGATGTTCAAGACGCTTCAGGATGAGGGTGTGAACATCAAGGTCATCGCAACATCTGAGATCAAGGTCAGTGTACTGATCGATCGCAAGTACATGGAACTTGCGGTTCAGGCGCTTCACGATGCATTTGGTCTTGAGAAAACTACATGATCGTTCGCCCTGTTAAGGCGGATGACAAAGAGGCATGGGCTACGCTTTATGCGGCCTATGCGGAATTCTACAACGTACCTCAGACCTCAGAAATGCGAGACCGTGTTTGGGCATGGCTGAATGACCCGAAACACGAAGTCAGCGGCTTTGTCGCCGATGACGACGGTGCGTTGATCGGGTTTGCCCATGTTCGTGGATTTGCACGGCCTTTGGCCGCCGCGACAGGGTTGTACTTGGATGATTTGTACGTTTCACCAGATGCACGTGGCACTGGTGCTGGGCCCGCATTTCTTGAGGCAGCCAAAGGCTTTGCCGCGCGACAGGGACACAGCGTTGTACGCTGGATCACCGCTGCAGATAACTCACGAGCACGTGGGCTATACGATAAGCATGCCAAGGCGACCGAATGGGTCACCTACGACATGGACGTTTAACCGGCGGTTTCGTTTATTAAGGTTTCAACAATTCGATCAAGGCAACGGCGCACCTGCGGCAGGTGCCTGTCTGAGTCGTGGCTGACCACCCATTGATCATGACGTAAGTCTGCGATGTGTCCGGATTGGCGGGCAAGCCTCGGCACAGAGTCACCAATGAACGTTGGTAATACAGCGCGGGCGACACCCGCGATTGCGAGGTCCAACGCATTTCCTGCATGGGTGACCTCGATCTTTTCACCGGCTTGCTGAGCAACCCAATTGGCGGATGGTGTTTGGCCCAAGACGTGGACCCAAGTGTTACCCCCACCATAAATGGCGAAATTCACGGGGCCAATTTTTTGCGCTGCCAGTCCGATCTGGTTCGGGCGCTTGTTCCGCACACCAATCACGACCTCGCGGTGCAAAATATCCAACACCTGGTCTGCAGCGACAAACCGCAATGCCACGTCATTTTCTGCAATTTTTTGCGCATGTGAACATAGTAACTTCGTTGTCCAAACCCCCGCGGATATCTTCACCCTTTGGAAAGGGCTATCGGGAACCAATTGTTCCATCTGGCTTGCAATACCTGTTGCCCGTGCGAGTAAGTTCTGGCCTTCGTCCGTTAGGTCATACCCTTTGGCATGGCGGATAAATAAGTCACGCCCCGTGCTACGTTCTAGAGCCAACATGTGTCGGCCTAACGTCGGGCCGCTTAACCCTGTTTCACCGATTGCACCGGACAGGCCGCCATGATGGGCGACAGCCAGAAACAGGCGAAGATCGTCCCAATTCATCTGTTCATTCATGAATTGAACGGTACATTATCATTCATTCTTGTCGCAAGCATAACGTGTCATTTTGTCTGTAGACACAGGAGTTACAGATGACACAGATTGATGATTTACCCCGTATCGGATTGGGATGTTGGCCGCTTAGCGGATCGTTCTACGCTGGAACAAGCCCATTGGGGTATGCAAATGCTGACCCTGCAGAAAGTGTGCGTGCACTTCATGCAGCCTATGACCACGGTATCCGAATTTTCGACACGGCAGCGGTTTATGGTGCCGGTAAGGGCGAACGCTTGTTGCAAAAGGCGTTGAGCGGCCGCGATGTCTTTATTGTCAGCAAGATCGGACTGGATTTCGACGAGGACACCGAGCAACTGACTGGGATGAATACCGATCCCGCAGACGTTGTTCCCGCGATTGACCGATGTCTTAACCGACTTGGGCGTGATCATATTGACCTGATGTTGCTGCATCCAAACGAAGTAACAATCGAACAGTCACATCCAATTTTTGACGAGATGGAAAAGGCGCGGGAGGCTGGAAAGATCAAGACCTTTGGCTGGAGCACCGATTTCCCGGACAAAATTTCGGCTCATACGCACCGCGATGGTTTTCGGGCGGTCGAACATGCCATGCATGTTTTCTTTGACGCCAAAGCAGTACGCGATGTGACGACACGGGCTGGTTTGGCTGGGTTAGTTCGCTCTCCTCTTGCGATGGGTGTATTGTCTGGGAAATATGTTGGGGGTGCGCAGGTCGGGGTGGACGACGTCCGCAGTGCATCCACAGAATACAACGACTATTTCGTCGATGGGCAAGTGAACCCAAACTACTTGGCGCGGATCGCAGCGGTACGTGAATTGTTGCAGATTGGTGGGCGCACTTTGACGCAGGGTGCCTTGTCTTGGTGTTTGGCGGTTGGTCACAACACAATCCCTGTTCCAGGTGCGCGCACGGTGGCGCAGGTCGAAGAAAACGCAGCAACCATTGGGTTTGCCCCGTTGCCGGACGCGGTCGTCCACGAAATCGCGGGATTGATCGATCAATCCGGCGGTGGGGATATTCGCGCACGTTAACGCAACCTTTGCGAATGCAGGATTGCGACCCCCCTCGCGTGCAGCTAGTCTTCTGATTGAGGAAGCAGGGGACAGAATGTCTGAGGGTATTGAGACAGGAAGCCGCAAATTGCTCGGCCGACTTCGGGATGTCATGGCAAGCGGCGAAGCTGGACAGGAACGTCTGGACAAAATCGTTGGGCTGATCGCCTCTTCGATGCAGGCCGAAGTGTGTTCGATTTACTTATTTCGCGATGCTGAAACGCTAGAGCTTTGTGCGACCGAAGGGTTACAGCAGGAAGCGGTTCACCAGACACGAATGCGCCTTGGTGAAGGTTTGGTTGGCCGTGTCGCCAAGACCAAGCGGGTTGTGAACACCGCTGATGCTCCTGCTGCGCGCGGCTTTCGTTATATGCCTGAAACAGGCGAAGAACGGTATTCAAGTTTTTGCGGCATTCCCATCCAACGGGTCGGGTCGTCTATGGGCGTGTTGGTGGTTCAAAGCCGCGACGCGAGGGAATACACTGCAGACGAGGTCTATGCCCTAGAGGTCGTTGCGATGGTGCTGGCCGAGATGACGGAACTGGGTGCGTTCGTGGGCGAAGGCGCCGCACTGCGCGCCCGCCATCAAGAGCCTGTTATGTACCGTGGGACCGTTGGCCAAGAAGGTGCCGCTGGCGGAAACGTTTATCTGCACGAACCCCGCGTTGTAGTGACAAACGTTATTGCTGATGATCCAGACGTGGAATTGAAACGGCTTCGCACTGCAGTTGATGAGTTGCGTATTTCTGTCGACGAAATGTTAACCCAAACTAAGACTGTAGACGCCGATCAAAAACAGGTTTTAGAAGCCTACCGTATGTTTGCAAATTCACGCGGGTGGATGAAGCGGATGGAAGCGGACATTGCTCAGGGTCTTTCTGCTGAAGCGGCAGTTGAAAAAGAACAATCGTTGGCCCGTAACCGGATGGGGCAAGCGGACAGCTACTTGCGTGACCGGCTACATGATCTTGATGATCTGTCGAACCGATTGTTAAGGATTTTGACAGGGCAGGGCGCTGATACAGGCGCCGAGATGCCCGAAAACCCTGTGCTTGTCGCCCGAAACATTGGGCCAGGTGAACTGCTGGAGTATGGCAAGACACTGAAAGGGATTGTGCTAGAGGAAGGATCTGTTGGCAGCCACGCCGCGATCGTTGCACGGGCGTGGGCCATTCCATTGGTCATTCACGCCAATGGCGTAATAACGGAAGCATTGAATGGCGATACTATCCTTGTGGATGGCGAACAAGGCATCGTTCACTTGCGCCCAGATGAACAAGTTCAATCGGCATTCCGAGACAAGATTGCTATGCAAACCGAGGCGCAGGCGCGCTATGCTAGTTTGCGTGATGTTCCGGCCGTGTCGCAATGTGGCGAAGTCGTTTCGTTGCAGATGAATGCAGGGTTGATGGCGGATCTGCCGTCATTAGAAAATTCTGGTGCCGAGGGTGTTGGGTTATTCCGCACTGAGTTGCAGTTCTTGGTGCGTAGCCAGATGCCTAAACGAGCTGAATTATCCGCGCTGTATGCGCGTGTAATGGATGCAGCCCAAGGAAAACGGGTGGCGTTCCGGACGCTCGATATCGGGTCAGACAAAGTACTGACCTATATGAAACCCAACGATGAACCCAACCCAGCGATGGGGTGGCGCGCAATTCGTGTTGGGTTGGAGAAGCCCGGCGTGTTGCGGATGCAGCTGCAGGCGTTGATCCGTGCGGCAAACGGGCGGCATCTAACAGTGATGTTCCCATTTGTTGCGCAGCTTGAGGAATTCCGGTCAGCACGGGCTGAGTTTAACAAAGCAATGGACCGCGAACGCAAATTGGGCCACCCGCTGCCGTCCAAGGTCGAAATCGGGGCGATGCTGGAAACTCCCAGCCTTGCATATGCACCGGATGTGTTTTTCCAAGAGGTCGATTTCATTTCGATTGGGGGCAACGACCTTAAACAGTTTTTCTTTGCAGCGGATCGCGAAAACGAACGTGTACGCCGCCGTTATGACACGCTAAACGTTAGTTTTTTGACCTTCCTCGAACAGCTGATCACACGCTGCCAAACACATAATACGCCAGTAAGTTTTTGTGGTGAGGACGCAGGTCGTCCGATTGAGGCCGTTGTCTTTGCAGCGCTCGGTATGCGGAGTTTATCCATGCGCCCAGCATCGATTGGGCCGGTGAAACATTTGTTGCGGCGATTGAATTTGACCGACCTGAAAGCCGTGATTGATGAAGCCCGTGATCGCGGAGATCAGTCGGTGCGCGGCGCTGTCAACGAATGGCTAAGGGCCAGAGTTTAGTCGAAATTTGACGGTTTGGCCGCTTTTAGCAATGGGCTTTGTAGTCTCACCAGCGCTTCCGTGTAGGCATCTGAGACAGCATCGGCCCCATGTTCGCGCGCCAATTGGCGTAATCCAAAATGCACATGTGCGATGTCGGTGTAATAGCTGACAAATGTGAAATTTGTTCCCGCACCCGCCGCAGCCCCAAGAATCGGGATCGTTTGGCTTGCTAGTTTTTGCCCTAATACGGTGGCGAATTGAGGTGCGACTTTATTGATCAAGGTGTTGATGGCCGTGCCCGAAATGCTAATTCGCGCGCCGATAAAGCTTGTATCGATACCATCGTCGGCATCGCCCGGACCACCTTTTCCAAAAACTTGTAAACACTGGGCGCGCGTGTCCGTTGATGTTGGGTCTTCACCATAATGAGCCGCAATTTGCTGAACCGCACGGAAGATTACCGTTGTTGCCAACGGTAATTCGACAAGTGCTGTTGGTAGGCCACCCAACCCACCGAATGCACCCGAGACGGAGGCCAATGCTTTATGTGCTCGGTCGCTGGCCACATAGCGTCCAAGATAGCCGTGTGTTCGACCCGCTGCGTCGTAGCTAGCACGAAGACCGCGCGTTGCGGCTGCATCAAGACGTTTACGGTGACGTTCTGGCAACATTTTCATGCCGTCTTCAACCTGCCCACCCACAAATGAAACGACCTGCATGAGAACGCCAGTGGCGTTGTGTTGTCGGTGCGCAAATGCTTCGATCTTGGCACGTGCCTGCGGGGTGAGCGGCACCGGTCTTGGGGCCTGATTTTGGTTTATTGTCGTTTCTGGATCAGCATTCATACGACAAATATGGGGAGGAGTGGGGTGGTTTTCAATCTAGACGTTTGCGAACACGGCCGCGAACACCTGCCCATGCCCCAAACCCGAGTACCCGATCCGGGTTGGTTGGGGGCGGCATAACCACTCCGTTCAAAGGCTTAAAACCGAACCGCTGATAATATGGTGCATCGCCAACAAGCAACACGCGGGGCCAGCCGGCAGACGCTGCCCGTTCCAAAACATCCCGTATCATCAACCCCCCTAGGCCTTCGCCTTGCCGGGTAGGGTGGACCGCCACCGGACCGAGTAGCAATGCGTCATTGGCTTCGATGCGGATGGGCCAACACCGAATTGCGCCGCCGACCGCGCCTTCGGCCGAGCGAACAACCCGACAAAAACCAGGGACCGGGGGGACTTCATCTCGTAATCGATAGGAAGATAACGCTTTGCGGCCGGGGGCAAAGCACAAGTCGTAAAGGGCTTCGATCTCCCACCAGTCGTCAGTTGTTTCGGGTGTCAGTTCCATGACACTGTTTTCCGCATGTTTTGCTTTCAATGCAAACAGGTTATGCAAATCGAGCAAACAGGAGATCGCGATGTTTTACGAACCAAAGGACGGACATGGGTTGCCCCACAACCCATTCAACGCGGTGGTTACGCCACGCCCGATTGGGTGGATTTCAACCCGCGGCGCGGATGGTTCCGACAATTTGGCCCCATATTCGTTTTTTAATGCCGTTGCATACGTGCCGCCGCAGGTAATGTTTGCGTCGACATCGGCCAAGGATGACCGAGGAGATACGAAAGACAGTGTGGCCAATATTCGCGAAACGGGCGTCTTTACCGTGAACATCGTAGAGTATGCCATGCGCGATGCAATGAACCGGACCAGCGGCCCTTGGGGGCGCGAGGTGAATGAATTTGCGGATGCAGGGATCGACAAGGCTCAATGTGAGACTATCAATTGCGGTTACGTCTCAGGCGCTCCGGCCGCATTGGAATGTCGGATGACCCAGATTGTAAAGATTGAAGGAGAGCACAATTTCGTTGTCTTCGGCGAAGTGACTGGCGTGCATCTGCGAGACGATTGTATCATCGACGGGATGTTTGATGTGACGACATTCCAGCCGGTCGCGCGGTTGGGGTACAAAGACTATTCAGCGGTACGTGAGGTCTTTAGCCTGACGCGCCCTGAAGAATGACAGGGGGCGACGCTGTTTGAGCCCCAGTCTTAACTGTGGCTCAAAGGCGCCCCGCCCCCCGTCCCAATATTAGTGACCGCCGATAATTCCGGTGCGGACCGAATAGTCCACGGCGATTTCGTAATCTGGGTCATCGTCGCTATCCACGACAAGGTGTCCGGCCTTTGAAAGCAGGGAATGACAGTCGCGGGTCAGGTGACGCAATTGAATTGCTTTGCCTTGCTCTTCGTACTTTGCAGCAACATTTTCGATGGCTTGCAGAGCAGATTGGTCAGCAACGCGTGACCCTTCAAAGTCGATAATGACAGATTTGGGATCGTCTTTAACTTCGAACAGTTCGACAAAACCGTCGGCGGACCCAAAGAACAATGGGCCATTGATTTTGTAGACCTTTGCCCCATCGGGAGTGATGTCTGTCGACGCGTAAATCCGTTTTGCATTGGACCAAGCGTAGGCAAGGGCCGATACGATCACGCCGACAACAACTGCGGTTGCCAAGTCTGTCATAACTGTAACGACAGTTACCAACACAATTACGAACGCATCAGTTAACGGGACCTTGGTCATGATTTTGAACGAGTTCCACGCGAAGGTACCGATCACGACCATGAACATCACACCAACCAAGGCAGCGAGTGGGATCTTTTCGATCAGGCCGGATGCAAACAGGATGAAAGCGAGCAGGAACAATGCCGCGACGGTGCCGGCGATGCGGGTGCGGCCGCCAGATTTAACATTGATCATAGATTGACCGATCATCGCACAGCCACCCATGCCGCCGAAGAAACCTGTGACCGTATTCGCGACACCTTGGGCAATACATTCTTGCGATGCACCACCACGTTTGCCGACGATTTCGCCCACAAGATTCAGCGTTAGCAAACTTTCGATAAGGCCAATTGCGGCCAAGATGAAAGCATATGGGGCGATGATATAAAGCGTTTCCAGTGTGAATGGGACCGACGGAATGTGGAACGGAGGCAGGCCGCCTTCGATGCTTGCTAGGTCGCCAACAAGTGGGACGTCTAGCCCAAGGCCAATCACGATAGCTGCGACAATTCCAATCCCTGCCAGTGGGGCCGGAATGATTTTGGTAACGCGAGGCCAAACCCAGATAATAGCCATAGTTAGAGCGGTTAGAGCCAGCATGAGATACAACTTAGAACCTGACAGCCATTCACCTGCTGCTACTCCATGACCGCCGCCTTCAGCAGTGCCGGGCACCTGAAACTGACCAAGTTGGGCTAGGAAAATAACGATGGCCAACCCGTTCACAAACCCCAACATAACGGGGTGTGGGACAAGGCGAATAAACTTGCCCCAGTGCATGAAACCAACGACCAATTGAATGAGTCCCATAAGCACAACCGTTGCGAAAAGATATTCGACACCGTGTTGGGCGACCAAAGCCACCATAACCACTGCCAGAGCGCCAGTCGCACCCGAGATCATTCCAGGGCGACCGCCTATCAACGCTGTGATCAAACCAACAATGAATGCAGCATAAAGCCCGACGAGGGGTTCCACACCGGCGACAAAAGCGAAGGCCACCGCTTCGGGGACCAATGCCAAAGCGACTGTCAGTCCTGACAGCACTTCGATGCGCAATCGATCGGGTGTTAGGTTTTTGGAGGAAGGTTTCAGATCGGCGTCTTCAAGACGACCAACGAGAGAAGCGAACATGGATTGACGCACGGGATGGCACCTAACGGTTTGGGAGTGTTGCGCGCCGTGTACCGGAGGCGGTGGCTTGTGTCACCCCCGCAGGTCTACAGCTTTGCCCTGCATTGGCCGATGTTGTCCGAATGTCGCCCTAAGCCGATCAATGTGTGGTGTTTTTCTTCGCTTAACGCCCAAATTTGGGGACTTCACAATCAAGGTTAATCGCGTCAAGGTTGTTCGGCAATGCGAGGGGAACGATGCAAACAAAAATAGGAATCATCGGCGGTTCTGGATTGTATGATATCGACGGGCTGCAGGATGCGTCATGGCAAATCGTAGATACGCCATGGGGCGCGCCGTCTGATGCGTTGCGGGTCGGTCGATTGGGCAACACAGAGATGGTGTTTTTGCCGCGCCATGGACGTGGTCATGTACATTCACCGTCAACAGTTCCGTATCGAGCGAACATTGATGCATTGAAACGGTTAGGGGTGACGGATGTGATTTCGGTGTCCGCTTGCGGATCTTTCCGCGAAGACATGGCACCGGGTGATTTCGTGGTCGTTAGCGATTTTATTGACCGTACATTTGCACGCGAAAAATCGTTCTTTGGAACCGGTTGTGTTGCCCATGTTAGCGTCGCCCATCCGGTATGTTCGCGCCTTGGTGACGCCTGCGAGGGCGCGGCGCGGGCGGCGGACGTAAACGTACACCGCGGCGGAACCTATTTGGCGATGGAGGGACCGCAATTTTCGTCATTGGCCGAAAGCAAACTTTATCGGGAAGTTTGGGGCTGCGATGTGATTGGAATGACCAACATGCCCGAAGCCAAACTGGCCCGCGAAGCAGAACTTTGCTATGCGTCCGTCGCTATGATTACCGACTATGACAGTTGGCACCCCGACCATGGCAGTGTCGAGATAACAGATATCATTGCGACCCTCGGGGATAATTCGAAAGCGGCAAAAGCCATGGTTGCGGACATTCCTGGAAGGCTAGGTGCGACACGTGAACCATGCCCTTGCGGGTGTGATCGGGCCTTAGAGCATGCGATTATGACTGCCCCGGATGCACGCAACCCAGACGTTGTCGCAAAACTTGATGCCGTGGCGGGGCGGGTATTGTGATCCGATGGTTCGCGGCTCTTTTCTTTCTTGGTGGACCTCTGGCAGCGCAAGAGTACATCGTAACGGATGGACCGTTGTCGGATGCCGATTTCTATGGGGTTGTTTCTTGTGGCGCGCGTCCTGGGTCAACGTGTGATCAACCTTTAGTACGATGGACCAAACCTACAGTTACGGTAACTTTTGCACCGATACCTCCTGCATACCCTGACGAATTGGCAAAGGAAATGAGTGACAAATTAGACGTGTCGATTTCGCAAATTAATGGGTCAGCAGCTGGGTTGAATTTGCAGCGGGTTTCGAAATCGCAAAATGCGGACGTCTTATTGTACCTTCAGGCCATTCGAGCGGGCGACCCAATCCGCGGAACGCGCAACCCGGACCTAAACGGTGTTCCGATAGGGGCAGCACACGTACAAATTTTTTGGGACGACGATCACAGTATTACCGAGGCGGCCATCGTTTTTGCGGCTGACATCCCAATTGATCAGGCAGGCCCCATTATGTTGGAGGAATTGACCCAATCAATGGGCTTGATGACGGACATCCGAAACCCTTACTACGAGACTCGATCTGTCTTTTCTGAAGACAGTAATTCTGTTCAAAAGCTAGGTGTGCAGGATCGCGCGGCCTTAGCAAGGCATTACCCCGAACACTAGACCGACAGGCAAGGAGCCACCATGAAACGTGTCCAAGATTACATTCGAACGATCCCAGACTTTCCGTACGAAGGGATCATGTTCCGCGATGTGACGACCTTGTTTTCAAGCCCGCGTGGGTTTCGCATGGCGGTTGATCAATTACTTCATCCGCATACGGGCGCTGATATTGATGTCGTCGTCGGACTAGAGGCGCGCGGGTTTATTCTGGGCGGCGCTATTGCGCATCAACTCGGCAAGGGGTTCGTGCCGATCCGTAAAAAGGGCAAGCTGCCTGGCAAGACTATCGAACAGGCCTACCAGCTAGAATACGGCGAGGCCGTGATGGAGATCCATGATGACGCCATCGAGGCAGGGGCTAAGGTTTTGGTTGTTGATGATCTTTTGGCGACGGGCGGCACAGCCGAGGCCGGTATCAAGTTATTGGAGAAGCTGGGTGGCGTGGTCGTTGGGTGCTCGTTCATCATTGACCTGCCCGAACTAGGCGGCCGCAAGAAGCTAGAAACAATGGGAATGGACGTGCATGTTTTATGCGAATTCGAAGGCGCTTAGACCGTCGAAAACACTATTGAACTAGTTCGTTTTGCGTTTGGGTAAAAAGGGCAGTGGCGCGACAGGCACGCCGTCTTCAATCAACTTTTTGGCGTCATCCAGTTTGGCTTCACCGTAAATGGCACGTTCGGGCGCATCCCCATCGTGCATTTTTCGGGCTTCTTTTGCGAATTCCATGCCAACATAATCGCTGTTGTCTTCGACATCTTTGCGCATTTTTGCCATCGCGGTTTCAACGTCAGACTGGGGCGCAGACAAATCTGGCGCGGTTGTTTTGGTATTGCCTTTTGCCGGAACCGAAGGCGCCATGAGGGCACGTTCAACCTTTTCCGACCCGCAAATTGCACAGGACAAATGGCCCGCTGCCGCCAACGTGTCAAAGGCACTAGATGATTGAAACCAGCTTTCGAACTGGTGCTTTTGGTCACATGTTAATGTGTAGCGGATCACGACTGACTCCAGCTTGGGCTTTTGGCCATGGAAAGGCGAGGGGCGCGTTGCAGTAAAATGCGCTGCACCAGTAGTCTACGATCACTCTGGTTTGAACTGCAACATGATCTCGCGCAATTCAGGTTCATCCACCATTTGTGCGGCTTTCTTACGTGAAACCCATTTGCGTTGACGCTGTTTCTTTTCCGGCCATTTGGTCAAGACGCGCTTTACACGTAATGGGTATACGACGGCGATGCAGGGTAATTCGTCTTCTTCAGCTCTGACCTTATAGTAGCTATAAACGCCAATCGGGCGCGATTTGATTTTGCCACGCACGCCGGCCTCTTCATAGGCTTCTGTAGCGGCGGCATCCGTCGGGGTTTCGCCATGCATTGGCCAGCCCTTTGGAATGATCCAGCGGCCCGATCTGCGTGATGTGATGATACAAAACTGTAGCTTGTCGTCTTTGATACGGTAACAAAGCGCGGCGAACTGTGTCCGTAGTTCGGTTTTGGCAGCGTCGCCTAAATCGATCTGGCGCTGTTGCAAACCATTCATGTTTGCCATTTTACTAGGTCTTCTTCTTTGTGAAACTGCGCGTAACTCTTCAATTTCGAAACATAACTGATTGGTCCACATATTGCAAAGTCACAGCTTACAAATCGTTAAACGCATATTTGGAATCGCTGCCGCCACTATGTTCAGTGTTCAGGCGCTGCAGGCAGAGGGTGTGACGATCTTTGCAGCCGCCAGCTTGCGTGAAGCGACCGAGGCATTGTCAGAGCAATATCACGCCTTAACCGACGAACAGCCCGTCCTTGTCTTTGCGTCGACGTCGACAGTGGCACGTCAAGTTTCACAAGGGGCCCCTGCCGATGTCGCGTTATTGGCGGATCAGGACTGGGCGGATTGGTTGATCGGGCAGGGCGTCGTTTCGGAAAGCACCCCGTTTGCGGGAAACCGATTGGTGTTGGTGTCCGCGAGCACGCATTCTTTGCGGCAGGTCACGGACTTAACAGATGTTCTGGGCGGCCGTGTTTTGGCAATGGCGCAGGCGGAAGCTGTGCCGGCCGGCCGCTATGGTAAAGCCGCGCTTGAATATAGTGGGCTTTGGGAAGAGTTATCGCCCCAGATTGTTCAAGCGGCGAATGTTCGTGCGGCGCTTCGGTTTGTAGAACGCGGCGAAGCACCATTTGGAATTGGGTACGCGAGCGATTTGGTGGCCTTACCCGATCTGCATGAAGTTTATAGCTTTGCACCTGACAGCCATCCACCTATCGTTTACGTTGCCGCGCAAACGACGCCAGAGGGGGCGGAATTCATGACGTTTCTTCAATCGGATTCAGCGCAAGAAATCTTACAAACGTGGGGCTTTTCCCCTGCTCCGGACCAACGATGACAGACTTTCTAGGACCCGCAGAATGGACGGCGTTGCGGCTATCCGTGCAAGTGGCGTTGTGCGCAACATTGTTCAGTTTACCGATTGGGTTCGCGGTTGCTTACGCTTTGTCACGGGGGGATTTTTTCGGGCGGCAGGCGCTGAATGTTCTGGTGCATTTGCCTTTGGTCATGCCCCCTGTTGTTACAGGCTATTTATTGTTGCTTGGGTTCGGGCGCACGGGCCCTTTGGGCGGGTTGTTTGAAGACTTGTTCGGATTGGTCTTTGCTTTCCGTTGGACTGGCGCGGCTTTGGCGGCTGGGATTATGGGTTTTCCGTTGATGGTACGCGCAATCCGGTTGTCTCTTGATGCGATTGAACCGGAATTAGAAGAAGCTGCTGGTACCTTGGGGGCCTCAAAATTGCGTGTCCTTTGTACGGTGACGTTGCCACTGATCTGGCCGGGTTTGTTGGCAGGTGCGGTTTTGGGGTTTGCTAAGGGTATGGGTGAATTTGGTGCGACAATCACATTTGTGTCTAACATTCCCGGACAGACCCAGACGTTGGCTTTATCAATTAATTCATTGCTAGAGGTGCCGGGAGGCGAAACGCTGGCGTTGCGATTGGCAGTTTTGTCTATCGCAATTGCTGCCATTGCTATCGCCCTATCGGAAGTGCTGGCTGCGCGTGTGGTGCGCCGGAGGTCCGAGTGATGTTGCAGGTTGATGTGCGTAAAGAGTTTGACGGGTTTTCCCTGAACGCTGCCTTTGATGCTCCAAATGGGATTACCGCGCTTTTTGGACCGTCGGGGTCCGGCAAAACCAGCGTGATCCGCGCTGTTTCAGGGCTTTTGGATTGCGATCAGTCGACGGTCAGGCTCGGTGGGCGGGACATGAATGGGGTGCCAATACACAAACGCAAGTTGGGCTATGTCTACCAAAACGCGCGTCTGTTTCCGCATATGAATGTGCTGAAAAACCTGCGCTATGGGGGGCAGGTGGATGAAGCACAGATCGTGGCGTTGTTGGGGTTGGAACCATTATTGGATCGATATCCTTCGTCTTTGTCGGGGGGCGAAGCGCAGCGTGTTGCTCTTGGGAGAGCCCTTATGGCTGGGCCAGAGCTGTTGTTGCTTGATGAGCCGCTGTCGGCCCTCGATGCACCGCGCAAAGCAGAAGTGTTACCGTATCTTGAAGCACTACGGGATCAGTCGGACATTCCGATGCTTTATGTCAGCCACGATATGGCAGAAGTCGCGCGTTTGGCACGCTACATTGTTATTATGAATAAAGGGAAAGTCGCCTTATCAGGTGGTCTAGAGACCGTGTTGGCCGACCCTGCTGCGGTCCCTTTTGTCGGCGTGCAAGATGCAGGTGCTGTACTGACGGGGCGTGTGGTTGGGCATGCGGACGACGGACTGACAAAGATTGAAACAGGGGCGGGGGCCATTTGGGTTCCGTCATCGGGTGGGCGTGGCTTAGGTCGTGCTGGCGGTACGGTGCGTGTGCGTGTGCCGGCGCAGGATGTGATTTTGGCGCGCAGCGCACCGCAGGGCATTTCGGCATTGAATGTATTGCCTGTATTCATTGAAACAATCGAACACGGGCGAGGGCCGAGCGTTATCGTCGGCCTAAAATCGAATGATACTCAGCTCATTGCACGGGTGACAAAACGATCTGCACAGACGTTGGAATTGGCTGTTGGGGATCATGTTTACGCTATCTTAAAGGCAACGGCGATTGCGCCCACGGATGTGGGATAATGGTATCGTTACGTAGCGATTAGCCTTTGCAGTGGATAACTGGTCGCCCGCCTGATATTGGGCGCGCAAGAATGTTGCGAAAGGACTAAAAGATGAGCGCCACAGCCAAAAAACGCGCGCCGATGCCCGACGATATTCGGGCTGCAAAAGGGGGCACTCCGCTCGTCAGCCTGACAGCATATACAACGCCGATGGCGGAAATGATGGATGAACATTGCGATTTTGTTTTGGTCGGGGACAGTGTCGGCATGGTTCTACATGGTCTCCCTTCGACTTTGGGCGTGACGATGGACATGATGGTCATGCACGGCAAGGCAGTGGCACGCGGCATAAATTCGGCGATGATGGTCATTGATATGCCATTCGGGTCATATGAAGAAGGCCGCGAACAAGGGTTTCGTAACGGTGCGCTGTTGATGGCAGAAACCGGCGCTGGGGCTGTTAAGCTGGAAGGCGGCGTCGAGATGGCTGAAACCATTCGATTCATGGTTGCACGTGGCGTCCCCGTGATGGCCCATATCGGGCTGACGCCGCAGTCTATCAATACCTTGGGTGGCTATAAGGTACAGGGGCGCGGTGATGCGCGTGCTGCATTGATTGCAGATGCGAAGGCTGTTGCGGACGCAGGGGCCTTTGCTGTTGTATTGGAGAAAGTTCCAGAAGGGCTGGCTGATGAGATCACGGCGTTGATCGATATACCGACAATCGGGATTGGCGCGTCGGCGGGATGTGACGGCCAGATCCTGGTGGTTGATGATATGCTTGGGCTGTTTACGGCGTTTAAGGCGAAATTCGTCAAACGGTACGCCCATTTAGGTGAAGAAGGCGCAGCCGCAATCTCTGCTTATGCAAAAGACGTGCGCGCCCGCGCTTTTCCTGCAGCCGAACATGTGTTCGCAGACGAGGCCCCTAAATGAGTGTCCCGATCATTCGCAGCCTAGATGCGCTACGTGAGATGACTGCGGGTTGGCGGAGCAATGGTGAAACCGTTGGTGTGGTGCCGACGATGGGGGCGCTGCATCAAGGTCATCTGTCTTTGGTGCGGGCCGCACGGGAGGCGTGTGACCGCGTCATTGTGACAATTTTTGTGAACCCTAAACAGTTTAACAATCCGGAAGATCTGGAAAATTATCCACGTACGGAAGAAGATGACGCGCGAAAATTGGAACCCTTTGAGGTAGACGCGATTTATGTTCCCGACGGTGACACAATGTACCCAAAGGGCTTTGCAACAAATGTGTCTGTCGAAGGCTTGACCGATATGCTATGTGGCGCGGCGAGGCCCGGCCATTTTGACGGTGTTGCAACTGTTGTGACCAAGCTATTTCTGCAAACGCAGGCAGATCAGGCGTTTTTTGGTGAAAAAGATTTTCAGCAATTGCAGGTCGTGACCCGTTTGGCAGCCGACCTTGATATTCCGATCACCGTTGTCGGATGCCCAACCATTCGAGAAGAAGACGGATTGGCGATGTCGTCGCGCAATTTGTTGCTGTCTGATCGCAGCCGGATTAAAGCGCCGCTTTTGGCGCAAGTTATGAATGATGTGGCCGAAGCCTTGCAAAACGGAGCGAAGATGTCTGATGTGGCACCGAACGCCGAGGCGCGTTTGATCGCCGGTGGATTCAATTCGGTCGATTATTTGGAAATGCGCGATGGGGCGGATCTATCAATTTTGGATGATGCCAAGCCGAAGGCCCGGCTTTTTGCCGCTGCTTGGCTGGCCGGTGTGCGGCTGATCGACAATATCGCTGTTTGAAGCTGTGCCACGTTGTTTAGGTCTGGTCGCACAAATGGCACCCCACCTTCCCGTTTAGTGCAAGAGCACCTTAGCCAGTGACAATGCCATAACCTGCGCACTGTCGAGCATGTCGTCGACTTCGATGTATTCGTCGGGTTTGTGTGCAAGTTCTAAGATGCCTGGTCCATAGGCGATGCAGTTTTTGAGCCGGCCTATGCGGTCTATGTGCTTTTGGTCATAGGTGCCGGGGGAGGCGACATAGTCGGGCGCACGCCCGAGGACATCAGCAATGGCCGCGGATACAGTTCGAACCACTGGTGCATTTTTGTCTGTCATCGATGGAAGCACCGCGTTTAGCTCTCGAAGGGCATAGTCGAAATTGGGTCGGTTTGTTTTGAGTGCGTCCAATAGCGATGTGACCTCGTTGCGCACAACATCCAGCGGTTCTTCAATCAGGAACCGGCGATCGATGACGATCCGGCAACGGTCCGGCACACAGTGAGCAGGCAGGCCCGTAGAATCGTCGGTTTGTTCTGCTTGGCCACCGTGGATCGAATTGATGTTCATTGTGGAGTGGCGTGCGCCGTCGGGGATAACGGGCATATCAGTGTGGCGTTTGGCCATTGCTGGGAAAAGGTCAGTCTCGAACTTGTCCAAGACCGCGCCCATGTGGCGTACGGCGCAATCCCCTAAGAATGGCATCGACCCATGTGCGATTTCGCCAAAGGTTTCGATTTCTGCCCACCAACCACCGCGGTGGCCAAGGCAAATGCGGTCATGTCCCAAGGGTTCTGGTATGATGACATGTTGTACGCGGGATGGGTCGAAAAAACCTTTTCCAGCTAAATACGCGACGCCACCATAGCCGCCCGATTCCTCGTCGGCCGTACCGGAAATTTCGATTGCCCCATGAAAATCTGGATGTTCTTCGAGAAATGCCTCGACGGCGATAATCGATGCTGCAAGGCCACCCTTCATGTCGCATGCACCGCGACCGTAGATCCTTCCATCGATCAAGACACCACCGAAGGGGTCATGCGTCCATCCGTTACCAACCTCGACAACGTCAATGTGGCTGTTGAAATGTACACAATCGCCTGTGTGGGGGCCATCACAGCGTGCAACGATATTCCATCGCGGGAACCGGTCACTGTCACCGGGGGTGCCGTGGGCTCGGATCAACTGGGTAGCAAAACCATAGTTAGCGAGGCGTCGATCCAGATAGTCACAGATGTCTCGGTAATTTTCGCCTGGTGGGTTGAGGGTCGGGATGCGGATCAAGTCTTGGGTCAAGGAAATTAGTGCATCCCTTTTGGCAAGGACACGATCTGTCAGTGCTTGGTTGTGAAGAGCAGAGGCCATGTAACAACATTGGCGATCTTCCAACAGTGCCGCAATGGTTGATTACAGCAAGGCTAGTTTGGAAGGTCACCTTTGGGCGCAATTTTACTGTGCTCGCAGTCAAGGTCGCTCGATACGGATGTTCGCAAAATGCCTAGAATTCGGGCGTTAGATTGCTTGTAGTTCGGCATGGTTTCGGCCAGTGTTTTGGTATGAAAGTGTCTTGCGACCTGATTGTTTTTACAGATCTCGATGGTACCTTAATCGATCATCATACCTATGATTATGCACCTGCATCACCAGCGCTTAATTCGATTAAGAACTTGTCTGTTGGACTTGTTTTGGCATCCAGCAAGACCGCACCAGAGGTAAGCAAGCTGCGATCAGAAATCGGTGTCGAAAAATGGCCCGCGATTGTAGAAAACGGTGCTGGCATCCTCGCGCCGTTTGATACGGGTTGCCATGATGACAGTTCATACCAAACAGTTCGGGCTGCGTTGGAACAGGTGCCTGATGACCTACGCAGACTGTTTTGCGGGTTTGGTGATATGTTCGTGGACCAAGTGATGCGCATAACAGGGCTTTCGCAAACGGATGCCGAATTGGCGCAAAGTCGTAGCTTTTCCGAGCCGGGAATATGGTCGGGCGCATCGGCCCAGAAGGATATTTTCTTAGATATCTTGAAAGACCATGGTGTGAGAGCACAACAAGGTGGGCGGTTTTTGACGTTGTCCTTAGGCGCTAATAAAGTCGACCAAATGCGCGATATAATCACCGCATATGCCCCCCTTAATACAATTGCGTTAGGAGATGCGCCTAACGACATTGCGATGTTGGAAGCTGCAGACATTGGCATCGTCGTTGCTAATCCGTCGGGGCCTTCGTTGCCAACGTTAAGAGGCGAAAAAGAGGGGCGTATCATCCGAACCAAAGATGCAGGCCCTGTTGGCTGGAATACGGCAGTTCTCGACGCGTTGATGCACCTTAACCTAAAATAGGACACACATTTATGGCTGACTTCCACCAAAACGGAAACATTACGACATTGCATAACTTGCGAGTGCGTTCGGCCGAAGAAATTGAGGCGGAACTTAGAACATTCGCCACGACACGTAAGATCTCGTTGATCCTCCCCTGCCTTTTTTCGGAGCTCGAGGGTAAAGCTATGCCTCATATTCTGACGGAACTTGCGAAGGTCGACTACTTGCACCGCATCATTATTGGATTGGACGCAGCTAACGAAGAGCAGTTCCGATATGCCAAGACGTTCTTTAAGGGGCTGAATCAGGATCACATTGTCATCTGGAACGACAGCCCGCGAATGTTAGCGTTGGGGAAACGATTGGATGAATTGGGACTGGCACCAAATGAGCAAGGTAAAGGAAAAAACGTTTGGTCTGCGCTAGGGTATTTGATGAGCTGCGCGGACAGCGCCGTCATGGCGATCCATGATTGTGATATCTTGACCTATGAGAAAGAAATGCTTGCAAGGTTGGTCTACCCGATGGCTAACCCGACGTTCCCGTATCAATTGGCAAAAGGATATTACGCCCGTATTGGTAACGACAAACTGAATGGGCGAGTGACACGGCTTCTTGTCAGCCCGCTCTTGATTGCACTTAACCGTGTGTTCGGAGCACGGGATTACATCGATTACCTCCGTAGTTTTCGCTACCCGTTGTCGGGTGAATTTGCGATGCGCACAGCAGTCTTGCCAGACCTTAGAATTCCTTCTGATTGGGGGCTGGAAATCGGCGTATTGTCAGAAGCTTGGCGCAACCTTGCTCCCAAAGCCGTATGCCAGGTCGAGATATCCGATGCATATGATCATAAACATCAGGAGCTTAGCCCGGATGAGGCTGCAAAAGGGCTGAACCGAATGTCTACCGATATCTGTAAGGCATTATTCAGAAAACTTGCTGCGGACGGAAGCGTGTTTACGCCTAACGTTTTCCGAACACTGAAAGCCACCTACTATCGGTCAGCACTAGATCTTTTGGATAGTTACTGCAGCGACGCAAAGATGAACGGGATGTCGATAGACCGTCACTCAGAAGAACGTTCGATCGAGCTGTTTGCAGAAAACATTATGCACGCAGGGCAATTGTTTCTTGAGAATCCGCACGAGACACCTTTCATCCCTACATGGAACCGTGTTCACGCCGCTGACCCAACGTTTCTCGCAGATATGAACGCAGCAGCCCACGCGGACGATGCCGAATTCTAGCAGGAGCCTTTTGTCGCGCTTCATTGCGCAACAAACGCCTTGATAGCTCGGGGGATTTGATGAACCGTGCAGTTATGGCTTCTTTTCCGATCCAGATTCATAACGCGATAGAGCATGCGGGCCCGCTTCCTAAGGCTGCCGACCTTGTTGTTATCGGGGGTGGTGTGATCGGTGTGATGACTGCGTGGTTTGCCGCACGTAAAGGTATGAGCGTGGTCGTAGTTGAAAAGGGCCGTGTTGCTGGGGAACAATCAAGCCGGAACTGGGGCTGGATCCGGCAGCAAGGACGTGACCCGGCAGAACTGCCGATAATGATTGCGGCAAACAAGATCTGGCGTGAACTAGATGCACCTTTGCGGTCCGAGATTGGTTTGCGCCAAACCGGCACGTTATACTTGGCCCGCACCGAGGCCCAAATGGCAAAACACATTGCGTGGCTAGACGAAGCGCGCGCGTATGATTTGGACAGCCGCTTACTGAACCGGTCCCAAGTCTGCGAAATGTTACCAGACGCTAAACATGACTGGATCGGCGGATTGTGGACGGCGTCTGACTTGCGGGCCGAGCCATGGGTCGCCGTGCCTGCTTTGGCGCGTGCGGCAGTCGTTGATGGGGTCCAAATAGTGGAACATTGTGCAGCGCGCGGCTTGGAAAGGTCTGCAGGGGCCGTAACTGGCGTTGTGACCGAACATGGTGTTATTGCTTGCGACCGTGTCGTGTTGGCAGGGGGGGCATGGTCGTCGTTGTTCTTGCGACGCCATGGCGTTGATATCCCGCAGTTGTCGGTTCGCTCGACTGTAGCGGCAACGACGCCTATGCCAGATGTTTATGCAGGTGGCGCAGTGGATGACCGATTAGCGTTTCGTCGGCGCGAAGATGGCGGTTATAGCCTCGCGCCAGAAGGCCGACAGGAGATTTTCGTTGGGCCAGATGCGTTTAGGGCATTACGGCAATACCTACCAGTGTTACGTGCCGACCCATTGGGCACAGTCTTTCGACCAGCGGCGCCGCGTGGGTTTCCGGATGCTTGGGGCACACCGCGGAATTGGCGGATGGACGAACCTAGCCCTTTTGAAGCTATGCGCATTTTGGATCCACGGCCAAACCACAAAAAGATCGTCAAGATTACTGCGCTGATGGCAAAAACGTTCCCAAGGATTGGTGATGTTAAGGTTGCGACCGCTTGGGCTGGCATGATCGACACACTACCTGATGTCGTGCCGGTGGTAGACCAAGCGTGCGACATTCCCGGCTTAATTATTGCAACGGGCATGTGCGGCCATGGTTTTGGGATTGGACCGGGGTTTGGGAAAGTTATTGCTGATTTAGCTAATGGCGACGAATCTGAGTTTGATTTACATCGGTTTCGTCTTTCGCGTTTCACGGATGGATCGGGGCTGGATATAGGGCCAACAGTTTAATTTTAGTGCAATTATCGCTGTGGAGTACCGCTACTTATGAGACTTTTGGAAATGAAACATTCGCAACGCATTTTTTGAATGCCAGTTTCTCTTTCGATGCTTTGGGAGTGAATACAGTGTTCTCGGTAACACGCTGTCTGCACGTTGAAACATCTACCCGCTTAAGCATGATCTCTGGTTGACGTATACAATTGGCGGCACAAGCCTGAATTGCAATAGGGGCTGCTAATATGTTTGACGGGATGGGCAGCAACGCAGCCGAGACTAGAGGGTGGTGCCAACCTGTTTTCATACGGACGACTCGACTCGGTATCGGTAGGAACTTGATAAATGCAAATCGAGAAGCTTGGATGTCTGGAATGTTCGATGTTCATCATCATCACGTCATATCAATGTAGCTTCCGAAACTCGTAAGTTATCGGGCTATTCGCGCACGCCCTGTTGGCAGGACCATTTCGTTAACTGCACTCACAAAGAATACGAACCTTATCTATTGCCTCAACACTGCTATCGAAGAACACGGGTCACATCGCAGGATGCCGCAAGTTGAGGCGTGGCTAATGGTTCAATCTTACGAAGTGCAACTGTTGAACTGCGTGCCTTTCGACGGTGCGAGAACGCTTTATGTCGTTGGGCTAAGGTGCAATCCGCGCATGTTGCCTTGCTTCGACCGCAGTTCCATAGAACTGCTATTCGGTCGGAACCGGGCCAAAGGTGGATTGCCATAAGGGGTCGTGATCACATTATTCATGATGAGGCGTTGCAATTTGACGATCATTGGAGGCGAATATCAGACTCAAGGGGTGTCCGTTGGAAATTGTCGAATGCCGATACGGGAATACTAGCGCCGAGGTCTCAACGAATACCAATTACGAAAAATTTCGGCATAGCCTCTGCCACTTCTCTAAAGAAATGAGTGCGCAAATGGCGACGTGGATCAGTCATACACCAAATACCGTCATTCCGAGGGACTTGTGGCATACCTCTTTGAGAGCCGATCATGATGATCCCAAAGCCTAACTTAGAAGGTCTTCTTTGATGGATATCGAACACATAAAACACCCTGGCCTCATTGCTAAGACGTT
This sequence comes from uncultured Paracoccaceae bacterium, assembly GCA_947493255.1. Classification (GTDB taxonomy): domain Bacteria; phylum Pseudomonadota; class Alphaproteobacteria; order Rhodobacterales; family Rhodobacteraceae; genus Octadecabacter. The sequence goes on from CANLQK010000002.1 coordinate 456,806, forward strand.
TGGCGATGTTATCAGGGTAGTAATGTTGAGTGAGTGTCGGTGCGCCTACCATCTGCGGTTGGCAACGATTTTGCGATCTCTTGGTTTGCAACACGGCTAGCAACGAACAGCGCAATAATCCAGCCCGTACTCACAGCCGTGCCGATCCCGTACCAAACGCCCCACACGCCAAAGTCAAACACTCCGATATAAAGCCAAATGAATAAGGCTACACCGATACCTTGTCGGTAGACACTGATCCAAAGCGTCCAGATCGGACGCTTAAGTCCTTGTAGAAAGGAGTTAATTGCAAAGAGCATCATATAGATCGGAAAAAGAAAACCATCGACCAGCAGATAACTAGCACCGGTATCGATCACGGCTGGGTTGTCGGTGAAAAACGTCATCGCGTATCTTCCGCCAAACCACAAAAGAGGCATCGCAAAAGCCGAGATCGCAAAGCCGATCTTCCAACACAAAAACAGCGCATCCATGACCCGTTGGTGATCCGAGGCGCCAAAGTTTTGACCGATGATCGGAAGCAATGCGCCAGTCATCCCCAAGACCGGAAGCAGCAATATTTGTTCGATACGCAAGGCCACGCCGTAAGCTGCGATTGCGTCTTCACCAAAACCCTTCAACGCGTATTGCACCACAAAACCCGAGATAAACATCACCATCATTGCTGTGCTTGCTGGCAATAGCTGAGTGGTGATCTGTCGGAATTTCGTAGGGTCGGGTCTAAATTCAGTCAGCTTTGAACCGCGCAACACGTCAAGGGCGAAAACACCGCGCAACACCCATAGCATCACACCAGTCTGACTTATCACCGTGGACAGCGCGATGCCGTTAAAGCCCATACCTTCCCAGATGCCAGGCACACCGAACATAAGCAACGGATTGAGCATGATGTTAGTGAAAAACGCGACGACCAAACCGCGTTGCAAAGTAACCGTGTCGCCATGTGCTTGCAGGATACCGTTTGCACCGTAAGCCAAGAAAAAGCCCGGCAGTGATAACACAAGCCAATTGAAGTAACCTGTTGCAGCATCGCGGTATCCGCTAGGCTCAGACACCAGGGCAATCAGGTAAGGGCCGCCGACCCATCCAAGGATCATCAACACAAGCGTCGCGATAATCCCGTAGACGATGCCTTGTAGAGCGAAAGCTCGCACGCTGCTGGTGTCACGCGATCCTTTGGCGTTGCTAATGAGTGCTGACATTGCAGCACCCAGCCCGAAACCGATGGCCATCATAATAAAGAACGCCTGGAACCCGATTGCCAGGCCAGCTTGCGCCTCGGTCGACAAGCGTCCCGCCCAATAAACATCGACTACGTTATACAGCGTCGAAAACAACATCCCGAACGCCGAAGGTACAGCAAGAGCGCGAAAATGCGGCAGCAGCGGGCCTTGGGTCAGGTCTATATCGCGCGCAACACTCATGCTTCGCTCGCTTGCATCTTTCGTTCAAGCCGTCGCACAAAAGCTGAAACCACGAGGATCAGAACAAGATATTCTAGAACAAGCACCGTATAGATTTCCAAGGGCCGGTATTCAGAGACCGACAATTCATTGGCCTTACGGGTTAATTCTTGCATCCCGATAACAGACACAAGCGACGACATTTTCAGCATGTAAACCAACTGATTGCCCAATGCTGGCAAAATACGCCGAATTGCTTGGGGCAGGATTACATACCGCATCGTGTCGTGGTAATTCAACGACACGGACTTTGCCGCCTCGTACTGCCCGCGTGCGATCGATTGGATGCCGCCGCGGAAAATTTCGGCTTGAAACGCGCTGTCTGATAAAGCCAAGGCCAAAACACCGGCCCAAAACACGTTCAATGTGATGCCCGATAGTGCAGGCAGCCCGTAGTAGACCCATAAGATCAGCACAAGGATTGGCACGGCGCGCACTATCTCGACGTAAGTGCGATTGAACCTGCGCCAGCCCTTCTTTTCGGACAATCCGGGTAACGCCACCAGCAACCCGACAATCACAGAAATCGATATTGCCGTCACAGACAACAAGATCGTGTAATACATCCCAGACAGCATGAACTTGAGATTGATAATGCCCTTAGGCGTGGTCGGGTCGACCACGTACCAGCCCCAGTTTCCCGAGCATCCTGTGAGCAGTAATAAGGAGGCAAATAATGCGATACATTTCATGCGGGACATCTCAGTGTTGCAAGATTTGTTTGAGGAACGTCGCAAAGCGTTGCGACTTTGGCGCGGTGAAGACCTGATCAGGCGGGCCGATCTCGACGATTTCACCTTGATCCATAAACACCATTGTATCCGCCACTTTACGTGCAAAGCCCATCTCGTGTGTCACAACAATCATTGTCATCCCCGATGAGGCAAGCTCGGTCATAACATCCAAGACTTCTGCGATCATTTCAGGGTCAAGGGCAGAGGTTGGCTCATCAAAAAGCAGTATCTTGGATTCCATGCATAACGCGCGGGCAATCGCCACACGCTGTTGCTGACCGCCCGACAATTGGCGGGGAAATTTATCGGCCTGATCGGGGATGCGTACCCTTTCCAGATAAGTCATGGCCCGCTCATCGGCCTCTTTGTCTGACAGACCCAAAACACGACGTGGACCAAGGGTCAGGTTTTCGAGCACGGTTAGATGCGGGAACAGATTGAACTGTTGGAACACCATCCCGACCGCACCTCGAATCTTGTCGTGACTTGCTGAATCATCTGTCAACTCGACGCCGTTGACGTTAATTTGACCGCTTTCATGCGCCTCAAGTCGGTTGATACAGCGGATCAGGGTCGATTTCCCCGATCCTGACGGGCCGCAAATCACCATGCGTTCGCCCTGCGCGACATCCAAATTGACGGCCTTCAGGGCCCGAAAGTCACCGTAAAACTTAGAAACTTCGCGCATTTTGATGACTGGCTCGATCATAGGCGCGTTATCATTCGTCATGGAATTTCCTTTTTGGGACGGCGGGACGTCAAAATAGTGCAATTGAGCCCGCGTCAATCTTTGCATTGCTTCTAACAAGTGGCAAACTAAGTCTGGATCGTTACTCCAAAAGGGAAGACCCATGAAATTCTTTAAAATTGCCGCGACGACCGTTTTGTTGGCAACAAGCGCGGTAACCGCGTCAGCGCAATCCGCACTAAATGAAATCCTGAGTGAAGGCGTGCTAAAGGTTGGCACGACTGGGGATTGGAACCCAATGACAATGCGCGATGTCGCCACAAATTCCTATGTTGGTTATGACATCGACGTAATGACAGAGCTTGCCGCCGATCTGGGTGTTGAAGTCGAATTCGTGGCTACGGATTGGAAAACACTGGTCAGTGGCGTTACGGCCGGTCAATACCACATCACGGGATCCGCATCTGTATCACCAGCACGTGCAAAGGCAGCTGGTTACTCTGATAGCTATTTCTCATTGGCAACCGTCCCTTTGACACTGCGCGAAAACGCAGAACGCTTCACGTCTTGGGATGATCTCAACAGCCCTGATGTCTCTGTCGCTGCAACACTGGGCACTACCCAAGAGGCGCAGGTTCGCCAGTACTTCCCTGACGCGGAACACCGGATCGTCGAAGCCCCGGCACGTGACTTCCAAGAGGTTTTAGCGGGGCGTGCAGATGCCAACATCACGTCGAACGTTGAAGCAAACCAATTGGTTGCCCAATACGATCAACTGATGATCGTTCCGGTCGCAGAAGCGCGTTCCCCGACGCCGATCGCGATGCTTTTGCCGCAAGATGACCAAGTTTGGATCAACTACGTGAACACATGGATCACGCTTAAGCAGGAACAGGGTTTCTTCGAAGAGTTAGGTGTTAAATGGCAACTGCTTGCTGAATAAGCCAGACATGTGAATTGAAAACAAAGCTGCCCGCTGTCCTGCGGGCGGCCTTTTTATTGTAAGGGACCCTCAGATGCTAACGATCTACGCAGTGCCCGTTTCGGTTTACAACGCGAAGCTACGTATTTTGTTACGGCACAAAGGCGTTCCCTTTTCAGAGCAGCCACCACCGGGGGGCTATGGCTCTGCAGAATACAAATCACTGGTGCCTTCAGGAAATTTGCCCGCCATGATTCATGGCGATCTGATATTGGCAGATTCCGAAGCCATTGCAGAATATATCGAAGAAGCGTTCCCAGAAACACCGATGCTGCCTGACACCATTAACCTACGCGCCAAAGCCCGTGAGAAAAGCCGCTTGCATGACACGCGTCTGGAACCTGCCGTACGGGCGATTTACCCAAACGTTGCCTATGATGGTCGTGACACCGAAGCTGTCAAAGCGGGCGGCGACACGATTTCAAAACATCTACAATCGCTCGCATTGTTCCTCGAAACAGACCCGTTGGCCTCTGATATCCTCTGGATGTGCGACTGTGGGTTCGCCGTGACCTTTGCTTGGATCAAGGCGTTTGAAGCAACAATTGAGTTGCCGATCGATTGGCCAGCTTCGGTGCTGGCATATGACGCGCGTCTACAAAATCATCCGGCTGTTGATCATGAAATGACGCAATATCGGGCGGCAATGGATACCTATCTGGAGAAGGCACAGCGGCCTTTGAAATAAGCCGAAAAGGGTTGGTCGCACGATCTTCAAAAATGGAAATCGAAGACAGCTTTAAAATACTAGATAATTTTAGAAGAAGCACATTATCATTGAGAAACATAACCTTAGCTTGCGTTTGCATTCAAAAATGGCCGCTACCAAAGTTTCTGTGATTGTTCACCCCGCCCAAATTGTATGACTTCGCCTGTCTTAGGATTTAGTGACAGCAGCGGATGTCTGGTCTGGCGCAGTACTGCGACATAATCCGACATTGGATAAACGTAGGTATGGGAAGCTGCAGCGCGGCAAGCATTCTGATCGCCGAGGTCCGGTTTGGGCCGTTAGCAACACACACTAAAGGCGGAAGGAGCCTCCCAGAGGCAATTCGTCGGTAGATTTGTAGATTTCATGCGAGGCCATCAGTGGCAAGGTGCGAAGAAAATGCACCACGTTGAGATCAGCTTACTGGAACATAGAAAAGCTATAATGAATGCCGTGATACATGAGATCAAAAAAAGAATGTATCAACTCTTAGCCTTACTGAATCCGGTTAAGTAATTGATTTTAATTGGAGGCGAGTACCGGATTGTCCACGGTGTACATTTTTGCGTTGTTTATAAAGGGAAAAATGGGCAGCTTACAGTCCTGTATACAGTCCATTTCTGCGGTCAAAATTTATAGAGAAGTCCGCGAAATGAAGCCGTTTCAGGACCAAACGTCACCCGGTATGGGAGTTGTTCAAAAAGCCATTTGTCGTAGAAGAAGGGAAGTTACACTTCCTTCGGTTGGCCACATAAAACAATATACTAGTATATAAAATGGTGCAGAAATATTGAAGCAAAGTGTTGTAGAAAATAGATCAATTCCAGTTGATTTTATTAGTCCGATACACCCTTTGTGTTTCAGCACTAATGCTCCGTCCGACAGTGCCTGTGATCCGCCAACGAGGTCAGCACATAGCAGTCATTCGAACTCCCATCACCATCGCATCCTTCGGAGATGCGCACCAGTTCAGTTTCTAGGGCTGTTAGCCGCCGCAGCTTCTCACGGACATCGGCTAGTTGGTCCTGTGCTATCTCGGTGGCCTCTTGGCAGGAGCGGTCTGGATGTTGCTGTAAATCAATCAACGCGCTGATGGCTTCGATGGAGAATCCAAGGTCACGGGCATGTCTGATGAATCCCAGCCGCTCCAGACCATCTTTGTCATATCGACGTTGATTTCCTTCGGTGCGACCTGCGGACACTAGCAATCCAACCTGTTCGTAGTAACGAATGGTCGGAACTTTCACGCCTGTCTGCTTTGACAACTGCCCGATAGAAAACATGCGATTTACCCCTTGAAGCTCTAGTGACTAGAGGTTGTAGATAGAGTGGGACACAAAGAAAAGGCGATTCGTATGTCCTCTGATCCAATGACCCAAGAGACCCCGCTGCTCGATTATTCATCAGGCCCGATCCAGTCACTGATTGCGGATCGTGGGTGGTCAGGACTGGAACCCGCTGAACGGGCAGAAGCCGCCTATGAGTTTGTCAGAAATGAAATCGCATTTGGCTATAACAGCGACGATAACTTGCCAGCCTCTGACGTGCTGCGGGGTGGCTACGGTCAGTGCAATACAAAGACCACGCTTCTGATGGCATTGCTTCGGGCCATAGGGTTGCAGTGCCGCTTCCATGGCTTCACGATCCACAAGTCCCTGCAACGTGGTATCGTTCCAGAAATCGTCTACCCCCTCGCACCTTCCAACATCCTGCACTCTTGGGTCGAGGTGTTCATTGACGGGAGGTGGGTGACCCTTGAGGGTTTCATCCTTGATGAGGCCGTTCTGACTGCCCTGCAAACGGCTTTCCCCGATCAAGATAGTATCTGTGCCTATGGTGCTGGCACGGACAACCTCCATGCCCCTGCTGTCGGCTGGTCTGGGCGTGACACATATATCCAGAGAGCGGGGATCAACGCCGACTTTGGCACATTTGATTCACCAGATGCATTTTTTGCGGAACATCGGCAACTGCGTGGGATCAAGCGGCTGCTCTATCGTCTCGTGATCCGCCACTGGATGAACGCACGTGTAGTACGTCTTCGTCGTGGCGTTGTGCCGACCATCCCTAACGGTCCTGCAACTGCATTGCCCCCTCAACAGCCTTATGTGAAGGAGGTTGTGTGATGTCGGGTTTCTGTGGACACGAAGCCAAGTTCGAAGGTGTATCTGCCGACTATAAACGCCGCCTGTGGGTTGTCATCGCCCTGAATGCCACGATGTTTGTGGTCGAGATGTCGGCGGGTCACTATGCCCAGTCTCAAGCCCTTCGGGCCGATGCGTTGGACTTCTTGGGCGACGCCCTGACCTACGGTATCTCACTAGCGGTCATTGGTGCGTCCATTCAGGTGCGCACGAACGCTGCATTGGCAAAAGGGTTGAGCCTCTTCCTGATGGGCCTCTGGGTCTTCGGATCAACCCTTTACCGCGTATTCTACGTTGGAGTGCCTGAAGCGGGTATTATGGGCGTCGTTGGAGTTATGGCACTGACAACAAACCTGGCCAGCGTTCTGCTGCTGGTTCGATATAAGGATGGAGACGCCAACGTTAGATCGGTGTGGCTGTGTTCACGCAACGACGCCATCGGCAATGTAGCTGTTGTCTTAGCCGCCCTCGGTGTCTGGGGAACCGCGACAGGTTGGCCAGACCTGATCGTTGCGGGGATTATGGCGACGTTATTCCTGTCGTCAGCGTTCCAGATTGTGCGTCAGGCGTTGCAGGAACGAAGAGATGCCATGAAGCACATCCACAGGACAACATGATGGTCGTTCTGATTACATCCATAGGGGTCGTTATTGCGTTCGGGACCTTGGCTGCGATTGTCTGGTCCATCGTTTATCCCGAACGCCGACTGTGGCCGCCAAAAGAGTATACCGCACTGACACCTATCTTGGTTTGGCTGCCAACGTTCACCCTGTTTGGCACCATGATTGTTGTTGGTGTCATGGAGTGGGGTTCTTGGTCCATTCCCGCTGCGATCAGATACGGTTTGGGAGGGACGTTGATCGCCCTTGGTAATCTGGGTGTTTGGTCGGAAGTGATGAAGTTTGGCGTCGATCAAGCAGGCGGTGCTTCTGGTGTGCTACGGACAGGAGGGCTGTATCGGTATTCTCGTAACCCGCAATATGTATCCGACATCATGATCGTTTTGGGGTGGGTCATGATGTCAGCATCGCCATCGGCATTCGTGATCGGGTTGGTGTCAGTATCGGTTCTCATTGTAGCCCCATTTGCGGAAGAGCCTTGGTTAAGACGGACCTACGGTAAGAAATATGCCGATTACGCTGCCAAGGTCAGGAGGTTCCTATGACGCGAAAGGGACCAGTTGACCATTGTGCGCTCAGCCGAGACCTTAAGGCTTTGGCTCAAATCAACGGTTAACCGAGATAATCGATGATCGGACAATCGGGGCGTTGATCACCACGGCAAGATGTCACCAGGTGAGCTAACTCATCATGAAGCGATTGAAGTTCACGTTGCTTCTCTTCGATCTCTTCCAACCGCTTGGACGCGATCCGTTTCACTTCTGAACTGGTGCGGTCCTGATCCTGGTATAGTCCGAGAAGCTCACGGCATTCTTCGATGGTGAAGCCAAACTCTCGTGATCTTCGGATGAAGACGAGCTTTCTGACGGAAGCATCGTCATAGGTGCGGTACCCTGCATCAGAACGTGACGGAGCCTGAACAAGGCCGATGTCAGCGTAGTAACGCACGGTTTTGACGGGGAGAGCCGCAGCCTTCGACGCAGCAGAAATATTCACAGAACTCACCTCTTGACCTTCCAGTTACTGGAGAGATTAGGTTGGTGATGAACGAGTTTCAAGGTACCAGTCGAATGGATGCCCGCACCTGCGTAAGGAAAGAATGATCATGCCCAAGGATACCGTCAACAAAACTGCCACCCTCTATCGGATGGTGATGACCGACCACATGTGTCCTTACGGATTGAAGTCGAAAGACTTGCTGGAACGTCAGGGCTTTCAAGTTGATGATCGCCACCTCACCAGCCGCGATGAGGTTGATGCGTTCAAAGCCAAGCATGATGTGAAGACAACGCCACAGACGTTCATTGGTGTAACCCGCATTGGTGGCTTCGATGACCTGAGTGTACACTTTGGGAAAGCCACCAAGGCTGATGATGCCACTACCTATAAGCCCGTGGTTACCTTGTTCACGGTTGCTGCGTTGATGGCTGTTGCAGTCACCTGGCTCACACTTGGCACTATGTTCACGGGTCGGGCGGTTGAGTTGTTCATCTCGATTTCAATGGTCTTGTTGGGTCTACAGAAACTGCAAGATGTTGAACGGTTCGCCACCATGTTCCTGAACTACGACCTGCTTGCTCAGCGTTGGGTTCCCTATGGCTACGTCTATCCTTTCGTTGAGACGGGAGCGGGGCTGCTCATGATGGCGGGCGTTCTCACCTGGTTGTCTGCACCAGCCGCGTTGTTTGCGGCAAGCATCGGCGCGATCAGTGTGTTCAAGGCGGTCTACATCGACAAACGCGAACTCAAGTGCGCCTGTGTCGGCGGTGACAGTAAAGTTCCGCTTGGGTTTGTGTCGCTTACCGAGAACCTGATGATGATCGGCATGGCGGTCTGGATGCTCTCGAAGCTGCGATAAGAAAACGTTTGACCTTCCACCAACTGGAAGGATTAGCGATGGTAAAAAGACGTGAGGATCAGTGCCTTCAATGAAATCGACTATCGCTATTGCTGCAATTTTGGTTGCAGGTGGTGTGGGCTACGCGATGTGGCCCACAGTACCCCACACCACAACGACAGACGTTGCCATCGCCATGGAAGACGGAGTTCTTGCAAATGTCCTGCTGCCCGACACGCTATCCCAGAATGCCCAGATCGGGCAATTCGCCTACGAGGCCAAATGCGCGGCTTGCCACGGGGGGAACGCTGCGGGCCAAGATGGCGTCGCACCGCCGCTGGTCCACGTTATCTATGAGCCAAGCCATCACGGCGATGAGGCGTTCCAACGGGCCGCTGCTGTGGGCGTTCGGGGACACCATTGGCCATTTGGCGACATGCCCCCTGTTGAGGGGGTAACAAGGGGCGATGTCACGATGATCATCGCCTACATTCGGGAACTGCAACGTGCCAACGGGATCAATTGATCTCAAACAACAAGACTGGAAACAACAATGAAAGCTATTCTACTTGCAGGCATGATCGGGATTTGGGCCACGGGTGCGATGGCGCACTCGCCCCTCGATGCAACGACACCAGCTAACGAGGCCACCGTCACGGAGATGCCGACCGAAGTCTTGATGGGCTTCAAGGGTGACATACGCCTGACGCGGGTCGTGATCACACATGCCGAAACACACAGCATGGACATGGACCTTGGCGAACAAACGGCTTTCACGCAGGAGTTTGCCTTACCAATGCACGACATGGGAGCGGGAACCTATGTGATCGAATGGCGTGGGCTTGGTGTGGATGGCCATGCTCTGAACGGTAGCTTTAGCTTCACTGTCGAATAACAATGCCTGATACGCTTGGACTGGCGGCCATCGTCACGAAATTTGCCCTCTACCTCGGCGTGATGACTGCGGCTGGCACTGTCATGGCGACGCTGATGTTTCGGCTAGATCGCACACGTGGTTTGGCCGCAGCATTCGCCGTTCTAGGATTGACGGCGACCATCCTTGCCTTCTCATTACGCGGAGCCAACCTGACGGGTGATCTCAGCGGTATGACTGATCCAGAGATGCTGGGCCTGCTATGGACGACGCCTGTAGGTACGGCATTGCTATTGCGTTTGGTGGGTCTAGGTCTGTTGATCGCTGGCTTGTTCATGGGGCGTGTTGGAGCTTGGGTCTCGGCTCTGGGGGGAGTCGTGGCGATCTGGTCATTCGATCACGTCGGACACATCTCTAGCCGAGACACGACGCTGCTCGACATCGCTTTGACGTTGCATTTGCTGACCGTCGCACTGTGGATCGGCGTTCTCACGCCATTGAAGCGCCTAGCATCGATACCCGACACCTTTAACATTGCTGCGAACGTGGGGCACCGATTTGGCGTTGTTGCGACTGTCACAGTCCCCGTGCTGATCATCGTTGGTGGTTACATGGGCTACCAGCTTGTTGGGTCGTTCACCGCACTTATCGGGACTGGATACGGGCAAGCATTGATCATCAAGGTTCTTCTCATAGGTGCTCTGCTGGGGTTGGCTGCGGCCAATAAACTTCGGTTCATTCCCGCGCTCCGAGCAGGTGATCCAGCCGCTGCAAGCCATCTCTCTAAATCTATATCTGTTGAATGGCTGGTCATCCTTGCTGTGCTTGGCACGACCGCTGTTTTGACAACACACCTGACTCTGCCAACATGAGGCACCACATGAATAGACGACACTTCTTGGCCTCCGTTTCAGCCACCGCGATCTTACCTATGCCCATATTCGCAGCCGAAGATACGTTACGATTGAAGGCAGAAGCGGTGACGCAACAAATCTTACCAGATGGAAATGGTGTGACTTCCATGCTGGGCTTCAATGGATCAATGCCAGGTCCAGAACTAAGGGTGCGTCGTGGTGAGCGTGTGAACATCGATGTCGAGAACGATCTTGAAGAAGGCACCGCAGTGCATTGGCACGGCATCAGGCTGGAAAACCAGATGGATGGTGTGCCGATACTGACGCAAGAGTTGATCGAACCCTCCGACACCAAAACCTATAGCTTTATACCGCCAGACGAAGGCACTTATTGGTATCATTCCCATTACATTTCTCATGAACAAGTCGCACGTGGCATGATGGGACCACTGATTGTTGAGGACGAAACGCCCCCAGATATCGATCACGACATCACCGTGTTGATGGCAGATTGGCAGATGCAGGAAGATGGTAGCCTGTCCAAAGAGTTTACCGATATGCACAGTGTCGCCCATGGCGGTTACATGGGGAATTTCGCCCGTGCTTTCTTGTCCCAAGATCAGGTGAAGACTGGAGATCGTGTTAGGTTTCGACTGATCAACGCAGCGACGAATCGCATCTTTCCTGTCGCGATCAGTGGCGTCAGCGGATTGGTTGTGGCCTTGGATGGCATGGCTCTATCGGAGCCACGTCCTATGGCCGAGCTTACCCTCGCACCCGCACAACGGGCCGACCTGATCGTAGACATCACTGGTCCCGTTGGATTTGATATGTTGACCCGTCAGGGATCATATAGATTGGCTGATTTGACTGTAAGCGGCACCAATACGGATAGGCAGGCTGGAGCGATCATGGCGCTGTCACCGTCCAACCTGCCAACACCTGCTGAACCCACGCAGCATCTGACGTTGACGATGATGGGTGGTGCAATGGGCGGTCGCCACGATGGCGACAATATCTGGGCCTTCAACAACGTCTCGGACCTACAAGATGACCCGTTCGGATCATTCCAAAATGGCGAGACTGTGCGGATTACATTTGTGAACGACACCTCGTTTCCGCACGGCATCCACGTGCACGGTCACCATTTCTACGAGGTTGAAGAGAACGGAGCCTTGGGCGACCTGCGTGACACAACTCTAGTAGACGCGGGTGAAAGCCGTGATGTCATCTGTGTCTTCGACAACCCCGGTCGTTGGCTGCTGCACTGCCACATGCTCAGCCACGCCGTTGGCGGGATGCGCACATGGGTGAATGTGGCATGAGGTGGGTGATCGCAATCTTGCTATCGCTGGCATCGCCAGTCGCCGCTGATCACAACTGGGATCATCGCAACATCGTTGCGGGTCAAAGCCTGTATGCAGACAACTGCGCATCGTGCCACGGTGCCAACCTTGAGGGGCAGCCGAATTGGCAATCCCCGAACGCCGATGGTGTGCTTCCAGCACCGCCTCATGACGAGACAGGTCACACGTGGCACCATGACGATGAACTGCTGTTCGAGTATACCAAGCTCGGTGGGGCTGCTGCATTGGAGGTTAGTGGTGTCACTGGGGTCAATAGCGGGATGCCAAGCTTCGGCGAAACCCTCACAGATGACGAGATATGGGATATCCTCGCCTACATCAGATCAACTTGGTCTGAACGGGAACGCGATGTCCAAGCCAGCAGGAACCCTCCCCACTAACAATTCAGTGGAGTCGTTTCATCCACAACAGGACTTGCCCTCTTGTATCGGCGGGCAAGGAACCGTTGCATACGAACAGTAAACGCAGCAGTCACCGCTCAATGGCTTGAGTACAGTTTGGCATGACTTGCATTCATAAAACCACTGACACGCATCTGTTGGCATCATTTCAGTTTCGACATGCCTGCAGTCGGGACAGGTCAGTGTGGACTCAAGAACAACTACTGTTTCCGTCGTAGCCATATCGCGTACCCCGTAAGAATAAGAAACCCTGCCAGAATTGGCAGCAAAACTGCGTCGTTGTACAGCACACCCAATAACCCAGTAAGTCCGAATGCGGTCAAAACGATTGGCAGCAACGGCGTAAAGCAACACAGCGCAGCAAGCAGCGTCCCCCCAATGCCAAATACCAGTAGTTTATTTTTCATATTGCTGTCCCTCGTCGTCCCGACTGTGCGGTTATCGCCAAAGTTTGATTTGCATTGGCACCCGCCATCCAATCATAGCTCCTGTAGCGACTACAGGAGCAAGAGAAATGTTTACCATCGGGAAAGCTTCGCAGAAGAGCGGCGTCCACATTGAGACGATCCGTTATTACGAACGTGAGGGGCTTGTTCCGAAACCTGATCGCTCGGCGGCAGGGCGACGCCTGTATACCGCTGATGAAATCGCAAAGTTGCGTTTCGTAAAGCGTTGCCGTGATCTTGGGTTTCCGATGTCGATCATCCAAACGTTGCTTTCACTGAACGACGAGCAAGGCCGTTCGTGTAAGGAAGTGAAGAGCATGGCCGAAGACCAACTAGTCGCGATCAATGCCAAGATTGATAGTCTTGAACGACTTCGTGCGGCCTTACAGAGCCTGTCTGCGAGTTGTGATGAGGGGACATCTTCATGCCCGATGCTGGACAGCTTGATGAGCGAGGCTCCAACGGTGCCACTTTAGCTGACTATCAGCCAATTGATCTGAATGATTACGTTAGGCTGTACTGTCCACGGCCTGTTTGAACCACACGACCGTCATCACACAATGCCCGCAGTGCGCGATAGCAGGCTTCTTGACTGAGATTGATGCGGGTGGCCAACTCGGTCACCGTAGCATCGAAGTACCCTGCCTGAACCGCAGCCAAGATGCGGTCCTTGGCCGACGGGATTGCCAGCAACTCGATATGTGCGCGGTACAGTTGGACCTGAATTGCAAGCAACCTTGTGAAGCCTTCGGAGAACTCTAGATTGGATTGCAATGTGGCTTTGACATCTGCCTTTGCGATCTTCGTGACGCTCCCAGATTCAGTGCAAATCGCATCGCAATGGTAGGTCTCTGAGAAGACTGATGCCTCAGCAAACAGCCCGCCCGACACCGCCCTATGAAGGGTCAAAGTGTCGCCTCCTAGCCCAGTGCGTTTCAGCGTCACGCACCCAGAGACGACACGGTAAAGGCCCGATGTTGTCTGGTTCTGGCGAAACAGCACGTCACCTTTTTGCATGTCAATTGTGCGACACGCAGTCCTGGGTAGATGGGAGAAAGGATCAGAAGCCATATGATTGAGATCATAAGCGACCAGAGCGAAGTTGGATAGGGTTATCAAGAAATAGGAGGATTCAATGAAGCTAGGACTTTTATCAGCAGCCATGATGTTCGTCGCATCCAACGCCATGGCACAACATGCGCATACGTCGGGGTCACCAAACGAAACGGGTCAGTCACAGTTCGCAGCGATTGCTGAAATCGTGACATTGCTGCGTGACGACACAGACGCTGACTGGGCGCAGGTAGATATCAAAGCACTGCGTGATCACCTCGTGGATATGGACAACGTGACGACGAGGGCATCGGTTGAGCGAAAGGTCGATGAGTTGAGTGTGACGTTCACAGTCACGGGAGATGATGTGGTAGCATCGTCCATCAGACGCATGGTGTTGGCACATAGCCCGATGTTGCAGGGATCATCGGATTGGACCGTCACCGCTGGAGAAATAGATAGTGGCGCATCGATGCTGGTTCAGGTCGAGTCAGATGAAGAGCTAAACCAAGTGCTGGGATTGGGATTCTTTGGATTGATGACAATCGGTGCGCATCACCAACAGCACCATCTCATGATCGCGACTGGGCGGTCGCCACACTAACCGCTTCGTTTCTCACAAACGGTCGTTTTTGAAGCTCTTGGAGCACTGGTTCCCGCATCCTCTCGTAAGCTAAATAGCTCAAGGGATGAATTTCTCGATAACTACTATCGAAACCCAATGCCTGTCCCAGTAAAACTTTGAACAGTTTTGACAGGGATGTGCCGCTACGGATCAAGTTCGCCTTTCTTGCTGAAAGCCTCAAGCAAGGCGAACTCAGATGCGTTTATGAGGAATTTTCTAGAATGCCCTCAACGAGGCCGTTGTAGCGGGGCGGGTCAAACTCACTGTCAGTTGTTTCAAATACACGTGTGGTTTCCAGTCGCAGGACTTCCACGACAGCGGTGCGTACCGCCTTCGGATCAGGTCGGCTGTCCAGTTGCTGGATGATCCGTTCGATGTGTTCGACCACGATGCCGAGGCGCTCAAAATCAGTGTGCGTCGGTGCGGTCACGGTCTCACCCTCAAACAAGTCAGAGACCGACAGGCTGTAGGCGGCGGCGATATCGACAAGCCGATGGGCGTGGAGCTTGGTCTCGCCGCTCTCCCAACGCCATAACGTAGTCTTGGGTACACCAAGCAGTTCCGCACCCTGATCGAGTGATAGTCCCTTGGATGCACGGGCCTTCTGAAGGACTTTGCCAAATGATGTCGTGGACGCATTTTTCATGCCTCCTTTTATTCCACGTTGCGGAACGTGAGGAAAGTTTAACGAACAGAATAGTTCAAAAAGACTTGCGAATCGTTCCGTATAACGGAATATGGAACATATGAAACTTGCACAATACCTGACTGAGAATGGTTTGACCCTGCATGAGTTCGCAAAGGCCTGCGGCACCAGTGCCAGTACGATTCTACGGATCAAGGACGGAGAGGTCGCACCATCAAAGCGCGTAGCACGTGCATTGTGGAATGCGACCAACGGTCAGGTCACGCCGAATGACCTGTACGGGCTGCATTACGCAGGCTCCAAAGATGCGGATGGTGCTGGGCCGAATGCAGATGAAAAACAGTAAGAAGGATCGCATATTGCCTGCTAACACGAACGAACTGACCCCTAAGAACATTTTTATTACCTTGGCTTTCATCGCCATCGGGGGATACGTCGGGTACGCCACTGCGTTTCCTACTGATCGAAAACAGGTGCGGTCGTGCATCTCATCGATGCTGGAGTCATCGAGAGGGCAAGTTGGCTATGGTGAATTGCGCGACAAGCTTTCCGGCCTCGATGCCGCTGAAGTCGTCGAGGTTGTCAGTGAGCGTCGCCGTGACTTTGGTGGCAGTGAACTCGTGACTATCGAATATCTGATCGATGGACGGACCAGCCGCGTTATGTGTGGGCAATAGGAATTTCATGAAGCTCGTCAGTACACTCCTCATCTTGCTTGCTGTTTCGGCCTGTGTGTCCGCTTCAACCTCGGTTCAACGTAGCGCCGACGCACCGCTAGGCTACTACCGTGCACTCATGCCACATGAACATGGGTTTCGATATTCCGTTGAAGGAGAACCCGTTCGAGCCGGACAAGTGAGTGAACGATATGAACTGCGTGATGGGGATTGCGGCGGGAGCGACTGTAGCAATCCAAGATACCGAAGTGAGGTGGGCATCCATCGCGAACATACTCAGGCGAGAATTGGAGAAGACATTTGGTACGGCTGGTCGTTCTACAACCAGAACATCCAGTCTTACGCGCAAAACGTCAGCCTCATGAATGTCTTTGGTCAATGGAAAATGGGTGGTAGCAACCCACCCAACATCAAACTGGTCCAAATTGGACGTGGTGAAGCCTACCGAAACGGCAACCGCAGCCATGATGTCGTGATCCAGCTTGACGATGCGAACGAAGGTCTTGGCTGGGGGGAAGCCCGCAACTGGGGAATCGTATGTCGTCTGTTCAGCATCGACGAGGCCCGTGGGCGTTGGACCGACATCGTGATCAACACCAACTTTAGCACGGGTGACGATGGATATCTTCGTGTCTGGATCAATGGACAGCAACGATGTGATTATTCTGGGCCAATCACTGTTATCACCGACACGTCCTTGTATCCGGGTCCAAACTTCCGACGGGGCATATATGTCAGTTCCACACGCCGATGGGACCGTGTCCAACCCAACCAACCGAAACCAACGATGATTACATTCTATGATGAGTTTCGCACCGGACGGTCACGCCAAGACGTAGATATTCGACTGATCGAACAACAAGGGGGCGTCGCAGTTGACTGATCTAGTGAGAGGTAGTGCCGTGATTAAAGCTCAAGCCATAATGGCGTTCATCGCGATGGTCGTAAGTGGAGGTGCGTATGCCCAGAACATCGATGGTCTGTATCAACCGTCGGCTGCGAATTGGTCTTGCTCTCCAGATCAAGTTGGCTTGGATGGCGGTGCTTTGGCAATCCAGAACGGTATCTTTGAGGGGGTCGAAAATCGTTGCGATCTAACCAATCCACAGTCCTCTGGTCGTGGCACAGAGTTCACGGCGGTTTGTTCTGCTGAAGGCACAACCTATGAACAGCAGATGACGATCACGCCGACAGCCAATGGCGTCAGTATCCAGCGTGACGGTTTCACATCCTATTGGAAACGTTGTGAGAGCGCACCAGCGTCCGCCAATACGGCGTCCCCACCTCAGGGTGGTTGGGGCTACGACAATGGTACAGCATTCATCTTGGCGGCTAACAATTCATTTGAATTGTCCTGTGAACCCTATTCGGCATCTTCGACCTACCCCACGGCACGATTGTCAGCGCCATGCCCAACCTGCTTCCCCATGGAGACCAGCATCTACACACTACGGGTCGATGGTCAGTTTAACCAAGACTATGAGTTTGAACGGGTAAGCAATGCCGAAGGATCGATTTCAGGCTTAGACTACTATCCCCGATGGAACGAGGGTCTGGTAACCGCGTTGATGGCGGGATCGGTTCTTGAAGTAGTCGAGCAAAGTAATGTGATCGCCACCTTCCCTTTGGCAGGCTCTAGCCGTGCCATCGGCCAGCTTCGTCAACGGTGTAACTGATCCGCGTTGGTATTGATTTCCACAGATCAGAAGTCCGCCATCTTCGAAAGGTTGCTTCAACGGAATGCCATCAGGGCGGAACTAGGCATTCGGCCCCTAAATATTCCTGTGCTTTACGAGAGGAAGAAACGAATGACAGCCGAAGCTCGATATGACGAGATCATGACCCCATATGTCGATACGGCCTTCAGCAAGATCGACTGGCCCGACAGTTTCACAGGCCGGATTTTACTCGCAGTTAAGACCTACCGAGAATGTGTGGCACAATGTGAGCGTGAGACGGGATACGCTAACCCTCGCCGTGGCTGTCCAGATATTCTCGAACTCATACATCAGCACGTTCCACCGCTATCTTGATCAAGTATCTTCAGCTTCTGGCAGACTGTTCCACCAGTGCTCGACAGCCTCATCCAGCAACGCTCCCAACGGGATGCGTGATGTCTCTTTGACCTCTTGTAGACGTTCATATGTGGTCGTCTTGACGGCTCGAATTGTTACTTGCTTACGCTCTGACATAACCTGATCCTCCTATCTCTATTTAGGGTCCGGACGGCATCAGCACAGCACCTGAACTAGAAGTTCTACTTTAAGGACAGACACTTAGGGGATATCATCGAGAAATCGCTGAAGCCCCAGAACTTTTGCCCCTAAATATATTGGTGTGAAGGCACTGCAAATGCACACGTCATGGCATTTGCAGTGCGATTGTTATGATCAGATTGATGGTCAAGAGGAGCAAAAACCTCGCTGTGGGTGATCTACTAGTTAAGGTTTTACATGTGGTGAAATTATGATTTCAAAGACCATTCAAAGGAAGATTGCTTCAGGTCAGATCATACTTTACCGAAGAGTCAGCACACAAGCACAAGCAGGAACAGGCTATGCTGATCAACTTGATACCGTGAAACTGTTCTATCCTGATTTCAGTATTGTTCAGTCTACAATCTATGATGTCAAAGAAGTTATGTCCGGCCTCAAAGACGCAGAAGTGCGAATGGCCTCAGGATTGGGTAAGGTACAGCGCCACTTAAAACGAAATCCTGGCGCAATTGTGCTGGTCTCAGACGCCAATCGGATTGCCCGTAGACCTGACGTATTTGAACTCATCAAAGCACAAGGTCTCGGACATCGCATCTTTGATGCATCGACAGGTATGTCAGTCAATGATGTCATCAAGAATGGGGCGCACATTGCTATAGCCAAACAAACCAAAGCACAGGAGAAGTCACGGCTGAAGGGGATGAAACGGTATATCCAGAATGGCGGAGAGATGGGCTACGATGGCATCTCTAGCCAATCGTCAAAGGGAACAGCCACCAAGAAACAATTGGCTTTAGAACGCGAGGAAGCGGTTCTTAACACCGTATCGCAGATGACGTTCCACAGCCGTGGGCAGGCTGTCGCTTATGCCGACATCTGTAATGAACTAGATCGCCGTGAGGTTCGCACAGGTCAAGGACGCCCCTTCAGTCCTGAACGGCTTGCACAGCTTCGCAAAAAGAACCCTGATAGATGGAAGCGTCCATGCGATAGCTACCACAGACCAAGGCGTCGCATCCGACATCTCGTAAAGAGAACACAACTTGAATACCGAATGAGACGTAGGCGTCAGCTTAGAATGAAGCGACTACTCGATGCGACGACATATAAACTCATCTGGTCAAACCTAACCCAGCGAAGGGACTGGAGGATGCAAAAGCCGTGGCAGTGCTGGAACTACCATGCGTTCAGCACGAACAAGTATCTGCGCCGCAATGGTGTGCCGCCGTGACAAGTCAAGCATCATGGCAAACCACAGTTCTTAGTAACCACTGAGAAGTGATGGCAAAACATGCAGCCTTTGGTGAACAACGATTGATGCCCATTGCATAAAATGGGTGCAAGAACCGAACAATAAGCGTCGCTAAGCCTTGTTGTCTCTTTCCCATATTCTTCTAACTTCCTGCGCTTCTTCTGCTGAAACACTGGGTAAGCTCCGCATTTCACCAACTGTAATGTCGTCAAGTATCCCGGCTGTAAAATATGATACTGGACTTTGGCCTTCCCACTTAATCGATGCCCCACTCGCATCAGCTATTTCTGAGAATTGCACTGAAACCCGTCGATCATGATCCTTAATTACGTCTGACACACGCCCAACAAGAAAAGGTTGCCTATGGCGGCTAGGCTGCCCAGGCTGACGTTTATCGTGTGCATTGTGGATAAGGACCACAGTATCAACGCGAGATGCTCTGGCTTGGTTCAAAACCCACCAGCCACTCCCACCACCCTGTATGGTATCGCTTACACTCTTGCACGTCATGAGAACGAGAATTTCAGACAATCTATGGTCTCCAACTTTAGTCAAATGGGGCGTAGCCAGTTATTGAATCCGTTAGAGCTATCGCCTTCGACGACATCGGCAGGTTGTAATAACGCTTCTGGTACCCGTTTTTGGAATCAGCTTTAAGTGACGTTCATCCCGTCATTCAATCAAGTGGATTAAGTTGAAATTGGCAACCCGCCTGCGGCCTTAATCTCTCCGATTGAGCATCAGTTTTCGTCAGATTGAAATGACGGGTCGCATTATCACTGATAATGCAGGAATCTTCTCAGCCTAAAGACCTCATCCAGTCTGTCCGCAAAAGTATGCCGTAGCGGACATCACACAACCTTCCGAAAATATGTCCGTTAGACCTACCAACAACTTACGGACACCGATATAAACGGACAGGAATCATACGGACATTTTCGGAGGCGATTTGAAAACCATTCTCTACGCTCGTGTTTCCACAAGGGACCAGACACTCGAACATCAAATCACCCAAGCAGAGGCAGCAGGTTTCAAGGTCGATGAAGTGATCGCTGATCATGGGGTGTCTGGGGTGCAGCAGAGACTGCAAGATAGGTCAGAGGGTCGCAGGCTTTTTGACAAACTCCGCTCAGGTGATGTGCTCGTGCTGCGTTGGTTGGATAGACTAGGACGTAACTACGAAGATGTAACCGATGCGGTTCGTCACTTCATCCGACAAGGGGTCATCATCCGAACCGTCATCAATGGCATGACCTTTGACGGTTCCACCACCGATCCAGTTCAACAAGCAGTACGGGATGCAATGATCGCGTTTCTGGCAGCAACCGCACAGGCGCAGGCTGAAGCAACTAAAGTTGCTCAGCAAGCTGGCATTCAACTTGCTAAGGAAAAAGGGGATCGGTTCCGTGGACGCAAACCTTCATATGATCGCGCTACGTTTGAGTTGGCGCAGAGTCTTTTGGGTCTTGGCAATGGTCCTAGTGCCGTATCCAAGCAAACGGGACTATCACGCCAGACATTGATCCGTATTCGGGATGAACCAGAGATTGCCGCCGCCGCAATGGAGAGATGGGGGCTTTAAATAGCCGTGAATTGTAAGGGCGGCACCAAGAAAGGCAGTTGTGGAGACTTCTTCTGCGTCTGGTCAGATCGCTTTGTTTGTAAGCTTTGGATTGTAATTTTTACGACGCATTGGCAAAGACAGATCATACTGATTAGTGCGACCTGCAGTTGCGGTTGCATCCACCAACCAACGCAAATTTTCTGGTTGGTTTTCAATGCGGGACCACGGCACAACTGACATCGAAACGTTCGGGTTCATAAGGTTATCTATAACTCGCTCTGGCATATCTGGATATCGTGACTGATAGTCAGACTTCTGCGACAAGCTCATCCATGATCCCCTGTAGTCAGGGTATATTACGGCCTTTTCGTCAGGAAGGCCGCAATGCCAACTTGTTGAAGGTGTTGATGGAAGATCAATTATCAATACACCTGATTTTTTGTTTACACGCCCGTCGATCATTGAGGATTTCAGTTCCCAATCAATGTGTTTGCGGAATCTAGTCTCGGTCCCACACAGCAAGATCGTTACTTCGGTGTCTCGCAGATAATCGTCCCTAATGATGCGACGAATGGATTCGCTGGGTAGATCATCATCGATGTCACCCACCTCGACAGAACCATCTTGGAAAGCGCCGTATATACGACCGAGTCCAGCCAGATGTTCACGGTAGTACTGATCATTGTCATGATGATAGCTAACAAATACTTTCGTCATTTTCGTCTCCTAAAGTCCAACCGCCATCCAGCTATTCGCGACATCTTTCCGCCCCGAGTCAAATCGAGTGCTATTCATCGATTGCGATAATGCTCTCAGGGTCACCAGTTGCCAGTTGATACATCGCCCGTCGGTATTCGATCAGCTTTGCGTTGATCTCGAGAAGGTCTTTTACCAACTCGTCGTACTTCGGGAATTCCTGCTGAACGGACTGCGGGTCTCTAACGGCATCATCGTTCAGCGTCGCTTCGTACCATCTTCGATAACGGGCTTGCCATTGGGTGAGGTGCGGTCGAAGTCCTTCATTCAACACCTGAACAGAAGCCCGCACAATCGCACGGGTTCCCTTGCTCTTGAGTTTGTGAGCGGGAACCTCTTTGATCAGGTCGCGGGTTACGCCGAAGAAGCTATACCAAGAGTCATAGACCTCAGAGATCACATCGTGTTCGGGATCAATCGCCAGCCCAACCTTTCTTGTGCTTAGTTCCACCCAGATCGCATAGGCGATTTGTCGGTCGGTCCTGTTTGGTTTGAAACTGACATTGGTGTCACCAATGCCGATGCCTGCACTGTCGAGTTCAAAACTGCCCAAACCGATCCGACCACGAAAGCAAAGCCAAATCAGAAACGCCGCTGCAAGGAGCAACACCACAGGCGCAACCCATGCTCCAAGCTCGAGTGACATGCTTAAGTCCTCGGATATCGAGAAAGAGAAGAGCGGTTCATTTGATTGAGAGGTTGGGTCAGTCATGTGTCGAGCTTCTTGAATTGCAGAGTTCGCGTGTCACGATCACCTATTATTAGACCTCCCTTGTTTCTGCGAACCTGACGAAACACCCCGTATCCGTCAAGGATACACTTCTCCCAAAGATTCATAGGGCATTGAGCAACCTCGTAACCCCGCACAAAGTCTTGGATATGTTTCAACAGGTCCAAGGACACGCTAGTGTGGCCTTCGAAATAGTCGAGTTCCTTTGCTTTTGAGAACAACCAGGCGGCCAATCCCTCCTCAACGACAACACCACGGCCACCGTCTTGGCTCTCATCGATAAGTTGGTCACTCTTGCGTTTGCGCTTTAGCAACCCACGCATCGTGGGCGACCAATGCAGAATCGCAGCATGCGCAAAGTGGATCACGTCGTGGTAGCGAAAACCGTCACCTTCAGCGATATTGTCTGTCAGTGGGTCACCTATGAAGACACCGTTCCAACGCAGGTAAACCTTCCCGTTGTCACGTTCCCGCATCTCAATGGCGAATTGTCGAGGAAGCTGCTCATATTCAACGAAACCAGTATCAAAGTCAGGTTGTGATGACAAATCAAGCTTGCCAAAGCGCGATCTCGTCTTCTTGGCATTCGCAGTCAACACTTCGGAAAAACTGACGTTGCATTCACCCAGCACAGTCAGAAAATTTCGAACAAACGACTTCATGACATCCAGTCGCTCATCATGGTTCATCGATTGGACCCGCAGCATGTCCGCACTGGTGCGTCCGATGTTGACCAATGCCTGATCACAAACCTCTTGTTTGGGGCCTATCTTGTTGGAGATGGTCACTGGGCAGAGCGGATCGTCAGACGCAATCACCGACTGGGTTTCATTGGGGGCTGACGTATTGAGTTCTAACAGCAACTGAGCCACTGAAATATCGAACCGTCGAGCTAAAGCAGTGAAATACCAAAACGCATCGCCAAGTTCGTCGATGACATTTGCGCGGAAGCCGATGTATGCCTTCTTCTCCCGCTTCAACTTTTTGACTGCTGACATCACGCCACCCACTTCGCCGAAGAGACCAAGCAATATGGGTTGGGTCTCTCCCTCTTCGAAACGATCAGTTGCCTGCACTTCATCGCAATATGCGTTGATATCATAAGTCATGTGTGCCTCCCCTCGATGGCATTGCCCCATGCCTCAGGAAGCCCTCTTAACCCCCAGTCGAACGACTCTAACAGCCAGTCTTTGATGGCCTGCTGCATCTCTGGGGAATAGCTTTTATATGTCCGAACGTCGCGAGGGAACGGTTCTCCAAGTCGACCGAATATGTGCTGTGGCGGAGTGACCGCGTCCGCACCAAAGTAGACGTATTGCCGTGCCAGCAACACGCGGTCGGCTTGGGTGTCTTGGCGAAGGTTGTCGGTATTAACTGAACCATCTCTCATACTGTGATGGGAGTTTGCTTGTCGAAACCCATCGGCACTCCCGTCACGCTGATAGATGTTATCGCCAAAGAACCCCTTATGAACCCCCTCAAGAACGGGTTTCTTCATCTGAAATCTGGGATCATTCCAATATTGATCGAACGTCATGATTTCATCGACAATCATCGCATAGACGACTTTGCCCCATAGCCCATTGGCTTTCGAACCTGCCCCAATTACCCAGTCACCGATATCGGCATGACCTCGTATCAACGGCTTGCAACACGCGAGAGTGCAGACTCCATGGAAAGGATTAGGGGCAAAACCGTAGTCACGAGCAACCTTGTAAGACCAGACAGTCATTGGCACTTTACCCTTTTGAACAAGATGGGGTCGGAAACCGTCCCGTCCTGTTTTTCTCGACCGTTGAAGTCACCTGTCAGTGCATCAACAACGCGCCCACCGTCCCAGCCGACCATGGCGTCCGCTAACTGCTTCAACTTGGCAGGAGGTTCACATCCAGCATGTCCATGCGCCCACACCCCAACAATACGTTTACCCAAGCTGGCAGCCCGCAAAATTTCCTTATCAACCCATCCACTATTTTTAGTCTGTGGCGTGATGTAGACGACCATGACGCTGCACCACTTGATGCGAGGGCCAATAATCTTGTTGAGAATGTAGTCGGCATTCTTAGCCTTGTTCGGCTTTTCTTTGTTAATGGATCCGTCTCGAACAGTGAGACCATGGTTGCGCGTCAATGTCTTCAGCTTTGCCAAGCCCGCATCATCCTCATGAATGTGGCTGATAAAAATATTTTTGCTACCCTTCATAGTCATTCCTTCTCAATCACCAAGGTTTCGACGTCATTACAAAGCCAGCTTCTTTGGCGCATGTATCGCCGCAACCAGGTGGTGCGAGAGTGGGCAACTAAGAAGTATCGCTACTCTGAACAGCATCCGACTCATCTAATCGTTTGTCAAGAACGAAAAATACGTCTACTCTGAACTTTAGGAAAACGGGAGATTCTTCATGACGACGCCCATGGGTGAGCGCATACGCGAACGGCGTAAGGCGAGGCAGTTAACCCTCGACCAACTGGCTGACAAAGCAGAATGCAGCAAGAGTTACATCTGGGAGTTGGAGAATAAAACGCCACCTAGACCATCGGCCGACAAACTCGCTGCAATCGCATCAGTGCTAGGAACTACAGTAGATGTATTGATAGGCACCCCCATCAACTCAACAGATGATTTGGCACCAGAGGATAAAGTTTTCTTTAGGAAGTTTAGCGGCTTAGATGCGGACAAACAGCAAACGATGCGGCGGATGCTAGACCTCTGGGATGATGAATGAACAAGCATAAGACCCCAGACCGCTGGGCCAATGATCTGACATTGATGATGACGCAGGTACTGGGGCAAGATCGGTTCCCTGTGGATGTGGCAAAGTTAGCGACTGAGTACTCGCAGCAGGTCTTTCCTTCTGACCCGATAACGAAGGTTGTTAGTCGCCCCTTCGATGGATTTGAGGGGGCGCTCATCCCTCGTGGGGGCGGTTCGAAAGAATGGGGGATTGGTTATTCATCTAGAATCAAGTCCACTGGTCGGGCCAATTTCACGCTGGCCCATGAGTTCGGGCACTACCTACTTCATCGTGAGAAGTACCCTGACGGGTTGCAGTGTACCCTGGAGCAGATGGGGCAATGGGATAGCGAATATAATCTTGTCGAGGCTGAGGCCAACAAGTTCGCGGCGGGCCTACTGATGCCTCTTGATGACTTTCGGGCCAATATCCCACCCAAGTCTAAGGCCGACTTTCAGCAGCTTGGCGAGTGTGCGGAACGGTATCAAGTGTCGCTAATGGCGGCTACACTTCGATGGCTGTCATACACGCAGCAAAGGGCCATGTTGGTAGTATCTCGTGAGGGGTTTATTCTTTGGGCGAGATCAAGTGAACCAGCACTCAAGTCAGGTGCATACATAAAGGTATCGGGCCTCGCTCCAAAATCAGTTCCAATTGCATCGCCTATAGTCGTCCGTTCTGGGTGTGTGGGTCTAGCCGAGCAGGTTCAGCATGACAAAGGCGTCTGGCTCGGAGAAGCAGCAACCGAACATTCCTTGATATCGGAACGCCATGATATTGGGCTTTCATTACTGATCCTTGCAAGCAGCGGACCCTCTATTGGAGTGCTTGAAGAAACTGAACCCGATGTCGTGGATCGCCTGCGCTTCTGATATCGTCGCTCTTTGGCTCGCATCAAGCTACCTCTTGACGAGGTTCAAGAAACCAAGGTCGATCCTTTCAACCGCAATCGCTCTTGGGATCAGCAGCGGGCCAAAGCCATACTTTCCCGATGTATCTCTCGCCGAATGCCCTGTGATCTTATCGTTTACCCGCTTCTCAACCATATTGTCTTTCATTGAACGCTCGATATCCGCCAGAGTGATTTCACCAGACTCGAGTTGGTGGACCATCTTAACGGTGACACCTGCATTTTCAAGCATCTGCTTGAATGTGCCTCGTAAAGAGTGAACGACTTTACGTTCATGCTGTGTCACATTGCGAACATAAGGCATCAGTTGCTTGCTTGCGGCATTCTGAGCTTTGCCATCTGCATCCAGCTTGTAGTCGAAAATCCGTCCCGTTCCGCCCGAAAGTAAACACTCTGCTTTGGAGTGGATCGGTACCACACGATGCGATCCGTCCGTTTTGACTTTGGTCTCATCTGGCCGCAGATCAATATACATCAGCCCAGCGAAGTCTGTTTTCACCTGCTCCCAAGTCAGAAGGGCAATCTCGTCCAGTCGGGCACCCGTGATGGCCAGAAGCGTCAAACACAGTCGATCTTGAGGCTCCATGTCTTGAGCAAACAGATCGTTTAATTCATCTGGATCAAATGGCAGGTACGGTAGGGATTCCTGGCCGAAGTCTGCAAGCTTCAGGTTGGCCAATGGGTTGTCCTCAATATGACCTTCCCGTTCGCACCAGTTCAGAAACGCTACGACTTTGGTGTTCAACGAACGAATGGTTTTGTTGGCTCGGCCCTGCTTATGGCTCCACTTTGCATATTGGTAGCCATGGACTTTGGTGATGTCCTTTACATGCAGGTCGCCGACGACTTTGACGAACTCGTTCAGCTTATTGCGTCGCGAGGTGCGTTCCTTGTGGTTGCTCTTGTTTCTTTCTTCCATGTCCTCGATCCACTTTGGCAAAAGCCTTGTGATCTTGAGGGCAGGGTCCTTATCTAGGCCGTGCTTCTGGATGAGCAGTGGGTTGGTAGTGAAGACCTTTGAGAAGTCGCCAATCGTTGACGTGTACGCGGCCTCTTCAGTGTCGGCGACGTACTGGCCATGCAAACCAGTAAGCTTCCGATCAAATTCTGCATAGATTTCGTTGGCCAAAGCAACGAGCTTGGTTTTGGCGATCTTTTCGTCCGTTGTACCTGTCGAACGCATCATCTGCTTCTGAGAACCTTTCCTCAGGGCGTCAGGCATCGTCACGCAAACGTAGTATTTGCCGCCTTTTGCTGAAAGCGGCACGAGGGTCGGGGGGTGATAATCGGGTCGATTTACCAGCCCGATATAGTCCAAGTTACAGTCCATCATACGGTCTAATGTAGGTGGAACTTATTGAATTTCAATGCTTTCAGGGGGTTAAGTCCAAAATGGACTATATGGAGGCGAGTACCGGAATCGAACCGGTGTACACGGATTTGCAATCCGCTGCGTCACCACTCCGCCAACTCGCCGCCTATGGTGCATCGTTCGTTTAGCTGTGAACGTAAGCCGGTTCAATAGCTCAAAATGCCATTCCAGACATATCTTGCCAACAATGACACAAATGGGTGCTTTTGGGACATTGCGGCACGGCGGGGGGTATGGCATGTATGGGCGGTAGATTCTGAACGAAAGAGTTTAGCTCGTGGCCGACTATACATCCCGCCGTACCATGATGGTTGATACGCAAGTACGCCCATCTGACGTAACTAAGTTTCCAATCATCGACGCCTTATTGGCTGTTCCGCGTGAAGAATACGTACCGGACAACCAACGTGAGGCGGCCTATATTGGTGAGAATATCCACATTAGCGACGATCGAGTGATGCTGGAAGCGCGCACGTTCGGTAAGATGTTGGATGCCCTCGACATACAACCAAGTGATGTTGTGCTCGATCTAGGATGTGGGCTTGGCTATTCGACCGCAGTTTTGGCGCGGATGGCTGACTTCGTTGTTGCAGTTGAAGATGACGCTGCTCTTGCGGAAGAGGCTCAGGCCATCTTAACGGCACAAGGCGTGGACAATGCCGCAGTTTTTGAGGCGCCCCTAGAAGATGGGGCGGCGAAAAATGGCCCGTATGATGTTGTTATTCTGCAAGGTGGCGTGACGGTTGTCCCGGATGCGTTATTGACACAGATCAAAGAGGGTGGCCGGATTATTGCGATTTTCGCAGAAGGCGCGTTGGGTGAAGTTCGCATCGGCCGAAAGATCGATGGTGTTGTAAACTGGCGGATGGCCTTCAACGCCGGCGCCCCTGTGTTGCGTGGTTTCACCAAAGAGGTCGCGTTTAGCTTTTAGGTATTCGCGCACGTTAGTTGTAATACTTGGTTTTAGAAGAGGATCCAAAATGGCCTTCAAGCGTCTTATTGCAGCTGGAATTCTGGCGGTTTCGGTAATTTCGGCTCCTGTTCAGGCCGAAACCCTCGCCGATACCTTGCGCGATGCATATCATAATTCGGGCTTGTTGGATCAAAACCGTGCTCTGTTGCGGGCAGCGGACGAAGGTGTCGCTCAGTCCCTTGCCGCGCTGCGCCCGGTTATCACTTGGGAAGCCGAAGCCGCCTACGGGCGTGTAACTGGGACGAGGCCGCGTATTGCCGATAGCCTAAGCGCCAGCGTGACAGTCTCAGCCAGCCTGTTACTTTATGATCATGGTGCGAGCGAACTTGCGACCGAAGCGCAGAAGGCATTGGTCCTGCAAACGCGGCAGGGCTTGATTGGGATTGAACAAGACATCCTATTGCGCGGTGTTACCGCCTATATGAACGTGCGCCGTGCGTCCGAGTTTTTAGCGCTGCGCCGTAGTAATGTTACAGTCATCCAGCGCGAACTGCAGGCGGCACGAGACAGATTTGAAGTCGGTGAAGTTACCCGAACGGATGTGTCTTTGGCCGAGGCAGAGCTTGCAGCTGCTCAAAGCCAGTTGGCGGCCGCAGAAGGCGATTTGGTTCAGGCAAATGAAGAGTTTCGCGCAGCGATTGGGCGTGCACCCGGAGCGTTAGAAGTCGTTTCTCCAGCACGTGTCGAGGCGAATATTGAAAGCGCTCGGTCTTACGCGCAACAAAATCACCCCGATGTTATAGCAGCACAGCATGCTGTAACAGCAGCTGAGCTCAATATTCGGCGCGCGCAGGCAAATCTAAACCCGACGCTGTCATTACGTGGCTCACTTGAAGCAGATGACGCCGGCGATGTGACGCAAGGTTTGAGCCTCACGTATGGTGGAACAATCTATGCAGGTGGGCAGTTGCAATCGCTGGTCCGCGAAGCTCAGGCCAACCGCGATGCCAACCGAGCTGGGCTTCTGCTAGCCGTCCAGTCTGTGAGTCAGAACCTTGGGAACGCATATGCGATCCTTCAGGTTGCGCAAGCCAGTAGTCAGGCAACAGATTTGCAGATCCGCGCAGCGCAGACGGCGTTTCGGGGGATTCGGGAAGAAGCAACATTGGGCGCACGAACCACATTAGATGTGTTGAACGCCGAACAGGATCTACTGAATGCACGTGTATCCAAGGTGTCTGCGGACGCAGATAGTGTGATCGCAAGCTATCAAGTCTTGTCCACAATGGGGCTTTTGACAGCAGAACACCTGAATCTTGGTGTTCAAACCTATGATCCCACTGCGTATTACAATCTCGTTAGCGATGCACCGACAGCACGCTCTGAACAGGGGCAAGCTTTGGATCGCGTTTTGCAGGCTATCGGAGATTAGATCAAAAGCGGACTATCGGTTGTTTGGAATCAAGTGGCACGTTAAGGTACAAGCCTGAGGCGAATGCAGAAATAACCGCAGGATAGCGAATGTCCGACCCCGTTACGAATGTCGAAATTGAAGATGTGCTTTCTTCCATCCGTAGGCTTGTAAGCGATGGAGATAAGGCTCGTTCGCGCGAGGCTGCGTCTGCCGCGGTGGCCATTACGCAGGCCGAAGAGTTATCTGCCGAAGAACCCGAAACCGCCGAATCGGCTTCTAGCCGTTTTGTTCTTACGCCGGCTCTAATGGTTGTAGATGGAGACGTTGCCGATGAAAGTACGCGCGTAGAGGTTGAAGATGGAACCGATGATGGTTGGTTTAGGTCTGACGATGACGCAGATGGGAAAACAAGCGAAGTTAATGACGCCGATACGGCGCCTTCCAATGTCGCTGAAACAGAAAACCATGACCAAGACGAAAAAACGTCTCAACATGACGTGACTGATGGCCCGCTTGAGCTAACGAACATGGTGTGGGGGCCGCTAGTCGTCGAAGACGGAAAATCAGCGGAAGATGAGGCGCAGCCTGAACCGGAAATCC
Organism: uncultured Paracoccaceae bacterium; assembly: GCA_947493255.1. Lineage (GTDB taxonomy): Bacteria > Pseudomonadota > Alphaproteobacteria > Rhodobacterales > Rhodobacteraceae > Octadecabacter. The sequence goes on from CANLQK010000002.1 coordinate 487,387, forward strand.
TCGTTGAAGAAGCAACTCAAGTCGAACCCGCCGCAACCTCACCAGATAGATCAGAATTGGTCGCATCAATCACAGAGCTCGAAGCCGCGATTGGTGGCGGCGCTGAAGAATATGAACCCGATGGCAGCGAGGTTATGGGCCAAACGATAGCTTGGCCTGGCGCTGTTGCCCGTTCCTTTGAAGACGTTGAAGATGCGCAAGTTGATGCTCAAGATGAGACACCTGAAGGCAGTCACGAACCGCTGACAGAAGATAATGCGCAAGAGAGTGGCCAAACGCCAGGTCACGATGAGGCAAACGGTGCAGAAAGCTCTGCCGGAGACGTTTACGAAGACGACGATTTGGATGGCCTGCTTGAAGCAGGAGGCGTCGCGCTAGACGAAGAAGCTTTACGTGCTCTTGTGTCCGAGGTGGTTCGGGAAGAACTTACGGGTCCATTGGGGGAACGTATCACTCGCAACGTCCGCAAACTTGTGCGCCGTGAAATCTATCGTATCCTGTCCAGTCAGGAATTTGACTAGGTTCGAATGGGTTCAGCCAAGGCAAATATTCTATCGATGTCCAAACAGTCTTCTAAATGAACCGCGAGCGCATCTAAAGTTGTCTCGACGTCGGCTTCATAAGCCATTGCCTGCACCGGTGCCCCAATGTCGCTCATAAAGTTCTGCCGAAACTCGTCTGCGGCAAACAGACCATGCAAATAACATCCCCTGACGTGACCGCTGGCGTTGGCAGCGCCTTCTATACGGCCATCCAATGACAACCAGCCGTTGGCTCTATCGGGCCCCACGGTTTCGCCAATATGAATTTCATAACCCGAAACAGGTGCACCGCTGCTGATATGGACAGCGTCGCTCAATGTCAGGCGTTTTTGCGCAGACATTACTGTGGTCACGTCTAACAGCCCTAGGCCGCGTACGCGGGTTGCTGGGCCTTCAATGCCTTCAGGGTCGGCAATCTCGCGCCCTAACATCTGGTAGCCACCACAAATGCCTAACACATGGCCGCCACGTCTGACGTGGGCGAACAGGTCGGTATCCCACCCTTGGGCGCGGAAATGTGCCAGATCTGCAATTGTCGACTTTGAACCTGGGATTAACACCAAGTCGGCATCGCCCGGCAAAGGTCGGCCCGCTTCGATGATTTCAACGGTCACATCTGGCTGCGCGGCCAAAGGGTCAAGGTCATCGAAATTTGCGATCCTGTTCAGGCGAGGGACAGCGACCTTGATGGCACCACCTGCGCGGGTTGCGACATCCATTACGTCTTCTGCGGGGAGCTTCCATGCATCCTTGAACCATGGAACGATCCCAAGACTAACCCAATCCGTGTGCCGTGCAATTGCGGTCATACCGTCCTCAAATAGCGTGGTATCGCCACGAAATTTGTTGATCGCAAAGGCCTTGATCCGTGCGCGGTCATCTGGTGGCAGGATCACATCCGTTCCGACCAACTGCGCAATAACACCGCCCCGATCTATGTCCCCAACCAAGATCACGGGGCAATCCGCAGCCTCGGCAAAGCCCATGTTGGCGATGTCACCAGAACGAAGGTTTATTTCTGCGGGCGAACCCGCGCCTTCGACAAATATCAGGTCATGATGTGCTGCCAATCGATGGTAGCTTTCCAAAACCTTTGGAATGAGTTCAGCTTTGCGGCTCCCGTACTTACGGGCCTTCATGGTAGCAAACCGTTGCCCCTGAACAATGACCTGTGCCCCCACATCGGTCTCTGGTTTCAGTAACACTGGATTCATATTTGTGTGAGGCACTAGGCCACAGGCGCGAGCTTGTAGTGCTTGCGCACGGCCAATTTCACCACCATCCGAAGTGACCGCTGCGTTATTTGACATATTTTGCGGCTTAAATGGTGCAACGGATAGCCCACGTTTGACCGCGGCACGACATAACCCTGCAACCAACATGGACTTCCCCACGTTGGACCCTGCACCCTGAATCATGATTGCCTTTGCCATGACGAGCCTCCACTTTGCATGTCTAACAGGCACGCGCCGCGAGGGAAGCCATGAACACACCTGCACATCTGATTTTCGGCCTTGCCGCGTTCGGAAAACCTGATTCCGGAAAGGTGACCATGGCGGCATTGGTAGGCGCATTGATCCCTGATGCATCGCTTTACTTGCTGGCAGGCGCTCATCTGCTGATTTTAGGGACAGACCCTCAGGTGGTGTTCGGTCAGTTGTATTTCTCCGAGACATGGCAAGCCATTTTCCGCGTGGATAATTCGGTCGTGCTGTGGGGAATCGCATTGGCCTTCGTAGTTTGGGCACGGTCGGCTTGGGCCATAGCGCTATGCGGTGCGGCACTGCTTCATCTAGGATTGGACTTCTTGTTTCACGTTGATGACGGACGTGCGCATTTTTGGCCCCTAACGACGTGGATTTTTGAAAGCCCTGTTAGTTATTGGGACCCAAATCACTACGGCAGGGTCGTTGGGGCGATCGAAGTCTTGGTGTCTGCGGTGATTTGTGTCTGGCTTTGGAAGCGGTTCAAAACAGGCTTGATGCGCGTGATCATCGCCTTTTTGGCCGTGGCGGAAATCGCACCAAGTATCTTGTTCGCTGTGATGTTTTCAACGAACTGACCCCCAACGTTTGTGCAGCACAAAAAAACGCGGCCCCGAGCAGAGGGCCGCGTTTTTGGCAGACTTGAAATAAAGCTAAGCGCTTAAGCAGCGCGGGCTTCTTGATCGGCAGCTTCGGCCACTGCGCGGCGTTCGCTCTCCTCGCGGGAGAGGGCAACAGATGTACGAACACCTTTACCCACGAAGTCCATCAAACCCTCAACAACACGTTCGTTGGGGTCGATGCCGGCGCAAGACAAAACTTCACGGCCATCCCGTGAGCGCGCCCAGCGGGCGATCTGTTCGGGGCCGTTGCCATATTTCTTGTCGTCTGCAATTGCGTCATCCAACGCGGCCAATACCACGGCAGCAAACAGCTTGCGTGCGCGGTTGCCTTGTTCATTGTTAAACGCTGTGCCGTCGACGAAATCTCGCATATTCGGTCCTTAGTTTTGTTGTCTTGTTTTTTTGGTCTTGTATCGAGCGTGACCGCCAATATGCCTACTTTTTCCCGATTCGGGGTTCTTTATTTGGAATGGCAGCCATGCGCTTATGACATACCTCCGAGATTCGGTAAACAGCATATGGTGAGCTTGCACGGGGTCTCACCCCACGATATAGGCACGGTTCAAGCTCCTTCAACCTTTTGACAACTTTTGGACACATTTCGACATGGCAAAAATCAACGGTAACGAAATCCGGATTGGCAACGTGCTTGAACACAACGGTGGTTTGTGGGCAGCGGTCAAAGTCGATCATGTGAAACCTGGCAAGGGTGGTGCGTTTGCACAGGTCGAGATGCGAAACCTGCGCAACGGGTCGAAATTGAACGAGCGTTTTCGGTCCGCCGATAAGGTCGAGAAGGTCCGTCTCGAGCAAAAAGATCAACAATTTCTTTATGAGAATGACGGAATGTTGGTTTTCATGGATACCGAAACCTATGAGCAAATCGAACTGCCCGCGGAATTATTGGGCGAGCGCCGCCCGTTTTTGCAAGACGGTATGATTGCTGTAATCGAGTATCACGAAAGCGAAGCATTGAACGCGTCTTTACCGCAAAAGGTCACCTGTAAAATCGTGGAAACAGAACCTGTTGTGAAAGGCCAAACAGCTGCCAATTCGTTTAAGCCAGCGATATTGGATAACGGTGTTCGCGTTATGGTGCCGCCGTTTGTTGGCCAAGACGAGGATATCATCGTCAGCACTGAGACAATGGATTACGTCGAACGCGCCTAATCCAACGTTAAGTTATGAAATTGCAATCGCCGCCCCAAAGTGGGCGGCGTTTTCAGTTTTTGTAGGTGCGTGAATTGATCTGAGCCAATCGCGGCCGCCTGTGGTTCTCGTCGGTAAGTTTGACGTCTATGGTCGAAGGGTATGTAACCCAATGGTCTAGGTTCTTCGCACCGTCGCAGGTCCGGCCTGCATCGGTACTGTCGCACGGTCGAATCTAAGGTACGCAATTCCCAGACCGCCAGACTGTGTGAACACTGTCCCCGCTGGTTTTCCATTAGATGTGATCGGCGTGCCGACAGGGGCTGGAACCGATAGTTCAACCTGTACCAAACCCTTTCTGAGTTCGGTTTTGTGTTTCATCCGTGCCGCAATTTCTTGGCCGACGTAACATCCTTTTCGAAAATCGATGCCGTTGAGGCGTTCGAACCCTGCTTCCAAAATGTAAGTATCTGGAGTGAGTTCGATACCTGTCTCGGGGATGACATGAGCAACGCGAATAGCGTCCCAATCGGTGTTGTCGACAAGGGCCGTTTCGCTGAAGAGGCGCCATCCAAGGTCTGGATGTCTTGGATCGGGCAGGGCGCCAGCCGGTGCGACGCCTGTTCCGCGTGATATGGTTAATTGGCTTTCCTCGATTTGTACGTTAGCCCGAAGGCGATACATGGAAAGTCGTTGTGCCAAAGTTGGAGCGACTTCGGTTGCAACATCGATGAAGAGCGCGTCTTCCTTCGCGGTTATGAAGAAGTCAGCGATAAATTTGCCCTGCGGCGTGAGCAGCGCTGAGTAGACGAGGGCGCCATCTGCCTTTTCTACATCGTTTGTGACCAGTCCTTGCAAGAAGGAGCGGTTGTCGGAGCCTGACAGACGGATAATTGTGCGATTTGACATGAAGGATACCTATGCACGCGGAGTGCGTCTGAAAAGTCGAGAGAGCCAACTGATTTTCTCGCCAGCGGGTTTCGCCATTTTAGTCGCCGTAGAAGCCTTGGGTGCGGCGTCGATGACTTGTTTGCCGTCGCGAAATTGTAGGCGGTAAAGATCGGCGTAAAGCCCACCACGGGCGAGGAGTTCGTCGTGAGTACCTTGGTCGACGACCGCCCCTTTATCCATAACAACGATCTTGTGAGCGTTTTGTATTGTGGACAGCCTATGCGCAATCACCAGGGTTGTGCGACCTTGTGCCAACCGATCTAGCGCGCCCTGAACGATGGCTTCAGACTTTGTATCTAGTGCGCTTGTCGCTTCATCAAGGAGCAATACAGGAGTGTCGCGCAACAGGGCGCGTGCAATGGCGACGCGTTGGCGTTGACCACCCGAAAGATTTGAACCGCGCGGTCCCGCGCTACTGTCCAACCCATTCGGCAGTTTTTCCAAGAAGTCAGCGACATGGGCATCTTTCAGCGTTTGTTGAAGCTTATCTTCATCAGCATTTAATTGGCCCAACAAGATGTTGTCGCGCAGGGTTTCATCGAAAAGGGCTGCATCCTGCGAAACGGTCGAGATCAAGCTGCGCAAATCAGATAACGCAAAATCCGCGATGTTTGTTTCGTTCACTTGCACTGTTCCTGATTGCGGGTCGACGAGGCGGGAAAGGACATTGAACAATGTGCTTTTTCCTGCGCCAGACGCCCCCACAAGCGCGGTCGTTTTTCCCGCTTCTGCTGTGAAACTTGTGCCATTTAAGACAGGAAGATCGTCGTAATGCAGGTGCAAGTCTTTAAAATGTACGCTGGGCGCTTTGTCGGGAAGCGGCGCGGAAGTGGTCGGTGAAATTAGTGTGGGCTGTGTATCAAACAAGTCTAACAAACGATCGATTGCCGCTGCGGCCTGCTGCCACAAACCCGAGAGGTTTCCTAACCGGCGAAGGGGATCGAAAGCGATCGCCATTGCTGTGAAGAAGGCCATAAAATCACCAACGGTTTTGTCACCATCGATGATCTGCCCACCACCATAAACCAATACCGCGACGAACCCGACACCAGCCATTAGGTCTACGAAACTGGGTATAAGCGCCTGTCCAAACGCCGCTTCAGTTTCCGTGCGCACACGACTTTTTGTAAGCGCGTCGTAGCGAGACGCCTGATAGTCTTCCAAGCTGTTTAGTTTAATCGGGTTGATACCGTGGAACACTTCGTCGAGCCGCGTGGACATCTGCGCCGCGACTTCGCGCGCCTTTCTTGCTTTGCGGCGCACAAAGGATTGGATCAAAAGCGATGGGAGGATGATCAACGGAATGCCCATCAGGGCGATCAGCGTCCAAACCCAATCAATAAAGAGAGCAACAGAAAACAGCGTTACTACCGCGATCAGGTCGCGCCCAAGGCCAAGAATAAGCCCTGTCCAGACGCGCCCCAATTCCTGCACGTCACCTTGGACGCGCTCGATTAGGGTGCCGGGCGAATGGTATTGATGAAATGCAGTGTCCAGATGCATCAAGTGGCGCAGTAGATCTGTCCGAATATCAGCCGAGCTCTGTTCGGCGATGCGTTTCAGGATTGTTTTTTGAATGACGGACGTAACCGCACGGGTTGCGAAAACACCGAACAAAATCGCCCCAACAATCCACATCACTTCAGTCCGGCCGCCGATGAAAATCGTGTCGAACATTGGTTTCATCATGTAGCTGAGTGCGCCGAAGGTTGCGCCTTCTAGCGTCATCATCGCCACAGCAACGATCAGCCACGGCCAATGGCGCCGCAAATAGTTACGCCATAGCCAGCCAAGCATCATTTTGCTGGATCTTTCGCTCGATCGGATAGGGTTCGTCATAGTGAGCCTGTTCTTGGGTGTTGTTTCCATACGCGGAAACACAATGCGGGGAAAGATGCGTGGTGCATTGACGGGCGTGCAGTTGCAGGTAGAGTTCAAGTATCTGCTCTCCCACATAGGAACCTTTGTATGTTTGCCAATGGTCTTTCGTATCTCGCCATTCCTGGTCCTTCAGTCATGCCCGACCGCGTTTTACGCGCGATGCACCGGCCTGCACCCAACATTTATACCGGAGAGCTTCATGCGATTACGCGCGGCGTGATCCCTGACCTAAAGTCCGTCGCGCGCACTGAACATAGTGTGGCCATCTACATTGCGAACGGACACGGCGTTTGGGAGGCCGCGCTGTCTAATGTCATCGGAGAAGGAGACACGGTTCTGGTCTTGGCCACTGGCCGATTCTGCGAAGGCTGGGGCGAAATGGCCAAAGGGCTGGGGGCTAAGGTTGAAACGTTAGACTTTGGCAACTCGAATGCAGTCGATTTGGCGCAGGTCGAAGCTGCGTTAAAGGCCGATACAAAGGGCCGCATCAAGGCGGTTTTGACCGTATTGGTTGATACATCGACAGGGGTAAAGAACGACATTAAAGGCATACGGGCCGCAATAGATGCTGCCGGCCACAACGGTTTGTTGATGTGCGATTGCATCGCGTCGCTAGGCTGTGATGCCTATCACATGGATGATTGGGGCGTCGATATTACTGTCGCGGCCAGTCAAAAAGGTCTGATGACGCCGCCAGGTATCGGGTTCGTCTGGTTCAACGCCAAGGCTGATGCTGTGCGCGAAACAATGCCACGTGTCTCCAGCTATTGGGATTGGCGCCCTCGGATAGACCCAGACGAATACTACAAATTTTTTAACGGGACAGCACCAACACACCACATATACGGGCTTCGCGAAGCGCTCGACATGATCGCCGAAGAAGGCCTCGAAAACACGTGGGCACGGCATGAAGGATTGGCCAAGGCAATTTGGGCTGCAATCGATGCTTGGTCGACAGAAGGTCCCATGCGGATAAACGTAGCCGACCCCGCTGCGCGCTCACATGCTGTGACGTCCCTTAGACTAGAAGAAGGGCAGGGCGATGCGTTGCGTGCGTGGTGTGAGCAGAAGATGGGTGTCGTGCTTGGTGTCGGGCTTGGCCGATCTCCGGCCAGCGCATTCTTGCGGTTTGGTCATATGGGCCATGTCAGTGGGCATATGGTGCTTGGGTTCTTAGGCACGGTCGATGCGGGCCTAAAGGCACTTGGCATTCCGCATGGCTCCGGTGCACTGGAAGCAGCGTCAGCTGTTCTCGCGGATGCGGCGGGCGCGGACATAAGCCTGCCCTAGTCTCAGGGCCCCATCCAACAAAAGGCTTGAGATGATCACCCAAACGAACCCCGCAGTGGACGCAAGGGTCCAAAAAGCCACGAATAGAATACCGGCTGAGGTAACCAAGAACGCATTCGTGTAGTTTTCCACACGGCCTGGATATTGTTTCATGGCAGTCTCCTTTCCGCTGCGGTCAGAAGCTTAACCCAAGTTGGCCAAAAAACACTTAAACCTTTCGTGCAGCGGCCAAGGCAATGGGGAGCGCTTTGGCGACTTTGGCCAGATCTTTGGGTGTGCCACATGAAATTCGGATACAGCGATCTTGCGGTGCTACAAACGGCATGCGCACGAAAATACCTTGCTCGACCATACTCGCCAAAACAGCGCGCGCGAAATCACCGTCTTTTCCGCAATCAATTGCTACAAAATTGGTTGCAGATTTAAGCGCCTTTAGCCCGTTATCCGCGGCAATTTGATAAAGCGCCTGACGTGCATCCTCAACCTTGTCCTTCACCTCGCTTAACCACTCTTGATCAGCCAAGGCGGCGAGCGCACCCGCCTGTGATATCCGGCTCATACCAAAATGGTTTCGAACCCGATTGAAGGCGGTAATCAATGACTTATGGCCAATCGCATACCCAACTCGTGCACCTGCCATTCCGTATGCTTTCGAGAACGTCCTCATCCGAATGACGCGCGAATCTAGGGTATTGAGAACCGGTGCCGCCTCTGGCGGTGCCAACTCAATATAGGCTTCATCCAAGACCAAAAGACAGCCGTCAGGCAAGCTTTGGATCATGTGTTGGATCGTTGTTGCGTTGTGGTAAGTGCCCATTGGGTTGTCTGGGTTGGACAGATAAACCAACTTCGCATTTACTTCATGGGCTTTGGCGACAAGATGATCTGGGTCTTCATGATCGGCGGTGTAGTTAACCGTATGAAGCGTGCCGCCGTATCCCATAACGTGGTAATTGAAAGTCGGATAGGCGCCGGCACTTGTTACCACGGCATCACCCGCAGTTACTGTAAGCCGGACGATACTATCCAACAGCCCGTCGATCCCCGCACCGACCACAATTTCGTCCGGACTTATATCATGGGTAAAGGCAAGGGCCTGTCGCAGTTCGTGGCTTTCTGGGTCGCCATACATCCATGATCCTTTTGCGGCCGCCTGCATAGCTTTGATCGCTTTGGGCGAAGGGCCGAACACATTTTCATTTGCGCCAAGGCGGGCGGCAAAGGCTTTTCCCTGAAGGCGCTCTTGCGCCTCTGGCCCAACAAACGGAACGGTATCAGGCAAAGATGCTGCAAGCGGCGTCAGACGCGGATCATTAGATTTTGAATTCGACATATGGGGACTTTGGAGCCTTATGTCCCCGTTGAAAAGGTTTAAGGCAGCCCCATATAGCTAACAGGAGGAAATTTATGGCAAATTTCACGCGACGCGGGTTCTTAGTAACCACCGCTGCAACCCTTGGGGCACGTGCTGCCGTTCCATTTGCAAAATCTGGCGGTGGCCGTCGGATCCTGACGTTGGTCTATGACAAATCGTTGGGGATGATGCGAGCGGTCGAAAAAATCGTGCCCTAGGTGTCCTCGGGGCGAGGGTATGCGCCCCGAGGACCTATTTTCTAGATTTCGTTCAGCTGGGCCAATGCGGCGCTAAGTTGGGCGATTTCTTCTTCCCGTAGGGCCAAGTTTGCTTTGGCTTCTTCGACCACTTCGGGTGTCGCGTTGGCGGCGAATTTAGGGTTGCCGAGGCGACCCTTTAGGCCACCGGCCTCTTTTTCAACCTTCGCTAGAGACTTCGAAATACGTGCTTTTTCCGCGTCGACGTCGATGATGTCGGCCAGTGGGATTGCGAATGTCGCGCCTTTGGTGCCGACCATGGCAGACCCTTTGGGAGCCTCGCCAACAGTAAGGTCTTCGACCCGTGCTAGACGTTTGATCAGCGCCTCGGAACCGGCCCATGCGGCGCGGGCTGCGTCGTCGGCTTCGGTTTGGACGAGCGGGACGAACAAACCGGCTGGAACGTTCATCTGAGCGCGGGTTGATCTAATGTTTTCAATGATTTGGATGACCCAAGACATCTCAGAATCCGCCGCATCATTGATTAGGTCCAGACCATATTCAGGCCATGCTTGGTGCGCCAGAAGGGTGTCGTTGCCATCAATTGCCCAAAGTTCTTCGGTGATGAACGGCATGACCGGATGCATCAGGATAAGACATTGATTTAGAACCCAATTCATGACCTGACGGGTTTCCGATTTCTCGGCGTCTGACCCATCCATCAACAAGGGTTTGGACAGTTCAACGTACCAGTCACACACCTTGCCCCAGACGAATTTATACATCGTGTCGGCGGCGTCGTTGAAGCGGTAGGCGGCCAGCGCTGCGTCGATGTCCGACAGGGCGCGGGCGGTTTCGCCGATGATCCATTTGTTGACCGATTTTTCGGGGCACAAGGCGTACACATCCTGTGCACCACCTGTATGTACAGAGTCTGCACCGAAGGCGTTGTTCATTTCGGCGAAACGGCAGGCGTTCCAGATTTTAGTGCCGAAATTCCGGTAGCCCGCGATGCGCTGTGTGTCGAGTTTCAGCGCGCCGCCAAGGGAGGCCATGGCGGTGTTGGTGAAGCGCAGAGCGTCAGCGCCGTATTCGTCGATGATGTCGAGCGGGTCGATGACGTTGCCGGTGGATTTCGACATTTTCTTGCCCTTGGCATCGCGCACGAGGCCGTGGAGGTAGATTGTGTCGAACGGAATACGTTCGGCGACTGGTTTTTCCTCTGGCAAGACGGCGAGCTGCATCATCATCATCCGTGCGACCCAGAAGAACAGAATGTCCTGACCGGTGATCAGATCGGATGTAGGGAAGTATTTCGCCAGTTCTTCGGTGTCTTCGGGCCAGCCGAGTGTGCCGATGGGCCAGAGGCCGGAAGAGAACCATGTGTCGAGGACGTCGGGGTCGCGTTCAAGCCAAACCACCTTCTGCCCATTGTCACCACGAATTTGATGCCGGAGCGGTGAGTCAATAGATTTCAGGCGTACCTCATATTCGGCGCCATACAATTCTTGTGCTTTGGACAGCACTTCGCTCTCTGAGGGCGCACAAATGCTGAGAGTTTCGCGCGATGCTGACGAAGCTGAAGGTTCGCCGTCATGGGCTCCCGATCTAAGCCAAGCGTCATGCTTCTCTGCGTCTTCTTGCATTGCCGCGATCGCATCAAAACTTGGCCCATACCAAACCGGAATTTGGTGACCCCACCAGAGTTGGCGGGAGATGCACCATGGTTCGATGTTCTCTAACCAGTGGTAGTATGTTTTCTCGCCACTCTCTGGCAGGATTTTTACCGTGCCATCGCGGACAGCATCGAGGGCAGGGCCCACGATTTTGTCGGTTTCAACGAACCATTGGTCCGTGAGCATAGGTTCGATGACAACCTTGGAGCGGTCACCGAACGGCTGCATGATTTTTTTGTTTTCGACCATCGGGACGGTCTCAGTCACGTCGACCTTTTCGCCGTCGTCGTTTTTCACTTTGCGGGTGACGTCATGCATGACGGCGAGGCCTTCGGCGGTGATGTCTGCGATGACTTTTTCACGGGCTCCGAACCGATCAAGGCCACGGTAGGCGTCGGGGACGAGGTTCATTGCGGCTACCATTGCCTCGTCAAACTCGATCTCGCCGTTGGCGATTTTCTGGGCGGTCGCGGCTTCCTCTGCGTAGGGCTTACCGTCTGCGCGCATGGCACCTTTGGTGTCCATCAGGGAGTACATGGGGATGCCGCCACGTTTGGCGACCATGTAGTCGTTAAAGTCGTGGGCACCGGTGATTTTCACGGCACCTGAGCCGAATTCCATATCTGGGTAATCATCGGTGATGATCGGGATCAGACGACGGGATTCTCTTGGTCCAACCGGAATTTCACATAGTTTTCCGATGATTGGGGCGTAACGCTCATCTTTTGGATTCACGGCAACAGCGCCGTCACCGAGCATGGTTTCGGGACGAGTGGTCGCGATTGAGATATAGTTACGTGTTTCGCTAAGTATTACGTTTCCGTCTTCATCCTTCTCTTCGTAGGTGTATGTTTCGCCACCTGCGAGGGGATATTTGAAGTGCCACATGTGACCGTCGACTTCGATGTTTTCGACCTCTAGATCAGAGATCGCTGTTTCGAAATGTGGGTCCCAGTTGACCAGACGTTTGCCGCGATAGATCAGGCCTTTGTTGTACATTTCAACGAAGACTTTGATGACGGCATCGTGGAAGTTGCCAGAGGCCACATCGTCTGGGGCACCGGGGGCGCCGGACATGGTGAAGGCTTCGCGGGACCAATCGCAGGATGCGCCCAGACGTTTAAGTTGGTTGATGATCGTGCCGCCGGATTCGGCCTTCCATTCCCAGACTTTTTCGAGGAATTTTTCGCGGCCCAGCTCGGTGCGTTTAGGTTGCTGGGTTTCCATCAGCTGACGTTCGACAACCATTTGGGTGGCGATGCCCGCGTGGTCGGTGCCGACCTGCCAAAGCGTGTCGAACCCGCGCATGCGGTGCCAGCGGACCAGAATATCCTGTAGGGTGTTGTTGAAGGCGTGGCCCATGTGCAGCACGCCGGTGACATTGGGCGGCGGGATCATGATTGAATATGTATCTGAGCGCGAGGCGTTTGCGCCCGCTTTGAAGGCGTCCTCGGACAGCCAGCGTTCAGAGATGCGCGCCTCGGCGTCGGCGGCTTCGAATTTCTTTTCCATGGGCATGGGTTTGGTCCCTTTGTGTTTGGGCCTGATGTAAACTAGCGGGGCTGGGGCGAAAAGGGGGGAAACGGCCTGTTTTGAACGTATGGTGTAACTGTTGAGGCCGGTGGCTTACCTCACGTTAGGGTAGTAAATCCATTGTTTGAACTCGCGCGTTAACCTTTTGTTTACTGTTTTTGGCGACCGTAAAGGCGAGCTGTAGTGGATGGACCGCTCGCTCGCAAAACGCTGTGCTCTTCGTCGGTTCCTATCCCGACATTGGTGGACACCACTCTTTACCCAGGAATTAAGTGAATACCGGTACACCGTTTTGCGCCCTTTGGGCTGGACGCTGGGATATTGGTGGGTAGGCTCTGTTTTCAGGAATGGAGGCCGGTCATGGAGAAATTCGGGAAATCCCAGTCGGTGACACGGGTTGAGGACCGCAGGTTCTTAACAGGCGCAGGGCGCTATGTGGACGACATTGCGCCGGATGGGGCGTTGGTGGCGTTTGTGGTGCGGTCGAGCGTGGCCCACGGGGACATCACGGCGTTGGATGTTGCGCAGGCGCGCGATGCGGATGGTGTGCATTTGGTCGTGACATTGGCGGACCTTGAGGCTGCGGGTGTGCAGCCCGCCATGTCGGCGACTGTTGTTACGAACATTGATGGGACAAAAGGCGCGGAGCCTGAGCGGCCATTGCTGGCCCGTGACCGTGTGCGGTTTGTGGGTGAGCCCATAGCTGTGATTGTGGCAGACACAATGGCGCAGGCGCAGGACGCGGCTGAAATGGTTGTGTTGGATGTGGACGAGCGCGACGCCCACGTGGCGTTGGCAACCGGTGGCGAGCAATTGCACAACGAGGCGCCCAACAACATCGCGTTTGATTGGGGGCTGGGCGATGAAGCCGCCGTCGAGACCGCGTTAAGCAAAGCGGCGCATGTTGTCTCTGTGCCGGTTGAGGACAACCGCGTGATCGTAAATTCGATGGAGCCGCGCGGGTGTTATGCGGAGCCCGAGAACGGCGGGCGGTTACATGTCTGTGTAAACGGCCAAGGGGTGTGGGGCACGCGCGACAGCGTGGCGCGCGCCTTGGGGCTGGAAAAGGCCGACGTGCGCGTGACCAACCCAGATGTTGGCGGCGGGTTTGGCATGAAGGCCATGGATTACCCTGAAACATTCGTCGTGGCCCATGCCGCACGAGTGCTGGGGCGTGCGGTTGTTTGGATGTCTGGCCGATCAGAAGCGATGCAAAGCGACAATGCGGGACGAGACCTGACCAGCACCGCGACATTGGGCTTTGATGCGGATCACAAGTTGATTGCGTATAAGGTTGAAACGCTGGCGAACATGGGGGCCTATAATTCCCAGTTTGCGCAGCCCATTCAGACCGAATTGTTCAGCAAAGTGCTGCCCGGTGTGTACGACATTCAAACGGTCTTTATGCGGACCAAAGGGATCTACACGAACACAACGCAGGTTGACGCCTATCGAGGGGCCGGTCGGCCCGAAGCGATTTTCATTTTGGAACGGGCAATGGATGCCGCCGCGCGTGAAATGGGGGTGGACCCATGGGAATTGCGCCGCCGCAGTTTCATTCGCCCGGACCAGTTTCCTTACAGGTCTGCGACGGACCAGCCCTATGATGTTGGCGATTTTGAACGGGTTCTTAGCCGTGTGACCCAAGAAGCAGAGGTGGCGCAGTTTGCGGCACGACGCGCTGAAAGCGCAGCTGTCGGGCGTCTGCGCGGTATTGGGCTGTGCTATTACATTGAGAGCATTCTGGGCGACCCTTCGGAAACGAGCCGGATCGATTTCAATGAGAATGGCACTGTGTCGATCTTTGTTGGGACGCAAAGCAATGGGCAAGGACATGAAACTGTTTTTGCACAGTTTTTATCAGACCAAACAGGTATTCCTGCGGATCGGATTGCTGTCATTCAAGGCGATTCCGACCTGATTGAAAGGGGCGGCGGCACTGGTGGGTCTCGGTCGGTGACCGTCCAGAACACGGCAACACTGGCGACGGTTGAGGCGATAACCGATGGGTTTTCGGCGTTTCTGGCTGAACTGGAAGGCGTACCTGCGACGGATGTGTCGTTTGATGACGAACGGTTCCGTATAGCAGGGTCGAACCTGACACCAACGATGTTGGAAGTGGCCGACATGGCCCGTGATGCGGGACGCGATGACCTGCTGAGCCAATCAAAACGCATTACATTGGAAAGCCGCAGTTACCCCAACGGAGCCCATATTGCAGAGGTCGAAATTGACCCCGAAACCGGTGTCGTCACCATAGAACGCTATACCGTCATTGATGATTTCGGGAACCTGATGAACCCGATGTTGGCTGAAGGGCAAGTGCATGGCGGTGTCGTACAAGGTGTGGGGCAGGCGCTGACCGAACGTGTTGTGTACGACGATAACGGGCAGTTGCTCACTGCAACGTTTATGGACTACGCGATGCCGAGGGCCGATGATGTCCCTATGATCTATTTTGATACCGAAGCAACGCCGAGCCTGTACAATCCCATGGGGATGAAGGGCTGTGGCGAGGCAGGCACCGTAGGCGCATTGGCCGCGGTGACAAATGCTGTCCAAGATGCGGTTTGGGACCGTGGGGTACGTGATGTTCAAATGCCATTCACCCCCCACCGTGTTTGGGAAATGTTGAGGCAAGCCACTGTTTAGTTTTCTTAAGACACTCTTTGGTCAAGGTCTTGGCGTCAAAAGCGAAGGGACCCGACAACGGGGGCACGCGACCCATGTGATTATATTGGATGGGACGATGTCGTCGCTTGAACCGGGCCGCGATACCCATGCGGGGCAATTATATAAACTGCTGATCGAAGAAGGGCAGCGGGCAAACCTAACCGTATATTATGAACCGGGCATCCAATGGGATGGCTGGGATGGAATGTGGGATGTTATGCAGGGGCGTGGCATCAACCGTCAAATCAAACGCGCCTATGGAGTTTTGTCGTCAAGGTACCGTAAGGGCGATAAAATTATGCTGGTTGGATTTTCTCGTGGTGCGTATGCGGTGCGATCCTTGGCCGGTGTGATCGATATGGTGGGGTTGATTGACCACAATTGCGCGACAGAACGAAATGTTCAGTTGGCGTACCGCCATTACCGACGGGGTGGCAAAGGGAAAGCGGCGCAGGCGTTTTGTCGGAAGTTTTGCCATGATGAAGTTGAGATTGAAGCCGTGGCGGTTTGGGACACTGTGAAAGCGTTGGGCGTGCGGTTGCCGATCTTGTGGCGCTTTAGCGATGTGAAACATGCGTTTCACAACCATGCGCTGGGCAACTCTATTGTGAATGGTTTTCATGCTTTGGCCATTGATGAACGGCGGCAAGCCTATGAACCTGTACTTTGGGAATGCCCCGTAGATTGGGTTGGCAAAATGGAACAGGTTTGGTTCCCCGGTGCGCATGCAGATGTGGGCGGGCAGCTAAATTGTTATGAACCCGCGCGACCGTTGGCCAATCTTTCGATGGTCTGGATGTTAGAACGCCTACAGGGGTGCGGTTTGCCTTTGCCTGAAGATTGGTTAACGCGATTTCCCACAGACCCCCATGCGCCATCGCAGGGCGGATGGCGTGGCTGGTCAAAACTATTCTGGACCCGTCGAGCTCGGGTTGTTGGAAAGTGCAGATCGGAAGAAATACATCAATCCGTTCACGTCAGGCGTGGGCATCAAGACGGGGATGCCGTTCCAAATTGACGGTTATGCTACGTTTTCAAACTGGGCTTTGGGGGTGATGCCCAAGGCGTGGCAGATGTCGCGGGTCAATTCTGGTTTGTTGAGCGTGTAGAAATGCAAGTGGTCTGCGCCCTCTGAACGCAAGTCATCGCACAGTTCTGTGGCTTGCGCTGTGGCAAGAAGATCGGCGGCTTCTGCGTCATTTGCGTTGTTGAACGCGTCGCGCAGGACCTGCGGGATGTTCGCGCCACATTGTGCCGCAAATTTTTGCACACCCTTCCAGTTTTCGATGGGCAAGATACCCGGCAGGATTGGTGCGGTGATGCCCGCGTCTGCACAGGCGTCACGGAACCGCAGAAAGGTGTCTGCTTCAAAAAAGAACTGGGTGATGGCACGGGTGGCACCGGCATCGATTTTGGCTTTTAGGTGATCAACGCAAGCCTGTTGGCTGGCGGCATCTGGGTGCGTTTCTGGGTAGGCACCGACGGTGACCTCGAAACCTTTGTCGGCAAGGGCACGGGTGAGATCGATGGAGCCTGAGAAACCTTCAGGATGTGCGCGGTATGCGCCTGCGTCTTTTGGTGGATCGCCGCGCAGCGCCACGATGTGGTTCACGCCGGATGCTTTGTAAGTATCTGCAATCGCAAGGGTTTCTTCGCGGGTGGCGTCCACGCAGGTCAGGTGGGCCGCAACGGACAAAGGCGTTGTTTTGTTAAGAGCCTCGACCGCTTCGTGGGTCAGTTTGCGGGTTGTTCCGCCAGCACCGTAGGTAACTGAAACGAAGGTCGGATCAAGGGGGGCCAATGTCTGCACGCAGTCCCACAGACGAAAGGACGCCTGCAAGGATTTGGGTGGAAAGAATTCGAAAGAGACGGACGGGCGGGACATTGCGGACTACTCCTAAAGGTTGCCTCCTTATCCGTTATCGGCTTATGTGAGGCAAATTCATAAATCTCACGAAGTTCATGAGGCTTACTAACAATGCATATTGAGTTCCGGCATTTGCGTACGATTAAGGCCATTCATGAAACCGGTGGGCTGGCCCGTGCTGCGGATACGTTGGGCATTACGCAATCAGCGTTGAGCCACCAGATCAAAGGGATTGAGGATCAGGCGGGGGTGGAGCTGTTTGTGCGCCGATCCAAGCCCTTGAAACTGTCAGCTGCGGGGCAACGTTTATTGGCGGCTGCGAACCGGATCTTGCCAGAGGTCGCAGCGCTAGAAGCCGAGTTTTCAGGGCTTGTTCAAGGTAGCGCTGGGCGGATGCATATCGCAATCGAATGCCATGCCTGTTTTGAGTGGTTGTTTCCTGTGTTGGAAGGGTTTCGCAAGGCGTGGCCCGATGTCGACGTGGATATTCGCCCGGGGTTAGCGTTTGATGCGTTGCCTGCGTTGCGCAAAGAAGAAGTCGATTTGGTGGTGTCGTCGGACCCCGAAGACATGCCAGGGGTGACGTTCTTACCGTTGTTTGATTACGAGCCGGTGTTTGTTGCAGCGGCGAACCACCCGTTGGCACAAAAGCCATACATCGAACCAGAAGATTTTCGGGATGAAACGTTGATCACCTATCCGGTGGACCGCGCGCGCCTTGATGTGTTTTCGCAATTGCTGACCCCTGCGAAAGTGAACCCGAAAGAGGTACGCCAAGTTGAGCTAACGGCCGTTATTTTATTGCTTGTTGCGTCTAATCGTGGGGTCGCAGTGCTACCCGATTGGGTTGTGCGGCAATCGTCATATGGGTCTGACTATGTGACACGTCCATTGACGGAAACAGGGCTTACACGGCGGTTATATGCCGCTGTTCGCACCGACGAGGCAGACCTGCCGTATGTGTCGCATTTGGTGCGCAATGCGCGCCAAGAAGCGGTGAAGCTACAACGGAGCTAAGCCGCGGTTTGGCGTTCCAGAAGGGCAATCGCTTTTTCGTGTGGGATGGCGGGGCGGAAGAGATAGCCTTGTGCGGTCTTGCAGCCCATTGCCAATAAAGCCTGTTTTTGGGCGCTTGTTTCAACGCCTTCAGCTATCACTGCCAAACCGAGCTGGAACGCGGTGTCGATAAAGCTGCGAACAACGATGTCGTTGGCGGTGTCTTGGCCGAGGTGTTCAATGAAAGACGTGTCGATCTTTATCTCGTCCAAATCGAAATGTTGGAGGAGGGGGAACGGAGCGACGCCGGTTCCAAAGTCGTCCAATGAAATTTTGATACCGCGGTCGCGAAGTGCCTTTATCGAGGCACCAACGGCATCGGCCGTCCGGTCTGTAAAAGCATCTGCAGTGATTTCCAAAGTGAGACGCCGAGCGATTTGAGCATCTTGTGCGATAATGGCCTGCAGCGCGCGTCGTTTTTGGGCTGACGCGAGCATAATTCCGGGGACATTGAATGAGATCTGACCGGGATCAAGGTGCTGATCCAACATCTGTTTGATGTCGGCAACGACCTGTCTGGCCATGGACGTCGAGACCTCTTGTTGTAACCCGAGCGCGTCTATTTCTGACATGAAATCTTTGGGCCCTCGGATGCTGCCATCTGGGTGATGCCAACGGGCCAAAGCTTCGAAACCTAGGGTTTGGCCTGTCATCAGGTCTATTTTGGGTTGGTAGTAGGGGCGCAGCCGGTGGTTAGAAACGGCCTCGATAAGGGCTTGCTTGTCTGTGGCAGACAACTGGTTCTCAAGCAAATTTGGATGATGAAGAATGAGGCCGGATTCAGGTGCGCGTTTTGCCATGGACATCGCTTGGTCCGCTGCCGAGCACAGCGCGCTGACTGTGTCAGATCTAGGGGTACCTTTGGGGTTGGTTAACGCCACGCCGATGCTGGCGGTGACTTTCAATTGGTGAGCCTCCCAATTGATGGTTCGACTGATAACCTGCCCAAGATCCTGTGCCATCCGACGGGCGTCGGCATCCCCATCAAGATCGCACACAGCGCAGATGAATTCATCACCGCCCATGCGGCCCACGATGCCGCAATTCCCGACAACACGCTTTAGTCGTTCCGCGATCGTTTCTAGGACGATGTCACCTGCAATATGGCTGTAGGTGTCATTGATGGGTTTGAAATTGTCTAACCCCAGCATGTAAACCGCAACTTGCCCGTCTGTTTCATGCAGGTCTTCGAGCATGACATTGAGGGCTGTATCAAAAGAACGACGGTTAAGGAGGCCCGTAAGCGCGTCTATTCGCAGTGCGTCTTCCAATTGTGATGCGCGGGCCGATGCGGACGCTTCAGCGACCACAAGCGCGTGTTCGACCTTCATATGCACGCGGAGCGTTTCGGTGGAGACGTAAATAAATGCGCAGACAGACGCCAGAACCATGCCCCATTCGGTTGGCGTTGATGCGGCGGGGGGTGTTGCTGGCATTTGAAGGACTGTGAGAGCAAGAATGAGAAACGCTGGGATCAGCCGTGCATAGAGGAAGAGGGGAACGCGAGACCATGTATTGGCAATTTGAACCTGCGCCCCCAGCACCCAAAGAATGGCGATGACTTTCATCGCTATCGAGGGGTCTCTGGCCAAGAAAAGCGACGGCAAAAGGTAGATAAAGGTGTTCAGGATGCCGAGAAAGAAACCGATCAGCAGCAGTTGGTCGCTGTCCAACCCAGACAAAACGCGGCGCCGTTTGAAAACCAAAACGGAAATGGTTTCGAAGACCAAAACCCAAATAGCGACGCCAAGTGCAACCCCGATATGTCCTTTCCAAAAGGCGAGCGCACAGACGGATAGGGCCGCGACGATCTGCGTTGGCCTATCACGAGTGATTAGGCGTACTACATCGTTGAAATGAGGCCGATTTACGGTCTTTATGATGGCAAACATTGCAGACCCTAGTGTCTAATGTTTGCCACCATAAAGGAAGAAGTTCCGCTAAGTGTTAACTTTTCGGGGCGCTTGTTAATATTTCAACATGACTGCGCCTCTTGTCGGGCCTTGAATGCTCGCCTATACGCCGCCACAATAGGCGGCTGACAAAGTGCTGGCCTAACCCAGGTGCCATAGGAGACCGACATGGTTGCGAGTGCGAACCTAAACGTGATGATGAAGACAGCCCGTCGTGCGGGCCGCGCCCTGCTGAAGGACTTTGGCGAGGTTGAAAACTTGCAGGTTTCCAAGAAGGGCCCCGGAGACTTCGTCAGCCGTGCGGACCGTAATGCGGAAGTCATCATTCGCGACGCATTGATCGAGGCGCGTCCGACCTATGGTTTCATGGGTGAAGAGGGCGGCGAGATTGAGGGCGAAGACCCGACACGCCGCTGGATCGTTGACCCGCTGGATGGCACGACAAACTTTTTGCACGGGATGCCGCATTGGTCCGTTTCGATTGCCTTGGAACACAAGGGTCAGATCGTGGCCGGTGTTGTTTACGATCCGTGCAAGGACGAATTGTTTTTTGCTGAAAAGGGCGAAGGCGCTTGGATGAATGAAACCCGTATTCGGGTGTCCGGCCGCACGCGTCTTTCTGAATCCGTGTTTGGCGCGGGCCTGCCGCCGGATGGTGGAAAGTATCTGCCAGAAATGTTCCGCGATATGGGTAAACTGCTGCCAGCATGTTCGGGCATGCGTCGCAATGGTGCGGCATCGCTGGATCTGGCATGGGTCGCTGCGGGCCGGTTTGATGGCTATTGGGAATACAACCTGAAACCTTGGGACATCGCCGCGGGCATCATCATTGCCAAAGAGGCTGGTGCCTTTGTTGAACCGTTGATTGAAGGCACCAATTTGCTAGACGATGGTCACATATTGGCCGGCGCCGAGCCGATTTTTGAAACGTTTGCGAAAACGTTGCGGTCTGCGGCCAAATCGTAACCCGAAATCAGCCATCTGCTGTTGGGGCGGGTGGCAATTCGGCGAATAGATCAATCTGATATCCGTCCGGGTCTTTGACGGTGGCGTAGCGCTGCCCCCAAAAGGCATCCCAAGGTTCAACTGTGAGGGTGTGACCCGCGGCGGCAAGTTTTGCGGCAATCGCGTCAACCTCGGCGGGGCTGTCACACAGCATGGCGATAGCGGAATGGTTCGCGGGAACGGGGGCTGCGCCTGTAAGCTGTTCCATCAATTCTGCGGTGTCGATCATCAGGCGCACCTCGCCCGGTTTTGTGATGGGTTCGACGTGTTTGTCGTCGGGCCCCCAAGCCGGAAATTCGAACCCGAGCAATTCGTAAAACGCGACAGATTTTCCCATGTCGGTGGTCGAGACGGCGACGGCATCTAGGCGGGGCATTATGTGTCCTTTCGGTCGGAGGGATGGTTGACGCCATCATCCCACGGCAGTGGTTCGTGTTCGGCGGGGTTAACCCCTTCGATCCCGCCCATGTTGACCCCGAATTCATTGGGGTTAGATCGGCGTTGGTGGTGTGTGTAGATGCCGCAGGTCTTGCAGAAATGATGTTTGGCGGTACTGGTGCCCCATGTGTACAGGGTCAGGTGATCGGCGCCGCGCACCACCCGAAGATCGCCCATATTCACGGTAACGGCGGCCACGCCGCGACGGCGACAAAATGAGCAATCACAACGGCGCGCAGATTTTAGCCCGTCGGCCAATGTTACGTCGAGTTCGACTGCGCCGCAGTGACAGGTCACTTTGGTCATCTGGGCACCTTTGAAAAATCAGCGGGTTGATAGTTTTTGCCATCGACCCAGCCGATCGAGTCGTGATCGCGGGGATCGACGCCCTCGATCCCGCAAAGATTGACGGCATAGCCTTCGCGCGGGTCCGCGTGTTGGTGATGGGTGTAGACGCCGCAGGTTTTGCAAAAGAAATGTTCCTCTTGCCGTGTGTTCCATTGGTACAGGGTCAGGCTGTCTTGGCCTTTGACGATCTGCAAATCGCCTTTGGCAACAAACACCACTGCGGGGCCGCGTTTGGCGCAAAAGGAACAATCGCAACGGCGCGCATCGGATAGGGGTTCGGATAGCGTCACCTGAAGTTCAACGGCGCCGCAATGGCAGGTCACTTTGGTCATCTGTTTCTCCGGATCAGGGGGACACTGGAGGTCGGGTAGGTGGTTTCAGGGTGGGGTGGGTGCCCCTCGGTTCGATCCCAATAGCGGGTTGCACCACGGCGCAACCAGACGGGGATGGTCATGATGAAACCGGCGACAAAGCCGCCCACATGGGCCCAATACGCGGTGCCGCCACCGTTAAGGTCGCTGCCAAGGCCATTGAATACCTGTAGCGCCATCCAGATGCCCAACACGATAAACGATGGGATCGGTAGAATGCGGATAAACACCACCAAAAAGATCAACACATCAACGCGCGCTTTGGGGAACATCAACAGATAGCCCCCCATAACCCCCGCAATGGCACCAGAGGCCCCAACCATCGGAATTTCAGAAGATGTGTTGGGAAGGTACTGGATGTAGGCAGCGGCAAAACCGGACAACACGTAGAAAATGGCAAAGGGGATATGGCCCATTTCCTCTTCCATGTTGTCGCCAAAGATCCATAAAAACAGCATGTTACCTGCTAGGTGCATAAACCCACCGTGTAAAAACATATGGGTGAAAAAGCCGACCATCCCATCGCCCTGTTCAAAAAAGACTGGCCAGAATGCGTAGTCATATAAGAACTGGTTAGACGTGCGCACATCCTGAAGCGCACCGTATTGCCATGCGAATACGGCGATGTTGATCGCGATCAACAGGTAGGTAACATAGGGAATGCGTTCGGACGGGTTGTGGTCTCTGATCGGTAACATAGGGCAACCGTCCGGTTTTGTGGCCGGACGGTCAAGAGGTTATCCGCCGACTTCCGCCAAAAGCGCGGCATTCCCGCCTGCGGCTGTTGTATCCACACAGACGTGACGTTCGTGCAGGACATCTGCAGGCGAAATTGGCCCCATCAAAAGCGGAACAATTGCACCGCCGCGTTTGGCGAGGGTTTGTTCTATCGCGCGCGCGGTGGTGTCGTCTCCGCTGAAATGGACCGCCACAATGTTGGCTGACAAGAGGATGTCATCGGTGACGTCCGCACGGATGTCCGGTGTGCCGCCCAAGGCCGTGATCTGCGCGGCATGGGTTTCGGCCTGCGGGCCGACGCACAAAATGGTCCCGCGAGAATGGGCTGTCAGGCGGTTAGATTCGCCGGTCGGGCCAGGCATGTCATTGGGGAAATCTGGCGGAGAGGCCGGTGGATTGGACGCAAAGCGCGGCATGTACATTGGCCCACCTGCCTTTGGGCCGGTTCCAGATAAGCCAGACCCACCAAAGGGTTGGCTGCCGACAACAGCGCCGATTTGGTTGCGGTTGACGTAGATATTGCCACAGGCCACACGGTCGACGACGTGTTGAACGCGGTCATCAATTCGGGTGTGCAGGCCAAAGGTCAGCCCAAAACCAGTGGCATTGATGGCGTCAATCACGGTGTCGATCTCGCCAGACTTGAATGTGGCCACATGTAGCACCGGCCCGAAGATCTCGCGTTGCAGGTCAGAAATTCCGTCGATGCGGATCAGCGTGGGTGCCACGAAGGTGCCCGTGTTTGGGGTACTAAGCGTATGGAGCACGCGACCTTCGGTTTGTGCGATGTCGATATGGGACTGGATGCCGGTCCGCGCTGTTTCGTCAATGAGAGGGCCAACATCCGTGGGCAGTTCCCAAGGGTTTCCGAGTGCTAGTTCGTCCATCGCCCCTTTGAGCATGTCGATCAGGGTGTCGGCCACGTCTTCTTGGACGTAGAGGCACCGTAGGGCGGAACAGCGTTGGCCTGCGGATTGGAATGCTGATTGCAAGATGTCACGCACGGCGTGTTCAGGCAGGGCGGTGCTGTCAACAATCATGGCGTTCAGCCCACCGGTTTCCGCGATGAGCGGGGTGGCCGGCGCGCAATGGTCAGCCATATTGCTGCGAATTTTGAGGGCGGTTGCCGTGGAACCGGTGAAGGCAACGCCGTTGATTTTAGGGTGCCCTGTCAGGGCGGCGCCGATGTCGCCCGCGCCGGGGAGCAGTTGCAAAGTCGCCGTCGGTACGCCCGCTTCGTGCATCATTTGGACGGCGCGATAGGCGGCAAGGCCCGTTTGTTCGGCAGGTTTTGCCAGCACCCCGTTGCCTGCAGCAAGGGCGGCCGCAATTTGCCCAGTGAAAATGGCCAGTGGGAAGTTCCACGGCGAAATGCAGGTCCAGATACCACGTGGAACAGGGGCGTTTGCCTCGGCCTCGGCGGCGTAGAAATAAAGGAAATCAATCGCTTCACGAAGCTCGCCCACCGCGTCGAGAAGGGTTTTACCGGCTTCCCGATGCAAGAGCGCGAAGAATTCGGCGGCGTTGTCTTCGAACGCGCCTGCGACTTGACGAAGCGTCGCGGCGCGCGCGGAAGGCGTGGCTGCCCAAGGCTGCGCCTGTTCGATGGCGGTGGTGGCGTCGGTCGTGGTGGCCCACGTGATTTTGCCGACAAGGTCGTCTGGGATCGCGGGGTTGTGGACCGAACGCGGTGCGGCGCTATGCGGTGGCTGATCAAACGCTAACAATGGCATTGCTTGCCAGTTGTGATGACGGAATTGCGCCGTCGCTTCGTTGATTGCGGTTAGTGTTGGTTGGTCCGTAATGTCCCACCCTTTTGAATTGGCGCGGTGCGGCGCGAATAGATCCGGTGCTTTGGCGATGTCGGGCAGGGTGCCGATGGCGTCAAAGGGGTCGGCGGCGACGATTTCTGCGGGGACGTCTTCGTCTACGATTTGGTTCACGAAGGACGAATTCGCGCCGTTTTCAAGCAGGCGACGTACGAGGTAGGCCAGCAGGTCTTCATGCGCGCCGACGGGTGCGTAGATGCGGCAACGGGTGCCGTTTTCCTTAAGGACCAATTTGTGAAGCAGTTCGCCCATGCCGTGGAGCCGTTGGAATTCGAAAGCATCTTTTGGCAAGTCACGCGCCATATGCAAAACGGCAGCGACGGTATGGGCGTTGTGGGTCGCGAACTGGGGATAGAGGTGGTCCGTCAGCCCCAGCAGTTTGCGTGCGTTTGCAATGTAGCTGACATCCGTGTGGGCTTTGGCAGTAAAGACTGGGAAGCCATCTAGGCCCAAAACCTGTGCGCGTTTGATTTCCGCGTCCCAATAGGCCCCTTTTACAAGTCGTACCATGATTTTTCGACTCGTGCGTTGGGCAAGGTCAGCCAACCAGTCGATAACGTATGATGCACGCGGGCCGTAGGCCTGAACGACGACGCCAAACCCGTCCCATCCGTCTAGCGCAGGGTCGGATACAACGGCTTCGATGACATCTAGTGACAATGAAAGACGGTCGGCTTCTTCAGCATCAACATTGAACCCTTGGCCTGCGGATTTGGCCAAAAGAGCGAGGCTGCGCAGACGCGGAACAAGTTCCGCCATCACGCGGCTATGCTGAGCGACTTCATAGCGGGGGTGCAGCGCGCTGAGTTTGACAGAAATACCGGGGTTTTCGGCGACGGTACCGTGGGTACAGGCCGTTGCGATGGATGAAATCGCACGGGAATAGGCGAGGTGGTAGGCTTTGGCATCTGCGTCCGTGCGGGCGGCTTCGCCCAACATGTCGTAGGAATAGGTGAAACCAATCTTTTCCATCCCAGCGGCACGTTTCATTGCGGCAGATATGTCTTCGCCCAAAACAAACTGACGGCCCATTTCACGCATGGCACGGGCGACAGCGGCGCGGATCACAGGTTCACCGACCCGTTTAAGGGCGCGACGCAGGGGCTGTGCCAACCCTTGGCCGTCATCAAGGACGCGACCTGTCAGCAGAAGCGCCCATGTCGACGCATTAACAAGGCTGGACGACGAGGCGCCCAAGTGTTTCCCCCAATCGGAGGGGGCAATTTTGTCTTCGATCAGCGCATCGATGGTGTCAGCGTCGGGAACCCGCAACAATGCTTCGGCCAGACACATAAGTGCGATGCCCTCGTCCGTTGATAGACCGTATTCCGCCAAGAAAACTTCCATCAAACCGGGGTCAGCCGCGTCGCGAATTTGAGTGACGAGCGCTGCGGCGTCACAGCAAATGGCGGAACGATCCGTGTCGGTTAGAGCCGCGAGCTGCGCAAGGTGGGCAACGGTTGTGGGTTCGTTGGCGAGGTAAGCGGAATCGATTTGTGCGCGGATAGTTGAGGAAGACGGCATCATGAGCACCCTTATAGTAGCATAGGTGGTTTTACCTATATGCCTATGATACCGAATAAATTATACAATATTCACCTCACATGGCGATCTGTGAAGTGATAATCGTTGATATTTGGTGGCAAGATGAACAAAACGACTTTTGAGATAGATCCATTTGATCGAAAGATCCTTGATGTCATTGCAGTTGATGGCAGAATCACTGTGACAGACCTGGCGCTGCGAATAGGTCTATCAAAGTCGCCGACACAGGCGCGGTTGCGCCGTTTGGAAGAAGCGGGCGTTGTTCGCGGGTACTGCGCGTTGTTTGACCCAATTTTGCTGGGACGCGACCATGTTGCTTTCGTCGAAGTGAAGTTGAGCGACACCCGTGAGGCCGCATTGGCCGCATTTAATGCCGCTGTGACACGCATCCCAGAAATCGAACAATGTCACCTCATTGCCGGTTCGTTCGACTATTTGTTGAAGGTACGAACCCGCGGCATGGCCGCATACCGTATCGTACTGGCAGAGAGGCTGTCGACCTTGCCACACGTAGCGAACACATCAACATATGTGGCCATGCAAGCTGTCAAAGAAGAGGTTGTCATGCCCGCTGGGCAGTAAGTGCCCATTGCGCGTCGAAATCGTTAGATCGAGGCTGGACGCGGCCGCAATTTTCCCTATGTTCACCGACGCTGGCCCACGTGGTGGAATGGTAGACACTGGAGACTTAAAATCTCTTGGCCGTATGGCCGTGCCGGTTCGAGTCCGGCCGTGGGTACCAGCGTATTTCTGAAAAGATGCGTTGGTTGTCCAGTCCAGAAAAAAGGCGGCGCCTGAAGAAGGTGCCGCCTTTTTGTTTATAAATTCAAAAGATTACAGGTTACATGCGTTCTGCGCTGAGGGCGATGGCCTGTTGGTAAACAGTCGCTGCGTTCCATTCGTTCAAAACCCGGAAGTTCGCGGTGCCTTCGTTGTAGGGTTGGCCTGGCTGCCAGCCTTTTTGGCGCAGGAAGTTGGCGGTAGAGGCAAGGCTGTCGGCGACGGAGTAAAGGTCGACACGGCCGTTGCCATCGGCATCGACGCCATAGCGCAGGGCGTTGCCAGGCAAGAACTGGGTGTGGCCCATTTCACCATGTGCCGCGCCACGTTGGTTGGCAGCGAGGCCGCCTTGGTCGACGAGACGTAGGGCGGCAATTGCGTGCGGTGTAAAGAAACCGGTACGACGGCAATCGTAGGCTACAGTGGTGATGCTGTCGACGACTGGGGTGTTGCCCATTGTGCGGCCAAAGCCGGTCTCCATGCCATGGATTGCAATAAGAATGCCTGCAGGAACGCCATAAGCGCTTTCGAGGCTTGCGAAGAAGGCGGCGTTGTTGTCGCGTTGGCGGCGCATTTGGCTTGCGAAACTGTCGAGGCTGCCGAGGCGGATGCGAATAAAGTCGTTCAATTCATAGCGAACGCCGGTCTGGTTGCGGTCGGCCGCAATGGTGGACGTTGAATATTGTGCGTTTGCAAGGGCTTGCAGGCCTGCTTGGCCAACGCCTGCGGCTGCAGCTTCTTGTGCGAAGGCCTGTTTCCAAGCGGAGAAACCGGATGAATCGTTGCCGCATTGGGCGGCAATGGTTGGTGTGGCGAGGGCGGCAAAGGCCGCGGCGAGGACAAAACGCATAATAATAGCTCCCAAAAAATGTTGAGCGCAGGTTAACAGGTTTGAGACCACTGTTAAGTCAGGAATACAGGAGTTTTCCCCGCAAGCCCAAAGGTGGCGGAGCATTGCCCACGAAGCACGTAAGGGCGCTCGGTTTTGAGCGCCCTTGTAACCATTTGAAATGTTTTGAAAGTTAGTCGCGTTTGCCTGCGAACCGTTCAGCCCATTCTGTTCGCTCGTCGTCGGTGATTTTGGCGAATAGGTTGTCCGGCACTGTGAAGGCATGGCCTTCGGGCAGCGCTGTGAGTGCTGTTGCCATGTCAGATGGCCATTCCGCGTCTAACGTATTCATCGCGGACAACAATTTTGCTGATGCATTGGGGATGAATGGGGCGGACAGGATTGCGTAGACGCGGATAAGGTTCAGGGCCAAACGAATTTGCGCTGCGGCTTGGTCTGGGTCGGTTTTGAACACCGACCATGGGGCGGCGGCCTGTAGGTATTCGTTGCCTGCGGCCCACATCGCACGCAGCTCGGCTGCGGCTTTGCGGATTTCGATCTTGTCCATGGCCGCCTCGTAGGCGCCAAGGCGGGTTTGCAGATCGGCGATGAGGGCGTTTTCAGCCTCGCCGAATGAGCCGCCTGCGGGGACGTCTTCGGAGTATTTCGAGCGACAGAATTTGGTGACGCGAGAGACGAAGTTGCCCAAGACATCTGCGAGGTCTTTGTTGCAGTCCGTTTGGAACTGGTCCCATGTGAATTCGCTGTCGGAGGTTTCCGGCGCGCGGGACAAAAGCCACCAGCGCCAGTAGTCGGCGGGCAGAATTTCCAGCGCCTGATCCATGAACACGCCGCGCCCACGGGACGTAGAGAACTGGCCGCCATCATAGTTTAAGTAGTTGAAAGATTTGAGGTAATCGACACGTTTCCAAGGCTCGCCTGACCCAAGGATGGTGGCGGGGAAGGAGAGGGTGTGGAAGGGGACGTTGTCTTTGCCCATGAACTGGGTGTAGCGCACGTCGCTCGCGCCTTTGTCCGTGCGCCACCAGCGGGCCCAATCATCGCCCTTGCCGGCATCGACCCATTCTTGGGAACAGGCGATGTATTCGATGGGGGCGTCGAACCAGACGTAGAAAACCTTGCCTTCCATGCCAGGCCAATCGGCGTCGCCCTTTTTGACGGGCACGCCCCAGTCGAGGTCGCGGGTGATACCGCGGTCTTGCAGACCGTCGCCATCGTGCAGCCATTTCTTGGCAATAGAGGTGGTGAGGACGGGCCAACCTGTTTGGCTGTCGATCCATTGATCGATGTCGTCTTTGAGTTTGGATTGCAGTAAATACAGGTGTTTGGTTTCGCGCATTTCCAGATCGGTGGAGCCGGAGATGGTGGAGTGCGGATTGATCAGATCGACCGGATCCAACAGTTTGCCGCAGTCATCACATTGATCGCCGCGCGCGTCCTCATACCCGCAATTGGGGCAGGTGCCTTCAATATAACGGTCAGGCAGGTAGCGGCCATCGGCATGAGAATACATTTGTTTTTCAAGGCGTTCTTCGATCAGGCCTTTGTCGGCCAGAACACCTGCGAAGTGCTGGGTGAGCTTGCGGTTTTGCTCGGAACTGGAGCGACCGTAATGATCAAAAGAGAGGCTGAAGCCTTCGGCGAGGTCCGCCTGAACCTGCCACATTTCCGCGCAATATTCATCGACGGGTTTGCCCGCTTTGGCGGCGGCGAGTTCGGCGGGAGTGCCGTGTTCATCTGTGGCGCACAGGAACAACACCTCGTCCCCACGGCCACGCAGGTAGCGGGCGTAGAGGTCGGCGGGCAGTTGGCTGCCCACGAGGTTACCAAGGTGTTTGATCCCGTTGATGTAGGGAATGGCGGAGGTGATGAGATGGCGGGCCATGGGTCGTCCTTTGCTTGCAGGTTTCCTTTAGCGCGAAGGACGGGGGAGGGCTAGTGGGGTTCGCTTAGGTGGCGGTTCGGGTGGGTGAAAAGTTAACGCGCTGCGAGGTGAAAAACCCGAACGGGCGCGAAGGCGAGGTTAACGCGTTATTTTGTTGGGTTTTGGAGGAGTCACATTGCGTACACATCCTGTACACAAGCTGTATGTACAGGATGTACAAAATCGCGTGGTTAACGGGGCGTACGGTGGGAGGCTGTTAAGGTTTTGGGGGCGGGCGTGGTGAATGGCGGGTTTGAGCCGAAACTTACCGCCTTGTCTCCAATCCGTTAAGCACAGCAGGACTTGCCCTCTTGGATCGGCGGGCACGGTACAGTGGCGTAAGAACAATACACGCAGCAGTCACCTTCCAAGGGCTTCAAAACTGTTTGGCAGGACTTGCACTCATAAAACCATTGGCATGCATCGGTTGGCATCATCTCTTCTTGAACGTGCCCGCATGTTGGGCATGTGAGGGTGGATCTTAGAATTACTTTTGTTTCTTCATTCGCCATATCGCGTACCCTGAGAGAATTAGAAAACCTGCCATAACAGGAAATAAAACTACGTCATTGTAGAGCACTCCCAGCAGACCTGTCAGACCCAATGCGGTTAATACAATCGGCAATAGTGGCGTGAAACAGCACAAAGCTGCTAGCAACGTCCCTCCAAGGCTAAAGGACAGCAATTTGTTCTTCATCCGATCAATCCTTAAGGCAGATGAGCACAGAGTTGTTGTGGAGCTTCACACACTTTCGGAAAATCGACTATGAAAAACAGCAAACCACACAAATTTTTGTGGTCACAATTCTTTGGCTTTAGCTTTGGGCAGGAATGGCAACTTTGTCCCGCAAAGCTGACTTAGGCGCTTTTTGTCTTTTTAGGCGATCCGTCACCAAACATCGCCTCTAACGCCTGTTCTGTTGCTGCATCCGCCGGAAAGAACAGTTCGATTTTTAACTCTTCCAATGTCGCGTCTTCGGGGGAGCCGAATTGGGCGATGGTGCCGAACATGGACAGGCATTGGTCGCCTAATTTGAAGATTGTGGGGACGGCGGGGCCGATGTCGCCGCCCGATTTGGCATGGGTCGCGAGGAAGGTTGCGGCGGCGTCGAGTTCGGGGATGCCGCCAAGGGCTGCGCTTTCGGTGCGCAGGCGCAGCATGGAGTGGTGGGCGACCTCGGGCCAGTTTTCGACCATGTCCCACAGGAGCGGATTGTGCAGCATGTCGAGCATGCTGCTGCCCTCGGTCAGGCCCAACATGCCAAACATTTTTTGCGCAGGGGCGTTCATGCGGGTGAGGCGCCAGAGGCGGTCAATCGCAATGCCGGGGTAGGGCGCGTGGTTGTCGAGCGTGCGGTCGATGGCGCGGCGCATGGGGGCCATGGCGGTTTCATCCCAATCACGCGCGGCATAGCGGGGGGTGAAGCCCATGGCGGCGAGCATTTGGTTGCGGGCCGAGAGGGGGATTGTCAGGGCTTCGCTCAGCATGACGATCATTTCGCGGCTGGGGCGGGCGCGGCCTGTTTCCATAAACGAGATGTGGCGGGCGCTGACGTTTGCCTCAAGCGCGAGGTCGAGTTGGCTGAACCTGCGGGTTTGGCGCCAGTGGCGCAGAAGATCTGAGAAATTGGTCATGACACGAGTTTAGGCAAAGGCGGGGCGCAGGTCACTTACCTATGAGGTAATTGTTTTGCCGCGCGGGGGCGTGCGAGCAGGTTGGCATGTTTCATTTAGGAGTGTGAAGATGACGAAAGAACAGAAACGATTGCGGATGAATGGCGTGATCGTCGCCGTGCTTGGGGTTGCTTTGGCTTTGGCCGTGATGGCGCCGGTTTACCCGCTTGGGAAGTTATTCCTGAACCTTGCCCATTGGCCGTTTAACACGGCACCAGATGCCTTGGATGCGACAGGGCGATTGATGTTGGCGATTGGTGGCGGTTTGACGGCAGGTATTGGCGCGATGATGTGGGCCGTTGGCACCGAAGTGATGCCTGTCGCGCCAGAGGCGGGCCGACGGGTTGTGTTGTATACGGCCGTGAGCTGGTTTGTGGTGGATTCCACGTTTTCCATCGTCGCGGGGTCGCCGTTCAACGCGGTTCTGAATTTGATTTTCTTGGCGCTTATGTTGGGCGCGTTGAATTTCAAAAACAGCACGGTGGCGGCGTAGACGTCACATGCTGTGACGTATGAACGGCTGTCCGTTGGTGAAGGCGCTTTGGGGCGTCTTCACCGAAGACCAATCATCAGAGCGCTTTTGCGTGTGCGAATGAGACAAGGCGACGGGAGTTTTCGTCCCACAGGTGCAGGCGCACGCTTTTGAGGCTTTGGCGGATGCTCATGCGGTTGATGTCTGACAGGGTGGCGTGGTCGCGCAGCACTTCTGGCAGGCGGTAGAACGGTACACGGCTATAGAGGTGGTGGACGTGGTGGATGCCGATGTTTCCGCTCATCCATTGCAGGACGGGGGGAAGCACATAGTGCGAGCTGCCATGCAGCGCGGCTTCGTGCAATTGCCAGTCTTCTTCGCCGTCCCAATTGGTCGTTTCAAACTGGTGCTGGACGTAGAACAGCCAAACCCCGGCGGTTGCCGCCAATAGGGTGGACGGAACGAAGATAAGAAGGATCGGGGCGAGGCCGGCAAAGTAGAACGCTGTGCCAAGCCAGATGGCGAGTGCCAGATTTGTGCCCAAGGAGTTGAACCAATAGGTCTTGCCGTTCATGAACCCTAGAGGCAGGCGGTTTTCCAGAAAGAAGACATAGGCAGGCCCGAGAGCGAACAGCGTGATCGGATTGCGGTACAAGCGATACTTAAACCGTTTGCGCGCTGACAGGTTTTGATATTCGGCAACGGTGATGGTGTGAATGTCGCCCATGCCGCGGCGTTCGAGGTTACCGGACGCGCTGTGGTGAATGGAGTGGGCGCGACGCCATTGATCGTAAGGCGTGAGGGTGACCACGCCGAGCACGCGACCGACCCAATCGTTCACATGCCGGTTTTTAAAGAATGACCCGTGACCGCAGTCATGCTGGATGACGAACAGGCGCAAAAGGAAACCGGCGTTTACCAGCGAAATGCCCAAGGTCAGCCAATAGCTGATGGACATGGCCCACCACGCCACAGCCCACAAAAGGGCGAAGGCCCCAAAGGTGACGGCAACTTCGAACCAGCTTCGGCTGAGGCTGGGGTCGCGATATTTTGCGAGAATTCTGACCCACTCTTGTGCAGACCGCGTTTCATCTTGCTGTTGTACAGCGGTGTTTTGATCGAACATTGCCTGCTTTTCTTTAGTTTGAAGGCCCTGTTATAGGACTGTCCGGCTTAAGCAAGCATGAAAATAACGTCGCGTCACAAAAGTCGCGGCTGCAAAAACGACGATAGGGAAGGACGTGCGTTAGTCGGCGTCTGCCATTTCGGCCAACTGTTTTAAGATTCCTGCGTAGTTCTCAGCGCCTTGCGCCCCAGTCACAAGGTATTTCGATTTGAAAATCATCGCTGGGACGCCGGAAATCCCTTGGCTGTGCCAGTGCTGTTGTTGGGCCCGTACGTTTTGCGCGTTGTCCTGGGATGACAGGATTGTGAGTGCCGCATCGCGATCAAAACCCGTTTCAGCGGCAATGTCGGCCAGAACACTGTCATCGGACAGATCGCGGTTGTGGGTGAAGTGGGCCGTGAACAGGGCCTGCTTGAGGTCGTTACCGCGGCCTTGTTCTTTGGCCCAGTGCAGCAGTTGGTGGGTGTTGAATGTGTTGTGCATGCGCGTTTCGGGGGTGAACGCAAAATCAAATCCAAGCTGCTGACCCACGGTGGTTAGACGATCGCGGTTGGCTTCGGATTCCGTTTTGGATGTGCCGTATTTTTCCATCACATGTTCAACGAGGTTCTGCCCCTCGGCTGGCATGTTTGGGTTCAATTCGAACGGGTGCCAATGGACGTCAAGTTCGGTGCCGGTATCTTTGGCGGCTTGCATAAGCTGGCGGTAGCCGACGATGCACCAAGGGCAAACCACATCAGAGACGATGTCGACACGGATAGGGGGGTGGGACATCTGGCGGCTCCATTGTGCTGAATGACGATCGTTAGGTGGGGCGTTGTTTGGGTGTCGTCAAGGGGCGGTGTTACTTGTCGCGTTCACGCCCGAGGAGACGACCAATGGTGAAAGAGGTGCGCGGTGCATAGATGTAGGCGGTTTTGTCTTCGCGGGTTTCGCGTACGCGCATCCGGCTGAGGCCGAAGACGACCAGTAAGACGTGACCAGCCGATATGAAATAGAACAGCGCTGATGGCCCGAACCCGTCGATGAGGCGAGAGGTGAGCCACGGGGCGGCGATGGCCCCTACGGCATAAAAGAACATCAAGGCGGCGCTGAGTTCGACGCGTTCGTCCGAGGTTGCGAAGTCGTGCGCGTGTGCGGCGGCGACGGAATACACGGGGAAGGTGGTGAACCCGAAGAAGGCGGCGGCGGACATGACGCCTATGGTGCCCAAGCCAGACGCGGCGACCGTGACGCCGCAAGATACGATGGCGGCCACTGATAGCCAAACAAGGACCCAACGCCGGTCGTACCTGTCTGCCAACCAGCCGGCTGGATATTGTGCGATTGCGCCGCCCGCCACGAAGGCTGCCAAGAACAGGCCGATCTGGCTGGCGGCTAGTCCGACCTCTTGTCCATAGATCGGGCCGACCATCCTAAAGGACGCGCCAGACAGTGCCGCGACCAAAACGCCTGCCACGGCCAGCGGCGACATTTCCCACGCGAGGTGGGGGCGCAAACGGGGTGCGCTGGGTGTTTCTGGTTGTGGCGCACGCGTAAGGGCGAGCGGCAATATGGAGGCGCAGCATAAGATCGTCAGCAGGTTATAGGCGATATAGGTTTCAAGGTTCGCCAACGACCCGATCATCAATTGCGCCATCAGGCTGCCGCCCATGTCGACAACACGGTAGGTTCCCATGGCGCGGCCACGGCTTTCGTTTGTGACTTTGGCTTGTAGCCAGCTTTCGACAACGGTGTAGCAGCCTGCCACACAGACGCCCGACCCAACCCTTAGAATGCCCCATGCGATTGGGTCCATAATGAGGATGTGGCCCGCAAGGCCAATGGCCCCCATGGAGGTAAAGACCGCAAACGCGCGGGAATGGCCGACGCTGCCCATTAATCTGGGCGCCCACCAGCAGCCGACAAAAAAGCCCACGAAGTGCATTGACCCCAAAAAGCCGACATCGCCACGGCTGAAACCAGCGTCCAAACCTGTCAGCGCGTCGAGCGGGCCGACGCCGCCAGACGATATTTGTAGGAGGAGAACAGCAAGAAAGAGGGAGGCGAAGGATATGATGAGGCGCATACCTGCATAAGCGCTGGTTTGGGCAAGGGTTACTAGGCCTTATTCGACATTTGCAGGTTTGTTTTGGTCATTCGCACAGGCTTTCGCCGACGATTGTATAGCTGGTTTGCCTTGTGAAACGGCGTTCACCGGCGCGCAGGCAGATTTCGTCGCCCTTGGCGGGGTAGACCAGCCGGCTGGGCAATTGAATGATGCGGGTTTGGTCGCCAACGGTGATGGACATTTGAATACGCGTTCCGGTTTCCGTGACGAGGGGCGTTGCGTCGCCCGCGGTGCCGGTGATGTATCGCACGTTGGTGATGTGATTGAGAGACAGGAACGCATAGAGCGCCACAATGCCGATCAAGAGCACCCAGCCGCCCCAAAAGCCAACGGAGCGAAACCGCATGTGGTTCAGTTCGCGGTTTAGCCGGTCATGTGTGCTGTCGTTGAAATCGTTCATTTTGCAATCTTAAACGGGTTGATGGCCTTGTGCAGCCCCCTTTGCAGGCTATTGTTCAGCCAACAGATTTTGGCAGGTAAGGGGCAGATATGAAACAGATCGAATTGGGCAGAACAGGCATTATGGTCAGCGATTGGTGCTTGGGGACCATGACGTTTTCAACGCAGACGCCCGAAGAAGATGCCCACAGGCAGATTGATATGTGCCTAGAGGCCGGTGTGAATTTCATGGACACCGCCGAGATGTATCCGGTGAACCCGATCCGTAAGGAAACGGTTGGCAATTCGGAGAAATGCATCGCCAATTGGATTGCGAAAACGGGCCGCCGCAGCGACGTGTTGATTGCGACCAAGGCGGGTGGTGATAGCCAGATGATCCGCGGCGGCGAAGGCTATGGCCCTGACAATATTCTGTCGGTTTTGGACGGGAACCTAAAACGGCTGGGAACGGATTACATTGATTTGTATCAGCTGCATTGGCCTATGCGCGGGTCGTATGCGTTCCGCCAGAATTGGCGCTATGACCCCAGCAAACAGAACCGTCAGGAAACCATGGACCACATGGGTGGGGTTTTGGAGAAGTTAAAGCAGGCGCAACAGGACGGTAAAATCCGCGCCTTTGGAATGTCGAATGAATCGGCCTGGGGGTCGACCAAGTGGATCGATGTCGCCGAAGAAATTGGTGCGCCGCGCATGGCGTCGGTGCAGAACGAATATTCATTGCTGTACCGGATGTATGACACCGATATGGCAGAGATGTCCGTGAATGAAGATGTGGTGTGTTTTTCTTATTCGCCTTTGGGCACCGGTCTTTTGACAGGGAAATACCAGAACGGCGCGGTGCCTGAGGGGTCGCGCATGACGTTTGGGCCCAAGCTTGGCGGGCGGGTGACGCCGCGGGTGTTTGAGGCCGTTGATGCCTATCAGGCGGTTGCGGATAAACACGGGCTGTCACTGGCGCATATGGCGATGGCGTTCCAGCGGTCACGCCCTTTCAAGGTCAGTGCAATTTTTGGTGCGACGACGTCGGAACAATTGGCGTACCTGTTGGAGGGCAAAGACATTGAGTTGTCTGATGAGGTGTGTGCGGAGATTGACGAGGTCCACCGCCTGCATCCGTTCCCATATTAAGCATGGTTAAGCTGCACCTGAAACCGCGGTCCCGCGCCAGTCTTTTCTTTTAGTAAGGGCATGGCGCGGTAAGCTGCTTGTGCGGTGGCATTGCACGGATCGGTACCGATGGTCAGGCGGGTGGCGCCAACGTCGCGTGCGTGGTCGCGTGCGGCGCTTATCAGTGCTGTTCCGATGCCGCGCGCACGATGTGTTTCGCCCACATAAAGGTGGTGAATATCGACCCAAAGGCTGGCTTCGTGGATGACGATTGTTTGCGTGATCCCCGCATAGCCCAGCATTGTGTCACCCTGACGCGCCACAAGGGCGAGGGCCTTTGGCGGGGTGCCAAAGAAAATGTCTTGTAAATCAGCGAGGGAGACCTGTGCTGTGTCCCCATGAAAGGCCGAAAGGGCGCGGATCATGGCATGGATTTCGGGAAGGTCGGCGGGCCGTGCTTTGGCAATTGTGTACTGTGTCATCTCTGTCCTTTACGCCGCGATGGCGCACAGGTGATCACGCCAAGCGGCGAGATGGTTTGCTGTTGTGGAAATAGAAAACCTTCCGCCGTTACTGGGCGGTGCTAAAATAGAAAGTGTTCAAGTGCGTTTTCATGCGGTGAAGGGTCGTCTTTTGTGGCTTGCGTGTCAAGCGACTGGGGCTAAGGTCGCGGTATTAAACAGTTAGGAGGGGCCGATGCCACTGCAAATGAATCGCGAGGTTTTTATCACAGCTGCGGTCACAGGATCGGGCAGTACCCAAGATCGCAGCCCGCATGTGCCACGTTCGCCCCAGCAGATTGCGGACAGCGCGATTGATGCCGCTAAGGCCGGTGCCGCTGTGGTGCATTGCCACGTGCGCGACCCCGAAACCGGCGCGCCAAGCCGCAAGTTGGAGCTATACCGCGAAGTGACGGATCGCATTCGTGCGTCTGATGTGGATGTGGTGTTGAACCTGACTGCGGGTATGGGCGGTGATATTGTGTTTGGTGGGGTCGAGGCCCCATTGCCGACCGTTGTAGGGACAGACATGGTCGGGGCGACCGAACGTGTGGCCCATGTGGCCGAATGCCTGCCGGAGATTTGCACGCTGGATTGCGGCACGATGAATTTCGCCGAAGCCGATTACGTGATGACCAACACGCCGGGCATGTTGCGTGCCATGGGGCAGATGATGACCGATTTGGGCGTGAAGCCAGAGATCGAGGCCTTTGACACCGGGCACCTTTGGTTCGCCAAGCAGCTGGTGGCAGAAGGAATTTTGAAACCAGACGCCTTGGTGCAGTTGTGCATGGGCGTGCCTTGGGGCGCGCCGGACGATTTGAACACGTTCATGGCGATGGTGAATAACGTGCCGGATGAATGGACATTCAGCGCCTTTGGATTGGGCCGCAGCCAGATGCCATTTGTAGCGGCGTCGGTTTTGGCTGGGGGCAACGTGCGCGTCGGCCTAGAAGACAACCTGATGTTGGACCGCGGCGTTCTGGCCACCAATGCACAGCTGGTCGAACGGGCCCATGGCATCATTGAAAACCTAGGCGCCAAGGTTATTGGCCCAGCAGAGGTGCGTGCCAAACTGGGGTTGGTGAAACAAGCGCCGAAAGGGTGAGACGGTTTGCTGTTTTGATGGTGTTGGTTGGGTGTACACAAACGCCCAACTCACCGGCGGTGCCGGACCCATTTGGGGTGACAATGGTCGAAGAAACCACGTGCGTTGGGTTGGGCGGGCGCATTGTCATTGGGCCGGATGGTGCGTATTGCCAACCCGACAGCGGTTAAGGTGAGGCAACGATGAAAACACTGGTATTGGGGCTGGCTTTGGTGGCCTTGGGGGCTTGCGTCGCGCCTGCGCCCGCACCGGTGGTTCCGGCGCCGGTTTTCCGCGATCAAAGCGCACAAATAGCTTCGCAAACGGATGTGACAGCCGCACGCATGGCGGGTACATGGCATATTCGGCAAGGTTTTGCCGATGGTCCATCCATTGGTCGCACGTTGGAAATTTCGACCCTGCCAGGTGATGCGTTGCAGCTGCGGATTGTGGCGCAACGATGTGGCGCTGATGGATGCGCGCAGCCTGAAGAGGTCCTTGTAAAATTAAACGCGACAGGGCCGGGGCGCTGGACGCCAGAGGCCCCACCGGCGGGTTTGCCGGACCAAGAATTTTGGGTCATGTGGATGGATTTCGACAGCCGAACGGCTGCTATTGGTACGCCGACAGGAACCTTCGGTTGGATCATTGACAGATCCGCAACAGGTGGTGGGGATCGTGTGACGGCGGCACGGGACATCATGGATTGGTTCGGGTATGATTTGAACAAGTTGACGGGGGTAGAACAATGAGTCGCGTAATTTTTGGCCTTTTGGCGAGTGTGGTTTTGGTAGGATGTGACGAAATTGCGATTCCTGCTGGTGGTGGCGGCGGCGGAGGGTTTGCTGCAATTGCGCCTGCTGCCTCTTCTGGAAACGCGCGCCGCGAGTACCTTGTCCTTGGATCCAACATGTCGTTTGAAGAATGCCGCGCCCGCGGTGGGATCATCATTCGCGATG
The DNA here is from genome assembly GCA_947493255.1 of uncultured Paracoccaceae bacterium. Lineage (GTDB taxonomy): Bacteria > Pseudomonadota > Alphaproteobacteria > Rhodobacterales > Rhodobacteraceae > Octadecabacter. The sequence goes on from CANLQK010000002.1 coordinate 526,841, forward strand.
CGGGCAGCCCTATGATTGCGTGCGACCCGCGTGTGCGTCGCGACCCTGTGCCTGCGAACGAGTTTGACCATCCAGGCAGCCCAGTTCCACAAACAGCTGCAACCGCAGAAGCCGCATCTGACGCTTAAGCCGACCGCGTGATCCGGCCTTGCCAACAATTGTTGAGGGCCGAACGGACGTCGACAAAGGTTACATCAGTATTTTCCAGAATTTCCGCCGCGCGGTCCATGATGGCGTTGCGGTCGGTCACTTGGCCTGTGCCGTAAAGAATGCGTTCGTCTGCGGTGTATCCGCGTGTCAGATAGGTTGGGCTATTGAGCGTTTCGGGTGTTGCTGGGGCGGCGTAGGCGCCACATTCGTCTGCACATAAGAAGATTGGACCGGTTTCGGTGTAAGCGTTGAGCGCGTCAAACGGGCGGTGTGCCAATATGTGGTAAGGTCTGCCCTTTGGCACTGCGCCAAGGCAGTGGCGACATGGGAAGACATTGCCGTCTGAAATGTGCGTTTCGATTGGCAATCCATAGGCGTCGCGCGCGCTGGTTTTGAGGTCGCGAACGATTGATGTTGGCAGGCCGGAATATGTCAGTTTCATCTTGTGCTCTCCTTTGTATGTGATTTGTCTGACGGATGGTCAGGGGACGAGCGACCCGATTTTTGCGCATTGGAGACAGGCAAATATGGCAAACGTAGCAACGATTATCGGCGGTGGTGTGATTGGTGGTGGCTGGGCCGCGAGATTTTTGTTGGGCGGATGGGATGTGCGGGTTTTCGACCCGGACCCAGAAGCGGAACGCAAGATTACCGAAGTCTTGGACAATGCGCGGGCGTCATTGCCGGGCTTGTATGACCAAGCCATGCCCGCAGAAGGGGCGCTGACGTTTCACGAAACGATGTCTGATGCTGTGGACGGTGCGATTTGGATTCAAGAAAGCGTTCCGGAACGGTTAGAACTGAAGCGCAAGGTTTATCAAACGGTGCAGGAACATTGCGACCCAGAGGCCGTGCTTGCGTCGTCGACATCCGGGTTTAAGCCGTCTGAATTGCAGGGCTGCGCCGCACGTCCGGAACAGATTGTCGTTTGCCACCCGTTTAACCCAGTTTATTTGTTGCCGCTGATCGAGGTTGTCGGCACCCAAGCCAACGAAGGACGTTTGGCAGGTGTCGAAGAGATTTTGCGGTCAATCGGGATGTTCCCGTTGATGGTGAAGAAAGAGATCGATGCGCATATCGCCGACCGTTTCCTAGAGGCGGTTTGGCGCGAGGCGTTGTGGCTGATCAAGGATGGTATTGCCACAACGGAAGAGATCGATGAAGCGATCCGCATGGGGTTCGGGTTGCGTTGGGCGCAGATGGGGTTGTTTGAGACCTACCGCATTGCCGGTGGCGAAGCGGGGATGCGTCATTTCATTGAACAGTTCGGGCCGTGTTTGTCGTGGCCGTGGACCAAGTTGATGGATGTTCCAGAACTGACCGACGAGTTGATCGACCAAATTGCCGATCAATCTGATGCGCAGTCTGGGCAGTATTCGATCCGCGAGTTGGAACGCCATCGCGACGCGAATTTGGTCGGCATGATGCGCAGCCTGAAAACACGGGATTGGGGCGCGGGGGCTGTTTTGAACAGCTACGATGCCACGTTGGGGGCGACGGGTGAGGTTGCGCAAACCCTCGCGGACGTCGCGGACCTGTCGCAGCCTGTTCTGACAGTTGCGCGGGCTGTTCCGCTGGATTGGACAGATTACAACGGCCACATGAACGAAGCACGGTATTTGCAGGCGTTTGGTGATGCGACCGATCAGTTGATGAAGATAGTCGGCTGTGATGCGGATTACATCGCCCAGGGCGGCAGTTATTTCACCGCAGAGACCCACATCCGCCACATCGACGAAGCACACGCCGGTGCGCGTATTCGTGTCGAGACGCAGGTGTTGTTGGGGGCTGGTAAGAAAATGCAGCTGTTCCATCGCATGTATGAAGACGACCGGCTTTTGGCGACGGGTGAACATATGTTGATCCACGTTAGTCTGGAAACCCGCCGCGCCAGCGAACCGGCGGCCACCGTGGCTGAACCGTTGGCCCGTCTTGCTGCGGCCCATGCAGAGTTGCCAACACCAGAAGGTGCAGGCGCGGCCGTGGGTAAACGATGAAACGTGTTCTGATCACCGCTGGCGCGTCAGGCATTGGGTTGGCGATGGGGCATGCCTTTGCCGACGCAGGGTATGATGTTTGGGTAACCGATGTTGACGGAAGTGCATTGGCGGATTGCCCAGCGGGATGGACGGCACGGCAGGTCGATGTGGCCGACGATGGGCAAATGCGGGATCTGTTTGCTGCGGTTAAGGCGGCAGGTGGCGTTGATGTTGTATGCGCCAATGCTGGCGTCGCGGGACCGACGGCCTTGGTCGAAGATGTGGACTGGGACGACTGGAAAGCCTGCGTCGACATAACCGTTGGCGGGGCGTTTTTGACGGCGAAATATGCCACGCCGTTGCTAAAGGCGCGTGGGGCGGGGGCGATCGTGTTGACGTCATCCACCGCGGGCATTTTTGGCTACCCCAACCGCGCGCCTTATGCGGCGGCGAAATGGGGAGTGATTGGGTTGATGAAAACACTGGCGATGGAGCTGGGCCCGCATGGCATTCGCGCCAATGCGATTTGCCCCGGTGCCGTGGAAGGCCCACGCATGGAAGGCGTGTTAGAACGCGAAGCGACCGCAAAGGGCATGACGCGAAACGACGTTTACGAGGGCTATGCCAGCGGGACATCAATGCGTACGTTCGTACGGGCCGAAGATATTGCCAATATGGCTGTGTTTCTTGGATCGGACGGCGCGGCGCGGGTGTCTGGGCAGGTTATTTCGGTGGATGGGCACACGGAAAATCCGGACCCTAAACCTTAATTTCCTACCGTCGCTTTTAGCTTTTCGATGTGGCCTGCAATGTCACGTGGTGTGATGGTTGCCTCGCGGACAAGACGGTCGAAGTGACGGGTTAGCATTTGAACGCGTTCACTGTCGCGAAAGGCGAGGTAGCTTTGGCCGATGTAGATGACCGCCAAGAGCGGGCCGAAGACGGAAATAGGGGCTGAATAGAGTTTGCGCGCATCAAACAGGTGTAGGCGCAGGGTTGGGTAGAGGTTGGCATGAAGGTCTGCGATGTGGTCCAGTTGCGCGATCCGCAGTTGCGCAGGCACGCCGTCGTAATACCCTGTTCCGGCTGCAAAACTTTCTAATTCAAACATCGGTAGCGCGATTTCGTAGTCCGATTGGGCCTGTTGCATTAGGGTCAATCTGTCGGCGGAGGCACCGATGGCTTGTTGCGATGATTTGTCGAGGGAGGGCCCATATTCCCAAGACAGAAGTTCGGGCAATTTCATCATGTTGGGGAGGCCGGCGGGGACATGACGGACTTTGTATCCTGCGGCTTCTTGGTGCCAATTTAGGATCTGTTCATCGATCAACGTGCGCGGGGCATCGGTGACCTCGACTGCCGAAGCAACAAGAGTTGTCGCCATTTCGGGGCGGTCTGTTAGGCCAAGCAGCCAATCCGCCGACACGCCAAGATGTGTGGCGCACATGGCGACGATTTGGGCATTCGGGAGCCGTGCGCCGTCGTCGGACAAGAGCTGGGAAATGGTCGAGCGGTCCGCGCCGATGGCACGTGCGAGGCCGGATTGGGTGGCGGAAGCAGCCGCCATCGCCGTTGTGAGGCGTGTACGGAACAATAGGGCACGGTCGCGTTTGTCGGATAATTTAAACATACGGTGATTTATATCACCAAAGAGCGATTTTGTGAACCATACACCAAATTTCGCAAGGCAGGGCAGCGGTATAGAACTGGGCTGAAGGAGACAGCCCAAGTGGACAGCCAAAAACGCACATTAACAAAAGCCCTGGTGTGGAACGTGATCGGACTTATTTCGATGTCAGTTGTCGGATATGTAAGCACGGGGTCGATGTCCGTTGGCGGGACAATGGCGCTGATTAACACGGCCATTGGGTTGACGATGTATGTTGCCTACGAACGTGTCTGGGCGCGCATTGGGTGGGGGCGCAGCCCAAAATCTGGCTAGCGCATTGCGGCCAACTGGGTCATGAGGGGGTATGGATGCATGGATACCTGTCACGCTTTTGGCCGCCTTTTCGCAAGCGATGCGGTTTGGATTGCAAAAGCAGCTTAAGGCGACGTCGCTGAGCACTGCGGGCGCAACGTTTGCACGGTTTGTCTATTCGGCGCCTTTGGTTGCATTGGGCGTTTTGATTTATGCGCAGGTGACTGGCCAAGACTTTCCAACGATCAAGCCGGTCTTTTGGGCCTACGCCCTTGCGGGGGGTGCCGCGCAGATCATTGCGACGATGTGCGTTGTGTCGCTGTTTTCATACAGAAATTTCGCGGTTGGGATCACGTTTAAGAAGACGGAAGTCTTGATGTCGGTCTTTGTGGGCCTTGTGATATTGGGCGAGGGCGTCACGGGTTTGGCGTTGGGCGCGATCCTGATCGGGTTGGTTGGTGTTTTGCTTTTGTCTGACCCACCAGAGGCGTCAACGGATCCGTGGTTCAAACGCATCTGGAACCGCGCGGCGGGGCTTGGGTTGCTGTCTGGATTATTGTTTGCCCTGTCGGGCGTGACGTATCGCGGTGCGTCGCTGTCATTGGAAACAGGGGATGTGTTTTTACGCGCGACCCTGACATTGGCCTGTGTAACGGCTGCGCAAACGGTTGCGATGGCGGTGTATTTGCGCCTGCGCGAACAGGGCGAGATTGGCCGCGTGGTGCGGGCGTGGCGTGTGGCGGCATTGGTGGGCGTGACCAGTATGATCGGGTCAACCTGTTGGTTTGTTGCGTTTACGCTGTTTACCGTCGCTTATGTTAAAGCCTTGGGGCAGGTCGAGCTGTTGTTCTCGTTGGGGCTAACGGTTTTCGTGTTTCGCGAAAAAGTGTCTAGGCGAGAACTACAGGGCGGGGCGTTTTTGTTAGTTTCGATCTTGGTGTTGATCCTAGTCGCCTAAAGGCGATTTTCCTGCAAGTCGTGTAACTAAGTGTGCTTCGTCGTTGTTGCGAAAGAAGGGCACTGTGTCTGGCGGGGTTTTGCCGCCCAACCGCGCGGAAACTTCTGCGAGAACCACTTCGGTGATGAAAGGCAAGTCCAGCGTGCGGGCTTCGCGCAGGGGCACCCAATGCAAATGGCTAAGTTCATCTTCCGCGTCAGTGAAATCGTCCGGATCGGTTGTGAGCCCATCGGCATCGGCCATCAGAAACCGTGCATCAAACCGGCGGGGGCGACCCGCTGGGGTGACGGCGCGAAAGATGAATTTGAGGTTTGAGGCATCCGGCCGCATGCCATGATTGGCGAAAGCGCCCCAGCTTTCAGGGGCATCAGGCCACAAGGCTGGGGTGCCGAGGATTTGCCCTGTTTCTTCCCAAAGTTCACGGATGGCGGCGATGGCGATGGCGGATGGTGCGCGCTGCGAGTCTTCGGCCAAACGAGTTTCGTTGATAGGGTCGAGCGGTTTGCCCAGCGGGATGTCATTGTCGGACAGATCGACAGCGCCCCCGGGAAAAACATATTTGTTGGGCATAAACGCGGCCTTCGCGCCCCGTTGCCCCATTAGGATGCGCGGATCGGTCGCGCGGTCGCGGATCAAAATGATCGTTGCGGCATCTCTAATTGCTGTCTTGTCCATACGTTCCCTTTTGCGGTGTCGGGGCGTTAGGAATTGTTGCCCCCAAAGCCATGCATTCGCCGGGCCCATTGGATGGCGACGATCATGCCCTTTAGTCGCGGTAAAAGATAGAGAGACAGTGCAACACACAGCACCGCAAGAACAGAAGCCAAAACCAGAGGGTCGGGGCGCAAGTGTACGAATGCAATGTGCATCGCAAACCCGAGGATATGCGCGACGATAAGGATCGTCAGATACGCGGGCCCGTCGTCTGCGCGGTGATGGTGAAGGTCTTCCTGACAGACGGGGCAGGAGTCGACGACCTTCAGATAGCCGTCGAAAATATGCCCCTCGCCGCAATTTGGGCAGCGACGTTTCAAACCGCGGACAATAGCGGGTTTGGTCGGGCGGTCATCAATCGCTGTGGTCATTATTGCCTCGTGGGGTTTCATCCGACCTGTGTGCGCTGGCAGGGGTGTTTTGAACAGAGGAGAAAGTGTCGCGGGGGGAGCCGAGGAAGTTTTTTAATCTTTTTTCGACGGAAATTCTTTTGAGGCCCGTTTTATGTGCATCGACGGCCTGAGAGGGCCCAGATGAAAGAGCTGAAAAAGGAACTAAAAAGATGAACATGAAAACTCCCCTTCTGATGGCAGCAATTGCAGCAGGTATCACATTGGCAGCAACAGCACAGGCTGAAGCTAAACGAGGCGATCGTGCACCTATGCCAGCCTTTGAAGACCTTGACCTGAATGCCGACGGTGGCGTGACACTGGAAGAGATTGCAGAAAGCGCTGCAGCCCGTGCACAAGCCCGTTTCGCTGAAATCGATACAAATTCCGATGGTGCATTGTCAGCGGAAGAAATGCTGGCAAATGCTGACGAGGAACGTGCTGAGCGTATGGCCGAACGTGTAGCTGAACGCATTGAAAAGGCTGACACAAACGGTGACGGACTTTTGCAGCAATCTGAATTGCAAGCCCAAGCCGAAGGACGCGCCGATGGCCGTCGTGGAGATGGCGGTGAACGTATGTTCGAACGTTTCGACGCAGACGAAGACGGCGTCCTAAGTGCTGAAGAGTTCGCTGAAGCCAGCGAGGCACGAGGTGAGCGTGGCCAGCGCGGTGAACGTGGCCAACGCGGCGATAACTAATCGTCGCTTGGCGTGGCGCGCCGTCCCTCGCGTGCCACGCCACCCTTATGAATGACCCCTTGCGGGGATAGGACGGAAATGGGTAACTGCAGGCCTTATGTCTCAAACAAAAAACACCATGACCGATGCGGATTTGCTGTCTGCATTTGCCACGGGCGACCGGTCGGCTGCGTTGGAATTAACCCAACGCCTGACGCCGCGTGTGATGGGGCAGGCCTTTCGTATGCTGGGCAACCGAGCCGAAGCCGAAGATGTGGCCCAAGAGGCGATGATGCGTCTTTGGAAGATTGCCCCCGATTGGGACGCCGAACGTGCGTTGGTCACGACATGGCTTTACCGTGTGGTGGCAAATTTATGTACGGACCGGCTGCGCAAACGTGGGCGCGGGGTGGCCTTGGATGCCATCGAAGAACCCGCCGACAGCGCGCCATCTGTCGCGGCAGAGATGCAAGACAGCGCACGCATTACGGCCCTGAGGTCTGCGCTTGCGGATTTGCCGGACCGTCAGGCACAAGCGGTGTCGTTGCGGCACCTAGAAGAACTGGGCAATCCGCAGATTGCCGACATTATGGACACGAACGTGCGAACAGTGGAAAGTTTGATAGCACGGGGCAAACGCGCCCTGATTGCCAAGCTGGCTGGCCGCAAAGACGAACTGGGGTATGATGATGACAACGGATAACGAAAAGCTGTTGGAACAAACCTTTGCACAGATGGTTGCCCAAGATGCGCCGCTGTCAGAGGGGCTGATGGATCGCATCATGTTTGACGCTGATCAGGTGTTGACGGAGCGCATGCCTGCAGTCGAGGCAAGCCCCGAACCAATGCAAGGCTTTGGCGCAGCGCTTTTGGATGCTATTGGCGGTTGGATGTCGTTTGGCGGGCTAACAGCCGCCGCAATGACTGGGCTGTGGGTCGGCGTTTTCCCTCCCGATCTTATTTACGATTACTCGACAGGAGTATGGGGTGACACGATCGAAGTGCCGCTGTTGGAAAGCGATGTGTTTTCTGGATTGGAAGGATAGAAAATGGCTGAAATGACCCCCCGATCCTCGCGCTTACAGAAACGTTTGCTGGTTGTTTCACTGGCCTTAAACCTTGTGATCATTGGAGTGGTCGCCGGTATGTTCTTTTTGGGTGGCGCCAAAGGTGCCCCACAACGATTTGATCTTACTGCGGGGCCAATGACACGTGCGATGGATGTCGAGCGTCGTGGTGCACTTCGGGATGCGTTGCGCGAAAGTGGTGCTTTCCGACCGGCAGATCGTGCACAGATGCGATCAGATGCAATTGCGTTGCTCGAAACGGTACGCGCGGAGAATTTTGATGATGTGGCGTTTCGTGACGCGCTAGACCGTCAGCGGGCCCGATTGAATACAGGTCAAGCTGCGGTTTTGGATGCGCTTACGCAACAAATTTCGGACATGAGCTTAGAAGAGCGGGCGGCATTTGCAGACCGGCTTGAAGAACAAATGCGGCGGCAACCGCCATCTCGTCAAGGGCGTGACAATTAATTGAATTCATGCGGGTTTCTAGGCTGCCGATAGGCTAACCTTGTTTCGTCCACCAGTTTTGGCGGCATAAAGAGCGACATCTGCCGCGTTGACCAATGCGCTGAGGTCTTCGAGGACCTCTTGCGCTTCTCCGCCATCGCTGAGGCTTACGCCAACCGACATTGTGACCCGGACTTCCGACTTGTTGGTCCCAACAAAGAACGGCGTTTCGCGGATCAGTTTGCACAAACGTTCTGCGACGGTACGTGCATGGACAACGTCGCTGTCGGGGATGGCGATGAGAAATTCCTCGCCCCCAATACGTGCCAACAGATCGACCGCGCGTAGATTGCCGCTGAGGCGATGGGCCACTTGGCGCAATACATCGTCGCCAGCTTTGTGGCCGAGCGTGTCATTGACGGTTTTGAAGTGATCCAGATCCAGAACCATGATGGCAAACTGACGGCCTGTGGTGCGGCTTTCTTCTGAAAGGCGGGCCAAGTGGGGCAGGGCATAGCGACGGTTGAACAAACCAGTCAGCGGGTCTGTTATGGCGGCCTGCAGACTGGTTTCAACCGTGCGGCGTAGCGCGTCGGCCTCTTGTTTGGATTGCAACAGAACGGAGCAGCGATGGCGAATTTCATCAAGGTCGACGTCGGCGCAAACGATGTCATTGGCACCAAGGTCGAGGGCCATGGCCGCGGCTTGACGCGCGTCGGGGGGGAGAAGCGCCAAAATACCCGCATGGCGGGTCACTGATTGGCTTCGTAATTCGGATAAGAGGCGATAAAGCGCCGTGTCTTCTGGTAGCCCGTTTCTGAAGTCCAGAACGAACAGGTCTACGGGATTGATGTTGGTTTGCTGGCGCACCAGTTCGGTGCAATTAATTTGATGGATATCCACGTTTTCCATCATTGAGGAGAGGGAAAGGAGGTCGCTTGCGTTGTCGATTTCCAGCGCGGCGACTGTAAGCTGGGCGGGTGTGTCAAAACTGCTTGCTTGCTCTGAAAAGCCCAAGGCAGAACGGGTGCCTTCACGCATGCGCAATTCTTGACGTGCATCACGTGCCCGCAGCAGGCTGCGAATGCGGGCTTGGAGGATATGATCGTCGAATGGTTTTGACAAAACATCATCCGACCCGGCCTGAAGAGCGTTTACGCGGTCGCGCGGCGTAACGAAGCCACCGGTTGCAATGATTGGAATGAGGCTGTGTGTGTCCGAGGATTTTAGGGACCGGCAAAACGCCAACGCGTCAGATACAGCTGGGCTGGTGTCCATGATGATGAGATCGGGAGGGGCGGCTTCTATTTCTAGTTTTGCTTCGGCAATAGACGCGCATGGACGAACCCGGTACTGGGCCGCTAAAAGTTTAACCTTTAGCACGATGCGATTGGTCGCAACGCTGTCAATGATGAGAATATCGCCAGCCATTCTTGTTTCCTTCGGGGCTTTCCCCCAATCTCACGGTGTCCAACCTTGGCCCGAAAATGGTTAAGAAACCCTTTCCAGAATGGTAACCAGATTTAATGTCTCCTGAACGCGCAGAACAGATTGCCCTATCCGCCTTGATTTGGCTGTCTACGAATGAAGAACTATTGCCGATTTTCCTTGGCGCATCAGGGGCTTCTGCCCAAGACCTGCGTGCGCAGGTTGGTGATGATGCTTTCATGGTGTCGGTACTGGATTTCATCACAATGGATGACGCTTGGGTGATCGCGTTCTGCGACTCAGAGGGGTTAAAGTATGAAGAACCGTTAAATGCGCGTTATTCATTAACGGGCGCGGAGAATGTGCATTGGACTTAGCCCACCCCCAAACGCGCGCCCCAATACGTGGGGTTGTTTTTGACAAGGACGGGACCTTGTTTGATTTCAATGCAACGTGGGGGGCGTGGGCCGCTGACGTCATCACAACGGAAACGAAGGGCGATCCAGAAAACCGCGCAAGGCTTGCGCAGGTGCTGGGGTTTGACTTGAAGACTGGCACATTTTTGGAAACGTCGATCGTGATTGCCAGCCCAGCGGCAGACATTGCACGGGCTGCACTGCCATTGTTGGACGATACGTCTGTTGAGGCGGTGCTGAACCGGTGGAACACCCTTGCAGCCAAAGCTCCGCAGGTGGAAGCAACGCCGCTAAAGCCGTTCTTGGAAGGATTGAAAAGGGCAGGTTTGAAGGTGGGAGTGGCCACCAATGATGCCGAATATCCTGCGCGTGCCCATCTTAAGGAGGCGGGCATAGAGGAGGCTTTTGAGTTTATCGCGGGGTCTGACAGCGGGTTTGGTGGCAAACCGGAGGCGGGGCAATTGATGGCGTTTTGTGACGCCACAGGCCTCCACCCGCGTGACTGTGTCATGGTTGGAGATAGCACACATGATCTGCACGCGGGCCGTGCTGCTGGGATGGCATGTGTCGCGGTTTTGACAGGCGTCGCGCGGGCAGATGAATTGGCTCCATTTGCGGATGTTGTGCTGCCATCAATTGCTGAGTTGCCGGAGTGGTTGGGCCTCTAGGGCGCCAAAAGGTTCCATTTGCGACAGATGATGTCGGTGATGGTTAGGCGGCGGGCCGCGTGTCTGTCAGGCTATGTGTAGTCTGAAAAGGTACGCAACATGTCTGACCCTGCACCACGTCGTCGTCGCGCCGGTGGGCGCGCAGCCAACACAGCCAAACGCCAAACCGCGGGCATTTCGCAAATGCCGTGGCGTCTGCCGCTTAACACCGACCGTCCAACAGAGCCCTTGGATGAAGCCGGTGTCGAAGCCATCCACGATGGGGCGATGCGCATTCTAGAAGAGATCGGGATCGAGTTTCTGAACGAAGAAGCCATAGCCCTATTCAAACAAGCAGGATGCAAGGTTGACGGAACCAACGTCAAAATGGGGCGGGATTGGGTTATGGAAATGGTGGCGCTGGCGCCAGACCAATTTGACATAACGCCGCGCAATCCGGACAAGAAGATCACGCTTGGTGGTGGGCATATTTTGTTTGGGAACGTGTCGTCACCGCCAAATTATTTCGATCTAGAGATCGGCAAAAAGGTTTCTGGCAATCGTCGCCAATGCGCAGACCTGCTCAAACTGACCCAACATTTTAACTGTATCCATTTCGCGGGCGGCTATCCGGTTGAGCCTGTCGATGTGCATGCGTCTGTACGGCATTTGGATGTGGTGTTCGACAAGATGACCCTGACGGATAAGGTCGGGCATGCCTATAGTCTGGGCAAGGAACGCGTAGAAGACGTGATGGAAATGATCCGTATTGCCGGTGGGATGAGCGATGATGAATTCGACGCCAAGCCGCATATGTACACCAATATCAATTCCACATCCCCGTTGAAACATGATGTGCCGATGATTGACGGGTGTTTGCGCTGTGTGCGGCGTGGTCAAGCGGTTGTCGTGACGCCGTTTACATTGGCGGGCGCGATGGCGCCGGTGACGATGGCGGGGGCTGTGACGCTGTCGATTGCCGAAGCATTGTCAGCGATTGCGTTGTTCCAATATGTGCGGGCAGGGGCGCCTTGCGTCATCGGGACGTTTACCAGCAACGTCGACATGAAAACCGGCGCACCCGCGTTTGGGACGCCCGAATACATGCGGGCCACCCAGATGACCGGCCAAATGGCGCGGTTTTACGGGTTGCCGATGCGCTCGTCCGGTGTGTGTGCGGCCAATGTCCCCGATGGGCAGGCGATGTGGGAAACATCGAATTCGCTTTGGGCGTCGGTGCAATCTGGCACGAATATGGTCTATCACGCGGCGGGCTGGTTAGAAGGTGGGTTGGTTGCGTCGCCAGAGAAGTTTGTGATGGATTGCGAAGTCTTGCAGATGATCCAACGTTATATGGAGCCTGTGATTACGGACACCGCGCCTGAAGATATTGCAATTGAGGCCATTCGCGAGGTGGGTCCGAACGGCCATTTCTTTGGGATTGAGCACACGCAATCGCGTTATGAAGATGCGTTTTATGCGCCGTTTGTTTCGGATTGGAATAACTTTGAAGCCTGGGAAGCTGCAGGTGGGGTGTGGACCGCCGAACGGGCACACCGGACCTTCAAAGAGATCATCGCGAACTTCGAAGCGCCGCCCATGGATGCGGCCATTCGTTCGGAGTTGGAAGATTTCGTTGCGCGCCGTAAGGCCGAGGGTGGGGCGCCGACAGATTTCTAAGACGCGCGCGGCTTGGGCTTAAATAATGAGAAGGTGGTGATCTTTGGTGGTTGTTTGATCTAGGGTGATCAAAACAGGGGCCAAGATGACCGTCACGATTGAAACTGAGAACTTTGGGGCGTTTTTTGCGGCGCCATTTGCCGCCTACGGGGCAGGCAGCCCTTATGTGTCGCCCCTAAAAGGGGATTTGGCGCGGTTTTTGTCCGCAGGTAACCCCCTTGTGTCAGGCGCCGATGAAGGTGCGTTGACCTATTTCACGGCCCATCGTCATGGTGAGATTGTGGGGCGCATTACGGCCCATGAACATGGGGCATCCAACCGGTTGCACGATGTGAAACGTGGCTATTTCGGGTTTTTCGACTGTGCAGATGATTCCGAAGCCGCGCGGATGTTATTGGCGGCCGCCGAAGACTGGTGCCGTGCCCGTGGACTGAATGAAATCGCCGGAAATTTCAATTTGACGGCGATGCAGCAGATCGGGGTTGTGACGGATGGGTTTGAACACGCGCCCTATTTGGATCAAATCTGGTCGCCGCCTCATATTGCGAGATTGTTAGAGGAGAACGGGTATCGCGCAACGTTCCCTATGGCGACGATGGAGGTTGCGCAGCTCCAGTCGGCACCGGAGATTTCGTTGGGCGCAAAACATCGCGCGATCATGGAGGACCCGGATTTTGAATTTGCCCCGATCACGCGGGCAACATTGTCCAAACGTCTGGACGAGGCACGTGAAATTTTGAACGCATCGTTTGCCGATAATCCGATGTTTGTTCCTGTCTCGGCCGAAGAGTTTCATTTTCAAGCGAAGGATATGAAGTGGGTGATGGATAAACGGATTTCTGCAGTGTTGCACCATCGCGGCAAACCGGCAGGCTGCGTGATTTGTGTGCCCGATTTGAATCCATTTCTGCGCAAGATTCGGTCGCGGATTGGCATAGCGACGCCTTGGCATTTTCTGCGGCACCGGATGAGCAACACACGTGCTGTGCTGATTTTTGCGGGGATCATGCCGGAATTGCAGGGCAAAGGCATCAATCCGGTGATTTTGGATCATGTGATGCGCAATGCGAAGGCCGCTGGATACACCCATATGGGCAATACGTGGATTGCGGACGTGAACCCAATGAGCCTTGCGCAGGCCGAAAAGGCAGGGAGCAGCCGGATGCACCGGCTGCACCTTTTTGGTAAGTCGCTTTAGTTGCCAGACAAACAAGCAGCGTAGGCGTTCGCGAGGCCGATCAATGTGCCTTGGTACTGCGCAGGGCCTGCAGGCAATGTGCCACCTGTAGCGTCTGCCAAGGCGGTGCCCGCATCGGTGCCTTCACGGATGAGGTCGGACCATTCAGAACGGGTCTGTGGGTCTGAAAGGACGCAAGAGACGTCTTTCTCTGCCACCAATTCCTGCAGTTCTTCTACGCGGTCAGGTGACGGCGTGGACGCATCATCAAGGGCGATGGCGGCCACCGCGACACGGTCGAACCGCGCGCCGAAGTATTGGTAGGCATCGTGGGCAACGATCAGGTTCCCAGCTGGTGCTGCCTCGAGAATGGCGGAAATTTCGCCCTCGAGTTCTTGCAAGTTGGCAATTGCTGCAAGGGCATTTGAACCATAGATCGCTTCGTTTTCCGGGTCCGCGACGGACAGGGCTTCGGCAATGCTGACGACCCAAACTTGTGCCACTTGTGGGTCCAGCCACGCGTGCGGGTCCATTTTTGTATTGCCATCAGCCGCATGGTCGTCATGGTCGTCATGGTCGTCATGGTCGTCATGGTCGTCATGGTCGTCATGGTCGTCATGGTCGTCATGG
>CANLQK010000003.1 GCA_947493255.1 uncultured Paracoccaceae bacterium
AAATCCTACTCCCGCAACCAAAATCAAACATAAAATACAACACACTACGCACCTCGAGGCGCTATTTGCGTTTGGGCGTCAAATGCGCTGTGCTACAGCGGTGCTACGGTTGACGCACTGAGCGTAATGCTGCGAAGAAGTTCTGAGTAGGCAACACATCTCAACTAGAGGATCGTTCTGCACGACTGAGATGGCATCCGGCCCGCAAAGCCCACAGGAGTTTCTGCGATATGGGCGGAATGCGGTCATTCGCTGCGGTGCAGTATTTAGCGACGTTTCGTCTGGGGCAGGGGTAACAAATCGCGCGACTCAATTGACCATAGCAGGTTTAAGTTGTCGGATGCCCGCATTAACGATACCTTAAGACTTATTAACTTTTTAAATTCATTTGTGTTCTGCCCCAATTCTGTTTTCGAGCTCGGACTTTTTGCCAAACAGGTCCGTGGATTAATGGCATTCAAATGCCAAAATAATTTCGTTAGGATCCGAGATGCCAATTTCGACCACCCAAGACACTTCCAACTTATATCCTTGGACGCAAAAGACCTTGGAGCGGGACGAAAACGGTTTTTTGATCGGCGAAGTTGTGACCTTCGATGATGGTCGCATCCTCACGAAAACCGTGACAGATGGTGTGAAAACACTGGTCACATGGTCCGATCCGAACAATGCCACAAACTGGGCTTCGATATCGACCACGTTTAATCCAACGACAGGTCAAAAAACTGCGCAAACACGTACAATGGATGATGGTCGCATCATTTCTACCACGTTTGATGTAGGTGTGATTTCTGAACGCGTCATTACGGATGTTGCGAATGAATTCAATTGGTTGAGCACGACCAGCAGTTACGATGCGCAGGGTCGGATATCATCCTCTGTTGTCAGCCATGACGATGGGCGAACGTCAACTACGACTTACGTGAATGGCGTCTTGGACCAGCGCACCGTGGCAGACACTGACGGCGCATTTATCTGGACGTCAACAGTATACGATTGGAACCCGGTAGACGGGCAACTTTTGACGGTCACGACGACGATGGATGATGGAACGATCATCGTCACAGGGCCCGCTTTGGGGCCGGAGGAGTCTACCGTTATTCGCACTGATACAAAGGACAAATTCCTTTGGGAGAGCCGTGAAACAACATATGACGCGGCCGGCGCCATTGTTCAGCGTACCGTTGAATATGATGATGGACGTATCGAAGTGGCAGAATTTACGGGTGGCGTGCGCAGCGAGACGACCATCAGTGATGTCGATGATGTGAAAGCTTGGGAAACGGTTGAGCTGACCTATGACACCAAAGGGCAACTGACAGATCGCACCACAATCTATGATGACGACCGCGTGGTGACATCCACATACCAAGACGGTGTTTTGGCGACGAGGACGGTCGTTGATGTTCTGGATGCTTATAACTGGTTAGGTTTTTCCCTACGATTCGACGCCAAGGGCCGACTTGTAGAAAAAATTATTGGCTTTGATGACGGAGTGGTCAAAACCACGGCTTACCGCGACGGTGTTATATTTGGCTCTATCAAGTTCGACTACGAAGATGTCCATGCATGGGAATCCATAAGCACTGCTTACGGCCTGGGTGGCAGCGAGTTCGCTACCTTAACTGTGATGGATGATGGCTCTCGGATCTACACTGATCCACGTGGTCTGGAGATTATAACAGGTGGGACGCAAGCAAGTGCCGTCGAGGATCAGAGCTCTACCCTGACCACATCGGGCGCAATCACATTTGTAGACGGCTTCAGACAGGAGACTGCTTTTGACGCTCAAACGGTCGTGGGCACGAACGCTTACGGCACCTTTACCCTGCTTGCCGATGGCACATGGACCTACGCGGCGCTGAACGCGCAAACGGACATTCAAGCGCTGGGTGTTGGCGATACCCTGACCGACAGTTTTACGGCCCTGTCCGTGCAAGGCATAGAAGTTGTCGTAACAGTCACCATTGAAGGGCGCACAGATTCAGCACCGCTTTTCATGAGTGATACGGAAATTGTCATTGGCGGCGCGGGCAATCTTGTGACGGCAGCACCGGTTCTTGATGTCCTTTCGCTCTTCACCAACGATAACAATCCGTTTTCTTACATCGGCGGAACGACTGGCTCTGCATTTTTCACGCCAGATTTCGTATTGGACACGCTCTCGCTCTCGGACTTCAACAATCTGGATACTGTCGGGGATCACAGTTGGACGTTCATCGTGCAAAACGATGACCTGTCAGAAACCACCACCGGGACCGTCACGTTAACCGTCGCGATGAACCACGATTTCGGCGTGGATTATGACGGATCGACGAACGCGCTCGGGTCTGTGATTACCGGATCAAGTGCGCAAGACACGATCCTTTTCGGGGACAACGCAATTGGTGTGACCCTGAATACGCTTGCAGGGGATGATGCGATTACCTTTGGGAGCAGGGCAGGAAACTCCGTGCAAGCCATTGATGTGTTCAGCGGCGAAGGCGATGACGTCATTACATTTGGAACAGAAGCCGGCTATAACGCTGGCCAAATTCAAATTGATGCGGGAACGGGGAACGACACCATCACCTTTGGCGATAATGCCGGAAAGGACGCGATTGCGGCCCCAGGTTTTGACGATGGGCTGATCAGCATTGTCGCGGGCGACGGGACCGACACGATTACCTTTGGCACCCTAGGGCTCGGCGCGCGTCTGTCGGTTGATGCCGGCGCAGGGGACGATCATGTGACAATCGGTTTTTCAACAAGTGGCACCAACGACGCAACGGTAATAGGTGGCCTCGGCGATGATAGCCTGACCTTTGGCGACAACTTTGGCACGGGCGGGGACTCTGAAGTGTCTGGTGGTGACGGCAATGATACCCTTACCTTTGGCCACGGGGTCGGTCGTTTCGCAAACTTTGATGTGACAGGTGGGGACGGCGATGACATCATCACGTTCGGCGTTGCTGCGGGGCAAAGTGCAGGCACTTTCAATGTGTTTGGCGGGGACGGCAATGACGACATCACCTTCGGTGACCATGCCGCAGCAGGCGCATCAGCCTTCAACGTTAATGGCGGCAGTGGCAACAACACCATCACCTTTGGCGATATAACGACGGGCTCTTTACCTGGCAACGTGAGTATCACAGCCGGTGACGGGGATGACACCATCGTCACGGGGTTATCATTGAACCAGGAAGTGAGTAACAGCCTACGGATTGATACTGGCGACGGCACAAATTCGGTTACGATTGGCGACAACCAAGAAGAGCTGACCGTCACCGGTGGGTCTGGTGTGGACACGATAAGCGTTGGCGCAAATACTGGCAGTACAAGTCACGTAACGGTCATTGATGGCGGCGGCGGCAGCGATGTCATCTCGATTGGGGAAAACTCTTCTTTCCTGTCGGTTGTCGGCGGTGCGGGTGACGATGTGATTAGCGTTGCGGATCGATCAACGGCACAAACAACAAACGTCCAATTTTCAGTGGTTTATGCGGGTGTCGGCGCGGATACGATTACAATCGGCACGACAGGGTTCACCCAAATTTTTCTTGGCCAAGACACCGACCAAGACAGTCTGACGTTTACTGGCGGATTTAGAGGTTTGACCATCTATGACTGGACGACACACGACGCGCCCGTCACATTTGAAAACAGCGGGACGGTGGTCTGGTACGAGGCGCGTTATTTGCCGAGTGGGTGGCCTGCTCTTGTCTTGGTAAACGACGCGGGCCAATCGATAACGTTTGATGGAGCTGCTGGCGCTGACCCTGACCTGTTGGTCAGCGGCCTGAACCTGTTTGATAATTCAGCCCCCGTCGCGCTTGACCCAAATCCGGGCTTCGGAGAGGTCGGCGTTGGCAATCTGTCGTCTCCGTACTCATTGGATTTGCAAACCCTGTTTTCAGATGCGGATACGGGCACGGTGAACTTTGAAACCATGACAGTCACCGCAACGGGGTTGCCGACAGGGTGGACCCTGACCAACAGCGTCCTTCAGCGCGACGCTGAAACGTCGATTGCCACGTTAGGCACCCATGAAATCACGCTGACGGCGACGGATGCGTCGGGTGCCTCGGGGCAGATCACCCTCGATCTCGTCATCGCGCATGAACATGATTTCGGCGACAACTTTGGCAGATTATCTAGTGCAGGCACCACCGTCGGAAGCATCGGCGACGACACGCTTGTCTTTGGAGCGAACACCGGACGGTCGGACCGTGGGTTTGTTCAGGTCGATACCTACGCTGGCGAAGACACACTGACCTTTGGCGCGTCCGCTGCAACCAACGAAGGCACGCTAATCGTGAATTCTGGCGATGACGATGACTCTATCACGTTCGGTGATCGCGCTGCGCAAGGCGATGGCAACCTGACCGTCAACAGTGGCAGCGGCAACGATATCGTGGAGTTTGGTGATTTCGCGGGTGAGTTCAACCCGTTCGCGATGCGTATCAATACAGGAACAGGCGACGACATCGTTATCTTTGGTATTGAGGCCGGCAATGAAGCGGCTGACTTCAAGATCGACCTCGGCCTTGGGGCTGACCGCGTGATCTTTGACGAAAACGCTGGACGTATCACGGTCGACCTTGGTCTGGACAGCGATGTTGATACGCTGATCTTCGCTGGAACGTTTTCAGAAGGCATCACCGATATCACAATCGAAAACTGGGTGTCAGGCATTGATTTGATCGATGTGGACGACAGCCTGTTGTGGCTGATCCACGATGATGGCACGGACACGACGCTGAGCAATGGGACAAGCGATTTGACGTTCATCGGTATCACAGGCCTGACGGACGTGGATGATTTCTTGATCTAACAGCACCACGCAGAGCATTTTATTCTATTCAAACCGCACTAGCAGCGGCAATAGAGCCGTCAACGTCCGCTTTGGGCCGTTAACAGACTAATACATTCAAAATGATCGTCAGCATCGTCAGTTTGATAATCCTTTCGCCGGACCTGCCTTGACGCTCAAATGTCACCGTGACACCCATTCCCCTAAGCGGCGGTTGAACACGACGAATGATACTTGAGAGTTTGTTCTCCTGCTTCGGAAAACCAGTCGGATCATCAGTTAGGCGTGGGAAACGGTTCTGCAACGTCGCTTTCAACTCAGTCATCGTACCGGACCAGTTCGGACTTTGATTGACAAGTTTCAAGATTGCGAGCGCCACTGGATTACCTTCGACACTGGTTTAGTCTGCCGCCTCGCGATTGGCAGCGTATGAAGCCATGAAAGCGCCTGACGGCCAGCCAAGAGCGCTGATACCCACTTGGCAAAGTCAGCCATGCGCGGGCGCTCTTCCAATTGGACAGCACTCAAATTGCGAAGCGCGGTTGAAACGGCATCAAGCAGACCTGCAAGGATGAACGGAGTTTGCTTGTTCAGGGCGAGAAAGACGGGAACGCCGCGATCCCGCATCTTTTGGACCTGGTGAAACAGGCCGATGAAAGCGGAGCCAAAGCTATCATTATCGGCTGCTTTGATGACACTGGGCTGAATGCTGCTCGTGAAAACGCCTCTTGTCCTGTCATCGGGATCGGGCAAGCGGCCTACCACCTCGCCTCGCTCTATGGGCGACGATTTTCGGTTGTTACGACCTTGGAGGTGTCCGTTCCCATTTTGGCCAGCAATATCAACAGCTATGGATTGGGAAACAATCTAGCCCGCGTCAGGGCAAGCGGTGTGACTTTGCTCGCCCTTGAGGACGATCGCGGAAATGCGACACGACGGGTCAAAGACGAAATCAGCGCTGCGCTAGCCGAGGATAACACTGATAGTGTTGTCCTGGGGTGCGCCGGTATGGTGCATATCGTTGATGAAAGCGAAGACCTGCCGGTAAAGCTCATTGACGGTGTCCATTCAGCGGTGAAACTGGCGTCACTGTTTTGAAGCTTGCTTAATTCGGATCCGTTTGCCAGATGAACTCTGAGCGACAAGGGCCGCCTGAGAAGGCGACCCTACTGAAGTTTTACCAGCTGTTATATCCGAGATATTTGCCCGACATTTCAACTTTCACGCGGTCCCCTTTGGGGTTTTCGACCCGAGTGACAGACATGTCAAAATCAATCGCAGACATGATGCCATCACCGAATTTTTCTTGGATCAACGCCTTCAAGGTTGGGCCATAGACACCAACGATTTCATAAAAGCGGTAGATGCATGGGTCGGTCGGAACCGCCTGTTCCCAGATCTTGGTGGGGCTTTCGGACAGCACGCTTTCGGCCTCTTGCGGCAGGCCCATGACCTTGACCATGAGCGCGGCCTTTTCTGCTGGAAAAGCGTTCATGCCCATGGCGGCTGAATGGGTCCAGACAGGTGACATGTCGATCTTTTCGGCAATACCTTCCCATGTCATTCCAGCCTGTTTCTTGGCCGAGAGGATCATGGCTGTGACGTCTTCTTTGGTCATCATGTCTGTCATTTGTGTGGTGTCCTTCTTATGTATTGATTTCTTAAAGTCCAAGCTGGGTCAGGTCGGGGTGATCATCGGGGCGTGGCCCGGGCGCATCCCAATGAAACAAGCGTTCCGCCTCTGTGATGGGCACATCGTTGATCGAAGCGTGGCGCTTTGCCATGTAGCCAAGGGCATCGAACTCCCAGTTTTCATTACCGTGCGCGCGAAACCACTGGCCCTCGGCATCGTAGTATTCATAGCAAAAGCGCACGGCGATTTTGTCTTCACTATGGGCCCAGATTTCTTTGATCAGGCGATACCCATTCTCGGTGGCCCATTTGCGGGTCAGAAATTCTTCCACTTCTGCACGCCCGTTCAAAAACTCTGAACGGTTGCGCCACTTGGTATCAGGCGTATAGGCCAGTGCGACTTTGGCCGGGTCACGCCCGTTCCAAGCGTTTTCAGCCATCCGCACTTTTTGCACTGCGTCGTCAAAGCTGAACGGGGGCACCGGGGCGCGGCGTGGCTGGCTTATCATGTCTTGACCGCCTGTAATAATGGTTGCTCTTCCACCGCATCATCCTGCGTTTTGTCGATGCGAACTGTTTCAGGGGAATGGGTCTCGTCCGGCGCGCTTATTTGGCCCGCCAATTCTGCCGAGCGTTTCCCAAGAAACTGCACCAGATGATTGCGAATGGCGTAGTAGTTCGGGTGCTCCACAATATCGGTGCGCATGCGAGGTCTTGGAATGGTGATTTCTACACTTTCGGCGACGCGTGCCAGCGGTCCGTTTGTCATCAACAAGATGCGATCGGCCAGCAGAATTGCCTCGTCAATGTCGTGGGTGATCATAAAGACCGTTTGGTCGGTCCCGCTCCATACCTTCAGCAATTCTTCTTGAATGGTGCCGCGGGTCAGCGCGTCCAGAGCGCCAAATGGCTCATCCAGCAACAGCAGTTTGGGTTCATTGGCGAAGGCCCGGGCGATGGACACGCGCTGTCGCATACCACCGGACAATTGGCTTGGCTTTCGGTGGATGGCGTCACCCGACAACCCAACTTTTTCCAAAAATGCGATTGAATGGTCCTCGACCTGTTGTTTGGTCCAATCGGGGAACCGCGCGGCCACCCCGAAGGTCACATTCTTCAAGGCCGTCAGCCAAGGCAGCAGCGAATAGTTCTGGAAGACCACGCCCCGATCAAGGCTAGGTCCCGACACTGCAAAGCCGTCCATCTTGACGACACCTTGGGTTGGCTCGGAAAGGCCAGCCAGGATGTTCATTATGGTCGACTTACCGCAACCTGAATGCCCCAAGATACAAACGAACTCGCCCTTTTCGATGCCAAAGCTGGCGTTTTCGAAAACCGTGAACTCGCCGCCTTTGCCGTCCGGATAGCGCTGGGTCAGTTTTTCAATGCTTAGAAATGAATTTGCCATAAGACCACCTTATTCCACGTAGGCCACGCGCCGCTGGAGCAGGCCGAAGGCCGCGTCCAGCAACATGCCGACAACGCCGATCATGAGAATTGAGAAAATGACGGAGGTCAGGTCGAGGTTGTTCCACTCGTTCCAGACGTAATACCCAATCCCGGTTCCGCCCACGAGCATCTCGGCGGCGACAATCACAAGCCAAGCGATCCCGATGGAAATGCGCATACCCGTCACGATGGTGGGGGCGGCGGCAGGTAGAACGACTGTAAAGGCTGTTTTGAAAGCACCGAGTTCATGGGTGCGCGCCACGTTCACCCAGTCTTCGCGCACGCCCGCCACGCCAAACGCAGTGTTGAGCAACATCGGCCAGATCGAACAGATGAAGATGACGAAAATGGCGGAGGCTTCGGAGTCTTGAATGATAAAAAGTGCCAGCGGCATCCACGCGAGTGGAGAGATCGGGCGCAGAACCTGAATGAACGGGTTGAGAGCCTTGTAAGCCACCGACGACATGCCGATCAGAAACCCGAGCGGGATCGCAATGATCGCTGCCAGAAAATAGCCTGTCAGGACGCGGTAGATCGAATAGCCGATCTGAATGCCAATGCCCTTGTCGTTAGGCCCCGCATCATAAAACGGGTTGGACAACTCTTGCCAAGCTTTGACAGCCACTTCGCTGGGAGGCGGCACACCAGCTTTCGCCGTGCCCGCCCCTGTCAGAAGTTCATACTCGGTCAGCTCGCCCGTGTTGACCGCTTGTGCGGAAATCGACAGTTCCCACACAAGCAACCCAACAATCAGAAGTGCAATCGACCAGATCGCTGCCCGCTTGTTTTCTGACAAAAGCTCCATCAGTCGCCTGCTTTGATAGCAAAGCTGTCGACGTAAGCTTCTGGCTGATCAGGGTCGAAAGTTTTGCCCATAATCGTGTGCGACTTGTAGTTTTCTGCCGGTGCGTCGTAGCCAAGATCGGTCATGACTTTGCGCGCATCGGTAGCCAGATAGACCTGCTCTGCGATGCCTTTGTAATCCACTTCGCCTTCGATATAGCCCCACCGCTTCATCTGCGTCAGGATCCACACGCCCATGGATTGCCATGGGAAGGGGTCAAAATCGATGCGGTCAGGTACCCGCTGTACGGCGCCCAGACCATCGGCATAAGTGCCCGTAAGAACCTGTTCGATGACGGTGACCGGTTGGTTGAGGTAGTTCGTCGGCGCGATGGCCTCCGAAATCTCTGACCGGTTGTCAGGGTTGGACGCGTATTGCGTGGCGTCGATGATCGACTTGAGCAATGCGCCATAAGTATTGGGTAGTTCAGTCGCGAAGGACTGGGGGGCCGCGAAGGCACAGCAGGGGTGACCTTCCCAGATTTCCTTGGTGAGGATGTGAATAAAGCCGATACCCTCATAAACCGCACGCTGGTTGAACGGATCGGGCGACAGGTAGCCATCAAGGTTACCAGCGCGCAGGTTGGCGACCATCTCTGGCGGGGGCACAACGCGGATCTGGATATCCACATCGGGGTCCAGCCCGAATTCAGCCACGTAGTAGCGCAGCAGGAAGTTATGCATGGAGTATTCAAATGGAACACCAAACGTGAAACCTTTCCACTGGCTTGGGTCACGTTTGTCTAGGTGCTCGTTAGAAAGCACAATCGCCTGCCCGTTGATGTTTTCCACGGCGGGCATGATGTAGGGCTCAGCGACCGAGCCAGCACCCATCGTCATTGCCAACGGCATAGGTGTCAGCATGTGGGACGCGTCGTATTCACCTGAAAGCGATTTGTCACGGGCAACAGCCCAGCCTGCAGTTTTGATAACTTGGGCGTTCAAACCGTAGCGTTCATAAAAGCCCAGTGGCTGCGCCATGATGATCGGCGTGGCACAAGTGATCGGCACAAAGCCAATGTTCAGGTCGGTCTTTTCCGGCGGACCAAGATCATCCAGAATATTGGCCACGGCCTGTTTGACAGGAAAGACCGAGGCAAGAGCTGCCGCGAAAGACGTGCCCCCCAACATCCCCATGAACGATCGGCGCGCGATGTCATTCTGGCCGAACATCGACCGGACGACCGCACTTTCGACGGCGCGTTCCATCATCTGCTCAGATGACATCGCTTCTGGCTCTGAATGGTTCTTATCGTGGCCGTGACCGGTCAAGCAGGTATCACACCCGCAATCGGCACCGTGTCTCAGATCGGTCTTATCGGAAAATGGGTTTCCAAGGCTTTTTATGGTCATGTCCGTCTCCTGTCATTGGTTGACAACAAAGTTCCACGCCAAACAGCAGCAAGGAAGACCTTCTGCCAAATGCCTTCAAAGCGGGTTGGGTCTGAATTTATTGGTTAATTTTTGAGCGAACGTTACGAATTTTCGTAAGTTACGGGATTTCGTAATTTGGTAGAGCCCACAGAGACCTCATCATCAGTTCTATGCTTGATGAAACCGAATCCGCCCATCTGATCGCCCATCATCCGATGCCCACGATCATGTTCGACACCAATGTCGACAAGGTCGTGGCCGCCAATGACGCGGGGCGTGCCTTGCTAGGGGAAGCAACGCTGTCGGGGCCATTGTCCAGCCGGATGGAAAATGACTATGCCGCTGCTGCTGTATTTTTCGATGCAGTTGCGCATTACGGTACCTATGTCGACCGTAGCCTCTCGTTGATAGGGGCGAACGGCGTTGCTTTGCGGCTTGAGACCCATGGTGCCCAACTCAAATCGGGCTTGGTGATGCTCAGCTTTCTGGACCTCGACAAACATGACCGTCGCAATCAGCAAGCGGAACGGGAAGCCCACCAAAATGCGGGGTTGTCCCAATGGCAAAATATCTATGGTTTCTTTCGCGAGGTCGAAGCCCAGAACCATCTGATCCTCGAGGCGGCTGGTGAAGGCATCTACGGCATAAACGCGAAAGGACAGGCCACATTCGTGAACCGCGCAGCGCAAGAGATGTTGGGCTGGTCGTCCGACGATTTGATCGGGCGCGAATTACATTCGATCATCCACCACAAACGATTATGCGGCGATCACTTTCCCGCCCATGAATGCCCGATCTACAAATCTTTCCGCCGCGACGAGACCATGCGCGTGGATGATGATGTGTTCTGGCGGAAGGATGGCAAACCGATCCTTGTGGAATATGTCTCAACCCCGATCTACGACCACGATGTGCTGGCTGGGGCCGTGGTGATTTTTCGAGATGTAACCGAACGAAAGGAAAACGAACGCAGGCTGCGTGATGCGTTGGCGCAGGTCGAAGACCTGAAGGTAAAGCTGCAGCAGGAAAACGAATACCTTCTTACCGAAATCCGGTCCGCGCGGTCCCACACCGGCGTGATTGGCGTGTCACCCGCGATCAAATCGCTGAACGCCCAGATCGATCTTGCCGCGCGAAGTGATGCACACGTGCTTGTTTCTGGCCCGTCTGGGTCCGGCAAAAACATGACCGCCTCGGCGATCCACGAAGCAAGCGATCGTCAGCACCGACCGCTGGTGCGCATCAACTGTGATCAGAAGAAGGCGGCAGATCTGGAAGCGGAGCTCTTTGGGTATCGCCGCGGCGCCTTTGCGGGGGCCGCGCGGGATGTGACGGGCAAATTGCTCATGGCACACAATGGGACCCTGCATCTAGACGAAGTCGCGACCCTACCTGCAAAAGTGCAAGCCAGCCTATACGATGTTCTGCAAGCGGGCCATTTCCGGCGTCTAGGCGACGGCGCTGATATTCCCGTTGCGGCCAAAGTCGTCGCTACTACAAGCTATGATCTGCTGGCGGAAGTGCGCGCTGGGCGGTTCCGTCAAGACCTCTATTTCGCCCTGAACGTGCTTCCGATTATGACCGAACCGCTCATGAACCGGCCCGAAGACATCCCTTATCTCGCGCGGCATTTTCTTGATCGCACGATGCAGCGTCTGCGCTTGCCAAAGATGACGCTGACCAAAGCCAACATCGAAACGCTGCAATCCTATGGCTGGCCAGGAAATGTCCGCGAGTTGGAAAACGTGATTGAACGTACGGCCATCCTTGCGCAGGGCGGCCGTCTACAGTTCGACATCCAAAGAGGTCAGTCAGACGCCCCAATAGAAACAAACCGAGTGCTGACCCAGAAAGAACTGCGGCAGTTGGAAATCAAAAACTTTGAAGCTGCACTGCGCCGTGCAAAGGGAAAGATTTCCGGCAAATCCGGTGCGGCGGCGATCCTCGGACTTGCCCCAACAACGGCATATTCAAAGGTCAAGTCGCTGGGCATCCAGGTGGACCAATTCTCATAGGCGGGAATTGAAAGGCAAACAAATGTGTTGGGACCAATTAGGCCTAAGATTAACGATCACTTTTCATCTCATTCCAAAAAATACTGCGCCCTTCACCAAGCTCTGCTTCGAGAGACAAAGCAACCCGCAGAGGTCATAAACTTAATGGTCGGATTAAGTTGGGCCTATCAGCGATATTCCCAAGACGTCACGGTTTTTGAGGAATGCAAAGTCAACGTGGATCATAAGTTAGCCCCCGCCGATGTGGCTCCGCTTACCATTCACAGCACGACTATTTGGACAATGCTAATGGATAATCTAAAGAGGTTGCAGTGCAAACTTCAATTCGGGATCTGGTACCAGTTGAAAATTCGGTTCGAATGCGATGCCGTAAATCGCCTTGGTTTAGGTCGTGGGGGCTTCTCTATGCCGTGCTGGTGTAGTTTGGTACCAGCGATAGAATGCCCTATAAAAAGCACCCTCTTCTGAGTATCCAACGGCTTGTGAAATGTCAGAAATCGAAAGCTCCGTCCGCGAGAGCAGTGCCGTTGCGCGGTTGCGCCGTTGTTCGTCCTTTAGCTGCAAGACTGAATGGCCTGCATCTTTCAGCATGCGATGAAGGGTAGAGCGGGACATGCCAAGTTGGTCAGCAATGCCGTTTGCATCGGGCCATTTTTGAGGCGGTCCACTTAGGCATTTTTCGACAATAACGTGTTTCAAACCTTCTGTATCTCTGTACCCGCGCAGGAACGCTTCGGGCAGTGTGCGTAGGAAACTTTTCAGTTCATACTCTGTGCGTTCTGCGCGTTGAGTTAGGTATTTTCTGTCAAAAACCAGTCGTGCAATGGGAGCGTTGAAAACGACGGGGACTCCAAAGAAGTCGCGGTAATCGTTTTGGCCCTCTGGTTCGGGGCAGGGGAACGAGACCGATTTGATGGGGATGCGTTCCTTTGCTGACCAACAATTGAAACCATGTAGAATGAGGAAAAATGCACGGTAGGTGAAGGCACCGTGTGGAGCTTGTGAGTGATTCAACTCGATTACACAATTAGGCCCTATTGTACGCATCGTTCCAAAGGGTTCATCTAGCACAATGCGCAAAAAACGAAGCGTTCGGTTGATTGCAACTTCTAAGGTTTCAGCCCCTCTGATTGCGTGGCCTAGTAGGGTTGTACTTCCTGGGCGCATGGGGCGTTGGCCCAGTCCGAAAAACTCATCGCGCATTTGGAGTGAAAGGGTTAGCCAGATCCGGCCAAATTCTTCAGTGCTCAACCTTTCTAAACGGTCAGGTGAAACACGGGCGTCTTGCAATAGTTTTGAAATATCTATTCCCGAATTCCGCGCGCAGGTAAGCGCCTCGTCAACGAAAATTGAGGCAACTGGGCGGGACGGAAGGCGGCTATCATTATGTATCATCTTGGTCCAACAATCTGACACTATTGATACCTAAAGCAAGTGCTATAAATGCCAGACTGCCGATGATGGTTGGTTCTTCGTGGAGGAAGTAAGTGATGGACACAAAGGCGATTGTGATTTCCGGCGCAGCATCTGGGCTCGGGAAATCTGTGATGGAATATCTAGCGGTGCATGAATGCCGCGTCGCTGCCATGGATTTGGAACCTGTGGCGAAGGACCATCTACCAAAGGGTTGTGCATCGTATCGCTGTGACGTTTCGGATGCTGCCGCTGTGAAATCTGCGGTGGCGCAAATCGCCAAGGATTTTGATGGTATTTCTGGACTTGTATGTTGTGCAGGAATTGCACCAGGGGCAAAACTGGTTGGGAAAGACGGGCCTCATGACGCTGACCTTTTTGCAAAGGTCCTTTCGGTAAACGTTTTGGGGACGTTCCATTTGATGGCGGAGTGTGGCGCCTTGATGCAATCGAATGCTCCAGATGAGGACGGCCAACGAGGTGTTATCGTAACCACTGCATCAGTCGCTGCTTTCGAAGGTCAGATCGGGCAGGTTGCATATGCCGCGTCTAAAGGTGCGGTCGCAGCGATGACATTGCCGGCGGCCAGAGAATTGGCGCGATCTGGAATACGCGTGGCTTCGATAGCGCCTGGCGTTTTCGATACCCCAATGATGCAAGGCATGCCGGAAGAGGTTCGCGCTTCGATCGCGGCAACTGTGCCGTTCCCACCAAAGATCTGTGACCCAAAAGACTTCGCTAGTTTGGTGCACCATATTTTTACCAATAAGACCTTGAACGGCGAGGTCATCCGATTGGATGGCGCGCTGCGCATGGCCGCCAAATAGGAAGCTGATATGAACGATCCAATTGTAATTTTGTCTGCGAAGCGGACGCCAATGGGGGGGCTTGGCGGTGAGCTGTCTTCGATGACGGCCGCTCAGCTCGGTGCAGTCGCGTCTAAGGCCGCCGTAACCGAAGCTGGTATCGTGGCAAGTGATGTTGACGAAGTGATATTCGGCAACGTGCTGGGCGCGGGACAGGGTCAAGCACCTGCGCGGCAAGTGGCGTTGGGTGCTGGATTGCTAGAAAGTGCTGTCGCAACGACAGTGAACAAGATGTGTGGGTCGGGGATGAAGGCCGCGATGTTGGCGCATGATTTGTTGATGTCTGGATCAATTGACTTGGCCTTGGCTGGAGGCACGGAGAGCATGTCAAATGCGCCGTATTTGCTGCCAAAGGTGCGTGATGGTTTGCGCATGGGGCATAGTGTGACACAGGATCATATGTTTCTGGACGGGTTAGAAGACGCGTATGAAAAAGGCACCTTGATGGGCGCTTTTGCTGAACGGTGTGCATCTGACTATCAGTTTACCCGAGCAGCGCAGGACGCTTACGCAATTGCATCTTTAGAACGTACGTTGGCAGCCGAAGCCAGTGGTGCCTTTGCTGCAGAGATTGCGCAGACAGACGTTGTGACACGCAAGGCGACAATGCACGTTAACAGTGACGAGCAACCGCGCAACGCCCGCCCTGAAAAGATCCCACAGTTGAAACCAGCCTTCGCGAAGGACGGCACCGTTACGGCGGCAAATGCGTCTTCTATTTCTGACGGTGCGGCTGCGCTTGTTCTGACGCGTGCGTCAGTTGCCGAAGCGCGGGGGCTGATGCCATTAGCCAAAATAACCGGACACGCCAGCCATGGTGTTGCGCCTGACAAGTTTCCAATTGCGCCGATTGGTGCCGTTGAAAAGCTACTGGCAAGGACGCAAACTACGCTTGATGATTACGGGTTATTTGAAGTGAACGAGGCGTTCGCGGTCGTGGCGATGGCGGCGATGCAGACGCTTGGGGTTCCGCACGAAAAAATGAACGTGAATGGTGGCGCCTGCGCCCTTGGGCACCCGATTGGGGCGTCTGGCGCGCGCATCATGGTGACCTTGTTACATGCAATGCGCGCCCGAAATGTACAGCGTGGCATGGCCGCAATTTGCATTGGTGGTGGCGAAGCGACGGCGATAGGCATTGAATTGATGGAGCAGACATGATTTTGGACGAAACCCAAACCGCAATCCGTGATATGGCTCGCCAATTTGCCAAGGTAGAGCTCTGGCCAGGAGCAGAAGACCGCGATCGTGAAGCACGCTTCCCGAAAGCGGAGCTTGCCAAGATGGGAGAACTTGGTTTTTTGGGGATGCAAGTGCCCGAAGAATACGGTGGGTTTGACGCAGATTTTGTTAGCTACGCCAGTGTCGTTGAAGAGATTGCCGCCGGCGACGGCGCTTGTTCGACGATCCTTTCTGTCCATAGTTCGGTTGGCTGCGGCCCGATCCGCGATTATGGGACAGAGGCGCAAAAGCAAGCCTATTTGCCGAAACTGGCCAGTGGTGAATGGATCGGTGGGTTTGCGTTGACCGAACCGCAGGCGGGGTCAGACGCGTCTAACTTGCGCACGACGGCCGTGCGGGATGGTGACCACTATGTGCTCAATGGTGCGAAGCAATTCATAACGTCTGGCAAAAACGGGAACCTGATTATCGTCTTCGCAGTGACTGACAAGGCAGCGGGTAAACGCGGCATTAGCGCATTTCTTGTAGAAACAAACACCCCTGGATACGAGGTTGTCCGAGTCGAGAAAAAGCTTGGCATTCATTCATCGGACACCTGCCAAATTGCATTTGAAAACATGCGTATCCCAGCAGAAAACTTGTTGGGTGAAGAGGGGCAAGGGTACAAGATCGCTTTGGCAAATCTAGAAAGCGGGCGCATAGGAATTGCAGCGCAGGCCGTTGGAATGGCGCGCAGTGCGTTTGAATACGCCCGTGACTATGCCGTTGACAGGCAGGCGTTTGGCAAGCCGATTTTTGACAATCAAGGTATCTCATTCCAACTGGCGGATATGGACACCCAGCTCGAAGCTGCACGTCAAATGGTGTTTCACGCGGCCAGCCTGAAAGATGCAGGAAAGCCCTGTTTGCGTGAAGCATCGATGGCAAAGCTTTTCACATCGGAAGTGGCGGAAAAGGTTTGCAGTCAAGCAATACAAATTTTGGGTGGATACGGGTTTTTGGCCGATCATCCTGTCGAACGGATATACAGAGATGCCCGCATTTGCCAAATTTACGAAGGCACCAGTGAAATCCAGCGGTTGGTAATTGCACGGACAATAAGATCTGATGCAGCAGGATGATACAATGACTGATAACAACGACATCATTTTGCGCAAGGAAGGGCGCGCTGGGCGGGTCACACTCAATAGGCCGGACGCGCTCAACGCGTTGACTGCGTATATGTCGGTAGCCCTTGAAGCCGCGCTTGATGATTGGCGTCATGATGCCGAAGTAGAATTGGTTGTGGTGGATGCCACAGGGCCGAAGGCATTTTGTGCCGGAGGCGATATTGCCGATCTGTATGCGCGTGGGTGTGCGGGGGATTTTGAATTTGGTCGTGCGTTCTGGGAACAGGAATACCGCCTTAACCTAAAAATTTCGACCTACCCCAAACCCGTGGTCGTTTTCATGCATGGGTTTGTGATGGGCGGAGGCGTAGGGGTCGCTAGCCATGCGTCGCACCGCATTGTTGGCGAATGTACGAAAGTGGCAATGCCGGAATGCGGGATTGGTTTGATGCCTGATGTTGGTGGGAGTTTCCTACTGGGACGTGCGCCTGGCGAGGCCGGTGTCTATCTTGGTTTGACGGGCACCCGCATGGGGCCTGCAGATTCCATTTATGCGACTTTTGCGGATCATTTCGTGCCTAAAGCGGACTGGGAAACACTGAAAGCTCGTTTGATTGCGGATGCCGATATTGGAGCGATTTTAGCGGCAGAACAAACCGCACCAGACGGCACACTGGCAACGGACGCCGAACTGATAGACGAGCTTTTTGGCAGCAAAACGGTACCCGAGATTGTCAATGCGCTCTCTGAGAGTGAGGCCGAATTTGCAGCAACCGCTCAGAAAAAAATCGCCAAGGGTGCACCCTTGGCAGTCGCTTGTGCACTTGTGAGTATTCGGAAAGCTCGGGCAGGGGACCTAAAGAAAGCGTTACAACAAGAATTTCGGTTTGCGTATCGCTGCCAAGAGCAGGGTGATTTCCTTGAAGGTATACGCGCGCAAATCATCGATCGTGATTTTTCCCCGAAATGGCAACATAAAGGGGCGGACGTGCCACCTCATGATATTGAGCATATGCTGGACGATCTTGGCCTACACGAATGGACAGAAATAGGAGATGCGCCATGAAGATTGCGTTTATTGGATTAGGAAATATGGGCGGCCCGATGGCGTTGAACCTGCAAAAGGCAGGCCATGATGTAGTTGGTGTCGATCCTGCTGGTGGTCCTGACGGAATTGAGATGGCGACCACCATCGGTGATGCCTGTGCTGCCGCGGATGTTGCCATTACAATGCTCCCGAATGGTGCGATTTTGCGCAGTGTGGCTTCAGAAATTATCCCAGCGTTGCCCAACGGTGCTGTGCTGTTGGATTGTTCAACTGTTGATGTCGATAGTGCCCGTGAGGTTGCTGCAGATGCAATGAACGCGGGCTTGGGGATATTAGACGCGCCTGTGTCAGGTGGGATTACAGGGGCGGCTAACGGTACCCTGACTTTTATGGTTGGCGGTGACACGGCTGCATTTGAAACAGCACAACCTTTGTTTGATGTGATGGGGCAAAAGGCAGTTTTGTGTGGCGGGTCCGGTGCCGGGCAAGCCGCAAAAATTTGCAATAACATGATCCTTGGTGTCACGATGCTTGCCACCTGTGAGGCTTTTGCGCTTGCTGATAAGTTGGGGTTGGACAGGCAAGCGATGTTTGACGTGGTATCCACGTCGTCTGGATATAGCTGGACGATGAATGCGTATTGCCCTGCGCCTGGTGTTGGGCCTGTCAGCCCTGCAGACAATGGCTATGCCCCCGGATTTGCAGCAGAATTGATGTTGAAAGACCTTGGTTTAAGCCAGGATGCGGCGGCGTCATGCGATGCAGATACACCGATGGGGGCTTTGGCCGAAAACATGTACGAGAAATTTGTTGGCCAGCACGACGGCCTCGGACAAGATTTTTCAGCGGTTTTGCCATGGCTTTCTGAGCGCGGTAGATCGACGGGCTAAAAAACGTCATACCTGTGAAATCAGAGGAGCGATAGAATGACGGACAACGTAACGGCGCTAGACCTGCAGATGATTGACCCGCTGCCTGCTCAGACCCAGAAATATTTTGATGTATGTCAGGAAAAGTTGGGCATGGTCCCTAACGTTTTGCAGGCCTATGCATTCGATATCGAAAAACTAAACGCGTTCACGGCTCTCTATAATGAAGTGATGCTTGCGGACAGCGGACTGTCGCCCCTTGAACGCGAGATGATCGCGGTGGTCGTTTCGTCCATAAACAAATGCTACTATTGCCTAACAGCCCATGGCGCGGCCGTACGAAAGTTATCTGGGCAACCCGAGTTCGGCGAACAACTGGTGATGAATTGGAAAGTTGCATCTTTGGATCCACGTCAGACTCAAATGCTTCTCTTTGCGGAGAAAATGACCAAAGCTAGCGGTGATATTGTGGAGCAAGACCGGGCCGATTTACGAGACGTCGGGTTCTCTGAGCGCGACATTTGGGACATAGCGGCGACGGCATCTTTCTTCAGTATGTCGAACCGGATGGCGTCGGCCATCGATATGCGGCCGAACGAAGAATATCATGCCATGGACAGATGATCGTTAGTCTGCTTCAGAGATGAAAATGTAACCTGCCCCATAAACCGTCTTGATGATCTTCGGCGTTTTGGGAGAGTCCTTTAGTTTGGATCGTAAACGCGACACACGCACGTCGATTGCACGATCGAAAGAATGTTGGTCGCTGCGGTCTTGAAGTTCTTCACGCAGCTTGTCGCGAGTGACAAGGCGGTTGGGATTATCTACAAAAACGGTAAGAATTGCGACTTCGCTGGCGGACAGCCGTTCTTCGTTACCGTTACAATCTGTCAGCGTAAATTGAGATAGATCGACAGTCACGTTGCCAACGGTATGAATGCTTTTCCTTTTGTCAGGTAGACTGCGCGAACGCCGCAAGAGTGCTTTGATCCGGGCGACCAATTCGGGCATTTCGAAAGGTTTGGCTAAGTAATCGTCAGCACCCAATTCGAACCCTGCGATCTTGTCTGTCAGGCTAGAACGACCGGAAATGACCAAAATTGCGGTGTCATGTTCGGTCGACATTTTATGCAGCAACCCAAGGCCGTCTTTGTCCGGAAGGCCAAGATCAATGATGCTAACCTTTGGTTTGAACTGGGCGAAATCCAATTCAAAGTCTTTTGCGCGCCCGTAAGCACGCACATCATAGCCGATACCGGTCAAAACATCGACCAGTAGGCGCTGAAGTTCCAATGAATCTTCAAGGATTGAAACCCGAATTGGTTCAGTCATTTTACTATCATATCCAATGCGTGCTTGAAGTCTTCGGGACCGAACGGTTTTGCAAGAATGACATGCGCAGCTTCAGCTTTCTGACGCAGTGGTGCAGTTTCTGGCAGGCCGGTAATGATCAATAAGGGTAAGTTCAGTGGCGCACAGGCTGCGACGTCAAGTCCTGTGCCTGTCCCACCAATGTCCAGATCGGTTACAATCAAATTTAATCCATCCACGACCATGAGCTGCGTTGCCTCTTCGACTGAGGCGGCCTCGATGACGTCGTGTCCATATTTGCGCAGGTAGGACCGAATGGTTCCGCGCACGGCGTCGTCATCGTCGACCAAAAGAACGAGACCTTTTTCGCTTAAAGCTGGCAACAAGTACGGGATACGCAACGCGACCCTTGCACCTCCATTCTGTCGGTTTGCAAAGGTTAAATGACCGCCACTGGTTTTTGCAAAATCATAGGCAGATGTCAGCCCGAGGCCACGGCCTGCTTTGCTTCCCTTTGTGGAAAAGAAGGGATTAAGTGCCTCTTCCAGCGCGCTTGGAAGAAAACCGGGGCCGTTGTCGACCACCTCGAACTGCAATTGGGCGTCAGGCGTTTTACTGGTGCGGACCGTTATTGTGCCAGAAGTGTCGCAGGCCTCTCCAGCGTTGATGACAAGATTGAGTAACGCATCTTGGGCAAAACCTGCATCGAAGATAAGCGTGTCGTCAGGAACCTGATTGGCAATATCAAACCGAGTATCTTCGGGCAGTGCCGCACGGGCTAGGGGTTCAAAGGTTCGCAAGAACGCGGGTAGGTTGACGGCTGTTTGGTCTAACGTCATCTGTGGCGAGACCGAGTTTAGGCGTCCAACCAAATCGGCACCGCGTTTGGCCGCAGATTTGATTGTTTCACTGATCGCAAGAGCTTTGGGCGGTAGGTTTTCTATGCTGTCGAGCTGGGCCTGTTCCCCCATAATGATGGTCAACAAGTTGGAAAAATCATGGGCCATTGCACTGGTCAATTGCGTCGCCAATTCGCGGCGGCGTGCGTAAGTTAGTGCGTTTCGTGCCGTTACTTCTTTGGTCACATCAGTTGACAAAATGTAGGCGCCTACGACGTCGCCCGACACGCTAAAGTCAGGTGTCATAGCCAAACGCACAAATTTACCGGATTGCTCGTCGCGAAATTCTGAAACGTCTTCTTCACCGGTCATGACACGCGAAAGACGCGGTTCAACATGTGTCCAAATCTGCTCACCGAGAATTTGGCGCATATGGTCGCCGACTATGTGGAGTTCGGTTTCTGGCAGGATACTAGGCAGCCGCCCATTGGAATGGGTGTAATGCCCCGCGGCGTCGACGTGCGCGATATGCGCTGGTGTCATTCTGTTGATCAAGTCCAACCGTTCACGGCTGGCCTGAAGGTCTTGTCTGGCGGCTTCCAGTGCGCGTACTGTAGCGGTCAATTCGCGGTTTGTTTCAGCCAAGGTGGCGGAACGTACGAGCAGCTCTTCCGAAAGGCTTTCAGCTCGAGAACGTATGCGGTCATCGTTGCGTTTGATATCAGTGATGTCCGTATATACGGTGATCCACCCGCCTTCCTCCAGGGGGCTGCCGTCAACCGAGATTGAAGTACCATTGGCACGGGTGCGTTCAAAATAGTGGGGTTTGAATTGACGTGCCAAGGCAATCTTGTCGTCTACAAACGCGTCAATGTCATCGACGTGGCCATATTCGCCCTGTTCAGCTACGTACTTCAAAGTCTCCTTAAAGTCTGTGCCTGTTGCCATCAGTGCATCGGGTATTTGAAACATTTTTTGGAATGGACGATTCGCGTGGACCAACTTCAAATCTTGATCATGGATCGAGATTGCTTGCGAGATCAGGTTCAACCCCGACCGTATCATGCCAACCAATTGTGTCGTTTGTCTTTTCATATTCCTTACTTATCAGGTTTTTACGGTTGGTAAGGGCTCTGAATGGCCCCGTAACAATTTGTTAGGTTTTAGAAAGACCATTTTGGGAATTCCGCGTTAGGCTGTCGGAAAGCTGCAGTGGAGGACTGCAGTTGGGAGGAGTAAGAATGTCGGCAGGACCGAACGCAGCGGGCGTGAAAACGCTACCTGATCTGTTGTCGCGAAACGCGAAGATGATGAGTGACAAAGTTGCTTATCGTGAAAAAGAGTTTGGCATTTGGCAAACCTGGACATGGGCCGATGCACAGAAAGAGGTCGAGGCATTTGCCAAAGGCCTGCTGACCATTGGAGCAAATTCAGGTGATTTGATTGCAGTGGCAGGTCGCAATCGCCCAGCATTGTATTGGGCGATGATTGCAGTCCAAAAGATCGGCGCGATTCCAGTTCCTTTGTATCAAGACGCCGCTGCCGAAGAGATCGCATATGCATTGAAAAACTGTGATGCACGGTTTGCTGTTGTGGGGGATCAAGAGCAGGTCGATAAGATCGCAGATGTTCGTGACCAATTGCCCAATTTGAAACACGTCATCTACTTGGACGGGCGTGGGTTGCGGAAATATGATCACAGCGACTTATCGTCATTTGCGGATGTACAAGCCGCTGGTGAAAAGGCTGGAAACGACGCCGAATTGGTCGAGAGGCAAGCCGCATTAACCTACGATTCCACCTGTGTGATGTTATATACTTCGGGCACAACAAGCCGGCCTAAGGGCGTCGTTCTGTCTAACCGTAATGTTATTGAGACTGCGAAGAACTCCTGCGCATTTGATGACCTGAATGCGAATGAAGAAATCCTTGCTTACCTGCCGATGGCATGGGTCGGAGATTTCATTTTTTCGATGGGGCAGGCGTTATGGACAGGCTTCTGTGTGAATTGCCCTGAAAGCGCAGAAACCATGCAGGCCGACATGCGGGAAATTGGCCCAACTTATTTCTTCGCTCCGCCGCAAGTTTTCGAACGGCAGCTAACACAAGTGATGATCCGGATGGAGGACGCCGGAAAATTTAAACACCGGATGTTCCACCGCTTTATGGATGTTGCTAAGCGCGTTGGTCCAAAATTGCTTGATGGGGAACCTGTCGGGTTTGCAGATAAGATCGCGTATACGCTTGGCAAATATATGGTCTATGCGCCGCTGAAAGATACGTTGGGCCTTGGCCGTGTGCGGGTAGGCTACACAGCGGGCGAAGCGATTGGCCCGGAATTGTTCCAGTTCTACCGTTCGCTTGGGATCAATCTGAAACAGCTTTACGGACAGACTGAGGCGACGGTATTCATTACGCAGCAACCCAATGGCGAGGTTCGAGCCGATACCGTCGGTGTTGCATCACCCGAAGTAGAATTGAAAATTTCTGACAGCGGCGAGGTGTTTTACCGCTCACCTGGCGTATTTGTCGAGTATTTCAAGAACCCTGAAAGCACAGCAGATACGAAAGATCCTGAAGGGTGGGTGGCGACAGGCGACGCCGGATTTATCGAAGAAAAATCGGGCCATTTGCGGATTATTGATCGGGTAAAGGATGTCGGCAAAATGTCTGACGGTTCGATGTTCGCGCCGAAATATGTTGAAAACAAACTCAAGTTCTTTCCAGACATTTTAGAAGCTGTTGTGTTCGGAGCAGGGCGTGACCGGTGCTGTGCATTTCTAAATATTGATCTGACGGCAGTTGGTAACTGGGCAGAGAGAAATAACATTGCCTATTCATCCTACCAAGAGCTTTCGCAAAATAAGCAAGTGTTGGATATTGTTGCGGGCCATGTGGCGCAGGTAAATGCGTCGATCGCGCAAGATGAAATGTTGTCTAATTGCCAAGTCCACCGGTTCCTCGTGTTGCACAAAGAGCTGGATGCAGATGACGGTGAAATGACCCGCACACGAAAAGTGCGTCGTGGCGTGATCGCCGAGAAATTCGAAGATCTTGTTGAGGCTCTCTATGGCGGAGCGAACGAGATCTACACCGAAACCGAAGTCACCTATGAGGACGGCCGCAAAGGTAAGATCGCGGCGACACTGGACATTCGTGACGCAGAACTTTCTCCCCCTGTTTCAGCAAAGGTTGCCGCAGAATGAACGACAGGCAGACAGGATATGTCACTGAAGACGGTCGCCAGATTGGTGATGTCATGCTGGATTTGCGCGACATTACGTTGCGGTTTGGCGGGGTCGAAGCGATTAAGAACATCAGTTTCGACATCCGTGAAGGCGAAATCCGCGCCATTATCGGGCCCAACGGAGCGGGCAAGTCGTCCATGTTGAACGTTATATCAGGGTTTTATGTTCCCCAAGACGGCAGTGTTTGGTTCCATGGAAAAAAACGCGCGCCTTTGAAACCGTACCAGGTGGCCCGCCAGGGGATCGCGCGGACGTTTCAAAACATCGCCTTGTTCGAAGGTATGACCGTGCTGGACAACATCATGACAGGGCGGTTGAACTACACCAAATCTGGAATGATTGCGCAGGCAATTTGGAAAGGCAAAGCTGAACGCGAGGAAACCGAAAACCGCGAAAAAGTAGAACGCGTGATCGATTTTCTAGAAATTCAAGCCATTCGGAAAACACCGGTTGGTCGTTTGCCGTACGGGTTGAAGAAGCGTGTCGAACTTGCACGTGCATTGGCGGCTGAACCAAAACTTCTTTTGTTAGACGAGCCCATGGCGGGCATGAACGTCGAAGAAA
This sequence comes from uncultured Paracoccaceae bacterium, assembly GCA_947493255.1. GTDB lineage: Bacteria > Pseudomonadota > Alphaproteobacteria > Rhodobacterales > Rhodobacteraceae > Octadecabacter. Next base: position 24,555 of record CANLQK010000003.1, read on the forward strand.
AGGAAGACATGTCGCGGTTCATACTGGATGTGAACGATGAATTTGGAACAACTATCGCGTTGATCGAGCATGACATGGGGGTCGTGATGGACCTCTCAGATCGTGTGGTCGTGATGGACTACGGCAAGAAAATTGGTGACGGCACACCAGACGAAGTGCGCAACAATCAGGCTGTAATCGACGCCTATTTGGGGGTCGCACACGATGAATAAATTCCGTTCTTTTTGCACAAGAGGCACCCATGTCAGCTGATTTTCTATATGGTATTGAAGTTGTCATTAACGGGCTCATGGCCGGCGTTATGTACGCACTTGTTGCGCTTGGGTTTGTGCTGATCTTCAAGGCTTCAGGTATCTTTAACTTCGCGCAAGGCGTGATGGCATTGTTTGCGGCGCTGACCTTGGTTGGCATCATGGAAGGACAGGTTCCTTTCGCGCATTTGATCAACGCGACCTTCGGTACGGAAATTCATCATTTTGGATGGCATGTTCCGGCGTTGCTGGCGATCTTCCTGACTGTTGGGGTGATGGTGGTATTTGCTTGGGCAGTTCAACGGTTTTTGTTCCGCCATTTGGTTGGGCAAGAACCTATCATCTTGTTTATGGCGACTATCGGTCTTGCCTATTTCTTAGAAGGTGTCGGCGACTTGATGTGGGGGTCTGACATCAAGACTTTGGCGTTGGGCCTGCCACAAGGCGGTGCGCGCTGGCTAGAAGACGCGACGGCTGGTTTAGGGGGCGAAGACTTTTACGGCTTCTTCATCGACAAGTTGGACATCGTTGCAACCGGTGTAGCGATTGTCTTGGTCGCGGGTCTAATCGCGTTCAGCCAGTACACCAAACACGGGCGTGCGATGCGTGCTGTGGCGGATGACCACCAAGCAGCACTTAGCGTCGGGATCTCATTGAACTTCATTTGGATTTTGGTTTGGTCGCTCGCCGGATTTGTTGCTTTGGTGGCGGGTATCATGTGGGGAGCGAAGTCAGGAGTGCAATTTTCGCTGTCGCTTATCGCACTCAAGGCCTTGCCGGTCCTTATGCTTGGCGGATTTACGTCTATCCCGGGGGCGATTGTGGGCGGTTTGATTATTGGGGTCGGTGAAAAGCTTTTCGAGTTCCTGATAGGCCCAATGGTCGGCGGTGCTACCGAAAATTGGTTTGCCTATGTGTTGGCGCTGCTGTTTCTGGTTTTCCGTCCTCAGGGCCTATTTGGGGAGAAAATCATTGAACGTGTTTGACCTAACCGACCGAAAACTAACCCCTCCGAACGGGAGCCTTTAAGATGCTGTATCGTGAAGCTGGTGACTATAAGACGTCCTACCCTGCGGATAGCCAAACATTCCCAATCGCCTTTGATCGGTATCGGTATTGGGTTGTTCTCGCTGTAGCCTTTCTGGTTATCCCGTTTTTCGTGAACGACTACATTGTGAACGCATTGTTGTTGCCGTTTCTGATTTACTCGATCGCCGCAATCGGGCTGAATATCTTGACTGGATATGCAGGTCAGGTCAGCCTTGGCACGGGCGGGTTCATGGCCGTGGGTGCCTATGCTTGCTACAAGTTGATGACCGCATTTCCCGACGTAAATATCTTGATCCATGTGGTGCTAGCTGGCGGTGTAACCGCAGCAGTTGGCACGGCATTTGGACTTCCGAGTCTACGCATCAAAGGGTTCTATTTGGCTGTTGCGACTTTGGCTGCCCAATTCTTTCTTGTCTGGCTTTTTAACAAGGTCGCGTGGTTCTATAACTATTCGGCCTCTGGCCAAATTAGCGCGCCAGAACGCACCGTGCTGGGCATTGCCGTGACGGGGCCGAATACGCCGGCTTGGGCAAGCTATTTGGTCTGTTTGGTGTTCGTAACCATCTGCGCACTGATTGCACGCAACCTAACGCGTGGTGCGATGGGTCGGCAATGGATGGCCATTCGCGACATGGATATCGCTGCAGAAATCATTGGGGTGAACCCGTTGAAGGCGAAGCTGACGGCATTTGCCGTATCATCCTTCTTTGTTGGAGTTTCGGGGGCATTGTTTTTTGCAGTGTATTTGGGCGCTGTCGAAGTGGGCGAGGCATTTGGGATCAACAAGTCATTCTTGGTCCTATTCATGATCATCATCGGCGGCCTGGGATCAATTTTTGGCGCATTTGCAGGAGCAGCCTTTCTGGTGACTCTTCCAGTTTTCCTGAAATTGATCGGAGTAGATCTATTGGGATGGCCCACCGATTTGGTCGCACACCTTCAGCTGGTCGTTGTTGGGCTTTTGATCATGTTCTTTCTGGTCAAAGAGCCACACGGATTGGCTCATCTTTGGAGGCTGGCGAAAGAAAAACTTCGCCTGTGGCCGTTTCCACATTGACGAAAACGACCCTGGGGCAACCAGGCTAACGACAACATCGGCAACCATGGGAGGATAAACCGATGAAGATGAAGACCTTAACAACTCTCGCACTGACAAGTGCGCTGACAGCGGGGATGGCCGCGGCCGACCTAGTTATTCCTGATCTGAGCTATCGCACTGGCCCATATGCTGCCGGTGGCACCCCATTCTCTGATGGGTATCAGGACTATTTTAATCTGTTGAACGCACGCGATGGCGGTATCGGTGGCGAAGAAGTCCGCATCGTCGAATGTGAAACCGGCTACAACACTGAAAAAGGTGTTGAGTGTTATGAAGCGACTAAGAACGAGGGCGCGCTGATTTATCAACCGCTGTCCACTGGCATCACATACCAGTTGATCCCAAAGGCCACGGCGGATGAAATTCCAATCCACACAATGGGATATGGCCGGACCTCAGCTGCGAACGGTGAAGTGTTTAACTGGGTGTTCAACTACCCTGCAAACTACTGGGATGCTGCGTCTGTGATGGTGAACTACCTGTTGGATGAAAACGACGGTGACCTCGAAGGCAAGACCATCGCTTTGCTGTTCCACAACTCTGCATACGGTAAGGAACCTATCCGTACGCTTGAAGCGTTGTCAGAAGATCATGGGTTCGAGTTCACACAGATCGCCGTTGACCACCCTGGGCAGGAACAAAAATCACAGTGGCTACAAATTCGCCGTGAACGCCCTGATTACGTATTGATGTGGGGTTGGGGCGTTATGAACCAAGTAGCCATTCAAGAGGCTGCCAACATTGGTTTCCCGATGGAAAACTTCATTGGTAACTGGTGGGCAGGTGCAGAGCACGACGTGACACCTGCAGGTCCAGCCGCTGATGGTTATCTATCGCTGAACATGAACCGCGTGGGAGATTTGCCGGTATTTGGCGAAATTGAAAGCATGGTTCACGAAGCTGGTAACGCGGCTGGTGACGGTTCGAACATGGGTTCCGTTTTGTACACTCGGGGCATGTATGCCGCGATGTTGGCTGCTGAAGCGATTGCAAAAGCGCAAGAAATCCACAGCGTGTCCGACATCACACCGGCAATGATGCGTGACGGTATGGAAGCGTTGGAAATCACCGATGCTCGTATGAACGAACTTGGCATGGCTCAAATCGGGCCAGAGTTCTCGGTGTCTTGTGAAAACCACGGCGGTTCTGGTTTGGGTATCGTCCAGCAGTGGAACGCAAGCGAAGGCAGCTGGACCGCGCTGACGGATTACATCGCGCCTGAAGATGCTTTGATCGATAGCTTGATCATCGAGGACTCTACGGCGTTCGCCGCAGAGAACAACATCACACCAGGTTGTTTGTAAGTAAAAAGAAAACGGGCGGCGGTTCTGCCGCCCGTATCCCCCGTACGAAAATGGAACGCCTGCATGCTGGACACTACTGAACCCAAAGTTGAGACGCTTCTTGAGGTCAACAACATCGAGGTCATCTACAATCACGTGATCCTTGTTTTGAAGGGCGTGAGCTTGAACGTCGCCAAGGGCGGCATCACTGCGCTGCTGGGGGGAAACGGGGCCGGTAAGACGACGACGTTGAAGGCGGTGTCAAACTTGCTGCATTCCGAACGCGGCGAAGTGACCAAGGGGTCGGTCGAGTACCGGGGCAAGCCTGTTCAAGACATGAGCCCAGAAGCCCTTGTGAAGATGGGCGTCGTACAGGTTATGGAAGGCCGGCATTGTTTCGAACACCTGACCGTTGAAGAAAACTTGCTGACGGGAGCCTACACACGGAATGACGGTGCCGGCGCGATCAGCGCGGATCTTGAAAAGGTCTATCACTATTTCCCACGGCTAAAGGAACGTCGCAAAAGTCAGGCGGGGTATACCTCAGGAGGGGAGCAACAAATGTGTGCGATTGGGCGCGCGTTGATGTCGAATCCAGAAACGATCTTGCTTGATGAACCATCCATGGGGCTGGCGCCACAATTGGTCGAACAGATTTTCCAGATCGTTAAATCGGTCAACGAACAAGAAGGGGTGTCATTCCTTCTAGCCGAACAAAATACCAATGTTGCACTACGGTTTGCTCATAGCGGTTTCATTTTGGAATCCGGCCGCGTGGTAATGGAAGGCACAGCCAAAGAGCTGCGTGAAAATCCGGATGTGCGCGAATTTTATCTCGGCCTGTCTGATGAGGGGCGCAAATCATACCGCGATGTTAGATCGTATCGTCGTCGTAAAAGGTGGTTGTCCTAATGTCAGTATCTGCATCAAATGACGCTTTTGCGGCCCGTCAGTTAACGCGACTAAATGCTATTCTTGGGGCTGACCAACAGCTTCAGAGCTTGGCTAAATTAGCCGATTTACCTGTGACTCGCAAAGACGAGCTATTGAAGACGCAGTTGGATGTGCCGCCATTTGGTGGGCACCGACCCGTAAAGCTAAGTCATATTTTTCAATCTCCCGGTCCTATCTATGAACCGGGCCTTGATACGGATGATTTTTGGCGAATGGGCCGGTTTCTGAAGGAAATTGGGGTAACGGCGCAAGACATTGCGTTGAACACCTTTTCTTATCACTTCACACCCGCAGGCGCGATGTTTGAGAGCGCGGCCAAGGCCGTAGGTGCAGTCGTTGTGCCGACTGGGCCCGGAAATACGCGTCAACAGGCAGAAGTTGTTCAAGCCACTCGAGCGACCGCTTATGTTGGCACGCCCGATTTTTTGCAGATCATTCTGGATCGCGGGGCAGAGGATGGTTTTGACCTAAGTTCAATCAAGTTTGCAGCCGTTTCTGCTGGCCCGCTGTTTCCGAACCAACGGAAGGCTTATGAAGATCGCGGAATTTTATGCCGCCAGTGTTATGGTACGGCTGACGTAGGAATGATTGCCTATGAAACTGCGAACTGTACGAACGGAATGGTCATCGATGATGATGTTGTCGTTGAGATTGTTTCGCCTGGTACGGGGGTACATGTGCCTTACGGTGAAATTGGTGAAGTCGTTGTCACTGTTCTGAACCCTGATTATCCAATTGTGCGTTTTGCGGTCGGGGATCTGAGCGCATTTGCCACTGACGAAGATCCATCCGGCGAGGTGCGCCCCAGAATTGTCGGTTGGCGCGGGCGTGCTGATCAGGCGGCAAAAGTTAAGGGGATGTTCATACGGCCAGAGCAGGTTTCGAAACTCGTCGAAGAATGTGTCGGAGTTGAGCGTGCGCGCGTAGAGATTTCGAAAGATGGCGGGGCTGAACAGATTGAGGTCAAACTAGAATGCACCGGTGACACGGAGCAGGATTTCGCTGCGACGGTGCAAGAGATATTAAAGCTGCGCAGTAAGGTGACCACTGTAAAGATCGGGGCGCTGCCGCGTGATGGTATATTGGTAGAAGACCGCAGGGAGGCTCCTTAGCGGTTCGTCTAAGTTGACCAGCGTGGTTTTGTTTTACTTAGGAAGGCTTCTAGACCATGACTTGCTTCTTCACCTTCCCACGTGTCGGCAAGTTGCGCGATTGAGTGCTCGATCTCTTTCGGGTCGATTGTTGGACCAAGGCTGCGCGCGAGTGCTTTTGCTGTACCAACTGCACCTGGGGCGACGTTCAGATATGGTTCGATTTCTGCTTCAATTGCATCGTCCATTTTCGATCGATCCACATGTTTTGCGACAATGCCAAGCGCCTGTGCTTCCTCGGTTTCAAAGATGCGCGAGGACATGAAAACGCGACGGGCAGGGCCTTCGCCCATTCGGGCAACCACATAGGGGCCGATTGTTGCAGGAACTAGGCCTAGTCGTGTTTCTGTAAGGCCAAATTTCGTGCCCGTCTCTGCGATTGCCACGTCACAAACGCATGCCATTCCAACCCCTCCGCCCAGCGCTGCGCCATGTAGCCGGCCGATCAAAGGCGTCGGCATTGTGTTGAGGGCGTTCAGCATACCGGACAGGCGCGATGCCTCCGCAATGCGGGTGTCGCGATCTGCGGCGATCTGTTCCTTCATCCAATTTAGGTCGCCACCAGCACAGAAGATATCTCCTTTTCCGGACAAGACGATTGCGCGGGTTTGCGGGCTTGTTCCGATCGAATTCGCGACATGTGTCAGGTCGTTCATCATTTGTGCGGACAAGGCGTTTCGTTTGTCAGGGCGGTTCATCGCGATTGAGGCCACGCCGCGGGCGTCGATGTTCACATCTAGCGTTTCGTATTGCGTCATGTCGTCGTCCTAAGTGTGATTGCAAACTGTGCTGCTTTGGCAATTTTTTGTAGATCGAGGCCAGTTTTAAACCCCTGATCGGCCAAAAATGCAGCGACGGATTCTGTCGATACATTACCCGCAGCGCCTGGCGCATAGGGGCACCCCCCTAGACCGGCGATTGAGGTGTCAAAACACCGTATTCCCCGTTCTAGGCTAACCGCTATGTTTGAAATCGCCCCGCCGTGCGTGTCATGGAAATGCCCTGCTAGTTGATTAACTGGGGTGCGGAGCAAAACCGTTTCAAGCATGGATGCAATTTGGTCAGCCGTTGCGCGACCAATCGTATCGCCAAGGCTGACTTGGTAGCAGCCCAAGTCAATTAGGGCCTTGGTTACATCAGCGACCTGTTGAGGTGGCGTAAGCCCGTCATAAGGGCATTCAGCAACACATGAAACGTAGCCGCGCACTTGCAACCCAGCATCGATTGCGGCTTTTGCCACCGGGGCAAACCGTTCCAAACTTTCAGCGACCGAACAGTTGATATTGTGTTGCGAAAACCCTTCAGACGCCGACGCGAAAATGGCGACCTCGTCGGCACCAGCGGCTTGAGCAGCTTGAAAGCCTCGAAGGTTGGGCGTGAGCGCTGCGTAGGTCACACCCGGTTTTCGTTTGATACCGGCCATTACGTCTGCGGCGTCAGCCATCTGCGGTACCCATTTCGGGGAGACAAAACTGGTCACCTCGATCTTGGATAAGCCGCAATCGGACAGCATGTCCACGAGGGCAATCTTGTTTTCAGTGGCGATCAGTGCGTCTTCATTTTGCAAACCATCGCGGGGCCCGACTTCAAAGATGGTGACTGTTTCACTCATCAACTGTGTCCTGCTCTTCAAGTTGCAATAGAATGGTACCGTCGCTGACCTGATTGCCTTCTTCACATAGGATTTCCGCTACAATCCCGTCGCGTGGGGCGGTCAGGCGGTGTTCCATTTTCATTGCTTCCAGGATCATTAGATCGCTGCCTTGGGTGACGACATCGCCTTTTGAAACAAAAACCTGTGCTACTAGACCAGGCATTGGTGCGGTGACATTATCACCGCCATTGCCTTGTTCGTCGTCCTGTTCCAGCGGGTCGACACAGTTGAATACATTACACCGCCCGTTCACAAAAACTGTAACGGTGGTTCCTGTTGCGAAAACCTGAACGTCAGTTTTGTAATCCTGCGTCAGAGCGCGCCAACCGTCTTTGGTTGGGGTAAGCGAGAACGATAGGTCATCGACTGTAAAATGACCTTCACCATGGACGGTCACACGAACTTGGGTCTCTCCTGTATCGTCCCGAAATGCGATGAGATGTTCTGCGGTGCCCCAAAGTCGCATACCAGTTAAGTTTGACCAAGCGTTTGGTGTGCGGTCTGGGAGCAAACCGGCACCACCAACTGCACCAAGAGCGGTTACAAGTGCAGAAGGTCCGCCAGTTGGGATTAATGTTCCAAGGTTGCGCGCGATCAGGTCCGTGTCGACGTTGCCTGCTGCAAAGTCTGAATCTCCCGCTAGTTCAGAAAGGAAATCTAAATTGGTTACACAGCCCGCGACGCGACAGTCTTCTAGCGTTTTTACAAGTAGGCTGCGGGCGGTCTCGCGGTTCTTGGCATGAACGATGACCTTTGCGATCATTGGGTCGTACCATGGGCTGATTTCATCGCCTTGGGCGATACCACTGTCGATACGCACGCTCCCCAGTTCAAATTCTGCCCCTTTGGGAAAGGACACATGATTCAAGGTACCTGTCGCGGGTAAGAACCCTTGCACGGCGTCTTCGGCGTAAACGCGGGCTTCCATTGCCCAACCAGTGATTGTCAGATCGTCTTGCGCGAACGGTAAAGCATGGCCTGCCGCGATCTCGAACTGTAGCTCGACGAAATCCAGTCCTGTGATAGCCTCGGATACAGGGTGTTCGACCTGTAAGCGGGTGTTCATTTCCATAAACCAAAATCCGTCTGTGCGCAGAGGGCCTGACCCGTCGACGATGAATTCCACAGTGCCAGCGTTTTGATATCCCACGGCTTTGGCCGCCTCGACAGCGGCCTTGCCCATTGCAGCGCGCACTGCTTCTGGCATGTCCGGGGCTGGGGCCTCTTCGATGACCTTTTGGTGGCGGCGTTGAAGCGAGCAGTCCCGCTCAAACAGATGGACGACATTGCCATGACTATCGCCAAAGACCTGGACTTCAATGTGACGAGGGCTTGTGATGTATTTCTCGATTAGGCAAACGGGGTCGCCAAAGCTGGCCTGACCTTCGCGCTGGGCAGCGGCCAACGCGTCAGCAAATTCGGTGGGGTCTTCGACCAATCGCATGCCCTTACCGCCGCCGCCCGCGCGTGCCTTAATCAGCACTGGGTATCCGATCTTGTCTGCCTCGGCAGAGAGCGTTTCAACGCATTGATCAGTTCCATGATAGCCAGGAACCACAGGCACGCCCGCATTCAACATCAAAGCTTTGGCCGCGTCCTTTAATCCCATCGCACGGATCGCATCCGCAGACGGGCCGATGAACGTTATTCCAGCGGCCTCGACGGCGGTGACAAAGTCTGGGTTTTCGGACAGAAAACCATAACCGGGATGGATCGCGTCACATCCGGTTTCTTTAGCTATTGCGATGATCTTGTCTGCCAACAAGTAGCTTTGAGCGACGTCGGGCTTGCCGATACGTACGGCCTCGTCAGCCATTCTGACATGCTTCGCCGATGCATCGGCGTCTGAATAAACAGCGACGGTATTAACCCCAAGCCGCTTAGCCGTAGAGATGATGCGGCAGGCGATTTCGCCGCGATTTGCAATAAGGACTTTGCGAAACATGGCTTTTCCTACATCCGGAACACGCCGGTTTGCGTGTCCTCAATTGGAGCGTTCAGAGAGGCACGTAAAGACAATGCCAACACGTCACGGGATTTGCGGGGGTCTATGATGCCATCGTCCCAGAGGCGGGCCGACGCATAAAGGGGGTGCGATTGTTGTTCGAACATATCGATGGTGGGCTGTTTGAAAGTGGCCTCTTCTTCGGACGACCACGTTCCACCCTTACGTTCAATCGAGCCGCGTTTCACGGTCGCCAAAACACCAGCGGCTTGTTCGCCGCCCATAACGCTGATCCGGCTGTTGGGCCACGTCCACAAAAAACGTGGGGAATATGCGCGGCCACACATGCCGTAGTTTCCGGCACCAAATGACCCGCCAACCAACATTGTGACTTTAGGAACTGCCGCCGTGGCAACCGCCGTTACCAGTTTCGCGCCATCTTTTGCAATACCACCGTTCTCATAGGTTTGACCGACCATGAAGCCAGAAATGTTTTGTAAAAACACCAATGGAATTTTGCGTTTGGTACAAAGCTGAACAAAGTGTGCACCCTTAAGGGAGCTTTCGGAAAACAGCACACCATTGTTCGCGATGATGCCAACGGGAATTCCCATGACATGGGCGAAGCCACAAACAAGGCTGGTGCCATATCGTGCTTTGAATTCATCGAACCGAGATCCGTCCACCAGTCGCGCGATGACCTCTCTGATATCATAAGGTGTTTTCAAATCTGCGGGCACAACGCCGAGCAGTTCGGATGGATCATACAGCGGATCCTCTGGTGCCTGCAGTGCAATTGCAGCCTGGGGCACATGGTTCAGGTTGCGAACTGCGTCCCGCGCAAGGGCCAGCGCATGTGTGTCATCATTGGCAAGATAATCTGCGACACCAGAAAGGCGGGTATGAACATCGCCGCCGCCCAAGTCTTCGGTTGAAACGACTTCTCCTGTCGCGGCTTTTACCAATGGTGGGCCTGCCAGAAAGATTGTGCCTTGGTCTTTCACAATGATCGTCACATCCGACATGGCGGGCACATAGGCGCCACCGGCGGTACACGACCCCATGACGACAGCGATCTGTGCAATCCCCTTGGCCGACATTTTGGCCTGATTGAAGAAGATCCGACCGAAATGATCGCGGTCCGGAAAGACCTCGTCTTGATTGGGAAGGTTCGCGCCACCGCTATCAACCAGATAAACACACGGCAGGTTGTTTTCTTCAGCGATCTCTTGGGCGCGAAGGTGCTTTTTGACGGTCATAGGAAAATACGTGCCGCCCTTAACCGTCGCATCGTTGCACAAGACCATCACGTCACGACCTGCGACTTGGCCAATGCCGGCAATCGCTCCGGCAGCGGGGCAGGCGTCGTCGTAGAGCCCGTGTGCGCCAAATAGGCCCACTTCCAAAAAAGGGGATCCTGGATCAAGAAGCCCTGCAATCCGATCACGGGGTAGAAGTTTGCCACGGGCAACATGGCGTTCTTTTGAATGTTCCGGCCCACCGCTAAGCGCGCGCTGGGCGGCGTTTTCGATTTCTGACAAGCTTTTTGTGTGGGCGGCTTCGTTTGCAATAAACGCTTCGGAGGCGGGGGATATTTTTGAACGAATGACCGACATTATTGCATCGCCGCCATCAATTCACGCCCGATCAACATGCGCCGAATTTCACTGGTACCTGCACCGATCTCCATCAATTTTGCATCGCGGAAAATTCGGGCGACTGGGGCATCGTTCATGAAACCCGCACCGCCCATGGCCTGCACGGCCTGATGGGCAACGACCATTGCTTCTTCGGATGCATAGAGCACGCAGGCCGCAGCGTCTTGTCGGGTGGCTTCGCCGCGGTCACAAGCCTTTGCGACTTCGTACACATAGGCGCGGGCTGAATTCAGTTTGGTATAGATGTCGGCGATCTTGCCCTGCATCAACTGAAACGATCCGATTGGTTTTCCGAACTGCTTTCGCTCAATCATGTAGGGCATGATTTCATCTAGACAGGCGGCCATTATCCCAGTGCCAATGCCTGACAAAACGACGCGTTCATAATCAAGGCCGGACATCAAGACTTCGACACCGCGCCCCTCTTCACCAAGGATGTTGTCGTAGGGAACCTCGACGTCTTCGAAAACCAGTTCAACGGTATTCGACCCCCGCATTCCAAGCTTGTCGAAATGTGTAGACTGACTGAAACCCGGCATCGATTTTTCGATCAAAAAGGCCGTAATCCCTTTTGATCCTGCTTCTGTGTCCGTCTTGGCATAAACAACCAATGTGTTGGCTTCACCGCCATTCGTGATCCAGTATTTGTTGCCGTTTAGAACGAATTTATCGTTCTTCTTGTCTGCACGCAGCGACATACCAACAACGTCGGACCCTGCACCGCTTTCAGACATCGCAAGAGCGCCAACGCTGGCGCCGGAGATGAGGTCTGGCAGGAATTGTGCTTTTTGTTCGGCGGTGCCGTTGCGGTTGATTTGGTTCACGCAAAGGTTTGAATGTGCCCCATAACTAAGAGAGACCGATGCAGAAGCGCGCGCTATTTCTTCAACAGCAACAACGTGAGCAAGATACCCCATGTCCGAACCACCTTGGTCCTCTGGAACAGTGATCCCCAGTAGTCCAAGCTCGCCCATTTCTTGCCAAAGGTCGGCAGGGAATAGGTTGTCTTGGTCGATTTGCGCTGCGAGGGGTTTCACCCTTTCTTGTGCCCAACGATGCACCATGTCGCGAAGCGCATTAACGTCGTCGCCAAGGTCAAATGTCATAGATCCGTGAAACATGTCTTACCTTTCGATTGGCGGGTAGTACGGCGCGCCAACGCTTTGAAGCGCGGCTTGCACGTAGCACTCGACCACATCAGCTGAAGATTGAGGGCCAGATTGGCGGAACCAGACGGTCACACCGCCCAGCATTGAGAGAATGGAACGGGCATGAATGGCTGGGTCTGAAAGCTTGAACACAGAGCTTTTCGCACCATCATCAAGGATCGCGCGCAGAGCGGCTTCATACCCGTTGCGTTCTTTGGAAACATGCGTCGCGCCTTCGGGTTCGAGGCTTCGCAGTTCCATATATGCGATGAAAATGTCGTCTGGGTTTTCAATGTTGTGCAAGACGTGACTGCGCACAAAACATTCCAGTCGCTCGGCCGGCGAAAGTCTGTCGTCGATCGTTGCTATAACTGCCTCATGTGCGCGGCGTAGGTTTTCCTGCATTAGATCGACAAGGATCGCCTGTTTGTTCGGGAAGTGATTGTAAATCCCGCCAGGTTGCTTCCCAACATGTTGGGCAATTTCACGCATCGAAACGCCGTTGTAGCCGTGTTCTGCAAACAAACGGCGCGCGGCTCCTCGGATGAGGTTTTTTGTGTTGTGTTCACCAGTCATAGGTATGTTTTACAAATGAACGTTCATTCATGTCAATTGAGAATGGTAAAAAGATACTCTCCGCAAGACGAAGTACGTTAAATTTCGCGCCTTAGACGCCTCGCCACTTTGGTTGCCGTTTCTCGATGAAGGCCTGCGCACCTTCGATCGCATCGCGTGTTTGCATCATTCTCCGCAAGGCTGCATCACTTTGGGCCCATAGGACATCTTCACTGTCTTGCAGGCTGTTTTGTGACAATGCGAGGCTGGCAGAAGTTGACAGTGGAGCATTGCGCGAAATGCGTTTTGCTCGTTCAATCGCGCTGTTCCAAAGGGCATCAGGCGCAACAACATCGTTTATTAATCCGTGTTTCAACGCTGTTTCAGCGGTGATCGGATCACCCGTAAGCAACATTTCATTGGCGATGACTTTGGGAAGTTGCCGTGCCAATCTAATGGCGCCGCCGCCACCCGCGACAAGGCCGATCTTTGACTCTGGCAGGCCGAATACGGTGTCTTGCGCCGCTATGACCAGATCGCATGACAGCATCAATTCAAACCCACCAGCTAAGGCTGCCCCATGAACGGCAGCAATGATGGGTTTCGTGCGTTTCGCGCTGACCAATCCGCCAAACCGACCTTCGCCAAAGACAATGCTCTCGGCGTGTCCGTCAGCAACTGCTTGCAGGTCCATGCCCGCTGAAAACACAGGCCCGTTGCCGCCAAGAATAGCGACCTGCAAGTTTGGCGCTGCCTCGAACTTTATAATTGCATCCCGCAATGCTTCGCCCAAGGCGACATTAATCGCATTGCGTTGTTTAGGGCGGTTCAACGTGATTTTCGCTATTGGCCCGTCAACTTCAAACAACAATGGTTGGTCGGTTTCATGCGTCATGACGTGCACTTTCTGTGGCTTCGGCTACGTATTCTTGGTGGGCTCTTTCACGAAGTTCTCCGCGAATAATTTTCCCAGTTGTTGTTAGAGGAAGTTCAGGGATGAAGCGGACGGCCCTTGGATACTCGTGGGCGGCTAGCTTGCTTTTCACAAATTCAGCGATTTCCGTCTCTAGTTTTTGGGAGGGTTCGAAGCCGGTCTTTAGTTTAATGAATGCCATAACAATTTGCCCGCGCAGGTCATCTGGTTTTCCTACGACGCCAGCCAGCTGAACCGCTGGGTGTTGAATAAGGCAGTCCTCGATTTCGGCAGGGCCAATGCGGTAGCCAGCCGATCCGATAACGTCATCATCCCGGCCGACAAACTTCAGTTTCCCGTTTGGGAGACGCGCTCCGCGATCACCCGTCAAAAGCCATTTGCCGGAAGGCCCTTCAATGAACTTTTCTTTGGTCGAAGCTGGATTGTTCCAATACTGGAGAAACATCACCGGATCAGGCGCTAACACAGCTATCGCACCTTCAATGTCGTCGGGCTCAATTTCCCCTGTGGTTTCGTTGATGATGTCCACAACATGCCCAGGCACCGGCCGCCCCATGACACCGGGGCTCGTTGGTTCCTGTGCAGAGCAGCTTGAAACGATCATGTTGCATTCTGTCTGTCCGTAGAATTCGTTTACTTGAGCGCCCAATGTGCCCGCACACCAGTCGATCAATTCCGCTCCTAGTGTCTCACCGCCGCTTCCGACACTCCTCAGGTCTGCTTCAGTCTTGTTAACAGGCGTGGCAGCACGCATCATTTTCATTGCAGTAGGAGGCAGAAATACGTTTCGAATGCGATGCGTTTTTATCAGTTGTAACGCAGCTTCTGGCGTGAATTTGGCGAAACGGTGAGCAACCACAGGTATTCCGTGATGTAGGCTTGGCATCAATACGTCTAGTAGGCCGCCAATCCATGCCCAATCGGCGGGCGTCCAAAAACGATCGCCGTGTTCCGGAAGGAAATTATGGCTCATTTCGACACCTGGGAGATGCCCCAGAAGGACACGGTGTGCATGTAATGCGCCCTTGGGGTTTCCTGTTGTCCCACTTGTATAGATGATCAGGGCAGGGTCATCCGCCCGTGTTCTTTCGGGGGCGAAAATAGATGTTTCATCTGCGCAAATGGCCCTGAAACATAGTGCTTGGTCTTCAGGTCCGTCAACTGAGATGATGTATCTTAGATCGGGTAGCTGATATCTGATCTTGATCAGTTTCAGGTAACCATCATGATCTGTCAGGACGGTGCGTGCACCGGAATCACGAAGGCGATGCAACAAAGCGTCTTCGGCAAACAGGGTGAACAACGGGATCGCGATACAGCCCATTTTGGAAATGGCTATATGGCCGATTGCGGTTTCCAAACGTTGGGGAAGCAAGATAGCGACGCGATCGCCAAACTTAGCGTCGGTTTGGCCGGTGTGGCCAAGCGACTTAAGAGCATTCGCAAATTGGTTGGACAATTCCCGTAGTTTATCGAACGAAGTTTGAGTAACACGTTCCGTTTCGTCGACTTCGATAATCGCAATACGATTGGGATCGTTGTTTGCCCATTTGTCGCAAATATCAACGCCGATGTTGTAAAATTCGGGGATGTCCCAAGTGAAGTTACGATACAGATCGCTATAACATCTCGTTTTTGCCAGCATTCGTTAACTCCTACCGCACGAAGTAATAGGTAAACGAAAAAGGATATCAATGGGCAGTGTCTACCTCAGGCGTTTACCCGTTGCGTTGGGGCTATCTTGTTAGATGTATTCCCAATCGAGGTTTTATGCGGTGTTAGGCGAGTATGCTAGTTCGCCAATCTTGCTAGAGAGATCAATTAATTCAGCTACGGAATGGATGCCCATTTTTTCTTGAATGCGTGCGCGATGGTGGTCGACTGTTCTCGGGCTGATATTCAATTCGCGTCCAATCTCCTTGCTTGCAGTGTTGGATGGATTCGCAACCATGAATTTGGCAATTTCCCGTTCACGTGATGTAAGGCGTTCAAACTTTTCTAACGCATCCCGCCTAGCATTTCCTTCTGTGCGAGTTCGTTTGTCTTCCTCCATTGCGTTGGTGATGCATTTTATCAACGTGTTCTGGCGAAAAGGCTTTTCGAGGAAGTCTATAGCCCCTGCTTTCATCGCCTGAACTGACTCCCTGATGCCACCGTGCCCCGTTATGAAAATGATCGGAATTGAGATTTGAAGATCCGCCAGACGTTCTTGAAGTTCGAGCCCGTTCAATTCCGGAAGTCCGTAGTCCAACACTAAGCATCCTGGTTGGTCCGGATCATATTCGTCTAAAAAATGTTGCGCGTCTTCGAAAGCCCGAACCACAAACCCCCTTTTACTTAGGGCGCGCGACAGAGTTGAGCGGATCTTTTCATCATCGTCGACAAGGAACACCACGGAATGATTGTCGTTGTTCTGTTCGGTTGGTGCGCCTAGCTGGGATTGAAGCCTATCGGTCATGTTTTACTTTCGGGAATTGCATGAACGGGAACAGTAAAAAGGAAACGGGTTACCCCATTTATATCGGGATCATACCACAACCTACCGCCGTTCGCTTCAACAATGGCACGCGAAATCGTCAAGCCTAGCCCGAGGCCATCCTCTTTACTGGTTTGGAACTGTTTGAACAGTGTCACGTTTGGGTCAACCCCGGGGCCCGTATCGGCGACTTCGACTTCAACCTTGTCGCCAACCTGGCGAGCAGAGATGGAAATTTTCTTGGCATTCGTTTGAGCTGCGATCATTGCATCCAGCGCGTTGCGCATCAAATTTGTTAGTACCTGCGCAAATTCAATACGATTGCCTGCAACATGCAGTAGTGCAGGAATTTTTCGTTCTACTTCTACATCGTAGGTTTCGAAATCTCGACGCATGAGTCGATAGGTCTGTGAAAGAAGGTCATCTAGGTCGATCGGGTCTTTGCCGTGTACGTCCTTTTTTGCAAACCCGCGCAGTGACCGAATGATATCGCCGCCTTGGTGGGCCTGCTCATCAAGTTCGGACAAGATAGTTAGAAGCTCTGCTTGCGGCGCGTCATCTTGCTTCGCGATGCTGATAGCGGTGTCTACGTTTTGCGAAATTGCAGTAAGAGGTTGGCTCAGTTCATGGGCAAGGCCGGTCGCCATTTGACCCATCATATTGATTCTTGATGCATGGGATAGTTCGCGGTTTAAATCTTGAACTTTGGCGTCCAAAACGCGGCGTTGCGCGATCTCGTTAATCAAGGTTTGGTTGGCGTCACGAAGTTCTTTGTAGGTCTTGGGAGGGAGCGCACTTGCTGGCACTTCGCCCTGAGACACCAAGGAGGTGCGCACTGCAAAAGCGCGAACTGGTTTCAGAATAAGCTCGGCCAATGTGACCCCAACCGCTGCCGTTAATAGAGATACGAATGCGGCGATCCAGACGTTTCGTTTTCGATTATCCTTGATGTCTTGAATGAAGTCATTTTCAGGTGCAAAAACCGAAATCACCCATGGCAAGTTTTGATCTGAAATGGGTTCCAATAGAGCCATATAGGCATCGCCATCAAATTCGAACTCGGATTGCACGGCACCAACAGACAAGTCGATTATCCCATCAAAGTCCGCAAACGCGGCACGAGTTGTTGGGTCGTCAATTTCTGAAACACTTACAAGCGAAACGGGCCCACCACTATTTTGGGCAGTGACGCTGTCAAATTGCGGGTGCGCAATGACATCGCCATTTTCGTTGAGAATAAGCGCGACGCCTTCGGTTCCAACTGCGAGTTCTGAAAGAAACATGGAGATGTCAGAGATTTCGATGTCGACACCAACAACGCCGACGATATTTCCATCCGCCTTGGTGACCGGCGATGCTACAGAAATTCCAGGCTGCTGGGAGGAAAAGAAAATATAGGGCGAGGTCCAAATACTCTCACCTTTAGCAACGGCATCGATATACCACTGTCGCGTACGGTGGTCGTAGGTGTCAGCGGGGTCAAACTCGCGGGCAACGATCTGGGCATCTTCAGTGCGCCAAACAAGTTCTATTGTTCGAGCGTCATCAGCAACACTAATGAACTTAGTGCGAAACGGGCCGGGCCCGTCGCTGCGCATCACATAGGTAAAATTGCCTTCAAGGTCTCCAAAGTAGGTACCTGATATGTGTGGAGCGCCTTGGACAAGCTGGAACAAGAATTGTTCCAGCGTCTGAGGATTGTTTGGGTCGACGATTTCGTTTTCAATGATCCGGCTTGATAATTCGGCAGCGTCACGTGCTGGCTCCAAGAAGCGTTTTGTGTGATCGATTGCAGCTGAGCTTGCTTCGCTAAGGAGACCTCGGGCATGGGTCAGCATGGCCCTTTCTGATGTGACATAGGATGTCGAAACCACCACCAGAATGGCCAGAAATTGAAGCCCAGAGAGGCTAAGTGCGAGGACAAACCCGAGCGAATATCTCATTTTGCTAACGCTTTGTGCTTTTTCACGACGACTGTATCACAAATCTAGCTCGGAACAGACTGTGCTGATGGAATTCGACAACTTGTCTGCTAACTCTTCCAGTTGATCTGGCGTACAAATGAACGGTGGTGCCAAAAGAACATGGTCGCCCGATTGGCCATCAATTGTTCCGCCCATTGGATAACAGATCAACCCATTTTCGAATGCCACAGCTTTTAGCCTGGCGTTGAATTTAAATGCGGGGTCCAGTGGAGATTTAGTGTCGCAGTTCGACACAAACTCTAAACCAACAAACAAACCTCGCCCGCGGATGTCGCCTACAACAGGGTGCTGGCCAAGCCTGTCGTTTAGCAACGATGTCAGCATGGCGCCTTTTGTGGCCACCGAACTAACAAGTCCGGAGGTGAGCTTTTGTACGACCGCAACTGCCGCTGCGCATGCCGTGGGGTGCCCAACATAGGTATGCCCATGTTGAAAGAACCCGCTGCCGTTCTCGATTGCAGCATAAATTCCCCTGCTACACAGAGTGGCCCCAATGGGCTGGTATCCAGCACCAAGTCCTTTGGCGATGGTGCAAATATCTGGGCTTATTCCGTCGTAATCACAGGCGAACAACGTGCCTGTTCGTCCCATACCGCACATGACCTCATCAAGGATCAGCAGCACACCATATTGGTCACAGATCTCTCGGATACGTTTGAAGTAGCCGTCGACCGCCGGTACTGCTCCCATGGTTGCGCCAACAACTGGTTCTGCGACAAATGCCATTACGTTCTCGGGACCTAAACGGAGGATCTCGGTTTCAAGTTCATTTGCGGATCGAAGGGCGTAGTCTTGCGTCGTTTCTCCATTGGATTGTTCCCGGTAAGCATAACAGGGAGGGATGTGGCTAACATCCATCAACATTGGCGCAAATTGCGCGCGTCGCCATTCGTTTCCACCGACGGCCAGGGCACCTAAAGTGTTACCGTGGTAGCTTTGTTTGCGAGCAATGATCTTGGTGCGTTCAGGGGCACCTTTTTCTAGGTAGTATTGTCGCGCAAGTTTCAATGCAGCTTCGACAGCTTCCGAACCGCCAGAAACAAAGTAGACCTTTTCCAAACCCGCTGGTGCGTTTTCGATCAAGAGGTCCGCAAGACGTTCTGCTGGGTCTGAGGTTAGAAACCCTGTATGAGCAAACGCCATCGAATCTAGCTGTGTTTTGATCGCATTGATCACGTCCTGATCAGAATGGCCAAGGCACGAAACGGCCGCTCCGCCAGAACCATCCAAATATTTCTTGCCGGTAGAATCAGTCAAATAGATTCCATCACCCTTCACCCCCTTAGGGGGTACAGCCTTGGAATTACGTGGAAAAACATGCGACATTCGAGGGCCCCAACTCACTCATTTGCAAAGTCTCTCACTGTAACCTCTGCATATCTATAGGTAGTTACGCGCATAGACAGGTTGCGGATACATTGAGAGGCTCTCTCCCCAAGCGGGGTCGAAAACCCGCTCTGTAGCAGGGGGACGCTATTGCAACTGCCGGCACCGTCATCGGACGCGCGGCCGTTTGTTCGTCCTCAGGCATAACCGACCTTGGGAGCTAACCAATGACACAACGAAAAATCACGATGATTGCGGCCGCAACTGTTGCCGTAGGCCTGTCTGCACCAGCTGCGATGGCTGAAGAATTTATCACAATTGGTACCGGCGGTGTAACCGGTGTTTATTACCCAACAGGTGGCGCGATTTGCCGCTTGGTGAACCAAGGCCGCCGTGAACATGGTATCCGCTGTTCTGTAGAATCCACCGGTGGTTCCGTTTACAACATCAACACAATCCGCGAAGGCGAGCTTGAATTTGGTGTGGCTCAATCTGACTGGCAGTACCACGCCTACAACGGAACGTCCCGTTTCGAAGAGGCCGGTGCATTCGAAGATCTGCGCGCGGTGTTCTCTGTACACCCTGAACCATTCACAGTTGTAGCACGTGCCGATTCTGGCATCGAAACCATCGCTGACCTAGAAGGCAAACGCGTGAACATCGGTAACCCAGGTTCCGGCCAACGCGGCACGATGGAAGTGGTAATGGGCGCAATGGGCTGGGATATGAGCAGTTTCGCGCTGGCATCCGAGCTTAAGGCAGCCGAACAATCCGCGGCACTCTGCGACAACCAAATCGATGCCATGATCTACACCGTTGGCCACCCATCCGGTTCTATCCAAGAAGCGACTACAGCATGTGACAGCGTCTTGGTTGAAGTGTCCGGCGATGTGATTGACGCATTGATCGAAGAAAATTCTTATTACCGCGCGGCAACCATCCCTGGTGGCATGTACCGTGGAAACGACGAAGACATCATGACTTTCGGTGTCGGCGCGACGTTCGTTTCTTCTGCTGCGGTGTCCGATGATGTGGTTTACGAGCTGGTTTCAGCTGTATTCGACAACATCGACGATTTCAGAGGCCTACATCCTGCTTTTGCCAACCTTGTCCCCGAGGAAATGGCTGCTGATGGCTTGTCTGCACCGATCCATCCCGGTGCTGCCAAGTATTACGGCGAGCAGGGCTGGGCGGAATAGTCCCTTCCCCGACCTTGTCTCTGAAACTATGCGGGAAAGCAGGCACTTGCTTTCCCGCGCCCCCACCAAACGCGCGGATTGATCGTCTGATCTGATCCCCAAGGAGTGATGTTAGATGACCAATGCACCAGATCAACACAGTGGCCTAAGCGAGGAAGAGCTTCAGGAGCTTGTTTCGTCTTCGGACGCCGGCGCCCGCAACCCGATCGGAAATGTCGGGATGTTTCTTTCGATTGTTGCGATCATCTGGTCGCTGTTCCAAGTGATCCTCGCCTCACCTCTCTCAAACCAACTTTTGCCGGGATCGGTGGTGAATAACTCACGCCAGATCCACTTGGCATTCGCGATTTTCCTCGCCTTCATGGCGTATCCAGCACTCAAATCTAGTCCGCGTGACCGCATTCCGTTGCTCGACTGGGCGATGGGGATAATGGGCGCGTTCATCGCGCTTTATGGCTATTTCTTTTACGACAAGATCGTAAACTCTGGTGGCCTTGCTGATGACATGGATAAATGGTTCGCTTTGGCGGGCCTAATATTGCTGTTTGAGGGTGCACGTCGTGCGCTCGGACCCGCGATGGCGATTATCGCAGTTATCTTTTTGCTATATGTATTTTACGGGTCGTCTACGCTTGTACCAGATGTCATCCGCTGGGGCGGCGCTTCCCTGAAGAAGGCTATGAGCCACATGTGGATCACATCCGAGGGGGTCTTTGGTATCGCCCTTGGGGTTTCGACACGTTTTGTGTTCTTATTCGTTCTGTTTGGTGCCCTTTTGGATAAAGCAGGCGCCGGTAACTACTTCATCAAAATGGCATTCGGCGCGCTGGGCCACCTTAAGGGCGGGCCTGCAAAGGCTGCTGTTGTTGGCTCTGCTGCAACTGGCCTGATTTCGGGGTCTTCCATTGCCAACGTTGTGACGACAGGTACGTTTACTATTCCGTTGATGAAACGCGTTGGGTTTAGTTCTGAAAAGGCGGGCGCTGTAGAGGTTGCCTCATCAGTGAATGGCCAGATCATGCCGCCTGTTATGGGGGCTGCGGCCTTCTTGATGGTCGAATATGTCGGTATTTCGTACGTTGAGGTTATCACCCATGCTTTCCTGCCTGCGACGATTTCTTACATCGCTTTGGTGTACATCGTTCACTTGGAAGCCGTGAAAAACAACATGCCGACTTTGGGTAACCGCGTTGTGTCCATGGGGCGCACAGTTGGTGGCATGGCCGCCTTCTTCGTAGGGTTCGCACTGTTATGTTATGGCGTTCAGTATCCGGTGAAAGCGATTACAAGCGTGGTGCCAAGCTCGGGTCTTGTGCTGTCGGCTTTGGTTTTCGCTGCCTATGTTGGCTTGCTTTGGGTCGCGTCTAGTGTCCCTGATCTAGAAGCAGACGATCCAAACGCGAATGAGGTCGAGCTTCCTGTGGTTGGTGAAATCTACAAAGCAGGTTTGTACTACCTGCTTCCGATCATCGTCTTGGTCTACTTCCTGATGATCGAGCAGAAATCACCTGGCCTGTCCGCGTTCTGGGCAACGATGTTGCTGTTCGCAATTTTGCTAACACAGCGTCCACTCAAGGCGATTTTCCGTGGTGAGAGTGCGGTTGTCGAACGGTTCAAGGATGGTGTTGTTGATTTGCTGCAAGGCTTAATCGACGGCGCACGCAACATGATCGGTATTGGTTTGGCAACGGCAACTGCTGGTGTGATCGTAGGCACAGTAACGTTGACTGGCGTTGGCCAAGTTATGGCGGATTTGGTTGAATTCTTGTCAGGCGGTAACTTGATCTTGATGTTGGTCATGGTCGGCTTGTTGTCCCTTATCCTTGGGATGGGCCTACCAACGACTGCAAACTACATCGTCGTGTCATCCTTGATGGCCGGCGTTGTGGTGGAATTAGGCGCACAAAGCGGATTGATCGTTCCACTCATCGCTGTGCACTTGTTTGTGTTCTACTTTGGGATCATGGCCGATGTGACGCCGCCCGTAGGTTTGGCCAGTTTTGCGGCCGCTGCGGTGTCTGGCGGTGACGCGATCAAAACCGGCTTTGTGGCGTTCTTCTACAGTCTGCGGACCGTGGCGCTTCCATTCGTGTTCATCTTCAACACGGACCTGTTGCTGATCGACGTTGCTTGGGCACAGGGGATCCTTGTGTTTATCACCGCAAGCATCGCGATACTTGTGTTTACGGCTGGTACAATGGGCTACTTCGTAACCCGCAGCCGGATCTATGAAAGCGTCGCGTTGATCTTCATCGCATTCATGCTGTTCCGTCCTGATTTCTTCATGGATCGTTTGCAGCCGCCATTTGCCGCCGTGGAACCTGCGGCGTTGACCCAAGCTGTGGAAAACGCAGAAGTGGGCGATGAAATCCGTGTTGTCGTGAATGGACCAGACTTTGATACTTTCGAAATGCGGGACACGACAATCGTTCTGTCTATTGAAGATGAAGACGCCGCAGCGCGTATGGCAGCCACCGGCCTTAGCCTGATGGAAGACGGAGACGCCATTGTCTTGGACGAACCATTGTTCGGGTCACCACATGCAAGCGCGCTGGCAGATTATGACTTTTATGGCGACGAGTTTGTAACCGTCAAAGAAGTGCAGGCTCCGCAAACGCAAATGCCGAAAGAACTGATGTTCATACCGGCATTGTTGTTGTTGGCTGGCGTCTTCTTGATGCAGCGTCGCCGAGCAGGCCGCACATCGAACACCACGCCTGACCACGTAGGAGAAGCATCATGACCGGACCTGTTCTTTGCGCTGTTGATATTTCGGATACCAAAGCCGACATTTCTGTTTTGCAAGCGGCCTATCAGCTTGCAGAACGGGACGGGCTGGGTCTGGATGTTGTGACAGTTGTTCCTGACTTCGGGACCAGTATTGTCGGGAGCTTTTTTCAACGTGACCACCACGACAAAATGGTGGACGCCGCGAAGGTAGAGCTTGGGAAAATTGTAACCGACGCGATCGGCGCTGAAGCAAATGAAAAGGTTAGGCACATCGTCGCCACTGGAACGGTGTATGAAGAGGTGCTGAAATTGGCCGGAAAAGCCCAAACCAGCATAATCGTCATTGGCGCCCATAAGCCGGACTTCAAAGACTATTTGTTAGGGCCAAATGCCGCGCGTGTCGTTCGGCACTCATCCTGCTCTGTCTTTGTTGTCAGATAAGAAAAGTAATCCCTGACCGCTCGTTTCATGTTTGAACGGTCAGGGGGGGGCGACGCGACGTACTCGACAATCGTTTATTTAGAGCGTTCCGTTTAGCAAAGTTCTTTCCAGATATCTTCGACCCAGTCCTTTATTTGCAGAGCTTCTTCCCAGCGGTTGGACATTTCGCGCCCGTTCGGGCCGGTCATTGCATAATCTGGGGGGCCAAGTTCGCACAAGAATACGCAATTGCCATCCGGGTTCCGGGTCTTCCACCCGTCAAAGCCTTCGCGCCACCATGCCTTGAACATCTCCACCCATTTCTGGTTTTGCGGGAAATCCAGTTGCAGCTGCACTTGGCTACGGCTGGCCACACGGCCTTGAAAACTATCAGATCGGGCAAGAATACGGCTCATATGTTCGGCGTCACGTGGGCGAAGCGGGCAAGCCATTTCACGTCCAACGACATAGTGTGAAAGGTCTGCACAAAGCCGCATTTCGGGGATCGCGTCGATCAGGCATAATGTTGAATACAAATCGTTGGTGATGCAATCGCGATGCGTTTCAAACAAGATCGGCATGCCTTCTTGTTCCGACATTTCAAGCCATGCGCGGATAACAGGGATCATGCCTCCCACACTGATGGGCATGACTTGGCCAATCACGACGACAAAAGGTGCACCAAAATCTTTGGCCATTTGCAGGGTCGGGCGCAACGCCTCGACCGTCTTTGGAAAGTCCACCAAAAACGGGGTGAGGCCGGCATTCGCCATCATCGGCTGGATGCGTTTTACGTCCGCAACGGATGTTGCCCCGAAATCCAACGCCATACCTTTGTAGCCAGCACGGGCTACCATTTCGACCACCTGTTCATAGGGCAGTTTTACACCGGTTTGGTCGTGCGGCTGCATCGCCCAAAGTGACGTGTATACATCTAAGGTTTGGCTCATTCGGCTTCCAATCGCATTTTGCGGCCATTCACGGGTACGATCCAAACTTCGTTCATCGGGTATTTGCTTTCGTCCTTCTGGGCGAGCTTTTTGATGACCTCGATTTGAAACTCGATCCATCCCATGCGCCACACTTCACTTTTTATCTGTGTTTCGATCTTTTCGTTCAGTTGTTTCAGTTTCCAAAACGGGACCGAAGGGAACGTGTGATGCGCCGTGTGATATGGCATCTGCCAACATAACCAACGCACAAACCCGTTTGCACGTGTGCTGCGCGTGTTTTCTAAGATGTTGTCTTCGTGGCTTAGCCCCAGATGTTCGATTGTGTTTTGCAGCTGATGAACCGGTTTTGTCAGCACCATGGGAATGATCCAGAATGTCAGCCATGCCCAACTTCCAAATGCGAATGACGCCAAAATGATCGTCAGATAGGCCGCCAAGTGAATTCGGCTTTCGTGGATGACCTTGGCTTCTTCGTCCGCGCGAATGAATGGCTCGACTATGATGCCGCGCGCGCGGCGAACGAGGCCAAACACGCGGTTGCGCCAATAGGTGATGCCACTAAGCCACATGAGATAGCTCTGTAACGTATAAGGTTCGCGGACCAGTTCTCCATCGCGTTCCCAGTCCTGTGTCCATCTGTGGTGCGCAAAATGCATGACCTGATCAAAGTCGCGCGGAAAGATCATGACAAACCCAATCACACGGCCCCAAATTTCATTGGTGCGCTTGGTGGCAAAAACGGTGCCGTGAGAAAGCTCGTGCTGTGCCGCGTACAAGAAGTTAATAAACACCCCGAGGCCAAAGCCCGTCAAAACGACCCAGTAGGTCCCCATCGCCTGAAAATGCAACACCGCAAAGATAGCAATCGCGCCCCAATGGCTTAGCATTTGCAACCAACCAAACAGGTCAGAACGTGTGTTGAGGTCACGTAGTTCGGCCGGTTCCAATAGTTTGCGGCGAGAAAAGCTTTCTTCCATGGTTCGGTCCTTTTCGATGGCAGTTGGTTCATACTTATTGCCTCGTTTTTCTCAGGTCTATTGATCGTTTCGGGGCTTTATGATGAAAATGCTGCATGAATATGCCGCCGTTACCTAGTTTGAACGTTCTTGATGTGTTGGCGCGGACTGGGTCCGTACGCGCCACCGCTGACGAGGTTCGTTTGAGCCAAAGTGCGGTAAGTCATAAATTAAAGGCACTTGAAGCAACGTTGGGGTTTCGCGTCACGGAGGCGAAGGGGCGAGGCGTTGTATTGACCGGAGAGGCACGGCGCTATGTCGCCGCGATCCGGCCCGCACTTGTATTGTTGCGCGAGGCACATAGCGGGATAGATCAGGCCAAGGGGCACCTAGAGGTTGCCGTGACGTCTGGGTTTGCGGTGACGTGGCTTGCTCCGCGTTTGGCTGATTTTCTAAATCGATACCCCGAGGTGTCATTTAAACTACGAAGTTTTGCAGCGGGTGAAGACGTAGCAGATTGCGACCTTGGCATCGTGTTTACGAACACGCCGCCCAATGGGGCTATCCCGTTATTCGATGTCACGTTCTTTCCTGTTTGCAGCCCTGCCTTCATGCACAAATTCCAACCCCTAAACGCGGCTGACATTACGCCTGACATGCTGTTGCATCTCGAGGGCCCTGACGATTGGGCGCAATGGTTGGGCGAACAAGGGGTGTCTGTTGTGCCAGATCAATCAGGCCTGACGTTTACAGGTTTGTTGGCTATGTATGCGTCGGCAGAAGCGGGTATGGGGCTGTGCCTGGGTGATGCTGTGACATCGGAACATGCTGTGCGTGCTGGCCGTTTGATCCGTCCGTTTCCCCAAGAAATTTCGGCACGTTCGTCATATTGGATCGCACCTGGGCCGGGTGGCTTCACGGCACCAGCCCTTGCGTTTGCAAATTGGTTGCAAGCTGGTTTCACCGCTTCAAAGGCACCGGCCACCGTGACAGGTGCCAGAAACCCCGCCTGACTTTAAATTCGAACTGCATGTTAGGTATATTTTGCGTTTGATGTGGCTTGATGTTGTGTGGCGCACACAGCTAGAAGGGCGGTGTGCGGGCCGTTAGCTCAGCTGGATTAGAGCAGGGAACTTCTAATTCTCAGGTCGGGGGTTCGAGTCCTCCACGGCTCGCCAATTAGTCCTTTCGTGCAAGCGCAGCGAATGGAGGCTCTGTTGGGCCGCCCTCGGCATCTTCAGACCCTGCGTTGTCGCTTCGACCGATAAATGGTCGGTAGTGGTGATGCATATTCTCCCTTGATCGTACCCAATTTAACCTGTGCAGATTAGTTTCAGATTCTAGCGTGGTAAATTTTTGAGCGATGTTGCTCCTGAGCGCACAAAACCTAAGCGACTGCGTTCATCCACAAACAGTTTTTCCCTTCAAGCCTTGTTTGGCGCCGACGGCTGCATCCAACTGGACCTGCAGGATAACTAGGGTTCCGCCCAGAATTCGGGGTCAGGTCCAAGAGTTGTCGCCGTCCGCCTGCAGGTGGATCGGTACACGGCGGGGCAAAATCCCGGGAGGCTACTGCGCTGGTTTGACCTGCGCTCCGCTATGCCCTCCATGCGGTCAATCCATTCTGAAACATGAAACGGGGACCGAAAAAATGAAGAAATTCACCACCACTGCACTGGCCGTTTGTATGGCTGCCGGCCTTTCCACAGGCGCCGCCGCACAAGAGAAAACAGAATTCAAAGTGGCATGGTCTATCTATGTCGGATGGATGCCATGGGGCTATCTTGAGGATAGCGGCATCATGGATAAATGGGCTGACCAATATGGTATCGACGTCGAGATCGTTCAGATCAACGACTACATTGAATCCATCAACCAATATACTGCCGGTCAATTTGATGGCGTTACCGCGACCAGCATGGATACCTTGTCGATCCCATCAGGCGGTGGCGTGGACACCACGGCGCTGATTGTTGGGGATTATTCCAATGGGAATGACGCGGTTATTGTAAAGGGCGGTGGCGATTTGGCGTCCTTGGCTGGCAAACCTGTTAATCTTGTTGAACTGAGTGTGTCGCACTACCTATTGGCGCGCGGACTAGACAGTGTGGGGCTGTCCGAAGCCGATTTGGACGGTGTGATCAACACCTCTGATGCGGACATGATTGCGGCCTACGCCACCGATGACGTCGAGGCGGTTGTCACATGGAACCCGCTGGTGTCCGAGATACTAAACGGACCTGATGCGACATCGGTGTTCGATAGTTCCGATATTCCTGGCGAGATCATCGACCTGATGGTTGTGAACACCGAAGTTTTGGACGCCAACCCAGATTTCGGTAAGGCGCTTGTGGGGGCTTGGTATGAAGTTATGGCCCTTATGGCGGCAGGTGACGAAGAGGTTCTGACAGCCATGGCCGAAGCATCTGGTACCGATCTGGCCGGATATCAGGCCCAGCTTGCATCGACCGAGATGTTTTATACGCCAGCGGATGCAGTCACGTTTACATCAAGCGAAGACTTGCCCGACACGATGGTGAATGTGGCCGAGTTCTTGTTCGACAAGGGCATTCTGGGCGAGGGCGCCCCGTCAGCGGATTTTGTTGGGGTAGAGTACCCTGATGGGTCTGTGACGGGCGATGAAAACAACGTCCAGTTCCGTTTTGACACCACCTATATTCAAATGGCCGCCGACGGCGCGCTTTAACATAAGGGGCCCCGACGCGATGTCGGGGCCATTTCGCCCATGCGTTTGATCAATATCATACCGGGTCGCCCTTTGGCCGTGTTTTTGTTGTTTTTGCCGTTTGTTCTGGTGCTGATCGCCTATGCGGTTGGGTCCGACATCCGGCTTGCTGAAAACCCGTCTGACAAGCTTTTGCCCGCGCCTGCAACCATTGGCGACACGATGCTACGGCTCACCACCGAGGGCGACAGGCGCACGGGGCGTATTTTGTTTTGGCATGACACATGGGCCAGCCTCAAACGTTTGGGCGTGGGGATTGGGATATCGGCCACGTTTGGTTTGTTGTTTGGGCTGTTAATTGGGTTGGTTCCGTTGGTGCGCAGTCTGCTTTCACAATTCGTGGCCGTGTTGTCGATGATCCCGCCTTTGGCGTTATTGCCGATCCTGTTTATCGTTTTCGGATTGGGCGAGCTGTCGAAGGTTGTGTTGATCGTGGTCGGCACGCTGCCGTTTGTCATCCGTGACATGAGCCAGCGCACGTTAGAGATTCCGCAGGAACTACTGGTCAAAGCCCAGACCCTTGGTGCATCGAGCTGGGTCATCGCTGTCCGTGTGGCATTGCCGCAGGTGATGCCGCGGCTGATCCAGGCGATACGGCTGTCGTTGGGGCCTGCGTGGCTATTCCTGATTGCGGCTGAAGCCATTGCCGCGGATCTAGGGCTTGGCTATCGCATCTTTCTTGTGCGCCGCTACCTCGCGATGGATGTGATTTTGACCTACGTCATCTGGATCACGATCCTTGCCTTCTTGATGGATTATACCCTGCGCCAAGTTTCCAAGCGTTTGTTCCCATGGGCGGAGGACGGGCTATGAGTTTCGTAACCGTCCGTGATATTTTTCAAAGCTATGGCAATCGGCCCATTATTGAACGCGTCAACCTTGACGCGGATGAAGGTGAGTTCGTTTCAATCGTTGGTGCGTCTGGTTGCGGTAAATCCACGTTCCTGCGGCTTTTGCTGGCGCAAGAACGGCCAACGAAAGGGACCATTCAGATTGATGGTGCCGATCCGGCCAAAGAACCTGGGTTGGATCGCGGTATCGTCTTTCAAAAGTATTCGGTCTTTCCGCATATGACCGTGCGGGAAAACATCGTTGCAGGTGAAAGCATGCGCACAGGCTGGGGCCGTTTCTTTGGCGCGCCCCGGCGCGCGGCCCACGCACGTGCCCAAGAAACCCTTGCACGGATCGGGTTGGATCATGTGGCGGATCAATACCCCGCAACCCTTTCGGGCGGCATGCAACAGCGGTTGGCCATTGGCCAAGCGTTAACAGCAAAGCCGCGTGTGCTGTTGCTGGATGAGCCTTTCGGCGCACTTGACCCGGGCACGCGGCTGTCGATGCACGATTTCCTCGACGACCTGCGCGACGAGACCGGAATGACGGTTTTCATGGTGACTCATGATCTGGACGAAGCATTCAAATTGGGCGACCGCGTTTTGGTTTTCGACAAACCCCGCTGGGACCCCCACGACCCGTCCGCCTACGGCGCGACGATCACCTATGATTTTGACGCCCGCGACGGCGGCATTCCATTCCAAAGACTGAAGGAAAGTATCAATGTTCGAACAACCCCGTGACCGCAGCCGGTCCCATCACAATCAGGATCAACGTCACAGCGAGCTGCGCTATCACCACCCTGATCTAAGCAAACTGCGCGGCTGGAAAGCCATGCAAGCCGAAGAGGGGTTGCCCGAAACCGGCTGGGATGAGGAGAAGCGCTGGGCGCTGCGCATGGGGCTAACTGGCTCTGACAGTATCGAGGACAAATCCATTCCAACGTTCGCACGAGGTGAACTGCCCCATTACGCGGGGATCAACACCTTCCTCAAAGCGCCATACGCCGAAGACGTCACCGAAGTGGGCGATTATGATGCGACGGTTCTGGGCATCCCGTTCGACGGCGGGACGACCTACCGTGCTGGAACACGGTTTGGTCCGCAGGGGCTGCGCAAGATCTCGGCGCTTTATACGCCATACAACTACGAAATGGCGGTCGATCTTCGTGAACAGATGACCCTGTGTGATGCAGGCGATGTGTTTACGATCCCTGCAAACATCGAAAAGACGTTTGATCAGATTACCCGAGGCGTCAGCCATGTGGCATCTTCTGGCAGCTTGCCGATCATGATCGGTGGCGACCATTCTATCGGCTTCCCGTGCGTGCGTGGCATCGCAGAATGCACGTCGAAAAAGATTGGTATTATCCATTTTGATCGCCACGCTGACATTCAGGAAAAAGACCTGGATGAACGCATGCACACAACGCCGTGGTTCCACGCGACCAACATGCCCAACGTACCCGCCAAGAACCTTGTCCAGATCGGTATCGGTGGTTGGCAGGTTCCACGCGAGGCCGTGAAAGTTGCACGCGAACGCGAAACCAACATCATCACCATGGGCGACATGGAAAAGATGGGCATCGACAAGACAGTCGAAATGGCGCTGGAGATGGCATGGGATGGTGTTGATATGGTTTACCTGTCATTCGACATCGACAGCATTGATTGCGGTTTCGTTCCCGGTACGGGCTGGCCAGAACCCGGTGGTTTCTTGCCCCGCGAAGCATTGGCATTGGTGTCCAAGGTTGCTGCCGAAGGGATCTGCGGCATGGAACTGGTCGAGGTTGCGCCACCGTATGATCAATCCGAGATCACAGCGTTGATGGGAACACGGGTCATTGTGGACGTTCTGGGGTCCTTGGTTGCATCGGGCAAAATGGGTGCACACAAGCGGCACATGGACAAGCCGGTCACCATTCCGCACGGCGAATTTGAAGGAAAGCGGTGGTCCAATGCCACATGATATTGTGAACGGTCATATCGGCCACATTGGGCACAACCACGCCCATGACGGCGATCATTTGCACAGCCATATGCCTGACGCAGACCGCGCCGAAGAACTGCGCGTTTTAACGACGCAGTTCATCGACGGGTTCATCGACGCAAAAGATAAAATGTCATATCTGCGCATCTCCGGGGTTCCATTGGAGATGCCTGACCCAAACGGCGGGCCGACATTGAAACTCGTAGACGTCACCTTGACAACAGAATGGCAAGTTGGAACGGCCTCCCCCTCATTTGGGTCACAAGAGCTAAGCTATCTTCCGTACCCTGGGCCTATGGTGACGGAACGTACAAATATGGGGCTTGTTTACGTATCGCTGCACGTCAAACATGTGGAAGATCTGCGCAACTTCATGAAAGGTCATGATGCAGCTGGCGGGTTAGCCGAATGAAATTTGTCGTAGTCGCCATTTGTGTGTTTGCAGCCACACCTGCCCTCGCTCATCACGAATTCATAGTTGCAAGCTCGATAATGCCGCTTGCAGCGGCCTCTGCAATCATACCGCTTGCTGCATTTACCGCGTGGCGCAAAGCGCACAAAAGAAAGAATGGTGGGCAAGCAGTTACACGAATTTCTTTTTTTGGGAAACGCGTAAAACTGCGGCGCTGAAAGTGAACGTCGGCTTTTAGTTTACTAGTCGGCGACCGCCGGAACGCTGCTAGTCTCAGCATTGGGCCGTTCGTGAAGACGGCCCAAGTGTTTAGGTTTTTATAGCTTCGGCGATAACCAGCGTGTCTTCAGGCTCAACTCCAGGCCGTCTGGCGGTGATGCCCATCTTGTTATGGCTCGACAATAATCGGTCTGCCCGAAGGTTGCCCGTCTACTTTTAGAATTCGGCAACCTTCGTTCGTCTCATCGAATGCGCGCCATAGGTGCTGGTCTCTAGACCAATGGATGATATCAACCACCTTTGCTTTCACCAGACCGCAACCGCCCAACTCGTTGTCGACGGTAAAACTAAAGAAGGCCAGACCAAGATGGCTTTCAGCCGGCTCCTGCTGAACACTGATCTCACAGACGTGTTGGGGCTTGATTGCCTTCATCTGATCAACGATCCAGCCATGGTTTCAGGCTGGGCGCAGTGCACGAATGGCGGGCAAGTCTGACGTTGGCATAATGGCCCCCCAATTCACCACGCCATCATTCTTCGACAAGTCGACGTTGAGAAGACGTACGATCACATGATCCTGCGCCGCATCCAGGGGCGGTACGAGCCCATTCTGACTAATGCAGCGCGGTGTGTCTGCGGTTGTGATCTCCATCAAGTTAGTTGACGAAGAATGGATCTCCAGCATCTTTCAGTTCGCAGGCGTTTCCGTCTGGATCTGTAAACGTTCCAACGATACCCCAATTATAAGTCTTGATTCTAACGGACACTCCGTGCTTTTCCAACAAGCCTGCACTGGCCTTCACATCACAGACATTGAAGCGCAGCATCGTGGGGTTTTCATAATTTGCTTTGCGATGATCCCGAGCCACGCCACCGGTCTCAATCATCAGATAACCATCCCCGAAACGAAGGCAGCAAAGTCCATCCTTTTCAAACCAGACCGGAAGACCGAGGAGGTCTCGATAAAATTTCAAACATTCGTCGTAGCGCTCGGTTCCCAGAATGATACCGAAGTGTTTGGTCAAATTAGCTATGTTATTCGCGTTTTTTGTCACCGTGAAATTCCCAATTCATGTGAAACCACAGGGTAATTTCTCAAGTTAACTTGAGATCAAGGTATAATTTTTCGGAATGGACGGATTATTGCTCCGAGAGCAGTTGTTGCGCTCGGCAACAGACAACTTGATCTCAACGCCGCTCGCTTCTTTTGTGGGCCAGTCTTATGCCTGTCGAAAATAAAGTAAAAAATTTCAACGTACACTGTAAGTTTAAGTCGTACGCCCCTGGTTTTACTGACAACTCAAATGAAAGCGATCATTTGCTAAGGCCGGTTTTAAGGTTTTCCGCTGCGATTGCGAACGTGGTCTCGTCAGCAAGTCCTTCGACCCGTGCCGCGACAGTTTCGTCCAATTGAAGCCCCCACGTTTTAATGAAGTAGCCCAATACCACGTACATGCCGTGAATGGCCGTAAGGTCCATGATTTGCGCAGTGGTGAAATGTGAATCAAGTGCGGCCAGCGTCTCGGCGCGAACTTTTTGGTGCACCATCAAGTCGTCAACAGCACGCAAAATCAACGCCTGATCTTCAGGAAAAGCATCTGTAGGGTCTGGCTCCAAAACGGCGTTTATTGTGTCAATGGGCATACCCAATTGGCTTGCGCGATCAACATGCGATGCCCATTCATACCATGTTCCTAAGTGTACACCGACCCGCAAGATGACCAATTCACCTAAGGTTTTTCCAAGCGATCCACCGGTCACGGAATAGTTGCGAAAGTCCCACCATGCTTTCAGCAGGTCGGGGCTGTGCGCCATCAACTTGTGCACGTTGATGGGGGCACCATTCATGTCTGCGACGACACGATCAAGCGAAGTGGGCCAGTCATCAGTCGGGCGTGGTGAAATCTTTGGGGCTGATGTCATGGTGTCTCTCCTGTGTTTTGGGATGCTAACCTAAAGCCGACGTTTCACGATAGACCGAACCGCTTATCGGAATGTTCATAGTTGATGCTGGCGGGCTCCTTTTGGCAATGGGCGGAGACCAGCCACCTTTGCCATGGGTATCATCATTTTGCTTTTCATCTTTCATGAGACGGTTAGCTTTGGCGCATGGTATTGAATAGACGTTTTTTAGTTTGTGGTTTGGGATCCTTGGCATTTGCAGCCTGCACGCAAACGGCCACAACCCGCCAACCTTCTGCGCAAACATTGGCTGCTGACTTGCGCCCGCTACAAACGCCGGCGTTTTCAGCGTGGGTTGCACAGTTTCGAGGGCGTGCTCGCGCGGCAGGAATTAGTGAAAACACACTGAATGCCGCCTTCGCCGACGCTGGATACATTCCCGGTGTTGTTGATCGTGATCGTAACCAAATTCAAACCCGCCGCACCTTCGAGGACTATTTGGCCATCGTTGCGTCTGACGAACGCATTGCGAAAGGTCGGGCTGCGTTACTACAAAATGCGAGCGTCTTGCGGGCAATCGAAAGCCGATACGGTGTCGACCAGCTCATCGTTGCTGCGATTTGGGGCGCGGAAAGTTTCTATGGCGAACGGCGCGGCGAGATTCCGGTTATATCTTCAACCGCAACTTTGGCGTTTGATGGCCGGAGGGGGGCGTTTTATGAAAGCCAGCTCATTGCTGCGCTCAAGATTTTGCAAAATGGTGATACGACCGCCAGCAATATGCGCGGAAGCTGGGCTGGGGCAATGGGACACACGCAGTTTATCCCGACTTCTTACGAAGGTTTCGCTGTA
Source organism: uncultured Paracoccaceae bacterium (assembly GCA_947493255.1). GTDB lineage: Bacteria > Pseudomonadota > Alphaproteobacteria > Rhodobacterales > Rhodobacteraceae > Octadecabacter. The sequence continues at coordinate 59,236 of CANLQK010000003.1, forward strand.
GATTTTACCGGCGATGGTCGGCGAGATATTTGGTCGGATGACCCAAGCGATGCATTGGCGTCGACGGCAGCCTATTTGGCCCGAAACGGTTGGCGGTCAGGTTTGAAATGGGGCGCAGAAGTAGGCACGGGCGGCCCTGATGGTCGCGTGATTCAGCCGCAAGCTGGCGGCGTTCGGTTTAATGTTACTCAAAATTTCAACGTCCTGAAAACTTATAATAACTCGGATTTTTATGCCTTAGGGATAGGGCATCTTGCTGACCGTATTGGCGGTGCGGGCCCATTGCGAGGCAGTTTCCCACCTGACGCAAATGGCCTGACACAAGCGGATAGAATGACGGTGCAACGTGGATTGATCCAACGTGGATATGACGTTGGTACTGTGGATGGCGTGATTGGACCCAAGTCCATCGAAGCCATTCGGGATTTTCAACGCCGGCAAGGGCTGGCCGTAACGGGGCTTGCTACTCGTGATGTTCTGGCGCGATTGCGATAGGTTTCGCCGTAGACTTCTTCGTGTTTGTGGGACAGTTTGTGATGACCCCATAGTCCGAGAAATTCTATGACCCTTCCAAATCTGAACGACCCGAATGCGTTTTTGCGCGAGCTGTTTGATGTTGCAGTTAAACAGGCCGACCCAATGCGCTGCTTGGCGCCTTATTTGGGCGATAAGCCCAAAGGACGTGTGGTGGTTTTGGGTGCAGGCAAGGCGTCAGCGCGTATGGCCGAGGCAGTAGAAGCTGCTTGGGGCCCGTGCGAGGGTTTTGTCATCACGCGATACGGATACGCACGCCCCTGCAAAGGGATCGAGATTGTAGAGGCGGCGCATCCTGTGCCCGACCAAGCCGGCGTCGAAGCCACGCAACGTCTGTTAAGTATCGCCAACGGGCTTGGACCTGATGATACCTGCGTGATGTTAATATCGGGCGGCGGATCGGCGTTGTTGTGCGCGCCTGCAAATGGCCTGACGTTGGCAAACAAACAGGATTTGAGCGCAGCGATGTTGGCCAGCGGTATGCCCATCGGCGATATCAACGGCATCCGCAAAGAACTGTCCGCGGTGAAAGGTGGACGTTTGGCAGCGGCAGTGCACCCAGCAAAACTAAAGGTATTGATGATTTCGGATGTTCCGGGAGATGCACCAGGTGATATCGCAAGCGGCCCGACAGTTGGCCATGATGGCGATGCAGAACGTGCGGTCCGGACTTTGGCCGATTGGGAAGTCACGCCGCCTAAGCCGATTGCTTCGTTTTTGGCAGCCGGTGGCGACCCTTTGGGGGCGGATGACGTGCGGTTGGATAGTGTGGAAAACGTGATTGTTGCCGCGCCGTCGCAATCTTTGGCCGCTGCAGAAAAGCTGGCCCGTCAGACGGGTGTCAAAGTGCGCAATTTGGGGGACAACCTTGAAGGCGAAGCGCGGCAATTAGCTGTTGCCCAAGTGGGGGCCGCAGTTCAGATCGCTGATAGTCACCCCAAACAACCTGTCCTTTTGTTGTCAGGTGGCGAATGCACTGTGACGCGACGGGGCAACGGTGTTGGTGGCCCGAATGCTGAGTTCACGCTTGCTGCTGCCGTTGCGCTGAAGGGGCATCCAAAGATACATGTTCTGGCCTGTGATACAGATGGTGTGGATGGCGCGGCCGAAGTAGCAGGAGCAATTGCGGACCCAACCACATTGGCGTTGGCCGAAGCAAAGGGCATTTCTGCTGATGCACAACTGGCTGAAAACAATGCGCATGGGTTCTTCGAAGCAATTGATGGGCAGGTTGTGACGGGGCCAACCCTGACGAATGTGAATGACTTCCGTGCAATACTGATCATGCCATGAAAAAATGGGTGAAACGCGTTGGCCAAATCAGTGGCGCGATATTGGCCGTTTTGGTTGGCATGGTTGCCTGCAATTCATTGCCCCAACCTGTCGCGCCCGCTGCGCCAAACAATCTGCGTGTCGCGACCTATAACGTACATTACATTTGGCTTGGCAGACAGACTGGCGATTGGTCGGTGGGCGATTGGGATCGCCGCAAATTACCGTTGCAATCTGCGTTCCGGTCATTGGACGCGGATGTTGTCGGTTTTCAGGAGATGGAAAGTTTCGGTCGTGGGCTGGCGCCCCAAAATCTGACGCTAGATTTTCTACGCGATCAAAACCCAGATTATGCTGTTGCCGCCGTGGGTGACCCCGCCGACTTTCCATCCACGCAGCCAATTTTCTATCGCACCGATCGATTGACGCTGCTGGATCAGGGATGGTTCTTCTTTTCCCACACGCCAGACGTAATCTATTCGCGCACCTTTAATGGATCATGGCCCGCTTTCGCCAGTTGGGCGGAATTCAAAGACAAAGACGGAACCACCTTTCGTGTTTACAATCTGCACACGGAATACCGCAGCATGTCGAACAAACAGCTCGCGGTGGCGCTGGTGGCCGAACGCATTGCTGAACCGGCCGGCCGTATGCCGGTATTCGTGATCGGTGATTTCAATGCGATCCGTGGGTCGAAAACATTGGGAATTCTTGAGGATTCGGGCGTTACGTTCTGGCCTGCACAAGGGTCATCGTTTCACTTCAATCGCGGGTTGAACCTGTTTCCGGCGATTGATCATATCGGTGGAACCGACGGAATTGAATCCGTTGGGGAGGCCTTTTCTGTACGAGGCAAATTTGATGGGGAATGGCCGACGGATCATTATCCCGTCGTTGGTGATTTCCGCCTGGAATAATGCGCCATAGCTACATCCAGATCAGGTTCATCACGTGGTAAAACACTGGAGCCGCGAAAACCACACTGTCAAACTGGTCTACAAACCCACCTTGGCCAGGGATCAGGTGGGACCAATCTTTGACGTCGCGATCGCGCTTAATTGCCGCGAACACTAGGTTCCCGAAGCCACCGACGGTCGCGGCGAGCGCGGCCATACCCATGGCGCCAACCACAGAAAACGGTGTCATCCATGCAAGCAACCCGCCAATGACGGCAGCACATATAACGCCACAAGCCATGCCTTCCCACGTTTTGGCTGAAATTCCGGGGATAATGCGGGTTTTGCCGATACGCCTTCCAAAGAAGAAATCCAAAAGATCGCCAAATTGCACAACCATTATGAGGAACGCGATCAGCAAGACGCCCCGATCAGCGGGATACCCCTCAACGGACATCATCATCAGGGCAGGTACATGGGACAGGCAGAAGACGGTTATCATCAAAGCCCACTGCGTTTCAGCGACTCTAATGAGAAAACGATCAGGGTTCCCTCGTAACGCGGAAACGATTGGCAACATTAGGAACGCATAGACGGGAATGAAGACGGAATAGAGGCCTGTCCAGCCAAGGCCGATGAACACGTATTGCAAAGGCAAAACGACGAAGAACGCCAAGGCCAACGAGAGGTGGTCGGCCTTACGTTTGCTGGTTAGTGTTAAGAATTCTCGCAGGGCCGCAAATGACGCGAACGCGAAAAGAACAAGTAAGCCCACTTTGCCAGCAACCAAGGCAAGGGTGAACAAAATGATCATCGCCCACCAGCTACGAACGCGTGTCATGAAGGTTTCGACAACAGGGTTATCGTCGCCTGTACGAATGCGTAAAAGCTCCCCAACGATCGTCAGCGCGGTCATCAACCCACAGGTTGCAGCGAATAACCAAAGAAGATCAGATGTGGTGGAGGTCATAGTTTTTCCTCCTTCGGGGCAAGGGCCACAAGTGCGTTAGATGCCCGTTTCAAGAATGCGGTTTTGTCTTCACCATCGTTGACATGGATCGCTTCGCCAAAAGTGACCGTACAGATGAGGGGCAGGGGGATGACCTCGCCTTTCGGCATGATCTCGGTGACATTTGCGATCCAAGTTGGGACCAGATCAATGTCGGGGCGTGCTATCCCTATGTTAAACAAACCAGCCTTAAACGGCAGCAGCGGGTCGTCTGTCATGTTCCGGTTGCCTTCTGGAAAGATGATGAGCGAAGACCCATCATCCAAAGCATCCAATATGTTTTGCATAGGGTCATGACCGTCTTCGCGCGCCTCGGGGCGGCGGTCGACGAGGACACAGTTGAACACTTCTGGACCCACAAAGGCGCGTAGCTTGTTTTTTAACCAATAATCCGCAGCCGCCACAGGCCGTACGTTACGCCGAAGGTTAGGGGGAAGGCATGACCAGATCATCGGCATATCCGCGTTGCTGACATGGTTGGCAAAATAGACGCGTTGACGGTTAACCGGCTCAATCCCTTGCCAATTCGCGCGCACAGCGGTCAAAAAATGCACCAACATCGAGATCGCAACGCCAACTAATTTGGCCGCGGCACGTCTGGGAAGGGAAAGAATTGATTTCATAACCGTGATCTTGGCCGAGGTTGTATCATTTGGAAAGGGTGCGCCCCGTTTCCCTTACAGGCGAAACGGGGAACAGGGCGCGTTTTCGGGTTAGCAAAGGGTTATGCGGCTTTGTCGTCTTCGCCACCCACGTATTCGGCCAACAGGCGTTCGTTGCGTGCTTCTTCGACACGTGTGATACGATCTTCGGAAAGACGTTCATCAAAACGAAGTTTGACAAAGTTCACCAAGGCCAGGGTCAAAAGAAGAATGCCGATGCCCCAATAGCCTTTGGTCGCGAGTGGCACGTCTGGCGACATGTAAAGAGACAGCGCAAGCATACCGTAGGCGATGACGACGCCGATACCGTTAAAGAAAATGATGAGGCTGTTGTCGGATTTGTTGAAGTTTGACATGATTTATTCCTTTCAAAAACAGTTCGTTATTTGGATTTCTTTGTATTCAAGCGTGCAAGCACATCATCGGCTGTAGTGCGGGTGGCAGCGCCAAACCCATTGTCGGCCATCCGGTCAGATAGGGTTTCATGGCCCAAGTCACGGTCGATCTCGCGCAGGATTTCCGACTGTTCAAACGGGTCATCGCGGCCCATGACGCGGGCGATCAATTCTTCAGCTTCTTCGGTGCTAGATGTCGCGCCGATGGTCGAGTTGAGTTTGGACTGAATAGCCTGTTCACGGCGCACGGCACGAGCCTGAATTGCCCCTTGTTTGAGGTCTATGATACGGCGGTGACCGGCATCAATTGAGGTTCGTAGACGGATCACCTTTTGATCCAAACGCGCGCAAGTTTCTTCGCGGATCGTAAGCTCGTTTTCCATCTGCGCGACGGCATGGGCCGCTTCAGTGGCGAGGTCAGTTCGATCTGAATTCATGGCCTGTTGCGCGCGGTCTAACATGTCTTTGATGCGTGATTTGAGGGCATCGCGTTGACGTAATTCCGACCGCTGGCGTTGAATAAGTGAGGCAAGGGTTGCCTTGGCCGCCTTTAGTGAAGTTTCGGCCTCGCGAATTTTTTGGTCAATCAATTCAATAGCAAAGGCATCACGCACGCGGTCTTCGGAGCGGGCGTTGACCCCAGCGATGAGGGTGGAGAGAGTTTTCAACATAACAGTTCCCTTTCTTGAACGATGTTCACGAAATGAGATAGCAAGTCACCCCCGGCCATTCAAGGAACTTTTTGAACAATGTTCACAAATTTTGAATCTATGAAGCTAACTGTTTGAGAACCAAGGAGATCATTTTGTCTAATTGGGGCGCTGGAACCCCTGCTGAAGCTTCGTCCAGCCCCAAAAGAACGATTCCATGGACAGAAGAGAACAGGGCTTTGGTCAATAATGCGCGTTGTTCTGTATCGTGATCGGGAAATAACACAGAAAGTGGCGCGTCTATGTAGGCGAACAATTGGCCCATTTCAGCAAGGTACCATTCGGGTGCCGTTTCTCCGGCGGGACGTTCAATGTCGAACAGTGCACGCCAGAGGTGATAGTTGGCGGCGGCAAAATGGTGGTAGGATTGCGCCATGATGATCAACTGGTCTGTCGGTGTTTGCGGCGCGTCCGCGAGGCTTTCGGCGACAGATGCGCCAAGATTTTCGAAGGTTTCTGCGTTTACAGTCAAAACGAGATCGCCCAAGTCACCAAACACATTATAGATAGCTCCAAGGGCGCAACCGGCGTCATTCGCCAAATCGCGGGCCCTTAGGTTTTTGAGGCCATCGGCGGTAATTCGTTTTTTTGCATGTGAAATCAACGCTGTACGAAGTGCTGCGCGACGGGCTTCTACTTTTCCGGCCATTTTGTATCCTTGAACTTTGTTCAATAATTATCGACGGCGAGGGGGTTTGGCAAATGGGGTTTTTGTGTTGGGTTATTGATCGCAGATGGACGCCAGCCGAATTCGGAGCTGGCGTTAATGTTTACGGTCCGGCCCTACCTAGATAGCAGCATAACCTTAACGCATGCCTAGCCTTCCTTAACGGGCGCACCGCCTGCGAAGACGTTGGGCGCGTGATAGCTGACCGGATCGGATTGCATTTCGAGGTGCAGGCCTGTGTCTGTAAATGGATGCGCCCGTGCAAGGTCTTCGTCGACGTCGATCCCAAGGCCAGGCGTGGTTGGGACCGAAATATAGCCGTCCTCGACAGTGATCGATGATTTGATCAACGCATCATGGAACGGCGTTTCAATGGTTTCGGCCATTAGGATATTGGGCAAGGTCGCAGCCAGTTGGACGTTAGCCGCCCATTCAATCGGCCCAGCATACAAATGCGGAGCAACCTGCGCGTTATAGGTTTCGGCCAATGTTGCGATTTTCTTGGTTTCCCAAATGCCACCCGAACGACCCAAGGCAGGTTGTAAAATGTTTGCAGCGCCGTCGCGAAGAACCTCGGCAAACTCGACTTTGGTGGTTAAACGTTCGCCCGTGGCGACCGGAATGTTCACGGCCTGGGCGACCTTGGCCATCTCGTGCGGAGCGTCTGGCGGAATAGGTTCTTCGTACCAAAGGGGGCTAAATTTTTCGATGGCTTGGCCCATGCGAATGGCCCCGCCCGTGGAAAATTGTCCATGTGTTCCAAAGAGTAAGTCCGCGTTTGGCCCAACCGCATTGCGAATGGTTTCACAGAAATTTACGGATGTTTGGATGTCGTGCATCGACGGCATGTGACCTGCGCGCATGGTGTAGGGGCCGGCGGGGTCAAATTTGACCGCGGTGTACCCTTGGGCAACGTAATGTTGCGCCGCCTCGGCGGCCATTTCAGCGCTTGCCCAGAAGTCTGGCAGCGTGTGGTGCGCAAGCGGGTAAAGATATGTGTAGGCGCGGATTTTGTCGTTAAGACGCCCGCCGATCAGGGCATGCACTGGACGATCGCGATCTTTGCCGAGGATGTCCCAGCATGCGATTTCAAGACCCGACCATGCGCCCATCACGGTCAAATCCGGCCTTTGCGTGAAGCCGGATGAATACACGCGGCGGAACATCAGTTCGATGTTCTCGGGGTTTTCATCGGCCATGTGGCGTTCGAACACGTCCGTGATGACAGCCTTCATCGCGTCGGGCCCGATGGTCGAGGCATAGCATTCGCCCCAGCCCGTTAGCCCCGTGTCAGTGGTGACTTTAACGAGGATCCAATAGCGGCCACCCCAACCCGGAGCGGGCGGTGCGGTGACAATGATGTCGAGGTCTTGGAGTTTCATGGGCGGGGGAGTTCCTTAACGATCTGGCCTTATGGCGCAGGCATTGGACCTAATATTGGCTCGATATTGCTTTGGTATGGGTCCGGTATGGTTCGGGTATTGCTTAGAACACGATCACGTTGCGTTTGGCAGCCCCTGTTTTTGTATCTGCTATGGCGTCGTTTATGTTGTCGAGGGACCATGTGCCCGAGATGAGCTCGTCGAGTTTGAGGCGGCCTTGGGTGTAGAGGTCGACCATCCACGGGATGTCACGTTTGATGACAACGTCACCCATTTTTGACCCGATCATGCCTTGGCCAGCGGCGGCAAAGTTTGCGGCCTCGTATTCGCTAAACGCGCCAGACGGGGGCATGCCGACCATGACGACATTGCCGCCTTTGGCGAGGTAACGGGGCGCTTCGTTGTAGACCGGTGCGATGCCGACGGTGACAAGCACGGCGTCGGCGCCACGCCCCATTGCCGCCTTGGCGGCGCGCCATGGTTTGTCGGTGGAGGCGAGAACAGCATCGGTTGCACCAAATTCGCGAGCTATTTCAAGTTTGGAGGGTTCCATATCGACCGCCACAATGCGGCGTGCGCCTGCGATGGCCGCACCTTGGATGGCATTAAGGCCAACGCCACCGGCACCGATGACCACCACGTCTTGGCCGGGTCGGACTTTGGCGGCATTTACCACAGCACCAATGCCGGTGATGACACCGCAGGCAAGAAGGGAGGCGGCTTCCATCGAAATACCATCGGGCAGGGGAACGACTTGGCTGTCATCCACGACCACCTTTTCGGCAAAGCCACCGCAGGCCATGGCTTGGTGAAGTTTGCCGCCATCGGCGGTGGTGATTGGCCCAGCATCCCCGTCGTAGGGTGTTTCGCAATTGGTGGGGCGAGCGGTGGAGCAGCTAGGGCAGGTTCCGCAGGCACGGATCAGGGTCACGACGACACGATCGCCGACGTTAATACCGCGTGCGTTTGGGCCGGTGGCTGTGACGGTGCCAGCGGCCTCGTGGCCATAGACGGCGGGCAATGAGCCGCCCCAGTGGCCTTCGGCATAGGTGATGTCGGAATGGCAAATGGCGCAGGCCGCAAGGGTGACTTCGACTTCGGCGTCTTGGGGTGCGCGGATGTCTATGTCTTCAATTTGGAATGGTTCACCAAAGGCGTGGCAAACGGCTGCTTTAATTTTGGCCATGGGGGTCTCCTACCTATCGATAGGAGCGTGACGGGCGGTTGGGCGTCTGGCAAGCCTGAATGCGACGGGTTTATGTCTGTTATGCCGTTGCTGTTTGGCGGGGGCGACCTAAGAAGACGATCATACAGGCGATCATGAGCAGGGCGGAGAGGGCGAACGCCGCTGCGGGAAAGTATGGGCCGGTTTCTGTTGTGAAGGCCCAGAACAATTGGGTCATGACCATTGGCGACAGGATCATGGCCATGGATTTTGCTGAGGCGATGACGCCTTGTAGTTCGCCCTGTTGATCGGCGCCCGCCCGTGCGGACATCAGCGATTGAAGGGCGGGTGTAACGACAGCGCCCAGCGACGTCAGCGGGATGAAGGCCAGCGCGACCCAGCCGTTGGTTATAAGCGTTAGCATGATGAACGCGCCTAGGTTGAAGATGAGGCCGAAGATGATTGTGCCGCGTTCGCCCAAGTATTTCAGGACGATGCGGATGACGCCCGCCTGCACGATGGCGACCCCAATGCCGAACATCGCTAGAGATGCACCGACCATGCCCGGTGACCAGCCAAAGGCCTGTTTGGTGAAATAGGCCCATGTGGCGGGGTACACGATGAAGGCAAATTCATAAAGGAACACAAGAAGCACAAGGCGTTTGAGGCCGTCGAGCTGACCAATCGCCTTGAACGCGCCAAAGGGGTTGGCGCGGCGCAGTGAAAACGGGCGGCGGATGCTGTCTGTCACGGTTTCGGGCAGCACGAAGTACCCGAACGCGAGGTTGATGAACCCCAGCGCGGCGGCAGCGTAAAAGGGCGCGCGGGTGCCAAATTCGCCTAGCAGGCCGCCCACGATGGGGCCAAGGACAAAGCCCATGCCGAAGGCCGCACCAAGCAGGCCAAAGTTGGCGGCTTTTTCTTTGGGGTCGGAAATGTCGGCGATGAAGGCCGCGGCCGTGGATTGGGTCGCGGCGGTGATGCCACCAATGATGCGTGTGGCAAACAGCAGCCAGATTGAACCGGCCACGGCCATGACCATGTAGTCGACTGACATAATCAGAAGCGAAACAAGCAAAACGGGGCGGCGCCCGAACCGATCAGACAAGGACCCCAAGACAGGCCCGAAGATAAACTGCATCACCGCGAACGTTGTAGCGAGAAGCCCGCCCCAAACGGCGGCGTTGCCCAAAGTGCCGCCATGCACTTCGTTAATCAGGTCGGGCATGACGGGCATGATCAGGCCGATCCCCATCGCGTCGAGCGTGAGGTTGATGAGGATAAAACTGATGGCGCGCTTGCGGTCTTTCTCGGTCATCCGGCCAATGTAAACTGAACTGGTCGGTTCACAAGGGCGGGAATGCGATGTTTGTCATATGACGCAAGGTTGCAAATGCGTTGTCCGCAAGAAATTGGGTTAGACGTGCCCGATTTTCGTTAAGAAATCTGACAGGTGGGTGGCGACATCGTCGGGTTTGGACATTGGCGGTAAGTGGCCTGCGCCTTTGATCAGTTGAAATGTCGAGCCGGGGATGAGGTCTGTTGTTTCCCGGACCAGATCTGGAGGAGTTCCGCGGTCGTTGATGCCGCAAAGGCCCAGTGTTGGCAGGCGAAGGCCTGATGTGGGTGTGTAAAAGTCTGTACCTGCGATGGCTTCGCACATGGCGGCATAGCCTTCCACGTTGGCCTGTTCGAGGTAGGATTGAGCGAGGGCGGTTGTTGCGTCGTCTTCGTTCCAACGGGCGAAGATGTCTGGGTACATGGGCGCGATGCCTTCGGCGCGGGCGCGTTTCGCGCGGTCATGCCACGGGCCGGGCTGACCGTTTTTGGCAGAGGACGAGCACAGCACCATAGCGCGTAACAGGTCGAGCCGTTTGACGGCCAAGCCTTGAGCAATCATGCCACCAACTGACAAGCCGATGAAACACGCGTCCTTTAGTTCGAAGTAGTCACAGACGCTTTCGGCGTCGGATATCATCATTCCCATTGAGTACGGACCATCGGGGACGGTTGACGCGCCGTGGCCGCGCAGATCGTAGGTGATAATACGGTGATTGGGGAAATGGGCCGTTACGTTTGCCCAGATCTTTTGGTTCAGGCCCAGCCCGTGGCAAAACACCAACACTGGGCCGGTGCCTGTATCCGTCGCGGCGAGCGTTGCGCCCTTTGTTTCGATCTTATGTGTCGTCATGACCCATCACCATATGTGCGATGATTTGGCCGTGATCAGACGCCAGTTTGTTGTAGGGCGCTTCGGGGTGTGACCCGTCTGTCAGATGATCGTTGAGGACCGAGAAGTATTCCATTTCACCGATCTTGCCTGCGTAGTCGGGGTGGAAGTGGCGGGACATATAGATTTGGTCGATGGATTCAAACACGCCGCCAAATGCGGAAGTATAGACCATATCGCGGGCCGATTTACGTACGAACATACGTTCAGCGGAATGCAGGCGATTGCGGTTAATGGCTTCGGTTATCTGTTCGTTCTCGGCATCGGAATAACGGTCGCGTGGTGTTTTCGCGTCGTGGCGCAGCATCCATGCGTAGTTTTTGAACGGCACTTCGCCCGAGATGATTTCGGAGCTAACGGCATGTTCGCCGTCGTTGAAATCACCCAGCACCATCACAGGGTTTCCAGCCTCGAGTTCGGATACGATTTCGCGGCGCAGGACCCATGCTTCGGCCATGCGCCGCAGGGCTGCGCGCAAGGAACCAAGTGCCCGTGTGGTTGGGTCGTACTTTGTGAGATCGGCGGGGTTTGCGCCATCTGCCGTGTCCACGTGTTCGCCGAGCTTGGATTTGAGGTGGCAGTTGAAGACTGTGATGATTTGCCCATCAACAGGGATACGCGCCTTGAGGATTGGGCGTGAGAGGCGGCTGATGCGGAAGAAGCCAGCATCGTCACCATCTTCGGATCCGCGCAGGGCAGCGAATGGAATGTCGAGCGGTTCGGGGAGGTCTTGCAGGACAACGGGCGGTTCAGCGAACCCGAAACGCGACAAGATCGCCACGCCGGGGCGGCGCTGACCCGGTTCACCGTCGGCGACGTTGGTCGCGACAGCAAGGCCAGATGTGCCGTAGGGCGTGTAGGCCAGTTTTCGGAAGATCGCCTTGCGGTGATACCGTTTCGATTTATCAGGAATGGTAGCAGAGTTGGTTTCGACACCGCGTTCGTCCGCTTCGGCGATCACATCGCGCAGCGCGCTTTCTTCAAAGATTTCCTGAAAGCCAACAATGTCAGCGTCCATGGTCAACAGTTGATCTGCCAGCCAGTCTTGTTTCCATGCGTATTCTTCAGGCGTGTAGGACTGGAATTTGTAATATTCTTTGTCTGCACCGATCAGGTTTTTGACATTGAAGCTGGCGATCGTGAAATGGGTCATAGGGATATCCTGAATGGACCGAAGAACGGCGTTGGGGCGGACGTTAACGTGACAGTGGGGATGTGACTAGCCCAGAGTAGCAAGGGCACGCGTGAACATGGCAGGGTCGACGTTGCCACCAGACACGGTGACGATAACAGCGTCACCAGCAAGGTCGTCACCGTGGTAAAGTGCTGCGGCCAGCGCTGCGGCACCACCGGGTTCGGCCACGATTTTAAGACGCAAGAAGGCCTGCGCCATCGCCTGAAGACATTCGTCTTCGGTCACAGCGAGGCCTGCGCCGCACAGACGGTGCATGATTGGGAAGGTTAAGTCGCCAGCCTGCGGGGTGATGATAGCGTCACAGATGTTGCCGGATGTTTGGCTGTTGTTCTCGATGTTGCCAGATTGGAGAGAGCGAGCAACATCGTCGAAGCCAGCGGGTTCAACTGGGCGGACGCGCAGGGTCGGGGCGTCAGCCTCGCAGGCCAGTGCGATGCCCGACGTTAGGCCACCACCACCACAGCAGACCAATACATCGGCGTCTTTGATGCCGAGCGCGTTTGCGTCTTGTGCGATTTCAAGGCCCATGGTGCCTTGGCCTGCGATGACGTTTGGATTGTCGAAGGGTTTCACAAGGGTCAGGTCGCGCTCTGCGGATAGGCTTGCGCCGATTTCATCGCGATCTTCGGTGTCGCGGTTAAAAAGCACGACTTCGGCGCCAAGCGCTTTGGTGTTTTCGATTTTGAGCTGGGGCGCATCGATGGGCATGATGATGACCGAAGGCACCCCGTGCATTTTTGCGGCCAGGGCCACGCCTTGGGCGTGGTTGCCGGATGAAAACGCGATGACGCCTTTTGCGCGCACGTCAGGGTCGAGGCCGGAAATGGTGTTGTAAGCCCCGCGAAATTTGAAGCTGCCGGTGTGTTGCAGGCATTCGGGTTTGATGAACACGCGGCGGCCTGCGATGTCGTCAAGGAAAGGCGAGGATAACAAAGGTGTACGGCGTGCAAAGCCGTCAATACGTTGCGCGGCGGCGCGGATCATGTCGATGTTGCAGGCTTCGGTCATAGGTCGCGGGTCCAGTCAGTGAGTACGGAGAGACATTCGGGTTCGTCGAGAAATGGCACATGGCCGCGCCCGAGTACGGTTGCCGCATGGGCGTCGGGGCGGCGGTTGCGCATCTGTTCAAAGGTTTCAGCGGCGAGCAGGTCAGACGCATCGCCGCGCAACATGGCCAAAGGCAGGTCTGCCATTGCGTCGAACAGCAGCCACATATCGATGTCGGGCTGCGCACCGCTGTTAAGCACGGCGTCGCGCAGTTTGGGGTCGTATTTGATGACAAGGCCGTCTTCGGTTTCGGCGTAGTGGTTTTGGACCTCGGCCAGCCAACGCGCATGTGGGACACCTTTGAAGTGGGACCATGCGCGAGCACGGAAGGTGGCTGCGTCTTCGTGGGTTGATTGGGCGGGATTGCGGCCAAGGTAGTCTTTGATAACGCTAAGACCGGCTGGCGCGATTTCGGGGCCAATATCGTTTAGGGCGATACCCAACAGGCGGTGTTTGGCCGTGGCGGCCAGCGCCATGGCGATCAGACCACCGCGCGAGGTGCCCAATATGGCGGCCTTGTCGATGGCAAGGTGGTCAAGCAGGGCGAGCGCGTCTTTGGCTTCTTGGACGATTGTATAGCTGTCTGGGTCGGCCCAGTCAGACAGGCCACGCCCGCGATAATCCATACGGATAGCGCGCACCCCCATGCCGAGTAGGTGGGGAATGACGTGGTCGAAGTCGTGGGTGTTTCGGGTCAGGCCGGCGAGGGCAAGGACGGGCAGCCCCGCACCGTCATCGGTGTAGTGCAGCTGCGTTCCGTCGGCGGCTTTGAACTGCGGCATTAGACGAGATCGGGAATGGTTTTCAATGATTTCAATGTGCGGTGCGGTGTTGCCCACAAACGGTCTTGGGGCAGGTCGTTGCGGTTGACCCAAACGGTTGCAAAGCCGTAGCCCGCAGCGCCTGCAGCGTCCCAGCCGTTTGATGAGGCAAACAACACATCGGTTTGTGGGGTGTCAAAACGGTCCCAGACAAGATCGTAAACAGAGGCATGGGGTTTGAAGATGTTGGCATCTTCGACGCTCAGCACGTCATCAAGGTATTCACCAATGCCCGCCGAGCGTACGGCAGGAACAAGCATATCCGGAGAGCCGTTAGACAGGATCGCGATGTTGACGTCCTTTTCTTTGAGGGCTTTCAGCATGGGGATGACTTCGGGGTATGCGGGGCATTCTTTGTAAACGGCCAACAGTTTGGCGCGCAGGGCGTTGTCAGCGAGGCCATTGTTTTCCATTGCCCAATCCAGCGCGTCTTGGGTGACCTGCCAGAATGGGATGTGGCGCCCGCCAACGGCACGTAGCCATGTGTATTCAAGCTGCTTAGAACGCCAGTCTTTTGACAGGGTTGCCCAAACGGCGGCCAATTGCGATTGCCCGGGCTCTTTTGCGACCTGACGGGCCGCTGCGTCCACGTCAAAAAGAGTGCCATAAGCGTCAAAAATGCATGTTTGAATTGTCATAGGGCGGGCCTTTCGCTGTCGAGACCAGCTTGTCATGGGATTTGGTTATTGGGAAGGGCGAAAGGGATTGGTCGCGCGAATTGGGAAAGGGTGCTTTCAATTCATGGTAAGGATGGCATTGTATGCGAGGCGTTATGATGACGGAGAACAAAGATGAAGTTTGCGGTATTGGCGGACATTCACGGTAATGCGCTTGCCTTGCGGGCAGTCCTTAAGGACATGGATGCGCTGGGCGTTACGACAGCTGTAAATCTTGGGGATTTCTTTAGCGGACCGCTTGATGCAGCCGAAACTGCATCACTGCTTATGAAACGTGATTTCTTGTCGGTTCGTGGGAACCATGACCGGTACTTGGTAACGCAAGAAAGGTCGGATATGGGGCCATCTGACCAAGCCGCCTTTGACCAGCTTGATGCGGCCCATCTTGAGTGGATATCTTCGTTGCCTGAAACGCGTACAGTTTTTGAGGATGTGTTTTTGTGCCACGGAACGCCGAGCAGCGATTCAGTTTATTGGCTGGAGCGCGTTGAGGCGGACGGCACTGTCCGCACTGCAACCTTGGGGGAAATTCAGGCGGAAGCAGACGGGATTGATGCGGATCTGATTATTTGCGCGCATACCCACATCCCGCGTTGTGTTCGGCTGCCCGATGGGCGGACGATATTGAACCCAGGAAGTGTTGGATGCCCTGCGTATGACGATGATGTGCCGGTGTATCATCACATGCAGACCGGAACTCCGAATGCATCATATGCAATTGTTGATGGGTGCGCAGGAGATTGGGACATTACGTTTCGGTCTGTGCAGTATCCATCTGACGAGGCGAGTGCTTTGGCTGCCAAAAATGGACGCCCATCTTGGGCCCAAGCGCTTGCAACCGGTTGGTTTGACATTTGACCCCACGTTTCAGTTGGGTGTGACGGGCATTGCTGTCTAGGGTTCGCCAAGAGCATCCTTGGGAGGGGACATCATGGCGTTATCATTGGGACAGAAGGCTGGCTGGGGGCTGGCTGACATGGGTGTTGTTGTTTTTGTTGTTGTTAAACAACTGCTGGTCTTCGCATATTTGACGTCTGTTTTAGGGGTGCCTGTTGGTATCGCAGGTGCGGCTACGACGGCTGTGTTGGTTTTTGACATGATCACCGACCCGTTGATTGGGTACCTAAGCGACCGGACGCGTAGCCGTTGGGGGCGCCGCGCACCGTGGATGATTGCGGGGGCCGTGATCATGGCGGCTGGCATGTACGGATTGTTCTCAACACCCGAAGGTCTGGTCGGCACTGCCGCACTTCCTTGGGTGTTGGGTTTTTTTGTGATGGCCACGTTAGGCTTTACGATGGTGTCTATTCCATACGGAGCAATGGCCGGTGAGATAACCCAAGACCCGCGTGAAAGGTCTGCGATGACGGCGTGGCGCATGGGGTTTGCCAGCGTTGGTATTTTGGTAGGCGGTGCGTTGATCCCAGGTATTGCAGCTGGGTCGAGCTATGCCCATGCGGCATTGGTCGCGTCGCCTTTGATTATTGGCGCGATTTGGCTGTCGGTTTTTGCGACGCGGAATGCGCCGCGCATTGATGCGCCATCAACCGCCAGCCCTTTACGGATGTTGACGTTGGTTTTGGGCAACCGTGCGTTTGTGATGTTGGCCGTGATTTACGGCGTGATGACATTGGCAATTGCACTGATCACAGCCGGATTGCCGTTTGCAGCGATTTATTTGGTGGCGGATACAGGCGATACGCCACTGTCAGGCGTGGCCAAAGCGTTGACTGTATTGAGTTTGATGTTTGCTGCCTTCACGGTTGGGTCGATCCTAAGCCAAGCGGTTTGGGTGATGTTGTCGGCGCGTTTAGGGAAGCTGGGTGCGTTGGTAACGGGATTGGCGTTGTATATTTTGCTACTATTTGGGCTGTTTTCAGTTTTGCCATCGGTCAATGTGACCGTTGTTGCTGGGATGTTTGTTTTGGCGGGGATGACCAATGGGTCGTACCAGCAGATCCCTTGGGCGATGTACCCTGATTTGATGGATGTCACCCGTGCGCAAAGCGGCGAGGCCATTGAGGGCGCATTTTCGGCGATATGGCTGTTTGGGCAAAAAGCAGCGAATGCGTTTGCGCCGTTGATATTAGGGGCCATTCTTTCGGTTTATGGTTGGGTTGAAACGACCGAAGGGCAGGTCGACCAGACGCGCGAGGCCGTGAATGCGTTGCATTGGGCCGTGACGCTGGTGCCGGCGGGTATTCTTGGGGTATCCATTGTGTTGTTGCTGGTGCTGTACCGGCCAATTGCACGGAGAGCGTTGAATGCTGCCTGACCTGACCGACTTAGATGCGTGGCTTGCGACCAGCGAAGCGGACGTGGGCGGTATACGCCCGGGATGCGCCAAACAGGTGGTTTGGGCAGATGGCCCAAAGAAGACCGCAGTGTCGATTGTTTATGTGCACGGGTTTTCGGCCACAGGTGAAGAAATTAGGCCGTTGCCGGATTTGGTTGCGCAGGCGTTGGGGGCGAACCTGTTTTTTACGCGGTTAACCGGCCATGGCCAAGACGGAGACGCCATGGGGCGCGCGCGTTTGCCCGACTGGGAGGCCGACGTTGACGAGGCTTTGGCGATTGGTGCAGCGCTGGGCGATGAAATTATCGTCATGGGGTGTTCGACGGGATGCACGTTGCTGACCACGGCGTTGGCACGAGGTGCAAAGGCGAAAGCAGTTGTGCATGTGTCGCCTAATTTTGGGCTGCGTCATGTGCTGGCACATGGGTTGTTGCAGATGCCCGGCGTTCGCGCATGGGGGCCATTGGTTGCGGGACGCGAGCGGTCGTTTGACCCGATATCGGAGGCACACACAGCGTATTGGACGGTGAAGTACGACACGCAAGCCGTGTTTACGATGGCGGATGCGGTTCGCGCGGCGATGGCCAGTAATATTGAGGGAATAACGACCCCCGCCTATTTCGCGTTTGGTGAAACAGATCAGGTAGTTAGCCCCCGCAAAACCAGACGAGTGATGGCGCGCTGGGCTGGGCCGGTGCGCGAAGATGTGTTGGTGCAGGGGCCGGATGACGATGACATGGGGCATGTGATGGTTGGGAATGTTTTCAGCCCCAAGCAGACTGCGCCGTTAGCGGATCGGATCATTGAATGGGCGAAGGCTCTCTGATTGGGTGGATTGGGGGTTGCGTCTGTGCGCGTGCCATGAACAATCGGCATTGCAGGCAAACCCATTCTCTCTGAAAGGCAGCAATGTCCGAACCTCTTGTTCTTGTGCCAGGCATGATGTGCGATGCGCGCGTCTGGGCCACGCAAATGACTGTCATGAGCTATGAACGACCGGTGACAATTGCACCGGTTTGCGCTGTTGATCGGATCGAAGAGATGGCATCGACTTTGCTGTCGGCTTTACCGTCAAAGTTTGCGTTGTGCGGCCATGGGATGGGCGGGACGATTGCGTTAGAACTGTTTCGCCGCGCACCCGAACGAGTGATCCGGTTGGCATTGCTGGGCACGAACCCGTTGTCTGACACCCCGCAAGAAGCCGCTGACCGTGAACCGCGTATGATTGGTGCTAAAGCAGGCCGGTTTGAACGCATGCTTGAGGCAGATATCTTGCCACGGCATGTTGGGACGGGGCCGCGCCGTGGGGCGGCGATTGCTGAACTGTCTGAAATGGCGATGTCGATCGGGCCGGATTTATACGCCAGACAAGAACGTGCGATGCAGCGGCGGCGTGACCAGCAGGGCACATTGCGCCGGATCACTCAGCCGACATTGGTTTTAGCGGGCGCTGAAGACCAAATTGTTCCGCAGAAACGCCAAGAATTTTTGGCAGAACTTATTCCCTACGCCAAGCTGTCTGTCCTGCAGGGGGCAGGCCATATGTCGATGTTGGAAGACCCCGAAGGGGTGACCGAGGCATTGTATGAATGGATGCGTCAGCCACTGGTCCTTCGGTAGTCAGCCCATCATTTGTTAGGTCCGGCTTGTCAGCAACCGAAGACCTGCAAAGGCAAAGAACGTGCCAAGCACCCCTTGGATCGCCCGCCGAGATTTTGAATACAGACGCACCATTGCAGGTGTTGAAAAGGCAATCGCATACATCAGGTGAATGGCGATCGAGAGGATGAATGTCCCCAACACGATTGCCGCACCAACCCAAAGAGGCGCCCCGTCTTTGAGGCCAAGAGAGATGATTGCGATCCAGGCCAATGCGGCCTTGGGGTTGGTCATTTGGATGATGTAGCCGCGTTTGAAATAGCCAATCGGTGTGCGCCGCCCGCCTGCCAGTTCAGTTGCATCGATGTCATGCGTGGAGGCGGCTGATTTGAGCGATTTGTACGCGAGCCAAAGCAGGTAAAGGCCGCCGAATATTTTGATGGCCAGTAATGCAGAGGCGTAAGTGGCCAATAGCGCTGAGAGGCCAAAGACCGTGAGTAGGGCCCATGTGAATGACCCCGCTGCAACGCCTATCGCAAGGGACATGCCAGAGGGTCGGCCCACGCTCATCGATGTGCCGATAACCGCTAGTATGTTTGGGCCGGGGCTGGCGATGGCCAACAAGAACGCCGAATACGCGAGAAGGATGCCGGGGAGGTATATTGAAATATGGTCCATTGGGATGCCTTTCTGACAGAATGTTCACACAATGTTCCGAAGTCATTTGCAAAGCAACGTTTATTCACAGGCGGTAGGTCAGTGCGGCGCGTATCAACGGAGTAAGGGCATTCAGGTCTGGCATGTTGTCAGGGGGCAGATGCAGGGCTCGGTTTCCATCAAAGATAAAGTCGGGGCCGCAGATGGCTTGAAAGTCGGACATGACGGTTGATTGGCAATGAGTGAAAATTGCAGGCACCCCCGATTTTGCGACCCCTAGGCGGATGGGTGTTGCGGCCTTTGTGTCAGGCGTTGCGTAAGACGGTTGGCCCCATTTCAACGTTTCTTCGATACGGCCAACGGGCAATGCTGCGCCGATGTCATATATAAGCGCACGAATAGATAACAGCGTTTCACGCGCGTCATTGGGCATGGCGTTGAATGCGGAATGTAGGGCGGGGCTGGGTGCTGGGGCTGTCATGGTGCAATGGTACGCTTTGAGCCGTAATTTGCAATCGGGCCCTTTGGTTGTTAGGGCTGCGCGCGATTGTCGGAGGGGATGCCTTTGACGCAATTCAGCTACCCCGAAGGGACATATCATGAGCGAGATTAAATCAGGCGACACGGTTGCCATTCATTACACCGGCACCTTGGCTGACGGCACGACATTTGACAGCAGCGCGGGCCGTGACCCGTTGGAATTTGTTGTTGGATCTGGCCAGATCATTCCAGGTTTGGATAAGGCGCTGCCAGGCATGTCAGTTGGCGACAAAAAGGTTGTCGAAATTCCGTGCACCGAAGCCTACGGCGAAGTGAACGAAGCCAACCGTCAGGCGATTCCACGGACTGAAATTCCGGCGGATATTCCGTTGGAAGTTGGTTTGACGTTGCAAATGCAATCCCAAGACGGGCAGCACACTATGCCGGTAACCGTTGTTGAGCTGACGGACGACACAGTCACGCTGGACGCCAACCACATGCTGGCAGGCAAAGACCTGACCTTTGATTTCGAGATTATCTCGATCAAAGCCGCTTAAATTCATTTCGGTTGGCGTTGAGTTTCGACGCCAACCGAGGCGCGGCATATTGCGGTGCAGCGAAGGGTTATTTTGCGCTCAAAGTGTCGCTTAGATTTCTAAGGATCGGGAATTCTATTTAGATTTTTTGCCGGAACCCAGCCTTCTAAGCCAGAGGCATTCTTGCACAGGACCCATCCGTGAGTTTCAGCTCTTCCGTGCAAGTTTTCACCTAGACGACATGTTAGCTCAAGAGCTGAAAAGTCCGTAGTTGCATAGGTCTTGCCTCCAATTCTATTGGCGAGGCTGTCGGGTATCCAACCTTCTTGCCCAGCTTGGTTTTTTGCCCAAACCCAAACATAACCGTCCCAGTTATCGGTCTTGCCTGTCAGCCAGAATTCTTCGCCCTCTTTGAGCAAAATTGGATCGTCATACGTCGCATCCCAATCTGCAACAACTTGATAGCTTCCCATTGGCTGATCTCCACTCGTGCAACCCTGATAATAAAGATCACATTAGGATTAAACTTAAGAGTGGCAAATGGCGGTTTTGTCCCGCAAAGCAGGCGTTTTGTGCTGGGTTCGTTGGGCGGCATCTTATGTTGCCGCCTAACGATTTATTAGGGTCAGTCTAGAAGTCCGAGGTCGGTTGCAATGAGGTCAATCACGGCGTCGTGGACTGCTGCGCGTTCCGATCCTTCGGGGTCGGTGCAGACGGGGTCATCGTTTTCGTCTTCCAATATTGCGGCACCTTCGGGCTTGCACAGGGGCAAGAACATGAAGTGGCTGGCGGGGGCGAACCGGTTGATTTGTACGTCTGGCAAAAGATCGGCGAACCCGCTTTGGTCAAAGTTGGTGGCCAGGAGGCGGTCTTCGCCTTCGCCCAATGCAATCAAGCGTACGTCGGCTGTGACGTCGGCCACATCGCTGTCAGATAGGCCCCACATAAGGCCGGGGTCTACAGCGGTGATGTGTGTGAAACGCGGGTCGTGATAGGATGCGTTCCACAGGGATGGGTCAGCGTTTGCCAACTGGATTTGCGCGCTCATCAGGTCATTGCAGTGACTGGATTCGGCCGTGAATTCTGCACAGTGATCGAGGTAGCCTTGGTGGCTGCCTAAAACGCCGGCCAATGACAGTGCTGTCCAACCGCCATAGGAAAATCCGGCAGCCATGGTGCGGCTGTCATCGATGTGACCTTCAAACATCGGGTCGGCCGTGACCCAATCCAGCGCTGCAGTGATGTCTTGGGCGCGGGTCCAGTGGTTCATGCCAGCGGCAAGGTCGAAATCGCCCCATGTGGAGTTGGGGTGGTTTATAGCCACAACGATAGCGCCTTGGTCGGCCAGTTCTGAGGCCAGCCATGCCATTGTGCGGTAGTGGCCGCCCATGCCGTGGCTTAGAACGACGACAGGGTATTCACCGTCTGCCAGAGTCGCATTGATGCGCCCTTCGACGCCGTAGTAAACGCCGTTTTCAGCGATGATTTTGCCCCGCCCATCTGCGTTGGCCGGATACCATACAACGCCTTCAAGTTCGCCGTTGTGATGTGGGGCATTGATTTTGATTTCGGTCATGCCAGGGGCATCGCCAACGTCTACGGACTGGGTGCCAAGAGCGGCGGCGGCGAGGGCGGTCGCACCGGCGGCGATGGCGGCGGAAAGTGCAAGTGTGCGGTTCATGGTATGTCCTTTCGGGTTTGGTGTTGATGACCCGATTTGGGGTGGTTCTGTTCTTTCTTGCGACCTGAAACCGGTTTTAGGTCGCCAAGAACCGGTTCGAGGTCCTAGAACGGGCGAAAAGATTGATTTGAATGGGGGGCGCTATGCCCAGTTTACCGATACCGATGATTTCATCGCTTGTTTTGGTCGCATTGTTGGTGCGGATGTGGGCGGTTGACCGTCGCGGCGATGCCAAGTTGGGGCCATTGGTGATATTGTTGGCGCTGTGTGCCGCGCAGGGAGTGATTATTTCACTGGCGCAGCATTACGGGATTGCCGCAGCGCGTTGGGTGCAACCGGTGACAGCGACTTTGATTCCAGCAATGGCGTGGGTGGCGTTTCAAGTGACGGCAGTCAGGGCCGTTCGACCGGCGGACGTCGTGCATTTTGGTGGTGCGTTGGCGGTAGTGGGCGCGCTGTTTGTGAACCCCTATTTGGTGGATACGTTGATACCTGCATTGTTTGTGGGCTACGGCCTTGCGATTTTGTGGTCGTCATTGCGGGGGGCGGATGCCTTGCCACGGTTGCGACTGGGGGCTGGGGAAATGCCAGGCCAAATTTGGACTGTGATTGGTGCGGCGTTAATCGGGTCGGCGTTTACAGATGTGTTGATTGTGGGGGTGCAGGTCGTCGGGGCGACGCATTTGCAGCCTTGGATTATTAGCATCTATTCCAGTGTGATGTTGTTGGTGATCGGTGCGTTGAGCCTGTCACGCGAGCTGGACACCACGCCAGATGTCGGCCCCGCGCCGCAACTGGAAATCACCGAGCAAGACACGCAGATTGTTGCACGGTTAGAGGCGTTGATGGCGGCTGAGCGGTTGTATTTGAACCCCGACCTGACGTTGACACGTTTGTCGCGCCGGTTGGTTGTTCCGGTCAAACAATTGTCCACGGCGATTAACCGGGTCACTGGCGGGAATGTGTCGCGCTACATAAACGGCGCACGGGTTGCGGCGGCGCAGGATGCCTTGCTGGACGGACAAAGCGTGACCGAAGCGATGCTGTCGTCTGGGTTTAACACCAAGTCCAATTTCAACCGCGAATTTTTGCGCATTACCGACCAAAGCCCAAGTGCGTGGCTCGCCAAGCAAAATGCAGTTTAGATAAATCGCAGGATCATACTTAACCCGCCCCAAGCGAAGGCCGCTGCGGTGAAAAGCCAAGCGCCCAAACACAATGTCGCACGTTTTTTGGACATGCGAGCGTAGGGGGCTGTGCCGTCGCTTCCGCCGGTTTGCATGATGTGTTGCGCGCCCATCATCAAGATGAAGAGCAAGAACAGACGTTGGTTGATGACGGCAAAAACGCCGATCAGGGCCATCGCCGTCACGAAGACATAGAACGGTGCCCGATCATGATAGGCCGTTAGGATTGTCGACGTCAGGCGCCCACCATCAAGCGGCCAGATAGGCAGCAGGTTGAAGAAGTTTAACGCGCCACAAACGCTGGCAAAGATGAAGAGCGGGTATGCGGCTGAGGGGAATGTGTTGTTTGCAATTGGAACCAGTGCCATCGCCAGAACCATAGGGGCCAGACAAATGGCTGGGCCCATAAGCGAGACGAACACGCTTTCTTCTTGGCTGCTGGGCGCGCGCGACGAGATTGCGTAGCCGCCCATGAGGGGCACCAGCCGAAAGCTGGCATCGTGATGGCCAATGACGCGGTAGGCCGCCACATGACCAAACTCGTGAATCACAATAACCGCGATAAGAGACATCCCCAAAACGGGGCCAAAGAAAAACCAAGCCGCCGCGACAGATAGTGCAGAAATTCCCAAACCCTGCGGATCCAAACCAAGGATTGTGGTTTTTAGCGGCGAGGTCCAACCGCCGCGTAAAATAACCCCTGTGGCCAGACAGGCCGCAAGAGCCAGAACAACTGCGATCACCCTAGGTTTTCCAACGCTGGCATCATCATGGTGTGCAAGCCACCGTCGACGTGGATGATTTCACCGGTCGTCGAGGCGCCAGCATCGGAGGCGAGGTAGACGGCGGTGCCACCTATCGCACCAAGTGTGGCGTTGCTGCGCAAAGGTGCGTTTTGTTCGGCGTATTTGAACGTGCGACGTGCACCTGCAATGGCGGCACCTGCCAGTGTTTTCATCGGGCCAGGCGAGATTGCGTTGACGCGAATTTGCTGCGGGCCAAGATCAGCGGCCAAGTAACGTGTGGCGCTTTCAAGCGCGGCCTTTGCAACACCCATGACGTTGTAGTTTGGAGTGATCCGTTGGCTGCCGTCGTAGGTAAGCGTCAGCAATGTGCCACCGTTGGGCATGATGTCGCGCGCGCGGCGGGCGACGTCCATAAAGCTGTAGCAACTGATGTCCATTGATTGCGCAAAGTTCGCGCGGCTGGTGTCAGACACACGGCCGGTCAGTTCGTTTTTGTCAGAATAGGCGATTGCGTGCACCACAAAGTCGATGCTGCCCCAGCGGTCCTTGAGCTCTGCAAAGCAAGCATCCATAGATGCGTCATCTGTCACATCGGCTTCGACCATGAAATCCGAACCGGTGCTTTCGGCAAGAGGTTTGACGCGCTTGAGCAGGTTTTCACCCTGATAGGAAAACGCCAGTTCTGCGCCGGCTTTATGCATCGCGTTTGCGATACCCCATGCGATGGAGCGATCGTTTGCTACGCCCATGATAAGGCCACGTTTACCGTTCATTGAAATCATTGTTCTGCTCTCCACCTGTTGGATCGGGTTTGCCCTTGTTTAGCACCAGAGGTCAAGGTTTGGGATGCTTGAAGACGTAATTGGGTCTATAGGGCGCTTGATGAAAGAGCGGGGCAGTATTATGGCTGCCCAAAGGCCCACGGGGGCGAAATTGCATAAGAAGGGTGAACGATGACACTTTCAAAGAACGAGCTTGCACGCGAAGTCGCCAAGATCGCAACGCTACAGGGTGAATTCACGCTGCGGTCCGGTCAGGTGTCACATACCTATTTTGACAAATACCGCTTCGAAGGTGTGCCTGCGTTGTTGGCGCCGCTGGCCAAAGAAATGGCGAAGTTGTTGCCGCCTGAAACAGAAATTATCGCCGGTTTGGAATTGGGCGGGGTGCCTTTGGTGACTGCCCTGTCACTGGAAACAGGATTGCCTGCAGCGTTCGTGCGTAAAGAGGCCAAGACATACGGCACCTGCCGCGCGATTGAGGGCCAAGATGTAGACGGCAAGAAGGTGACGTTCATTGAGGACGTAATCACCACGGGTGGTGCGGTTTCCGATGCTTATGAATTGGCGGCGGCAGAAGGCGCGAATGTTCTGACAGTTATCTGCGCGATCTGGCGCGGCGAGGGCGACCCGCACATCAAGAACACACCGGGCCTGAGCGTTGCGCCTGTGTTCACACGCGCTGACCTTGAGAACGCTGGATAAGGGACATTCTTCTATCTTGATGCAAAAGGGGCAGCGGAGATAATCCGCTGCCCCTTTTTTCATGAAGCTTGGCTATTAGCCTTTGTATTTGCTCAACAACATGGACCCGTTGGTGCCGCCAAAGCCGAAGGAGTTGGTCATGACGGTATCAAGACCTGCGTTTTCTTTATACTCGGTCGCAATTTCGGCAGGGTTCAGCGCCGGATCAAGGTCTTCGACGTTGATCGACGGGATGATGTAGTCGCCTTGAAGGGCCAGCAGACAGTAAACGGCCTCTTGTGCGCCGGTGGCACCTTGGGAGTGGCCTGTCATGGATTTGGTCGAGCTGATCGGTGGTGTGGAGCCTTCACCGAACACACGACGTACGGCTTCGACCTCGCCAACGTCGCCCACTGGTGTGGATGTGCCGTGGGCGTTGATGTAGCTGACTTCGCGACCTTCTGGCAGGGTTGCCAGCGCACCGCGCATCGCACGTTCGCCGCCTTCGCCGGATGGGGCGACCATATCGGCACCATCAGATGTGGCAGAGAAACCTGTGACTTCGGCGTAGATTTTTGCGCCGCGTGCAAGGGCGCTGTCGAGCGATTCTAGAACAACCATTGCGCCGCCGCCTGCGATGACGAAACCGTCGCGGTTGGCGTCAAATGCGCGCGAGGCGCGTTCTGGCGTGTCGTTGTATTTGCTGCTCATCGCGCCCATGGCGTCGAACAGGCAAGAGAGCGTCCAGTCAAGCTCTTCGCCGCCGCCGCCGAACATGATGTCTTGGGTGCCAAGTGCGATCTGCTGTGCGGCCATACCAATACAGTGTAGGGACGTAGAACAGGCAGACGTGATCGAAAAGTTCATACCTTTGATCTTATAAGCGGTCGCAAGGTTTGCGCTGACCGTTGAGGACATGGTTTTTGGAACGGCGAACGGCCCGATGCGTTTTGTCGCTCCGGTTTTTTCGACAACTTTGTGCGCTGCGTACATGGCGGAAGTGGACGGACCACCCGAACCAGCAATCAGGCCGGTCATCGGGTTTACGATTTGGTCTTCGGTCAGGCCCGCATCTTCAATGGCTTGGCCCATCGCGATATAAGCATAAGCAGAGCCAGGGCCCATGAAGCGCAAGGTACGTTTGTCGACATGTTCGGTAATGTCGATTTTCAGGGTGCCCGCAACCTGAGACCGAAAGCCGTGTTCGGCCATATCTTCGGAAGCAACGATACCCGACTTACCTGCACGTAAGGCGGCGTCTACTTCCGCTGCGTTGTTTCCGATGGGGGACACGATCCCCAGACCTGTGATGACGACGCGACGCATGTTTCTTCCCTCAGTTCTTTAGGCCTATGTATGGGACAGGTCAGCAAGGGGCAAGAGATTGGAGTTGAGCGGAAAGCGGCGGGTCGAAAGAATTTTAGGAATGGTCAGATTACAGGCGACGGAAAGTGGTATAGGGGGCGTATAAGAAGCAAATTTTGAAGCATTGAGGAGCCCATATGTTTACTTTACGAATTTTCGCCCTGCCAACCGCAATGACTTTGGCTCTTGCGGGCACCGCGCATGCGGATGATGTCGAGATTTACCTGACCGACATCCTGGACAGTACACAAATTGGCTATTGCGTCGATATCGCTGGCGGACGTGAAGCAGACGCGGACCCTGCGGACGGTTTGCAGTCGCATACATGCTACAGCAATCTTGGTGCTTTGGGTTTGGACCAGACTTTTGACACCGAGAAATTTGCGTACGGCCAACTTTACATGACAGAATTTGATGTCTGTGCAGAGCTGGTCTCAACCGAAGCAGGATCTTCGATTGCCCTGAACGCGTGCGATGGAAGTGACTTGCAACAGTTCGTCTTTTCTGGCGAAGGCACTATCACGGCTGTTTCTGCCCCTGAAATGTGCCTGACGGCGGGTGAAGAAACCCGTTCGGGCCGCAGCGATGCGAACCAGATCAAGACTTTGACACTTGAGGCCTGTTCTGACGATTTGACTGCCTATCAAGACTGGGCTGTTCGCGGCGTCGAGTGATCGATATTCTAAAATAAGAAAGCCGCGAAGTGAGAGCTGCGCGGCTTTCTTATTGTTGTGACGAAATTTAGGTCTACCTTAGCTTTCGCTGAGCGCGACTTTCATGTCTTTGACTTCATAGGCCAATTCACCGTCTACCTCGACGATGCCGTCTGCGACACCCATAGTCAGGCGGCGGGTTTGGACGGCTTTGGTGAAATCGATCTTGTAAGTCAGCAGTTTCGCGTCTGGGCGCACCATTGCCTTGAGTTTGATTTCACCAACACCGAGCGCATAGCCGCGGCCCGTCCAGCCGCGCCAGCCCAAGTTGAAACCGGTCAGCTGCCAAAGGCCATCCAGGCCCAAACAGCCAGGCATGATCGGGTTGCCGGGGAAGTGGCAATCAAAGAACCACAGGTCCGGTTTGATGTCGAATTCTGCCAGAACGTGGCCTTTGCCGTGCGCGCCGCCATCGCCAGAAATGTCGAGGATGCGATCCATCATCAACATAGGTGGCTCAGGCAATTGGGCGTTTCCTTCGCCGAAAAGTTCGCCGCGGGCGCATTTTAGCAAATCATCGCGGTCAAATGAGGACGGATATTCGGACATTGGCCGGTGTTCCCTTTATGTGTTTTCGTTGCTTTCGCCTACCAGAGGTAGACGAACAAGAGCAAGGGTAGGGGCATTTAGGTGCGACCTATTTGCATTAAAGATTGAAAGCCGTGGCATTTCGCCCATATTATGGGGCGGACCAAGGAATGAGACCAGATGACTGATACTCAAACTCAGGAAGATCGCGGCACGCAATGGTTGGCCGGTGCTGGGCTGCGCCCGACACGGCAACGTATGGCGTTGGCTGAATTGTTGGTGGGCGATGGCAAAGACCGCCACGTGACAGCCGAAAGTCTTTTTGAGGCGGCGGCTGGCGCCGGTGAGAAGGTCTCTTTGGCGACTGTGTACAATACGTTGAAAGCCTTCTGTGACGCGGGCCTTTTGCGAGAGATTACGGTGGATGGGTCGAAGAGTTATTTCGACACCAATATGTCAGATCACCCGCATTTTTATTGGGAAGATGAAAGCCGGTTGTCAGATGCGCCGGCAGATCAATTGGAAATTGCCCGTGTGCCGGAAGCACCAGAAGGTGCAGAAATTGCATCTGTTGATGTTGTGATCCGGTTGCGCCGCAGCTGATTTTTGAAAGAAGTTTCTCCGCGTTGACGCGTCGTTAAGGATGTCTGCCGCAAGATCGTAGCATGACATATCACACATCTACATACGCCCCATTCCAACCCACCCAGACAGCAGTTGCCGCAGCGTGTTGTTTGTCGCTGCGCGACCCGTTCAGTGATCTGCTGACGCGTGAAGTGTTGCTGCTGCGCGATTGCATTGAAGTTGCCAAGAAACAATGGGGGTTCGACATACGCGCGGCTGTTATCCTTCCTGCGCAGATGCAAATGTTGGGTGCGTTTGAAACAGGAACCTACGGAATCGAGCAAGCGTTGGCGAGCGTTCAGGAAACGTTTCAACGCCATCTATCGGATCAGGAGGGAGCCGTTTGGGATGGCCCAGCAGCGATCAGGCCGCTGGATTGGGGCGCTGTGGGGATAAGGGCGAGGTTCATAGAGGCAGCCCCGGTGCGCGCGCGGTTGGTCGATCATCCTTCGGACTGGCGGTTTAGTACGGCGTTTCGTGACGGCGATGGGCCAGAACGCGGGGTTGCGGTGGCTTAGGGGGCCGGTAGGACGGTGAAATGATCGTTTAAAGTCTTTGTTATCGTTTCAAGCACGGCGGGCCATTCAGTGATTGCAACACCGTTGGCTGTTACCGCAACGAGATAAGGTCCTTGGCGGACTGATAGCAACGCCATCTCGGAGCTGTCTTTAAGCCTTGGTGTTCTAAAAACAGCCCCTGTTTCCGCATCAGCCATTGTAATGTAGGTGTGAAAGTAATCACTCGCGTCGCAGACATCGGGGGCGATGTAGAGCAACCCAATGTCGGTCGATTGCGTCGGGCAGAGGTCTGGGGCGTCCAATATTTCAAGGCGTTCCGAATGGACCTTGCCAAGTCCGTAGACCCGTATCGTGATGGGTGTTGCTGACAGATTGGTTGGGATTTCAAACCACCTGCATTGGGATGGATCGTCCCACCAGCCTGTATTACATCGGACAAGTGAACCGTCGTCGGGCAGGTTTACGCCGTATCCTGCCATAGACAAGCTGTCGCTCGTCCATCGGTCGTCAATATACCTCACTGCGTCGTAGTCTGATCTGGCAACCTCCCATGCGAAGACCAGATGCGCTTTGGCGACCGGATAAAACAGCCAAACCAAAAGGATGACTAAACCGGCGAGGGCCATGCGCCAGTTAAAGAAAGCGATTACTAGCAGGCCTATCAAGATCACCCCGACCACGATAAGCGCAAGGATTGCGCCGAATCCGCCGATGATCATGTGGTCAGAACCATTGTCCCGGTTCCATCAGTCCCAAATCCAACAGCTGCTGCGAGTGCCATTCGAACTGAATGGAATTGTGCCACTTGAAGGTTTCGATGTCGAAAGTTGAGCCCGGGTTTCGTTTCAGTGCCTTTGCTGTTCGGAATGAACACACGGCGGCGGTCATGTTGTGGTGCCATGGGCAGGCAAAGGTATTGTATTCAGGGTCGTTGAACGTGTGGTCCGCGTTGAAGACCAAATTTGGTTTGTTCCGAAAAATAGAAACACGGTCGATACGGCGGCGCGGGACGGGGATATGTTCTTCGAAACGCCAACGCAGGCCACCAAAGAAATCTTGTTGCCGTTCTAGATCATTGTTCCAGCGATCTTTTCGGGCCAATGCATAATACCCAGTTTTGTCTAGATAGGCGTCTTCGATATTTACGGCGTTCGGGTTTTGGTACAAGTCACCTGCGTACAAATCCACAACGTAGGTCAAGATCGAATACCGACGTTCTTCGACGCTAAAGGCGATCATTTCACCGACGGTGCGGTGTTCGCAAAATGGATGGAACAGGAATTCGGTATTGAAACAATAGTATATCCAAATATCGCCTGTTGCATTCATTACAGCGTTTACTGCCGTTTCCAAGGCCGCAGGGGTAAGCATGTTGTAGCTGACGCGGATGATTTTATCCGCGACATCGTCGGCGATTTCAAATTCGGGCATTGCAAACACAACCGTGTGCCGAAAACCTGCTTCGAGGTGGTGGCGGATGGTTGCATCTAGCCCGATTTCGTCTTCGGCAAAGATGAGTGCAACCGGCCCTTTGAGTAGTTTGGGGGCGCCGTCTTTGAGAAAGCTGGGAAGGTCGTTGTGATGGATCATTTTTGCGCTCTGCCTGATTGGTGCCAATGTCTGGCAATTCAGGCCGCATTGCAAGCGTAGCGGTGCTGCGTTACATGCGGGCGATCCTGTGTCAGAGGCCCCGAAATGTCCGAACCTAAGAAGTTGTTTATCAAGACCTATGGCTGTCAGATGAATGTCTATGACAGTGAACGCATGGCGGAAGCGCTGGGCGGGAAGGGTTATGTCGAAACCAAGACCCCCGAAGACGCTGATATGATCCTGATGAATACGTGCCACATTCGTGAGAAGGCTGCGGAAAAAGTCTATTCCGAGTTGGGCCGTTTCAAAGGGTTAAAGGAAGCGAACCCTGATCTGAAAATCGGTGTCGCTGGCTGCGTGGCCCAAGCGGAAGGCGAAGAGATTATGAGACGCCAGCCGATGGTTGATCTGGTCGTCGGCCCGCAAAGCTATCACCGTTTGCCAGCTATGGATGATGCGGTTCAGAAGGGGGAGAAGGCGCTTGATACCGATTTCCCTGAGGATGACAAATTCGAGACGTTGAAGAAACGTTCGAAGGCTAAACGGGGCCCAACTGCGTTTTTGACCGTTCAGGAAGGGTGCGACAAGTTCTGTGCGTTTTGTGTTGTGCCCTACACCCGCGGAGCCGAAGTAAGTCGCCCGTCAGAACGGATTATTCGTGAAGCGAACGAATTGGTTGAGGCCGGCGTTCGCGAAATTACGCTGCTTGGGCAAAACGTAAACGCCTATCACGGCCATGAAGGTGGATTGGCGGGATTGATTTGGGCGTTGGATAAGGTTGATGGATTGGAACGCATTCGTTTCACAACCAGCCACCCCAACGACATGGATGATGCGCTGATCGAAGCGCACGGCACTTGCGATAAATTGATGCCTTACCTTCATCTGCCGGTGCAGTCAGGGTCTGACCGCATTTTGAAAGCGATGAACCGCAAGCACACGCGTGATGAGTATTTCCGTCTGATCGAACGTATTCGAGACGCACGCCCTGACTTGCTTCTATCGGGTGATTTCATTGTGGGTTTCCCGGGGGAGACTGAGGAAGATTTCGAAGAAACGATGGATTTGGTTCGGACCGTTCATTACGGTCAGGCCTATTCGTTTAAGTATTCGACACGCCCGGGAACACCGGCTGCCGAAAAGGCACAGCTGCCAGACGATGTTGCAACAGACAGGTTGCACCGCCTGCAAGCTTTGTTGAGCGAACAGCAGCGCGCGACGCAAGAGAGCATGGTCGGGAAGACTGTTAAAGTGCTGTTTGAAAAAGCCGGGCGGGAGCAGGGGCAGATGATTGGCAAGTCCGAGTATTTGCATGCCGTTTTTGCTGATGCGACTGATGTGAAAATCGGAGATCTTCGTGATGTAGAAATTACGAAGTCTGAGGCGAATTCCTTGGGTGGAAAGCTCCTATAGATTGTAGTCACGTTCTGCCGGGTTTCGGTAAAACGTGACGTAACGTCACAACTCGGCGGAATTTTGCTACAATTTAACTGAAATCCGTATGTTTGTTTCCAAAATACATACAATATATAGTGGATTTCACTTTATTTATTGCGAGAAATTGCTAACGTGCTTCGGAAGATATATTCGGATGCGGTGTGTTGTTAAGCCACCGAAGAAGCATCTGAAGCCGTGTCATTGGCGCGTCGATGATGGGATCTCTGTGATTTGGGGGGTCTAGCGGTGGAGTGTGATGGTAAGTGCGGGGGACCCTGATGCCAAATATTATGAGACTACTTAAACGGAGCGCGGTGATTTTTGCCGCAATTGGCTCCCTTGCGTTGCCTGCTGCGGCGCAAGAGCGTGGAGAGCCGGTTGGTTTGATTCAGTGGGGCGTCTGGGTTGATCCAGATGGCTGTATGCACTGGATGGCTGATGGTGGCCTTGAGCAATATCAGGTGAACCGCCTTGACCCACAGACGGGCCGCCCGATCTGCATGCAGGTCAATACCTGCTATGTTGGCGACTCTGACACGATGTTCCACACCGACAGTGCGAACCTTACTCGGTCAGCGCGCGATGAGCTGGAACGTGTTTTCCGCCAGCAAGGCGTATCTGGTTTTGCAGTTTACGGTCACACCGATAGCCGTGCGTCTCACAGCTACAACCAAATTCTATCCGAGCACCGCGCACGTGCGGTTGCAAACGTTGGCCGCGGCGTTGGCGCCGTAATCCAACGCGAGCTTGGTTTTGGTGAAACGCGCCCGATCGCGTCAAACGGTTCGGCGGCAGGCATGGCGCAGAACCGTCGCGTCGAAGTAATCTGCTACAGGTGGTAATCATGAATATTCTTAAGATAACAGTTGCGGTTGTCGCGACCGGCACATTGACAGCTTGTTCTGTCGAGGGAACGCGCCAGCTGAACGGGCCAAATGATTACATTGCGATTGCAGTGGACCGTGGTCGCGATGGCGGCTCTAACGCGACAGACAACGCCGGTATCGCTGTGACACCTGATGGGTGTCAGGCGTGGGTGATTGATGATGGTGTAGAAGGTCGTGCAAGCAACCGTTTGGACCCAGTTTCCGGTCTACCAGTTTGTGGTGGCCAACCTGGTGTCGTTTACGGACCATATCAGTCTGGCGATCCTGGAATTGCAGACCGTGTGCCTGGTGACCCTGCGAACGTCGTGATCCAGCAGGTAGAGGTTCTGCCAACGACTGGACACGCGCACGAAGTGCATCCGGTATCTCAACCTCACCACTAGTGAACAGAGATTGATCAATTCGAAGGCCGCAGCATCGTCTGCGGCCTTTTTTCGTTTCAAATATGTGACATTGTGCTGGTTCAGCTTGCGCGTCCCCGCGCAACCAGCCACCATTGAGAAAACCAATAGCGGAGAGTCGATTGGCCACAAGCACACAGCCCCCGACACCATATGAACAAGACGCAGAACCGGTCGTCTTGGAGTTTCCTGATAATTTTCTTTTGATTGACCTGTGCGGGGAGCACGACCGCAATCTTGCGGATGTCGAGTTGAAGCTGGGTGTGCAAGTTTTGCGTCGTGGTAATCAACTGTCGATTCACGGGGAAACTGAAGCCGTAAAAGAGGCGGCTGAAGTTTTGACTGCGCTTTATGAACGCCTTGAGGCCGGCCGCGCAGTTGAGCCTGCAGATATTGATCGCGAAGTGCGCATGGGTGCTTCCGATAAGGTCGTGGGTGCGCAAGACGGGGATCAGATGGATTTGATCCCAGGTGATCGCGTGGAGATTAAGACCCGCAAGAAAATGGTCGAACCGCGGACGGATGCACAGAAGGTTTACGTTAAATCGCTATTTGAAAACGAACTTGCGTTTGGCATTGGCCCCGCCGGGACAGGTAAGACCTATTTGGCCGTCGCTGTGGGGGTGAACCTGTTTATTGGTGGCCATGTTGATAAGATTATTCTGTCACGTCCTGCTGTCGAGGCTGGTGAAAAGTTGGGGTATTTGCCCGGCGATATGAAGGACAAGGTCGATCCCTATATGCAGCCGCTTTATGATGCATTGAACGACTTCTTGCCGTCCAAGCAGGTCGAAAAGCTGATCGAAGAGAAGAAGATCGAAATCGCGCCGCTTGCTTTCATGCGGGGCCGGACGTTGAGCCGCGCGTTCGTTGTGCTGGATGAGGCGCAAAACGCCACGACCATGCAGATGAAGATGTTCCTTACCCGTTTGGGCGAAGGGTCACGGATGGTGATCACGGGCGACCGAACGCAGATCGATTTACCGCGCGGGGTGTCATCTGGCTTGCGGGATGCTGAACGGTTGTTGGCAAAGATCCCCAAGATCGACTTCAACTACTTCACGTCTAAAGACGTGGTGCGGCACCCGTTGGTGGCTGCCATTATCGAGGCATACGAGGCCGATGACCCTAAGTAATGTCCTTCGGGTTCAAGCGGTGTTGCAGGTTGCCCAATGACCGCATCAGTGGAAATCTTGCATGAAGGTGGCGATTGGCCACCGTCCTTTGATGTTTTGGCGACGCGTGCAGCGTCGGCTGCTTTGATTGGTGTTGGGTTGGACCCTGCAGAGTTTGAGGTCAGCGTTTTGGCCTGCGATGACGCGCGCATTGCGCAACTGAACGAAGACTTTCGCCAGAAGGGTCAGCCGACCAATGTTCTATCGTGGCCAAGCGAAGAAAGGGCTGCTGAAATTGATGGCGACATGCCGGATGTTCCAGAGCTGCCGATGGACGCTGAATTGGGCGACATTGCCATTTCTTACGATACCTGTGCGCGAGAAGCCGCCCAAGCGGGTAAACCTTTTGATGCTCATGTGACCCACCTTATAGTCCATGGAACCCTACATCTGTTGGGTTTTGATCACATTCGGGATGCAGATGCGGCTTTAATGGAGGGGTTGGAGATAGAAATCCTTGGTAAACTGGACATCCCGAACCCATATTCGTAACACTTTACACCTACTATCTGCCCGAATGGGCGGGCTATTTGGAAATGGAGACGATGGGCGACACGACCGACGGGTCCTCTAGCGCGGCGCACAGCGCGCAGCTAGACCCACAGAATACGACGAGTGAACGTGGCTTTTTTGGCCGCATTGTTGAGGCGCTTAGCCCCTCGGACACCCTAGAAGATACGCAGCCGGTAGATGGATACATTCCTTCTGCGCAGACGCATGGCATGATGAATTTGCGCAGCAAACGCGTCGAAGACGTGATGGTGCCAAAAGCTGATATTGTCGCAGTACCTGTGACGATCAGCCGAGACGATCTGGTTCAGGTGTTTCGCGACAGTGGGCTAACAAGGCTACCGGTTTTTGACGGGACGTTGGATACGCCTATCGGGTTTGTGAACCTAAAAGATTTCGCGTTGACCCATGGGTTCAACGGAAAATCCAAAACGTTCGACCTGCGCGGCCTTTGCCGAACATTGTTGTTTGTACCGCCATCGATGCCACTGGGCGTGCTGTTGCAGAAAATGCAAAGCGACCGGATTCATATGGCTTTGGTGATTGACGAATATGGTGGCTCGGATGGCTTGGTTACGATTGAAGATTTGATCGAACAGGTTGTCGGTGAAATCGAAGATGAACATGACAGCGACGAAGCGGTGCTTTGGGTTATGGAAGCGCCGGGTGTCTATTTGGCTGAATCCAAAACGCAACTGGATGACTTTGAGGCCGAGATTGGTACGGCGCTGACCGAACACGAAGAAATCGACGAGGAAGAGATCGAAACCTTGGGTGGGCTTGTGTTTATGTTGGCTGGCCATGTGCCCGCGCGTGGCGAAGTTATCCAGCACCCAGCAGGGGTTCAGTTTGAAGTTATCGAAGCTGACCCACGCCGTATCAAACGCATGCGCGTGCGGGTTGATGGGCGCCTAAACGGGTAACGTGGTGGCATTTCACCCAAAAGATCTGGCGACAAAAATTTCTGCGGCCCCCCGTATTGTGCGTGGGGCTGCCCCTGTTTTGATGGGCGTGTTGATGGCATTAGGCCATGAACCCGCAATCGGAAATTGGCCTATTCTGGTTGGGTTGGTCTTGGCGTTATTGTCATTGCCACATGGGAAACGCAGCGCGTTTTGGCATGGCTGGTTCGTTGGCTTGGGTTACTTTGCGGTGACCTTGCGATGGATCATTGAACCGTTCTTGGTTGATATTGCGCGTCACGGGTGGATGGCACCATTTGCGATTTTCCTGATGGCCGGTGGTTTGGCCTTGTTCTGGGCCATTGCAGGGTGGTTGTCACGATTTGTAGCAGGGCAGCGCCCAAGCGGCATTTTGTGGTTTGCTGTTTTCTTGGCGGCGATGGAACTGGCGCGCGGGCACATCTTTACAGGGTTTCCTTGGGGGCTTTGGGCCTACACGTTGGTCGGTTCTGATTGGGATGTGTGGCTGGCGTGGGTTGGGCCCTATGGGTTTGGGGCCCTCATTGCAGCGGTTGCGGGCGCAACTGCCTATAGTTTGCATCGCGGCTGGACGTTGGTTTGGCCGGGGCTTGTTTGCGTTCTTTTCGCGACGATTGGTGTTCAATACATCACCCCAGAGGCAAGCACCGCGCCTGATGCTGCTGTCGTTCGCGTGGTCCAGCCGAATGCGCCACAGCACCAGAAATGGGACCCCGACTGGATGTCGGTGTTTTACAACCGCGCCATTGAACAGACCGCTGCGGGCGACGCCGTGGATGTTGTCGTTTGGCCGGAAACATCTGTCCCCAGTTTGTTGAAGTATGCTGGGGCTTTGGTTGAAAACATGTCCATCGTCGCGCGTGGGGCGCCTGTCGTGGCAGGGATTCAGCGCGAAGAGAATGGCGATTATTTCAACTCGCTGATTGTTATCGATGGTCCAACGGAGATTTCGCAGATTTACGACAAGGCGCATCTGGTTCCGTTTGGCGAATACATTCCGTTTGCCGATGTTCTGCGCCCATTGGGGCTGGGGGTGTTGGTTGACCAAGTCGCTGGATTTAAAACGGGCTCTCGATCGGGCGTATTAGAGATTGAAGGATTGGGCCGTGCGCGGGTTTTAATCTGTTACGAGGGGATTTTCCCTGAAGAAATTCAAACCGGTGAACCACGTCCAGACGTGTTGCTGATCATCACCAATGACGCATGGTTCGGCACGGGGACAGGGCCGCGCCAGCATTTGGTTCAGGCACAGGCGCGCGCCATTGAACAAGGGCTGCCGGTGGTCCGTTCAGCGAACACGGGTATTTCGGGCATTATCGATGCAAGGGGGGCAATTGTTGCCAGCCTACCATTGAACGAGGCGGGATTTGTCGACGCGCAGGTGCCATCGGCATTGCCGCCAACATTGTATGCACGTGTTGGGGATTGGCCGCTGTTAGTGTTGCTTATTTTCGCCGCGGTGAGTGCGTTGGTCGCACGATATCGGTTTGGCGTTGACCCAAACGCACCGCAAGAGTAGGGCTTCGAAAGATTTTCCGTCCACAACGGCTTCCTGACGTGGATCGGCAACCCAATGGAGCACTTTTCAAATGGCACGTAGCAACTACACTTTCACGTCGGAATCCGTTTCCGAAGGGCACCCAGATAAGGTTTGTGACCGTATTTCAGATGCAATTTTGGACGCGTTTTTGGCGGAAGACCCGCTGGCGCGTGTCGCTTGTGAAACTTTCGCAACCACCAACCGTGTGGTGATTGGCGGTGAGGTCGGTTTGACGGACCAAGCCAAGCTGGCAGAATACATGGGGCGCGTGGACGAAATTACGCGCGCTTGTATCAAAGATATCGGGTATGAGCAGGACAAGTTTCACTGGAATACCTGTAAGATCACTAACTTGCTGCACGAACAATCTGCGCACATCGCGCAGGGTGTGACGGGCGAACAGGGCGACGAGGGTGCTGGCGACCAAGGGATCATGTTTGGGTATGCAACCCGTGAGACCCCAGAGCTGATGCCTGCACCTATTCACTATTCCCACGCGGTCCTGCGTCGTTTGGCGGAAGTTCGCAAGAACGGAACCGAGCCGACATTGGGCCCAGATGCGAAGTCGCAGCTTTCTGTTCGGTATGAAAACGGCGTTCCTGTTGGTATTTCTTCTATCGTGCTGTCGACGCAGCATTTGGATGAGAGCATGACCAGCGCGGATGTGCGCGCAGTTGTCGAGCCATATATCTTGGAGGTTTTGCCGAGTGGCTGGGTCGATGCATCTACAGAATGGCACGTGAACCCAACGGGTAAGTTTGTGATTGGCGGGCCTGATGGCGACGCGGGTTTGACTGGCCGTAAGATTATTGTCGACACCTATGGCGGTGCGGCACCTCACGGTGGCGGTGCGTTCTCGGGCAAAGACCCGACCAAGGTTGACCGTTCGGCGGCGTATGTTTCTCGTTATTTGGCGAAGAATGTTGTTGCGGCAGGAATGGCCGAGCGTTGCACGGTCCAGCTGTCTTATGCGATTGGCGTGGCCAAGCCGCTTTCAATCTACGTGGATACGCACGGCACCGGCGATGTTGAGGCATCCGCGATTGAGGCTGCAATTCCACAAGTGATTGACCTGACACCACGGGGCATTCGCACGCACCTGGAACTGAACAAGCCAATCTATGAACGCACAGCGGCTTATGGTCACTTTGGCCGCACACCAGAAGCAGATGGTGGCTTTTCATGGGAGCAGACCAATTTGGTTGATGCATTGAAAGCTGCTGTTTAAGAATTCATCGGGGCGGGCGCGGCATTGGCAGCATCCGCCCTAATTGTATCTGGAGTTTAGCGCGCAGCGCCGTTAAACGGCGGGCATGACAGATCCAGTACGCCCACACCGCAATTTTTATGGCCGCCTTAAAGGCAAGCACCTGAAGAAAAGCCAAGAAGGTTATCTTGAGGAAGATTTGGCTGCGCTGTCGCCTGGTGCGGTAACGTGGGAGGAAAACCCTGCGCGCGATAACCTTGATTTGGATGGGTTGTTTGGCGGCAAAGATAC
This sequence comes from uncultured Paracoccaceae bacterium, assembly GCA_947493255.1. Classification (GTDB taxonomy): domain Bacteria; phylum Pseudomonadota; class Alphaproteobacteria; order Rhodobacterales; family Rhodobacteraceae; genus Octadecabacter. The sequence continues at coordinate 98,270 of CANLQK010000003.1, forward strand.
GTGGCTTGAAGTTGGCTTTGGCGGGGGCGAACACGTCATTCACCAAGCGGCTGAAAACCCAAATGTGGGGATTATTGGCTGCGAGCCTTACATAAACGGTGTTGCGATGCTGTTGGGTAAGATCCGCAAGGCCAGCGTTGAAAACCTAAAGGTCTATCCTGGTGATGTGCGCGACATGTTTGATGTGTTGCCGGATCAATCGATTTCCAAAGCGTTTTTGCTATACCCCGACCCATGGCCAAAGGCGCGCCATCATCGCCGTCGGTTCGTGACGCCTGAACATTTGGAACCCTTGGCGCGGGTTCTAAAGCCCGGTGCTGAATTCCGAGTCGCCACAGACATACCCGATTATGTGCGTCAGACATTGGAAGAGGTTCCAAAGGCTGGGTTTGAATGGTTGGCCGAGGGGCCGGAGGATTGGCGCACATCGTGGGATGATTGGATTTCCACACGGTATGAGCAAAAAGCGCTGCGCGAAGGCCGCACACCGCACTATCTGACATTCCGTAAAACGTAAGTTTTTCACTGTTTTTAAGGCAGAACGACGGGCAGGGCGTGGACCTTAGCCCCCGTGCGGTTTATCACGCCTTAACAGATTGAAGGACGTACCTATGTCGAGCCACGGCGACCCTATTCCAATGACATCCCGCAAGGGCGGACCGCTGAAGGGGGACGCCCATGTGCCGGGTGATAAGTCCATCTCGCATCGGTCGTTGATTTTGGGCGCGATGGCCGTAGGCGAGACGAAAATCACGGGCCTGTTGGAAGGCCAAGATGTGCTGGACACAGGCCGCGCGATGGAAGCGTTTGGCGCAACGGTCACAAACCACGGTGGCGGTGAATGGTCCGTGCATGGGGTTGGGGTTGGCGGTTTTGCAGAACCTGACAACGTGATCGATTGTGGAAACTCGGGCACCGGTGTGCGTTTGATCATGGGGTGCATGGCGACGTCTGACATTACCGTCACGTTCACGGGGGATGCGTCGTTGAACAGCCGCCCTATGGGGCGCGTTACGGACCCGTTGGCCTTGTACGGCACGCAAACAGTTGGCCGCGAAGGTGGCCGTTTGCCGATGACATTGGTTGGCGCGAAAGACCCAACACCGGTGCGCTACACGGTGCCAGTGCCATCTGCGCAGGTGAAATCTGCGGTATTGTTGGCGGGGTTGAACGCGCCCGGGCAAACCGTTGTGATCGAGAAAGAAGCAACGCGCGACCACACCGAGCGGATGTTGGTTGGTTTTGGTGCCGAGCTGTCGGTTGAGGAAACCGACGAGGGCCGCGTGATTACGCTGACGGGCCAACCGGAATTGAAACCGCAAGACATTGTTGTGCCACGCGACCCAAGTTCAGCGGCGTTTCCGGTGTGTGCGGCGCTTTTGGCCGAAGGGTCGAACGTTTTGGTGCCCAATATCGGGCTAAACCCAACCCGTGCCGGACTGTTTTACACCCTACAAGAAATGGGCGCGGACCTGACGTTTGAAAACATGCGCGAAGAGGGCGGCGAACCTGTGGCCGACCTGCGGGCGAAATATTCACCAAACATGAAGGGTATCGAAGTGCCACCTGCGCGTGCGGCGTCGATGATTGATGAATACCCTGTGCTGTCTTGTGTGGCCGCGTTTGCCGAAGGGCAGACCGTCATGCGCGGCGTGAAAGAACTGCGCGTCAAGGAAAGCGACCGGATTGACGCGATGGCCAAGGGCCTGCGCGCTGCCGGTGTTGAAGTTGACGAAGGCGAAGACTGGTGGATCGTCACCGGCAAAGGTTTTGGCAATGTGACAGGTGGTGCGACTGTTGAAAGCCGTCTGGATCACCGGATTGCGATGTCGTTTTTGGTGATGGGGTTGGCAACCAACGAGCCGATGACCGTGGATGACGGCGGTCCGATTGCGACGTCGTTCCCGATTTTCGAAAGCTTGATGACCAGCCTTGGGGCAGGGATCACGCGGACGAACGGCTGATGGTGATTGCGCGTCACATCACAGGGTGGGGGGCTTTGATCAGCTACCTGGTGATGGGCGCGATGTTGTATTTCACAGTTCTTCCTACGGTAGGTTGGATGTGGCCGCCCGATTTTCATTTGCGCGGGTATGATGCCGATATGATGGCCGTTTTTTGGACTGCGCTGACGGCGGAAGCCCATGAAACCTATCGCGGTATTTTGATGCTTTGGGATCGTGTATTTATAGTCTGCGTCACGGTCTGGCTGATGTTGGTCGGTTGGCGCGGTGGGTGGATGCGTTACGCCGTTGCCTTGCTCGCTTGCCTGTATGCAGGGATTGATTTGGCGGAGAATGCCGCCATTCATGGATTTATCAGTAACGTGGTCTGGGATCCGCGATGGGTTGATCTGGGGAGCCATTTGACGATGGCAAAGTTTGCGGCGGCTTACCTTTGTGTTTTGGTTTTGATTGTCCACCTGAGGAGAACGGTTTGATTTTCACGGTTGCGATTGATGGCCCTGCGGCAGCAGGCAAGGGGACGATATCCAAGGCGGTCGCTGCACATTTCGGGTTCGCGCATTTGGATACGGGGCTTTTGTACCGCGCCGTTGGTGCGAAGGTGTTGAATGGGCAAGACCCGTTAGACGCGGCCGAAACGCTAACCGCGCGCGATTTAGAGGCGACGAACCTACGCACGCCGGATGTGGCCCAAGCGGCCAGTAAGGTGGCGGTTGTCAAAGAGGTTCGTGCAGCGTTGGTTGCTTTTCAACGCAGCTTTGCTGCACGTAGCGGTGGCGCTGTTTTGGACGGGCGCGACATTGGGACGGTGATCTGTCCGACGGCCCATGCAAAGCTGTTTGTTACGGCAAGCGCGCAAACACGTGCAACGCGCCGCCACGCCGAACTGCAGGCGTCTGGGATTAGTGATAGTTTCGAACAAGTGCTGGCGGATGTGAAAGCCCGTGACGAACGCGATACCAACCGCGCCGAGGCCCCCATGATTGCTGCTGCGGATGCAGTGACATTGGACACATCCGGCTTGTCTATCGACGAAGCTGTCGCGCAAGCGATTGCGATCATCGAACGTTCACGCAGCAGTGCTTTGTGATTGATCGGGTGCGGCGCTAGGGTGGTTTTACCCTAACGAGAAGGCCTCCCGATATGTTCAGACTATTTATGGTTTTGGTGTTGCTGTCTTCAACGGTGAGCGCGCAAGAAGCGCCCATGACGGTCGAACGGATGGCCGAAATTATCGTGACCATAGACCCAGAGGCCAACGTGACGCCAAATGGGTTTGAGCTGACGTTAGAAGACATTCCAGTTTTGATTGTTGTATCGCCAGCGGCAGACAGAATGCGTGCGCTGGTGCCGATTGCCAGTGTAGAAGATGTGACGCCAGAAGAGATGTTGCGTATGATGCAGGCCAATTTCGATACCGCACTAGACGGACGATACGCCGTGGCACAGGGACGTGTTTGGGGTGTGTTTATACATCCGTTGTCAGCGCTGGAACGCGAACAGTTTCTGTCGGGGATTGCGCAGACTGTGAACCTCGCGCGGACATACGGGTCGCTTTATACGGGCGGCGCAAATGTGTTTGGGCGCGGAGATTCTGGCGAGATATATCGCGAGTTGTTTGAAGACCTGATCGGGCGCGGACAGGATATATAGGCGTTAGAAATGCGTACGATGATCCGCCAGTTCAGGTGGGTCGAGGTGGGGGATCGTGTTGAATGACATCAACGCTGTGCCCTCTGGCCTGATGTGAAATTTGTGCAGGGATGAATTGAAAACGGGCAACATGACCCGTGCCATTTGTTCTGCGCTAAGACCTAATGTCGCCCGCATGATCATCGAGATAACCCCGCCCGATGTGACGCATAAAACCCGCTTTCCAGGTTTTGCGGCCTCGGCCACTGCCGCAAGGATGCGGGTTTGGAACGTCGCGAACGGTTCGTCACCATCAATGTGCTGTTGTTCCCACGCGACGAGGGTTTGTGGCATGTGCTGCGCAAAGTCTTCAGAACTGACAGGGGGCTTGAGGCTATATTTTGCCTGCATATCGCGCACCAGCGCGAAGTACCCCAGTTCGTTCAAACGTTCGTCTTCCAATTCAGGTTCAAACCCCATGCCAACGGCGGTTTCACGATGGCGGCGCATTGTCCCCGAAATGGTGAGATCAAAGGGCGCTTCGTGGGCACGCATCCATTCCCCAAGAAGGTTCGCTTGACGATGCCCAAGATCCGACAGCCGGTCATAGTCTTCCTCTGACGAGGCGCTTGAATTGGCCTGACCATGACGAACAAGGTAGAGTTGGCCCATGGTTTACCCCTGACGTTCTAAGGAGAGGTCGCGCCAAATTTGCGCGGTTCCATCAGACATACAATCTGCGAATTCAGCTGTTAGGTGATCACTGTCCAACGGGTTTGCATGCGTCTTTTCGCAGCTGTTTGATTGGCGCGCCAATAGGTCACGGATGGTTGGGCCATGAACGTTCCCCTCTTGAAGATCGAGCAAGGCTTGGTTCCACAATCGGTATTGCAAGAACGCCAGCTCGCGGCATTCGTTCAAGAATGCGCTACAATTGAGCATGTTATCTAGCGGTACGGCGCCCTCATCAGCCAGAATATCGGATGTGAAGGTGATGCAATGTTCTGCTGGCAGCGGGTCAAATTCTGAAAAAAGCGTGAAGTCTGTGGTGTCGCACCCGACATCGGCTGCGATTTGGATACCAAAGGCGGGCAAGCCTGCATCCTCAAAAGGAAGGGCACAATCGCGTAACTTCGTAGGAATACAGATTTCAAATGCATGGGCGACTGCGCGTTTTAGGACATAGGCGTCTGCAAGTATTTCGCGGCAGGACGCGACAAGATCTGCGGCCTCTGGATCTTGGGTGCATTGTGCAAAGGCGGCGTCATAGCTGAACACGGCTGGGTGTGGCACGGTTTGGGCCGCGATGGATGTGGGCAGCAGCGCGAATATGAAAAGCAGTTTGTACATGGCGCGCACCATAGACGTCTGACGCAAAGGCGCAATCGGTGCGTGGGGGCAGTTGGGCGGTGCGTTTTCGGGAATTGCCGTGTTATGATGGACCCAACAAAAGTTTGATTGCGAGCCACTATGTCTGATCTGAAAATTACCTGCCCAACCTGTTCGACCGAGATTGAGTTGACCGAGCAATTGGCGGGGCCATTGGTTGCTGACCTGAAGGCGACGTTCAAAGACCAATTAGCCCAACGCGAAGCCGCGACGGCACATGCCGTTGCGCAGGCCGAGGCGAAAGCAAAGGCCGAAGGCAAGGCAGAGGCAAGTGCCGAGCAGGTGGCGTTGCAGGAACGGGTTAAAGAGCAGGACGAAAAGCTTCGTTTGGCGCAGGCTGCACAGGCTGCTGCAATGAAACGCGAACAGCAACTGAAAGACAAAGAAGCTGAGATGGAGCTAACGTTGCAAAAGATGTTGGCCGCCGAACGGCCCGCATTGGAGGAAAAGTTGGCGAAAGAGGCGCAAGAACGCGCGTCTTTGAAAGAGGCAGAGCAAGCGCAAAAGATTGGTGCGCTAACCAAGCGTATCGAAGATTTGCAGCAACGTGCGACCCAAGGGTCGATGCAGACCCAAGGCGAGGCTGCCGAGATCGTGCTGGAAGATACATTGGCGCAGGCTTTTCCGATGGATGGGTTTGTGCCGGTCGGCAAAGGGGTGAACGGAGCCGATGTTCGCCAAGATGTTATGACGCCAACAGGCACGGCGGGAAGCATTTTATGGGAAAGTAAACGCACGAAGAACTGGACGGCGAGCTGGTTGCCCAAGCTGCGTGGAGATCAAAGAGCGGCTGGGTGCGAAATAGCGGTGATCACATCGGTGGCGTTGCCCGACGGGATTGACAGCTTTGGCATGGTTGACGGGATTTGGGTGTGCGCGCCGCGTTACGCCATTCCACTGGCGACGTCGCTGCGCCAAGGCTTATTGGATGTCGCGGGGGCGAAGGGCCGCGCGATGGGTCAAGAAACCAAGGCTGAACTGGTTTACGAGTATCTGACAGGTACCCAGTTTAAGCAGCGGGTGGATGCCATCGTTGAACGTTTCGAAGATATGCAAACGGAATTGGCCAAGGAGCGTAAGTTCATGGAACGTGGCTGGGCGTTGCGTGCGAAACAAATTGACCTAGTGATTGCATCAACCGTTGGCATGCACGGTGATTTGCAGGGGATTGCGGGCCGCGCCATGCCAGAGATCGAGAGCGTCGAGAACTTGATGATCGGGAATGATGACGAGACGCTGCTATAGTCGCGCAAGGCTTTGTGCGATGTCATCAGCCGTTTTGAACGCATCAAATTCCGGACGTTCAGCGGAGAGGCGCAAGCCAAGTAGATCGGACTGATATCGCTGCGCCAATTGTTTGGTGTCATGATCTGCAGCGATTTGCCCGTTCGATTGGGCCGCGGCGAATAGGGCTGTGAATTTGGACTCCATGGTGCGCAGGTGCGCATCCGCCTGATCCGCAAGGGGGTGGTTTTGCGGGGCCAGTTCAAGATAGGTTTTGGCCAACATACAGGCTCGCGCGGCCGCTGCGTCGTTTTCTAAAATTGATTTCGGATAAGCCTGAAGGGTTGCCAGTGGTCCGATGTCCGCGACCATTTTGTCGAGGCCCGCCGAGCCGTCAGCGATATAACGATCCAATGCCAGCGAATACAGGGCATCTTTGGACCCAAAGGCTGAATAGATGCTGCCCGGGTTCAATTGGAGAACGTTTTCTAGATCTTTGAGCGAGGTGCCAGCCCACCCCTTCCGCCAAAACACATCGCGTGCGCGACAGATGAGGTCTTGCTTATCGTAGGACGGGCGGCGTGGCATTTTTTAATCACAAACAGTTGTTGAGCGATTACTTATTTATATTCTTGAGTGATCGCTCAATAAAGCCTAAATCGGTCGTGAACTTAATTTTGATCCGGAGAGTACAATGACTGATTTCCCATCGCACGACCTCGAAACTGCACCAGAGGCGTCCAAGCCGTTGCTAGAGAAATCCCAAGCGGCGTTTGGCCGATTGCCTGGTTTGCACAAAGTGTTGGCAGAAAGCCCGCAGGCGTTTGAAGGCTACCAAGTGCTGCACAAACTGGCGACAGAAACAGATTTCAACGCGGATGAGATCACCGTTGTTTGGCAGACAATCAACGTTGAAAACGAATGCCACTACTGTGTTCCGGCGCACACTGGCATCGCGAAGATGATGAAGGTCGATGATGCATTGTCCGAAGCGTTGCGCAACGAAGCACCATTGCCGACAGACAAATTGAACGCATTGCGCAAGTTCACGCTGCAAGTTGTGCGCCAGCGCGGCAACATTGAAGATGCTCAGTTCGATGCATTCTTTGCGGCAGGATTTACGCATCGATCAGCTTTGGACGTTGTGTTGGTTGTGGCGCAGAAAACCATGTCCAACTACATCAACCACTTTGCCAAAACACCAGTGGACGAAGTGTTCCACCCATTGCTTTGGACACGTGGCGATACGCCTGTTGAGGCTTAAATTCTTTCAGTAGAAAGGGTTGAAAGGGGCGCCGGTTGGCGCCCTTTGTTTGTTTGTGTTCGCGTTCGGAGGTCCATGCGTCAAGTTCTTTAGAAGAAATTACGTTAAAACCCTATGCGAAGGTTTGGTTTCAGACTTTCGCGAAAGTTTAAGTGAGCTGCAAAATTGATGTTTGGTCTGAAATTTCCTGCATGGAGTTTACCGGTGCGCAACAGAATCCGTTCGAAGGTGGGCCATTGTGTATAGCCCTTGCAAACAAGCCCTATTCGGCCTATACGCCGCCCAGTTGATGGGTCGTTAGAACACACAACAGGGCAGGGTCGGGGTTTCCGGCCCTCTTTTGTTGTTTAAACCCACCAGCATTTTTAACCCGTCCCACCACCGTGGGATTCCAATCACAAGTCCGGCGGGCAAGTCCCGTGCAGGCCAACACATACGGAAACAGACGCCACATGGCTCAGAACGTATCAATGGATGAGTTTGAAGCACTCTTGAACGAAAGCTTCGAAATCGACACACCGCAAGAAGGTAGCGTCGTAAAAGGTAAAGTCATCGCAGTCGAAAATGGCCAAGCCATCATCGACGTAGGCTACAAAATGGAAGGCCGCGTTGACGTTAAAGAATTCGCAAATCCTGGCGAAGCCCCTGAAATCAATGTTGGCGACAGCGTCGAAGTATTCCTTCGTTCGTCTGAAAACGCCCGCGGCGAAGCTGTTATCTCTCGTGAGATGGCGCGCCGTGAAGAAGCATGGGATCGCCTTGAAAAAGCATATGCAGACGAAGAGCGCGTCGAAGGCGCAATCTTTGGTCGGGTCAAAGGTGGCTTTACTGTTGATCTGGGCGGCGCTGTTGCGTTCTTGCCAGGTTCTCAGGTTGATGTACGCCCAGTGCGTGACGCTGGCCCATTGATGGGTCTGAAGCAGCCGTTCCAAGTTCTGAAAATGGACCGTCGTCGTGGCAACATCGTTGTATCCCGTCGTGCAATCCTTGAAGAATCACGTGCTGAACAGCGTGCTGAAGTTATCGGCAACTTGACTGAAGGTCAGGAAGTTGATGGCGTGGTCAAGAACATCACTGAATACGGTGCGTTCGTTGACCTTGGCGGCGTAGACGGCCTGCTGCACGTTACAGACATGGCATGGCGCCGTGTGAACCACCCATCCGAGATCCTCACAATTGGTGAGACGATCAAGGTTCAGGTGATCAAGATCAACAAAGACACACACCGTATCTCCTTGGGTATGAAGCAGCTGCAAGCTGACCCATGGGATGCTGTTGCTGGCAAGTACCCACTGGATTCCGTCCACATGGGCCGCGTGACAAACATCACCGATTACGGTGCATTTGTTGAGCTGGAAGCCGGTGTTGAAGGTCTGGTTCACGTGTCCGAAATGTCTTGGACTAAGAAAAACGTACACCCAGGCAAAATCGTTTCTACTTCTCAGGAAGTCGAAGTCATGGTTCTGGAAATCGACGAAACAAAACGTCGCGTATCCCTTGGCCTGAAACAGACACAGCGCAACCCATGGGAAGTGTTTGCAGAAACACACCCTGAGGGCACTGAAGTCGAAGGCGAAGTCAAAAACATCACCGAATTCGGTCTGTTTGTTGGCCTCGAAGGCGACATCGACGGCATGGTTCACCTGTCTGACCTGACATGGGAAGGCCGTGGCGAAGACGTGATCGGCGATTACCGCAAGGGCGACATGGTGAATGCCAAGGTTACCGAAGTGGACGTTGAGAAAGAGCGCATCAGCCTTTCCATCAAAGCCATGGACGGCGACCCATTTGCAGACGCAACTGGCGACGTGAAGCGCGGTTCGATCATCACTGTTGAAGTGACTAAGATCGAAGATGGCGGCATCGAAGTCGACTATGAAGGCGCGAAATCCTTCATCCGTCGTTCTGACCTGTCCCGTGACCGTGCAGAGCAGCGTCCAGAGCGCTTCGGCGTAGGCGACAAAGTTGACGTTCGTGTAACGAACATCGACGCGAAAACACGTCGTTTGGGTCTGTCCATCAAAGCACGCGAAATCGCGGAAGAAAAAGAAGCAGTCGAACAGTTCGGTTCTTCTGACTCTGGCGCGTCCTTGGGTGATATCCTTGGCGCAGCTTTGAACAAAGGCGACGAATAAACCTTCGGGTTTGTCCCCTTTTGGGGCGATGAAATTGCGAAGCCCCGTCTGTGCGAACAGGCGGGGCTTTTGCGTTATAGGGCGCATTGGGGCCTGCGAATCGGGTGGTTGGTGGACTGTGATAATTGGCCTGACCATGCAGTTGCAGCATGACATCAGAGAGTAATGATCGGCAAAATGTCGCGAAAACGACTGATTTAACATGGAATTCCCCGTTTCGGGTTCTTCCTTGGTTGGATTTTCCGTCCTATAGTTTCCGCGCTGGGCAGGAATTTTCCGTGCGCCTGCGTTGGACTGCCTGGGGAGAAGACCAATATGATCCGTTCCGAGTTGATCGAGAAGATCGCCGAAGAAAACCCACATCTTTATCAGCGCGATGTTGAACGCATCGTGAATACAATTTTCGACAGTATCATCGAGGCGATGGCGCAAGGCGACCGTGTTGAGCTGCGCGGGTTTGGTGCATTTTCTGTCAAACGACGCGATGCCCGTTTAGGGCGCAACCCGCGTACCGGTGAAGCAGTACAAGTCGAAGAAAAGCATGTACCGTTTTTTAAGACAGGTAAGCTCTTGCGGGACCGCCTGAACGGGAAGTAAACAGTCTGTATGAAATACATTAGATACACATTTTGGGCGATCGTTGCGATTTGCCTGATTATCGTTGGGATGGCCAACCGCGGCATTGTGACGTTGCGGGCGATGCCCGAAGCGCTTGCTGGCCCGCTGGGCATTTCACCTGACATCGAACTGCCGTTGTTTATGGCGATCTTTATCGGTGTTGGCCTTGGTCTGTTGATCGGATTTTTGTGGGAATGGGTGCGTGAACATCGCATGCGGTCCGACATGAAAGCGAAAGGCCGCGAGGTTGATGCGCTGAAACGTCAAGTGGACAACCTTCAGACTGAAAAGCACGAAGGCAAAGACGAAATCGTCGCGTTGCTGGACAAAGCCAGCTAATCAATGCCCGCAGATATTCGGATTAAGATGTGCGGCCTGAAAACGGCGGCAGATATAGCTGCGGCCGCTGATGCGGGCGCGGCCTATGTGGGGTTTGTGTTTTTTGATAAGTCGCCCCGCGCGGTGACGATTGAGCAAGCCCGTGCGCTGGCGTTCGATGTACCTATGGGTGTCGCGAAGGTTGCATTGGTTGTGAACCCCGATGATGCGTTTTTGGACGCGTTGATGGCTGCCGTTCCATTGGACATGATCCAACTGCATGGGCAAGAAACACCAGAACGGGTGGCGCAGGTGCGTGCGCGCGTTGGCTTGCCGGTGATGAAGGCGGTTGGCGTCGGCACGGTTGAAGACCTAGATCAGATTGACGCCTATGAAGCCGTCGCGGACCAAATTCTGATTGATGCGAAGCCGCCAAAGGATGCTGTGTTGCCGGGTGGTAACGGGGAAACGTTTGACTGGTCGATTTTGGCGAGCCGTAAATACTGGACCAAACCCTGGATGTTGGCCGGTGGTTTGACACCGGAAAACGTGGCGCAGGCCGTCCGCATTACTGGGGCACGTCAATTAGACCTATCGTCTGCTTTGGAAAGCGCACCGGGTGTCAAAGATGCTGGAAAAATCGCCACATTTGCCAATGCCGTTTCTGGTATCGAATAACCGTAGACTGAATGTAGAATTTAAGCGGCGTTTAGCAGTTCTCTGCCCCCTTTTACTTTACCCTACGGGGGTGTCGCGCTACATCTCCGCGCAGCCCTAGGGAGACGCGCAATGAACGATCTGTTTAATTCCTTTATGACTGGCCCAGATGAAAAAGGCCGCTTCGGCGACTTTGGCGGCCGGTTTGTGTCTGAAACGCTGATGCCACTGATCCTTGAACTTGAGGAACAGTATGAGCACGCGAAAACGGACGACACATTTTGGGCGGAAATGAACGACCTATGGACCCATTATGTGGGCCGTCCGTCGCCGCTGTATTTTGCAGAGCGTTTGACTGATCATTTGGGCGGCGCGAAAGTGTACCTAAAACGTGACGAGCTTAACCACACAGGTGCGCACAAGATCAACAACGTGTTGGGGCAGATCATTCTCGCGCGCCGCATGGGCAAAACGCGGATCATCGCGGAAACTGGTGCAGGTCAGCATGGTGTAGCAACGGCGACCGTTTGCGCCAAGTTTGGTTTGAAATGTGTGGTCTACATGGGCGCGCATGACGTCGAACGTCAGGCACCTAACGTGTTCCGCATGCGTTTGCTGGGCGCAGAAGTCATTCCTGTGACGTCTGGTCGGGGGACGTTGAAAGACGCGATGAACGATGCGTTGCGCGACTGGGTGACCAACGTGCGCGACACATTCTATTGCATTGGTACGGCCGCTGGGCCGCACCCATACCCTGCGATGGTGCGTGATTTCCAATCGATCATCGGTAAGGAAGCCAAAGAACAGATGCTTAAGGCTGAAGGCCGTCTGCCGGATACACTGATCGCCGCGATTGGTGGAGGATCTAACGCTATTGGCTTGTTCTACCCGTTCTTGGACGACAAGGACGTGAATATCATCGGCGTTGAAGCCGGTGGTAAGGGCGTGAACGCCAAGATGGAACACTGTGCGTCCCTTACAGGTGGTCGCCCGGGCGTGCTTCACGGCAACCGCACCTATCTGCTGCAAGATGATGATGGCCAAATCCGCGAGGGTTATTCCATCTCTGCTGGTTTGGATTACCCCGGTATTGGGCCGGAACACAGCTGGCTGCACGACATTGGCCGTGCGCAATATGTTTCCATCACCGACAAAGAAGCGCTCGAGGCGTTCCAGTTGTCTTGTGACAAAGAAGGGATCATTCCCGCATTGGAACCATCCCACGCCTTGGCCCATGTAATGAAAATCGCGCCGACGCTGCCCAAGGACCACATCATTTGCATGAACATGTGTGGCCGTGGCGACAAAGATATTTTCACCGTTGCCCGCCACCTTGGGTTTGACATGTCCGGCCCTGAAGGCCGTTCTGTGGAGTAAGATCAGATGACAAAGACAATCGTTTTATCCAGCGACCACGCAGCAATTGATATGCGTCAGGCTGTGGCAAAGCACATCGAGGCCAAAGGCTACACAGTGGATGACATCGGCCCCGTGACAACGGAAAGCACCCATTACCCCAAGCACGGTGAAGCTGCGGCGCGCAAAGTCGCTTCTGGTGAGGCTGACCTTGGTATCATCCTGTGTGGTACTGGGCAGGGCATTATGATGGCTGCGAACAAGGTTAAAGGCGTACGCTGTGGTGCATGCATGGACACGTTTTCTGCGTCCATGATCCGTGCCCACAACAATGCCAACATGCTGTCTATCGGTGCGCGTGTGGTTGGTGAAAGCCTTGCAATGTCACTGGTTGATGCGTTCTTGGACACAGAGTTTGAAGGCGGCCGTCACGGCACCCGAGCCGACATGATCGACGCGATCGAAGGTTAATCGCCGGTCGCGTAGGTTTTCAAAACCGCTAGTGGCACGATTTCGAGCGCACGTTGATGTGTTGCCGCAAGGTTGACTTGTGGCGCACAGCCTTCGTCGTGGGCTTGCAGAAAGCGGGATGCGCACAAGCACCATCCATCGCCGGCCTTGAGGCCAACAAACCCGAATTCAGGGCGCGGTGTGCTGAGGTCGTTTCCAACGTACTTGCTGAACGCGAGAAATTCGGCCGTCATAACGGCGCAAACCGTGTGGCTGCCGGTGTCTTCCGCGCAGGTGTCGCAGGCGCCGTTTCGAAAGAACCCAGTGATGGGGTCGGTTGAACAGGTTTGCAGGGGGTCGCCCAGCACATTGAGGGATGCATCCATTTCCATTAATCAAAGCTTTCGGCAAGTTGGCGGAACATGTCTACGTTTTGCTCCGATACACCATCTTCCCTGAACGCGCGGTCTGCGCCATTCACCGCGACGACGACGCCGCGTGGACGGTCGATGTAGATGTATTGGCCATAGATACCACGGCCCATGAATTGCCCTTCGGATGCATCTTCGGGGATCCACCATTGATAGCCGTATTTGAATTCGCCCTCAGCGGTGTTTGCAGACGGTGTTGTGCTTTCCACGACCCAGTCTTCGGAAACGATACGCGTGCCGAATGAAATGCCGCCATTGGCGATCATGTGACCAAACAATGCGTAGTCGTGGGTTGTAATGTTGAGCCCGCCCAGCACGAATGCAACGCCGTATCCGTCCGTCAGGTAGTAGGGTGCATGCCCCATGCGTAACGGCGTTAGGACCTTTTCGTTCAGCAAATCAGGCACGTTACGCCCTGTAGCACCACGGATCACCATCCCAATCACATGAGTGTCGATTGACACGTATTGCCAGTTTTCGCCAGAGGGTGCGTAGGTTTCCGTCAGACCCGCTGCGAAGCCATCCATGGACTTCCCCAAGGCCAGAACGCGGCCCATTTTGTTAATATCGCTCCAGAAGTCGAGGTAGTCTTCGTTGAATGTCACGCCGGACGACATTTGCAGCACGTCGCGAATGCTAGCGCCGTCATAGGCGGACCCTGCAAGGCTGGGTGCGTATTGGGTGACAGGCGCGTCTAGGTCAGGGATGGTTCCATCGTCGTGCAAGACACCCATCAGGGTCGACAGATAGCTTTTGGCGACGGACCAACTGATGCGCAGAGAGGAGGCTGGGTCGTCCTCGCCGTCTGCAGTAAGGGGGTAGCTTTCATGGCGGATGATACCGTCTTTGACGACGATCACGGCCGTGACCGACCGCTCATCTGTCCAATCGGCGAAACCCGCTGGCAGGTCCATTGGGTTGCCCGTTTCAAGCCGGTTGGGTGTGACGTCGGCCAAAGGCATTTCTGCCTGTTCAAACATCGTGTTCATGGCGATGAAATTGCCAACGATCCGGCTTTCCGAAAACAGGGAGTTAACGGCCATCAGGCGTGTGACTTTTTCACGTTGCCAAAGGCCGATACCGGTCGCAACAACGATTAAGACCAGTAGCCCCATAAGGATCCATCTCAGAATTGGTTTCATGTTCTTGCCTCGCCTGTTTGTTGTCAGCGTGACATGGCGAAGGGCAGGCGGCAAGCGCCCAGAGTTAACGAAACCGATCAGCGAGCTTTTGCAAAGCGGTGCGGTCGTCTTTGGGTTCTGGTTCTGGCGGTGCAGCCGGCTGGGTTGCCTTGGGCTTTGGTTTGGACGTTGAAGACCGTGGTGGATTTGCGCGCAATGCAATTGCGTTCAAAAACTTTGGTCCTTCGTCTTGCGCCAAGTTTACAGCTCCGTCGCCAATGCCGCGCAACACGTCATCCAGCCATTCTTGTTCGGCCTTTGCAAAGTTCGACAAAACATATCCTGCGACACGGTCCTTGTGGCCGGGGTGGCCGACGCCAAGGCGCACGCGGTCGTAATGTGCACCGATGTGTTGGTGAATAGAACGCAAACCATTGTGGCCAGCGTGACCGCCGCCGGATTTCAGGCGTACCTTGGATGGGGCCAGATCAAGCTCGTCGTGAAAAACCGTGATGTCGGTGCTGTCGAGTTTGAAGAACCGCATCGCTTCGCCAACGGATTGCCCTGACAAGTTCATAAAGGTTTCGGGCTTTAACATGACGATCTTTTCAGACCCAAGCTTGCCTTCGCACATTTGGCCCTGAAATTTGGACCGCCATGGGGAAAACCCATGATCGCTGGCGATTTGGTCGAGCGCCATAAAGCCAATGTTATGACGGTTTTGCGCGTATTTCGCGCCAGGGTTTCCGAGGCCAACAAACAGTTTCATAGGGGTTCTATACTCTGATTATCTGAAACGAAAAAGGGCGCGCCAATACTGGCACGCCCTTTCGCAATACGAATTGGGAAGAGATTACTCTTCGCCGTTGTCTGCTGGAACTTCGTCCGCAGCCACTTCTTCGCCGGCTTCATCTTCATCATCGTCAGAAGATGTAAGGCTGGCAGGTGCCTGCAAGTTCGCAATAACGAAGTCACGGTCGATTGTTGGTTTCGCACCGGAAGGCAGGTCGACGGATTCAATTGTGATCGTGTCGCCGATTTCCAGACCAGTAAGGTCAACGGTGATGGTTTCAGGAATGTCACCGGCTGTTACAACCAGTTCAACTTCAGGGCGTACAACAGTCAGGATGCCGCCTTTTTTCAAAGCTGGGCACGCGTCTTCGTTTGCAAATTCAACACCGATGAACAGGTTGATTTTTGTTGTACGCTTCAGGCGCATGAAGTCGAGGTGCGTTGGAAGGTCTTTGACCACGTCACGCTGAACGTTCCGGCAGATCACACGAACGTCTTCTTGGCCTTCCATTTTCAGGTTGAACAATGTGGACAGGAAACGACCTGCTTTGAGTTTTTTGAACAACACGTTGAACGGAACGTTGATCGCGATGGGGTCTTCGCCACCACCGTATACAACGCCAGGAACCAGGCCGTCGCGGCGTGCTTGACGTGCAGCGCCTTTACCTGTGTTTTCGCGTGCGGTTACTTCGAAATCTGGAACTTGACCAGCCATTTGATAGTCCTTTCAATTCGCGCGTCGCCCTATTCTGTTGGCGACCCACTTTGCCATGTCAGGAACCGGAATGGCCCCCAAGTGAAGCCGTGCCTATAGGACAGGTTTACCTGTTTGGAAAGGGGATTCGTGCGGTTTAGGCCCAGTTTAAACCCAGCGCCCTTCAAAATCGTCGGGCACAAGCAACACATCACGGTCTAGCGTCGTAACATCGCGACGACCACAAAGGGCCATCGTGATATCCAGTTCCTTTTGGATGACCTCTAACGCCTTGGTGACACCAGCTTCGCCCATGGCACCCAACCCGTGGATATAGGCCCGCCCGATCATCACGCCCTTTGCCCCCATCGCCAAGGCCTTGAGCATATCTTGGCCCGACCGTATGCCACTGTCGAGGTGAACCTCGACCTTGTCACCGACGGCTTCAACGATTGACGGTAACATGCGGATCGAGCTGAGCGCCCCGTCCAATTGCCGCCCGCCGTGGTTGGACACGATGATGGCATCTGCGCCAACTTCTGCAGCCATCTTGGCGTCTTCAACGTCTAGGATTCCTTTGAGGATCAGTTTCCCACCCCATTTCTTTTTCAGGATGCGGACCTTTTCCCAATCTAGGCGCGGGTCGAATTGCTCGGCAGTCCATGAATGCAACGAGTTCATGTTCTCGACCCCTTTGGCATGGCCCACGATATTGCCAAAGGTCCGACGTTTGGTTTGCAGCATTTCAATGCCCCAACGCCATTTGGTCGCCAAGTCCAACAGGACAGGGGGCGTCAGTTTAGGAGGGGCAGTCAGCCCGTTCTTTAGGTCTTTGTGGCGTTGCCCAAGGATTTGCAGGTCTAGTGTTAACACCAGTGCAGAACAGCCCGCCCGTTTGGCACGTTCGATGATGTTGTCGACATATTCTTCGTCGCGCATCACATAGAGCTGGAACCAGAAAGGTTTTTCCGTGTTTTCGGCTACGTCTTCGATAGAACAGATCGACATCGTGGACAGCGTGAAGGGTACACCGAATTTTTCTGCTGCACGGGCAGCTTTGATTTCACCGTCAGCGCGTTGCATGCCCGTTAGGCCAACTGGCGCGAGGGCAAGGGGCATGGTCACGTCTTCCCCGATCAATTTGCCGGCGACCGTGCGGTTGGTCATGTCCACGGCAATGCGTTGACGAAGACGGATTTTGTCAAAGTCGCTTTCGTTTTCACGAAATGTCTGTTCCGTCCAAGACCCGCTTTCGCAGTAATCGTAAAACATCTTGGGCGAGCGGCGTTTGTGAAGACGTTTAAGGTCGTCGATGGTGGTGATGACAGGCATTTGGTACGCTTTCGGCTGAATTGGTATGGGTTTCTTACCAATTTGGCAATCTGGGCGCAAGTTTCCTGTCGGCTGAAATGCACGTCAAAGAAAATTAGGGAAATTCTTTCGAAGGGTATTGCGCCATTCAGGCGCGATGTGCGCCGTCTGCCAGAGTTTTTACAAATGCCAAAACATCTGCAACAGGCTCGCCTGCGCCGATTTTTTCAACAATCGCAGACCCGACAACAGTTCCGTCGGCCACACCGGCGATTTCTTCGGCCTTTTGTGGGTCACGTACACCAAAGCCAACAATGATCGGCAGGTCGGTTGATGCTTTGATCCGCGCGACTTCCGGTGCGACATCACTGGCTTGGGCCGCCGCAGCGCCAGTGGTTCCTGTGACGGAGACGTAATAGACAAATCCGGATGTGTTTTGCAAAACAGCCGGTAGGCGTTTCGCATCGGTTGTTGGTGTCGCCAACCGGATGAAGTTTAGACCAGCGGTTTGCGCAGGGATACACAGTTCGTCGTCTTCTTCTGGTGGCAGATCAACAATGATCAACCCATCGATGCCAGCGTCTTTCGCTTGCACCAGAAAGGTTTCAACGCCGCGTGAATAAATCGGGTTGTAGTAGCCCATTAAGACAATCGGCGTGGTATCATCCTCTTTGCGCAATTCCCGTGCGATTTGAAGGGTTTGATCCAGTGTCATGCCATGATCAAGCGCCCGTTGCCCGGCCAGTTGAATTGTGGACCCATCCGCCATTGGATCCGTAAAGGGCAGCCCAAGTTCAATCACATCCACGCCCGCCGCTGGCAGGCCTTTGACGATCTCTAAAGACTTATCATAATCTGGGTCGCCAGCCATGACATAGGCCACAAAGGCTTTGCGGCCCGCAGCGTTGAGTTCGGCAAATTTGGCGTCAATTCGGCTCATGATCGTCCCCGTGTGTATCTTCATGCTGGGTTTGCGCGAAAGGTGCCGGGAAATCAATGGGGGTTAGCTTTCTGGTGGTCTATCCTTGGAAAAAATCGTCCATCTTTTCCTGCCTTGGGCAAATCCTGGCACAGTTTGCTTGCGGTAGGGGGCGGCGCGGCCTAGAAGCGCAAAGATTGCAAAAGGAGCCTGTGATATGGGATTTAAGATGGGTATCGTCGGTTTGCCGAATGTCGGTAAATCTACCTTGTTTAACGCGTTGACCCGCACCGCCGCTGCGCAGGCTGCGAATTTCCCGTTTTGCACGATCGAGCCGAACGTGGGTGAAGTGTCTGTGCCGGACGTGCGTTTGGACAAATTGGCCGAGATCGCCAGCTCCAAACAGAAGATCCCCGCACGCATGACTTTTGTGGATATTGCCGGCCTTGTGAAGGGCGCGAGCAAAGGCGAGGGGTTGGGCAACCAGTTCTTGGCCAACATCCGTGAGACTGACGCCATTGCACATGTGCTGCGCTGTTTTGAGGATGGAGACGTCACGCACGTTGACGGCCGCGTGGACCCCGTAGCCGATGCCGAGACCATTGAGACAGAACTGATGCTGGCCGATCTGGAAAGCATCGAGAAGCGCCTTCAGAATATCATCCGCAAAGTGCGCGGTGGTGATAAAGAGGCTGTCCAACAGCAACGCCTTTTGGAAACGGCGAAAGCCGCACTGGAAGATGGGAAGCCTGCCCGCGTCGTCGAAGTTGATGATGATGACGCTAAGGCGTGGAATATGCTGCAACTTTTGACGACGAAACCTGTTCTGTACGTTTGTAACGTTGGCGAATCCGAAGCGGCCGAGGGCAATAGCCATTCCAAGGCAGTCGCAGATATGGCCGCCGCACAGGGCAACAGCCATGTGATTATCTCTGCTCAGATCGAAGAAGAAATCAGCCAGCTGGAAGACGACGAAGCCGCCATGTTCCTTGAGGAGATGGGCCTGTCAGAAGCTGGTTTAGACCGGTTGATCAAGGCCGGTTATACGTTGTTGCATCTGGAAACCTATTTCACCGTCGGCCCGAAAGAAGCCCGCGCGTGGACGATCCCAGAGGGCACGATGGCGCCACAAGCAGCTGGTGTGATCCACGGGGATTTCGAAGCGAAATTCATCCGCGCTGAAACCATCGCCTATGATGACTATGTCACCTTGGGCGGGGAACAGCCGGCGAAAGAAGCAGGCAAAATGCGCGCGGAAGGCAAAGCCTATGTCGTCAAAGACGGCGACGTGATGCACTTCCTCCACGGGGGGTAAGCCCGAAAGGTTAACGCGAAAACTGTCGCGTCACCTAAACCGAGAGGAAAACCCCGAATCGAAGGGTTAAGGCCTGAAAAACAAGGCTAAACCGCGGTGTTGCTCGGGTATGGGCCCAGTATGGGTCTGGTATTGCTTTGATACGGGTTTTGCGTGGTTAATGCACCGAACGCTGGGCCGCGTTAAGGTTTACACAAACGGCCGATCGCTACGACACTGTTTGATATGTAACTGGAAAAAAATAGACGACGGGAATTGGGGCCCGTCGTCTAAGTACGCGCGGGTCACGCGTAACTGGCAAGGCTTTGGGTAGATGAGTGAGTGGTGCCTGCGCCAGAATTCTTTGAGGTGTTTCTTAGGTGTGGTTGCGCGACAAACCTGCGTAGGGCGGAGACCGGCCATATTCTGCAGGTGAGTTTAAACGCTATTCCAAGTTAAGCGCCCGGAACGCGGCGGGTATGATCACAATCATGGCGACCAGCAGCAAATGTGAAAACACCAGATTAGGGGTGTGATCAGCGGAGGCGCAGGTCCATTGTGTTTCGTTGATTGCCGCGAAAAACGTGAGGCTTGTTCTCGCATGGCGCATCGTCAACGTGCTATTTTGTGATGTTTCAGAATGCCGCCTGGCTTGCTAATTTCTCCCATCTTTTCCATCCAGCTATCACGGTAGCGTGAAGCGTGCCGGTTGCACATGGCGTAAAGTGCAAGGCCGTGTTTGCAAAAACGTGCGTCGGAATTCCTTGTGTAAGAGACTGGTAGCATTACCATAATTGTTAGGAAGTAGGCCGAAACCGTGGATGGGCGGCGTTTTTATATCCTTTAGTATAGGTCCGTATTCCTTTGGGCCTACCGCTATCCTTTTGGCAAGTTGAACCAGTGCTGTTGATTTCGATATTCGGAAACTGAGTGACTTGCGCGTGTCGTTGGGTGCGCAGGCTAGAGTGGATTTGGGTATGATTAAAGATTGGAACGATCTGCGGTATCTGCTTGCCTTGCAAGAGGGGGGAACGATGACGCGGGCGGCAGAATTGTTGCAAACGAGTGCATCAACAGTGTCCCGCCATATTCAGCACCTTTCAGAGAATTGTGGTGACATGTTGGTGCAACCAACCAAAGGTGAGGTCTGGGCGTTTACGCCTCTTGCCCTAAAGTTGACGGCGGTTGCGCGGGGGTTTGATGAAGACCTATTTCTACTGAGTGAACCCCAAAGCGAACAGAGCCTGAATATTTCGATCACGTCTTTGGACTTTGTCCTTACCTATTTTCTTGCGCCAGAACTCAAAAGTGCGCGGCTTGCGATGCCGCATTTGAACCTTTCCTTATTGAGCTCAGATAAGCGCCTAAGCTTGGCATTCGGGGAGGCGGATGTTGCGTTGCGGTTTGGTCGCCCAGATGAAGGGCAGCTGGTTTCCAAACGCGTTGCATCAGTGCCTTTTAGAATTTGGCGTCACAAGCAAAACACGTCTTCGGATTGGGTCGGGATGATTGAGGCCTTTGATTGGACGCCAGATATGCAGCTTGCCTACCAAGTTTTTGGAAAGCCGCCGATTTTCCGAGCATCTTCATATGCAGCGGCAAAAAAGGCTGCTGTCTCTATCGGGGTGAACACGGTTGGCCCAGATGCAGTCTTGGCGGAGTGTTCGAAGTTTGAGAAAGACGACACGATTGACCCTGTGGACCGGGAACTTTGGCGGGTTATCCATGAAAGTCGGCGGTTGGATAAGAACTTGCAGCAGTTTAACGCGTGGCTCGACGAATTGTTTGTCGCAAAGAAATAGGACTTCCGCTTTTGAAGCCGAGCTTTTTCGTTTGAAAGACAATTACGGCTTGCCCCCAGATTTGTGCTTGGATAGACGGGTCAGCGGAGACGTGGCCGAGTGGTCGAAGGCGCTCCCCTGCTAAGGGAGTAGGCCCGGAAGGGTCTCGAGGGTTCGAATCCCTTCGTCTCCGCCACCATATCATTATCACTAGTTTGATTGGGTCGCCTTGGGCGGCCCTTTTGCTTTGTTTTGTTAGGTTTTAACCGCTTTCTTGATTGCCTTGAGTTTTCTTCGGTTACATCTATGTTCATTCCTTGAGTGGTATGGAGTGTGGTATTTTCTAATGGCCCTATCAGGCAAACTGACAAAGAAGCTTGTCGAGAACCTTGGCGCTGGGCGGCATGGCGACGGCAATGGTTTGTATCTGGTGGTCGATCCGTCCGGTGCGCGGCGTTGGATAGTGCGGGTGGTCGTTAAAGGGGCCAAGAATAAGAAGGGCGCACCTCTTCGGACTGACTTTGGCTTAGGCGGCGCTGATATCGTTACAATCAACCAAGCGAGGGAACGTGCGCTAGAATACCGCCGGATGGCCAAGCAGGGATTGAACCCACGCTTCAATGCCCAGCGCGAGATTCCGACCTTCGAAGAATTTGCCCAACAGGTCCACATTGAACGGATGCCTACGTGGAAGAATGCTAAGCACGGGCAACAATGGATTAACACCTTGCGCGACTATGCCTTTCCCAAAATCGGGCGGATGCCTCTGGATAGTATCGACCAACCCGAAGTGATGATGTGCCTATCGCCTATTTGGACGGTAAAGCACGAAACAGCGCGGCGGTTGGCGCAGCGGATCAAGATCGTACTGGATGTGGCGAAGTCCAAAGGTTTCCGTTCTGGCGAGAATCCTGTGACGGGAATCAAGGACGCGGGCGCATTGCCCAAGGTTAAGGCCAAACCAAAACATCATAAGGCAATGCGTTGGCAGGACGTGCCAGCCTTCTATGCTGATTTGAAATCGCGCAATGCGATGGCGGCAAACGCCTTGCGGTTTACCTGTTTGACCGGATCAAGAACCAATGAGGCACTTGGAATGCGGTGGGACGAAATCGACTTCGATGCGCGGTTGTGGGTCTGCCCAGATGAGCGGATGAAAACGGGTGAGGAACATCGCGTCCCGCTTACGGATGAAATGTTTGCAATCATTGAACCATTGCAGGCTTTAAAGTCTGAATACGTGTTTGAGGGCCAGAAACGGCACAAGCCACTTTCAAACATGGCCATGTTGATGTTGTTGCGCCGAATGAATGTTGAGGGCGTCACGGTTCACGGCTTCCGTTCTACGTTCCGTGATTGGGCATCGGAAGTCGCCGGCGCCCCGCGTGAAATTGCCGAATTGAGCCTGTCGCATAGAGTTGGGTCTGAAGTGGAAAGGGCCTATGCGCGGTCTGATTTGCTGGACAAACGACGGGTATTGATGGAGCGATGGTCGGCGTTCGTTAGTCCAAAAGCCTCGTTGGAAACATTGTGATGGCAAAAGGAACTAAGCCTTCAGTTGAGCGCTCTACTGGCCCTTACCATTTGTTTGGAGACAATATTCATCATTATACCCGCAAGAGTGGCATCACATCTTTGGAAATCATGCCATTTGCTTCTTCTGAAGCGGGGCCGCCGGATGATTTCGAGTTTACCGCACTGCTCGAAAGCGATCTTTCTAGCGTCGTTTTCAGTTGCTTATTGACGTTGTGTCGACTGGGCTTTTTCAAATCTGCTGAGTCTCGAATTGGTTACGACGACGACGGCACCCCATTTGTTAAACCAAAGGATTGGCTGCATTTTGAAGCACGGGCATTGGACGGCTCCGTGCTCTTCGAGCCCATTCGAGACACTGAGTGTGATGATAAGGGGAACGTTATCGACCCACTCTGGGAATCGCCTTCAAAAGTTCCTTTGATCGCAGTTGCAGCAAAACTGATCTGGGCCGATGAATGCGCCCGTGGCGAGATTTTCTCAGTACCTTGGTACTGTGCAAAAATTTTGGAGCTTTGGTTCTGGCCCTCCGACTCAATTGTTGATCGTGCGGTGTTGATTGGTCAGCTCTATGCTGAGCTAGGTATCAAGTTTGCCCATGAAGAGGATACCATTAGAGGGCAGAAGTTCCGAGGCGGTGCGAAACAAGCGAGAAGTGCAACCGAACAATCAAAACGAGATCGTAAGACTCGGTTTAGGCTGGTTGAGGAGCAATTTCAGCTACTGTCTGAGGCCGAACTGGCCACGTTCCGTGTCAAAGGCACTCGCCGTATCAAAGCGAAGCCCTTCGCTCGATTTATTGAAAGCCGAATCTGCTTTGAAGCGGCAAAGGTTCGCCCAGTGAAATTGGAAGCGATTACCGAGATTTTGAAGGAAATTCTTCAAAAAAGTCAGAAACCATCGCGCTGATATAGTCGCGCGAACACGACAGCTGTGTTCAGTTTAGATCACCAAGTTAAACTGAGGAGATACAGCAATGACTGATCTGTTTGAAGATAATCGGAACTATGTCCTAGGCGACGAGGAACTGAACCTTATCGGGGACCGCGATAAGTTGGCGCAGTGGCGACACAAGAGCATGGGGCCTGCGTTCTACCGCTTAGGTCGCAAGATCATTTATCGAGGTTTGGACTTGAACAGCTGGGCCAACGCCCAACGCGTCGAGCCCCAATAACGCGCGCCTGATTTACGAGACTTTTAGGAGTTTTGCGGAGCACTATAAAAGGGATTGCAGGCCCTTTTGGGACGCCTGATCAGCGGTTTAACATCCTTTTACAGCGGCATTCTAAACCCTCCGCCCTTTCAAGGTGCGGACCATTACTGATGAGAACTTGAAACTATGCAAAACTTACGGAAGTTCGAGGATGGCAAATTTACAGACTCTCAAGAGCAACACGGACGCGGGCGCGGCGTTCCTACCTCGGTAGCAACAGAGCCGAGATTTACAACAAGCCTTCCGAAAGGAACCGCGCATCGGTTCGTGGAGTTTGCCGACGTGGCCGCCAGGAACGATCTGCCTCTCAATACGCTACTTACTTTGAGGTGGCATGCGCTTAGAGCGGAAGGCGCTGATTATCCGTATATGTCCCTGCCGCCACGGGACCGGATAGCGAAAACGGTAGAGTTGTTTCGGAAGTTTACCACCAACCGTGGCGGTAAGTTTCCTTGGATTTGGGTTCAGGAAAACCCGCGTAATGCTCACGGCGGATTGCATTGGCACATGGCATTTCACTCGAAAGCCGAATGGCGAGATGAACTAGCAACCTATGTTGAACGCCATTTTGGGTTAGCCCGACTGCCGATGTTCCTAGCAATCGAGCCAACGGAGGGTGAGATAGCTCGCTCAGAGGCACGAGCTTGGCATTTGGCAGTCGATACTAGGCCTGCGCTGAACGGGCTCAACTTGGCACTTTATTTGGGCAAAGGGGACGCAGGCATTGAGGTGCTACCTACAGCTATTAGAGCTGCGCGTGGTTTTACTCAACAGGGCCAGGTCTGTGGCAAGCACAAGGATCGGCATGCGATATCGAGAATGACGCTGGATTAGACTTGTAGTACTTGCCCATCGAAATAGGCCATTATTTGACAACTCTGGCTCAAGTAGATTGCTTGGTAAATTTGCGGGCGTGTGCTGGAGGAGCTGTGCGACTACGAAGCAGTGACGATTCTAGTGCTGTTAGTGCGCAACTTGGCATCGTCATTAAGTAGTTTGCCACGAATAAAACCCTTAAAAGCTTGGAAAAAGCACCCGTATTGCCATCTTGTAAGGTACATTGTTATACCACTGTATCGACGTGGCCTGCTTGAAATAGCCTTGCAGGCTATTTTGCGTCGCGTTCGTTTGGAAGGGCCATGAGACATGCAGGGCATTATGCCACCGTCACTGGATACGATTCTAGCTGCTGCTGCCAACTATGAAGCTGGCGTCATTAAAGAGATCGATAAGCAACTCCAAAGATCGTCATCGACCGATCCTAGCGACAATGAGTTGGCGGTTCTTTCGAGTGCTACAGGTGTGGACGAGGACGAGCTGCGATATTTTCTGTCGTTCATAGCCTTTTTGTACTTACAGACCTCTGATCTCGCCGATGAAGAGGTATTGCCGACGCTAGTAGCGTTCTTAGAGGAAAACATCGACTCTGATGAAGTAGGGCCTCTTGCTGAGAAGCTGCACTCGTTGCTTTCCCATAGAGATGTTCAAGGAAACGCAACGAAAAGGGCGAGGCTACGCGACGGCCTGCTTCCCAATATCACAGGCTTAGCGAACTTCGTTGATCTCAGAAGTGACTTCGAACGAGATGATAGTGGTGACCTGACCGGGCGTCTTGGGGAGTCAGTAACCATTGTGCAATTGGGTATTCGGACTAACTCTGCAAAACAAAACGAACGGGAGCTACTTCTACAGCTCGATGAAAAGTCGCTAGATAAATTGCAGGAAACTATTGATGAAATTAGAAAAAAATTGAGCATTTTGAGCAATGATGATGTTTGATGCTAGTGGCTTTCATGCCTCTCCGTACGACGATGGTATCGATCAGGTAGAACCTTTCGCCATCAATGGGGTCCACGATAGTGAGTCGCCTTCCGATCGTTATGCATGGAAAATCACTGATGCCGCAGTAAGAAACATAGCAAGCCATGCGACCAGGCAGCGGGTGAAGCACTTGTTGCTTTCCAAAGTTGCTGACCAAGTTTCGGTAGGGGCGGCTAGTCCTCATGTTGTTGAGCTTAGTGAGTCTGCAAACGCATGGGTGCGTTATGCAACGGTCAACGTTCGAAGTGATCGTGAGACGCGAATGATCATAGGTCGTCGCGGTTCACCAAAGACGCACTTCGCTCATGTAAAGGCGGCCCTCAATCAGCTTGGGGATGTCCCGTCGATTCCCGCAGATGATGTTTCGGCATTTGTTCTTGGCAACGTGCAAGTGCCTGAAAAAGTGGTTTTGTCGGTGAGTCCGGATGTCGACACGGATAGTGCCTTGCCGACCTCGGGATTTGTACCATCATCGGACCTGGTTGCGGCTTGGGTCGATGGCTTGAATGCTGTCAGGAGAGAGGCAGGGCAAGCCGAAATTTCCGCCAGTGAGGCCGAGTCCAATGCTCAGTTCTCGACCGAATTAGCGAAACAACTTCGTAAAGTAATTTCAAACTTTGCGAAGCGAAAATCTTATGAGGGTGGTCGGTATCGGATCACTTTCGCCCATAAACTGCTCCCTAGTGTCGAGGGATTGATTGAAGATCATTTGATGATGCCGCCAAGGAACGCTGTCGCATTTCTCGATCTGTTTAGGGAAGAGTTATACGCCCAATCTGCGGATGGCGCAGTTTTCATGGGGCGTTGGGGACAACTTGTCATCGATAGTGCGGAAGAGCTTGTTTTGATATTGAACAAGCGTCGTTCGAGAAAACTAATGAAAGTGCTAAAGGGT
Organism: uncultured Paracoccaceae bacterium; assembly: GCA_947493255.1. Taxonomy (GTDB): domain Bacteria; phylum Pseudomonadota; class Alphaproteobacteria; order Rhodobacterales; family Rhodobacteraceae; genus Octadecabacter. The sequence goes on from CANLQK010000003.1 coordinate 125,082, forward strand.
TAACCGTGCCGATCCGGATAGCGCTGATAGCAGATCCTCACCTTTGTATCCAAGCTCGTAGGCGCAATGTAATGTCTCTATGGGATAGAAAGTTATGGGCAAACATTGACGTTGTCGGTCCAAGTTCCAAACCTGAAAGCGCAGAAAAGCACCATTTTTCGTTCTTGAAGCCTGCAAGTTATGATGACGTACCTTTGCTCGCCGCTGCAGACTTTCTTGAAGAGTTTTCGAGTGAACTCGACTTACTAGTCGTTCTCGGTGATCTCGCAACCACCGGGCTTGACGATGATCTAGCCGTTGCGGAGCAGGTCTTCCTTGATAGTAAAACCAAGGAACACTTGAACGCAGCTCTTGAGCCGCGCTTGGGTGGTTTAGGTATTCCATTACACGTGATCCCGGGAAACCACGATCGATATAAAGATGATTTCGCGACCCCAGGCTGTGCGAAGTTCGATGAGGTTTTTCATGCGATCTATAAGCCGAATAAGGGTGTCTGTTCGGAGAAATTGCAGAGTGATAATATTTCGGTTGGTTTAATTTCAGCTGATTTTTGCTTTGCAGACGGCAGCGATCCTGGATACTTGCGGCGCTTGGGCCGTGGTGCCGTTGATGACGTTATTCTGAGTGAACTGGATTTTCAGACCCGGAAGTGGCAAAGGGAAAATCCCGAGATGCCTGTAATTTGGGCGCTTCACTTTTCGCCTGCCGATGGGGTCTCAACCGCCCTTGTATTGGAGGAACGTGAGAAGGTGACGCATTTGGCCAAGCAGCTTGGTGTCAAACATATCTTTTGTGGTCATACTCACGTAAATAAACGGCAAGTTGGAACACATCCCCATATTTACTGCGCAGGTAGCGTTTCCGCGATTGACTCAACTGATAATCATTTCATCCATATCTGCTCAATCGATCGAAGCAGTACTGGTGAGTTGCAGTTGGAGGTTTTCGATTTGAAATATGATGAGCTAGCAGACGAGTTTGTACCCTCTCCCGTCTCTCTGATTGCATAAAGCCACTGAATTTTGCCGTGTTAGCCAAATCTAGCTTTTGCGAGTGCGTGTCCAAGCTGCAGTATGATGTGGTACAAAGTGGGGTATGAGTGTAGAGTAAGAAATATTAGTCTTTTTGTATCAATGCATTAAGGGGTTTATGTTGCGGACTTCGTCTCCGCCACCCACCATTTTCATTCAGTTCTGTTGGCACTCATTCAACCCCTTATGGGGCTTTTTTGTTGGTTTGCTCGCGCTCGTGGTTGCTCCTCACCGCTCTTCAATTGGACTCGTTTCTATTCATTGCAGGTAGGAGTTTTGGTGCTTTTGGCGAACGAATGAGTGGTGTTTTAGAACAGGCTCAGGGGAGACTTAGCATGTACAGCGAAGAGATTCTCTCGAGCACGACCTGTGGGTGCATTTATTGCCAAACCACATTTGGGCCAAGAAAGATAAACGGATGCTCGATCCTTGTCGGGTTTCCACTTACCGCAGGGTTTCCGACTGACACGCATGAGCGTTGGTTCGAAACAATTAGACGTTGGCCGAAGAGATGCGGGTTTGGTGTAGTGACATTGAATGATGTTCACGACCGGGCGCTGGAGTATCGAAGGTTGGTGTGACGAGAGATCAACCGTGGTTACATACAATGGACGGTCCGGAGATCCCTTGCTTTGAAGGCGCGCCCGGCTTGTTTATTTCGAGCGGTCGCCAACATTGGAGAACCCATCCACGGACAAAGGGCGGCGGCGACTGAGGTGTCGGAAAACCCACTCGAAATAGGCAACTTTGGGGCGTTTGAGAACAGACCGGTGCTCGACAGGGGGAGTGTGTATATTGTTACTCTTGTATTAGCGGTTAGCGGTGGGACGTGCGCATGGGTTTTGCGGGGTTTCCGACCACTGTTGCGCCCGCAGGTACGTCTTTCGTCACGACGGCTCCCATCCCGATCACGGCACCAGCCCCGATGTGGAGTGGCGCTCCGGGGCCACCTTCGCGGATAATCGCGCCGGCTCCTATGTACGCCATATCATCAATCCGTACGTTGCCGTTGCAGCAGACATTCGGGGCAAACGTTACATAATTACCGATGATGCAATCGTGTGCGACGTAGCTAAAGATGTTGAGGTGAAAGTGGTGTCCAATTTTTGCATCACTGGTGATGATTGAGTGATCACATAACACCGCGCCCGTTCCAATCTGGCAAGGGCCAAGCGTTCGGTGGGTCGGCGCCACGGTCTGCCCGAAGGCAAGTCCGGCTGCCGTGCACCGAGCGGCGATAGCGCTCCTTGCCTGCGGCGACCCCACCGCGACCACGACCTCGCGGTCGTTTTCTTGTGGTGAAATTAATTGTTCGAACGATAGAACAGTACGTCCGTGAACACGAAGGCCTTGCTCTTCAGGGCGATCAGACACGAAAGCAATGTCTACTGCCGGGTTCAACAAGGGTGCGACTTCCCGGGCGAAACCGCCGACCCCGAAAATCGCGATCCGCGTTTTGATGCTTGCGTCAATCATCAAGATAGCCGCCCAAGTGCTTGAGTAAGGGCGGCCAGCACGTGGTCTCTTTCTGGTTGCGTCATAGCAGGGTGAATGGGGAGACAAAGCATTGTCTCTGCCAACATTTCGGAGGTCTGTACCATGTCCTGTCCCTCTAGCTCATCGCCAAGGTATCCTTTGGATAGGCTTGGCGCGTAATAAATCCGCGTCTCGATATCCTTTTCCGCAAGCGCTGTTTCGACTATCTGACGCGCTTCGTGGGTTGCGAACCTGACTGGATAACTCTGCCAAGGCGTCGGCCCGGGTGCGACCGGACGTGTGGCGATTGCCGTCCATGGATCGAGGGCTGCGTCGTAGTCTGCTGCAATGCGCGCCCTGTGCGCGATAATCTCGGGCGCGGTGTCCAAAGCGGCCAACCCTATCGCGGCGCGCACTTCATCAAGCTTCATGTTGCCACCATCTCCGAAACTGCGGTCAGGCCGAAAGCCGAAATTGGTTACCGAACGGATACGGTCGGCTACGTCGCGTGGTGCAAAGATCAAGCCTCCTTCTCCAACCGAAACTGTCTTCGTGGCGTGAAGGGAAAAAACCTCTATTTCACCCAAGGACGACCCTATTTTTCCGTGTAGGCCGGGGGCACCAAACGCTGCGGCAGAGTCGAATATGACGGGAATGTTCCTGTCAGAGCAATACGCAATCAAGTCATCTCTGTTGCGGACAAATCCATACGCCCTGACAGGCATGATGGCCTCTACTGGTCCGCGGCTTAGCGCCTGTTCAACCGCGGCTATAGTCAGTTCCCCAGTCTGTGGGTCAACGTCGCCCAAACAGGGTAGACAACCGGCCGCTTTGATTGCGTGCAGCGTCCCTGCAAAGGTAAAGGCGGGAAGCAAGACACGGCCTTTGATACCGAGCCCGAGAAGCGTTGCTGTAAGTCCAGAGGTCGCGTTCGTCACCGGCACGACCTCGTAGTCGGGGGCCCCGAAAACCTCCGCGCAGCGCTCGGCGAACCGCCTTTCGATTGATCCAAAATTCGAGAACCATTTTTTGTCATACGCCGTTTGAAGAGACGGTGCCCAAGCCTCTATTGGCGGAAGGGATGCTCTAAGGAAGGGAACCCGCATCAGACCGCCCGACCTGAGAAGAAAGTATGTGCTTCTTTCATCAGCGCAGCCATGTCTTGCCCACACGTTTTGATGGAATGGTGATCATGCATGTGAGTGCGTTGTATGTTGGCCAGCTTGGTGCGGGCTTCGGGGTCCGAGACAAGTTCCTGGAGCTTGTCGACAACGTCTTTATCGCTTTCAATCAAGCTATCTAGCGGTAAGAAATTTCCGGCATCACAGTCGCGCATTGCGACGATTGGTAGGCCTTCTTCGAGCGCCATGGCGACCCCCATCGCCCCGCCTGCATTCGTAGACGGCTGAAGGTAAATGTCGCAGGTTTCAAAGGCAGCTCTTAGGTCAGGAACGAAGCCGCCTATGGTGACACGGGTCTTTAAACCATCCTCCTCGTTCTCACCTAGAATAGCACGGCATTGTTCTGGATCTTTGGCGCCAAGTAAAAGCCAGTCTATGTCGGGATTGTTTCTCAAAAATGCGGCCATTTCTTTGCGGTGAGGAGAGTTGGGTCTGATCAGTTTGTTTAGGCGGCTACCAGACATGGCGGTTACGATCCGAAGTCGTGCGCTCGACTGCGGAATGGTCGGGTTTTTCTCACCTGTTCGAGGGAACGGATAGACGGGAATTCGGTAGGATCGACATCTTTCGAACTCTGGTTCGTCCAGATTATAACCCCCGCCATGCGCCATAACGATGTCCGCAAATTTCGGAACATCGTTTGTCATGCTCGATTGAATGGCGATCGTTGGAATGTTCCGCGCAAGGATTTGGGCGACCACCGGGCTTTCAAGGATGCCTATGATGGGAAACAATATGTCTGGATCGTGGGTGCGTGCCAGATCAAGGGCTGCCTCTTGCGGGAACACCGCACCATGCTTGCCGACAACAACGATGTTGATCTTGTGGACATAATCACCAGCAACATGGGCAAGATCACGATGCCAATCTTCTTCCCGCTGCGCGTCCCATGGTCCAGCGTCGACAACAGGTGCTCGCACGCATTCTGGTTCGCATTCCTGCGTCACCAGAATTGTCACCTTTTCGACCTCGTCCAATGTCGCCAATGCGCCGGCAAACCCGTTGATAAACCGCATGTGCGGTCCGGGGGTCGCCTCGGTCATGTAAGCACAAACGATCATGGGTCGCCTTGCTGGGTATATTGGCGTCCGGTTAGAAACCTCAGGCCAATCTGCAATCTTTTGCAGTTCAACTCCCAGCACATCGGGCATGGTTCTGAGGACTAGGTTTGCGACCCATGGCGGGATGTTTGGAATGGTTCCTTCATCAGCAGTAAGCGCCTCAGGCCCCTGCAGCATCAGGTTACGTAGATGCTGTGTGCCGGCCACAATTCCTTGAGAGTCCGAGACGGTGCGCCATCGTATCTCGAAGTCGTGAGCCAATGCATCGCCATGGCTCGTGCGCAATACCTTCAACACGAGTGCTGTTACCTCACCATGTGTGCTGTCCAAAGACGTTTGGGCGCGGGAGATGTCACCAAGCATGAGCCACGCTATCCCTTCGAACAACGCGGGTAGTGGATTGTCCGGAAATTGTTTGACTGCCAAACTTGCCCGGCGGGCGACCTCAGGCCAATCGCGTATCTTGACGGAATCCTTTATCCATAACACCCATAGGTTTGCCTGCGGAACACCACGAGAAACTGCATCATTCAAAACGTGTTTCGCTTCGTCCACACGCCCGAGATTATTCAATGCGCGAAACTTCATCATGAAATAAGCAGGCGGCAAGTGATCTGGAAATGTCTTAGAAATCGTATTGCATCGCGACAAAGCTTCGGTCCAGTCGTTGGCCTGTACCGCTTCACGTGCTTTAATGATAAGCTCTTGCTTGGAGCGTAATCGAGGTTGTTGACAGGCACTGGTCAAGATGGAAATCCTACATCGCTCAAACCACACCGAAGACAGAGAGAACTCTAAAGACAGTGATCTAGGACACCATTTCAAATACTAATTCTCAAAGCATTCATTGTCACGTGTGTCTTTTGAAGTTCGAGAGATGTCAAGCGCGTGATCTGCCGACGCGGCCGAGTCTGTTGGGCGATAGATGTGCCTTCCGTAGGGACCGATCAACGCCACAAACACACAACGTTCGCTCTTTGCCTTTTTGATATTCTGGTGTGCGCGCGGCTGAGGTCTACAATCCGCCCTTTGGAATTATGCCGTAGATGGCCAAATATAGCATTGGCTAGGAACGTGCCGATGTTTTGGCACCTTTTTCGAGAAGAAGTAGGTCGGTGTTTTTGTGTAGGCTTTGCGGCTCGTTGCAACCGTTCTACGCCAGAAAGGGAAACCCGTCGTTATGAAGGGTGGGCCCCTCGCGGGAACGTGTAGACGTCTGGCTTGCCCGAAAGTGGAGCATCCTTAATAGTTTTATCTATCTAACTATGATGGGATTTGATGTGACCCTTGATCAAAATAGGCGCACTTTCTTGGCTGGGCTTTCTTCCTTGGCGGGGCTTAGCTTGACGCCTTCTGGCCCGCTGCGTGCAGATGGGTTGATGCCAATGCGTGCAATCAGGGGGTTTACCCTTGGGGAGATGACCATAAACGTCATCGATGATGGTAGCTTTTCGATGGGTGTTGGCATGTTTGGCGCCAACGTTGGGCGCGCGCAGGTTGGCGCGCTTTTGGACAGCTACGGGCTTTCCAATGACAAGGCCGAAATGCCGCTTCAAGTCATGCTTATTGAAACCCAAGGTGTTCGGGTTCTGATCGATACCGGCATGGGGGATGTGACGTTTCATGGGAACGAAAAAGACAACGGACGTTTGATGCAGTCGCTTGCGGTGCTTGGCCTAACACCAGATGACATCGACATCATCGTCTTAACACACGGGCATCCCGACCATGTCGGTGGGCTAAGTGCGCAGGGTGAACGGCTGTTTAAGAATGCGCTGCATATGTTGCCCGACATTGAATTTGAATTTTGGACACAGGATCCAGATCGCGCGCCTGCTGCCTTGCGTGAAATGATCATTGAATGCCGCAATCACCTGCTGCCCGTTGCCCATGGTATGCGGAGCTATTCGGATGGTGACGAGCTTGCACCTGGTCTGTTTGCGGTTGCTGCGCCTGGCCACACACACGGCCATTTCGCTTTGCGTCTTGAAAGCGGCGGACAAACCTTATTGCATTTGGTCGACACGGCAGTGCACTACATCGCAAACCTAGAACAGCCAGACTGGACAGTCGGCGCCGATTTGAACAAATCGCTGGCGGTTGAAACACGCCGACGGCTTTTGTCGCAAGCCGCCGAAGAACAGACCCTTGTGGCCGGCTATCATTTTCCGTTTCCAGGCGTCGGGATGATCCGGCCGCTGGGGGATGGGTTTAGGTATGTGCCGGTGCCGTTGGTTTAAGAGGTGAATGATATGATGATATCGCGACGTGGGTTTTTGGGTGGAGTTGTTGTTTTGACCGTTGGGGTCGGGGGGCTTGCAAGCCTGAGAAGTGCGCAAAGCCAGACGGCCTCATCAGACGGAACGCTTACCCCGCACGAGGCCTTAGCGGCCATAGCGGCGGGAGATATCATTCTGATCGATATTCGGCGACCTGATGAATGGCGCGCAACGGGCATAGCCGATGGCGCGGTGCCGATCGACATGCGCCGCGAGGATTTCGTCGAGGCTGTCCGTGCAGCGCGTCCCGATCCATCGGTGGCCATTGCGTTGATTTGCGCGCGCGGTGTGCGGTCTCGTAGAACGTTCAACGCGTTGCAAGACGCAGGAATTCCCAACATCATTGATGTGCCAGAAGGAATGCTTGGGTCGCGCGCTGGGCCGGGTTGGATCGCGTCAGACCTGCCGATGGTGGATTGGGTCGACCCAGCCTAAGGGCCGTCTATTCCGCGGCGATGGGTTCTGGACGCGGTGTTTCGGTGACGACCGATTTGATCCACGCCCGTTCGGCCCGTGCCAGCGAAACGATCTGTGGTTCGTTCAACGTATGTGGCGTGTCCAACCGCAAAGACCGCAGCGACAAGTTCTGCACCGGCATCGCGCTCAGGCGTGACAAGGGCACTGCACCAATCAGGCTGATTGCGATGGGTAAGATAAGCACGGACGCCTGACCGAAAATAACAGCAGAGCAGGCGATGACGCCACACAAGGTTTCGACCCAATGGAACCGGAACGTTTGTTTCCAACTGTAGCCATAGGCGCCGCGGTTCTGTGGGGCCCAATGCGCGGGTTTCCCGATGAGGGCATAGAAGGTTGCAATCGTCGTTTGGACCATCGTGATAGGTGCATACAGCACAGACAGAAGCAGTTCGAACAAGACCGACCCAAGGAAGGTTGTGCCAGACCGGTAAGCGGCGCGCGTTTCGGCCCGCAGTCCAAACAGAATGGCGCCAACGACCTTTGGAAACAGCAACATGCCGTAAACAAACAACAGATAGATCAGCGTGATGCTGAGTTCTTGTTGCGGCCAAGCGGGGGCGAGAGGGGCGCTTTCAGAAAAATAGACGCTTGGTGATGCCGGTGCCATGCCTAGGAACGACCATAATATCAGCACGGCCATCCAAGCCGGTGACATCAGGAATGCCAATGCACCTTGCAGCAAGTGGATGCGCGAAATCAGATGGAAGCCGCGCGTCGCCAGCAAACGCAAGTGCTGCATGTTGCCCATGCACCAACGTCGGTCACGCAAGGCAAAATCGATCAGTGTTTGGGGTGTTTCTTCGTAGCTGCCATCGACGCGGGGCAGCAAACGCACAGCCCAACCGGCGCGCCGTAGCATACCGGCTTCCACAAAGTCGTGGCTGAGGATCAGACGTTCTGAACCGGCAAGTGTGCGCAAGTAGGGCAGGCGGGCGCTTTGGGCGAAGGCCCGTGTGCGGATGATGGCATTGTGCCCCCAGTAGTTTCCTTCGTGTTGGGACCACGACGCAAGGCCTTCGGCGACAACGCCACCATAAACGGAATTCGAAAACTGGTTAACGCGGCCAAACAACGTTTGCGCACCGATCAATGTCGGGCGGCTTTGGATCAGTCCGGCATCGGGGTCATCGGCCAAGGCCTGCGCCAGTTGGCGGATGGCAGCCCCGCTCATCAGGCTGTCGGCGTCCAAGATGACCATCGCGTCGTAGGCACCGCCCCAGTTTTCGATCCAGTCGGTAATGTTGCCCACTTTTTTGTCGGTGTTTTCGGCGCGGCGACGGTAAAAGACGATTTCCTTGGGGTGAAATTCCGCGCGCAGGGCCGCCATGGCCTGGTTTTCCTGCGCCGCAATTTTAGGGTCTTGCGTGTCGCTTAGAACGAAGAGGGTATAGCTGTCCGCGTTTGTGTCATCGTCCAGTTCTTTCAACATGGCCGATGCGTTGCCGAAAACATCCCACGGGGCTTCTTGGTAGACCGGTACAAGCAAGGCAATTTCGCGGGGCAGCGCGGCGACTTTGGATGGGGTTTCGTTTGTGCGCACCATCGCCACACGCAACAAGCCCAGACAGGCGTTGTTCACCGAAAAGGCCAAATTCACAAACGTCAGCGCCAAAAGGACCAGCACCGCGACCTCGAGCGGGGCGACCCCGCCAAGGCTGAAGTAATCCATCAACAGGAAACTAAGGACGGTCGACAGGGCGATCGTCGGGATGAATGCGGCAAGACGCCAAAACAAATCCCTTATCCGGCGCGCCCGTTGCATGACCCGTGGGCGACCTTTGTCAGCAAAGGTTTGCGCGGGCATGTCCAGCGGCGCACGCGGGGGCATATGTGAGGCGCTGTAGCGCATTACACGGTCCACCGATACAGCCAGGTTTCGCTAAGTGGTTTGCCGTCGACCAGTAATTGCGTCCTGAATTCAATGGTTTGCGCATCACCCGGTTCGAACTTGAACGCGAGGCGGGGGCCACCCGTTTCAGGGTTACGTTGCAAAACACCGCCCGACACTGTGCCAGCGCTGGCTTGGACCGGGTGGGTGATGGTGCTGAAATCTTCGGGCAGATCTGGACCATCGTCAAAATCGATCAAAACGATGATACCACGATTTTCAAATGCTGATCCGATCATCGTATTGAGGACCGGAAGACCGTTGCCATAGGCGCTGTCTTGGCTCCACGTCAGACGATAGGAAAACACGTTTTCCGACCCTGCGCGCAGGGCTTCCTTTGGGGTCCAGAAACAGACAATATTGTCGAAAATTTCGGAAGGTGTGGGGATTTCAACCAAAGTCACGGCGCCTTCGCCCCAGTCTTCTTTTGGTTCAACCCAAACACCGGGGCGGCGGTGGTACAACGCCTCGAGGTCCGCGAAATCGCTGTATTCTTGCGCGCGTTGCATCAACCCGAACCCTGTTGGGTTGTTGTCCACAAAGGACGAAATTTGCAGGTACGTTGGGTTGGCCAACGGCCGCCAGAGCGTTTCGCCCGCACCATTCAAGATAAGCAGCCCGTCGGAGTCGTGCACTGCTGGGCGGAAATCGGTGAACCGGTGTCGATTTGTCTGATCGTACTGGAACATGGACGTCAGCGGCGCAACGCCCACATGTTCCATGTCTTTGCGTGGGAAAATATGCGCCTCGATGTCCATCGTCAGCGCGTCGCCGGGCGTGATTTCGAACCGGTACGCGCCTGAACAGCTGGGGCTGTCCAACAGGGCGTGCAGTATGAAAGTTTCGCTGCCCTCAGCTGGTTTTTCCAACCAGAATTCGCGGAAGTCGGGGAATTCTTCACCGCTGTCTTGTGCGGTGTCGATGGCCAAACCACGTGCGGAGAGGCCGTAAATGTTGCCCGTCCCGATGGCACGGAAATAGCTGGCCCCTTGGAACACAGCGAATTCTTGGTAGATGCCCGCGCGTTCCAGTTCGGCCCGCAAACGAAGGCCGGAATAGCCCAACGTGTCGTCGATTGGGAGGTCTGGGAATTTGTCGGTTTTGTCGAAGACGTCGAGGTCGAACATCACAGGTTGCGCAACACCGTTTTCGACAACGGACAGGCCCACAGGGTGGGGGAAATACAAACCCGGTGCAAAGACGTCTAAACGCAACGGAACATTGGCTTGATCGTTCCAAAGCGCATTGCGGGATGCGAACCAGATCGACAAGTAATCTTCGTATTCGACCTGCGTCCATTCTTCGGGAATGCGCGTAGGGGATTGGTAGGCCTTGCCGCTTATGGTGCGGGCCAATGCGATCACGTCTTCAGGTGCAAAGGGTGCCCCTGTGGCAAGTTGAAGCCCCGTCTGCGCCACGTCCTGTGACACTGCAGGAGAGGCCGCGAGGGCGGCAAGGCTGGCTATGAATTCACGACGTAGCATGGACCGTCCTTTTTACTTTCCAGGGTTGGGATTTCATCCAACCGGCGACGTAGGCAGTGAGAACCAACACCGTCATTCCAAAGAGGTTTACCGCGACGACGATCCACATTTCACGGCCCAGAAGGTCCAAGAACACACCGTTCATGCGCCCAACAAAAATCGAGACGACGAAGACTGCCAAGGATTGCTGGCCGACCTTTAGGAAGATAGCCAAGAACGGCGCCCAAACCCGCCCGAGTGTACCGGCACCGGCGCGCAGACGGTTGCCTTTGTCACCGGCGATGACCCACGCAAGATAGGCCAGCGCAAGGAACTGCACGAACCGCAGCACGCCAAAGTCGGTTTTGGAAAACCATTGGCGGTGATCGGCACGCCATTCACGGGCGAAATCGAACCCAAATTCGCGCACGCCAATATTGGAAAACGGCACATTGGCCAGAACGATGACCGCGGCGAGCGTCAGCAGCCACCATGTAACGGGCGGTTTGGGGATCCATCCGCGCATGAAGGCGAAACCGGTAAAGAACAGCAACTGCCAACCAAACGGGTTCAGGAACCAGCGCCGTTGCCAATTGTCATCACCCACCCAAGGTTCGGCTGTGAAGTTGAAATAGGGCAGGCCCAAGTCTTCGGTCAGCGCGCGTTGTGCAAAGAGCCACAACACGATGGACACGGCCGCAAACAGGCCGAAATGAAGCCGCGCCAGCACGATGAACAGCGGCATCATCACCAGAACCACCATATACATCGGCAAAATATCGAACAGGTTGGGCACCCACTGCAGCGTCATAAAGCTAAGCAACATGGCGGGGTTTTCCCAAAGTTCGGATTCAACGAACAACATCCACAGGTTCAAGTTGCCCCAATAGTTGCGCGTGGTGATGTCTAGATTGGTAAAGAAAACCGTAAGGGCGACTGTTGCGAAAAACAGGCACACATGAGCCCAATAAATTTGCCACACGCGGTACGCAACACGCGCTGTGCCCAAAAGCCATCCAGCCCGATCAAACGTCGCGCCAAAAGCAATCGCGCTGGCCATGCCAGAGCAGAACACAAACATCTCGGTTGCATCCGAAAACCCGAACCGTGCTGGAATCCAGCTGGTAAACGGGTTGCCCGGTGTATGGGCGAACAGAATGATAAACATCGCCACACCACGGAAAAAATCGAGCCGTACGTCCCGAACAGTCTTAGGGCTGGGCGCAGATTGATCGCTCACAGTTGCATACTCACCAATTTGATAAGGGTCATTCAGCCGCAGTATTTGACATGTTGGCAGATTGCAATTTTGTAATCTGGGCTTGGCGAGATGCCGCAAAAGCGTCTTCGAAACCGTCGCGCCGTTGTGTGCGGGCAGAGAGCAACATCTGTGTGTCAGCCAAACGGCCTGCGCGTAGCCCTGCCTCGATCGTTAGACGTTCGAAAATGTCGCGTTGTGCGTGGCTGCCGCCCATGGCTTGGAAATCAGGCTGAGCGGTTTTGAGATGGGCAAAGGCCGCGTGGTAGTCGCCATCGCCAAATGCTGAAAGGCCCGTCGACGTCGCTTGTCCCGGGGTCATCATGACGCGGCCGGTATCATCCTTAACTTGGCTGCTGCGTGCGACCTGTGCATTCAGGCGCGCCGCCGCATTAGGGCGGGTGTCCCCGATCAGGGCCAACATGTAATGCATATCCGCAAACGTCAGGCAGCCGTCATCGCTGCGTTTTTCGGCCAAATCAGCCAATTCAACCCAACGTTCACCAACATCAACGCCTTCGATTTGAAGCCGCATCAAAAGGGAACTGGCGTTCGAGAAATCGCGGTAGTCGTCGGTTTTTTCATCGCGGATTTTGGTGTCATAAAGGTCAAGCACCGTGGCAATATCGCCTTGATCCAGATGCAATAGGGCCTTGTGCCACCAGACGTGAAAGCGGAAGTTGTTGCAGTGATCCCATGCAGGGGCGTTGCCGTCGATAAGCGCGATACCGGCGTCGACCTTGTGGGTCGTGTCATAAACATGGGCGACCGCATGCAAACCCCATGCGTCGTCCTTGGCAAACTGCAAGGCGCGCAGGCCTGTTGCCTCGGCCAAGGCGAAATTCCCGGCCTCTTCCAAGGCGAAGGCATGACACCCAAGGACGTAACCGTAATGCCCATGGTCTGGACTGTGGGCATCGATCACCCGTTCAACAGACCGCAGCATGCCAGCCCCGTCGCCCAACATGAACCGGATCCCGTGGGACAGTTTCATGCTGATGGTATCTGCCGGGTTCAATTCTAGTGCTTTTTCCATGTGGGCGATGGATTGGGTCGGTTTACCTGCCAACCAATCTTGCAACGCCATACACCACAAACGTTCGCGTGCTGTCGCACCGCCTTGGGCCAGTAGTGCCTGTGCCTGGTCGCTTGCGGCTTTGGCCACGGCAAACATTTCGCGGCGGCCCAGCATCAAACAGGCTAGACCTTTCATCGCGTGACCCATGGCAAAATCGGGTGCAAGCGTTAGCAGGCGGTTCAAGTGGTCGCCTGTTTGACTGCCATGAGACAGCACCCCATGAACAACCCCATTCCACGCCGCTAAGGCGTCCGGGTCAGTAAGGCTAATGTCACAGGCACAGCTATCAATACGCATTTTACATCCTTTAACGGGGCGCGAGGCGACTAGCCGCGCATGCTGTTTCTAATACCCGACCGATCTTGCGCCATGCACATCACTGGTCCGTGATCTGTCGAAACCGTGAACAACATGTCAGCCGTTAGCGTTTGTGTTTGTCTAATATTTCATCAAGTTGCTGGGTATGTGCCCCGAAACGTGGTGGTGCGTTTGCGTATCGCACCGGCGTTTTCGAGAGCTTTAGCGGATTGCCCAACAATGAAACGGTTCCCGAGGCGGCGTCTTGCGATTCGACGGTCACAATGGCGTCTCGTGCGTCGGCCTGATCAGAGGTTAATGCCTGTTCGACCGTGTGGATCGGGCCGCAGGGGACCTTTACTCGTTGTAACAATTCGAGGATCACGGCGCTGGTTTTGCTTTGAAACATATCATTTATTTCAACGGTTAGCGCTTCGCGGTTGGCAATCCGGTTTGGGTTGGTTGCAAATTCCGGCGACTCGGCCAGTTCGGGGCGGTCCATTACCTGACAAAAGGCCGCGAATTGGCGGTCATTGCCCACAGCGATGATAACGTGGCCGTCTCCGGTCGGGAAAACATCGTATGGAACGATATTAGGGTGCGCGTTACCGCGTCGGATCGGGTTTTGCCCGGATGTGATGAAATTTGTGCCTTCGTTGACCAGCCACGCCATTTGCGTGTCGACCAATGCGATGTCGATCTGCTGGCCTTCGCCTGTGGCTTCCGCATGTCGCAAGGCCGCGAGGATGCCGACGGTGGCATACATTCCACACATCAGGTCTGAAACGCCAACGCCCACCTTCATCGGGTCGCCGTCGGGCGCACCGGTGAGTGACATGATCCCGCCAAACCCTTGGGCCATAACGTCATAGCCGGGGATGTCGCGGTTTGGCCCCGTTTGTCCGAAGCCAGAGATTGAACAATAGACAAGCGCGGGGTTCAGTTTTGACAGCGACGCGTAATCTAGATTGTACTTTTTCAGCCCGTCGACTTTGTAGTTTTCCACAACAATCTGGGCGTGCCCTGCAATGCGTTGCACCAAGGCCTGACCTTCGGGTGTTGAAATGTCGGCGGCGACGGAAAACTTGTTGCGATTGGCGGCTAGAAAATACGCGCTGAGGTCGCTGTTTCCGTCCGGTGTTTCAACAAAGGGTGGGCCCCATGTGCGCGTATCGTCCCCATCGGTTTTGGGGTTTTCGATTTTGATAACGGTCGCGCCAAGGTCGCCCAACAATTGCGTGGCGGTTGGCCCTGCCAGAATGCGGCTAAGGTCAAGAACCAGAACACCGTCTAGCGCGCTTTTGGTTGCATCAGAAAGCATTGTCATAGGCCTGTTTATCAATTTCAACGCCGATGACAGTAAAGGTATCTGCCTTCTGAGCATCGCCAAGCGCTGCTTTCAATCCATCTGCCGTTGAGACTGACACGCCATTACCACCAAATGCCCGCCCGATCGCTGCCACGTCGGACCGCGCCATATCAACGCCGACGTTTTTCAACTGTCGGCCACGTTGTTTCAGTTCAATCAAGGCAAGTGAGGCATCGACGAAGACCACGAAGATAGTTTTGAGATTATTTTCAGCGGCGGTGGCAAGTTCGCCCGCGACCATCAGAAAACCCGCGTCCCCGCTGAAGGACACAACTGTGCGGTCCGGTTCTACGATTTGTGCGCCCATGGCCAAGGGGAGGGCACAGCCCATCGTGCAGAACCCAGATGATTGGGTCAGCGCCCGCGGGAATGTGCAACGCCACATCTGGCTTAACAAAATACGGTGCGCGCCGCTGTCGGCGGTGGCCAATGTGTCGGCTGGCAAAACGTCTTGGCAGATCGAGATGGCCTGCGCCGGGCCCCATGTGTCGCCCTTTGGAAATGCTTGCGCCAAGGCGTTTTGGGTTTGTGAAACACTGTCGTCAGGCCAACCTGCGAGCGCGTCATCTGACAACATCGCGGCGACGGTTTCGATGCAATCGCCAATAAAATTGTGCGACGACTGGTGCATGTAGTGGTGGTTGGGTTCGGCCGTGACATCGATAACGATCTGTCGTTGTGGGTCCCACGGGTTTTGCCAACCCGCCCGCATTTCTACAGGATCGTATCCGATCGCCAAAATGACATCCGCCTGCGCCACCAAGGGCAGCAAAATCGCGTCTGACTTTGGCGAGAGGCCTGCACCGCCCAGTGACAATGCGTGGTCTTCGGGCATTAACCCCTTTGCCTTATATGTGGTGATCACGGGTGCATTTAGCCGTTCGGCCGCTTTGCGCACGATGTCGCTACCTGCGTCGGACACGGCGTCCAGACCAACGACGATCAGCGGTCGTTTTGCACCGGCCAAAGCTGCACGGGCGTCCGCCAAAACGCTAGGGGCGGGGACCATCGCAAGGGCGGGTGGGCGTAAAATACCTGTGCCCGTCGCAGGGGCATCGGCCACGGAGATGGGAACATCGATATGCACAGGGCCGGGGCGCCCTTCGGTGGCAATTCCGACCGCTTTGTCGGCAATCACATGGGCCGCGCCTGCGTTGAGGGTAAAGCTGGCTTTGGTCACAGGCGCAAAGACGGCCCGTTGGTCAACCACTTGGTGGGTATAGGTTTGTTCTGTTTCGGGGTCGACGCAGCCGGTCAGTACGATCATTGGCACACGGTCTTCGCGCGCGTTTTCGACGACATTAATGCCGTTCAATGCACCTGGCCCTACGGTTGCCAACAAGATCGCAGGCGCACCTGTGCGGTGATAGCTGCCTTCGGCCATAAACCCAGCCGCGTTTTCATGACGACACAGCACAAATTGAATGCCGACCTTTTCAAGCGCATCCAGCAGTGTCAGAACTTCGCCACCCGGCATTCCAAAGGCCCATCGGCACCCACTGTCATAAAGCCGTTTCGCTACCACATCCGCTGCGCGCATCTTGTTCACTCCGTTCCATATTTCACTGTCTGGTGCATCAAGCCGCTGCATCATGCAAGTTGACCCACGCAGATGTCATCAAATGCTACCGAATTTTTTGCGCGGTGGCTTTGTATCTTTTGGCAGGTGCGCATAGCGTGCTGGCAGCACCAAAGGACACCACATGCGTTTTGTTTTTGCTTTGATCACGACCCTTTTTGCATGGCTGCCAATCGGCGCCACGGCCTGTGACGGTGCGGTGGCCTGCCCATTGGGTGATCGCAGCTATCATGTGCGTGTGCCTGACACATGGGATGGCACATCGGCACTGCCTGTGTTGGTGCATTTTCACGGGTGGGGGCGGGACGGTGCACAAGTATTGCGCAACGGCCGGATTGCCACGCTTGATGTGGCCGAAAACGTGTTGCTGCTTGCACCCACTGGCCGGAATGGAAGCTGGGCGTTTCGCCAACCCGGTTCCGATGACACTGATTTTGCCAATGCAATGATCGAGGACGCTGCAGCGCGTTACCCGATCGACCGATCCCAAATTTTTGTTTCTGGGTACTCGTGGGGCGCGAACATGGCATGGCGTTTTGCCTGCGAAAGCGGCGACGGGATTGCGGCACTTTTGGCTGTGTCCGGTTCGCTTAGCCAGAACGAAGACTGCACCACGGCCCCCGATGCCGTCTTTCAGGTCTATGGCAAGACCGACAATGTGCTGGACTTCCCAATAGGACGGGGCGGGGATGAAACATATGTCGTGTCGTTGTGGCGCCGACAGTTGGGGTGTTCAGATGATCAGACGGGCACACAAGATGGCCCATGGAACGCCCGAGATTTCTTGACGTTTGAACGCACATCTTGGGGCTGCCCGAACGGGCGGGTGGTTCTGGACCTGCATCCGGGTGGGCATTTCATTCCCCATGATTGGATTGCACTTCAGGTGCGCGATTTGCTTGACCAATCGTGAGGTGTCAGCCTCACCCCATCGTGTTTTGATTGTTGGGCAGGGGCATGGTCGAAATTGCGCGACATAGCAGGACCCAAATTTATGACGATTGAAATAAAACTGTCTGCCGCCCTTTTGATCATTCGCCTCAGCATCGCGGCGTTTTTCGGGGTTTGGGCGTCGTTGAAATTCTATCGACCGGAATGGTTCGAGAACGTCTTTACCAATTTATATGGCCTCGACTTCATCACCCGCGATATGTCCACTTATGTTGGGAGTGTGCAGGTTATGATTGCAGTGGTTTTTGCCATCGGCTTGTGGCGCACGTTTAGTTACGGCGCATTGGTTTTGATGCAAGGTGCGGGCGTTTTGGGGTCGTTTCCGAACCTGATGAATTGGACGAGCTACCCGAACAATCTGATGTGGGCTGCTGTCCCTGCATTGGGGGCTGCGATTGCATTGTTTATCCTGCGCCATGAGGATCGCATGTCTGTTGATGGATGGCGCAGGCAGCGCGTTTGAGCCTGTTTTTTCACGCGTGATGTTACGTTTGGCTATCGCGAAATGGCGTGGCGATTTCGAATTTTTCCTGAATTGATTGACGTCAATCATTTTTGACGGAATACTGTGACTCGCCGTTACGTTCTTTGGGGCGGACAAAGGGGGGCGTGGTGAAAAATCCAACACTAAGTGATGTCGCCCAATTGGCAGGGGTGAGTTATGCGACGGCTGATCGTGTGCTTAACCGGCGCGGGAACGTCGCGGCCAAGTCCGTTGATAAGGTTGAACGGGCGGTCGAGGAACTGGGCTACGTGCGCAACGTTTCTGCGGCGAAACTATCGCGCAATAGCCAACAGAAACTGGCATTTGTGTTGCCGGACAGATCGCACAAATTTTTCGCCAGAATGAACGCACAGCTTGAGCGGGCGATGCCGAACCTTAAGGTCGCACAAATGACCTGCGACGTTATCGAATTTGCGGCATTCGAGGCGGGGGCGTTGCGGGCGGCTTTGGCCGGACTTGTTGGGCAAGGGTACGGCGGGGTTGCATTTGTTGGGCAAGGCGCAGATGGCGCGCTTGATGTATTGGCAGCCCTGCGCGGCGAGGGCGTAAAGCTGGTTGCCTTGGTGTCTGACAGCCCTGCTGGTAGTCGCGACTCCTACATTGGCATCGACAATTTGAAGGCGGGCCGCGCTGCGGCGCGGTTGGTGGGCATGGCACACCGAAATGTAGCCGGCCAAGCGATTGTGTTGGCAGGGTCAATGGATTTGCGGGACCATGTTGACCGTGTTGCGGGCTTTCAAGATGTGCTGAAGGCCGACTTCCCAAACATCCAAGTGGCACATGTCATCGAAACCAAAGATCGATCTTCTATCGCGCGCGAAAAACTTCGTGCGGCGTTAAAAGAGACCACAAACGTGACAGCCATTTACAATGCTGCGGGCGGGCAAGAAGGCGTCATCGATGTGCTCCGTCGTTTTGTCGACCCGGAACAGGTGTTTTGCATCGGGCATGAATTGATCGGCCCCATTCGGCGGGCTTTGGAAAGCGGGATCGTGGACATTGTGATCGACCAGCTTCCGGAGCTGGAGGTGAACCGCGCGGTGGCCCTGTTGCAGTCGCTTGTAGACGAGTTGCCCCCGCCCCCGTTTCCCGAACTCGTTCCCGCAATTTACATGCGTGACAACCTACCAACTGAAGACTTCTGAATTCAACGGAGAGAACGATATGGCACATTTTTTCGACGGTATTGAAGGGCTTCGATTTGATCCTGCCAGCACGGGCACGGCGTTTCGGCATTACAACCCAGACGAAATCGTGTTGGGCAAGCGTATGGAAGACCATCTGCGGTTTGCCGTGGCCTATTGGCATTCGTTTGCATGGCCTGGGGGGGACCCTTTTGGCGGGCAAACATTCGATCGCCCATGGTTCGGTGACACGATGGAGTTGGCAAAGCTAAAGGCCGATGTGGCCTTTGAGATGTTCGATTTGCTTGGGGTACCGTATTTTTGTTGGCACGATGCAGACATCCGGCCCGAAGGCGCGACATTTGCCGAAAGCCGCCGCAATTTCGAAGAGATTATCGACTACTTCGAAGGCAAGATGGAGGCGTGCAAGACCAAACTGTTGTGGGGCACCGCGAACCTGTTCAGCCATCGTCGGTTTATGTCTGGTGCGGCGACCAATCCGGACCCTGACATATTCGCATGGTCGGCTGCGACGGTGAAATTGTGTATGGATGCGACCCATAAGCTCGGTGGTGAAAACTACGTGCTTTGGGGCGGGCGCGAAGGGTACGAAACCCTGTTGAACACCGACTTGAAACGTGAACGTCAGCAAGCGGGTCGGTTCCTGCAAATGGCTGTCGAATACAAGCACAAGATTGGGTTCAAGGGCGCCATTCTGGTCGAGCCAAAGCCGCAAGAGCCAAGCAAGCATCAATACGATTTCGATGTGGCGACGGTGTACGGGTTCCTGAAAGAGTTCGGCCTTGAGGGCGAGGTTCAGATGAACATTGAACAAGGGCATGCGATTTTGGCGGGGCATTCGTTTGAGCATGAATTGGCATTGGCATCATCGTTGGGGCTTTTCGGATCTATCGATATGAACAGAAACGACTATCAATCTGGTTGGGATACGGACCAGTTTCCGAACAACGTCCCCGAGGTGGCCTTGGCCTATTACGAGGTTCTGAAGGCTGGTGGGTTCACAACCGGCGGGACGAACTTTGATGCGAAACTGCGGCGCCAGTCGCTTGACCCTGTTGATTTGATTGCTGGCCATGCAGGGGCGATGGACGTTTGTGCACGCGGGTTTAAGGCCGCCGCCGCGATGATGGAAGACGGCACGTTAGAAGCGATGCGGGCCGAACGATACGCAGGGTGGGAGAAGGACGCATCACAGGCGATGCTACAAAGCGATTTTGCAAGCATTGCGGCACGGGTCGAGGACAGCGGGATCGATCCGCAGCCGACATCTGGGCGTCAGGAAATTTTGGAAAACATTGTGAACCGTTTCGTTTGAAACGGGCTGAGGAGGAAAGACCATGAAAACCATCAAGGGACCGGCGTTATTTTTGGCGCAGTTTGCAGGTGATGAAGCACCGTTCAATACATGGGACGGGATTACCAAGTGGGCCGCAGATTGCGGGTACAAGGGCGTGCAGGTTCCCAGTTGGGACGCGCGATTTATTGATTTGGCCAAAGCGGCGGACAGCAAAGATTATTGCGACGAATTTAAGGGGCAGGCGGCCGCGAACGGCATCGAAGTGACCGAACTGTCGACCCATTTGCAGGGGCAATTGGTTGCCGTACACCCAGCCTATGATACGGCGTTCGATGGGTTCGCGGCACCAAACGTCCAAGGCAACCCGAAGGCACGTCAGGAATGGGCGGTTGATCAGGTTAAGAAAGCGCTGACGGCGTCCAAGCACATGGGGATCGGGGCGCATGCAACGTTTTCTGGCGCGTTGGCGTGGCCGTATGTTTACCCGTGGCCACAGCGGCCCGCCGGATTGGTGGAAACCGCGTTTGACGAATTGGCGAAACGTTGGTTGCCTATTTTGAACCATGCAGAAGATTGTGGCGTTGACGTGTGTTACGAAATTCACCCGGGCGAGGACCTGCACGACGGTGTCACCTACGAGATGTTCTTGGAACGCACGGGCAACCATGACCGCGCATGTATGTTGTACGATCCGTCGCACTACGTGCTTCAATGCCTCGATTACCTAGATAACATCGACATCTACAAAGACCGTATTCGCATGTTCCACGTGAAGGATGCGGAGTTTAACCCGACGGGCCGTCAGGGCGTTTATTCGGGCTACCAACCTTGGGTCGATCGCGCTGGGCGGTTCCGGTCATTGGGGGACGGGCAGGTCGATTTCGCAGCGATCTTTGCGAAAATGGCGGCAAACGATTTTGACGGCTGGGCTGTCGTTGAATGGGAATGTGCGATCAAACATCCTGAAGATGGTGCGCGCGAAGGTGCGCAGTTTGTCAAAGATCACATCATTCGCGTGACCGAACGGGCCTTTGATGACTTCGCAGATGGCGGCACAGATCAGGCTGCGAACCGCAAAATGTTGGGGATCGACTGATGACACGTATTCGTTTGGGGATGGTTGGCGGCGGCAATGACGCCTTTATTGGTGGCGTACACCGGATTGCGGCCCGCATTGATGGTCGGTTTGATTTGGTGGCCGGGGCACTGTCGTCGACACCAGAAAAATCAGAGGCAAGCGCCAAGGCGCTAGGAATACCACGGTCATACGGCAGTTTTGCCGAGATGGCCGAGGCTGAAGCTGCGCGCGAAGACGGCATTGAGGCCGTGAGCATTGTGACCCCAAATCACGTGCACTTCGCCGCCGCGCAAGCATTTTTGGACAAGGGCATTCATGTGATCTGTGACAAGCCGTTGACGTCTACGATGGACGACGCGGCAAAGATGGAACTGGCGGTTGCGTCGTCGGACGCGTTGTTTGTGCTGACCCACAATTACACGGGCTACCCGATGATCCGGCAGGCGCGCGCGATGGTCGCTGCGGGCGAGCTGGGTGACATCCGTGTCGTTCAGGCGGAGTATCCGCAGGATTGGCTGGCCAGTCCGATGGAGAACGAAGGGTTAAAGCAGGCGGAATGGCGCACCGACCCGAGCCGGTCTGGTGCGGGTGGGTCTGTCGGTGACATTGGCACCCACGCGCATAACCTTGCCTGTTTTGTCAGCGGGTTACGCGTTGAAAGTTTGGCGGCAGATTTGCAGGCGTTTGGGGCGGGGCGGACGTTGGACGACAACGCACACGTCATGTTGCGTTTCAATGGCGGAGCACGCGGAATGTTGTGGTCGTCGCAGGTTGCACCGGGCAACGAGAACGCGTTGAAGCTGCGGATCTATGGCAGCAAAGGCGGGATTGAGTGGTCGCAAGAAGACCCCAATTATTTGTGGTTCACTCCGCTTGGGGAACCCAAACGCCTGATCACCCGTGGTGGGGCTGGCGCAAATGATGCGGCCGCCGCAGTGAGCCGGATTCCGGGGGGCCACCCCGAGGGGTACCTTGAAGGGTTTGCGACCATTTACAACGAGGCCGCGGATGCCATTCGTGCTGTCCAATCGGGCACCGCGCGTGACGCGGCGATGGGGCAGTTGCCCGGCATCGCAGCTGGCATGGCAGGCATGGCATTTATCAACGCATGTGTAACGTCGTCTGCTGACGACGCGGCGTGGGTAACTGTTTAACCGTGAACAAAAACGTCCGGTCCGCACGGGTGGGCTGGACGCAATTAAGTTAGGCGCAATCATATGTTTCTAGGTTTGGATTTGGGTACATCGGGGGTGAAGGCCCTTTTGGTGGACGACGCGCAGGCGGTTATCGCGGAAGGCGCGGCTGCGTTGACGGTTGAACGGCCCCATTCTGGGTGGTCTGAACAAGACCCTGACAGCTGGATTGGCGCGTGTAAGGCGGCCATCGCGGCTGTGCGTGACCGTGCCCCAACAGAATTTGCAGCGCTTAAGGGGATTGGCGTGTCAGGCCAAATGCATGGTGCAACCTTGCTAGACGAAAACGACCGCCCGTTGCGACCTGCCATTTTGTGGAACGATGGTCGGTCTGAGGTTGAATGTGGTGTGTTGGAAGGTCGCGCTGATTTTCGCGGGATTGGCGGGAACATTGTTATGGCGGGGTTCACTGCACCTAAGTTGGAATGGGTGCGCCAGCACGAACCAGACATCTTTGCCAAAACACGCAAGGTATTGTTGCCCAAGGATTATGTCGGGTTGTGGCTGACAGGGCGGCATATGTCGGAAATGTCTGATGCGGCAGGGACACTGTGGTTGGATGTTGCCAAACGCGATTGGTCGGACAGTTTGCTTGGCGCGACAGGACTAACCCGCGATCATGTGCCCGACCTTGTGGAAGGGTCTGAACAGGCCGGTATGTTGCGCGCTGAATTAGCGGCAGAGTGGGGCGTGAGCAACGTAGGTGTCGCAGGCGGGGCAGGCGATAATGCCGCGACGGCCTGTGGGCTGGGCATTACAACGCCGGGTGATGCGTTTATTTCTGTTGGCACGTCGGGTGTTTTGTTCACAACGACCGATCATTTTGCGTCCAATACCGAAGGCGCGGTGCATAGTTTTTGCCATGCGGTTCCAGAGACGTGGCATCAGATGGGGGTTATTTTGTCGGCGGCTGATAGCCTGAACTGGTTGTCACAGATCACAGGGCAATCGCCCCAACAGTTAACGGGTTTGGTTGATGACATTCCAAACGGGGCGTCGCCCGCTTTGTTTTTGCCGTATCTTTCCGGCGAACGCACGCCACACAATGCGCCCAACGCGACGGCCAGTTTTCTGGGCCTAAAGCGCGAACATGGTGTTCGTGAAATGGCCCAGGCCGTTTTGGAAGGCGTTGCATTTGCGTTGAATGATTGCCGGAGCGCGATTGAAACCAGCGGGGCGTCGTTGTCATCTGCTTGGGTTGCCGGTGGTGGAAGCCAGTCGAACACGTGGCTTAACATCATCGCGGCGGCCACAGGTTTGACGCTCAAAGTGCCCGACAGCGGGGCCCAAGGGGCGGCGTTGGGGGCCGCACGATTGGCAATGGCCTCGACGGGGGCAACCGATGTGTTTTCGGCCCCATCGGTGTCGGCGGTCGTTGAGCCCGACCATGCCCTGATGCAGGCGTACAAAGAGCGGCAAGTGGAGTTTCGTGCGGCCTATTCCTAGGCCGCGTTTGTGATCCAGCGGCATTGGTAGGGGGCCATTGTGATGTCGCCTGTACCAATGTGGTCGCCTGACAAAAGGTCGACCCAAGTCGAATCTGCGATCAGGTTGAGTGATGAATTTTCAATCGTCACAGTTTCGTCGCTGACGTTGTGCAAGGCGAAGATAGATTGGTGCCGATCAAGGCTTTGGCGCCAAATGCCGAGCACACGATCATCGACTGTGGGCAGGGTGAACTGGGTCGCGTTCGGGTGGAACGCTGCCTGTCCGCGCCGCAATTCCAAACGACGGCTCAGCTGTCCTAAAACCTGACTGTGGATGCTGCCGGGGTTCGCTAGTTCGGCGCGCAATTTGTCATAATCCCAAACATGCCGATTGATAGCGCGGTTCATGCCGCGGCGTTCGACAGCGTCATGATCGTTCGGGGTTCCTAACAAAGAATGGATGTAGAACGCCGGAATACCTTCCAGCGACATCACGATTGTCTGCGAACAGACGAACCGTGCGAGGTGGTAACCATCAGCACCTTTGACGGTCTCTTTGGTGGCCTCAAAGAAGGTGGTGTTCAGCTCGTAAGGCGCTTCGCCGCCATCGGGAAGGGCGCGCATTGATACCAGCCCGCCAATGTCGCGGACCTTGTCGATGACGACCTTTTGGTCAGCGTCACTTAGCAAGCCTTCGACGGGGCGCATTCCGATGCCGTCGTGGCTGGCGGTGAAGTTGAGATAGGCACAGCCAAGCGGTGCCGGTGGCATCGCGCGTTGCCATTTGGCCAAATGCTGCGCAGTTCCGGTCATCATCGCGTGCAAGATTAATGGCGGCAGCGGGAAGTTGTAGATGACGTGAGCTTCGTCGCGGTCACCGAAATAGCTTAGGTTTTCGGCCTTTGGCACATTGGTTTCGGTTAACAACACAACGGGCTCGACCTCGTGGTCGCATAGTAGGCGCATCAGTTTCACAACCGCATGGGTTTGGGGCAGGTGGATTGAGGGCGAACCCGCCTCTTTCCACAAGAATGCGACAGCGTCCAAACGGATGGTTTGCACCCCGTTTTCAATGTGGAGGCGGATGATCCGAAGAAATTCCAACAGCACTTCGGGATTGCGGAAATCTACATCGATCTGGTCGTGGCTGAACGTACACCAAACGTGGCGTTTGCCCATGGCGGTGTCGACCTCTTGCAGCAATGGCGTGGTGCGAGGGCGCACGACCATAGACAGGTCTTCGTCTGGGGAGGCTTCGAAAAAGAATTTGTCGTAGGGTTCTTGGCCCTGACGGTAGGCATTAAACCAACGGCCTTGGCTGGACACGTGGTTCAGCACCAAATCGGACATCAGTTTGAAGTCTTTCGCGATGCGGTTGATGTCGGGCCAATCGCCAAGTTGCGGATTTACAGCGCGAAAGTCAGATACGGCGAACCCATCATCGGATGTGAACGGGAAGAATGGCAATATATGCACTCCGTTCACAACGCCCTTTAGGTTGCTGACAAGAAAATCGTGCAGCACGTCCAAAGGTTTATGAACCCCGTCCTTGAGCGAATTGCCGTAAGTGATGAGGAGCGCGTCGTTTTGGGACCACATCGTATTTCCCGGAACTCGACCGCGGCGGCGCACGCGCTTACCGTCCGGCCAGAACGCTTCGATAACCTGCTTGGTCAGGTTATCGATATCTGCATCTGGGTAAATTACTGCCAGATAGTCACTGAGCCCGCGTTTAAGCTGGGCAAGTTCGGGGTTTGGTTTGTTTTCATTTGCCATACGCAGAAAAAATCACGGTCTTGATGGGAAAACAAATACATACGACGCGTTAGGTGACTGATTAATGTGATCGGGAATCTCGAAGTTTTTAAAGTGATTGTTTTGTATGCATGTCGCCTATCTATTTAGCGAAGAGGTCTGTTGGTGAGGGGCGAGCATGATGAGAGAAATGGCGTTTCGTGATGAGCATGAAAGAATCTGTTAGCCGTGGTCACCGGATTAAGGGTGGATTGAGAATGCTGGACGCAACTGACGTTCAAAAAACGCGACAGAGCGCGGCGCAGCCTCGCGCACGCGGCACCGCCCATGTTAGTGTTAAGGCGTTTGGTGGACGCACAGTTTTGGATGACCTGCACCAAGCGGGATCTTTGAAGGTTGTTTTTCCACGGACCACAGGCGCGTCTTTGCAGGCTGTAACAGTCAATACAGCCGGCGGAATTACCGGTGGCGACCAGTTTAGTGCCACCTTTGAAGCGCGGTGTGATACGGCCCTGACTGTCACAACCCAAGCAGCTGAACGCGCCTATGCAGCCAAAAACGAAGTCGGGCGTTTGACCACGACCCTTCGTGTCGCTGCGGGTGGTACGCTTAATTGGTTGCCGCAAGAAACCATTCTGTTCGAAGCATCGCATTTCGCACGCCAGATGACGGTCGACGTTGAAGAGGGCGGCAAGCTGTTGTTTGTTGAACCGCTGGTTTTTGGCCGGACAGCGCATGGTGAGACATTGGGGAATGTGGCGTTTCGCGATACCGTCAAAATCAACCGCAACGGCGCGCCCCTGTTTCATGATGCGATGACATTGAACGGTGAGGTAACAGCGCATATGGCGCGCACCGCTCATGGCGCTGGGGCGTTTGCATCTGTTGTTTGTGTGGCACCTGATGCCGAAGCGCATTTGCCAAAAATCCGCACCCTTTTGCCCCGCCTTGGTGGGGCCAGCCTACTGCAGCCTGATGTTTTACATGTCCGGCTGTTGGCGCAGGACAGTTTTGTTTTGCGCCAAAACCTTATACCAATTCTGGACGTATTGAATACGGACCCCTTACCCCGAGCTTGGATGATTTAGATGCAACTGACCCCTCGTGAAAAAGACAAACTCCTTATTTCCATGGCTGCCGAGGTCGCCCGAAAACGGCTGGCGCGCGGCGTGAAGCTGAACCACCCCGAAGCCATCGCGCTGATCACCGATGCGGTGGTCGAAGGCGCGCGCGACGGGCGGTCCGTCGCGGAAATGATGGAGGCCGGCGCGCAGGTGATCACCCGTGATCAATGCATGGAAGGCATCCCCGAAATGATCCACGATGTTCAGGTCGAGGCGACGTTCCCAGATGGAACCAAGCTTGTCACTGTCCACAACCCGATCCGATAGGAGGCGCACATGATACCTGGTGAAGTTATAACCGCTGAGGGTGATTTGATCCTCAATGAAGGCGTCGAGGCGATCACGGTAATGGTGGCCAATACAGGCGACCGGCCTGTGCAGGTCGGGTCGCACTACCATTTTGCGGAAAGCAATTCGGCGTTGGATTTTGACCGTGACGCCGCGCGGGGCATGCGGTTGGACATCGCGGCTGGTACGGCCGTGCGTTTTGAACCGGGGCAACGCCGTGAAGTGAACCTGATCCCCGTCGGCGGGGCACGTAAAATATTCGGATTTAACCAAGCTGTGATGGGCGAGCTTTGAAAAAGAAGGCTGTCGATAGGTTGCGGCCAATAGTGGCTAAACTTCTTTGGGAGGAATGGGACCCAATCGGCGTCAATCACGGTATTAAATATGGATCCAAAGACGAAGACGCGTGGACCGACGAATACGACCAATATGCGAAGAAAATAGTGACGATGCTGTTGGAAGGTGCTGACAGTCATAAGATGATGACCCACCTTGATCGCCTGTTTGACAGAGGCAACAGCGGGGCGGACGCAAACAAAGAATTCGCCGACCGATTGATTGGTCTGGTGTCCTAAGAAGGATATACGAAAAATGGCAACAACGATTTCACGGCATGACTATGCGGCAATGTTTGGACCGACCACGGGCGACAAGGTGCGTTTGGCTGACACTGATCTGATCATTGAGGTCGAAAAGGACCTGACCACCTACGGTGAAGAGGTCAAATTCGGCGGCGGTAAGGTGATCCGCGACGGGATGGGCCAATCGCAGGCAACCCGCGCTGAGGGGGCCGTTGATACGGTCATCACCAACGCGCTGATCGTGGATCACACTGGTATCTATAAAGCGGATGTAGGTCTGAAAGACGGGCTGATCCACAAAATCGGCAAAGCGGGTAACCCGGACACGCAAAGCGGTGTTGATATCATTGTTGGACCAGGCACCGAGGCGATTGCCGGCGAGGGGCGTATCCTGACGGCGGGCGGTATGGACAGCCACATTCACTTTATCTGCCCCCAACAAATGGAAGACAGCCTGCATTCCGGTGTGACCACCTGTTTCGGCGGCGGCACAGGCCCTGCGCACGGCACATTGGCGACGACCTGCACACCGGGCCCTTGGCATATTGGCCGGATGTTGCAGTCTTTTGACGGCATTCCGATGAATATCGGTTTAGCTGGTAAGGGCAACGCGTCCCAACCTGCTGCGCTGGAAGAAATGGTAAAGGCAGGCGCCTGTTCGCTGAAGCTGCACGAAGACTGGGGCACAACGCCGGGGGCGATTGATTGCTGTTTGTCCGTCGCCGATGACATGGACGTTCAGGTGATGATCCACACCGACACGTTGAATGAATCCGGCTTTGTGGAAAACACCGTGGCGGCGATGAAAGGCCGCACGATCCACGCGTTCCACACCGAAGGGGCGGGCGGGGGCCATGCGCCGGATATCATCAAGATTTGCGGTGACGCGAATGTTTTGCCATCGTCGACCAACCCGACACGCCCGTTCACGGTCAACACGTTGGAAGAACATCTGGACATGTTGATGGTCTGCCACCACCTCGACAAATCCATCCCCGAAGACGTGGCATTTGCCGAAAGCCGTATCCGCCGCGAAACCATTGCGGCCGAAGACATTTTGCATGACATGGGTGCGTTTTCGATCATCGCGTCTGACTCTCAGGCCATGGGGCGCATCGGCGAAGTGTTGATCCGCACGTGGCAAACCGCCGACAAAATGAAAAAGCAACGTGGGCGTTTGGCGGATGAAACCGGCGACAACGATAACCTGCGCGTGCGCCGCTATATCGCGAAATACACGATCAACCCTGCGATTGCCCATGGCATTTCCAAACACATCGGGTCCATCGAAGAAGGCAAGCGTGCCGATCTGGTTCTGTGGGACACGGCGATGTTTGGTGTGAAACCTGAAATGGTTTTGATGGCAGGTACGATTGTTGTGGCCCAAATGGGCGACCCCAACGCATCAATCCCGACACCGCAACCGGTTTACACGCGGTCCATGTTTGGCGCGTTTGGTGGGGCCTTGGCCCAAACATCTGTCAGCTTTGTTTCTGGTGCGGCGCAGGACGCGGGATTGCGCGACAGTCTTGGGTTGGCCAAGCAAACGATCGCTGTGGAAAACACCCGCAACATCGGCAAGAAGGATTTGATCCTGAACGACGCCATGCCCAAGGTTGAAGTAAACCCAGAAACCTACGAAGTGCGCGCAGATGGCGAATTGTTGACCTGCGAACCGGCAGAGGTGCTACCAATGGCGCAACGGTATTTTATGTTCTGATACGGAGCGTCTTTATGACATCGAAACTCTCTCTTGCTGTCCTTGGCCTATCTGTCGTGCTTCCCGCGTCAGCGATTGCGCAGACCGGTTGCCCCACGCGTGCCATGCTAGAGGGGAACGGCATCCAGTTTCGGTCAAGTTTGGCGGACGTCGAAATCCACCGCCTTGCCGCGAATGGGACCATCGTGCAGGACATCGATTACTTCGGTGACAAAAGCCAGAACGTCCTTGGGTACGGTGTACATGTGCTGCAATTGGCGAACATCACGGATGGGCGGATCGACCAAGGTTCTATTTGGCGGTTTGCATTTGATGTCGATATTTCGGCGCTACCGGAACCGGTGCCCAACGGTACATGGTCCGCGCAGACCACGTCATATTACCAAGGCGATGCAACGCCCGAAAAGGTGACCCATACATGGGGTGCCTTGCAGCAATATAGCATCGGGTCCTGCACCCTAAATGCCATACCCGTCAGCGTCAGCTATGACAGCAAAGACTACGACCACACTGAAGAAGCGGTGTATTTCCCTGATTTGGGTACTGCAATCCTGACCGCATATATCGATGCAGACGGGCGCGAAGATTATACCTACACCTCCATCCGCGCACGGTGAAAGACCACACAATGACCATCATGAATGCCCAATCTATCGCGCGCCACAGCCACGAAGACCCCATTGACCACCTAACCCTAAGCTATGAAGAAAGGTTTTTGCGCCGCAAGGTTCTGAAAACCGATGGCGGGCAGGATGTGTTGGTTGATCTGGAACACACCACATCCCTAAATCACGGTGATGCGTTTGTTCTGGCCGGCGGCGAACATATCGCCGTGGTCGCGGCAACCGAGCCGTTGATCGAAATAACGGCCAGTGATCTTACGCCAATCGCGTGGCATATCGGGAACCGGCACACCCCTTGCCAGATTGAAACGGGTCGGTTGTTGATCCAACCGGATCACGTGATTGAGGCACTGATGGAAAAGCTTGGTGCGACCGTCACTCAAGTCACTGAACCGTTTAATCCCGAAGGCGGGGCCTATGGCCATGGCCGCACGCATGGGCATGACCACGGTCATAGCCACGGGCTAGATACGGACCACGATCATGCCCATTGATCCCGTCCTCACCTTGGCTCAATGGTTCTCGCCCGCCTTTCCGGTGGGCGCTTTCGCCTATTCGCATGGGCTGGAACAGGCCATTGCCGAGGGCGACGTGTCCGATCCGGCGGCGTTGCAGGCGTGGATCGAAGATGTGTTGCAATTCGGGGCAGGCCGCAGCGACGCGTTGTTTATTGCGGCTTCATTTGACGCCACTGAACCTGAATTGGAAGGGATCGATGCACGTGCGCGGGCGTTCACGTCATCCAAAGAACGCCTTATGGAAACCGACCTGCTTGGGGCGGCATTCGGGCGTATCGCGGCGTCTCTGTCTGGTGATGATGTTTCGAAATACACCTATCCGGTGGCCGTCGGGGCGGCGGCGCGCAGGGCGAATTTGCCTTTGGACTTAACGATTTCCATGTACCTGCACGCCTTCACCAGCAGCCTTGTTTCTGTGGGCCAAAGGTTGATACCAATCGGGCAAACGGACGGGCAACAGATCATTCAAACGTTGGCACCGCTGTGCCAAGCCATCGCCGCACAAGGCGGCACGTTGGACGATCTATCCAGCACAGCCTTCGCCAGCGACATTGCGGCGATGCGCCATGAAACCCTAAACAGCCGAGTATTCAGAACATGACCACAAACGGACCATTGCGGATTGGAATTGGCGGGCCAGTTGGGGCGGGGAAGACGACCCTAACCGCCAAATTGGCGGCCCATTGGAAAGACCAGTTTTCGGTCGGCGTGATCACCAATGACATCTACACGCAGGAAGATGCAGATGCCTTGGTGCGCATGCAGGTGTTGCCATCGGACCGCATTATTGGCGTCGAAACAGGGGGCTGCCCACACACTGCGATCCGCGAAGACGCGTCGATCAATTTGGCGGCTGTAGCCGAAATGCGAGAACGCCATCCCGATCTGGATGTGGTGCTGATTGAAAGCGGTGGCGACAACCTGTCAGCGACGTTTTCACCGGAACTGGCCGACATCACGCTTTATGTGATCGACGTCGCTGCAGGCGAAGAAATTCCGCGCAAGGGTGGGCCAGCGATTACAAAGTCCGATGTATTGATCATCAACAAAAAAGACCTCGCCCCCCATGTGGGCGCCGACCTGTCGGTGATGGACCGCGACGCCACCAAAATGCGCGCTGGCCGCCCCTTCGTGTTCAGTGCACTGCGCCATGGGACAGGCGTCGACGAAATTGCCACGCTGGCACAAAAAATTGGCGGACTTGGTTAAGGGACAGAGGCTGCGGTAAGGTCCGCTTTGTGGGACGAAACTGTCGTTTGCAGGAATGCTCGCTGAAACAAACAAAGGGCAACTTGGTTTTGCCTGACCTTACATATTTTTCGGACACTTTGCTTTCAGTTGCTTCAAAAACTGACCATCGAATCCTGCTCTTGAAACTTTGCTTGCCCCGATGGCCATCCCAAACGTGCCATCCCCCATGTGGCTCAAGAGGTCAAAAAAAAGCGCTGCTCGATCTTCAAACTCAGCTTCATCTCCAAGATCAGTGTCGGCAGTTAAGGAAAGTCTTTCCCGCGAATACGTTTCGCTAATTTTATCAAAAACAGGCTTCGACCAAGGCACCTCAGCTTGCCCTACTCCAGAAAACACGATGTCCAATTCTGGGTTACGCGCTGCAAGATTCAGAATGGAATTATCGTATCTTCTGGTTTGATCGGATCGTTTTGAAAACGCGATCATCTTACCATTGTAGTGAAATAGGTAAGTCTCTTCATCGGAATTGCATGGGACGATCACTATAAAAACATCGGGATCAGATGTCCTAATTGTTGGCGCCTTTAGGTCGAACCCATCACTCTTTAAGTCCATCCAATATTTTAGGCCAGAGGCCGTTTCATACACTTTGGCTTTTGATGAGGCCGCCATCTGATCTTTCGATTTTGAATTGTTGTTCAGTTGCAGAAATGCTCAGAGCCATGAAGTCACAAGGCTTGCGAAAACACAAACAGCGACAAGCTCCTTCATCGAATTTAGCGCAAGATATTGATTGATATTGGTAGCTCGCAAGTGTTTTTGGGCTCATACCCGCCATTCGCTGCATCTGCTCCAAACCTTAACAAACCCTACCGCGCGGTGGGTTTACGGTGCAATTCCAACACTCAGAGCAATACCAGACCCATACTCAACCCATACCGGTTCCATATCGTTGAAACCCCATGAAAATAGGTATTAACCTTCGATTCGCGTCACATTGCGATTGCCCGTGGACACATCGTTAACCTTTGATCGACAAAACCGCCCTCAGCCGCATCGTGGCACCGGCACGACCGCGATCTAATAATCTCGTTCAAAGAAGATCCCGACGCTGGTTTCGCCGTCGGTGGCCACTGTACCACGTGCGGTGAAATTGCGATCGATGTCGATGTTGATGCTGATTTCGGAATTGTCCGCTGTGCCTGCCGTTACTTCGGTATACACATTATCCGAGATGTATTTTCCGGCCCGCACGGCGACGTTTCCGTCTTCGTCTGTGATGATATCTAGGTCGTCCAAGTCCAGATCCTGGCGGAAGCTGTTGATGACGCCGCCGTTGCCGTCGCCTGCCAATGTGGCAACCGCTGATGCCAATTGTACGGCCTGCAATGGCGAGATTGAGGACAGGTCACGACCGAACAAGAGTTGGGCCAATACCTCGTCTTGGGGTAGGGTTGGCGAGCTTTCGAAAGACACATCGATATCATCGGCCGTGCCTTCAACGATAATGCTGACTTCGGTTCCGGTCGCCGTTTCTGTGGTTGCGACAAGCCGCAGGTATGGCGAAAAATCGCCCTGCAATTGGGCATACCCTTCGTCGAGTTCAAACCGCTGGCCCAATATGCTGAGCCGCCCACGTGCAAGGTCAAAACGCCCGATGGGGATGATGTTGTCGGTGGTGCCGGTGAGCTCCAGTTCGCCGCCCAATTCGGCATCCAAGCCCCGCCCGCGCACGAAGATTTGCGAAGGGGCGCGGATGGTGAGGTTGATTGGGTAGGCCGCGCCACCAGAGGAAGAGCTGCTGTCCTGCGCATCATCTGACGCGCCGACGCCTGCGCGGTTCAGGGTTTGAATGACATCGTTGCGGGCACCCAAATGTGTGACATCGGGTAGGCTGCCCAATGCGCTGACGCCGGTTGATGGCACCTGCACTTCGACATCGCTGAGGTTGATCTGGCCCGAAATGGTAGCCCCGCCTGCAAGCGGGCCATCAACAGAAATCGTTCCGCTGGCAAGGGCGCGGTAGAGTTCGGGGTCACGCACCACAATGTTGGCCAACCCCACGCGCAGCGCCCCCGTATATGGGGCGTTGAGGTTCACGGGGCCTGCGAGGGTCAAATTGCCGCCCGCCGCGCTTGCCCCACTAAGGTTGATGCGAACCGTTCCACCAGCCAATTGGAGGGTTCCATTCAGGTCTTCGATGGCCTGTTGAAACGTGGGTGCCGTAAGCCGAGCATTGCTGATTGTGACCGGGCCGCTGACCGAACTAAGGGCTGCGGAGCCGTTTATGGACAGATCGAACGTGGCTTGCCCGTTCACCTGTCGCGGGGAGATATAAAGGTTGGCCAAGGCCAAAGGCGCGTTGCCCGACAGGTCGATGCTAAGATCACCATCGTTGCCAACCCGCCCTTGCGCCCGTGCATTTGTGTTTGCGGGGCCTGCGGCTGTGGCTGAAACCTGCCAGCCTGCGCTATCCTGCAGGGCGTTCACATCTGCGGTGAGCGGGCCAGAGAAATCAGATACAAACAGCCCGATATCACGCAATCGAACGGACAATGTGGCCTGTGTGTCGGTGCCGGAAGAGGCGATGTTTCCGTTCGCTGTTAGGTTTGGAAACACGGCATCAAGGGCATCCAAGCGCAGGCGCCCGGTTTCTGACAGACCAACGTTTGCATCGATGCGCCCTAAGCCAGCCAAAATGGTATCTGCAATGTCGTTTCCAATACCGATATCGCGGGTTTGAACACTGACATCGGCGTCTAACGTGCCGGTGGGTGTTTCATAGGTACCGGTTAGGTCAATAGACGCACCACCAGAGACAGGCTGCCCTATCAACGCGCGGTATGCGCCTAAGTTGTCGAGCGACGCGGTGCCTGTTGTCGTGATGGAATAGCCACCGTCGACCGGAGTCGCGACACCGTCGAAGGCTGCATTCGCCTGTGGTGCGCTTAAGGATGTGTCCAATGTGATGACGCCATTTGCATCAGTTTGAACATCTGTTTCTAACGTGGCTGGCCCTGAAATTTGTGGGGCGATCAACCCTATGTCGGCCACGCGGGCAACCAAACGTCCGGTCGCCCCGTCGGCGGTGTAGGTGCCTTGCCCACTGGCGGAAATTGCGTCTCCCATTATGTCAAAACGGGTGATTTGTGTCGCGTCGGCGTCGTGGTCTAGCGATACCTCTAGCTCGGTACGGCCTGCCAACAATGGGTCAACCTGATCCAGCCCAATTTCCAAGTTGGTTCCGGCAACGGCAATGTCGGCGTCAACGGCACCGGTGGTGGTGCGGTAGGTGCCGTCAAAATCTACGACAGCAGCGCCAGCCAAATCTTGCCCCGTCAGGGCTGCGAATGCAGAAAGGTCGGGGGTGGACAGCACGCTGTTGGTGTTGACGTCATAGCCGCCATCAAGGGGTTGGGCCGTGCCGTTGATATCCAACCGAGATTGGGCTGCGGTCAACACGGTATCAAGGGTGATGTTACCTCTGGTGTCCGTTGCAACATCGCCGCGCACATTTGCTGGACCGGACAGATCTGGCACCACCAATCCAAGTTCGGTGAGCGCAGCATTGAATGTTGCCTCGACCCCGTCTGAGGTGATTTCACCAGAGCCATCTGCCGTGACTGCCGTGCTGACAACGTTGATGTTGTGCAGCCGCGTTCCGGCTGTGTCGCGTTCTAAGCGTGCAATGATTTGCGCTTCGCCAGTCAGCAAGGTGTCGGCGGCGTCGATGCCGACCTTTAGGTCTGTTGTCACGGCATCTACGGTTACGTCAAAGACACCATCAAAGGGGAAGGCGGTGCCATTGATTTCAACAATGCCATCACCCGCTAAATCCATCCCGCTGAGGGTTGCAAACCGGCTTAAGTCTTCGGTGGAAACTGTGAGTTCGGCGCGGGTATTAAACCGGTCTTCTGGCCCATCGATATACGCCCGTAATTTCGCATCAATTCCGGCCCCAAGCATCGTGAGTTGTTGCAGCACAAATGGTTCGCCTTCGAGGCGGCCAAGGTTGAGCTGGCCTGTGATTTCAGAGCCAATGGTTTCGGTTAATGCGTCGTCGTCTAACAGGACACCGCGTGCGGCATAGGTCATGTCTGTTGAAAAACGCCCCCGCTCGTCGCCCCCACCAGGGACAATTATACCCCCACCAGACAAGGCCAGACCGTCAATCGTGATCCCGTCGCGGGCGAGATTGATAATGTCAAATGCGCCGGTCCATTCGTCGCCTTGGGTCTCGTCATATTGAACGCTAAGGGACATTGTGCTGACGTTTGTTTGTGCGCCGCCAATTGGCAACACAACAGGGGTGCCATCTGCTGACCCTAGCAGCCCTTCGATGTCGATTGCCGTGGGCCATTTCTGGCTGTCCAATGTGGCCGTGCCTGACAGTTGAATTTGTTGCGCTGCAATGTCCAAGTTTGACAGAACGAGACCACCATCGAAAAGCGCGGTGCCTTCGAGGGCCAATTTGGTGTCTGCACCAAAGAACGGATCATAGGTTTCGTCCAGTAGCGGGCGTAAATCGCCGCTTAGGTCCAGATCGAAGGCTTGGTCCTGAGTGCCGGTCGGGCGAAACAGGCGCGCGGTTCCGGTCACACGGTCGCGGTTATCTGTTGCAAGGGCGATCTGTGCGGTGAAGTCATCAAGTGGGGCATCGCCGGACACGTCTAGGCGGACAGAGGGGCGATCAGGGAGGTCCAGCATGCGGGCCGCGATGCCATCTTCGCCTTCTTCAGCCAAAAGCGAAATGGCCAATAGGCGGCCTTCGTTTTCATAACTGGCTTCGACGTCGAATTGGCCTGATTTTTCGTCGATGCGTTCAAGCACAATATCGGTTGTTGCGCTGCCGTCATCTAACGTTAACGCACCGATGAAGCGCGCAGTGACGGGTTCACCAAGAAGGTCTTCGGTCAAGATGATTTCGTTGGCCGAGATTTCTTCGATATCGATCGCGACTGGTAGGTCGGGCAGGGCAAATGGTGTGGCCTCTGCGGTGGGTACTGTGGTGTCGTCTTCGGTTGCGATGGGAAGGCGGATCAGTTCGATGCGCTGGGCGCTAAGCTGTTCGATATCAACGCGGCCGCCCAACAGCGCGGACCTGTCCCAGTCAAAAACCAAGTCTTCAAGGCGCAGCCAGACGCCGTCGGGGTCGGCAATGGTGATTGAATCAGCTGTTGCCTGCGCGCTGAGTGCGCCTTCGAAATTCACCAAACGCACGGTCATCGCATCGTTTGAAACAGCGTCTTCGATCAGGCCGGTGATCCAGTCGCGGTCTTCGTCGCTGGCGGATTGCGCACCGGATGAGGTTGCAAGTGCAATGACTGCGCAAGAAAGTAAAAACCGTTTCAAAATGCTTGCCCGATCCCGATGTACACTTCGATGGCGGAACCCGCGTCATTGCCCGTGACGGGGGTTGCGATATCTAGGCGGATAGGACCGATGCCTGTGTCATAGCGCAGGCCTAAACCTGCGCCTGCATGCCAGTCCCCGTTTTCGAATGGCAGGCTGTCGGGGCCAATGAAACCAACGTCGTAAAAGCCAACGACGCCAATGTTGTCAGAAACGCCAACGCGTGCTTCGAGCTGTGCACCTACGAACGACGTGCCACCAATTTCGTTGCCGCCACCAAGATCAACCGCGAGGGATTGATAAGATTGCCCGCGCACGGTTCCGCCACCGCCAGAATAAAACAGATAGCTGGATGGAACGTTTGCTGGATCCGCGCCTACGATAGAACCGATCTGCCCGCGAAAGGCCAAGGTGACCCGCTCGTCCGTGCCAAAGCTGCGATAGATGCGTGCGTCGCCGACGATACGCGCTCCGCTATCCGTGTCGTTGAACCCGACGAAAGGCGCGATTTCCAGATTGGCGTAATAGCCATGCTTTGCGTTGAGTTCGCTGTCACGTTGGTCTGTCGTGCCCTCGATAGGCAGGTAGAAAAGGCTGTATGAGCGATTGCCCAAATCGTCTTCGATGTTGCCGGCCGCGAGGCCAACACCGTATTCCAAAACCACATCGTCACGGATGCGGCGAATGATGCCTGCTTCGAGCGAGATGTCTTGC
This sequence comes from uncultured Paracoccaceae bacterium, assembly GCA_947493255.1. GTDB lineage: Bacteria > Pseudomonadota > Alphaproteobacteria > Rhodobacterales > Rhodobacteraceae > Octadecabacter. The sequence continues at coordinate 162,984 of CANLQK010000003.1, forward strand.
TGGAAGTAGTCGGGTTCGTCATCTTGGGAGAGGCTGAAGGACGTGTAAAAGTCGGTGTCGCTGCGGAAGGTCGCGGGGCGCAGAAAGTCCGCCGTGAGGCTGTAATCTACCCCACCTGTTTCGCCTGCAAGACCCGCGATTTCACCTTCGACGCGGAAGTTTTCAGCGCCGCCCAACAGGTTGCGGTGCATCCAAAAGCTAGACAGCGTAAGGCCTTCGACGGTGGAATATTCAATACCTGCACCCACGCGGCGCGGTGTTTGTTCGGTTATGTTGAGCGTCAACGGGAGCGTGTCACCGACTGCGACATCGCTTTCCGTTATGGTTGCTGCCGAAAAGGCGCCGGTGCGACGCAGGTTTGTTTCGGCGCGGTTTATAAGGTCTGGGTCAAAGGTACCTGACGTTAAACCGGCAATGGCTAGGACACGTTCGGTGCGTACGTTTTCGTTCCCGACGACGTTTATCGTGCCAAATTTAAGTTCGGGGCCCGGCCCAACGACAATAGAAACGTCGAGCTGTTCATTGGGGTGGTCGGCTGAGATGCTTTGGCTTTGGATGCCTGCCAACGGGCGCCCCGCGGCGCGCCAACCGGCCACCGCCGTAGAGGCGGCATCGCCAATAACGTCGGATTCCGCGGTTTGGCCTGTGCTGAACGCTTCTGGCAGTTCGGTTCCATCGGCAAGCGGCGCGATGTCGGCGCGGCCAAAGGTAAAACGCGGGCCAGGTGTGACGCGTAACTGGACCGACGTGACGGAGGATCTGGGGACTAATGGGTCGAGAGAGGATGCTTCGACCCCGTCGACAAGAATGGAAATTGTTCCGCCATAGTAGCCAGCGGAATAAAGCCCTGTCAGAAGGCGGCGATAATCGGCGCGGGCCGCCGCGACGAAATCTTGAGGGTCGTTGGTACCGTCTTGTTCCAATGACAATGTCAGCGAGGCAGCTGATAGCGTCGATTGAAAGGCGTCATTGCCGGACTCTGTAACCAATTCAACAGTTTGGGCAGCTGCCGATATGGGCAGGGCGATTGCTGCCAAGGTGGCAATGGTCAAGATCGGTCGCATTGTCGTCGGCACCCCCATGTCGGTATGCATAGTCTTAACTGACGAAAGTTGAGGTTGGAACGCAAAACGCCATAACTATGCTTGCTCGGCGGACAATTTCTGGTGTTTGGTGCAAACAGAGGCGGGGAGCTAGAATGGCGTATCTAATCGACAATCTTCAGTATGCGAATTGGTCCGAAAAAATCTTTCGCCAAATGCGCGTGGGTGGGGTGGATGCGGTCCACGTCACGATCGCCTATCACGAGACATTTCGCGAAATGGTTTTGCAGTTAGAGGCTTGGAACCGCAGGTTCGAGCAATATCCTGACCTGATCATGCGCGGAACAGTTGCGAAAGACGTTGAAGTGGCGCGCGCAACGGGGCGCACTGCGATCTTTTTCGGGTTCCAAAACCCGAGCCCCATCGAAGACGACATTGGCCTGATCGAGATCGTTCATCAGTTGGGCGTGCGGTTTATGCAGCTGACATATAACAACCAATCGCTGCTGGCGACGGGGTGTTACGAAGACGATGACACGGGGCTGACACGGTTTGGGCGGCAAGCCGTAGCCGAGATGAACAGGGTTGGCTTGGTCGTAGACATGAGCCATTCGGGGGATCGTTCGACCTTGGAAGCCATCGATGCATCAAGCCGACCGATAGCGATTACCCACGCAAACCCAAGTTGGTGGCATCCGGCGTTGCGCAATTTTGGGGATGACGTGTTTAAAGCCCTTGTCGCGCGCGGCGGGATGATGGGTTTTTCAGTTTATCCGCACCACCTAAAAGGCGGCACTAAATGCACATTGCAAAGCTTTTGCGAAATGGTGGCCGAAGCGGCGTCACGGTATGGCGCCGAAAACTTGGGGATAGGAACGGACCTGTGTCAGGATCAGCCAGACAGCATTGTAGAATGGATGCGTGTCGGGCGGTGGTCAAAGGCGATAGATTACGGGGAAGGGTCTGCTGATGCGCCTGGTTTCCCTGATATGCCTGACTGGTTTGGCGACAACCGTGATTTTGGAAACATTCGCGATGGCCTGAGCGCCGTCGGCCTGTCTGCCACTGAAGTTGATGGCATTATGGGCGACAACTGGTTCCGCTTTTATGATGAGAACTTCGGGCCTAGCGGGACCTGACCCAAAGGCGTGCCTGCGGCACACATGATTTTTCGTTTGATAGTCGGAGAGCGGTGAAATTGGCTTTGATGTCGGTAATGGCCGATTGTTGGGGTGTTTTAGGCTTTGTGATTTTCCGAACTGATGCCACGCTTGGACTATGTTGGACAATCAGGCATTACCGGCCCAGATGCCGCTTCGGCCGCCGTCAGTCGTTATGCGGTTGCGGCGTATGGGAGCGTCTTTTCCGACGCGGCTGTCGTTTTTAAGAACATTGTTGCGCCGTCTTTCGGCGGAAAAGGCAGAGGTCAGCAGACCTGTATGGGTCATGGACGCGGCGGGTTTCGGCCATGCTGTTTATTCGGTGGCGTTGGGCGGACATGACTATTCGCTTGTGGCTGTGTCGAATGATTTGCCATCTGATCAACGGACAGATCGGGTGATCGCACAAGCGTGGGACACGGCCTATGTGTTGTATGACGGTGTCCCAACACCGGACGAAGTGGCCCGCATTGTAGAGGATGCACCAAAGCAAGAAGCGGCGCGGTTTACAGAGCGTGATCTGGTGCTGAGCCGTGCGAACAAGTCCGTTCGACTATTTGCCCATGTGGTGGAGGCCTTGAAGACAGGCCAGCAGCCGGACGCAAAACTGGTACGCGATACGGGATATTTGATGCGAACGACTGCCGTTTACGGCAATGGCAAGTTTGGGATTGCAGACAGGTCTGTGATTTCAGGACGGCCCGGACTGAACGGCCCGTTTATGGCGGAAATGTTGACGGTCTGGCTGATCCGCGGGTTCACCCATGATTTGGTCGAACATGTTGGGGGGGCGAAACTGGCCCCGCAGTTGAAGCGCCATCTTGGGATCGGCAATTCTACAGGGTTGGGAATGGCACCGTTTTTGGTGTCCCATCCAATGTTATTGAATGCGTGGGTACGCGCGCGCGAAACGGCGTTGGCGCGGGTACGTGCAATCGAAACACTGTCGCCGCAGCAGATTGAAACGTTGTACGGGCTGACAATACGCGCGGCCCAGCATCTGGCGGAATGGCAAGTTGTTGACGAAATAGGGCAGGCGCGGATCGACCGGATGCGGCAAGAATGGCCGCAAGTTGCCGCTGTCATGGAGCCAAAATTGATGACAGGCAGACGCCCGTTAGAGCGGCTTTGGCAGATTGGCGGGACATTTTCGACCGACACACAGGAATTGTTGGCGGCAATGTTGATCGAGCCGTTTGGCGCGCTTGTGGACGATTTGGTTGACGAAATGGCGACGGACCGTGTGCCATGTTTAGACCCGTCGATGACCGGTGCGAGTCTGAGGGCCTTGATCGCACGGGATTGGGATTGGGCGATGTGCGATTACGAGGCGGCGGATGCCTGCCATCAGTTCTGGTATGTGTCAGAAGCAAAGGCGGAACCACGGCTTGGGGTGCGGCACGAAGAAGAGGGGGCGGACCAAGAAAGCCCTTTGGATATAGCGCGGCAAGTGTGCTGTTTGGCGGCTGACATAAAGCCGACAGAAACGGTTGCGGAACTGTTGGCCCGCAAACCACAACATCGTGCTGCGGTGCGCCGCGTGCAGGCCTTGGCCAATGCGCCATATGGTGAAATTCGCGATAATCTGATTGGCCGCGATTGCCTGCCTGTTGATATGTTGCGGTGTAAATTGGCGTTCTTTGGTGCCGCGAAGTTTGACCCTAAATCTGACCGCTGGACTCGTATTACATTATGTCAGGGCGCGCCTTTGGCGGAGGGTCTAGATGACGCAGATGATTGGTGGTTGCCCACCTTTGCCCCATGAAAAGAACCGAACTATCCGAAAACGAAATTGAAACGTCGGTGTTAAAGGCCGCGCGGGGCGGTGGCCTGCCGTTGGGGCACGCCGAAGATTTGGCCGCCGCTAGCCGGTATATGGATATGGAGGCGCTACGTTGCTGCCCGTGTTCGGGCGACCATGTGGCGGCGATGGATGTGCCTTTTGCCCTTGATCGGGTCGCTGTGGGGCAAGGGCCGGTGCGTGTTGTCGGAGATGTCAGTGTGATCAAAGCCTATGTCGCTGCGATTGAGGCCGCGATTGGGACGTCATTGATCTGGGAAACAACCAAGACAGGCGCTGTGTTCCACGAATTCAGAGGGGAAGCGCCAAGTGAGCATGTAACGCTAGGCCGTCGCTTTTTGCCGGACGCGGTTTTGGAGCATTTAAAAGAGATGGCCGCAAAAACCCTTGTGCCAGAAACCGATGCATCGCGTGCGGCGGGCGCGGGCGCTGGGTTAACTGATAACGATTAAACGAATGGGTCGTCGGGGTAGCCAACACCGGCCAAATACAACCCTTGTGGTGGACAGACTGGGCCGCAAGCCGCGCGGTCGCAAGATTTCAGGGCAGTTTCAACATCATCTGGCGTCCATGCGCCTGCGCCAACGCGTTCTAACGTGCCCACAAAACTGCGGACTTGATTGTGCAAGAAGGACCGCGCGCGCACGTGGAAATGAAATTCCTGTGCGCCATCTTGGCGGGCGATTGGTTCGACCCGCAGTTCATCCAACGTGCGCAACGGGCTGTCTGCTTGGCAAATTGACGAACGAAAGGTCGTAAAATCGTGCCGACCCAAAAGGCGGTCGGCACCGGCCTGCATGGCGTCCCCATCTAACACGTGGCCGATTTGCCAAACTTTGCCCGTTTCTAGAACCAACGGTGCACGGCGACAGACCAGCCTGAACAAATACCGCCGTTCCACCGCTGAAAACCGTGCATGCCATTCGTCGGTGACGGGTGCGCAGGCCACAATCGATACCGGCGCTGGTTTGAGGTGGAAATTCAACGCTTCGGACAGGCGGAACGGGTCCCAGACTTTGTCCATGTCGCAATGGGCCACCTGAGCAAGCCCATGAACACCAGCGTCCGTGCGCCCAGCCGCTGCTATCGTGTGATCGCGCGGTTCCAGTTTGGCTAAGGCAGATTCGATCGCGCCTTGCACAGACGGGACATCTTTTTGGCGTTGCCAGCCGGAAAACGGCGCACCATCGTATTCGATTTTCATTGCATAACGGGGCATGCATGCGGCCTACGGCGCGCGGGCGCACAATTCAAGAGGGAGCGGATTGCCAAATCAATCCCTACACAACGCGGGCAACCGCGCCTATCTTGGAGGAAATGTTCATTTAAGGGGCCGCCGCGTGGTCATAACAACACTTGCAGACGGCATCACACGCACGGTCGGGTCGGTGACAGACACGTTGAGCGCACCGTTTTCGGATCAGGTGATCCGGTTGGGGGTAACGGGGTTAAGCCGTGCGGGTAAAACGGTGTTCATTACCTCGCTTGTGGCGAACTTATTGAACCGTGGGCGTATGCCGCAATTTCAGGCTGCTGCATCGGGGCGCATTCAAACTGCATATTTGCAGCCCCAGCCCGATGATACCATTGCGCGGTTCGACTACGAGAACCACCTTTCGGCGTTGACGGCCAAGGCCCCCCACTGGCCCGAAGGCACCCAGCGCGTTTCTGAGCTTCGGCTGTCGATGAAGGTGCAGCCAAAGGGGTTTCTGTCGGGGTTGCAGGGGCCACGCACGGTGCATTTGGATATCGTGGATTACCCGGGTGAATGGTTGTTGGACCTGTCGTTGTTGGACAAAGATTTCGCGACATGGTCGGCCGAAGTATTGGACCGCCTTCCTAACCGTCCTAAGGCGGACCCGTTTCTAGCGGCCCTTGCCAAAGGCGACCCATTTGCTGCGTTTTCGGAACCAGACGCGCAGGCCCTTGCGGCCGCCTTTACGGATCATTTGAATGCGTCCCGCGCGGCTGGGTATTCTGATTGCACGCCGGGGCGGTTTCTTTTGCCTGGCGATATGGAAGGGTCACCGGTGCTCACGTTCGCACCACTTCCCGCTGTAGAAAAGCCTGCGCGAAAATCGATGTGGCGCGAATTTGAACGCAGGTTTGAAAGCTATAAACGCAATGTGGTGCGCCCGTTTTTCCGTGATCATTTTTCCAAAATTGACCGACAGATTGTGTTGACCGACGTGTTGGGGGCCATCCACGCAGGGCCACCGGCTGTGGAAGACATGCGCCGGTCGATGGCTGATATTTTGTCGGCCTTTCGGCCCGGCAAGAACGACTTTTTGACCCGTCTGTTTCAGGGGCGCCGCATTGATAAAATACTATTCGCGGCGACGAAGGCGGATCATTTGCACCATGAACAACACCCTCAGCTGACAGCCATTACGCAAGCTTTGCTGCGAGACGCAAAAGACCGCGCGGATTTTGTGGGTGCCACCACGCAAGCTATGTCCATCGCGGCGTTGCGCACGACCACCGAAAGTACGCGCACGCATCAGGGGCGCGAGCTGGGTGTTGTACGTGGCCAGCTGTTGGGGAGCGACAAACAGGCCGCGTTCTACCCTGGTGCCCTTCCGGTTGACCCATCGCATTTGCTGGGGCCTGCGCGGAACGGTGCCGACAGTTGGTTGGACGTCGATTACGAAGTCATGGGGTTTGCCCCAGCGTCCTTGACCCTAAAGCCGGGAGAAGGGCCGCCCCATATTCGCATGGACAAGGCCGCACAATTCCTGCTGGGAGACCTGTTATGAGCAAATCGCCCCAAGGACCGGTTTTGTTTGATGTTGATGATGAACCATTGACGTCACCAGATGTGGCGCCGCCCGTTCCGGATGTTACACCTGCGCCCGCGGCGATGCAGCAGGCCGCCGCATTTGCCGCAGGGCGGCCGAACACATTGGCTCGGTGGTTTTGGGGGCTGTTGGTGTCAATCGTTGTGTTCTTTGCGGGCATCGCAGCATGGGATTTTGTGATAGGCCTGCTGGCGCGGTCTCCGGTTTTGGGGGGCGTCGCGGCGGCACTGGTGGGCCTGTTTTGCCTTGTCATGGCAGCGATTGCACTGCGCGAGCTGGCGGCATTTTCGCGACTTCGCAGGGTTGATCGTATTCAATCAGATGCAGCGATGGCGTTGTCTGATAGCAGCGTTAGGGCCGCCCGCACGGTTACCGCCCAAATCACGGCCCTTTACAATGGACGCGATGACACCCGTTGGGGCCGCGAAGCGTTTGCAGAACGGCAGGGGGATATTTTGGATGCGGATGGCCTGTTGGGGTTGGCAGAAACGACAATCCTTGCCCCACTGGACGCGCGCGCGCGTCAGGAGGTCGAGGCCGCTGCCCGACAGGTTGCCACTGTCACAGCGGTTGTTCCCTTGGCGCTGGCCGATGTGTTTGCGGCGTTAACCGCAAACATGCGCATGATCCGCCGCGTCGCTGAAATCTACGGTGGCCGGTCGGGCACGTTGGGGTCATGGCGACTGACGCGTCAGGTGCTGTCCCATCTTGTGGCCACTGGGGCTGTGGCTGTGGGCGATGACTTGATCGGGTCCGTCGCGGGTGGGGGCGTTTTATCCAAAGTGTCCCGCCGGTTTGGCGAGGGCATTATCAACGGTGCACTTACGGCACGTGTTGGCGTCGCCGCGATGGAGGTTTGCCGCCCGCTGGCATTTGCCAGCGAACGCAAACCATCCGTCACTTCGTTAGTTCAACGCAGTTTGACGGGGCTGTTTGGCCGAAAGTCAGACTAGGCTACTGGTCCGCCAGGTAGGCCACCAAGATGTCTTTCGCGGCCTGTAGGTCGGTTTTGTGGATCATCTCGGTCACGGTGTGAATATACCGTGTGCCCACAACAATCCCCACGGCCCGCGCACCTGCTGCGGCTTGTTGGGCCGCAGCGCCGTCTTGGCCTCCTGCGGCCAGCATGGTGCGCTGGTAGGGGATTTCATTTTTGATGGCGATGTCTTCGATTTCACGCACGAGCGCTTTGTCCGCGATGAAGCTGCTGTCGCGCACGTGCAGACCAAAGCCGTTGCCTTGGGTCGTGGTTGCGAATTGTTCGGGAATGCCTGGCGTGTCGCAGGCCAGTGTGGTGTCGATGCCGATGCCGATGTCGGGCTGCACTTTGAAGCTAGAGGTCCGCGCGCCGCGCAGGCCGACTTCTTCTTGGCACGTAAAGACCACGTGCAATTCTGCACCGCGCCCTTTGTCACCCAAGGCTTTCATCACTTCGATGCCCAACCAGCAGGCGATGCGGTTATCCAGCGCCTTAGAAACAAACTTGTCGCCCATTTCCAAAAATGGCTCGTCCATGACCACATAGTCACCCACCTTCACCACGTCTTTGGTTGCCGCGCCCATGCCAAGGTCGACGAAAAATTCGCCCAATTCAGGGACCTTTTTGCGATCTTCTGGGGATGCGATGTGCACGGGCTTGCCACCGGGGTTCATCACGCCTTTAAAATCGCCGTCATCGGTGCACACCAAGACACGGCGCGAGAACAGGTTTCGCGGGTCGAAGCCGCCAACAGGTTGTAGGTAAACAAACCCTTTGTCGCTGATGTGGCTTACCAGAAAGCCAATCTCGTCCATGTGGCACAGCAACATGATTTTCGGCGCATCGGGTGTGTCCGCATCGCGGCGACATAGGAGCGAGCCCATAGGGTCAACCGTAACCTCATCGAACAAACCGTCGATCTGTTTCATGATCAAATCGCGCACACGTTCTTCATGGCCCGGAACGCCAGGGGTTTCGCAAAGATCTCGCAGTAGGTCGGTGTTCATTATGTGGGTCCTTTGATGTGGTGTTGGGCCAACATTGGCGCAGGCATGATTCACCTGCAAGGGCCGAAGCAAAAGTTAACAAACCTATGAAGCTTCGCGCTTATCCACCGGTAATTATCAATCTATCGGGCTTATCCCCAAGAAAATGCTTTACAGAAGTGGGGTCTAGCGCCCACCATATGTTGTAAGGAGTGTGACGATGTATCCACTCCCTTGAGCAGGACACCAGATTTGCGCCCCTGCCAGGGCGCGCTGGATTGGACAGGAGGGTTAACGCCCATGGCACTCACCGAGCACTTCGACTCCGTCGACGATATTCACCCGATCGATCTGGTGGAACACATCGCAGAACACCATGAATGGGAATTTGACCGCATCCACGATGATCAAATTGCGTTTGTTGTGGAAGGCCAATGGCGAAGCTATTCGATCACGCTGGCCTGGTCAGCGTATGACCAAACATTGCGTTTGATTTCGACATTTGAAATGGAACCGCCCGCAGAACGATTGCCGGCGCTGTACGAATGTCTGAACCGTACCAACGACATGTGTTGGGCAGGCGCATTTACGTATTGGGCCGAACAGCAGTTGATGGTTTACCGGTATGGTTTGGTGTTGGCGGGCGAACAAATCGCAAGCCCTGAACAGATCGATACCATGATCAACGCAGCCGTCTTGTCGGCTGAGCGATTTTACCCAGCATTCCAGCTGGTCACATGGGCCGAGCGCACACCAGAAGATGCGTTGCAGGTTGCCATTTGCGAGGCTTACGGCACCGCCTAAAATTCCAAACGTGAACCGTTTGACCCCCCGTCTTGCGCGGCCTAACGTCGGGCCGAACAAGGCGGGGGTTTTTTATGTCTTTGGATAAAATCGAACAACAAGGGTTGGTCTTGTTGGGGTGCGGTAAAATGGGGTCCGCGATGTTGGCGGGGTGGCTTGCACAAGGCCTACCAGCGACATCAGTTTGGGTTTTGGATCCGTTTCCGTCAGATTGGTTGAAAGCAACCGGCGTCCATATCAACTCCGGCACACCGCCGGCACCTGCGATTGTTTTGATCGCGGTGAAGCCGCAAATGATGGGCGACGCATTGCCCGCAATGACGGCGCTGGGCAACAGTGCAACGGTGTTTCTATCCGTGGCAGCGGGCACGCCCATTTCGATGTTTGAAGACGTTTTGGGGGCACAAAGCCCGATCATTCGTGCGATGCCAAACACGCCTGCGGCAGTTGGTCGTGGCATTACAGCCATCGTTGGAAATGCACATGCGACATCTGACGATATGGATATGGCGGATGGGTTGCTTCGTGCTGTGGGGCAGGTTGTGCGTTTGGACGACGAAGGACAGATGGATGCTGTCACAGCGGTGTCGGGGTCTGGTCCTGCCTATGTTTTCCATTTGATCGAAACCCTTGCCGCAGCAGGCGAAGCCGAGGGGTTGCCTGCTGATTTGGCATTGGCACTGGCTAAGGCCACGGTCGGTGGGGCTGGGCAATTGGCCGAAGATGCGGACGAGGACCCGACACAATTGCGCGTCAACGTCACATCGCCGAACGGCACAACGCAAGCTGCGTTGGATGTCTTGATGAATGACACCGATGGGTTCCCTACGTTGTTGCGGCGTGCGGTGAAGGCTGCGGCTGACAGATCCAAGGAGCTGGGCGCATGAGCGAAATCTCATTCGATGATTTTATGAAAGTCGACATTCGTGTCGGGCGTGTGACCCGCGCCGAACCTTTCCCCGAAGCACGAAAACCGGCCATCAAGATGTGGGTCGATTTCGGACCTGAAATTGGCGAACGGAAAACATCTGCTCAGATCACGGCCCATTACACGCCGGAAACCTTGGTCGGTCGCCAAGTAATGGGTGTGGTGAATTTCCCACCCCGTCAGATTGGCCCCTTCATGTCCGAAGTCTTGGTGCTTGGTGCTTATGACGCAGAAGGCGTCGTTCTGATTGCGCCAGATAAAGAAATCCCAATTGGAGAACGCATGTGTTGAAACTGTTGATCACCCGCCCCATCGCAGAGCCCGTTTTGGACCAAGCGAGAACGCTGTTTGATGTTACAATCCACGACGGGGGTGCGCTGTCGTCGCAGGACTGCGCGTTGGCGTTGGCCAAGTATGATGCGATCTTGCCCACGTTAGGCGACGAATTTAGTGCGGCCGCGTTTGCAGGCGATATGCGATGTAAGATTTTGGGCAATTTTGGCGTGGGCTATAACCACATTGACGCAAAGGCTGCGGCAACGGCAGGCGTGATTGTTACGAACACGCCCGACGTTCTAACAGACGCCACTGCCGACGTCGCCCTTACCCTACTATTGGCCACGGCCCGTCGGGCGGGTGAAGGTGAACGCATGGTGCGTGATGGACGTTGGGGGGGATTTGGCCCCAAAAACCTGTTGGGCACCCATGTGACCGGCAAGACACTGGGCATAATTGGTATGGGGCGCATTGGCCAAGCCATTGCTGCGCGGGGGCATTTTGGTTTTGGGATGGATGTCGTTTTTCATAATCGATCTCCCAAACAAACCGAGGTTCCGGCACGTCAGCTCGGCTCGCTGCATGATGTCATGAAGGCCGCCGATTTCGTGGTCGTGGCGACGCCAGGTGGCGCAGAAACCACCAAACTGATTAATTCCGAAGCATTGGCGCAAATGAAGCCATCCGCGATATTCATCAACATCAGCCGCGGCGAGGTCGTGGATGAAGAGGCGCTGATCGATGCCTTGGAAGAGGGCCGCATCGCGGGGGCTGGTCTTGATGTTTACGAAAAGGAACCCTTTGTTCCTCCACGCCTGTTGGCATTGGAAAACTGTGTGTTGTTGCCGCACCTAGGGTCTGCCACCGTCGAGACACGACAGGCCATGGGGCAAATGGCGTTGGACAATATCATTGCATGGTCCGAAGACCGCGATCCGCCGCAGCGGGTGAACTGATAGGTTAGACCAAAGTGTCGCCGTCGCTTACGGCTTCGCGCCAATGGCGGCGGCACAGGCTGACATAGGTTTCGTTTCCGCCGATCTGGACCTGATCGCCATCACGTGAAACTACGCCGTTACCATCTTTGCGCACCACCATGGTTGCCTTTTTTCCACAGAAACAAATCGTGCGAACCTCGCGCATTTCATCGGCCAAAGCCAATAAGGCTGCAGACCCAGGGAACAATTCCCCCATAAAATCAACGCGCAACCCATAGGCCATTACGGGAACCCCAAGGTCGTCCACCGCGCGGGCCAATTGCCAGACCTGTTTCTTACTCAAGAATTGCGCTTCATCAATGAACACGCAGGCGCACGGTCCGCTTTCCAGTCGGGTGGAAATTTTACGAAAAAGGTCATCGGATCCAACAAATGTGTCCGCCTCTGCGCCGATACCGATTCTACTGGCGATTTGGCCTTCACCTGCGCGTTTGTCGAATTGCGCGGTTAGCAGATAGGTCTGCATCCCGCGTTCTGCGTAGTTGTGCGCAGCTTGCAACAGCACGGTCGATTTGCCGGCATTCATCGTAGAGTAATTGAAATAGAGCTTAGCCATAACGCCGGAAAATGGACCGCCATTGACCCTGTTGCAAGGGGACAATGACGGTCATTTCGCTGTTTTGGCCGTAAGTGGTGGCAGAAAATACTACCTTCCAAAACAGTGGACCAAGAGAGCACGGAGATACAGATTACGATGCATCTGACCTTGGATGGGGTCCGGCCTCTTGGTCCTACGGCGTTGGGGACGCCGATCCAAATTTACGTAGAGGGTTTTCAACCCTGCGATGGGTCTATATTTGTAGAAACAGGATGGGGTGGTCATGGGAAAACGTTAAGGTCATTCCCCGCACCTCCACAACAATAGGGACGAATGCACATGGCTGGCATCGGCAGCTACTTGAAAAAACACACAGAATCCTTGGTAAAGGATGTGGGAATCGAACCTGCATGCGAACTAACAGGGAAATCAAAGGCAACACTGGGGCGTTATTATTCGGATTCGGATGAACACGCAGATCGGTTCATGCCAGTAGATGCAGTGGCCCAATTAGAAGCCGCAGCGAGTTACCCTCACGTCACTTCGGCGTTGGCCGAGTTGCATGGCAGCACGCTGAACAAAGACGCGACCCCAAAGAATTCTTCTGGTGGAGGCATAAATGCTGATGTGATTGCGTTGAGCCAACGGTTCGCAATGCTGATGTCTGAATACCAGCAATCCATCGAAGACGGTATTATCACAGTGAACGAAGCAAAACGTCTGCTGCGGGAGACATTGGAGCTTCAAAAGGTTCTGATCGATATGAAGCTGCATCTTGAGGATGAAAGTGTCTGACATAGAAACGTTGGACATGCCCAACATTGTTTCTGGGCAACTCAAACCGCTTGATATCGCTTCGCTTGTCGGGCCGAACGAACCTGACCACCCGCCACGGATCCTATTGTTGTATGGATCATTGCGGGAAACGAGCTATTCACGTGCGGCCGCTGAAGAAGGCGCACGCGTGTTACGGGCATTAGGGTGCGAAACGCGTTTCTTTGACCCTAGCGGATTGCCGCTGCCCGATGACGCCCAGGCGGATCACCCAAAAGTAGAAGAATTGCGCCAGCTGGCGTTATGGTCCGAAGGTATGGTGTGGTCTTCGCCTGAACGACACGGTGCCATGACTGGGATTATGAAAACGCAAATTGATTGGCTGCCGTTGGCGCCGATCGGTGGGGTGCGCCCGACCCAAGGTAAAACGCTGGCGGTCATGCAGGTCTCTGGCGGGTCGCAGTCGTTCAATACTGTGAACCAAATGCGTATTTTGGGGCGTTGGATGCGGATGGTAACGATCCCGAACCAATCATCTGTTCCGATGGCATGGAAAGAATTTGATGGCGACCGCATGAAACCATCGTCGCTCTACAACCGGATTGTCGACGTCATGGAAGAATTGGCACGGTTCACCGTGATGGTGCGTGGCCGCAAAGATATGCTGGTCGATAGGTATTCAGAACGCGTTGAAAGCCTCGAAGATGTTCATAAGCGGGTCTCGAGCTAGTTAGATAAATGGCACGAACGGTACACCGCATGCGGTGAGTGTTAGTAATGCGGCGAGCGCAACGATTATTTTCATAGGGTTTCCCTTTTGACTGCTGCGCATAGCCTAGCGCACTGGATTCATCGTGCTCAACTGTAACTTGCCAGTGAAACGTTAACAGCGCCTATGCGGACCGTTCGACGATGACTGAGCCAACGGAATACCCCGCGCCGAACGAACATATGATCCCGTGATCGCCTGTGGCTAGATCGTTAGAATATTTAGAGAATGCGATGATAGACCCCGCCGAAGACGTATTGGCGTAGTCTTGCAAAATGTTGGGTTGTTCAGTGGCGTCTGGCACACGGCCCAAGACCTTTTTGCCAATGTAGTCGTTCATGGTTTTGTTGGCTTGGTGCAGCCAAAGCCGTTTCAGTGCGTCTGGTGTGACACCTTCGTCGTCCATGTGATTGGCAATATGTTTGCTGACCATCGGTAAGACTTCTTTGAATACCTTGCGTCCGTTTTGCATGAATTGCATGTCGCGGCGGTCTTCCATTTCGTCACGAGTGCGGCGCAAGAACCCGTTGTTATTGCGGATGTTGTTTGAAAATTGTGTCGCCAACCGTGTGGATTTGATTTTGAAATGTGGGGTGTCGAGGTCTTCATCGCGTTCGATCAAAAGGGCCGTTGCGACATCGCCGAAAATGAAATGACAGTCACGGTCGCGCCATTCCAGATGGGCGGAGCAGATCTCTGGGCAGACCACCAGCGCGCTGCGGATCGAACCGGTTTTGATCATGTCGGCAGCGGTTTGGATGCCGAAGGTGGCGGAACTGCAGGCGACATTCATGTCGAAGGCAAATCCATCGATTTCAAGCATTTGCTGGATCTCAACCGCAATAGCTGGGTAGGCGCGTTCGTGGTTGGACGCAGCACAGATAACTGCGTCGACGTCATGTGCTGACCGGCCTGCCTGTGCCATCGCCTGCAATGCAGCATCTACGGCCATTTCGGCCATCAGGCTGGGTTCATCGTCGGCCCGTTTTGGCAAGTTCGGAAACATCCGTTCGGGGTTTAGAACGCCATCTTTATCAAGGACATAGCGACTTTCTATGCCCGAGGCTGCGACGATAAAGTCGGAGGAGGAATGGGGTTTGGCATCCAGTGTTCCGGCCTCAATCGCGGCGGCGTTTTCGGCGTTGAACAGGTCTGCGTGGGCGTTGAATGCGGCGACCAATTCGTCGTTTGAAATGCTGTGTTCTGGCGTGAAAACACCCGACCCGGTGATGGCTGCGCTGTACATATCTGTCCCCTAAACTGGCGCACATAGGGGCGCAAAGTCTGGCAAATTGCAAGCGTGACGGCACGTACAGAACTCGTACACACCCTGTACACAGGGTGTATGTACACGTCGTGCGCACTGTCGGGTCAGGAATAGTTCAGAAATTGGCGCAACACTGGTTCGAAACGTAGGAGAGCCAGATGCGCAAAATTGAACCGAAGACGATGACTAAGACTGAAAAGATGCATTGGAGCTACGGCGTGGATGCCATCAAGATGATGGAACACGAACTGCTGGGGTACTTGCACGAGTATAAAGCGCTGCCCCGCGGGTGGGATGAGATTTGGGAAGACGAAGACCGCCGCGACCCCAAACGCACCCGCGTGACCATTCGGCTGGATGCGGATGTGGTGAAGTTTTTTAAAGGGCTTGGGCCAGGGTACCAGACTCGCATCAACCGCGTGTTGAGGGCGTTCATGCATTTCCGGTTGGCAAAACTTATCGAAGGGCCGGACACGACGGATTTTGTACTGAAGCCGGGCGAGGTGCTGGAGAAAGCGCGACGCGAGCATCGGTGGGGAGACACGAAGGCGATGTTGGGGGAGTGAGAGAGACCCTTGGCGTTCAACTAAACCCTAGGCTGTGGTCGCCGGATGTGGAAATGCTATACTGGGTTCATGATGTTAGATTTTTGATTGACCGATTTGGAGAATGAATTGCCGGAAAGAAATGACTTAGAGGGAGCCGTTGAGAAACGAGCACTCGAATCGGATGTCTTTTTTGATATGCTTGTGAACAAAGTCGCAGATCGAGCGATGGAAAAATACGACCAAGCTCACGCAAGATCTAGACAGCGGCTTGCGATCATCTCGACAATCGTTGGTGCGCTTTCAATCACTTTATTGACCAATGTGGGCACGACCGTCGTTAGCTCTCTTAGAGCGGACGTCACTGCCGGTGCAATCGAGAGCGTAGAAACGTTTTTGGAAGAAGAACTTCCTGAATTGGAAGGCTCTGTGATAGCAAATACCCGTCAAGAAGTTTCCGAAATCGTAGAACGATCGAGATTCGAAGCAAGTGCTGCTTGGAAAGAGCTGACAGACTTCAATGCTGCTCAGGTATTGATCGAAGACTTCGAGCGCGTAGGATCGTTTTCTGACATTGAAGGCAGCCGGCTCATAGATCTATTAGCTAATTTCGCCAATGAAAATCGGTACCGTGAAATCTCGAACTTCCCAGACATTCTGGAACGAGCGGTCGATGTTTTCGCCGGTGCTCAACGTCAAGATTTAACTAGCCGACTGGAGAATATGTTTGGGGATGTCATGTTGGAGGACACCGGCATCATCGTTACAATGGTGGTCACTTTGGGCGACGCATTGATTTCCACTGGCTTCGCACCCGATAAATTGAGTGAAGGTCCGATACTGGAAGAATGGCGAGGCAATAGAGCAAGGTATCAAGTGTATGCGGATGCCGCACGTGATCAAGGCATTCCGGGGCTACCGTATTTTTATGACATACTGATTGCTTGTGTTGACCAGTCAAACTTAACTGACCTATTTGCTGTAGTCGAAAGAAGTGCGCTTTTTAGCTCCAGAGATCGTTTGCAAGCAGTGCAAACTGCAGAAGTCGCCTTTAGCGATGCAGATGGTTGGACGAGTACTGCTATGGAAAGAAATCTAGCGTGCTTAGTGTCTGCCAACAGGATTGACGAGTATGACATGGTCCAAACTGTCATTGATAGTTTGCGTTGATGTGAAGGGATTCAAGGCATTTAATACCGGCTCTTAGGTGCACAGTGTTTGTTGTCATAGAAAAGTTAAGACTGCTGGGAATATGGCGCGAAGCGTCACCGCCCCCCGATACATTTTTGGGTTTGCTGGCTTAAAGGTGCTTTTCAGATCCGAATAGCCGCTGATTTTGAATCCGTCGATGAAGATCAGCGGGGTCGTCGTGTTTGTCTTTGAAGGTATCTGCGACCTTTTGGGTGACAAAGCTGGCAAGGTGGTCTGCTTTAGTTCAACTCTTCGAGCACGAATTTGTTGTTTTTGCTTACGCGGCCAGCGAATTTATACATCTGGTGCCCCTTTTCAGGAATGGGGCGGGCTGCTGACGGCATGAACTCTGGCGACAGCATTTCCGGGAAGAGTGTTGTAATTTCTAAACGTTGGGCAGGGCTGACTGCCTTGAGCGCCTCTGCACCGGTAAAGAGGCTTTCAGATGGGGCACCGTTGGCAAAGACGATTTCGTGCCTTTCGAAAAGGAAGTGGTAATAGGTCACGCTGGTCGCGGTTTCGTCTACGTCGATACCGTCGATCCCTAGCAGCTTTTTGGCTGGGATCAGGACTTCGGTCTGTCCAAACATACGTTCCGAAACGATAGAACGTACAAGCATGCGGTGCTGGGGAGACACGACGAGGTCTTGTTCCGGAAGGCCAGCGCCAAGTGCGCCCGCCTGTATTCTAATCGGTTTCAGTTTTGGATTTCGGGCCAAATCATTGCTGTTCAGCGTGCGGGAACCGATCCAACGGATCGACTGGTAGCCGTGGTCCATGGTCATCACGTGGTCGCCTACAGCGAGGTTTTCGACGCTTAAGGGGCCATTCTGCGTGAGTATTTCAGTGCCTTCAGCGAAGCAAACAACGAAGTCGACATAGAATTGAGGTTCGGCAGACGGCGTGTAGTCTGGGTTCGCGTTGGATTCTTCGGTGAAGACGTAGCTTTGGTTTGGGTCAAGCGGAACGGTTGATGCAATGCCTTGCGTGGTATCCGAGCCGGTGTTGTTTCCACCCACTGAAATCGAAACGACGACCTCGCCGGTAGCTGATGTTAGGTAGTAGTCAGCCCGAATTTGGGTGCCAGCGGGGTAGGTGACACCGTTGATAGTGGTGGCATTCGTTAGAACTTGGTTGTTGGCGCCATTTTCGCTGATGATGTCGTCGTTATCAGTGACATCGATGGCTATAACGCTAAGGGTTGGCCCCGTTTCGATCGTAAAATCCGCGGTTCCAACGGCGCCGCCGCCTCCGCCACCTTCGTTTGGTGGGCCGACCGTAAAGCTTGATAGCTCGTATAAATATAAAACAGGCATTTGTTTACTTCGTACCCTCGTCAAACACGTTATGGCGGCTCAAACTCAGCGCCGTGTGGAACTAAGTGTCGTTGTGAACTAAGGCCTAGATAAGTCGAAAACGCCTTTATTCAGGGGGAAAAGACGCTTCAGAAAACCAGAAGCGGGCTGGATCTTAAAGAAAACCGGCTAATCTTCTTAGACAGACATGATTGTTCTAATTTGGGAAACAATCGAGGTTCGTAAACATTATTTGGCCTTTATGAACCGTGAAGGCGTGTCCGCAGACGGTCTTTAACGTTTCCAGAACCGTTTCTTTTGCGGTTTGCTGGCTTTGAGGTGCTTTTTTAAATCCGTGTAACCACCGATTTTGACACCGTCGATGAAGATCAACGGGGTGGTGATGATATGGTGTTTGTCTTTGAATTTGTCCGTTGCGGCGCGCGATTTTAGGATGTGCTCTTCGATTTCGAACCCGTTTGCGCGCAGCAGGTCGCGGGCGGCGATGCCATAGCCGCAGGTATAGTTGGGCAGGTCCATTCGGTGCAAAACAGCTTTGGGCATATCCGTCTCCTTTGGGGTGGCACAGAAATGAAAAGAGCGCCCGACACAAGGTACGGGCGCTCACATTCATGTGTGTTTTAGATGGCTGTTAGCCTTGTAGCGCGCGGACCTTGATGTCACCTGCGACCTTGGCTTTCATGGCCAATGCGGCGGCGTGGGAGCCTGCGAGCGTGGTGTAGTAAGGGATGCGGTCTGCCAGTGCGATGGCGCGGATGGAACGGCTGTCTTCAACTGCTGCGGTGCCCTCGGTGGAGTTGAACACCAGTGCGATTTCACCGTCTTTGAGTAGGTCAGCAACCGTGCGGCCGCCCTCGTAGACCTTGTTCACAACGTCGGCCTTGATGCCTTTTTCAGCCAACCACGCAGCGGTGCCACGGGTCGCGCAGATGGTCATGCCAAGGTCGGTGACGATCTGTGCGGTTTCGACCAGCTGTTTGGTTTTATCGCTGTCCTTGATGGAGAAGAACACGGTGCCTTTGGTTGGCAGGTCCACGCCAGCGCCCATCTGTGCCTTGAGGAAGGCACGGTCGAACGAGCGGGCCCAGCCCATGACTTCGCCGGTGGAGCGCATTTCTGGCCCCAAGATCGTGTCGACACCCGGGAAACGGTTGAACGGCAGCACGGCCTCTTTGACAGAGAACCACGGTGTGTTCGGGTCGGCCAAGGTGAAAGCGTCGCCAAGGGGCATAACGTCCATCGGGTCTTCTGCGGGGGCGTAGGCCTCGCGCAGTGGGAAGTTGGACAGGGGTTCGCCAGCCATCAGACGTGCGGCGATGGAGGCCACAGCGCTGTCTGTCGCTTTGGCGACAAACGGCACGGTGCGAGAGGCGCGTGGGTTAACCTCGATCAGGTAGACGTCACCGTCTTTGACCGCGAACTGGACGTTCATCAGGCCGACAACCTTAAGCGCCAGCGCGAGTTCGCGGGTTTGGCGTTTGATTTCGGTCACGATGTCGGCGGGCAGGGTGTGCGGTGGCAAGCAGCAGGCGCTGTCGCCAGAGTGTACGCCGGCTTCTTCGATGTGCTGCATGATGCCTGCGACGTGGGTGTCTTTGCCGTCCGATAGGCAGTCGACGTCAACCTCGACTGCGCCGGACAGGTAGCTGTCGAGTAGGACGGGGCTGTCGCCAGATACGACCACCGCTTCGGCGATGTAGCGTTCGAGCTGTGCCATGTCGCGCACGATTTCCATGGCGCGGCCACCCAGCACGTAGGACGGGCGGATCACCAGCGGGAAACCGATGTCGCCAGCGATGGCGAGAGCTTCGGCGTCTGTGGACGCAATGCCGTTTTTCGGCTGCAGCAGTTTGAGGTCGTTGACGAGGGCTTGGAAGCGTTCGCGGTCTTCGGCCCAGTCGATGCTGTCAGGCGAGGTGCCCAAGATCGGGATGCCTGCATTTTCGAGCGCTTGCGCGATTTTCAACGGGGTCTGGCCGCCGAACTGAACGATGACGCCGTGCAATTCGCCGTTTTCTTGTTCTTTTGCCAAGATTTCCATGACGTTTTCGAAAGTCAGTGGTTCGAAATACAGACGATCTGATGTGTCGTAGTCGGTGGACACTGTTTCGGGGTTACAGTTGACCATGATGGTTTCGTAACCCTGATCTGTCAGCGCGTAGCAAGCGTGGCAGCAGCAGTAATCGAATTCGATCCCTTGGCCGATCCGGTTTGGACCACCACCCAAGATGACGACTTTCTTGCGGTCAGATGGGCGGGCTTCGCATTCGACTTCGCCCATCATCGGGGCTTCGTAAGTGGAATACATGTACGGCGTTTGCGCCTCGAATTCGGCAGCGCAGGTGTCGATCCGTTTGAACACGGCTTTGACGCCAAGGTTGTGGCGTGCGCGGCGTACGTTGTCTTCGTCGCGGCCAGTCAGTTTGCCAAGACGTGCATCGGTGAAACCGAGCATCTTGAGGTCACGCAAGCCTTTTTCGTCGGTTGGGAGGCCGGACTTTTTAACGGCTTCTTCGGCGTCGATGATTTCGCGGAACCGGTCAAGGAACCAAGGGTCAAAGGCTGTGACGGCTTGGATGTCTTCGTTGGTAAGCCCATGGCGCATAGCCTGCGCGATGACGCGGATACGGTCTGGCGTTTGTTTGGCCAAGGCTTTGGTAATGGCAGCGCGGTCTGGCGCACCTTCGATGACGATTTCATCAAACCCAGTCAGGCCGTTTTCCATGGAGGACAGGGCCTTCTGCATGGATTCGTGGAACGTCCGGCCGATGGCCATGACTTCGCCCACGGATTTCATAGCAGTTGTGAGGTAGTCCTCGGAGCCTGGGAATTTTTCGAATGCGAAACGCGGGATTTTCGTGACCACGTAGTCGATGCTTGGTTCGAACGACGCCGGTGTAACGCCAGTGATGTCGTTGTCGAGTTCATCAAGGGTGAAACCCACAGCCAGTTTCGCGGCGATTTTGGCAATCGGGAAACCAGTTGCTTTGGACGCCAGCGCGGAGGAGCGCGACACACGTGGGTTCATTTCGATCACGACCATGCGGCCGTCCGCAGGGTTTACGGCCCATTGAACGTTGGACCCGCCGGTTTCAACGCCGATTTCACGCAACACGTTGATAGAGTGCGTGCGCATCAGTTGGTATTCTTTGTCCGTCAACGTGAGGGCAGGGGCGACAGTGATAGAGTCGCCAGTGTGCACACCCATTGGGTCAACGTTTTCGATGGAACAGACGATGATGGCGTTGTCGGCAGTGTCGCGGACCACTTCCATTTCGTATTCTTTCCAACCCAGCAGGGATTGGTCGACAAGGATTTGCGCCACAGGAGAGGCTTCCATGCCGGTGCGGCAGAAGTGTTCGTATTCTTCGCGGTTGTACGCCACACCGCCGCCGGTACCGCCCATGGTAAAGGCTGGGCGGATGATGGCGGGCAGGCCGATTTCATCCAGCGCATCGAGGGCGATTTTGATGCCTTCGGCGATGTCGAACTTGTCCGTTACGCGGGCGGCTTTTGCATCGAGCGTGGGGGCAGTGACGATAGTGGCCTTTGGGTTTTCAATGCCCAGACGATCCATCGCTTCGCGGAACAGCTGGCGATCTTCGGCCATTTCAATGGCTTCGCGTTTCGCGCCGATCATTTCAACGCCAGCGACTTCGAGGATAGATTTTTCGGCGGCGTCCGCGCCGAATTCTTCCAGCACTGCTTCAAGCTCGGCACCTTCGAACAGTTGCGAGATTGTCATCTCGTCGGCAGCCAGCGCTGTGTTCAGGCCTGTTTGGCCGCCCATGGTGGGCAGCAAGGCATCGGGGCGTTCTTTGAGGATGATTTTGGCGACGACCGCAGGTGTGATGGGTTCGATGTATGTTGCATCGGCCATGTTAGGGTCTGTCATGATTGTCGCCGGGTTCGAGTTGACCAGAACAACGCGGTACCCTTCTTCGCGCAGCGCCTTACAGGCCTGTGCGCCAGAGTAGTCGAATTCGCAGGCTTGCCCGATAACAATGGGACCCGCGCCGATAATCATAATCGACTTGATGTCGGTTCTCTTTGGCATGGCAGCGCCCCCTAACTATATGCAAATTGTCGTGCCTTATAGACCCCGCTGTGGTTTCTGCAAGTCCTGTTTTGGTGCCTGAGGAGTTTAAACTCCATGCCGCGCGGTCGACGTTATTCTTCAGGCCCGATTATGCGCGCTGGTGCTGCGTAATGGCACCTGCGTGACCGATAAAATAAAGGCGATTAGGGCTGTTCCACAATAGAGGGCGGGTAACAGCAGAAAGCCGACCTGTTGGGCGGATAGCCACGTGAATACGTGCGGCGAAAAGACCAGGACGCACAGGCCATAAAAGGGCAAGAACCCACGCCCGCCCCAAAGGCCGGGTAAAAGGATTAACGGGAGCATCATATAGTGCACCCAACTGAGCGGGCTGGTCAGAATCAGCAGCAAAGACAGCGACAGTACCCGACGCCCAAGTCTTTTGTCATCGGGCAGGGTGCGGGTTGCGCGATAGATCCACACCAGCCCAGCCAAGAGGACCAGCCGAAGCGTTAGGCCTGTCCATGCTGGAGCGTCGAATAATTCGGGTTTGGTGAAGTCGTTTTCAAAGCGGCCGGTCAGGAGATGATTGAGGTGATAGAGTGGCTGATCAAGGCTTAGGTTGATGCGCGACAGCAGGGTCTGGCCATCAAGTTGGGCAAGTTTGGACAGAAATGCATCATGCAGGGGCCAACCGGTGATCATGACAGAGCACAGCGCGAGGCCCGCGCCGATGATTACGAAGCTGACCAGTGCGGTCCAACGTTTTTCCATGACAAAAAGGATGGCGAAAATCGCAGGTGCGAGTTTTATAGCGGCGGCAAAGGCCAAAAGACCGCCTGCAGAGACGTCATGACCGCGCAGAAGCAACACCATGCTGCCAAGGATCATCGCATTGACCACGACCTGTGGTTGCCCCAGCAAAAAGGCGAGAACGAAGGCGATGCTGTAAATACTAAGGCCCACACACATGAGTGACCAATGCGTCAGCTGCATGTCTTCATGGGCCATCAAATGATACCCCATCCAGATTATGGCAACCAAAGCCGCCGCGTTGACGGCAATAAGAATGTGGCTGGCTACCCCAAACGGCACCCAAGCGGTGAAGGGCGCCATCAAAGCCGCCCAGATCGGCGGGTAAACGTAGGGTGTTACAATGTCAGATGTCGCGCCTTGGGCGGCAAATTCACGGGCGGCGCGTTCACGCCATGCATCCGGCGCAGGGTCCCAAAAGAATTCGGGTGATGGTGGGTAAATATTTGCCCAATCGGCCTGCGCGTAGAATTCAGCGGCGAAGTAGAGCGCAGAAAAGTCCACCAGATAGGCGTCTTTAGCTGTCATCACCAACACCAAAGAAGGGAGCAGAGACAATGCGATTGCGCGCCAGAAGGTGCGACGCGTGTTGGGGGTGTTTTGGGCGTCGGGTGTCATTGCTGGCGTCCGGTTTGGTCATCCTTGGCTATGGTTTGACATATTTCTCTGGGATAGACCAAGCGTGAAACGCCCCTTCGCGGCATGATCCGCCGCTAATTCGGGTCTGTGACTTGACTTTGTCAGCTAAGGCAGGTGTATCGGCACGACTTAGTTATCCGCATCGAAGGACATACCATGCACGCCTATCGCAGCCACACTTGTGTTGATCTGACCAAGGAAAACGTGGGCGACACTGTTCGCCTATCCGGTTGGGTGCATCGCGTCCGCGATCACGGCGGCATTCTGTTCATCGATTTACGCGACCATTATGGCATCACACAAGTGATGGCCGATTCTGACAGCCCTGTGTTTGCAGAGATCGAAAAGGTCCGCTCCGAGTGGTGTATCCGTATTGATGGCACTGTTATGGCGCGCGACGAAAGCTTGGTGAACGACAAGCTTCCGACAGGCGAAATCGAAGTGTTTATTCGCGACATCGAAGTGTTGGGCGCATCCGAAGAATTGCCACTGATGGTGTTTGGCGATCAGGAATACCCTGAAGAGACACGTTTGAAGTATCGCTATCTGGATCTGCGTCGCGAGAAGATGCAAGAAAACATGAAGCTGCGATCTGATGTTGTTGCCTCTATGCGCAAACGCATGTGGGACGGTGGTTTCCGCGAGTATCAAACGCCGATTATCACAGCGTCTTCGCCTGAAGGTGCGCGGGACTTCTTGGTGCCTTCGCGTTTGCACCCAGGTAAATTCTACGCGTTGCCGCAGGCGCCGCAGCAGTTCAAGCAGCTGATCATGGTTTCCGGCTACGACAAGTATTTCCAGATTGCGCCGTGTTTCCGTGACGAAGACCCACGTGCCGACCGTTCGCCGACGGATTTCTACCAGTTGGATTTGGAAATGTCGTTTGTTGAGCAGCAGGATATCTTCGACACGATCCAGCCTGTAATTACGGGAATTTTCGAAGAGTTTGGCAAGGGCCGTAAGGTAGACCAGACGTGGGAACAGATTTCTTATCGTGATGCGGCAAAATGGTACGGCAGCGACAAGCCTGACTTGCGCAACCCGATCAAGATGCAGGACGTGTCTGAGCATTTCCGCGGGTCTGGCTTTGCGATTTTCGCGAAACTGCTGGAACAAGAAGGCACCGAAGTGCGCGCAATTCCGGCGCCAACAGGTGGTGGCCGCAAGTTCTGTGACCGGATGAATTCCTTCGCGCAAAAAGAAGGCCTGCCCGGCATGGGGTATATCTTCTGGCGTAAAGAAAGCGCTGACAGCATCGCGCAAGAACGCGGGATCACCGTGAAAGAAGTTAACGCGCTGATTAAAGCGGGTGAGATTACGTTGGGCGAAGAGGCCGCTGGCCCATTGGCCAAGAACATCGGCCCAGAGCGGACAGAAGCCATTCGTCAACAGCTTGGGCTGGGCGTAGGCGATGCGGCATTCTTCTTGGGCGGCAAGCCGAAAGCGTTTGAAAGCGTTGCGGGTAAGGCACGTGATGTGATCGGTAAAGAGCTTGGCCTGACGGACCTGAACCGGTTCGCATTTGCATGGATTGTTGATTTCCCGATCTATGAACGCGACGAGGAAACAGGGAAAATTGATTTCGAACACAACCCGTTTTCGATGCCACAAGGCGGCATGGCGGCGTTGGATGGCAACCCAGAAGATGTTTTGGGTTACCAGTACGATTTGGCCTGTAACGGTTATGAATTGGTGTCCGGCGCGATCCGGAACCACAAGCCAGAGATCATGTTTAAGGCGTTCGAAATTGCGGGTTACGGCAAAGACGAAGTCGAAAAGCGGTTTGGCGGCATGGTTAACGCGTTCCAATACGGTGCCCCACCTCACGGCGGTTGTGCGGCCGGTGTGGACCGGATTGTGATGTTGTTGGCCGATGCTGACAACCTGCGTGACGTGATGATGTTCCCGATGAACCAGCGCGCCGAAGATTTGATGATGGATGCGCCATCGGCCCCAGAAAACGAACAGCTGCGCGAGTTGCGGTTGCGGGTTCTGCCACCGGAAGATTAAGGCTAGCTAAGCGGTCAAAAGAAAATTCGAAATGGGCGGGGCAAAACCTCGCCCATTTTCGTTTCGACTTGGGGAAAGACCTTGTGTGCTGGGCGAAACTGCCCACATTGGTTGGCAGAGGAGACCAAACACCATGCCATTCGACCCGATCCTTGCATCTATACGATTTGGCTGCGGGTTATCGCCTGATGTGCAAACGCAGACCTCAATAGATGACATGTTGGCACTGCTGGATGGCCCAGACATGGCGGCGCAGCAGTTCCCGATTCAGTCTTATGACACCGTTCGTCCGTCACGATTGGATTTTCGCATTGCTGGCGGTGCCGTTGCGGAGGCTGAAAACGAGGCCGCGCGCGATGCTGCACAGCAAGCGGTGAGGCAAATACGTGCCGAGGCGAGTGATGTTTGGAAAACATCGACGGCATTACAATTGTCCCGCGAGATAACAACTGCGGATGGGTTTCGCGAACGGCTGACACGGTTTTGGGCCGATCATTTCACAGCGCCACCGACCAACGGACAATGGCGGTACCTCGTATATCCCTACATTGAACAAGACATACGGGCACATGTGAACGGGCAGTTCGTAGACATGTTGCGTGCGGCGGTAATGAGCCCGTTGTTGATTCAGTACCTAAGCCAAAACCGGTCTGTCGGCCCAAACAGTGACAACGGTATTCGGACAGGGCGCGGTTTGAATGAAAACCTGGCGCGCGAGAT
Source organism: uncultured Paracoccaceae bacterium (assembly GCA_947493255.1). Classification (GTDB taxonomy): domain Bacteria; phylum Pseudomonadota; class Alphaproteobacteria; order Rhodobacterales; family Rhodobacteraceae; genus Octadecabacter. Next base: position 189,378 of record CANLQK010000003.1, read on the forward strand.
TTTGGAACTCCACACCTTAGGGGTTGGGGGTGCATACACACAGACAGATGTGCGTGAATTTGCGGAACTTCTAACTGGAATCTCAACCAACGTTAAACAAGGCGCATTTTTCGAACCAAATCGTGCTGAACCGGGCGCTGAAACTGTTTTAGGGCGAACCTATGGCGGAGATGTAGAAAGTTTGGATCACATCATGGCGGCGTTGGGGGATTTGGCGCGTCATCCAGATACGGGACGTCATCTTTCCGCCAAACTGGTTGAACACTTCATCGGCCCAGAGCCGCACCCAGATTTGGTCGCTGCAATGGCGCGGACATATGATCAGACGGATGGAAACCTGATGGCGGTCTATGACGTGATGTTGCGCGATGAAGGTGCATGGTCCCCAGAGCTACGAAAGGTCAAACAGCCTTTCGGGTTTGTGTCATCTTCGATGCGCGCGCTTGCAGTTTCTACCGATGATTTGATGGATTTGTCTTATAGCGACGTTGCACGGATGGTGTTCCGCCCGCTTACGTATATGGGGCAAACGATACATGAACCCGTTGGGCCGGATGGATGGGCCGAAGACGACGAGGCATGGATTACGCCGCAAGGAATGGCGGGCCGGATTACGTGGGCTATGCAAATGCCTGAGCGTTTGTTGGACCCTTTGCCCGATCCACGCGAGTTTATATATCACGCCCTTGGGCCAACACCGCCAGATGCCGTCGTTTTCGCAGCAGGTGCAGCGGAAACGGCCAGTGATGGCGTTGGTATTGTCCTAGCATCTGCCGCGTTTCAAAGGAGATAACCATGGATCGCAGACAGTTTATAACACGAAGCGCGATGTTGGGGTGTTCTGCAGCTGCGGCGCCGTTTGTGACACCCGTTGCCATGGCTGCAGCACCTTGGGACACGCGGTTGGTGGTTATTATTTTGCGCGGTGCAATGGATGGGGTGGATGTTATTCAGCCCTACGGGGATCCGGCATTGGCGGCGTTGCGGCCCAATTTACCGGCTGGCGAACAGGGGAATGCGCTTGATTTAAATGGTTTTTATTCGCTGAATCCACATTTTTCGGCGCTAAAACCGCTGTATGATACCGGTGAATTCGGTGCCGTTCATGCGGTTTCGACACCATACCGGGACAGACGAAGCCATTTCGATGGGCAAGATATCTTGGAAGCGGGTTTGCCTACGCTTGATGGCGGTGGGTTGCGAGATGGTTGGTTGAACCGGATGCTACAAGTCGTGCCGGGTTTGGAACCTGAAGTCGCTTATTCCATTGGACGCGAACAGATGTTGGTTCTAAGCGGTGAGGCGCCTGCATCCCGTTGGGCACCAGAAACGAAATTGCAAATCTCGCCTAACGCGCGCGCGCTTTTGGATGTTGTCTATCATGATGATCCGCTGTTTCGGGATGCGTCTTCGGATGCGATTGCGATTGCGGAACAGATTTCACTGGATGCCGCGGTCGCCGAGGAAACGACAGACCTGATGGCCGGGGCGTCGATGATGGATGGGGTGCCGTTGAACGGGCAACACGTTGAGGTCGCAGAGTTTGCAGCTACGCGGTTGCGTGGCGAGACGCGGATTGCATCGTTTTCGATAAACGGGTGGGATACACACGCCCAACAATCGCGCAGCTTAAGGCAGCGCGGGACGGTCTTGAGCGATACAATTTTGGCTTTGCGGGCGGGGCTTGGGCCGGTTTGGGGCAAAACGGCCGTGCTGTGCCTGACAGAGTTCGGGCGTACTGCGCGTGAAAATGGCAGTGCAGGAACGGATCATGGCACGGGTAGCGCTATGTTGTATGCGGGGGGTGCGCTGCGGGGCGGGCAGGTGATTGCCGACTGGCCCGGATTGGGTGACGGCGACCTTTATGCCGGTCGCGATCTGTTGCCGACCCGCGATGTGCGGGCCTATGCAGCCTGGGTCATGCACGACTTGATCGGATTGGACCGAAACACGTTGGAGCAGGCCGTTTTCCCTGGATTGGAATTGGGGCCGAACCCAGGATTGGTGCTTTAGACGCCTGTCGAAGGTTCGATTGTTTCGATCACGCTTGTTGTGTCATCGGCCAGTGCTTGTGTGTTCGGGCCGATCGATGCCATCACTGCGGCGCCTAGCAGAACCAAACCAGCGGTCAGGACCATCCAGTCGATTGTTGTGTTGCCGTCTTCTTCGGACCAGAATTTCTTAACAAACTTTTCCATTGTCGAATTTCCTCTTGATGCCTCGTGTGCTTAGCGATCTGTATGCAGGTGAAATAAGGCGGAAACCTGCCGCGACTGCGGCGCTCGTCGGGGCATTTGGAGGAAATGTAGTGGTGAACGAAGCACGTCCGATTGGGCCAAAGGTGCACCATGGCGGTGCCAAATGGCCCGAAATGCGAGCCCTCAAAGGGATTTATGTGCGGCTTGAACCGCTCGAGCCCGCGCGGCATGGGGCTGCGTTGTGGCCGCAGGTTGCTGATCACCCCTACCTTTGGGACTATTTGTTTGAAGAGCCTCCAGAAACAGAGGACGCCTTTGTAAAGATGTTAGAAGGCGCCTGCGCAAAAGACGGGTGGAGGGGATACGCAATTTGCCTGCAAGAAGGTGCGCCTGTTGGGTATGCGTTTTACCTGAATATCGTGCCTGCGATGGGTAGCATTGAAGTCGGGAACATCAATTTCTCGCCGGCCTTGCAACGATCGCCTGCTGCGACCGAGGCCATGTATCTGATGATGAAAGAAGCATTTGAGTTGGGTTATCGGCGTTATGAGTGGAAATGCAACGCGTTGAACATGCCGTCGCGCCGCGCGGCACAACGGTTTGGGTTTTCGTGGGAAGGCATTTTCAGGCAACATTTGATTGTAAAATCCCGCAACCGTGACACGGCGTGGTTGGCTATGACGGACCAAGACTGGCCAGCCCTGCGAACGGCCTATGAGACATGGCTGTCGCCCGAGAATTTTGATGCAAACGGAGAGCAACGCCAAAGCCTGCGTGCGTTGACAACGCCCGCGCGGGTGGCAAGTGACCCTGCCCAGATGTGATGTTTCGCTAGATCGCAGCGGTGCGTGAAATGCGGTCCTGCACCATGGCAGAAACGCGTTCGATCTGGCTGTTCACGGCGCCCCCTTTGGTTTGCATGCTGGCGAGTGTTTTGGCCTCTTGTTCGAGGTTTGCATCATCGACGCTGCGGGCGAGGCCACCTAAGAACTGGGTAACGTAACGAATAGAACGTGCGCTTGTGGCGTCTTCTAGCGCGACGGCTGCTGCAGCGAGGTCATCACGCAGGGCCACCTCGTCGGGGACGACAACATCATCGGTCATGATGCGAAGCCCTGTTGGCTGGCGGTCTTGCGGGAGGTGTTCCAGAATCTTTGACTGGAAGAATGTGATGTTGGAAATGGGTTTTTCAATGAACCCGTCAGCACCGGCCTTCATTGCCAGACCTTCACCATCGGGGTCGCCGGAGGTGCCAAGCACGACGTCGACACGAGGTGCGGCTCGGGTCAGGTCGCGAATAAGGTCCAATCCAGACCCATCTGGCAGGCCAATGTCGATAATGACAGCGGAGGGACGATACACAGCGAGATGGCGCTGCGCGTTTAGCAAAGTGTCTGCCCGTCGGATGCGGGCCCCAGAACGTAAACACAAAAGACGCATCGCTTCGGATGCGAACCGGCTGTCTTCGACCACCAAAACCGTGAGCCCCAACAAAGGGCGGTTGGCTGTGGGTGGGCGTGTTTGAATAAAGTCGTCCAAGCTGTCCATGGCTATCCCCAGTTTCACTATGCACGACTCAGTTAACTGCAATGTGGTGAATCCAAGGTTAATTGGGCGGGGCGTTGGGCGTGCGACATTGCGTTACAGGCCGTCGGCGTGGCTTTATGTTGCACTGCAGCAATTCATGTCTGATAAACAGCCATCAAGTTTGGGAGGACTTATTAATGATTGGACGTTTGAACCACGTCGCCATCGCGGTGCCCGACCTAGAAGCTGCTTGTGCGCAGTACAGCGGTGCATTGGGGGCCAAAGTTGGCGCGCCACAGGACGAACCTGATCATGGCGTAACTGTTGTGTTTATCGAGTTGCCCAACACCAAGATCGAATTCTTGTACCCGTTGGGGGATGACAGCCCGATCAATGGGTTCTTGGAAAAGAACCCAGCAGGCGGCATTCATCACATCTGCTATGAGGTCGACGATATTCTGGCGGCCCGTGATAAGTTGCAAGCCGAGGGCGCACGTGTTCTTGGAACGGGCGAGCCGAAAATTGGGGCACATGGCAAACCGGTTTTGTTTTTGCACCCGAAAGATTTCAACGGGTGCTTGATTGAGCTGGAAGAAGTCTAAGTAACGGTTAGACATTGAAGACGTGGCCGTTGCGGCCGATGAAAGGACAAGATGGGTATTACATCTGCGATCGTATTGTTCGCCGTGGTTTGGTTTATGACGTTCTTTATCGTCTTGCCGTTGCGGCTGACCACGCAAGGCGAAGCCGGCGATGTTGTGCCCGGCACCCACAAATCCGCACCCGCAGATGCCCAGATTGGGCGCAAAGCACGGATCACCACCTATTGGGCGATCCCGATTTGGGCGGTTTTGGCGACAGTGATACTGTCGGGGTGGATTTCGGTGCGCGACCTAGATTGGTTCGACCGCATGGCGACTCCGCAAAGCATTCAAGACACATCTAACTGAACCCAAAGCGGGCGGTGGTCGCTGATGTGATAGTTCACGTGAGAGCGAAACGCGGAAGTGCGTTTTTTGTCGTCGGTGATGTGGGAAAGTTTGTCCCATAGCCCTGCAAAGATCGCCATGTCGAAGTCGAAAGTGTCGTAGTCTAGAATCCGGCCTTGCATGCGGCCGGGGGCAAAGGCGATTTGGTCATAGCTTTTGTCGCCTGCAAGGTTAGAGCCGCCCACACGGGACGTGTATTTGAGCGGCTGCATTCCGTATTCGATCAGCGAACGATAGGTGCCTTGGGTCACGGTCATTGTTGGGACATTCATGTCGCCGAGCAAGATGATGTCTTGGTCATAGGTGGTGTCTTTTTTGCTGCGCCGATCTGCCCAGCGGGCGAGCGCGTGAACCTCCATCATCCGGCGGGCATAGGCGCGGCGTTTGTCCACGGTCGTCGGGTTGCCGCCCTTGCCATAGTATAGGTGGCAGTTGGCGAGGGTTAGATCCACGGCACCGCAGGCAAACGACCCAAGGTAGGGGTTTCGGTCGAAGGGCTGAAATTCGAAATCGGTGAAGGTTTCGGATTTTGGTTTGCGGTAATAGGTGTAGTGGACGGTGACATCGCGTTTGGGGAAATCGTTTTTCCGCAAAGCCAGTTCGCCAAACAGCCGTTTTGGTGTGACGCGGGCCGTATCATATAGATAAGCCAATCGTTCGTGGTTGCCTGCCGTGTCGGACATGATGAAGTCCCATGTCGGCCCCAACCGGTCTGCGAGTTCGGCCAATGGATGCCAGTTTTCGTTGACCTCTTGCAGGGCGATTAGGTCGAACCGGTTGCAAATGTGGGCGATCAAGTCGAGGGCGTTGTCGCTTCTGTTTTGGACGCCGAAATTTGCAATGTTCCAGCAGGCCAACATTAGGCGGTCATTGGCACGGGGCGGGACATTGCGCAGGGCGAAGTGGTCATCCAACGCACGTTTTTCATGGGCGACGCGGAAATGAAACGGGTCGTCTGGGGCACCGTGGGGGGGCATTGGTTAGGCTCCTGTACACGTTTAACGTGCGGAGAGGTTAGCCTGCTTTACGCTGTTCGGGCAATCCGGTGGTAAAAATGGGTGAAGGTCGCGGCGCCCAAAATGGGAACCAGCAAGTTCACCACAGGGATGGTCAGCGGCACGGCCATGACGATCCCTGCAAACCAAATCGCGCCCCGATGTTGTTTGCGCAATGCATTTGCACCTTCGCGCCCTTCACGGCGCAGGGCGGCGACTGTGAAATATTCGCGCCCCAACAGCCAGCCGTTGATCAGGTAGAAAACAAAGGGTGCCGCGAACCAATAAAACGGCAGGAACATAAGCGCGACAAGGTTCACACCAATCATCACGCCCAGAAAATTAACCGTATCGCGAAAGGCTTCGCCAAAGGTGATGCGCGGAGCAGGCGGCAGGTGCGGGTAATGGCGCACTTCTACAGCGTCCGCCACATCGTCGAGAAACATGGACGTGATGGCAGAGGCAACGGGGATCATCAGAAAGATAGACAACACCAACATCAACGCGATGCTGCCCCATGACAAAAGCCCACCGACAAAGGCGTTTGGACCAAGGAACGGAAGGTTGAGCGTGGCAGGGTCGAGCCAGCCTAGAAACCCCAGAAAGGCAGCGTAGATGGCGACGAGCAGGCAAATGGTTAGGCCAACGCCCATACCCAAAACACGGCGAAACCGTGGGTCACCGATTTGCCCAAGCGCCTTTGCGATGTCGGTAAAGATCATTCGCTAACCCATGTGACCTTTTTAGACAGGTCGGGGCGCGGGCGTTCTGGTGGGGCATTTGTTTCGGTGCCAATATGGATCAACCCTGCGACGCGTTCATCATCGGCCAACCCCAAACCGATGCGGCAAAATTCGGGGTCATGAGACGCCCAGCCCGACAGCCAGTTTGCGCCCCAGCCCGACGCAAGGGCGGCATTGAGCAACGATAGGCACACAGCACCCGCAGAATAGGTTTGTTCAATACGGGGGAATTTGTCCGTGGGGACAGGCGCGTCGATGACAGCGATGGCAAGGTCCGCGTCGCGGTATTGTGCGACGGCCTTATCGGCCTTGTCTTGTGGGACTCCCAACGCCGCGGCACGGGTAGGGACCAAGTTGGCCAAACGGGCCAACGCTGGTTTTTCCAAAACGATAAACCGCCAAGGCTCTAACTTTCCGTGATCTGGCGTGCGGGCGGCGGCAGTCAGGATGACCTCAAGTTCAGCGCGATCCGGCACAGGCGCGCGCAACGTCTTGGCTGGGCGCGAACGGCGTGTCAGCAGAAAATCGAGGGCGGCATCGTTGCGGTCTGGCATGGTGTCTCCTTTTGCAAGGCTACATGTAAAGACGGGTGCGTGCGGATGCTAGGGGTTGGATCAGTGGTTTTTGGCGCTGTGGTAGATGGGGCTGTCGTGACGCGTAGTGTGGACCGCATCCCCTTTGCGTTCCATTCAAATGTGCGGTGCGGTATGAATCAGAAACAATGGCCAAACCGAAAAGGCGTGTTTGAGAATGGTCCAGTCAGAGACAGCCAATTTGCCTATTGCATTTCGTTGCCCATACCTCGGGGGGCAGGAAAGTGCGTAAGCAACTTTTGCAAATGGTCGGATCTGCGGGGCACAAGGCAGGTTTTGCACAAGTGCGCGTTTCCAAAACCGAAGATTATGAAGGTTGGCATCTTGACCATCTGGTCTTCACGACCGCGACCGACGAAGATATCCCTGCTTTGTTCTTACGGCCACCCGACGGCCAAGAACCCGTTCCGGCGCTGATTTATGCCCATGCCCACGGCAACCGTTATGACAGGGGGTGTGCCGAGTTGATCAACGGGCGGCCTGCGTTGCAAGGCCCCTATGCGCCCGATTTGCGGCGTTTGGGTGTCGCGGCGCTTTGTTTGGATTTACCGGCCTTTGGTGCGCGGCAATCCCCGCCAGAAGATGTGCGAGCGAAGGCGTTGTTATGGCAAGGGGAAACGCTGTTTGGGCAGATGTTGGCGGAACTGCGATCTGGTGTGGATTTCTTGACCGCTAACGAAGCTATTGATCCCAACCGGATCGGGGCAATGGGATTTTCAATGGGAAGCACTTTGGCGTGGTGGTTGGCGGCACTTGATCAACGGATCTGTGCAACGTCGGCAATGTGTTCGTTCGCGGACCTAGAAGAATTGGTGCAAAGCGGCCCACATGAAAAACACGGGATCTACATGACGGTGCCTGGTTTGCTGGCCGTTGCGCGCAGTGGACAAATTGCGGGGCTGACCGCGCCACGAGCATTGCAGATTTGCGTTGGGTTGCAGGATTGGTCAACACCCAAGTGTGCATTTACCAAAGGCCGTGCAGACCTGGAAGCGGCGTTTCGCGCAGCCGACGCCATGGATAGGCTGCAGTTTCACGTCGAGCCAGACACCGGCCACCAAGAAACCCCAGCAATGCGGCAGGCGGTGATGACGTTCCTTAAGGAATTTCTGTAACCGTGAGCTCCAAATGTGGGGTAGCGTTCAACGCAGGCTAAAAGGCCTCGCGCATTTGATCCAGTTGGGTTTGTACGAACGCGTCAAACGCAGCCGACGGTTGGCGCAGCGGGAAAACCTCGGCGAAGGGGTCGGGGGCTTGGATGGTGCTGCCCGCCATTTCGGCCAAGACGTGGTGGCCGCAGAAGGGAACATAGACTTCAGAATATCCACCCTCGTGGGACATCATAAGTCGGCCGTCACATAGCTCGTCGGCCAGTTCCATGGTTTTGCGGGTGAGGTCGCGGAAAGTTTCGGCGGTGGCCAACATGCGGCCCAGTGGGTCGATGGCGGCGGCGTCGTATCCGCAGGCCACAATGATCACGTCCGGTTTGAAGGCACGGATTTGCAGGGCGACGATTTGGTCCATCACCGCCATATATCCTACATGCCCGACACCAGGAGGGAGAGGGATGTTCAGGTTGGCCCCCAACCCAGCGCCGGTTCCACGGTCGGCGAAATCGCCGGTGTCCATCGGGTAGTTGCGGTCTTGATGGATCGAGATGGTGAAGACATTGGGGTCATCGTAAAAGACCGCCTCTGTGCCGTTACCGTGGTGTACGTCCCAATCCAGCACAACAATGCGGTCAGCCAGCCCGTTGGCGCGTGCGGACTGGATGGCGATGCCAAGGTTATTGAGCAAACAAAACCCGTTTGGATAATCGGGAAGACAGTGGTGACCAGGCGGGCGGCTGAGGGCATAGGAATTGCGCAGATCGCCCCGCAACACGGCCTGCAATGCCGCGACGGACAGGCCTGCCGATAGCGTGGCCAATTCATAACCGCCGGGGCCGAACGGGGTGCGGCGACCGAGTTCGCCACCACCTTCGTCTGATGTTTCTTTGAACGTATCAAGGTAGGATGCGGGGTGGACGCGCAATAGGTCTTCGCGGGTCGCGTTAGGGGCGCTAGATAGGGTCAGATCGTTTGACAGACCGGTAACATCCATCAGGTTTTTCAAACGACGTTTGCTTTCGGGGGCTTCGGGTAATCCGCCATTGGTCATCGGTTGAACCAAGCCGCCGACAGGCAACATGCCTGCGTAATTGCCACCGCCGTGCCAGAAACACCGTTCGTCCCAGAAAAAACCTGTACTCATAGAAGTCCCTTTCACGTTTGTTCCGCGTCATCGTCGCGCCGCAGGCGATAGGACCCTTCGGGCAGATCCAACGCCATCGATAGATCGCGCAGTTGCGATAGCGACAGGGTGACAGTGACAGGCATGTCGGTGCGTGTGTCGACCTGCGTGACTGTGACGCAATCATCAAAGGCATTGATGATCACATCTTCGCGCAGGCTGATGTCGCCTTCATCGACAAGGGTGACCACGGTCGCATCAAATTCGTGTTCGATTGTAAACATTTACACACTCCGGTTTGGTCACTGTTGAGGGTAGTGTGGCGATACAAACGCGCGGCTTCAAGGGCGGAGGATTGCCCAAAGTTTCGTGATAGGGGTGGTCGCCCCCGCGAACCCTGCTAAATTGCCATAAGGTAGATGTTCAAGGATCACGGCACATGCGGTTAGCAGCAGTACTCGCGGGTTTTCTTTTTGCGCTTGCGGGTTGCGAGGTTGCAGGCCCGGTGTCTCAACCAGAACAGGTGCAACCGGTAGCGGTGGCGAAACCTGCACCAAACACCCCAAGAACCGAGCGCGCAATTGCACGCGATTTTATTCAAGCTGTTGAGCGGCTTGAGCCCGTTGCCGAACAGGAATGCCGCAGGCGGGCACCGCGCCTGAACTGTGATTTCTTGATCCTTGTGGACGATCGGCCTGAACAGCCTGCAAATGCGTTTCAGACTGTGGATGACGAAGGCCGCCCAATCATTGCCTTTACGATCGCCCTGATCGCAGAGGCCCGAAACGAAGACGAAGTTGCGTTCATTATGGCGCATGAAGCGGCACACCATATTGAAAACCATCTGGAACAACAGCGACGCAATGCGACCATTGGGGCTGCTGTGTTCGGCCGATTGGCCGGTGCTCGTGGGGCCGGAGAAGAAGCTATTCGTACCGCACAAGAGTTTGGGGCTGCGGTTGGCGCACGCACCTATTCCAAAGATTTCGAACTTGAAGCGGACCGGCTCGGTACCATCATTGCAGCCAAAGCTGGGTATGACCCTGTGCGCGGTGCCGAATTCTTTTTCCGAATTCCTGATCCGGGTGATCAGTTCTTGGGCACACACCCACCCAACGCCGAACGTGTTCGCATTGTTCAGGAAACTGCGGCTGGATTATAGGGCCTAAACGATTGTGCCGAGTGTGATCGCGACAAACAGGCACCCAGAGGCGACCAAGACAAAACCATGCCAAATTGCGTTCTGAAATCGTAAATCGTCGAGGCTGAAAATCACGGCTCCGATGGAATAGATCACCCCGCCGACAACCATAAAAATGATGGCGGCGATTGGCATCAGGGGCAGCAATGACGACAGAAGGGCAATGCCGACCCAACCAAGGCCGAGATATAACACTGTGCCCCAACGCCCCTGACGGCCCCAAAAGAACAATTTTGCGACGGCACCTACCGCGGCGAGCACCCAGATGAATGCCAGAATGCTGTAAGCAAACGCAGACCCGATGAGGATGACCAAGGGCGTGTAGGTGCCTGCGATCTTAAGATAGATTGCCGCATGGTCGATACGTTGCAACAGGTGACGTGTGCGTTCCCAAGGTGTGAAATGATAGCACATTGAGGCCAAAAATGACCCGACCATGGCGACGCAATAGATGAAAACACCTGTGGCAATTCCGGCGTTGCCTTGGCCGACCGTCCACCCAATCAACAGGACGGCTCCAACCGCAGCACAGGCCAAACCGGTGCCCTGTACAAGCGCATCTGCGACCCGTTCGGCGCGAGTGTAGTTTGGGTAAGGTTCGACGGTGTTCATCGTGGGATCATACCCTACGAAACATTAAGAAACGTTTCTGTCGTTGCGTCACAACCCGTTAGCGGGCGAAAACTTGCCAAGCGCCGCCTTGCCAAAGGTACATAAGACCAGACAGTTGGTGCGTCCCACCGTTGAGAATATTGTCGCGAGCGGTTTCAAGGAAACCGATCGCTTCAGCGTTGGATGCAGGCGCAAACACGACAAGGTCGCGGGCCGGAACAATCATCACAAGATCGTCGCCCAACTGGCGGGCTATGTCTGCCCAAAGGGCTGAATCCAACACCATTGAGCTTTCATAAAACCCGTCTGTGATGACCATGAACGACCCGTTTTGCTGTTGGAACTGGGTCTCGTCCAGCTTCAGGCTCAGGTTGAGGTCGGCGGCTTGCTGCAGTTGTGTGAGCGTCACTTGCGCGTCGTCCAAATGCGACTGGGTCACATATGCCACGTGGTCGGGGTAGTCGATGGCATAGACCAAGACCATGTCGCCGATAAACGGCTGCGCATAGGGCACGGCCCCATTCCCCACATCCCCGTTCGAGGCCTGTGCGAAACTTTTGTGTCGCAAAACGGGGTACACACGGTCCAGCGGAACACCCTCTGTCGCGGGCGATTGGTTTAGCGATGTAACGACAGTGCCAAGGAACGCGTTAAACTGGGCTTCGCGTTCGGCGCCATCATCGGTGGTTTGTAAAATGGCATGCAGGTTATCGGGGTTCAGCACCATCTGCCCATCGGCATCCAGTGTGATGTTCTGTTCTGCCGTGTTAATTTTTGCATCGGGAAAATCGGGCCTGAGGTAGTCCAACATCAAATCGAGCGTTTCTCCAACGTTGGCGGGTTTTGGTAAGTCGGCCAAAACAGCGCGCGGTGATATGAACGTGGTCGTGGCGATAACAAACAGTAATACAAAAAACGAACGCATGGTGCCTCCTTGAGCTGGCTCAAGCTTAGCGGGTGTGAAAGGGCGGGCCAAGTCATTGCCTTGCTTGCCAGGATGGGCCATCACGACCCTCATGATCATTCATGATGCGATTTTCACGGACCGCGGGTCGAAATACGCGGTGTCAGGCGGGCCTTGCGCCAGCGCGGCCGAGGCAAAGGCCTTTATCAAACAGCTGTGCCGCAAAAAGAAATTCGCCAAGGCCACGCACAACACATGGGGTGTCTTGTTGCCCGATGGAACACCGCTGAAGAACGACGACGGCGAGGCGGGCGCAGGCATGATCATCTTGCGGATGTTGGAACGCGAAGCGCGCGTTGGCGAGATTGTGGTCGTCACCCGCTGGTTTGGGGGCGTGCATTTGGGTGGCGATCGGTTCCGCCGCGTACAAGATGCCGTGCGGTATTATCTGGACGCTACGTAAATGGGGGAAAGTGACACTGCTTTCCCCCTTTTTGAGGGGCCGAGAAACCCGTATTTTTAAGGGCATGTTTAAAGAGTCTCACATTCCCGTACCAGACGAGCCTGCGGCGCAAACGTCATCAGCTGAACCCGTTCTGACGGATAAGCTGTCCCGTTTCTTGAAGCGGTTGGATGATGAAACTACCCCAGCTCGGAGCGTTGACCCTGCCGAGTAACACCGGCTGAACACGGTCTCATCCCCCCTTGGAGGGCTGCCGCTTTGACCCTACGATCAAGGCGGGAGGGCGAGACATGTTGAATTTCCTACAAAGATTAAGATGGCGTGTGGTCTGGAGCTGCGCAGGGCTGTCCGATGCATGGCGGCAAGAGCATTCGTTCCGATCATGGGTCTGGGCGAATGTGGTGTCGGCGTTGTTGGCGTTCTGGTTGCTGGAGGGCGCAGAACTGGCGCTGATTTTGGCCTTGGGCGTTTTGGTGCTCGCTGCCGAGCTGTTCAATACGGCCGTGGAGCGGGTGGTGGATTTGGTGTCACTGGAGAAAAGCGAGCTGGCGAAACAAGCCAAAGATGCAGGCAGCGCAGGGGTAATGGTCACGGCAATCGCTGTGGGTGTGGCTTGGGTTGTGGTGTTGGTGACTTAGGCGGCAAGCAGGCGAACGCGCGTAAGCGTAGGGGGTGTGAACCGCTGTCATATCAACTTGCCTTGCGGCCGAACCGAGGGGCTGGTGCTGAAAGCGCCCGCCCCGTGGGGGCGGTTCGGGCGCTGCCCAATCGAAGATTGGGCCGGGTATTTACTCTGGTTTCCAGAGAAGAGCTTCGTCGCCAGCATAAGTGTCTTTCTGAACGTTGATCTCCGAAGAAACAAAACCCCGATAAATATGTGAAAATGAGCGCTTAACGCTCAGTGCTTCGGTAAAAAGGGGTCCTGAAATATATTGTTCATTCCTGACCCCATCTGTGTCTTCAGAAACCAAGAACACGAAGGTGCTCTTTTCATCGGGAGCCACCCTCAATACTGCTTGTTCAAGAACATTTTGTGCATCAGAGGCTGTGTCGGAAATAGAATCGAAAAGAGATTTGTGGCACTCTGATAAATCTCCTATGTATTTTCGAACGAACCACTTTAGATCGAGTTTGCCGACGTTTAGTGCTTTGATTTCGTCGCGGGTAGCCCTTCGAACCTTTTGAGATACCAAGAGCTTAGCAACTGTGAAGTATGGAGCCACTGTCAACTTTCGGCGACTGGGGCTGTTAACTTTATTCCTCTCGTCACGATATCTGTTCGCTGAGTTAATTGAAAAACCTCCCAGCGGAAGCTCAGCATGTTGGGCGTAATTCCTGCAACCGTCCATGACGCGATATTCTAAAGACTCATCGAATTTTTCTTTGAGGATTTTTTTGAAAACTTCACAGGCATCGGCAGGTAGTGATTTGCTCCCATTTAATAGTTGCGGCACTTGGTCTATGTAGCATCTCGACGCTGTCAGAAGAGTCAGAGTTCGCAAGTTTAAGCCAATCCGAAAGTCGTTCCAAAAAATTTCATTGTAGGGCGATGAATTGGCTCGAAATTCGTATTCGATTAGAGAAGTCACCATGAATTTCTCTATTTCAAGATGACTTGCGATGATGACGTCGAAAAGTTCGCGACACTTCTGCAAATTGATAACCGTCTTGCGTAATTCAGTTAAATGAATCCACTCTTCCTTGCTGATTGAAAGGCGGCACTTACCATCAAGTTTTTGCTCAATTGTATACTTCATTTCCTTCAAAGTGCTTGGTTGTCCGCCAAACACCCCCACAAGTCATACTCACCAGCCTCATCCACCTCGACACTCACAATCTCCCCAACCTTCAACCCATCCGTTCCCTCATCAATAAACAGGTTCCCGTCGATCTCTGGCGCATCCGCCTTCGTGCGGCAGGTGGCGATGCCGTCTTCATCGATGTCATCAATAATCACATCCATGGTCTGGCCGACTTTGGCGGCCAGTTTGGCCTCGGAAATCGTTTGGGCTTTCTCCATGAACCGGTCCCAACGCTCTTGCTTTAGCTCTGGGGCTACATGATCGGGGAGGGTCGTCGCCCGTGCACCGTCGACGTTTTCGTATTGAAAACAGCCCACGCGGTCCAATTGGGCTTCGTCCATCCAATCGAGCAGGTGCTGGAATTCTTCCTCCGTCTCCCCCGGATAGCCGACGATAAAGGTCGAGCGCAGGGTGATGTCGGGGCAGATGCCGCGCCATTCCGAAATACGGTCTAGGGTGCGTTCGGCGGCGGCGGGGCGGGCCATGCGGCGCAGGGTGTCGGGGTGGGCGTGTTGGAAAGGAATGTCCAAATACGGCAGGATCAGCCCGTCCGCCATCAGCGGGATCAGGTCGCGCACATGGGGGTAGGGGTAGATGTAGTGCATGCGCACCCACAAATCGCGGCCTGCGCCAAGCGCCCCAAGGTCGCGCGCGAGGTCGGTGATATGGGCGCGATGCCCACGATCCTCGGCGTGTTTGATGTCGATCCCGTAGGCGGATGTATCCTGCGAAATCACCAGCAGTTCTTTGACGCCATTATCCACCAGCTTTTCCGCCTCGCGGATCACCGCATGGGCGGGGCGGGAGGCCAGTTTGCCGCGCATGTCGGGGATGATGCAGAACTTGCACTTGTGGTTACAGCCCTCGGAAATTTTGAGGTAGCTGTAGTGGCGCGGGGTGAGGGAGACACCGCTGGCAGGCAGCAGGTCGATGAAGGGATCGGGGCTGGGCGGCACCGCGCTGTGCACGGCATCGAGCACCTGTTCGTATTGGTGTGGGCCTGTGACAGCGAGGATATTGGGGTGATGTTCGCGGATGTAATCGGGCTCCGCGCCCAAGCAGCCGGTGACGATGACCTTGCCGTTTTCAACCAAAGCCTCGCCGATGGCATCAAGGCTTTCGGCCTTAGCACTATCAAGGAACCCGCAGGTGTTGACGATCACCGCCTCGGCGCCGGTGTAGTCCGGCGAGATCGCGTAGCCTTCGGCGCGCAGACGCGTAAGAATGCGTTCGCTGTCGACAAGCGCTTTGGGACAGCCCAAGGAGACCATGCCGATGGTGGGCTGGCCGTCGCGCTTGGGTTCGGTAAAGCGGGCTTGCGGGGCGAGGTCGGGGCGTAAGTTTGGCGGATTGCTAGACATGGTGGTGCTATAGGCGGGAATGGGAGCGCAGGAAAGCACATTGAAAGATCGCGGGTTCGCGACCATATCTAAACCATGGTAAATGTACGCGATTTTGGGGACCTTTCTCCGCTGGAAGATGAGATGTTGGCAAAGGCGTCGACGGGCGAAGAAATTGGCCGGAGAACGTTGCCGCGCGGTGACGACGCGGAAAAGCAGGTTCGCGCTGCGCTGCTGCGCGCGCTGTTGTTGGGAGAGATTGAAGGAGTAGCGCTACACGCAAAAGGAGTGATCTTAAGCGGCGCTAATATTATCGGTGATCTTGATTTCGAAGATTGTCGTCTGTCTAGACCATTAACGCTGACCCATACAGTTCTTCAAGGGGCGTCAATTTTCAGGGACTGCCAAATACCTTCGCTTTTCATGGGAGCATGCCAACTTGATCATCTCAATTTAGAACGCCTTAGATGCAAGGGATCTCTTCAGCTTGTAACAGGCTTCACAGCGCGGACTGGCGTCAACTTGCGTGGGGCACGGCTTGGCCATAATTTTGGTTGCGACGGTGCTATCCTAAAAAGCCGCACTGGTTACGCACTTATTGGAGATAGCCTGAAGGTCGATGGTAACGTGTTTTTCAGACACGGGTTTGAGGCCCATGGGGAGGTGACGATGCGTGGTGCCAGCATTGGCGGCCAATTCGATTGTTCTTCTGGTCACATTGAGAACGTGAATGGCGTTGCGATGGATTGTGAAGCAATGACCGTCGGCGCAGATGTGTTCCTAAAAAATGGTTTTGTAGTGTGCGGGGATTTGATCCTAGTGCGCGCGCGGGTAGAGGGGAACCTGATAATAAGAAAGGCCGATATCACAGGTTTCGTTTCCCTTGAAACCGCGCGGGTTGAGGAAGGGCTGTTTTTTCAAGGGGTTACCGGTCCGGCAAAGGGGGTAGATCTCACCGATGCCTCAGTTGGGGTGTTGCGCGATGATTACGCAAGCTGGGAGAACGTTTTACAAAAGAGGCTTAAAGGTTTCAGATATGATAGGATTGATAGCAAGATAACCGTGGAAGAACGGATCGCGCTCTTGACCCCGCGAGCTAGCGCGATTGTCGATTTTGATCCGCAACCCCATACGCAGCTAGCAAAGGTCATGGCGGAGCACGGGCAGCCCGCTGGTGCGGCACAGCTTCGGTTTGAACGTGAAAAACACCTACACCACGCGGTCTACTCTCGCGAAATCGAGCGGCTTGGCCCACCGTCGTGGGCGGCTTTCCGTTACACTTTTTGGGAACGAGAGCTCGCGCAGGTAAAATTCGGAATGACCATCATTTTTCGTTGGTTGTTTGGCTACGGTCACCGGCCTGCGCGGGCGTTTTTGTTCGTTGCAGGATTGTGGCTTTTTTCGTCAATTCTTTACTGGCGGGTCTATGCGACAGGACAGATGGCCCCCAATTCGGATGTGGTGCTAACGTCTGCTGAATGGCTCGCTGCAGTACGTGATGTCACTGTATGTAATGCTGTCGATTGGGCAACCATTGGGTGGAACGCTTTCCAGCCCGCGGTCCCCGAGGGTTGCCAGCAACCGTTGCACATTTGGTCAGACACCGCCCAAAGTGCCGTTGACTATGAAACCTTTAACCCTCGACTCTACGCGCTTGATCTCTTTGTGCCCCTCGATGCTCTTGGCCAAGAAACATCTTGGGCGCCGTCAAAGGATCGCGGCTGGTGGGGCTGGTTCGGCTATGCCATGCGCATGCCCATCCAGATGGCGGGTTGGATTATTACCGCGGTTGGCGCGGCCGTTGTTACGGGTTTGATTGGGCGCAAAGAATAGGGCATCAGGGGGCAAATCAGATAGGGGCAGCATATGATCATCGGTGAAATTGGCGCTCGTAAAGGCAGCAAGGGGGTTCCGAATAAGAATTTTCGGGACATGTGTGGCAAGCCTTTGATTGATTGGTCGCTCGATCAATTGCTCGACAGTGCGCGCATTGATGCGGTGGTTGTCAGCACCGATGACCCTGCGATTTACGAACATGCCATTGCCAAGGGGGCGCTGGATATCGGGTTGCGGCCCGCGGAATTGGCCACGGATGATGCGCCCAAGTGGGGTGTTTGGGAACATGCGTTGGCGGCGGCGGAGGCGATCGTGGGCCCTGCCACGGGGTTCATTGATCTGGACTGCACATCGCCCTTGCGCTTGGCCGAAGACATCGACGGGGCGCTTGATCTGTTTGAACAGGGCAAAGCCGACATGGTTATGGGCTGCGCCGAGGCGGAAACGAACCCCTACTTCAACATGTTGGAGCTGGGCGAGACCGGATCACTGGGCGTTGTCAAACCGCTCCCCGGTGGGGTTTGGGCGCGGCAGAACGCGCCGAAGGTGTATATTCACACGGGAATGTATGTGCTGAAACCAGACTACATTCGCACGGCCAAAACCCTGTTTGACGGCCATGTCATTCCCTATGAAATGCCTGATGATCGCGCGATGGACATTGACCGTCCGCTTGATTGGCAGATCGTTGAATTCCTCATGAAACAGCGGTTGGGACTAGACGCCTAACACCCGCAACAGATCGTCAGTGATACGCGACAAGCCTTGTACGGATGCGTTTTGTTCGGTGTTTGCCCTAGCTGCCATGGCCCCGATATCGGGGTCTTGAAGCGCGGCGACAACGTCTTGTGGGGTTTGGACAAGGCGCGCCGCTTCTGCAGCCCTTAGGATTGCGAAATCTGTCGAAAAATTTGCGGTCCGCGGCCCGTTCAATACTGGGCAGCGGAGGGTTACGGCCTCCCACGGGTTGTGGCCTTCAACGGCGTCAAACGTCCCCCCAATCAAGGTGGCAAAGGAAACCCGATACCACAGCCCTAGCTCGCCGAAGGTGTCGGCCATGAAATAGGGGGCATCTGCGGTGGGCAGGCCATCTGTGCCGCGTCGCGCCACGGACAACCCGTCTTGCTGCATGGCTTGGACAATAGGGTCGCCCATGGCGGGATCACGTGGCGCGATGATCAGCAACGCTGCCGGGTCCGTTTTGAGGAGAGCTTCGTGGGCTTCTATCGCAATTGCCTCATCTCCGGGGTGCGACGAGGCAAGGCACCATGTCCGGCGCCCCTGTGTGGCCGTTTTGACGGCGGCCAACGCGCTTGTGTCGCATGAGAGGGGGGATGCTGCTGCCTTGATCGAACCGGACACATGAACTCCGGCGTCCGTCGTCATCAGATTGATCAGGTTCGATTGCGTCGTGTCGTCTTGGGCGTGGATGATATCCATCAAACCGTAAAGGTCGCCGTAAGCGCGCCCAAACTTTGCGCGGGCACGCGCGCTGTCATTTGTAATGCGGGCCGCAACATAGGCCTGCGGAATGTCACTCCGTGCACAGGTTACCGCAAGGCGCGGCCAAACCTCTTGGTCCGACCAAACGGCCAGATCGGGTTTCCAATGATCCAGAAACGCATTTACGGGGCCGGGAAAATCAAGCGGCAGGTATTGATGCTGTGTGCGGGGGGGCAAATTATGGGCAAACACCTGCGCGGATGAACGCGCCGAAGACGTTACCAGAAAGTTCAGATCAGGCTGTTTGCGCAACATGGCCTCGATCAACCCACGCAGGGCCATAACCTCGCCGACACCGACACCGTGCAGCCAAACTAGCCGCCCCTCGGGGCGCTCTAACGTCGCGCGGCCAAGCTTTTCGTGCCACCTGTCGGGGTCTTCTTTGCCGCGCCCAAGGCGGCGTTTAAGGATCGGGGCCGCCAAAGGTGACAAAACCCCACCCATGGCAAGCACAAGGCGTAGCATCGGGCCGATCGGTTTAGTCTGTGTCATGGAACCGCTTTTGCAATCCGCCTTCCCAGAAGGACGCATCGCTTACGATATCAGCAAATCGTGCTGCGGCATCGCCACGGCCAAATGCATCGTGGCGATCATACCGCTTGCCCCATTCAGCGTTCAAAAATGCACCGATACCCTCGCGGTCATTGGCGGCCACCGATTTGAGCGAAGGCGCCTGTGCGCGGTTGGTTTGACGGGTGCCAATATCCAAGGATGGCGTGCCCAAGAACGGGGCTTCGCGCACGCCCGCGCTCGAGTTCCCGACCATGATGGCCGCGTTTTTCATCAGCTCTGAGAAATGCGCGAACCGCATCGAGGGCAGGATGCGAAACCGTTCGCTGGGCAATCCATCCAAAACGTCAAAAATGTCGCTCGATCCGGGGTCGTTGTTGGGCGCGATCACAACAAAGGGCTTGCCGGTGCTTTCTAAGGTTGAAAACAGGTCGCGCGCCTGTTGCCCCATCGTGTCGGCCTCTGAGGTAACGGGGTGAAACACCACGATGCCAAATTCACCCTGTGGCAAATCATATCGTGCACGCACATCATCGATTGTGACACCTGAGGGGGCCGAATGAAAATCCAGTTCAGGGGATCCGATCACATGGATCGCGCCCTCTGGTTCGCCCATTTTCATCACACGGGCCTTGGCGGCCTGCGAAGAAACGAAATGGTGGCTCGCTAATTTCGAATTACAATGGCGGAAAATTTCGTCAATCGTACCCGACACCTCACCACCTTCGATATGGGCGGAGCGAATGTAATTGGTGGCCGCGACCAACGCGCAGGCAAGTGCCTCAATGCGGTCCCCGTGAACAACCACTAGGTCTGGCTTCAGCTCGGCTACAAACTTTGAAAACCCCATAACAGTGCGGGCCAAAATTTGATCCTGCGGATCGCCTTCGGTTTGGTTGACGAACTCATGCACGCCGACGCCCGTGGTGCGGGCAACCTCAACCTTGGTCAGCCCGTAGCGATCCATCATATGCATTCCAGTGACCCAAAAATGCACATCATGCCCCGCATCACGCGCAGCCACCGCCAGCGGTTCCATTTTGCCGAAATCCGCACGGGTGCCGGTGACGAAGAGAAGTGTCTTTGTCGTCATGATGGGCGCAAATACATTACAACCGTTCCGCCCAGAACAGACTTGGATTTTTCCAATCCATACTGCGTCAAAGCGTCATGAATCGATTGTAATTGATCCTCTGACAGTCGATCTGGATGCAATTCCATAACAACAGCTCGTAACCCGGAAGCATCCAAAGCCGGAATAAGTTCTGCTTCACCGCCCTCAATATCGCAAAGTAGAACATTGGGTTTGAACTCTGTCACAACATCCATCAGTTGAGCTGTTGGGACAACGATCGAACCGCTGTTTTTTCTGTTGTCGTCTACGAGAAGGGAGCTGGATGCGAAGGATCCAGTCAGGTGGAATGTTCTTGTCTCGCCCGGTGCTGAATTCGGAACGAGCACGGCATGGCGGAGGTCGACATTCGTGATGTCGTGGTCCTTCAGAAAGACCATCGTGTCCGGAATCATATTTGGATTTGCTTCAAACGAAAGAACCTGACCCGATGGCGCGGCGGCGCGCCCAGCAAGTGCTGTAATTACCCCCAAACCAGAGCCCAACTCAAGAACACGGTCGCCATCCTTGACGCATTTTTGTAGGCCTCGGATTTCAGGATCCTCATAGTGCTCGCGCGCCATTGCCAATACGATCTCCGAATTCATCCCAGACCGGTTAATTGGAATCGTTAGCCCGCGGTATGAAATCGCTGATTGGGCTCCGCGAAACTTCATGAGCGAGACTTTCATCTTGCCAATCACGCGCCATATTTCACGGCGCACTTTCCAGAGTGGGGGAAAAGACATTATTTGTATTCCATTGTTGGCCCGCGGTTCAGTTGAAGCCGGGCATTATCTTAAAATTTTGATGACCTTAGCGAATGTTCTGGATTGGACCAATAGATTGTTGGGTGGTTCATCTATGGCGTAGTGGGTGTAGCAGATTGGCGCGCCTGAATTTCGGCCGTTATCCCGGAAAGAGGTTCTGTTAAGTCCCCAGCGGCAACAGCGCTCAGGTATTTATTGCGCGTCTCAGCGTGTAAAGTGCCATATGTTTTCTTAAGAAAAGTACCGTTCGATTTCTTGAGCGAGCAGACCCCGAAAAGTGACATTGTCGCATAGCAGAAAGATGCATGCATGTTCCGTTTTTTTGTAACTGCCGCGACGTGAGCTATAGCTTCGGCTATCCAGTCTTCCGTTTCAGAAAAGCGGTTCAGAATATCAACGCCCGCTGCGTTAAATTCCGCATCCGTGTATGCCGCATACTTGAGTGTTTTTTGCAAAAAGGCTGCGTCTTGCGTCTCCAGTGCTTTAAGTAGCTTAGCACGATCAACCAGCCCTTCTACCGTAAGGCCGCCGCTTCGCATCGCATCGCAAAGCGCCCGTTCTCCGCGGTAAACAGCGTTCAATTTATTCGATGAAACGCGGTAGTCTTGCCAGTAAGTTTTGAACGCATCAGAAGAAATGGCCGCTTTGTCGAATAGGAAAAAGTAGCTTTCCAAGAAGGCTTTGCGAACCGAAAACGTTGATCTACGTTGGATGTCCTCATGATAGACGATGCCGGTCACATTGGCGGCTTTGGATTGCAAATCATCCAACACGGTTGAGGCGCCATGCAAAGGAAACCAAATACTGTCATTTAGGATCAATAAAGCGTCCGGCGATTGTCCAATGTGGTCTAGTAAGCGGACCCCATCCCGATAACCACCAAAGTCATAACCATAGTTCGGTCGATCTGTGACCATCCATGAAACAGGCGTTAGGACTAAACGATCTTTCTCGCTCAATGGGCAATTCGACACGATAAGCGGGGCAAACCCCTTGTCGATTAGATGGCGGCACTCGTGCAAAGTAGACTCTAGAATGCCATCTGTTTGATAGATCAAGAAAATCGCTACCTTCGAAAGGGCGGGAACCTCCCCTTGTGTGATATTCAGCTGATCTGGAAATTTTCGATCATAGGATCGTTTCACGAAACCTTCGATAGGGTATGATGCGAGGGATCTGGCCTTTTGCCCAAGTCTGTCAAGTTCGCGGCGAAGTTTCCACGCAGGGATCATGCTAAGTCATCCCACGTCAGTTGTTGATTGCGTGTCACCGCTACCGTCAGAGTTTTGCCGACAACTTTGTCGAAATCATAACCTGCAATCGCACCGGAACCGGGGCGGCGGGCCCAGATGTCGGCCTCAGTAATCACATGTCCCGCAGGCAGGTCAGCATCGGCCACAACGGATGCGCGCGCGAAGCGGTAAACATCTTCTTCAGCGGCGGTGCGTTCTTTCGGATTGTGTAGGGCTGTGTGGATTTCGCCGCTGCGATCAATCAGGTGGCGTAGTTCGGCGGGGTCCATGGAACAGGCAATATCGGGACCTTTGCGATAGCGCGTGTCGGTATAATGGCGTTCCAGTATGCACGCGCCCAAGGCGACGGATGCCAATGCCATTTCCGGCCCGATGGAGTGATCCGAAAATCCGACAACAGCATTCGGGAAGGCCGCCTTCAAATCCGTGACACCTTGCAGCGACACGATTTCAGGGGGGGATGGGTAAAGGTTCGTGCATTCCAACAACGCATATTCCACCCCCGACGCTTCCAAAATCTCTACACTCGCGCGGATACTTTCGATCGTTTGCATGCCAGTCGACATTATCACCGGTTTCCCCTTAGACGCGATGTGACGGATCAGAGGCAGGTTGTCGGCTTCGCCGGAACCGATTTTGTAAGCTGGAACGTCCAACGTTTCCAGAAAATCGCAGGCCGCGCGGGAAAACGGCGTCGAGATGAAAATCATCCCCAGCTCTTCGACGTAGGCCTTCAACGCGGTTTCATCTTCGCGTGACAGCGCACATTGCGCCATGACATCCCAAATGGACACATCAGCGTTGGGTGGGAAAATCTGTTTGGCTTCCTCGGTCATCTCGTCTTCGACGATATGCGTCTGGTGCTTCACCATTTCGCATCCTGCACCCGCGGCAAGACGGACCATTTCTTTGGCCACCTCAAGATCACCACCGTGATTGATACCGATCTCCGCGATAACCAGTGGCTTGTGGGCAGGACCAATTTCTCTATTTGCGATTTTCATGAAGCTCTCCGATGTTGCGACCTGTCTGGCACGGTGTATCGGGAATTTCCAGATCGGTTTTGTGACCGGCGCACTGCTGGTGGAAAGGTGCTTGATTTGTGTACGCCTTTTCCGGACAAACGTCCTAGCACGAAAAGGCGCATCAAGATGACACGACATCACATTATGACATCGGTCAAAAATGAAGCGATCTATCTGTTAGAGTGGGTCGCCCATCATAAAGCGCTGGGTTTTGACCAAATTTACATCGCAGCCAACGATTGCAATGATGGCACGCCAGCATTGTTGCGCAAGCTAGATGCAAATGGATTTGTGAAGTTTTGCCGCAACAAATGCCCCGCCGACAAAATCCCGCAACATGAAGGCTACAAGGTTTTACGCGAACGGTTTGATGTCGACGAATGTGATTGGCTGATGACAATAGACGTGGATGAGTTTCTCTATGTCAGTGTTGGGGACGGATCTGTTGGTGCACTGACGGGGGAGGCAGACGAGAATGTCGATATCATCGCGTTGAACAGTTTGAACTTCGGTACGGGCGACACCCCAAAGCGGGGGGATGTCGTCACCCGCCGGTTTCAACACCGCTTAGCGCGCGAACATCCGTCAAACCGAAGTATCAAGTCAATCACCCGTAATCCAAGCCGCTTTATGGGGGCTCATAATCACAGCATGGTGCGACCGCCTGCCGATCAAGACCTTGTTGTTTTGCGTGGGGATGGCACCACGTTTGATATCGCGGCAAATACCAAGCTTTGGACAGTTTTACGCCATCTTCCATTGGATGAGGCTTCACATAATCTGGCGCACTACAATCATTATTCTATCAAAAGTCCGGTGGAATATGCCTTACGGCAACAGCGAGGGCGAGGCGCCGTTGCCCCTGCAGACGATCTGAATATACGTCATTCGGCCGAATATTTTGGAAAACGGGCAGCGGCCAATGACCTCGATAACCGGATCGCAAAATATGATCAGGATACGGGTAGCTGGATGGAAAAGATGCTGGCAATTCCGTCGATCAAATCGGTCCAAGACGAGGTCGAGGATAAATTCTTTGCAAAGGTTGCTGCACTGATTGAGGGTGACAAATAGCGTGGCCTACACCTAACCCCAACGTCGGTGAACCCAAAACCACTGCGCTGGGTTTTCATTGATCCGAGTTTCCAACCTTGCTGTGATGTCTACCATCATCTTGTTTGGATCGCTCAGGGCGATTGGCGCTTCGATCGCCACTTCAAAAGACAGTCCGTCTGGTTGCCGTATCCCAAAGTAGGGCACCACCAGAGCGTCTAGTTTAAGTGCAATTTCGGCCACAGAAGTCGCGGTATGGGCTGGTTTACCCATGAACGAAATTTCTGGGAATCGTGTCGCGCGCACATCAAACAACAGTGTCCCCATGCCGCCTTGTTTCAGCATTCTAACAAACCCTGCCGTGCCTTTGCGCCCTTGGGCAAACACCTCACCGGACATGTCCAACATGTTCTTTTCGTAGTGGGCGTTGAAATAGGGGTTTGAGATGGGGCGATACAATCCGCCGATCTTATAGCCTTGATGGGTCAATGCCTGTCGAGGCGCCTCGTGGTTGCCAAAATGCGCCGTCACGAAAAGCACGGGGCGCCCCTGTTCCTTTGCCTTGGCCAAGGGCGCTAACCCGTCGCCAGCCACAGAGGCCCCCTCGATCTGGCGCGAAAAATCAGCGCCCGAATAATTCTCGATCATGGTGCGGCCGAAGTTGTTGCAAACTGCACGGGCGAGCGTTTTGCGTTCCTTTTCGGGCATGTCAGGCCAGATGAACGCCAACTGGTCTTCGGCGCGTTTGCGGTAGCCGGCCAGAGGTGCCACGAAACGTTCAACGGCGGCACCGAACCAGCGCACGCGTTTTTCGTAAGGAAGCGCAAGGGCGGTTCCAATCACTGTGCGCAAGGCACGGTCGATGATCCAATCGGATCGGGTGGCATTTTCAAAATCGCGCATTGTATGTGACGGTGTATTGGCCCCGCGTGGCCCCTGCAAGTGCTGTGCGCCTCTGCACAAGGATCGTGCTGTCGCGTCAATTGCCTGCGCGACACATCGGCCCTATGTCTGGTGTTGTAGCAAACCGGAGCAAAACGATGTCTATTCGTCCCGTAATTGAAAAACGAAGCGCGGTGCCGACAATGGAAGGCGCAGGCGTGCATTTGCACCGTGCCTTCGGGTTTCAAGACCCGACAGAACTGGACCCGTTTCTACTGTTCGACGATTTTCGCAACGACATACCAGCCCATTTCGAACAGGGGTTTCCGTGGCATCCGCACCGGGGCATTGAAACCATAACTTACGTGTTGAGTGGCGAAGTCGAACACCAAGATAGCCTTGGTAATACCGGCAACCTTGGCGCGGGCGACGTTCAGTGGATGACCGCTGGGTCCGGCATCATGCACCAAGAAATGCCGCGCGGTAACGCCCAAGGCCAGATGCACGGCTTTCAATTGTGGGGGAACCTGCCCAGCAGCCAAAAGATGACAGCACCGCGCTATCAGGATGTCGCCTCGCAAGAGATCCCCGAAGTGATAGATGATGACGGTACAATTGTTCGTGTCATCACCGGTGAATTCTGGGGTAAACGCGGACCCGTCGACGGGATTGCGGCGGATCCCCAGTATTTGGATGTCTCCGTGCCTGCGGGTGTAAAAAAGACCTTCAAAATAGATACATACCGCCGTGCCTTTGCCTATGTATTCGACGGCGAAGCGGCCTTTGCAGATGCAAGTGCGCCCACGGGCGTGTTGCTGGAAAAAGAGGTTATGGGCGAAGAGGTGAATATCCGCGACCTCAGCGGGGACCGCACGTTGATCCGGTTCGGCACAGGCGATGAAGTCACCGTTCAGGCAGGGCCGACAGGTGTGCGGTTTCTGCTGATTTCAGGCGCGCCCATCGAAGAACCCGTCGCGTGGCATGGCCCGATTGTGATGAATACCAAAGAAGAGCTGCGCCAAGCCATGCAAGACCTGCGCAACGGAACCTTTATTCAGCCTGCGCACTAACGTGCGCTAGCGGCCCAGTTCTGCTTGAATCGCTGCACAAGTCTTGAGGCTGGCACCTGAATGTGCGGCCATGAAGGCGGCCATGTCGGTTGGTGTTGTCCAGTCTGGCCCAGCCAGCAGCGCCGCCAATGCATCCGCGTTGGCCACTGATTTGGCAACTCCTGCGGTTTCGGCTTCGGTGAACGGGTACTCAATGGTGAACGTCACAGGGCCGGTCACAACGGGTTTGGCCAGCGCCAGCGGTTCGATGACGTTGTGGGCGCCAAGGGGTTGAAAGCCGCCGCCCACAACGGCTCTGTCTGAGAGGGCGAGGTAGAAATACATCTCCCCCATGCTATCGCCTAACAAAACCTGCGTTCCCGCAGGCCACTCGTGTGCAGGAATGGCCATTTCTAGGTCGTCGTTGAACAACTCGCTACGCAAGGCAGTCGTAAAACCTTCTGCGCGCAACATCCCGGCGACCTCAGAAAACCGTTCGGGCGCACGGGGCACATAAATGAACAATGTGTTTGGGTCGGCGGCCAAAACGGCCTTCATGGCGGCGAAATAGGTGGCGTCTTCGCTTTCTACGGCGCTGGCAATTGTGACAACTGGACGCCCGGCCAATATGGGCGCTAATTCGTCAGCTGCCTGTAACAGTGCGGGGGGAATTGGTTGGTCGAACCGCAATTCACCGGTGATTTTGATATTGGAAACACCGACGCCCGCAAACCTATCGGCTTGAAGTTGCGATTTCACAAATGCGCCTGCAAATTTCCCCATAATCCGCTGCCGAATGCGCAGACCTTTGCTATCACGAGCTATTGATTTGGATGGGTATTGCGCGTTGCACATGTACAGTGGAATGCCTCTCGCGCGGGCCGCCATGACCATGGCGGGCCATATCTCGATTTCCATTGTCAGGCCCATTTTCGGGCGGCATGCCTTAAAGAACCTGCCAAAGACCCAAAACATATCCAAAGGAACCCACACAGAGGCCACACGCCCTGCCGCAATGTCGGCTGCAAAGACCTTATGGGCTTCGCGACGACCAGCAGGCGTGAAATGGGTGAACACAATCACTTCGCCTGCGTCTAATAGGTCACGGGCCAAAGGAACGGCAGACCGCAGTTCACCCAAGCTGACCGCATGTATCCAGATCGGATTTTGGGGGAGGTTGTGATAGCTGCCAAACCGTTCGCCCAAATGACGCGTATAATCGGGGTCGCGTCTGCCACGGTGCCATAGATAAACCATGACCAACGGCGTCAGCAGCACCCAAAGGACACGATAGGCAAAAAGAAACGCAGCCAAAATCATTTGCCTGCGTTCCTGAAATACATAGTTAGCTAATCGGCTCAGCGACGACGGTCGCGGCGCGACGACATCGGCTGGAACGCAACACCCACGTGGGCTTCGCAATATGGTTTGCCCTGCTTAACCGGCAGACCGCAGAACCAGAACTGGTCTGTTGCGGGGTCACCGACAGGCCATTTGCAAGTCTTTTCGGTCAGCTCCATCAGGCTGATCTTCTTCGCAGTCTTTTCGACCTCGTTCACCTTGGCCAAAGCTTCTGGCGAAATTTCATTCGCGCTTGGCTGTGGTGGCAATGGTTGGCCCGCAGGAATGATGGCGCGGCGCGCTGCAGATGATTTTGGCTGCGGCGGGGGGGATGCGCTCATTGTGCGCGGTTCTTCAACCTCTGGCTCTGCGGCTTTCTTCGGCGCGGCCTTCTTGGCGGCCGGTTTTGCCGGTGCCTTGGGTTTGGCATCTGCCTTTGGTGCAGCTGTCTTGGCGTTGCCACCAGAACCGGCACGATTGGACAGGCCCAAACGGTGCACTTTACCGATCACGGCATTGCGGGTCACACCGCCCAATTCCTTTGCGATCTGGCTGGCGGATTGGCCTTCGCCCCACATCTTTTTCAACACTTCGACGCGTTCGTCGGTCCAAGACATATCTGTTCCACTTATCTGGGCTGGGCCCCGTATGGCCGGCAAACCGGTTTCGGGGTTGAGAATTCTGCTAGGGTCCTATTCTAAGCACCCAAGCGGGGGATACAACCACCGCTGCGACAAAAACCGCGTTTGGTGTTGCTGCAGCGTCATTGAATCCGGCATTGATGGCCCTGAATGTGAGAAAAGAGAGACCGATGGCAGAAAATTTGCAAATGGGCGTACGTCGTTTTGGGGCGGTCAACTGGCTGGGCACGTGGACATTGGCGCGCCGCGAGGTGTTGCGGTTCATGAATGTGTGGTCGCAAACCATCATGGGGCCGCTTGTGAATGCGGGGCTTTTCTTACTGATCTTCACAATCGCCATCGGCCCAAATCGGGGTGACGTGATGGGCGTGCCGTTTATGGAATTTCTGGCACCAGGTATTTTGACCATGACCGTGATCCAAAACGCGTTCGCCAATACGTCGTCGTCCATCATCTCGGCCAAAGTCGGCGGCAACATCGTCGACACGCTCATGCCGCCTCTGTCCGCACTAGAGCTATTGATCGGCTATCTGTCGGGGGCCGTCGCGCGGGGCATGATCGTGGCCGTGGTGATCGCGCTGGGTGCAATCGTTTTTATCGGCATGCCGTTGAATAACCCGATCTGGGTTTTGACCTTTGTTATCCTTGGGTCCGTCCTGATGGGTGGCTTGGGTATGGTGGCAGCGGTGTTCGCCAATAAATTCGACCAGATGTCTGCGATCTCCAACTTCCTGATCACGCCCTTGGCGTTCCTGTCTGGCACCTTTTACTCCATCGAGGCCCTACCGCCGTTCCTGCAAACCCTGTGCCACTGGAACCCGTTCTTCTACATCATCGACGGCGTGCGCTATGGCACCCTCGGCGTCAGCGATAGTAGCCCCCTGTTGGGCTTGGCCGTTGTGTTGGGCGCAGGGGTGGTCGTGCTAACTATCGTCTGGCGCTGGCTGCGGGATGGGTATCGGTTGAAGGCGTAGGAAGTGGTGGGGGTAGAGCATACCTCCATCATTCAGTGTCGTCATCGTTGGATATTGGTAAGTTCATGAACTGAGCAATCCACTCAGAAAACGTTTCTGCGACCATGGTAACTTCATCAAAGTCGTGATCAAAAAAGTAAATCGGAGCAGTTTCACATCGAGGCGTGCCTAGGTCTTTTTTGTCAAAGCAGAACTTGTTTCCCATGCAGTCATTGCCGATTGCTACCAAACTAAGGGGCATACCTGCACTGTGCCAACCCTTGGTTTCTTCGATTATTTGTTCGGCAGAAAGGAGGTTTTGCAGGTCGTGGAGGTCAAATTCTGAGTCCTCGTCTTCGTGCTCATTTTCTTGCGCATCGCAAACGGCAGTTAGGATATTTGGTGACCATAGTGCGCCTACAGTCTTCATTTGATCAACGAACTCCGCTGGTAGCATGACTTTTAAAGTATCTTCAATTCTTGAGATATCGTTGTCGGTGAAGGGGCGGCCGAGGTCACTCGCTCGCTTACTATCTACGCCCCATTTAGCTGCAAATTGTTCTAGAAGGTACATCTCAAAAATCTCCCGCCTAGGTTGTTTTGTTCTGATCTGTTCGCGGGTGTCAATATCTCTTGTACCGTTAATGACCTCGCGCCACCGCCTCGCGCCACGCCAATAACGCCGCGCCGGACACAATAATCCCAGCGCCCAAGACCGACACCCAGTCGGGCACAACGGTGAAAATGGCCCAGTCATACAGGGCCGCAAAGATCAGCGTCAGATAGCTAAACGGCGTTACAAAAGATGCATCCGCGCGTGCCATTGCGTTTACAAAACAGGTCTGCGCGCTGGCCATCATCAAACCTAACACAGCCAAGACACCCCATTGGGGCAGGGTGGGCATGGCCCACACCGGCAATACGGCAACGGTGATCAACACGCAGCCAATGGCGTTGTTGATCAACAAAATCTGCAATGGCGGTTCGCGGTTCGCTAACTTCTTGATGAAGATCAACTCAAACCCCAGCGCAAGCGCGGCCCCCAACGCCAAAAGCGCCGCCACCTGAAAACTCTCGGGGCTAGGGCGCAACAGCACCACGGCCCCTCCAAAGGCAATTGCGGCCGCCAACCACCGCCAGCGGCCAACCTTTTCGCCCAAGAAAGGGATAGCCAACATCATCCCGAACACAGGGTTCAAAAATGAAATTGCCGTGGCATCCGATAGGGGGATGAAGGCGACGGACGCAAACATCAACGTCACACCCATGGCCCCAAAGCTTGTCCGCCCGATGTGCAACACCCAATTGGGCGCAGAAATTTTGGGCCGCAGGGCCGCGGCGACGCCCATCAAACCGATCAGGGCAAACACAAATCGTCCTTGGCTGATCTGCAAGGGATGCAAAGGGGCGCCCAACACATCCGTCCCCAATGCTTTGGCCGCCAACATCGTCCCCGCAATGAACAAGGTCGCAGTGACCATCAACATCACAGCCGCGGCTGGGTTTTGGGGGCGATCGGGTGTGCTCATGGGCCATCGGTTTCACAGCGGGCAAATCGCGGCAAGCGAAAAGGGGTTCTCAAACGGCATTCGTTAAACTATGCCGTGTGCATGACGTATCAAAACGCAACACCACAGATTCGACGCCGACGCTGATCTAACCTGATCCGCGCGGTTCTGTTTGGCTGCATTCTTTCGTCATTTCCCAAAATCGTTGACTTATTGGCCATGCTGAGGCACCTCAGGGCCTTCATTTACAAAGGGTATTTCCCATGATCTCGACCGTTCTTCCTACCTACAACCGCGCTCCTCTGGAATTCGTGGCTGGCAAAGGCACTTGGCTGGAGAACAAAGACGGCCGACGATTTCTTGATCTGGGGGCTGGCATCGCCGTGAACGCGCTGGGCCATGCGCATCCAGAATTGGTGGATGCCCTAACCAAACAGGCCAATACCCTCTGGCATGTGTCCAACCTGTATCACATTGGGCCACAGCAAAAGCTGGCCGATCTTTTGGCCGAACATACGGCACTGGACACGGCGTTCTTTACTAACTCGGGCACCGAAGCCTGCGAGCTGGCCGTGAAAATGGCGCGCAAATACTGGCACGACAAAGGCCAGCCAGATCGGACAGATATCATCACGTTCTCTGGGTCCTTCCACGGTCGGTCTGCTGCGGGTATCGCCGCTGCCGGGTCAGAAAAGATGACCGCAGGCATGGGGCCCTTGTTGCCCGGTTTTGTGCACCTCGAATTTGGCGATCACGATGCCCTAACAGAGGCCGCCAAATCCCCCACCGTGGGCGCGATCATGGTTGAACCTGTTCAGGGCGAGGGCGGGATCCGCACCCTGCCGGACTCATGCCTAAAGGGCTTGCGCGATCTGTGTGATGAACACGGCATCCTAATGATCTTGGACGAGGTTCAATGTGGCGTTGGCCGGACGGGCAAATTGTTTGCGCACGAATGGGCGGGCATCGCGCCTGACATCATGATGGTTGCCAAAGGCATCGGCGGGGGTTTCCCTTTGGGCGCTGTTCTGGCCACTGAAAACGCAGCCTCAGGCATGACCGCTGGCACACACGGGTCCACCTATGGCGGCAACCCATTGGCCTGTGCCGTTGGGGCAAAGGTGATGGAAATCGTCACCGAACCCGCCTTTATGGCGGATGTGAACCGCAAAGCGGGCCTGTTGCGTCAAAAGCTCGAAGGGCTTGTCGCCGCGCATCCAGATGTATTCGAGGCCGTTCGTGGCTCTGGCCTTATGCTTGGCCTCAAATGCAAAGCCACCAACATCGATGTGGTGAATGCTGGCTATGACCATGAAGTGCTAACGGTGCCCGCCGCCGACAATGTTGTGCGCCTTCTGCCGCCTCTTACGATTTCGGACGATGAAATCGAGGACGCGGTCAAAAGGCTCGAAAAAGCCGCAACGCAGGTGACCGCGGATGGCTAAATATACGTTTCGCAAATTCACCCGCGATGACTACCCGATGTTTGAGGGCTGGCTGAACCAGCCCCACATCGAAGGCTGGTGGGATTCTGCGGGCGTCGAGCTGCGCCTGATCGAAGAAGACATGGAAAAAGACATCGTCCAGATGCACATCGCCCTGTGTGACGGCACACCATTTGCCTATATCCAAGACTATAACGCACACGCCTTCGACGCACCCCAATACAGCGATCAACCCGATGACGCCCGCGCCATCGACACGTTCCTTGGGGACCCTGAATTCTTGGGGAAAGGGCATGGCGCCGGATTCATCGCTGCCCGCCTGTCAGAACTACGACGACACTATCCGGCGGTGGTTGTTGACCCTGACCCCGCGAATACCCGCGCGATTGCGGCATATGCCCGTGCAGGTTTTCGACCTGTTCGGGTTTGCCCATGCGAAGACGGTGATCCGGTTCAGGTTATGATCCATCCCTAACACAATCCCTTATTCTCTTTTCTCTCGGGCTTAGACACCGGAACACCGGTTTTTGCCCCTTCAAACAGAACGAAACGCTATGACTGATTTTCTCGACATCCATAAAACCTCCCCTGCTGATTTGCGGGCTATC
Organism: uncultured Paracoccaceae bacterium; assembly: GCA_947493255.1. GTDB lineage: Bacteria > Pseudomonadota > Alphaproteobacteria > Rhodobacterales > Rhodobacteraceae > Octadecabacter. The sequence continues at coordinate 222,465 of CANLQK010000003.1, forward strand.
ATCGACAACGCGGGCGCGATGAAAAACGCACGCAAAGGCCTGCCCAAAGGCACGCCAGACGCAGAACTGCCCTTGGCCAATCACATGGTCGCGTTGATTTTTGAAAAACCATCCACACGGACGCGTATTTCGTTCGACGTGGGCGTGCGCCAAATGGGCGGCCAAACCATGGTCCTGTCGGGCAGTGACATGCAATTGGGCCACGGCGAAACAATCGCCGATACCGCCCGCGTGTTGTCGCGCTACGTTGACCTGATCATGATCCGTACCTTCGAAGAACAAACGTTGCTCGAAATGGCTGAATACGCCACCGTGCCCGTGATCAATGGCCTGACAGACCGCACGCACCCCTGTCAAATCATGGCTGACATTCTGACGTTCGAAGAACACAACGGCCCCATCAAAGGCAAAAAGGTTGTCTGGTCCGGCGACGGCAACAACGTGTTCGCGTCTTTCGCCCATGCCGCCAAACAGTTCGACTTCGACCTCACATTCACTGGCCCCGAAACCCTACAGCCAGAAACCGCGCTTGATGGGCTTTACACGACCGAACGTGACCCGAACAAAGCGGTGCAAGGCGCCGATTTGGTTGTCACAGACACATGGGTGTCCATGCACGACCCGCAATCCGCCCGCGAACGCCGCCACAACCAACTGCGCGGCTATCAGGTGAACAAAGAACTGATGGGCAACGCGAAAGACGACGCCCTGTTCATGCACTGCTTGCCAGCACACCGCGACGACGAAGCCACATCCGAAGTGATGGATGGCCCAAATTCGGTCATCTGGGACGAGGCTGAAAACCGTCTGCACGCGCAAAAGGCCATCATGCGCCATTGTTTGGGCAAGTAAGCTAAGCCTCTGTGCCGCGTCGCAACATCTAAGCTGGGTGCGCCCCGATTGGGCCGCCCAGCCCCTACGTTGCAGTCTATGTCGCCGCGTCACCCTTGAGTGGTGGAATTTTCAGCTTAAGTTGTTTTGATCCAATCCAACCGGTGTTCAAAACATGGCTCTATCGCACCAAAATCCCTCCATTCACCCCGCGCCAATGGGCCGTTGGGCGGCACTGTGGCATCGTATCTGGTTTTACCCGATCTTGGTGACCGTTGGCCCGTGGGTGAAGTTCAACACCATTCGTTTGCAAGAACCCAAAGGACCGCGCGAAGGGGTCGCAGGCGAAGGGCCGGACCTGCGTCTGTTGATCTTGGGGGACAGTTCTGCTGCCGGTGTTGGCGTTGCTACGCAAAGTACCGCCTTGTCGGGGCGCTTGGTCGCTGGCCTGTCCAACGGTGCGCGCGTGGATTGGCAATTGGTTGCGCGATGCGGGGACACAACCCCAAAGGCGCTGAACCGTGTGAAAGCCGCCCAACCCCGCCGTGCGGATGTGGCGGTGACGGCGCTTGGCGTGAACGACATGCTGCGCGGGACGCGGCTGCACGTTTGGCTGGACCAACAACGTGCGTTGCTTGATCTGCTGACCGGCCCATTGGGGATGGGTCATGTTTACGTGTCTGGCATGCCTCAGGTTTGCCGGTTCCCACGCCTCCCCAACCCGCTGCGTTGGGCGCTGGGCCATCAAGCTGCACGGTTTGATCGAGGGTTGCGCGACATGCTGGAAACCTACCCAAACACGACCTTTATCGCAGCGGATATGGAACTAGATAGCAGTGTCATGGCACAAGACGGGTTTCATCCAGGGCCAGCCGTGTTTCAGCGTTGGGCTGATATCTTGGTCGATCAACTGAAGGCCGACCGCGGAATCTGACTTGTTCTCTTCCGCAGTTCGGCCTAGCTACATCTGGGATACCAGAGGAGTTCACATGACCGAAACTGCGACATTGGGCCTATACGGCCTAGGAACCATGGGCAGCGCACTGGCGCTTAACATTCTTGATAACGGTTTTGGTTTACATGTGTCCAACCGATCCGCAGATGCGGTGGCCGATTTTCTGAAAGAAGCTGAAGGCGATGGTTTAGCCGCTAAACTGACCGGCGCCGACAGTCTTGAAGATATGGTTAAGGCAATGCCAACCCCGCGCGCGATCATCCTGATGGTGCCGTCGGGCAAACCCGTTGATGGATCGATCGAAACATTGATCCCGCTGCTGCAGGCTGGTGATACGATCATCGACGCGGGCAATTCCGATTTCCACGAAACCCGCCGCCGCACTAAATGGGTCGAAGACGCTGGGCTGACCTATATCGGTATGGGCGTTTCTGGCGGCGAAGAGGGCGCGCGCAATGGGCCATCGATCATGGTTGGCGGCACACCCGAAGCATGGGGCGCGATCCGCCCCGTGATCGAGGCGATTTCAGCGAAATTCGAAGGCGCGCCATGCGCCGATCACCTTGGCCCAGACGGGGCGGGGCATTTCGTAAAGACAGTGCACAACGGCATCGAATACGCCGATATGCAGATGATTGCAGAAACCTATGGGTTGATGCGCTATGGTCGTGGCCAGTCACCCGCCGAGATCGGCAAAGTGTTCGAAGGCTGGGACAAAGGCCGCCTGCAAAGCTATTTGGTCGAAATCACAGGCAAAGTGTTGCAAGCGACTGACACCGAGACTGGCAAGCCAGCGGTTGATGTCATCTTGGATGCTGCAGGCCAAAAAGGGACCGGCCGCTGGACCGCGATCGAAGCCATCAAACTGGGCCAATCCGCAAATGTCATCGAAGGCGCCGTTGCCGCCCGCGCATGGTCTGCCGAAGGCACCGCACGAAAGACGGGCGAAGACATTTACGGCAGCCCGCGCGGTGCTGTTGACCTTAGCGATGGCGACCTAGAGGCCGCGTTGCTGGTTGGTCGCATTGTGGCCTACGCCCAAGGCTTCCGCATTTTGGCGGCCGCGTCCGAAGAGTTTGACTGGAACATCGACCATGCCCGCGCCGCCGAAGTTTGGCGTGCAGGGTGTATCATTCGATCTGCCTTGTTAGACGATATTGCCAGCGCATTCCGCGGTAACCTGCCCGAAGGCCAGTTGATTTTTGCAGACAGTTTCGTGCCAATGATCCGCGATGCACTGCCAGCCTTGCGTCGTGTTGTTGGGGCAGCCGTTGCTGCAGGGCACGCGGTGCCTGCATTGTCTTCTGCTTTGGCGTTCCTTGACACCATGCAAACAGCACGGGGCACCACCGATGTGGTTCAGGCCCAGCGTGATTTCTTTGGGATGCACGGGTTCGTGCGCCTTGATGGTCGCGTCCATCAGCATGGTCCGTGGTGGGACTAAGGGGCGGTTGATCTGACGATTTGCAGCTGAACACGCCTTTGGCGTGACGCCTGCGGCGGGCGGGGGCCAAAATCTTTCAGATTTTGGCCAGATCTCCGTCACCGGAGCATTCGGATTTATCAAAAGCCGCGCATTACTTGCGCGGCTTTGCGCGTAATGTGGGGTCCGCTTGTGTCGGGTCTTCTGGCCATGGGTGTTTTGGGTAGCTGCCACGCATGTCTTTGCGCACATCCGCGTAGGATGATGCCCAAAACCCCGGCACATCCATTGTGGTTTGGATAGGCTTGTGCCCCGGCGACAAAAACGTAACCCGCAAGGGGCGCCCTGCGACGCTGGGGTGACGTGTCGTGCCAAACATTTCCTGCAGCCGTAGGGTGATTTCCGGTGTGTCGCCGCTGTAATCAATGGGCGTGTTGCGGCCCAGTGGTGTGGTGAACTGCCCAGGTACCTCTTTATCAAGCCGCTGCATCTGATCCCATGACAGCGTGGCCCGAAGGGCTGGCAGAATGTCGAAGGCTTTCCAGTGCGATGTTGTTTGTACGCCCGACACGTAAGGCAGCAACCAGTCTTCAAGCGTGCCCAACAAGGCCTCGTCCGACAGGTCGGGCAGGTCCGGCTCAACGTCCCGCATCAGCGCGACACGTGCCCGAAACCGATCGGCCGCGGCAGAGGCGGAAATTCCGAAGGCACGGATGCCGTCCAACATGGCCTTTGCGATGTCTTCATCTGGTGCGTCAGCCCAACGTTTGTCGGACAAAACAATTGCCCCAAGGCGGTCTTGGGTGCGGGCAAGGACTTTACCGTCGCGTTTGGACCACAGGCAGATGTTATCTTGCGTTATGCGGTCACCAGCCACGTCGCGCAGGGTGCTTTCGGTGATCGGCAACGCGGCGCGAATTTTCGCCTCGCGGGGGTGGCCGTCCGTATCGGTGATGACCAAAAACGGCTGCCCTGCCAGCGGGTCAGCCCCATCTAGAACTGCGCCTTTACCCCCCGACATCACGAACCGTGGGGCGTCTCCCTTGCGGCGCATGGCAATACGGTCTGGGTAGGCGCGCGCAACGTGCACTTCGGGTGCAGCCTGCGGGGCCTGTGGGGCAATCTTGGCCAACCGTTTGGCCTCTTGTTTGACCCGCGCGAGCCCGCCTTTGTGGATGGTGTGGGGAACGCGTTCACCGGCCAGCGCCTTAATTCGCAGCCCCAAATCAACGGGCGCGCTTTGCAAAATATCGCGGTCCGCCAGCAAGGCCGCCAATCCTGCAGCATCACGCCCGCCCAGTGTTAGCATGTGGCCCAAACGTGGGTGCAGGGGCAGGCGGGCAAGGGTGCGGCCATGGTCGGTTATGCGGTCATCATCCAATGCGCCCAGATCGCGCAACAGGCTGCGTGCCTCGGCCAACGCACCTCCTGGTGGGGGCGTCAAAAACGCCAAATCGTCGCTGCCCCAATTGGCCAGTTCCAATGCCAAGCCCGTTAAATCGGCGGCTTCGATCTCGGCGGGTGGAAACGCCAACAACGCGCCATCCTCGGCCTTTGCCCATAATTTATATGCAGTGCCTTCTGCCACACGCCCTGCGCGGCCTGCGCGTTGTGTGGCTTCAGCGCGTGTGACCCGTTCGGTCACCAGCCGCGTCATGCCGGACCCCGCATCAAACCGCGCACGGCGTGCGCGGCCGCCATCCACCACCACGCGGATGTCTTCGATGGTCAGCGATGTTTCCGCAATCGACGTGGCCAGCACCACCTTGCGCCCCGTAGCGACAGGCGCAATGGCTGCGCGTTGTTCTGCAAATGTTAACGCACCAAAAAGGGGCCTGACTGCGCATCCCTTGGGCAACCGTCCGTCTAGCAGGCCCTGAACACGGCGGATTTCGCCCTCGCCGGGAAGGAAAACCAAAACCCCGCCGCTGGTTTCGCCAACAGCCTCGGTCACCAAATCGGCGACCGCGTTTTCGAACCGCCGTTCTTTGGGCAGTGGGCGCGGCAGCCATTTGGCCTCGACAGGAAACGCGCGGCCCTGCGACGTCACCACCGGTGCGCCAATCAGTTTGGCCACAGGCCCTGCATCCAATGTGGCCGACATAACGACCAAAGCCAGATCGTCGCGCAAAGCACCGCGCACTTCTAACACCAACGCCAACCCTAGATCGGCATTCAGGGACCGTTCGTGAAATTCATCAAAGATAACGGCACCCACACCCGGCAATTCTGGGTCGGTTTGTAACATGCGGGTCAAAATGCCCTCGGTCACAACCTCAATCTTGCTGCCAGCAGTGCTTTCGCCACGCATCCGGTAACCGACCTGTTCGCCAACCTTTTCGCCCAACTGTTGGGCCAGCCGTTCGGCGGCGGCACGGGCGGCCAATCGACGCGGTTCCAACATCACGATCTTACCTTTGATGTCGTCCATCAAGGCAATCGGCACCCGGGTGGTCTTACCCGCACCAGGTGGTGCTTGCAGCACGGCACAGCCCGCATCGCGCACCGCAGCACGCAGATCATCAAGCACGTCATCAATGGGCAGCGCATCGGTCATGCCCCCGTTTCACCCCGCCCGACGGGGGAGGTCAACCGTTGCACGCCTATGGCGACGAAAAACTCAAACTGGACATGGGGCGCATCCGCCCCGCATATAGCAAAGATGGATATCGTGAAGACAGCTGAAAACATCCGCGCCGGCGACCGCCGCGCATTGGCGCGCGCAATTACATTGGTCGAATCCACTCGTGCGCAAGACCGCGCCACAGCGGCCGACCTGCTCGCCGCCTTGGGCAACGACCGCCAAGCGCTGCGTATTGGGCTGTCTGGCACACCGGGTGTCGGAAAATCCACCTTCATCGAAAGCTTCGGTAAAATGCTTACGGGGCAGGGCAAACGCGTTGCCGTATTGGCCGTGGACCCATCGTCTACGCGATCTGGCGGGTCGATTTTGGGCGACAAAACCCGCATGGACCTGCTGTCGCGAGACCCAAATGCATTCATCCGCCCATCGCCGTCGCAAACCCAATTGGGCGGCGTTGCGCGCCGCACCCGCGAGGCGATTGCCCTCTGCGAAGCCGCCAATTTCGACGTCATCTTGATTGAGACCGTGGGCGTTGGTCAGTCTGAAACCGCCGTAGCAGAAATGTCCGACCTGTTCTTGCTGTTGCTAGCCCCCGCCGGCGGGGATGAGCTGCAGGGCGTCAAGCGCGGTATCATGGAAACCTGCGACATGATCCTTGTAAACAAGGCCGACGGCGACCTGAAACAACAGGCAACGCGCACCTGTGCGGATTACGCCGGTGCCCTACACCTGTTGCGTAAGCGCCCCCAAGATCCCACCGATTTCCCCAAGGCAGTTGCTGTCTCTGCCCTCCACGAAGAGGGGATCGCGGCTGCGTGGGACGACATGATGACCTTAATGAATTGGCGGCGCGACACGGGCGTCTGGGACAGACGCCGGTCTGATCAGGCGCGGTATTGGTTCCACGAAGAGGTGCGGGCAGGGTTACTCGCCCGCTTGAGCGCCGATAGCTCGGTGGCGACCAGTTTGGCAGCGCTAGAACAGGACGTTACCGAAGGCAAAGTGCCACCCGCTGCCGCTGCCGCAAGGCTGGTTTCTAAACTCTGGGGTGACCACTCGTGACCCCAACCCGCATTTTCGACGGGCAGCTTTTAAGGGCGCAAGTTGATGATCATATGGGGGAACGGCTGCTAGTAACTTTTGACCACCGGCGCATGTCCCGCCCACCGGAACGGTTTCTTGAAACATCGTTCAGCGAGCGTCTGGCCAAAAAGGGAATTTCGCAGCTTCGCATTTTGACCGCTCAGAACGATTGGTACGCAAACGCGGAAACCCAAAGCCTTGAAGCTGTACTCGCTGAACATGCGGCGCAGTTCGATACGGTGCATATGTTGGGGTTCTCGATGGGGGGGTATGGGGCCTTCCGATTTGCCAAAACCATGGGGGCGTCGACTGTTGTCGGGGTGTCGCCGCTTGCGGGGATATGGGATGATATCCGCTTGTTTGATAGGCGCTACGACGCGGATCTTGCGGGCAGTGACCGCGTTGCCGGCGAATTGGCACCGCATGCCTGCCCACAGCTTTCGGGAGTGATCGCAGTTGATTCTACTAATTCAAAGGATCTGATGCATGCAAAGTTGCTCCAGATAATGTTCCCCAAAGTGAAACTGGCACGCATGGCCTTTGCGGGGCATCCTGCGGGAGCTGTCATTCGCGAAGGCGGGTCATTCAATGACATTGTGGTCCAGGCCACGTCACTAACCCCGTCAGCCTCAAAGCTAGTTAATAAATATAGGGCCGTACGACGACGCAGCCCGTCTTATTTCCGGCGGCGGGCAAGCCGATTAAAGTCACGCTGGCCCGATTTAGCCAAACAGGCACGCCAAGAGAGCGAAAATTTACAGCGATGACGGGTTACGCGGGTTGACTGCCGCTCGGAATCCTCCTAATTCCCGCAAACCGAATTCAGGCTTTTGCTGTGCAAGGGCCATTAACCGTATGAAACAGGGCCTGTCGTGAAACGCGCGGCCTTCGATGGACAAGGAAAAGCTCATGTCTCGCCGCTGCGAATTGACCGGAAAAGGCCCTATGACGGGCAACAACGTTAGCCACGCTAACAACAAAACAAAACGTCGCTTCTTGCCAAACCTGCAAGACGTGTCTTTGCAGTCCGAAGTTTTGGGCCGCACATTCAAACTGCGCATCTCTTCCGCTGCTCTGCGCACAGTTGACCACCGCGGTGGTTTGGACGCGTTCATGGCGAAAGCCAAAGATGCTGAACTGTCCGACGGCGCGTTGAAAATCAAAAAAGAGATCAGCAAGGCGCAGGCAGCCGCCTAAGCCCCCTGTTTCATCTGATTTTGAAAAGCCCGAGCTGAAACGCTCGGGCTTTTTGCGTTTGGACACCTTTTTACGTCCAGATGAGCCTCCGCATCGGTCGCTCGGCGGGGCAAAGCGACCGTTGGTCGCCAGTACGCGATAGGCTGCATCCTAGTTTTGTTCGTCGAATTGATGAGCAAGCCATTCTCTCATGGCGTGGATTGCGCGTGTCGCTGACGTGTCTTTGGGGCGAACGAACCAATACGCGTGGCTGGCATCTAGTGATACGGGGAAGGGGGCTATAAGCCGTCCCAAGGCGACGTCATCCGCCACAAGCCGCGACCGTCCAAGGGCAACCCCTTGACCATCGACGGCTGCTTGCAAGATCGCGCCGTCATCGCCAAGGCGTGGACCAGATGGCGGCGGTTGCATGCATCCAGCAGCTTCGAACCACGAGACCCAATCTTCTGGCAGATCCCCACATAAGAGAGTGGCCCGATAGAGATCGTCCGGGGTGTTCAACCTATGCTGTTGGGCATAACCGGCAGAGCAAACCGGCGTTATTGTTTCCGTGCCAAGTTTGAACGCTTCTAGATCGCCGGTCGGTGCAGGGCTGTAGCGGATCGCAGCGTCAATGCCTTCTGAAGTGAAATCCACGAGATGGCGCGACGCCGTTATCCGAAGATCTATGTCTGGATTTGCGGCCTGAAAATCAGCCAATCGCGGCGCGAACCAACGCGTTGCGACAGAGGGAAGCATTGAGAGGGTAACAACCTGATCAGATCGCTTCACGTCAGCTACGGCAGACCAGGTTTGAGCAAAAGTCTTTGCCAATTGACGCGCGAGGCGGTCGCCTGCCGGTGTCACACTTAGCCTTGCGCCTTTGCGCAGAAACAGTGCGACACCCAGCGTCGCCTCCAAATCGGAAACCTGACGCGACACACCGCTTTGCGTGATGCCCAGTTCTTCACCTGCGGCGGTAAAGTTGCCAAGACGCGCGGCGGCCTCGAACACCTGAAGGGATCGCAAGGGTGGTTTAGCATGAGCTGAAGACATGCTGGCTCTCACTTTTTCTCATTTTAACAATTTATAACTGACATCTAACATGAGCTGAAATTATATCACAAACCGGAACCGCCATGACAGATATCGCATCAACGCCACGCATGGCCTCTGATTTGAAACGCCATGTGCCGGATTTTCCCTTGGTGATCTGGATGGTGCTTTTGACTGTTCTGCTTGGTCTGGCTGCGGGGCTCGACGCAGATCAAGTCATCGGGCAGTTCAATATCGGGTTTGGGCGCGCCCTTGGCGAATTTGCTTTAATCCTCTTGCCGTCGTTTACTTTGGCTGCGGCTTTGGCGCGGCAGAATATTGCGTCCAATGCGGCAGGCCGGACAGTTGCCTTGGCTTCACCGATTGCCGGCGCAGGCATGATCTGCCCAGACACCGCATATGCGGCGCTTTCGCCCGCAGCAGGGCGCTACAAGATAGATACGGCATTTGGTGCCTATGCAGGGTTCAAGCTGCTGTATCCTGCTGGCCCGCTGATTGTAGCTGCGGGACTTGGTCTAACGGGTGCTCAGGGGATCGAGCCCACAATGTTATTGCTGTGCGGCGCGCTGTTGACACTGCCCGTCTGGATGACAGGCGTGATTTGGGGGCGCTTTGCCATGCCACTCGACCGTAAGGTACAAGAAACAGACAGTGCCAAAAGTAATGGTTATTTGGTAAAGGTATTCGCGCCGTTTCTGGTCATGGCGGGGCTGTTAGTACTTGGCGGCGTGGTTGGGCCGACCGGCATCGGCGCCATTGATTTTGTTTTGCTGCCCAAAGGAGCGTTGATAATCGCAGCCGCTCTCGCTTTGATGCAAACGCCAACCGACAAGCGGCGTGAATGTCTGGACAGCGCCGTCAGACGTACGGGATCGCTTCTTTTGGTCATCGGCGCGGCAAGTGCTTTTGGCGCAGTCTTAACTGGGCTGGCATCTCTTGAACGCCTAGTACCACATGGCGATGGCGCGCTCACCCTTATCGCCCTCTTCGCTTTGACCGTGCTTTTTAAGCTGGCCCAAGGATCATCAATGGCGACCTTTGCCGCCATCGCGCCCGTCGCAGCCCCCATTGTCTTGGTCAGTGGAGTCAATGAGATTGCTGCCGTCTTCGCAATTTGCCTTGGTTCCTTTATCGCGATCTTACCTAATGACAGTTACTATTGGCTGGTCCGCCGGGATGCGTTGGTCGCGCAAAGCGAAGGAAGCGTCATTCGCATCATGTCTGGCGGTGCAACACTACAAGCGTTGGTTGGCATGGCTTTCCTGCTAGCCGCAGTATCCTTTTCAGCATGAAGAGGTTTACGACGAGAACGCCGGTTTCTTCGGACGCCCTTGCGATAGCCAGTATCGACGCAGATGGCCTTGCAACCGGTCACGCCACGTTTCGCGATACACCACATGATTGGGAGAGCTTTAGCGCAAGTTTTCTGACTGAACATGGTCTTGCTCTGGTGGCCGAAGACAATAGTCATGTTGTCGGTTGGGCCGGTGTATCTCAGACTTCTGCACGTGCAGTCTACAGAGGTGTGGGTGAAATCTCCGTCTATGTCGCGGCGAAAGCAACCGGTCGAGGGCTAGGGAGATACCTGTTGGAAGAACTGGTACTCGCATCAGAACACGCCGGATACTGGACATTGGTTGCCCAGATCTTCCCAGAAAATAAAGCGAGCTTGTCTCTTCATAAAGCATTGGGATTCAAGGTTGTCGGCACAAGAGCAAAGCTTGGAAGAATGGACTACGGCCCATTCGCGGGCCGTTGGCGTGATGTGATCATGTTGGAAAGACGCAGTCGATCCATAGGGTGACGCTCACAAAAACCGCCATTCACTCAATACACAGCATCGGTGACTCTGGGCTCAGAACTACCATTCGCCGCGCTCTTTCAGCGGGCGTGTTTTCCGATCTTAGCCACTCCTGCGACCTTTGTACGCTTTCAACATATTAGGTTGCCTGCTATCTCGCACCCCATGACCCGCCTTCTAACCCTGATCCTCGCCTTCCTCATCGCTGTCACATCACAGCAAATGGCCGTTGCGCGTGGCATGATGATGGACGCCGCAGGTCAGGTTGTTCTGTGTACGGGGCAGGGTGTGCAAACCGTCACGATCGACCATCAGGGCGATCCAATGGAAACTGTCCATATCTGCCCTGACTGTGCGATGACGTTTGCGGCTTCGTTGGATGCGCCCATTGCGTTGCAAACGCCTGTTACCCACATGCAAAGCCTCGGGCAAACGCCTGTCTGTGATTTGCAAATTGGACTTGTCCCCAATGCGCCAAACGCGCGCGGTCCCCCTCTGTCGGCCTGAATTTCCACTTACATTTTTACAACATTCAGACTGACAGACAGGAACTTCACATGTCCTTTAAAACCACGCTTCTAACCGCCATTGCTGCGGCCTCTTTCTCCGTACCGGCATTCGCTGAAATCGAAATCCATGACCAATACGCGCGGTCCTCAAATGCTATGGCAGGCGCGGCCTTTATGGTCATCCACAATCACGGTGACACGGACGACCGCTTGGTGGGGGTTTCCTCGGACGCTGCCGCGCGCGTTGAACTCCACACCCACATCGAAGACGCCGACGGCATCATGCGTATGACGCACGTCGAAGACGGCTTAGACCTCCCCGCTGGTGGTGAAATCGCCATGGTACGCGGCTCAGATCACGTCATGTTCATGGGCCTGAATGCGCCGTTCGAACAGGACGAAGTCGTCACCATCACCTTCGAATTCGAAAACGCGGGCGAGGTTGTTGTCGAAATACCGGTCGACCAAGACCGCGCGGCGGATCATGAGGGTCACGACAAAGAAGACGACCACGCTGGCCACGATCACTAGGTTAACACGTCATTAACCCACTCTGGCACGACCTGCGTTGCCGGACCAAAACGGGCGTCTGCGAAATCGGACGCCCGTTCGCTTGGGGCAAGGTTTAATTCCAGCGTGTCCGCCCCGAATTCACGTGCGGCGCGCGCGAACCCTGCCGCCGGATACACGACACCGCTGGTTCCAATCGCCACAAATAGGTCTGCCTGTTCCAACGCGGCGCCAATGCGGTCCATGTGGTAGGGGACTTCGCCAAACCACACCACGTCTGGCCGTGCCATCGCGCCACAGTCGCATTGCGTCTCTACCGACATCTCCTCTGGCGCTGGCCAACGTGCGTCGCATGCGGGGCACAACGCCACCAAATGCGTGCCATGCATATGGATCACATCACGCGACCCCGCCCGTTCGTGTAAATCATCTACATTCTGCGTCACTAACGTGACCTCAGCGCGCGGATCCATCTGCAACGTCGCCAATGCCACATGGGCCGCATTGGGCTGACAGGCCCGTACCTTCGCCCGCCGCATATTGTAAAACGCATGCACGGCTGCGGGATCCTCGGCAAACCCCTCCGGCGTCGCCAGCTTCATAAGGTCCGCGTTTTCCCATAACCCACCTTTGTCGCGAAACGTCCCCATCCCGCTTTCCGCAGAAATGCCCGCGCCAGTTAAAATCACAATGCGCATCGGCCAATCCCCCGCTATGCTGCCTCCATGCAACGTATTCTATTTGTCTGTCTGGGCAACATCTGCCGCTCTCCCACAGCCGAGGCCGTGACCCGCGCCAAAGCGCCCCACCTGTCCCTCGATAGCGCGGGCACCGCAGGCTACCACACAGGTTCGCCGCCCTATGGCCCCATGCAACAAGCCGCATCTGCGCGCGGGTACGACCTTAGCCCGCTGCGCGCCCGCCAGTTTACACCAAATGATTTCAATGACTTCGACGTCATCATCGCCATGGACGCAGAAAACGCGCAAGACATCGAGGCACAACGCCCAACCGGCGCCTATACCCCCGTCGTCCTGTTCACAGACCACATCGGCGAAGACGGAACACCCGTGCCAGACCCGTACTACACCCGCGACTTTGACGGATGTCTAGATTTAATAGAACGCTGCGCAGATGGCTTGATTAAGGGCCTGTCTTAACCGCAGGTATTACGCGCCCGCGTCACGAACACCTGATACCGACGCCAAAACGCGTCATTGGCCGTCGTGTCGCTGATGCGGATCGTGTGGGCGAACTCAGGATCTTTAAAGAACCGCTCAAGACGGCTGCGATCCGCAGAGGATAGCTCCGCATTGGCCACGCCTTGCACGCAATTGCACAACCGCGTGTTCGCGGCCGACCGGTCCGCCTCAAGGCAGGCACGGCTGATCGGCCCAGACGCACCGCGCGACGAACCAGAACTTTCAAACCGGTTGCCACAGGCCGCCAGCGACAAAATACACGTCATCAACAGAATTACCCGCATCACTACCACCTCATCATTGCCCGCCGATTTTTGGCTTGGGCGTTTTTTAACTGCTGGGCCCAGTATGTCTGAATTGTGCAAAGCAGGAAAGGGGGAACGAGATCACATTCGCGACGGTCCGCCGATAACGTTACACCGCTGCACGGTTTCAGGGGCAGCGCCCGCCCCTCGGCTCGGCCCCACGCTTCTTTTATATCACCTTGGAACGGCAAAGCCGGACCGCGCCCGACCCTCCCCACGGGAGGGCGCACTGCAATGGCCCGCCACAAATCCCCCACTCATATGTGGAAATGGATCGAAAGCCACAAACTCCACGGCGCGCCCACCCAGGCTCGGTCGCGGTCCTCGCGTTAGACTTGAGGTGGAGTATCCGTGAAATAGTCCATCAGCTTGCGGACCATCTTCCAAAGCCACTCGACGCGAGCCACACTCTTTTTCGCTTTGTCGATCCATAGAACAATCGTCGCCGAATAATTTGCGAACCTTGCACGAATGAAATTCCCGACCCTTTGGCCTGAAGCGATTGCCTTACTATCTTCTTCGATGATTGCGCGCGCTTCGCCTTTGGTCTCAGCGGCGAGCGCTTCTGTGAGCTCTTTTAACTCTTCTGGGTCAATGGCTTCTGGATTCTCACGACGGTATAGCTTTGAAGCGCGTAAGCACCTCTTTCTGGCGATCTCGTCTGTTTCACATATTTCCTCCGCAGCTGAGAACGCCGCGGTTTGCAAAGCAATCAAAGCCCCATCTTCTGGGTATCGGTTTCCCAAATTTGTTTGAAACATCAAGCTTGCATCGTTGAGTAGGCCCGCGACAGCGCTAGGGTTCGCGCTTTCAAGCGCCCGTGCGATTGCGAGCGCCTCCTCGCATTCTTCGTCAAAACCGTTATTCCCACTGGCCTTCAATGCGGTTGACAGCGCACCGCCAACTCTTTCTTTGAGATAATCGAGTAACTCTGTTTCGAGCTGTTGTTCGTCATCGAGAACAAAAGCATCGTCTGCATCATTGCGAACCAAAGGGGTTGCCACTGAAGTCTTCAACCGCGCCTCGATCTTCTCAATCTCAGCCGCAACCGCCTCTATACCTTCCTGCCAAATCGATTCATCAATGTTTGCAACTTCGAACTGGAGCTTGTTGTCCATGAGTACGCCCTCATAGGCACTGCGCATCCAGCGCCGCCAAAAATCAGTTGCGCGTAGAGCTTTGGGACGCCATTCGTTGAAGAACTTTTCATAGTTGAGCCAATCGTACACTCTACTTTCTGTCCAAAGGCCCCTAAGAAGAAGCTGCTTGGCCCGTTCGTCTCCGATTGCTTTTGTGGAATTCGTAACGCCCTGATAGACAAAGTTAACTTCTTCAATCAGACGGTCATCCTCCGACGCATTGGTTGAAGAATTGTCAAATCCAAAGCCACCGCCTTCAGAAGTGTGGAATTCGAATGAAGATAGGCCCGACATCTCGGATTGAGTGAAAATTCGTCTCTTCCTAAAATACGCTAAGTGATAGGTATCAGGCTTGTCCAACGGTTCATATGGAGCTGAGAATATTTTTGTTTCTTTATTCTGATCTGAATAGACGGTTATCGCCAACCTCAACCAACCTAGAACAGTTTGATCAGAGCCTCGCCACAGCATTTCCTCAAGTACATCACCATCTTGCAGAGTTCTTAACATGTGACGCGTCAAGATAACCTGCCTACAATACGAGGATAGCCAGCCTAGTTTACGTAGTGCGTCTGAAAACTCAGGGTGTTCTGAGTAATCTTCGTCATCTTCGACCATTGCCAAACCCCTTATACCACGCCATATCCACACGTATGACCGACCTAGATAAAATCCGCAATTTTTCGATCGTGGCGCACATCGACCACGGAAAATCCACGCTCGCTGATCGCCTGATCCAGTCCACCAATACGGTGGCCGAACGGGACATGAAGGCGCAGATGCTCGACAGCATGGATATCGAACGCGAACGCGGCATCACCATCAAGGCCAACACCGTCCGCATCGACTATCATGCGAAAGACGGCGAAACCTATGTCCTCAACCTCATCGACACACCCGGTCACGTCGATTTCGCCTACGAAGTCTCCCGCTCCATGCGCGCGGTTGAAGGCTCGTTGCTCGTCGTCGACAGCACCCAAGGCGTCGAGGCCCAGACCCTCGCCAACGTCTATCACGCCATCGAGGCCGACCACGATCTCGTTCCCGTGTTCAACAAAATCGACCTTCCGGCCTCTGACATCGACCGAGTCGCCGAACAGGTCGAAGACGTCATCGGCATCGATGCCTCCGGCGCCATCGCTGTCTCCGCGAAAACAGGGCAGGGGATCGAAGAAACCCTCGAGGCCATCGTCACCCAGCTGCCCGCCCCAAAGGGCGACGTCGACGCGCCGCTCAAAGCGATGTTGGTCGATTCATGGTACGATAGCTACCTCGGCGTGATCGTCCTTGTCCGCATCATCGACGGCGTCCTCAAAAAGGGCGAAAAGGTCAAATTCATCTCCAACGGGACCATCCACCACGTGGATCGCATCGGCGTCTTCCGCCCCGAAATGCAGCCCGTCGACCAACTCGGCCCCGGCGAAATCGGCTTCCTCACCGCCTCCATCAAACAGGTGCGCGACACCCGCGTGGGCGACACGATCACCCACCAACGTTCCGAAGTTGAACCGCTCGACGGTTTCCAACCTGCGCAACCGGTGGTCTTCTGTGGCCTCTTCCCCGTGGACTCTTCCCAATTCGAAGACCTGCGCGAAAGCATCGACAAACTCGCCCTCAACGACGCGTCCTTCTCCTTTGAAATGGAAAGCTCCGCCGCCCTCGGCTTCGGCTTCCGCTGCGGCTTCCTTGGCCTGCTCCACCTTGAAGTGATCCGCGACCGGATCGAGCGTGAATTCGACATCGAACTCATCACCACCGCGCCCTCGGTCATCTATCACATCCACATGAAAGACGGCACCAAGCTCGACCTTCATAACCCCGCCGACATGCCCGACGTCACCACCGTCGACCACGTCGCCGAACCGCGCATCAAAGCGACCATTCTGGTGCCCGACGAATACTTGGGCGAAGTCCTCAAACTCTGCCAAGACCGCCGCGGCATCCAAGAAGACCTCACCTATGCAGGCTCCCGCGCCATGGCCGTCTACGACCTGCCGCTCAACGAAGTCGTGTTCGACTTCTACGACCGCCTGAAATCCGTGACCAAGGGCTACGCGTCGTTCGACTACCAACTCACCGGCTACCGCCAAGACAACCTCGTGAAAATGTCCGTTCTGGTGAACGAAGAACCGGTCGACGCGCTCTCCATGATGGTCCACCGCGACCGCGCCGAGGCCCGTGGCCGCGCTATGGTTGAAAAATTGAAAGACCTTATCCCACGCCACATGTTCAAAATCCCGATCCAAGCGGCCATCGGCGGTAAAGTCATCGCCCGTGAAACATTGTCGGCCATGCGTAAAGACGTGACCGCGAAGTGTTACGGCGGCGATGCCAGCCGGAAGCGCAAGCTGTTGGATAAGCAGAAGGCGGGTAAGAAGAAGATGCGCCAGTTTGGTAAGGTGGATATTCCGCAAGAGGCCTTTATCTCCGCGCTAAAAATGGACGACTAGTCGGGTGGGTCCTAAATACCTGTATCGATATCGATCATTTGTTGCAGATGTTAAAACAGAAAATCTGCCGATCAGGGCTGTCGAAGAACTTCGAAATGCTCAATTGCGAAAAACGTGGTTCTCCAAAGTTAGCGAACAGAATGATCCTTTTGATACCAACCCGTACTATCAGGATAGTTCTGTAAAGGACGTTCGCGATTTTATGATTGGGTTTCGGAAGGTCGCTGGGTCCAGAGCAAGCTTCGCCAATGATGATTTTATCGCTGAGGCAAAGGCTCGCGGTATCAAAAAAGCTCAGGCAAAAAAACATCTAACTAATTGGCCGCTGCATATCGCAACTACCCGTCATACATTTAAGGAATATCGGCGAAACACATTGATTTCCTGTTTTTCAACAGAAATCCGGAATATTTTGATGTGGAGCTACTATGGTAATTCACACACTTCCTATTGCTTGCGGTTTAAGCTTGACGAAGGGGGGAATGGTCGGTCGGCCGTAGCTGAAGTTCGTTACCTGGAAGAGCGGCCGTATCTGAACACTATGGACATGATGCGACGCATGGCTGCGGCGAGTCGGCCAAACCAGTTTGACTATGGAGATCAAGACAATGAGCGAGTCGATAACGCTACCTTGTTGTGTAAGTCCGATCATTGGGAGCATGAGAAGGAGTGGAGAGCCATTAAAACGCCTGATCAAGGTGAAGGCTATCATTCGATTGCTCCTTACAGACTTGATAAAATTATTCTTGGTGCGAACACCTCTAAGGCTACTGAAATAGCACTGAGAAGTTCCATAGAAGACGTCAGACTTTCAAAATGCAAACTTAGTGAAACTCACTATGAATTACAGTTTGAGAACATATTGTAGTTGATCTGCCAAACGCCCAGCGTTTGGCAGCGCCCGATCCGCCCCCACGGGGCGGGCGCTTTCAGCACCAGCCCCTCGGCTCGGGCGCAGACAGTCAATGAATGCTCCGTGTGTTTCCCCTGCGCGATCCTCGCGGATCACGCGTTCGGGCTTTCGAAGGGTCCACCGGACCCTCCGATCCGGCTTGCGCCGGACCAGCCCTCACCCCCTCACGGGACAGGAACTTTCAGCACCAGCCCTCGGCTCGGGCGCAACCAAGCCATTAATGTCCCGTATGTTTCCCCCGCGCGATCCTAGCCACATACCGCGACGGAATTCCGCCTCTCCTGCGTATCACTCCCAAAAGACGCAGCGGAGGACAGGGAAATGCGCAGGCCAGAATTGGACACGACAAAATCAAGCCCCCCCAAGCCGCGGTGGGCCCACCGTGTTCGCGACCTTGCCCCCTACATTTTCATTGTATGTATAGGGGCCGCGTGGCTGCTGTTGATCATCACATCCCCGGGCATCTGATCCATCAAACGACGGAACCTTTGCGCCCGTCCGTATCACTTCCAACCATTCAGGTCAGGGGACAGCCCAATGCACTATCTTCCACATTTGTTTTTGGCCCTTGCGGGCGGCGCGTCGTTGCTGGTGTTTCTGACGTCTTCGGCGTTTTGATACCCAGCCACAAAGCAATACCGGACCCATACCAGAGCAATACCAAAGCAATATCGGGTTTTTAGGCCAAAAACGTCCGCAGCGCTGCCTCGAATTCGCGTGGTTTTTGCGCGTGGAGCCAGTGCCCAGCCCCGTTCAATTTCGCGAACCGTGCGGTCGGAAATAGCGCCTTAATCCCCGCGCGGTGGTCGGGCAAAACATAGTCGCTTTCGGCCCCAGACAAGAACAATGTCGGCCCCTCAAACGCTCCTGATACTTCTGGGAAACCGATGATACTGGGCATTTCAGCCTCCAGAACATCCAAGTTCAATTTCCACTTTTTTTCTTTCACATCAAGAGATTGCAAAAGGAAGTCCCGCACCATTGGGTCAAGGTTTTCGCCGGCTTCGGAACGTTTTTCGATCCGCGATAAATCCACCGCGCGCATGGCATCAATGTGTTGTGTTTGGCTGTGGCCATAGGTCACCGGCGCGATGTCCGCGATGACCAGTTTTTCAATCAATTCAGGGTGTTGCAATGCCAGAACCATTGCCGCTTTACCCCCCATGGAATGCCCCACAACCCGTGTCGGTCCGTCCAACAGTTCCGCCAAATCATTCGCCATGTCGAAGTAATTATGCGTTTCAAACCAAGGGCTTGACCCGTGGTTTCGCATATCCGGGCAGATCACATGATAGGTGTCAGACAGGCGTTTCGCGATCACCCCCCAATTGCGCCCAGACCCATATAGGCCATGGGCGATCAACAATTTTGGGTTCGACGGGTCGCCATGAGTGAGGATATTTAGCATCGTTTTTGATTAGACTGACGCGCCCCGAATTGAAACCCCGACGGTGCAGGTCTAGGGTTCTGATATGACTGGGGCCCGCATTGATACATACGCCGAAGAGGTGCGCCTTCTTATCGAGGAACGCCTTAGAATTAAGGGCAAAACCCTTGAGCGCGCAGTCGCACGTGCGGGGCGTTTGTTGCCCAAATGGGCCCGCCGAGAAGGCCGGTATGTGGCGCAGGCAACACATTTGATGGGGCATCCCAAGCTGCGTTTGATGGTCGATGAAGCCAAGGTGCGGCGTGCTCATCAGACGTTGGTGGACCACCTGCGCGCGATTGATCCGGCAGAACGACGCAAGGATCGACTGTTGAG
Source organism: uncultured Paracoccaceae bacterium (assembly GCA_947493255.1). Classification (GTDB taxonomy): domain Bacteria; phylum Pseudomonadota; class Alphaproteobacteria; order Rhodobacterales; family Rhodobacteraceae; genus Octadecabacter. Next base: position 242,164 of record CANLQK010000003.1, read on the forward strand.
CATCTTGGGGTCGGTCAGTTTTAGCCTGATTATGATTGCGGGCGGGGTTCTGGCATATCTGGTGTGGCGGGGCTACGTGTGACCAAAGGCGCGCGGATCACCAGCGTGACCGTGACAAAGCTGACGTAGAGCAACAGGTACCAGCTTCCCATTTTACTTATGCTTGCCCAGTCAAATTCGGTTGATCCCGCATAAACCCATGTGCCGGTTAAAGTGCCGATGTTTTCGGCGATCCATAAAAAGAATGATGCCAAAAAGGCGGCGAGGGGCAGGGGCATCCAGTAGGTTTTGCCGACCGTAAACGTGATCCGAGTGCGCCCAAACAAAACTACTGTCGCTGCGAACAAGCCCAATCGAATATCTATGACATAATGATGGGAAAAGAAGTTTACATAGATGGCAGTGGCAAGGACCACTGTCATCCAGAATGGTGGATAGGGTGAAAACCGCATGTCGAAAATTCGTATGACGCGGGCGATGTAACTCCCGACAGATGCATACATGAACCCGCTGAACAGCGGTACACCGGCGATCATGAAAATGGCGTCTTCGGGGTAAGCCCATGATCCGGCGGCGATCTTGAAAAATTCCATCGCCGTTCCGGTGAGGTGAAACAGTGCAATTACTTTGGCTTCTTGCCAAGTTTCCAAACGAAACAACAACATGCAGGCCTGTGTTATGACGGCGAATAAAAATAATGCGTCATATCTGTTAACCGACCAGCTATCGGCCCAGATTGCATTTGTGAAAATGATCGCGAGTAGCATTAATCCGCCGAACAAGCAGGCCCATCCTTGTTTGAGGACAAACATTACGAATTCGGCCAGCCAAGACGGCATTGCGTTTCGGACGTTGCGACCAAGGCCGCGTTCTAGGGTGCGTATATTTTCCATACCCCTAGAAACACCAAAGCCGCCCTGAATGACCAGAGCGGCTTTGCGTAGCGTTTGTGCAGAACTCTTACAGGTTCGGGTACATCGGGAAGGAATCGCAAAGCGCTTCGACTTCAGCTTTTACTTTTGCCTCAACCTCTGCGTTGCCTTCGGCGCCGTTGGCAGCCAAACCATCGACAACTTCGACGATCCAGTCTGCGATCTGGCGGAATTCAACTTCGGTAAAGCCGCGCGTTGTTCCCGCAGGGGAGCCAAGACGCACACCAGATGTGACCATGGGCTTTTCAGGGTCAAACGGGATGCCGTTTTTGTTGCAGGTGATGTGGGCGCGTTCTAGGGCGCGTTCGGTTTCGTTGCCTTTGACGCCTTTGGGGCGCAGGTCAACGAGCATCACGTGGCTGTCTGTGCCGCCTGTGACGATGTCCAGGCCACCCTTCATAAGCTGATCAGCCAAGGCTTGCGCGTTTGCGACCACTTGCTTTTGGTAGTTTTTGAATTCAGGGCGCAGGGCTTCACCGAATGCAACCGCTTTACCCGCGATGACGTGCATCAGTGGGCCGCCTTGAATGCCGGGGAAGATTGCAGAGTTGAATTTCTTGGCCAGTGCCTCGTCGTTGGTCAAGATCATGCCGCCGCGAGGACCGCGCAATGTTTTGTGGGTCGTGGTTGTTGCGACGTGTGCATAAGGGAACGGTGACGGGTAAATGCCCGCTGCGACGAGACCGGCAAAGTGTGCCATGTCGACCAGCAGGTAGGCGCCTACGCTGTCTGCAATTTCGCGCATGCGTTTGAAATCGATGATACGTGGGATCGCGGAACCGCCTGCAACGATCATCTTTGGTTGATGTTCGGTTGCCAGTTCTTGCACCTGATCGTAGTCCAGCATGCTGTCTTGTTTGCGCACACCGTATTGGATGGCGTTGTAGATTTTACCGGATTGGTTTGGTTTTGCACCGTGCGTCAGGTGGCCACCTGCATCCAAGGACATGCCCAAGATGGTGTCGCCAGGTTTGATCAGCGCTTGGTAAACACCTTGGTTGGCTTGTGAGCCAGAGTTCGGCTGCACGTTTACAAAGTCACAACCGAATAATTGCTTGGCGCGATCGATGGCGAGGTTTTCAGCAACGTCGACGTGTTGGCACCCGCCATAGTAGCGACGACCGGGGTAACCTTCGGCGTATTTGTTGGTCATGACTGACCCTTGGGCCTCCATGACGGCGGCAGATACGATGTTTTCTGACGCGATCAATTCGATCTCTTTGCGCTGGCGGCCAAGCTCTGCGCCGATGGCGGCTGCCACTTCTGGGTCACGGGTGGACAGGCTTTCGGTAAAGAAGCCCGTGTCTTTGGTGGATGCATTCATGGCAGATTCCTTTGGTTACAAGGTTTGCGCGCTTAATAGGCGGCTCTTGCCGCCCATAAAACCCCAAAAAGGTGCATGATGATTATGCTGTGTGCGGCACAACGACCCCGATGTGCGACTTGCGTTTCCTATGCGGGCAGGGTTCAACTGATACGAACGAAACGAAGGACGGACCGATGGCCGCGCAAAAACAACTTTCCTTTGTGGCCAGCCAAGCCCCGAACGCACAAGTGGCGCTTTCCGAACTTGTTGCGGAATATGGCAATGTGCCCGTGGAAGACGCTGAGATTATCGTCGCACTTGGGGGCGATGGATTCATGCTGGAAACCCTCCACGGTACACAACATTTGCCTGCGCCCGTTTACGGGATGAACCGTGGTACCGTTGGTTTCTTGATGAACAGTTTTTCAACGGAAAACTTGGCGAACCGGTTGGACGCTTCAGAAGAAGAAATCATTCATCCGCTTCATATGAAAGCCGTGTGCGTCGATGGAACAATCCATAACGGACTGGCAATTAACGAAGTTTCCCTGCTACGTGCCGGTCCGCAAGCGGCGAAACTGAGCATTCATGTCGACGGTAGAACCCGTATGGACGAATTGGTTTGCGATGGTGCGTTGTTGTCGACCCCCGCCGGTTCGACCGCCTACAACTATTCCGCACACGGTCCTATCATTCCAATTGGGTCGGATGTGTTGGCGTTGACGGCTGTAGCTGCGTTTAGGCCACGTCGATGGCGCGGGGCGTTGTTGCCCACATCTGCACGCGTCCGGTTTGAGGTGGAAGATTCTGCAAAACGGCCGGTGAACGCGGATGCGGATGGCGTGTCGGTTAAAAATGTCGCCAGCGTAGATGTCTGGTCGGCTCCGGAAATTGAACACCGGATTTTGTTTGATCCGGGACATGGGTTGGAAGAACGATTGATCCGCGAACAATTTGCTTAACGTGTACAAAAAGAGATTTCTTATGAAGTATGTTTTCCCGTTTGTTGGGGTCGCTGCCCTGAGCGCCTGCATGACGCCCGTTGCGGTGCCCACTGGGACTATCCCTTTTTCACAGGTTTTGGCGGAAACCGCGGATCGGCCATATGAATGCGTGGACTATGAGGAGCGTACAAACAGTTGTGCGGGCTATTCCACCCACGAAGCACAGGGCGAGGGACGTTACATTGCGACTTCGGTTGTGCGGCTAAGTGAGGAAATTCCGACTATTCAGGCGACATATGTTGTCGTCGAACAAGGACTAGCGATTTGTTCAGTTGCATCCAGCACCGTGCTGCAATTTACACGTGACGCAGGGCTGAATGCCGAGCTGCGGCTTGCCACGCTGGAACGTGAGATCCGCGAGCTTGAAGATGTATGTTATGCCTATTCAAGAACCGCGGGTGGATATCGGTCGCAGGTTGTGAGCGGGTCGGACCGTGCATTGGAAGATCCCATTTCCGACTATCGATATTTTAGTTCTCGCAAACTTCTACGTGTCGCAGAGTAGGCGGAGGCCACTTTGCTATGCGATATGGTTGGTCGCTGCAGGAAAAGTGAATGATCACGGTTTCGTTAAGGAACCAATCGCGTCCTGACCCGTTGTATCCCCGAAGCCGAGCGAGGCGGTTTACCTCGCATATGTGTGAAAACACTGGAGACGTCAGGACCGAATAGCGGCATTGCCCGGACAACGCTGCCATTCGATATTCGCCAAAGTGAATTGGGCGAACTGGCCAACGATAGAAATTTTGAGCCCAAGGGTACTCTTGGGCGTTTTATCGGGAAAATCCATTTCGAATTACGGCAGCTTTTCTGCCGCACCGAAGCGAGAAGTCTAAGACTTCGACGCCAGTCTCTCCCCCGAGACTGTTCATGGTAGGGGGGGCGGTTCTTTTTTGCGATGGAACCGCCCCTTGTACCAAATCGTAAAATCGCACGCGTTGTCCCCGCGTGCGATTTTTGTTTTGGGTTTAGCTTTTTGCGTACCCGAGGGTTTTCAGTGCTACTTTGATTTCATCCAAGATCGCCGGATCATCGATTGTTGCGGGCATTTTGAATTCCTCGCTGTCAGCGATTTTCACCATTGTGCCACGGAGAATTTTTCCGGATCGCGTTTTGGGAAGCCGATCGACAATGCAGCACAGTTTGAACGCGGCAACGGGGCCGATCTTTTCGCGCACCAACTTGATGCACCCCTTTGCTACTTCTTCGTTTGAGGTGGTTGTGCCGTTGTTGAGGCAAACGAACCCGACCGGAAGTTGGCCCTTGAGCTCATCCGTAACACCAATGACAGCGCATTCGGCGACATCTGGGTGGGCCGCGAGCACTTCTTCCATACCACCAGTACTGAGGCGGTGCCCCGCAACGTTAATTACGTCATCTGTGCGGGCCATGATGTAGAGGTAGCCATCTTCATCAATTAAACCCGCATCACCGGTTTCATAGTAGCCAGGGAATGCTGCGAGATAGCTTTTGCGGAATCGATCTTCTGCATTCCAAAGGGTCGGCAACGTTCCTGGAGGCAACGGAAGCTCGATCACAATCGCACCAAGTTCGCCAGCGGGAAGCTCGTTGCCTTCATCATCCAGAACTTTCGTGTTGAAGCCTGGTAGCGGAACAGAGGGGCTCCCTAGTTTGGTTTCTAGCAGTTCGATCCCGACGGGATTGCAGACGCCAGGATAGCCAAGCTCTGTTTGCCACCAGTGATCGATAACTGGTTTCTTGAGTTGGTCTTGCATCCAGACGATCGTATCGGGGTCGGCACGTTCACCTGCAAGATAGACCTGATCGAGGCAGTCGAGGTTGTATTTTTTAACATAATCCCCTGCTGGATCTTCGCGTTTGACCGCGCGAAACGCGGTTGGTGCAGTGAAGAAACTTTTGACGTTGTGTTCTTCGATAACCCGCCAGAACGTACCTGCGTCTGGCGTGCCGATGGGTTTGCCTTCGAAGACGATTGTCGTGTTGCCGTGGATCAGTGGGGCGTAACAAATGTAGCTGTGCCCAACGACCCAACCCACATCTGAGGCTGCCCAAAACACATCACCGGGATCGACATTATAAATATTTTTCATCGTCCAGTTCAACGCGACCAGATGCCCTGCCGTTGGGCGTACGACGCCCTTCGGGGCACCGGTCGTGCCGGATGTGTAGAGGATGTAAGCAGGGTGGGTGCCTTCGACGGGGACGCATGGCGCGGGGTTTGTTCCTTCTTGGAAGGCATGCCAGTCGAGGTCGCGATCCTGCGAGAGGTCGCAAGGATGCTGGTCGCGCTGCAAAATGACACAGAGGTCCGGCTTGTGGGTGGCTAATTCAATCGCGCCGTCAATCAGCGGTTTGTATTCCACAATCCTGCCCGGTTCCAAACCGCAGGACGCTGCGATGATCGCCTTTGGTGTGGCGTCGTCAATGCGCACTGCGAGTTCATTGGCGGCAAAACCACCAAAGACGACCGAGTGGATGGCACCAAGACGGGCGCACGCGAGCATGGCCTCAAGCGCTTCTGGAACCATTGGCATATAGATGATGACGCGGTCGCCTTTCGTGACGCCCTGTGCCGCCAAACCACCAGCCAGCGCTGCGACGCGGGTTTGCAATTCGGCATATGTGATTTGCGATTTTGTCCCCGTGATGGGGCTGTCATGAATGATTGCGACCTGATCGCCGCGTCCGTTTTCAACGTGGCGATCCACAGCGTTGTAGCAGGTGTTTACTTTCGCATCACGGAACCATTCGTACAAAGGCGCATTGTCATCGAATAAGGCCTTGGTTGGCGCCTCGTCCCAGTCAATTGCTTCGGCTGCCTTGAGCCAAAATGCCTCTGGGTCGTCCTGCCAGCTTTTGTAAACGTCACGATATGCCATTGTTCTCTCCCCTATAGGTTAAGAGATAGGACGTGACCGGCCCATCGGGCAAGCACGATGGCAGACCTAAGGCCATGATTTTTCGAATTTTAGCATTAATCGACGTGCGGGGTTTGCAAACCCTTATTGATTGGCAAATTTGGCAAAGTGTGGTGGCTGATCTTGCAAAGTTGTGAACTTTTGCAGCACGTTTATCGAATCAAATTGGGGACAAGACACCAGAGGCGAGCCGATCTGAAGCACTTGATCGTGTGTCATATACAGTGAAGTGCGAGCCTTCGCGGCCAATCACGATATTCCGACAATAGAACCGGTTGGTTTCGACACGACCTGCAAAGCAAAGCCCCTGTCCATCGACCCGCCATTGTGTCGTTTGGATTTCCCCGTCTGCATAGGTCAAGTCGACCCGATAATCTGGATATAATCTAATGTTCACGGGGGTGCCGATTGAAGGATCTGTCACCGTCAAAGCCAAGTTTTGACCACTGAGCCGAGCCTCTAACGCGGCGCCCGTTAACGGGTCGCCGACCATCGGGGTCATACAGCCTGCCATAGCAAGACAAGACAACACTGATAAAAACTTGATACGCATATTACCCCTTAAGTATCGAACATACGTATTAAAGGCATGCTCCAACAAGAATGTGAAGTGCACTCTTTCTCAAAGGTTTAGCCGTATTGTTGGACAGGTGTTCCCGCGATTGCGGCCATATTCAGTAACCCGCGTGCGGTAATCGATGGTGTTACGATGTGTGCACGGTTCCCCATGCCCATTAGGATCGGGCCGACCTCTAGTCCGCCGCCTTTCATTTTCAAAATATTGCGAACACCGCTTGCCGCGTCGGCATGACCAAAGATAAGCACATTCGCAGCGCCTTTCAGGCGGCCACCCGGAAGAAGCCGGTCACGCAGTTCCGGGTCCAGTGCCGCATCAAGGTTCATTTCACCCTCGTAAACGAAGTCGACGCCTTGAGTGTCCAATATATTCATGGCGGCGCGTATGCGGGTGCCTGTATCGCAATTAAGGTTCCCAAACTGAGATTGCGCACAAAATGCGATCTGTGGCGTGAGGCCAAACCGTTTGACGTGGCGCGCTGCGCCGATCGCTGTTTGTGCAATCTGCTCTGGTGTGGGTTCGGAATGCACATGGGTGTCAGCGATGAATAATGGCCCGTCTTCAAGGATCATCATGCTAAGGGCGCCTTGGACCTTATGGTTTTCACCTAGCACGTTCTCAATGTATTTCTGGTGCCAGCGGAATTGCCCAAATGTCCCGCAGATCATGCTATCAGCTTCGCCGCGTTGGACCATTACAGCGCCAATTGCCGTTGTATTGGTGCGCATAATCGCTTTTGCCAAGTCAGGCGTAACGCCCTTGCGGGCCATCAAACCATGATACGTTTCCCAATAATCGCGATACCGCGGGTCATTTTCTGGGTTCACGATATCGAGCTTGTCGATGTCCATGTCCAGACCGGCACGCTCGGCGCGTGCGCGGATCACGTCAGGGCGGCCAATCAAGATCGGTGTTTCTGTGGTTTCTTCAAGCACGGCTTGTGAGGCGCGCAACACGCGTTCATCTTCGCCCTCTGCAAATACAATCCGTCGTGCCGCGGTTGCAGCGGCTTGGAACACAGGACGCATCAACAACGCCGACTTGAACACGGATGCGTCAAGTTCAGCTTTGTAGCTTTCCAAATCAACAGGGCGGGTCGCGACACCTGTTTCCATTGCAGCCTTGGCAACAGCGCTGGCGACGACTCCCATAAGACGTGGATCGAATGGTTTAGGGATGAGGTAATCGGCACCAAACGTCAGCTGTTCACCTTGATAGGCGGCTGCAGCTTCTGCACTGGTGGTGGCACGGGCGAGAGCGGCAATACCTTCGACGCACCCAATTTGCATCGCATCGTTAATTTCTGTCGCACCGACGTCCAGCGCACCACGGAAGATGAACGGGAAACAAAGCACGTTGTTGACTTGGTTCGGGAAATCACTGCGTCCGGTGGCGATAATTGCGCCCGGTGCGACCTCGCGGGCAAGATCGGGTAGGATTTCAGGAGTAGGGTTCGCCAAGGCGAAAATGATCGGCTTATCAGCCATCTTTGCCGCCATTTCGGGTTTCAAGACACCCGGCCCGGAAAGGCCAAGGAACATGTCTGCCCCGCCAATGACGTCGTCCAAGGTAGCTGGCGTTTTGCCTTGGGCAAATTCGGCCTTTTGCGGCGTCATGTCTTTTTCGCGGCCCTCATAGACCAAGCCTTCGATGTCGCAGAGATATACGTTTTCGCGTTTTACGCCGAGTTTGAGCAACATGTTCAGACAGGCAATGCCAGCGGCGCCTCCGCCCGTGCTGACGATCTTAATATCTTCGAACGTCTTACCCGTAACGCGCAGCGCGTTTGTCGCTGCCGCGCCAACAACAATGGCAGTACCGTGTTGGTCATCGTGGAAAACGGGGATGTTCATCCGCTCACGGCACAGCTTTTCAACAATGAAACACTCTGGAGCTTTGATGTCTTCTAGGTTGATCGCACCGAATGTAGGTTCCATCGCGCAGACGATGTCGGCCAGTTTTTCGGGGTCAGGCTCGTCGAGTTCGATGTCAAAGCAATCGATGTTCGCGAACTTCTTAAACAGGACGGCCTTGCCCTCCATAACGGGTTTGGAGGCCAAGCCACCGATGTTGCCCAACCCCAATACCGCTGTCCCGTTCGTAACGACGGCGACAAGGTTTCCACGCGCCGTGTAATCATACGCGGTTTTTGGATCATCTTTGATTTCCAAACAAGCTTCGGCAACTCCAGGGCTGTAGGCGCGCGCTAGGTCGCGGCCGTTGGCCAATGGCTTGGTTGCGCGGATTTCCAGTTTTCCTGGTTTGGGGTAGCGATGGTAGTCGAGGGCCGCCTGTTTTAACGCTTCTTTTGGGCCGTCTGTAGGTTTTTCAGGTGGGGTATTAGACATCAAAACTACCAATCTATTCTGCTTTGCCGAAACTAGTTTAACGTTAAACTAGTTTGCGGACGCTTGATCAACTCTGCCTCTAAAGCATGCTCAGTTTGGTCTTGCAATTGAGCGATTGCGCTAACAGTGTTCAAATATGGAAAATTCTTTAGATGAAATTCGCGCAGAGGTCTGTTTGCCAACAACCGACCTTACAGCAGACATTGGTTTCTTTACGAAAACTCTGAGAATGCGGATGGATAGCATTTATCCAGCAGATGATCCTTCGGTTGCAGTGTTTTCCGGTCATGGGCTGTGCGTTCGGCTTGACCGAGAGGAAACAGGGACTGCTGGGAAAATTCGAATTCTCACGGATTTGCCAGATTTCGCACAGGCGGGTGCGCATACGTCTCCTGGTGGAACATCAGTTGTTGTCGATGCGCTAAATCCCCCAATCCATATGCCCCAAACTGACCACGCATTTGTTGTGCGCCGTCTGAAAGACCAAGCGCCTTGGGTCATCGGCCGCGCGGGCATGCACTACCGCGACCTGATCCCGACGCGTTTAGGTGGGTCCATTATTGCCAGCCATATTCGAATTCCAGATGGCGGCCCCGTGCCTGACATGGTGCATTTTCATAAGGTCGGATTTCAATTGATCTATTGTTATCGCGGCTGGGTGGATGTGGTTTACGAAGACCAAGGTGGCCCAATCCGACTGCATGCCGGGGATTGTTTTATTCAACCGCCCGAAATTCGTCACAGAGTTTTAGAGGCATCGGAGGGGATCGAGGTTATCGAAATCGGTGTACCTGCCGAACATGTAACCGAGATTGACCACGAGATGACGTTGCCGACCGCGCAGGTGTTGCCCGATCGCGAATGGCAAGGGCAACGGTTTGTGCACAACATTGGGGCAAACGCCGAGTGGCATCCTTTCCGCCTGCCTGGGTTTATTGCCCGTGACACGACAATCAACGATGCCACCAAATCTGTGGCGGGTGTTCAGGTTGTTCGCCGCGGTGAAGGGGAGCCGGTTTGGACCAACCACACCGCTGACATTCATTTCACGTTCGTCATGGAAGGTGAGATGACGCTGGAAGGTGAAGGCAAAGAGCCATTCCGCTTGTCTGCCGGCGACGCATTTGTCATCCCACCCAACATGGCGACGCGGTATGCGGACCCGAGCGATGACATTGAGCTGCTTGAAGTCACGCTTGCCGGAACGTTCACGACGAACATGGCTTGAAACCGGCCTCAGTCCAGACCAATCTGCACATAACTCAGGAGCTGCCATGTCCCTTTTAGATGATGCCCGCGCTGTGCGTGAGAACGCATATGCCCCTTATTCAAACTTTGCGGTGGGGGCCGCATTGAAGACACCGGATGGTAGTGTTTTCAAAGGGATAAACGTAGAAAACGTAGCCTATCCGGAAGGCACATGTGCTGAAGCGGGCGCAATTGCAGCTATGTGTGCATCTGGCGCGCGGGAAATCGTTGAGATTGCGGTTATCGCGGACGCGCCAGCGCCAGTGCCGCCCTGTGGTGGATGCCGGCAAAAGATTGCGGAATTCGCTGGGCCTGATGTTGTTGTTACGATGGGCACAACCGACGGCGCGGTTTTGGAAATGACAGTTTCCGAGCTGTTACCGGGGCGCTTTACCGCTGATCATATGGAACGCACATAGGCCATGGACGCGCGTGCAATCATCGCCAAAGTCCGTCGAAAACAGGACCCAACATCAGAGGAATTGAACTGGTTTGCCAATGGTCTGGCGACCCGCGCTGTGTCAGACGCACAGGCGGGCGCTTTTGCGATGGCGGTGTGCCTGAATGGGTTGTCGGACAGAGGGCGGGTGGCATTAACCGCCGGAATGAGAGACAGCGGCGATGTGATGAAGTGGGATTTGGGTGGCCCTGTTCTAGACAAACATTCGACGGGTGGTGTGGGTGACCCTGTTTCGTTGATCCTTGCGCCGGCGTTGGCGGCTTGCGACGTGTTCGTGCCGATGGTGTCGGGCAGGGGGTTGGGACATACTGGTGGGACGTTGGACAAGCTGGAAGCAATTCCGGGCTTGAGTACAACGCAAACCGCGGCGAAGTTCCGCAAAATAACAAGCGATATTGGCTGCGCAATCGTCAGTGCAACGAGCGCGATCGCACCTGCGGACAAACGTTTATATGCTATTCGAGACGTCACATCGACTGTTGAGAGTGTAGATTTGATATGTGCATCCATTCTATCAAAGAAACTTGCTGCTGGTCTGGATGGTTTGGTCTTGGACGTTAAGGTGGGCAGTGGCGCATTTATGAAAACGATCGAAGATGCCCAGAATTTGGCACGCGCGCTGGCATCGACAGCGAACGGTGCTGGGACACCTACAGCGGCTTATATTTCTGATATGTCACAACCTTTGGCACCTGCGCTTGGTAACGCGACCGAAGTCGCAGTTTGCCTAGAGGTATTGTCTGGCAATCGCGCTGCTGCGCCGCGATTGCATGATTTGGCTGTTGCTTTGTGCGCACGTGTATTGGCGCTGTCTGGCCAGAACGAGGTTGAGGCTGAGGAACGCGTAACAGCTGCCATTTCGTCTGGGCATGCGATGGTCTGTTTTGCTGCGATGGTGCGAGCGATGGGTGGCCCACCCGATATTGCGGACGATTGGCATACCCATCTGCCGAAGGCGCCGGTTGTCGGTGACGTGCCAGCACAAAAGGACGGGGTTATCTCTGCTATCGACGGAGAATCCCTAGGCTTGGCTGTGGTTCGTATGGGCGGGGGGCGGCAAGTAGAAAGTGATCGTATCGATCCGCGCGTTGGCCTGTCGGATGTGGCGGAACTGGGTACTAGAGTATCACGTGGGGACTCGATCGCCACAATCCACGCCAAGGACGAGGACAGCGCACAAGCGGCCGCACAGGCAGTTTTGCAAGCCGTTGAAATTGGGGAATCTGTTGAAATCCCGGATTTAATTGTAGATCGGATCAACCCATGAGCCGCGCATTTTTGATTGTGATCGACAGTGTCGGTATCGGCGGTGCGCCAGATGCTGATAAATTCTTCAATGGCGACACGCCAGATACTGGTGCCAATACATTGGGCCACATTGCGATGGCATGCGCGAATGGTGAGGCCGAAGACGGTCGAACCGGGCCGTTGAAGATCCCACATTTGAACGCGATGGGTGCGGGAGCGGCGATGAAGCTGGCAACGGGTCTTGATTTGGGGTGGCCCGCGCCGACAGGTGCATTTGCGGCCGCTACAGAAACCAGCATGGGGAAAGATACACCGTCCGGCCACTGGGAACTGACGGGTGTGCCTGTCCCTTGGGACTGGCACATTTTCCCAAATGCACAACCCGCATTTCCGCAGGCGGTATCAGGCCGAATTTGTGAACTGGCGGGCTGCGACGGAATACTGGCGAATTGTTATGCCTCTGGCACGCAAGTGATCGAAGATTTCGGGGCCGAACATGTGCGAACCGGGCGGCCAATTTGCTATACATCGGTGGACAGTGTGCTGCAGATTGCAGCGCATGAAGAAACCTTTGGATTAGACCGCCTATTGAAGCTTTGCCAAGATTTGGCGCCTATGTTGCATGACATGAAAGTCGGTCGCGTTATTGCACGGCCTTTCGTCGGTGAAGATGGCGATTTTTCGCGAACTTTGAACAGGCATGACTATGCGATTGCGGCGCCAGAAAAGACGCTGTGCGATTGGGTTAGTGATGCTGGGCGACCTGTGCATGCTGTTGGGAAAATTGGTGATATCTTCTCTATGCGCGGGATTGATGAGGTGCGTAAGGGGGCAGATGCCACCTTAATGGACCATCTTGCCGACTTGATTGACGAGACACCTGATGGCGGGTTTGTTTTTGCCAACTTTGTAGAATTCGACAGCGTTTATGGGCATCGGCGTGATGTGTCGGGTTATGCACGCCATCTGGAATGGTTTGACGCCGCGTTGGGGCAATTGTTGCCTAAGTTAAGGGCAGGTGATTTGCTGTGCGTGACAGCGGATCATGGTAATGATCCGACATGGATCGGAACGGATCATACCCGCGAACGGGTGCCTGTTTTGATTCACGGTGTTGGTGCCAAAGACTGTGGCCATGTCGAATTTATTGATGTTGCGCCGACGATTGCTCGGCATTTGGGTGTCCCCTACGGTGGGCGCGGAAGGAACTTTCTATGACGTATCAAGTGATGCCAAAGGTGGAATTGCATACCCATCTTGAAGGCTGTGCACCGCCTAGTTTTATTCGTGGTTTGGCGAAGGAAAAGTCAGTTGACATTAGTGGTGTGTTTAACGCTGACGGGTCTTATAGCTACCGAGATTTTGATCATTTTTTGACGGTCTATGAAGCTGCGTGCACGACGTTGCAGGGACCGCAAGATTTCTACCGTTTGGTGAAAGCTGTCTTGGAAGAAAGCGCGAGCCACGGGGTGGTGTACCAAGAGACATTCTTAAGCCCTGACTTTTGTGGGGGCGGAGATGTTGAAGCTTGGCGTGACTACCTTGCAGCGATGGAAACGGCTGCAGCAGAAGCCGAAGCTGAATTTGACATAACCCTAAAAGGTATTGTGACAGCTATTCGCCATTTCGGCCCCGACGCAGCCAAGCCGGCAGCGCTGTGTGCAGCGGAAACTTTTGGGGATTTCATAACCGGATTTGGGATGGCTGGCGGCGAACTGGCCGGACGCCCGGGTGATTTCGCGTATGCGTTTGATATGGCACGAGAAGCGAGAATGCCGCTGACCTGTCATGCGGGAGAGTGGGGCGGGCCGGATATGGTGGCCGATACGCTGCGTGACCTGAAGGTGCAGCGCATTGGCCACGGAATTAATGCGGTCCGAGATCCTGCGTTGGTCGATCAATTGGCTGAGGCAGGGACCGTGTTAGAAGTTTGTCCGGGATCAAACGTGTTCTTGAAAGCGTCTGGCGGATGGGATCAACACCCGATCAAGACGCTGCGAGATGCAGGTGTTAAGGTTACGGTTTCCACGGATGACCCGCCCTTTTTTGGCACAACAATGACCCATGAATTCAACATGTTGTCCCAGACATTCGGCTGGGAAGAGGCCGATTTTAAAGATCTGAACCAAACAGCATTAAACGCCGCATTTTGCGACGCCGAAACGCACACTAAAATTGCTAAGCGATTGGAAGCCTGATGACCACGTTGCCCCACCTAACCCATGTTACGCACCCGCTTGTTCAACATAAGCTGACGCTGATGCGTGACAAAACGACACCTACGGCAGTGTTTCGTCAGCTGTTGCGCGAAATCAGCCAGCTTCTGGCATATGAGATCACACGTGAGTTGCCGATGACGACCAAAACCATTGAGACGCCATTGCAGCCGATGGAGGCCCCAACACTACAGGGCCGCAAGCTTGCTTTAATCTCGATCTTGCGAGCCGGAAATGGTTTGCTGGATGGAATGTTAGAGCTGATCCCGTCGGCGCGCGTCGGGTTCGTTGGTTTGTATCGCGATGAAGAAACGCTTCAGCCGGTGCAGTATTACTTCAAAGTGCCGGATGCGATGAACGAGCGAATGGTGATTGCTGTGGATCCAATGTTGGCCACTGGAAACTCGTCGATTGCAGCGATTGATTTACTTAAGAAATCAGGCGCAAAAGACATCCGTTTTCTTTGCCTGCTTGCGTCACCAGAAGGAATTGCTGCGATGAAAGCGGCCCATCCAGATGTGCCGATTGTTACAGCCGCAGTGGATAGTCACCTGAATGACAATGGATATATTGTTCCGGGGCTAGGGGATGCGGGTGATCGCATGTTTGGCACAAAATAGGGGTAACAATCCCTTTACTTCATAGGCATTGTTCGGCATTCTTCCACAATATCTTGTGGGGGCAAATATGCAGCGTTTTGGTAAAAGAACCGGATTCCTATCAACAGTTGCCATCGTGGCGGCGGTATTGGGAACAACAGCCACAGGACAGGCTTTGCGAAATGCAAACCCACCCGCAGAGGCACCGCCTTCAAACTTTTCGGGCAATCAGTATGTGGACAGCAACGGCTGTGCATTTGTGCGCGCTGGTATTGGCGGAACTGAAAGCTGGGTGCCGCGTGTTTCGCGTACCCGCGAACAGTTGTGTGGTTTCCAGCCAACATTGGCGTCTGCTTTACCGCCCCTTGCGCCGTTGCCAGCACGTCCAACAGCCGAACCAACGCAAGCCGTTGCAGCTGCGCAACCTGAGCCAGCACCAGCACCGGTCGCCACTGCGGTAGCTGCACCAGCGCAAACTGCCCGCCCGACAGTGCAAGAACCTACACAGGCTGTGGCGCCCGCAACCCCATTGTCCGCACGTGTTGTCCCCGCCGCTGCGCCGAGCCCGTCACCGCAAGTCATTGTGCCTGAAGCCGCGCCACAACCTCGTGTGCTGACCCGTTCTCAGGCTTGCGCAGGTTTGACAGGTATTCAACCTAATTTGATTAGCCAACGTACGGGTCGCCCAATTGATTGTGGTGGCGCTACACCGGTTGTGCAGCAAGTGGCGAGCGTCGCGCCGCCAGTTGTTGCCCCTCAGCCAGAAGCCGCGCAAGCCACGCAAAACCGTTTGTCTCGTGCGCAAGCTTGTGCCGCGATGGCGGCGTCTGGGCGTCAGTACATTAGCACGTCAACTGGCCTGCCTTTGCGGTGTGCGACACAGGGTCAGCCAACTCAGTTGGCCGGATTGGCCCGCATTCAGGCCGACTTGCGTTTGCCGCAACAGGCTTACACCAACCCACTTGATTCAGCGCCCGGGTCGGTTGCGATCCCGCAGCGAGAACTGCCGCGCGTATCCAGATCGCAGATTCCGTATTCCAATCCGCTGGATTCAGCGCCCGGATCTACCTTCACGCCGAACATGAATACGCAGGTCGTACAGGTACCTGTCGAGGTGACACATGCCCGGTCCCAAACAGCTTGGCAGGCATTGATCGGCCAAGAACCAGCCCCGTATTCCAACCCGACGCGCACTTATGCGCTTGCGGCCCCAACTGTACCTGCGGGACATGAACATGTTTGGACAGACGGGCGTTTGAACACGCAACGTGGATTACCAGTTGCCAGCACACCGACTACGGTTCGCTATGCGGCACAGCCTGCACCGCAACGCCAAACTGTCGTCGCAACACGTGCCGCCACATCACAACGTCCGCAAGCAGAGCAGATTTCAGGCCACCGGTATGTGCAGGTCGGCACCTATGGAACGCGTGATCAAGCGCAGTCAATTGCACAATCATTGCGGTCACGCGGGCTGCCAATGCGTGTCGGCGTTTACAACCAACAGGGGCGCGACATGCGGATCGTTCTGGCAGGGCCATTTGCCAATGACAGCCAGTTACAATCTGCTCTGAATACGGCACGTGGTGCTGGGTTCTCTGGGGCGTTTACACGCCGCTAATTTAAGGTTCTCCCGAGGAAGGGCCCCGCAAAACGACGCGGGGTCTTTCCTTGCGGACGCCTAGGTTTTCCCTTAGCTGCAGATGCCCTGAAGGCTGATCCATTCCCCATCGGTCAAAACTTCGCGAACGTCGCGTTCCTTCATTGGGTCAGCTTCGATCAGACCCAACGTTGTCTCGCCAGTGACGTCGACCGAATACGCGTAGGGCGTGCTGGGGAGTTCTGCTGCTGTGAACAATTCTAGTAAAATCTGATCTGACGGGCGTGCGGGTGGGTCAGTAAACACTGTTTCTGCGTAGCTGCGCAACGTATCAGGTGCAATTTCGCCAGTGGTGAGCAACGAAAAGGTCGTGCCAATTCCGGATTGTTCGAGCAATGCCGTCAGGGGATCTGCTTCGCGGAGTTGGCCGGCGGCAGAAATGATGTGTCCTGCAACGACAGCGGGGTCTTCTGTGTCTTCGATAAGATCGCGGTTCATGACGATCAGCCCACCGGGCAAATAGATAGCAAGTTCAGGGCCTGATGGTACGACCACCACCTGACCGCCGGCGTCCGTGCCGAGTGCGCGTCGGTGCAGCTTTGCCAATGCTGCAGTCCCCAGGGCGCTTCGGCATGTTTGGCCCGTTACACGTTGGATATGCCCTAACAAGGTCGCCCCAATTTCAGCACGTTTAACCTGTGGTACTACAGATTGGGCTTGTCTGATCAGTGCGTCTGGCAACCAGAAGACAGCGAGGCCAATAAGGCCGGCGAAAACTGCTGCCGTGCCTAACCCACGTAGGCGACCTGGGCGCGCACGACGGCGTTTGACTGTTTTCCGGACCTTTTCCATAGCATCGATCATCAGGTCGTCGGAAATTTCCAAAGTTTCAATCGCTTCGGCATCAGGAGAAAACAGAGCGGGGCGTTCGCCAACGTTTAAGCGCCGGACGGCAGGTAAAGACCAATGCGTGAGAGGTCGATCTGCGGTGTCTGAAATTGTGATCGTCGCTTCGCCAAGTGAAATAACGACATCGCGACGTTGATCGTCCGGGCTTGGACGCCACAGGCCACCGCTTTCTAAGCGGGAAAATTCGGTTAAGGCTGTTGTTTGCTTACTCATGTGGGGCCTGCTCTGCCTCCGGTTTAGCTTTAGTATATCAACACATCAAATAATGAACAGCATGTCGGGCAATAGGTTGTCCTGCTTTAGCTGAGCGCAGCGACAGGCGAGCGCGCGGTGAATACGCGGATGTAGTCGCCTGGGCTAGAACCGGCCCAATACACCCAAAGCCGCGTAGGCAAGTTTTCATCGATCCAGACGTCATCGCCGTCTTCGAGCCCACGAAGGTCTTCGCCTATGTAGGTAACGTTGGTGTCGGCCAGAAAGTCCGTGGCGCCCATGGTGTTTCGCTGCGTCGCGATGCCGAGGATTGGGGCGTCAAAATCTACAAAGCCATACTGAATGCCATCAAGGCTGTCGAAGAACACGTAGTGGCTAGCCACTTCAGTGCCTTGAGCAATGACGCCCCGTGTGCCGCCAATGTCCACGCGGATGGGCTCGGACAGGATGATGTTTTGGTTTTCATCAAAGGCATACAGATTGTAGGTGTCGAAACTATCTGAACCGACGGTGAAATTAAGGGTCGGATCCAAGACCTCAAACCGCCCTTGGCCGCTTTGCCGAATGATTTCTCCGTTCACAACGGTCGCCTGTGCCGTGATCGGGGCCAGTATGGACAAAGTTAGGGCTAAGGGTTTGATCATAAGAGTTGCTTTCGAAGCTCGAATTTCTGGATCTTGCCAGTGGATGTTTTGGGCAGCTCTCCAAAGACAACTTTCTTAGGGCATTTGAACCCGGCCAATCGTTCACGGGTAAAGGCGATGAGCGTGGCTTCGTCGGTTGTACGCTCATCTTTCAATTCGACGAAGGCGCAGGGCACTTCGCCCCATTTGTCATCAGGCATGGCAACGACAGCACACAGCATGACGTCGGGGTGGTGCATCAGTGCGCCCTCGACTTCCACGCTTGAAATGTTTTCGCCGCCCGAAATGATGATGTCCTTTACGCGATCAGCAATTTGCATGGACCCATCGGGGTGCTGAACCGCGAGGTCTTCAGAATGGAAATAACCACCAGAAAACGCTTTCTGCGTTGCTTGGGGGTTCTTGTAATACCCTTTCATGACAGAATTGCCTTGAATGACAATTTCGCCTTGGGTCGTCCCGTCCATTGAAACTTGTTCCATTGTCTCTGTCATGACGGTGATGTTTTCCATTTGTGGAAACGCCACGCCTTGCCGTGCCTTGATAGCGGCTTGTTTTTCAGCAGGTAGGTCGTCCCATTCGGGGTTCCACAGGCATTCGGTCACGTGGCCATAGGTTTCTGTCAAGCCGTAGACCTGTTGCACGTTGAACCCAAGTTCACTGATTGCGGCCAGTGTGGCAGGTGCCGGTGGAGCACCGGCGGTAAAGACTTCGACGGTTTGATCAAACGTGCGACGGTCTTCGTCGGTCGCGTTGACCAGTAGGTTTAAAACAATTGGTGCGCCGCCAAAGTGAGTAACGCCTTCGTCCGCGATGGCGTTGTAGATTGCTGCGGCGGAAATATCCCGACAACATACAACCGTGCCACCCAGCAATGGCATCATCCATGTGTGGTTCCATCCGTTGCAATGAAACAATGGCACGATGGTAAGGAATTTAGGGTTAAGGGTCATCCGCCAAGTTACAGGTGTACCCATTGTCATCAAATAGGCACCACGGTGGTGGTAAACGACGCCTTTGGGCCGCCCTGTGGTGCCCGACGTGTAGTTTAGCGCTAGGCTCTCCCATTCATCCTGCGGCATGATCCATTCGAAATCCGGATCGCCCGCAGCGATAAACGTTTCATAATCGACCTGTTCGCCAATTTCAGGCACGCCTGCTTGCGGATCGGGGACTTCGACGACCAACGGAGGAGGTCCTTCCATCCGTTCGATGGCTTGCATCGCAGCAGGTAAGAACTGGCTATCAACCAGAACCACCTTCGCTTCGCCGTGATCAAAAATGTAAGCGATGGTATCGACATCCAATCGGATGTTGATGGTGTTCAAAACAGCACCGCATGCCGGAACGCCGAAATGTGCTTCGGCCTGTGCTGGGATATTTGGTAATAGGGTTGCGACAACGTCGCCGGGCTTTACACCCGCCAGCACCAAAGCGTGCGCCAATTGGCTGACACGGGCATGGTATTGCGCGTAGGTATGGCGGGTCTGACCATACACTAAGGCATCATGGTTGGTGAAGACCTTCGCGGCGCGCGCCAGATGGCTAAGGGGCGTTAGGGGCACATAATTTGCAGGGCATTTGTCCAACCCCGTCTCGTCACGCATCCATCCCATGTTCCAGCCCTCCCAAACCGATTGTTCATGTGCCACGCTTGTACGCGCGGGCCAATTTGTCAAACGAGATCGCGCACAATGTGTCGTTTTTGGCATGGCTTCGGCGCGTGAAGTCTGGTCAAGGTTGTTCATGCAACAAACCCGCCCCCTTTTGTCTATGTTGTGCACCCTCAGCGGCATGTTTTCGTTGGGGTTTACCGACAACCTGATTGTTCTGGTTTCAGAGACCTCTTCATTATGGTTGTTCCAAACCCTTCGCGCGGTCGTTGCGATAGGCATTATTGCCACCATTACGATCTTGGGGTTCACAAGCCTGCGGGCGAAACGGCCGTTTTGGGTTTTCCTGCGCAATTTTTTCAATGCGGCAGCGTTGTTGGTTTATTTTGGATGCCTTGCGTTTCTGCCGATTGGGGTTGTGACATCGGGTTTTTTGACGGCGCCTATTTTTGTTCTGATCTTCTCGGTTTTGTTTCGTGGATTGAAAGCCGGCCCAACGCGATGGCTCGCAGTTGCATTGGGGTTTGCTGGGGCGTTGATGGTTGTTTGGCCCGAAGACGGAACACTAACATGGCTTTCTTTGATGCCAATTTTCGCTGGGGCCCTCTATGCAATCTCTGCGATTGGAACGCGGTCGTGGTGTGAAGGCGAGGGGACCATGGTTATGACGTTTGCCTATATCGCGATATTGGGCGCAATGGGGGCAGTCGGCCTTGTCGTGCTGACGGTTTGGCCCGTTGTTGCGCCCGAAGGTGCGGCGGGGTGGCTGCAAAGGGGATACGTCGCACCGGATGCGACAACTTGGTTCGTGGTTGTTGCACAGGCGGTCGGCAGCATTGTTGGGGTGCTATTGTTGACGCGCGGGTATCAATTGGGTGAGTCTTCCTTTGTGGCGATCAATGAGTATTCAATGATTATATTCGCGTCGTTTTTTGCATGGCTTCTTTGGGGACAGACATTGGGAACGCTCGCATTCTTCGGGATTGGCTGCATTATCCTATCGGGCTCCATCATCGCGATGAGGTCCAAATGATCATCTCTCACGGCCGGCAGTATATCTTTGTTCATATACCGAAGACTGGCGGCACAGCCATGGCCCTAGCGCTAGAGGCGCGAGCCAAGGCCGATGATATTATGATCGGCGATACGCCCAAGGCTGTGAAACGGCGTGGGCGGGTAAAGGGTGTGGAAACGGCCGGTAGGCTTTGGAAGCACTCAACCCTGGCGGATGCCGAAGGTCTTATCACGCGATCCGATATGGCTGATCTGTATACGTTTACACTGGTCCGCAACCCTTGGGACCGATTGGTCAGCTATTACCATTGGTTGCGTGAGCAAACCTTTGCGCATGAGGCTGTGGCGCTGGCGCAATCAAACACGTTTTCTGAATTCTTGAATGCGCCTTTGACCACCAGCACGTTCAAGGCAAACCCTTATTCCAGTTACATGACCGACGGGGCAGGGGTAGAACATGCTGATCACTACATTCGTCTGGAACATTTGGTCGAAGATTTGGAACCCTTGTCAAAACATCTTGGGTTTATCTTAGAAATGCCTGTCGCAAACGAAAGCAGCCGTACCCGTGATTGGCGTGGTTTTTACTCTGATGCGGATGCTGGATTGGTTGCGAATATTTGTGCGCGAGATATCGCGGCACATGGCTATGTGTTCGATTTCTGAAATTTCCTGCGAGACGAAATAGGGGATTGTTTCCGGTTTCTTGGTTAATTGCCCGTTAACCAAAGAATTTTACTCAAATTATATCTAATGCCCCAATCTTGCCCCTTTCTCGGCCAAGGTCGGTCTTGGGAATCATGCGGTATGCCCTTGTTGCTAAGAATTACCTCGCTGCCAAAAACAAACGAGGGGTTCAAAAAAAGAAATAAGACATGGGGATGTCAGATATGTTTGCTTGGAAGAATACAGCATGGACCGCCACCAATAACGCTGAAACTGCGTTGCCGGAATTGGACGCAAATACCAGTGGACTGGTCGCAGGAACGAAGGTCGCAACAAAAGCAGGTTGGGCTGCAGTTGAGACAATTCAGGTCGGCCAACAAGTTCTTACATTTGACGGTGGGCTTCAGACAGTGATCGCTCTGACGCGTCACGTATTGGTCGCGAACACGAATGATGTTGCTAGTTTCCCCATGTCAGTTCCTGCAGGTGCGCTTGGTAACCTCGAAGCGATGACGATTTTGCCGCACCAACCTGTGATGATTGAAAGTGATTTGGCCGAAGAGATTACAGGGGATCCGTTTGCGTTGATCCCGGCATTCGCATTGGAGGGCGTACGTGGGATCACGCTGACGCGCCCAACGAATTATGTTGAAGTGATCCAATTGTATTTCGCGCAGGATGAAATTGTTTTCGCGAACATCGGGGCACTTTTCCTTTGTCGTGCTCAAGCAGACCTCAACTCCGATATGGAGGGAAACGACTACGATATCCTGCCAATGGATATTGCATGTGATCTTGCTGACTGTTTGGGGATGCAGGTGAGCACGCCAGTTCAACCGGACGCCTATTCGGCTACATCTTGTTAAACCATTGGTAACGTTCCTTTCGCCGACAGGATGACGTTGCGCTTAGTTTTTCTTTCCGGTGAACCGAGATTACCTGAGGGAACCGTAAAATTGCTGTATATTGTGGGCAATGTGTGGATATATACTTTATATAGTTAGTATCTCTGGGGGGAGGAAAAATGAGTTCCACAGATTCTGTGTGGATACTGGTCGCGACTGCGCTGGTATTCTTTATGACGATGCCTGGTTTGGCGTTGTTTTACGGCGGCCTCGTACGCGGGCGAAATGTTATCAACATGTTTGTTCAGTGTTACGCGATAGCCTGCTTAATGATTATTCTTTGGTACGTCGCCGGATATTCTATTGCATATGGCAGTGGAACAAGTGGCTACTTCGGCGGTTTCGATCGCGTCCTTTTGCAAGGCGTTACGAAGGACAGTCTTGTCGGCACGTTACCTGAAATCCTGTTTTTCGCGTTCCAGATGACCTTTGCGATCATCACGCCCGTGATCATTATTGGGGCCTGCGCGGAACGGGTAAAGTTTGGTTTTATATTGATGTTTTCGGCATTGTGGATGCTGTTGGTTTACGCACCGGTGGCGCATTGGGTTTGGGGCGGTGGCTTCCTTTCTGACGGCGGTATTTTCGGCGAGACTGGCGTCCGTGACTTTGCAGGTGGTTTGGTCGTGCACGAAACTGCAGGTATTGCTGCACTTGTTTTGGCGATTGTTATCGGCCCGCGGATTAAACGCGGTACTGCCCCGCACAACCCTGGTATGGTGATGATGGGCGCTGCGATGCTTTGGGTCGGTTGGCTTGGCTTTAACGGTGGCTCACGTCTTGTCGCCGATAGCACGACGGCGATGGCGCTAACTGTTACGATGGTGTCCGCTGCGACGGCTTCTTTGACTTGGATGACGTGGGAATATGTCAAAACGGGCAAGGCAACCATGGTTGGGATGGTAACAGGGACATTGGCAGGCCTCGCTGCAATTACACCTGCGTCTGGCTACGTCGGCCCAGCATATGCGCTGATGATCGGCGCGTTGGCCGGTATGATGTGCCAGGAAGTTGTTTACTTTCTACGAGACAAATTAGGTGTAGATGACAGTTTGGATGTCTTTGCGGTGCACGGCGCTGGTGGCATTTATGGGTCGCTGATGATTGCACCTTTAGGGGCAGCCAGCTGGACCGCACAATTGGGCGGAATCGCGATCATCGGGGGGTATACCTTGGTCGTTACGTTGGTACTCGTCTTCTTCTGCAAGGGTGTCGTTGGTATTCGTATAACAACGGAAGAGGAAGAGGCCGGTTTGGATGAAGTAAGCCAAGGCTATAAATCTTACGATCTATTCTCGTAACGAAACAACTGAATTGAACGAAACGGCCCGACCTGAATGGCGGGCCGTTTTTTGTATTCTGGGTTAGCCCGTCATGCAGAAGACAATTGTGCACCCAACTTATCGATCGCTTGAAGCCATCCGCCTTCGCCTGCCGTACCGGTCGGCACTCCTGCGTGTACCATCGTCATACGCGTTTTGCCGTTTTCTTCGCGTAGGTCCACAATCACTTCGGTGATGTCGGGATGGCCCTCTGGCATACCCATTTGTTCTGGGGGTATGATTGTGCCGCTCTCGTCGCACATGCTTTCGGTATACACGAGGCGCGTTGGGGCGTTGATTTCTTTGTACACCCCGATGAACCACATTTGCATCGTCCGCTCGGGCATCGCCATTTCCATGCAGATTTTCCGTGTGCCGCCAACTGTGACATCCATTTCGGCAACAGGAATAGTCATGCCGTTAGGGCCGTACCAAGATTGGAATTTTTTTGGATCGGTCCACATGTTCCAAACGTCTTGGATATCTGCGTCGAAAGTCCGTTCGATGCGGACCCAGTCGGGCGTATCAGTCATTGTTAGTTTCCTTCTTTGCGTTCAGTAGGGTTTCCATTTTATCGAACCGCGCCTCCCAGATTGGACGATAGGATTCTGCCCAAGTTATGACTGCTTTGATGGGGGTAGGGTTGATTTGGCAGGGGCGAAATTGAGCGTTTTTCCCACGTGTGATCAGGCCCGCGTCTTCCAACACTTTTATGTGCCGCGAAACGGCGGGTAGGCTCATGTCAATCGGGTCGGCCAATTCGTTAACGGTCGCATCCCCCTGTGCAAGCTGCGCAAGGATCGCGCGGCGCGTTGGGTGCGCGAGGGCCTTTAGGGCGGCATCAAGGGTGTCTGAATGGGGCATGCGATCATTATTTAACGATTCTGTTAAATAAGCAAGATTCGAATTTTCAACGCGGAATAGAAAAGGCCGCCCCAATTGGAGCGGCCTAAATTCTCTGCTTTTAAAAGGGTTACGCGGCTTTACTGTCCACACCCGTACCAAAGCGGCCATAGAAGGTTTGACCCTTTTCCGCCATTTCCCGAAGCAGGGTTGGGCAGGTGAAGCGTTCGCCGAACTTTTCGGTTAGCTCGTCACAGCGTTCTGCAGCATATGGCGCACCAAGAATGTCGAGCCAGCTGAACGGACCACCAGACCAAGGCGCAAAGCCCCAACCAAGGATCGCGCCAACGTCGCCTTCACGTATGTCCATAAGAACGCCTTCTTCCAATGCACGGACCGCTTCGAGAACTTGAGAGAACAACAAACGGTGTTGAACCTCGGTCAAGTCAGGCTGATCGGTGGCAACTTCGTAGCGTTCACCCAGACCGGACCAAAGCAACTGGCGTTTGCCCTTTTCGTTGTAGTCGTAGAACCCCGCGTTGGCCTTTCGACCCAAGCGGCCTTCGTCGGCCATCCAGAAAATCAGCTCATCCGCGCTGTCGTCATAGGCGTCGCCCATTGCGGCTTTCGTCGCTTTGGCGATTTTCACGCCCAGATCGATGGAGGTTTCATCGGTCAATTGCAGCGGGCCCAGTGGCATGCCAACCAGTTTCGCGGCGTTTTCCACCAAGGCCGGTGCCACGCCTTCCTGCACCATGCGCACGCCTTCGTTGACGTATGGCAGGATGCAACGGTTTGCATAGAAGAACCGTTCGTCATTTACGACGATTGGTGTCTTGCGGATCTGGCGCACGAAGTCGAGCGACTTAGCAACCGCGACATCGCCGGTTTCTTTGCCGCGGATAATTTCTACCAACAACATTTTGTCTACAGGAGAGAAGAAGTGGATACCGATGAATTGATCAGGGCGTACAGATGCCTTGGCAAGTTCAGTGATCGGCAATGTCGATGTGTTGGTCGCAAAGATCGCGTCGTCGCCGATGATGGCTTCGACTTTTTTGGTCATCTCGGCCTTTACACCGACGTCTTCGAACACAGCTTCAACGATCAGATCACAGTCTTTCAGCGCTTCGAGGTCCGTCGTCGCGTTGATCAGGCCAAGCACTGCTTCTTTCTTTTCCTCAGTCGCTTTTTTGCGTGCGATGCCCTTGTCCATATAGGCCGTGGTGTAGGATTTGCCTTTGTCCGCGGCTTCCTGTTCACGATCAATCAGAACAACTTCGATGCCAGCTAAGGCAGACACGAGGCTGATGCCTGCGCCCATCATTCCGGCCCCGAGCACACCAACCTTTTTGACTTTCTGGTCGGCCACATCGGGGCGGTTTGCGCCTTTTTCTAGGGCCTCTTTGTTGATGAATAAAGAACGGATCATTGCTTCGGACGATGGGTTCAGCAAAACATTTGTAAACCAGCGCGCTTCAATCTTGAGGGCCGTATCGAATGGAACCATCGCGCCCTCGTAGATGGCGGACAGCATGGCTTTCGCCGCTGGGTAGACACCTTGGGTTTTAGAATTCACCATGGCAGAGGCACCGACGAAGGTCATAAAACCTGCGGGGTGAAACGGTTCACCGCCAGGCATCTTGTAGCCCTTTTCATCCCATGACTTGACGATCTTCGGCTCAGACAGAACCCATTCTTTTGCTGCAGCAATAGGGTCGTCAACAACTTCGTCAACGACGCCGGCAGCCCTTGATTTCTTCGGGTCAAGCATCTTGCCTTCGAGCAACAAAGGAGAGGCTGCCATTGCGCCCATTTTACGGACAAGACGGGTTGTGCCCCCCATACCAGGGAAAATGCCAACCTGAATTTCAGGCAGTCCGATTTTGGCTTTCGGGTTGTCCGCTGCAAAAATACGGTGACAGGCTAGTGGGATTTCCAAACCAATACCGAGCGCCGTTCCGGGCAGGGCAGCGGCAATCGGTTTGCCGCCTTTGTTGGTTTTCGGGTCCATACCCGCGCGCTCGATGTTGCGCAGAATGCCATGGGATTTCATCAACCCGTCCATCAGGCCCTGCGCAGGGTTGTCACCTGCTGATGCCTTCATCTTGGCGATAATGTTCAGATCCATGCCGCCAGCGAACGTGTCTTTGCCAGAGGTGATGACAATGCCTTTTACGGCGTCATCTGCTAAAGCATTGTTTACGCAGGCGTCCAGCTCGTCCCAGCCTTCGAGGCTGAGGACGTTCATAGATTTGCCTTGAACATCCCAAGTAATGATTGCGACGCCATCGGCATCTGTTTTCATTGTAAAGTCAGTCATATTTCTGCTCCTTACACGCGTTCAATGATTGTTGCCGCGCCCATGCCGGATGCAACGCAAAGTGTGGCAAGACCAACTTCTTTGTCAGCGCGTTCCAACTCGTCCAACAATGTGCCGATGATAATCGCGCCCGTTGCACCCAATGGGTGCCCCATTGCGATGGACCCGCCGTTTACGTTGACCAATGAATGATCCACGTTGAACGCCTGCATGAACCGCAACACGACGGACGAGAATGCCTCGTTGACCTCAAACAGATCAATATCGCTGATCGCCATGCCGCTGTCGGCAAGGATTTTGTGTGTCACGGGAACAGGGCCAGTTAGCATGATGGTCGGGTCTGTGCCGATTTTGGCGGTTTGGCGAATACGTGCACGGGGTTTTAGCCCGAACTTTTCGCCAAATTCTTTTGACCCGATCAAGACACCTGCTGACCCATCCACGATACCGGAAGAGTTACCGGCCGTATGTACGTGATTGATCCGCTCAAGGTGCGGGTACTTCATCAAAGCGACCTTGTCGAAGCCGGGCATAACTTCGCCCATGTCTTTGAACGCAGCCTTTAGGCTTCCAAGGGATTGCATGTCCGTCTGTGGGCGCATGTATTCATCATGTGCCAATATTTCCAAACCGTTCTGGTCTGTTACTGGAACGATAGATTTTGCGAAACGGTTGTCTTTCCAAGCAGCTTCTGCGCGCTGTTGAGACGCGACTGCAAGTTGGTCCGCATCATCACGAGAGAAACCGTATTCGGTTGCAATAATGTCCGCGGAAATACCTTGTGGAACGAAGTAGGTGTCCATTGCGATGGATGGATCAACGGCAATCGCTGCCCCGTCCGAGCCCATTGCAACGCGGCCCATCATTTCTACACCGCCAGCGATGTATGCTTCCCCAGCCCCGCCTGCGACTTGGTTCGCCGCCAAGTTCACGGCTTCCATCCCGGATGCGCAGAAACGGTTGATGGAGAGGCCTGGGATGCGTTCGTCAAGGTTTGATGCCAATACGGATGTACGTGCAAGACAGCCACCCTGTTCTTTGACTTGGGTCGCGTTGCCCCAAATCACATCTTCTACGGCGTGCCCGTCAAGACCATTGCGATCTTTAAGCGCGTTTAGCACACCCGCTGACAGGCGAGCTGCTGTGACTTCATGCAGGCTACCATCCTTGCGGCCTTTGCCCCGCGGTGTGCGGATGGCGTCGTAAATATAAGCGTCGGTCATACGGCTGACTCCAATAAAAATGCGTTCTTCTCAATTGACGTTAACGTCAACAATGTTCATTTCAAGTCGTGTCGTCGCGTCACACATGAAGTAACGGCGGGTTCAGGCGCGGTCAGCAGGTGAGCCGGGCATTAAATCATATGGGTGTTTCCAACCCGGGGTGTTTGCGATCCGGTCCAGCCATGCATCGATGTGAGGGAAATCTGTACGATCGAACCCAAATGGTTCAGGGTAATACAGGTAACCACAATTCGCGATATCAGCGATTGTCAAAGTGTCTCCAGCCAAGAACGGAGTTTCGGCCAGCTGGGTATCAAGGATTTTCAAGGCCCCCTTAAGGCGGGCGAGCATGAACCCGTTCACTTCGGCGCTGCGTTTTTCTTCGGGGAGAAAATTCATCAGGAACCGTAGGGGGCCCCCAACACCGCTGACTTTGTGATTGTCAAAGAACATCCACCGCAACACGTCGCGACGTTCGGCAGCGGACCGACCGCCCAACTTGCCGGTCTTTGATGAAACATAGTCCTGAATGACTCCAGATTGTGTCAGTACCAAATCGCCGTCTTCCATCACGGGAACTTCGCCCATGACATTCAGTTCACGGAAGGTGTCTGTTCGTGTTTCGCCGTTAAAGAAATCGACATAAACGGGTTCCCATTCGGCTTCAGCCAGTTCTAATGTGAGCGCCGCTTTGTATGCGTTTCCGCTTTCGCCGAAGCAATGTAGTTTGATCATGTCTTGGTGCCTTCTAAAGAAAGGGGCCATTTCAGACCACTAATGGGAATGGTGACTACCACAGTATTTTGTGGGCAGGCTGGTTTCATCGCTTGCGCGCTTCTAGTTCGGAATTGAACAAGCGTAGGCGGTGCGAAAACGTGTCTTCGTCGATCACACTGTCAAAGTTCTCAAATAGAAACGACAGGGCTTCGCCTTCGTCCAGTCCGGCTTCGCGAGAAAACTTCTTGAGCCGGCGGTAGCCGTCTTCGGTCATGGCGCAAGGAAAGCGACGGGTTAAGCGAAAACGTTTGGGCATAGGGCTCTCCGATAAAGTAGGGTGGGGGTTGCCCCCCCACCGCTGACCTTAGAAGTTTGCCGCGTCCAAAGCCA
This sequence comes from uncultured Paracoccaceae bacterium, assembly GCA_947493255.1. Classification (GTDB taxonomy): domain Bacteria; phylum Pseudomonadota; class Alphaproteobacteria; order Rhodobacterales; family Rhodobacteraceae; genus Octadecabacter. The sequence continues at coordinate 271,384 of CANLQK010000003.1, forward strand.
TGACTGTATCAGCACCCGTGTTGATGCGTGCCAAATGCATGCCTGTCGCGGGCAGTTGGCGGGCCATGTAGTACCGGCCTGTCGCGATTTTCGTTTCGTGGAATTCGGTGTCGCTGTCGCCAGCAGCCAATGCTTCCATTGATGCTTTGGCCATACGAGCCCACATCAGGCCAAGGCAAACGTGACCCATCATGTGCATGAAATCATACGACCCGGCTAATGCGTGATTTGGGTTCTTCATTCCGTTTTGCATGAAATACATACCTGCGGCTTGAAGGTCCTTTGACGCAGCTTTTAGTGGATCGAGGAAATCCTTTTCGTAACCTTCGTCGCCCTTATTTTCAGACACGAAGGTTTTGATCATTTCGAAGAAGGCCATAACGTGCTTGCCGCCGTCTTGTGCCAGTTTGCGGCCAACAAGGTCGAGCGCTTGTACACCGTTAGCACCTTCATAGATCATCGCGATCCGTGCATCGCGCGCGTATTGGGACATGCCCCATTCTTCGATGTATCCGTGGCCGCCATAAACCTGCTGCGCGGCGGTGGCGTATTCGAACCCTTTGTCGGTTAGGAACCCTTTGATCACCGGCGTCATCAAAGAGATCAAACCGTCAGCCTGTTCGTCGTCGTTTTTATGAGCGCGGTCGATCAGAGTGGCACCCCAATACGTCAGTGCGCGGGCGCCTTCCACGAAGGACTTTTGATCCATCAGGTTACGACGAATGTCTGGGTGCACGATCAGCGGATCAGCAGGGCCTTCTGGGTTTTTTGCTCCGGTGACGTCACGCCCCTGAAGGCGGTCATTGGCGTAGGCCACTGCGTTTTGGTAGGCAATTTCGGCCTGTGCGTAGCCTTGTAGGCCAACCCCCATGCGAGCCTCGTTCATCATGGTGAACATCGCACGCATCCCTTTGTGCATTTCGCCGATGAGGTAGCCCTTGGCGCCATCGTAATTCATCACACAGGTGGAATTGCCGTGGATGCCCATTTTCTCTTCGATCTTGCCAACCGTCACTGGGTTGCGATCACCCAACGAGCCGTCTTCGTTCACAAGGAACTTTGGCACGATGAAAAGGCTTACACCCTTGATGCCGTCTGGACCGCCAGGAATTTTCGCGAGAACAAGGTGAATGATGTTTTCAGCAAGGTCGTGATCGCCTGCAGAGATAAAGATCTTCTGGCCGGTCACAGCATAGGAACCATCATCAAGAGGTTCAGCTTTGGTGCGCATCAGACCTAAGTCCGTGCCGCAGTGTGGTTCGGTCAGGTTCATTGTCCCTGTCCACTCACAGCTCACCATTTTCGGCAGATACATTGCCTTTTGTTCTTCGGAACCGTGTACGTGGATTGCTGAATACGCGCCGTGTGTCAGGCCTTGATACATATTGAAGGCCATGTTGGAGGAAACAAAAGGTTCCTGCGCTGCCGTGTGCATGATGTAGGGGAGACCTTGGCCACCGTATTCTGGATCGCAATCCATCGCTGTCCAGCCGCCTTCTTTCATGGCCTTAAATGCGCCATCGAAACCGGTCGGCGTCCGTACGACACCGTTTTCCAATGTGCAGCCTTCAGTGTCGCCCACGACATTCAAGGGTAAAAGAACTTCTGTGGCCACCTTGCCAGCTTCTTCCAATACGGCCGCAGTGAAATCGCGATCTAGCTCTTCAAACCCAGGAATGTCCTGTTCGCTCACCTTCAAAACGTTGTGAAGGATGAACTGCATGTCTTTGGTCGGAGCGGTATAGATTGGCATGGTGGTCTCTTCATATTGGGGGGCGTATCCAGTTAGCCGGCTACGCCCGATTTCTTTTCAAGTTGTTTGAGCCGCGCTTGTCCCCAATCCATTTGGGCTTTGAGCTCTGATATTGCATCGTCAAGTTCGGCGCGTTGTGCCTGCATATCTGCGAGGTGTTTCTCGGCTAACAAGTAGGTTTCGCGCAATTGTGTCTCTTGGCTGTCATCCATGTAATACAGATCCAAAAGTTGACGGATTTCTTCAAGGGAGAAGCCAAAACGCTTACCACGCAAAATGAGCTTCAGGCGAACACGGTCACGTTTGCCATAAAGACGTTTCTGCCCCTCGCGTAGAGGGAACAGAAGTTCCTTCGCTTCGTAAAACCGAAGCGTGCGCGGGGTAACATCAAATTCATCGCACATTTCGCGAATGGTCATAGTTGGTTCCGTCATGTCTAAGTCCTCATGCGGTTTATTGGTAAGAGCAAGGACTTCCTCCTCACTCTACACTAGAAGGTGACGCGAACGTAAACGTAACGCCGCGTCAGAGTTTGTGGTTACGGTAGGTCACGCAAATTCCTATTGCGTAAGAGGGGGGCACTTAATGGGAAGACAATTGGCCTTTTCCCCTCATTCCTTGGAAATATGGCGATTTGAGTGGGGTTTTCCGTACCTAGGCTTACATTTTCGAATGTGACGTTACGGAAAAATTCGCACAACACAGGGTTGTGCTTCGGTTGGATTGCCGTGAATTTCGAATACACGTTGCTTGAAGAAGGTGCTTCTATGCTGATTCTGAAAGCGTTTGCGGTGAGAAGGCTAGCCGAGATTACTTTCAGTCTCATCACGCAAAGATTTGAGCTCGCCCATCGTGTCATGAAGTTGCTGGCGCTGCTCTTCCAACTCAGCAAGTTGGCGATCAGCAAGATCGATCCAAGCACGCATCTGCGCTTCTGTTCCTTCATGTTCGTAAATCAAAAGCCATTGCCGGATGTCTTCGAGCGGAAAACCAAAACGTCGCCCACGTAGAATCAAAGTCATACGCGCCAGTTCTTTTGCGCCGTAGAACCTCGACCGACCTTCACGTTCAGGCGACAACAATTCTATATATTCATAGTAGCGCAGAGTGCGCGGGGTCACATCAAACTTAGCACACATTTCTTTAAAGTTCAGCCGTGGCTCGGTCATATGTGTCTCCTTCATCTAACATGTTACGCATGTCTTGCGTTTGGTTCAATGTCACAACAAATCACACTTGTGCAAAAGTGCTGTTCGGGGTTCAAAAGGGAATGGACAATGAACGCCAAAAAATGATCGCCCGCCAATTTATTGAGGCTATTCCGCATTCCAAGTGCTTAGGGATGAAATTGACCGAAATCGGTCAGGGGGAGGCGACGCTAACAATGCCTTATGATGAACGGTTTATTGGCGACCCGGATACTGGGGTGATCCACGGTGGCGCGGTATCGGCGTTGCTCGATACGTGTGGCGGGGCCGCTGTAATGTCTCATGATAGCCAGCCCGCAGGAACTGCGACCCTTGATCTTCGTATTGACTACATGCGCCCAGCCACGCCAGGCGATATGATAACAGCTAAAGCTGAATGTTATCACGTCACGAGATCGGTCGCATTTGTTCGAGCGACAGCTATGGACGCGGATTCAGAGCGGCCGGTTGCGACTGCCACAGGGGCATTTACAGTGCAAAGCACGTCAAAGGGGGCATCATGAAGCGCCCGGAACCTGTCCAGGTTATCAAGCAACGGCGCGACAGTGCTTTGCAATTCTTAATTAAAGGTGTTCCCTACATATCGTTTATGGGGTTCGAATTTGACCGCCGCGGTGATGAACTTACGGGCATAATGCCGTACCGCGACGACCTGATCGGAAACCCGATGCTACCGGCGCTTCATGGTGGTGCAACGGCTGCGTTTCTGGAAACGACAGCCATCATTGAACTCAGTTGGGCCATGATGTGGGGCCGGATGGAGGCGGGCGAAGAAATGTCAAAGCCACGTTTGCCGAAGACAATCGACTTCACCATCGATTATTTGCGTTCAGGTTTACCTCGGGATGCCTATGCCCGCGCAACGATAAACCGGTCTGGTCGCCGATACGCAAGTGTTCATGTCGAGGCCTGGCAGGACAACAGGAGCCGCCTGTTCGCGCAAGCGACAGGGCATTTTCTGATGCCACAACCGGACGCATAAAATGGCAGAACGTGTAACGATTGTTGCCACGTATGAGCATCAAGAACCTTTGGCGCTTAGGGCGTTGCTGGAAAGCATGGCAATGGAAGTCCGCCTTTTGCGGGTGTTGAATGCGGCAGATTTGCCGGCTGCGTTGCTGCGGGCCGCAGAAGACAATGTCGTGATATTTTCCGCATATGGTAGCGAACGTGGATTCTGTGTGGGACAATTGGATGAAATGATCTGGGTCGGCGCCGCTGAGGCCTTCGACGGCGTGGTGTTTCGTAATGACGCGGTCTTGATCTCGACCGCAGACGCTGCGCGGGAAAGTGGGCTCGTTGACGTAATGATTAAGGCTGGCGGCCACCTGATTGCGCCCAATGGCAATCCGGACCGGAGGATGATTGTGCCGTGGATCGGGGCCTGCCTTTTGCGTGCCGAAGTAGGTTTGGCTGAAGCCGTGCAGGGGGCTAATGCATTAGTCGCAACCGAAAACCGGTTTAGCTATGGCTGAGACGCCGCCACTGACACATCGACGTATTCTAAACATTGCAGTCCCTGTGGTCTTGGCCAACGTAACGGTGCCGCTGTTGGGGTTGGTCGATACCGGCGTGGTTGGACAGATGGGGCTTGCGGCCCCGATTGGCGCGGTTGGTATTGGTGCGGTTATCTTGACGGCGCTATATTGGATCTTTGGTTTTTTGCGTATGGGCACGACCGGGTTTGCGTCGCAATCTCGGGGCGCGGGCGATGGGGATGAAACATCGGCCATTCTGATCCGCGCGCTGGGCATCGCAGTTGTTGGCGGTTTCGCAATTATCGTACTGCAATTTCCCCTCTTTCGTCTGGGTTTTTGGATGTCGCCTGCTAGTGCCGAGGTCGAAACACTTGCGCGCAGTTATATGGCCATTCGCGTGTGGTCTGCGCCTTTTCTTATCGCGACTTATGCTGTCACCGGCTGGCTTGTCGCCGCAGAACGAACTCGCGCAATTCTGATGATTCAAGTGTTGATGAACGGTACCAACATTGTGTTGGACCTTTTGTTAGTGATTGGGCTTGGCTGGGGGGTGCAAGGCGTTGCGATAGCGACGGTGATTTCCGAAATCGCAGGGTGTGGTTTAGGGCTGTGGTACTGCCGTGACGGATTGCGGCTGGATATTCTACGCGATCGAGCCCGCCTTCTAGATCCAGTCAAGCTGCGCCGTTTTGCAAGTGTGAACGTCGATATCCTAATTCGGTCATTGTTTTTGCAGGCAATTTTCATGTCGTTCTTATTTTTTGGAGCGCGATATGGTGACACGCGACTTGCGGCCAATCACATCCTCCTTCAATTCCTGACCTTTACGGCTTACGCGATGGACGGGTTTGCATTTGCGGTTGAAAGCCTTGTTGGGCAGGCGCTGGGACAAAAAAACCGCGCGGCGTTTCGGCGTGCATCTATCATGGTCTCAAAATGGTGCTGGGCGATTGGGGCGCTGTTAGCGGTTATGTTCGCAGTTGCTGGCGGCGCGATCATCGACCTTATGACAACCGCAACAGATGTGCGGGCTGCAGCGCGCGACTTCTTGTTCTACATGGCCCTAACGCCGATTTTCTCGGCAGCACCCTTTATGTTGGACGGAATATTCATCGGGGCCACAAGAACACGGGACATGCGCGATATGATGATCCTTTCCGCGGGGATCTATTTTGCGGCGGCGTTGGCGCTAATGCCTATGTCGGGCAACCATGGCCTTTGGATCGCACTGCTGATCAGCTTCGTCGCTCGAGGGGGCACCCTGGGGGCGAAATATCCAGCGCTCGAACGTTCTATTGGGCGGTAATTTCCGGCCCTTAGATTTAGCTAAAGAATTTTCAGAACAGTTTCTGGTGGGCGCCCAATTATGGCCTGGCCGTCATGAATGAGAAGAGGGCGTTCAATCAAGATAGGGTGGTTGACCATCGCCGCGACAAGCGTGTCTTCATCGGCTTGCGCCAAACCCATCTCTTTGAAAATCTTCTCACCTTTGCGCATCATCGCACCGGCGGTGACGCCCAGTGCATTGCGGACTGCGACAATTTCTTCTTTGGAAGGTGCATCTTTAAGATAAAGGCGCACAGCGGGTTGATTGCCGCGATCATGGAGTAATGCCAATGCTTCGCGTGACTTTCTGCAACGTGGATTGTGCCAGATCGTTGTCTGAGAAGGCATCATAGCCACTCCTCTCGGCCAGTGCCGACGGCGTCGGACACGGATGCAAAACCGTCACGAACAAGCAATTCATCTAGCCCTTGGGCGATTTGTGCAGGCAATGAAATGCCGCCAAACACCAATGCCGTGTACAGTTGCACCGCGCTGGCACCGGCGCGAATTTTTGCATAGGCCTGTTCTGCAGAGCCAACCCCACCGACGCCAATCAATGGGACATCTGTTAACGTCGACAACTTTGCCAAAACGCGGGTCGATTTTTCGAACACAGGTTGGCCAGACAAACCTCCGGCCTCGTTGTGATGTTTCGATGTTAGGCCGTCCCGAGACAACGTTGTATTGGTTGCGACCACGGCCGCGACGCCAGACGTCGCAACGACGTCTGCAACGTCTTCGATTTCAGCATCTGTGAGGTCTGGAGCGATTTTCAAAAACACCGGAATGCCCGCGTCGTTTGCGTCCATCACGCCGCCCAATAGCGCGGCTAACGCGTCTTTGCCCTGTAGGTCGCGCAGCTTTTCGGTGTTGGGGGACGAAACGTTGACTGTCGCAAAATCAACATGTGGGCCGCAATGACGAAGAACCCTCGCGAAATCGGCTGCGCGGTCTTCACTGGTTTTGTTGGCGCCAAGGTTTAAGCCGACAATGCGTCCGTTTGGTCGTTGCGCCAAACGGGTTGCGATTTGGTCCATGCCCTGATTGTTGAACCCGAAGCGGTTGATCGCTGCTTGGTCTTCTGTCAAGCGATAAAGCCGCGGGCGTGGGTTACCGTCTTGGGCAAGGGGGGTCGCTGCGCCAACCTCTAGGAATCCGAACCCAGTTTTCCCCAATGCGGTCAACGCTTCTGCGTTCTTGTCGTAACCAGCGGCTAAACCAATTGGGTTGGGTAGTTGCAAGCCAGCGATAGAACAGGACAGCCGTGAGGATGTGACCGGTCCAGACTTTGGCCCAAGCCCGGCGTTCAACGCCTTGATGGATAGTCCATGCGCGGTTTCTGGATCAAACATGCGCAATGCCCTTAGGCCAATTTGTTCCACAATATTCATGACATATCCAATTCGTGGCGACCATTTACCAATGGCATTGGTCGGGCCCAGACGATTTCGGAGCGTTTTAACGGGCGGTTATAAATGTGGGGAAACTTTGCCCCCCCGCGCGAGACTTCCCAAATCAAATCATCCCCATAGATGTCGCTGTCCAGGGCGGCCAACATCAGCCCGTCTTGGCCGGCAAAATGCTTGTCGGTCGTTTCTTGCGCTTGTTCTGCGGTCGATGCGTGAATGTATCCATCAGCCAGATCAATTGGGGCCCCAGCAAAGCTGCCAGTGCTATCGAGTGTCGCCCATTGCTCGGACGTGAGTATTTTGTAGATCAACATGGCACCGAACTGCCGCGCGATTGGGCAAAGGTCAAGTGTCACGAGGGTGTCATGGGGTGACGTTACGACCGTATTTGCGCCATTGCTTTGACTCTCGTACCCGACTCAACCCAAGCTGGCGCCAGAAAACAACCAACGGGGGCTAAAATGCTTGCACGACTTCTTTCAACGACCGCCGGTCTAACCCTGATCGCGGGTACTGCTGCGGCCGACTATACGTTGCACATCATTCACATCAACGATCTGCACAGCCGTATTGAGCCAATAAGCAAATACGACGGCACATGTAGCGCTGAAGACAACGCTGCTGGCGAATGCTTTGGTGGCGTCGCCCGCGTTGCGACAATGATCAACCAACTGCGTGATCAGCTAGACGGTGAGAACGTGATCGTCATGGACGCTGGTGACCAATACCAAGGGTCGTTGATGTATACGACCTACAAGGGCGACGCTGAAATCGAATTCATGAACGCGATCGGTTTTGATGTGATGGCCGTGGGTAACCACGAATTTGATGATGGCGACGAAGGTCTCGCCAAACTGACTGCGGGCGCGAATTTCCCTGTAATCTCTGGCAACATTGACGTTAGCCAGTCCAACATTCTGGCAGGCGAAGTGCAAAACCACGTCGTGCTCGAAATTGGTGGAGAAAAGATCGGTGTGATTTCGGCACTGGCCTCTGACACGGCAGAAACATCATCCCCGTCTGATGCTGTCATCTTTAGTGACGAAATCGAAAGCCTGCAGGCTGATGTTGATGCGTTGACTGAAGAAGGTGTGACCAAGATTATTGCACTGAACCACGTTGGTGTAACCCGAGACATGGCAATTGCCGAAGCGGTTGAGGGTATCGACGTCGTTGTTGGCGGTCACTCGCACACGCTGTTCAATAACTACGACGAAGGCGCGATGGCCTATCCAACGATGGTTGGTGACGTGCCAGTTGTGCAGGCCTACGCATATTCTAAATATGTTGGCCACTTGATCGTCATGTTTGATGATGAAGGCAATGTGCACACTGCAGAGGGCGAAGCGATCTTGCTGGATGCATCCGTAGCCGAAGATGAAGCCATCGTCGCGCGTGTTGCTGAATTGGCAGGCCCGATCGAAGAGATGAAGACATTGGTTGTGTCTGAAAGCACAGATGTCATCGAAGGTTCCCGCGAATTTTGCCGCGCGATGGAATGCGCTATGGGCAACCTTGTCGCTGACGCGATGTTGGCCCGTACTGCTGAACAAGGCGTGGTTGCGGCGATCCAAAATGGTGGTGGTCTGCGGGCGTCTATCGATGGCGGCGAAATCACGATGGGTGAAGTGCTAACCGTTCTGCCGTTCCAAAACACATTGGCAACGTTCGAAACAACCGGTGCCGATCTATTGGCCGCACTTGAAAACGGTGTTGGCCAAGTCGAAGAAGGCGCTGGTCGGTTCCCACAAGTTGCGGGCATCACCTATGTTGCTGACTTAACCGCCGAACCAGGCAGCCGTGTTTCCGACGTTACCGTCGCAGGTGAACCGCTCGACGAAGGCGCGTCCTACCTGATGGCGACAAACAACTACATGCGCAACGGTGGCGACGGCTATTCCATGTTTGAAACTGCTGCAAATGCCTACGATTTTGGTCCAGGTCTAGAACAGGTTGTTGCGGATTACCTTGCTGAAAACGGCCCATACGCGCCGTACACAGATGGTCGTATCACGATCAACAAGTAATCTTTGATTGATATAGTTGAAGGGCGGGCCCATGGGCCCGCCTTTTGCATGTGTGGTGACTAGACAGAGGACGCATGTGCGGGGATAGTTCGGCCATAAATAACAAGACAGGCCCAAGATCAATGTCATCACCTCGGAGGTTCTTCATTGCAGCGATCGCTGCAATTGGTTGTCTGTATCTGTGCGTAGCAATTTTCGCGCCGTTAACTGCGATCGATGCGTATTACCTACCTGATGACACCTATTACACGCTTTCTATTGCAAGAAATATTGCGGCTGGTCTTGGCCCATCGACCGACGGCATTATTCAAACGACGGGTTTTCAACCATTAATAGCGTTGATCTTGCAACCGGTGTTTTGGTTGGGGGCAGATGCGGATAGTGCTTTGCGGGCGGCGATCATCATCAGTGCCGTTTTCGGTATCCTAACGACGGCATTGGCTGGGGGAATAGCACGTCAGACGACGGGATCATACGCTGTCGCAGCCTGTGTGGTGCTTTTGATCGGACTTTCACCTCGCGTGTTGGGGAATGCGTTTAACGGGCTGGAAAGTACGTTAGCGACTTCAATCTTTTTGGGCCTGATTTGGTTGGCGGCATCTACCCCGTCCAATGCACCACGCGGCCGCCTTGTTGCGCTCGGCTGTTTTGCGGGGCTAGCGCTATGGGCGCGTATTGATGCTGTGCTTGTGATCGCGGTTTTGATCCCCGTTGCGATTTGGCGGTTGGGGATGCTGCGAACGGGTATCGTTGCCGTAGCAGCTGGTATTTCTGTCGCACCTTGGGTTGCGTATTGCCTTACCGAACGTGGGCATCTCATCCCCGAAAGCGGCAGCGCAGTGCGCCAGATTTTAGACTATCATTCCGACATTGGTCGCACCGCAGGGGAAAACATAACTGCAGCTTTGGCGGCACCTTCATTGGCGCTATTTCCCGCAATTCCACCTTCAATCGCGGCTTGGGGATCTGTCTTGTTGTTGCTTCCCATTTTGTGGGCATGGCAGCGAAAGGCGTTGGATGCGCCAGCCCTTTTGGCTTTAGCAGGAATGGCGATGGTGGCCTTTTATGCGCTGTACCTTCCTGCGTTCTGGTTTTTCCACCGCTACCTTTTACTTGCATCAATCGCACTGATCGTGGGCGCAGTAACGTTCGCTTGGGCTCGCGGGTTTGGGGTCCGCGCAATCGTTGTCGCGACTGCTGTTCTGTGTGCGCAACAAATTTATACGCAACTGCCGCATTTCCGTACCTTGATCGGAGTCGACGACAGTTTTCGTACAGGTCATAACTATGGCTATGTTGCGCGCCAGCTTATGCCAATTCTGCCAAATGGTGCTGTTTTAGGGGCCATGCAGTCGGGCGCATTAAATTGGTATGCCGAACGGGGCGTCCGTGTAGTTAACTTGGATGGCGTGGTTAATGCGGATGCGAAAGCAGCGATCGGCCAAGGTCAATTGGATGCATATCTCAAGGACGTAGGGGCGACGCATTTTGCAGATTGGCCACTAAACCGGAACTGGTTGCAGGCAGCGAGCGCATCGCCCGTACCGTTGACGGCCATTGGTGCGGTTGCTGATCATTTGGTAAAGGGGCAAGATTTTACGATGTATCGACTTGATTGGCCGTAAATTATTTCCTTTCGAGGGCGGTGACTGACAATGGCTTGTCTTCCTTTGATGGGTCGTTACCCTAACCACAAAGTGGGGATGATTATGCGTTGGCTATTTTCTATATTCGTTGTTTTTGCCACGACTGCAGGCGCGCAGACATACCCGCAATATCAGTCGACATGGGTCAATGATTACGCAAGTCTGTTGCTGCCTGAAGGAGAAGCGGACTTGGCCGAGCGGTTAGAAAACCTGAAGGCCGAAACCGGTGTCGAAATGACGGTGCTGACACTGGGGGCCCAAGCCGCCTTTGCGCCAGGTCTAACGTTAGAACAATTCGCGACCGGCTTGTTTAATGAATGGGGCATTGGGGACGCTGAAAGAAACGACGGGGTCCTTGTTCTTGTACTGCGAACCGATCGCGCGATGCGGATTGAATTGGGGGCTGCGTATGGCCGCGATTGGGACCTAACAGCCGGCCGCGTGGTTGAACGCAATTTTCTGCCTGCGTTTCGGGAAGATGACTACGCGGAAGGGATTGTCGACGGGTCAAAGGCAGTGATTGATCAAATCGTCATGCCCTTTCGAGCGGGAGAACCTTCGCCCGTTCGGGCTGTTGATCCAAGTAAGTTGGTTACCATAATTGCAACAATCGTAGGCGGATCTATCGCCACGATTGCGGGAATAGTAATGTTGTCTAAACGCCTTATCCACAAGCTGCGTAAATGTTCAAATTGTGGGCAAGGCGGGTTCAACAAAACCAGAATTGTGACAGCTACGGCGTCCACCACGATGAATGGTCGTGGTATCAATCGGTTTCATTGCGATTTTTGTGGCCATAGCGAAGATCGCGCGTTTACGATTTCTAAGATAAGTACTTCGTCGTCTCGATCGTCTGGCAGGAGTTTCGGAGGCGGAAGTTCTGGCGGTGGTGGCGCCTCGGGGCGTTGGTAGAAGAACAGAGGAAATGTCATGGCACGGCACCCATTAGAGGACCTTGTAGATGCCCGCATTAGGGCGGCCCAATCGGAAGGTGTTTTCGACAATTTGCCGGGCGAAGGTAAACCACTGCCCCCAGATACTGACCCTGAAAACGTTTTGATAAACCGTTTAATGAAAGAAAACGGTGCGGTCCCGGAGTTTGTTTCACTCAGTCGGGAGCTTTCAAAGCTACGCGATGAATTGGCAGACACGGGTGACCGGACGCGGCGCGGCGAAATCCTTAAAGAAATGTCTATGATGGATGCGCGCATCGAAATCGCCCGCAAGAACTACAAACGTTAAAGGTCAGTGCAGCGTTCTAATCGCCAGTCACCGGTTCCAATGTAGCGGATAGCGCGATCTTGGAGCGGTGTGATCTGGATTGTTTGATCTGGCGACCTTTCGCCTTCTGACAGGCATTCAGTTGCCAGAAGCAAGAATGACCCTTGCGTAAATTGGACGTCGGACAAGGAGCATTGAGTTTCGCCAAACTCTACGTAATTGATATCTAACGTAGCGATAACTTCCTTGCCGAGGCAAATTCCGTCTTGTGAATATGACCCGATAAGCGTTTGGTACGATCCGTCACTGGATGCCGTACTGAGTGCGGGGGGGGCCAAACTCACAACTCCACCAATTGGTAAGTCAAGCGGGTCCAGCTCTGGGTTAGATAAATACAAATTTTCTAAGGTTGTATCACAGCGTTGGGCGATTGCTGACAGGCTGTCACCGGGTTCGATTGCCTCGAAAAGCCCACACTCTAACGCCGCGACAGGGGCGGGTGCTAAAAGCAAAACACTTAACAATCGTACGTTCATTAGTAACCTCTTTGAAAATCGGATGCTTTCGGCCATGTTACCTGAATGTGCGGACGCATGGCTATAACTCTTCCTCATGATGCGATGGCGCAGACGTTTTCTGCGACCATGGCAAATAACTTGCCAGATGTTCCCAATTTCAACGTCTGCCCAACCGTGCAGGTTGGGGCGGTTTCATCAGATGCCGGTACGCGGCACTATCGTGCGATGCGCTGGGGCTTTATTCCGCATTGGTACGGAAAGGCAAACGGGGGGCCATTGCTGATCAACGCACGGGCAGAAACGATTGCGGATAAGCCCGCATTCAGGGCGGCCTGTCGTGCACGGCGCTGCATTATTCCGGCATCAGGGTTCTATGAATGGACGCGGTTGGAGGATGGTACAAAGTTGCCATGGTATATTCAGCGAGCCGATACCGCCCCGTTGGCTTTTGCAGCGATTTGGCAGGATTGGGGGGACTTGGGGGCAACAGCGGCCATTGTCACAACCAAAGCGAACACGGCAATGGGCGAAATCCATCACCGTATTCCTGTTATCCTAGAGCCAGACCAATTCGCGATGTGGTTAGGTGAAGAAGGGAAGGGCGCGGCCACTTTGATGCATGCGACTGCTGAAGAAACTCTAACCTTTCATCGCGTCGATACTGCAGTGAACTCTAATCGCGCGTCTGGCCCAGAATTGATCGATCCGCTGGACGTTTAGCCAAACACCCCAGCTTCGAGGATCGCAAAAATACTAACCAGACCGAGATACGCCAAAAGGCCGTAGCGCAAGTTCCAGCCCCACGTCAGCCGTGTAGGTGCAATCCGTGTGGTGGCCGATATCAACAACGTCGCTGTGGCATTGGGTGATGCAAACATCGAGATCGCCCAGCCTGCGCTAAGCGCGAACACAATATGTGTTGGGTCAGCGGGCAAGACGGGCACCATTTGTACGACCTGCCCAATGAACACGACAAGGATGATCGGGCTAAGGGCAATTTGACCACCAATTGTGATTAGAACGGGAAGGGCTGCAAGGAACAACCATCCCGGCACAGTGGCCAAATCGACGTGAGCTAGTAGGGATTCAACTGGGACGACCTCGGCCGTGGTTCGGCCGATGAACCCGGAAAGTCCCAAGGCGATCGCGGACCGGGCCAACCCAGAGGCGTCACCAATCAATGCAGGCCAAAACGTCATCAGGTGAGCGGTGACTGTAATTGGTTCGCGGCGCTGTGCTGCGTACCAGACGACAGTAACAAGTGGAGCAACGAACATGAGTGATAGCGCGGTCGAATACCTGTAGCTGACCTGCAATGTGGCGGTGCAAACAATCAATGTCGAACAAACCACGGCCAGCCTAAAAACATGTTTGCGAGGGAGGGGGCAGACTGGGCGCTGCGGGGGCGCAACATTACGCCATTCGATACGGTCATAGACAAGACCAAGCAGCATCATAAGCACGGACGTCATTAACCCAACCACTATGATTTTGCCTAGGTCGATTTCTGTGAACAAAGTCAATAGCACAGCTTGCGCAAGGGTGGTTGGTGCCCACAACAATATCCACGCAAACCCGCGAAGAAGAGCTGATAGCTGGCGGCGTTCCATTTGTGTGTCTACCGTACCATCGTCGTTTTTTGCGGCGTTTTGGATCAATGGTGCCATCAGGCTGATCGCGCCGAAATTCAAGAATACCCCCAATATGTGTCCACCAGTTGCGGTTGCCATGAAGCGCGTGTTTGCGGGTTGACGGATCAAATAACGACCAACGTTGAGGACAGAAGTTGACCGGTCCGCTGAGATTTTTAATGCCGTTAGAAGTAGGATAAACGCTGCGAAGTATGCGGCCAAATCAAGACCCGCCAAAATTGTTTCGGTCGCCCCAGCACGGGCAAGAACAATGGCAAGACCTATCGCAGCCGCAGAGAGTATCCATTCGCGGATAGTAGCACCTGCAAGACTGAAGAAACATAAAAGTACGAACGCTCCGCGCGCAGCCCAGTCAAGCGCATCCGTGGGCATGGTTTGCGCGGCCAGCACACAAACAGAAAGAACAAGTAGAACAATGGCAACAGCAACAGGTCTCATGTACATTCGTCTCTATTCACGGGAGATCGCCACAAATGTTCATGACTTTGACTGATGCGGACTTTGACCAACCGGTAGGTGCCTTGTGTTCTGCCCATTGGGTACAGGGCGTTGAAGATGGGGTTGACCAGCCAGCGGGACGTGCATCTAGGGGCGCTGGGCGGGGATTGGGTGTTTTCGTTACCCATGGAGAAATTGTTGGGGTCGGCGTATTGGGCAGCCATTCCATTGAAATGCCAGATGGCCCATGGGCGCTGCGGATGGATGAAGTTTCTTTTCCTGTCGGTGCTGTTGCGCACCGCCACATTCATTCTGGATCGGGTTGGCGATATCTGGTGTCTGGGGCGTTGCGAATTGAAAGCAATACTGGGGCCCAGACAATGAACGTAGGGAATTGTTGGTTTGAACCTGCCAATACACCGGTGCGCGCGGTATCGTTGCATCAAGCCGGAGTTTCCAGATTTGTGCGGGCTATGGTTATCCCGCAATCGGCGATAGGGCTGTCGACGTTTCAGCTGTGTGATCCAGCGGATGGTACATTGCCGCGTTTGCAAGTGACGCATCGCCATTTTGATCTGCCCTATCAGGTGGATGCTGGATAGTGATCTGACAGCGACGAAGTGCGCCAGTCTGGGTTCGGCTCGGCCGGCTCAGGCGCGTAACCCGCTGCTTTGATTGCTTCGATTGCACAATATTCGTCTTTATCAGAGGTGTCGCCTGAAACACCTACAGCACCCAATGTTATGCCGTCTGCGTCTTCAACGAGCACACCGCCTGGAACGGGAATGAATTGCCCGCCAGACGCTGCTGCAATCGCGTTTTGAAACGCTGGCCGTTCTGACAGCCGGTCACGTATCAATCGGCTGGAAATGCCCATACCTAAGGCGCCATAGGCCTTACCGAATGCGATTTCGAAACGCACCAATCCTGACCCGTCCTCGGATTGCATTGCGACCAATTTGCCACCTGCATCAATCACCACCACCGTCAGCGGCAACAATGAGGCTTGGCGGCCGCACGACATGGCACTCGCGATGATTGTGTTTGCTTTGTCCAAAGGCAAAGAAGTCTGGAGTCGCATCTTGTGTCCTTACTGGCTGGCGGCCCAAAGGCCGGACCACCATGCCTCGAAGTCGAAATTTGGTAGCCACGTTACAATTTCTGGGAACATCAAAAGTGCGGCAATTGTGATCACGTCAGCAATAAAGAACAATGCGACACCACGAAAGACCGTTCCAAGTGGGATGTCTGGGCGGACGCCGTTCACGACAAAACAGTTGAGTCCTATGGGCGGTGTGATCAAGCAAACTTCAGCCATCTTGACCGCGATGATGCCAAACCAGATTGGGTCAAAACCAAGCGCGATAACGGCTGGGTAGACCACAGGCAGCGTTAGTAAAAGCATACCGATCGCATCCATGAACATACCCAATACAGCGTAGGCTAAAAGTATACAGATCATGATGGTCATCGGCGCCACATCGAGGCCGACAATCCATTCTGTAAACGCCCCTGGAATACCTGAGAACCCTAAGAACCTGACGAAGATCAGCACACCCCAGATAAGCGAAAAAATCATGACAGTTAGTTTGGCACTTTCCATTAAACTGTCTTTGATGGATCTTAGTGGTGTTCCGCGTACCAAGGCCAAAACGAAAACAACGGCTGCACCCAAGGCACCAGCTTCGGTCGGTGTTGCCCAGCCGCCGTAGATTGACGTCATGATGATAATCACGACCAAAAGGATGGGCGAGATACCAGGAAGGGTCCGAACGCGTTCTCCCCATGTGAACCCTTTGACAGATGGGGCCGAGCCAGGCTTTAGGATCGCCCAGACGACGATGATGCCCGCGTATACAATGGCCGAAAAGATGCCGGGCAAGAAACCAGCCAATAGCAGCTTGCCAACCGATTGTTCCACGATGATCGCATAGATGACCAAGATGGCGGATGGCGGAATCAATGTGGCGAGCGTTCCCGCCGAGGCAACCACACCAGCGGCCATACGACGGTCATAGCCGTACTTTAGCATTTCAGGGATGGCTACGCGGCTGAAGACCGCCGCAGTTGCAGTAGACGCACCAGATACGGCCGCAAAGCCAGCGGTCGCAAAGACGGTGGCCACAGCCAAACCACCCGGCATCCAGCCCAGCCATTTACGCGCTGCATCAAACAGCTGTTGTGTCATGCCTGCGTGGAACGCGAGGAAACCGATGAAGATAAACATAGGCAAGACCGACAAAGCATAGGCCGATGATTTTGAGTGAGGGATGGTGCCGATAATCCCTGCTGCCGGTCCCCAGCCACGTAGCTCGACAAGGCCGAGCAGGCCGACTACTGCTGCCGCAAAGACGACGCGAACCCCGAGAACAATCAATAACAAGAGTAACCCGAGAGTAATCATTCCGACCAAGAACGGATCGGACATTCCGATACCTAAAATCATGCCTTGCCCTCCGGCTCGGGAAGCTCGGTGTCGTCACCCATCACTTCGTGAATTTCATCTTGGGCTTGTTCCGCGACATCCTTTGCGATGACAACGCCAACAGGGTCCAGTTCAGGATTCAAGAACAACCGGACAGATCCGGCAAATTGGATGGCAAGCCGTACCCACCAAATCGAGAAGGCAATTGGGACCAACAATTTAGACGGCCAAGTTACATATTCCGCGTCCATTGTTGTGTCGCCGGTTGTGTAGGCGCGCATGAAGTGGCCGTAGCCATAGAATATCAGGACGGCAATGATGAACATTGCAATGCCTGCGCCAAATGCTTCAAGCGCCCAAAGCTTTCGTCCCTTTAAATTGCCAGCCAACAGTTCCATGCGAATGTGGCTGCCCAGCCGTTGGCAGTAGGCAGCGCCCAGGAAGGCCATAGATGCCATCGAGAGTTCGACAAGGTCGATGTAACCTTTGATGGGCGAGTTGAAGAGAGTACGCGCAACGATTTGGGTCACGCCGAGAACCATCAAGGCAACGATCGCAAAGGCTGCAATTAGATTGGCCAAATCCTCGATTGGCATCATGCCCCTATGAAGGCGGCCCAATAGCCCGCCTTGTTGGTCTGTCTTCGCAGCCATCCTAGCCCCCTAGATGTCTTTGGAAATTACCAAAAAATGGGTTTGGCCCCGCGCACTGGCGCGCGGCCAAACCGGTTTCTTATTGGTTCTGTGCTTCTTCAGCGTAAGCCCAGACGGCGTCGAAGACAGCTTGGGCATCGAAATCGCCTTGGTTGGCTTCGATCCAGGCATCCCAAACCGGCTGCCCAGCAACTTCGCGGAACTGTGCGATCTGCTCGTCAGAATAAGTGATCGCTTCCAATGTATCGTTGAAGACTGGAAGATTCTTTTCATCCTGTTCGGCGTAGGCCGCTTGTTCAACTTCCATGCCCATGTCACGCAGGCCCATTAGCAAGTCTTGGTACTGTGCCGGTAGCGCTTCATACGCAGTTTTGTTGAAGACCCAGCCACATTCAGATGTTCCTGGTGCAAGGTTAGATGTGAACCAATCAGCCTCTTCAGAGATACCGAAAGAAACGTGTGCGTAAGTGAACGGGAATGCTGCCGCGTCCACCGCGCCACGTTGGAACGCCGTAGACGTTTCACCGGCGGGCAAAGACGTTGGAACCGCGCCGAGCGCTTCCATAGCGGACCCAAGACCACCACCCGCACGAACACGCAAGCCGTCCCAATCCGCGAGATCGGTTGGTGCATCGCCCTTACCAAGGATCTCATACTGAGGCAGGAGGCCAGACATGTATGGAACTGCGTTCCACTGTTCCATGTCGGCGACGATTGCAGGGTGTTCGAACATTTTCGAACGGACGTAACGGTCTACGTCAGGGTCGCCTAGCGGTAAGAACGGAAGCGAGAACACCATCCATGCGGGGTTTTTGCCCGGATGGTAGAAGTTACAGATAGCAGCGCCTTCAAAGGCGTTTAGCTGCAGGCCATCAAGGTTTTCACGAGATGCAGAAAGCTGCGCGCCGTAAAA
Organism: uncultured Paracoccaceae bacterium; assembly: GCA_947493255.1. Classification (GTDB taxonomy): domain Bacteria; phylum Pseudomonadota; class Alphaproteobacteria; order Rhodobacterales; family Rhodobacteraceae; genus Octadecabacter. The sequence goes on from CANLQK010000003.1 coordinate 290,051, forward strand.
AATTTCAATGTTGAAATTGCCACCTGTCTGTTCGCGTACTTCGTCTGCAATGGCCTCCATGCCAGCGGACAAGGCACGTGGGTTGCCCCACATTGAAAAGCTCCAGTTTACTTCAGGGCCTTCGACTGTTTGCGCGAACGCGGCCGTCGATGCCAGCAATGTCGTTGCCAGTGTCAGTGTCTTCAAAGTCTTCATGGTATCCTCCCAGATAATGATGGGCTTGTTGCCCTGTCTTGATTCTCCCTTGGCCATTGAGCCTGCTTGTGCTGGCTTTTGGCAAGCTAAGTCTTGTAAATTAGGTTTTGTGATCTTCCCTTAGAACGTTTTTCTGAACCTTGCCCATCGTATTGCGGGGCAATTCGTCCATGATGATGTAGCGTCGCGGATGTTTGAAACGGGCCAATTGAGGTTCAACTTTCTGCCCAATCGCGGTGTCGGTTAGGTCAGGGTTTTCCAGAACGATGGCGGCCAAAACGCTTTCACCAAAATCAGCGTGTGGAATGCCAAAGACGGCGCTTTCTAGAACACCGTCTACGTCGTTGATGACGTCTTCAATTTCTTTGGGGTAAATGTTGTAGCCGCCTGAAATGATCAGGTCTTTTTGGCGGCCGACAATACTTATCCGCCCATCAGCATCTTTCACGCCAAGATCACCGGTTATGAAGAACCCACTTTCACGCAGTTCTTCGGCGGTCTTCTCGGGCATGTTCCAATACCCTTGAAACACATTATCGCCTCGAACTTCGATCATGCCGACTTCGCCAGCGGCAACGGGTTTCCCGTCTTCAGTGATCTCGACTTCGGTACCAGGCAAGGCGAACCCTACAGTTCCGGCTACTCGGTCCCCGTCAAAGGGGTTCGACGTGATCATATTGGTTTCGGTCATTCCGTACCGTTCTAGAATGCGGTGGCCTGTGCGGTCTTCGAATGCGGTATGAGTTTCAGCCAACAACGGTGCGGAACCGGAAACAAACAAACGCATTTTTTCTACAAGCGGTTTGGTGAACCGTTCATCGCCCAACAAGCGGGTGTAGAATGTGGGCACGCCCATTAACATAGTAGAAGCAGGAATTTCGCTAATGATGTCATCAACGTTGAACGCCGCCATAAACCGGACGCGCGCGCCAGACAAAAGCGATGTGTTCATTGCGACGAAGAGCCCGTGTGTATGGAAGATCGGAAGTGCGTGGATCAGGCGGTCGGTGTTAGAAATTTGCCAAAGATCCGTCAATGAAACCGAATTGGACAGTAAGTTTTTGTGGGAAAGCATTGCCCCTTTTGAACGGCCGGTGGTTCCGGATGTATAGAGCAGGGCCGCCAAATCTTCAGGTCCTCGGGCGGCAGTTTCAAAAGTCGTTGGTTGTTCGTTGGCGGCGAGTACAAGCGACCCAGTCGCATCGTTGGCCAATGTCATGAGCTCAGTGGACGCACCGCAAATCTCTTCCATTTCCGACAAACTTCTAGGATCGCAGATAATGAGTGCAGGGGCGGCGTCTTCGATGAAGTAGCGCACTTCAGATTGGGTGTAGGCTGTATTGAGCGGCAGATACACTGCACCAGCCTGGACCGCGGCGCCATAAAGCGCAATTGACTCCGCTGTCTTTGGACCTTGAACGACGACACGATCACCAGGCGCGACGCCAGCACCAGATAGCACATTGGCCAGTTGGGCAACGCGAGCCACGAACTGCGCGTACGTCCATGACGAACCGTCATCAAGGTCTAGAAAGACATCGTCGTTGTTGGCGTGAGGGGCGATTAGGGCATCGTATAAGGTATTGGTCACGACGTGGTTTCCTCGGGTTTGGTCAAAATTGCCGCTGTGGCGAGCGATTGCACTGCGCGCGACGCGGCAACAACGCCATTGCGGGCAAAGTTTTCGTGGTTCTTTTCTGTCTGTGATAGATCGTAAAGGTAATTGACCATCGCGCCACTCGATTGCGCGCGGCCATTTACCGAGCTGTCAGCGTTGGCATGAACATCATGGATTTCAGCACCATTGCCCAAGTGAAACCTAGCAACGGGGTCATTAGGTTGATCGCTATCGCCCCGTTTAGAAGTGGTCAAATACCTGGCTGCCAATGCTCGGACATCTTCATCTGGGGCCGTCCCTGCCAAGACAGCCGCCGAGGCTGCCCCGAGTTCATCATCATCCGTTTGAGAGGCAAGCCAACGGTTTAAGCTGGGGATGGGCGAGAGCGTTACGAACCTGTCAATTTGTGGGAATTCCATGGCCAGTTCCGCAGCTACCTGTTTGATCAATAGGTTACCGAAACTAATGCCAGCCAATCCACGCTGGCAGTTAGAAATTGAATAGTAAACCGCAACCTTGGCATCTTCGGGGTGTAGCGGTTCGCGCCCCTCAGATAACACGTCATCGATCGAACCGGGCACCTGTTCGGTCAGCGCGACTTCGACAAAAATCAAAGGCTCATCTGGCATCGCAGGGTGAAAAAATGCAAAGCATCGGCGGTCCGCTGGGTCCAGACGTCGACGCAAGTCGTCGAGGTCATCGATTTCGTGCACGGCTTCGTAGGCGACGATCTTGTCCAGAACACGAGCAGGGGTGTCCCAATTTATTTGTTTCAGCACCAGAAACCCTCGATTGAACCAACTGCGCAGCAGATGCACGAAATCTATGTTCGTCCGAGCGAGGTCTTTATGTGTTTTTGCCAACTTCAAAAGATCGACACGCATGGAAACCAAGTCGGCGGTGGCTCCGACGGGTTGATTCAAACGGCGCAGGAGCTCTTGTCGTTTAGGTTCTGCAGCGATCGATAACTTTTCGAAGATATCTGTGGACGGCGACTGTTCGTATACTTTTGCTAACGCCCCAAGACCGGCGGCATCCACATCTAGTTCTGTGTTCAAGAACTGAAAGAACGTGAGCTTTTCATCTTCGCTGAGGTCTCGATATTGCGCCAGAATGGATGTTGCCAGTTTTTGCCCAGATACGTCGCCCTCCTTAGAAAGCAGTGCGTGACACAACTGTTGAATATCCCGCGCGTCGTCCTCTTTTGACCAAGCGATACGGCGATCAAAAAGAGTCGATAGCATGTCTGTTAAGAACCGATTTCGTTGCATTTCGCGTCTCCGAGGCCTGAAATGGAAGCTTTCATAAAATCGATATTATTTCAATTGGAATATTTAAATCGTTAAAATTGACTCACAGATCGCTTAAGGGAACTGCCAAATAGTCGCCAGTGACACGGTAGTGGTTCATTAGTGCACCACTGGCAGCATTCGCGTCGCTGCGTACTACGGCATCCAGAATTTCTTCGTGTTCGGTGGCTACGTCGCGCTTTTGATAGTTCGTGCCCGCAGCCGCCAAATAGCGGTACCGAATATTGAGGTCATACAGCTGTCCGCAGTATCGAAGCAGAATTGGGGAATCTGCATTGTCGAGTAGCGCCATGTGAAACGCTTTATGGGCGTCTTCGAATTCTGGAATGCTGCCTTCGGCACTGGCGCGTTTCATCCGATGGTGTGCCACGACCAGCGCTTCTTCCCAAACGGCAGTCGCATTTGCGATGGATTGGCGTAGGGCCATGTCTTCCAGTGCGCAACGTAGAGTCAGTATTTCTTGAAAATTTGCAAGACTGGCCGGAGCGGCGCGAAAACCACGTTGGTCTAATCGTTCAACCAGCATATCAGACGTAAGAAGGCTCAGCGCTTCCCTGACAGGGGAGGCTCCTGTGTCGAGGCGCGCCCGCAGTTGTTCGATCTTTAGCTTCTCGCCCGCTGCTAATTCGCCGGTCAGGATCATCTGCCGCAAAGTTAAATAGGCTGTTCTGGTCGCAGACGTTTCTTTTCCGTCGGCTTGCTGCATCAAATTCATATTTTCCCCCTTGCCAATTAACCTGAGCGATCAGGACAAATCGACCGTATTTTTGGACAAACCGACTGACAAAGTTAACGACCCTTCGTTGATCATCCAACGACGCATCGTGAACGTTCGGGCGCCGGATTTATGCATTGGATCTGCCGCTGCGAGTGCGTTGGCCGTTTCCAAACTGTCTGCACGATAGATTATCATCCCCATTCCCTGCATCAGCTCGCCTGTTTCATCAGACATTGGACCAGCAAAAGCAAGTTGGCCCTGTTCCTCAAGCTCTGCTTGATATGCGAGGTGCGCCGCTAATGAAGCCTTTACGTCTTCTGGACCTTTTGCAGGGACGCTTTGCGCGACGAATAACTCTAACGCTAATGCGCCGCGTTCTTTCGCTTGCTGGTGATAGTCAGTCCATTTCATGCTCGCTTCCCCTGCTTTTCTAAAAATATCGATATTTGTTGACAATTAGCCTGATTGTAGTCAGAAAAAATCCAAACTTACAAGGATTGGTTCGATGAAATTTCTGGTTGGAACAACATCTAGAGGCACAGAAGTTTTCGCGGTTACAGGCGAAAACGCGATAAATCTAACGGCTTTGGATAGTAGTGTTGGCGAGGATTTGACCGCGTTGATCAACAATCCTGCGCTTGGGGAATCACTTGCCGGTCAGCTTGACGGCGCACCGAACGTCCCGGTCGCGTCGATTACGCCCGAACTGCCGGTGGCGAACCCTGGCACAATCATTTGCATGGGGTTGAACTATACAGACCACATCAAAGAGGGTGGCTACGATATACCAGACTACCCAGCGCTTTTCATGCGCGGCAAGAATTCGATCATGGCAGCTGGTGCGCCTTTGGTGCGCCCCGCTTGCTCGGAAAAGTTGGACTATGAAGCTGAATTGATGATCATCGTGGGAACAGGCGGCCGCCACATCATAAAGGCAGACGCGTTGAAACATGTGTTTGGATACACGGTGTTTAACGATGGATCTGTGCGCGACTACCAGCGTAAAACACACCAGTGGACACCGGGCAAAAATTTCGACAACACGGGTGCAATCGGACCGTTTACCGTAACTCCCGACGAAGTACCGGAGGGTGCTGCAGGGCTTAAGATTGAAAGCCGCGTTGGCGATGAAATCTTGCAGTCCTCCAACACTGGCAACATGATTTGGGATGTCGCAACTGTTATCGAAACGGTTTCAGAATACACAACATTGGAGCCCGGTGATCTGATTGCGATGGGCACACCGCCGGGGGTGGGGCATGCCAAGAAGCCCGAGCCGCGTTGGTTGAAACCGGGCGAAATTGTGGACGTCGAAATTGAAGGGATCGGCATTTGTTCGAACCCAATCGTCGACGAAGCAGATTTCAATGCTCAGGTGGCAGCACAATGACCGCACCGACAGGAGCCGAACTAGAAGCATTGCGGGCAAAGGCTCAACAGGATCACCGCGACCTCCGTGCCCGAAAAGCCCGCCTTGATTCTGATTCCATTGATCTAATACTTCGTGATGCGCGGTCGCATTACGCTTGGACAGACACGCCGATTCCAGATGGTGTGCTGGAAGAAATCTACGACATTACCGTCAATGGTCCAACGTCAATGAATACCCTCCCTGCAAGGTTCATATTCGTGAAATCCCCCGAAGGGAAAGAACGTTTGGCGAAGTCATTGAAGCCGCAAAATGTGGCAAAGATGATGGGGGCGCCAGTGACGGCAATTGTCGCTCAAGACATGGATTTTTGGCAAGAATTGCCGTTCCTGTTTCCGCATGAAGATCGTCGTCACCTGTTTGATGGAAACGACGCATACTGCCAAGATACAGCTGACCGAAACGCGACTCTTCAGGGAGCCTATTTCATGATCGCTGCACGCGCTGTCGGTTTGGACGTTGGTGCAATGTCCGGCTTTTCTAATGCGATTGTCGACGAAGAATTTTTCAAAGGCACTAGCCTGAAGTCGAATTTCCTGTGCAACATTGGGTATGCGGACGAAACTGCGTTGTTTCAAAAACTTCCAAGGTTCCCGTTCGATAAAGTTTGTAGCTACGTCTGAGGAGGAGACAGCAGGATATGGCGATAAAGGTAAAAACAGTTGTGACTTATCGGGCAACAGCGAAATGCCCAACACATGCACGCACTGAAATCCCAGTTCGGGATCTTGATGTCATTATTGACGAACCCGAAGAAAGAGGCGGCACGAATTTGGGGCCTACGCCGACAGAGGCGGCCATGACCGCGTTGATTGCCTGCACAAACGTTATTGGACATAAAAACGCCAAACGCCTTGGTGTTGATTTGGGGACAGTGACGATTGACGCTGCCTGCCAGTTCGACCGTCGTGGTGTTCTGATGCAAGAAGAGATCGACATTCCGTTTCCTGCAGTAACTTTGACGGTCAAATGTGACACCACGGCCAGCTTGGAGGAGCTGCAGGCCGTCGGTGTTGAGACAGCGAAATACTGTGCGATCGCGAAACTATTCGAAGCGGCAGGTACAGACCTGAACGTCAATTGGGTGAAAACCACATAAGTAGAATACCAACTGGGGTGGAGGAGCCCCATCATGTTTCTGGGAGGAAAACTACATGATTAACTGGACCAAAAAGACCCTTGCGGGCGTAGCCGTTGCGACAATGACGGCGTTGCCGGTTGCCGCACAAGAAACAGTGTCGGCTGTTGTGATCGACGGTTATCCGGATCGCGCACTTTGGGTACGTGAATTCACAGGCTTCTTTATTCCTGAAGTAGACCGTCGTCTGGCAGAGAGCGGCAACTACGTCATGGATTGGCAAGAAAACTATGGCGGTTCCATCGTAAAGCCACGTGGCGTTCTGGAAGGTGTTCAGCTTGGCTTAGGTGATATCGGTATTGTGACAACGATTTTCCACAGCTCTAAATTGCCGAGCCAAGGTATCTCTGGTTCAACGCCGTTCGTTGCGTCTGACGCACGTGCGATTGCACAGGCAGTGGATGAAATCGCCCGTGAATTCCCAGCTATGAACAACGAATTCGAAGCGCAGAACCAAGTGTATCTGGCGACGGGTGTTGTGCTCGACAGCTACCAAATGTTCTGCTCCGAGGAAGTGACATCAACGTCTGATCTGGACGGGTTGAAGGTCGCTGGCGCTGGCTTGAATCTGCGTTATCTTGAAGGTCTGAATGACGCGGCAGGCGTACGTGGCGGTCTTACAGATTTTTACAACATGCTTCAAACGGGGCTGGTTGATTGCGGAATGCTGTGGCCAGAAGCGGCGGCAACATTCAAGATTTCAGAAGTAGCACCTTACATGCTGCGCACTGACTTCGGAGCGGTAAACTCAAAAACGATAACAGTGAACGCAGATTACTGGGCAAGCCTACCTGACGAAGTGAAGGAAGTGCTTCAGGCAGTTGCGATTGATTATCGTGACCACCTTGCAGGTATTGCAATGGACCGCGCAGAAGCATCCGAAGCAGCTTATGTTGAAGCGGGGGGTACGATCGTTGAAGTACCAGCTGCAGATCGTGAGGCTTGGGCAAATGCGATGCCTAACATTGCTCAGGAATGGGCAACCACGCTGAACGACGCTGGCGAGCCAGGTACAGAGATGCTTGAGGCATACTTGGGCAAGCTCGAGGCAGCCGGTTACACAGGTGTCCGTGACTGGACCGCTGAATAAGCCACGTAACGCGACCTGAAAGGGGCTAAATTCATGCTTACAACAGCATTCTACGGCCTCTCTCGGGTCGCCAATACAATAGCGATCATTGCCAACGCCTTGGGTACCCTTGTGGTGCTAGCCTTGGTAGTGATCCTTAACCTCGACGTGATCGCACGAGGGGTGTTTTCAGAACCCATACCTGGTGTTTATGAGATGGTGCAGTTCTCGGTCGTAATGATCGTGTTTTTGCAGTTAGCAGACGTTGTCCGCGTCGACCGATTGACACGATCAGATGGTTTTTTGACCGTGGTTGGTGGTAAACGACCAGGTGTTGCGGCCAATATGAGGCGTATTATCAATGCGATCTCAGCCATTTTCATGGGATTGGTGGCTTACATCACCTTCCCTGAATTCCTGCACATGTGGGATACGAAAGATTATTTCGGCGTACCGGGCTTGTTCACCTTACCTTGGTGGCCGGTCAAAATGGTCATCACTTTTGGCACGGCCTTGTCCTGTTTAGTGTTTGTGATCAAAGTTATTTCTGCGCAGGACCGCCCTCAGCTCGTCCGCGCCCCTGAACATGATGAGACGTCCACATGACTCCTATTGAGATCGGCCTTATCTCGGTCGTTGCAATCGTCTTTTTGATCTATTCAGGCGTTTATATTCCAATTGCCTTAGGCATGGTTTCTTTCGTCTCGATCTGGTTGATGCGCGACAACTTTACCCTCGCGTTAAACTTGTTGAAGGTTGCCGTTGGCGACAGCGCGATGGAATATAGCTTTGCGACGATACCGCTATTCACCTTTATGGGGCTCGTCGTTTCGAAGGCGGGGTTAGGGAAAGACATCTACGAGGTAATGACCATGCGGTTCCGCAAGGTAAAAGGCGGGATCGGGATGGCAACCGTTGGTGCGAACGCTGTTTTCGCTGCTGTGACAGGGTCGTCGATTGCATCTGCGTCAGTATTTACCAAGGTGTCCGTTCCTCAGATGATTGCCCAAGACTACAACCCTCGGTTCGCGGTTGGTGTGGTCGCAGGGTCATCGGTTTTGGGTATGATCATTCCGCCGTCGGCGATGTTGATTATCTACTCTTTCGTGGCTGAACAATCGGTCGGTGACATGTTCTTAGCGGGGGTCATCCCTGGCATTATGTTGGCTATCGCCTACGTTGTGGCAATTTGGTTCATGGGGCGATTTACGCCGAACTTTGTTGGTGGTCGCATTGTTGAAGAAACCGAATGGATGTCTAAGCGTGAAATCGCCTCCAAGACCTTACCGACCCTTGGATTGATCGTCATTGTTTTGGGCGGCATCTATACCGGATGGATGACGGCTGTTGAGGCCGGTGCCACTGGTGCCTTGGTCGCATTGATAATCGCGCTGGTGCGCAGATCAATGTCTTTGAAAACGTTCTGGGAGGCCCTGCTAGAAACAGGCCATATCACAGCAGCAATTTTGTTCCTGATTACAGCGGCGTCAATCTATAGCCGTATGTTGGGGCTGGCTGGGTTGCCGAACCAGTTGCAAGACATTCTAGCCGGCAATTCTGCTTCGTTCTGGTCGATCATGTTGTTGTACGTTCTGTTGATGTTGTTCTTGGGTACATTGCTCGACACTGCGTCTATTATTCTGATTGTGGTTCCACTGTTCTTGCCACTTGTCGAAGCCTTAGATCTTTCATTGATCTGGTTTGGGATCATTACAGTCGTCGGTGCCGAAATTGGGTTGCTTACGCCGCCACTTGGCATCTCCTGTTTTGTGATCAAATCAACGATCAACGATGACCGCATATCTTTGAAAGATGTGTTCATGGGGGCGCTTCCGTTTGCGTTTGTCATGCTCATCATTCTTTTCATTCTGATCGAGTTCCCAATCCTCAGTCTTGCTCTACTCTAAGGAAACTGCAGCATGCGTAACGTTACCAAAGACAATATCACCGATGTGTTTTGCGGTTATATGGCCGATGATATGGCCCCGCGAACCCGTGAAATCATGACATCGCTGGTAAAGCACCTGCATGACTTTGCGCGTGATACGAACCTCACCCATGATGAATGGCGCGCGGGTATCGCGTTTCTTGAGGGGTGCGCTGCGATCGAATCCGAAGATCGGCATGAGTTTGTACTGGCCTCGGATGTTCTTGGGCTGTCGTCCCTGGTTGATATGCTCCATTCTAAACCAGAGGCGACATCGTCGTCCGTATTGGGCCCATTTCACGTATCTGGTGCGCCACCTTTGGCATTTGGTGGTGATATGAAACGTCACTATGGTGGGCCTGTTTTACTGGCCGAAGGTACCGTGAAAGACACGGATGGACAGCCAATAGCCGGTGCAGAGTTAGACATTTGGCAAACAGCGCCAAACGGCATGTATGCAAGTCAAGACGACGAACAAGACACGTTCTCGTTCCACGGATTGATGACTGTTGGAAATGACGGAAAATATGCGTTCACAACAGTAAAACCCGTAGAATACACCGTTCCATCGGACGGGCCTGTCGGAGATATCTTGCGCGCGTGCGGCCGCCATCCGTGGCGTCCGTCACACCTCCATTACATCATCACAGCACCGGGATATAAGTCACTGGTCACCGAAATTTTCCCAGAAGATGACCCCTACCTTGACCAAGACACTGTGTTTGGTGTGCGTGACGACCTTGTCATGACCTATGTCGAAAAACCGGTATCTGATTTCCCTGATGGCCTGGAATTGTCAGGGAAGGTTGCAGAGGAAACGTTCCTTCATGTGGAATTCGACGTCGTTCTTGCGGCATCGGAATGAGTAAAACACGTTTGCGACTGTAGACGAAGCTGTTTGCAGTCGCTAACGGCATCTCATGATGCTCCAACTTAAGGATGAGTTGGCGTCTTTGGCGAACAAAGGGCAACTCATGGCGCAAAAAGCTATAATCTACAAAGTCGAACTTTCTGTTTCTGATATGGATCGTCATTATTACGAAACGCATAAGCTAACCGTCGCAAAACATCCTTCAGAAACGGATGAACGACTAATGGTGCGCATTCTTGCATTCGCGTTGCATGCACATGAACACCTCGAAATGACAAAAGGTATTTCGACGGATGATGAACCAGATATTTGGCAAAGAAGCCTAAGTGGCGAACTCGATGTGTGGATAACCTTGGGTCTTCCGAGTGAGAAGGTTTTGCGTCAGTCCTGTGGAAAAGCCAAACGTGTAATTGTATACAGTTACGGTGGCAGAACTGCAGAAATTTGGTGGGATAAGATCCATAATAAGACCACCCGATTTGGCAACCTTGAGATCATAAACCTAGCGGAGAGCGAGACAAATGAGCTTGGCGCGCTGGCTGATCGGTCTATGAAGGTGCAAATCAATATTCAAGATGGTGATGTTATGGCCAGCATTGATGACAACATAGTGTACGTAAATCCCATAAATTGGAAACGGATTGAGTAAGACGCTGTCAAGATTTGGACAAGTTTGGCAGCTTTTACGACGTTACCCAACAGACTGTTCCGTCTATTGTCATTGGGCGTTGAAGCCACGAGATTAACCGTCACTTTTATTTGCCATGTTGGTTAGTCAGCATCCACGCTTTGAAACTGTCTAAGGCTTCAATGACCTCGCCCCCAATTCGCTAACTAGGCTTCATTCGGGTTTAGAAGCATCAACCAAGTAAAGTACAGCCAGTTCATTCGTGATCACCTTGAGTGAGGGATAACTTTTCTGTGTCGGTATTTCTTTCGGACGATGGAAGAACAGCCGCTTCTGCGAGCGAAGTATCCATCCGCAAGGGTAGTAAGGCTAAAACAATCCTGCTTCGCGTGCTATTAAAGCGGCTTGTGTGCGATTTGCGGCACCAACTTTGCGATACAGGGTTTTCATATGTAGCTTGACGGTCGGTTCTGATATGTCGCGATCTCTTGCGATCTCTTTGTTGGATTTGCCTTCTGTCAAACCTTTCAATACTTGTAGTTCGCGTTCTGTAAGTTTTTCGGCGAGGGGATTAGCTGCGACATCTTCTTCTGCGGTCATGAAGTCGATTGGCGCATATTGTTCTCCCATGGCCATGAATTTCACAGCGTTAACAAGTGACTTCGCAGGCAGGGACTTAGGAACAAAACCAGAAGCACCGGCTTCTAGCGCGTCTTCAGCGATTTTTTTTGTGGCTTCACCTGAGATTAGAGCAACCTTTTGACCGGTGCCCATAGCAATGGCCGTTCTCAACCCTTCGAGACCATTCATGCCGGGCATGTTATAATCAAGCAAAATAAGATCGTAGGGTGCATCCGCTTCGATGCGTTCAACAGCCTGCTCAAATGTCCCGACAGCAAATGTCTCCATTCCGCCTTCGTTTTCTAAGAACATAACCAACGTGTCTCGTAAGAGATCGTGGTCGTCTGCGATTAGAATTCTCATGTCGTCTTCCTCGTTCGGTTGAGGTCTTTTACAGTGCAACTATGGCTCTAGCATGGCATAGCCGATAGTGAAATTTCACCTGCTGTATCCTTTCGGATAAGGGTGTTGCCGAAAGTCTCAACATTTACAGCACCTCCGCACAGCTTCCGTTCAAAAGCTACTTTGCGTGATGGTTGCTTCGCTTGGTTTTGAAAAATCTCACCGACCAAAAGCAGGGAAACCACATTACAGATTTCCACGAAACCACTCTCGTTTGCCTTTGGCAAGTGAATAGGTCTTATGGTTTCATGAGCCCAATCCTATTCCGATGTATCGGTAACCTATCCGAAAGGATAGAACTTTATCCTAATGCCCGCATGCTGAATGCTTTGGAAACTGGCATTAAGTGTTTTAGTCGAAGGAATGTTCCCATGCTCATACGTCTCGCCCAAACGATACTCGCATCCATTCTTACCGTTAGTGTGTCCTTGCCCGTCATCGCGGAAGAAGCAGCAAATCCATTACTGACAGTGTCGGGTGATTTAGGAACTATTGAGAGCGGCACGATAGTGCTGGATTTAGACTCGCTTATGGAGCTTCCTGTAACATCGTTTGAAACAAGTACTATTTGGACGGAGGGTGTTCACACTTTTACTGGTGTAGCGCTTTCAGATTTGGCTGCTGAATTGGGCGTCCAGCGCGGCCTATTCTTCGCTACGGCAATTAATGACTATACCGTCGAAATTCCACACAGCGATGCGGTCGAAGGCGGCCCCATTATTGCTTACCTTATGGATGATAGCGAGATGTCCATCCGTGATAAGGGCCCGCTTTGGATAGTCTACCCTTACGACAGCAACTCTGAATACCGGTCAGAGGTAATCTACGCCCGCAGCATTTGGCAACTCGACAGGCTTGAAGTCGTTCAGTAACCCTAAGGTAGCCGTAATGCGTTGAAGGGAAGCGTTCGTGACAATAAATCCACCCAAACGCGCAAAACGCGGCAGAATATTTGTTTTTTTGGCTAGCTGCGTTGCGGTTCTTGCAATTGCCCTTTTGACTTTCAACGTATCCCGCGAAATCCGTTTGCTTGGCTCTGCACGGTCCGACAACGTTCATTGGTCTTTGGTGCAAACGCAGGTCGAGTTTCTTGAATTCCAACGTCAGGTCGACATCCCTTCAGTTGATGTTGTTCAATTGCGCCAAGAATTTGATGTCTTCTTCAGTCGCGTAACGACATTGCAGCAAGCAAGTGTGTTTGCTGACCTGCGTGCCGATCCTTCTTCTGCGCGGTATCTAATCGGGCTGGTAACCTTTCTGAACGATGCCGTTGAGATCATTGATGCACCTGATGAGGAGCTACTCGCCCAACTCCCTCAATTGTCGGAGCTGACGTCAGAAGCAGCCCCGGTTGTGCGTTCCCTTGGGAACTCGGGACTCGATATCTTTGCAAGGTCTTCAGATGAACAACGAAAAAAAGTTGCGCGCACGATGACGCAGTTGGCGATAGCCATTGCTGCGCTGATAGGTATTTTGACGTTGGCGGTATTGTTCTTGAATAGGCTCAACGGACAGATTTATCGACGTGAGCGCAAGATCAAACAGACTAGCACGCGTATGACCACCGTAATGAGTACGTCACTGGATGGGGTAATCGTGTGCGATTCCAACGGGGATATTCTAGAGTTCAGTCCCGCCGCAGAAGCTATTTTTGACCATAAAGAAAGCGACGTTCTTGGCAAAGACATTGGTTCCGTAATTGTACCCGACCATTTGCGTGAAGCGCATGATGCTGGCATGGAACGGATGCGGATGAATGGGGAAAAGCGCGTCGTTGGTGCAGGCCGTGTGAAGCTTGAGGCGAAACGTCGTGATGGCAGCATCTTTCCTGTTGAATTGGCAATCCAAACGGCAAGCACCGACCAGGGCGACATCTTTATTGCGTTTCTGCGAGACATTTCGAACCGTGTCGCGGCAGAAGCAGAACTCGTTGACGCTCGTGACAAGGCGTTGGCAGGTGAGAAGCTGAAAACTGATTTCCTATCTACAATGAGTCACGAAATTCGCACACCATTAAATGGCCTTCTTGGAAATATGAACCTCCTCCGCGATACAAAGCTCGACGCAAATCAGGATCGCTACGTAGGATATATGGAGACATCTGGTCGTCTATTGATGAACCACATTTCCGATGTTTTGGATATTACCCGATATGACGCGGGAAAGCTTAATACCCGAACTGAAGCCGTCAATTTGTCGGCACTGTTTCAAGATATTGTCGACAACCAAAGTAGTACGGCGTCACAGAACGAAACATCGTTGTCTTGGAAATGGGTTGGTGCAGAGTTGACGTGGGTCATGTCGGACCATGACCGTCTCCAGCATGTCATGATGAACTTGATTGGTAACGCGGTAAAGTTTACCAAACGTGGCAAAGTCGTCGTCAGCGTTGAGAACACAGGCACGCTCGACGATGCCATCCTAATGATTAAGATCGCAGATACCGGTCCTGGTATGGCGGACGACCTTGCCGAGCGGATTTTTGACGACTTCGTAACGGGTAACACTGCCTATGATCGAGACGTTGGCGGTACTGGCCTGGGCCTTAGCATTGCAAAGCGGTTTGTAACGGCCCTAGGAGGGGAAATTGGGGTTCAAAGCGTTGAAGGTGAGGGCAGTACATTTTGGGTTAAACTTCCAGTGGCTGCGGCAATAGCGCCCGAAGAAGGTAATGGAAAAGAGATGAAATATACGGCGTCACGCGCGTTGTCAGTCTTGCTTGTTGAAGACAACGAAATCAACCGCATTGTAGCACGAGAAATGCTGCAAGCCGAGGGACATATTGTGGTTGAGGCCAATGATGGAAGTGAAGGTGTTCAAGCTGCAAGCGAACAGCAATTTGATTTGATCCTGATGGATATCAGTATGCCCGTAATGGACGGCAGAACCGCGACGCGTTTGATCCGTAGCGAAGGTGGTCCGTCTGCAAGTACAACAATTGCAGCTTTAACGGCGAATGCAATGGCGGACGAACAGCGTGAATTTTTAGCTGATGGAATGGATCTGATTTTGGCGAAACCACTGTCGCGCGATGCTCTTCGTGACTTGTTGAGGTCATGTGACGATGGTGTCGAGCTGGTCAGCAGTGATACCTTAGTAGATCATGCCCATAGCGCTGAAACCCGCGAAGCTCTGGGTGAAGAAACATTTACAAAATTGCGGTCGCGTTTCGCGACGGAAGTAGATGACTTGCAATCATGGATCGCTTCGGACGCGACAAGAGACTTCCTAGAGATTGCGGCGCGATCGCACAAAGTTGCAGGTAGTGCCGCTGTTTTCGGTGCAACCCAGCTTCGGGAATCTCTGAAACAGTTGGAAGCCTCGTCTAAGTCCGGTGATATCGATGCCATAAATGAGTGTATCAGAGATTTCGAAGACATTTGGATTCGAACAAAGGTTCAGTTCGCAAGCTAGATCACGCCTTGAGTTTTGAGCGCACTCATGATCCTCGATCACTTGTGGAAATGCGCCACGAGCCGCTATTTTTCGGTAAACGTGTCTCGCTTTGTCAATCTCGGTCTTGACGCTCCTACACCCTTGAAATATCCCTGCTGTTGGTCGCGGGTGTTGTGTAATGGTTAAGACCCCAGTTTTCCAAACTGGAGATGGGGGTTCGATTCCCCCCACCCGCTCCAGTCTCTTACGTAAAGGCTAGTTTAATGACGTTGGTTCGTGCCAAGCGTCGGGAGAACGTTGCGCGATACTTTGTCGGTTGAGACGCTGTTGCCAATTTAAGAACAGCGGCAGCGGCTTGATGGTGTTGTACCTTTTGAGACGCAGGTTTAAGGCAGGAATAATCAACCGCGAACTCAAGGACCAACAATGGCAAATGCCCCTAGACTCGCCGAGCAAGACCGCGAAAAATCGAAAGAGATTGGCGCGCTAAAGGCCTTATGGCCTTTTATGAAACCATACCGTGGTATGATTGCGCTGGCAGGTGCGGCCCTGTTTTTGACGGCGATGGTGTCTTTGGTCCTTCCGTTGGCTGTACGCCGTGTGATTGATAATTTCGAGACCGCAGACGTCGCGCTTCTGGATGGGTATTTCGGCGCGGCCATTGGTATCGCAGTGTTGTTGGCGGTTGGTACGGCGTTGCGATATTATTTCGTGACCCGATTGGGCGAACGGGTTGTAGCGGACATTCGGGTTGCGGTGTTCAACCGTATGATCGGTATGAGCCCAGTATTCTATGAACGGATTATGACCGGTGAGGTGCTCAGCCGCATAACCACTGACACCACATTGATTTTGTCAGTGATTGGGTCTTCGGTTTCTGTCGCTTTGCGCAATGTTGTTATCCTGATTGGTGGCATAGCATTGATGTTATTTACGTCTGCAAAAATGTCGCTGATGGTTTTATGGCCGATACCCGTGATTGTGTTTCCCATCATCATTTTGGGCCGCAGGGTTCGTAGGTTGGGTAAGGAAAACCAAGATTGGATTGCCCAATCGTCGGGGGAAGCGTCAGAGCAGTTGTTAAGTGCTCAAACCGTTCAGGCCTTTACCCACGAAAGCCCAAGCCGCGCGAATTTTCAAAACGTAACTGAGAAGAGTTTTGAAGTAGCACTACGTCGCATCGCCACACGGGCGATTTTGACAGCGATTGTGATTTTCATCGTGTTTAGTGCAGTTGTTGGGTTTTTGTGGATCGGCGCATCTGACGTTCGCGAAGGCGTTATCACCGCCGGTGAATTGGCGCAGTTTATGATCTACACGATCATGGTCGCAGGATCAGTCGGCGCCTTGACTGAAATTTGGTCCGAGCTGCAACGTGCAGCGGGTGCTACGGAGCGTTTGGTTGAACTTCTTAATTCGGATGACCCGATAAAGGACCCCCCTCAACAGGCGGATTGGCCAAAGGTTCGCAAGGGCGAGATTATGTTTTCCGATGTCACCTTTTCATACCCTGCACGCCCCGATGCGGCGGCCTTGGATCAGGTTTCGTTTACGGTTGAACCTGGTGAAACCGTTGCCCTCGTGGGGCCGTCGGGTGCAGGAAAAACAACCATTATTCAACTATTTTTGCGGTTCTATGACCCGACATCCGGCAAGGTGTCCTTTGATGGTATAGATCTGCGCCACCTGGCACGCGCAGATTTCAGGCGTCATGTCGCACTTGTGCCTCAAGACCCAGTGATCTTTGCGGCATCAGCACGCGACAACATCAGGTACGGTCGCCCAGATGCAACAGATGCCGATGTTGAAGCAGCAGCACGTGCCGCCGCCGCCCATGATTTTTTGGTAGCGCTGCCTGAAGGGTACGATTCATATGTGGGTGAGCGTGGCGTAATGCTGTCGGGCGGACAAAAACAACGCATTGCAATCGCGCGGGCGATCTTGAGAGATGCACCTGTTTTGCTGTTGGATGAAGCAACAAGTGCGCTAGATGCGGAATCTGAGAGGGCTGTACAAGGCGCCGTTGATGTTCTTTCAAAAGACAGAACCACGCTTATCGTTGCCCACCGTTTGGCTACTGTGAAAAAGGCCGACAGGATCATCGTATTTGAGGACGGCAAAATAGCCGCGCAGGGTACTCATGATGCTCTTGTTGCCGAAGGCGGTCTGTACGCGCGGTTGGCGAAACTACAATTTACTGAAGGTGGAGAGTAGCAAAAGTTACTCTTTGTAAACCTCTTGTCCGACTACTTTGAATGCGGAACCTCCGAGGCATTTCCAAGTTAGAAGCGGGTGCCAAATTATTCATGTATGACCACAATCTCTGTTCAAAGTCGGAATTGGGGCAGGGTGAGTTCTGTCCAGAACTCTATTTTTCGTAGCGTCAGACTTGCGCCAAGTGAGAAACCAACACATCTTGTCTTCAAGGGACACGAAGCCGCCGGAGGAGGTGGCCTTAACATATGGGAGGTGCGACCATGACGTTTTCGTCTATGGCTGATCGCGATGCTATTGAGAATGAAATGCCTTGGGATGAGCGGGATTTGCCCCATTCCGTTTGGTCGCAATTGAGCAAAACCGCAGGCGCTTTTGGTGACCGCAAGGCAGTGACTTTTCAGATGTTTGGGGGTGCAAACGACCCAGAAGAAACGCTGTCATGGGCCGAATTGCAGGACAAGGTTGCACAAACCGCAAATCTATTTCGTGATCTGGGTATCGGTTCGAATGACGTGGTCGCGTTTTTGCTGCCCAATTCGATGGAAACAGTTTTGACCTATTTGGGTGGGACAGTTGCAGGCATCGTAAATCCCATCAACCCGCTCTTAGATGCGGATCAAATCGGGGCGATTTTGAAGGAAACCAATGCCAAGGTTTTGGTGACTCTAAAGGCGTTCCCTAAAACAGATGTAGCGCAGAAAGCGGCGGAAGCTGTCGACCATGCACCAAATGTCAAAACGGTCGTTGAGATCGATCTGCTAAAGTACATGACCGGTTTGAAGAAACTGATTGTGCCGTTGATCCGGCCTAAAAACCCAGTGAATCATGGGGCGACGGTTATCGATTTCAACAAATCGATTGCCAAACAACCGACCACGTTGAAATTTGAGGACCCAGAGGGCGACCGTGTTGCGGCCTATTTCCACACGGGTGGCACAACAGGCATGCCTAAGGTCGCGCAGCACCTCAATTCGGGCATCATCTATAATGCGTGGCTGGGAAACCGGCTGTTGTTTACCGAAGAAGACGTTCAGATATGTCCGCTTCCTCTGTTCCACGTTTTTGCGACAATCGTTTGCATGGGTGCATCTCTCAGCTCTGGGGCACATATCGTTTTCCCAACGCCTCAAGGCTATCGCGGGGACGGGGTGTTCGACAACTTCTGGAAACTGATTGAACGATACCGTGTCACGTTCATGATCACCGTACCAACTGCGATGTCAGCGCTGATGCAGCGCCCAGTTGACGCTGATACATCATCGTTGAAGGTTGCATTCTGTGGCTCGGCTCCTTTACCGCTAGAACTGTATAAAAAGTTCGAAGCCGCAGCCGGAGTTACAATTTGCGAAGGCTATGGGTTGACTGAGGCCACTTGCCTTGTGTCCATCAACCCACCAACTGGCGAGAAAAAAGTCGGTTCGATCGGCTGTCCGTTCCCATATACGGATGTACGGATTGTTGATCCTGCCACCAATCTAGATGTGTCCGGCGGGGCGATCGGTGAAATTTGTGTGCATTCTCCCGGTGTATACGAAGGGAATACTTATACAGAAGTCGCCAAAAATGCCGACCTTTTCTACCCTTCAAAGAAGGGTGCCAAGGGGCTGGATCGTCAGTATCTGCGGACCGGTGATTTAGGCCGTATTGATGAGGATGGCTACTTGTGGATCACAGGGCGCGCGAAGGATCTGATTATTCGCGGCGGTCACAATATTGACCCAGCTGAGATCGAAGAAGCGCTGGCTGGTCATGCACAAGTCGCGTTTGCGGGTGCAATTGGCCAACCTGACATACATGCTGGCGAACTTCCGATTGCTTATGTGGAATTGACTGACGGTGCGACGGTTACCAAAGAAGAATTGATGGAATTTGCGCAAAAGCACATCCACGAACGTGCCGCTTACCCGAAGTACATCGAAATTATGGACGAGTTGCCAAAGACAGCCGTTGGCAAAATTTTCAAACCCGATCTGCGCCGATCTGCGATTACCCGTGTTTATAACGCTGCGTTGGCGAAGGGCGGCGTGCCGGCCGAAGTCACATCCGTGGTTGAAGATAAGAAGCGCGGACTGGTGGCGCAGGTTACCAAGACGGGCGAGGTTACAGATGATCAAGTATCTGATGTCTTGGGGGGCTTTACGCGCCCTTGGGAATGGACTGCGGCATAGAACAAGTAAAAGTGTAAACGAGAGCGCGCGAGGGAAACCTTGCGCGCTTTTCTGTTACATCGTCTCGTTCCGACATATGCGGTCAACATGCCGCAATGGCCCGTTGTTGCAACGCCGGTTTTGCTGTGAAACGGTGGTGTGAGATGGATGAATTAAAGACCGGATATATCATCGCTGTCATGGATGGCACCTGCGCCCTTTGTGCGTTTGGCGCGCGTATGGTGAATAAGTTGGATAAACTCGGGACCATCAAGATTGCCCCGATCCAAGGGCAAACCGGTACCCGATTGATGACAGAAAACAAGTTAGATCCGCTCGACCCAGAAAGCTGGCTGCTGATCGAGCCTGATGGCCGCGTGTCGCGTGACCTAGATGCGGTCATCCGTCTTGGGCAGGTAACAGGTGGGGCTGGATGGGCCCTGACATGGTTGAGGGTGCTACCAAAGCGAGCGCGCGATTGGATGTACGCACGTGTCGCGCGCAACAGGTATGCGATGTTTGGGCACGCAGATATGTGTGCCATCCCCAACGAGACCTTGCGCGCGCGGTTGCTGCCATGAAGGTATTGGTAATTGGCGGGACTGGTGCCTTTGGGGCGAGGCTGTGCGTACTGTTAAGCCGCGATGGACATGATGTCACCATTGCGTCTCGCAACGAGCCGCAGGATACGACATTCGCATACCTGTACTTTGATCGAAATGGGCTTCTGGATAGGTTAGCCGGATTTGATGTCGTTGTAGATGCTGCTGGACCATTTCATGGGTATGGCAATGACCCATACCGCATTGCGAAGGCAGCTATCGAGGCAGGAGCGCACTATTTCGACCTCTCCGATAATGCAGATTTCTGTGCGGGGATAAGGACCCTTAACACGTCGGCGAAAGAGGCTGGGTTGAGCGTTGTCTCCGGCATGTCCTCAGTTCCTGCGGTATCGTCTGCGGCCGTTGCCGCCCTTTGCAGGGGCAAGACACCCTTGATGATTGATGCTGCGATCTTGCCAGGAAACAAAGCACCTCGCGGACGCAGCGTGGTGGAAAGTATCCTAAATCAAACAGGGCTAGAGTATGAGGTCACGCAAGGCGGAGTACCGGCTTCGATCCGGTCGTGGTCCGATCCGCGTACCTATGACCTTGCTGGCGAGGCTCGGCAAGCCTGGCGCATAGAGGTTCCCGACGAACGCTTGTTTCCAAGGCATTTTGATTGTCCAACGGTAACTTTCCGGGCCGGTTTGGAGCTCGGGGTTATGCGCTACGGGCTTGCTGCTCTCTCTTGGTTACGTTTCAAACTGCGATTTGGTTTGCCTAGATGGTTTGTCACGTTTGTAATGTGGCTGGCACGCCTGTTGGGGGCCTTTGGAACCGACACAGGCGGTATGGTTGTTGACGTTACCTTGCCGAAAGGGGGCGGGTATATTCGTAGAAGCTGGATAATGAAGGCCAGTAACGGTGATGGCCCTTTCACTCCCGCGGTTGCTGTTCGCGCTGCCTGTCGAAACTTGAATATTCTCCCTGCTGGTGCATACCCGGCGTTAGGTGCTGTGACACTTGATCAAATTGAAACATGCTTTTCTGACTTAGACATCACGACAGAGACGTCTGAACAGCCCGTTGTTCCGCCTTTCAAGGCCGTACTGGGGCCACGGTTCATGAACTTGGAGGACGCAGTTCGTGCAACTCATGACGCTGTCACCCCGCGATACTATGAAGGGTGCGCTACTGTAACGCGCGGTACAGGCCTCCAGGCTCGCATTGCGGCGACGTTGTTTGGCTTTCCACCGACTGGATATGAAGTTCCTGTTTCTGTGTCCAAGACACCATCGGCTGCTGGTGAGACATGGGTGCGCCAGTTTGGCACATCGGTTTTCCGATCCTACCTTTCACCGTCCATTCGCGGAATGTCGGAACGGTTTGGAATATTCTCGTTCGACTTGGATCTTACAGTTCAAAGGGGCAAGCTGAGTTTTCCCGTTAAATCAGGTCGCTGTTTGGGTATACCCATTCCCCGCGCCTTGCTGCCGGGCAGCGATGCGACCGAATACACGAAGGATGGAAAGTTCCATTTTGACGTCCACCTAAAGGCCCCAACCGGTGCGACGTTGGTCCACTATCGTGGTTGGTTGATGCCCCAACCCCAAAGCGAACGTCGAGACGAACAAGAACAACACTTAGCTCTACACTCTCGTTGAGATCTTGTAGGAAAAGTGGTGCCCGGGGGCAGAATCGAACTGCCGACACGAGGATTTTCAATCCACTGCTCTACCCCTGAGCTACCCAGGCACGGGAAGGGGTTAACCCCTCGGGTGAGCGCGTTTTAGGGGGGGGCAGCGGGACTGTCCAGACCCAAATTCAAAACAAACGGTCAAAGTCGAAATTACTGTCATTTTAGGACAAACGTTTGGGTGTTTCTTCGGCGTGCGCCTTTTCTAGTTCGTCCATCAATTCGTCAAAATCATCAGGATTTTCTGACGGAATCGCGTAAGATCCGCCTAACCATTTGGCCAGATCAACGTCAGCACATCTTTTCGAACAAAACGGCCTAAAGGATGGGCTGGTTTCCCCGTCGCAAATTGGACAGGCCATTAAGCAAGACCTTTCGGAAGCGGAAGCCGCTCGCGTTTTCGTTGTAGTTCAAAGTGGCCCAATGGTGTCCAACCAACCAAGGCTGTGTCGATTGCATCCGCTTTAAAGGCCGACCGGAGCGCGGATTCGATTTGCTTGCGATGTGCTTTTGACATTGGCGCCATATCGATCACGATTTGCCCGCCAAGGCCCCGTAAACGTAAGGCCTTTGGCAAGGCCTTACATGCCGACAGGTTTGCCTTGAGTGTAGACGCCGGTGACGTATCGCCGCCTGTGTTGACATCAACCGCTACGAGGGCGCGCGTAGGTTCAACATACATGAACGCGGAGCCATCAAGGCCGACGCGTGCGTTGTCCAAGGCCACCATTTCATCAAGTACACCTTGGTTTTCAAAACCACCGCTTTCAGTGACAACGGCAGCGGGCTCAACCCATTCGCGCCATGCCAAGCCATGTGGGCCATCACCATCGGTCAATGCTTCGGCTTCGCCGTCAGATTCGGCCATGATGGCCGTTGCCATGCTATCCATCGCAGTGATGTCTTCAATGATGTCTTCATCTGCCGCGTCGGCGCAGCAAGACCGTAGAATCAACCCAAATCCATCAGACAGGCCGGCCTCGTGGGCGCAGGCCAAAAGGCGTTCGCGCGCATCATCATCTTTGATCTGGCGGCTTACGTTGATGCCGGGCTTACCTGGTGTCACGATCGCATATCGCGACTTGAACAAGACGCGGTCGGTAACGGGAACTGCTTTGCCGTCGTCCGCATAACCCGTGACCTGCACCAAAAGGGATTGCCCCGGGGCCAATCCCTTTGCTTGACGTAAGAATGCTGTTTCTCCATCCGTTAGGCGTAACATCATGCCGCCCATGCCTTTGATCGGTCGATCGCAAACAGCGCGATAGATGGCGCCCGGACGGGGCGCGCTGTCGTCTTCGATCAGGAGATCTTGGAGCTTACCATCGACCAACAGGGCAGCCGCTTCGCGGTCGCCGAGGTGATCCAGAACGATCATTCGTCCCTTCATTTCCATATCCTTATACCAGCGGCTTGTAGCAAGTTGGCCGTTTCGACTAGCGGGAGCCCCATGACCGCAGCGAAAGATCCGCCAATCCAGGGGATAAATGCGCCAGCAGGCCCCTGAATCCCATATCCGCCGGCCTTGCCGCGCCAGTCGTTCGTGGCCACGTAGCCTTCGATTTCAGCGGCGCTAAGATTTTTCATTTTTACGTCCGTCACAACGTCTTTGACCGAAACACTATTCACAGTCTTAACGGCGATTGCGGTTATAACGCGGTGCCGACGCCCCGACATCATACGCAAGAAAGAAACTGCCTCGTTCGAATCTTCGGGTTTGCCCAAAATGCGCTGCCCGACAGCAACTGTTGTATCTGCACACAGGACAACCTCGCCAGGCGCGCAGACCGATGCTTGCGCCTTTTCCAGTGCCATCCGTCGCACATAGGCGCGCGGTTTTTCACCCGGCTGCGGGTCCTCATTGATATCTGGAGCCCTGACCGCAACGGGTACTAATCCCAACTGCGCCAAAAGCTCCAGTCGCCGCGGCGAGCCAGAGCCTAAAATGAGTTTGGGATTATCGGGCATCAGCATTCAACCTGAGTGTGGCGGCAGTATTTCGGACATTGGAAACGCCCTCCCACACAGCGTAAAGCGTTGCTTCGCTTTACTTGAAGCGATAATTGATCCGACCTTTTGTAAGATCATAGGGGGTCATTTCGACCTGTACCTTGTCGCCTGCCAGAACGCGGATGCGGTTCTTGCGCATCTTGCCTGCCGTGTGTGCGATGATCGTATGGCCGTTTTCCAGCTCGACCAGGAATGTCGCATTCGGCAGGAGTTCCTTAACGACACCGGGAAATTCGAGCAGTTCTTCCTTGGCCATGTTCTCTCCAACACAAAAAATCCGCGAAACTGCGGACGCGCTTTAAATGCGCTGGCTTGGGGCGGTTTTCAAGCCCTAAGTGACGAACAAGGCGGTAAACTAGGCTGCTTTTGTTGCCAGAACCTTACGACGATTTTAGTTTCTGCATGTTCATTAACAATCTAGGGCGCGCAGGTTTGGGATGTTCAAGTCGTTCCGTTACCCCATTTTTCACGTAACCGGCCCAATATTTGATCCCGGGCCTGCCGGTATGATACCAGACGCTCTTCGCGACCCTCACCCAAACCAGTTGGGTCAAGGATGGGCCAGTATTCAACTGACAAATGACCGTGACGTGTCAATTCTAGCGCGCGGCGTTGGCTCGCAGGGGACAGCGCAACGATCAGGTCAAAAGATGATAAATCGTCTCCCCAATCTTCCATTTCGTCGAAGCTTCGGCTGCGGTGTCGTGACAGTTCAACATCAATTTCTTGGCAAACTGCGACCGCAAACCCGTCAATGTCGAGGTCGGATCTTACGCCCGCTGATTGTATGTAAGCCTCTGTCCCGTATAACTTTTTCGTAATGCCTTCGGCCATTGGTGAACGCACAGAATTGTGGTCACAACAAAATAGAATTGATTGCGGCAACCTGTCCAAATTAGCCTCCGAAATGCAATACGCAGATTAACGTGAAAAGACGGCGCGCTGTATCGTTGTCTACATCCGCCTTACCTTCAAGGCGTTCAGCCAAGATGCGTGCGCCTTCGTTGTGAATTCCACGTCTCGCCATATCGATTGTTTCGATCTGGCTCGGTGCGGCTGATTTTACCGCGTCGAAATAGCTTTCGCAGATCTGGAAATAGTCTTTCACGACTTGCCGAAATGGCCCTAGTGACAGATGGAATTCGCCAGCTTCATTTGTATCTTCGGTTGCGATTTCGAAGACTAGTCTTTTTTGCCGGATGGAGAGGCCCAGCCGGTATGGTCCGTCTGGAACAGAACGGTCATCGCGCTTCGGTAAGACAAAAGAATTATCTTCCAGCAAATCAAACATCGCAACTTTGCGTTCTTGCTCGATTTCTGGCGTTGGGGGCGGCAGAGCACTGTCGTCCAATTTAATATGGATAATCTTCGACATCATTCAGTCCTGTTCAAGCGGTCTAGCCGCGCCCGTACGCTAAGCCCATGAGCCTCCAAACTTTCGGAAATTGCAAGCCGTTCGGCTGCGGGTCCAATTTGGGCTAATGCATCTGGCGTCATTCGCGACAATGTTGTGCGTTTGACAAAATCCATAACCGACAACCCGCTAGAGAACCGTGCAGACCTTGCAGTCGGCAAAACGTGGTTCGGGCCACCGACATAGTCGCCAATGGCTTCCGGGGTCCAACCTCCGATGAAAATTGCGCCCGCATGGGTGACCTTGGTCGCCATATCATCCGCATCTGAAGTGCAAATTTCCAAGTGTTCTGGTGCTATTCTGTCAGATAGGGTTACGGCTTGGTCCATATCGCTGACCACAATCACTGCTCCATAATCACGCCAACTCGGCCCCGCGATGGCGCGACGTTCTAGGGTTTGCAATCGGGTCTCTACCGCATCGGCTACGGCTTGCCCAAAGGCGGCATCATCGGTGATTAGCAGTGATTGGGCGCTTTCGTCGTGCTCTGCTTGGGACAATAAATCTAAAGCGATCCAATCAGGGTCATTGTCTTTGTCTGCGATCACTAAAATTTCCGATGGGCCCGCGATCATGTCTATGCCGACTTTACCAAAAACGCGTCGTTTGGCGGCCGCCACAAATGCATTGCCAGGTCCGGTGATTTTATCGACCGGCGCAATTGTTTCGGTGCCATAGGCCAAGGCGGCGACAGCCTGTGCACCGCCGACACGGTATATTTCGTCAACGCCAGCAATTTTTGCGGCGAGCAGGACAACTGGGTTCACGGCCCCATCTGGGGTCGGCACGACCATAGCCAAACGACCTACGCCTGCCACTTTGGCCGGTATTGCGTTCATTAAGACGCTACTAGGGTAGGTGGCCAAACCACCGGGGACATAAAGACCTGCGGCGGAAACGGGCGTCCAACGCCAGCCCAACGCGGCACCGGTCTCGTCTTCCCAAAATGCATCCTCGGGCATTTGGCGGGAATGGTAGGCGCGGATACGTTCGGCAGCCAATTCTAGGGCAGCTTTGTCTTCGGGGGACACACTTGCGCAATAGTTCTCAATTTCGTCATCTGTGAAGCGCAATCCGTCTGCGTTCAAATCTAAGCGGTCAAATTTAGCCGTTAGTTCAAGAACAGCAGCATCACCGCGCGTTCGTACGTCTGCGATAATGCCGGTCACGACAGCGTCCACATCAGGGCTATCTTCGCGTTTTGCCCCTAGAAGGGCTTGAAATTGGGCTTCAAAGTCCGCGTCGCGGGTGTTCAAAAACTGTGGCATTGCGCCCTCCTGTTGCGGTTCAGATAAACTGACAGACAGGGGGCTTCAATGGGGGACACTCATTGTGTGAGGTGATCGGGCGCCAGTCTGTCGATTGATGTCAGGCTGGATGGTGGGGTTTGGATTTTGAAGGGGCGACGTAGGGGCGCGTGACATCTTTTAGAACCGCTTCTAACGCTTCAACTTCGATGCGGATGGCTCCGTCGCCTGCTAAAGTCAGCTCGATGAAACCAGCGCCATCGCCAGCGGCTGTAAACGTGAGGGACAGAAGTGAAAGTACCATGTCACCGTCGCGCGGGTCTACGCCTTGGGACTGAACCTTGATCGCGTCTTCGATAACAAGAACGGATTGGACCCTTTCATAGTCACGCGATCTACGTTCCGCGTTTTGGGCATCTTCCCAACGGAATCGGTTCAACAACAAACCAAAGCGACGGGCTTTGAGGTCCCACTTGATTTCGGACGCGGGGAAAACCGCGTCCTGAACCAACCCAGAAAGGACGCTAAGGTCATCAGCGTCTAAGGCTTTGAGGCGTAGGGGCTTTTCTGCCCCGTCTTCAAAAGTTGCGTCGCTCATGAGCCTGGAACGCGTTCGATATCAGCACCGACGCCACCTAGTTTTCCGGCCACGTCTTCGTAGCCTCGGTCAAGGTGGTAAACGCGGTTTACTTGCGTTTCGCCCTCGGCTTTCAAACCAGCAAGGATCAAAGATACGGATGCGCGAAGGTCTGTCGCCATGACAGGAGCGCCTTTCATCTTTTCAACACCAGTAACTGTTGCAGTCCCGCCTTGAACATCGATCTCGGCCCCCATGCGGACCAATTCCGGGGCATGCATGAAGCGATTTTCAAAGATTTTTTCTTCAAGGACAGATGTGCCGTCTGCAAAGCATAGCATCGCCATCATTTGCGCCTGAAGGTCTGTCGGGAAACCTGGGAACGGTTCTGTTGTAACGTCGACAGCTTTTGGACGATCGCCTTTAAGCTTAACCTTTAGGCCCGTGGTGGTTTCTTCAACTAAAACACCGGCTTGATCCAGTTTTTCTGCGAAGGATGCAACCAGCGACATGCGACCGCCAAGGCATTCAACTTCCCCGCCAGCAATGACAGGTGCAAGCATATAGGTGCCAAGCTCGATCCTGTCGGTGACAACTGGGTGGGTCGCACCGTGCAAACGGTCGACGCCCTGAATTGTGATTGATGATGTGCCGTCGCCATCAATTTGTGCGCCCATCTTACGTAGGCAATCGGCCAGATCGACGATTTCAGGTTCGCGTGCGGCGTTGTTGATCACGGTAGTGCCTTTGGCCAACGTTGCAGCCATCATGATGTTTTCCGTTGCACCAACAGAGGCAAATGGGAAATCAATAACCGCGCCTTTTAATGTTCCGCCATTTGCTTTGGCGTGCAGGTAACCGTCTTTAAGGTCGATCTCGGCACCCATTTTTGCAAGGCCATCTGTGTGAATATCCATTGGGCGCGCGCCAATTGCGCAGCCGCCAGGCAGGGACACGATCGCGTGGCCTTCACGGGCTAACAAAGGGCCAAGAACAAGGTTGGATGCGCGCATTTTGCGGACAATGTCATAGTCTGCAGTTGTGTTGATCGTGCCGTGGCAGGACATGGTTTGTACCTTGCCGTCTTGCAAAGACGAAATTTCGGCACCCAACGATTCCAACAGCAAGGTCATTGTCTTAATATCTGACAACCGTGGT
Organism: uncultured Paracoccaceae bacterium; assembly: GCA_947493255.1. Classification (GTDB taxonomy): domain Bacteria; phylum Pseudomonadota; class Alphaproteobacteria; order Rhodobacterales; family Rhodobacteraceae; genus Octadecabacter. The sequence continues at coordinate 318,381 of CANLQK010000003.1, forward strand.
GTGTTCGTCAGGGTCAATGGTTCGTCCGACAACAACGTTGCAGGCATTAATGTCAATGCAGCGTTCTTTGCACCTGCAATTTCAATTTTGCCCGACAGTGATTTGCCGCCTCGTACTACGATAGAATCCATGCCTGTTACTCTTTCTTTTCAGCGGCTTTATCGCCGGCTTGATTAGGGGCCGCAGATTGCTGTCGTGCCCGTGCCTGTGCCTTTCGCCGTCCCATATTTGCCTTCAACGCAGCCTTTAGGCGGTCTTCGCGTGTTTGGGCGGCTGAGGATGGTTTTTTGTTACTCATGATGCTTGTTACCTCAAGCCGCAAAAACCGTCCAGAGAGGGCTTGCATGGAGGCGAGATTGCGTCTACTTCCGCGCCCACGGCGCTGCTGTAGCTCAGAGGTAGAGCACTCCCTTGGTAAGGGAGAGGTCGGGAGTTCAATTCTCCCCAGCAGCACCATTTCAAAAGTACTGCGAGCAGTTTCAGGCCATTGACTGGCCTGCCAGGATCATGAAGATAATGCCAAAAGCAATGCACACAGGCGCGAAATAAGATTCGTCCAGTTTTCGGAAGGGCTGTTCCGGTGTCGCGCGCTTCATGATCGGCGCGTAGGCTGCAATTGCACGGATTTGGAAGACGACTGCGATAGCAAACAGACCAAATGCCTTGAACGCGCTTTCAGGGAACCACGGCCAAGCCGCTGCAAAAAGCAATGCAACAACGACCAATGAACACGCAATTGGCCCAGGCATTTTTTCTATGCCACGCGCGCCGACAACGGTTCGTGCCAATAGTGTTTCATCTTTGATAGGCCACCAAATTCCTAACGCCCACATCAAGTGCACTGCGGCGATTACTATCAATCCGCAGGATGCGATGAAAGCAATATAGATCATTGAATAACCTCAGTTCTGTTTGCGACATATTGGTCGGTGGTTTGACCTGCATTTGATAACTATGCAAAATACCCAACCCGTGCTCCGGGAACAAAATTGCTGTTTTTCGGTGCACTGGAGCAGTGAGGTTATTGCATACCTCAACTCATTGGAAAGCAGGACCTAGTTTTGCAGGCCAATCCATGTTTGTCGAACATGTTGTTCAACATCAGATGTCGCGCGCTTCTTGGGTTTTGTTTGCGGCCAGACGATATGTAAAGGCCAACAAAAAAAGAACTGTTAGCACAAGAATGACAGTTGGCCCTGCATCCGATCCGAACCAAAAACTAAGGTATACGCCGCCAACAAGTGAAGCAGTTGATGCCAGTATGGCGACCATCAGCATGTGTCGGAATTGGCGTGTGATAAGGAATGCAATCGCGCCTGGGGCAATAAGTAACCCTATCGCTAGGATGAGGCCAACCGCCTTTAGCGTTGCCACAATTGTGAGGGACAGGATCGTCAGCAACCCATAGTGCAATACTCTCACGGGAAGCCCAATTGCGCGTGCTTGCGCGGGATCAAATGCATGAAGCAGTAGGTCTTTCCAGCAAATCAGCAAAGCTGCGCAGACCAAAAAACCAATGATGCCCGATGTCCAAAGATCAGCATTGCTCACGCCCAACATATTGCCAAACAAAATGTGGTCGAGATGCACGTTGGTTTCGATTTTCGTATATAATACAAGTCCAAGCCCAAACATCCCAGAAAACACAACACCCATGACTGTGTCCTGCCGAATGCGCGAATTGGCGTCTAGATAGCCTGTCAAAACTGAACAAAACATGCCGGCAAGAAAGGCCCCAACGATCAAAGGTAATCCTGCAATGTACGCCAATACAATTCCGGGCAGAACCGCATGGGATACGGCGTCGCCCATGAGCGACCAGCCTTTAAGAACAAGGAAACAAGACAGCATTGCTGTTGGTGGCCCTACCAATAATGCGATGTAGAACGCGCCATGCATGAACGGAAACTGGAAGGGGAGCAAAAGGTCGGTCATGCGCGCAAAGCCTCAGCTGCGCGACGGCGTGCCGCGAAAAGCCCGTGTTTTGGCGCAAAGAAGAATGCGATGGCGAAAATGCTTGTTTGGAGGCAAATGATGACGCCGCCTGTCGCACCGTCTAAGAAATACGAAATGTATGCGCCAACGAAACTAGACACCGCACCAATTGAAACCGAGATGACCAACAGGCGCGGAAAACGGTCGGTCAGCAAATAGGCGGTCGCACCGGGGGTGATGACCATAGCAATTACCAAAAACGCGCCGACTGTCTGTAACGCGGCAACACAAGCAGCAGACAGTAAAACAAAGAATACAAATCGCAGACGTTCAGGTCGCAACCCGATGGAACGCGCATGGTTTTCATCAAAAAACGAAACCATCAGGTCCTTCCATTTCGCCAACAAGACAACCAAGCAAACAACTCCGATTACAGCCAGTTGCAGCGTGTCAGACGGAGTTATTGCAAGGATGTTACCAAGGATGATTGTTTGAACATTCACTTCAACAGGCGAGACGGACACCATGAATAGGCCAAGCCCGAAGAAGCTGGTAAAGATAAGCCCGATAATGGCGTCTTCTTTTAGTCCAGTTCGTTGGTTCAAGAACAACATCGCAGCGGCGGCCAAACCACCAGAAAAAAATGCGCCGAGCGCGAAAGGGAGGCCTAGCATATAGGCGCCCGCAACACCGGGAACGATAGAATGTGAAAGGGCGTCGCCGATTAAAGACCAGCCTTTTAGCATCAGGTAGCAGGACAAAAACGCACAGACCGCGCCGACAAGGGCGGATACGACCATCGCGTTCAGCATGAAACTGTAGGTAAATGGTTCCAGCAATACGTTCATTCTTTGCCCGTGTTTGTGCGTGTTTTGTCGTCGTAAATAACGAATGGGCGTTCGTCATCTGTCAGAATGGTGACTTTGCGCTCGTCGTCGTCGTCATGCAATTCTGCTCCACCAAGAACGAAGTGGCGCAAAACGCCGCCAAACGCGGCCTCCAGATTATCTTTTGTGAAGACCTCTGCGGTGGGGCCGAAATTCAATACTGTTCCCTTAACCAAAACCGTTTGGTCGCAAAATTCAGGAACAGACCCAAGGTTGTGGGTCGAGACCAACATGACACGACCTTCGTCACGAAGCTCGCGCAACAGTGTAATAATGGCTTCTTCGGTTTGTACATCCACGCCAGTGAAAGGTTCGTCGAGTAATATTACTTGGCCATTCTGAGCCAAAGCACGGGCTAAAAAAACACGTTTGCGCTGCCCACCCGAGAGTTCACCAATCTGGCGGTTACGGAATTCAGACATGCCGACGCGTTCCAATGCGTCAGAGACCGCATCATGATCGACCTGTTTCGGGCGACGTAACATGCCCATGTGGCCATACCTGCCCATCATGACCACATCTTCGACCAACACCGGAAACGACCAATCAACTTCTTCGGCTTGTGGGACGTAAGCGACGATGCCGGCTTTGATGGCTTGCCGAACCGTTTGCCCCAAGACACCAATTTCACCAGCAGCTGCAGGGAGAAACCCCATGATCGCTTTGAATAATGTCGATTTACCTGCGCCATTCACGCCAACAAGCGCCGCAATTGTTCCGCGTGGAATAGCGAAAGATGCGTCTTTTAACGCGGTTGTTCCATTGCGGTACGTTACTGTTACGCCGTCAGCGTATAATCCCGCTTGGTTCTTTGATGTTTGGTGTGGTGCGGGGGGAGGCAAAGCGCTGGCGTCGGGCGGTGTCACTGGGTTAGTCCTTCGACCACTGTTTCAGTCGTAACCCGCAATAGGTCCAAATATGTTGGTACTGCGCCATCTTCCGCTGAAAGGCTGTCGACATACAATACGCCACCGTATGCCGCGCCAGTTTCGCGCGCGACCTGTTCGGCTGGATCGGTATTGACCGTGCTTTCACAAAATACCGCTGGAATGTCGAACTCACGAACCGTGTCGATAACCGACCGCACTTGTTGTGGGGTGCCGGTTTGGTCTGCGTTCATGGGCCAAAGATAGGCTTCTTGAAGGCCAAAATCCCTTGCAAGGTAGCTAAACGCACCCTCGCAAGTCACCAACCAGCGTTGGTCTTCCGGAATTGTTTGAATCTCGTCACGCAGGGGCGCAATGGCCGCGGTGATCTCTTCTTTGTAGTTTTCGGCATTGGCTGCATAGGTTTCTGCGTTTACGGGGTCGCCCAACGACATCGCAGCTGCGATGTTGTCGATATAGATCAGTGCATTGTCCAATGACATCCACGCATGTGGGTTGGGCAAGCCTTCATAGCTGCCCTCACGGATCGAGACAGGTTCGATCCCTTCGGAAATGGTTGCAGATGGGATCGGTCCAAGGTTGTCGACGAATTGTTCGAACCAAAGTTCCAAATTCATGCCATTCCAAAGTATTAGGTCAGCATCTGACGCACGCAGCAAATCGCGTGGTGTGGGCTGGTAGCCATGAATTTCGGCACCCGGACGGGTGATAGATTCGACGATCGCGGCATCGCCAGCAACGTTGCGGGCCATATCTGCGATAACGGTAAATGTGGTCACGACCTTGAAGTCATCAGCGGCGGCCGGAGCTGCCATAAGGGCGAGCAAGGAAAAGGCACGTTTCATCATAGTCGCGTCTCCGTTCTGTGTTGCCGAAGACTAAGGTTTAGTCACACAGAATGTCAATGCAATTGAGAATTATTCTCATTCAAAAAATAACACTTAATACTTACTGGCGTTTTGATACCACTGGGCGAGGGTGACGCGTTCTTGTTCGGTAATATAGGTGACGTTCGCAGGGGGCATCGCGTGGCTGATACCTGCGTGCAAATAAATGGCGCGCGCGTTTTTCGCGATGTCTTCTGGTGTGTCCAAAACAACGGCCTTTGGCGCCCATTGAAGGCTATCTGACCAGAACGGTTCGCGCGCGTGGCACATGGAACAGCGGCCCATAACGATAGAATGCGCTTCATCAAATCCCGCCGCTGCCATGAATGTCTCTTCATATTCAGTAGGGACATGGGCTTCTGTTGACGTATCTTGCACCCATGTGTTGGCGGTGCTGAGCCATGCAATGATGATAAACAGCAAAGCCGTCGCGCCCCACGTCCAATGTGGGCCTTTTCCTGTGCGATGCATTGTATTGAAATAGTGCCGGATCGTGACGCCCATCAAGAAAACAAGTGCAGCAATTATCCAGCTATAGTCAGTGGCAAATGCCAGCGGATAGTGGTTGCTTAGCATCAAGAAGATGACAGGCAATGTCAGATAATTATTATGGGTCGACCGTAGCTTAGCAATTTTCCCGTACTTGGCATCCGGTGTGCGGCCAGCCTTTAAATCGGCGACGACAATGCGTTGATTGGGCATGATGATAAAGAAAACATTGGCTGTCATGATCGTGGCGGTAAATGCGCCCAGATGAAGCATCGCAGCACGGCCGGTGAATACCTGATGATACCCCCACGACATAGCAACCAACATAACAAATAAAAGCAACATCAGCGCGGTCGGAGCGTCCCCCAGCTTTGACTTGCACAAAAAATCGTAGACGATCCATCCGACGGCGAGGGATGCACCAGAAATTACGATCCCATTGAAAAGCGTCAGGTCTGCTTTGGATGCGTCGATCAGATACAATTCGCCGCCCACCCAATAAACGATCATGAGTAACGCAGCGCCAGACAACCAAGTCCAATAGCTTTGCCATTTATGCCAAGTTAGATGTTCCGGCATGCGTGTGGGGGCGACCATGTATTTCGTTGTGTGGTAAAATCCGCCGCCGTGGACCTCCCATTCTTCGCCGGTTGCGCCGTCTGGCATATCGTCGGCAGGCCGCAACATCAGGTCCAGTGCGATGAAATAGAATGATGCGCCGATCCAAGCCATTGCTGTGATGACGTGTAGCCAACGCACAGCAAATGCAAACCAGTCCCATAAGATCGCGACGTCATACATTCCAGTGTTTCCCTTTGGTTTTGTCCAAGGCTACCGCTTGGCCCGTTCTTTTGCTATTCCATGAGCCGATGAGTCTCTATCAAGAAAAACAAAACAATGTCCTATCTCGATAATATTCGAACTTTTGTCCGCGTCTATGAGCTTGGGTCTATGTCTGCAGCAGGACGCGACCTACGTGTTTCACCTGCGGTTACCTCGTCACGAATCTCAGCCTTAGAAGAACATTTAAACGTTCGCTTGTTTCAACGGACCACCCGCAGTCTAACACCCACAGAACAGGGTCGGGCATTTTACACGGGTTCGGTTGCCGTTCTGGATGCCGTTGATGAAGCCGAGGGGCAGGTTGCAGGGATTACGGATAACCCCAAAGGGTCACTGTTTATTTCGGCGCCTCTTGGCGTTGGGCGCCGCTTAATCGCGCCGAACGTTCCAGATTTCGGGCGCGATTACCCCCTGATTGACGTGCGTATGCGGTTAACCGACCGCAAAGTCGACATAACAACAGAAGGTCTTGATATCGCTTTCTTTTTGGGGGAGCCCGAAGATAGCAACCTGCGGATCCGTCCCATAGCTGACTGTGAACGTGTATTGGTGGCTTCACCCCAATATATTTCAAAATTTGGGAACCCGTTAGATGGGCAGGCCCTCATCGAAGACAACCACAATTGTCTTAACCTGCGATACCCAGGGGCAGTTGAATTCAAATGGCCGTTGCAAACGGAAGACGGCCCAAAGCGGTTTCAAGTAAGGGGCCGCTATGAATGCGATGATGGCGATGTCCTGACCGAATGGGCGTTGGCAGGTCATGGGATTGCGCTGAAACCTGTTTTTGAAGTGGCTGAACACCTAAAGGCAGGTAGGCTTGAGCCAGTTGCCTGCGAAACTCCGCCTGCGCCAATTCAAATGGCTTGCCTCTATACGCACCGACGTAGACAGGACCCAAAAGCCCGCTTGTTTATGGAATACATGACAGAACGTGTAGGTGCGGCCGTTAAAGACGCTCAGCGCGGTGTTCAGCTGCCGCGATAGGTCGAATATCCAAAAGGTGAAAGAAGAAGGGGTACGTGATAATGCGCGTCTGGATCATCGATACCGAACCGGATCGGGATTTGGTCTAGGAACTTAAATTCACCAACCGATTGTCTATTGGTTTCTAGGTATTCACCGCAGAAAAAGACAAGCTCAAATTGCCCAACTGTAAATTTTTCGACCGGTAAAATAGGTTCGTCTGTGCGGCCATCTCCATTTGTGACCGTGTCTGCAATTTTGCGGTGACTGTTGCCGCTGACGCGGTACAAAGCAATTTTGATACCTTCGGCAGGGACGCCGCGAGCCGTATCGAGAATGTGGGTTGTTAAGTATCCGGGCATTTCGGGCCTCCGTTTTGGTCACACTACTGCGCTGTTGCTGAATAACAAGGCGAACAATGGTAATCTGAGGGTCTTTCAAGAATTCCCTATAAATCAACCGCATCAAAATGCGTTAACAATTCGTAGATATAGGAAGATTTATGACCAACGCACCACGTTACCCACGGGATATGACCGGCTATGGCCGCACCCCACCGCAGGCGAATTGGCCTAATGGCGCGCGCATTGCGGTGCAAATTGTCCTTAATTATGAAGAAGGTGGCGAGAATAACATACTGCATGGTGACCCGGCATCTGAGGCGTTTTTATCTGAAATCGTCGGTGCCGCAGCGTGGCCTGGTCAACGACATGCGAATATGGAATCAATTTATGAGTACGGCGCGCGGGCTGGGTTTTGGCGCCTCCATCGTATGCTGAACCATCTGCCTGTTACGGTTTACGGGGTTGCAACCGCCTTGGCGCGTGCACCCGAACAGGTTCACGCGATGAAGGCAGCCGGTTGGGAAATCGCCTCGCATGGGCTGAAATGGGTCGAACATAAAGATATGCCCGAGGCGGAAGAGCGGGCACAAATTGCGAAAGCCATTGTGCTGCACGAAGAAGTCGTCGGGTCCCGTCCACGAGGGTGGTACACAGGGCGGTCTTCAGAAAACACAATTCGGTTGGCCGCAGAGGAGGGTGGTTTCAAGTACGTTGCTGATGCCTACGCCGATGACTTGCCATATTGGAAAGAATTTGGAGATTCTGATCAACTGATCGTCCCTTACACGTTGGATTGTAACGATATGCGTTTCGCAACACCGCAAGGGTTCAATGCCGGATCGCAATTTCTTGACTACCTTAAGGCCACCTTTGATGAGCTTTACGCCGAAGGCGGACGAATGATGTCTGTCGGCCTGCATTGCAGATTGGTCGGGCGACCAGGGCGGGCGCAAGCTTTGCGGCAGTTTGTTGAATACGTACAGGGCCATGATGACGTTTGGTTCGCCACACGCGAAGAGATCGCAGATCATTGGGCATCCACAAACCCCCACGTGAGGAAGGTGCGCCCATCCCAGATGTCCAAAGTCGATTTTGTAACAGCTTTTGGCGGCATATTTGAACATTCACCGTGGATCGCAGAACGGGCATACACGCTTGAATTGGGGCCGACACATGACACCGCAATCGGGGTTCTTTCCGCGCTGTGCCGCGTTTTCCGAACTGCCAGCATGGATGAACGTATAGGTGTGCTACACGCGCACCCTGATTTGGCTGGTAAGCTGGCCGCTGCAAAGCAATTGACCGCGGAAAGCACGGCTGAACAGGCCGGCGCGGGACTAGATGCGCTTACGGATGTAGAACGGGATCAGTTCCAGACGTTGAACGCCAACTATGTTGCGAAACACGGATTCCCATTCATCATTGCTGTGCGGGACCACACTAAGGCATCGATCATGCAAAATTTCGAAGCGCGGATCGCGCATGACAGCGAAACAGAATTTGACGAAGCTTGTAGACAGGTTGAACGGATCGCTGAATTTCGATTGCAGGACACGCTGGGATGAAGCGCATATCGACACGCCCTTTAACAGCCGAAGCTTTCGGTAACTTTGGTGATGTATTGGATTGTTCTGGGGGCGCAGATCAAATCATCAATCAAGGTTTTTGTGGGCGATTTCACGACCGTGCTGGGCTGGAATTTGACGGTGGTCGCGCGGGCATTAGCTTGTTCCATGCGCAGGCCCGCGAATTGCCCTACACTTTGGATTTGATGGAACGGCATCCGCTCGGGTCGCAGGCGTTTATTCCAATGCATCAAAATCCGTTTTTAGTTATCGTCGCACAAGACGCTGATGGCCAGCCAAATACGCCAGTCGCGTTTGTGACGATGGCAGGTCAGGCGATCAATATTCATAAGAACATTTGGCACGGGGTGCTGACCCCGCTGTCAGACCCAGGGTTGTTTGCTGTCGTCGATCGCATCGGCGACGGCAACAACCTGCAAGAGCACAACTTCGATGAGGCATACATCGTCGAATTGTAATCAAAGCCCGCAAAAGATGGGCGCACACAAACCTAAGGGATAACGACAATGACTGACACTTCTTACTCTGATCCAAATGTGACGCCGCCCATTGGGCAGGCGATCCCGCTTGGGCTTCAACATGTATTGGCAATGTTTGCTTCAAACGTAACGCCTTCTATCATCGTCGCAGGCGCTGCTGGGCTTGCGTTTGGTGGGCCAGAACAGATTTACCTGATTCAAATGGCGATGCTGTTTGCAGGTATTGCAACTGTTTTCCAAACCGTGGGTATTGGGCCAATCGGCGCGCGCTTACCGATTATGCAAGGTACATCCTTTGCCTTTGTTGGTGTGCTTGCTGGCATTGCTGCGACTATGGGCCTTGGCGTTGCTTTGACGGCCTGTATCATCGGTGGTGTGGTTCATTTCTGCCTGGGTGCAGTGATCAAGAACCTGCGTTGGTTGTTCCCACCGCTCATCACAGGCCTCGTGATTTTGGCAATCGGTCTCTACCTCATTCCTGTAGCGATCAAATACGCTGCGGGTGGTGCCGCCGATTTCCAAATGGCCGCTGAAAGCTTTGGCTCGTTGAAGCACTGGTCTGTAGCATTGACCGTTATTGTTGTGGCGTTGGCGGTCAAGTTCTTTACTAAGGGCGTTCTGTCGGCTTCCGGTATTTTGATCGGTTTGATCGCTGGCTATGCGTTGGCTGCAGTTCTTGGCATGGTCAATATGGCCCCTGTATCCGGTGCTGCGTGGGTCACATCAATCAAACCGCTGCCATATGGATTTGAATTTAACCTAGGTGCAGTGATCGCCGTAACGTTGGTTTCAATTGTTTCAGCGATCGAAACTGTTGGTGATGCATCTGCAACTGCAAAAGCGGGCGCCGGGCGTGATGCAACGGATGAAGAAATTGCTGGTGCGACTTATGCTGATGGTTTGGGTACAGCGGTCGCTGGCGTCTTTGGTGGCTTGCCAAACACATCCTTCAGCCAGAACGTCGGGATTGTCGGCATGACCGGCATTATGTCCCGCCACGTTGTTACGATTGCTGGTGTGATCATGATTATCTGCGGTCTAGTGCCGAAAGTTGGCGCAGTGATTGCATCCATGCCTTTGCCAGTACTTGGTGGCGGTGTAATTGTGATGTTCGGTATGGTTGCCTCTGCTGGTTTGAATGTTCTTGCAGAAGAGAAAATGACACGCCGTACAATGATCATTATTGCTGTAAGTCTTGCCTTTGGCCTTGGTCTGAACCTTGTTCCAACTGCTGTTCAGTATTTACCCGGTGTAGTGAAAACACTGGCGACATCGGCTGTAGCACCGACTGCAATCATGGCGATCTTCTTGAACCTGGTATTGCCTAAAGAGATGGACGCCTAAGTTCGGCCATTTATGAAAACAAAAGCCCCCGCTTGTAGCGGGGGCTTTTTTGTTGTTAAGAATCTTTGCTTACAGGCCAGGGTGGCGGTTTACGTCTTTGTACAAGAGATACCTAAACGGTCCTGGTCCGCCTGTATAACAGGCCTGCGGGCAGAATGCGCGCAGCCACATAAAATCTCCGGCTTCGACTTCGACCCAATCTTGATTCAACCGATACGCGGCCTTGCCCTCAAGCACGTACAACCCGTGTTCCATGACATGTGTTTCAAGAAACGGTATCACGCCACCCGGTCGAAGCGTGACAATGGTAATGGCCATGTCATGGCGCATATCACTAGGGTCTGTGAACCGCGTTGTGGCCCATACACCGTCGGTGTCAGGCATCGGTGTTGGGGCAATATCGGCGTCGTTGGTCACAATCGGGTCGGGGGAGGGAATGCCATCGACCGCTTCATACGCCTTGCGAACCCAATGGAATGTGCAACCAGCGTCTTTGCATGCCGTAAAAGCCCAGTTCATACCTGCGGGTACGTATGCAAAACTACCTTCGGTAAGCTGATGGTCAGCCCCTCCAATCGTCAAGACGGCGGAACCGCTTGTCACAAATAGGGCAGCTTGTGCATCGGGATCCGTTTCAGGGCGGTTAGACCCGCCACCTGGGGCAACCTCAACTATGTATTGGCTAAACGTCTCGGCGAATCCAGACAAAGGGCGTGCGAGAACCCACGCGCGGGTTTTGTCCCAAAAAGGGAGGTTTGACGTTACGATATCGCGCATCACCCCTTTGGGAATAACGGCATAGCTTTCTGTGAATACGGCTCTATCCGTCAAAAGCTGAGTTTGAGCGGGCAGGCCGCCCGTTGGTGTGAAGTATTTTGATTGCATGGCTACAGTCTAGTTTGTCTGCAGTGGTAGGGCCACGCCCAATGCGCAAACAGCATTCGTTTGAAAGACTTGATAATGGAGAAAACGCGCAAAATGAGCGTAAGCGCACAGCGTGCATGAGAAAGTATCATTTTTCGAAGGTCCCAAATGGCAGTCCCTAGGGGAATCGAACCCCTCTTTCCAGGTTGAAAACCTGGCGTCCTAACCGATAGACGAAGGGACCGCTGTTTGGTGAGGCGTATTTAGGAAAAGCCGACGGGGTGCGCAAGCAGATTCTTTAAAATAATTTCGGAAAAATTCAGTTCGCTAAAACCGCATCTTCCAAACGCAGTTGCGGGCGTTGGCGCCCTTGCCATGTATTCACTTCCAGTCGCCCTGCCAGATGGAACCGAGCGCCGCCATGGTTCATTAACAGCGGGCCAATTGGGCCATCTAATGCGCCAAACGAAATGGCATCAACACGGGCGCTTATTCCGTCTCCGAACGTGATTTTTAGGTGGTTTGCACCAACTTGTTTGGCAAAGTGAATAGTGCAGTCTGGAAACACAAACCGCGGTGCAGGGGCACCCGCACCAAAAGGACCTGCTTTTTCGATTTGTTCGATTAGCTCGACCGTGGCCGCGCCGGGCATTAATAGGCCGTCCACTTTCAGATCGGCTGGCCCAATGTCGCCCGCCCCTTGTTTCCCAAGCAACTCCGACAGACGTGCCATAGCGGGCTCCAGCTGATCTTGCGCCACGGTCAACCCAGCGGCCATTTTGTGCCCGCCACCCTTGATGAGTAGCCCTTCTGCAGCACATCGCTGGATTGCAGCACCCAAATCGATGCCTGATACTGATCTCCCGGACCCTTTGCCGATCTCGCCGTCCAGCCCGATCACAATCGCAGGCCGGTTCGTCGCGTCTTTTAGGCGTGAAGCCACAATCCCAACGACGCCGGGATGCCAACCTTCGCCTGCTGCCCAAACCAGTGGGGCGTCAAAACCGCGGTCTTCGGCCTGTTCTATTGCCATTTCGCGGACTTGCGTTTCGATGTCGCGACGTTCGGTATTTAGTTCGTCCAATCGTTCGGCCATTGACTGGGCTTCACGCGGATCTGTGGTGGCCAGCAGCCGCGCACCAAGGTCAGCCTTGCCGATCCGCCCACCTGCATTCACCCGTGGACCCAAAAGGAACCCAAGGTGGTAGGATGAAGGTGCCGTATCCATACGTGACACATCAGACAATGCGACCAAACCGGGCCGTTGGCGGCGTGCCATTACTGCTAACCCTTGTCGAACGAAGGCACGGTTTACCCCGACAAGCGGGGCCACATCAGCCACCGTACCAAGGGCAACAAGGTCAAGAAGCCCCATAAGGTCAGGTGTTTTTTCACCGGATTCGCGCAATCGGCGGTTTGTTTCAACGAGGCACAAAAACACAACGCCTGCTGCACACAGATGAGCAAGGTCGCCGGTTTCATCTTGCCGGTTCGGGTTAACGACAGCATGGGCATCGGGAAGGGTTTCGCCCCCCAAGTGGTGGTCTAGAATTACCACATCTGCGCCGATGGCAGCGGCAACCGGTTCATGGGATAAGGTGCCGCAATCTACACAGATGATAAGGTCATGATCACCCGCTAGCGTGGCCATTGCTTCGTTATTTGGGCCATATCCTTCATCAATTCGGTCGGGAACATATAACGTTGGCGTGTTACCAAAGGTCCGCAACCAATTAATTAATAGGGCGGCAGAGGTTCCGCCATCCACGTCATAATCGGCAAAAATGGCGACCTTTTCACCAGTTCGGGCTGCCGTGACTATTCGCTTGGCTGCCACTTCCATGTCCAACAAAGAACGTGGGTCTGGCATAAGGTCGCGCAGGGTTGGCGCCAAGAAAGCGGCAGCATCATGGTTGCTGACTCCACGTCGAACCAAAGTGCGACAAACGGGCAGGGGCAGGGCGGTTTCCTGAGCCATGGCTTCGCTTTGGCGGTCGTCTTCGACTGATGGGCCAACCCAGCGGCGGCCGGTTGCCGAGGACGTAACATCAAGAAAAGCACGCGCAATATGTGGTGTGTCTGTCATTGCTCATACCATAATCCTAGTATTCGGGATTGGCTATGTCCCTTCTTCGAAGTTCTCGAATTCTGAACACCTATTTGGATGGGGCATCGATCGCAATCTTACGAGCAAATAGTGCTAGCAACGCCAACGCGGTTGTTCCGATGATTGTAGCAACGGCAAGAATGGTTTGAATATCTTCGTATGGCATCGTGCTGACATCGGTCGTTGAAATTGCGCCCACAATTAGGGCGAAGGCAAACAAGAGACGACCGACAAAACTCTGCAGAGACAACCATGTCGCCCTGCTATCGTCAGGCAGAAGAGGTTGGATTCGCCCCAAAATGAAGGGACGCGTCAATGCGTCTGGCACCATCCGTAACATCATAATACCGAGGACCAATACACTGTCACTTAACGCCATAACGCCCGAAATTGCGACCTGAAGAGCGAACGCACCCAAGATCAGCACGGGCAATCCCAACGTGTTGCGCATTTTAACGGCCATCAAGGAAACCATGACCGATATGGCCATCATAACCGCCGTAACTGTTCCGCTGACCAAAGGCGCTGAGCTTGCAAACCCCATTGCGTCAAGTGCTTCGAGGATGAATGGTTGGCCGAAAACAAATGGAAGGTGGCTGAAGGCGTAAAGTAACGCAGACAGGACAAAGAACCACATCAACACTGGATTGCGAGCATTGCCTAGAATATGACGCCAGCGCAGTTGCTCGGCACCGTTATTCGTGATCTCCTCATGCGGTGGTTCGACCATGATCCAAGTGAGCCACGTGAGGCCCGCAAAGGAAAACACAACCGCGACATATGCTAGTTTCATGTCGATCATTGCCAATGCGCCACCGATCACGGCGGACAAAGCAAGTGCCGTAAAAGAATACCTCCATGCAATGATCTCTTGGTATTCGATTTCATCTTCACGTCCTATCGCAGCAAGGCTTTCAAAAAGGATCGCTTCGTCTGTCCCGCTTGAAAATGCCGTGCTGGCGCCAAATAACATGGTGGCAATTGCGAAAAGCAGAAAGGACCCACCAAATACCAGCAAAACCGCAGCAGCTAGGCCCGCCAGGGCGCTTGCGATTAAGGTCTTACGCCGCCCTAATCGGTCGGACATGTATCCCGAAGGAACCTCAAGCGCGGTGGTGGCAATGTCAGTTAAGGCGTACAGCAATATTGCATCAGATGCCGATAACACGTCTTGGTAATACAGAAACCAAATAGCCTGCCAAAACAACAGGCTTCGCAGGAACCGCGACCATCGATAAAGTGAAATATTGCGTGTTAACGCTGAGTGGCTGGGGCTCGTCATTTGCCCCAGCTTAACAGGTTTAGATGATCAGTCGACCGTTTCGATCCGGATGGCGACAGGAGCACCCAAAACAACTGATGCATCCATGTTGGCCAATGCTTCGTCCAGCGCGGTGCGTGATGTTTTGTGGGTCACGATCAATACTGGAGCAGAGGTGTCGTCGTGATCATACTGGCGCATACGGTTAATCGACACACCGGCATCGCCAAGTACCGCAGCGACCTTTGCCAATGCGCCGGGCTTATCTACCAGCTGCATTCGAATGTAATACGGCGCGGGAACAGCTGCTTTTGCGGCGCGTGCCTTTGTTAACGTGTTTGCGGGCTGTCCAAAGGTTGGCAGGCGTACACCGCGTGCGATATCGACAATATCAGACAAAACGGCGCTGGCGGTCGGGCCTTCTCCTGCGCCCGCACCACGCAAAACGATCTGGCCTACGGCATCACCTTCGATGACAACCATATTGGTGCCACCTTCCAGCTGACCAAGCGGAGAATTAGACGGGACCAAGCAGGGCGACATGCGTTGTTCTAGGCCGCGCCCTGTTTTTTGAGCGACGCCTAGAAGTTTGATTCGGAAGCCCATGTCGTGGGCCGCATCGATGTCTTCCAATGTAATGTTCTGGATGCCTTCGAGCTCGACCGCGTCGAAATCAACCACTGTGCCAAATGCAACGGATGATAGGAGTGCCAACTTGTGTCCGGCATCAATTCCGCCGACGTCTAAATTCGGGTCCGCTTCAAGATAGCCAAGTTTGTCGGCTTCCGCGAACAGCGCGTTGTAGCCTTGGCGTGTTGCCTGCATTTGGGTCAGGATATAATTGCATGTGCCGTTCATCACGCCCATCACACGGGTGATTTCGTTTCCTGCCAAGCCTTCTGTCAGGGCTTTCATGACGGGAATGCCACCTGCAACTGCAGCTTCGTAACCAATAACAAGGCCTGCAGCCTCTGCGGTTTCAGCCAGTGCTTGACCATGAATTGCCAGCATCGCCTTATTCGCTGTCACGACATCTTTGCCGGTGGCGAGGGCCGCTTCGGTAGCGTCCTTGGCGGGGCCAGCATCACCGCCCATGAGTTCTACGAACACATCAACATCGTTGCGTTTTGCCAAGGCAACCGGGTCGTTTTCCCAAGCGTAGTCTGACAACGCTACGCCACGATCTTTGTCTTTGCTGCGCGCCGACACCGCTGTGATTACAACTTCGCGACCTGTTCGCGCCTGCAGCAAAGCTGCTTGTTGGCGAATAATGCGCACGACACCAACACCAACGGTGCCTAAGCCAGCGATGCCGAGACGGAGAGGTTCAGACATTGGTATATTCCTTGCGCGAGATCGTTTGATGCCTGTTAGCCTGTCGGCGGCGGGGATTCAACGTACGCCGCGCAGCATTCGCGCGCGAGTTGCTTGATCGATGACGGGCCCGCGTAAACGGGCTGCCCGTGCGCGCAGGTTTGTCACTCGCGGCGCAATATCTTCGGCCGCGGTTCGTGCTGTCTCTGTAGTTACGTTTGCACGTTCAATAATCTGGGAAAGCGGTACCAATTGCGGTGGTGACCCATTCGCAATTTCCGGCGCAACGGTGCCGTCCAATTCGGGAAATTGGGTGCAAGCTGCAATTGTCGCAAGAAATGCAAGGGCGAGGCGCATGTTGATCGGTCCGTTTGACGTCGCACGACCATAGAAGCCGTCGAACGAGGGGGCAAGCCGATGCGCGTAAGTTCACTATTTAAGGTCGTTTACCGCTCTCCCTTTCCAAGGGTTTGTTGGGCCGGTAAAGGTACCCGAGAATTGTAAAGGGGCTTTCGATGTCAGATGAAAACGTAATCGCAACACTACAAGCAACTGCGGCACGCAGGCTGTTTGCTTACGGTGCGGTGTTTGCCCTTGGCGCACTGTTGATAATATTGGCGTTTTTCCAACCTCCAGCATTTGGTTGGCAAATTTTTCTGATCGCATTCGGCGCTGGGGCCCTTGTTGTAGCAGAACGGCTTCGCCGTGCGACATTGTTTGGATTGGTTCTGACTGAAACGGAGTTGCGAGATACCGCCGGGACTGTCTTAGCAAAGCTTGATGATGTGAAGGGCGTGGACCGAGGTGCGCTAGCGTTCAAACCGTCGAATGGGTTCGTGTTGAGGGTTCGTTCTTCCCAAGAGCGGGCATGGGCGCCCGGCCTTTGGTGGCGTTACGGAAAACGCGTTGGTATCGGCGGGGTAACCCCATCTGGCCCAGCCAAGTTCATGGCCGAACAAATTGCGATGCGTGTACGGGAAGGCTAAGCCGTTTAGCTGCTTTGCGGGCACTCGGCCTGACCGAACGAACCGTCGTGACTGTAGCACAGCTGAGGCGTAAATCGTGGACGCGTGAAGATCATGTTCTCGAAGTTGAACGATTCTACGCCGATCGAAAACACCGGCGTATAGTTAACGGCCGTTTGTACGATAATCAGTGTTTCGCCGTCAGGCATCACTGGGATCTGTTCGTCAGCGACCATTGAGTTCAAAGCCGAGTTTGTCAGTTCACCAATTCCACCTTTTGAGGCAGACCAAGACACTGTGTGTTTGTCATCGTCTTCATCGTACTGGATCACAGATACACGCAACTGCGTTAGAGTTGGCGAGTTGGTGAGGAAGCGGTGAAGCCGCCATGTGTTCACCATATAGGTGTTGTCAATATATTCGGACTCACGGCTCAGCGCGTCTGAGATCGTATAGGCAGCTTTTAGATTGATCGATTGGTTGCGGAATGCATCGAAGAAAACGAACATTGCGATCACGCAAGCAAACAAGGTTGGAAACATTGTCACCGCTTCTGCGATGATCGAACCTTCTTCGTCTCGGCGAAACGCGCGTACGCGGTTTTTGAGGCGTTGTATCATGCTACGCAGGCTCCATTACGAAGGCAGTTGTCGAAACCAAACGATACCGGCCGTCTGTGAAATTTGACAGGAAGTGACCTAATCCAAACGTCGGCAACATTGGGCTGAAAATACCGCAAGCGCGGACAACCATCATTTCGTTCGCAGTACCAGCAGTGAACTCGCGGGCGGGCTCAAACGGGTTGTTTACATTTGTACAAGACGCTTCAGCTGGAATTTCGTTAGATGAAGTATTTCCATCGTGAAACAGGTCGATTGGACGCATTTCAAGGCGCACGTTGGTTGCGCAATCAGGCAGAACGCCAGCGGCATTGCAAAGCATCTGCTTCAATGTTGTTTCTGTTACGGTGATGCTGGTGTTCAATCGGACTTCGCGAATGGCCATGTCGAGACCACGTTCCAACATTGCGTGGCGCGTCATCAGCAGGCCCATCTCAAAGCCGGCAACAGGCAGCATGATGAAGGGTGTGAACACCAAAACAAACTCCACCGTCGGGCCACCGTCCTCGGACGACCTGAAGCGTCTTATAAATGACGCGAGTGTTTTGAGACCAAAAGCCATTATGTTGTTTCCCTACTGCGTCAATTTCAGAGCGCGGATATCGGAGGCGATTGCCTTGAATGCGTCAGAAATGTCAGTACCGTCCACGTCGAAATAGTGGCTAGGTGAGCTGGCACAGTCCTGCAAGGCAGATTGCCCGCCTGATGGCGCCTCGAATGCTACAGTATAAATGACGATCCCTTGGTTTCGCGCGGCTTCACATAAATCTGAAAGCCGAGCGTCTGCGCCGCTTGAATTCATTACGCTATAGTCAATCGCATATGACGAGTCGCGGTAATCAGGGAGGTTAACTACAATGTAATTCCCAGACGCGTCAGTTAGATAGTTACCATATTGATCTTTGGCGTATGTGCTGCCTGCGCTCCATGGCAGGCGACCGTAATTGTAGGCGCCTTTGGTTAGATCATTGTCAATACGGTCATGTTCCCAATTCGCGTAAAGTTCTTGCCAAGACGCGTTTCGAACGAACCCATCGTATGTCGGGCCAACCGCAAGTGGAGCAACGCTGATTGGGTCATCTTCCATTGCAGTGACGTATTCAGCCTGACTATCATAGCCGCGGGGGTAATCGTACAGTGGGTTCTTTCTACCGGTCCCGTTCCAATAAAATTCGTCATCCCAGTAATGGTAAGGTGTATCCTGACCATCATACTGCAATGAAATGTCAGAGTTGCTGACCTCGTGCAGTTCTTGTGTTGGGTCGTCGCTTAAGTCGAACCAAACGAAAGATGTTTCCGTTTTGAAGCGGTCATAAAGGTCGTATTGGCTTGTGTTCGAACCATCCGTCATAAGAACGACAACCTTTAACACATCAGATTGTGTGTGGTCATAAGGGCGGCCAGACGCAATTGCATCGACGTTTGATCCGGAGGCACCGGCAAGAGCTGTGATAATGCTACGTGTGCTTGGGTCCAAAAGGCCAACGCCCCATTTCATTCCCATATCAATCGCCGTGTTGCCGTAAGGCTCGAGATCGTCGATCGCGTCGTGCAAAACTGTCTCGCTAGATGTAACCGGAATGATGAAGTTTTGATCGTCTTCAACGTGGCACCACGGATAATTAATTGGTTCCGCATTGCCGGAATACCAAGCCGGGTCAAAGTGCGCGACGTGATCGTAGGTGATGCTAAGATCAAGCGTAGTCGTGTTGAACCAGCTGTTGTCGTCGAACAAAGGACAGGTTGAGAAGTTGTGTGTCCGATTGATATCTAAAAGCGGTGAAATCAGCGGACCCGTGTTGACCACAGCACTGTACGGAACCATCGAAATTGTGATCAAGCCATTTGGCGCATTAGTATTGTTTGCCAATACGGTTGTTACAAAATCCCGTGCGGCGGGGCGCAAGTTGGTGATCCGGTTGTTGCTGGCCATCGAACCAGAAACGTCAAGCACGAGCGAAACTTCAACGTCTGTTACACGCTCTTCGGCTGTAGATGCGCCGCTTACGTTCAGGGTTGTCAAACCAGGTGAAAAGGGCTGAGAGAAAACGCGCGGAATGTCATAGAAAAACAGCGGCATGTTTACTTCGGCGTTCGCAGTTACGACGCGGTAGTTCAGCCCTTCGTCGCAAACAACGGAATCCAAAAAGTCTTCCATGCCTGACTTGGTGAAGTAATCCAGAACAACCTCTTGGCAGGGCAACGTTTGATCCAGATCTGCTGCAGCCAAAGTTGCTCTATCCAATGTCCCTTGTAGCTTCGCGCGCGTGGTTTCAAAGCGGATCAAGTCAACAGACATGCCTGCAAGCCAAAGAATGAGAACAAACATAAACAGAGAAAAAAGGATCATCGACCCGCCTTCATCTTTACGAAAGCGGGAATACCATCGTGATGAAACGGTGGAGTCGGACAACAAGTTTTTCAGCGTTAGTATCATTTTAACCTACCCAATGACCTCGCCAACGAAATTTCGAAGACAGAGTCACCCTTTTGTTCATGGTGGCTTAGATCAGTGGGAGGTGGCAAAATTAGGGCAGAATGTGTTAATTCCTAGTTAACTGACACGCAGATGGTCAACGATCGTGCGTTTAAGCCGTGATTGTTTGGACTGTGAGAACAAATCTTACACGGACAATTGCTAGGGAAAACGGATAGACCTTTGCGATTTTCCTTTTTGTTGTTCTTTTTCCGCTTAATAATTAATCAACTTGGGACTTAATACCGGAATCGTGTTTACCTTATTGAAGGCCTCATTGGTGCAGAGGTCAGTTAGAGCCACGAAAGGGTACATTATGAGTTCACCAAATTCTGCAATCCAAGAACCGTCGTTCCGCGAAAGTGTTGACATCATGTTCAACCGCGCCGTCGCGTTGATGGAACTGCCACCTGGTCTAGAAGAAAAAATTCGTGTCTGTAATGCGACCTATACTGTCCGGTTTGGTGTCCGTTTGCGTGGTAAGATTGAAACGTTCACGGGTTACCGCTCTGTTCATTCCGAACACATGGAGCCGGTCAAGGGTGGCATCCGATTTTCAATGGGGGTGAACCAAGACGAAGTCGAAGCCCTTGCTGCACTGATGACATATAAATGCGCGCTGGTTGAAACACCGTTTGGCGGTTCAAAGGGCGGGTTGTGTATTGATCCGCGCCAATGGGAAGAGGACGAGCTGGAACGGATCACTCGTCGGTTTGCCTATGAACTTGCTAAACGTGATCTAATTCACCCCAGCCAAAACGTTCCCGCGCCTGATATGGGTACTGGCGAACGAGAAATGGCCTGGATTGCTGACCAATACCGACGAATGAACACAACTGATATCAACGCAGCGGCATGCGTTACTGGCAAGCCACCGCATGCAGGCGGGATCGCTGGTCGTGTCGAGGCAACCGGACGTGGTGTGCAATATGCGTTACGTGAGTTCTTCCGCGAACCAGCGGACGTAAAAGCAGCCGGAATGTCAGGTTCATTAGATGGTAAACGGGTCGTCGTTCAGGGCTTGGGCAACGTTGGGTACCATGCCGCTAAATTCCTGCAAGAGGAAGATGGCAGCGTTATCACTGGCGTGATCGAGCGCGACGGTGCAATTGTTGATGATACAGGTATCAATGTTGACGCGTTGCGCGATTGGATCGGAAAACACGCAGGCGTCAAGGGTTACCCCCATGGTGAATATGTGGAAAATGGCGCACTTGTTTTAGAGCACGACTGCGACATCCTGATCCCTGCTGCTTTAGAAGGCGTTATCAACTTAGGAAATGCGGCCAACGTGAAGGCCCCATTGATCATTGAAGCTGCCAATGGGCCAATTACGGCCGGCGCAGACGAGGTTCTGCGCGAAAAGGGGACGGTTATTGTTCCTGACATGTATGCGAACGCTGGCGGTGTGACGGTTTCTTATTTCGAATGGGTGAAAAACCTTAGCCACATTCGGTTTGGCCGTATGCAACGCCGCCAAGAAGAAGCGCGTCATGAATTAATTGTCGGTGAACTCGAACGCCTTAGCCAACATCTGGGTGATCAATGGTCCATGACGCCAAACTTCAAGCAAAAGTATCTGCGTGGTGCCGATGAGCTTGAGCTGGTCCGGTCAGGGCTAGATGACACGATGCGAACAGCGTTCCAATCGATGCGCGCAGTATGGCACAGCCGTGGTGATGTCACGGACCTACGTACGGCTGCGTATTTGGTGTCGATCGATCGCGTTGCGAAAAGCTACAAAGCGAAGGGCCTCTAATTTAGGGGGAATAACTGGGGCAAGGTGGCTTTGCCTTGCCCCAGCCCTATTTCAAAGTGAATTGTCTGACCAGACCGAATGCATGTTTGCGCCCACAGAAAATTGAGGGTTCGAAGGACGAACTCCTGCGGTTGTTTCATCGGCGGCTACCAATTGACTAGTTCGTGCAAATACCTGCTCCCATGACCCACCGCTTGCAGCAACCTCCGTAAGTGCCTGATTCAAGGACTTAATGAACCAAGTGTTCTCACTGTCAGGATTACACCCAAATGACGGTCGATCGGCGGCCGCTGCGGTCAAGATAATCCGGTTCGGGCTGCGCAATTCGTCAATCAATGATCCCGAAAAACAGGCCTGCAAAATTAGAATTTGTCGATCGTCGGCAAGGGGCGATAAAAATTCTGCCAGCTCATCCGCCGAAACGCCGCCGATAGGGCCGTCAGGCGTAGGTTTTACGGCCAATACGTCTGGAGCGCCGTGCGATGTTAACATGACAACGACCGTGTCTACACCATCTTGCGCCTGTGTTGCTACATCGACCAGTTCGCGTTCCATGACCGCAATATTCGGGGTGGATAGTCGAGGAGAGGTAAACCCGAATGCGCTTGTTTGGGTTGGCGTGCCAAGTGCGCGCGTGAACGTACGCGTAAACGTCTCAACATCACGGTCAAAAACAGGGTCCGCGTACATTCCCCACGCATAAAGGAACGTGCGTGAAGCAGGCTGTGCTGCAACTGCTGTCGCAGAGCTTGATGTTTCAGGTACGGGAGCAGTCATACACGCCTGTAGGATGGTTCCTGCAACCATGAGTGCGGTGAAAATGGTGGAGCGAGACATTAGAGGGCCTAAAATTCTGCTTGAGCTGAAAGCTTCACTTTAGTTGGTTTAGGTATTGGGTAAAGTTATTTGGATCATGTTAGTCGCGAAAGACACTCTAATTGTCGGCTCATGCCCTTGCAGGTTTCGCAAGCTAAGTTAGGGTCGAGGTAATACTAGGAGGTGACATGGGATATTCGGCATTCAAGGTCATCAAGGAAGGGTTATTCGGGCAGCGCGGGTGGAAACCTGTCTGGCGTGATCCTGACCCCAAGCCTAAATATGATGTTGTCGTAATTGGCGGCGGCGGACATGGTTTGTCGACAGCATACTACTTGGCTAAAGAACATGGCATTACAAATGTTGCTGTTCTAGAAAAAGGGTACATTGGCGGTGGCAACGTTGGACGCAATACCACTATTGTGCGAGCCAATTACATGTTGCCTGGCAACTCCGAGTTTTATTCCCATTCGCTCAAGCTTTGGGAAAATATGGAGCAGGATTTGAACTACAACACAATGATGTCGCAACGCGGCGTTATGATGTTGTGTCATTCAGACGGACAGCGTGATCTGTTTGCGCGGCGTGGCAATTCAATGGTGAATCAAGGGGACGATGCTGAACTTCTGACGCCTGAGCAGGTTCGTGCAGAAGCCCCGATGATTGATTTCGATAATGTTCGGTTTCCAATTTACGGAGGATTAATGCACCGGCGGGGCGGAACTGCACGTCATGATGCAGTCGCGTGGGGGTATGCTCGTGGTGCGGATCAGCGGGGTGTTGACCTTATTCAAAACTGCGAAGTGACTGGTATCGATATCGAAGGAGGCGTGGTAAAAGGTGTTCAGACCACGCGGGGGGGCATCCGCGCCAAGAAAGTCGCAATTGTGGTCGCAGGCCGATCGTCCTTGGTCGCGGGCATGGCCGGAATGCGGTTGCCGATTGAAAGTCATGTCTTGCAAGCCTTTGTATCAGAAGGGCTAAAGCCAATCATGCCCGGGGTCATCAGTTTTGGAATGGGCCACTTTTATATCAGCCAGTCTGACAAGGGTGGCTTGGTGTTTGGCGGCGATCTGGATTTTTATAAGACCTATGCCGCACGTGGCAACTTGCCAATGAAAGAACATGTCATGGATGCAGCCATGACGCTGATGCCTTCAATTGCGAAGGCCAAAGTCCTGCGGTCTTGGGGTGGGATCATGGACATGTCCCCCGATGGGTCCCCGATCATCGACAAAACGGAAACCGATGGTTTGTTCTTGAACTGCGGATGGTGCTACGGCGGGTTTAAGGCCGTCCCTGGATCTGGGTTTTCCTATGCTCACCTTATTGCTACTGGCAATCATCATGCTCCAGCCGCTCGCTATCGGCTAGACCGTTTCCGCACTGGCGTGGGGCTGATGGATGAAGAGGGCACTGGCTCTCAACATAATCTACATTAACAAATTTAGAGAACTACAATCGGAGATAAATGTTGCGTTTTTCAATCTTACTAAGTTCCTTTTTTGTCCTTGTCGCATGTCAAACAACGGTAAATTCCCCCGGTCCAGCGACACCTGAGATGGATCAGATAATTCAGACAGTTGTGGCGGAAGCCAACGCTGACAATGGCGAAAGACTCGGTTCTGACTTGATCGCAAGGGGCGCTACAAGTGAGGGCAACACGATAACGTTTAACTATGAAGTAAGCCAAAGTCTGTCCGAAACGTTTCGGGATTTACCTCGCGGCCAAGTAGACGCGTATCTGAGAACAACATTCCGCCAAGATCTATGTTCTGGCCAAGGCCCTCGTGCGTTCATTCAAACTGGGGGACGGATCGAAATGCGATTCAACGATGCTTTGGGGCGTTCGGTGTCCGGATTTACGGTTTCAAACTGCTAAGGATATCCCATGCGACTGACCTGCCCAATTTGCGGTGAACGTGACCGCCGCGAATTTTACTACAAAGGCGATGCCATTGAATTGGATCGCCCGAACCAGGACGCAGGCTTAGCCGCGTGGGATGACTATTTACATAACCGTGATAACTCTGCTGGTGAAATTCGCGACCTTTGGCACCACGCTGCGGGGTGTGGCGCTTGGTTGATTGTCACCCGTAACACGCTGACCCATGCGGTGTCGCGCTGTGAACTTGTTGAGAAGGACACGCGATGAGGGTTTCCGGAAAAGGTCAAAACCAAAATGCGGCACCTGTCTCATTCACCTTTGACGGTCAATCATACGTCGGGCGACAGGGCGATACATTGGCTGCTGCATTATTGGCCAATGACGTGCGACTTGTCGGACGGTCGTTCAAATACCACCGCCCGCGTGGGATTTTAACGGCGGGCTCGGAAGAGCCTAACGCCTTGGTCACGATGGGCGATGGGGCGAGCCAAGACCCCAATATTCGAGCCACGACGCTTGAACTATACGATGGCTTGGCTGCGCGCAGTCAGAATGCTTGGCCCTCGCTTAAATTCGATGTGATGGCCATCAACGACATGATGTCACCGTTCTTAAGCGCTGGATTTTATTACAAAACCTTCATGTGGCCCAAGTCGTTTTGGGAGGCAGTCTATGAACCGATCATTCGCCGCGCTGCCGGTCTTGGCGCGTTGTCTGGGAAAGCCAATGAAGACATTTATGAAAAGGCCTTCGCCCATTGTGATGTGTTGGTTATTGGCGCTGGGCCAGCCGGCATCATGGCGGCGCTAACGGCGGCCAAGGCCGGTGCGGACGTCATTTTGGCGGATGAAGACAGTGTTATGGGCGGGCGATTAAACGCCGAAACCTATAATGTTGGTGGTCATGTAGGTGCAGACTGGGCCGCAGCCCAAATTGAACAACTCAAGGCACTGAAAAACGTACGTCTCATGCCGCGTACGACGGTCACCGGCGCCTATGATGATGGCACATTTGGTGCATTGGAGCGGGTTGCCGGATCAGGTGACGCGCCACTCGAATGTTTTTGGCGCATTGTAGCAA
This sequence comes from uncultured Paracoccaceae bacterium, assembly GCA_947493255.1. Taxonomy (GTDB): domain Bacteria; phylum Pseudomonadota; class Alphaproteobacteria; order Rhodobacterales; family Rhodobacteraceae; genus Octadecabacter. The sequence goes on from CANLQK010000003.1 coordinate 344,178, forward strand.
AGCGCAGCATCCTTTGTGCAGGGGCACTCGAACGCCCCATCGCATTTCCCAATAATGATCGACCCGGCATCATGATGGCCAGCGCCGTGCGTGCCTACTTGAACCGTTGGGGCGTCGCACCAGGGGCCACTGTCACTGTGTTTGCCAACAACGACGACGCACATCAGACCGCGGTGGATCTAATTGATGCTGGAGTGAATGTTGCAGCGGTTGTTGATAGCCGGGAGGCTGCTAAGCCGCGGGGTGAATACCGTTTGATTAACGGTGGCTTGGTGACCGGAACCAAGGGTCGGCATGGCCTAAACCAAATCACTGTCACGCATGCCGGCGGCATAGAAGAGATAGAGACGGATTGTCTGGCGATGTCGGGCGGTTGGAACCCCACGGTACATTTAACGTGCCATATGAACGGCCGCCCGACGTGGAATGATGACTTGCAATCGTTTGTTCCAACCGATGGCACGATCCCCGGCATGAGCGTCGCCGGGGCAGCCGCTGGGCATATGAGCAATGCTGCGTGTTTGAAGTCGGGAGCGCAAACAGCCTGTGTCGTCGCGACTGACCTTGGGTTCTCGCCAAACGCAGATGTTCCCAGTGCAGAAGATACTCCTTACCAAATTGAACCCCTTTGGCAGGTCGACGGGAAAGGCCGGAAATGGCTGGATTTCCAAAATGATGTGCATGTGAAGGACATCAAGCTCGCCGCCCAAGAGAATTTTCGCAGCGTTGAACATATGAAACGCTACACGACCCAAGGCATGGCGACGGATCAAGGGAAAAGTTCGAACGTCTCAGCGTTGGCGGTTTTGGCCGATGCCACAGGGCGCGGTATCCCGGAAACTGGAACCACGACGTTTCGGCCACCTTATGTTCCAGTGTCCATCGGGGCTATGGGGGCGGGATCGCAAGGCAATGGTTTTGCCCCCCAACGTTTGACAACATCACACCACGCCAGCGTGGACCGCGGCGCCCCGATGATCGAAGCAGGATTGTGGTACCGCCCCAGCTATTTTCCAAAACAAGGAGAAACAACGTGGTTGCAAAGCTGTAACCGCGAAGTCGATTACGTTCGGAATACTGTTGGGATTTGTGACGTAAGCACATTGGGTAAGATTGATATTCAGGGGCCGGATGCAGCGGCATTTCTTGATTTCGTCTATTGCAACACATTTTCCAGCCTTAAGGAAAACAGGGTTCGTTACGGGTTGATGTTGCGTGAAGACGGTCATGTGATGGATGACGGGACCACCGCCCGACTTGGGCCAAACCACTTTGTCATGACCACAACAACTGCTGCTGCCGGACAGGTGATGACACATCTAGAATGGGTTTCGCAGGCACTGCGCCCCGATCTTAATGTTCGTTTTGCATCGGTTACTGAACAATGGGCACAGTTTGCCGTGGCTGGGCCAAAATCGCGTGAACTTCTAAACTCGATGTTGGACGATCCAATCGACGAAGAAAGCTGGCCGTTTATGGCGTGCGGTGAAATCTCGATTTCGGGCGTATCAGGGCGGTTGTTCCGCATTTCGTTTTCTGGCGAACATGCATACGAAGTCGCATTGCCTGCTAGATTTGGCGCGTCACTGTTCCGCCAATTGGTAGCGCAAGCCGAGGCATTGGGCGGCGGTGCATATGGGATGGAAGCACTGAATGTCTTACGTATTGAGAAAGGGTTTATCACCCACGCAGAAATTCACGGGCGCGTCACCGCGTTTGACATCGGTTTCGATCGCATGGTCAGTCAAAAGAAAGACTGTATCGGGAATGCTGCGTCCCGAAGGCCGGGGTTGTTAGACATTCAACGCGAGCAAATGATTGGGCTGAAACCGGTTGATCCAAACGAAAGTCTAACCGCTGGTGCGCATTTGTTTGTCGAAGGTGCAGATGCGGTGGCTGCAAATGATCAGGGCTATGTTACTTCTGTGTGCCATTCGCCAACCCTAGGCCATGCTTTGGGGCTTGGGTTCTTGAAAGACGGGCCGAACAGGATGGGAGAACATGTGATGCTGGTCGATCACGTGCGCGACGTTCGCACCCTTTGCGAAGTGTGCCACCCTGTGTTTTTTGACCCCGATGGAGGGCGTGCTCGTGGCTAAACTCATTGCTTCTACGGCATGCGCAGGATTGCTGCCCAAAACCATTGGAACAACAATGATAACCGAGGTCGATGCAGGCCCTATCACATTGGTCGCCCCATTGGATGGCGGGCGCAAAGCTACATCAGAGGCGTTGAAAGCCGCGATTGGGATTGGTTTTCCAAACCCGAACAGAACCCAGGGAACGGGCCCTCGTGCGATCTGGTGCGGCATGGAACAAGCGTTGATTGTCGGAGCTGCCTGTCCCGACTTACCACAAGCAGTCTGCGTCGATCACACCGACGCATGGGCCATTGTCCGCATCGAAGGGGATCAGGTCGAAGATGTTCTTGCCCGACTGGTGCCGATCGATCTGCGATCTGCTGTTTTCAAACGTGGGCATACTGCGCGAACGTTTATTGGCCATATGAACGGTGGTGTTACGCGTGTCGGGGCAAATGCGTTTGAAGTCATGGTCATGCGGTCCATGGCGGGAACTTTGGTGCATGACTTGGAAAGCGCGGCAAACGGAGTCGCGGCTCGGAGCGTCTAACAAATCACGACGACCGCTTCTAGAATATCGTCCACCTCGACACCACGAGCGCGCAATTGATCAAGGATAGCGTCCTGCACCTCGCTGCGACCACCGGCCCGAATAGAAACCTGTTTCAAATTAGGGATCGTCAGAAGTGGTGAAATATCGTCGGGTAGAACTGTCATTTCGAGATCCAACCGTGACAGACTTGGGTGACCGCGTAGTGCTTCGAAACTGGTGACGGTCCCGTTAACAAGGCTAAGCCCATCAAGATTGATCAGGTTTTCGACGAATTCCATATCCCCGACATTATTGCCACCAAGCGCAAGCTCTGTAAGTGACTCCAGTTTTCCGATTGGGGTGAAGTCCTGTACTTCACGGTTCCATTGAACATGTAAGATGTTCAGGTTCTGAAAGGTATCGATCCCTTCTAGGCTGGTGATCTCGGTGGACGAAATGTGCAGTTCCCGAAGCTGTGTCATGTTTTGGATGTCGGCCAAGTCGTCAAAATCGGTCCAGCTCATTCGAAGGGCCGTGACATGTGGCAGCGACGCGACCAACGCGAAATCTTCAAGCAAACCCCGGTCAATATTGAGCGTTTCACATCGCACATCCGCACAATCACCGATTTTCGATTGTGTTTCGATGATGCGGGCCTCGTTTGCAGTTCGAACCGTTTCCTTTTGACACGCTGAAAGCGCGAACACTGCTATCGCTGAAAGGCAAAGGACCTGTTTCATTACACTTTCCACCGTATTTCTAGGTTCTACCTATCCTGTCTAAATCGGCGTGATGTTACAAGTCAGGCCTTTCCAAACGGATAGTGATTGTCCCGCAGGAATGAGGTCGGTTCTTGATTGACGAGTCAATTAAAATAGAATTACTTCTATGCATAGCTATAGGAAGGTTCGTTTTGCCAAAAATTGGGATGGTACCCATTCGTCGCGCAGCGCTTGTAAAGGCAACAATCGACGTAATCGGGGCGCAAGGGTCGCTCGACGTCACGGTCAGTCAAATTGCGAAACAAGCTGGTATGTCATCTGCATTGGCACACCATTATTTTGGCGGTAAGGATCAGATATTCCTTGCTGCAATGCAGGCTATACTGAGGGATTTTGGTGCTGAAGTTTGCGATGCATTGAAGGCGGCGCCTACGCCGCGTGCACGTGCCGAGGCACTGATCAGTGCAAGTTTCGCACCATCTTGTTTCGCCCCAGCAACTGTTAGCGCTTGGATGACGCTTTATGCGCAGGCGACGACCCAGCCTGACATGCACCGATTACTGCGTCTTTATCAGGCGCGCCTACGGTCCAATCTGGTTCATGCAATGCGGCCCTTAACAGATACACCGACTGAAGACGCCGAAACCCTTGGAGCGCTGATTGACGGTTTGTATCTGCGGGCGGCCCTTGCGCAAAACACTGACGTAGACTTGGCGTTAGCCACTGCAATGCGCGCGCTTGACCGATTGACCGGAGACAGAACATGACGAAACCCAACATCCTCATCATCATGGTCGACCAGTTGAATGGGACGTTGTTCCCAAATGGCCCCGCAGGCTGGCTGCACGCCCCAAACTTAAAGAAACTTGCGGCGCGATCAGCACGGTTTACCAATGCCTACACTGCTTCGCCGCTGTGCGCGCCTGGGCGTGCGTCCTTTATGTCGGGGCAATTGCCAAGCCGGACACAAGTTTATGATAATGCAGCCGAATTTGCGTCATCAATCCCCACTTATGCGCACCACTTAAGGCGTGCAGGGTATCAGACCTGTTTGTCAGGTAAGATGCATTTTGTAGGGCCGGATCAACTGCACGGTTTCGAAGAACGTCTTACGACGGATATCTACCCGCCCGACTTCGGATGGACTCCTGACTATCGAAAACCTGGGGAACGGATTGATTGGTGGTACCACAACATGGGGTCGGTCACTGGTGCTGGCGTGGCTGAGATAACCAACCAAATGGAATATGACGACGAGGTCGCCTACAACGCTTCGCGCAAATTGTACGACCTTAGCCGCGGTCACGATAACCGGCCTTGGTGCCTTACGGTTAGCTTTACGCATCCGCACGATCCTTATGTGGCACGTAAAAAATACTGGGATCTTTACGAAAACTGCCAACACTTGCTGCCCGACATTGGGCCAATCCCATATGAACAACAGGATCCCCATTCGAAACGGATTTTAGATGCCAACGACCACGAAAATTTCGACATAACCGAAGATCAGGTGCGCCGCGCCCGTCGTGCCTATTTCGCGAATATTTCTTATCTTGATGATAAGATCGGGGAAGTGCTTCAGACGCTCCAAGACACCCGGCAAGATGCGACGATCGTGTTTGTCTCCGATCACGGCGACATGTTGGGGGATCGCGGGCTGTGGTTTAAGATGTCATTTTTTGAAGGCTCCGCACGTGTGCCGCTTATGGTTTGTGCGCCGCAAATGCCAAACGGTTCCTATACAACCCCAGTGTCAAACATCGACGTCACGCCAACTCTGTGTGACTTGGCGGGCGTTTCGATGGACGAGGTCGCGCCGTGGACAGAAGGCATGTCGCTGGTTCCGATGACGAACGGTGTTGAACGTACCGAACCCGTCGCCATCGAATATGCGGCCGAAGGGTCATATTCGCCTTTGGTCTGCTTGCGCTATGGCAAATGGAAATACACGCGCTGTTCGCTCGACCCAGATCAACTATTTGATATCGAAGCCGATCCGCACGAGCTGAAAAACCTTGCAGATGTTGAAAAACATCAAGGAACCGTCACGCAATTGCGGGCAAAGTCTGAAGCGCGTTGGGACCTTACCGCGTTTGATGCGCAAGTCCGTGAAAGTCAGGCGCGCCGCTGGGTCGTATACGAAGCCTTGCGAAACGGTGACTATTTCCCGTGGGACTACCAACCGCTTCAAAAGGCATCTGAACGCTATATGCGCAATCACATGGACCTCAATGTTCTTGAGGAAAATCAACGTTTTCCAAGAGGGGAATGACATGACCTACGATATTCAACCAGTGGCGAGCCATTTCATTGATGGTGCTTATGTCGAAGATACCGGAGGCACGCCAATTCCGGTGATCTGTCAGGTATCAGAGGAGCAAATTGCGCTTGTTCATGCAGCGACGCCGGAAATTGTAGAACGTGCCTTGGCCTCTGCGAAGCGGGCGCAGCGCGCTTGGGCTGCGATAACAGGCACGGAACGTGGGCGGGTTTTGCGGCGTGCAGCGGATATAATTCGCGAACGCAACTATGAACTGAGCGTCTTAGAGACCAATGATACAGGCAAACCACTTCAAGAAACGCTCGTCGCAGATGCGACGTCTGCGGCTGATGCGTTGGAATATTTCGGTGGGATCGCGGGCAGCTTGACTGGCGAGCACGTGCAACTGGGTGAGGATTTCGTTTACACGCGCCGCGAAGCCTTGGGCGTTTGTGTCGGGATTGGAGCATGGAATTACCCAACACAGATCGCGGCATGGAAAGGCGCGCCTGCTTTGGCGTGCGGAAACGCAATGATCTTCAAGCCATCCGAAACAACCCCGCTTTGTGCGTTAAAGGTTGCCGAAATATTGCACGAGGCGGGTGCGCCAGCAGGAATCTATAACGTTATTCAGGGGATGGGGGACGTAGGAAACGCACTGATTACTGATCCCCGTGTGGCAAAAGTGTCCTTGACTGGATCGGTCCCCACTGGCCGCAAAGTTTACGCAGCCGCGGCTGAAGGAATTCGGCATGTGACGATGGAGTTAGGCGGAAAATCACCCCTCGTGATCTTTGATGATGCCAACCTTGAAGATGCCGTCAGCGGCGCCATTTTGGGGAATTTTTATAGCTCAGGCCAAGTCTGTTCCAATGGCACGCGTGTCTTCGTTCAGTCGGGGATAAAAGCGGCCTTTCTCGCACGACTAACCGAACGGTTGGGCGATGTGAAAATGGGAGACCCATTGGACGAAACGGTGAATTTCGGCCCACTTGTAAGCCACCGCCAAATGGAAACGGTTCAGGGGTTCATTGCAAAGGGCATCGCTGAAGGGGCCCGTTTAGTGGCCGGTGGAAAACGGGAAGGGGATACAGGGTATTATCTACAACCAACTGTTTTCGCTGATGTAACAGACGATATGGTCATTGCGACCGATGAAATTTTCGGGCCCGTTCTTAGCGTGTTGGATTTTGAAGATGAGGCCGAGGTTCTTGCCCGCGCAAATGCGACTGAGTTCGGTTTGGCAGCCGGTGTGTTCACCCAAGACATCGGGCGAGCACATAGAATGGTCGCCGGGTTCGAGGCTGGAACCTGCTATATCAACACCTACAATCTAGCACCTGTCGAAGCCCCTTTCGGCGGGTCAAAACTGTCTGGTGTCGGGCGGGAAAATTCTAAAAATGCGGTAGATCATTATAGCGAAATGAAATCCGTCTACGTCGCGATGACACCAGTTGAGGCGCCGTTCTAGATGCGTGCTGATTATGTCATCGTCGGGGCAGGTAGTGCAGGTTGCGCTATAGCATTTCGGTTGTCGGAGGCAGGCAAGTCCGTGTTGGTTATCGAAACGGGCGGTACGGATGTTGGGCCTTTGATTAACATGCCGGGCGCTCTTTCATACCCGATGAACATGAGACGCTATGACTGGGGATATCAGACCGAACCGGAACCGCATTTGGGCGGGCGAAGGTTGGCTTGCCCGCGCGGTAAGGTGATCGGTGGGTCGTCTTCGATCAACGGAATGATCTATGTGCGTGGTCATGCCCATGATTTTGACCATTGGGCTGCACAGGGGGCAGACGGTTGGGCCTATGCGGATGTATTGCCTTATTATAAACGAATGGAGGACTGGCACGATGGTGGACGCGGGGGGGACCCATTCTGGCGAGGCAAAGGTGGGCCGTTGCACGTGTCCCGCGGGCCAGGCCAAAACCCGTTAACCCAAGCCTGGATCAAAGCCGGTGGACAGGCGGGATACCCGCTGACCAATGATTACAACGGCGAGCAACAAGAAGGTTTCGGACCTTTCGATGCAACAATCAAAAACGGTAAACGTTGGTCTGCGGCTTCTGCCTATTTGCGCCCTGCAATCGCGACCGGAAATTGTTCTGTTGTCCGAGGGTTAGCGGCCCGAGTGGTTCTGGAAAACGGACACGCAACTGGGGTCGAGCTGACTGATGGGCGGGTAGTGTCTGCATCGTCCGAAGTGATTTTGGCAGCCTCCGCGATCAACTCACCTAAACTGTTGATGTTGTCCGGCATTGGTCCAGCGCAACATCTGGCAGAACATAATATCCCGGTTGTGGCAGACCGCGCCGGAGTTGGACAAAACCTACAAGACCATCTTGAGCTATACGTGCAAATGGCGGCCAAAGGCCGGCATAGTCTTTACAAATACTGGTCTTTATTGGGTAAAGCATGGGTCGGCGCACAGTGGCTATTTACAAAATCTGGTATTGGCGCATCGAACCAGTTCGAGGCTTGTGGTTTCATCCGATCCAAGGCTGGATTGCAATATCCAGACATTCAGTTCCATTTTCTGCCACTGGCAGTACGGTATGACGGGGTTGGTGCGACCGAAGGCTATCAGGCACATACTGGCCCGATGCGGTCAAAATCGCGCGGGGAAATCACTTTGCGGTCGTCTGACCCGAACGAAGATCCGCGCATCTTTTTCAATTACATGTCTGACCCGGATGATTGGCGCGATTTCAGGACCTGTATTCGCCTCACCCGTGAAATTTTTGCCCAAGATGCGTTCAAACCATTTGCAGATAAGGAATTGATCCCTGGGCGGGATGCACAAACAGATGACGAACTCGATACCGTCATCCGCGAACACGTTGAAAGCGCGTACCATCCCTGCGGAACATGTAAAATGGGGCGGTCGGATGACCCCACAGCCGTCGTCGACCCAAAAGGGCGTGTGATTGGTGTTAATGGCTTACGTGTTGCAGATAGCTCGATCTTTCCACGTATAACAAACGGGAACCTTAACGCACCGTCGATCATGGTTGGTGAAAAGATTTCAGATTATATATTGGATAAACAACCGCTTGCACCATCAAACGACATGCCGTGGATTCACCCTAGCTGGGTAACCGCTCAGCGTTAACGCTTTATTCATAAATTTCTTGAAGCGCGAGGCCGTATCAGACTAGTTAACGAAATGATCCGGTTTTGTTCTTTTTTGTTAATGCTTGCTGCCCCAGTGGCTGCAGATATCCGTGGCCCCATAGATGTTGTCGATGGCGACACGTTGCATGTTGGACCAGTGACGGTTCGATTGCACGGAATTGATGCGCCTGAAGTTAATCAACCGTGCGAGGATGCAAATGGACAGCCATGGATGTGCGGGGCTTTCGTTCAATCTGTCATTCGTGAGTTGTACCAAGGTCAAATGGCGGATTGCGAAGAAGTAGACCGCGACAGATACGGGCGCAGCGTCGCAAAATGTCAAGTTAACGGCCAAGATATTGGCGAAAACATAGTGTTGAACGGTTGGGCCGAAGCCTATCGCCGGTATTCAATGGACTATGATTTGGCGGAAAAGTCGGCTCAGGTGCGTGGTGTCGGTTTATGGGCTGGCACGATGCAATCGCCTGCAGCATATCGAGCGGATCGGCGCGGCGCAGCGCAACAAGATACTCCATCCGGAGACTGTATTATCAAAGGTAATATATCGGGGTCGAGGCAGATTTATCATATGCCACACAACCGCGATTATGCGAATACACGGATCAATGCTGCCAACGGTGAAAGGTGGTTCTGTTCAGAGGCGGAAGCGCAAGCCGCCGGATGGCGAGCCGCGCGAAATTAACGTTCCTATTCAACTTGATAGGGCAGCATGCCCCGCTCATTAGGGTCTACCCGCAACTGCCGTTCTAACGGTGGAACCGACCGATGCGGGCATTGTTTGCGTTCGCAAATTCGGCACGAAATTCCGATAGGTTCGAACGCCTCCGGTTGATCGAGTGATAGGTGGTCAGCATAGACTAATGCATGTGCGTGTTTCACCTCGCAGCCCAGCCCAATGGCATAACGACGTGTCGGTGTACCCCAAGCACCGCCTGATTTGCTGACGTCACGGGCCAAACATAAATAGCGTATTCCATCGGGGGTTTCAGCCAGTTGTCTGAGCCATTTGCCCGGTGTTTCGAACGCGCTGTGGACGTTCCAAAGGGGGCAGGCCCCGCCAAAACGTGCAAACTGAAGCGTGGTCGCAGAGTGACGTTTCGTAATCGTACCGGCTGGATCTACCCGTACAAAGAAGAACGGGATCCCTTTTGCTCCGGGGCGCTGCATGGTCGACAGCCTGTGGGCGACTTGTTCTAACGATGCACCAAAATGGTCTGACAAACGTTCAAGATCGTGACGGGTGTCTTGGGCTGCCGAAAGAAACCGTTGGTATGGCATTAACGCGGCGCCTGCGAAGTAATTTGCGAGGCCGACCTTTGCAATGCTGCGTGCTTGCGGAGACTGAAACCGCGCTAGGTCTAACGTTGCTTCCAATAGGGGCTCTTCGCGGATCAACGCGAGTTGAAGGAGAAGCTGAAAACGTTGTGTCGCTGGTGCGGCCGCACGCGCCAACCGGAGCGTTCTTGTGTCAGGGTCGTAGTGACGAATGGTGTCCGCATGTCCGTAACTGACATGAACCCCCATAGCTTCAAATGCAGCGAGGGTGGCTTTTTCGACCCCGTCTTTGGCGCTGTTGGCAAACCGTTCAGCTGTACGATCGACCGCATCAATGTAGTTGTCGCAGTAGTGAAAAAAGTCACGAACCTCTTCCCATGGGGATGGTTGCAGCCGGCTATCTTCGCGCCCCAACGCTTCGTCCAATGAAGAGAGCCGTTCGTGTGTCTGACGATAAGCCGTGTGAAGTTCAAGAAACGCACGCGCAAGGGCCGGGGCGTTGGAGGCTGCCAATCGCAGGTCTGCAAGGCCTGGGGATGGCCCAGAAAAAACGGGGTCTGCCAAGGCCTCTCGCATGTCGCCCAACAAACGGGCTTCGTCACCTGACTGGAGCTCTGTGACGTCAAAACCAAACTCTTGCGCGAGGGAGAGCACTACGGTTGTGGACACAGGCCGATTGTTGTTTTCCATTTGGTTGAGGTAGGGTAGCGATACTCCCAACTTCTCTGCGAACCCTTTTTGGGTCAGGCCAATTCTGCCCCGCAATTCCCTGAGTTTTGCACCTGCGTAAAGCTTTTGAACAGCCATGATCCATCCCCTTGCTAATTTGGGAATAGACTTTGCAAAGTCTGCCGTCTAGCCCTCGATGGTTTTTGACCGCCATATCACCCAGATCGCACAGACCGTTCCGGCAATTGCTGACAGGAGCATTAGAATGATCAAAGGAAGCGCGCCGCTACCTGGTCCTAGAATAAAGCTGGCGATCGCGGATAATCCTCCACCCCCGCCGACCATGAAAGCACCGCCTAGCCCAGAAGCGGAGCCCGCAAGATGCGGTCGTACGGATAACATCCCCGCATTTGCATTTGGCAATAGAATGCCATTGCCAAGGCCAATTGTGATCATGAAGCCAAAGAAGACTGCGGGAGAATGTAAGCCAATTAGGTCCAAAAACAGTAACGCCGCCATGCCCGCAACCGTCACGAGGGAACCAATGAGGACCATCATATTTACGCCAACCCGAACTGAGAAGCGACCAGACGCCCAGTTGCCAACCAGGTAGCCGATGGCTGGTGCACCAAAGTAAAATCCAAGCGTCGCTGCGTCCATTCCGAACACTTCAGATCCAACGAAGGGCGCGCCGCCCAAGTAGGCGAAAAAGGTGCCTGACGCGAACGCGGCGGCCAAGCAGTATCCCCAGAAGCGCTGAGAAGTGAGTAAGGCCGGATATTCGCGGACCTGCGCAGCAAATCCACCTTCACGACGGGTGTATGTTTCTCCCTGATCAAGAATGACAAGAACCAAAAGCACAGTACCGCTGCCGGCCAATAACCAAAACGACGCTTCCCAACCAAATGCTTCGTCCAATTGGCCGCCGATAGCTGGGCCAACCATGGGGACGACAGACATCCCCATCGTCACGTACCCAATCATCGACGCAGCTTGGTCTTGGGGGACCATGTCGCGAACGATGGCGCGGCTCATCGCAAAGCCTGTCGCGATAGAGGTTTGCAAAAGGCGGCAGGCCAAGAATACACTAAAGCTTGGCGCGAATATCGCACCTAGGCTGGCAATGATAAAAGTGGCTACCATTCCAATCACCACAGGCCTTCGCCCATACCTGTCAGATATGGGGCCAATCACGATTTGAACGAGCGCTGTCATTGCCAGATACAAAGAAACTGACAGCTGCATTAGGCTATAATCCACCCCAAAATGTTCAGCCATGGAGGGGAGGGATGGCAAGAATACATTAAGCGACAAAGCTCCAACGCCCGCCATCAAGATAAGGGTAGCGACATGCGGTGGAGTGGTTCGATTTAGAAAGCGGGCCTTGGGAAAGGAGGAGTGCATTTCGGTCATGGCCAATAGCTAGGCCTGACTTTCGGGAACGTCCAATGAATTCGTCGCACCGAAAAGTGCAGTTGAGTTTCGAGTTTTCAACTTTGCAAAACTGTTGATTTGTTAATCAATTTTTTTGCAAATTTGCGGATTGGGACTCGGATCACCGGAACGGTTCCCGTAAGTTGCTTTCAATCAAAGGAATGTACATGACCGATATCCTTCAAGAACTCGAAGACCGCCGCGCAGCCGCCCGCATGGGCGGAGGTGCAAAACGCATTGAAAGCCAACATGCAAAGGGCAAGTTAACAGCCCGCGAGCGCATTGAGCTGTTGTTGGATGAAGAAAGTTTTGAAGAGTTCGATACATTCGTGACCCACCGCTGTACGGATTTCGGAATGGAAAACAGCCGCCCCGCCGGTGATGGTGTTGTAACTGGGTGGGGGACGATCAATGGTCGTCAGGTTTACGTATATTCACAGGATTTCACGGTGCTTGGCGGATCTGTTTCGGCGACCCATGCGGCCAAGATCGTTAAGATTATGGATATGGCGATGCAAAATGGCGCGCCAATCATTGGGATTAACGATAGTGGCGGCGCACGTATTCAAGAAGGCGTCGATAGTTTGGCGGGCTATGGTGAGGTGTTTCAGCGCAACATCATGGCGTCTGGGGTGGTGCCTCAGATCAGCTTGATTATGGGGCCGTGCGCGGGTGGGGCTGTTTATAGTCCTGCAATGACGGACTTTATCTTTATGGTCAAAGACAGCTCGTACATGTTTGTTACGGGTCCAGACGTAGTGAAAACTGTGACCAATGAACAGGTGACGGCTGAAGAGTTGGGCGGCGCGTCCACACACACCAAGAAATCCTCCGTCGCGGATGGTGCGTTTGAAAATGATGTCGAAGCCATTGCCGAAGTGCGACGGTTGGTGGATTTCTTGCCGTTGAGCAATCGTGAAAAGCCACCCGTCCGCCCGTTTTTTGACGATGTTAGCCGAGTTGAACCAAGCCTGGATACGCTGGTTCCGGATAACCCGAACCAACCCTATGATATGAAAGAGCTGATCCATAAGATTGCGGACGAAGGCGATTTCTATGAAATTCAGGCAGATTTTGCGGGCAACATCCTGACCGGTTTTATCCGCCTCGAAGGGCAGACGGTAGGTGTGGTGGCAAATCAGCCTATGGTTTTGGCCGGCGTGTTGGATATTGATAGCTCGCGCAAAGCATCGCGTTTTGTGCGTTTCTGTGACGCGTTTGAAATCCCGATTTTGACCTTGGTTGATGTTCCTGGTTTCTTACCGGGGACCGCTCAAGAGTATAACGGTGTTATCAAACATGGGGCGAAGCTGTTGTTTGCCTACGGCGAGGCAACGGTCCCTAAAGTAACCGTGATTACACGTAAATCCTATGGTGGGGCGCATCTTGTGATGGGGTCCAAACAATTGGGCGGCGACATCATGTATGCATGGCCCACGTCAGAGATTGCAGTGATGGGGGCGAAGGGCGCTGTTGAAATCTTGCACCGCAAGGATCTAGGAGATGCGGACAAAATTGCAGATCATACGCAAAATTATGAAGACCGTTTTGCCAACCCGTTTGTTGCGGCAGAACGAGGCTTTGTAGACGAAGTGATTATGCCGCAATCCACGCGAAAACGGCTATGCCGTGCGTTTGCAGGCCTTCGTGGAAAGCAAGCGAAGATGCCGTGGAAGAAGCACGATAATATTCCGCTGTGATGAACAAGAAAATTATCATTAGGGCCGCAATCGTATTCGGCTTTGTTGGGCTATCGTTCGGCAGTTGGCTTGCATCGGCCGCGAATGGCGAAGAAGCGCGGCAGTCTATTCCTGTTCCGTCTGGGCAGCCTGTGTCTTTTCTTCAATTCATCTCTGAACAAGATGGGAAATTGCTTCGGTTTCGTTTCCTGACGCCTCAGATTGGAACAGCGTTTGACTACGGCGCAGTTGCGGGAGATTTTCAGGCCCTATGCGATGATCAAGTGATGCCCGCCATTGCGACGAACAACCTTGAGCCGACGCAAATAGTGCTGTCGATGTCCGCATCAGATATCCCATTCGGCGAGGATGACCCGTCCGTTTTACAGTTTTTTGAGATTTTTCGGCCTGAAAACGGCCTCTGCATCTGGGAAGAATTCTAATGCATACACAATATCTTGCGCCACATGCGTTATCTAACCTCTCTTCTGATGCAGGGGAGTCACAGCCCGCGATGTCTAAATCCGTCTCGTATCTTTTAGCTCCGTCTTCGCGTAGTTTTGGCACTGGTTACACCCAAGTGACCAACCCTCAAAATACGTGGGGAATCCGGATGTTATCCGGTTTTCCTCGTGTGGATAAAACAAACAGGAGACTAACATGTCTAAGAGCATTAAGAGCCTTTGCGCCGTTTCCCTGCTTGCCCTCGTGGCAGCATGCGGCAGCAACAACGCAGGTGACGTTGAAGAATTCGTGGTCGTTGACCCGGTTCCGGTTACCGTTGAGCCAACCTTCAACAGCAAATACAACTAAGGTTGTAACACTGTTTCCGGGGCAGGCGTCCGCGCCTGCCTCACACCATCGCCAGCCCCGTCACACACATGAACTGGAGGCTGCGTAATGGAAAAGCACCGCGGATTCCCAAGCCGCCTTCCCAGCACTGATTTTCAATTCACAATCCGGCGTCCTGTCAAAAAGGGTTTACCGCCTAAATTGCAAGCGCGTGAACGCTATGCCGACCGCAGACCTGCGGACCGTCGCGCGGATGAAGGGTTTATGTGGGCCCTCAAAGAACACTTTGGCGACCAGCCGTTCCCTCGGGGCAATCTGGATGCGGGTCGTCTAAATTGGGTTTTTGGCCGCGAAGTCTTACCTGCTGAAGACCCCTTTGATCCAACAAGCTATGATGCGTTGCTTAGGCTTGATCTGGAGTTGATGAGCCGTAACTTCCCAGATATTTTTCGCCCAGACTGGGCTCCAGGTGGTCAGTGACTATTGCCACAAATATGGGCGGGTTTTGGCCGAGTGACATGCAACTTGGGCGGGAATTGGCCTATTGCGCGCCGCCTGTGCAAAACCCAGATGACAGGGCAGTTTCGCCGTGTAAGCGTACTGTTGTAGCCGGATCGTTCAGCATTCGATCAGGTCTATATTGTCAATACCGTTACCCTTCCCCTTGTCGGTCTGGTCCCTTTGGAGCCAGGCCGACATCCTTCTTTGTGGGTTCAGTGGTGACTTTTTGCCGGCGAATGACCACGTTGAACAAAACGCTTGTATTTGCAGGTGGAAAGCACGATTCTGCGCCTCATAAAACAAAACCAAAAAAGGGCAGTACACTATGTTTAAACTCCGTCTCATCGTTGCGGCAACCGCCGTTGTTTCTTTGTCCGCGTGTCTTGATAACGATCTGGAACGCGGTCTCGCCGGTGCGGCAGCTGGCGCTGTTGTCGCTGAAGCCGTTGGTGTTGACCCGCTCACGGGTGCGATCGCAGGTGGCGCAGCTGGCGCGCTGTGCGACGAAATTACCAACGTTTGTAACTAATCCCTCGGGCCCGTCTGGCCCGCTTACGAATGAAATTTGTGAAACGCCGGAACCTTTTGGTAGGTCCGGCGTTTCTATTTTGCATTCTCGGAAAACATCCCCGCCTTTGGTCGGGAAAATTATCTTGCGGTGCGCACGCGTTGTCCTGCGCCCGCAAGCCGTATCCGCCGCGACGTTTACACGCGATTTCAAAACAATGTGCCAATCGGCCACCAGTCATTTTTCACAACGTCGTTCGGGTTTGATCCCTCGCGGCGATTTGTGCGCTTAGGGGAAGAGAATGTTCAAAAAGATACTGATAGCCAATCGTGGCGAAATCGCATGCCGTGTCATTAAGACTGCTCGCAAAATGGGCATCAAAACAGTCGCCGTCTATTCCGATGCCGATCGCAACGCTTTGCACGTAAAAATGGCTGATGAAGCAGTGCACATCGGACCAGCGCCGGCGAACCAATCTTATATTGTGATCGAAAAAATCATGCAGGCCATTAAGGATACGGGCGCGGAGGCTGTGCACCCGGGTTATGGTTTCTTGTCTGAAAATCCAAAGTTCGCTGAAGCGCTTGATGCCGCTGGCGTTGCCTTCATTGGGCCACCAGTTGGCGCAATCGAAAGCATGGGTGACAAGATCACATCCAAAAAAATAGCACAGGATGCAAACGTCTCTACGGTTCCGGGCTATATGGGGCTGATCGAAGACGCCGAAGAAGCCGTCAGAATTTCAAATGAAGTTGGCTACCCTGTCATGATCAAAGCTTCAGCCGGGGGTGGCGGTAAAGGGATGCGGATCGCATGGACAGACGACGAAGCGCGTGAAGGGTTCCAGTCATCAAAAAACGAGGCGGCGAATTCGTTTGGGGACGATAGAATTTTCATCGAGAAATTCGTCACTCAACCACGTCATATCGAAATTCAAGTGCTGTGTGACACTCACGGGACCGGGATCTATTTGGGTGAACGCGAATGTTCGATCCAACGCCGTAATCAAAAAGTCATCGAAGAAGCGCCATCACCCTTCCTTGACGATGCGACACGTAAAGCAATGGGTGAACAATCGGTCGCGTTGGCGAAGGCTGTCGGTTACGCGTCCGCTGGTACGGTTGAATTTATTGTCGATGGGGAACGAAACTTTTATTTCCTCGAGATGAATACGCGTTTGCAGGTTGAGCACCCAGTGACCGAGCTGATCACTGGTGTCGATCTGGTTGAACAGATGATCCGTGTTGCCAATGGCGAAAAGCTGGCGATGACCCAAGATGATATAACCCTAACGGGCTGGGCGATGGAAAGCCGTCTTTACGCGGAGGACCCGTACCGTGGGTTCCTGCCGTCCATCGGCCGTTTGACCACCTATCGTCCACCGGCCGAGGTTGCGGCGGGGCCGCTTTTGACCAATGGCAAATGGCAAGGTGATGCACCGACCGGCACACATGCGGTGCGCAATGACACTGGCGTTTTCGATGGTGGTGAAATCTCGATGTATTATGACCCGATGATTGCGAAACTGTGCACATGGGCACCAACACGTGACGCCGCGATCGAAGAGATGCGGGTTGCTTTGGACCGTTTCGAAGTCGAAGGGATCGGCCACAATATACCGTTCCTTTCCGCGGTTTATGACCACGATAAATTCACGTCTGGAACAATGACTACGGCATTCATCGAGGAGGAATTCCCAGATGGATTTAATGGCGTCGACCTTTCGGATGCGGATATACCGCGCATTGCAGCTGCATGTGCAGCGATGCACCGTGTTGCCGAAATTCGCCGCACGCGTGTGACTGGTCGGATGGGCAACCACGAACGGGTAGTGGGACGTGATTGGGTCGTTAGCCTGCAGGGTAAGCATTATCCGGTCGTAATTGAAGCCGACAAAACTGGTGCTGATGTTGCAATCGGGGAGGCAATCATCCGTGTCGAAAGCGATTGGACACCGGGCAAACCCTTGGCTGATCTAAAGGTAGATGGCATCCCATTGTTTGCGCTCGTCAGTAAAGTATCTGGCGGGTTCCGTGTGCGTTACCGCGGCGCTGACACCAAGGTGCATGTACGCACGCCGCGACAGGCTGAATTGGCCCAATTGATGCCAGAAAAGCTTCCGCCAGATACGTCAAGGCTGCTGTTGTGTCCGATGCCGGGGCTCGTTGTGAAGATCGACGTTCAGGTCGGCGACGAGATTCAAGAAGGGCAAGCATTGTGTACCGTTGAAGCGATGAAGATGGAAAACATTTTACGCGCCGAGAAGAAGGCTGTTGTCACAAAAATCAACGCTGATGCAGGCGACAGTTTGGCCGTCGATGACGTGATCATGGAGTTTGAATAGATCTTGGATAACTGCGCCAATATACCGGCTACCCTGAAAGGGAAGGCAAAAACCGGCGCGGTGACTGGGTTGCATCATGGGGCCATGATGCGACTTACGACTTCCACCTATGGCTCGCGGCGCCTGTCTACGACTTCTTGCTGGCGCAATGGCATCTTATCTATGGAGCGAGAGATTTCCCGCACATCCCATGGTGCCGGTTTGCGCAGTTTCACTTCTCCGTCTTTTCCGATCAAAACCATTGAAAAACCGCGTGGACGCAGGCGGGTGCGCAGTTCGCTCTGCGCGGCTGGGTCGGTATCGGTCACGATGATCACGTCCCGTTCCGCCAGATCCTCGGCTTTGTCTGCCAGAAGATCCATTTGTTGGCGAAATGCCGGATCGTTGGGGGTATCTGCAAAAACGACCACGACGCGTGCAACCCAAACAAGGTCATCCACATTTACCGTAGACGCTTCAAACGTCGCAGCGCGGTCTGCTTCCCAGGTTTCGACAATGTCGGTAGGGGTTTGTGCAATGGCACCGGAGGCGACTCCAGAAAGTATTAAGGCGAATAGTGCGGATTTGTTGATCATTTTTGGCCCCTTTGTATCTGATATAGGGGGCATTGATCCAAAGACTAAGGGTAAAGCATCCCACGACCACAACAATTTTATCATTAACGTGATCCTCAACCTTGTTTGTAAGGACGTACTCCTTGGCCTCTGCGGTGGTTCTTTGCCGCAGATCGCTTTCATTAGAGGGTCACGTTTGATGGAAATCTATCTGCACTTAGGGGCGCACCGCTGCGCCAACCAGACGCTTTATAGGTATTTGGATCACAACGAAGCGGTGTTGGTTGGCCATGAAATAGCAGTCTGGACACCGCGCCGAACGCGAAACGGTTTGATGCGGGGGCTGATGCGTGCGCCAGAAAAGATAACGGTCGAAGACGAGCGGCAGGGCCTTCGTTCTAACGCGCGTATGCGCATAGAGCTGGAACGTTTAGAACGGCAAGGACGGCGTGCGGTGTTAATCAGTGATCCTGATATATTGGGGGCCCCTGCGGAAAATGTGTCGCAAAAACGCCTGTATCCCTTGCTGACCGAGCGCTTGTTGCGGTTTTTACCTGTGTTTGAAGGCCGCCCTTTGCGCGTCGGCCTGACGGTGCGCAGCTTTGAGGATTATTGGACGTCGTGTCTGATAAGGGAGCTGACGCGTGGTCGCGCAATTCCGTCGATGGATGACCTAGATCACTTAACAACGCAAACGCGGCATTGGAGACATGTAATTGGGGACATCGCCGTTGCATTTCCAAATGCGCAGCTCATGGCTTGGCCGTTTGAACGCTTTGCCGGCCGGCCTGGAGACCTGTTGCAGGCCTTACTCGGGAAGTCCCTATCAGGACTAAACGATCAGGTTGCGTGGCTAGGGCGCAGCTTACCCTTGGCCAACATAAACGCCGTTCTGAATGACGGTAGCCAAGCCCCATTGACTGGGGAAATAGCGAAAAACAGATCACGCTGGATGCCGTTCAATGCAGAACATCAACGTGTATTACGTGCAGAATACCGTCGCGATTTGACGTGGCTAACTGGGGGAGCCCAAGGGCTGGCCCGATATATTGATGGGCGTCAAACGCCTGCATTTCGCCCTGATGACAGGGGGCAAACATACAACGACGCACGGGGCCATTGCTCTGCGCAAGTGAGAGGACAGACCGATGGGATCGAAAAAAGAATGGGCTGAACGTGCGCAATCAGAATTGCGTAAACGGCCTTTAGATGACCTGACTTGGAACACTATCGAAGGTATCGATGTTCAACCTGTGTATGGTACAGATGACATTGATGGTTTGGACCATTTGGGGACTTTGCCCGGTGAGGCCCCCTTCACACGTGGTGTGAAGGCGACAATGTATGCGGGCCGTCCTTGGACCATCCGCCAGTATGCTGGTTTCTCGACAGCAGAAGAATCCAACGCCTTTTACCGCAAAGCACTAGATGCTGGCCAACAAGGTGTTTCCGTCGCCTTCGATCTTGCGACCCACCGAGGTTATGACAGTGACCATGAACGGGTTGTCGGCGACGTCGGTAAGGCGGGTGTCGCGATAGACAGCGTGGAAGATATGAAAATCCTCTTCGACGGTATCCCGCTCGATAAGGTCAGCGTGTCGATGACGATGAATGGTGCCGTCATTCCTATCTTGGCGAATTTCATCGTCGCAGGTGAAGAACAAGGCCATGACCGTAGTGTGCTATCAGGTACCATTCAAAACGACATTCTTAAAGAGTTCATGGTGCGAAACACCTATGTCTACCCGCCAGAAGCGTCTATGCGGCTGGTCGCCGACATTATCGAATACACGGCCAATGAAATGCCGAAATTCAACTCGATTTCGATTTCCGGTTACCACATGCAAGAGGCTGGTGCGAACCTTGTGCAAGAGTTGGCGTTCACTCTCGCGGACGGGCGCGAATATGTGCGCACTGCCATTGCACGTGGGATGGACGTAGACGCATTTGCACCACGGCTGTCCTTCTTCTTTGCCATTGGGATGAATTTCTTCATGGAGGCTGCCAAATTGCGCGCGGCGCGCCTGTTGTGGTCTCGCATCATGTCGGAGTTTGAACCAAAGTCCGAAAAGTCATCCATGTTGCGCACGCACTGCCAAACATCAGGCGTATCTTTGCAAGAACAGGATCCATACAACAATGTGGTGCGCACCGCGTACGAGGCGATGGCCGCTGTTTTGGGCGGAACACAATCACTGCACACAAATGCACTGGACGAGGCAATCGCGTTGCCAACTGAGTTTGCAGCCCGCATCGCACGTAATACGCAATTGATTTTGCAGGAAGAAACCGGCGTAACCAACGTGGTCGACCCACTGGCTGGATCTTATTACGTTGAAAAACTGACGGCTGACCTTGCTGATGAAGCGTGGAAGATCATCGAAGAAGTCGAAGAAATGGGGGGTATGACGAAGGCCGTTGCCTCTGGCATGCCAAAGTTGCGGATCGAAGAATCTGCAGCCAAGCGACAGGCGATGATCGACCGTGGTGACGAAGTGATCGTCGGCGTGAACAAATATCGCTTGGATAAAGAAGACCCAATCGACATTCTAGACGTGGACAATGTCGCCGTACGCGAAGCGCAGGTTGCGCGTTTGGATCGCATTCGAAAAACGCGCGACCAATCCGCCTGCGACGCGGCCTTGGCAGAGGTCGCTTTGCGCGCAGCCAAAGGGGGTAACGTTCTGGAGGCCGCAATCGAAGCTGCACGTCACCGCGCAACCGTAGGGGAAATTAGCATGGCATTGGAAAAGGTATTCGGTCGTCATCGTGCAGAGGTGAAAACCTTGGCCGGCGTTTATGGCGCGGCCTACGAGGGTGATGAAGGCTTCTCGGCTATTCAAAAAGACGTCGAAGATTTCGCAGAAGACGAAGGCCGCCGCCCTCGGATGCTGGTTGTCAAAATGGGCCAAGATGGGCACGACCGCGGTGCCAAAGTGATTGCGACCGCGTTTGCCGACATTGGGTTTGACGTCGATGTTGGGCCGCTGTTTCAAACCCCAGAAGAAGCCGCACAAGATGCTGTTGATAACGACGTACATGTCATCGGAATTTCGTCACAGGCCGCAGGACATAAGACCCTTGCACCGAAACTTATAGAGGCGCTTAAAGCTGCAGATGCTGAGGATATTCTGGTAATTTGTGGCGGAGTTATTCCGCAACAAGACTATGATTTCCTGAAAAAATCAGGCGTTAAGGCAATATTTGGCCCCGGTACCAACATCCCCGAGGCGGCAAAAGACATTCTTCGTCTTATCCGGGAAGCAAAGCGATAAAGGCCCATTAAGCTATACGGATTTGACCGTGTTATCGGGATTAGGGGGGGACTATGCGTTTAGACCATATCGCAATCGCTGCGGAAACGCTCGAAGACGGAGTTGCTTGGGCCGAAGAACGTCTAGGCGTTCCCTTGTTGGCAGGTGGACATCACGAACGCTATGGGACCCATAACCGGCTTTTGGGGCTTTCTGACGGCTTGTACTTAGAGGTGATTGCGCCCGACGATAATGCCACCAGTGATGGACCACGTTGGTTTGATCTAGATAATTTCACCGGTCCGCCACGGCTGGCAAACTGGATTTGTGAGCCCGATGATTTTCAAGAGTACCTGCGCCATGGCATGCGGTCTGTCGCCATGTCCCGCGGGGATTTGAAGTGGGATATGGGGGTGCCAGCCGACGGTTCGCTTCCACTAGGGGGTGGGTATCCGACAGTTTTAAAATGGCACACTGATACGCCACCCGGGCAGGGCCTTCCGCCATCGGGGTGCGTTTTGCAAAAGCTAACGGTGTGTCACCCACTTGCCCGCCAGATTAGCGCCGAACTGTCGCCTGCGTTTTCTGATCCGCGCGTCACTTTCAAGGTCACAGAGGAATTCCAGCTACAAGCTGAACTGCAGACGCCGAATGGTCGCGTTGTAATGTAATGCGTTCATTCCGCTAAACTGTTGAGGGTATTGTAACGACCGTCACGAAATCGTCTCTTACATAGCTGTTTGAATTGGGTAATGTCCCGTTATGTCTATTTGGACCCGAATATCGGACGCTCTGTCCTCGCTTGCCGCAGGCGATAGCCTTTCGGATGTGTTCGCGAAGCTGCGCACCCCGCCAGAACGCACGGTCGCCTTTGCGATTGCGGTGATCGCATTGGGGGCAAAGATGGCCAAAGCGGACGGCATGGTGACCAAAGATGAAGTGGCCGCTTTCCGTGAAGTATTTTTCATCCCTGAAGGGGAAGAAAAGAACGCAGGGCGTTTGTTTAATCTAGCTCGCAAAGACATCGCCGGATTCGAAGATTACGCACGTAAGATCAAAGCAATGTATGGTGATGATGGGGAAGCACCGTTAAACGAAATTCTGCAAGGGTTGTTTCACATCGCGATGGCAGACGGGGTCTATCATCCCAATGAAGACGCCTTTCTAGAACGTGTCGCTTCTATTTTTGGGCTATCCGATCCGGGTTTTAAACACCTGCGTGCACAGTTCGTCCCAGACGCAGAACGCGACCCCTACGATGTTTTGGGCGTACCTGCCAATGCGTCGACGGCTGAAATTCGCAAGGCTTGGCGCAAGCTGGTGCGTGAAACCCACCCTGACCAATTGATCGCCCGCGGGGTGCCGGAAGAAGCTGTTAAATTGGCTGAAAAACGGATGATTGCGATCAATCGTGCATGGGAAGAAATAAACGGGACCGCAGCGTGAAAATAGCTACCTATAACGTCGAATGGTTTTCCAACCTGTTCGATAATGATGGCCAATTATATGACGACGACCGTTGGTCTGGCCGCCGCGATGTTACTCGTGCCGAACAGACGGCGGCCTTGGGGGTGGTATTCCAAGGGTTGAATGCAGATGGAATTATGGTTGTTGAGGGGCCTGATAGCCATGCCCGTCGTGATGGCGTCGCCGCCTTGGAAGGATTCGCAAAACGGTTCGGGTTGCGCGCGCGAAAGGCGATCATCGGCTTTATCAATGAAACCCAACAAGAAATCCTGTTTCTATATGACCCGGAGGTGCTGACTGCGCGCCATGATCCATTAACCACAGGGGCACCGCGTTTTGATGAATCCATCGACATGGATTTGGACATTGATGCAAAGCCAGACCCAATTCGTTGGTCAAAACCACCCTTAGAATTGCAGGTTCAGCATATTGATTCAGGTGCAGAATTTCGCTTGATCGGTGTCCACGCGAAGTCCAAAGCCCCGCACGGGGCACGCAACGAAGCCGAAGTCATGCAGATTTCAATTGCGAACAGGCGCAAACAGTTGGCGCAATGTATCTGGCTACGTAGGCGGGTCGAACAACATCTTGAAGCCGGCGACAATCTGATCGTTATGGGCGATTTCAACGATGGCCCCGGGCTGGATGAATATGAAAAGCTGTTCGGCCGATCTGGAGTTGAAATAGTATTGGGCGAGGGGGATGCTCGCCCCCTTTATGACCCACACGCGCGCCTAGCCTTGTCGCAGCGCATTGGCGCAATGCCGGTTACGGCGCGGTTTCGTATTCACCGCGAAGAGAGAACGCTATCCGCCTTGTTGGATTATGTCATGGTATCCGAAAACGTTCGGGGTATGGGGGCAAAATGGACGATAATGCACCCTTTTGATCATCCACAGTGCTTTTCTGACAAGCCGATGTGTTCGGCTTTGTTAACCGCATCAGACCATTACCCTGTGGTGCTAGAACTCAACGTTTGATTTGGGTTTTCGGGTAGGCGCCCCTATATTGTGGCCATGAAACACCTACTGATCCTAACAACCGCCCTGATGCTTTCATCGCAAGCGCTCGCTCAATACACCGACGAAGGCGAAATTGATGAAGGTTTTTCGTTGATTGAGGAGGGCGCGAAGCTGCTGTTTCGCGGCATTATGTCAGAAATGGAACCGGCGATCGAAGACTTCGCAGGCCTTGCAACCGAAATTGAACCCGCCTTGGAAATGCTGGCGACCGAAATGGGACCTGCTTTGGTCGAACTTTTCCAAACTTTGGACAGTGTGCGCTACTACGAACACCCTGAAATCTTGCCGAATGGGGACATCATAATTCGGCGATCAATTGATGCGCCCAAATTTGAACCTCAGCAAAATGAACCTATTGATCTTTAGGCAACCGGTGCGGCGGTTTTCTTTCGACGCGCCCCTTTGACCCGTACTTCACCATCCACATCAAGGGCCGTAGCAAGAGCTCGAAATCTAGCTTCGGCGACTTCGCCAAATAACGGTGAAGCCGCCTCTTTCAAGGTAAGTTCCAACCGGCCAGACTTAGCCGAAAATTTGAGTTTTCCAGGCTGTTCGTCTGCCTTAATCCATAGCATTGCACCCAACCGCATGGCTTTTCCCAAAACCTCGGCTGACTGCTGATCTGCTTTACTGACCATCCCGAACAAGGGCTCAAATCGCGAACCGTCTCGTTTGTTGGTATAGCGGTGCAGCAATGCGATACCCAAAAAGACCCGTTCTGAGTGTTTAAGGCCACCGAGGTTGGCGCGCGTTGTATTGTCGAAAACCACCTCATGGCGGTAGTCAGGGTGCGCACGCCAGCTGACATCGTGAAGCAAACAGGCTGCACGTATGATCCGTTTGCGTTGCGGGGATGCTCGACCAAAAAGGGGTAGTACAAAATCGTAAAGGGTGCGGCCAAATCCGGGCAGGCGCGCATCTTTTGCCTCTGCAAACCGGCAAGCTTCGATAAGGGGATCACGTTCGCGCAATTCGGCTGGCATTTGTTCGTACAACATTCCTTCTCGAATGCCGTAGCTTGAAATGGCAATGTCTTTGGGTTTGAACCGGGAAACTACGTCGCGCAGCACACGCACCGCATAGGGCACCAATGCCATCCGTGACTCGCTGATACCGCAACGTGCACGCAGTTCCTGAAGGTCGCTTTCTTCGATGTATTTCAGTGTTTTGATAACACGCCCTGGTGTCATTCGGTATTCATGCAAAACGGTTAGTGGATAGCCCCGTCGTTCCATGTCTATCCGGGCAATGGCGCGCCATGACCCACCGACCAAGAACAAGCGCTTACCTGTTTCAGAACCCATTTCAGAGAACAAGTCTTTGACAGTTTCCTTGATATAGGCGTGACGTTTTTTCTTGCTTTTGATCTCGCGCAATTTCAACGGCCCGAGCGCAGATGTCACACGCCGGCCGACACGGCCTTCGGCCAAATCGGCTAATTCCAAGGATGAACCGCCAATGTCGCAAACCAAACCATAACTTCCAGGCCAGCCCAACAATACACCCTGTGCAGAAAGGCGGGCTTCTTCTTGGCCGTCGATGACCCACAACTTCAAACCGGTTTCACGCAAGACATCTTTGCGAAAGTCAGGCCCATCAGATGCTTCGCGGACTGCTGCCGTTGCAACAGCTGTCAAAGGCCCAATCCCTAGCCCTTTTGCAAGGGCCACAAAACGCTGGATTGCTGATAGCGCGCGGGTTCGCCCCTCTGGGTTGAGGTGGCCCGTGTCGGCCATTCCAGCCCCTAAGCCCGCCATTATTTTTTCGTTGTAGAAATACGCGGGTGATCGTGCAGCACCGTCAAATATAACCAAGCGAACGGAGTTTGAGCCCACGTCAATCACCCCAACGCGCGACAACGCGCGCGCCTTTGGGTCATCAAAAAGCGGGCGTCCAAATGGGCCCCAGTCAGGCGTGTCCGCGGTTGTAGTTGGTCCGGTCATCATGCCCTCCAGAATCTTTGAAAAACCATGAAGTCAGCCTTGCTTCGTGTCAACGCAGCCCAAATTAATCTTCGGTATGTGTCAGTTGCGGTACGTCCGATGCACCTGCAGACCCACGCCCCGATAGCGAAGGGTTTTCCATGAAAAACCGGTGGCAATTGAATGCAAAAGTACCGTCTTCCACATGGGCGCGCTTGAATGATCCATCTGGTCCCATCGTCCAGCTTTGCGCAACGTCAGCCAAATTCGCAGCCATGATCTGGCTCACGATCTGGGCTTTGACCGTGTTGTTGCGTACTTCGACCAATGTTTCGACACGGCGGTTCAGGTTGCGGCCCATCCAATCCGCGGATGAGATGAACACACGAGCCTTTTTGGCAGGCAACCCTTTGCCATTCCCAAAACATACGATGCGGGAATGTTCTAGGAACCGCCCGACGATGGATTTGACGCGAATGTTTTCGCTTAGGCCTTTGATGCCTGGTCGAAGCCCACAAATTCCACGTACCACGAGGCTGATTTTTACGCCCGCCTGACTGGCCGCATAAAGCGCGTCGATCACGTCTTCTTCCACAAGGCTGTTCATCTTGGCCCAAATTTCAGCAGGTCGCCCTGCGCGGGCATGTTCGGTTTCGGCGTCGATCATGGCCAGAAGTTGAGGTTTCAACGTCAGTGGCGAGATGGAAAGGTTTTCGAGGTTGTCAGGTTGGACGTAGCCAGACAAGTAGTTGAACACCTTGGTTGCATCCCGTCCAAGTGCTGCATCACAGGTGAAAAATGACAGGTCAGTATAAATCCGCGCGGTGATTGGGTGATAGTTTCCGGTGCCGTAGTGGGTGTAGGTCACCAGCTCATCACCCTCACGGCGCACCACGGTGGAAATTTTCGCATGTGTCTTTAAGTCAAGGAAACCGTACACAACATGCGCCCCCGCACGTTCCAATCGGCGTGATTGGCGGATGTTGGCCGCTTCGTCAAACCGGGCTTTCAGTTCCACCAACGCTGTTACAGATTTACCATCTTCGGCGGCTTCGCATAGGGCTTCGACGATAGGGGACCTTTTGGAAGTCCGATATAATGTCTGTTTGATTGCAACGACATCGGGGTCGGCGGCCGCTTGTCGTAAGAACCGCACGACCATATCGAAAGTCTCGTAGGGATGGTGCAGCAACATGTCTTTTTGCCGGATGGCAGCAAACATGTCGCCGTCGTGATCTTGAACACGTTCCGGGACGCGTGGTGCAAATGCTGGCCACAGAAGGTCTGGGCGGTCGTCAAGGACGAGCTCTTTCAAGTCGGCCATCCCGATGATGCCGTGCATGTCGACGACTTCGTCTTGGGTGACGTGCAATTCGGCCATGATCAGTTTGCGAAGGCTAGCTGGCGCGCCTGCTGATAGACGCATGCTAACAACCTCGCCACGGCGCCGCCGTTTTAGGGCCACTTCGAATTCTCGAACAAGATCTTCTGCTTCGTCTTCGACTTCTAGGTCGCTGTCCCGCAGGACGCGGAAAGCACAAGACCCGTTGACTTTGTACCCCGGGAACAACCCGTCAAGGTTGTCCATCAACAGTTCTTCGAGTGGTAAAAAACGGTGCCCGGTTTCTGCTGGGCATCGAACATAGCGGTCAACCTGTTGTGGAACAGGCAAGAGAGCCCGCAGTGCACGTTTGTCGGCCTTTCGTTCTAGTTCTAGTGCAAGGGCAAAACCTTCGTTTGGTAGAAATGGAAACGGGTGCGCAGGGTCAATCGCAAGTGGAGACAAGACCGGAAAGACCTGTTTGAAGAAATAGTCCTTGAGAAAACTTCGATCCCCATCTGTCAATTCGTCACGGTTTAGGATCGTGATGTTTTGGGCTTCCATTTCGGCGCGCAGTGTGGCGAAGACTTTGTGTTGTCGTGATATCAGGTTGCGGGCGTCTTTATCGATCAGCTTAAGTTGTTCATTAGGGGTTAAGCCATCTATCGACGGGGATCCGCCACCATCGCGCGCCAGTTCGCGAAGGCCTGCAACGCGAACGGTATAAAACTCGTCAAGGTTGGTCGCGGAAATTGACAAGAACCGCAAACGCTCCAATAGCGGAACGCGCGGGTTTTCCGCTTCTTCTAGGACGCGCCAATTGAATCCCAGCCAGCTTAACTCGCGGTTAAAATACCGGGCTGGGCCGGATAAATCGCCTTCAACTTCTACCGCGGTAGGGAAATTGGCTTCTAGGAAATCTGCTTGTGTCATCAGCGCCTTGTCTCAAATAAGAATGACGAGAAGATGACACTATTGCGCGTGTGGGGCTAAAGAGTCCAGAACCTCACGCACAAAGGGGCGCGTTAGCTGTTTGCGGCGGGCCAAAGCCTCGCGATCCAGCGTTTCGACTGTTTGGCGGATGGCGTCGAAGGTTCGTGGCAAGTGCCGCTGTAAGAAGGTCAAAGCCTCTGGGTGCGGAACCAATTGACGGTCTTGGAAATGTTTCAGCAAGACTGCCATCAAAAGTGGGTCGTCGGGATTGCTGATGGTTGCCGTTGTCGCAGCCGATAGGCGGCTTACTAGATCTGGCAGCGTCAAGGGCCAGCGCGCTGGTGCGCTTCGGCCTGTCACCATGAACAGTTGGCCCGTGGCACGCAGATGGTTGTGCGCGTGAAATACCCATTCTTCTGCTTGCTGTGGCATTGCATGGGCGTCTTCGATGACAAGGGCGCAGTCGGGTAAGGGCGCGTCCCGCTCAATTGCCACTGCGTCTAAGACGGTTGCGTTATGTTGCGATGCGAAAAGTTTCACCAAATGGGTTTTGCCAGAACCTGCTGGGCCGACCAACGCAAGCTTCCCGTCTGGCCATGCCATTGGCGATTGCACAAGCGCAAAGGCCTGTTCGTTGGCTTCGGATACAAAAAAATTGTCCGCGCCCAGCCGCACGTCAGCCGGAAGGTCAAAGGCCAATTGGCGTGCCATATTAGCCGTCTTTCCCGACTTGCCCTTTGTAGAGCAGGCCAGATTTATATTCATTGATCAAGAACCGTGTCACCACTCCGATAACGGCTGCAACTGGCACAGCGATCAACATGCCGACAAAGCCAAACAAGGACCCGAAAACAGATAGCGCAAAGATCAGCCAAACAGGGTGGAGGCCAATAGATCCACCAACCAATTTAGGTGTCAGGATGTTCCCCTCAAGGAACTGACCTGCCATGAAGATTGCTCCAACGATCCCAATGCGAAGCCAGTTAATTCCGTATTCAACCGTTTGGCCATCAATCATCTCGGTGCCGCTCCACCACTGGAAAATGGCAAGCCCAATTGCCAACACACCGCCAACCAATGCACCCACATAAGGGATGAACGAAATTAACCCCGCAATGAAGCCAACAATCAGCCCGAAATTCAGCCCCGCGATCATTAAGGCAATGGCGTAATATGCCCCAAGGACAAGACAAACCGTCCCTTGCCCACGAATGAACGACGCCAAAGTGTTGTCGATCTCACGTGCTATCTTACGAATAGTTTCTTGGTGGTCGCGCGGAAGAAGGTCGTCGATTTGAGCAACCATGTTGTCCCAATCTAACAGCATGTAGAAAAATACGACCGGTACGATCACAACCAAAACAATCGCGCTGACCACGCCTTGGACCGATGTCAGCAAGGCGCTGACAACTTCACCGCTGCGCGCCTTGATAGCATTGCCCAAATTGGCCAGTTGTTCTTGCAAAAACTCGCCCTGCAAATTCAACGAGGGGAATTTTTGGTTCAGCCATGCACCGAACCGTTCCCATAGCTCGGGAAGGTTTTCAACGATGTTACCAATTTGCGTAATCAATTGCCCCAACTGGCCAATCAATGTTGGCACGACCAATAGGAAAATCAGGATAAAGACGAAGATCCCTGACAATGTAATGACCACGGTAGACATTGCCCGGGACAGTCCCATTTCTTCAAGGCGGTCAGCGATCGGGTCAAGGAAATAAGCAATCGCCCCACCCAATATAAACGGTAACAAGACGTCACCCAATGCCACCAACAGCAAGATAAAGATAACTGCAGCAATACCCCAATACTGAAGCTGTTTTTGGGAAGGTAATGCCATGGGTGTGTCCTAAATTTGGAGTTCACCTTTCTAATTGGCGTAGCACGCGTTCGTTTGCAAGTTCTGTACAAAATATGGCCCCACATGCGGAGAAACATGCAGGGCCGTTTTTGTGTTTAAGACTAACGCGTTTAGCCGGCGTTAGTGACAGGCAGGGCGCGTACCCGGCAGCAGAACCTTGTCGATCACGTGGATGACGCCATTGTCGGCCTCGATGTTGGCGATAATGACGTTGGCAGATGTGCCTGTGCCATCAGCAATCGAAACGCCACCCGCTGCGGACGTGATGCACAGTCGTTCGGAGGCATTGATCGGCTTGAAGTAGTTCGAACCGGCTGGGAAATCAGCGGCCATTAGTTCACGGTCGTCGACGTGGTACAGCAATACATCTGTCAACTGGCCTTTGTTTTCGGGCATCAAAAGCGTTTCAACTGTTCCTTCTGGCAATGCCGCGAATGCTTCGTTTACAGGTGCATAGACGGTGAATTCGCCAGGGCCAGCCAGCGTTTCAGCCAAACCAGCTGCCGTAACCGCGGCTACAAGGGTCGAAAACCGTTCGTCGCCAGCGGCGATTTCTGTGATGGATTGTGCGGATGCAGCACCACCAGCAATGGCGAAAACTGCGGCGGAGGCAAATGTTGTAAGCGTCTTCATTGTGATATTCCCTTTTGTTTGTGTTGTGAAAAGGGATACGGGGCGTAATCTGATTTGGGTCACTTGCTTAACGACCCTGTGACCAAGTGAAATCTTTGATCCAGATTGTGCTTTGTTTCGTGTCGTCGGGTGCTTGCTCTCGTGCAGGGGTCTGGTACATCTGACACAACCAACCTGAAAAAGAGATCCGACATGCGCCTGAGCCGCTATTTCCTGCCCGTTCTCAAAGAGAGCCCCCGCGACGCCCAGATCGTCAGCCACCGTTACATGTTGCAAGCGGGGATGATTAAACAATCCAGCGCGGGTATCTATTCGTGGTTGCCGCTTGGGTTCAAGGTTTTGAAGCGTATTGAACAGATTGTGCACGAAGAACAGGAACGTGCAGGACACGTTGCGATGTTGATGCCAACCATTCAATCAGCCGACTTGTGGCGCGAAAGTGGCCGCTATGATGATTATGGCGATGAGATGCTGCGCATCACAGATCGTAACAAGAATGACCTTCTATATGGCCCAACCAACGAAGAGTTGGTGACAGATATTTTCCGCAGCCACGTGGCGAGCTACAAGTCGCTGCCGTTGACGCTCTACCACATCCAGTGGAAATTCCGCGATGAACGCCGCCCACGGTTTGGGGTCATGCGCGGCCGCGAATTTTATATGAAAGACGGCTATAACTTTGACCTAACCAAAGAAGACGCGCTGCATGCGTATAATCGTCACCTTGTGAGCTACCTGCGCACCTATGAACGCATGGGGCTTCAGGCGATCCCAATGCGGGCCGACGGTGGCCCTATTGGCGGCGATTACACCCATGAATTCCTTGTGCTGGCAGAAACCGGTGAATCCGAGGTGTTCTACGACAGCGCCGTGACCGACCTGTCCTTTGGTGACCGCGAGATTGACTATGACAATGTCGATCAGTGCCAATCTGTGTTGGAAGAGTTCACAACGAAATACGCCCGCACCGACGAAACGCATGATGAAGCGCTGTTCAACGACGTTCCCGCAGATCGTCAACGTACTGCTCGCGGCATTGAAGTTGGCCAAATCTTCTACTTCGGCACCAAATATTCCGAAGCCATGGGCGCAACGGTGCAAGGGCCTGATGGCAAACCTACGCCTGTGCACATGGGGTCGCACGGTATCGGCGTGTCGCGTCTGCTTGGCGCGATCATCGAAGCCAGCCATGACGACAAGGGCATCATCTGGCCCGAAGGCGTTACGCCGTATCACGCAGGTATCGTAAACCTGAAACAGGGCGACGACGAAGCTGATGCCGCCTGTAACGCGCTTTACGAACAATTGTCAGCTGCCGGGCTTGAACCGCTGTATGACGACCGCAATGAACGGGCAGGCGGCAAGTTTGCGACGATGGACCTGATCGGCCTGCCTTGGCGCATCACTGTTGGCCCGCGCGGTTTGAAAAACGGTGTCGTCGAACTCACCTCGCGCAAGTCAGGTGAAAGCGAAGAAATGGCGCCAGAAGTGGCGGTCGCAAAGATCGTTGAAATCTATGCGGCCCACGGCATCGGCAAATAGGCCAAGCCCGCAGGTGGTTCCCAAAGGGCGGCGCGCTAAGATCAGCGGGCCGCCTTTTGCTTATGGCGCTTCTGTTTTGGCTGCTATGGTTGACCAAACTGGCAAAGCCCCGTTAGGTGTTTCCCAAACAACGAGGCAGTAATAATGGCAGGCAAAACAGCCCCTTTTTCGAAATTCGAATGGATGATCGCGTGGCGCTATATCCGCGCCAAACGCGAAACTGGTGGCGTCAGCATCATGACGTGGATTTCGCTTGTTGGCGTGACCTTGGCTGTCTTTGCGTTGATCGCCGTTTTGGCCGTGCGGTCAGGGTTTCGTGCGGATTTCGTGGACACCATCGTGGGCGCCAACGCCCATTTGACGGTGCGTCAATCTTCCATGGAAACCATCACCGTTACGCAAGGCGACCAATCGGTCGATGTCACCCGTCGTGTGAACACCATTTCCAATGGCGCCGAGCTTGCTGCTGAATTGCGTCAGGTCGAAGGGATCACTCGCGCTGCCCCAATTATTCGCGGCGAAGGTTTGGCGACCTTGGCCAACAATTCATCTTTTGTGCAAGTTTACGGGATCACCGAAGCCGATCTGATCGACATTCCATTGGTACGCGAGCCACAATCAAGTTCCGGCGCAATCGAAGATTTCACAAATGGCATTGCACTGGGTTCGGGCGTGGCGCGAAACCTCGGGGTTCAAGTCGGCGACCGGATCAACCTGTTGTCGGCCACAGGTGTGCAAACCGCTGCAGGGCGTTCGCCGCGCCGTGTGGCTTATGACGTCGTTTATATTTTTCAAACCGGTCGCTACGTCACCGACATCAGCCGCGTGTACTTGCCCCTTACAGAAGCCCAAGAATTTTTCAGCCGTGATGGAGTGCATGACGAAATCGAAATCTACGTTGAAGATCCTGATCGTGTCGAAGAATGGATCCAACCGCTGTACCGCGCGCTTGGCCCTGAAAGCTTCCTTTATTCATGGAAAGACAACGAGGGCGCCTATCTGCGCGCCCTAACGGTCGAGGACAATGTGATGTTCGTGATTATGGCGATCCTTGTTTTGATAGCATCGATGAACATCATCAGTGGCCTGATCATGTTGGTGAAAAACAAAGGCCGCGACATTGGCATTCTGCGAACCATGGGGCTGTCTGAAGGCTCGGTTTTGCGGATCTTCTTTATCTGCGGCGCGGGGCTCGGAACATTGGGGACGTTGCTCGGGGTGATACTGGGCTGTCTCTTCGCGATCTATATCGATGTCATTTTCGCACTTGTGAATTATGTATCTGGTGGCGGAGTTTGGGACCCCTCTATTCGTGGAATTTATTCGATCCCATCTAAGCTTGAACTCAACGATGTCTTGCTGGCGGTTGGGCTTTCATTGTCTCTGTCTTGGATCGTAACCATTTTCCCTGCCCGTCGCGCAGCGCGGATGAACCCAGTAGAGGCGCTGCGTTATGAATGATTTGACCCTAAAGCTCGAAGGTATCGCAAAGGCTTACAACACCGGAAAACCAAACGAAGTGCAGGTATTGCGCGGCGTTTCTTTGACGGTTGGTAAGGGCGAAGTGGTTGCTTTGGTTGCGCCGTCTGGTGCAGGTAAATCCACGCTTTTGCACATTGCAGGCCTTTTGGACACACCGGACACAGGTACAGTCGCAATTGGCGGCGAAGACCTGACCAAATTGGGGGATCGGAAACGGACCGCGGTGCGGCGCAATGATGTGGGTTTCATCTATCAGTTTCACCACCTTTTGCCGGAATTTTCAGCGTTGGAAAACATCGTGTTGCCGCAGTTGGCAAACGGGATTGCGCAATCTGTCGCGGAAGAGCATGCGATTGAATTACTGGGTAAAGTCGGCGTTGCGGAACGCGCGGCGCACCGCCCAGCGGCGCTGTCTGGCGGCGAACAACAACGCGTGGCGTTTTGTCGGGCCTTGGCAAACAAGCCCAAACTTTTGTTGGCAGACGAACCAACCGGTAACCTTGACCCGGGAACGTCAGACCGAGTGTTCGACGCCCTGATGGATCTTGTCAGATCGTCAGGTTTGTCGGCGTTGATTGCCACGCATAACCTAGAGCTTGCAGCACGAATGGACCGCACGGTCCGATTGGATAAGGGGTTGATCACATGAAGGTTTTCGCATCCGAGATTGAGGCGGTGGCCAAGTCTGCAATGACTGCCCATGGTGCCGGAGACTGGCAAGCCCTGGAAGTCGCCCGCGCAGTTGCCCGTGCAGAAAGCTTCGGGAACGTGATCTGTGGATTGTACTACCTTGAAAGCTATTGCACGCAGTTGAAAACCGGTCGCGTTGATGGGCAGGTCGATCCCGTTGTAAGCCGACCTAAATCAGGACAAGTCATCGCTGATGCACGGTTCGGTTTCGCGCAGCCAGCATTCTCTCGCGGTTTGCCACAAGCGATTGAGGCGGCAAAAGAAAATGGTGTCGCGACCCTTGCAGTGGCCCATGCCCACACCTGCACGTCGCTTGGGTTCTTCACTGAACAGATCGCCGCTGCTGGGTTGGTTGGCATCGGGTTCACGAATGCATCACCCGTCGTGGCGCCGCCTGGCGGCAACGCTGCGGTAATCGGGACAAACCCGATTTCTATGTCATTGCCAGATGGTGGAATGCACTGGGATTTTTCGACGTCTGCGGTGGCGTTGGGCAAGATCACGATGGCCAAAGCGGCTGGTGAAAAAATTCCATTGGGTTGGGCTGTCGATGACACTGGTGCCCCAACCACTGACCCAGACGCGGCATTGAAAGGCGCGTTGGTGTCCGCTGGGGGGTACAAAGGTTGGGGTTTTGGCCTAATGGCCGAGGTGTTGGCTGCCGGCATGACCGGCTCTGTCAATTCTTTAGATGTCAGCGGGTTAAAATTGCCTGATGGCAAACCACACGACCTTGGACAGTTCTACATGTTGATGGAACCAGGGGCAGCTTTCGCAGCCCGCTTGTCACGCGTGGCAGATGCGGTTGCGGCACAGGAGGGCGCGCGCATACCGGGGCAAGACCGTCAGTCAATGGGTGAGATAGAGGTCCCTGATGCCCTTTGGGCTGCTTCAAGGGCTCTCTCGCAGGTCTGACAAGTCCGTGAGATTAACAATCCTGCCGTTGTGGTTGGGCCGAAGTTCTGAGCATTTTCTGTCCAACGACATGAAAGGTAATGTTATGCGTATTCTCTCGCTCGCTCTTCCGTTGGCTTTGGCAGCATCATCTGCTTTGGCTGGCCCAATTTCTTTTGGCGGCAATTGGAATGAACAACGACTGCAATTGTTCAATTCAAACGACTACAGCTTCAACGGCGGGTCGATGAGCATTGCGTCTGATGGCGCGGTTTCTTTGGCGTGGGCGCGGACGGGCCAGTCTGATTGGGGGGCAACGGCGGCGTCGTGGTCTTGGGCCGTTGATCAGTCCGTTCCGGCAACCGATTTGCGCCGCAAAGGCGGGGATGATCGCAACATTTCAATCTACTTTGTATTCCTACCAGAAGCGGATGCTGTGGCGATGGAGGGGGCGAATATTCGTCGGTTGAATGGGAACCCTAACGTACGGATTTTGCAGTATGTTTGGGGCGGGAACCATTCCCGTGGGGCCATTCAGCAATCGCCGTATGCGCCTGGGCAAGGGGCCAACGTAATTTTGCGCCAAGCGGGCACGGGCAGCCATTCGGAAAGTGTTAATTTGGCCAGTGATTTTGCAGCTGCGTTTGGCAGTGCGCCTGAGGCTTTGGTGGGCATCGCGGTGTCGGCTGATAGCGATGATACGGATGCCAGCATTCGCGCGTCGGTGTCCAATCTGGCGGTTCGCTGATCAGTCACACACACCGGTTAGATCGGCGTGTTCATAGACGCCATAAACCTCACGCGGGCGGGGCGTTTGCGTGGGGTGCTGCACGGGTAGGGCTTGTGCCAAGGCGTCATACAGACGTTGGGTGCGGGCCGCAGTTGGGGCCAATGTGCGGCAACAGATAAATTCTTCGACCAGTGCGGCCTGTTGTTCGTACCCCATGTCGAGGAACACGACTTTTTCTTCAGGATCAAACAGATAGGGGTCGACGCCCGGTTTGTGTTCGGCCAACCCGCGGAACGGGGTGTAGCCAGTGATGGCGCGGTTTTGCCATTGCCAGATGTGGATCATTTCATGGGCAAAAAACATTGCCGCCGAAAGATTGATGACCTCTGGATAGTTGGGCGCGTAGTTTGGGATCGTCCAATCTGGGCTGGTTAAAACATGGGTCCACGCGACGGCACCGGCGGTACGGGTTTGAATTGTGGGGCCACTGGGCGGCGGGTTGATACGTTCGCGGCAGGTGGTTTGCGGCCGCGCGGCATAGGTGCGGGTGACGTTGCCAATGGGCGCCTCGAGCATGCGAATTTCGTTAACGTTCAACGTGTTTCCGGTGATTTGGCCGATCAGGATTTCTTCGGTTGGGGTGAGGCCGCGACCGCAGGCCGAGAGGGCAAAAAGAAGGATCAGAATACGCATAGCGAGAGGGTAACCGGACGCCGCAAGAAGGCCAATAGGGCGATATTGCTTTGGTATGGGTCCAGTATGGGTCTGGTATTGCTTGGAGGCTGGTTGGCTATCCGTTTGGTTAGGGCCGTATCCGTCCGCGCTGTAACCTAACCTTTCGCGGGTCTATCGCCGTTCGGGGCGAAATGGCAAAACATGTTCATAGCGTTGGGGACCACCAACAAGAACGTGTATGACCTACCCAGTCTAGCAGACACCACTCGCGGCACGATTTTGTTGGGAACCTAGAAACGGCCGGCACCGAGGGGATATCTCGGGCCGGTCGTTTTTTATTTTGGGATTAGTTTTGTTCGGCGTTGTTTACTGCAGCCCAGCCAAATCGAAGATTTGGCAGCGCCCGACCCTCCCCCACAGGGAGGGCGCTTCTCGCCCACCCTTCGGTTCGGGCGCAAGTAAATTCTAATTGTCGGATTTGACATCCAGCTTGTGGAGGTCTTCGGGGTTACTGAGTATTAGTGTTGTAAAGAAATTTGTCTCAAGCCCGAAATTTGAAAGCCCAAGGTCTTTGCGCATTTCTCTTTGGATGTTATCCATCACCCTCAACATTTTCAATGGGTTGCCCTCACCCACTTTAGTGAACTCGCTCAGTGCTTTTAAGACGCCTGTTGATCCCCAAAGAACTGCTTGAGTCCGCACCTTAACCAATTTGATCGTGAGTTCGTTCTGATCAACGGGTTCAAGATTCAGTTCTGACTTCGCTGCGAGCATCAATCGTTCGAAAGTTTGAAGGAATTCAAGATAGATGGCAATTTTTCTCTCTCTGAAAGCTGACTCTACTGCTCTTTTACGAGCTTTGTTTTGTGAATAAAGGGTCGCTGTTAAACCGAGAACTGCTGTCGTAATTGTTGCTGCTAAGGGGACATAAACACTTGGCTCAAGTGTTCTTGCACCTTCAATAACGGTGAGAAATAATTTTAAAAACTCGTAACCAAGGAAGCCTGCGAGAACAGTGATCGCGCAAATGAGCCCAAAGCCTGCAATTAGTGCAAAGATTTTCATCTAAACATCCAACTCTTCGACGAACTTGGCGTTTTCCTGAATATACTGGAACCGCATTTCAGGTTTCTTGCCCATCAAACGTTCCACCAGATCGCCGGTTTCGCCCGGTTCATCTTCGTCAATGGAGACGCGGATGAGCTTGCGGGTTTTGACGTCCATTGTCGTCTCTTTCAGATCTTTCGCGTCCATTTCGCCCAGCCCCTTAAAACGGGACACATCCATTTTGCCGGACCCGCCGAGGCCCTTGGCCAGAACTGCGTTCTTTTCGGCTTCGTCGAGACAATACTCGCGCCGTGCGCCTTGGGTGACGCGGAACAGGGGCGGGCAGGCCAGATACAAGTGCCCTGCGTCGATCATCGGGCGCATTTGGCTGAAGAAGAACGTCATCAACAGGGCGGCGATGTGCGCGCCGTCGACGTCCGCATCGGTCATGATGATGACCTTGTCATAGCGCAGATCATCGACGTTGAATTTGGTGCCAAGTTGCACGCCCAAGGCTTGGGTCAGGTCGCTGATTTCGGCGTTGGTGCCCAGTTTGGAAGACGCCGCGCCCAGCACGTTGAGGATTTTACCACGTAGGGGCAAGAGGGCCTGCGTTTTGCGATCGCGTGCCATTTTGGCAGAACCGCCCGCAGAGTCGCCTTCCACGATAAACAGTTCGGTGCCTTCACGGGATTTAGATGAACAATCGACCAGTTTACCGGGCAGACGCAATTTGGCGGTGGCGGTTTTGCGCGAGGTTTCTTTTTCTTGTTTGCGGCGCAGACGTTCTTCGGCGCGCAGGATCAGGAAGTCGAGGATCGCGCCGGCGGATTTTGTGTTGGAGGCGAGCCAGTTGTCAAAGTGATCGCGCACCGAGTTTTCGACCATTTTGTTGGCGGATTCGGTGGACAGACGGTCTTTGGTTTGGCCCACAAATGCGGGGTCAGCGATGAAGCAGGACACCAGCGCGCAGCCGCCCGTCAACATGTCGTCGCGGGTGATGTTGCTGGCTTTTTTGTTGTTGACCAATTCGCCGTAGGCTTTGACGCCTTTGAGGATGGCATTCCAGAAGCCGGTGACGTGGGTGCCGCCTTCGGGGGTGGGGACGGTGTTACAGTAAGATTGTATGAACCCGTCGCGGGCAGGGGTCCAGTTGATGGCCCATTCGACATAGCCTGCTTCGCCGAACTTTTCGCGGAATTCGACTTTGCCGGCGAAGGGGGTTTCGGCGTAGGTTGTTGATTTGCCGAGGGTTTCGGCAAGGTAGTCGGACAGGCCGCCGGGGAAGTGGAAGGTAGCCTCGGTCGGGGTTTCGCCGTCGTCGATTTCGGATTTCCAGCGGATTTCGACGCCAGAGAAGAGGTAGGCCTTGGAGCGTGCCAAGGTCATCAGGCGTTTGGGTTTGAAGCGGTGGGAGCCGAAGATTTCGTCGTCCGCATGGAAGGTGACGGTGGTGCCGCGCCGGTTGGGGGCTGCGCCGACCTTTTCGATGCCGCCCAAGGGAACGCCGCGGGAAAAACGTTGTTCGAACAGTTCTTTGTTTTTGGCGACTTGGACGACGAGGCTGTCTGAGAGCGCGTTGACGACCGAGGAGCCAACACCGTGCAGGCCGCCCGAGGTTTGGTAGGCGTCGCCGGAGAATTTGCCGCCTGCGTGGAGTTCGCAGAAGATCACCTCAAGGGCGCTGCGGTCCGGGAAGTCTGGGTGAGGGTCGGTTGGGATGCCGCGGCCGTTGTCGACAACGGTAACAGAGTGGTCGGCGTGCAGCGTCAGTTCGATCCGCGTGGCGTGGCCGGCGACGGCTTCGTCCATGGAGTTGTCGAGAATTTCGGCGACCATGTGGTGGAGCGCGCGTTCGTCGGTGCCGCCGATGTACATGCCGGGGCGCATGCGAACGGCCTCGAGGCCCTTAAGGACGCGGATCGAGGAGGCGTCGTAGTCTGTTGGTTCGGGGCCGGAAAGAAGATCGTCGGACATATGCTGCTCTTTGCTTTTGGTTGGAGAGAGTATGACATGAGGGCAAGGGGTGGTGAAGCCCCATTGCGGCACTGTGGATAACGGTTATCTTCATGGGCAGGAGGTGCTGTATGGCATTGGCGACATTCGATTTGGGCGCATTTGAGGCGGCGACAGGCGAAGACCGTGTGGCGCGGGCGGCAGAGCTGGACCGGATTTGCACGGACATTGGTTTTTTGGTGCTAACAGGGCACGGTGTTCCGCAAGCCCAGCAGGCGGCGATGTGGGCTGCGGTTGATGGTTTTTTCGCCCAAGATGTAGATGCGAAAGCGCGGGTTTCGCCCGCGTTTGAAGGCGCCCCTTATGGCTGGATTGGGCCATTGAAAGAGGCCTTAGCGGCATCGCGCGGCGAAGACACACCGCCTGATTTGAAAGAGAGTTTTAACGGCGGACCGCTGCGCGTGCCAGATGATGCCAGCGCAGATGCGAAGGCGTTTTGTTATCAGCCAACGCCATACCCAGACGTGGATGGGTTTCGCGAGGCTTGGGATGCATACTACGCGCAAATGGAAGAATTGGCCGCACGGGTAATGGCGGCGTTTGCCGCTGCCCTGAAACTACCTGATGATCATTTTTCCGAGGCGATTGCGGACCCTATTTCGGCGCTGCGGGCGTTGAATTATCCGGCGACAGGGGATGTGGCCGAAGCCGATCAGCAGCGCGCGGGGGCGCATTCGGATTACGGAACATTGACGATTTTGCTGCCCCAAGCCGAGCGCGGCGGATTGCAAGTGTGGCAAAATGAAAGTTGGGTGGATGTGGTCGCGCCCGAAGATGCCTTTGTGATCAACATCGGGGATTTGATGGCGCGCTGGACGGCAGACAGATGGGTGAGCACGTTGCACCGCGTGGTGGCGAAACCGCACCAACCGGCGCGCAAATCACTGGCGTATTTCCACCAACCCGGATGGGACGTTGAAATTGCCCCGCTGGATGGATCGGTCGCCTATGAACCCGTACGGTCGGGGCCGTATTTGATGGGTAAGTTTCAGAGTACGGGGACGTGAGGGGGCGAAGGCGAAGGGGGGGGTGATTCCAAAGTGTTGAAGGCTGCAACTTGCACGAATGTTGGCAATGCTTGATCGACAGACATTGCCTGTAAGCCAAGCGATAGTCAGAGTTCGATTGTGATTGGAGCAGTTGATCAAATTTATGGTTGAGCACCTTCAATCTGTTTAGGTCGTAAGGTGGTTGAGAGTAATATCGACGTGACCTTTTGTACGCCTTCTCACCCATTCCCAGAACACAAGCAATGGCAAGATTGCCAAGAACGCGAAGCGTTGTTCTGATACGGAAAAGGCGATCTCAAGCAGAACCGTGAATACCAACGCGTAAGGGACTGCCAAAATGCCAAGCCGTCGACAAATCTTCAAGATTATTTCTCGATTTAGGGAGCTACGGCCCACCTCGAGGAATGGTCTCCAAATGAAGTTTCTAAATGAGAAAAACAAGAATACCGCAAACGCGAGATACCACAGGACAAGTAGGAGGATTTGATCGGGCTCGCTGTTGACCACTTCCGGGGATGCCGATTGGGTTCGAACATAAATTGCGCGCTGAACGCATGTGACAGCAACTGATCCAACATTAGCGAAGACAATAACCGTTGATCGCCACAGTTGACCGATTGCGGATTTGACTTCTTGCGATACAAAATTTGTGTTGATCAAAGAACAATCCTCCTAGGATAATAGCCTGCAAACTATTGTGGCCGCAATTTGTTCAATTGGAGCCTAAACAAAAATACCTGGGTGTTCCCATGTTGAGGAAACGATATCGCAATGCGGCCGTTAGGCCCTTGCAGCGAATGCCCGAATTGTCCGCAGAGTGGACATTCATCGTTCAGGTTTCAATCCCGCGTGCCAAGCCCGAGTTTCATGATGGATTTACGCAATGGCGCTGCTGAATAGAGGGCGTTGACGCCTGCGGCGCGGATGTCGCGCAGCAGCGGGTTTTGGGCTTGGGAGGCGCGGTTGAGAAGGTCGATGCCGGCGCTGCGCAATTTGATGTCTTTGTGGCGTTCGCGGGCGTAGGCGTCGAGCATTTCCGCCGCGCCGAGGGCATCGGGGGTGGCTGTGGCGAGATCCAGCAGGATGGCAAGATCGGTCAGTGAGGTGTTGAGCCCTTGGGCGCCGATGGGGGGTAGCACGTGGGCGGCTTCGGCGACCAAAGCTGTGCGTTCGGCGGTTAACTGGTCTGCGGTTTGGCTGATGATCGGCCAGACCATTCGGGGGCTTACCAGCGTGAGGGGGCCGTTTACTCCGGCGCTGCGGGTTGTGGCGGCTTCGTTGAAGGCTGCGTCATCAAGTTTTGCAAGGCGCTGGGCCTCGGGGCCGTCTTCCATCCAGACGACGGCGGAACAGGGTTTGCCA
This sequence comes from uncultured Paracoccaceae bacterium, assembly GCA_947493255.1. Taxonomy (GTDB): domain Bacteria; phylum Pseudomonadota; class Alphaproteobacteria; order Rhodobacterales; family Rhodobacteraceae; genus Octadecabacter. The sequence continues at coordinate 386,528 of CANLQK010000003.1, forward strand.
TTGTGATCGGGCAGGGGCACGAGGGTGAAGGGGCCGCCCGTGCGATGTACTTCGGTCGAGATATTGTCGTGTGGGGCGTCGTGGGTGACGGCGAATGTTACTGCCTTTTGGCCATAGCGTTTGGTTTTTGCAGTGATACCAGCGGCATGGCGCACGGGGCTGTTACGGCCATCGGCGCCGATGACCAGTCTGGCGGTGATACGGGTGCCGTCTGTTAGGGTGATGCGGGCCTGTGTGGTGCGCGCCAACATGGATTTGAACCCTACACCAGATAAAGACGTGACGTTAGGGAGTTCGTCCAAGCGGGCGAGGGTTTCGCGACGGACCAGCCAATTGGGCAGGTTCCAGCCAAATGGGTCGTCGGAAATGTCGGCTGCATCAAAATCACGAGTGACGCGCGGCGTTGGGTCCGCACCGCCAGCATCAACGATACGCATGATTTGAAGCGGCGCGGCGTGGGGCAGCAGCTTGTTCCAAAGGCCTGCCGCGTCCAGCACGGCGCGGGCGGGTTGCAGGAATGCGGTGGTGCGCAGGTCCGCGCCGTCGGTTTGGGCGTCTGTGATGGGGGGGGTGGGATCCGCGACGATAACAGAAAACCCTGCCGCCCCAAAGGCGGCCGCTGCGGCGAGGCCGGCGACACCGCCGCCTGATATGAAGATATCAGTTTCGATCATAGGATAGACATAGGCCGCAAGGGGCGGCGCGAAAAGGGGCGTTAGGCCAGCTGCGACAAGAAACCCGCTAGGTCGGGGGTGTGGTGGTGGATGTGGGGATGGGGTTCTGGGGTCGGTGCGACGTGGATTGTGCGCATGCCGAGCGCGTGGGGCACTTGGAGATTGCGCACATCGTCTTCGAACATGGCGGCGCGGGTTGGGTCCAGAGAGTCGCGGGCAAAGATCGTATCGAATGCGGCGCGTTCAGGTTTTGGGCGATAATTGGCGTGTTCGACGCCATAGATCGCGTCAAACAATCCATCCAACCCGCGGGCGTTAATCACGTTTCGCGCATAGGGTGCGGTGCCGTTGGTGTAGATGATTTTGCGGCCTGGTAACGCATCAATGGCAGCTGCAAGGTCAGGTGCGGGGGGCAGGATGGAGAAATCGATGTCATGCACCGCCACAAGAAAAGGGTCGGGGTCGATATTATGTTCGGACATGAGGCCTGCCAGCGTGGTGCCATAGGTTTTCCAATACTGGGCGCGCAGGTTGTTGGCGCGGTCCCGATCGACGCCCAGTTCTTGCATCACATAATCCGCCATAAGACGTTCGATTTGGCCGAACAGATTGACTGACGGCGGATAAAGCGTGTGATCAAGGTCAAAAACCCATGTGTGGACGTGGTTGAAGGCAGATTGGACCATGGTGGGTAAATGTTCCTGACGGTGCGGCAATTGTCCGGGTTGATACCGCCGAGTGCAGTGACATACAAACCTATCTGACAGGGAAGATGGGAACAGAAATATGAAGACCCCGAACAAAGATGCCTATGAGTTGATCCTTGAGGCCATTGATACGGGCACCTACAAGCCCGGAAGCCGGTTGGTTGAAAGCGAATTGGCGGAACGATTTGGCGTGTCGCGCACCCCAATTCGTGAAGCATTACAACGTCTTGAGACACAAAGCCTTTTGACACGGGACGGGCGCTCGTTGATCGTGGCGTCACTAGATCACAGTCAGCTGAGCGAGCTGTATGTGGTGCGTGGGTCGTTGGAAGGGCTGGCTGCACGTTTGGCGGCGCGCCATGCCACGCCGGAAGAACTGGCCGTTTTACGCGATATGTTAGATGCGGATCGCAAGTTGATTGATGATCCCGAAGCGATGAGCCGTGCGAACCGCCGGTTCCACAAACAAATCCACCTTGCCAGTCACAACCGGTTTTTGGTGCAACAGTTGGACCTTGTGCATCGGTCAATGGCGCTGCTGGCATCCACATCGATTGCCGTGGAAGGGCGCCCGACGGATACGTTGGAAGAACACGAAGGAATTGTCGCGGCGATTGAAGCGGGTGATGGCGCCGCAGCGGACGCCGCCCTGCGCGACCACATTTCAAAGGCTTATGTTATTCGCCTGCGATTGGATGCGGAAGCGGTTGAGGCTGCACAGTAGAGGTTTGACGGGCCGTCGTTGGGGCGAAAATGCCATGGCTGGTTTTGTCCCAATAAAACGGTTTGGTAGCTAGTTCGAGAACACCTTTGTAGGCCGCGAGCGCGGCGAGAGGGAAATAGAAATGGAGCGTCGGGGTCCATTTGATGAGTTCGGGCTTGTCGGCTTTTGCGACGGCCAACGCTGAAACCGAAATGCCGATGATTTCCGAGATGAGGAATGTAGCGGCAAACCCAAGGGCTACGGGTTGGCTTAGGACCCCATCCAATGGATGGGGAATGCCGATCAACATAAGCCAGAATGACCAGAGCAATGGCGCAAGTAGGAACTGGCTGATCGTGCCGCCAAACAACATTTGCACCCCAAAGAACCGCCAAGGCCCCAAATCACGCCATAGTTTTATAGGGTTACGCATGTGTACCCCGTAGGTGATTGCATAGCCTTTGAGCCAACGCGAGCGTTGTTTGACCCAAGGCCAAGCCCGTGCGTTTGCTTCTTCTTGGGTGACGGTTTTGATGATTTCAGTGCGATACCCATGACGGGCAAGACGGATACCGAGATCGGCGTCTTCGGTGACGTTATGGGCGTCCCAGCCGCCCAGTTCTTCGAGGACATCGCGACGGAAAAACAGGGTTGTGCCGCCCAAAGGAATGGCAAGGCCGAGCCGTTCTAGACCGGGCAGGATAATGCGGAACCAAGTGGCATACTCGACGGTGAAACATCGGGCCAACCAATTGGAATGCGCATTATAAAAGTCCAGCTGTCCTTGCAGGCAGGCCACGTTGCGCCCGCGTTGGGCAAAGCGATTGACCACGATATTGATCTGGTCGGGATCGGGCGCGTCTTCGGCATCATAGACACCGACGATCGATCCTTTGGCGAAATTAAGAGCGTAGTTCAGCGCGCGTGGTTTGGTTTGTAGGGTGCCGAGTGGGACACGAATAGCACGTATCCAACTGGGAAGTTCAGCCTTAGCAAGTGCGTTTTGCGTGGTTGTGTCGTCAATTTCTAGGACAAAGCAAACATCGAGCTTGTCTGTTGGATAGTCGAGACGTGAAATGCGTTCGACCAAGGCCCCGGCGACATCGCGTTCTTTGAACAAAGGTAGCAAGATTGTAACGACCGGTAGATGGGCCAATTGCGGGTTTGCATCCGGTGTTTCTTCGTCGGTTTTGAAAATGTGGAAATAGGCAGAAATGGCTTTTAGGATTGTGTTTATGACCAAGGTTAAGATGGCCCAACTGCACAACACCAGAAAACTGATTTGCGGCCAAAGGATGAGCGTGGTGCAAATGGTTGCGCAAATCGCGACACCCCATCTGGAGGCTTTTGGAGCGTCCCAATTGCGACAGGATTCGGCTTGGTCGGTGCGCAGTTCGGCGTTTTCCATCAGGGTGGTATGACAGGTTCGGCTGAAGGCGATGTCTAGATCTGCGCTGGAAACGATCGCCAGATGAACAGGGCCGAAAATGACGGTTAGCGCGTCTCGCACCCGCAAGAACTGGGCCGTGGACGTGGCTAATATTGTGACGCGCCCCGCGACGCTTCGCCAAGGAAGGACGCGATGTTTTAGGCACAGGTTCGCGCCAAATTGCGCGACCAAGCGCGGGTCGGGCGGGTTGGTTTTGGGGTCGATGAGGCTGGTGTTTGCGCTGGTCGCCCGTGCTTTGGCGGTATCATGGTCCGTATGAAGGGAAGGGGTACTTAGCGCTTTTTCAAGGGCACGCGCATCACGTTTGGCGCGATCCGCGACGGCATGTGCTTTTGCGGTTTTAACGCCAGAAGGGGAAAGCGCCTGCGCCACCGTAAACGGTTCGGCTGCACGTTCTGCCATACCGTTTGCAACTGGCACGGATTGATTTCGACGCGTTTGAAAAATCAAAGCCATAATGTAACCCCAACGACCTGTCCCCCCCAAAAGCATTGGGGGAGAACAGTTAATGAGGCGTTAAATTTAGCTTAGTACGTTAGGAACGCTGTCTTAGGCGTTGATTTTAGACCGTTCTGCCATTGCGGCGGCGAACCGTTCGAACAGGTAGTAGCTGTCCATTGGGCCTGGGGATGCTTCTGGGTGGTATTGCACAGAAAACACCGGTTTGCCGTCGACAGCGATACCGCAGTTGGATCCGTCAAACAGGGACACGTGGGTTTCACGCACGCCCGCTGGGAGGGACTGTGCATCCACGGTAAAGCCGTGGTTCATGGACGTGATTTCAACCTTGCCGGTGTCGTTGTCTTTGACAGGGTGGTTGGCGCCGTGGTGGCCGTGGTTCATTTTGATCGTCTTGGCGCCCAGTGCGAGCGCAAGCATTTGGTGGCCGAGGCAAATGCCGAAGACGGGGATGTCTTTGGACAAGACGTCTTTGATCATTGGGACCGCATATTCGCCTGTCGCCGCAGGGTCACCCGGGCCGTTGGACAAAAAGACGCCATCGGGGTTCAGGGCCATGACGTCTTCGGCAGTGGCGGTTGCTGGCAGGACAGTGACGTCACAGCCCGCAGAGGCCAAGCAGCGTAGGATGTTGCGTTTGGCACCAAAGTCGATCGCGACGACTTTGTGGACGGCTTCTGTTTGACGTTTGAAGCCTTCGGGCCACGCCCACCGCATTTCGTCCCAACGATAAGACTGCGAACAGGTGACGTCTTTGGCGAGGTCCAACCCTTCGAGGCCCGCAAAATCGCGTGCGGCGGCGACCATGGCTTCGATGTCGAAGTTACCTTCGGGATCATAGGCCAGTGAAACATGGGGGGCGCCTTGCTGACGGATGGCACGGGTCAAGCGGCGGGTGTCGATGCCACCGACGCCGATGCGGCCACGTTTTTCGAGCCAGCCTTCGAGCTGTTCGACGGAGCGCCAGTTGGATGGGCTTGTTGGGTCCCATTTGACGACCATACCTGACGCGATTGGGTCTGCGTTTTCGTCGTCTTCTGGGGTGATGCCGGTGTTACCGATGTGGGGGAAGGTGAAGGTCACGATCTGGCCCGCATAGGACGGGTCTGTCATGATTTCCTGATAGCCGGTCATGGCGGTGTTGAAGCACAGTTCGGCTACGGTTTGGCCTTTTGCCCCAAAGCCCATTCCGTAAAAGACAGTGCCGTCCGCAAGGACAAGACAGGCTGTTGGTTTTGTGGTTCCAGTCATCACTCAATATCCCCGAATTTTTGGCGCAGAAAGGCATGTGCCGCAGCAGTCGGCAGAGCCAAATTGTCCGCGTTCTAAGGGGCGGCATGGGCCCCGTCAAGGCGGGGAAGGCGGGGGATAGGTATGATTTTCTTGGTGCTTGTGGATCGGGGGGGCTTTGGGGTAGTGTCCCGCCTCGTGTTACCGCTCACATAGGATGGAACCATGGAATTGCGCGCTCGGATTACGGCCTCTATGAAAGAGGCGATGAAGGCCAAGGAAGCCGACAAGCTGTCGACCTTGCGGTTGATCAATGCTGCGATCAAGGATCGCGATATTGAAGCCCGTGCTGAGGGCCGCGATGAAGGTGTGGGTGATGATGTTGTGTTGGCCATCATGGGGAAGATGGTCAAGCAACGCCATGAAAGCGCGAAGGTTTATGAAGAAGGCGGACGTTTGGAGTTGGCCGAAAAAGAGCGTTCAGAAATTGGGATTATTGAAGAATTCCTGCCGCGCCAGTTGTCTGAAGACGAAGCCGATGCCGCTGTGACCAAAGCAATCGCCGATGTCGGTGCTGAAAGCATTCGTGACATGGGCAAGGTTATGGGCGTGTTGAAAGGCAAATACACAGGCCAGATGGATTTCGGCAAAGTTGGCCCAATGGTAAAAGCCAAGCTGGGCTAAGATCGCAGACGGGCCAGCAACCGCCCATCTAGGATGATCAAACCAAGCGCAAGCAAACCAAGTCCGACATAAACGTTGGGCGATAGGGTTTCGTTGAGCACTAGTGCCCCCAATAGAATCGATACCGGCGGGATCAGTAGCGTTACAATCATTGTGTTCGCTGACCCCGCGGCTGCAAGGATGCGGTAATACAGCAGGTAAGCGCCCGCCGTTGCAAACACCACGTAGTAGGCAATAGCGCCGAATGCCGTTGCAGAAAGCGCGAAAGAGGGTGCGCCGTCGATAATGAGAGCGGCTGGAACCATCACAAGTGATGAGCCCGTCAACATGCCAGCCGCGGCGACCTGTGGCGTCAGGCCGCTTAGGTTGAGGCGTGCCCACACACCGGCGAACGCATAGCTGATTGTTCCGCCAATGACAGCCAATTGCGCGAGCGAGGTGATGTCGAAGTTGCGCAATGAGTCGAGGCCGATAGCGGTGGCCACGCCAGCGAAACCGATTAGAGAACCGATTGTTTTTCGAAGGGTCAGGCGTTCATCTGCCAAGAGCAGGGCCGCGACGACAACGCCAAAGATGGCTGTGCCGGCGTTGAAGACAGAGGTGAGACCGGTTGGGATATAGAGCTGCCCCCATGCCATAAGGCTAAAGGGGATGACATTGTTGAGCAGCCCCATGACGAACAATGCTGCCCAAACACGGGGGTCGCGCGGCAACGGCAGACGCCGAAGAAAGACGTAGCCCCACAACAGCACAGCCGCCCAGAACACACGGTGCGCGACAGAGGTTACGAACGGGATTTCGTTGAGTGCCAAACGGATCGCCAGAAAGCTGCCGCCCCAGATAAGGCCGAGCAGAAAAAGTTCTGCCCATGTTTGTATGCTGAGGGTGCGTTGCTGTGTCATGGCACAGTCGTAACGCGCATGGGGCCCAATGTGCGACCCGTTTTTTGCGAGTTATACTGCGTGGCGCGCGTTATATGGCGGTTCCGAAGAACAGTGGGTGTTCAGGCAAATGGGCTTGCCCGAACGAATTACTCTGATTGGCCCCTTAGATGTGGGCGTAGGCTTTGAAAATGTCCTGAATAGCTTGTTCGCGTGTCACGCCCTGCGCCGCGAGAGCCTCATCTGACATTTCAGCAATGCGGTTTGCCTCTTGGGCCATGGAGTTGGCTTCGGCAACTTTGGTCAACGTGTTCCCAAGCGCGATGAATGGGCGCGCGAGAGTTTCGAGCAGGTTTGCTGGGGCGAGGGCTGTAGAAACGTGTGCCATTGAACGTACTCCGGTCGGTGGACTGTTTATACGTTTAATGTGGGCCCGTTGGCGGGTTTGTGCACCCGCCAATTGGCAATACCGGTTATGCAGAATTTGCAACGATCAGGATGGGCGGTCGGGTTAGCCGAGCCTCGGTGCGGATGAAACGCGGCCTATGCCGGCAAGGACAAGGCTGATGATCACAAGGACCATGCCGAGTGTGATGCAGCCAAATTTAAGCACCGCAAACAGCGAATAGGGGATCGCGAGCCAGTCGGCAAAGCCGGTTGGGTTTGCAAGCATAAGGAAGGACCAGCCATTTTCGATGGCATCAAAGGCTGCACCGGTGATGATGGCGATGCCAGAGAATAACCCAGCTGTGCGCCCATAGCTATCTGGGCGGCTCAGGCGCGCTATGAATGTGCAAAGGAACAGGCCGATGCAAACGAAAGCCAAGACAAACCCGAAGTCGATGAGTTGGGTTTTGACATAGATGTCTAGTGTTCCGGTTTGGGACATGGCTGCGTAATAGGTTTTGATGGTTTCACCGTTAAATGTCGTTTGCCCTGTGGCGTAGTCGACAGGGTGAAGGGAGGCTGCGTAGCTGGCGTCGAGTTTGGCTTTGATCCACTGGAACCAAACGATTGTTAGGGCGACCGCTGCTGCATGGGTCCAGAGCGGGATGGTGGTCACGGTTTGTAAGATACGTCGCATGGGATACTCTCAATTTGCATTCCTTGGAATGTAAATACATTCTCGAGAATGTAAGTCAAGGAGATTCGTTTTGTCCCAACCAGATGGTCCGCTTATTGCTGAATGTTCGACGTGGCTGTCGATTGTGAGCAAGCAGTTCAACACGCGCATGGGGGTGTTGTTGGCGCCACATGGATTGACGCCTGCACAGTTCAGCATTTTGCATCATGTCGTGCGGCCCGGACGGGAAGGGGGGCATAGCGTGTCGAGCATTGCGGCGGCGGTTGAAGTTGAACAGCCTGCGGTGACAAAGACGATCGCGAAGTTTCAGAACATGGGGTTGGTGGCCATTGAACCACACCCGAAAGACAAACGCGCAAAAGTCGTCCGGGCGATGCCGCAAGCGGGGAATCTGTTGGGAACGATTTATGCGGACATTGGGCCAGATCTGGGGGCCGTGTTTGGCAGTTTGGGCGGAAGCGACATTGCCGAATTTGCCCGGCAGTTGAAATTGCTGGGCACGTGGTTGGATGCGAACCGCCTATAGGACGTCGCGAATGGCGCTGTCGAGTTCGTCGTAAAGGATCGCGCGTTCATCATCGGACAGGAATGCCCCAAGTTCGACTTCGCGGTCGGACCCTTTGAGGGTGATGTAGTTTGGAATGCGTTCGTTATGGGGGTCGATTTTGAGGCGGACCCAATAGGGGTTTGCGTCCCATGCGTGATGACCACGCCGGCTGGTGTGCGCAAGCGTCATGCGGTCGGGCCAGATGCGCAAGATTTCGAGGATTTCGCCATCGCGTTGATTGCGTTGCAGCGCATACCAGATGCCGGCGAGCGCGAGGATGAAGAACGGCAGGAGCCCCCAGAGGACAGGGGAGCCGAGAACGGCAAGCAGCGGCAGAAGGATCATCAATGCGGTGGCGGCGATGAAGGTCACGAAACCACGACGAGGCAGGGACCGGTACGGCCACAGGTGCAGTTCTGCGGTGGGCGCGTCTGCGGTGTCGTCGTGGTTGATCCATTCGTAGGGCATGAGGGAAAGATAACCGCGTGGGTCGGGGAGTCGATAGGATCGTGTGTCGCAGTGAAGGTGTGAGCTCAATCCTTTGGAGCCGATTGGCTGCGAATGTCATTCATTCTATGAGAATCCGCTGGGTTCAGGACTGGTTCAGCATCTTCCGATATTTGGATACAAACAGGTCCTTGCCCTTCATGAGGCGGGTAATTGCGTTTCCGGCGGTGAACATAACGAGATAGGAATTCCCGATCTGCGGTCCCAAGGGGACGAGGAAAGGTGCCTTGCCCCATGGTTTGTATTTGGCCATTTCCTCGACCTTTTTTCCAGCGATCAATGACGTTAGCAGCTTTTCCAACCACGGCGTTTGGCGGCTGATTGCAACGATTGTCATCGCGTCCCCAGATTCAGCGACATCTCCTGCTGCGAAGACATTTGGCAGGTCAGACGGGCGGAGCCACGGATCTGTTTTGACCCGATTGGAGGCGCCTTTGGTTATGCCGGGTAGTGTTTCCAGAATAGTCGACGCGGCACGAGACCCGATGGCAGGGAAGATCAGATCGGCGACGACGGTGTCACCATTACTAAGCTGAAGCTCGCCCGCGTAAGGCTCGGTCATGCTTTCTAGGCTATTTGCACGCGTTCCAAATATTGTTGTGACACCTGCATTATTAAGTTTGGCTTGCACGGCGGAGCCAAATTTAGATGGCATGGTGGGGAACAGTGACGGTTCAGAGGAAATCAACGTGACCTTTTTGTTCGGCATGAAATGCGCGATTTCGCCGGCCAGTTCTGTTCCAACGGCACCGGCCCCGACGATGGCTACATTTTGCGCGGCTTCTAACATCGCATGGATACGCGCGTTGTCGGTGCGGAAGGTTTCAATGCTATCGGTTGCGGGTTTGAACGGCATTGCGTTGCCGGAGCCAGTTGCGACAACGATGTAATCACCAAGCACTTCGGTTCCGTCATCTAGTGTAACGCCTGTTGCCGCGATGCTTTTGGCGCATGCGCGCTGGACCTTGCCGTTCTTGAGCAACGCATCGTAAGGGATCAATCCCTGATCCAGAGTGTCGGGCGCCACGACTGCGCGGATCATCGCTGGGGCATGAACAAAATGGCTGCGCGGTTCGATCAACGTTACGTCGGCTTTGTCGTCCAACGCTTTGGCCAATTGTACGCCAACATAGCCGCCACCGATGATTATAATACGCTTTGTCATGTGCGGTGTTCCCTGTCCTTGAGAGATTGCATTTTAATACCTTTGATCGCATATAGAGGATATAGAAACAAAAACAATAGACCTTTGTCCACGGTTTGAGGTTAAGCAATGCGTATCGGTGAACTTGCACAGAAATCGGGCGTTAGTCGCGACACAATCCGCTTCTATGAACGAAACGGTCTTATCACTTCGACCGACGAAGACAGTGAGACGAACAGCTATCGCAACTACAAGGACGATTGCCTTGTCTGGTTGCAGTTTTTCACTGGAGCACGAGAGGCGGGCATGTCGGTCGCTGATCTGCGTTCTATTGTGGAGGCGACCGCCGAGAGTTGCGACCGTGACCTTGCGCGGGCTGTTGTCCAGCGGAAAATCGAAGAGTTGAAAGAGCGGGCCGACCAGATTGGAAAGGTGATCCAGTTTCTGGAAAATGCTTTGTCTGGGTCAAAATAGGCACCCGAGAATTTCGACGGATGACTGCAGGGCGTGTTCATTTCCCTGACAGGCGCCTTAGGTTGTCTGTTCCGTCCGGATAAACCCGCTATTCGACCAGTGTCAGCGTATCCCAATGGGCCTGTGCCAGTTCGATCATGGGGACTGGGCCATCGTCGAAGATGGTTCCACCGCGGGGGGCAAAAAACACGTAGAGCTTACCGTCATGGATCCGCCAAACTTCGGGGTCGCCCGGAACTTCACGGCCAATCGACATTGCCCGTGTGCAATAGCCGCCGAATTGGGGGGCGTATGCATCGGGGTCTGCGCGGAACAAATCGGCGTCGTCTTCGGAGGCGAAACGCCATGTCGCGCCTTTCCATTCGACGGTGGTTGCATCGTTGCCGTCTGTCGGGCCCCCGGTTTGGAGGTAGGCGGTTGTATCATAGCCTTTTAGGGCGAAGCCTTCGGCGGACAGGCTAAAGCGGCTGATGGTTTTGGCTAAGGCCTGGGTGGATGTGGTGGCAAGCGCAGTGAGGGACAGAGCTGCGGTGTTAAACCCACGACGTGTAAAGATCTGGCTCGGCATGGCGCCCCCTTTTGATACGGTTTTTGCGGGCACAGGATTGCTGAGTCAGTTAGGGAGGGCAAGACGCGCATTGCGACGGCCTGTAACGATGCCGTGTACCGACACCGCCCCGACATATATTGAACCTATGCAAAAGGCCCCGACGTTTCCATCGGGGCCTTTTGGATTTTTCAGGTTACGCGCAGCTTAGTGGCTGTGTGCGTGGTCCCAGTCTTCCTGCTTTGGAAGCTGTTCGAATGTGTGCTCTGGTGGAGGAGACGGGAGTGTCCATTCCAGAGTATCCGCAAATTCGCCCCATGGGTTCGGCTCTGTGCAGTTGCGTGGGCTCAGCAGGACCTTGAACAAGATCACGATGAAGAACACGAAGGAACCAAACGAGATGAACGCACCGATGGAAGAGACATAGTTCCAAAGCGCGAAGGCTTCGTTGTAGTCGATGTAGCGGCGTGGCATGCCGTTACGGCCCAAGAAGTGCTGTGGGAAGAACGTGATGTTCGCGCCGATGAACATGGCCCAGAAGTGGATCTTGCCCGCCCATTCAGGGATCATACGGCCAGACATTTTCGGCATGTAGAAGTAGATACCTGCGAAGATACCGAACACCGCACCCAGTGACATTACGTAGTGGAAGTGTGCCACAACGTAGTATGTGTCATGGTATGCACGGTCGACGCCAGCCTGTGACAGAACGATACCTGTTACGCCACCAACGGTAAACAAGAACAGGAAGCCGAACGCCCAAAGCATTGGTGTTTTGAAGGTCACAGACCCGCCCCACATGGTTGCGATCCATGAGAAAATCTTAACCCCAGTCGGGACCGCGATAACCATGGTGGCCAGCATGAAGTAGGACTGCTGTGTCAGGGACATACCAACGGTGTACATGTGGTGTGCCCAAACAACGAAGCCCAGCGCACCAATCGCAACCATCGCGTATACCATCGGCAGGTAGCCGAAGATTGGCTTCTTGGAGAAGGTTGCGACGATGTGAGAGATGATGCCGAAGGCAGGCACAACGATGATGTAAACTTCGGGGTGACCGAAGAACCACAGGATGTGCTGGTACAGGATCGGGTCGCCGCCGCCAGCAGGGTCGAAGAATGTGGTGCCGAAGTTACGATCCATCAGAAGCATTGTGATCGCGCCAGCCAGAACAGGCAGGGCCAGAAGGATCAGCCATGCTGTGACGAAGATGGACCAAGCAAACAGCGGAACTTTGTGCAGAGTCATGCCCGGTGCACGCATGTTCAAGAAGGTTGTGATCATGTTGATCGCACCAAGGATCGACGAGGCACCCGAAACGTGCACGGCGAAGATCGCGAGGTCCATGGAGATACCAGCCTCAGTCGTGGAGAGCGGCGGGTAGAGGACCCAACCAACGCCAGACCCAAGCTGACCGTTACCACCAGGGGCCAGAATGGACGCAACACCCAAAGCAACACCGGTACAGAACAGCCAGAAGGACAGGTTGTTCAAACGTGGGAATGCCATGTCCGGCGCACCGATTTGCAGCGGCATGAAGTAGTTACCAAAACCACCGAACAACGCAGGAATAACCACGAAGAACATCATCAGGACGCCGTGGTACGTGATCATCACGTTCCAGAGGTGGCCGTTTGGTGTACATTCATCCAGCGCAGCAGGGAACAAACGCGCCCCTTCCATACACATGTACTGCACGCCCGGGTGCATCAGCTCCATCCGCATGTAAACGGTGAAACAAACAGACAGGAATCCTACGAAACCTGCGACGAACAGGTACAAGATACCGATATCTTTGTGGTTGGTTGACATGAACCAGCGGGTAAAGAACCCGCGGTTGTCTTCATGCTCATGGTCGTGGACGGCTGCGTCTACCATGTGGCGCTCCCTCTAAACGTGGCTATTCGGTAGGGTCGGACGGAATCCTTCCCTTGGCTTGATGCGGTTCTAGTGGGCCGAACGCGCCCGCGCAAGCAGTCACATGCAGTTGAACATGAGTAAAATTGGCGCAGGGGTGGATTTGTCGCCGAGAATTTACGGGCAACGAGGGTGATATTGAATTGATGAACAGTGAAGGCCCGTTTTAACTGCTGAGGTGTTCGATTTTTTGACCACGGTTGCAGGCCAGATCGGTGCAAGACCGGTCTGGTGCTGGCGTTATCGGCATCAGGGGCCGGCCCAAATGCGGCTTACCACTTTCCGCTTGCTCCATCGCCTTTGGATTTGCCGCCCTGAAATTCGTCCTTTTCGATCTTAACACGGTTGATTGTGTAGGATTCGCGTTCGATGTGCCCACAGGCGCCACAGGTTGTTCGATTTTCGCCCCGACCTTCTTGATCTTCTGTGGCCTCTTCAAGAACGACGCGCGATTTTTCGAGCTGGCCAGCTACACCACAAGCGGAGCAGGGGGTGGCGGCCAGTTTTGCGGCAGCCCTACGGTTAAGACCGAAGATGCCTGCAATGAATGCACCGATACCGCCCAAGATGTACCAAAGCATATTGCTGTCTTTCGCATCATCCGTGTCCGCCGTGTTTGAGGCGGAAACGCGATTGTTGCGCACGATATGGTCTGCGATGCCGTTGGCGCCGGCCTCGATCCCGCCGACCATGTCACCCTGCGCAAAGAGAGGGATTATGTCGTCATCGACAACATCTTTTGCGCGGGTTTGCGCAGCGTTGTCAAAGCCTTCGCCAATTTCTAGGCGGAGTTCCTTGTCGTCACGAAAAACGATCAACAGAACGCCGTTTCCGTCTTCGACGTCGCCAATGCCCCATTCATTGAAGAGGGCTGTGGCATAGTCTGCGACGCTCATGTCTTGGGCATAAAACCGAACGGAGGACAGGGTTACGATCGTCGCATCTGCGCCGGTGTCTTGTTCCAATGTATCAAGAATTTCGGTGATCCGCGTTTCGTCGTCTTCGGGCAACATATCTGCAAAGTCGTTTACGGCAGTGGTGTTGGCGTCTGGGAACCGTTGGGCCGTGGCCATTTGGGTGCCTATTCCTAACGCAATAATCGAAGCAAATAACTTAAACCGCATAATCTATCCCCTTACTTAAAAATACAGGGAGGCTACCGTGCAGATGATGATCTGCCTAGTATGGGAAACCAGTCTGCGCATGTCTGAGGATATGGCGGAAGGCGCCAAGGTGGTGGCATCGCGGCCCAAGGGTGCGGGCCGCGAAGGTGTTTTGGTGGATCAGCCCATGGCTGTGTTGATCAAGAAGAAGATCACGCCAGACAAGAGAGCCGCAGCAGGGACGGTGATGACCCAAGCCGCGATGATTGTCATGAAGTGGGACCGGCGCACAAGTTTGCGGCGGCGGCGTTCTTCTGGGGCATACTGTGGACGGTCTGGCATTGCCAAACGTGCCTTTTTGATGCGGCGTTCTGCGTCCCATTCACGGAAGAAGCCAACACCGAACACGGCACCGACAGCGATGTGGGTAGACGAGACCGGCAAGCCCAACCAGCTGGCGACGATTACAGTGATCGCGGCAGACAGGGCCACACAATAGGCGCGCATTGGGTTGAGTTTGGTGATTTGCCCACCGACCATGCGGATCAGTTTTGGGCCAAATAGGAACAAACCGAACGAAATACCGAACGCACCGATCACCATGACCCAGAATGGAATGCTGAAGGATGTTGTGAAGTCGCCAGATTGGGAAACCTGAACGATGGCCGCCAAAGGACCCACAGCGTTCGCCACGTCGTTGGCGCCGTGTGCGAAACTAAGCAACGCAGCGGACACAACAAGCGGGATGCCAAACAAAACTTTGAGGGATTTGTTGCGGTTTTCGAGACCTTCGGATTGCTTTTTGATCACTGGGATCATGACGGCCCATGTGATGATGGCGATGGCGAGACCAATCAACAGTGCGGTTGGCATGTCGATCTTGATGATCTTCTTAAGGCCTTTCAGCGCCAAGTAAGCTCCGAACGCGCCCGCCATGATACCAACCAGAATTGGCACCCATTTGCGTGCAGCGGCAATTTTGTCGTCTTGGTAGATGATGCGCGACTTAATGATGAACAGGAAAAACGCAGCAATTGCGCCACCAAGCACAGGCGAGATGACCCATGATGCGGCGATGCCCGACATGGTGCCCCAAGACACGGCAGAGAAACCAGCGGCCGCGATGCCCGCACCCATAACACCACCCACAACCGAGTGTGTGGTTGAAACCGGCGCGCCGACCCATGTGGCAAGGTTCACCCATAGGGCGGCCGACAGCAATGCAGACATCATGGCCCAGACAAACACATCCGCGGTGCCCATACGTTCGGGTTCGATGATGCCTTTCGCGATGGTGGAGACCACGTCGCCACCGGCAATCAATGCACCGGCGCTTTCAAAGATGACGGCAATGGCAATCGCGCCGCCCATGGACAGCGCATTGGCGCCGACGGCTGGACCCATATTGTTGGCAACATCGTTCGCGCCGATGTTCAACGCCATATAGGCGCCAAGACAGGCGGCAACGACGACCAGGAATGTGTTGTTGGCTTCACCGAAGAACAGCATTGCTGCAAGGCCCGCCAAAACGACGAATACGAATGAAACGCCTAAGCCCACCATGGGCTTCGCGACCATGCTGGTCGCGGATTCAAGATTGGAAAAGCGCGCAAGGTCGCGATCCAAGGTTTCCAGGTGGCGTGGGTCGCCTTTGTTGTCAGTCATTTTAATGTCCCTCCCGTTTGGCAATGTGCCTAACGGGTAGAGGCGAACTGACGCAACGATTCTGTTACAAAATCGTTACATTTGGATTTGGGCCTATTGATCGAGGAAGATGGCCTTGAGGTCTGGTTCTTGGACCATGTTGGCGGCATCTTTGGCGCTGACCCATGTGCGGGTGCGTTGATGGCTTTCGGGAAAGTCGTTAGCGATGTCGGTTACGGCGACGGAATAGACGAGGGTTTCAACTGGCACGGCAAAGCCGCCGTCGCGACGTTTGTCATAGGTGTATTTACCAACGGGGTGTTCCGAGGCGGTGCTGTTTTTGACACCTGCTTCTTCCCAAGCTTCGCGCAGGGCGGTTTCATTGGCCGAAAGCCCACGAATGGGCCACCCCTTTGGAATGATCCAACGGCCCGTATCACGACTGGTGATCAGCAGGTATTTTCTGTCCGCGCCAGAACCGCGATGGCAAAGCGCAGCCATCTGCAAACGTTTAGGACGACGAAATAGGGGCGCCAGAAAGGCGCCGAGGGTAGACGGAACTTGGGCCAGCATTTTGAAACCGCTCGAGAATATTATTTATTATTGCGGTCACACTAGAGGATTACGTAGCGGAATTCAAATTGCGAAGAAGTTTGCGCGCGGCGCCTAGGGGCTTCAAATGGCGCTGAGCACCGCATCGCAAAGCTGCGGCGTATTCAAATCAAGGAAACGCCGTGTTGCGGCGGGACGAGGGTGAAACGGGTCGGCAAGGCTGCCATCATCGCGTTGGCGAAAGAATTCAAGTTGGCCTTCGATGGCGGCGCGGGTTTGGGGCGTTATGCCAGCGACAGGTTGGCAATGGCCCCCAGATTGTTCGAACGCGTTAATGATATTGGTTTGTGCCTTCATCCGGATGTCGTTGGTGGCTTGTTCAAAAACGGGCACCGTGGTGAGAAAGACGCAAGGGATATCCGAAGGGATTTGCGAAATCGTGCGCTGGACGTCTTGTGCAGCGGCGGCGGGGGAGTTTGCCCAGCGGTCCGCTGAATTGCCTAAGAATGCCAAAACCAGAAGTTTAGGGTCGTAGTACCCGGGGGCGAAAGTGGATTCGAAGGCGGATTTTTCTGGTTCACAGAATTGGTAATCGTCACCTTGTCCGATTTGTACGAAGGACAGGTTGTCGTTGCCTTGAATGCCGTAGGCGCCAGCATTCACACCGTGCCGTTCGTCTACATCACAGATGGTACCTTTGGCGGTGCCGTCGCGGGCTGTCCATGAGGTCAGCGAGCTCGAACGGACGCCAATAGCGGCGATTTCGCGTTGGCCCAAAGGGGCGAGCTGTTGCGCCGTTACCCCGCACCGTTGCGGAAGGTCCCGAAAAAAGCGGAGGTATTCTGCGCCAGCACCGAACGAAATTTGGCTGTCGCCTAACACGAGGATGTCTGGCGCATTGGGCAATGTGCTGGTCGTAGCTGAGGCAGCGATCGGTACGTTGGTTGGGCGCGGAACCGGGGACGTGGACGCATCGCGCGGCGTGGCGGGGGGATCTGTTTGAAGCTGTGGGGTTTGAGGGGATTGATGGGCTGAGGTGCAGGCCATCAGAACCGTCAATAAAAACACCTTACGCATCGTGAATATCCCCTACTACGTCAACGGGCGTGCCATAAGGTTTGGCATAGGCGCACCTTTACACCCAGAGGATAGGGTTTGTTGGCGCGTCTTGTATAGTAAAGGTTTGGTGTACCTCGAAAACCTAAAGATGCGGGCCTTTGGGGTATTGGATGGCGCGTTGAATTGCTGTTTAGCTATCGTCGCGGGCGGTGATATTGGCGTCAAAAGTTGTCCGCAGCGCTACATCAACATCGCCCATTGTCACAGGGAGCCCAAGGTCGACCAACGATGTGACGCCATGTTCAGAAATTCCGCAGGGGACGATGCCGCTGAAATGATCAAGGTCAGGTTCGACGTTGATAGAAATACCATGAAAACTGACCCATTTGCGCAAGCGGATACCAATGGCGGCAATTTTGTCTTCAGCGGGACCTAGGGCGGTGAGGGGTTTGTCATCGCGCTGCACCCAGACACCCACGCGTCCTTCGCGGATTTCGCCTTTGACGTTGAATTGGTCCAGCGTTGCGATAACCCAGTGTTCGAGGTCTTTGACGAACTGGCGCACATCGTGGCCGCGTTTCCCGACATCAAGCATAACGTAGGCCACACGTTGGCCAGGCCCGTGATACGTATATTGCCCACCCCGTTTTGATGTGTGGACAGGAAACCTGTCGGGGTCAGTCAGGTCTTCGATTTTCGCCGAGGTGCCCGCGGTATAAAGGGGCGGGTGTTCGACCAGCCAGATGCACTCGTCGGCCTCGCCTTTGTGAATGGCATCAGCGCGGGCCTCCATAAAGGTGACTGCGTCGTCGTAGGCCGTAAGGCCGTCAGTGGTGATCCAGTCTACCATGGTTCAACGGGGCAACAGCCCGGCCTCCTTGATCTTTGCAATGTTGGTGCGGCTTACGGGAATGTCAGGGCCGGTTGCCATGGTCAAGATCGCACCATCGCCTTTGCGGGTGGCGGCCGTGACCTGTGACGTGGCGACCCAGTGCGAGCGGTGGACCTGAAGGCCGGTGTCGGCGGTTTCGCGGATGGCGTCGGCGAGACGCATCAGGACCATTTCTTCTGCTTTGGTGGTGCGGATGCGCACGTAGTGGTCTTCTACGCTGACCGATACAAGTGGTGCTCGTTTGTCGATCGGGAGACGATCCAGAAGGGGGACGCCTGAAGGCGTGGGTTGCACGGTGTCCTGCGTGTCGGCCACATGAAAGACGGTGGTAATGATAGAGGAGATAACGGCGACATTTGCGGCAAGGATCGCAAGGGGTTTGCCGGTGGGCCAAAAATTGAGGGCGAGCCCGTTGAGCAAATAAATCGCGGCAACGACGCCAACCGAGGTCAGCGATGCCGCAATGAGCAGCTTTTTGAAAAAACCATCCCTAGACCCAATCACGTGTTCGGCCAAAACACTGGACCAATATCCGATGCTATAGCAGGTCAGCACAACAATCGCCCAATAGGCCAAGCGTGGCGCTGGGCGCATGACTTCGCCTGATTCAAACGGACCCGCCAATGCCAAAATCGCGGCCGCGCCGGCAAACGCAGCCAAGCGCGCAGGTGCGCGCATATGGTCCCGCCATTCGCGAAGCGTGGACTGCGGTTGGGGTGTGTTCACGTAGTATCCTCGTCGTTTAGACAGCCGAGCTTGGCGCTATGGCAGCCTTCGGGTCAAGTCATAAGCAATTCCAACGTCATAGCCAAATCGAAAGGTTTTCCATGTCCCTTCAGCCATTCCTAGACGCCCCCGCCCATATCCAGCTTCACGCCGCTGCGGCGACGCTTTCGCTTATCCTTGGGCCGATTGCGATCTATGCGAAACGTCGTGGGGCATTGCACAAAACGATCGGTTATATCTGGGTGGTGGCGATGTTCACTGTGGCGGTGAGCGCATTCTTTATTCACTCCTTTGCGCTGATCGGCCCGTTCAGCCCGCTCCACGGGTTTGCGATTTTGACGCTTTGGTCGTTATGGTCGGGGATCAATCATGCACGGCGCGGCAATATTGCAGCGCATAAGGCAACGTTTGCATCGCTTTATTGGTTTGGTTTGCTGATTGCGGGGCTGGCGAATTTCCTGCCTGGGCGGACGTCAAACCGAGCGGTGTTTGAAAGTAATGATGCCCTTGGGTTTGTGGTTATCGGCGTTGGTGCGGCGGTCTTGGTCCTGCGGGTGTTGTGGATGCGCAGGAACGCTACACCCTCAGTGTCTTCAACAACGGTTGCGACTTCGGTTGCAGCTGGTGCCGTGACTGCGTTGTGAGGAGAACAACATGACATTAGATCCCATCCTAGCAGCGCCCGCGCATATTCAGGCCCACATCGCTTTTGCGCTTGTTGGCGTCGCAATCGGCCCGTTCGCCCTGTTTCGAGGTCGCCGCGACCGTATTCACAAACTGCTTGGCCGGCTTTGGGTGTTGGCGATCATCGGGACCTCGGTCACGGGGCTGCTCATTGAAAGCGAAATTGCTTTGATTGGTACGTTTGGGCCGATACATCTGTTCAGCTTCATGGCGCTTTGGGGGGTGGCCGAAGGGGTTTGGCATATCAGACGTGGCAATGTCGCCAAGCATCGCGCCTCTATGCAATCGACATGGTTTGGGGCCATGGGCCTTGCGGGGATCTTCACCCTATTGCCGGGCCGCACGATGAACGCAGTCGTTTTTGGGGGCTATCCGGATGTGGGGTATTGGGTTGTGGGGATCGGTGTTGTCGTGATCATTTTTGGTTGGCGGCGATGGGTTGCATCAGTTTCGCAGGCTTAGGCGCATTTTGTACTTGAGGTGGGGACAGGGTTTGTCTAAAGCACCCCCAATTAGCCCGGACAATGCGGTCGTGGCGGAATTGGTAGACGCGCAGCGTTGAGGTCGCTGTGAGGTAACACTCGTGGGGGTTCGAGTCCCCCCGACCGCACCAGTCTTGTAAGTTGAACGCGATGGCGTTCCTTACCCGGCAATACACAATCCAATAAGTTGCAATTTTGAAGCCATTTTTGGTTAGAGGGCAAATTGTATCCGATTTGGGTGAATTGAAGCGTGTTTGGGGCTGATTTGCACTTTTTAATCCGTTGTTGTGTGCGACATTCATCAGGGATAGTTGAAAAGTGAAGTTGTTTTACAATTTGAAATACACCATAGGGTGATATTGAATTATAACTATACACGTTTAAGGTGATCATGGCGTGGAAAAGTTATTCCGGCGACGCATCTTTGTTCATTAGCACTAGGCATGGCGTGTTTTTTGGTCAAAGCTTGGTTTTGTCCAAATGCGGTCAAGACGAAGGGGGAGCGAAATGTCGTCAGGTTCCAAGCCGACTTCAGTGAAAAAGACGAAGGGTACTGTTTTGCCCGACCACTTGCCCCACGCCGCTGTGCACGCCTTGAACGATGGTCGCCATTCGCGTCCTTTCGAGGCGCTGGGCCCGCAGAAGTATAAGAACAGGCGCTGGATTTCGACGTTTCAACCAGACGCGGTAGAGGTGATAGCCCGCGTTGGCAGCAAAGACACGGTGTTGGAGCGTCTGAACGGTGATGTGTTTGCAGCACCCGTTCCGGGAAAGGCCTACGTGCTGGTCGTGCGCTATGCCAATGGCGCCGAGGTTGTGTTGAAAGACCCTTATGGTTTTGGCCCTGTGTTGGGCGAACTTGATGAATACCTGATGGGCGAGGGCACGCATAAACAGCTTTGGCGCGCGCTGGGCGCTCATGTGATGAAACATGAGGGCGTGCAGGGGACGCATTTTGCTGTTTGGGCACCAAATGCTGACCGCGTTTCAGTTGTTGGTGAATTCAACATGTGGGACGGGCGCCGCCATGTGATGCGTCAGGTTGGCGGGTCCGGTGTGTGGGAGATTTTCTTGCCCGAACTCGGCGAGGGTACACTTTATAAGTTTGAAGTTTTGGGTGCGGATGGGTCGTTGGTCAAAAAGGCGGATCCTGTTGGGTTTGGATCGCAGCACCCGCCAGAACAGGCGTCTGTGGTGCGCGATATTTCCGGTTACGGGTGGAAAGATGCAGGCTGGATGGCCGAACGCCAGAAACGTGGAAGCGTCACTGCGCCGGTTTCGATTTACGAGGTTCATTTGGGATCTTGGCGCCGCCGCTGGGATGATGGCGGGCGGCCGTTGTCGTACAAAGAATTGGCGCGCGATTTGGTGCCCTATGTAAAGGATATGGGGTTCACCCATATCGAACTGTTGCCGATTTCTGAATTCCCGTTTGACGGGTCGTGGGGGTACCAGCCTGTTGGGATGTATGCGCCCACAATCCGGTTTGGCCCGCCCCATGAGTTCCGCGATTTTGTAGAAGCCGCCCATGAGGCCGGTTTGGGTGTGTTGCTGGATTGGGTTCCTGGGCACTTCCCGACAGATGCCCACGGATTGGCGCAGTTTGATGGGACGCATTTGTATGAACATGCGGACCCGAAGGAAGGGTTCCACCAAGACTGGAATACGTTGATTTACAACTACGGCCGCACCGAGGTCCGTAACTATTTGGTCTCTAACGCGCTGTATTGGATGGAAGAATACCATCTGGACGGTTTGCGCGTGGATGCGGTGGCATCGATGTTGTACCGCGATTACAGCCGTAACGATGGCGAATGGATCCCCAATAAGGACGGCGGCCGCGAGAATTACGAAGCAATTGCGTTCTTGCAGGAAATGAACATCGCCGTTTATGGCCAACACCCTGACGTTATGACCGTTGCCGAAGAAAGCACGTCCTTTCCAGGTGTGTCGCAACCGGTTGACGGTGGCGGGTTAGGGTTTGGGTTTAAATGGAACATGGGCTGGATGAACGACACGCTGGCCTATATCGAACGTGACCCTATTCATCGTCAGTACCACCATGATGACCTGACACGCCCATTGATGTGGCAGTATTCCGAGAATTTCATTCTGCCGATCAGCCATGATGAAGTGGTTCACGGTAAGGGTTCGATGATTGAAAAGATGCCCGGTGAGGGAGCAGAGAAGTTTGCCAACCTGCGGGCGTATTATGCGTACATGTGGACCCATCCGGGCAAGAAGTTGTTGTTTATGGGCTGTGAATTTGCCCAGCCGGAAGAATGGAAACATGACGGCGACTTGAACTGGGATGCGGCGGTAGAACCCGCACATGCCGGTGTGCGCAATTTGGTGCGCGATCTAAACAACCTGTATGGATCGACCCCATCTTTACACACAAAGGACTGCGACCCATCCGGTTTTGCATGGTTGAACGGTGACCCAGCGCAATCGACGTTGGGGTATGTTCGCTATGGCGAAGATGGCGACGCGCCTGTGGTGATTATGTGTAATTTCACGCCTGTTTTGCGTGAGGGGTTCCGTGTTGGCGTGCCGTTGGCAGGCCATTGGGAAGAGGTCCTGAACACGGATTCAGAAATTTATAACGGCGGTAATCGTGGCAATCTGGGCGGTGTGGGGAGCACCGATACACCCCATGATGGCCAACACCAATCGGTTGAGATTGTTTTGCCGCCGTTGAGTGTCGTGGTTTTGCGACACGTAGGAAACTGATTTAGGGAGGAAAGCAAAAATGGAAAAGAAACGTCTCACTCAAAGGTCCATGGTCTTTGTCCTCGCCGGTGGCAGAGGGAGCCGCCTTAAGGAACTGACCGACCGTCGCGTGAAACCTGCTGTGCCGTTTGGCGGCAAGGCGCGGATCATTGATTTTGCGCTGTCGAATGCGTTGAATTCGGGCATCCGGAAGATGGCAATTGCGACGCAGTACAAGGCGCACAGCTTGATCCGTCACCTCCAGCGTGGTTGGACGTTTTTCCGTGCCGAACGGAACGAATTTTTAGACATTTTGCCGGCGTCACAACGTGGCGGCAATGAAAATTGGTATCAGGGTACGGCGGATGCAGTGACCCAGAACATCGATATCATCGACAGTTATGGCGTTGATTACGTTATTATTTTGGCGGGCGATCACATCTATAAGATGGATTATGAGATCATGTTGCGCCAGCACGTGGAGACCAAGGCAGATGTCACTGTTGGGTGTTTGACAGTGCCACGCCTAGAGGCACGCGCGTTTGGTGTGATGGCCACGGATGATAGCGGCCAGATCACGTCGTTCTTGGAAAAACCCGAAGAGCCGCCTGCCACGCCGGAAGATCCGGACAAGGCATTGGCGTCGATGGGGATCTATGTGTTCAACTGGGACTTCTTGCGCAAGTTGCTGACAGATGACGACAGCAACGTGGAATCCACGCACGATTTCGGGAACGATTTGATCCCTGAGATTGTGAAGTCTGGCAAAGCCATGGCGCACCGGTATGACGACAGCTGTGTGCGGGCCGAGGGCGCGCCGGTTTACTGGAAAGACGTTGGGACAATTGACGCCTTCTGGGAAGCACATATTGACCTGACCAATTTCACTCCGGATCTGAACCTGTGGGATAAAGATTGGCCGATTTGGACGTATTCAGAATCTGTACCACCGGCCAAGTTTATCCACGACGAACGGGATCGTCGCGGTGTTGCGATTTCTTCTATGATTTCGGGTGGGTGCATCATTTCTGGGACGGAGGTTCGTAATTCGTGCCTGTTCACGAACGTGCATACGAATTCCTATGCGGTGTTGGATCATGCTGTTGTTTTGAACAATGTGGTCGTGAACCGGTCTGCGCGGCTGCGCAACGTTGTGATCGACAGTGATGTTGTCATCCCTGAAGGTCTAGTAGTTGGCGAGGATCCTGTGGATGACGCAAAATGGTTCCGTGTTAGCGAAAAGGGCGTGACGTTGATTACGCAGGCAATGTTGGATGCGAGGGCTGCAAGCCTATGACACGAGTTCTGTCAGTCGCGTCTGAATGCGCCCCGCTGGTGAAAACCGGCGGCTTGGCGGATGTGGTGGGCGCATTGCCTGCCGCGCTCGCCCCACTGGGGGTCGAGATGCGGACGCTGCTGCCAGGGTATCCGGCGGTCACAGCCAAAGCGAAGGGCGGCAAAGTTGTTGTGCGTTTTGACGATTTGTTCGGCGGTAAGGCGACGGTTAAGGCAGTCACGGCCGCTGGTTTAGAATTGTTGGTTCTGGATGCGCCGCATTTGTTTGACCGGCCGGGCAGCATTTATTTGAACGACGAGGGGCTTGATTGGTCAGACAACCCAGAACGGTTTGCCGCGCTAAGCTATGCCGCTGCATTTATTGCGATAAACGGGGCGGACGGTTGGAAGCCCGACGTGGTTCATGGCCACGACTGGCAAGCCGGTTTTGTGCCGGAATACCTGCACGGTTTGTCAGACGGCGAGTCGGACCCGCCCTTCGTATTTACCATTCACAACATCGCGTTTCACGGCACCACCAGCGGCGACCGTCTGGAGACGTTAAAGTTGGATGGCTGGCGGTTTACGGCCAATCATTATGAATTCTGGGGCCAAATTTGCGCGATTAAGGCTGGGCTTACAGGGGCTGCGAAGATCAACACAGTGTCCCAAACCTACGCCGAAGAGCTGATGACGCCGCAGTTTGGAATGGGCATGGAAGGTGTTTTGCAGGCCCGCAAGACAGACCTGACCGGGATCGTAAACGGCATCGATTTGGATGTTTGGAACCCTGAAACCGACTCAGAGATCGCGCGCTACAAAACAGCCAAGGGCAAGGTGAAGGCAAAGAAAGCGCTTCGCGCCGAATTCGGGTTGCCAGACAGCGATGGCCCCCTGTGTGTTTTAGTGTCGCGATTGACCAGCCAGAAGGGCATTGATCTGTTGATCGACGCTTTGCCCAATCTGTTGTCGCGGGGCGGCCAATTAGCGTTGTTGGGGTCCGGTGATACGGACCTTGAGGTTGCTTTGCTCGAGTTGGCGTCCAAGCATGATGGGGTCGGCGTTAAGATCGGTTACGATGAAGCGTTGTCGCATCGCATTATAGCGGGTGGTGATGCAATTTTGGTTCCGTCGCGGTTTGAACCTTGCGGCCTGACGCAGCTTTACGGGTTGCGTTATGGCACGGTGCCCGTTGTCGCGTTGACAGGTGGGCTGGCTGACACAGTTATTAACGCCAACCCTGCGGCAATGGCGATGGATGCAGCGACAGGGGTGCAGTTTAGCCCTGTTACAGCAGATGCGTTTGGGAATGCGTTGTTGCGGCTGTGTGATTTGTTTGAAGAGCCCAACGCCTGGGCCAAGTTGCAACGCAATGCAATGAAACAGCCAGTCGGCTGGGAGACCTCTGCCGCGGCCTACAGTGACCTATATGCGCAGGTTCTAAAGGGCTAATTATGGCGAACCGTTTTCCAATTCGTGCTGGCACATCGTCCCCTTTGGGGGCGACTTTTGATGGCGATGGTGTGAATTTCGCCGTCTTTTCGCGGCATGCGACGCAGGTCAGCCTGTGTTTGTTTGACGAAGCCGGTGAGGAGAGCCAGATTATTCACCTTCCTGAACGGGAAGGTCATGTTTGGCATGGGTACATCCCTGGGATGCGCCCCGGGCAGCAGTACGGATTTCGCGTGCATGGGCCCTATAAACCTGAAGAAGGACATCGGTTTAACCCCTACAAGCTGTTGATTGATCCTTATGCGAAAAAGCTAACGGGGCATCCGAAATGGAATGATGCGTTGTTCGGGTATGACCTGAATAACCCACGAAAAGACCTGAGCATGGATCGCCATGACAGTGGCCCCTATATGCCCCGATCGATCGTGGTCGACCCGTCGTTTACATGGGGGCAGGGACCGCGCCCGCGCACGCCATTGTCTGAAACGGTGATTTACGAAGCCCATGTTAAGGGGCTGACAGCGGGCCGCCGTGATGTGGACAATGCTGGCACATTTTTGGCTATGGCATCGGAACCGATGTTGGACCATTTGACCAAGTTGGGCGTCACTGCGATTGAACTGTTGCCGCCCCAAGCGTTTTTGAACGACGATTTCTTGGTACGCAAAGGGCTGACGAATTACTGGGGGTATATGACCTACGGGTTCTTTGCGCCCGACCCGCGTTATATGCAACACGGCCAGATTGCGGAATTCCAACAGATGGTTGCGCGGTTCCATTCCGCGGGCATCGAAGTGATTTTGGACGTGGTTTATAACCACACGGCCGAAGGCAACGAAATGGGCCCGACATTAGCGTTTCGGGGATTGGATAACGCGAGTTATTACAAACTGGCCGAGGATCGCCGGTACTATCACGACACGACAGGCTGCGGGAATTCGTTGGATTTCGACAATCCGTTTGTGTTGCGGATGGTCATGGATTCCTTGCGGTATTGGGTCGATGTGATGGGCGTGGATGGGTTTCGTTTTGACCTGTGTTCGACGCTTGGTCGCACGGGTGGGGCGTTCGATCGCGATGGGCCATTTTTCCAAGCGGTGCGCCAAGACCCGACATTGAACCAAGTGAAATTGATCGCCGAGCCATGGGATTTGGGGACGGGTGGTTACCAGCTTGGGGCCTATCCAGCACCATTTGCCGAATGGAATGACAGTTTTCGCGATGACACACGCCGGTTTTGGCGCGGTGACGCAGGCATGATTAAAGGCGCGGCAGCGCGGCTGGCCGGATCGGCGCAGTATTTCGACCACGACGGGCGCGCGCCGACGGCATCTGTGAACTTCTTGACCGCCCATGACGGGTTCACGCTGATGGATACGGTCAGCTACACCACCAAACATAACGAAGCGAATGGCGAAGAAAACCGCGACGGACATTCCAACAACCATTCCGACAATATGGGGGTGGAAGGGCCGACAGAGGACGAGAACATAATTTCTGCGCGTCAACGCAGACGTCGCAACATGATTGCGACTTTGATGTTGTCGCAGGGCACGCCGATGCTTTTGGCAGGCGATGAGTTGGGCAATTCCCAAGGTGGCAACAACAACGCCTATTGTCAGGACAATGAAATTGGGTGGGTGAATTGGGTTGATGCGGACACCGAGTTTTTGGCGTTTTGCCAAAAGGCTGTTGCGTTCCGAAAAGCGCATTCGATTTTGCGGCAAAACCGGTTCTTGCATTCGCAAGCACGGCTGGTTGATGGCGCACCGGATTTGTTTTGGCGGATGAGCGACGGTGCTGCGATGCAGCAGTCGGATTGGGACGATCCTGATTTGAAAGTCTTGATCGCCGAGATGCGCACCGCGTCTGGGTCGCCCGAATATGTTGAACGCGAAAGCGCATTGGTGGTGGTGCTAAACGTTGGCGGCGCGGTGACAGTGACGTTGCCCAAACCTGCAGAGGGCGCAATTTGGCAACGCCAGTTTGATACCGCGCAAGAGCAGGTTACCGGTGAATTTGAAGGCACGGACATCGCAGAGGATTCTGTGGTGGTTTTTGTGCAAGAACGCAAATCTGAATAATTTCAGGAGTTTAGAAGATGTCTCATACTATTGTGGCGACCCAGCCGATTGATGGTCAAAAGCCCGGAACCAGTGGGTTACGCAAACGTACGGCCGTGTTTATGGGACCGCATTTTTTGGAAAACTATGTACAGGCCATTTTCGACGGCACAGGCGGTGTTGATGGGAAGACGTTGGTTGTTGGCGGCGACGGGCGGTATTTTAACGACCGCGCGATTCAGGTGATTTTGCGCATGGCTGCCGCTGGCGGTGCAGCGAAGTGTATCGTTGGGCAGGGCGGGATTTTGTCTACGCCGGCGGCGTCTCATCTGATCCGCAAACGGGGCGCGGATGGCGGGCTGATCTTGTCGGCGAGCCATAACCCCGGTGGGCCGGACGCGGATTTTGGGTTGAAGTACAATGGTGGCAATGGCGGCCCCGCAAGCGAGACGGTGACCGCCGAAATTTTCGCGCGCACTTTGGACATAAGCGAATACCATATCACCGATACGCCTGACATTGATTTGGACACGCAGGGCACAACGGCCGTTGCGGAGATGAGCGTCGAGATTGTTGACCCCGTGACCGACTACGCGGCCTTGATGGAAGAACTGTTTGATTTCGATAAAATCACGGGGTTGTTCGCCGGTGGTTTCACCATGCGGTTTGACGCGATGCATGCGGTGACGGGTCCCTATGCGACGGCTATTTTGGAAGGCCGATTGGGTGCGCCAAAAGGCACCGTGATGAACGGCGTACCAAGCCCCGATTTTGGTGGCGGGCACCCTGACCCGAACCCGATCTGGGCCAAGGAATTGATGGACGTAATGTATGCCAATGATGCGCCAGACTTTGGTGCTGCATCTGATGGTGACGGCGACCGTAATATGATTGTGGGCAAGGGGGCTTATGTGACTCCGTCTGACAGTTTGGCATTGTTGGCGGCCAAGGCGCATTTGGCACCGGGGTATAAGGCTGGTCTGGCAGGTGTGGCACGTTCGATGCCGACGTCTGGCGCGGTTGATCGTGTGGCTAAGGCGCAGGGCATTGGTTGTTATGAAACCCCGACAGGCTGGAAGTTTTTTGGCACTCTGCTGGATGCGGGCAAGGTCACTTTATGTGGCGAAGAAAGCGCCGGTACGGGCAGTGACCACGTTCGTGAAAAAGACGGGCTTTGGGCCGTGTTGTTGTGGCTGAATATTCTGGCGGAAACGGGTCAGTCGGTGTCTGAAATGATGCATGACTTATGGTCTGAATATGGTCGCTGTTTTTATTCGCGCCACGACTATGAAGACGTGGAGTCTGACAAGGCCCACGCAATGTTTAACCAACTGCGCGATAGCCTGAGTGGGCTTGCAGGAACGAAGGCGGGGCCGATGACTGTCGAATGGGCAGACGAATTTGCCTATGACGACCCCGTTGATGGAAGCCACGCGGCGTCCCAAGGGCTTCGCATCGGTTTTGAGGGTGGGGGACGTGCTGTTTTCCGTCTGTCTGGCACCGGTACCGTGGGCGCGACGATCCGGATGTATATTGAACAGTTGGAACAAGATGGGGGCCGTTTTGGTCTGCCAGCGGAAGAGGTTTTGGCACCAATTATTGATGCCGCTCTTGAGTTGTCAGACCTGAAGGCGATGACGGGGCGCGATGCGCCCAACGTAATCACCTAGGGCCTTCCGCCGGGCGCGTGATACCCCGCGCGTCCGGCACTAAATTAAAGTGAAATGGACGAGACATGACTGTAATGACACCCGTGGGTGCAGATGATCTGCGCGGCGCAATTGCGCGCCATTTGGCCTATTCGATCGGTAAAGATAAAGCGCATGCCAGCCTATATGATTGGCGCATGGCGGTGAGTTTTGCGGTACGCGACCTGATCGTTGACAGTTGGTTTGCGGCGACGCGCAAAACCTATGAGGCGCAAGGCAAGCGGGTGTATTACCTATCGATGGAATTCTTGATTGGTCGCATTTTGGAAGATGCGGTTGTGAATTTGGGTCTGCACGAGAAAATCACCAATGTGCTCGCCGAAGACGGCATTGCCTTGGCGGATGTGGTTGGTGACGAGCCGGATGCGGCATTGGGGAACGGCGGGTTGGGCCGGTTGGCTGCGTGTTTCTTGGAAAGCCTTTCGTCCCTAGGATGCCCAGCCTTTGGATATGGCATTCGCTATGAACACGGCTTGTTCCGCCAGCGGTTTGAGGGTGGCGTTCAGGTTGAAGCGCCGGAAGACTGGTTGAACCAGCCCCATCCTTGGGAATTTGAACGCCCAGAATCCAGCTATACAGTTCCCTTCAAGGGGCATGTGAGCGACGAAGATGGCCGTGCCGTTTGGCATGCATCCGAAACTGTTCTGGCACGCGCCTATGACACGCCGGTTGTTGGCTGGCAGGGTGTTTGGGCGAATACGTTGCGGTTGTGGGGGGCACACCCGACGGAGCTGTTCGACCTTGATCGGTTCAATTCTGGCGATCATACCGCTGCTGCTGCACCCGAAGCATTGGCGCGCACTTTGAGCCGTGTGTTGTACCCAGAAGACGCCACAGAAAGCGGTAAAGAACTGCGCTTAAAGCAAGAGTTCTTTCTAACGTCGGCAGCGCTACAAGACATTCTGCGGCGGTTCTTATCTGAGTATGACGATCTGGCGTTGCTTCCTGAAAAGGTCGCGATCCAGATGAATGACACACACCCTGCTTTGGCAGGGCCAGAGATGATCCGCCTTTTGATTGACGAACATGGGCTGGACTGGGCCACGGCCAAAGACATTGCAGCACGGTGTTTGAATTACACAAACCATACGTTGCTGCCGGAAGCATTGGAACGTTGGTCGACGTGGTTGATGGGCAACGTGTTACCGCGCCATATGCAGATTATTGAACGCATTGATGCTGAACACCGCGCGCAAACGGGTGCTGCTGGGGATCTGGGCATTGTCGCACATGATGAGGTTCAAATGGGAACCTTGGCGTTTGTCATGGCGCACCACGTGAATGGTGTATCTGCGCTGCATACGGGACTGATGAAGGACACAGTGTTTGCAGACCTGAACCGCCTGTATCCGAACCGCATTTTGAACCAGACCAACGGTGTGACACCGCGCCGTTGGATGCGGCTGTCTAACCCAGCGCTGAGTACGGTCATCACCGATACGATTGGCACAGGTTGGGAAAGCGATTTGGGCCGTTTGGCAGAATTGGAAACCCATGAAAGCGATGATTTGCACGCCGCAATCCGCAGTGCGAAACGCGAAAACAAGGTCGCCTTTGCCAATTGGGTGCAAGACAGCATGGGGATCGAGATTGATCCATCGGCGATGTTCGATGTTCAGGTCAAACGCATCCACGAATATAAGCGCCAGCTGTTGAACATTTTCGAAGTCATCGCCCGTTGGCATGCGATTAAACAAAGCCCAACGGCGGACTGGACGCCGCGCGTCAAGATCTTTGGTGGGAAGGCCGCACCGGGATATCACACCGCGAAAGAGATTATCCGGCTGACCCATGATGTGGCGCAAGTCGTGAACAACGACCCTGAAACGGCGCATCTGCTGAAAGTGGTGTATCCGGCCAACTACAACGTTTCGATGGCGCAACGATTGATCCCTGCTGCTGATCTTTCGGAGCAGATTTCGACGGCGGGTAAAGAGGCGTCCGGCACGGGAAACATGAAGTTCACGATGAACGGCGCGCTGACCATTGGCACGTTGGATGGGGCCAATGTTGAAATTCGCGAACATGTTGGGGCCGAGAATTTCTTTTTATTCGGCATGACTACTGATGAGGTTGCGACCCGTTATGCAACGCCAGATCACGCACGCAAGGCGATCTTGGCCAGCAAGACCCTGCAAGAGGTGTTGCAGATCATCGCTGAGGGCCGGTTTAGCCGTGAAGACCCAACGCGATATCATGGATTGGTGGATGCCACGTGGAACCACGATCCGTTCCTTGTTGCGTCTGATTTTGATGCCTATTTCGCCTGCCAACGTGCAGTGAATGCGGCCTACCGGGATACGGGCCGATGGGACGCGATGGTGCTGCGCAATATCGCGCGGTCTGGGTATTTCTCGTCAGACCGAACCATCAAGGGGTATATGGCTGACGTTTGGGATGCCAAAAGCCTGCTGTGATTTTGTAACCGCCTCTGTTGGGTGTTACATAAAAAGGGGCCCCGCAGCGATGCGAGGCCCTTTTTGTTTGTGCAATCACGACGGGGCGTGGGTTATTTGAGTGTAACCTTGCCGGTCGTTTCCAGATACACATAGCCGTTGGCGGGTAAGGAGAGTTCCCCCCTCGAGAGTGTAGCGGCATGTGGCCCTGTGATTGTTGCATCACCTGAGACCGTAAGTTTGTGTGTGTCAGCCGACAGGTTGAAGACGCACAAAAGTGTCTGGTCGTCTGCGATCCGGTGGAAGGCGAACAGCGGTTCTGGCAGGTCGACAAATTCGGTCTTCGTGCCGGACAAGGCAGCGGATGCCTTGCGGTAGGCGATGACGGTTTTGTAATAGTCCAGAATACTGCCGTCGCCCTGTTGATCGACCGCGTTGGCGGCTTGGGGGGCTTTGACAGGCAGCCACGGTTTGCCGGTAGAGAAGCCCGCGTTTGGTGCGTCTTTTTCCCAGACCATTGGGGTGCGACAGCCGTCGCGCCCTTTAACGGCAGGCCAAAACCGGATGGCTGGCGGGTCAGTCAGTTCTTCGAAGACCAGTTCGGTTTCGGTTTGGCCCAATTCTTCGCCTTGGTAGATGCCGATGGTGCCCGGGAACGCCATGAGCATGGAGCAGGCCATACGCGCGATGGTATCTTCGGAGGATGCGTGTTCAGCCCAACGCGTGACGTGGCGTGGCACGTCGTGGTTGGAAAACGACCAATAAGGGTGGCCGTCTGGTGCGCCCTTTTGAAACCCTTCGATACAGTTGCGGAAATGTTCGGCGTTAAAGTCGGGGCCGAGCATCGCAAAGCTGTAGGTCATGTGGAGACGGTCGGTGCCCTGGGTGTATTCGCCCATGATCTCGATCGAGCGTTCGCCCATTTCGCCCACTTCGCCGACCATCATGATGTCGTCGTACTGGTTGGTCAGAGTGCGCAGACGCTCGAGGAAGGCAATGTTTTCGGGGCGGGTTTTGTTGTAGATGTTTTTCTGCATCCCGTACAAATCTGTCGCCATAACCTGCGGGCGGGTATTGGCCGGTGGGTTAGACCGCAATTTGTCATCGTGGAAGTAGTAGTTCACCGTATCAAGGCGGAACCCATCGAGCCCAACGTCGAGCCAGAACTTGCAGGTTTCCAGAATGGCATCGACGACGTCGGGATTGTGGAAGTTCAGGTCTGGTTGCGAGCCAAGGAAGTTGTGCAGGTAATATTGGCCACGACCAGGGTCGAATTCCCATGCGGGGCCGCCAAAATGACTGTGCCAGTTTGTGGGCGGGGACCCATCGGGGAGAGGGTCTGCCCAGACGTACCAATCGGCTTTGTCGTTGGTGCGGTCTTGGCGGGATTGTTTGAACCAATCGTGCTGATCGGAGGTGTGCGACAACACCTGATCTACGATGACCTTTAGGCCAAGGTCATGGGCTGTATCGATCAGAGTTTTGAAGCTGTCCAGATCGCCAAACAGCGGGTCGATCGCGGTGTAGTTGGACACGTCATAGCCCATGTCCTTTTGTGGGGACTGAAAGATTGGGGACAGCCAAATGCAATCTGCGCCAAGGTCCGCGATATGCGGCAAGCGACGGGTGATTCCTGCCAGATCGCCAAGCCCATCACCGGTGCTGTCTTGGTAAGACCTTGGATAGACCTGATAAATTACGGCGTCACGCCACCACTCGTTCATTGAGAAACCCCCGCTATGCTATGGTTGCGTTAGCGGTAACGGCTTCATGAAAAGAAGGCAAGCTAGCGTGTTTACCTAGGGAAGAAGCGTGATCCAAAGGGTCGTCGTAATGATTGAAAGCGCCGTTCCGAATAGAACCGAAGATGCGGCAACACGTTTGGCTGTGCCGTACATATTTGCAAAGATATATGCGTTCGCACCCGGCGCGACAGCGGCCGTTACGAGGCCCGACCGCAAGGCGTCGGTGCTGAGGTTTCCGGAGGTGCCCAGCACATAAACCACCAGCGGATGCAGGCCCAAAGAGATGAGGCAAACGAAGGCAATAACACGCATGTCACCTTCAGGGCGATACCGGAACAATACACCGCCCAGACCGAACAATGCCGCCGGAAGCGCCGCCCGGCCGATGATATCGACGGCATCTGTGAACACGGCCGGTAACGTC
Organism: uncultured Paracoccaceae bacterium; assembly: GCA_947493255.1. Classification (GTDB taxonomy): domain Bacteria; phylum Pseudomonadota; class Alphaproteobacteria; order Rhodobacterales; family Rhodobacteraceae; genus Octadecabacter. The sequence goes on from CANLQK010000003.1 coordinate 420,457, forward strand.
GTACCTGTCAGGTTCACGACAAACCCGAGGCCAATACCCAGCACGATTGCGTTTGAAAACATTGCCTTGCCGACCTTCGCGGGTAGGTTTTGCAAGGGCGTTCCTTGGGCGCGGGCCAGTTCCATCGCGGTGATCCCGATCATGTAGCCAAAGGGGGCGTGAAAGGCGATGATCGCATAGTTCCCGATCAGGCCATCAGCGCCGTAAGCGCGTTCGGTAATGGGCAACCCCAAAAGCAGTGTGTTTGAAAACAGGCAACAGAATGAAATCGCGACACTGTCTTCCCAACTGCGTCCGAACAAAAAACGCGCACCGAATAGGCCCACACCAAAGGCCGCAACCACACCAGCATAAAAGCTAAACAAAAGCGGGACATCGAGCGAGGTCTTCAGATCAAGTGTTGAGATTGCGCGAAACAACAGACAAGGAATGGCGAATGTCTGCGCAAATTTCATCAACCCGTCGATATGCGCGTCTTGGATAACCTTGCCCCAAACCGCGGCATAGCCAAATGCAAGCACGATAAAGACGGGGAGAACAACGGTCAGGACATCAAACATAGACGGTACCGCACAGGTGTTGATCCGCCTTCAGCGAGAAGGGCATGGCCAGATGAATAGGGATCGGATTAATCCTCAATCTGAAGGGTTAGCCCATCGTAAGCGGGTTGAATGTGGTTTGCCGTTTCATCGGCCAGTGTTTGGTAATCTAGATCAATGTGCATATTGGTCAGGACGGCGCGCGCTGGTTTGACTTTTGCAACCCATTCCAGAGTTTTTGCCAAATGGGCATGTGTCGGGTGAGGTTCGCGGCGCAATGCGTCAACCACCCATAGGTCTAGGTCCTGCAGTTTAGCCCATGCAGCGTCGGAGATTTCGGAGACATCGGGCAGGTAGGCGGTGTTGCCGATACGGAAGCCAAGTGCGTCGATGTTGCCGTGTTCTACCTCGAAAGGGGTCAGGGTGATCGGGCCGCCGTCGCCGTCGATTGTAATATCGCCCGTGATTGTATTGAGGTCGCAAATGGGCGGATATGAGGACCCAGCTGGTTGCACAAAGGCATAGCCAAATCGTGCCAGAAGTTGGTTGCCAGTATCTGCATCGGCCCAGACTGGAAGACGTTTTCGCATGTTGTAGACGATCATGCGAATGTCATCGAGGCCATGCACATGATCGGCGTGGGCATGGGTGTAAACGACGGCGTCCAGTGTCCCGACGTTGGCGGCTAAAAGCTGGGTACGTAGGTCAGGCGATGTGTCGATTAGCACGCGGGTTTGGCCGTTGGGGCCGGTGCGCGTCAGCAAGGCGGAACACCGCGTACGGGTGTTTTTCGGGTTTTCGGGGTCGCACGCGCCCCAATGCCCGCCAAGACGAGGCACGCCACCAGAGGAGCCACAGCCCAAGATGCGGAGCGTCAGTGTCATGCGGCACCTTCTTTGGGTTGCCACGCTGCGGCTTTGGAAAACAGTCGGTCAAAATTGGCGGTGGTTTGGGTCGCGAAATCTTCAAAGCTTAGGCCGAAAACCTCGGCCCCAACCTTTGCGGTGTGCGCCGTAAAGGCCGGTTCGTTGCGTTTGCCGCGATGGGGCGGGGGCGCCAAGTAGGGACTGTCCGTTTCCACCAAGATACGGTCGACCGGTGCCTTGGCGAAAATGTCACGCAGGTCTTGGGATTTAGGGAAAGCACTGATGCCGGACATGGACAGGTAGAACCCCATGTCCAACGCAGCATGGGCCAGTTTTTCGCTGCTGGAAAAGCAATGCATGACACATGAAAACGGTTTCTGCGCCATTCCGGCGGACAGGATGTCGATCATATCGTCATCGGATGCACGGTTATGAATGATCAAGGGGAGGCCGGTTTCTTGGGCAGCTTCGATGTGAACCTTTAACGATGTCTTTTGAATGTCTGCGCTTTCGGCGGTGTAGTGATAGTCTAAGCCGCTTTCGCCAATGCCGACGAATTTTGGGTGATCGGCCAAACGGATGAGGTCCTGCGCAGTCACGAGGGGTTCGTCGGCGGCAGACATTGGGTGGGTGCCGGCGGCATAAAACACAGGGTCGTAGGTTTCTGCGATGGCGCGCACCTGCGGTTCGTTGCGCAGTTTCGTACAGATTGTGACCATGCGTGACACGCCTGCCTCAACCGCGCGCGCCACGATGGCATCGCGTTCTTCGTCGAAGTCCGGAAAATCCAGATGGCAGTGGCTGTCTACGATGTGTGGTGTGCTCATGTGGTCCTCAGGCGGCCACATCCAGCGCGGCCTTTTCGATCATAAACAGGGTATCAAGGATGAGCGCGGCAGGGTCAAGATTGACCGCCTTGCCGTGGCGGGTGCGTTCGCTGACATCTTGGGCGACTTGCGCCCAACGGCGGGCGGCAAAATCTGTTGGAGAGAGTTTTGCCAAAAGCTGTGCCTCGCCTTGTGTGGCTTGGGTTTGAGGAGGCCCTTGAAGGCCTGCGCGGGCAGTGCGGATCAAAAATTTGTCGATCAAATCAAGGGTCAGTGCAAACCGAGTGGCGCCTGCTTTGCCGACACATTTATCGGCTAAGGCCAATGCGCGGGGCCGGTCAATCATCGGGAGGCCAGAAAACAAGGACACGAGGTCGGAATAAACGTTTAACCCATCAAGGTTTGTCAGGCGGATAGCCTCGCCCACGGACCCGCCGGACAGCGCCGCTAACGCCTCGCCAGCGTCGGTGTGAATGTCGGCCTGTGCCAAGGCTGCTGTCATATCGTCTGCATTAAGCAACCCGCACCGCAATTCGCGACAACGCGACCGGATGGTCGGCAGCAAGCGGGATGGTTGGTGCGACAACATCAGGATCACAGCATCGGCAGGGGGTTCTTCGAGCAATTTCAGGATCGCGTTGGCGGCGTTGACGTTCATTTCGTCTGCAGGGTCAACGATGACAACTCGGCGGCCGCCGTCGGTGGCGGACATACCGAAGAAGTTTTTCAGTTTCCGAACTTCGTCCACTGTGATGACCGATTTCAGTTTGTCACCCTTTTCGTCCCAAGCACGGCGTAACGTGAACAGGCGGGGATGCGCGCCAGACCGGATCAGGCGCATGTCTGGGTGGTCTTCGTCTAGGCCTAATGATGTGGGTGGGGGCGGCGCGCCAAACATGTCGTCCTCAGCCACAAGGGGTTGGGACAAAAGAAATGCTGCCATACGCCATGCTAGGGTGGCTTTGCCAACACCTTGTGGGCCAGTGATCAACCAACCTGAATGCAAGCGGCCCGATGTGAAGGCTTCTAAGAAATCAGCCTCGGCACGGGATTGGCCGAAAATCTGCGCTGTTTCGGACGGATGCGGCGCACCTTCGATTTGGTCGGGAAGGGGGCGGTCTTCGACTGCCGTGGCCATCAGGCTGCCGCCATGCGGTCGGTCGCATGCGCCGTGATTTCGGCGGCGACGGCGGCTGGGTCCCGGTTTCCATCGATCAATACGCAGCGGTCAGGGTTCGCCTTGGCCAAAGCCAAAAACCCATGGCGTAGGGTTTCTTGGAACGCCAAACCCATGTCTTCGAAGCGGTCTTCGCCCGATTTTCGGGCCAATCCGCGCGACAAGGCCTCTGCGGGATCCATGTCGATGATAAACGTCAGGTCAGGCTCGCGGCCGATCATGGCAGTGTGCAGTGTATCGACGGTGCCACGTAGATCGCCCCGTGTCGCGCCTTGATAGACGCGGGTGCTGTCGGCAAAGCGGTCGCAAATGACGGTGCGACCTGCATCCAACGCGGGCTGGATCGTCTTTTCAAGGTGATCACGCCGCGCGGCGGTAAAGAGCAACAGCTCTGTTTCGGCGGACCATCTGTCGGGGTCGCCTGTGAGCAAAAGCGCGCGAATTTCTTCGGCGCCAGCGCTGCCGCCGGGTTCACGGGTGCGCAACGCGTCCGGGAATTTTTCTGCCAGCATGCGCGACTGTGTGGATTTCCCACAGCCATCAATGCCTTCGAACGAGATGAACAGCCCCGCAGGCGCACGACCAGACATGGGTTATTCTACCGGCGCAGGTGCTGCGTCATCGGCAGCAATACGCGAGATCAACACATCGGCCGCGACACGCAAATTGGATTGAAACCCGCCGCGCGCGACATCTGATACGGCCATGAGTGGTACGCGTGTGTCTGGAAGGTTTTCCAGACGGATCACCAGCTCGGCCACTTCATCACCGATGGCGATGGGGGCTTCTAGCGGACCACTGTAGATAACTTCGGCGTCGATTTCATCGTTGCCGGTGTTGGGAACCAACATGGACAGGTCTTCCATCAAGGCCAAACCGACAGTTGGTTGGTCACCCATCCAGACTTCGGCGTTCTCGATGACTGTGCCGCTGGGCGCGATGTCGCGTTGGGCAAACTGACGGAAGGCCCAGTTGACGATGCGTTCGCTTTCTTCAGCACGGGCTTGTGCGCTGTCTAGGCCGGTGATGATGAATATCACGCGGCGATCGCCCTGCTTGGCCGACCCAGCCAGCCCATAACCAGCTTCGGTGGTGTGGCCGGTTTTTAGGCCATCCGCACCAATGCCTAAACCCAGTAAAGGGTTACGATTGCGGGTGTTTGCAGGGTGTTCACCGTCATAATCAAAGGTTTCTTCTGCAAACAATGGATAGAAGGTTGGGTAATCGGTGATCAGACGGTTTGACAGGATTCCGAGGTCACGCATGGACATCCGGTGGCCAACTGCAGGCCAACCATTGGAATTGGCAAAGGTGGAGTTCATCATGCCCAGATCACGGGCGCGTTCGGTCATCATTGTCGCAAAACCGGCCTCTGTCCCATTCCGAGATAAGGCCTCTGCCAAGACACAAGACGCGTCGTTACCGGACAAAACGATCACACCACGCAAAAGGTCTTCGACACGCACACGGTCCGTGGTGTCCAGAAACATCGTAGACCCGGTGTAGTTCATGCAGTGTTGCGAAACCGGCAAACGTTCGTCTACGTTCAAACGCCCATCCGCGATGGCCTCAAACGCCATGTAGGTCGTCATGAGCTTGGACATAGAGGCAGGGGGCAAGGGCTCGTCTGCGTTCTTGTCCAGCAATACGATGCCGGTGGTCTGGTCCATAACAAAGGCGGCGGTTGCACGGGTGTCGAAGGCTTGGGCTTGGGCGCCAACAACGCCAGACACCATCAGGGCTAATGCAGAAAGGGGGGCTTTGAGCGGACGGAGCATGATACCTCTGTCTAAATGGTTAGTTCGATACGAAGTAGGCGTCGTCAAACCCTTGGGCTTTGACTTGGCGCAGCAATTCGGCGCGTTCGGATTCTGATGTCGCGGGGCCGACAATGACGCGCCAGAAAGTGCGTCCTTGGCTGGATTGTTCCAGAACATTTGGCACGATCCCGTTCGCTCGCATCCGGTCAGCGGTGCCGGTGGCGTTTGCTTCGACCGAGAAAATACCGAGCTGGATATAGGGTTTTGCAAGGTTAGAAGACGTCGGTGCAGCGGCTGGCGCAGGGGATGGCGTAGCTGCCGGTGCGGCAGTTTCCGCAGCGTCGATTGCTGCTGCAGCGCTGGCGATTGGGTCAGGCGCATCGAGCGGTGTGCTCTCGATCGGTGTTGCCGCAATGTCAGCTGGCGGTTCAAATTCGGCAACGGGCTGCGCCTCCGGCGTGTCTGCGACTTCTTCACGGCGCAGGGCTGTCACCTGAAGTTGTGATGGTGCGCCTGCCAACATCTCTAACGCGCTGGCTGCGTCAGAAGACACCTGCAAAGCAGGGCCGGGGTTTTCACGTTCGCGGCGGAACAAGGCACCGATGACGAAGGTACCGTTGGCCTGATTGCGGATGATCACGCGTTCGGGTTCGCTGACGTCAGGGTGTGCGACCCAAACACCGCCCAAGGAAGGGCGGCCGTCCCATAAACCAGCTTCTGTCACTTGAAATGCGTCAGGAGCTTCAACGTCGCGTTCGACCAATTGAACGCTTTGGGAGGCAGTGACTGTGGTCTCGTTTTCTGCATTCCCTTGAAAGGTCGGGAATGAGAATTCGCCGTTCTCGTCACATGCGCTCAGCGCGATGATCGATGTCATTGCTAAAGGTAAGCCAAATTTCTTCATTGATCCCAATGTCTTGCTCGACATGTTTTGCCCTCATTTATGCGCCGATTTCATCGATCGCCACGCCCTTTGCGGGCTTTTTCACATTAGAATGTCTTACGTTACATTCCAGCCTTTTGCGAACACTAGCCGCGCCAGCCTTACAATGAAAGGCTTTGCGCGTAATTCGGCGGATTTCCCCACACAAAGTTTAACGAACATTCTGTGCGATCAGGGTCTTCCAGAATCAAAAAGGTCCGCCTAAAGAGGGCGTCAGCGGAGGCTTGGCAGAGTGGTCGAATGCACCGGTCTTGAAAACCGACGAAGGTGAAAGTCTTCCCAGGGTTCGAATCCCTGAGCCTCCGCCACATCACAATTTTGGACAGTTTGATTAGGTCGTCTTGGACGGCCTTTTTGCTATGTAATGTTGAGGTTTGTGCGAAATATCGTTGGTGTTGAGTTTTCTTCGATGGTGCCTATATTCGTTCCTTGAGTGGTATTGAATGTGGTATTTTAGATGGCCTTGTCTGGCAAACTGACAAAGAAGCTGGTCGAGAACCTTGGCGCCGGGCGTCATGGGGATGGCAATGGATTGTATCTGGTGGTTGATCCGTCCGGCGCGCGGCGCTGGATCGTGCGTGTCGTCGTAAAAGGGGCCAAAAATAAGAAGGGTGCGCCATTGCGGACGGACTTCGGACTTGGCGGGGCGGATATTGTCACAATCAATCAAGCGCGCGAACGGGCGTTGGAGTATCGCCGGATGGCTAAGCAGGGATTAAATCCGCGCTTTAATGCCCAGCGCGAAATCCCGACATTCGAAGAGTTCGCGCAGCAAGTACATATCGAGCGGATGCCGACGTGGAAGAATGCCAAGCACGGTCAGCAATGGATCAACACATTGCGAGACTATGCCTTCCCCAAGATTGGGCGGATGCCGCTGGACAGCATCGACCAGCCCGAAGTCATGATGTGTTTGTCGCCGATCTGGACGGAAAAGCACGAAACGGCGCGGCGATTGGCGCAACGGATCAAGACCGTGCTGGATGTGGCGAAGTCGAAAGGTTTCCGTTCTGGAGAAAATCCAGTGACAGGAATCAAGGATGCGGGCGTGTTGCCTAAAGTGAAGGCCAAGCCGCAACATCATAAAGCAATGAGATGGCAGGACGTGCCAGCTTTCTATGCTGATTTGAAATCGCGCAATGCGATGGCGGCAAACGCCTTACGATTCACTTGTTTGACAGGATCAAGAACCAATGAAGTTCTTGGGATGCGGTGGGACGAAATCGACTTCGATACGCGGTTGTGGGTCTGTCCAGATGAGCGGATGAAAACGGGCGAGGAACATCGCGTTCCGCTTACGGATGAGATGATTGCCATTCTTGAACCGTTACAGGCTTTGAAGTCTGAATACGTGTTTGAGGGCCAGAAACGGCACAAGCCACTTTCAAACATGGCCATGTTGATGTTGTTGCGCCGCATGAATGTAGAGGGTGTTACTGTCCACGGGTTCCGATCTACTTTCCGTGATTGGGCGTCGGAAATCGCAAACGCGCCACGTGAAATCGCCGAAATGAGCCTTTCGCATAGAGTAGGGAGTGATGTGGAACGAGCCTATGCGCGCTCCGATTTACTGGACAAACGGCGGGTGTTGATGGAGCGTTGGTCGGTGTTTGTGTCTGGGGTCGATGGTAAGGTGATCAAAATTGGCTGAAGCAAAGTTGACGTTTCTCATGGAGGTCGAGCTTCCTCCCTATTGCTTTATGTCTGAGGCAGTCGAATGGATCGCTTTTGGACGTGTTCCACAAATGCAGCATCATTCTGATGGGTCCACTGAAGAGCCGGTTGATTATCGATTTTTTTGGCGGGAAATGCCTGACAATTTCCAACCGTCATTCGAATATCCGTGGTTTGACGCTTTGGAGTTTGAAAGCCTAGGGGTGCCTGTTGAAAAGGGTTATTTCGCAGCTGCCGAAAAGTGCGCTTTTGAATTTCTAGATAGCCTTCCACGCCAAATCGAAGAATATGAAGCTAAAGAGCCAACTCTTATTGAGAATGAAGATGGTTCAACATTTGACCTTTGGAAAAAGATGGCTAGCGATAATAGAAGGAAGTTGGTCGAGCTTGGGCCATTGAAGGACCTCGTGGACTCTGTCGAGGCTGGGTTCAAATCACATCGCGAAATAGCCTGTGCTAAGCTGTTTCAGTGCCTCGTGAAGGGCGAAATTAACAGCGAGGCCATAGATTTTGAACGCTGGGATGAAATGGTGGAGGGCGGGGAATACGAGGCGGCTGCAAAGTTTGAAACAGTTCCACCTAAGGCGTTCTCTCTAGGCTTTGATTGGATGGGCAACGAAATCGCTATTGCAGGTCGAAAGTTTGTTGCTCTGCGAGTCAAAACGGCTGAAGTGCTCAACCATCGCGGCTTTCTTTTGCAAGAGGGGAAGGCAGTATCTGTAGAGAGATTTGGGGCTTTTTACCTGTCAGGCAACCCAAGCAGGTCTAGCCCGCAAGCAAAGCGTGGAAGGCGAGCTATCGTCGATTGGGCTTTGATGAAATCTCATTTGACGCAACTTGCGCTAGCCAATGAGCTGCCTGACGGAAAAGAAAACTGCATCTATGCTCTCATTGCCTTTGCCGAAAGAGAGTTGGGGCGAGCGCCAAGTAGAACAACTGTCCAAAGAAATATGGGAGCTGAATTGGATGCCCTTTATGCCCAAAGATAGGGCAGGCATTTCGGGCAGGCATTGGGCGGGCTTTTATGGCGCTTTGGCAGGTTCATCAACGCAACTCAAACAGGCAATTTGATCCTCAGGCAACACGAGCAAGGATCAAAAAATGTCAAACTTATTCGACGAACATCGAAACTACGTTCTCGGAGACGAAGAACTGAACCTCATTGGAGACCGCGAGAAGCTAGCGCAATGGCGTCACAAGGGTATGGGGCCAGCGTTCTACCGATTGGGCCGCAAGATCATTTATCGCGGTTCAGACCTGAATGCGTGGGCCGATGCCCAACGCGTTGATCCGAGCAATGGACGCGCCTAGTGTCGCGGCGTTTCAAGACGCGTCGTATCAAAGCCAACAAAACCTATCGAATTGAGGAGCTGGCGGATGCTGCTGAAGTTGTGCCTGCGACTGTCCGACAATGGCTCAAAAACGGTATGGAGCGACTTGATGGCAACCGTCCGACGCTGATCATGGGGTTTCAAGCGCTCGCTTATCTGGAAGCTCGCAAGGCCAAGGCCAGCCGCCCGTTGGCCTTGGGGGAGTTCTATTGCTTCCGCTGCAAAGCCCAAAGAAACGCGCTGGGCGCGATGGCGGATTATGTGGCCACAAGTTCCACCGGCGGGCGCTTGAAGGCGCTGTGTTCCGTTTGTGAATGCCAGTGCAATCGCAATGTCAGCGCGCGCGACATGCCCGAAATTCGCAACGTTTTGGAAGTGGTGAACAGAGACAGTTGGTGACCCTAAAGGAACCCCTCAACCCCCTCTTAAACCTTCACTTCAGAAAGGACGCTGAGTCATGCGGAAATACAATGCAGAAAACGAGCGATTGAAGCGGCGATATGAGCAATATTTGCGCGAGGCCAAAGGGCAAGACGACAAATCCATCGATAAGATGCGCGCGGCCTTGGTGAGGTTTGAAGAGAGCACTAAGTACAAACCGTTCAAGTCGTTCCGTGTTGATCAGGCACGTCAATTCAAGGACGCCTTGAGCCGCGCAAAGACCGCCCGAGGTAAGCCGCTTGCCCTGACAACGATTGATGCGACGCTGCGATTGGTGAAAGGGTTCTTTCATTGGCTGGCAGGGCAACAAGGTTTCAAGAAAGTGGTGACCTACTCCGAGGTCGAGTACTTTAACAACAACCGCAACGATGCACGCGCGGCACACGCCCAGCGCACCGTTCAATACCCTTCAATGAAAGCCACATATCATGCATTTCAAGGAATGGCGGATCGCACCGATCTGGAACGGCGCAACAAAGCCATATTCGCGTTTCTTGTGATTACGGGCGCGCGGATTGGGGCCGTGTCTTCATTGCGGCTCAAACATATCAACCTTGTGGACGGTTATGTGTATCAAGATGGGAGGGAGGTGCGCACGAAGGCTGGCAAGACGATCACGACGTGGTTTTTCCCAATGCATCCAGACTATCTAGCGTGTTTCACAAAATGGGTGGCTTATTTGCGTGATGAAAAGATGTTCGGCGCTGAAGATGCGCTGTTCCCAAGGCCAGAACGGCGAATGGTGAACGGAAAATTCGTTTTCGATACTGTCTCTCGTGAGATTTATGCCAACGGGTCCATCGTCAATGAGGTGTTCAAGGCGGCGTTCGCGCAAGTCCAGATGCACCCCTACGGCGCGCACAGTATCCGCAAAACCCTTGTGCAAGAGATGAACGACCGCGACCTGTCGCTTGCCGAACAAAAGGCTTGGTCGCAGAACTTGGGCCACGAGAATTTTGCGACCACGGTTTCAAGTTACTTGCCGGTTTCAGATCAACAACAAGGCACGCTGATCAAGGGGCTTGTCGTGACTTGAGGTGCCCCCCCCTCAGTTCATCTTTGGGAGGTTACAGTCGAGATACCCGCGATGTTGTAGCGTGTGAAATATCCCCTTTGGTAAAGGCGGGGTGTAGGGTGCCGCGTTTCCTAGTTTTCCTAAAATTCTGACTTCGCAAGTCAAAAACAGATTGGATACAACTTTCGACTTGGCCATCGAGGCAACCCTGAGTAGCGTGGGCGCTTATCTCATGAGCTAAGGTTTATCTTATGTCTGGTCTATCGAAAGTTTTAAATGAAATACGGCTTCAATCCCAAACTGAATTTGAAAAGGGTGAGTATTTCGAAAGACTAATCAAGGTTTTCCTCGAAAATGACAGTCTGCAGGGGCAGGACTATGATAGGGTTTGGTTGTTCAAAGACTGGGCCAAAGAACGAGGTTTGCCATCGAATGATACAGGCATTGACCTTGTCGCTGAGCACGCCGATGGATCGGGTTTTTGCGCCATCCAGTGCAAATTTTATGCAAGCGATGCGAGCATAAGTAAAAAGCACATTGACTCATTCGTCTCAGCAGCTTCGACGAAAGACTTCGTGAGCCTTGTGATCGTTGATACGACCCTCAAGGATTTCAGTGCCAACTTGAAGGCTATGTTGGACAACCTTGATAAAGCTTGGCATCGTATTGCTCTTTCTGATTTGGAAAAAAGCCGTATCGATTGGTCCACTTATGTTCGCGATAAAACCGTAAAACTAGAAGACCCTAAGATACTGCGCGATTATCAGCGCCAGGCTATCGATAAAGTTCGTACTGGGCTTGAAACGGCTGATCGCGGCAAGCTCATTATGGCTTGCGGCACGGGCAAAACATTCATGGGCTTGAAGGTAGCAGAGGAACTCGGCGGCAAGGGGAAGATGGTGCTGTATATGGTGCCTTCACTAGCCTTGATGTCACAGACCGTACGAGAGTGGAAAAATGACTGTGCTGATGATTTCTTGGCCTTTTCAGTTTGCTCAGATGTAAAGGTAGGGAAGCGTGAAAGTGATGGGGATGCGATCCAGTTTACTGTTCACGACCTTGCGTTTCCTGCTACGACAGACGCGAACAAGATTTCCCAACAAGTCCTGAATGCAGATCGTGAAAAGATGGTTGTGGTCTTTTCGACATACCAATCGATCCAAGTATTGATCGACGCACAAAAAACGAGCGGCTTGCCTGAATTCGATTGGATCATTTGTGACGAAGCCCATCGCACGACAGGTGCCACAATTGGTGCTGATGAGAGTAACTTTGTTAAAATCCATTCAAACGATCACGTAGCGGGTAAAAAACGCCTCTACATGACCGCGACCCCCAAGATTTTCGGCGAAAACGCGAAATCAAAAGCCAAACAGCACGACGTTGCGCTTGCGTCGATGGATGATACCGAAATGTTCGGTGAAGTGCTGGACTATAAAAGCTTCTCTTGGGCGGTAGAGAACAACAGGCTCACTGACTACAAAGTCATCGTGTTGGCGGTAGATGAGGGCATTGTTAGCTCTAGTTTGCAAAACCGCTTGGCCGAATCTAGAGAAATGAAACTCGACGACGCGACCAAGATCATTGGGTGTTATAAAGCTCTCACAAAACAAAACCTGATCGGCGAGGATTCAGAAAACCCTTCGCCAATGAAACGTGCTTTGGCTTTTTGTAAAAATATTGCCGTTTCCAAAATGGTCACGGATGAATTTGCAGACGTGGTTGAGGATTACCTTGTAAGTGAAGCGTTGGGCGATGAAAACCTTGCTCTGAATGTCGAGACGAACCACGTAGACGGCACATTCAATGCAAAGCAACGTGAAGATCGCTTAGATTGGCTCAAAGCTGAAACGGATGATGATACATGCCGCATTTTAACCAATGCGCGGTGTCTTTCTGAAGGTGTCGATGTGCCTGCCTTGGACGGCATTATCTTTATGCACCCACGCAAGAGCCAAATTGACGTTGTGCAATCCATTGGCCGCGTTATGCGGCGGGCTGAAGGCAAAGAAATGGGCTATGTGATCTTGCCTGTTGCTGTGCCTGCTGGCGTTGCCCCTGAAGAGGCGCTCAATGACAACGAACGCTATCAAGTGGTTTGGCAAATCCTCAACGCCTTGCGCTCACATGATGAACGCTTAGACGGTAAAATCAATCAAATCGGCATCGGCGAAGACGTCTCCGATAAAATCGAAATCGTTGGCATCACAACCACCGCCACCCAAGAAGATATTGACGTCAACAAATCCAAGGCGACCAAGCGCAGTGATATCGGCGGCAAGGCTGGCGATAAGGGCGACGATGAAAGCGTTATTGAACGCGATGCGCCTGAGCAAATGGGCTTTGTCTTTGATGAATTGACCCAAGCTTTACGCGCCAAGATCGTTGAGAAATGCGGCACGCGTGAGCATTGGGATAAATGGGCCAAGGATATCGCCAAGATCGCGGAAACTCATATCACGCGGATCAGCACTATTGTTGCCAAAGAGGGCGAAGAACGCACAGCCTTCATGGCTTTCCTTGCTGAAATTCGTGACGATTTAAACCCCGAGATTAGCGAAACCGACGCCATTGAAATGTTGGCGCAGCACCTCATTACCAAACCCGTCTTTGACACCCTGTTCCGTGACAACCATTTCACGGCGAACAACCCTGTGTCCAAAGCGATGGAAATCGTCCTAGGCCAACTTGACCACCACAACATCGGCAAAGAGGCTGAGACGCTTCAAGGCTTCTATGACAGTGTGCGTAGGCAGTCTGAGGGCATCAAGACCGCCCAAGGCCGCCAAGCGCTTGTTGTGCGCCTCTATGACCAGTTCTTCCGCTCTGCCTTCCCCGCGATGACGCAAAAGCTGGGCATCGTCTATACCCCCGTTGAAGTGGTGGACTTCATCATCCATTCCGTCAACGACGTTCTGAAATCAGAGTTCGGGCAAACGCTGGGTAGCAAGGGCGTGCATATTCTTGACCCCTTCACCGGAACAGGCACCTTCATCACACGGTTGCTGCAATCGGGGCTGATCAAACCCGAAGAGCTGGAGCATAAATACAAGCACGAAATCCACGCGAACGAGATTGTCTTGCTGGCCTACTACATCGCCGCGATCAATATCGAAGCGGTCTATCACGACATGGCCAAAGAGAACGCGATTGCGAACGGCACGAGTGGTGAAGACATGCCCTACGCGCCCTTTGATGGGATCGTGCTGACAGACACTTTCCAGCTTTACGAGCAAGACAAGGACATGATTGCGGACCTTTTGCCGGATAACTCAGAGCGACGCACGGCCCAGAAAGAGCGCGATATTCGAGTGATTGTGGGCAATCCGCCTTATTCAGTTGTTGGAGGGAATATCTCCTACCCAAATTTGGATCAGCGTATTCAAGATACCTATGCCGCCCACACCGATGCGAACAACAAAAATGCGCTTTATGATAGCTATGTTCGAGCTATCAGATGGGCAACTGACAGAATTTGTGACGATGGGTTGGATCAGGGAGTTCTAGCATTTGTGAGTAATGCGGGATGGATTGAAAGTGGCGCAATGAACGGCTTGCGCAAGATACTTGCTAAGGAATTTTGTTCCCTGTTCGTATTTCATCTTAGGGGCAATGCCCTGACCTCTGGAGAGCAGAGACGCAAGGAGCGCGGCAATGTTTTTGGCGAAGGTTCCAGAACACCTGTGGCAATCAGTATATTGGTACGAAATCCACAGGGTTCAGGTCAGGGTGTGATCAACTTCCACGATATTGGTGACTACCTAACCAAAGAAGAAAAATTGGCGCGGGTTCGTTCACTCAAGAGCGTTTCGAATATTACAAGTATTCAAGGTTGGAAGCGGATTGTTCCGGATGAACAACACGATTGGGTCGACCAAATGGACCGATCCTTCCTGAAATTCCCAACTTTGGGTAATAAAAAGGACAAGGATGCGAAAGCGATTTTTGCAAATTACTCAAATGGAATAAAAACCAACAGTGATTTTTGGTGCTACAACTCGTCTTATGACGGTGTCGGCAGCGCGATGTCGCGCATGATTGCCTTCTACAATAGTGAATCTGATAGATACCAATCATCGGCCAAAGATGAGAAAATCGAGAAGTTTGCAAATGCCGATCCGAAAAAAATTAGCTGGCACAGTAGTACCTACCCTAAAGCTGCAAAGGGCATCAATGGCGTCTACAATCCCGATCTGAGGACATTAAGCGAATACCGACCATTCCAAAGGCAATGGCTCTACAATGACCCTATGTTCGTCCAGCGTGTTGCTCGCATACCAAATATGTTCCCAACACCTTCCCACAAGAATTTGGTTCTTTGGGTTACGGGCGTCGGTGCAAATATGGATTTTTCTTGCTATATCAGCTCCGAAATCCCCGACCTTCAAGGTCCTGCAAAGATTCAGTGCTTTCCCCTCAAACTCTACGAACCCGCCAGCGCCGATGATGGCCTCTTTGCCACTGGCGAAACGGGCTACACCGAACGCGACGGGATCAGCGATGCGGGGTTAAAGCACTTCCAAGACGCCTATGCGGGCGAGCAGATCAGCAAGGAAGACCTGTTCTATTATATCTATGGCCTGCTGCATTCCCCCGACTATCGCGAGCGGTTCAAGAACAACCTGTCCAAAGAACTCCCCCGCATCCCCGCCGTCAAAACCGCCGCCGATTTCTGGGCATTCTCAAAAGCGGGCAGGGCGCTGGGCGATTTGCACATGAACTACGAAACTGTCGAACCTTATCCCGTTGTGATCGCAGAAGGCGACTTGCGTTTGGCTGATATTCCAAACCCTGAGACCTTCTATCGTGTTGAGAAAATGAAATGGGGCGGCAAGGGCAAGAATAAAGATAAATCAGTGGTTCACTACAACACACACATAACCATGACAGGCATCCCCCTTGAGGCCTACGACTATGTTGTCAACGGCAAACCCGCCCTAGATTGGGTGGTCGAACGCCAATGCGTAAAAACCGACAAAGCCAGCGGCATCGTCAACGACGCCAACCGCTACGCCATAGAAACAGTAGGCAACCCCGCCTATCCGCTGGAACTGTTCCAACGGGTGATCACAGTGAGCCTAGAGACGATGAAGATCGTGGGTGGGCTGCCACCGTTGGACATTGAGTGATGCGGGTGGCTAGTACCATCTCGATCAATCAGCGCCGCTGGCTGGCCGCGCAGTTTTCCCTCTGGGCGTTCTGAAAAGTCTAAGAATTGATTGGTTCAGAATTAGAGGCGAACCTGTCAAGTGCGTCGCGACGTGAAGCCCGAACAAACTATTACAGTGTGAGTTCTTAATGAATTTTTCGACCGATAATGTACTAAGCTACGTGTTCATTTTTCTGTTTGGAGGGGGGGCAGTCTTTACATACAAGATGATTCTGAATGTAGTGAAAGATGATACTGATCGCATCCGAGTCTTCTTTTGGGTGGGCGAAAAACGGTGGTGGGACGGCTACAAAGCACTTTTAGAGATACTCAATAATTCGCTAAACGTGTTCTTTGGCGAGAAGCTGATTTCAACAAAATCGTGGCTGAGCACCATGAGGTTGGCATGGGTTTATCCATACCTATTTCTATTCTTGTTTACAGAAACCATAGTTAAAGATTTTTCTTTGATGCAGTACCTGATGCTAGTTTGGGCTGCATTATCATCGATTTTTCTTAGTATTAAGACTCATAAGGTTATTGCTAAACTTAGAAGTCAGATCCAATTACCGACACCCGTGAAAATAGTGCTTATTGATGCATTATTTATGCCCTTTGTCGGGTTTCTAAGCATAGTTGTTTTCTCGCTGATAAATGCGTTTATTGCAGGGGTTCTTATTTCGCCTCAAACAGCAACACTTGTGCTATGCGTGACAGCTTTGTTCATGGGCGCTGGGTTGCTTTGGTCGCTCATGTGGCTGGTCATTATGATAGCCATGTTTGCGGGAATAGCTACAGGGAACGATCTCGCATCCTTCTTTCAGGGCTTGGCAATAATTGCGGAAGATTCATCACTTTCAGTATCGGATGAAGCGGGAGCAATTGGTGGCGTAATACTTGGTGCTGTGTTCGCATTTGCTTTGATGGTGCTACCATTCATAAATGGTTTGTTTGATTGGATGAGCTGGGTTGTTAGCCGTTACCTTATACGGCGTCTCGTTGGTGATGCGGAAAAGCATGCTCGACGCGCACTACTAATCCACATCGCTTTAGATATCTTCGCTGCAGTCTGTTTCTTGGTGATGATTTCTGTATCTTTTGGATACATTTTCGTTGGTTTAGGGATATATCCGGATTGGAACCAGTTATCGTCTGGGCAGCCATGGCAAGGGGACGCACTGCCAACGACATTAATGGTCTGCAGTACGCTCGTCCCAACCTTCATTCATTTGGTAATGGCCATACTAGCGGTTGCGTCACAGGAACTGCCAGGCAGGAAATTCGCGCTTAAAATGCTGGAACGCAGTTCACCATCTACTGTCGAAACCCATTTGGCAGTTGGTTGGATTTTTGCGATGGTTATGCTTGCAACAAGCACCGTCTATGCGTTTGTTTACTTTCTTATTTGGCTAGTTGAATACCAATTTCATACTTCGTTGCTCTCGATGATATTTTTAATGAGTGGCCAATTGTTTGGTGGATAAGCCGCAGGTGACCCATCTAAAGGACGAACAAGGCGTGTTGGGAGCAAATTTGTTAAATGGATGTGATGCTTTGACTGCTCAGGTTTAACTATCGATGGTTCGGTTATGTATGGCGTTAGAGAAAACGTGCAATGAGGCAATTAGCATTTGGTGAGAGGTATTTATTGTGGTATTTTTTAAAATGGCTAATTTTTGTTTGTTATATTTTAGTGATTTATACGTTTAATTCGGCGGACTGAGCCTCCGCCACATCACTATTTTGGGCAGTTTCACTGGTTTGCTTTTAGAGGAATTCCACAAAAGCGGAACATTTTTGAGGATCGACAGAGGAAGCCTACGATTATCGCTTTTGATGGCGCTTTTGGGGGGACATCAGCGCAATTTAAGTTAGCAGTTTGATCCTCTAGCAACACGAACAGGGATCAAAAAATGGCAATTCTATTAGATCAAAACTGAAACTACATCCTCGGCTCCGAACAATTGAATCTCATCCGTTACCGCGATCAGTTAGCGCAAAGGTGTCACAAAGGCTTTGGGCCGCCTTTTTACCGGTCAGGCCGCAAAATCATCTATCGCGGGACGGGCCTGATTTCATGGGCCTACGCCGTCACGTTGGTAGGAAAACTGGTAGCGCCTAATGTCGCGTCGTATAAAGGCCAACGAAGCCTATTGAATTGATAAGCTAGCGGAAGCCGTCGACGGTAGACCTCTTGCACACTGACGAGCGTCTCGATGGCGTCGC
The DNA here is from genome assembly GCA_947493255.1 of uncultured Paracoccaceae bacterium. Lineage (GTDB taxonomy): Bacteria > Pseudomonadota > Alphaproteobacteria > Rhodobacterales > Rhodobacteraceae > Octadecabacter. Next base: position 438,405 of record CANLQK010000003.1, read on the forward strand.
CTCGGAAGCCGACGATTTCCGGCTCCAGCGCGGGCGTGACGGTTGATCTTTTGCTTGGGACGGCCTTTGGCGGGGACGCGGACGGCGATGTCTTGTCGGGGATCGAACGTCTGGCGGGCTCAAACCGTAACGACGTGCTGAGTGGGGATGATGAGAACAACCGGCTAATAGGTGCTGCATGCGACGATATGTTAATTGGCAATGACGGCAATGACGTGTTGCGCGGAGGAGCGGGGGCGGATGTGCTTTCAGGTGGTGATGGTGCGGACGTATTCCAATTTGCGGAACCGGTTGATCCGCTCAACGCTGATACGATTGTTGATTTCAGTGCGAGTGAGGGTGATATTTTACGACTGGATGACGCCCGTTTTACCGCGCTGGATGTGGGTGTATTGTTGGAATCCCAGTTTGTGGCCAACTTGACCGGGCTCGCCGAGACTGTGGACCATCACATCATTTTCAATAGTCTTACAGGGCAGGTTTTCTATGATGCTGATGGTATTGGTGGTGCGGCGGCCATTGAAATTGCGGTGTCGGAAAACCTCGCAGAGATCGACGAGACGGACATCTCAATATATTGAGCCGCCCACTTTTGGCGTCTTGGGACCATTTTCCCAAATCGTCGAAGTGTTGTGGAGCATAACCCACTTGATTTGCGGCCGTGTGCAGCTTTTTCACCGGGGTTGAACGTGGCGAGAGGATTTCAGGTGGGTAGGTGACTGCGAGGCGTTGCGAATTGCGCGTTGTGTTTAATGGCGATTGGAACAAGATAGGCGCCTTGCTTTGGCACTGTTTTGGATTGAGAAAGGCCTGCTTTACCCCGATAAATTTGGCCGCAAATAGGCGTCAGAAGGTTTGCATAGCAGGTGCCTTGCCAGCCACTTGTGGCGCATCGAACGCTAGAATTCACACGGGCTTTTGGTGAGCATTATTGCATTTGGCTGCAAGGTTAGTTCCCCGGAATCGGCGCGCATTCCGGTCAAGTTAGATGTCGCGAGGGAAGGTCGGGAGTGGGTCAAGTTACCTGTGCTCTTGAGACTAATGGAGGTAATTAATATTATAATTCAATATCTTGAGCGGTTATCGTTTGAGGTTTCAACTACCGGTTTGCAACTTGAATATCAAAGGGGGTTTACAAAAAGTTAACCTCGGGTAACACTCGAATCACATTTTTAGAATTTCTTTTTTAATGGGTTTACGCTGTAAAAAGTGTTTGCTCGAAGACCACTTAATAAACTTGACCCAGCCAATTTTGGCGAGGTGATGGTTAAAATTTTTAATACGGTGTTTTCCTGGGGGGGAACTATTTTGGGCTTGTGTAGTCTGTGTAAATTTTTTCGAGATTTCGACTCGCGGTCTACAAGCGCTGTCCAATTGCTTTGGTCTGCTAACAACTCCGAAAAACTAATCTCCAAAATGCAATATCAGCCCTGTGTCGAAGTCGCCGAGGGCGTTCGCCATGCTTGACAGTAGACCAAATGGTGTTGATCTGCATGGCGTAACTATTGTGAAGCCGTCTCGTTATACGATCTTAGTACCACTTACGGACGAACGCCATTTAGCGTACAATACATCCAGCCAAGCGTTTTCGATCTGGGATTCAAATGATTTTGCGGTTTGGAGCGAATTGGTTGAAAGCGGCGCTCAGCCGTTTTCGGCAGATCATCGCGGATTTGTGCAAGGGGGATACTGCGTAAACGTAGATGCGGATGAAGTCGAAATTATTCGCGCTCGCTACGAGAATGTCCGGCACAACGATAGCCACTTGATGATGACAATTGCCCCGACGTTGTCTTGTAATTTTGGGTGTCACTATTGTTTTCAGGGGTTGGACAAACCCATAACAAAAATGACTCCAACTGTCAGGGCAGCAACTAAAACGTATCTTTTAGACCAGTTAGAAGGTCGTAAGAGTTTCCACCTGACGTGGTATGGCGGCGAGCCGTTGATGGATCAAGATTCGATCTGGGAATTATCGAAGGCGGCCATCGAATACTGCGACGCACACGGCATAAAATACTCATCGATGATGATCTCTAACGGTTACAAGATGACCGTACCTGTAGCGGAAAAGCTGAATGAGGCACGTGTTACGCGGGTGCAGATCACCATTGATGGTGACGAAGAAGCGCACGACAGCCGACGTCACCTAACAAGTGGACGTGGCACGTACCAAAAGATCATCGAAAATATTAAAGAGGTTACCGCACGTAGACTTCTGACTGTCTCTGTTCGTGTGAATATCGATGGGCAGAATGAAGAGGATGCACGCGCTGTATTGGACGAGCTGCATAGCGAAGGGTTGGGCCTGCACAACGGTGTATCTGTCTACTTTGCACCTGTTGAAAGCGTAGCAGAAAACGCATCTGGTTGTGACGGGTGTTTGTCGAAAACTGATTATGCAGAGGTCGAAAGCCGCCTACAACAACTGGCGTTCGAAAAAGGTCTGATGGCATTGCCCAAGATGCCCCGCTTCTTGGGGCTCTGCACTGCTGTGAAACCCAACTCCTATGTCATCGTTCCCAACGGAGACTTGCACAAGTGCTGGGACACTGTGATGGAATCTAAAATGCGCGTCGGGAGCGTGATGAAGGGAAGCACTCGCAAATCCGATGCGAGCACCGAAGATATGTGGGACCAATGGTCCCCGTTCGATAACGAGGTTTGTTCCAGCTGCACCTTGCTGCCGACTTGTGGCGGCGCGTGCGCGTTCAAATTCGTACATAATGATTATGCCTCGGGTGAGGCTGGACGACTGCCATGCCCGAGTTTGAAATTTAACTTGGCCGAGCAGCTGTTTCTGCGCGCGAAAGCACGTGGGTTCGTCGAAGACGACGACTGGCACCAGAAAAACAGCCCAACGGTTAAAGAGAGTGGAATGCTCACAGGGAACACTCATACATTTCGTTCCATCCAGGCAATCCACACTGCCCTGCAAACACCGCAGGAACTCTGACTTAGACGATATTAATGCCCGCAGCTTCGCGGGCTCTATCTAGATCGGCATTTTTGCCGTCCCTAAGCAATAGGTGAATGTGAATGCAATTTATCGATCAAGCCCCGGCTTACCGGGTCAAATCGATTTCACTTGACCAGGCAGTCCTTGCAGGGCGTGCCACCTTTAATGCTGTCCCTGACAGCGCGAAACTTTCGCTTTGCTTTAAACCTACTCTCGACGCGGCACTTGCTTTCGATCGGGACATTGATGCACGCGTGAATTTTCAAACCTTAGCAACGCCGGCGAAACTTGATCTGATGATCAAGGACCTGTTGCCGTCGTTTTTTAAATCAGACTTGCTGACACTTACTGGCCGTGACCAGTGGATCGTACGTTTCGTTATTGACGCGAATGTCGTGCGGACGCTGCGCATTGATTCCAATGGAATCCACCCAGTGACCGGCAAGGACTGGACACCAAATATAGAACTGGAAACTGATATCATGACCCTTATGTCCATTTTGCGCTCAACAATCGCCACTTTCGAAGCTGCTTCTAAAGCATCCGATGAGATCGTGACCCTAACACCCGAAGAAGCAACGGCCATTGTTGGTGGGATGCCAGTTGCGGATGCTGAGCAGTCCGAAAACTCGGGTAACGAAGGCGACGAAGCCAACGAAAATAATGAAGACGACGAGGGTGATGAAGGCAACGAAGGTGACGAAGGCAATGAGCCCGGCCTCGTCGATGAAGGCGACGAAGGAAACGAGAACGTAGCCAACGACGAAGGCAACGAAGGCAACGAATTCACGGCAAACGATGAAGGCGACGAAGGTAACGAGAACTCTGTCAACGATGAAGGCGACGAAGGCAACGAATTCACGCCAAGCGATGAAGGCGACGAAGGCAACGAATTCACGCCAAGCGATGAAGGCGACGAAGGCAATGAAATCACGCCAAATGACGAAGGCAACGAAGGTGACGAAGCCGACGCTGGCAACGAAGTGGAATTTGCCGACGAAGGCGACGAAGGTAACGAAGCCTCGCCAGATGACGAAGGCGACGAAGGTAACGAAGCCTCGCCGGATGACGAAGGTAACGAAGGCAACGAAAGCATTTTCGGTGGCATTAATGACGAGGGCGACGAAGGAAACGAAGCCTCGCCAAGCGACGAAGGCAACGAAGGTAACGAGTCCTCTCCCGCCGATGAAGGTGACGAAGGCAACGAAGGCGACGTTGGTGGCGGTGGCCCACTTGGTGTCTTTGACGAAGGTAATGAGGGCAATGAAAACGTAGCCAACGACGAAGGCGACGAAGGCAATGAACAAGCCACCACCGGAGCCGACGAAGGTGACGAGGGCGATGAAAGCACGCCAGGTGACGAAGGCAACGAAGGCAACGAATTTACTGGTGACGAAGGCGACGAAGGCAACGAAGGTAACGAAAACGTAGCCAACGACGAAGGTGACGAAGGCAACGAAGCCTCGCCAGATGACGAAGGTAACGAAGGCAACGAAAGCATTTTCGGCATTAATGATGAAGGTGACGAAGGCAACGAAGCCTCTCCAAACGATGAAGGTGATGAAGGCAACGAAGTCACGCCTGGAGACGAAGGCGACGAAGGTAACGAGCCATTTGACGAAGGCAATGAAGGCAACGAGAACGTAGCCAACGACGAAGGTGATGAAGGCAACGAAAATTCCGTTAACGATGAAGGCAACGAGGGCAACGAAAGCACGCCCGACGATGAAGGCAACGAAAATAACGAAGGCGACGAAGGCGACGAAGGGAACGAAGGCAACGAAAGCACGCCCAACGACGAAGGAAACGAAGGCAACGAAAGCGACGAAGGCGACGAAGGCAACGAAAACGTAGCCAACGACGAAGGCGACGAAGGTAACGAAGCCTCGCCAGATGACGAAGGTAACGAAGGCAACGAAAGCATTTTCGGCGGCATTAATGATGAGGGCGACGAAGGTAACGAAGCCTCTCCAAACGACGAAGGTAATGAAGGCAACGAAGTCACGCCGGGCGACGAAGGCGATGAAGGCAACGAGCCGACCGGAGACGAAGGCAACGAAGGCAACGAAAACGTAGCCAACGACGAAGGCGACGAAGGCGACGAAGGCGACGAAGGCAACGAAGGCAACGAAAACGTAGCCAACGACGAAGGTGACGAAGGCAACGAAAACGTAGCCAACGACGAAGGCGACGAAGGCAACGAAAACGTAGCTAACGACGAAGGCAACGAAGGTAACGAGAACGTAGCCAACGACGAAGGCGACGAAGGCGACGAAAGCACCCCTAACGACGAAGGTAACGAAGGCAACGAAGTCACGCCTGGCGACGAAGGTGACGAAGGAAACGAAGCCGTCGATCCTGACTTTAATGGCGACGAGGGCGACGAAGGCGACGAAGGCGACGAAGCCGACGAAGATAACGAAGGCGACGAAGGTGACGAAGGAGGAGACCCGACGCCAAATGACGAAGGCGACGAGGGTAACGAAAACGTAGCCGACGACGAAGGTAACGAAAACAACGAAGGCAACGAAGACGACGAAGGAAACGAAGCCGGCCTAGACGAAGGAAACGAAGACGACGAAGGCAACGAAGACGACGAAGGAAACGAAGCCGGTGCCGACGAAGGCAACGAAGACAACGAAGGCAACGAAGACGACGAAGGCGACGAAGTTACTTTCGATGAAGGCAACGAAGGCAATGAAGGCAACGAAGACGACGAAGGAAACGAAGCCGGCCTAGACGAAGGCAACGAAGGCAACGAAGACGCCAATGTGCCTGATGACGAAGGTAACGAGGACAACGAAGGCAACGAAGACGACGAAGGCAACGAAGCCGGTCTCGACGAAGGCAACGAAGACGACGAAGGCAACGAAGACGACGAAGGAAACGAAGCCGGCCTAGACGAAGGCAACGAAGACAACGAAGGCAACGAAGACGACGAAGGCGACGAAGTTACTTTCGATGAAGGCAACGAAGGCAATGAAGGCAACGAGAACGACGAAGGTGACGAAGCTGGTGTCGATGAAGGCGACGAAGGCAACGAAGATACGCCGAACGACGAAGGTGACGAAGGCGACGAAGCCGTCTTGTTCTTTGTTGCTGGTGGATTTGCTTGCGGAGCCGACGGTGGCCAAGACGAAGGCGATGCCTGCGGAGCGGATGCCTGCGCAATCGATGCTGGCGGAGCCAAAGGTAGCGATGATCTTGAAGATGTCATCGGTGCTGACCTTGGAGCGGGTGTCGACGACATCGACATCTAAACCACGGGCTGCCTAATGCCTTAGAAAACGAGAAGAGCCGCCCTCACGGGTGGCTCTTTTCATTGATCAATGCTGCATCTGGAAATTCTTCACAGAGGCGTATTATCTGGTTCGAAGTCATTGGATTTCCGATCACAAAAGGGATAGATTAATTGACCTACATCGCTAAAAACCCTAACGTTTATACGATATTTATAGGTTTATGCTGATGAAGTTATTTTCACTTTCAATCGGCCTTTTACTTGCTGTTATTGGCGTACTGAACATTCCGATATCTTTCGCCGTGGACGGTTTCGGGCTTGTTGTAAGCCCGGGTGGCGTGAGCACTATTCGTGCAGACGAGCAAGGCATGGTCGTCCATTTTCCGGCTTCTGACGGTAGGTTCGACCCTGGCCAACTGGTTTCGGCCGTTGTCTATGCAGATAGTGTTGCCGAAAATGCTCTGCTGCTCAGTACGATGCGGCGTGAACTGGCAGGTATTGAAAGTGACTTCCTAGAAAAGACATCAAGAATCCAATTGGATCTAGAGCGCGATTTGGCAAAACAGGCCGCCACTGTTGAACAGCTACATGCGCGCAATCTTCTTATTACGGAAACCGACGCTGTTCTAAACACTTTGCTGACTTTCGCTGAGCAAAGCACACAAGACATTGCTCAACTGAATGAAGAACGTTTGGTGCAGCTGTCTAGACTTGAAGATTTAGTCACGCGTTCTGGCGAGGTTTCTGCGTTGCCGGCCCAAAGGCTGGCGACGATGTTGGAAGAAATCCAATCGGGGCGTTTGTCTGTCATTACAGCTGAAAATTCAACTTTTTCTACTGAACGAATGGTTTTGGATATGACCAGAGGTCGCAACGATTTGGTCTTTGCGAATGCAATTGAAGAGGCGGAAATAGAAATTCTTGAAATGCGGATTCTCGACTTAAGGCAGCAGCTCCACGAGCTGGAAAATGTACGGGGAAGCGAGCGTGCAGAAGCTGAGGCAAGCTATTTGGCTAAATCGGTATTGCCACAAGTAACTGTCGCAAATGGTTTTGCTGTCGATATGCGGACGTTGCAGGCCAGTCGAGCGGACGTTGCTCGGGGTGATCCTTTGCGCTTGATGGCCGCAGGTATTCCGACTTCAGGGCTGTCATTTGTGGCGTACGGTGCGGCTGAAACTGGGCAAATAGTTTTAGGTTTTGATGGGAGCCGCCTGTCCATTCCGTTGCCTGCATCCTCGGACGCAATCGAACAGACTTTGCGTGGCGCAGGGTTGGATGTGCGCCAAGTTTATCAAGATGAAAAATCGGTTGGGGCCATTGTTGTAAGTTCGCTGTTTGTACAATTGGGGACTTTGCCGGAACACCCCGTCCGAATTCTTGATGCGTCAGCACGAGATGGCAATGATGTTCCGCTTTTGGTCACTGGCGAAGTTAGCCTTTCTGATAGGACCGACGAACTGGAGACTAATCAAATTATTGGCTTTCTGGAAAACCGGCACGCGGTTGTACTTGAGTTGGGCCAAGAGGTGCGCGGTTCAATTAATAACACCCGTAACGGAACAGAGATCGTTTTCGAAGGCAACGTCATCAACAGGGATTTTTCCGCTGTCGACACCGAAGAGTTAGGTATTCGTGTTGGCAATCAATCCCTCGCCGACAAAATCATTCGGCGCGGGGTTTTGAGCCAAGTTATCGTGGAAGTTGATGCAAACTCGGTCCATCAGGTTGAAAACCTACCGGGCGCAGTCGTGCATCTGAGTTTTCCATTAGGGCGACAAACCCTCTTAAGTTTGTTGATGGGGCGCAATGCTGCGATCTAGCTTCTTTTGGGCGCGAGCGGCTGGCCTGCTTCTTTCAAGGCGCCAGCGCTTTGTTATGCAAACGGCGCGTACGGATTGTGGCGTTGCCTGTACGTTGACGGTGTTGAACTTGATTGGGCGGAAAACTGATCCGGTTGACGCCGTTGATGAAATGGATGGAGAGCGGACCGGCACCAGTCTTGAAGCGATGCGCCAGTATATGGAGACGCGGCATGGATGCGGTGCGAGGGCCCTTGCGGTTCCTGCCAATAAATTAGGGCAGGTGCGTGGCAAGCTGATACTACATATGCAGCAAATGCATTATGTCGTTTTGTTGCGTTACGGCAGAGACGGGGTCTTAGTTTTCGATCCCGCAAAAGGGCCAGTGTTTTACCCGGCAGCTGATTTCGCCAAACTGTACTCCGGTCATTTGCTGGCAGTGACGCGTCCGACGCATGCTTCAAAACTGCCCCAACCAACAAGCGTTCCTAAACTCCTGGGCGGAGCGGAAAGGCGGCGGTTAGCGACTATCTCTTTGTTTCTTGTCGGGTTGGCTTCACGCTTACTGGAATGCTTGATCGTACTTTGTATCGTTGCGGCCCTGTATTTGGTGCTGAACCGTGCCAGCTTATCGTCAATTTTGATGGTCTTTGGCCTGATCGCACTCTGTGGTGCGGTCCTAATGGCGGCGCGGTATGCCCGGCTAAGGGGCGAAAGTAGCTGGGTGGAGGCCCGTCAGAAGAACGTTTGGGGTGATGTGTTGCGGACCATCGTAAGCGGAAAGGATTTGAATGGGTTTCGGGGCCGGAAGGAGAAGGACGTCTCTTCAAGTTTACGCCAAAGTATAAATTCTTCTATCCCGCAACTCGCGCAGATTCCGGCTGCTTTTGGAGCAGTTATTGGTGTTGCGGGAATGCTGTTTATTCTGAGCCCGTGGCTTTCGTTGATACATCTGTCGTTGTTCTTAGTGTTGCTGGTCATCATGCAATTTGATGAAATTGAGGTTTGTAGGCTCTCTGTACGGCCGGGAATTGGGCGGTATACGAAGTTGGGTCAAGGACACGGCCCGCTGAATGCAAAGGTTGCCTCCGATCTATTTGGCGACTGTGCTAAATGGGTTGTTATCGGATGTGCTGGTTTGAGTGTCTTGTTGGCTGGATTGTCACCGATGGCGATGATGTTTTGGATACTTACAGGGATGTTGATTGTACCTTTGGACTTCCGTCGAGCACAGGTGATTGCACCGCTTTTGCGCGGGCGTGCTTCCGTCTCGCGATTGACTGCTACAGAGGTGCCGCTGCGCCGCCAGACAGTTGGCGGTCCGGTGGATCTGAAAGCGTCTCGCATTAAGGGGATGCTGTGTATCGATGGCGTCGGGCCGTTGACCGCAATGCTGCAACAGCGGGATTTGACTGTCCGGGAACAGCGATTGATTTTGGGGGATATCGTACGTCACACGCTGGCTAATGTTGCGCAATCCAAACGACCCCAAACCGGCCCGGTCCGTATTTTTGCCTCTGGACATGAGGCTACGCTGTCGGACTTTGAATACCTAATGATCTCACGCGAAACGCGTGGCTCGAAGATGCTTCCAGCGGTTCACAATGACGTCAAGAGTATCATGGAAAGTGGCTCGGATAGGTTGGTGCGCGATTTGCAAAGTTGTGAGCCTGAAGATTTCCCAGTGTTTTGGGATTTCCGCAGTCAGATTAAGTTAGAAGATCTGCAGGCTCGGCTACAGGAAGTTGGGTTGGCAAAGGCCGGTCATCTGACATTGGGCCGTTTAACTGTGGTAGAGGTGGTTTGAAAAATGAGTATGAATTTTCCCAAACTTGCTGATGTCTGGCCCTACACTGAAGCTGCAGTTCCTCCAGAATTGGCGTCGTTGCCCTTGGACGTCTTTTTTGGCAATAGCCGAACCACATCAATTTCTGCCGCAGAGTGGACAACTCCTGTTGATCCAGAAGCGGCCCCGCGCGCGAGCTATGCACTTCGTTTGTTGTGCGAGGATGAGATCGGCGAATTAGCGAAATGGGATTCTGCCAAAGGTGTTTGGGTGGCGGTTAGCACCTTTTCTGCTCCGGAAACTGCTGCTGAATGTTCGATCATCGAGTTGCACGGCATTCTGTTGGGTAACGTTGAAACCGTTGATGCGCTGGGAGATCGCCTGCGCAGCCTTTTGCAGAATGAATTGACTGTTATAAAAACCTACCGCCTTGTTGCACGCGTACTGGGGATCATGTCCATTATCGTTTTGTTTTATTCGGTTCGATCGGGCGTCGAGTCTCATGCGTTAGAACCATTTGTGCTGATATTCTCGATTGCTGTAGCAATTGGGATGACGGCTGTTGGGCTGCGCAACAGGTGTAAATCGTTACATGAGTTGGCCGTACTGCGCTTAAACGAACAGTTTCGTTTTGAATACCGTCAGACCAAACATGCTCCATTAACAATCAAACACGTCAATCAAACACTGCGAGACGGCGACCGAAAAGGCGAAGAAGAAGCCATCATTTTTGGCTTTCTGTTGTTGCTGTGTTTTGTCTACTTCATTTCAACGCTTGTTGTCGTTGGCGTCATCGTCGCCGTCATTGTTGTGGCATTAATTACCGGTGAGACCAGCCGGTTACGTGCTTTGAGTGTTGCGCTGGAAAGGAGCGAGGGGCGACTGGAGCAGTCACTTCTGTCGTTTCGTGCGTCCAACGATACCCTGTCGCCTCCTGCACTGCGCCACGCCAAGAAGCAGGTTCTACGCGATCGGGCCCGCCGGTTTGGGGATGTCCTTGGAACAATGCGGTTGACGCAATCGCGGTATAGGTTGGCCCATGACATGGCCATCGCCGTCGCATTCCTGATTATTTTTGCTTCATACGCGTTTCCAATTGCTGCAGGTTTTCAGAAATTATCCGTAACCAAGGCGGATTCATTGGTCGTCACATCCTTGTTCTCGGTTGCACCTGTGATCATTCTTCTAAGTATCGCGAAATCCACTGTATCAGTGGCTCAAATCATCAATCGGAAAATACTAGCGCTATCTCGGTAGTTTGGGGGCAGCAGACTGTTCAACAGAATAGTCGCGCCACGTTCTTAGGGCCGGAAACCGGCCCTAAGAAAATTGCATTACTTGCTCTGTTTGCTGCGACGACGCTGATTGATATTAAAACTGATAATGATCCGCTCAGACTCTGGCCCGTCACCCTTTGCAAGGTTTGGCGCAACGCTGTGATACAGCCAACTAGGAAAGAACAGTAGCTTTCCGGGCACTGGTTTTACGTTGACCTTTGACCAACATTCCGTCTTTCTTTTCTTCTTTGGTATATAGTTTGGAGAGCTCATGATCTGCACGGTTCGGGGATCAGTGAAGTCGATATTACCTGCTCCTTCAGGTGCCTGAACGTAGTAGACCCCGCTCCAAAGAGCACCAGGGTGTACGTGCGCACGGTTAGAGCTGCCAGGAGGGTTTGTAATGGACCACATTGTGCTGACGGTCAGATAAGACGCGGGGTCGTAGCCCAAGTTAGTGCTAACCCCCCCAAGCAATTTGTTGATGCGTTTAGTTAATGGGTCAAATGCCTCTTCTTTGTGTAAATTGTTATGGCTGTGCCAACCACCTAATGCGCGGATGTTGGATCGTTCAATGCCCTTATTGTCTTTGTCGCGTTCAGCATAAATTGCTTCCAGAATTGTTTTATTCATGGCTTCGCGGTCGTTGAGCATCGTTGAATATATTAAGGTTGGAAAATAGTCGTCGCGGCGGAGTTCGTCGGTTCCGCCATCTACTTCGATTTGTGCCACAGTTCTTGTCATATAAATCTCCTGGTTCTTAAATTCGTCGTTCGAATAAAATATCGTCGGTCCAAAGCTTGGCATGTTACTATTTGGATAACAATGATCCGCGCTTTCATGACCTCCGTCAAAACTATAACATAAAAACGTAGAGCATGGGGCATTTTTAACTATGTAATTGGGGAGCGCTTCAGGTGGAGTTTAGGCCTTTTTTCTGTCTGATTTGACTGAGGGATTGTTTAATAACATGAGCTTATGTGGTTCTGTGTGCTCACGTTAGGTCAATGCGGTACGTATGATTTAGCAATGCGTCAAAGTAGTGGAGAGGGGGCCGAATTTGGAAGGGGTTAGTCCGGCTTAAAGTCGGAGCGGTCGAAAGCGTTCTTGGGAACCCAAATCAGGGCAATTTTTGCTGCGGGAAAGTTTATGATTTCGTTGCCATCCCCGAGTCTATCCCATGTTGACCAATGTTACGGACTAGGTCAGCGTCTAATGTATTGATTGAAAAATTGGAGGCATTTTTGAAACCGCTCATTTTCCTAATCGTCTTAGCTGTTGCGCCAAACCAGTTGTTTGCGCAGCCGCTTTACCCGAATTCAGTCGCCTCCAATGATTTAGATTTCATTCTAGCGGATGACCCGGGTGCGTGTTTCTCTATTGCTGAAGGCATCGGGGGCAGAACAGAGATGTATGACCCGCGCCGAGATACGTTGTTTGTGGAGGGCGCTTTTCATTTCGAGGCGACCTTTCCCGATCAGAAGATCCGGATCAACGTACATCCAGGCGTAAGCGACCCACAACAAAGGGCGACTGAAGCTGCTGCGTCTGTATCCAGATTACCTACGCAGATGAGAAACTCGTTGAGATATGTGAACATTCTTGATGGCGATGGGGCGGCCTGGGAAGAAGGGCAAGGTGGGTTCTTTACGCTTTATGATGACCTGATGGCACGGCGTTTGTCAGAACACGATTTGGATGAAACGGTCTTTCATGAAAGTGTACATGTTGCAGTGGATTCATTGCTTTTAAGTGACCCTGATTGGCAATCAAACCAATTGGCAGATGGCGGTTTCATCACGCAATATGCGATGGACAACCCTATAAAAGAAGACATTGCTGAAAGTGCATTATTCGCATGGACGATGAATAATTATCCAGGGCGATTGCCTGCAGACGTTGAAGCGGCCGTTCGGGAAATCATGCCGAACCGTTTGGAGTATTTAGGTAACATGTTGGACGGTTATGTGCCGCCATCTTGTGCCTCTTAGGCATGGTTACGGCGGGGTTATGGCAGACCTTAGCATGGATGCTGTAACCGTCCTTTAGGAGGCTGCATGAATTCCATTAAGTGTCTGTTATTGCTTCTTTATTGGCTTTCTGGTTCTATCATGCCACTTATAACCCGTTTGGTGAGGTGACATATTCTGTCTTAAAACTCATGGAACTTGTTGATGAAGCTAGCTGAGTTTAGATGAAGTGTACTTAATCTGAATAATCGGATTTTGGACGATAACATGAATTGGCCCAAAATGAACGGTTAGGGCTCGTATGAATTCTTAATATTGCCTTAATTTCCCCCCAATTCTTGACCGCTGAAGAGCATATTCAACCTCAAACAAATGAGTTGAAGTAGCTGGAGAACGGTCATGAATGTGGTTATTGGTGATGGTGAAGACAATTCGCTTTTAGGGTCGTCCGGTGTCGACGAGATCTTTGGTGGCGCTGGGGCCGATGCTTTTTTTGGCGGTGAATCAGTCGATACGCTTTTTGGTGGAACTGGGGACGACACGTTCTTTGGTGAGATCGGTCATAAAGATATCATTGATGGTGGTGATGGGGTTGATACGCTCGACTTGTCCGGTGGTCCCACAGACTATTCGACGACTGGCGATTTTGTAATCGACATTGATATTGGGCTTTCGATTAACGGCGGTCTGTCGTTCATTCATGGCAGCTATAGCAATTTAGAAAACATCACGAGCTTTGACAGTGTCGCAATCGAGCTGATCGGCAACGTTGCAAATAACACGCTGATTTCGTCCAATTACGATGACACAATTCGTGGCGAAGACGGCGACGATATTTTGTACGGACTTGAAGGCGTTGACGCATTGTTTGGCGGTGAGGGTAATGATGTCTTCCATGGCGGTGCCGGTTATGATTCCCTGACGGGTGGAAATGGCAATGATACGTTTGTAATGTCTGAAGCAGATGGCGGCGACGATCTAAATGGGGGCAACGGCGAAGATACCGCAGATTTTTCTGCAATCACTGGATCTAACATGGTCTTCAATAGCGCCAGCCAGACCTATGCTTTTTCAGCAGGGGGGGAAACGTTCTCTTTGAATGCTATCGAAGTCATTTTGGCAGGTTCTGGGAATGATATTATCGCTGGTTCCGATGCTTATTTCCTTACGATCAATGGCGGCGATGGAGTTGACACCCTCGATGTCTCGTCGAGCCCGATTAGTGTTCCAATGTTTGGGAATTTCGTTCTGGATATCGATGAGGGGTTCTCCGTGGATGGCGGGAACACGTTTATTTACGGGAGCTATAGCGATCTCGAGAACGTTACGAGCTTCAACAAAGTCGCGATTGAATTAGTTGGGAATGGTGCAAACAACAAACTAATTGCGTCAGTCTACGATGACGTGATTCACGGTGAAGATGGAAAAGACAAACTCACCGGCCTTGATGGAGACGATACGCTTTTTGGAGGGGCTGGTAAGGATAAACTCTTTGGTCGAAGTGGTGCCGATCAATTGTTTGGTGGTGATCTCAGTGATTACCTTGTTGGTGGCGGTGGTAATGACATTTTGGATGGTGGAGATGGAGCCGATGAGCTTGTTGGCGGTGCCGGTAAAGATGAAATGATCGGCGGCAGCGGGTTCGACCACTTGAGTGGTGACAATGGTGCAGATCGGCTGTTTGGCGGAAACGGGAAGGACGAATTGTTTGGTGGCGCTGGGAAAGATCACCTTGAGGGTGGCAGTTCTGACGACACATTAGCAGGCGAAAGTGGGGAAGACGTTTTGAAAGGCGGGAGCGGTGCTGACGTTTTCGTTTTTGATGAGATTTATGCTGATCAGGACAGTGTTCTTGATTTCAACAATACGCTTGATCTTCTGCAGTTTAACGTCGACGGCGCTCCTAGTGAGATTTTGAGTGTTACGAATGACGGCACTGATACCCTTATTGTGTTTGGCACGACTGATGCGGAAGTGCTGTTGGAGGGTGTTGTTTTGTTAGAATCTGAACTCAATTTTGAGTTCGTATAACACTGCAAACGACAAGGGTGCGATCGTGTCACATTGCACATGATTTCATGTGGGGATCCTGTTGTGCGTGACCTTCTGGAAAAATGAGGCGTGCACTTCTCGGCTTTTGGAGTTTGACGGGCAAGGTGTTTTCATCTGAGTGGCGGAGGGGGCGAACCCTCCGCCATATTTCCTTTCGGATATCTTTGGCAGTCATAGTGTCTTGTTTTGTCGCGACACTGGTTTGGAAGGCCGGTTTCGTGGTTTGAGGTTTGTCGGCATTTGTGATGGATGTCGCGCAAGTGCTGTTTTTGAAGGGCTATTTCTGTGCTTAACCAAAATGATGACCATCGCCTGTTACGTGGCGGTGATGTTAAGAAACGTATGGTCGATGATATTCGATCTTACACTGATACCGTTGAAAAAATGCCGCGGCTTGTGTCGATTTTGATTGGGGATGTGCCAGAGGCAGCTGTCTATGTCCGTAATCAAGCGCGCACTGCTGAACAGGCAGGGTTGCCGTTCGAACAGGTCAACTGGGCTGGTGATATTTCTCAGGAACGGTGTAAGGCGCGGTTGCTAGCGATGAATGATGACCCTACGGTTTTGGGGATTATCCTGCAACGTCCGGTGCCAGATCATATTAATGTGCGGTCACTGCAATCGGCGATCCACCCTTTGAAGGATGTGGAAGGGATGAACCCAGCGTCTATTGGGAATATTGTGTATTCAGATGTTGCGCTTGCGCCGTGTACGGCGGCGGCGAGCGTGGAGATGATCAAGGCGACCGGCTTGCCCTTGAAGGGGTTAGAGGTTGTGATGATCGGCCATTCCGAAATCGTCGGAAAACCAGCTGCGATTATGTTAATGGCGGAAGGCTGTACGGTGACGGTGTGCCATCACATGACTCGTTCTGTTGCGATGCACTCGCGTCGTGCTGATGTTGTTGTTGTTGCTGTTGGTAAAGCCCATTTGATTGGGCCTGATATGATTAAACCTGGTGCTGCTGTGATCGATATTGGGATCAACCAGATTGATACGGATGACGGGCCAAAGATTGTTGGTGATGTGGACACAGATGCTGTTGTAGATGTCGCGGGCTGGGTGACGCCGGTACCTGGTGGCGTTGGCCCTGTGACAGTCGCGATTTTGATGCGGAATGCGATTGTGGCCCACCAACGGCAATTGGCGGCGGGATGGCTGTAGCATCTTTTCGATGTGCATGTGCTGAATTTTATGGTGGGCGGCCTTGTGTGTTGGCCCTTTGTTTTTGGCCAGAAAATTTCACTGGAAAATCAGAACAAAAAGTGAACATTATGGTTCGTGTATGGAGAATCGCGAAACATATGGACGGGTGAAGGCCCTGTCACGGCGTGTGACGTCGTCAGGCAAAACGGCTGGGTTGGCGTCTGGGCCGCAGGTTTTAACAGACGTGCATCCCGAAGGGTTGGCCGACCCTGCCGGTATGGGATTTGTTTTGGCGCAATTGCCGCAAGATGGCGGCCCGGTGTTGTGGGTGCAGGATCATGCCTCGGCCCGCGAAAACGGGCGGCCCTACATGGCGGGAATGCGTGCGTTTGGTTTGCGGGTGCCGGTTTTGCAGGTTCGTGTCAGCCATCCGCGCGACGTGTTGTGGGCCATGGAAGAGGGGGCCACTTGCGGGGGGCTGTCTGCGATTGTGGGCGAGATTCACGGCGCACCTCAGGTGCTCGACTTTACGGCGACGAAACGTTTGGCACTGCGGGGCGAAGCTTCGGGGGTACCTGTGTATTTGATCCGCAGCGGCGACAGTGGTGTGCTGAGTGCCGCGCGAGAACGGTGGCGAGTGTCATCGCAACCATCAGGGCCCCATCCCTACGATCCACGTGCGCCGGGGGCTATACGGTGGCAAGCAGATTTGTTTCGCGCGCGCGGGCGTGCGCCGGGGCGATGGCAGGCCAGCTATGACGCAGACGGCACGAACGCCGCGGATCGTCTCCATCTGGTTTCCGAAGCTGACGTTGGAACACTGGATGAGGGCGACACGCGAAGTGCGCAGCTTGCCAGCGGCTGTGGTCCCCGTGGTGTTGACCCGCCAAGGGCACCATGGGCCGGTGGTCTGTGCTTGTAATGATACGGCTGCGGCACGCGGTGTGCAGGTCGGCACGCGGGTGGTCGATGCGCAGGCAATCAACCCTGACCTACATGTGGAACCGGCCGATTTGGACGCAGATGCGCGCCTTATGGACCGGTTGGTCCATTGGGCGCGGCGGTGGTGCCCTTGGAGCGTTCAGGACGGCCGCGACGGGTTAATATTGGACATGACTGGATCGGCCCATTTGTTTGGCGGTGAACGGGCGGTGTTGCGTGACATATGCCAAGGGTTCGCCTTGCAAGGGTTAAGTGCGCAAGTGGCCATGGCCCCAACACGGGGAGCGGCACAGGCTTTGGCACGGTATGGCAATGCCCGTACGATTTGTGGCCCCGATGATGTGGCCGATTGTTTGGCACCTTTGCCGGTGCAATCGTTGCGTTTGGATGGAACGACCTTGTCGGTGTTGACGCGGCTAGGGCTGAAAACCATTGGGTTGCTTGCAGATGTTCCCCGTGCCGCATTGATGCGCCGGTTTGCGACGTTGGCACAGGATGCCAACCCTTTGGTGTTGCTGGATCGTGCTTTGGGGCGGTTGCCCGACCCGTTGAATGCCCCTGCGGACCCTGTGCAATTTATGGCACGGGCGCGGTTGGGCGAACCGGTGATCGACCCCTACCCACATGTGCAGGGGTTGGTGGACAGCCTGTGTGCGGCGTTAAGCGAGGCAGAACAGGGCGCGCGGCATGTGGTGTTAACGATCTACCGGATCGACAGCGAATGCCGCCATGTACCCCTGACCATGGCCCGCCCAACCCGCGATCCGGTGCATCTGCGTCGATTATTCGAGGGCAAACTGGACAGCATCGACCCCGGGTTCGGGTTCGACCTGCTCACGTTGTCAGCCACGCGGGTAGAACCGGTGTCACGGCTTCAAGACCGATTGGATGGCAAGCGGGATACGCAGGCCGATGTTGCAGGATTGGTTGACCGCCTTTCGGCGCGGTTGGGGCGTGATAAGGTCACGTGGTCCACATGGATGCAGACCCACAAACCTGAACGGGTGGAAGGTCGTATGCCTGCCTTGGCTGGCGCCGCCCCCATGGTCGAATATGACCGACCTATGGTCGGCCTCGTAGATCGCCCGCTGCGCCTATTGGAGCCGGCCGAAGAGGTGCAGGTGCTTTATGCTGTTCCCGAAGGCCCTCCTTCGCAATTTCGGTGGCGGCGGGTTGTGTACCGTGCGGTGCGCCATGCAGGCCCCGAACGGATCGCGCCAGAGTGGTGGCGCGACCGCCCCGGCACGCGGTTGCGCGATTACTATAAGGTCGAAGTGCAGGGCGGGCGGCGGTTTTGGCTTTACCGCGAAGGGTTGTTGCATGATGGGCGCGGGGGCACGCCGCGCTGGTTCGTACATGGGATGTTTGCCTGATGCCCGTGCAAGAAGGACATCCAAAGCGAAAATTGAAAGAGGGGTTTCAGGCGAACCCCAAGGCCGAGTTTGTTGAATTCGGGTTGGCCAGTTGTTTTTCCTTTCTACGCGCTGCCTCTGAAGCGGTGGATTTGGCCGCAACCGCCAATGCGCTGGGCTATGATTGCATCGGGATCGCGGATCATAACACTCTGGCTGGGGTGGTGCGGATGCACGCCGAGACGAAAACGGCCTGTGTTCGCCCGCTTATTGGGGCACGGATTGTACTGTTGTGTGGCGCGGAATTTTTGGCCTATCCGCAGGACCGCGAGGCTTATGCGCGGCTGTCGACGCTGTTGTCCAAGGGAAAGATGCAGACGGTCGATGGCGACTGGCAAGACAAGGGCGAGACCCATTTGACGTTGGAAATGCTGGCGGACCATGCGGCAGGGTTGCATTTGATCGCAGTACCACCTGCCAATTTGGATGTGTTCGAAGCAGGGCTTGCACGCATTCGTCAGGCGTTGCCGAACATGGCGTTCATCGCGGCTAGCTATCTGTATCGCGGGGATGATCATGGGCGGATCAATCGGTTGGATGGTGTGGCACGCGTCAATGGCATGCAAATTCTGGCGACCAATGATGTGTTATATCACACGCCTGCGCGGCGCCCGTTGCAGGATGTGATGACCTGCATTCGCACCGGTACTACCATTACCACGGCAGGGTTTTCATTAGAGGCGAATGCCGAACGCCACCTCAAACCCCCATCCGAAATGTGCCGCCTGTTTGCACAATGGCCCCATGCGATTGCGGCCACGCGGGCATTGGCGGATCTGATCGCGTTTTCCCTGTCGGACCTGAAATACGAATACCCCCACGAGATTGTGCCTGAGGGACGTGACGCGCAAGAGGAGTTGGAACGTCTGACGTGGATTGGGGCGGAGGGACGATACCCCGACGGAGTGCCCGATCATGTGGTGAAAACCATTCACAAAGAATTCGACCTGATCCGGTCCAAGAAAATCGCGCGCTATTTTCTAACCATCAACGACATCGTCCGTTTTGCGCGGTTCGACGCGCAACCGCCTATTTTGTGTCAGGGGCGTGGATCTGCCGCGAATTCGGCGGTGTGTTTTTGTCTTGGGATCACCTCGGTCGACCCGAACGAACATGACGTCTTGTTTGAACGGTTCCTAAGCGAAGAACGTGACGAACCGCCCGACATTGACGTGGATTTCGAACATGAACGTCGCGAAGAGGTGATCCAGTATATGTACGAAAAATACGGCCGTCATCGTGCTGGCCTGTGTGCGACGGTGATCCACTACCGTCCACGATCTGCGATCCGCGAGGTCGGCAAGGTTATGGGGTTGTCCGAGGATGTGACGTCGAAATTGGCGGGCACCATTTGGGGCAGTTTTGAGGGGAAGGTAGATGACGAACGCGCGAAAGAAGCGGGGTTGGACCTGTCTGATCCGTACCTGCGCATGGTTTTAGGGTTGGCCAAAGAGATGATCGGGATGCCCCGTCATTTGGGCCAGCACGTTGGTGGATTCATCCTGACTGAACGACCATTGACCGAAATTGTCCCCATTGGAAACGGCGCCATGGCGGATCGCAGTTTCATTGAATGGGACAAGGATGACATTGATGTTCTTGGGATTTTTAAGGTCGATATCCTTGCTCTTGGGATGTTGAGCTGTATCGCTAAGTGTTTCGATCTGATCGAGGCGCATTATGATCGCCCGTTGGAATTAGCGACGGTGCCTGTTGAAGATGACATGCCTGATGATCAACGCCCGACTTATGACATGCTGTGCAATGGCGACAGTTTGGGGGTGTTTCAGGTGGAAAGTCGCGCCCAGATGGCGATGTTGCCCAAATTGCGGCCGCGCCGGTTTTATGACTTGGTGATTGAAGTGGCGATCGTGCGACCTGGGCCTATTCAGGGCGATATGGTACACCCTTACTTACGCCGCCGTCAGGGATTGGAAAGCGTGGCCTATCCGGCCCCTGGGCCAGAACATCCACAGGACGAACTGTTCAATATTCTAAGCCGCACATTGGGCGTGCCGATTTTCCAAGAACAGGCGATGAAAATCTCAATTGATGCGGCCCAATTTTCGCCGGCAGAAGCGAATGAACTCCGTAAGGCCATGGCGACATTCCGGTCAAAAGGCACCATCGGTACGCTTGAAGAACGCATGGTTGGGCGGATGATCAACCGTGGGTACGACCCTGATTTTGCGAAACGGTGTTTCGATCAGATCAAAGGGTTTGGCGAATATGGTTTCCCTGAAAGCCACGCGGCCAGTTTTGCCAAGCTGGTCTATGTGTCGTCGTGGATGAAATGCCATTATCCTGCGGCCTTTGCCTGTGCATTGCTGAATTCGCAACCGATGGGGTTTTATGCTCCTGCGCAAATCGTGCGGGATGCGCGCGATCACGGTGTCGAAGTGCGCACGGTGGATGTGAATTATTCCGATTGGGACTGCACGTTGGAACCTTGCGAAGGTGGATTTGCCCTGCGGCTTGGGTTGCGGCAGGTGGGTGGTTTGCCAGAAGAGGCAGGTCGACGGCTGGTGGCTGTGCGTAATGCCCCGTTCGAGGACGTGGCAGAGATGAAGGCGCGCGCGCGTTTGGATGTGCGGGCCATGCGGTTGCTGGCGGCGGCGGATACGATGCGATCCATGGGGTTCGATCGGCGACAGGCGTTGTGGCAGACGCAGGCCCTTAAAGATGCGCCGTCATTACCCATTTTCGATCATGTCGAGGTGACGGCCCATGGGCCGGATCCTGAAACGCATTTGCCCAACATGCCAAAAGCCGAACATGTGGTGGCTGATTATCAAACGTTGCGCCTGTCACTTAAGGCGCATCCGTTGGCGTTTTATCGCGCCAGTTTGCGCGGGCAGGGCTTTGCGGCTGCCCGCGATTTACCCCGTTTACGTCATGGGGCGCGGGTGTCTTTAGCGGGGCTGGTTTTGGTGCGCCAGAAACCGGGCAGCGCCAAGGGTGTGTGTTTCATTACGTTGGAAGATGAAACCGGTGTCGCCAACTTGGTGATCTGGCCAAAGATGTTCAAAACCTATCGGCGCACCATTATGTCAGCCCGGTTACTGGTGGTTCATGGACGGGTGCAAACAGACGGAAAAGTGATTCACGTGGTGGCCGATGATTTGCAGGATAGGAGCGACCGTTTGGCCGGATTGTCCGAGATTGAATTGGCTGGAATCACCAGAAACAAGGGTCAGACGGACAGCTTGGCACCCACGCAGGCTGGTATGCGCGGGCATCCACGTAACGTACGTGTGATCCCTAAGTCTAGGGATTTCCATTAAAATAAGGGTGCAGACGTTCCAAAATCCTGCGGCATTTAGCGTCTGAAAAGAAGTTCAAAAATAATTATCCGAGTATTTTAATCGGAAATTGACATACCTGACAAACAAGGTCAGGTATTGCGCCATGAAACACGAACGCATCTCACGCGGTGGCGCACCTGTCGGCCATCTGGCCGAACTCGGTGCCGTCGAAGCCGCAGCCGTCATCTACTGGCGACTTTGGGCCGAAGGGCTGGAAGGACAACGCCGCGTCGCGGCAGAGTTCTGCGGTACCTTAGGGGAGGTCGCGGGCACAAATGCCATCGACGCCTTCGCACAAATCTTTGACATGTGTGCCCGCCATGGCCGCCGCCCATTGATGCGCCATGGGATCGATTGCAAATGTCTAGGCGCGGATGAAAGCTGCATTGCGAATTTCATTGGATATGCCTCTGAATGTCGCCGTGAAGACGCCGCGCTTATCGCAACGCTGCTCGTGACACCCGATCTTTGCATGCCTTTGGCTGCTTTGGCACAGACCTATGGTTTGGCCTTGCGGCGCATGGCGTTGGCACCTTTGCCAACACCGATTGAAACACACCAAACAAACAAAACCGTCCATTAAGGGAACACCATGAGACATCTATTTTTGACCACGGCACTTACACTTACGGCACCGATGGCCTTTGCCGAGGTCCAAACCGCTGACGTACTAGCGACATATGCAAACATCGCTGAGGCGGGTTACGCTGATAGCCTTGCAACCGCACAGACACTGCAGGCTGCGGTTGATGCGCTGATCGCCGACCCGTCCGAAACAAACCTGCAAGCGGCGAAAGATGCTTGGCTGGCATCTCGCGTTCCATACCAACAGACCGAAGTTTACCGTTTCGGTAACGCGATCGTTGATGATTGGGAAGGCAAGGTAAACGCATGGCCATTGGACGAAGGTTTGATCGATTATGTTGATGCATCTTACGGTGGCCCAACCGACGAAAATGAATTCGCAGCACTGAACGTTGTTGCAAACGCAACATTCACATTGTCCGGCGAAGACATCGACGCGACAGACATCACCCCAGCGTTCCTTGAAGGTCAGCTTCACGAAGCAGACGGTGTCGAATCCAATGTGGCCACTGGTTACCACGCTGTTGAATTCCTGCTGTGGGGGCAAGATTTGAACGGTCACGGCACAGGTGCCGGCAACCGTCCTTGGACGGATTATGGAGCTGGTGACGACTGTACAAACGGCAACTGCGACCGTCGTGCGGATTACCTGAAAGCAGCGACAGACTTATTGGTGTCTGATTTGGAATGGATGGCTGCGCAGTGGGCGACTGGCGGTGACGCCCGTGCCGAAGTCCTTGCTGACGATGCGGCTGGTCTGTCTGCAATCCTGACCGGTATGGGGTCTTTGTCATACGGTGAAGTTGCGGGTGAACGCATGCGCCTTGGCGTGATGCTGAACGACCCTGAAGAAGAGCATTCTTGTTTTGCCGACAATACACACAACGACCATTACTACGACGGTCTTGGCGTGCAGAACGTATACTTCGGCAGCTACACACGGATTGATGGGTCGACTGTAACAGGCGCGTCTTTGTCTAATCTGGTTGCTGAAACTGACGCCGCACTCGACGCTGAAATGCAGGTTAAACTGGCTGCGACCCTTCGCGAGTTGGGCGAAATCAAACTGGCTGCTGAAGCCGGCTTTGCTTACGACCAGATGCTCGAAGCAGGCAACGCCGATGGCGAAGACCTTGTTATGGGTGGTGTGAACGCATTCGTTGACCAAACACGCACGATCGAACGTATCGTTGCTGTTGTTGGCGCAGGCGAGATCACGGTTGAAGGCTCTGACAGCCTTGATGATCCAGAAGCCGTTTTCCAGTAGACCTTGCCCCAAACAAGAGACTACTAAACGAGCCTAAGGAGGGCATGCGTGGCAAACTATCGCAACGCATGCCCAACTTGTTTCAAGTCGGGACGTCTGATGACAACACGTTTTTTCATTCCTGCCATTGTTACGGTCTTGGCGACGCCATTCGCGTTTGCTCAGCACGACCGCTATGCCGTCATCGCACAGGACCCGCATTTGGCCGTGGTGCCGCGCACTGCCGATGAAATAAACCGTATTGAAACGGTCACAGCGACCCCAACAGATTTCACAGCCGCACAGCGGTTTGAAGACCGACCAGCAGGCGCTGCAACGGTGCGTGTGACGCCTGATTCAAATGCGTTCAGCCTTTCGTCCGCCAATATCACGTTCGAAGACGAGCTGTTGTTTAAGGTTGGCAACGGGTTGTTTCGCAAGATTTGGGTGTCGTCCCCTTCATCAACGTTAGCGTCCGATGGGCTTGGGCCGTTGTTCAACGCGCGGTCTTGCCAACGATGCCACATCAAAGATGGTCGCGGGCATGTACCAGAGGGGCCAGATGACACGTCTATTTCGATGTTCTTGCGGGTGTCTATCCCAGACGCAACGGCGGCGGTTCACGCAATTGACGGATATCATGGCACTGCGCCTGACCCCAATTATGGCGGACAATTGCAAGATTTCGCACTGCCAGGCATCGCGTCAGAATACCGCTTGGGAATTACCTATGAGGAAATTGAAGTTGCTTTAGGTGGCGGCGAAAGCGCGTCTCTGCGCGTCCCGACTTACACCGCCGAAAACCTTGGTTATGGGCCACTGCATGCTGACGCGATGTTATCGCCTCGTGTTGCGCCGCAGATGATCGGGCTTGGTTTGTTAGAAGCCATTCCGGCCGCAGACATTCTAGCAAACGCTGACCCTGACGACGCGAATGGCGATGGGATTTCTGGACGCCCCAATATCGTTTGGTCGCAGGTGTATGACCAACCCATGTTGGGCCGCTTTGGCCTGAAGGCAGGTATGCCGACGCTTTTGGAACAAAACGCAGCAGCGTTTTCGGGCGACATTGGGATTTCGAGCCCCTTGCATCCGTCCGGTGCGGGCGAATGCACAACGGCTCAGTCCGATTGCATGAATGCCCCCCATGGTGATGGGGATGCACGTAGCTTTGAAGTCGATCAGGAAATTCTCGATCTTGTCACGTTCTACAGTGCCAATCTTGGTGTTCCGGCCCGCCGCGACCCAGATGCCCCCGAAGTATTGCGGGGCAAAGAGCTGTTTAACGGTGCAGGTTGTACGGCCTGCCACCAACCGTCGTTTGTGACTCACCGGTTGGAAGGCCAACCTGCACAGTCATTCCAACTCATTTGGCCATACACCGACCTTCTGTTGCACGACTTGGGCGAAGGTTTGGCCGATAACCGCCCCGAAGCTGTTGCAACGGGACGCGAATGGCGCACGCCGCCGCTGTGGGGAATAGGGCTGACGGAACAGGTCTCTGGGCATACACAATTCCTTCATGACGGGCGTGCGCGCTCGATTTTGGAGGCCGTGTTGTGGCATGGTGGAGAAGCACAGGCCGCGCGCGATATAGTTGTTGAGATGACACCGGATGAACGTGCAGCTCTGCTGCGTTTCTTGGAGAGCTTATAGATGAAATACGCTGCTATATTTTGCCTTACCCCGACACTTGCTTTGGCAAACCCGCAGGTGGACGCGGCGATCGATGACCATGTTTTGCCACGGCTTGCCCATTTGACAGAAATGACCAGCGATCTGGTTGCTGCGGGTTGTGACGCGCAGGCGGCTTGGGAAGATGCGGCTGAAGCATGGATCGCGGTGTCACACCTGCGGTTTGGCCCCACCGAGGTCGATAACCGTGCTTTTGCCTTGGCGTTTTGGCCAGACCCGCGCGGGACGACACCAAAGACGCTTCATGGTTGGCTGGCCGAAGGCAACTTGGACGTCTCCGACGCCTCTATTGCTGGGCGCGGGTTTTATGCGATGGAATTTTTGGCTTTTGACGAGGCGTTTTGGGAATATGAAGCCACCTGCGATTTGATCGGCGCCTTAGCTGAGGACATTCATAGCAATGCCGTCGCTATCCACGATGATTGGGAAAACCGCTATGCCGCGCTGATCCAAGAAGCTGGCAATGACATTTACCGTGATGAAACCGAAAGCCTGCAAGAACTCTACAAGGCGGTCGGCGCTGGGCTGGAATTCATGATTGATCAACGGCTTGGCCGGCCTTTGGGGACGTTTGATCGGCCGCGTCCAACGCGGGCTGAAATGCGCCGCTCTGTGCGGTCCTTGGCCAATATCGCAACATCACTGGACAGCCTGACTGAGCTGGCGATGATTTTGGCAGATGATGAGATTGATTCACAGATCACGGTTTTCGCAGACCGCGCCCATGGTCGTATTGCCCAGATTGCGGCGCTTGAGGGTGGCGCAGACCTAAGCCTTGTTGCCCAGCCAGCGGACCGGTTTCGTGTCGAGGCACTTCAGCAAGATATCACAGACATTCGACTGCTGTTGGCCGAACAGTTGGGGCCGCAATTGGGCGTGATCGAAGGGTTCAATTCGCTGGACGGCGATTGATGACCACACGGCGCGGATTTCTTGCGGGGCTTTTGGCGGCGAGCGCGGTGCCTGCGCCCACATGGGCTGATGCTGGGGCTCCAGCGTTTCTGACGGCGGCCCAATTGCCTGATGGGACATATGTTTTGGTCGGTTTGGATCTGGGGGGCGTTGAACGGTTTCGCATTCCACTGCCCGAACGTGGCCATGCGGCCGCCGCGCATCCGGTCCGTCCAGAAGCGGTGGCCTTCGCGCGCAGGCCCGGTACCTTTGCCATTGTTTTAGATTGTCGCACAGGCGGTGTGCTGGCCCGGCTGAACAGCCCTGATGGCCGTCATTTTTACGGGCATGGTGCGTTTGATCCAACCGGTGATCTTTTGTTCACCACCGAAAACGACTTTGAACGCGGGCAGGGCCGGATTGGTATTTGGGATGCACGACATGGCTATGCCCGCGTTGGCGAGTTTGCGTCGCACGGTGTTGGCCCGCACGAAATACGCCTATTGCCGGATGGCAGTTTGGTCGTGGCCAATGGTGGCATTGATACCCATCCCGAAACGGGCCGCGAGAAGTTAAACCTTCCGACGATGCGGCCGAACCTGAGTTATGTGGATTTGAATGGGGCGTTGCTGGATCAAGTTGAACCGACCCATCATCATGCCAGCGTCAGGCACCTGAGCGTACGGGCGGATGGATCGGTTGCGATTGGCATGCAGTGGCAGGGGGCGGTGCATGAAGCACCTGCATTGACGGCAACACACCGCCGTAACGGGCCGTGGCACGAAATGGGGGATGGTGGGGCCCTGAACGGTTACGTCGGCAGCATTGCGTTTTCGGGGGATGGCCGTCAGCTGGCTGTCACATCGCCCAAGTCAGGAGTGGTTCAGGTGTTTGATGCCGACAGCGGGGACTTGGTTTTAAACCATGCTCAAGAAGATGTCTGCGGCGTTGCCGCGACCACCTTTGGGTTGATTGTGACGGACGGGCAAGGGGACGTGCAACGTTTGAACGCCCCCCCGCGGAAGTTAGCCAGCTTTGATCTGGCGTTTGACAATCACCTTGTGGCGATCACCTAGCAAGCCAGCCGCCATCGACAGGCAAGGTCACCCCCGAGACATAGCGCGCCGCATCTGAGGCCAAGAACGTGACGGCACCCGAAATATCGTCTGCTTCGGCCCAACGGCCTGCTGGAATGCGATCCAAAATGGCCTTGTTGCGGTCCGCATCTTCGCGCAGCGCGGTCGTGTTGTTGGTCACGACATAGCCCGGGGCAACGGCGTTGACGGTGATCCCATGGGATGACCATTCGTTGCAAAGGATCTTCGTCAAACCGGCAACGCCGCTTTTGGACGCAGTGTAAGACGGTATGCGAATGCCACCTTGGAACGATAGCAGTGATGCGATGTTGATGATGGACCCACCGGTTTCGACAGCCAAACGTGCCTTTGCAAACGCCTGTGACAAAAAGAAAACAACCTTGAGGTTGATGTCCATGACAGCATCCCAATCGTCCTCGGTGAACTCAATACTATCGGCGCGGCGGATGATGCCTGCGTTGTTCACCAGAATATCGATCGGGCCATGTGCCGCGACGGCCGCGTCAAACGCTGCAACTGCACCCGTGACAGTGCCAAGGTCGGCCTGCACCGCGTCAGCGGTACCGCCGGCGGATTGAACAGCTGCAATCGTGTCGTCCATGGACGAGCGACCAACAGCCAGCACATGCGCACCAGCGCGGGCCAGATCGACGGCGATCGCCTGACCGATGCCTGTATTGGCGCCAGTAACAAAGGCGCGTTTTCCTGTCAGGTCAAACCGGTTCATCGCAGGTCTTCCATTTCGACGACATCCATATCGGTGAAATCCATGTTGTCACCGGCCATTGCCCAGATGAACCCGTAGGCCGATGTGCCGGACCCGCAATGGATGGACCATGGTGGTGACACGATGGCCTGTTCGTTTTGTACGATCAGGTGGCGTGTTTCTTGGGGCTCGCCCATCATGTGAACAATGAAATTGTCTTTGGGTAGGCCGAAATAGCAATAGGCCTCGCAACGGCGTTCATGTGTATGTGTTGGAATCGAGTTCCAAACAGAGCCAGGTGCGAGTTTGGTCATGCCCATAACGATCTGGCAGCTTTCCATCACAGCAGGGTGCACGAATTGATAGATTGTGCGTTCGTTTGACGTATCGCGCGACCCCAACGGCACCTGTTTCGCATCGTCGATCGTAATCAGGCGGGCAGGGATTTCGCGATGGGCTGGTGCCGAGATGATATAAAACTTGGCTGTTGTACCCGACATCGTGACGCTGCCAGTGCCCTTACCAAGGTACAACATATCACCGTTGTTCATGGAATAGGTTTCACCACCTGCTTCTACGGTACCATCCGTGCCAAGGTTGACCAAGACGGCTTCACGGCGGTCCAACCAGTTTGGCGTGCCGGTTTCTTTGACAACTTCGAGTGTCAACGGCCCCTTTGACGGCATCGCGCCGCCCACGATCATGCGGTCGTATTGGGTGTAAACGATGTGGATCGTCCCGTCTTCGAATAAGGTTTCGATCAGGAATTCATTGCGCAATTCAGCCGTGTCCATTCCTTTGGCATGACGCGGGTCGATAGCGCGGCGAAGGTGTTCTTTTAACATATGTTTTCTCCCAGTGTTCTGAATTAATTGGCCGTTAGGCCGCGACGTCGGACCGTTTCCAGTCGCCCTTGTACAGGCGCAGATGGAACGGAAAAAATTTCACCAACTCTTCGCACAAGAGTAGGCACAACACCCAAATCGGCGAAACGTTGAAATACAGAACGGCAAGCGCAGTCGCTGGTACACGAAAAGCCCATTGCGATGCCAGAAACAGCTTCATAACGTAAATCGTGTCACCACTTGCTCGCAACGTGTTGCCGCAAATTGCATTGGTCGCCTTTGGGAAGGTCAGAACCAACAAGAGCGGCAAGAACCCAAGCACATAGCCACGGGTCTCGGCTGTTAGGTCTGTATAGAGCCGATCAGCAGAAAGGCAGACCACGGCGAAAATCAGGGACCCAAACAGGGCAGTGACGAATGCGCCGCGCCATGCCGCGCTCAAGAATATGTCTAAGGTGCCCTCGTCGGTTTTGCGACCCAACAATTGTGCGACCATTATGCCCGTGGCTTGGGTCCATTGCATACTGATTTGGCTGGTCACCATGATCCAAGGTGCGATCAGCGTCATGGCGGCAAACGCATTTAGGGACATGGTTGCGTAGATCAGGTTGCAAATATGCCCTGCAAGACCGGCGCTAAAGAATGTTGCGGCAATCGGCAGCGCAAAAACGAAATGCCGCTTTAACGCGGATAGAAAGTTGCCGCCGCGCCAGCCTTCAACGCGGGTTAGGTAACGGTCGGATTTCATCAACTGATACACCAAGAACCCAACCTGCACGGTGACCGCGATTGCGCTGCCCATGGCTGCGCCGGTTACGCCAAACGCCGGAAGGCCAAACATGCCCCAGATCAAGACGATGCTTGCCGCGACATTGATCGGGAGAGAGAGG
This sequence comes from uncultured Paracoccaceae bacterium, assembly GCA_947493255.1. GTDB lineage: Bacteria > Pseudomonadota > Alphaproteobacteria > Rhodobacterales > Rhodobacteraceae > Octadecabacter. The sequence continues at coordinate 468,252 of CANLQK010000003.1, forward strand.
CAGAAACTATACAATGGAATCCGCGTACGCCCGCAGCCGTTCAGATAGCTTGATAGGATTTGACCGACAGCCTCGGCCATGATCACCAGTGAAAACACTGAAAGATAGCCACGGGAAAGTTCTGCGACTTGTGGCGTGGGTGCAAGCCAATCGATAATGAAACCGCCAAACAGCGAGATGAGCAGAAGGCCCACGCTCCCAACGATCAACGAAATCGTCAGCCCCGAGGCGAGTGTCGATTTAAGGAAAGATGCGTCTTGCGTCCCGAAAGCTTGGGCTGTTCGAATTTGCATTCCACCAGAAAATGAATGGATCGCGCTTAGGACGATGCCCGCGATGGCGGCGGCTAGCCCCATTGCGGCCAACGCAGTCTCACCCAATGCGGAAACCAGATAGGCATCAATAACAAAGATACCGTGCAGCAGGATTGCTTTGATTGTCATCGGCCACGCCAATGCGAAAACATGGCGTGCACCTGGCGAGCTATAGGTTGTGGCGACGCCTATTGTCGGGCTCGACGCCATGACCTGAGGGCTCCTTCAAAGTTGTTAACCCCGGCAAGGGTGAACACGTGTGGCATCAATTTCCGGTTTTCTCGAAATAGTTTGCGTTGGTCGCAGCGATCATTGCGAGGGTTTCATCGAGACGTGACAGGTGGATCATCCCAGCATTTACAGCTGCATCGGCATCATGTGCCTTGATCGCATTTGCGATCTTGCGGTGATCTTCGATAAGTTCTGGCATGCGCGTTTCTTTAGAAAGGCCCAGCATACACAGACGGTCCACTTTGGATTTTTCATCCATGATCACTTCGAAAGCGAACTCGGCCTTCGCGATGAGGCACAGGGTCCGGTGGAATTCATAATCAAGCGACGTGAATGCATCGATGTGATGATTTGCGAGGGCATCGTCTTGGGTCTTAATTGCTATATCTAGCAAGTTCGCGCCCTCGGCATCGCAGTGAAGCGCGGCGCGACGCAGCACTTCCGTTTCGATTGCAGCGCGGACGAACCGTGATTTCTCGATTTCACGCGCAGAGAATCGCTTCACTTCGGTGGCACGTTGGGGGCGGATCAACAACAAGTCTTGATTCGCAAGGCGGCTAAACGCATCACGCACAGGTTGTCGGGACACCCCAAACTGTGACGCAACGTCGGCCTCGGAAATCTTGTCCCCAGGCAATAGTCGTAGCGACACGATTTCGTCGTGTAGATGTTCAAAAATTGTATCTACCGTCGTGCGGCGGTCGCTCAATTGGGTCGCTGGTGCCATTCGTGTTCTCCTCCATTTTTGCAACCATCGCGTGATATTCCTGCGATGCGTACTTGGCGGCAGCAGGAACATTGTTGTTCAGTCGCAAGGGATGCCTCCACCCCAACCCATAATGGGTAAGTCTTTTTATCCTTTAGCACCACAAACCGTCTCGTTGAACACATTAATAAATTTATTTACGACTAGTATACCAGATTCATAACTAGTATACCAGTTTTCGAGTTGGGTCGAATCGGCCCGAAGATTAATGGCGGAGAGGAAGCCGCCAACATAAGGGGAGGGCGCATGTCAGGCGTTAGTCTAGAGGGCATCGTAAAGGCCTATGGGGCAGTTCAGGTTGTTCACGGTGTGGATCTTGAGGTCCAAGAGAAAGAATTTGTTGTTCTGGTTGGTCCGTCTGGGTGCGGTAAGTCCACGACATTGCGCATGATTGCGGGTCTTGAGGAGATCAGTGGTGGTGAGCTGACCATCGATGGTCGGGTTATGAATCGCGTAGCACCAAAAGACCGTGATGTCGCGATGGTGTTCCAAAACTATGCATTATACCCGCACCTGAATGTCGCCGAAAATATCGCTTTTGGTTTGCGCATCCGCAAAGAGCCAAAAGACAAAATTGAAAGCCAGATTAAAGAGGTCGCCGGTATCCTTGGCTTGACCGAATATCTGGAACGGCGCCCAGCAGATCTGTCTGGTGGTCAACGCCAGCGTGTTGCAATGGGCCGCGCGATCGTGCGGAACCCAAAAGTCTTCTTGTTTGATGAACCGCTGTCCAACTTGGATGCGAAATTGCGCACCCAAATGCGCGCCGAAATCAAACGTCTTCACAAACGTTTGGGCGTTACATCCATTTACGTGACACACGATCAGGTCGAGGCGATGACGCTTGCGGACCGGATTGTTGTTATGAACGATGGCCGGATCGAACAAATCGGTTCGCCGATGGACCTGTTTTTGAACCCCGCGAATACATTCGTTGCCGCGTTCCTTGGCGCGCCGCCAATGAACTTGGTCGAGGCAACGATGACAAGCGATACAGTTGCTGAATTCAATGGACAGTCGATTTCGCTACCGAAATTGGACGCGTTGAAGAACTCTACAGGGCGCGCGGTGACATTGGGTATTCGACCAGAATTCGTCGAAGTCGCTGACCCATCCGTTAAATCGCAAGTCAAGATTGATGTGGACTTGATCGAGACCCTCGGGTCGGAAGCATTGGTCCACGCAACCCTTGGTGAGAAACCGTTCGTGATCCGTACGGAAACGATTGGGAAGCTGGAAGTGTTGGACAACGTGAGTGGTTTTACCATCGACCCCAAACTGGTCCGCGTCTTTGATGCAGAGACAGGGGTAGCGTTGCCAGGACAGGTGCATGAACAATGAGCAGTCCTAGCACATCCTCCAAATTAGAAAGGTTCGGCGAACACATGCGCCGCGAATGGCAGCTGTACGTCATGCTGTTGCCGCTGGTGATCTGGTTGTTCGTGTTTCTTTACAAGCCAATGTATGGCCTGCAGATCGCGTTCAAAGACTATTCCATTTTCCGCGGCGTTTCAGGCAGCCCTTGGGTCGGCTTTGAGCACTTTGAACGATTGTTCACCAATGATCAGTTCTTGCGAGCGTTGAAAAACACGGTCGTGATCAGTTTCTACAGCCTTGTTTTTGGCTTCCCGATGCCGATCATCTTGGCGCTGATGTTCAATGAAGTGTTGAACAGGATGTTTAAAAAGACATCACAAACAATCGTTTACCTGCCTCACTTCATCTCGTCTGTTATTATTGCGGGTATTGTTATCACGGCGTTTAGCCCATCAGCGGGTATCGTGAACACGGTCATGGGGTGGTTTGGGTTAGAACCCATATACTTCCTGACCAAACCTGAATGGTTTAGGCCGATCTTTATCGGTACGGGCATTTGGCAAGAATCCGGTTTCCAATCTATCGTCTATCTTGCGGCTATCGCTGGTGTCTCTCCGACACTTTATGAATCCGCTGTGGTCGACGGGGCATCCCGTTGGCAGATGATGTGGAAAATCACGATCCCGTCTATCCTTCCGACGATCATCATTATGTTGATCATCCGGATCGGTAACATCCTCGAAGTGAGCTTCGAAATGGTGATCTTGCTTTATCAGCCAGCCACTTATGAAACCGCCGACGTCGTGAACTCTTACATCTTCCGTCAGGGTATCCAGGCCGGTCAGTACGACTTTGCCGCGGCCGCCGGTTTGTTCAACGCCGTCATCGCCTTCGCGTTGGTTATGGCCGCAAACACAATCTCGAAGCGCTACTCGCGCACATCGCTTTGGTAGGGGAGAAGACAAATGACTAATATGAATCTGTATTCTCGCGGCGATAAGCTGTTCGTGATTATCAACATGGTGCTGATCGGGTTGTTCACAATCTCGACTCTGTACCCCTTCATCTACATTACCTCTTTAGCCTTTAGTACGGGCTTTGAGGCGCGGGCAGGGAACGTTGTTCTGACCCCCGTGGGCTTTACGATCGAGGCGTTCAAATATGTGTTGGCCGACCCGCAGTTTTGGGTCAGCTATAAGAACACATTTATCTATACGATTGGTGGTACTTTGATGAGCCTCGCGTTCATCATTCCGGGTGCCTACGCTTTGTCGCGGCCTCAGCTTTACGGGCGCCGGTTCTGGAACCTTTTGGTGGCGTTCACCATGTGGTTCAACGCAGGACTTATCCCGTTCTTCTTGAACATGCGCGACCTTGGTTTGTTGGACAGCTATTTCGGGATCATCATCGGCTTTGCGGTCAGCGGCTTTAACGTGATCTTGCTGCGCAACTTCTTTGAAAGCGTGCCGCAATCGTTCGAAGAAGCGGCGCGCATGGATGGGGCCAATGAATTCCAGGTTTTGTGGAAGGTTTACATGCCTTTGTCGAAACCAGCCATCGCAACCGTTGCTTTGTTCTGCATCGTGTCTCGTTGGAATGGGTTCTTCTGGGCGATGATCTTGTTGCAAGACGAAGACAAAATCCCGTTGCAAGTGTTCTTGCGCCACACGATCTCGACTTTGTCGGATGATCAGGAATTCGGGAACTCGTTGTTGGATGCGTCCTATTCGTTCGAAACGGTCTCTGCTGCGATTATCGTATGTTCGATTATCCCAGTGTTGATCATCTATCCGTTCATTCAAAAATACTTCGAGAAGGGCATCCTTCTTGGCGGTGTAAAAGAATAACTAACGTAACTTCGCATAAGGGAGGAAATCATGCGGAAATTTACATTAACTACGGCCCTGTTGACGGGTACAGCGTTAACAACGCCAGCGTTTGCCGAAGGGCACCTGCAGATCGTGGAAGAGCCGCTTGAGCTTACGATCCAGATGAACCACGCGCGCTACCCAGTTTACAACGAAGACTGGCCTGTAGAAGCACAAGCCAGCGCTTGGACAGGCATTAGCCTTGTCGACCAGACTGTTGGTGCAAACATGCGTACCGACGAAAACTCAGGTAAAACAGAAGCGTTGAACCTGATGCTTGCCGGTGGTGATCTGCCAGACATCGTTGGTTCCAGCCGTCTGAAAGACTTCGTAAACCAGTACGGTCCTGAAGGCGCGTTCGTTCCACTGAACGATCTGATCGCTGAGCACGCGCCAAACATGGCTGCCTACTTTGAAACACGTCCTGAAGTCGCCTCTGCGATTTCCGCGGCTGATGGCAACATGTACTACATCCCATATCTGCCAGACGGCAAATACGGTCGTGCATACTTCATTCGTTACGACTGGCTCGAAGCGGTTGGCATGGAAGCACCAAACGATGTTGATGAACTGGAAGCAGTGCTTCGTGCGTTCAAAACACAGGATCCAAACGGCAACGGTGAAGCGGACGAAATCCCGTTCTTCGCGCGCCAGTGGCCAGAGCTTCTGCGCCTTGTCACAATGTGGGATGGCCGGTCTTCCGGGTCTGACACGTACCATGACTTCCACGTCGCTGACGGTGTTGTCACACACGGCTACATTGGTGAAGGTTACCGCGACGGTATCTCCCACCTCGCAGAATGGTACGCTGACGGCTTGATCGACGCTGAAATCTTCACACGTGGTTCTTCCGCACGTGAATACCTTCTGTCCGAAGATCTGGGCGGCATGACACACGATTGGTTCGCGTCTACATCCGGGTACAACCGTTTGTCTGACAGCATCGACGGGTTCTCTTTCCGTGCGATGGTTCCACCAGCATCTATCTCTGGTCAGCGTATCGAAGAGCACCGCCGTACACCTATCAAACCGGATGGTTGGGCGATTACGCACACTAACGAACATCCTGTTGAAACCATCAAGTACTTTGACTTCTGGTTCACTGAAGAAGGCCGTCGTTTGGCAAACTTCGGTGTTGAAGGCGAACAGTACACCATGGTTGATGGTAAGCCGATCTTCACAGATGCAGTTCTGAACTCAGATGAGCCAGTGAACGCCCAGCTTTGGGCCGTTGGTTCGCAGCTGCAATCTCGTGGTTATTTCCAAGACTATGCGTACGAACAGCAGTGGTCCAACGAGATCGCTCTTGAAGGCATCGCATTGTACGACGAAGGCGACTACCTGATCGATCAGTTCTTGGGTGTGGCGTTCACAGCTGACGAACAGGCTGTTTACGACCGTAACTGGCCATCCCTGCGTGACTACATGCTGGAACGTCAGCAGCAGTGGATCTTGGGCAGCGGCGACGTAATGGCTGATTGGGACGACTACATGGAGACCCTGAACGAAATGGGCCTGCAAGACGTTCTGGGCGTTATGAACTCTGCTTATGCACGTCAGTACAACTAAGTCTGACTGAAACGAACACGGGTGCGGCTCTTTTCGGGGCCGCACCTTTCTTGACCTTTAATATATGGACCTTGTGATCAATGCCGGGCGACGCACTTCCGATCTTAGACGAACCAAAATCAGGCCGTTTGACGGTTCAGTACGAACCTATCGATGGCACTCAGGTAGCGGAAAACCCACCCCGTTTCACATGGATTCCTGTGATCGAAGACGAAGCGCAATATGTGCTGCGTGTCTCGACTGACCCGAAATACCCGACCAAAGGCACGCAAACCTTTGGCCCGATCCCGCTGAATTTCTTCACCCCTGATGTGACATTCGATGCTGGCACCTATTATTGGTCTTACCGCGCTGTTGATGAGGCCGGTAAACCAACATCTGAATGGGGTGAAACCCGCAGCGTAATTGTTGCCGATGGCTTGCCACAAACACCCGTGCCACCGCGGGCAACACGTTTTAACACGGGCACACAGGCCCACCCACGTTTGTGGATGACGGCGGACCGTCTGGATGGTTTCCGCAAGGAAGTGAAGGCTGATGCTGACGCCTACACGTGGTCCAAATTTTACGACAAGGCCGTTCAGCCTTGGGTAAAGGCAGATATTTTACCAGAACCCGTTGGGTACCCAAACCACCAGCGGACTGCTCCGGTTTGGCGTAAAACCTACATTCAGCTGCAAGAGGTTTGGTACGCGATCCGCCACCTCGCCATTGGTGGCGTTGTCACCGAAGACGAGGCAATGATCCAAAAGGCGAAAGATTACCTTTTGTCTGTGGCTGAATGGGACCCAATGGGGACCACGTCGCGCGCTTATACTGATGAATGGGCATATCGCACATGTAATGCTTTGGCTTGGGGTTATGACTGGTTGTACAACCATATGACCGAAGAAGAACGCGGCAAAGTCCACGCCGCATTGTTCGAACGGACACGCGACATCGCGGAACATGCCATTGAAAACGCGAAGATCCACCTGTTCCCATACGATAGCCACGCTGTACGTTCCGTGTCTTTGACATTGGTGCCTGCCTGTATCGCGTTGCTGGATCATGACGAAGACGGTAAAGCCCGCGAATGGCTGGATTATTGCGTTGAATTCCTATCCACGCTCTATTCGCCTTGGGGCGATAGCGACGGAGGCTGGGCAGAGGGCGGCAACTATTGGATGATGGGCATGGCCTATCTGATCGATGCGGCCAACCAGCTCAAGGCGTACTGTGGGTTTGATTTGTACAAACGCCCGTTCTTCCAGAACACAGGTGATTTCCCACTGTACACAAAGCCACCGAACACGCGCCGTGCATCATTTGGTGATGACAGCACCATGGGCGATCTGCCGTGCATCAAAACCGCGATCAACTTGCGTCAATACGCAGGCGAAACCGGCAAAGCTGAATACCAATGGTATTACGAAGAACTGATGCGCCTGAACCCCGGCACAGAAGGTGAATTCTATAACTGGGGTTGGTGGGACACGAATTTCGACGACCTCGTGTACCATTCCAGCTGCCCACAAATCGAAGCCAAAGCACCCGAAAGTGGTTTGCGCCACTTTAAGGGTATCGGTTGGGTTGGTGTTCAGCACGCGATGGATGATCCAGACAACCACATTCACATGGTATTCAAATCTTCTCCGTTCGGGTCGATCAGCCACAGCCACGGTGACCAGAACGCCTTCTGCATGTCTGCTTACGGCGAAGATCTGGCCATCCAAACGGGCTACTATGTTGCGTTCAACTCAACTATGCACCGTCAGTGGCGTCGTCAGACCCAGTCTAAGAACGCATTGCTGATCAACGGCAAAGGGCAGTACGCGGAGAAAGATAAAGCCAAGGCCATGGCGGCCACTGGTAAAATCTTGGCCGCAGAACAGCATGAGGATCACATCTTCATCGCTGGCGATGCGACAGCAGCTTACCAAAGCCTTACGCCAGAAGTGACACGTGCCGAACGTGAAATCTATTTCGTGCGCAACAGCTATTTCGTGATCGTCGATAAGGTCGACGCGGACGAGCCCGTCACGGTGGACTTCTTGCTGCACGCTAACGCCCCTTACGAACTTGGCCGCAGCACCTTCCGCAACACAGGCGAACGCGCAGGGTTCTATGGACAGGTTGTGTGGTCCGAGGCCGGTAAGCCCGAAATCACGCAATTCACCGATTTCCCGAATGTTGAACCTTCCGAATACGAGGGCCTACATGTGAGTACCTGCCTAAAAGCAAGCTATCCCGCTGCCACCCGCCACCGGATTGCAACGCTTTTGGTGCCTTACAAGCTTGACGAACCCAAACGCATCTTCAACTTCATGGACGATCAGGGCTATGACGCAGACCTGTATTTTACCGACACGGATGAGAACACATTCAAAGTCGTCATGAAAAAGCTAGCCAACACTTAAGCCCTGCGGAGCAAAAGATGACCATAAAGAACTATTTCCCCGCAAGCGAGAATACGCTTGATACTGTCGACACAGGGCTGACCCGCAAGGTCGCCGCGCATAATGACAACCTGATGGTTGTCGAGGTGCATTTCGAAACTGGCACAGTGGCCCCGCGCCACTACCATGTGCACGAACAGATCACCTATGTGATCTCGGGCAAATTCGAATTCACTGTGGGTGATGATACCTACATCGTCGAAGCCGGGGACTCGCTCTACAAACAATCCAACATTGAACACGGGGCCACCTGCCTAGAGGCCGGAACCCTTTTGGATGTCTTCACACCTCACCGTGAAGATTTCCTCGCATAAAACGCCAAGACCAATACCGGAGATAAGAAATGACAAAACCAACAATCGGATTCATCGGCCTTGGCCTAATGGGCGGCAACATGGTGGAGAACCTGCAATCACGCGGTTACGAACTTGTTGTTATGGACCTGAACAAAGACGCCGTTGCGGCTGTTCTGGATCGTGGCAACGCGACAGAAGCGTCCTCGCCAAAGGAACTCGCAGCTTCCGTTGACATCGTTATGTTAGCGCTGACAACGTCCGACGTTGTCGAGAAAATCGTATACGGTGATGATGGCATCCTCGCGGGCATCAAAGAAGGCTCCGTGCTGATCGATTTCGGCACATCCATCCCTGCATCCACACGTAAGATCGGCGCGGATCTCGCAGCCAAAGGCGCCGGCATGATCGACGCACCATTGGGCCGCACACCAGCTCACGCCAAAGACGGCTTGCTGAACATCATGGCCGCTGGCGACAAGGCGACATTCGACAGCGTAAAGCCAGTGCTCGACGATCAGGGCGAAAACGTCTTCTACCTCGGTGCATTGGGCGCAGGTCACGTCACCAAGCTGATCAACAACTTCATGGGCATGACAACCGTCACCGCCATGAGCCAAGCCTTTGCCGTTGCCGACCGCGCAGGCGTTGATCGTCAACAGCTGTTCGACATCATGTCCACCGGCCCGTCCAACTCACCTTTCATGGGCTTCTGTAAAAACTATGCCGTTGATGGCGTGAGCGATCTGGGTTTCTCCATCAACAACGCCAACAAAGACCTCGGCTATTTCTTGGAAATGGTCAAAGACATGGGCACAGAGGCGAAAATCGCAGAAGGTACATCGACATATCTTCAGGCAGCGGTTGACGCCGGTATGGGCGACGGTAACGTTCCAGAAATTTTTGACCTTTTCATGAAACTTGAAGGCTAAGTCCTTCGAACCCGACATAGCTCGCACGCCACGCCATGTGGCACATAATATTAGGAGACGATCCATGAAACTTGCTGGTAAAACTGCAATCATCACAGGCGGCGGCCGCGACATCGGCGCGGCCTGCGCACGCAAACTCGCATCTGAAGGCGCAAACGTTGCTATCAGCTATTTCGAAAGCTCCAAAGGCGCGGATTCCGTTGTTGCAGAGATCGAAGCCGCGGGCGGTAAAGCCATCGCTGTTCAGGCGGATTTGAACGAACAATCCGGCGTCGATAAACTCGTCGGCGCAGCCGTTGACGCCTTTGGCGGCGTTGACGTGTTGGTGAACAACGCCGGCGGCATCGTCGCTCGCAAAACAATGGCTGAAATGGATCTGGCATTCTGGGAAAAGGTCATGACCTTGAACCTGACATCGACATTCATGATGACAAAAGCCTGCCTCGAGCACATGGAAAACGGCGCAATCGTCAACATCGCCAGCCAAGCGGCGCGCGACGGGGGTGGCCCCGGTTCCCTCGCTTATGCGACATCCAAAGGTGCTGTCATGACAATGACACGCGGTCTGGCCAAAGAAGTGGGCCCGAAAGTGCGTGTGAACGCACTATGCCCTGGCATGATCGACACCGATTTCCACAACATCCACACGCCTGACGCGGGCCGCCGTGGGTTTGAGGCAAACGCACCGATGAAACGCCAAGGCCATGTCGATGATGCGGCGAACCTTGTGTTGTTCCTGGCGTGCGACGACAGTGCCTTCATCACAGGTACAAACATGGATCTGAACGGCGGTATGCTGTTCAGCTAATGACGTCTGAAGAGATAAAACCATGACCATCCTCATGTTCAGTCATCCAAGGTTGAACGCGGTTGTTCCAATGTTGCAATAAGCAATCAAGACCACCGAGGGTGGTCATGGTGATTTGTCCAATAATCCGCGCGCACAGATACGTCGCAATATCTGTCTTTAACCGGATACACTGGTGAAGCGCTTCACGTCGCGGCGTGATGATCTTCCATAACAAAGGCTAAGCCTAATGCGTTTTCTATCTATCGGCGAATGTATGGCCGAACTCGCCCCAGCATCCACGTCGGGGCAATTTCATCTTGGTTTCGCAGGTGACGCGTTTAATACCGCATGGTTCCTAGCTCGGATGAACCCCGACGCTCATGTCGCCTTCTTCACAGGCGCTGGCACGGATACAATTTCAGACCAAATGTGCGCCGCATTCACGGACGGCGGTGTTCATACGGATTACGTTCAGAAATTCCCTGATCTTACCGTTGGGCTCTATTTGATTTCACTTAATAACGGCGAACGCAGCTTTTCCTATTGGCGGGGGCAATCTGCAGCACGCCGTCTTGCGGATGACGCTGAGGCGTTGGCTGGCGCAATGGAGAATTCTGACACGATCTACTTTTCCGGCATCACACTCGCCATTCTCGACGCACCAGGCCGCGCAACCCTGCTGGCGGAACTCCGCACCGCGCGAGACGCCGGTAAAACCATCGCGTTTGACCCCAACCTTCGCCCACGTTTGTGGACCAATGACGCCGAAATGACATCGGCCATCATGGAAGGTGCCGCTGTTTCTGACATCGTACTTCCATCGTTCGAGGACGAGGCTGACCATTTTGGCGATGCGGACCCACAAGCTACCGCTGATCGCTATCTTGCTGCTGGGGCGACCACTGTTGTGGTTAAGAACGGCGAAGACGATGTGCTCTTCGTAGAAGATGGCGCAACGGGTATTGTACCGGTCATCGCAATTTCCGAAGTTGTTGATACAACGGCGGCAGGTGACAGTTTTAACGCTGGCGTTTTTGCGGGGTTGGCCGATGGTCAAACGTTGAATGACTCTATCGCGTTGGCATGCCGCCTGTCCGGTCTTGTCGTGCAAGGGAAGGGGGCCTTGGTCCCAGTGAACCCGGAAGCCGTTAAAGGCTAAACTCAAATACCCTGCGCCTTCGGGTACAGGCCAGAACTAGGAACGGATAAGATATGCGCGAGACATGGCGTTGGTTCGGCGAATTTGACGCCATTCCCCTGAGCGATATTGCGCAAACTGGGTCTGCTGGGATCGTCAGCGCCCTGCACGCCATTCCTTACGGCGAGGTTTGGTCGCAAGAGGCTGTCGCCGCCCGCCGCACAGAGATCGAGGGTGCTGGCTTCACTTGGGACGTGGTTGAAAGCTTGCCGGTTCATGAAGATGTGAAAACAGGTACAGGCGATCTGAGCCAGATTTTCGCAAACTACCGCCAGTCGTTGGCCAACCTCGCGGCGGAAGGCATCAAAACCGTCTGTTATAACTTTATGCCGGTTCTTGATTGGACACGTACTGATCTGGCATCCCCCGTTGCCCGTGGTGGCACGTGTTTGCGGTTCGAGGCCGCAAAGATGGCTGCGTTTGAAATGCATATCTTGGGGCGTGAAGGTGCTGAAGGAACCTACACGGCCGAAGCAATTCGTGCCGGAAACGAGTGGATCAAAACCGCCACAGACAATGACAAAGCCGAACTGCTCCGCGCGATCATGGCGGGCCTGCCAGGGGCTGTCGACACTTACGATGTCGAGGGGCTGCGCAAGGTGCTTTCAACCTACAAAGGTGTCACGCATGATGAACTTCGCGGTAACTTAAAACGATTCCTAAGCGAGGTGGTGCCAACTGCCGCTGAGCTTGGCATCAATATGTGCATCCACCCAGATGATCCTCCGCGCGATATCCTAGGGTTGCCGCGTATATGTTCGACAAAGTCGGATGTTGAATGGATTTTGAACTGCGTCGACGAGCCCGCGAATGGTCTCACCATTTGTACTGGTTCATTGGGTGCTCGACGTGGCAATGATCTGCCGGATATTGCCGGTTCCTTTGCAGATCGCGTGCACTTTGCCCATCTTCGCAATGTTACGACAGACCCTGATGGTTCTTTTGAAGAAGCCGCGCACCTAGAAGGGGATGTGCATATTCCTGATGTCATTCGTCCACTGCTGGACTCTGAGGCCCGTACAGGTCGCGACATTCCATTCCGTGCAGACCATGGTCATTGCTTGTTGACGGACTTCGGGCAGGACGTTCAGGCAGGGTACACCTTGGTTGGTCGTTTGCGCGGCTTGGCAGAACTGCGCGGCATTATCCACGCGTTAGATTAATAGTCCCCTGCTTACTCGCGGTGCCAAACGCCTAATACAAAGCGGGTAGCACCGTATTGTATCCTTGTTCTGCGGGGCTCTGCTTGCATGTTTTCCAATAGTCATTTTCAGGGAACCTGAAAGGGCAGGAATTGATTGTAAGCCAGTAATGAAATCGGCTGTAATCACCTCTGGAAGGCCAAGAGACCCGTGTCTGCAAGACACGGCTGACCTTCCGGCACCGGCGATTATCAGACAGGATTTTAACGCGATGACACGTGAATATTTGAAGAAGGCAACCCTAACTGCAGAGTCAGGCGCTGATGATGTGCAGGAAACAGTCCAAAACATTCTGTCCGATATTGAAAAGGGCGGTGATATTAAAGCGCTTGAATATGCGGCTAAATTTGACCGCTATGAAGGTAATGTACTGCTGACCCAAGACGAAATCGATGCCGCAACTGCGTTGGTTCCCGAAAAACTCAAGGCTGACATCCGGTTTGCTCACGACAACGTTCGTCGCTTCGCCGAATTACAGAAATCCACCGTTGGCGATGTTGAAATGGAAATTCAGCCAGGCTTTCACGTCGGGCAAAAATCTATCCCAGTCGACGCTGCGGGTTGTTACGTTCCGGGTGGTCGATACAGCCACATCGCCAGCGCCATCATGACAGTGACCACTGCGAAAGTTGCCGGTTGCAAACACATCACCGCCTGTTCCCCGCCGCGTCCAGATGTGGGTGTCGCGCCGGCAATCGTCTACGCGGCGCATATCTGTGGCGCAGACAACATCCTAGCAATGGGCGGTGTGCAAGGTGTCGCGGCTATGACATTTGGCCTGTTTGGGCTACCAGAAGCCAACATTCTTGTGGGGCCGGGCAACCAATTCGTCGCAGAAGCCAAACGCATCTTGTTTGGGCGCGTGGGGATCGACATGATCGCAGGTCCGACCGACAGCCTGATCTTGGCCGACAAAGATGCAGACGCGCATATCGTGGCGGTCGACTTGGTGTCACAAGCAGAACACGGCTACAATTCTCCCGTTTGGTTGATCACAGACGATCGCGTGTTGGCGGAAAAAGTAATGGCCATGGTGCCAGACCTCATCGCAGAATTACCAGACCTGAACCGTGACAACGCCTTCGCCGCATGGCGCGACTACGCCGAAGTGATCTTGTGTTCGGACCGCGAAGAAATGGCGGCAACGTCAGATGAATACGCGCCAGAGCACCTGACCGTTCAGGCCCAAGACATTGATTGGTGGCTCGATCGCTTGACCAGCTACGGGTCCTTGTTCTTGGGTGAAGAAACAACCGTCAGCTACGGCGACAAAGCGACGGGTACAAACCACGTCCTGCCGACCTCGCGGGCGGCGAATTACACCGGCGGTTTGTCGGTCCATAAATACATGAAAATCGTCACATGGCAGCGGTCCACCCGCGAAGGATCACGAGATGTGGCGCTTGCGACGGCGCGCATCAGTCGTTTGGAAGGTATGGAAGGGCATGCGCGTTCTGCAGATGTCCGTCTGGCCAAATATTTTCCGGGTGAAAACTTCGACTTGGCGCCTGCTTCCTAAAATTGCGTACCCACGTTTCCGCCCTTATATGAAAGGCTAAGACATATGAACATCGACAAAAAGATCTGTGATGATCTTGTCGCCAATGACGT
>CANLQK010000004.1 GCA_947493255.1 uncultured Paracoccaceae bacterium
CGTTGAGCAGTCATAATCTGACGCCCACTTACGGTTAGAAACGGCGGCTCCTTTGGGGCCGCCGTTTTGCGTTTGGGTTTTACTCAGCGCCGCGGGACAGGGCGGCGACGCCAGTACGGGCCATTTCGACCAAACCGATAGGGCGCATCAGATCCGCAAATGCGTCGACTTTCTCGGATGTTCCTGTGATCTCGAATGTGAATGAATTCAATGTGCTATCGACCACATTTGCGCGAAATACATCAGCCAAGCGCAAGGCTTCGACACGGTCATCTCCGTTTCCGGACACTTTGAATAAGGCCAGTTCGCGTTCCACAGCGCGCCCTTCAACGGTAAGGTCGTGAACGTCGCGTACAGAGATGATCCGGCCCAGCTGAGCAGTAATCTGGTTGATCGTTTGAGGTGTGCCGGTGGTAACGACTGTGATCCGTGAAAGGTGCCCGGTGTGGTCAACTTCGGCTACAGTAAGGCTCTCGATGTTGTAACCGCGGCCAGAAAACAAACCGATTACCCGTGCCAGTACACCAGGTTCATTTTCAACAAGAACGGCCAAAGTGTGGCGTTCTTCGGTATCGGAAAACGATGGACGTAGGTTGTATGCGGAATGGCTGGTTGAGCCTTGTTTGATGTTGAGTGCAGACATGGGTCAAATCCTTCAGGCGGTAGGGCAAGAAACGGCGGCGTAATAGGTGTTAACGCCTGTTTCCTTTGTGATGTTAGTTAGCGGGCATCCTGCGACGCGTTCGGCAGCTAGGCCCGCATAGGTGAGAAGTATATCCGGTTGGGTCGCACCGGTTTCAAAATTTCGTACGGTCAAGCCCCGCGATGTCTGTGCAACTGTAAATGGGACATCGTTGATCTTGATCTGTGTGCCGGGTGTAAGGTCAGAAATCATTTCACCAGAACAGGCAGATACCACTGCCGCGATACTGGCGCATGAGGTGGCCCGTGACAGACCACCCATTTCTGACAACACGACTGCCACTAAACTAGGACCGATCCCTTGGCGTCGATGACGCCTTGCGTTTCGGCTTCGCCCAAAAGCATTTCGTTGTGGGCCTTGCCTGACGGGATCATCGGGAAGCAGTTTTCATGCTTTTCGACCAGACAATCGAAAATAACCGGACCGTCGTGGTTGATCATTTCCATGATCGCATCGTCCAGATCCGCAGGGTCGGAACAGATAATCCCTTTAGCACCAAAGGCTTCTGCCAGCTTGACGAAGTCGGGCAAGCTTTCAGACCAAGACGAGCTGTAACGTTCACCGTGCAGCAACTCTTGCCACTGTCGGACCATTCCCAGGCGTTCGTTGTTCAAGATAAATTGTTTGACCGGCAGGTTGTATTGGGTCGCAGTGCCCATCTCCTGCATGTTCATCAGCCAAGACGCTTCGCCCGCTACGTTGATCACAAGCGCATCAGGGTGCGCCATTTGGACGCCAATAGAAGCAGGGAAACCGTACCCCATTGTACCTAGGCCACCCGATGTCATCCAGTGGTTTGGGCTTTCAAAACCCAAATATTGTGCGGCCCACATCTGGTGCTGGCCCACTTCAGTGGTGATAAAACGATCTTTGCGATCTTTGGTCAGCGCCTCAAGGCGGGTCAATGCGTGCTGTGGCTTGATGACCTTACCTTCTTGAGTGAAGGCCAAACAGTTAACCTTTTTCCAATCGGCGATCTGATGGTTCCATTTGGCGACCTCGGACGCATCCGTTTTGCGACCTCGTGATTTCCAAACCTTTAGAATGTCTTCCAAAACATGGGCTACGTCGCCGATGATAGGGATGTGGGTTTCAATAACCTTGTTGATCGAACTTGGATCGATGTCGATGTGCGCTTTGATGGAATTCGGCGCAAAGGCGTCTAGACGGCCAGTGATACGGTCATCAAAACGCGCACCAATGTTGATCATCAAGTCGCAATCGTGCATCGCCATGTTAGCTTCATATAGCCCATGCATTCCCAACATACCGATCCAGTGTTCACCTGAGGCAGGGTAGGCGCCAAGGCCCATCAATGTGGAGGTGATCGGGAAACCAGTTGCCTCGACCAGCTCGCGCAACAATTGCGAAGCTGCCGGGCCGGAGTTGATCACGCCGCCACCAGTATAGAATAATGGCTTCTTTGCCTTTTCCATGGCCGAGACCAGATCGGTGATCCCTTCGATGTCGCCTTTAACCTGTGGATGGTAGTGTGATTTCGCCGGTGCCGGTTTGGCGTATGTACCATTGGCAAATTGCACATCTTTCGGGATGTCGATCAAAACTGGACCAGGGCGGCCGGTTGTGGCCACATGGAACGCTTCATGGATCGTTGGTGCCAATTCGTCAGTCTCCTTGACCAACCAATTGTGCTTCGTGCAGGGGCGGGTGATGCCAACGGTGTCGGCTTCCTGGAAAGCATCAGAGCCGATCATGAATGTAGGAACCTGACCGGTGAAAACGATGATCGGAATGGAATCCAGCAATGCATCGGTCAAACCGGTTACAGCGTTCGTTGCGCCCGGGCCCGATGTCACCAAAGCAACACCAGGTTTGCCGGTGGAACGCGCATAGCCTTCGGCCGCGTGAACCGCGCCTTGTTCGTGGCGAACGAGGATATGTTTGATCGAGTTCTGTTGAAAAATCTCGTCGTAGATTGGAAGGACAGCGCCGCCGGGGTATCCAAATACTGTGTCCACACCCTGATCAATCAGAGCTTGAACTACCATCTTTGCGCCAGTCATTTGAGCAGACATTGTTTTTTCCTCGTGTCAGCGTTGTCGTCGTTATTCGCGTATCGCATAAAAAAGCCCCCGAAGATTTCGGAGGCGCATGGGAACCGGTATGGTCAACCTATTACAGGCCCATGCGCGTCTTTCCCACTAGTACTAGGACGATATTCATCCGTTTGGTCTCCTTATGCTTGGTCTTGTTATGCCCAAGCTTAAAAACAGCGTCAACAGGCGAAATAGCGAAAATGTCGCAAGAGGGCGATTTTTCGCAACTATATTTCGGAATGTGTAGTTTCCGGTACCTCAAACCCCAAAAGGTTCATCAAAGTGATATGAAACCGTGAACGCACCGACATCTACTTGCAGTGCCACTGTTACAAACGTGCGTTCTGGTTCGGCTTGGCAGCACAGAGGTTGCCAGCCAAATCTTAAGGATGAGCCATGAAAGATATCGAACGCCCCGAACTGAGCTGGGACGAGTGGGACGAACTGAAAGACCCGCGCCCTGAAGAAAATGATTTTGACGCTGTTGTTGCATCGGCAATGACGCGCCGCGCCTTTATGGGGCGCGTGTTGGCGATGGGGTCGGGGGCCGCTGTGATGGGCACAGGGCTGTTGAACACGACGTCAGCACAAGCACAGGCAAGCAACCGCTTTGCGTTTACACCTATTCCAATTGCCACAGATTTTACGATCCATGTGCCAGAAGGATATTCATGGGCGCCGGTCGCAAAATGGGGCGATCCGTTGTTTTCTGATGCGCCTGCGTTTGATCCAAAAAGCGGGGTCACAAAGGACGGTCAAGCCCGTGCCTTTGGTGAAAACACCGACGGGATGGAGTTGTTCAACGTAAATGGTCACGAGATTATTGCGGTTAACCATGAGTATGCGAACACCTCACAAAATCTTCCATTAACAGAAGGTGAAGTAACGTCTGCCGATGACGTGACGCTTTTGCAGAACGCGCAAGGCGTCGCTGTTTTCGAAGTCGCTGAAACCGATGGCGTTTGGGATATTGTCGTCGACAGCCCCTACAACCGCCGTATCACGCACACCACGCCAATGGCCATCCAGGGGCCCGCTGCAGGGCACGATCTGTTGAAAACGGAAGCCGACCCTGACGGTGTTCTGGCCTTGGGCACTATGAACAACTGCGGCGCGGGCAAAACCCCGTGGGGCACGTATTTGACCTGCGAAGAAAATTTCAATGGATACTTCGGTTCGACTGACGAAGGGTTTGAACGGTCCGGCGAATTTGCCCGCTATGGTATCGGGCTAGAAGGGCGCTATGCCTACGAAAAGTTCGACGCACGGTTTGACATAAGCAAAAACCCAAATGAGCCGAACCGGTTTGGGTATATCGTAGAGATCGATCCCGCTGACCCAACAAGCACTCCTGTAAAACGCACCGCGTTGGGTCGTTTCAAACACGAAAATGCGGCAACAGCTGTAGCACCAGATGGTCGGGTGGTTGTGTATTTGGGCGATGATGAACGGGGTGAATACCTCTACAAGTTCGTCAGCCGTGATGTGTATGTCCCAGGTGGTGATACGTCGACATTGTTGGATCACGGTCAGCTGTATGCAGCCAAGTTCAATGATGATGGGCGCGGTGAATGGCTTGCCCTGACCCCTGAGGCCACAGGCATGGCCGATGAAGCCGAGATTGCGATTCTCACCCGACTGGCCGCATCCGCAGTTGGCGCGACCACGATGGATCGTCCGGAATGGGTGGCCGTAAACCCCGTTGCAGCCGAAGCCTATTGCGCTTTGACCAACAACCGCAACCGTGCGGTCAAAGCCAATGCTGGTGGGGATGAAACGCCGGTGAACGGGCCAAACCCACGTGCAGAAAACAACTACGGTCAAATTGTGCGCTGGTATCCTGAAAGCGACGATCATGCTGCGGTCGATTTCACATGGGACCTATATGTTATGGCCGGTAACCCAACAGTACATGACGATGCCTATGCGGGGTCAGATAACGTCAACGAGGGTAACCTGTTTAACAGCCCTGATGGTATGATGTTTGATAGCGCTGGTATGTTATGGATCCAAACCGACGGCGACGATAGCAACGAAGATGGTTTTGCAGGCATGGGCAACAACCAGATGTTGGTCGGCGACCCAGTGACGGGTGAAATCCAACGGTTCATGACAGGCCCGAATGGGTCCGAGGTCACTGGGATTACGTGGTCGTCAGACCGCCGCACTGCCTTTGTGGGCATTCAACACCCATCCGCCCCATTCCCAGATGGCGATGGTTCATTGGCGCGATCCACAATCGTTGCAATCAAACGCGATGACAACGCTATCATTGGATAGAACCATACAATATCCAAAGGGCCGTCCATTGAATGGGCGGCCCTTTTTGTTGGTCAGCGACGGCCCACTCAGGCACCTCAGATAAGTAAATTAATTTCAATTGTGGTCCGACCGGATGACAATAGGAACGGGCAACACGTTCTATCACTGTGCCAGTCAAACGGCTTGCCTCAGGAGAACACCAATGGACCCCCATGCACTATTGTTTACAAAATTGGCCGAAGGTGGTCGCACAGCCTTTGATCCCAAATCCGAAGATGACTACTACGACAGCATCTGCGAAACGCCATGGATTGTTCAGTCGGCCGGTATAGCTATTGTCCAATTGAGTAGGGCAGTCGCCCATTTGGTACGAATGGGAAGGGACATTCTGTTTCAGTTCTTTCGAAAACAACGGAACGCAGCGCGATGATGGATGACGAAATTGAACGTGCGAACATCCTTGCCGTTATTGAGGCCGAAACCGAAGCCTACCTTCACCGTGACTTTGATGCATGGGAAAAATGTTGGCATGACGGCCCTGAAATCCGGCGGATCCATTCCCACGTCGGGACAGGTGTTACGGTTGTGTCTGGCGAAGAAATTAGGTCGCAAATGCGCCGTATGCTGCGCAACGACAGTGAATGGGAAGTCCCGGACACTTTGGAGCGAGACAATATGAATATCGTTCTTAGCCCAGAAATGGCATGGGTCAGCTATGATCAAGTCGGTGATATGTCGAGTATTCCCAAAGAGTTATCTGGCCGCTACCACGAAATTAAGATCTTGCACAAGATTGAGGGCGTTTGGAAGATTGCCTGTATAGTCGGGACGCAATTAAGCACATCTCAGTCTTTTGCACCCCACATTGAAGTCAGTGTAGATGCGCGCATTTTGTGGATGAATGAACCTGCGCAAAAGCGCTTGCCGGATCATCCGTTGTTGAAACAACGCGCGGGTCACCTGCAAACAGCAAAAGCGGACGCAATGGTCGATGTGTTGGCAGCACTTCGTTGGCTGTCTGAGGTACGAGAGCGGCATACCATTTGCGTCGGCGGCGAGGCCGTTACCCGTACGATAGCGCTGGGGCAGGACGACACTGGCCTTGCCCATGTATGTTGGGCGGTTTTGAGAGATGGCAAGTTGTTGATCACATTTGACGACGCAGATCGGTTGAGCCGACAGTTGGAAAGCGCGGCAAAGATTTTCGGGTTGTCGAACGCCCAAGCGAATCTTTTGAAACAGCTCTTTGCTGGCCACGACATCGCAACGGCTGCGCAAAACTTAGGGATCAGCCCAAATACAGCCAAGACCCATTTGCAGCGAATCTATGACAAAACCGGCGCGCGGGCGCAGCCAGCATTGGTACGTTTGCTGCTAAATGCACATCACCAAGGTGTTTAAGGTTAGACGAAATCAGATGCGGCCCGTGCCCTGCAAAACTCCGTGTTCCATAGCATACCTAGTGAGGCCGGCCGTCGTGCTGATGCCCAGTTTCCGTTTCAAATTTTTGCGGTGAGTTTCGACGGTACGCACAGAAATGTCTAATGCCTCACCGACTTCTTTATTGGATTTGCCTTGGGCCAATTCCAATAAGATTTGCTGTTCGCGGGACGTTAGCGGTTCGTGCCCACCAGCGATACGTGGCTTCAATGACCGGCGTGCGCCGGTGCAAAGGTATTCACCGCCATCCATCAAAGTATCGATGGCAGTTTTGATCTCTTCGGTGGGCACATCTTTAAGAACGTAGCCCTTAGCGCCGTGGTTTAACGCGGTGGAAATATACTCGGCGCTATCGTGCATCGATAGGATCAAAATGCGGGTTTCCGGCCGACGTTCGAGGATGATCTCGGTCGCTGACAACCCATTCACACCCGGCATATTTAGGTCTAGCAAGATCACATCAGGCTGTAATTCTTCAACTCTATCAATGGCTTCTTGGCCGTTAGTTAACACGGCTACGATTGCTAGGTCATCGTAGGTTTCCAAAATGGCTTCAACTCCTTCGGCGACCATTGGGTGGTCATCGACAATGATCACACGTGTAGAGGTCATGCGTTTTCCTCGTTGTTAAGGGCGCTCGTTTTTTCAGGTGCTAACATATGGGTCAAAGGCACAAGGGCTTTGATCGTCGTGCCATGGCGCGATGACATAACGCTCAGCGTCCCGCCAAGTTGTTCGATACGTTCGGACATATTCCGCAAGCCAAGCCCGCTTTGACCTCGGCGCAAAGGGCCAAAACCCTTGCCGTTATCTTCGATCCGCATTGTTCCGCCTTTCCTAGTGCCCCGCAACTGCATTGAAACTTTCGTCGCGCCTGAATGGCGTTCGATGTTCGTCAATGCCTCTTGCGCGACGCGATATAGTGCGATGCGTGCCTCTTCGTCCAGTCGACCCCGAAAGACGACGGTTTCGAAATCGGTTTCCATGCCTGTGCGTGACCCGAATTCTTCGATCAAAGACTGCAGGGCAGGGCCAAGACCAAGGTCATCAAGCACACCCGGGCGTAGGTCGCGTGAAATGCGCCGCACTTCTTGGATTGCCCCCCCTAAACTGTCGATGCCCTTGTCCAAACTGTCGCCTGCACGTTCGTCCCCTTTGGTCAAACGTCTGCGCGCGAGATCAAGGGCATAGCGGACGGATACAAGAATTTGACTGATGCCATCATGCAGTTCGCGCGCCACGCGACCGCGTTCTTCTTCTTGGGTGTCGATGATCCGTTCGGTCAGCTCTTTAAGTTTCACATCGGCCAAGCGGCGTTCGCGAATGTTCAACAAAATTCCAGTCAGAAACACGGCAACAAGTGCGGCAATCGTAATTAGCAGGATATAAAATGTAGTTTGTTGAATGCGGGCCTCAACATCGGCACGGGCGGACGCAACGGTTTCTCGAACGTCATCTACAAAAATGCCTGTCCCGATCGCCCACCGCCAATCTTGCAGCCCGTTTACGTAAATAATCATCGGGGCGGTTTCACGGGTGGTTGGTTTGATCCAGTCAAATTCGTGGTATCCACCACCTGATCTTGCAAGGCGGATAATTTCATCGGTGATTGGCACCCCGTTTTGGTCAATCAATCCCGTCCAGTTGCGATTGATCAAATCGGTTTGCCGCGGCGCAACGATATTGTTGCCGTCATAATCAAATACGAAAAAGTAACCGTCTTGCCCGTAAATCATTGCGGACAAGATGTGTGTCACTGCAAGTTTTGCATCCTCGTCATCGGGCGCGGCGCGACCATAGATGATACCAATCGCAGTTCGTGCGAGGGATAGGTAGTTTTGTAATTCGGCCCGTTTTGCATCGATCAGTTGTGTTTCCAACGCGCGGATTTCCCGATTGGCCAGATCGCGCGATTGGTTGCCGACAATCCAGGTAATCACTGTCACCGACAGCAACAATGGGACCGTTGCCAACAGAAACAACTTTTGGCCGTAACTGATCGAGAATGTGTTCGTAAGGCGTTTAAATAGAGAGCGCATAGCGAATCGATAACGGGGAATCACCTGAAACACGAGGGGTCGATTCGGTTTGACTGGACAGTTTCGTATGCTGTTAGCGCCAACATAACGGCTGAATTGGTATGTTTCGCTGACAATTTGGGCAAAACTACGGGGCAGTGGGTATTCCGACTGCGCAAATGAAACGCTAACGTTTGCATACTTGAAACGATCTGTTTGCCTCTTGGGAGAGGGGTGAACGTTCAATTCCATGGGAGGAAATTACACATGGATCGTCGTTCTTTTCTAAAGAACTCTGCACTGGGTGGTACAGCCGCTGCAGCAACAACACTCGCAGCACCTGCTTACGCACAGGGCAACCGCACGCTGACTATGGTCACAACTTGGGGCCGTGGCCTTGCTGGTGTTCATGACGCAGCACAGCGCGCTGCTGACACAATCACTGCAATGTCTGATGGCTCCTTGACCATCGACCTCAAAGCAGCTGGCGAACTCGTCGGTGCGTTCGAAGTGTTCGACGCTGTTACTGCTGGTCAGGCAGACATGTATCACGGCGCAGACTACTACTTCGTTGGTCAGCACCCTGCATACGCGTTCTTCACATCCGTACCATTCGGCATGTCCCCACAGGAACTGATGAACTGGTACTACAACGGTGAAGGTCATGACCTGCACTCTGAGCTTGGCGAAATCTTTGGCTTGAAATCTTTCTTGGCTGGTAACACAGGCCCACAGGCTGGTGGCTGGTTCTCCAAAGAGATCACTGGTCCAGAAGACTTCCAAGGTCTGAAATTCCGTATGCCTGGCCTTGGTGGTCAAGCACTGGGTAAAATGGGCGCTTCTATTCAGAACCTTCCAGGTGCTGAAGTATACCAAGCTCTCGCATCCGGCGCCATCGACGGCACCGAGTGGATCGGCCCATGGGCTGATGAGAAAGCTGGTTTCCAGGAAATCACTAAGTTCTACTACACAGCGGGTATGCACGAGCCAGGCGCAGGGCTGTCCTTGGCGACAAACCTTGATGTGTTCAACGAGCTGTCCCCAGCACACCAGAAGATCATCGAGATCGCTGCTGGTGAATCTCACCAGTGGAACCTTGCTCAGTTCATGAACAACAACGGTGCAGCGCTAGAGCGTCTGCAGGCCGGTGGTGTTAAAGTTCTGGAATTCCCTGACTCTGTTTGGGATGCAATGGGCGTTGCTGCGACTGAGACTATGGATCAGTACGCTGGCGATGATCTGTATGACAAAGTTCGCGCGTCTTACAACACGTCTATGGCTGCATCTTCTAGCTGGATTTCCAAATCCGAAGGTGCGTACCGTACACAGCGTGACCGCGTAATGGGGGGCTAAGGCCAACCATCTGGACGTTCACGTCCGGATTACATTTGGGTGGCCCCGCATGAATGTGCGGGGCCATACCAATCAAGCCTGTGACCTCTGGGAGGGGCGCATGGCTTACATTCATGACATTTTGCAAGACATATCGAGGGGCTAAGATATGGAAGAAGACGCCGCCAACGAAGGTTTTTGGGCTTCTTATGAAAACGGGTTTACCAGATGGGTTGAACGACTTCAGGGCAACGCTGCTGAAGGTGCGGACCCCATTGAACCTGCGACAACGACATTTGGCGCGATTTGGGACAGTATTGTCTGGGTGATCGCCAATATACTTGAAGCGTTCTATAATATCTTTTACGCGCTGCTCCACCCGTCCGATTGGCTAGCATGGTTGCCGTATGTAAACAGCAATATGCCCGATGCCAGCATCAAGGAAAGCTTGATGCGGTTCATCTATTTCGGCGGTTCGGTAGAACTGTTTTTTGCAGTTTTTACGATTTTCTTGATCGTCACGATCATCGCTTTCCTGCACCGCCCATTCATGTGGGGGTGCGTCCGGGTCTTCGAGGGCGTAGCGAATAAGGTAGGCCGGACGTTTGCTTGGGCTGGCCTTGCAATGGTTATGATCCAGATCGTGATCATCTTCATGCAACGTGTTTTTGCTGTGTCCGAAATCAGCCTCGGCTTCGGTATTTTGGTTACTCATGACGTCAGTTGGTGGGCTGAAAGCCTCAAGCTGTATAACGCTATGATCGTTTGTTTGTGCGTTACATATACGTTTGTTCAAGGCGGCCATGTTCGAGTCGATTTGGTATATTCAGCCATTGGTCATCGTGCCAAACGCATCATCGATATGGTGGGCTCCATTATCTTCATGATCCCGGCAGCAGTTCTGACTTGGATGTATGGTTGGTATTTCTTGTGGCGCCATTTGGTGGTGCCGAACCCGTCTGCCTCCGACAGTTTGGACCGGTTGATAACAAAGGCGCGCGCGCTGCGCTGGAACGTGGAAACCATCGGGTTCAGTCCAAACGGGTTTAATGCCTACTTCCTCTTCAAGATCCTGCTTGTGACCTTCACGGCGCTGGTTCTTCTACAGGCTGTCGCGTTTTTCTACCGGTCTTATTTGGAACTGGTCGAAGGCGAAGACAGCATTGGTAAACATTTAGACAAAGACACCCTCGGTGAGGGCGAAGAAGCATTTGAGGGGACACACTGATGTTGTTCGGACTTGATGGCGTAGAAATTGGCCTCATCATCGTATTTCTGTGTTTGTTCGCAGGTATCTTGTCTGGTTTTCCGGTGGCGTTTGCCATCGGTGGCTCGGCGATCATTTCATTCGCTCTTATTGCGGCCTTGGATTCTGGCGGCTACCTGATCCACCAAGCGATTGACACGTCATCTGGCGACTACGCGGCATTGATCGCAGAAGGGGTCAGGCCGGACGCGATTTCGGTATTCAGATACCCTGATTTACCGCGTATCGCAGAACATGTTTTCGTTGGCGGATGGGAAACAGCATTGGACCGGAATGTGTCCTTTGTCGTGAACCGTATGAACGAAAGGGTTCTGGCGGGGCAGTCTATTGAAACACTGTTGGCCGTGCTGATGTTTGTTTTGATGGGCATCACGCTGGAGCGTTCCAAGATTGCCGATGACCTTTTGACGACAATGTCGCGCGTTTTTGGCGGCCTTCCTGGTGGTTTGGCTGTGTCTGTTGTTGTGGTTGGGGCGTTCCTTGCTGCATCCACCGGCATCGTTGGCGCAACCGTTGTGACCATGGGCCTACTATCTTTGCCGACCATGTTGCGGGCTGGATATTCCAAGGAACTGGCGACAGGTGTTATCGCGGCGTCCGGTACTTTGGGGCAAATCATTCCACCGTCCATCGTAATTGTTTTGTTGGGCACCTTGGCAGGCGATCTGTATTCCGCGGCTCAGGAAGAACGCGCAAATCTTGCGGGTTGTACGGATGCTCTAACCTATCTTGGCGAACCTGCTGTTGTGTCCGTGGGGACATTGTTCCAAGCGGCTTTGTTACCGGGCATCATGTTGGCGTTCCTTTATGCAGCCTATGCATTCGGATTTGCGTTGCTTAACCCAGCTAAGGCCCCAGCGGTCGAAATGGGGTCCGCAAACGGTGAAGCCATTACGCGCAACGAAGGACTGACTTGGTTCTTGGCTGTACCAGGTGGTTTGATCATTTTGCTGGTGTTCTTGATGAACCTTGGCGTGGTCGGCAGCCAGTCCGTTATTGTGGACAGCTTTACCGACGCGGGGCAGACAGCAAGCTTGCGCACAAACGTGTCTGACGAATGTGCAGCGTCTATGTTGGAACTTCATGGCGAAGAAGCATGGGGTGCCGCGCTGGCCGAACAACAGGCAATTGACGATGCGGGTGGCGTTGCCGAAGCCCGTGCCCTTAGCGATGAAGAACGTGCTGCATTGGTCGCGGAAAAGGTTTCTGACGCGCCTCTAATCGGCACAGGTCTTGGGATCATGGCATTGCTCATGGCTTTGGTTTTGACAACAGCACGTGGTGTTTCACCTTCGTCTGACCCCATGCCATTGATTATCGGCGCAGGCGGGATCGCGTTGATCTTGTTGGCAGACATCGTGCTGATCAACCCACTGACATCTCCGGGCATCACGACATTGATCATCATCTTGCCAGTTTTGTTGGTGTTGTGGGCTATGCGCCCTGCAATGGCCCGCTTGGCTCAGAATGATCTGTTGCGTGTGGTCTTCCCACCGTTGGTCTTGATCATTGCTGTGCTCGGGTCGATCTTGGGCGGCATTACCAACCCAACACCCGCAGCGGCGCTGGGGGCGGGTGGTGCCATTATGTTGGCGGCCTACCGCAAACTGGCGGATCAGGAAAAATCGGGAAAGATTATTCTGATGGCGACAGCCGCTGTAGCGTTGTTGCTGATTGTCGGTGTGAATTTCGACATGCGCATCGGGCAGGAAGACGTCGCTTTTGAAGACAAGCTAGCGTTCTTGTTTGCCTTCTCGATGTTCCTGTTTTCCATGTTTGGATTGTTCTATGCCTGTGCGGTTTTGTGGTTGGGTGGCGTATTGACGCCAGTTGTGCGCGAGACGGCAAAGGTCACATCGATGGTGTTTACCATTCTGATCGGGTCGCAACTGTTAAACTTGGTTGTTATCTCGTTCGGTGGCGAACACTACATTCAGCAGTTCCTACGTTCGTTTGATGACGAATGGACAGTATTCTTGATTGTGATGCTGGTGCTGTTCGTGTTGGGCTTTGTGTTGGATTTCTTGGAAATCATCTACATCGTGATCCCGATTGTAGGGCCAGTGATTTATGGCGGTACATTCGACCCGAAATGGGTGACGATCATGATCGCTGTGAACCTACAGACATCATTCCTGACACCTCCATTCGGATTTGCACTGTTTTACTTGCGCGGTGTGGCACCAAAAGAGGTGACAACAGGCGACATCTACCGTGGTGTGGCGCCGTTTGTCTTGATCCAAGTTGTAGGCTTGGCGATTTTGGCCTTCTTCCCAAGTATCGTGACGATTGTGCCAAACTTGCTGAACTGATCGCCTAAGAATGGCTGATCTGAACGAAGAAAGGGCGCCCTTCGAGGCGCCCTTTTTGCTTGATATTTTATTTGCTGCCTGTGAATGCTGATGCAATTAACCTTGGCCGTCAGGCAGGGTGATGCGGGCCACTTGTTCAGCGATGGGTTCGATCGACATTGGGTGAACGTCGGCCGTGTAATCGTCCGGGTGAGTCATGGTCTCCCAAACGCCATCGCGATAAATTTCAACGCCTTTGAAGTTTGCCTTGTACCCCATCTTATCTGACCCTGGCACCCAATAGCCTAAGTAGACATAAGGAAGCCCCAAACTACGGGCAATTTCAACATGGTCGAGGATCAGGTACGTTCCCAGAGAGTTGCGCATCAACTCAGGATCAAAGAACGAATACACCATCGACACCCCGTCTTCGAGGATATCCGTCAGGCAAACGGCGCGGATCCCTTCGTAGAGGTCATCAGCGGTTTGGGTCTCTGCGTCGCGGTATTCGATTAATCGTGTGCGAATTGGTGTTTCTTCGACCATTGCCGCAAATTCGAATAGGTCCATATCAGCCATACCACCCGTTGCATGACGGCTGTCTAGGTAGTCGCGGAACAGGGCGTATTGGGCTTCTGTCGCCCAAGGTGAGGACGCGCTGCGGTTAAGGAAAGCATTGCGTTTCAGGACACGTTTCTGGCTTCTGGTCGGTGTGAAGTCTGAAACCTTGATACGGGCTGACAGGCAGGCCGAGCAATCTGCGCATGATGGTCGATACAATACATTTTGCGAACGACGAAAACCTTGCTTGGACAGGCTGTTGTTGAGCTTTTCTGCGGCATCACCTTGTAGTGCCGTGAAGAGTTTTCTCTCCATTCGGTCTGCCAAATATGGGCAGGGTTGTGGTGCAGTGACATAAAACTGCGGTGCTATTGGTAGGCTGTGACGCATCGTGACCTGAAAAATCTATAAATGGCCAAATATGACCCAGTCCCGTCATCGTAGCGAGTGGGCCGCCCCGCGCCAACCCCACAGTTGCAGGGCCGGCGAGGGCGGCGGGGAGGGACCTAGTCTTGACTATCTTGTTTGTCTACGCGGGTTGCCCGTGCATCCAAGAAGGCGTCAAATTCTGTTTGATCTTTTGCATCGCGCAGGCGTGTCAGAAACCCTTCGAAGTTTTGTTGTTCGGTTTCCAATCGGTCCATCATATCGCGACGGTATGCATCAAAGGTTGCGTTGCCACTTGAACGTGGCTGCATTTGTGGTGCGGATGTGGGCATTAATGATTGAACAGCCTCATCCATTGACCGTGGCGCAGGGGCAGGGCGGCCAGTGGGGGCAAACCCGCCCCGCCAAGCCAAGATGACTGCGATCAACACCCCTGCAGGCCAGAAAACGTTCAGCGCGACTATCGTAACTGGAATAGCAAATGCCGCGAACAAGATTGTAGACAGCACCTGAACCGGAACGGGAATTTGGGTATATGGTGCAGGGTCTTGGGTGTTGGGGTCACGTGTCATGATCTGTCCTGTCGGTGGAAATGTTGGTCTTTTTAAATTCAATGTTCGGCGAATGACGCCCACCCTATTGGGGAAGGCGTCTGGGCAATATTACTGTGTTTTATCTTCGGTTTCATCATCGACGTCAGAAGTACGTGCCGCGCGATCTTCCATGAATTGGTCAAACTCAGCCTTGTCTTTGGCCTCACGCAAGCGCTTCAAGAATTCTTCGAAGTTGTTTTGCTCGTCTTCCAAGCGGCTCAGCGTGTCAGCTTTATAGGCGTCAAATGCCGAGTTTCCGGATCCGCGCATTGCGTGGCGAACAGTGGTGTGGCGGGTGCGCTTTGCTGCACAGTTTCCTGAAAACATACGTTTGCTCCATATCATATAACCAAGAAGGGCGAGGCCAACGGGCCACACGAAGATAAACCCCAAGACCATGGCTGCGATCCACGCGCCTTTGCCACGGGCATCAAGCCAGGCTTCCGAGCGTTGGAACCAGTTTCCATCCTGGACCGGACGGGCATAGGGGGCCGAATAGTCGATGTTAGTGGACGAGGTGGTCATGCGGTGCTCCATTTGTGAGTTTCTGTTTATGTGAATGCCTTTCACATTAATGAAGATGGGGAAGCAGAGCAGTTTACGCAAGGCATAATGTAAATGTATTTTACATTTACATGTTAAGCTATTGAAAATAAATAAAACAAAGTGACAATTGGAACGGGTTAGTGGCCCCGACTAGCGGCTTCGACTATGATCAAAAAGGCGTGCAGCGATTGGTGCGCCGATGATGACCGTCACAATGCGCAACATATGGTGGGCGATGACAAAAGCCACGTCAGCCCCCGCAATAATCGCCAGTACGGTCATTTCTGCCTGACCACCAGGGGCGAATGCCAACAAAGCCTCCATCGGCGGCGCGAGAGAGAAAAGCCGAATGAATGAAACAAATGCGGCCGACAAGATAAGAAGAATAACGCAAAACCCGAGTGCAGCTGCGACATCGCGACGTACCTCGGCGCCCGTAACACCTGCGTATTTGCTGCCAACAGACATGCCAATGTAAAACTGTGCAGCCCAAATGGCCTCGGCAGGGGGGCGATGGTGTAACAATCCGGTCAAAGCAAACACTCCTGCAAGGATCATAGGTCCAAGGATCGAAGCGCCGAACAGCCCGACAGCCTTTGCCATGTGCCACCCCGCCAACCCTGTGACTGCCATCAACAGCATCTGCGAAACCGGTAAGGTCGATGCAGGAACGCCAGGTGGATTGCTGAGATCAACGTTCCAAAAACCATTCAAGATAAACGGGAGGGCGGCAACGATAACCATAACACGGGTTGCATGGATGAGGGACAGGGCGCGTACATCGCCACCGGCTTCTTCGCCAAAGATCAACATGTCCTGAAGCCCACCGGGCATGGCAGAGTAATAGCTGGTTGCGAAATTAAATCCCCATAACCGTTGGAAATAGTGCACGCCAACCAGCCCGATCACAAATACCATGGCAGGCACCAGCAACAGGGTGCTCCACATGCTGGCCATTGACAGCACTAGCGCAACTGTGAAGGTCGACCCAACAGCGACCCCTAAAATTGTTCGCATTGTATTGTTCAAAATCGGGATGCCAGCCATAGGAACGCCAACAAGTGCAGCCACCAAACAACCGGTGATTGGCCCCAGCAGCCAAGGCAATGGCAGATGCAGGACATAAAATGCGATTACACCGCACAGGGCAATTATGTGGGTAACGATGACGCGGACCAAGGACACATCTGTAGGGATGATGCGCGGCATCTCCATTCTATTCCGTTGTAAATTGTGCCGGAACCGCGCCGCTTATTCGGCACAAGGTATTCGGTTCAATCTGGAAAATGTGGCGGGGTGTGCCTGCGGCGGCAAAAACCTGTTCGAATGTTGACAGTCGTTCGTCCCAATAGGCACGGATAGGGTTGAGGTGCCCCACGGGCGCAACGCCACCGATCGCGAACCCTGTTTGCGCGCGGATCAATAAGGCGTCTGCTTTGCCCAAGGGCTCGCCGGCAGCGGCGCTGGCTTTGGCGGCGTCAACCTGATTGCCGCCAGCCGTAACAAATAAAATGGCGTCGCCAGATCTCTCTCCCCGAAAAATAATAGACTTGGCGATCTGGTCTAGATCACACCCGATCGCGTCCGCTGCTTGTTGGGCTGTGCGCGTGCTATCCGGCATTTCCATCGGGGTGATGTCTAATCCTGCGTCTGACAACGCACGGACGACTCGTTTTAGGCTCTTGCTCATGACTTGACCCTAGAATGTTGGTTTCAGGACTACCAGAGCGGTTGAACTCGAGAGATGTGGGGCGCACAGTCGCGCTATGACCTTCGCCTCAAATATAACCCGTAGTCCTGTTCCATTTGATGCCGATCTAGGCAAAGACGCTGCAGATGGTTTTGGCGATTTCCCCAAAGAGGTGCGCGACCTTATAGCGGGCGCCGCGGGGTGCAGTGGTTATTTGGCCAGGCTTTTGCGCCGCGATGGGGCTTGGTTGCGCGAAAACCTAGACTCCCCAGAGGCTGCATTAGAAACCGAATTGGCTGTGATTGCCGAATTGCCCCTTGCGGACATGGCAAGGGGGCTTCGCCAAGCCAAACGGCGCTTGGCGCTCTTAACGGGGCTGGCCGATTTAGGTGGGGTTTGGACGTTAGAACAGGTGACCACGGCGTTGTCGCGATTAGCGGACGGCGCAGTAAACGTGGCATTGCAACGTTTGGTGGCCGCCGAGATCAAGCGCGGAAAGCTTCCTGGGCAGGTAGAAGGTGACGCCCAAACTGCAGGGGGAATGGTGTGTTTGGCCATGGGAAAGGGGGGCGCATACGAACTGAACTATTCCAGTGACATCGACCTGATTTGCCTTTTCGATGAAACCCGTTTCGACCCCGATGACTTTCATGAGGCCCGCGCGTCGTTCATTCGCGTGACCCGTAAAATGGCTGGGCTGCTCAGCGACATGACAGGCGATGGCTACGTATTTCGCACGGATCTGCGATTGCGACCTGACCCTTCTGCGACGCCGGTGTGCCTGTCGATGGAAGCGGCAGAACGGTATTACGAAAGCGTTGGCCGAACATGGGAACGCGCAGCTTATATTAAGGCCCGCGCGGCAGCTGGCGATGTGACCGCAGGTGAGGTTTTTTTAAAGACGTTGACCCCGTTCGTGTGGCGAAAACACCTCGATTTTGTGGCGATCCAAGATGCGCACGACATGCGTTTGCGTATTCGCCAGCACAAAGGGCTCGGTGGCCCAATAAGTTTACCACGTCACAACATGAAATTGGGCCGTGGCGGTATCCGCGAAATCGAATTCTTTACGCAGACCCGTCAGTTGATCGCAGGGGGGCGGGACCCCGAGTTGCGATGCCGCGGTACCGTTGACGGCTTGGCGGCATTGGCGGCAGCCGGATGGGTCGAACAGGCTGACGCGAATGTGCTGACAGACCACTACCGCGCCCACAGAGAGGTGGAGCACCGGTTGCAGATGATTGGCGATGCGCAAACACATGATCTGCCAAGCTCGGACGAAGGGTTTGAACGTTTGGCGGCCTTTATGGGGATGCAGGACGCGGACTTGCGGGCAGACCTGACAGACCGTCTGGAAGAAGTACATAGCCTCACCGAGGGGTTCTTTGCCC
Source organism: uncultured Paracoccaceae bacterium (assembly GCA_947493255.1). Taxonomy (GTDB): domain Bacteria; phylum Pseudomonadota; class Alphaproteobacteria; order Rhodobacterales; family Rhodobacteraceae; genus Octadecabacter. Next base: position 18,539 of record CANLQK010000004.1, read on the forward strand.
CTACGCAGTCTGACCCAGTGCCCGAGTTCGGAACATCGATCACCGAGCGCTGGCTCACCTATCCGGCTCTGAGGTCTGATCGTGCTGTTGAGATTTTTGAGCGTCTTAGGCCACGTTTACTAGCCGCATTGCAGGATGCGGCAAAACCAGAAGAAGCCTTGCTGGCATTCGATGGGTTCTTGTCGCGCCTTCCAGCAGGGGTGCAGATCTTTTCGTTGTTCGAGGCCAATCCGCAACTGACCCAACTGATCGTCGATATTGCAGGGACGGCACCGGCGTTGGCCGAATATTTGGGCCGCAACGGCGCGGTGTTTGATGCGGTTATAGGTGGTGATTTCTTTACAGAATGGCCTGGTCATGAGGCGTTACAGGTCGCGTTGACCTCAACGTTGGCTGCTGCACCAGATTATGAAACGCAGCTAGATGCGGCGCGACGTTGGATGAAAGAATGGCACTTTCGGATCGGGGTGCATCATTTGCGGGGGCTCATCGACGCCGATACGGCCGGTCGGCAATATGCTGATTTGGCCAAGGCCGTGATTGGCGCAGTTTTTCCTGTTGTAACCGATCATTTCGCAAGTAAGCACGGTAAGCCGCCAGGACGAGGCGCCGTAGTCTTGGGGATGGGATCACTCGGAGCAGGGCGCTTGCACGCGGCGTCCGATTTGGACCTAATCGTGATCTATGACGGGCAGGGGCAAGACTTGTCTGATGGTGCGCGCAGTTTGGCGACCCGTCCATATTACGCACGTCTGACACAGGCCTTGGTTACCGCGATTTCGGCCCCCATGTCAGAGGGCCGCCTGTATGAGGTTGATATGCGGTTGCGGCCAAGTGGCGGGCAAGGGCCGGTTGCGACGGCATATTCTGGTTTCGAAACATATCAGATGGAACAGGCATGGACGTGGGAACATCTTGCGTTGACCCGGGCCTGCGTCGTGGCAGGTGATGCGTCACTTGGGGGCGATGTCGAAGCCGTCCGTGGCCGCGTATTGGCGGCAAAATCGACGGGGGAAACGGTGTTGCAGGACATCGCAGATATGCGCAGGCGCATAGCTGACGCGAAATCACCAGACGGGCCGTTTGATGCAAAAATTGGGCATGGTCGTTTGCAAGACGTTGAACTGGCTGGTCAAACCTTGGCTTTGCGGGCAGGTGATGTCAGCCGCGAAACTGTCGATCAAGTCGCGGCGGGTGGCTTGAATGTCGCGGACAGCGCTGCACTAACAGATGCGGCGAGATTGTGTTGGACTGTTCAGGTGGCCGCCCAATTGCTACAGGGCGGAGGGCTAAACGCTGAAATGCTGGGCGAGGGTGGCCGGCGATTTATATTGCGCGAAACTGGTGCCCAAAGCCTTGAAGATTTGGCTGACCGGATGCACACAACCAGCCAAACGGCGGCTGACACAATTGAGCGGATTTTGAAGGGGGCGACATGATACTGAGAGATGAACTGGACCCCAAAGGGCTCATCGCAGATGCATACCTGATTGACGGAATTTCCGCGCCAGAATGTCGGTCGATTTTCTTGGATTGGGCGTTAAGTTACGCTGGCGAAGCGCAGACCGGCATTGTGGCCTTGTTGAGCCGTCATGCCGAAGAATCTAAAGATCATCCAATGACAATCACATTGCGTGAAGGGCTTGCGACCCCGCAAACACCACGCAGACGCGGCGGTCGCCGCGCCCGCGTAGAGCACTAGACTTAACGCGCCAGTTTGGATGCTTCGGCGGCCAGTGCAGTGATGCCAGCCCAATCGCCCGCATCCACCATGGATGTTGGGGCAACCCATGACCCACCGACACAAATCACGTTGCTCAGCGACAGGTAGTCGTTGGCGTTGGCCAAAGACACGCCACCAGTTGGGCAAAATTTAACCTGTGGGATCGGCGCACCAATCCCTTTCAGCAATGGTGCACCACCGGCGGCCCCTGCAGGGAAGAACTTTTGAACGGTGTAACCGCGTTCTAGAAGGCGCATGGCTTCTGATGCGGACGCTGCACCGGGCAGTAATGGAAGGTCGTTTGCTTCGCAGGCATCCAGTAAACGGTCCGTTGCACCGGGTGAAACGCCAAATGTTGCACCAGCTTCTTTGGCCGCTTCAACATCAGCTGGCGTCAGCAATGTGCCTGCGCCCACGACGCCGCCTTCTACTTTGGCCATTTCGCGGATCGCATCCAGCGCGGCAGGTGTGCGCAAAGTCACCTCTAGTGCAGGTAGCCCGCCAGAAACCAAGGCTTGCGCCAAGTCACCGGCTTTTGCCGCGTCATCCACTACAATCACGGGGACGACAGGGGCCAATTGGCAGACTTTTGCAGCTTCGATGGACGCTTTTTCGGGTGTCATATTCTTTTCCTTTGCGGATGATCAGAGGCGCGGACCTCCTCTGAAGGATGATATAAGTGTAAAGTGGTATACTAGATTACCACGCCTGCGCCCTCTGTAGAGGCTCCGACCGTATTACGGAAGACCTCAAACAACTCGCGGCCAACGCCGTTGCCGTTACCTGTTAAATCAGCAACCGCAGGTTCGCGGCCTGTCAGGTCTGTCAGGCATTCCAATGTGCCTGCATCGGCATCCAAACGCAAAACATCGCCGTCACGCAATAGCGCGATAGGGCCACCATCCGCGGCTTCGGGGGCGACGTGAATGGCAGATGGAACTTTGCCCGATGCGCCAGACATACGGCCATCAGTGACCAACGCAACCTTTAGCCCGCGGTCCTGTAGGACCGACATTGTGGGCGTCAGTGAGTGGAGTTCAGGCATGCCGTTTGATTTAGGCCCTTGGAAACGCACAACCACGATCGTGTCTTCGGTAAATTCGCCAGCTTGGAAAGCGGCCTTAACATCATGTTGTTCATGGAAGATGCGAACGGGTGCTTCGACCACATGGCGGTCAGGTGCGACGGCGGAAATCTTGATAACCCCGCGCCCGACGTTACCTGTGAGCTGAACCAGACCACCTTGTGGCTGGAAAGGGTCAGTCGCAGGGCGCAGGATGCGGTCGTTCAAGGTTTCTTTTGGACCATCTTCATAAACAACACGGCCACCGGTGAATTTTGGGTCCTTCGCGTAATGGTCGAGCCCGGAGCCCGCGACGGTTTTTACGTCTTCGTGCAATAGCCCCTCTTCAAGAAGGTTGCCGATCATAAACTGTAATCCGCCAGCCGCGTGGAAGTGGTTCACGTCAGCCAATCCATTTGGGTAAACTTTGGCCATCAAAGGGGTCGCTGCAGATAGGTCAGAGAAATCTTCGAGGTCAAGGATAACGCCAGCCGCGCGGGCCATTGCAGGCAAGTGCAACACGAGGTTTGTCGATCCACCCGTTGCCATCAAGCCAACCAAGCCGTTTACAAACGCTTTCTCGTCCAGAATGTCTGAAACCGGCGTGTATTCGTTTCCAAGTGCTGTGATTTCCAATGCACGCTGGGTCGCAGTTGTTGTTAACGCTTCACGCAATTCAGTGTCAGGGTTCACAAATGATGCACCCGGCAGGTGAAGGCCCATGAATTCCATCAACATTTGGTTGGTGTTGGCTGTTCCGTAGAACGTGCAAGTCCCCGGTCCATGGTAGGATGCCATTTCGGCTTTCATCAGTTCTTCGCGGCCAATGTTGCCTTTTGCGAACTCCTGTCGGACTTTGCCTTTTTCATCATTTGGTAGGCCAGAGGTCATCGGCCCAGCAGGAACGAATAGCCCTGGAATATAGCCGAAGGTTGCAGCCGCAATGATAAGGCCGGGAACGATTTTGTCGCAGACGCCAAGGTATAACGCTGAATCAAAAACGTTGTGCGACAAGCCAACGCCTGCGGCCAATGCGATAACGTCGCGTGAAAACAATGACAGCTCCATGCCGGTCTGGCCTTGAGTGACGCCATCGCACATCGCGGGCACGCCGCCTGCCACTTGGGCGGTGCCGCCATTGGCACGGGCCACTTTGCGGATCTGTTCAGGGAAGGTTTCAAACGGCTGGTGGGCAGACAGCATGTCGTTATAGGCTGTGATGATCCCGATATTCGGTGCGCGTTCGGCCACCAATGTGTCTTTGTCCCCATCCATTGCCGCATAGGCATGGGCTTGGTTACCACAGGTGAGGTGTGCACGGCGCGGGCCTTCGGCTGCTGCTGCTGCCATGCGATCTAAATAAGTTTTTCGCGGGCCTTCGCTACGTGCGATGATGCGGTCGGTTACGCGGTCGATGGTCGAGTTCAATGCCATGATGCACCTTTAGGTGTTTCGGGTTGCCTGCGTCCTAGCAGAATATGTTTGCGCTAACAACGGCTGTTTGTGTTCGTTTTTCTTCTATTTTCTTTGGCCGTTCGCCCAGAGAAGACCGCGTAGAAACCCAGCATTAACCAAAAGTTAACCACAATTCCGCCCCAAATCGAAGGTCATAAAGGTCCTGCCTCGTGGGGGGGCACACACAACTGGGCGAAGCCCCGGAGGACTAAAATGAAACTATTGAAACTTGTTGCACTTGGCGCAGTCGCCGCCGTCTTGACCGCCTGTTCTGGCGCAGACGTTGTGTCGCGAAACGCACCCCTTGAGACACCGCGCATTGATGCAGCGGCCCAAGCCGAAGTTCTGCGCGATTATTCATTGCATTCCATTCGTTTTGCAGTGCCAGCGGACATGACGGTCTCTGAAGCCAATTCTTATTACCCGATCGCTGATATCGTTTGGCGTGGTGATCCGTTGGGCAACCGCCCAGAACAGATCGCAGCAATCTTCGAAACATCGATCCGTTCTGCAGGTGAAGGCCTAACAGGCAGCCGCCCAGTAACTGTTGATGTGCAACTTGCACGTTTCCATTCTTTAACAGAACGCACGCGTTTCTCTGTTGGTGGTGTGCATTCTATCAAGTTCGACCTGACAATCCGTGACGCGGAAACAGGCCAAATCCTTGAACAGACACGCCGGATTAACGCTGATTTGCCAGCATTGGGTGGCACCGCAGCCGTCGCCGCTGATTTTCAGGGGCAGGGCCAGAAAGAACGGATCACAACCCACCTTACCAGTCTGATCTTTCAAGAGTTGACAGGTACGACACGAGACTCACTCGTTGTGGCTTCAGATATCTGATCTGCTTCCCAATATGAATTGAACACGGTAAGGGGGCTGTTATGAAACAGCTCCCTCTTCCTATTGTTCGCCTGCTTCCTAAAGCAAAACCGCAAGTCATTCGCCACGGGTTCCCGTGGGTCTTCGCCAATGAGTTGGTCATGGACCGCCGCACCAAAGGCTTAAGCCATGGTGGATTAGTCATTTTGGAAGACGCCGACCGCAAGCCACTGGGCTTGGGCACTATCAACCCAAAATCTAAAATCGCTGTTCGGATGTTGGACCGCGACATCGAAGCCGAGATTGACGAAGCATGGTTTGCCGCGCGTTTGACCCGCGCTTTGGAACATCGCAGCCGCATGTATGACGAACCGTTCTATCGTTTGATTCACGCCGAGGCGGATGGCCTTCCTGGGGTGGTGATTGACAGGTTTGGTGATGTGGCAGTCGTCCAGCCAAACGCCGCATGGGCGGAACGTTTGTTTGATGCGTTGGTAGCAGCCTTGGTGTCTGTCACCGGGTGCAGCACAGTTATCAAAAACGGAACAGGCCGAGCGCGTAGCCTTGAAGGACTGGAGGAAGAGCTTGTCGTCGCCACAGGTTCCGAGCCTACCGGCCCAATTGCCGTCCCTATGAATGGTGCGACCTATATGGCGGATGTCATGGGAGGGCAGAAAACCGGCCTGTTCTTTGATCAGCGGCCAAACCATGCCTTTGCAGCTGGTTTAGCAAAAGGTGGCCGTGTGCTGGATGTGTTCAGCCATGTTGGCGGGTTTTCTTTGGCAGCCTTGGCTGCGGGTGCACAAAGCGCTGTCGCCGTTGACGGATCAGCGCCTGCATTAGAACTTGCGCAAGCAGGGGCTGAAGCAACAGGCGTCGCTGACCGGTTTGAAACACGTCAGTCTGATGCATTTGAAGCGCTAGAGGCGATGGGCAAGGCAAAAGAACGTTTCGACGTTGTTGTTTGTGACCCGCCCGCCTTTGCCCCGTCTAAGGTCGCGTTAGAAAAGGGGATGCGGGCCTATGAACGCGTGGCCCGTATGGCGACGCCTTTGGTTAAAGAGGGTGGTTATTTGGTTTTATGTTCATGTTCGCACGCGGCAGACCTTAAACGGTTCCGCGATGCATCAGCCCGCGGGATCGGGAAGGGTGGTAAACGGGGGCAACTTGTCAGCACCGGTTTTGCTGGGCCTGACCATCCGTTGTTGCCGCAATTGGCAGAAAGCGGATACCTCAAAGCGCTCACATTTCGGCTGTAACGTTCCATGCGTGTCCTGATAGACGCCTGTGTGCTGTACCCGACCGTTATGCGGGAGGTGGTATTGGGCGTCGCGGCGCAAGGACTGTTTGACCCTCGTTGGTCGCCCCGCATTCTGGAAGAATGGGCGCGCGCAGCACGCAAGATCGGACCAGAAGGGGAAACAATCGCCCGCGGCGAGATAGCAGCAATCAATGCGCGGTTTCCAAAGGCGCAGGTGCGTATCCCCCAAGGGGTAGAAGCGCGGCTTTGGTTGCCAGACCCCAATGACGTTCATGTTTTGGCAGCCGCGGTGGGCTGTTCAGCAGATGCGGTCATGACCGTGAATGCAAAGGATTTTCCGCGCAACGTTCTTGCGGAAGAGGGGCTGCAACGTGTCGACCCCGATGGGTTCTTGATAGGCCTTCACGACAGTTACCCCGATGAAGTTCAATCCGTTGGAGATGCGGTTTTGGACCAAGCGCGCCATTTGTCTGGCGACCCATGGGAAATGCGCAAGCTTATGCGAAAAGCCCGTCTTCCACGTTTAGGGAAACGTCTTTCGCAAGACTGACAGTCACACATCCCACTTGATTTCGTTAGCTTCAATCGCGGCAACCCGTTCGGCGGTCTTCGGATGGCTCAACAACCATGCTGGCTGTGAAGCCCCACGGGCGCCGGTCAGTTTTTCCAACTTTTCAAACAATGTTTTTTGCGGCGCAGTTCCAATCCCTGCCTTTACCAATAGAGCGGAGGCATACGCGTCTGCCTCGTATTCATCGTTGCGCGATAGCCGCGCCATTAACAACGACATTGCTGCATTAGCGATCATAGGGCCCAACCCAGGTATGATGCGTGACAAAACCATTGCGAGGGCTGTGCGCAATGCGTTTTGGCCGGAAAAGTCGATCATACGGCGGCGGGAATGCCCCAAGGCAACATGCCCAAGTTCATGGGCGATAACAGACGCCATTTCAGCTGCTGTGACCTCGCCTGCTTGGTACTTCGCATAAAATCCACGGGTGATGAAAATGCGTCCGTCGGGGGCGGCAAGCCCGTTTACAGGTTCAACTTCATAGATATGGACTTTGATTTTAGGGATATCCACGACCGATGCCATGTCTGCCGCGAGCTCACGCAGTTTTGGGTCGGCCAATTCTGTCGATTTCTCATCCAGCTCGCGTTTCAGGCGCCATGCGGAAAAGCGGTACATGATGATGCCGTAACCAACGGCAAGAAGGATGGGGGTGAATCTGAGCATGATCTTGATATGGGGCGTGTTGCGCGCTTGGGCAAGCTCAACTTTTGGATCGCTGCTCTGGTGACAAGCCGGTGATTATTCCCACTTAAAAACGAATATCGGCCACCTAGGTGCCATAAAGGTGAACCAAAGAATGATTGAAAAGTTGTGCAGGCTGCAGCCTGTTGGCCAGAAGTGAGATTTGTAATCATGCCAGTTTTTACGTTGTATACGTTAGAAGCAGCCAATGTCAGCATCGTTGACCCTACTGATCCAAGCGCGACACCTGTCTTGTCTGGTTTCGATCAAGGGAGCGGCGTGCACCTTGATGGGATGGAAATCACCCTGAACTCGAATGCATGGCAAACCGTCGATGTCTTTGATGATGATAACAATTTTAATGACAGTGAAAGTGGTCAGAACCTAGACAGCGATATCACCTATGGGTCGGCAACATATGACGCAGGTTCAAGGGTTGAGGCTGAATACAGGCTGACCGTGGTAGACCCGTCTGGAAACACTTACACGTTAATTGGTTTCAACATTAACAGCAGTGATGGGTCACCAAGTTATGGTACGGTAGAAGGGTTGGCCTTTATTGGTCCTGTTTCCGGTTTTCCTCCGATCGGTGTAACCCTAGAGGTTGTGGACACAGCCGAAGGGCCGGGTGGCGCGACCACGCCCTATGCTTCATACGCGACGCCGCCTTGTTTCACCCCGGGTACACAGATTGAAACAAATAGCGGCCTCAAAAAAGTTGAAGACCTTATAGTTGGTGACCTCGTGCGAACCAAAGACGATGGATTTCAACCCGTCCGTTGGATTGGGCATAGAAATTTGACTTGGTCAGACCTGTGGGCGCGTCCAAAGTTGCGGCCAGTTGTTATTGCAGCTGATGCGTTTGGTGTGGGCATGCCGCGCACCGAGATGCACGTTTCCCCTATGCACCGCGTTGTTTTTGACAGCCCTTTGGTGGAACTGTTGTTTGAAGAGAACGAGGTTTTGATCCCAGCAGGGCATCTTGTGAATTCCAAATCGGTCACGCGAGACACCGATCTAAAGCCGGTAACCTATATCCACATTGCATTTGATCGCCATCAACTTGTGCTGAGCGATGGGCTTTGGACAGAGAGTTATTTACCTGGGGCGCAAACCCTGAACGGGATGGATGTTGCGACGCAGGAAGAGCTTGAGGAGCTTTTTCCAGGTGTGTTGAACGGGAAAACAGAACCAGTTGCGGCCCGGCGTAGCCTTAGACGACACGAGGCACAGGTGCTTTTGGCCGCTTAACCCCAAACGGTTGCTGGGGTGCGTTAAGCTGTCACCCTGACATGTCGGCGTCTTTGTGGTGAGCTTCATTCATGAATGGAGCGTGTAATGACAATTCTATATGAAAACTGGTCCGTATCGATCGCAGCGTTGTTATCGTTTGCGTGGTGTTTGCTGCATTTCTTTGGAGGAGGGGCGACGATCGCGAAACCATTGCGGCAAGCCAGCTCGCTTGACCACACGGTAATGGCAACCATGTGGATGTGCTGGCACATGGTTACGGCGACCTTGTTCTTGATGGGGGTCTTTTTTGTGATGGGCCTTGTTTGGGGCACGGCCTATGTGGTGGCAGGCACATTGTTGGCGGCTGCAATCGCGGTTGCCGGGCTCGGTGCAAAATACGCACTGGGCACATCGTTTGCGGTCTTGTTTCAAGGATGGCTGTTTGTGCCTATTGCCGTACTTGGGGCCTATTCCGCGCTGGGCATTTGATTTCGACGCGCTTGTACTGCGCGCATCAGCCACCAACCTAGGCCAATGACCACACCAAACGCAGTGACGAACCCGCTGGCGTTAGCCAATACGCTCGCTAAGGTCGCGATGCTGTCGGCGAATGTGTATCCTAGCCCCACGTATATAGACACCCACACAACTTCGCCGGCCATGCCCCACAAGACAAACCGCGGCCAATAAAATTTGGATAACCCGCATACGTAGTTCATGGATGGCCCTAAGGGCGCAAATAGCCAACAGGTTAAAAACACGGATGGGCCGCCACGTTTGTCTAGGTAGGCAACGCATCGATCACGAAGGGCCGCACGTTTCGGCTCTTTTACCAACCAGCTTTCGGCGCGCTCGCCCAGACGTCGGGCAATCCAATATCCAGTATTATCTCCTAATACTGCGCCACAGAAAGCCCCCAGTGTGACCGCCGCAAGCGAAAGATCACCCGTGGCTGCAAACCCACCAGCGGCTAACATCAACAACGAAGAAGGCACGGGCACAGCAAGGCAGCTCAGGAACGTTACGCAGAACACGATTGGCACGCCATAGTCGACCACAAGTGCGAGGATTGTATCACTCATTGTCTTTGGCCTCGCGCGCGGCTTCGAAGGCGGCGTTGGCTGCGTCCAGACGTGCTTGTAGTTCTTCTAAGGTCAGGCCCTGTTGTTCAGCGATTGAACCAACCCGCATGCGAGGTAGCTCTTTACCGCGTTCAATAAAGAAAACCTCTTCGATCACTTCGCGGGGCAGGTGATAAGACTGTCCGACATAGCGCGGCGTCATCCATGGGGCCAATGGTTGGTCTTGGTGTGCAGGGTCGTACCAATAAATGGCTGATGAAATGGTGCGAACACCAAAAACGCCCAACGTTGTCAGTGCCACCAAGAACGCAATAAACGCCCACCGGTTATGTTCCCAAAGGTCACGTATCATGTCAGTATTTTCATCCCGCGTTCAATTCCATCCAATGTCATGGGCACCATACGGTCCGCACCAAAGATACCTTGGATCATTTGCACCGACTGAGTGTACTGCCAATAGCGGTCCGGCAATGGGTTGAGCCAAATATGGTTTGGCCATTGTTCTCGCGCGCGTTCTAGCCAGACCTGTCCAGCCTCTTCGTTCCAGTGTTCGTTGGCCCCGCCGGGGTAGGCAACCTCGTAGGGGGACATAGACGCGTCACCGACAAAGATACATTTGTAGTCAGACCCATAGGTGCGCAGAATATCCCATGTCGGTGTTTGCGCATCCCACCGGCGGCGGTTGTCACGCCATACACCTTCGTAAAGGCAGTTGTGGAAATAGAAATGTTCCAGATGTTTGAATTCGGACTTGGCCGCAGAAAACAGCTCTTCCACCAGCTTGATATGTGGATCCATCGATCCTCCAACGTCCAAGAACAACAGAACCTTCACGGCATTGCGCCGCTCTGGTCTTGTTTGTACGTCGAGGTACCCGTTTTCCGCCGTTGCCCTGATGGTGCCATCTAGGTCCAATTCATCTGCTGCGCCATCACGGGCCCATTGGCGCAGACGCTTTAGCGCGACCTTGATGTTACGGGTGCCAATTTCAACGGTGTCATCCAGATTGCGGAACTCGCGTTTGTCCCAAACCTTGACCGCACGTTGATGACGGGATTCATTTTGGCCGATACGGACGCCTTCAGGGTTATACCCATACGCCCCAAAGGGCGAAGTGCCGGCAGTCCCAACCCATTTGCTGCCACCTTGGTGGCGGCCCTTTTGTTCCTCTAGGCGCTTCTTCAACGTTTCCATCAGTTTGTCGAAACCACCCAAGGCCTCGATCTCGGCCTTCTCTTCAGGGGTTAGGTGTTTTTCGGCCATCTTTTCCAGCCACTCTTGCGGGATGTCGACGGCCTCTAGCACCTGATCGGCCGTTATGGCGTCTAGCCCTTCAAACGCGGTGGCAAAGGCACGATCAAATTTGTCGATGTTGCGTTCGTCTTTGACCATGCAGGTGCGAGCCAAATAGTAGAACGCTTCGATGTCGTAGGTCGCAATGCCTGCGTCCATGCCCTCAAGGAACGTCAAATACTCGCGCAAGGAAACCGGTACACCACCCCTTCGAAGCTGATCGAAGAAGGGCAGAAACATATTAGATCGATGCCCGCGTGATGATCACAGCAATGAACAAGCCGATGATGCCAAAGATCATCGCAAATACAGCACCCCATTGGGCCATGTCGGCCGGTTTGCCGCCCTTAGACCTTGCCTTTAACGCCCCTAACACTGCTCCGATGAAGATGCCTGCGAGGGGGTAGATCATGGCGTTAGATCCCTTTGAGTGGGTTGAGTGATGCAATTTCGCGAAGTCGTGCGCGAACCTGTTGGTCCGAACCAAATCCGTATCGCGCCCAACCCAAAGAGTCCATGCGCACGGCCTCTGCTGCGGCAGCTTGCCCCGTCATTTCCAAGGCTTCGGCTTTGAACATCATCAAGGTTGCCAATAGGGCTGCATTTTCATGGCGTGCCGCGATAGGCATTGCACCTTCAACCAAGTTCAAAACAGCAGCGCCATCACCTGCGGACAGGGCGAAGGCCGCCAACTGCACCGACACATGTGCTGAGTGTAGCCGTGTTTCAGATGATCGATTGTAAATCGACAGGGCTTGGTTAAAGGACGCTAGTGCGATGTCGCTGTCGTGTCCCACATTCAGGCGGCCAAAGGCGTAATGTGCAAACCCGTCGCGTGGGCCGGACCAGTTCAAAGCACCAGCTACACTAACTGCTTGCAATGCTGCGTTCCGGCGGCGCTGGGCAGAAGACCCAGCAGTGAGGGCGGTTTCAATGTTTTCGATCCAGTCGCGCGTTGTGTCGTTCTGGGGGCGGGCTGTTTGGATTTCGCCGGCCGGGTTTAAACGCGCCAGAACGGGGTTCAAACGAGCCGCAACTTGCCCACGGCTCATGCCGTTTTGAAGGGCAGGGTCATAATAAGCGCGCAGGATTAACATATCGAACGACGTCAGCACCGCATGGATGTTGTCATCGTTGAAGACGGAATCAGATAGGCGGTAAAGGTCGTTGAGAGGGCCAAGGGCTTGTGCCAATTCTTCGTGCAAACAATCGCGGATTTCTTGTGGAGCAACATCAGATGGCACAAAGACAGCAGCACGGTCGCGGCGTTCTAATGTTGTCCAATCTACCGTTGGTGTCCGGCGCACGGTTTTGAATTCTTCCCATGAAGACACGCGCGGAACCACGAAACAGGCGGCACGTGGAACAGCTTCGTTCAACACGCGGCGCGGAATGGCCTCGATCGTGATCGATGCGGTTTCGGCACCGGTCATGAAGATGTCAATGTTCGCTTCTGATCGCAGGCGGCCCAAAAGCGCGCGCAGGTCTTGTGGAAGGCTAGCAGGAACGTCACCTGTAACACGCACAGAAATAGGGGCTTCGAACCGTGTAAGGCGGGCAACCGGGCGCCCACTTTCCATCCGGAACGCTAGGTCCATAAAGTCTTTGCCGATTTCGCGGTTAGATCGCGTCGGCGTTACAATACGGTTCCCCGCAAACGACTGCATCGGGGGGAGAGCGTCCTGAAGACCCATGGTGCGGGTCGGCAAAGTAGGGGCAAGGTTTGACTGCGGCACAGGCGTACAGGCGGTCATAAACATAATCGATAAGGCCAATAGGCGACGGAACGTACGGTTCATAAGGCCCCCCGCGAGGAGAGGCGACCAGACGGCGCATAAGGGTCCATACCAGTAGGGTCAACGCAATCGGCGCTGCCCTTAAAATAGGTCAGTTCTTCGGTCCACACCTGTCCCGTCCGGGCATCTTCGGCCCGTGACGTGTGATGCTTTGCGACCGGCATTTTTGCCTTGGTCAACTCTGCTCTCCTTTTGTCTCAGCCTGAAACCTGCCAGTCGACTGAGGCCCAAGTGGGCGCGAAATTGGGCAATTCCACGTCCATTGCTTGGACAGATCCATTAAAGGGGAAGAAACTGCCTTATTTCACCTAAAAGATGGGGAGCTTCGCGATTGTAACGCGGTGTGTGTTTCAAAAGACTCAATGGGTTAGTGGGGGTGACGGACTGACCCACAAGATATAGGTTGTAGTGTATGTTTACCTATTTTTTAGCCATCATCGTGCTCGTTTGTGTCGCCATTGCCGGAGTTAAGCTGCGTCGACGCCGCATTCGCCAACGGCTTTTGAATTCTACCTTACAGGCGCAAGATTGGGCGATTGTACAAGAGATGGTCCCGATGGTGGGGCAGTTGCCCGATGCCTTGCAGAAACGAATTCAAGGCAAGATTAACCTGTTCCTAGATCAGATCGACATCTACGGCCGTAGCGGCGTTGTCGTTGACCGTCGGGTCGAGCTGTCGATAGCAGCGCAAGCCTGCCTTTTGATTGTAAACAGTGAGGCTTGGTACAGCACGTTGCGCACAATCTTGTTATACCCAAGCGCGTTTAGATCACGTCAGAAAAATCATGACGGGTTTGTGGTGACAGAAGAAAGCCAAGTGCGCCTTGGCGAAAGCTGGCAGCACGGTCCTGTTGTCTTGTCGTGGCCCCATGCGGAACAGGGCGGGTTGAACGGGTTAGACGGCCATAACCTTGTGCTGCACGAATTTGCACATCAGTTAGATGCGCTGTCGGGGCAAACCAACGCCATTCCCATCCTTGCTGCAGGGCAACGATATGAAGATTGGGAAAAGGCGATCATGGCAGGCTATGACGCCCACGTGGAAAATGTGAACCATAATCGAAAGACAGTTCTGTCAGACTACGCAGCCACTAACTATGTCGAATTTCTAGCTGTTTCGGTTGAAGTGTTTTTCGAAAAACCGCAGCGGTTATTGGACGAATACCCGGACGTCTACGAACAGATTTCGCACTTGTTGGGGCTGAACCCACTTGAATGGGCCTAATGGCATGCCAGAGGCGGGCGTTACCGTCCACCTCGTGCCATAAACGCCAAGCGTTCAAATAGATGCACGTCCTGTTCGTTTTTCAACAATGCACCATGCAGTTTGGGAAGCGCCGATGCGCCGTCACGTTTAAGGTCCTCTGCGGTTAGGTCTTCGGCGAGCAGTAGTTTAAGCCAATCCAACACTTCTGACGTGGACGGTTTCTTCTTCAAACCTTGCTGGTCACGAATTTCGAAGAACTGGGTCAGGGCCGCGGTTAACAGGCTGTCCTTGATGCCGGGGTGGTGGACCTCAACAATCTTGCGCATGGTGTCCATGTCAGGAAACTGGATGTAGTGAAAGAAGCAGCGGCGCAAGAACGCGTCTGGCAGTTCTTTTTCATTGTTGGATGTAATGATCACGATGGGCCGTTGAATGGCTTTGACAGTTTCGCCTGTTTCGTAGACGTGAAACTCCATCCGGTCGAGTTCTTGTAGCAAGTCATTTGGGAATTCAATGTCGGCCTTGTCGATTTCGTCAATCAGCAACACAACACGACCTTGGGCTTCGAACGCTTGCCACAGTTTACCCTTCTTGATGTAGTTGGCGACGTCATTCACTTTTTCGTCACCAAGCTGGCTGTCACGTAGGCGCGAAACGGCGTCATATTCGTATAAACCCTGCTGGGCTTTGGTCGTGGATTTGATGTGCCATTCGATCATTGGAAGGCCCAATGCGGCACTGACTTGGCGGGCCAGTTCAGTTTTTCCTGTACCCGGTTCGCCCTTTACCAACAGTGGGCGTTCTAAAGTTACCGCAGCATTGACCGCGATTGTGAGGTCATCTGTTGCGACATAGGTTTCGGTGCCGGTAAAGCGCATGGGTGTAGTGACCTTTCGTAGATAAATTTAGGGTGACGGTATCACGCGGGATTGTACCTTCAAGGGCGGAAAAAATGGGCAGGATCAGGGGGTGACATGGAGCAGCGATGGTAGTAGATCAGGCGCAAAGGAAAGCGGGCGAAAGTCCTGTTTGCTTAAGGGTATGGGGTACCCGCGGACGAGGGAGCGAATATGAAATCCGAAGAAATTTTGCTGGACGACTACAAACCTGCTGATGATGAGCCGTTTATGAACGAACGGCAGGTGGAATATTTCCGCCGCAAGCTGCACGCATGGCGGTCAGACATTCTTGAAGATAGCCGTGATACCATCGAAAGCATGAAAGACGGCACGCGCAACATTCCCGATGTTGCGGACCGTGCATCCGAAGAAACCGACCGCGCGCTTGAGCTGCGCACACGGGACCGTGCTCGTAAATTGGTCGCCAAGATTGACGGTGCATTGCGCCGGATTGATGAAGGCGAATTTGGGTATTGCAGCGTAACAGGCGAGCCGATTTCGTTGAAACGTCTGGATGCCCGCCCGATTGCAACGATGAGCCTTGAGGCGCAAGAACGTCACGAACGCCGCGAAAAAGTGCATCGCGACGATTAAGTGTCGGACAGTGTTATCCAAATTGATCGCGGCGGTTCCAATAGGGGGCGCCGCGTTTGCGTTGTGGGTGGGGGCATTGGCGGATTGACCGCTGCCCTAGCCTTTGCACGCAGTGGGGCGGACGTGACTGTGTTGGAACAGGCGCCAGAGTTTCGCGAAGTTGGGGCTGGTATTCAGATCACCCCAAACGGTGCGCGCGCTTTGATCGCATTAGGGTTGGAGCCCCAGTTGCAAGAACTGGGGCTACAGGCCGTTGCGGTCCAACCTGTTGATGCGTTGAGTGGGATGGCTGTGACGCGGTTTGACCTGACATCGCAGTCACCGGCCTATCGTTTCTATCATCGCGCGTCGTTGGTCGCGATTTTAGGGGATGCGGCACAGAATGCGGGGGCCACGGTTCGGTTTGGCGTTCGTGTGGAAGGGGTGACACCGCAAGGTTATGTGCAGACATCTGAAGGGTCGATAGAGGCGGATATTATTGCCGGTGCGGATGGAATTCATTCGGTTTTACGGTCGCTTACCGGACACACGGCCACGGCAGAATTTACAGGGCAGGTTGCGTGGCGTTCGGTTGTGAGTGCAAAGAACATTGATCCCGTTGCCAGCATTTGGATGGCTCCGAAACGGCACGTTGTGACCTACCCGTTGGCGGAAGATGTTTTGAATATCGTTGCGGTGCAGGAACGCGATACATGGGCGGAGGAGGGGTGGCACCATGAAGATGCGCCCCAAAACCTACGCGCCGCGTTTGCGGACGCCTGCCCAGCATTGCAGGCCATTTTGGCCCATGTAGAACGACCCCGACTTTGGGGGCTTTTCAGACACCCCGTTGCGGAGTGTTGGTCGCGTGGGAACATCGCCCTTTTAGGCGACGCAGCCCACCCAACCTTGCCGTTTTTGGCGCAAGGCGCGAATCTGGCAATTGAAGACGCATTTTTACTGTCAGTTGCCTGTGATCGGGAGAACGATATCTCAACAGGGTTAAAAACCTATGAAGGCTTGAGAAAACCCCGTGTTAAGCGGGCGATAGAGGCGGCGAATGCCAATGCCAAGAACTACCACCTGTCGGGTGTGCCACGTCGAGTGGCCCATATGGGGTTGAAAACATTGGGTGCTTTGGCGCCCAATGCCTTTATTGGTCGGATGGATTGGCTTTATGGGTACGATGTGACGGCCGAGTGACGCTGTTTGCGCAATGCGCAAAGACGCCCCACCCACCGTCCCTTATGCGTTTAGGTCGACCCAAACCGGGACGTGGTCGGATGGTTTTTCACGGCCCCGAACTTCGGATTCGATCCAGCAGTCGTTCAGCAGGTCAGCGCATTGATTTGACAGTAAGAAATGATCGATGCGGATGCCGTCGTTGCGGTTCCATGCGCCGGCTTGATAGTCCCAGAACGAATAATGTTCTGGGCCTTGGTGGCGGGCACGGAAGGCTTCGGTGAGACCGAGGTTCAAAAGGCGGCGAAATGCGGCGCGGCTGTCGGGGCGAAACAGAGCATCATCCACCCAAGCGGCAGGGCGCGCGGCATCTTCGGGTTGAGGAATTATGTTGTAATCTCCGGCCATTAGGAAGGGTTCTTCGAGTTCCATCAGCTCGAGCGCGCGTAGGCGTAACCGTTCCATCCAGCGGAGTTTGTAGTCGTATTTCGGGCCCGGTGCTGGGTTGCCGTTGGGTAGGTATAAGCCACAGACACGAATAGGTTTTTCCCCGATGACGGTGGCTTCGATATAGCGCGCTTCGATGTCGTCTTCGTTGTCACGCCCTGTGCCGGTTCCGCCAGGCAAGCCACGGGTGACATCTTCTAGCGGGAGTTTGGACAGAATCGCGACGCCGTTGAAAGATTTTTGTCCATGGGTTTCAACGGTATAGCCGAGGTTTTCAAAGTGTTCGCGCGGGAAGTTTTCGTCGACGGATTTGATTTCTTGGAGCAAGGCGACGTCGGGTTGTGACCCCTCTAACCATTCGGTGAGAGCGCCCATGCGGGCCTTGATACCGTTGATGTTGAATGTCGCGATTTTCATATGTGCCCCCGAAATATGCCCCATCGTTTTGACGGCTTGTAGGGCGGAAAACAAGCGTATGATTTGCGTACACAACCTGTACACATGCTGTATGTACATGTGTGCAGATTAGGACGTGGGCGGGGTTACATCGAAAAGCTGGTACCGCAGCCACACGAGCTGGAGGCGTTGGGGTTTTCGATGACGAAACGTGCGCCGATGAGTTCTTCGGTGAAATCGATCACGGCGTCTGTCAGGAAGGGCAGCGAGACGCTGTCGATGACGACTTTTTCGCCATTGCCTTCGAGGATAAGATCGTCGTCTTTTGCCTCGTCCAGATCGATCTCATACTGAAAGCCTGAACAACCGCCGCCCTCGACTGCGATGCGCAGGGCCTTGCCGTCGTCGGCGGCGCCAATTTCAGCGAGGCGTTCGAACGCGCGAGAAGTGACTTTCGGGGGTAGGGTCAGCATGGCTTTGGCCTATCGGTTGCATCTGTTTCGTAATATAGGGACGTGAATGAGGGGCGACAAGGCAGTGTCGTACCCGTCGGGACAGATGAGGCAGATCATGGGTGCAGTTTTTGCATGTCACCCCACGCAAACGCGTGGGCGGTTGTATTCTGAGGATGAGAGTGAATTTCGGTCGCCCTTTCAGCGGGATCGGGACAGGATCATTCATTCGAGCGCGTTTCGGCGACTTAAACACAAGACCCAAGTGTTTGTGGAACATGAGGGCGATTATTTTCGCACGCGGTTGACCCATTCCATTGAGGTGGCGCAGGTGGCGCGCACGATTGCAGGCACATTGGGGTTAAACGGAGAGCTGACCGAGGCTGTCGCATTGGCCCATGACCTTGGGCATACGCCGTTTGGACATACAGGTGAGGATGCTTTGGCCGCGTTGATGGCACCCTATGGCGGGTTTGATCACAACGCGCAGGCTGTTCAGATTGTCACATCCTTAGAGCGCCACTACGCGGAGTGGGATGGTTTGAACCTAACGTGGGAAACGTTGGAAGGGATCGCCAAACACAATGGTCCTGTGGGCGAACCTGTGCCCTATGCCTTGGAAAATTATAACGCGCGTCATGATTTGGAGCTGCAAACCCACGCCAGTGCAGAGGCGCAAGTGGCGGCTTTGGCGGATGATGTGGCCTATAACCACCATGACATTCACGATGGATTGCGTGCGGAATTGTTCAGCACCGATGATTTGTTGAGCCTGCCGATTGTTGGCGATTGTTTCCGCGAGGTGGATGCGAAGTATCCAGATTTGGACAAGTATCGCCGCCGTCACGAGGCATTGCGCCGGTTCTTTGGGGTTCTGGTTGAGGATGTCATTGCGGTGAGCCGCGCGAATTTGACCGAGGTTGATCCGCAGTCTTGCGCGGATGTGCGCAGTGCTGGGCGGATGATGGTGCAATTTTCACCTGAGCTGTGGGCGGATCTGAAAGTGGTTCGCAAGTTCTTGTTTACGCAGATGTATCGCGCGCCTTCGGTTGTGAAAATGCGCAAAGAAGTCACCCAAGTGGTTGAGGATTTGTTCCCATTGTTTATGGCACAGCCTGAACATTTGCCCAAACAATGGCGCAAGGACGTCGCGGCCGCCGAGGGCGAGGTCGCGTTGGCGCGGATTGTGTCTGATTACATCAGCGGGATGACCGACCGGTTTGCACTGGAAACCCACAACCGGTTGGTTGGCTAGTCCTATCGGGTTTGGCGACGGATGGCTGTGATAACCGTAAGGTAGATTGCCGCGAAGAAGATGACATTCGCCGAAACGGCCAGACTGTCTGCGGCAAAGGCGTTCGGGTAGTCGACATATCGTGCGGGCATGCCGTTTAGGCCCAGTTTGACCAGTAACGAGACCCAAAGGGTAATTGGTATTGCAATAGCGCCAACCGTGGCCGCTGTTGCCCAAGCGGGCAGGTCGGTGTTTCGATCATAAAGAATGAGCGCAGGCAGGGCAAAGAACGCCATGCCAAGCGGAAAGACATAGGTTCCCGCGGGTTCTGCGATGGTGCCGTCTATGAAGCCTTGGGTCGCGATAATCAGCAATATAACCTGACCAACCGAGGTGATGATGAGCCCTGACGTTAGGATCATGAGCCAGCTTGGCGCGGCATCGATCAGGCGAATGCTGGCGAAGGCGAGCAATGGAAAGACAGCGATGAGATAGGTTGGAGTGAGAAACGGGGTGCTGTTGTAGAAGATGATAGCGCCAACCAATATCGTTATTGGGACCAACAGAATGAACCCAATTACCGACAGCCAGCGAAATGATGGCAACGTTGCGACCATCGCGTAGGCCCCCAGAAACACCATTGCGCAAGACGGCAACATGAAGATTTTTGTGATGTCCCTTACTAGTGGGCCTAGCCAAAATTCGAAGGGCAGCAGGTCTAGTAGTGTGTTGAACATTGATTGGGGCTGCGTTGATAGCGGTGGGTACAGCACCCATCCAACGCCAGATTGATCACCCGACGGGGCAGGTATGAGCGTGAGCGCCAAGACCGAGAGGATCACAAACGAAAAAAGGCAGCCGAGGCCGATGAACAACGCGGCCAATGGGGCGCCTTTTGTTCTGGCTGCGCTGGCCATGGTGGTTCCAAGCAGGGTGACACACAGGTAGCTAACGCTGGCGTGGAAGGTCGCGACAGCGCCGAACATATTGCCGTCTGGGTCGCCATCTGCTGTCTGGAAAAGGGGTGAGACGCCGGGGTAGGCCAGTTCGATCCGCATAAGGATTGCGGACATTGCAGCTAGCATTGCGGTTAGGGCTGTAAGAAAGAACAGGGTGCGTGTCATGTAAGGCTCGTTGACGTCTGATATAACAGTGCTAAACGGACGCATCCGAGAAAGGAAGTGCCATGAACCTGTTTGCCGATATCCGCGCGCTTGTAATTGACTGTTTGACTGAGATGACAACTGACGGGCTGCTGCCTGATGGGCTGTCGTTTGATAATGTTGCAGTTGAACCGCCACGTGATGCGGCCCATGGCGACATGGCGACCAATGCGGCGATGGTTTTGGCGAAACCTGCCAAAATGAAACCACGCGATATTGCAGATGCTTTGGCATCGCGGTTGGCAGCGGATGCGCGGGTTAACAGTGCAGATGTTGCAGGACCTGGTTTTTTGAATATGCGGTTGGATGCAGGTGTTTGGGCATCTGTTGTGCATAACGCGTTGACCAACGCCGATTTCGGTAAGTCCGATTTGGGGCAGGGCAAGCGGATGAACGTTGAATACGTCAGCGCCAACCCAACAGGGCCGTTGCATGTGGGCCACACGCGTGGGGCTGTGTTTGGCGATGCATTGGCGTCTTTGCTGGCGTATGCGGGCTATGACGTGACGCGCGAATATTACATCAACGACGGCGGCGCGCAGGTCGATGTTTTGGCGCGGTCTGTCTATTTGCGCTACCTTGAGGCCCACGGCCAAGAGGTGACATTTGAAGATGGCACATACCCCGGCGATTACCTGATCAAAGCCGGTGAAGACCTGAAAGCCAAGGTGGGCGACGCCTATTTGGACAAGGGTGAAGAAGTTTGGCTGGAAGAGGTTCGTGAGTTCGCGACCGACGCGATGATGACGATGATCCGCGAGGATCTGGCGTCGATTGGCGTGAAGATGGATGTCTTTTATTCCGAGAAATCATTGTATGGCACGGGCCGGATTGAGGCCGCGATTAAGGACCTTGATGACAAAGGACTGATCTATCGTGGCACGCTGGAACCGCCAAAAGGCAAGCTGCCAGAAGACTGGGAAGCGCGCGAGCAGACGTTGTTTAAGTCGACCGACTATGGTGACGATGTGGACCGGCCTATTCAGAAATCTGATGGAGCGTGGACCTATTTCGCGCCAGACATCGCGTACCATTTTGATAAAGTTTCCAGAGACTTCGACGCCTTAATTGATGTGTTCGGGGCCGATCACGGTGGCTATGTTAAACGGATGAAGGCGGCTGTGGCTGCCCTGTCTGGCGACAGTGTTCCGCTTGATATTAAGCTGACGCAGTTGGTGAAGTTGTACAAAAACGGTGAGCCGTTCAAGATGTCCAAACGGGCGGGTACGTTCATTATGTTGCGCGATTTGGTGGATGAGGTCGGGTCCGATGTGACGCGGTTCCATATGCTGACGCGTAAGAATGACGCGCCGCTCGATTTTGATTTCGACAAGGTCACCGAACAGTCCAAAGACAACCCTGTCTTCTACGTGCAATACGCCCATGCGCGGGTGCATTCGGTGCTGCGCAAAGCGTCAGAGGCGGGCATGGATCTGTCTGATCTGGCGGGTGCTGACCTGTCCTTGGCGACGCACGAGGCCGAGCTGGCGTTGGCCGCCAAGATGGCAGAATGGCCGCGTCTGGTGGAAATTGCCGCCAAAGGCCATGAGCCGCATCGCGTTGCGTTCTACCTGTATGACCTAGCTTCAGAACTGCATGCCTTGTGGAACCGTGGCAACGATGATGTGTCTTTGCGGTTCATCCAAGAGGATAACGTTGCGGCGTCACAGGCGAAAATCGCCCTAATCAAAGCTGTTTCCGTTGTAATTTCTCATGGTTTGTCTATTCTGGGTGTCACACCAGCGGAAGAGATGCGCTAAAGCGCACGCGTCTGGTTCGAGTAGGCAAGGCAGAAGACGGGACCTAAGTCCCGCGCAGCGAGGCGAGTATGGCAGATTTTACGGCAGACCCGAATGGGTCCGGCGCATCGATTCCGGCAGGGAAGTTCGTTAACATTGCAGCGGCGGCTGTATCGGTCGCATTGATTGGTGGGGTTGGCATCTGGGGCTATAAGCTTTTGATGCGCGATGTGACTGGCGTGCCGGTGGTGAAGGCGATTGTCGGTGAAATGCGCGTTGCCCCTGAAAACCCAGGTGGTGAGATTGCATCAAACATCGGGTTGTCGGTGAATTCTGTTCCCGCCGAAGGTGGTGCAGCAGAGCCAGAAGACCGTTTGGTATTGGCACCAAGCAACGTAGCCCTTGAAGCCGAAGACCTAGAGGTCGTTCCGACAGCAGAAGCCGCCGAGCGTGCACCTGAACCTGAAGCGGTCGAGGTGGTTGAGGCCATTCCGGTGACCTTGTCAGAAGAAGAAACAACAGATGCCCCTGAAATCGT
Source organism: uncultured Paracoccaceae bacterium (assembly GCA_947493255.1). Lineage (GTDB taxonomy): Bacteria > Pseudomonadota > Alphaproteobacteria > Rhodobacterales > Rhodobacteraceae > Octadecabacter. The sequence continues at coordinate 41,352 of CANLQK010000004.1, forward strand.
TGCGGCATTGACGACACCCGTGGACCCATCCACGCCGTTGACCGCGGCAGATGTGCTTGCCTTGGCGGACCAGATTGCTGCAGGGGCCGCGCCTTTGACCGATTTGGCTGCTGGTGAAACAGCACCAGTTGAGGTGGCGGTGAACGGTGTTTCCGTTGATCCAAATATTATTCCTGATGCTGTTCCCGGTGTTCGCCGGTCGCCGCGTCCGTCAGTGCGGCCAGCGGCCTTGCGCACGGTTTCGCCTGTTGCGACGCCAGCAGTTGCACAACCGACCGAGGTTACGACGACCCAAGCATCGACACCTGTAACAGGTGAGGTAACGACAGCAGCACTGCCAGTTGGCACCAAATTGGTGCAACTTGGTGCCTTTGACAGCCCTGATATTGCAGCATCCGAATGGCTGCGCCTGACAGGGCGGTTCCCAGATTTCTTTGACGGCAAAGATCAGGTGATCCAAGAGGCCACTTCGGGTGGGCGGACGTTCTTCCGGCTTCGGGCGATGGGTTTTGCAGACCTCAGCGATGCCCGTCGGTTCTGTTCTGCTATGTCGGCTGAAGGTGCACCCTGTATCCCTGTCGTGGTGCGGTAATGCCATTCGGGGCGGCCATTTTAGGCCCTGAGGGACTATCTATAACCGATTGGGAACGATCGTTTTTCCGTGATTTCAAGCCGTTTGGCTTTATTCTTTTTGCGCGCAACATCGACACTCCTGACCAAGTGCGTCGGCTGTGTGATGATCTGCGGGCTGCGGCAGGACATGATGCGCCCATCTTGGTGGATCAAGAAGGGGGACGTGTGCAACGCTTGCGGGGTCCCCATTGGCGCGAGTGGTTGCCACCACTCGAACAGATGGAACAGGCAAGCGACCCGATGCGGGCGATTTGGTTGCGGTACCGGATCATCGCGGCTGAATTGCGTGATGTTGGGATTGATACCAACTGTGCCCCTTGTGCGGACATTGCTGGCCGGGTGACGCATCCGTTTTTGCGTAATCGCTGTTTTGGCGATGATCCACTGACTGTGATGGATGCTGCGCGTGCCGCAGCAGCGGCCCATTTGGCCGGGGGCGTGTTACCCGTTATCAAACATATTCCGGGCCACGGGTTGGGCGCAGTGGACAGCCACAAGGCTTTGCCACGGGTCACAGCCACCCGTGATTTTCTGGATCAACAGGATTTTGTGCCGTTTCGCGCGTTGGCTGATCTGCCGATGGCGATGACGGCCCATGTTGTTTACGACGCGATCGACGCCGATAACCCGGCCACCACATCCGAAGTTGCGCATCATGTGATCCGCAATGACATCGGGTTTCAGGGGCTTTTGATGACCGATGATATTTCGATGGAGGCCTTAGATGGCACCGTTGAAGACCGGTCGCGTGCCGCACTGGCGGCGGGCTGTGATGTTGTGTTGCACTGCAATGGCAAGCCGCACGAATTGCAGGCCATTTCCGAGACCGTAGGAACATTGTCAGGGGACGCTGCGTTTTGGGAGGCCAAAGCGGGCCTACATTTACGCAATACGCCAACGCCCGTTGACATTGACGCCCTGTCAGAGGAATTTGACGACCTATTGAATTGATACCTCTTTCGGGGGTAGGGCCACAGGCCTTTTGACGAGGGGTCCAATGTCAGACGAGCTTCCTAATCTTGCACCAGACGTCAGCGAGCGGCTTGAAGCCGAAGCGTTGATTGTTGATGTGGATGGGTATGAGGGGCCGCTGGACCTTTTGTTGACGTTAAGCCGTACACAGAAGGTGGATCTGCGCCAGATTTCGGTGCTGGCGTTGGCAGAGCAATATTTGGCGTTCATCCACAAAGCGCGTGATCTGCGGTTAGAATTGGCGGCTGATTATTTGGTGATGGCGGCGTGGCTGGCGTTTTTGAAGTCACGGCTTTTGTTGCCACCTGACCCCACCGAAGAAGGACCATCTGGCGAGGAGCTGGCTGCGCATTTGGCGTTTCAATTGGAACGTTTGGCGGCCATGCGTGACGCGGCGGCGAAACTAATGGCGCGTGACCAGCTGGGCCGAGATTTTTTCGCCCGTGGGATTACAGAAGATGTCACGCGGACGCGGCGTGTGACCTATACAGCGACCTTGTTGGATTTGATGCAAGGGTATGCCCGTATTCGGACCAAGGATGAATTCCGGCCCTTCGTGTTGGACCGCGAAAGTACGTACACCATGGAAGAAGCGTTGGGGCGCATGCGTAACCTGATCGGCTTTGCAGGCGAGTGGACGGATATTTTGTCGTATTTGCCCGATGGCTGGGAATTGGACCCCAAGAAACGCCGGTCTGCCACGGCAGCGACGTTTGCTGCGTCGTTAGAGCTGGCCAAAGAAGGCAAGCTAGAGATCCGCCAAAGCGAAGTTTTCGCGCCTATTCAGATCAAGAGGAGAGCACATGACGAGTGATGTGCACACACCCGAAGACACACCAGAGGTGGAACCCGAAGAGAGCCTGTTTGAGGCCCCGCCAATGGGTGAACAAGAACGCATGGTCGAGGCGATTATGTTTGCCACAGCCGACCCTGTAACCGTCAAAGAATTGGCGGGCCGTATGCCCCATGGCTGCGACCCCGCAGAAGCCTTAGTGCATTTGCGCAAACGGTATGAAGGGCGCGGTGTATCACTGGTGCGGGTGGGCGATGCATGGGCATTGCGTACGGCACCGGACCTAGGGTTTTTGATGCAAAAAGAAACGGTTGAGACCCGTAAGCTGAGCCGCGCTGCGGTCGAGACACTGGCGATTGTATCTTACCACCAACCTGTGACCCGCGCCGAGATTGAAGAAATTCGTGGGGTGAGCGTGAGCCGAGGCACGATTGACCAATTGATCGAAATGGAATGGATCAGGTTTGGCCGTCGACGTATGACGCCGGGCCGTCCGGTGACGTTTGTCGTGACGCAAACCTTCTTGGATCATTTCGGGTTGGAAAGCGCACGGGACTTGCCTGGGCTGAAAGAGTTGCGTTCTGCCGGTTTGTTGGAAAGCAGACCATTGCCAAGCACCAACCCTGATGATGACGATGCAGATGATGATGATGATCAGACAGAAATGTTTGAAGAAACGTAAATCGCGCCCTCAATTTGCCCAAGTTTCTGGGTAAAATTAGGTAAATCGGGCCACTGCGCCTATATTGGTATTACGTTTTAGGAGTTTGAAGTATGGAACGCATTCTGAACATGATCTTGCGCCGTGTGGTGAGCAAGGGTGTTAACTCCGGTATTCGGGCGATGTCCAAGCGCGGGGAAGGTGACGGGAAAACGTCGCAACAAGACCGCGAGATGGCCCAACAGGCAAGACAATCTGGCAAGAACCTGCGACAGGTGTCCAAGGTTATGCGCCGGTTGAATAAGTTCTGAGTTTTGCCTGAGCGAAACGTTTAACCCGTTGCGCGGATAACGCCCCTGCCTGCCGCGCGAGGGGCAACATACCTATATTCCAACAGGGGCCATTCCAATAGGGACTGACATTGCAAAGGCCGTTTAGGATTTGAAATGTTTGGACAGTTTTAGGCCCTGACCTTGGTAGTTGGATTTGATGTCTTGGCCATAGAGCGCCTGAGGTAGGTCGGACATATGTTCATACACAAGGCGCCCCACGACTTGGCCATGTTCCAAAACGAAAGGGGCCTCGTGGCAGCGAACCTCTAGGACGCCGCGCGAGCCGGAACCACCTGCGCCGTCCCACCCAAAGCCCGGGTCAAAAAAGCCAGCGTAATGGACACGAAATTCGCCGACCATTGCGATATAGGGGGCCATTTCGGCGGCGCAATTTGGTGGGATCGAGATCGCCTCGCGGCTGACGAGAATGTAAAAGGCGCCAGGATCGAGGATGATGCGACCCTCTGTGGTGCGGATCTCTTCCCAGAAATCGGCGGGGTCGTAGTGATTGATCTGCCCCAGATCTATGACGCCGGTGTGCGGTTTTGCACGGTACCCGACCAGATCACCCTTCGCAGGCTTTAGATCGACAGAAAAACCCAACCCGTCAGAAATGACCGCAGTGCCGTCGACGATAGGCGTTTGTGCATGGAGGGCGGCAAGTTCTTCGTCGTCCATCATGGTTTTACCCTGACGGAAAATGATCTGATTGAGCATCAAGCCGGGGCGCACAAGAACCGAGAACGACCGCGGGCAGATTTCGACATAAAGTGGACCGGTGTACCCGTCTGGAACGCGGTCAAATTCGACGCCATTGTCCGTGATAATGCGGGTCAACAGGTCCAAACGACCGGTAGAGGATTTGGCGCTGGCAGCGGCGGTCATGCCTGTTGGAAGGCCCAGTGATTCCATCAGGGGAACGACGTAGACGCACCCTTTTTCAAGAACAGCACCGTCGGTCAGGTCGATCTGGTGCATGGTGAATTGCGCCAATCGGTCCGTCACCGTTTGCGCCTTACCAGCAAGGAAAGAGGCGCGGACGCGGTACGCGGTTTGCCCCAGCCGCAAATCAAGCGATGCCGGCTGAATTTGGCCCGCTTCCAGTGGCGTGGTTGCGCTGATTGCACCCTGCATGCGCAAATCGTCGATTTGCTTGTCGGAGAGAACGCCTGCTTTCATTGATCGGTCCTTACTTTTCATTCCGCATACTCCGCCAATGGGAGGATGCAAAAACGCCCGCCAACGCGGCTGCGTGACGGGCGGTTTTTAATGGTCGGGCTAGCAGGACTCGAACCTGCGACCTTCCGTCCCCCAGACGGACGCGCTACCAGGCTGCGCCATAGCCCGACTTGACGGCGTTCATAGCTGATTTGAGCGCTGGGGCAAGGCGTAAAACGCATCATGGCCGGATGGATTAGCGCGCCGCGATGCGTTCGCGAAGCACCTGCATCTGATCGAGTAACGGCGCAATTTTTTCGCGTTGAGCGGCAAGTTTTGAGGGGGGCGCCTTTTGAAGGAGGTGGAACACGCGGGCTGTTGCCTTGCTGTCGCTGTCGGATGGATCTGCAGGTACATCGGGCATTTGGATGGATGGAGCAGCGTCCGCCGGCGGTGGTGACGCTGGTTGTTCATCGGCCTTGGGTGATCCGAAGAGGTTGAGTGTCAGGGCAGGGCCTGTGCTTGGCTCGGTTGGTTGTAAGGAGACAACATTTGTAATGTCGACCTCGGCCTCGACTGCAGGCGTTTCGTCTGGCATTTCCTCTGGCGCTTCGGGGGCCACAGGTTTGTCAGGAACGTCCGATGCCGTGGTCGATGCTGGTTCATCCGGTGTGACCGGTGCCGCTGGTTCGACAGCTTCTTCGATATCGTCTTGGGCGGGCGCGAGGAGGGCTGTTTCACCAAGTTTGGCGACGTGTTTTACACCCTGTTCACGCAAAAGTTTTTGCGCGCCCTTAATGGTCATGCCGTCTTCGTGGAGCAGTTGTTTGATACCGGCCAACAGGTTCATATCACCAGGGCGATAATAGCGACGCCCACCAGCCCGTTTGACGGGCTTGACCTGACTGAATTTGCTTTCCCAGAACCGCAAAACATGTGCGGGGGTGTCCAGCGCGGTGGACACTTCGGAAATGGTGCGGAAGGCGTCGCGAGATTTAGACATCCTTACGTCCTTTCAGAAACGTCTAGCGTTTGTTGCCAGCTGCGACACGGTCTTTCATCAAGTGGCTCGGGCGGAAGCTGAGGACTCGGCGCGGCGTGATTGGGACTTCTTCGCCGGTCTTTGGGTTCCGGCCAATACGTGCGGCCTTGTCGCGGATTGAAAACGTTCCGAACGAGGAAATTTTCACGCTGTCACCTTTGGCCAAGGCGTCTGACATTTGTGTCAGGACACTTTCTACAAGATCGGCACTTTCATTGCGGGATAGGCCCACTTCTTCGTGCACTGCATCCGCAAGATCCATTCGCGTCAAAGTTTTGTCAGACATCCTTCACCCCCTATGGTTTTCAGGACCTTAGGCCATCGTCAAAAAGAGAGTCAATAACAGGGACTTGCCGAGCGTCGTTCAAGGTGCCGCTTTACCAGCGCAGAACGACTGCACCCCATGCCAAACCACCGCCGATCGCTTCGGTGACCAAAAGGTCGCCAGGTTTGATTTGGCCGCGAGAGACACCCACAGATAAGGCTAAAGGGATAGACGCTGCGGATGTATTGCCGTGGTCCTGGACGGTCACAACGACCTTATCCATGCTGACGCCAAGCTTTTTGGCGGTGCCTTGGATGATCCGAATATTGGCTTGATGGGGGACAACCCAGTCGACGTCGTCATGGCCTAGGTCTGATTTTACCAGTGCAGCATCGGCAGTTGATGCAAGTTTTTCAACGGCTTGCCGGAAAAGGGCGTTGCCTTGCATGACAATATGGCCGGTTTGTTGGCTGACCATGCCGCCGTCAACATAAAGCATATCTTTGTGGCGGCCGTCTGAGTTGAGGTCGACACCAAGGATGCCACGGTCGTCAGATGAGCCGGTGCCATCGGTTGCTTCTAGAACAAGTGCGCCAGCGCCATCGCCAAACAAAACGCAGGTCCCACGATCTTCGAAATTAAGAATACGTGAGAACGTTTCTGCGCCGATGACCAAAATTCGCTTGGCTTGACCAGACAAGATCATGCCGTTGGCATTTGCCAGAGCAAAGACAAAACCGGCGCAAACGGCCTGAATGTCGTATGCAAAGCCACGTGTCATGCCCAGTTTTTGCTGAATCATAGTGGCCGCCGACGGAAACGTATGGTCGGGCGTTGAGGTGGCGACGATGATTGCATCGATGTCGTCAGGTTCTAAACCGGCCATATCCAGTGCATTTTGTGCGGCCTTGGTGCCCAAGTCTGATGTGAATTCATCATCTGCAGCAAAATGGCGACGTTCTATGCCGGACCGTGTGCGAATCCATTCGTCGGTTGTGTCGAGCGTGGCTTCGAATTCGGAATTTGGCACAACACGAGAGGGGAGATAGTGGCCGACGCCTTTTACGGTCGCGCGAATGGTCATTTGAATTATGTGTCCTTGCTCGCGCCAGTTACAGTGGCGTCTTTATCTTCCGTTGGGTCATCTTGCGCAAGGGTGGCAGCAGTTGCAACCCGTGCGGCCAACTTGTCGGAGAAACCGGAACGGCCCAGCTGTGCGGCCAAAGAAAGGGCGGCTTCTACGCCTGTCGCATCTGCGGACCCGTGGCTTTTGACGACGGTGCCGTTTAGCCCAAGGAAAACGCCGCCATTTACGCGACGGGGATCGATTTTCTTTTTCAAGCGGCCAAGGGATGTTGCTGCCAATAGGGCTGCGATCCGTGAAAACGGGGTCGCTTTGAATGCAGCGCGCAGCGAATCTGAGATGAAGTTTGCGGTGCCTTCACCGGTTTTGAGCGCAATATTGCCGGTAAATCCGTCGGTGACGATGACATCAGCGCGGCCCGACGGCAGATCGCCGCCTTCAACGAATCCCACGTATTCGAATTCTCCGCGGGGTGCGGCACGCCTGATAATATCGTGGGCGACCTTGAGTTCAGCGCGACCTTTGTGGTCTTCGACGCCGACGTTCAACAGGCCAACACGCGGGCGGGGGAGGCCCAAACCGTTGCGTGCATAGGATGCCCCCATCAGCGCATAGGTCAGAAGGTCTTCTTCGTCGGCGCGGATGTCGGCACCAGCGTCAAGCATGACGCTAAAGCCTGCTTTGGTGCGTGATGGCCAGAGGCAGGCAATAGCAGGGCGGTTGACGCCTTCGGCCTTACGCAAGCGGACCATAGAGACGGCCATCAAGGCCCCTGTGTTGCCGCAGGAAACACAGACTGCAGCGTCTTTGCTGCGCACAGCTTCGATCGCGGACCACATAGACGTGGCTTTGCCGTGGCGCATGACCTGACTGGGCTTGTCGTGCATCGTAACAACGTCATCTGCATGAACGACTGTTACACAAGAGGTGATTTTCTTCTTTGAAAGCAAGGTGTTCAGCTGCTCGGCTGGGCCGTGCAGCATGACGTGAACGTCTTTGTTTTTCGCAAGGAAACGCGAAAGACCCGCGACGATTGGCGCGGGTCCTTGGTCGCCGCCCATGGCGTCGACAGAAAGTACGAGCTTGTCAGTCACAGGATCAGAAACGGTCATTGGGAACCCCTTTGCCGACCGACCCTAAGGCTTATGCTGCGTCGTCGTCCAGATCGATTTCGTCTGCCTGCGCGATTACTTCGCGATCTGCGTAGTGACCGCAGGAAGGGCACACGTGGTGTGGACGCTTAAGTTCGCCGCAGGACGGACATTCGTTTGGGTTCGCACCATCAAGAGCGTGGTGGGACCGACGGTTGTTCCGGCGGGATTTGGAGATTTTATTCTGTGGGACAGCCATGTCACAACCTCGGATAATGGGCCACACCTATTGGCGGTGGGGCCGCGTGAATTTCGGCGCTCAAATAAGCGTTTCGCGGGCTTTAAGACATATCTGTCAGCCTGTCGAGACGTGATTTGAAACGAGGCGCGAACATACTGCGATTCCTATAGGACGCAAGTGTTTTTGCCGCACCCCGAATGAGCAGGGATTAAGAGTCGTCTTCGGCCTTTTTTTCAAGGCTATCGCGTAGCGCGCCGAGGCCAGCGAAGGGGCGGGCGTCCTCGTCGGTCATGGCGGCTTTGCCAGGTTCTGTAAAAACTGCTGTTCCTGTCTCGGCGCCGTCTTTGCGAGGGTAGGCCGGAATGGATAGGTCCAATGCTTCGAGCGCAACGGCAACCAGATCGAGCGTTTCGGGCAGCGGATCTGTCGTGTCGTCGTCGATCATTTCGACTTCGGACGCGTCGGGGTCTTCGTAGTTGCTGGTGTAGGTGCGGGCGATGTTTTCATCGATGCGAGTCGTGACCGGGTCGAGCGTGACGACGCAGTCTTGTATTACTGTAGCGCCAAGTTTGGCCTCTAGGCGCCAGTCGCGTTTGCCCAATGGAATAAGGTCGCCGTCCATGCGCAGTTTGCGTAAAGTAGGTACCCCGAGGGTTTGCGCAATCGCTGCACGCCCTGCGGCATCGGGTTCGATTGTGAAATGTGTGCGTTTGCGGTTTGGCAAATCAGCCAGCCGCACGATATGGCTGGGAAAGTCGGTCATGTGCAGGCACCCTTGAATAACGTCGCGTGTTGACGGTAAATGCGTTAAAAGCCGACAGAAGCCAACGTGAAAACGAATGGTACCGGCAAGAGAGGGTCGCATGACGCAAGCAGGTCGCACAGCAGGTCGTTTGGTACGCGCTACATTACTGGGGTCCGCCCTGTTTTTGGCAGTAGGTTGTACAACGCTTTACCGCAATCATGGCTATGCGCCGACGGACGAACAATTGTCCGAAGTATTGGTGGGTGTAGACACACGCGGCACTGTTTCAGACGTGATCGGGCCGCCAACGGCATCGGGCGTCACAAACGAAGGCGATTTTTTCTATGTGCAAAGCCGGTTCCGTTTGTATGGCCCGCTAGAGCCTAAAGAAATTGAGCGCGAAGTTGTGGCCATTCGGTTTGATGGTGACGGCGTTGTTTCCAACGTGGAACGTTTCGGTCTTGAGAACGGACAGGTCGTGGCCTTGTCGCGCCGTGTGACGGACGACAACGTGCAGGGCACAACGTTCTTGCGCCAGTTGTTCGGTTCGATCGGCCAGTTTAATGCCGGTGATTTTATCGGCGACGGGTGATGTTTTTGTGGTCGGGCCTGTGATGGAACGACAATAGGTATGGCGAAAGATCAATCTTTGATGGTGCCAGGCCCTTTGAAACGGGGCGGCTATGTCGTTCGGTTTTCCCAGAGCGAGGATGACGTGCGCGCTGTGCAACGATTGCGTCATGCGTGTTTTGTTGAGGCCGCCGGCCGACCTGCTGCGCCAGACGGCTTGGACCGTGATTCATTTGATATGTCGTGTGACCATGTGCTGGTAGAGGACGCCACAGGGCGCGTGCTGTGCAGCTATCGCGTACAGATTTTTCAAACAGTTGAAGATTTGGGAGAAAGCTATTCCGCGCAATATTACGCGTTGGATGGGTTGGCGGGCCGTGCGGGTTCGTTTTTAGAGCTTGGACGGTTTTGCGTGGCTGACGATGCCACAGACGCAGATATTTTACGTTTAGCGTGGGGCATGTTGGCGCGGATCGTTGATTTGCGCAATGTGTCGATGATGTTTGGGTGTTCGTCTTTTGCGGGCTGTGATGCGGGCGTTTATGCGCAGGCGTTTAACCTTTTGGCGGCGCGACATGTGTCGCCTTTGGTCGCGGTGAAGGCGGCTGAGGTCGTGCAGTATGCCGAATTCGCAGGTCAGGTGGGCGACCGTGCTATGGCCATGGGGCAGGTTCCGACATTGCTTCGTACGTATTTATCGATGGGCGGTTGGGTGAGCGACCATGCGGTCATCGACCGCGAGATGAACACCTTACATGTGTTTACTGGGTTAGAAATTGCGGCGATTCCTGAAGCGCGTGCACGGGCGCTGCGCGCTGTGGCCGGCGGGTAGACCGTGCGGGCCGTTTGAGGGCTTGCAGTGGTAGGGTTTGAGGGCTAGCAGACGGCATGGCACGTGCTCCTATACTCCAAGTTTCCGATATCGCGCTGACCTTTGGCGGCGATCCTGTTTTTTCTGATTTGTCGGTTGTTGTGCAACCGGGCGACCGTGTTGCGCTGGTTGGGCGCAACGGGTCCGGTAAATCGACGTTGATGAAGGTTATGGCCGGATTGGTGGAAGCCGACACCGGCGTCGTGACTGCGGCCCCAGGCGTCAGCGTTGGCTACATGGAACAAGACCCCACAATGGAAGGCTACGCCACGTTAGGCGAATATGCCGCGAGCGGGTTGGATGAGGCCGAGGCGTGGCGTGTTGCGGCGGTTGCAGAGGGGCTGAAGTTTGATCCGGATCGCGATGTAACTGTTGCGTCGGGTGGAGAACGTCGCCGTGCGGCATTGGCCAAGCTGATGGCGGAAGCGCCAGAATTGATGTTGTTGGACGAGCCGACAAACCATTTGGACATCGAAGCCATTCGTTGGTTGGAGCAAGAGTTAAGCCAAACCAAAGCGGCGTTCATCCTAATCTCTCACGACCGTGCGTTTTTGAATGCGTTGACCCGTGCGACGTTGTGGGTGGATCGTGGCCAGGTGCGCCGACAAGACCGAGGGTTTGCTGAGTTTGAGGCGTGGCGCGATAAGACGTGGGAAGACGAGGACATGCAGCGCCACAAGCTGAACCGCAAAATCAAGGCAGAGGCACGTTGGGCGGTTGAGGGCATTTCGGCACGGCGCAAACGCAACATGGGCCGCGTGCGGGCCTTGCAGGATTTGCGGGCAGAACGGGCCGGTCAGATCAAACGGCAGGGCACGGCGGCCATGGCGTTTGAGGGTGGTAAGGCTTCTGGCAAGAAGGTGATTGAAGCCTTTGGTTTGATGAAGGCATTTGAAGACAAAACCATCGTGCGGGGGTTTGATTTAACAGTGCAGCGCGGTGATCGGCTGGCTTTTGTCGGGCCAAACGGCGTTGGCAAGACCACATTGATCAAGATGCTTTTGGGACAGGAAACGCCTGATGCGGGCAATGTGAAGCATGGCACTAACCTTGAAATTGCTGTGTTTGATCAAAGCCGTGCGCAGCTGAACCCCGAAACGACGCTGTGGGATAACCTGACGATGGACCCGTCCATGGGGGTCAGCGGCAAGGCGGACCAGATTATGGTGCGTGGCCAGCCGAAGCATGTTGTCGGGTACTTGAAGGAATTTCTGTTCGATGAACGGCAAGCGCGAGCGCCGGTGCGGTCCTTGTCGGGCGGCGAGAAGGCGCGGTTGTTGTTGGCGAAACTGATGGCGCGCGAATCTAACGTTTTGGTTTTGGACGAGCCGACCAACGATCTGGACATTGAAACGCTAGACTTGTTGCAGGATTTGTTGGGCGAATATCCTGGTACTGTGCTGTTGGTCAGCCACGACCGTGATTTCATCGACCGCGTGGCGACGACCACAATTGCGATGGAGGGGCAGGGCCGTGCGGTAACCTATGCAGGGGGCTGGACGGATTACCGCGCACAACGAGCGCAGGATGTGGCGGATGCCCCGAAAGAGGCAAAGGCGAAGCCGAAAACAGAAAAGCCAAAGGCGCAACCAAAAGAAAACGGATTAAGCTTTACCGAGAGGCATCGGCTTGAGGCCCTGCCTGCGGAAATTGAGCGGCTTGAGGCGGAGATTGCAAAGTTGGAAGGGTTGATGGCCGATCCTGAATTGTTCACCAAGCAGCCAGTGAAATTCCAAAAGGCTATGGATGCCTTGGTGGAGCGGCAGGAGAAACTTGCTACAGCCGAAGAAGAGTGGCTGACGCTGGAAGAGAAGGCTGCGGTGACATAACTCAAAAACGACATTTCATTGAGTTAGCACACCTTTAGGCTGTTCTAACCGGAATTTTTATCTAATAACCTAAGTATGTTATGTTGTACTTACGGAATGGATAAATGAAGACTAATACACTTTTAAAGGGTTTTTGCGCCTCAGCGGTTTTGACTTTGGCTGGATGTGTTGCACCCGATGATCAGGCTGCGTCGCAGGAAACTGTTGTTGCAGAACCTGTTGCCGAGGTCGCTGACTCTACCGAATTGCCTTCACCGGTCGTTCAGACTTACTTTACGGGCGGTTCGGGTAACTGGGGCCCGTCCCGAGGTGTTTTATATCGACTTATTGCAATAGAACATAATGGCGAACTGCTGATTTGTGGTGCCTATGCTGCAAAGGGAACGGGCGATTTGCGTCGTTTGGGACGTGAAGTGTTGCGCCAGGCGCGGGCTGAAATTCGCGGTCAGTTTGTCATGCGCGATCTTAGTTTCTTCAAAGTGACGTCCAGCGCGAATTGGGACGAAGCACTGGTTGGTGTCGAAACCAATTGCAAGTCAACCGGACTGTCGGCAAGTGAAGTTCCGCCGGGGCCAGTTCACGTTATTACGCGCGAAGGCCGCTATCGCGTTAGAGGGTAGATAAGAACAATTGGGCGGGGCTTAGGTTCCCGCCCATATTGCTATCAGTCTTTCTCGGCCAGCTTCACAGCATCCCATAGCGCATCCATCTCAGCGAGATCGCTGTCGTTCGGGGTTTTGCCTCGATCGGAAAGCCTGTCTTCGACGCCTTCAAAGCGGCGTTGGAATTTTGCGTTGGCGGCGCGCAGGGCGGCCTCGGGGTCGACGCCGAGGTGCCGCGCGAGGTTGGCCATGACGAATAGCAAATCGCCGACTTCTTCGGTGACCTCGTCTTGGGTTAGGGTGTCGCGGGCCTCGACCACTTCGGCGGCTTCTTCGGCGATTTTATCGATGACATGGCCGACATCGGGCCAATCAAACCCGACACGGGCGGCACGTTTTTGGAGCTTATAGGCGCGTAGGAGCGCGGGTAGGCCGACGGCGACGCCATCGAGCGTGCGGGTTTCGGCGCGGTCGGCCCGTTCGGCCGCTTTGATTTTTTCCCAATCGGCGGTTTGTTGTTCGGGGGATTTTTGATTGCTTTCATCGCCAAACACATGGGGGTGACGGGCGACCATTTTGTCGGACATAGTGCGGGCGACATCCTGAAACGTGAAATGCCCTGCCTCTTGCGCCATTTGCGCGTGAAAAACCGACTGGAACAACAGATCGCCAAGTTCGCCTTTCAGGTCGGGCATATCGTCGCGATCAATTGCATCCGCGACCTCATAGGCCTCTTCGATGGTGTAAGGCGCGATGGTTTTGAAGGTTTGTTCAACGTCCCATGGGCACCCCGTTTGCGGGTCACGCAAGGCGGCCATGATCGCCAAAAGGCGGTTCATCTGGTCGGCGTCGTCGGTGGCGTGGATGAGCGTGTCGTTAGCCATATTGTGGGCGTCCCATATTGGTGTCAGAGTGAACGTATTGAACCCCTCTGATAAGGTCCAGACATGCCAGTGATTAACCGAATTGCCGCCTATGCTGATGAGATGACTGGATGGCGCCGGCATTTGCATACGATCCCTGAACTTGGGCAAAACTGCCCCGAGACGGCTGCGTTTGTGGCGGCACGTTTGCAAGAGTTTGGCGTGGATGAAATTCATGAAGGGGTGGCCAAGACGGGCGTGATTGCCATTATCAACGGGCAAGGAGACGGGCCAACGATTGGTCTGCGTGCGGATATGGATGCCCTGCCGATTTTGGAGACCACGGGTGCTGAATGGGCCTCGAAATACGAGGGCAAGATGCATGCCTGCGGTCATGACGGGCACACCACGATGTTGCTTGGGGCGGCGAAATACCTTGCGGAGACGCGTAAGTTTTCGGGCCGTGTTGCGTTGATTTTTCAACCGGCCGAGGAAACGGGCGGCGGGGCGGAATTGATGGTGGAGGAGGGCGTGTTGGAGCGTTTCGCTATCAAAGAGGTTTACGCACTCCACAACGCGCCGGGCACACCCGTGGGTGAATTTTACACAACGCCGGGGCCAATCATGGCTGCCGTGGATACGTTCCACGTTGATATCAAGGGCGAAGGGGGGCATGGGGCCTATCCGCAAGACACGCGCGATCCGATCCCTGCGGCCTTGGCGATTGCGCAGGCGATGGGCACGATTGTGAGCCGGAACCATCACCCGTTGAATGAACTGGTCGTGTCGGTGACGATGATCCATGCGGGTACGGCGGATAATGTCATTTCCGAAGGGGCCTATTTGGGCGGGACGGTGCGCACGTTTGATAAGGACGTTAAGGCCATGGTGAAGCGCCGGATGCAGGAGATTGTGGACGGCCATGCGGCGGCGTTCAACGTGGACGCAACATTGCGCTATGACGAAGGGTATCCGGCCACCGTAAACTCACCAGATGAAACGGCATTTGCAGCGGATGTTGCGCGTGACGTCGCCGCTGGTGGCGCGGTTGAGGATGCGGTGAACCCTGAAATGGGCGCAGAGGATTTCGCCTATTTCTTGGAGAAGTGTCCGGGATCTTACTTGTTTGTCGGCAACGGGGATACGGCAGGATTGCACCAGCCCAACTATGATTTTGATGATGAAACAGCACCTTATGGTGCGTCTTTCTTTGCTCGAATTACAGAACGGGCCTTGCCATTGGAGGGCAATTGAATGGCGTTAGAAGATGCAAAAGGGCAAGTCGATCTGGCTTTCACGCGGGATGATTTAAAGGGCTGTGCATTTGAAAATACCTTTGGTGGGGCAACGTCGTTTTTGCGCCGTAAATATACCAAGGACCTGCGTGGTGTTGATTTGGCGGTCACGGGTGTGCCCTTTGATCAGGCGGTGACCAACCGGCCCGGTACGCGGTTTGGCCCGAGGGCTATTCGCGAGGCGAGCAGCCTGCAACCCTATGATCCGCCCTATGGCTGGGGGTTTGATCCGCTGGCGGAGTTTGCCATCGCGGATTACGGCGATCTGGCGTTTGATTATGCCAATGTGCCCGCCACACCAGCGGCGATCGAGGCCCATATCGCCGATATTCTGGCGGCTGATGTGGGCACGGTGACCTTGGGCGGGGATCACTTTATCACCCTGCCAATTCTAAAGGCCTATGCCGCAAAATACGGGCCCCTTGGGGTGATCCAGTTTGATGCCCATAGCGACCTTTGGGCGGATGAGGACATGGATCGCGTGGATCACGGGACGTTCATGTATAAGGCGGTGAAGCTGGGGTTGGTGGACCCTGCACGATCTGTTCAGATCGGGATACGCACGGAATGTGATGATTATTTGGGTATGCGGTATCTGGATGCGCGGGAATGCCATGAGAAGGGCGCGGGATGGGTGGCCCAGACCGCGCGTGAGATTGTGGGTGACGGGGCAACCTATGTGACCTTTGATATTGATGCACTTGATCCTGCCTTTGCACCGGGAACGGGTACGCCTGTTTGGGGCGGTTTGGCGTCTTGGCAGGCCGCGGCGATTTTGCGGGATCTGGCGGGAATTAACATGGTGGGGGGCGACGTTGTGGAAGTCTCACCACCCTATGACACGAGCGGGGCCACAGCGATTGCGGGCGCCCATGTGGCGTTTGAGCTGTGCTGTTTGGCGCTTTGGAACAAGAGGGGCGGATGATGGAATTTAACCAACCGGTTTCCGGAAATGATTTGGCGCGGTTTGCGGGGTTACAAACGTTCATGCGTTTGCCTGCGGCAGAAAGCCCAGAGGGATTGGATGTGGGGTTTGTCGGGGTGCCGATGGATATTGGCACGTCTTGGCGGTCGGGCACACGATTTGGCCCAAAACAATTGCGCCAAGAAAGCGCGATGATCCGGCCGTATAACATTCAGACAGGAGCGGCGCCGTTTGACAGCCTTCAATGTGCGGATCTGGGTGATATCGCGATCAACACGTTTTCCTTGGCGGACAGTCTGGCGATCATTCAGGCGCGGTACGAAGAGATTTTGAAGTACCCGATTATTCCCATGGGGTTGGGTGGGGATCATTCGATGACCTTGCCGATTTTGAGGGCCATGGCGAAGAAACATGGGCCGCTTGCCTTGGTGCATGTGGATGCCCATGCGGATGTGAACGATGAAATGTTCGGTGAACGGGAAACGCACGGCACGGTGTTCCGTCGGGCATATGAAGAAGGCATCCTAGTGCCTTCAAAAGTATGGCAAATTGGCCTTCGAGGTACGGGTTATACGGCCGAAGATTTTACCGAAGCTGCTGGTTGGGGGTTCAATCAACGACTTGCGCCAAGTTTGTGGAATAAAGATCTGGATTCATTGGGAAAAGAGGTGTTGGAGAGCATTGGCGACCATCCTTGCTACTTTACCTATGATATCGACAGCCTAGACCCAAGTTTTGCCCCTGGAACGGGCACGCCGGAAATTGGCGGGCTGACAACAGCGCAGGCGATGCAGCTGATCCGAGCATTGCGCGGACTAAACATTGTGGGTGGTGATTTGGTTGAGGTTTCGCCCCCCTATGACCCAAGTGGCAACACGGCGCTGGTCGGGGCAAACATCATGTTTGAAATGTTAAGCATCTTGCCCGGTGTAAAATACCGCTAAGACTGACGAAGGGGCGTTGTTGTGGAATTTCTTGTTGTTGGGTTAGTCGCCGCGTTGGTTGCACTAATGATTTATATTCGCGTGGCTCCAAGCCGTGCGTCGCGCTGGCATGACGCCCAAACCCCGTCGACCGGTTTGGGGGCGTTTCCGGCCATCAGTGGCCATATTGAACAATTGGAGATTGAGGGGGACGGGGCGACACAAATGGCGGCGTTGGATAAGATCATTCGTGCGACGCCGCGCACCATGGGGCTGGCCGGAACTTTGGAGAGCGGGAAAATGACCTATGTAACGCGGTCCGCATTCTTTGGGTTTCCGGATTACACGACAGTGTCGTTGTTGACGAACAATACCACGGGGCAGGTCGCATTGCAGGTTTTCGGGCGGTTGCGGTTTGGGCGGAAAGATTTTGGAGTGAACCGCAAACGGATCGAACTTTGGCTGGCACAACTTGACGTGCGGGATGGAACGGATACACCCGACGCATGATACCTCAAGACCGTATGATCCAGATCACCGAACGTTTCGAATTCCTTGAAGCCCGCATGGGCGAAGGGCTTGGCGGGGATGAATTTGTCGCTGTGAGCCGCGAATACGCAGAGCTGCGCCCTGTTGTTGAAGTGGTCCGGTCCTATCAAGAGCTTTACGCCGAGATTGAAGGCGCCGAAGCGATGCTGGACGACCCCGAGATGCGGGAACTGGCGGAGATGGAACTGCCGGAATTGAAGGAACGCCTTCCCGCAGTGGAGCAGGCGGTTAAGTTGGCTTTGATCCCGCGCGACAGTGCGGATGGTAAACCTGCGTTGGTCGAAATTCGCCCTGGAACCGGTGGGGACGAGGCTGCGTTGTTTGCCGGTGATTTGTTGCGAATGTACAATCGTTACGCCGAAGCGCGTGGTTGGAAGTTCGAAATTATTGAAGAAAGCCAATCGGAGTTGGGCGGCATCAAAGAGGCCACGGCCCGTATTTCTGGCGAAAATGTTTTTGCCCGCATGAAATATGAAAGCGGTGTTCACCGCGTGCAACGGGTGCCTGAAACGGAAAGTGGCGGGCGTGTTCACACATCGGCGGCGACGGTTGCGGTGCTGCCGGAAGCGGAAGATGTGGATATTCAGATTAACCCCGGTGACATCCGCATTGATACGATGCGCGCGTCAGGGTCTGGTGGCCAGCACGTGAACACGACCGATTCCGCCGTGCGGATTACGCACCTTCCGTCTGGTATTGTCGTGACGTCATCGGAGAAGTCGCAACACCGCAACCGCGAGATTGCGATGCAGGTGTTAAAGACGCGCCTATATGATGCGGAACGCCAGAAGTTACATGATGAACGGTCAGCGGATCGGGCATCGCAGGTGGGGTCGGGGGACCGGTCCGAACGTATTCGGACGTATAATTACCCGCAGGGCCGCATGACGGACCACCGCATTAACCTGACATTGTATAAACTAGATCAGATCATTCAGGGTGACTTGGACGAGGTGATGGATGCTTTGATTCAGGATGCTCAAGCGACGGCTTTGGCGGAGATGGGTGAGTGATTGTTCAACAGGTATTGCGCGATGGCGTGATACGGTTGAAGGACGCGGGCATAGACGGCGCTGTGAGAGATGCACGTTGGCTAATGGCCGGCTGTTTGGGGATCGAAGCCGGACGACTGACGTTACATGAGCACGACGACGTGCCGCCGGATGTTGCACAGAGTTTTTCAGATCAAATTTCAAGACGCATTGAAGGTGTGCCTGTTTCACATTTGCTGGGAGAACGCACGTTCTACGGGCGAACCTTTAAAGTAAGTGGTGCCGTTTTAGACCCACGGCCAGAAACCGAAGAACTCGTGGCCGCGGCGTTACAGGTACCGTTTGAACAGGTGCTGGATTTGGGGACAGGGTCCGGTTGCATTGTTCTGTCATTATTGGCGGAACGCCCGCTGGCCAATGGTATGGGCGTTGATGCGTCAGCAGAAGCATTGGATGTGGCAAGGCAGAATCGCGATGCTTTGGGGCTAACGAGCTGTGTGTTTCTGCAATCTGACTGGTTTGAGGCTATCGAGGGTGCGTTTGATCTGATCGTGTCGAACCCGCCTTATATTGCGGCAGAAGAAATGGCCGGGCTTTCGGCGGAATTGTCTTTTGAGCCGCGCATGGCGCTGACGGACGAAGCGGATGGGTTAAGCTGCTATCGCATCATCTGTTCGGGTGCTGATTCTTATTTGAAGGCCGGTGGGTGGTTGATGGTGGAGATTGGGCCAACCCAAGGTGGTGCAGTGACAGAGATGATGACGGCCGCAGGGATGGTAAATGTTGAGATTCGCAGGGACCTAGATGGGCGAGATCGCGTTGTTTTAGGGCAAAAGCGGCCATAACGCTCCGAAATCTGGGGGTAAGTGCAGTTTTCACTTGCGATTAACGAATTGCGCGGCATATTTGACTTAGTTGAATGGTGGGCTGCTCGCCCCAATCAACGTCGCCAGAACATCGTAGGCAGTTTTAGTGTTCTCACATGAGGTGGGGCTGGGCCACGACAAAAGAGTTAACTGGAAATCACTTTATGAAGTCATCTAGGTCCCGTTCGCGGAATAAGAACCGCAACAACAACCGTCCTTCCGGCGGCAATATCGTCAATCGTGTATTTGACAGCTCTGGCCCTGAGGGGAAGGTGCGCGGAACACCGCAGCAAATTATTGAGAAATATAATCAGCTGCACCGCGATGCTGTTTTGTCTGGCGACCGCGTGAACGCCGAAAACTTTGCACAACACGCAGAGCATTACACACGCATGTTGGCCGAAGCCCAAAAAGAGATCGACGCCAAACGCGAAGAACAAGAGAAGCAAAACCGTGAACGTCAGGCAGAGCGTGACCGCGAACGCGCGGACCGTTTGAAAGCGCAAGAAGAAGCGGCAGCCGCTGCGCCTGCGCCTGCTGCGCCTCAAGACGCACCGGCCGAGGCTGCGGCACCGTCCGAGGATAGCGGTTTGGTGGAAACACCAGAAGAGGCGCCTAAGAAGCGCCGCACACGTAAACCGAAAACACGCCCTGATCAGCCCCCAGAAGGCGGCGCTGCACCAGAAGCGGCAGAGTAAAGAAAAGGCCCTCGGTGACGGGGGCCTTTTTTGTTTAGGGTTTACGTGTTGTCCTTGAGAGAGCGGGCCAAGGCGCAGAACCGTTCCAAGTCGATTTCTTCAGCACGTTGCGTTGGTTTGATGTCGGCCTCGATCAAGTGGTCTTCGATGTTTTTGGCCAGCCCTTTCAAGGAGGCGCGCAACATTTTTCGACGTTGGTTGAATGCTGTTGCCGTGACGTGCTGCAACATCTTGGCGTCTGCGGGGAACCTTGGTTCTGGCAGCGCTGTTAGGTGCACGACAGCACTGGAGACTTTGGGCGGCGGCGAGAATGCCTCTGGTGGGAGGTTAAGCACGATTTGCGCATCCGAACGCCATTGGCTGATAATGGCGAGACGTCCGTAAGCCTTTGATCCCGGTGTGGCAGTGATGCGTTGCGCGACCTCGCGTTGGAACATCAGCGTCAGGCTGTCCCAGAAGGGAGGCCATGTTGGCGGGGTTAGCCACCGTACCAACAATTCGGTCCCTACGTTGTAAGGAAGGTTTGCAGCCACTCGGATTGGGGCTGTCAGGTGGTCGAGCGGATTGATGTCGAGCGCATCACCAGACATGACATCCAGTCGGTCAGGGTAGGCGGCAGCGATTTCGGCCAGCGCGGGCAGGCATCGTTCGTCTTTTTCAATGGCGAGCACACGGCGTGCGCCCTCGGATAGCAGACCGCGGGTCAAACCACCGGGGCCGGGGCCAATTTCTAGGACGTCGTGGCCTTCGTTTTTCCCCGACAGCCGTGCGATCTTTGCTGTGAGGTTCAGGTCGAGCAGGAAGTTTTGGCCAAGGGATTTTTTGGCCGCCAGCCCGTGCGTTTCAATGACCTGTCGAAGCGGGGGAAGGGTGTCGATGCTCATGCGCGGGCGGTTCCCATTTGGGCGGCCATTTTCAGGGCAGCGATCATTGAAGTCGGATCAGCGGCATCTGTTCCGGCGATGTCAAAAGCGGTGCCATGATCGGGCGATGTGCGCACGAATGGGAGGCCCAGCGTGACGTTCACGCCGCTGGAAAAGTCCAAGGTTTTGATCGGGATCAAGGCTTGGTCGTGATACATGCAAATGGCCACATCGTAGCGTGCACGAGCTGCGGGGTGAAACATTGTATCGGCGGACAAGGGGCCGGAAACATCGAACCCTTCGGCGCGCAACGCGTCTAAGGTTGGTGTGATCATTTCGATTTCTTCCATGCCCATTTTACCGCCTTCGCCTGCGTGTGGGTTGAGGCCGGCAACCGCGATGCGCGGTTTGGCTATGCCAAAGTCGCGGATCATGGCGGCGTGGGTGATCAGGATTGTGTCCGTCAATGTTGCCGCAGAAAGCTGCTTTGGGACCTCTGAAAGCGGGATGTGAATGGTCGCTGGTACGACGCGCAACAGATCGCACGCCAACATCATTACGACGCTGTCCCGTCCGGCCAATGCAGCGAGATATTCGGTGTGACCGGGATATGCAAAATCTGCGCCGTCGATCAGGGCTTGTTTATGGATGGGAGAGGTGCAGACGGCAGAACATTCGCCCATTTGGACCAGTTCAACAGCGTCTGCGATCGCATCGATAACGCCTTGGGCATGGACAGGGTTTGGCGTGCCAGCCTGACGAGGTGCACCAAAATCGCGTGCAAGCACAGGGAATGCTGTTGCTGTGGCAGCGGCAGCGGCGTTCGGGACTTCCTGCCAGTCGGTTCCGGCGGGCAGGTGGGTTGGGTCCCCCAACCACACCATTGGTGTTTCGTGGCCAATTGCGCGCCAAGCGGCGACAGAGATTTCGGGTCCTATGCCTGCAGGTTCGCCGCAGGAGATGGCGATAGGTTTCATCAGTTGTAGGTGATGGTTGCAGCCGCCATCAGGTCCGCGAGTAGTGCGTCGGCGTAAGAGCTAAGACGTTGGGACACGAGTTGAGCGCGGATCGTGTCACGATCTTGGCCTTCGCCAAGGGCCGGTGTGCGACCACACATCATCAAGAAAACTAAGGTTTCGCCGTTGGCCCGTGTTAGCACATAAGATGTTTCACCGGGGTCGAGTTTGGCCAATTCGATGGCCACGTCCTGTGGGATTTCTGCAGGGGGCAACACATCGCGTTGCAGCTGTTCTTCGGGCAGGTCACGGGCGATACCATAAAGGTCGTCGCAGGTGTCGACGTTGGCATCAACACGGGCGGCTTCGCGCAGGGCGCGTTCTGATAGGCCGCCAGCGATGTAGAACGCGGCGAATTCGATAGCTGCAGGTTCCGATGGCGCAGTTGGCACTTCGCGCACACCGCGCATTTGGAACAAGGCCACGCCGTTGGTGATTGGGATCGGGGCTGTGACTTCGCCCGGGGCGAGGTTGAGCAAGAGACTGCGTAGGCCTGCTGGGTAGTTGGTGATTGGCAACCAATCCAAGCGGCCGCCACGGGTGCGCGACGGAAGGGCAGACACGCGACGGGCTTCGGCTTCGAATGCTGATGTGGACGTTAGCTGGCTGATGCGTTCTGCGGTTGCGATGGCCTGTTGGGCACGTGGGGGCGGCGCAGGAATGATAATTTCAGACAGCAAAACCTCAATGCCAGATGCACCACTGGATTGTCCTAACGCCTGATCGATTTCAGCTTCGGAGACTGTTGCTCGATCGCCGTAACGTGACCGGATATAGTCGCGCCAGCTGACGTTTACGCGCACGAAGTCACGCAGGGTTTCTTCCGAAACACCTTGTTGACCAAGCACGGTGAGGAACTGATCGAGTTCAAGGTTTGCACGACCCGCAAAATCGGCCATTGCACCGCGAAGGCCTTCTTCGGTGATGCTGAGCCCCGCATTGCCAAGCTGTTCTAGCTTGAGGCGGTCTTCGATCAATTGTTCGAGGGCAAGTGTTTCGTTGGCCCCAGGTGTGCGGAAGATCTGTAGCATGGCCAATCGTTGGCTGACTTCAAAGTCGCTGACGACGCTGTCGTTCACGGTGACGGCTGGGCCAAACTGGGCTGTGACCATTGTTGGGGCCATCAGCGTTACACAGGTGGCAAGAGCGGCGGTTAGGGCGCGCATATTTGTCTTCATCTGCTGTCTCATTTCGTCAACTCGATCTATTGGGTGCAGCGGTGTGCCGAACTGTCTACTGTGCGACCGGCGCTAAAGCCGTTCAACCCAACAGACAGACCGAAGTCCGTGCTTGCGTCTAGTGTAGTGGAAGTCGTGAAGCGGCGCGACACAGAAAAATCAACGGTGACGCATTCGTTTTGCCAGCCAATTTCCAAGCCGGTTTCGGAAGGCCCATTCGAAATGACATCATAGCGGGCGTCGAGCCCCATGGACCACGTGTCGTTGAATCTGTAGCCCGCGTCGATTGTCCATTCGGAAACGTTTTCTGTGCGGTTTTCAGCAACGTCTTCGGGAAGAAAGATATAGCCGGCTTCGAGCGCGAGTTTGGCACCGGACCATCTGGCGAGGGTTTCGGCCTTAGTGACATCAAAATCATCAGCCACGACGAGACGACTATTGAGCGTCAAGCCAGCTGGGGTGAGTAATTGTCCTGCGATCAGCCAATCGGATGCAGTGCCACTGAGGCCAGACGTCGTTGTGAAGTTAGTGTCGCTGCTATCACGAAAGACCCGGCCGACAGTCAGGGTGCTGTCCCAGCCCGCATTGCCAACTCGGGTCCACGTCAAGCCGGCAGCAGCGCGTAAACCTGTTTCAACGGCGTCTTCACCCGAAAACCGAGACAACGAAATGAGGTTGGCTTGATCGAATTCACTGACAATGCTGTCTTCATTGGTCACATCGCCGCCGCTGACATCTGACCATGCCAATTGTAGGACAGGTTCCAAAACATGGGTCGCGCGCGCGCTTTGTCGGATAAGCGGATAACGCAAGCTGGTTTGGACATAGGTGGTCGCGCGTAAGGTGTCGCCGACGGTACTGTCATCGTTGACGTTATAGAAATCGAGGTCAAAACCCGCGTCGCCGTCAATGACCAAGCCGTAGTTTGTAATGTGGTCGCGGCGATAATTAACGCCGTACCCCAAACGGGCGACGTCGCGGCCTGTTATGTCGTTACTGGTTTCGCGGTAGTGGCTTTGCATGTCGGAGGTGAAGGTCAATGTTCCGCCCCAATCAGGGGTGATGCGGCGTTCCCAATTGAGGTCGGCCAAAAGAGGGGGCAGGGTGGCAGATTGCTCGCCGTCGCGCAAAGACGAGTAATAGGTCACGGAGGCGATCAGAAAATCGCGATCGCGGATCCGTTCGATTGAAATTTCGCTATCGAGACGATCTTTGTCTGAGTAATCGTATTCGAGAAGGTAGTCGTCGTCAGATGTATACTCGACGTCGAACCGCAAAGTGACGTCCTGCCCAATGTCAAAGATGCCGTTTGCAAATAGATACCCGCGCGTGCCGCCGACCAAATCATCATTCGTAATCGCGCCGGATATCTCTATGTCGCCATTGAGATAGGCCTGTCGGTAGGCGGCTTCCAGAGTCGTTGTTGAAGTGGACAAATAAGGGGTCAACGTGATGTCACGGTGATCACCTAACCTAATAAAGTAGGGAAGTTTAATTCCGAGCCCCAAGTTGTCGGTTGATTCAATGCCGGGGATCAGCAGTCCGGTTGCTCGTTCCAAGGTAGGGTCGGGCAGGCGCATTCGGGGAAGGTAAAAAATCGGAACGCCAGCCACGCGGAACGTCGCATCATCGAAATAAAGTTGACGTTCTTCGCTGTCATGAACAACACGACGGGCACGTATTTCCCAAAGAGGCGCGTCGCCATTTGCGCAAACATGACATGACGTCGCTGCGACCTGATACAGCTGCGTATAGCGGCCTTCGACGCGGTTGATTTGGCTAGATGCGAGCTGCAACTGCTGGTTCAAGACCAGTCGCGCGCCCCGCAAAATGCCGTTTTCGAGTTGTGGGTCTAGATTGGCTGCATCTGCGGTGAGGATCGTCCCGTCGCTGGCAACAATGAAGATTGGGCCTTCGATGATCAGGGTGTCGGTGGCTTGATCAAAGGTGATGCTTTGGGCGGACATGCGGGTGCCGTCAAAGAAAACTTCGACATTGCCTGTTGCAACGAGAGACTGCCCGCCAGCAGGCACGAACACGCTGTCAGCCACGAGCGTTGCTGCCGCTTGGGCCGTGGCCATCGCAGGCGTCAACAACATGATCAGGGCCAGAATGAGCCGCATTAACCGTCCTCCAGGTGCAGCAAGAACCCCAAGGTCGCGCCAATCGCGGCCAGAGGTGGAGCCCATGCGGCCAGCATCGCAGGAATCTGGCCATTCTCGCCCAGAATTTGCGCGAAGTTGCGCAGGAAGAACAGCGAGAAACACAATAATATGGCTGTCAAAACCATGACACCGGTTCGGCCCCCACGTTGGTGGCGCATGGTAAAGGCGGCGCCGATCAACATCATAGAAAGCAAGAACGCTGGCATGGCCAGTTCCATTTGTAGCCAAACCTGATGACGGGTTGCGGCAAAGCCTGCGACTTCGAGGCGGTTGATGAAATCTGGAAGTTCCCAGATTGGGATTGAAGAGGGATCGCCAAAACTGTCGCGAATCTGGTCAGCGGTAAGTGTAGATGGAACGCGCAATGTTGAATGAGTTGTGGCGGAAGCTTCGGCCACGCGGTCTTGGTCGAGCGGCCAAGCCTTAGCATCAGTTAAAGTCCATGCACCGGTCGATAGCGTGGCGGTTGCGGCCTCGATCCGGCGAGTGGGACCACCTTCTGGCGTAAATGTTAGGAAGGTCACGTCTTCTAACTGTGTACCATCAAGGTTGGTGCGGGCAGCACGTATGACGGTTTGGCTGACATCGTTGCCTTGGCGTAACCATAGTCCGTCGTTGGAAATAGACAACACTGACGACCCTGAAGCGCGTAATGCGGCTTCGCGAGCTTCAAATTCTTTGGATGTTGCAGCCACAATTGGGTTGAACGCGGCGATTGTTATGCCGCCTATTATGAGGGTAACGATAATTGGCGATACCAGCGCCCGTAGTGCAGAGCGCCCGGCGGCACGGGTCACGACCATTTCAGACGACCGCGATAATCCTAAGAACATTGCGATCGTCGCCAGCACCATGATCAGTGGCAAGACACCATAAAGGCCACTTGGTAGGTTCAACAGGCTAAGCTGAAGAAGCGACCCAATGCTGGCATCCCCCCCAAAGCGGCGCAGTTGTTCGACGAGGTCGATCAGTAACATCAGCAGAAAGAATCCACCAAAGGTCATCATAAAGGTGACAGCAAAACGACGCGCGAAATAACGGTGAAGGATCATGCGTTCGCCTCTTGCAAGGGCACATTAATCTTCGGCTTACGTT
This sequence comes from uncultured Paracoccaceae bacterium, assembly GCA_947493255.1. Taxonomy (GTDB): domain Bacteria; phylum Pseudomonadota; class Alphaproteobacteria; order Rhodobacterales; family Rhodobacteraceae; genus Octadecabacter. The sequence continues at coordinate 67,669 of CANLQK010000004.1, forward strand.
TGAAAAAGTAGGGGCGCGCCGAAATGAAGAGCAGCGCAGCGGAGATGATGATGCCGCCAACACCCGCCAAATACATAAACGGCCACATGACATCAGGGTCCTTACGCGCGATGCTGGACCCTGTGCTTTCGAGGACCTTCAAAACCACCACAAGAAAAATCGCCAACATGATGTAGCGCCAAAGCCCAAAGCGACTGAAACCGCCCGCAACCAAGGCGGCGAACCCGACAAGCGCGGCTACGAAACTAAGCGCGACCTGTGCAAACCTGTCATGGGCGCGAAGCCAAAGGTCCGTTTGCGTGCTTTGTGTGGCTTCTAACAACTTGTCCGAGGCACCGATCAGGTCCCATGTGGGCAGGCCGCTTGCGGGACGTCTGGTGGAAATGCCAGTGTCGATCAGATTGCCGACATCATATGCAAAATCGTCAAAGCCCGTAGTGAGCAATCGGTTGTTAGTTTTGTCCAAAGTTTGGGCCAAACCATCGATCATGACCAATTGTGGTCCGTTGTCTGAGCGAATGAGGTAAGCCTTAGTGGCTGTATAGGTTATCGAAAGATCGGGGTTTGTGGTGTCGGAAATGAAAATATCCAACATTTCACCCTGTATGGATACATCACGGATGTAGAATGTGGTGCCATCGCTTGGGGATAAAAATTCACCCGGTGTTAATAGGCGTGCCGTGATATTTTCGGCGATTTCTGATTGGCGAAGGGACAGGCGTTCGGTTGACCAAGGGACCAGTGCGTGCACCAGAACAGACATCAGAACTGCGACGATCACGCCAAAATAGACCACAGGGCGGGCGAGCCGAAAAGGTGAATATCCGGTTGCCTGAACAACCGTTAATTCAGAATCCGACGCCATGCGATTGGTGACATATACCGCAGAAACAAACGCGGATAGCGGCAGCACGACGCGAATGATGCTGGGCAGGGACAATGACGTAAGTTCTAGGAAAACCCAAATGTTCTGACCGTCAGCGATAAGTTGATCAAACAGGCGGACAGCGCGGTTGATCCAGTAGATCAGCACCAAAATCAGGGAAAAGAATCCGAACAGCACAAGTAGTTGTGACAGCAAATAGCGGTCAAATCGCGCCACTGGAGCATCCCCCCTTAACCATGTCGTTCATACGACGTCCCAAGCAGGTTTGTTGCTAACGCATTTCATGGCTGGACCCAAGTGCTGTCTGGTCATTGGCGGGGGTGCAAGCTACCTATTGCTCAAGACATTAATTCATAACCGTTGAGGGCCCCGATATGACCGAACTTGCGCAAGTTAACATTCTTGAAACTGACCTGAATGTTTTGCCAACCCGAGAAGGGGCCATTGTGGTTTTCGCAACACCTGACGGCAAGCTGGATCAAGGTGCGCGCAAAGTAAGCACGTTGATGAAAAAGACCGTCGCGCGGGTTGTTGAAAGCGACCGGTTTGAAAAAGCCAAAATTGGTGATGTTTTGACAATTGCTTTTCCTGTTGGAATGGCCGCGTCGAAAGTATTGGTCGCTAAGCTGGGCCGTCGCCCCAGCGTTGAAGAAGCCCGCAAAACGGGCGCATCGATTGCAAAGGCGCGTGGAACGGATGATGTTTTGATACTGGGCGGTGCGACGTCGCGATTGGCCGATGTGGCCTATGGCTGTGCGCTGCGAGGGTACACGTTTACACCCCATAAAACGGCCGATGAAGACGGTGTGGGCGCTATCGACGTCATGGCCAATGCACCCGCTGACGTACAGGCCGCCAGTGACGTGATGATGGCAGTTGCAGAAGGTGTCGTTTTCACCCGCGACCTAACAAACGAACCGGCCAACGTTTTGACGACAACCGAGTTCGCCAACCGTTTGCAAGATATGGAAAACATTGGCCTAACGGTTGAAGTGTTGGAAGAAGACGAACTTGAAAAGCTGGGCATGGGGTCTTTGCTTTGTGTTGGGCTCGGGTCTGCGTCGCCGTCGAAAGTAGTGGTGATGCAATGGAATGGCGGCGGCGACGAAGCGCCGTTTGCTCTGGTGGGCAAGGGCGTTGTGTTCGACACGGGCGGCATTTCGTTGAAACCGGCTGGTGGCATGGAAGATATGACCATGGATATGGGCGGCGCGGGTGTTGTGTCTGGCGTAATGAAAACACTGGCGTTGCGTAAGGCAAAAGCAAATGTTGTCGGCTTGGTAGGCTTGGTTGAAAACATGCCATCTGACCGCGCAACACGCCCTGGTGATGTTGTAACGTCAATGAAAGGCGACACCATTGAAGTCATTAACACAGACGCCGAAGGGCGTTTGGTTTTGGCGGATGTTCTTTGGTACGCGCAGGAACGGTTTAAACCCACTGGCGTGATCAACTTGGCGACCCTAACAGGGGCGATTATTGTTGGCCTCGGCCATGAAAACGCAGGGGCGTTCTCTAACGATGACACGCTATGTAATAAGTTCCTTAAGGCCGCTGGGGCCGAGGGGGAAGGCGCGTGGCGGATGCCTATGGGCGCGGCCTATGATGCAAAAATCAAAAGCCGGATCGCTGATATGAAAAACGTAGGTGGCCGCGATGCGGGCAGTATTACAGCGGCGCAATTTTTGCAGCGATTTGTCAAAGATGACATGCCGTGGATGCACCTTGATATTGCGGGCGTAGCATCTGTTAAGGCTGAAACAGCACTTGCGCCGGCGGGGGCAACAGGCTGGGGCGTCATGGCGCTTAATCGTTTGATTGCAGATGTTTACGAGGCGAAAGATAGCTAAAATGGGTGCTGCGTTTTTCTATCATTTGACCCACAGCACGGTTGAGCAAACGCTGCCGATGTTGCTCGAAAAATCTCGCGCGGCGGGTTGGGTGATAGAAGTGCGCGGCACTGATCGGGTATTTTTGGACCGGCTAGATCGCGCACTGTGGTCTGGGTCGTCAGAAGGGTTTCTGCCGCACGGTGTGGTGGGCGGTGATCATGATGCGGACCAGCCGATTTTGTTGACCATGGGCGAAACAGCATCCAATGGCGCGACTTGCGTTATGTCTGTTCAGGGGGCCGATGTATCGCCCCAAGAGGTCACAGACGCCGATCGCGTTTGCGTGCTGTTTGATGGCCATGATGGTGAGGCTTTGGCAAAGGCCAGAACCCAGTGGAAAACCCTGACCGATGCTGGTTGTTCGGCCCAATATTGGAGCCAAGACAGCGGTCGATGGGAAAAGAAGGCCGAAAAATAGCGCGGTCTAGCGGCTAAGGATCAATCGGTCGCGGCGGATTTCGATGCTTTCGAATTGGCTAAGGTAGGACATGCCCAAAAGGGAGGTTTCCATCTCGCCTGAGTTGACAGAGGCGCGCAGGCCGGTGTCTTGGATTTCGCCCAACGTGACTGTGTCCAGCCGCACTGGGGCTGTCGCGACTTCGCCGTTGGCGGTGAAGGCGGTCTGAATAAAGGCAAGGGTATCGACATCAAGACCAATGCGGGCTGCGTCTTCTAGGGTGAGCACCATCTGGCTGGCACCAGTGTCGACCAAAAAATCGACAGGGACGTTATTGATTTCCAACGTGAGGTGGAAATGGTTATCGCGGCCTTTTGGGACTTCGACGCGGCCATCCACAAGGGTCGTCTGTTTGGGGATGAACGCCCGCGAAACGGTATCCCATTCGCTGGCCACCACTGTAACGCCTACAAAAATTAGCCCCCAAATCAGGGCGTTGCGCAAGCCGGAATGGCGCAATGCGGACCCGATAAACGACAGGGTTAGCAACCCCATCACAGCTATGGCGATGATTAATCCAATATCCATGCTGTAGATATAGGGCTATCCGCCCAAACCGAAACCCTGCAATCCGTCTAAAACGAATTGCACGGATAGGGCTGCCAGCAACATGCCAAGAAGGCGGGTCACAACGGTGATGCCCGTTTTGCCAAGCAACCGTTCAATGAAAGACGCGGCCATGAACATGGCAAAAACGATGACCAGAACAGCCCCTAAGACGGCCAGAATCGCGAAAAACCCTGCTGTTGTATCGGTCTGACCGACCAGCAGGATCATCGTTGCAATGGCGCCAGGCCCAGCGATCAGCGGGATTGCGAGAGGGAAGACAGATGGGTCATCGTCGGCGTCATCTTCGTCAGCCTGATCTTCACGGCGTTTTTGGCGACGTTCAAACAGCATGTCGAGCGCTGTCAGAAATAGCAGGATACCGCCCGCGATCCGGAAGGCGGGCATTGAAATGCCGATAAAGGTCAGAATCGCATCGCCGAAGATTGAAAAGACCAGCAATATACCAACCGCCACAAGGGTCGCACGGATCGCGATCCGCTGGCGTTTTTGTTTCGACATGCCCGCGGTCAGGGCGACGAATAGCGGCGCCAATCCAATCGGGTCGATGACCACGAAAAGGGCGACGAAAGCTGTGATGAGAAAGTTAGGATCCATAGAGCGAGCCTATTGGTCGGTTTAGGATGTTACTAGTAAAATATGAGTGGCACAGGGATTAGGTTTTTTCGGCTTTGTCGAGCCGTTCAAGCGCCACCATCCAAAGGGATTCTGCCTTTTGTAATGCATCGCGGACTTCGCCGTATTTCTTGTTCCATGTTTCAAGCTCGCCCTTGCGGGTGTCTTCGTACAATGCTGGGTCGGCAAGTTTTTGGGATAACTTTTCGGCCATGTCATTGATTTTGTTGACGCGATCTTCACATTTGCGCACGTCCGCTTTGAGGGCCAACAATTGGTCACGCGTGATTTTTGGCTTGGCTGGTTTTGCCGGCTTTGCCTTGTCCTGTTTGCGTGTGTCGGGTGTTAGCAACATGCGACGGTATTCTTGCAGGTCTTCTTCATAGGGTTTTACGCGGCCATCTTTGACCAGCCATAGGCGGTCAGCCACCAACGAAAGAAGGTGCATATCGTGGGACACAAGGATCACCGCACCGGTATAGGCGGTGAGCGCTTCGACTAAGGCTTCGCGAGATTCGATGTCGAGGTGGTTGGTCGGCTCATCGAGGATCAGGAGGTGAGGGGCATCGAGGGTTGCCAAGAGCAGCGACAAACGCGCCTTTTGCCCACCTGAGAGGCGACCGACCTCGGTTTCGGCTTGGTCAGCGCCAAGACCAAACCCAGCCAAACGGGCGCGCAATTTTGCGCCGCCTTCTTTGCCGCGTTCGCGGAACAGGTGATCTAGCGGGGTTTCTTCGACACGCAATTCATCGACTTGGTGTTGTGCGAAGAAACCAATGCGAAGTTTGGAAGAAGACGCGAACTTGCCGCCCTTCTTTTCCAACCGGCCAGACAGCAGCTTGGAAAGTGTTGATTTGCCTTCGCCGTTTCGGCCCAGCAGCGCGATGCGGTCATCTTGATCGATACGCAGGTCAAGTTTATCGAGGACAATTGTTTCGTCGTAGCCGACCGAAACGCCTTCGGTCGCGATGATGGGGGGCGAGAGTTCTTCAGGTTTGGGGAAGGTGAAAACAGTGCGGGCTGCGTCTTCTGGTGCGCGAATGGTTTCCATTTTTTCTAACATTTTGACGCGTGATTGCGCCTGTTTCGCCTTTGATGCCTTAGCTTTAAAGCGGCTGACGAAGGCTTCGAGGTGGGCGCGCTTGGCGTCTTGTTTTTTGGCGGCGGCTGTTAGCAACGCACGTTTCTCCGCGCGTTGTTTGACGAACATGTCGTAGTTGCCGGTGTAGTAAATCAGGCCTTTGTCTTCGAGGTGCAGGATGCCGCCAACGGAACGGTTTAGCAATTCGCGGTCGTGGGACACGATCAGGACGGTGTGTGGATATTTGACGAGGTAGGCTTCGAGCCAGAGGGCGCCTTCAAGGTCGAGGTAGTTGGTCGGTTCGTCCAAAAGCAAAAGGTCTGGTTCTGAAAACAGCACTGCTGCGAGGGCCACGCGCATGCGCCAACCACCCGAGAAGGCAGAGCAAGGTTGCAGCTGTTCTTCGGCAGTGAAACCGAGACCTTTAAGGATGGACGAGGCGCGGGCTTCGGCGGACCACGCATCGATATCTGCGAGACGTGTTTGAATGTCGGCAATACGACCCGGGTCGGTGGCGGTTTCGGCTTCGGCGAGCAGGTTAACGCGTTCTACGTCTGCGGCGAGCACAGTGTTGATGAGGGAGACTTCGTTTCCGGGAACTTCCTGAGATACGCCGCCGATTTTCCAACCCTTGGGTAAGGAGATTTCACCGGTGTCGAGAACCATTTCACCGCGAATGATTTTGAAAAGGGTGGTTTTGCCTGTCCCATTGCGGCCCACTAGCCCGACCTTGTGGCCCGCTGGAATGGTGACGGATGTGTTTTCCAGCAAGGTGCGGCCGGCAACTGAATAGGTGATATCTTTGATGCGTAACATGAAGGCGCAGTGCCACGAGTGGAAAGGGGCGTCAATCGCGGGTTTAGTTTATGCCGTAAATTCGACGGGCTTCTCGCCAAGGAATAGGTCTTTGTCATTCAAGGCGGCAGTCAGTAGCGCGGTAATCGCTGCACGGATATGCGGGACCTTCGCCGCATCTTTGCGGTAAATCGCCCAAAGCGTCCCGATTTCGTGGTCCCTTGCCGGTGATTGCTGACACAGCCCGGGCCATTGGGCGCCAATGATGCAAGGCAAAAACGCTGCAGCGCCACCCGCTGCTGCCATGGCAGCAGAGGCGATCAACGAATTGGTCGACAGAGTTGCGGTCGATCTTTCCGCCTCACTTGCCGGCGTCGGCACAACTGCTTCCGATCCGTCTTTGCCAAATAGGCCAATGGTCGCCAGCGCTAGTTGGTCTGCATTCTTGTGCTCCGCTGAACCGTAGATCGCCCATTTTAGTTGGGTCAATTTCCGACCAAAGAGGTCTTCGTTCGATGGCGTGGATGGCCACAAAGCAATATCGAATTCAATCGCGCTGTTGCTTGGGCTTTGATCCGTGACTGTCAGTTTGATTTCATGGTCAGGGCAGTGGCTTTGCAGCATTGGTATGTGTCGCGCTACGAAATACGGGGCAATGACCTCGCTCGCACAAATCCTGAGTGTTTTGTCGCGCATGTCACGTGCAGATTGTACGGCGTGTTCAGCTGAAAGCGCGACTGCCTCCATTTCTTCGGCATTGGCAATTAGGACTTGCCCGAGCTTTGTCGGCTCATATCCGTTTTGTGTTTTCCGGAAAACGGGCGCGCCGATACGGTTTTCAATTTGCGCCAAGCGGCGCATGACTGTGGAAACAGCCACATCAAGGTAGCGGGCGCAGCCATACAGGCTTTTGTGGCGGGCGATGGCCAAAACCACTCGGTAATCATTCCATTCCAACATGGTTGCATAGGTAGAACATTTGGTTGCGTCTGCGCAACTAACGACTGCGTGTCGTGATTGCTAGGTAACGGTTGAACACAGCAAAAAGGACAAACCATGCAATTAATATTTTTAGGTCTCGCCACAGCAATAACCGCGTTGGCGCTCGTTACACATATAACCATCGGGACTGCGCAGAATGCTGGTCCGATCTTGAATGATGATGCATTGCCAGAAGACCCACGCCGGACGCTTATTTTCTCATGGCGAGCCAACAGTGTGTTGATGTTTTTCATGACCATTGGGCTAGGAACCGGCTTCTTTTTGGAAGATACGCTGCTTGTTGGGTTCAATGCGTTCATGGCTGCTGGCTTGGCTATTCTAGCCGCATTTGTCGCATTGCAGCAGCGGATCAACCCGTTCAAATTCCCACCGATGCCTCTGTTTGCCTGTATCGCCATTTTCGGGCTTTTGAGCTTGGTTTAAGGGATTGGACATAAAACATGACGCACCGTGCAAAAGTTTCGAGTTGTGATTTGCCGCAGGGCAGTGGGCTCCTCACTCATAAACAACCTAACGATTTCTTGGATTGTTTTGTCGTGCAGGCGGATACAACACCCCGCAAAGCCGCAGAGATAATAACTGACTTTCCATTTTGGGCACAGTGGTTGTTAAAAGTGCGTGGCGTCGTCACTGCGCCTTTCGGTTTGTCGAAGGACGGACCGGAGGCTGCGGATAAAGTTGGGCCGTTTCCCGTTGAGAGCGAGACAGAGGATGAATTGATCGCAGGGTTTAATGATAGGCACCTCAATTTCCGTGTGTCGGTGATTGTGCGGGACGGTCAGGTGTCTTTGGCGACTTGGGTCCACACGCACAACATCGGGGGGCGCTTGTATTTGGCTTGTATCATGCCGTTTCATATTTTGATCGCCCGTAACGGGTTGCGCAGGGTTCAGAAGGCGGTCGCCTAACACACATCGTGGGCGAACATCGCTACATTTGAAGTTTTAATGCAAAGGGAGTTCCGACTCCTTTCCTTTGGCTTTAGGTTGCCGGCAAAAGCCATAACCCACGCCGCCTGTGCGATCGTGAGAGCCACAAAGGAAACGACATGAGCAATGATGCAGAGATACTTGCCCGTGCCAAAGAGCGCGCGTCGCACGGACGGCAACAAGACGAGGGCGTGTTGGTTATTCGCACGATTGCCATGCCTGCCGATACCAACCCCGCAGGCGATATTTTTGGTGGCTGGATCATGTCGCAGATGGATCTGGCGGCTGGCAATTTAGCTGCACGGGTAGCGCAGGGGCGCTGTGTGACGGTGGCTGTGGAAGGGATGCAGTTTTTGAACCCTGTGAAGGTCGGGGATGAGGTGACGCTTTATGCTTCGCTGCAAAGGGTTGGCCGCACGTCCATGTGTATCCATATCGATGTATGGGCGCGGTCCCGCTATGCACGAAACGGCGAGAAGGTAACGGACGCGGAATTTGTTTTTGTTTCGTTGGACGAAAACGGAAAGTCGCGGGCGCTGCCAAAGGATTAGCGCGCAGGCGGTGGGTTCAACCGAGACCTGAGTGTCGCGCAAAAGGTATCGAAATCGTGCTCAGTAGCAAATTTCCTTCGATCAAAACCAAAGCGTGCCCCGCAGTATGATACCCAAAGAACTTTATCGTGTTCTTCTTTGGCGATCACGGTTTTTGAAATCTTAGTAAATTCTAGGGCAGTCTTACCCTTCATTGAGAAGGGTAAGTGAATGTGCGCAGGTCCGAGCGTTATGGCATCAGTGCTTCGCCGGATACGCCAGAAATACCAAACTGAAAAGCTGATCCATCCAAGAGCGCAAATCATACGCAGAATGTAAGGTGGGGATGAATCGTTGCCTTGAGAGCTGTCGAAAACTGATGGCAATCCAAGGACTATAGCCGATAACTCGTAGAGAGCGGTAAGGGACGATAGGAACATCATGGCAATAGAGAGCTTTGTTTCTCGGTATGAAAAGTGGTGTTCATCTTCTCTAATTTCGCAATCCGTAGATGGCATGTATTTGGCCTTTTCTTCGAAACCAACTCTGTAGCTTGGTTGATTGGTGCCACTCGCAGTTCTGCAATGCAAAACAAATGCGATTTCACGTATTGATTTGACGTCTTTCCAACGCATCCCACCCGTGCTAGCAGGCGGCCAAATCATTCAACTCTTATGAGGTCCTCAAATGGCTATTCAGCGTACATTCTCTATCATCAAACCAGACGCCACAAAGCGTAACCTGACTGGTAAAATCGCAGCGAAATTCGAAGACGCAGGTCTGCGCATCGTTGCGTCCAAGCGTATTCAGTTGACACTGGCACAAGCACAGCAGTTCTACGGTGTTCACTCCGAGCGTCCATTCTTTGGCGAACTGTGTGAATTCATGATTTCCGAGCCTATCGTTGTTCAGGTTCTGGAAGGCGAAGACGCGATCGCGAAAAACCGCGAAGTTATGGGCGCAACAAACCCAGCAGACGCGGCAGACGGCACAATCCGTAAAGAGTTCGCACTGTCCATCGGTGAAAACTCTGTTCACGGTTCTGATGCACCAGAAACAGCTGCTGAAGAAATCGCATTCTTCTTCTCCGGTCTTGAACTGGTTGGCTAAGCCTTTTTAGGTTTACGAAATTTTGAACGGCCGCCCGCAGATAAGCGTGGCGGCCGTTTTGCTTTGGCCCCCTTGATCACGTCACAGAGAGCGGTTTGTCGTTTTCACTGCAAGCGCTTGAACCCTGCAAGGTTGGGCCATAGCAAAGGGGCAATCTAGCCGGAGCGCTTTCATGAAATTGTTTTCCCTTGTCGCGGTCGTCATGATCGCCTTTGCCGCCAATTCGGTCCTTAGTCGCGCGGCGATTTTCGAGTTCGGGATGGATGCCACGCTATTTTCTGGACTGAGGCTGGCAAGTGGGGCGGCGATGCTGGCTTTGTTGGTGATGCAGCGTGGGCGAGGGTGGCCTGTGTTGGATCAAGCCCGTGTTCGGGCAGCGGTTGCTTTGTTGGTGTATTTAGTCCCGTTTTCAGTTGCTTATGTGACTTTACCGTCTGGCGTCGGGGCGTTGATTTTGTTTGGGATCGTGCAGATCACCATGTTTGCAGGGTCAGCCTTGGCCGGCATGAAACCGACGGTTCAACAATGGTCCGGCATGTCTTTGGCTATGGCTGGGTTGGCATGGCTGTTGTGGCCTACTGAAGAGCTTACGCTGAACGCATTTGGCGTTGTTTGTATGGTTTTGTCTGGCATTGGTTGGGGCGTGTTTTCGCTTTGGGGGCGCGGTTCGGCTACGCCACTGGGTGATATGGCGTGGAGCTTTGTTTTGTGCGCTCCGGTCGCCCTTGTCTTGATGGTCGTTGGGGGCGGATGGTCCACGATGGGCGTCGTTTTGGCCGTTGTCAGTGGTGCGGTGACATCTGGTTTGGGCTATGCGTTGTGGTATCGCGTTTTGCCGATGATGGAGGCTACGACGGGGGCGGTTGCGCAGTTAAGTGTGCCCGTTATCGCATTGATTGCAGGGGTAATTTTTCTGGGTGAGGTCATTACAACCCAAGTGGTTTTGGCATCGGCCGTGGCTTTGGGCGGGATCGCGGTAGCGGTCGCTGGGCGGCGTAAGGCCTAACAGTCGCGCCGCACCTCGCGGTCGCGAAGCCTCGTTTCGACCAACATGCAGCGGTCACGGGCTTCATAGTAATAGCCACGCGCGTACCATCCGACGGCTGTTTGAATGTTTCCATCTGACAGCAACCACGCGCCGCGCAGGTAGCGGCCCGCATAAATCAAGTTGGTTTCCGCATCGAGCAACCCATCGGGTGGCCCTGTGAACCCCATTTGACCGGCTGTTTCTGGAAGGATTTGCATGAGGCCATAGTAGGGGCCATTTCGTGCATTGGCGCGGTAGTCGCTTTCCCGTTGGATCACAGCATGAAGAAGGGCTTCGGGGATGTCGTGGATACCCGCGTATTTGACAACAAGCGCGCGCATTTCAGGTGTTTCACCGGGGTTCAGTGCAACGACAGGTGAAGCAGTGCTGGTTGGTGGCGCATCCGGACGCGCGCTACAGGCTGCTAGGGTAAGGGTTAGGAAGACTATGATACGGCGCATAACGGGACAGTGCCGTCCTGTGTTATACGATACAAGGTGAAGGGCGGGGCGCGGGCGGGTTACCGCCGCTCGATCAATCCAATGCGGTCCATGAATTGGTCGAGTTCGGATTTGCCTGCATTGAAACTACCCGCTTTCATCTCATCAAACGTTTTGCGCAGTGCCTTCTTTTCTTCGCCCTTACAGTCATTCCATGGTCGCCCTTGCAGGGCCATGTGCAAAACGTAGTAACCAATGAAATGAGGGCGGGTGCCATTTTCAAGCAAGCATTTGTAGGCCTCATCAGCACCCATCTCGCGCAGCTGCTCTGCGGTCATGATACCCGCGGCGTTGAATTCTTTCTCCATGGCTGGGCCAAGGTTCTTGATGGTGGAAATGGCTGTCATGACGTCAGTTTAAGGAGACCTCCAAAAAAGCACCAGAGGACATGACGTTCGGCTGAAGTCCGGAGCACAATGTCCTCTGGCGTCTGGCTGAATGCGGCAAAGGGCGGATGGCTGTTGCCCAATGGTATGCTTGAGAATCAGATGCTCGCGAAATCCCGAAAGATGACCGGATTCGCCGGAGCGGGACGCCGTGCCGTGCCGGAGTTGGCTGGCCGTGTTGGCGTAGTCTGCGGTGGTTTGGGGGTCGTGGGTACTGGTTTTTGGGTCGGCATGGGGCCGCTCCTTTTTGCCTAAGACTGCCTTCAGTGCGGATCTTTGTGTCCGCGAGTAGCGCCTTTTTAATAAGGCGTATTATCACGCAATCAGGATATTTTGGTCGAAAAGTGGCGCGATTGTGGCGGAAATGTGTCTCGCTAATTTGCCCCGATTTTTGGGGCAAATCTACAACGGTGTTGTGGGTTACCTTGGGGAGTAATCTGTGGATAAGTGCAAATATCTTGATGTTCGGGCTAGCCGAGACACTACATATCATGGCATTATCCACATATAGGCCGCACCTGCTGCACCGTGGCCGAGAGTCAAATAAATGACCAGTTGCTTGGGGGGACACATGAGCAAAATCGTAAAACACCTACCTTGGATCGCGCCAACGGTTGCCATTTTGGCGGTCGGTTCGGGATTTCTTGACAAGATTAACGTTTCATTCGGGGACGAAACCGCCGAGGTCGAACCGGCGCAATTGACAGAAGAACTGAGCCCAGCCGCCGCAGCGGTTGCAGCGATAGAACCAATCGAAGCAGAACCGGTGACAGTCGCCCCGCCGGTCGAAGTTGTGGCTGCAGAGTCTGAACAGAACCCGGAAGATGTAGCAGCACAACTTGCCGCCCTTTTGGAAGCAAGCAATGCCCCTGAACCAGTGGTGGAAGTCACCCGTACTCAAGGGTTCTCTGTCGACACGTTGCAGGCGGCAACTGATGTTGCACTGGGCGCGGAGCCGGGTGCCGACGCGACCTCGACCGGTCCCGTTGGTTCGGACTTTTTTGCGGCAGCCCAAGCCAATTTGGCCCGTGACCGTCAGTGTATTGACGATCTAAAGTCGCTGGCATCGCAGGCACGCGTGTACTTCCCAAGCGGCGGTTTGACGGCCGAGCAATCTGGTATCGAACAAGCCCGCCTGTTGGGTGTGTTGGCGCAGCATTGCCCAGGCGTTTCTATTCAAGTTTCTGGCCATTCCGACCCATCGGGAAATCCGGTTATTAACCAGCGCCTAAGTCTAGAACGTGCAGAAGCGGTGATTACACGGGTTGCGGCATCTGGAATCGATGCGTCGCTATTCGTTGCCGTCGGTCGTGGTGACACCGTACCGTCATTGGTTAGCGGACCACAGCCAGCTTCGTATTACGATCGTCGAGTCGAATTCGCGGTTGTCGAAACACCGGTTCAGGCTAGCTTTGTCGCTCCGTCATTCGGTGCTGCCGGAACGAATTTTCAGGTCGCGGCCTGTGTTTCACAGCTTGAATCAGCCATTCAGGGCGCGTCCATCGAATATGCAGCAAGCGGTCTGACTGTTGGTGAGGCTGATCTTGCATTGGCGGCGCAGCTTGCCAACCTTGCAACAAACTGCCCTCAGGCGCGATTGCGTCTGGTTGGTCAGCACAGCGAAGCCCCGGGCGCAAACGAAGACGCGTCTACTGGCCGTCTGCGTGCGGTTGTCTTGATGACCCGCTTGGTGAACCAAGGTTTCCCGTCTGAACAGTTGATCCTTGGTGCGCCATCCGAAGCGCGTCCGGTTCAAGGGTTGAGCGACAGCCGCCTTGATTTCGAAGTGATCCTCGAAGAGCTGTAATAGCCTGATTGCTAAGACCTAAAAGTTAAGACGCCCGGCCAATGTGCCGGGCGTTTTCGTTTGTTGGCTACCAGCTTGCGGGATGGCGACGCAGAGGCCCTGCGGGTTCGGGCCATGTGGGTCGGTTTGCGTTTAATGTAACGGGGAAGTTGACCCTTTGAGCAGGGCCCCAAGGTGTTTGTTCGACTTGGTTGTCGATGTCGTCGGGGGTGATGGGAATGGCAGTGCCATCAAACGCTTGGGCTGGCACTGATGTGAGCAATGCGGCGGAGCGTGCAAGCGAAAGACGCGCGGTTGCTGTTTGGCCTGTCTCGTTTCTGTTGCGCAGTGCGCGCAATACGGTTGCCGCGATGAGGTAACCCGTGCCGTGATCCAAGGCCTGCATTGGCAAGGGTTTAGGTCGGTCAGCTTTGGCTTGCAGCATTCCGGTATGTGCGATCCCACTGCTCATTTGGACAAGGCTGTCGAACCCGCGGCGTTTAGACCAAGGGCCAGTGTGGCCGTAGGCGCAGAGGCTGACATCTATCAGATGGGGCGCGACTTTGCGCATGTAAGCCGCGTCAAACCCCATGCGGGCCAGCGCACCGGGGCGATACCCGTGTACCAAGACATCAGCATCCGCCAAAAGGTATTCAAATGTTGCGCGGTCGTCCATGCGTGTCAGGTCTAGGCCGGCGCAGCGCTTTCCTAAGGTGACTTCTGGTACAACGCCGTCCTCGTTCCAGCTGGGTGGGTCGATGCGCAAAACCTGCGCGCCAAAACCGGCCAGAAAGCGCGTAGCGACAGGCCCCGCTAAGACGCGGGTAAGATCGAGGACCTTAAGGCCTTTGAGTTCGACAGACGGCGCGTCGTGGTCGTACGTGTCCCAATGGATCAGTGGTTCGGATGCCACTGCGCGACCTTGTGGGTGGTCTGCCCATTCGGTTTGGCTGTACATCGCGGCTGACGCACCGTTGGCTGCGGTGATAGCGGTTTCAAGGTCGGCCTTGTCCCAGCCCTTAACCGTTTTGGCGACGGCTTCGCGGTTGACGTCACATTTAAGGACCGACACTGCGGCGGCGCAATGGTGGGGGGCATTGGTGTGAAGCCTGATCCAGCCATCTGCGGTTTCATAATCGCCAGCGATTGGGTCCCATAGGTTTGGGAGAGTCCAACCTTTTGGTTGCAAGGTCATGTCGAACCACATCAGTGCATGGCGCCGATTTACGGCGGCTTGCCCGCCTGTAAGCGCGGCCAGTTCGCCTGCGGCGGCGGCAAGGGTTGCGACGGAAAAGTCAGACGTTGCAAAGCAGGACGGAAGCGTGCCGGTGCCCGTGATATCGACATGCGGGTGAGGGGCAGGGCCAAGCGCTGCGGTGATTTGAGATGTAAATGTATTGATCATAGTCCGCAGATTAGGGGGCCGCTGGGCCATGTGCCAGTCGATATTTCGTTGTTCACTCGTCCTGAACGATGGCGTTTTCCCATTCACGGATGAAGGCGTCGCGTTTCATTTGGTCGAGATAGGTCATTAACGCGGGGTTCAAAGAGATGGTGGTTTGGCCTTCGTTGGCTTCGATTGTTGAAAGTGGAGGCAACGGAAAAATCGCCGGATCGCCCGCCGCTTGAAGCGTCAGAAGATGGCGCACAAAGTCGTCGGCGGTTTGTGGGTTAGCGGCCGTTGCTGATGCCAAAACGGTGCGCATCATGGTCGTCGGAAATTCGGACGGTAGGATGACCAGTAGCTCATTCGATGTGTCTGCCCGCACCTGCGCATAACTGCCCAGTACATTGTAGGCCATTGCCAAATCACCCGCGATAAGGTCGTCGATCATTTGACCGGAACAACAATAAAGCTGTGCATTAATTCCACCCATGACTTCGGTTAGACGCCAAAATGTTTCAGATGCACGCGCGTCTTGAGTGGCAAACAGGTAGCCCAACCCCGATTGGCGGACATCATAGGTGCCGACTTTGCCAAAGAACTGTTCAGGGTGGTCGCGCATCAATTGGATGAGGTCTTGTCTGGTATTAGGGATGGGCAACAGCCCCAGCGCGCGCTTGTTGACGACGATTGCTGCGGGTTCAGACGTAAATGCGAACAAGCTGTCGTGCCATTGCGCCCAGTCAGGATGGTTTACGTCTTGCAGACGGGCCGCAAACCCATCGTTGGCGAGTTTCAACTGCAGGTCCATCGCGCTTGAAATGACCACGTCAAAATCGAAAGGCGTTTCGCGAAAAATCCGATCAATGTCGGCGGTTCCGGTGGCGAGATATTGCACGGATACTGATGGATTGGACGCGATAAAATCTTCAATGATCGGCGCAAAGAACGAGGTGTCGGTGCTAGACAGGATACGCAGCGGTGCATCGATGTTCTGGGTGCCGAAAAGCTGTTGGTCTTCCCAGTTTTGTGCGCTTGCGCCGAGCGGCGCCAACAGCAAAGTTAGAAGTGCAATGAAACGCATGCGCCGCCCTCCGGTCTGTTTTGCAGGGACATCGTACCGCCATGGGCTGTTGTGACTTCTTTGGCGATCGTTAGGCCAAGGCCGGACCCAACCTTGTTTCCGGTATCTTTGCCGCGAATGAACCGGCCAGACAGTGTTGCGATTTCGTCGGGTGCAAAGCCGGCCCCTTCGTCGAGGACACGAATGCTGATGGATGGGGTCGTTGACACATCAATAACGACGGCGGTTTCTGCGGGGGCGTATTTTAAGGCGTTGTCGATCAGATTACGGAGCGCGTTCTGCAACAAAATCGCATCGCCAGATAGGACGGCGGGACCATCATTTTGCAAGGTGACAGTAATATCTTTCATGTCCGCGACTGGGGCCATGCGTTGTACCAGTTCGCCCAAAAGATCGATCAAATCGACAGTTTCGGTTTCCAGGTTTTCGGCGCGAAAGGTGACCATGGCGTGGTCCAGCAACTGGCCCGCCGCGCGGCTGCTTTCGTCGATCGCGCGCACCATGGATTGCAGGGCAGTGCGGTTGTCGGTGTGCTCGACCCGCTGCAACGTCGCTTCCGCGTGCGAGCGGACAGTTGCAAGTGGCGTCCGAATACGGTGAGCGGCCTCGGCGATGAAATCTTCCGATTGGGTTAGGGTATGATCAAGGCGGGACATGAAGGTGTTCAGTGACCCGACAAGGGGCCCCATTTCCGTTGGCACCGCTTTGGTGACGGGGCTGAGATCTTGGGGGCCGCGGCGTGTCACGGACCGTGTGAGCCGATGTAATTGGCCACTGGTGACAGAAGCCGCCCAAAGGGCGAGCGCTGAGGACAACACGAAGAAACCCAGCCCGATTAAGGCAACGTTACGGGAAATAGTATTGAGCGTGGCAGACAGCGCATCTTGGGTTTGTGCGATGGATACCGACACAATGCGTGGCCCGTTTGACCCAATCAAGGTGCGTGCACCAGTCGCGACGCGAATTGGGTCACCGTTATAGGTGGATGTTGTGAACTGATCTTTGTCTGGGGCAGGCATGTTGGGGACCTGTAAGTCGTCATATCCCGACAAGAGAGACCCGTTTTCGTAAATTGCATAAAACACACGGTCGTCGGCACTGGTTCCAAGCATCGACAACGACGAGTACGGGAAGTCGAGTGTTACCTGTCCGTCGCGAATGATTGCGGTGTCCAGAATTGACGACATGGAGGCGTTCAAGATGTTGTCTTGGCCCTGTTGGGCGACCTGAGTGGCCAGGGCACGCACGACGATGAACAAAATGGCGGCCAACACAGCCGCTCCGCCCGTGAGGATGAGGGCCAAACGGTTACGCAGCGATCCAGAGACGTTCACATTATCCGTCATCATCTAACCTGTAGCCCAAACCACGTAGGGTCCTGATCTGGACGCGGGACCCTTCCAAGTGTTTACGCAGACGTCCTATGTACACCTCAATCGCGTTTTCGGATACATCATCATCATACGAAAATAGTCGATCAACCAGTTTCTGTTTCGAAAAGACCTGACCTTTGGCGCTTATCAAAAGCTCCAGCAAACGCAGTTCACGATTACGCAGATTAATGTGTTGGCCCTTCACGCTCAGGTGGCCAGCGAGGGTGTCGAATTCGACGTCTCCGACCTTGAGAACCGATTGGGCCGTTCCCGTTTTTCGACGCAAAACAGCACGGCATCTGGCCTGCAATTCGGCATGATCGAAGGGTTTGGTGACATAATCATCAGCGCCCAGGTCCAACATACTGATTCGGTCCGACACCTGACTTCGGGCCGTTAAGACGATAATTGGAGTGTCATTCTGGGCCGCACGATGCTGTTTCAGAAAGCTTCGACCATCCCCATCCGGTAACATAATATCGAGGAGGATTAGGTCGTATTCGCCGGTCGCCGCAAAGGCTGTAGCGTCGGCTAATTTTTCAGCATGATCAATGATATGCCCGTCGAGACGGATGCGCGAAGAAATGGCGTTGGCAAGGTCCAGATTATCTTCGACGAGCAGGTATTTCATGAGCGTTTTTTTCCGATTTTTAGCGTGACAGGTCCATGTCAGGTTGCTGTGGTTTGGTATCTGCAGGGGCCGTGGGAGACGGCTACCAAAAGGGAGAAGATTATGACAACGATGAAATTGGGCCGTCGCGCCCTGATGGCAACTGCGGTTGCAACCTTTGGCTTGGGAACCCCGGTCTTTGCGGATGGTCACCAAGTTCTTGACGAAGTTCACTTCATTATTCCGGGTGGCGCTGGCGGCGGCTGGGACGGCACAGCGCGCGGCACAGGCGAGGCTTTGACCGAAGCTGGCATCGTCGGCACGGCGTCTTACGAAAACATGTCTGGTGGCGGTGGCGGTGTTGCTATCGGTTTCATGATTGAAAACGCGGACAGCAACCACGGCACGTTGATGGTTAATTCGACTCCAATCGTGATCCGGTCGCTGACGGGTGTTTTCCCGCATAACTTCCGCGACCTGACATTGGTGTCTGGTACTATCGGTGACTATGCCGCGATTGTTGTTCCTGCGGGTAGCGACATCTCCAACATGGAAGAATTCCTTGCCGTTTACGATGCGGATCCAGCAGGCACGCCGGTTGGCGGCGGTTCTGTGCCTGGGGGCATGGACCACCTAGTTGCTGCGATGGTTATGGAAGCCGCTGGTCGCGATCCGCTGGATGTAAACTACATCCCATACGATGCGGGTGGTACAGCCATGGCTGCCTTGCTGTCAGGCGAGATTAAGGCCCTGTCGACTGGGTTTTCTGAAGCGGTCGATCTGGCCAACCAAGGCGAAGTTCAGATCATCGGCGTGACATCAGATGCACGCGTTGATGCGGCGCCGGATGCAATGACGATGTCCGAGCAGGGGATCGATACGACCTTCGTCAACTGGCGTGGTTTCTTTGCCGCCCCTGGTTTGCCAGAAGACAAGCTGACTGCATACCAAGACGCGATTGCGGCGATGTATGAAACACCGGAATGGGAAGCCGTGCGCGCCCGTAACGGTTGGGTTAACATCCACAATTCTGGTGATGATTTCGAAACCTTCTTGGTCGAGCAAGAACAGGTTATCGGTGATCTGATGCGCAAATTGGGCTTCCTCTAAGTTAGGGCGCTTATCGGCAGAGCGGTTCGCCCGCTCTGCCTATTAATTGATTTCTGAAAATTGGTGGGGTGGGCTGATGGCCTTGGATCGTTGGATCGCACTTGTCCTGTTGGGCATTTGCATAGTTTATGGATACACCGCGTGGTTCACGATGGACGCAAACCTTGCGCCGTTCATGCGCAGAAACCCGATTTGGCCAAGTACGTTTCCGAAGGTTCTATCGGTCATTGGGATTGTTGCCTCGACGGTGATTTTGCTAGGAATTGAAAAGGGCGAAGAGAAGGTCGGTGATATCGATCACCGTCGTTTGGGTGACTATTTTCTGGGGCAGGCGTTGATGTTGTTGGGCCTGATGGTGGTCTATGCGTTGTGTTTGCGCCCGCTTGGTTTTTTGTTTTCAACATCTGCATTTCTGATCATTGGGTCGTTCATTCTGGGTGAACGGAAATGGCACGTGATGGTGCCCGTCGCGCTGATTGCGACCGGTGCAGTTTGGTATCTGGTGCAAGAGGTGTTGGGTATCTTCCTGCGCCCATTGCCCTATTTCATGGGGGTGTAGGCCATGTTGGAAGGTATTCTCATTGGCCTGCAAACGGCCCTTTCGTTGCAAAACCTATTGGTTGTCATTGGTGGTTGTCTGATCGGGACATTTATTGGGATGTTGCCCGGCCTTGGGCCGATGTCGATTATCGCAATCATGATCCCTGTGGCGATCACCATGGGCGATCCATCCGCTGCGCTTATCTTGTTAGCTGGTGTGTATTACGGTGCGATCTTTGGTGGTTCAACTTCATCGATCTTGCTGAACGCACCCGGTGTAGCTGGGACGGTGGCATCGTCGTTCGACGGTTACCCGATGGCGCAACAGGGCAAGGCCGGTAAGGCGTTGACCATTGCGGCGATCGCCAGTTTTGCGGGCGGTACGATTGGTGCGATCTTGTTGATGATCTTTGCACCGATGTTGTCGTCGGTGGCGTTGTTGTTCCATTCGGCCGAATATTTTGGGTTAATGGTTGTGGGCTTATCCGCGATTGCAGCCTTTGCCGGACCGGGGCAGGTGACTAAGGCTGTCATGATGACAGTGCTGGGCCTGATCATGGCGACCGTCGGAGAAGGGGCCTTGTTCAACATGCCGCGCTTTACTGCGGGGATTATGGACCTCCAGTCTGGATTTGGGTTCATAACACTTGCGATGGCGATGTTTGCCTTGCCTGAAGCAATTTTCCTTGTGTTGAAGCCAAAGAACCTTGGGGAAAATGGCGGTGAAATTAAGGACCTGCGGATTTCACGTTCTGAGGCCCGCGCGATTGCACCGGTCATTGGTCGACAGTCTGTTCAAGGGTTCTTTATTGGTGTTTTGCCCGGGGCAGGGGCAACGATTGCGTCGTTCTTGGGATATGCGGTTGAACGCAATATTGCGCCTAAGGCGGAACAAGATGAATTCGGCAAAGGGTCTGTCAAAGGATTGGCCGCGCCAGAAACCGCAAACAATGCAGCCTGCACGGGGTCGTTCGTTCCGTTGTTGACGTTGGGCATACCTGGGTCGGGGACCACAGCCATTTTGTTGGGTGCTTTAATTGCACTGAACGTGACACCGGGCCCACGCCTTATGGTCGACGAGCCGCAGATCTTTTGGGCTGTGATTATGTCAATGTTCATCGGGAACCTTGTACTACTTATCCTGAACCTTCCGCTGATCCCCTACATTGCGAAATTGTTGGCGATACCACGTAACTACCTGATTCCGTTTATCTTGTTCTTTACGTTGATGGGGGCTTACATCGGGCAAAACAACGCGACCGAATTGCTGATATTGGTTGGTTTCGGTATCTGCGGCATCGCGCTGAAGTTTGCGAATTTCCCGCTGCCACCATTGTTGATTGGGTTCATTTTGGGCGGCATGATGGAAGATAACTTCTCACGTTCGATGCAGCTTTATGGTGGGGTGTCGTTTATCTTTGAACGCCCAATGACCCTTGGGTTGCTCGTGTTGGCGGCTGGTTTGATTGTCTTGCCGATCCTGCGCGCACGTTTCGCAAAGTGATGAACAATAGGAATGGGCGGCTGCCACATGTTTGGCGTCCGCCCTTTTCGCCAATAGGGACCTATCGGCAAACTAAATGACCAAATTTACCTACTAGGCCTACAGTTTTTTGGGGGCTTGCTTTAGTAAAAAGAGGGTCGATGAACGCCCGTAGAGACTCGCGAGCTCACGTGTTTACACGCGTCTGATGCGTTTGTTTTTCAGTGATTTAGTGGAAGGTTTGCTCCGGCGGTAGGGATCGGAGCTACTTTAGCGGCTCGAATTAGCCCGTTGAATTTAAATGTATATATCTCAATTGCAGTCAACCAAAGTGCGTTTTGTGTGACTCTATGTGTAACTTCTATGCGCTGTTTTGTCTATTTGCTGGTTTTGATGCCTTAGCCCTGAAGCTCTTCGCAACAGAAGGTGGCACAGTTTGAGGGGCCGCACGGCAGATTACGCGCGTAAAGATGCGCAGCGATTTGTGGCTATCCTAGGTGGATATTGAATTAAGAAAATGATCCTGCATTCGAGCTCCTCCGACATATGTAACCGACAAAAGATCTTTGAGGCTAATAACGACCAATTCGAAAATGCAACAGCAGGTGTCCATCCTGCTCGACAAAACTAATTCAGTCACCATGGCGGTTCAGCGACTGCGGAATGCTGATGCAAATTTTGAATGTCATGCGGATGTCACGGATGGACAGTGCGAGAATTTGGTAGAGGCGATTACCAGCCAAATGCGTAAAACCTATCCTGCTGTAGCAAACAAAAAAATTGGTTTTGTGAGCCGAGATAGCAGGCAGATGTACCTTGGACAGACCGACGGGGCACTTATTGGATCATTGCCGCTTGTCTCTGAAAGCTTCATAAGGGGTTTGGCCGTTGTGCGCGCCGTGCGGTCTGGCGAAGTTGTAGAACCGCTCCCATTCGTTGAACTTAGCCTCCAAATCGACGTGGCCTTTTTAGCTGAGAAGTTGGTAGAACTCTCGCTGATCTGAACGGTGCGAACGCTCGACTTTGCCGTTATGTTGAGGCGTGCCCCGATTAATGTAGGCGAGCCTGATCCCGAGATCTTCGACATGCCGGTGAAATTTGGCCTGGAACTTGTGGCCATTATCCGTGCGCACTTCGCGAATGCGGAATGGGAACTTTTTGATAATGTGATCGATTAAGTCGATCGCATTTGCTTGCGTGTGTTTCTGGTAAACCTTGAGGGCCCGAGCTCTGGTTGCATCGTCAATTGCTGTGTATTGGAAACGGCGAGCATTCTCGCCGTTTCCCTTTGAAAGTCAGAAACTTAACATCCGCTTGGATATCATGACCTGACACCTGCTACTGATAAGGTTTGGTGCGTAGCTTGCGCATGCGTGTGCCTCTGGGCAGTCAATTGAGACCGTTGCGCTTAAGAGTGCGGTAGACCTCGAAACCTGAGCTTTAGATGCCGTGATAGCGCGCCAAATACCAGGCGATCCGGATTGGCCCCAAGTGATACTAGCGACGGAGATCCAACGCCTTCGCTGATCGTCACTGTGAGATCAGAAGCGGCGAAGTCGTCAGCGTCCAGATCGAGCAAAACGGCACATGCGCGAAAGCGGAGGAAATAGTTCCTCAGCCGACACAACATTTAACTTGGTACAAGAGGAATTCTACCTGTGCGGGAAAAGTGATTTCCCAAGGAAGCCGATTGAAAAACAGGTGAAAATCACATAAGTTGCCACGTATTTTGCACGACACAAAAGTCTTTGAATCTGTTCAATTTCTATAATTCTGTTCAATCTCAATAATAAGGAAAGATATCATGGCGACGACATTGGTAACAACATCCGGCGGCGGCGCAGGTGTACAGCACACGCTTGCGGTAGGTGACAGTCTAATCCTTGGAACGGGTGCGCAGATATACAGCGATGACTTGAACGTCGTGAACGCGTTAGGAACCAACAATATCTTTCTAAGCGCAGATTCCGCAATCATCGCTCCACTTGTAAATGCAGCCATTGGGATTTCTCTTACCGGCGGCTTCTCTTCGGTGACGATCTCGTCGACCGCCTCTGTTTTTGGATCAATTGAAGGCACGGGCGGCAGCTCTGGAGTTACAAATCATGGCACGATCCAAGGGTTTGGCCATGGCGTCGAGTTGCGCGATGCTGACAACCTCGTCACAAATTTTGGCGACATCACAAGCTTTCAGCAGGGCGTTCAAGTCTGGGAAGCTGGCACTGTCCTAAACTATGGATCGATTACTGGGCAGGATGAAGGCATCGTATTGTTTGACGGCTTCGGAACGGTTTCCAATTTTGGTACAATCGCCGGGAACAAGGGTATTTTCGCAGACAGTATTTCCTCATCATTCGGCCGCTACGAAATCCTCAATACAGGCACCATTAGCGCATTGGAGCAGGCGATCCAAATCGACTCAGATAGTGTGAACATCACAAACTCGGGGACCATAACGACGAGCAGTACAACTGTTGCAGCGATCGAAATTGAAGATTCGAGTCTCTCTTTCGAGAGCGTTAACAGCCCTGATTTTGACCCCAACTTGATTGTCAATTCGGGCGAAATCCTGTCTGGCGGAATTGCCTTCGACGCGTCCAGCGCTTCTGGTCCAGAGAACATAATCGTCAACACCGGCGGTATTGTTGGCGACATTTTGTTTGGAGCTGAAGACGATCGCTATGACGGGCGTGAAGGCAACGTGCTTGGTGGGGTTTTTGGTGACGATGGCAATGACGTTCTCTTGGGCGGCGATGAGGGTAATATTTTTCTTGGTGAGGTCGGTAACGACACGCTTAAAGGCGGCGGCGGTGACGATACGCTAGAGGGTGGAACAGGAGATGACGTCCTGTTTGGCCAAGAAGGTAGTGACTCTCTTTCCGGTGGCCTAGACAACGATGAATTGCGTGGCGGTGAAGGCGCGGATGAGTTGTTCGGCGAACAAGGCGCGGACACCCTGCACGGCGGCGAAGGCGATGATTTGCTTGACGGGGGCAGCAGCAAAGACATCCTGCGCGGCGGCATCGGGGCCGACTCTCTGATGGGCGGCAACGCTCGCGACACGCTGTATGGGGGCAATGACGACGACATGCTGGACGGCGGCAGTGAGGGCGACACACTTTATGGCGGCAACGGTGATGACACGCTAGACGGCGGCACCGGTGATGACATGATTGTTGGCGGTAGGGGTGACGACGAATTGCGCGGGAACACTGGGGCGGATACGTTTGTATTCATACGCAAGAACGGCGACGATGTGATCACTGACTTTAGCGATGACATCGACTTCCTTGATCTCAGTGCGTTGTCCATCGCAAATCTCGCTGAATTCCAAGCAGCGGCCACTGATACGAACGATGGCCTGTTTGTCGATCTGGACCTGCTTGGCGGCTCTGGTTCGGTCCTTATCGAGGGGATCGATGAGGCACAGATCACAGGCCTTGAATTGATACTCTGAGGTCATTGTGAACGCAAAGTTGCGATCGCTGCTAGACACAAAGTAGCGATCGCCTAATTGATGAAAGCCGATGTCATTTAGGGAAGGCTTCGGTAACGACACGATCTCCGATTTTGCCGCAAAAACTGCCGAAGTCATAGAATTGTCAGCGCGGACTTACCAAATGGTGTTTGCGTGATCTTGGATAACGTGAGTAACGAAATTGAAGAAGGCTCGTTACAAATTGTCTGACTTCAGCGCCTATGGGACCATGTAGCGTTATTTTCTAAGAGAGTGTTTGTTGCTCATCGTAGCCACCGAGGAGTGGAAGATGAGAAAGACACCGCAGAGCTCGGGCGAGAAGATCGTCAAAGACATTGAGCGCGCCATGCGCAAGCATTATTCATCTGAAGAGAAGATCCGGATCGTGCTGGATGGTCTGCGTGGCGAAGACAGCATTGCTGAACTGTGTCGCCGTGAAGGGATATCGCAGGGCATTTACTACAAGTGGTCCTTGGACTTCGTGAAAGCTGGTAAGCGTCGTCTTACTGGCGACACAGCGCGAGCCGCCAACACGGACGTAGTGAAAGAACTGCGCCGGGAAGCAAAGGATCTTAAGGCTGGTGCAGGCTGAGTTTCAAATAACAGCGTGCAAGGTTCTTCGGCATAGGGGGATGCAGTGTTACGAAACTGTCTAGCATTTTTTGGTACTCCATCTCTAAACGACTGAGGAGATAAAGGGATTGAGTTTTGTTATTAAAAGCCAGGGAGACCATCATGTGTGCGGATTTTTGTGGATAACCGGCGATCCGGCGCCGTAAATAGAACGCGCCATTTCTGCGATGGAGGGATTGTGCCATGTTTTGCCCTTTTATTTGAGGGCTGACTGCAAGGGGATACAACATTCACTAGAAAAGTTCCGTAAGAAACCTGTGTCACTGTTAGGGTGACATCTAGTGTAACCAATCTCCCAAGTCTGCATTCACCAGGTCGAACCTGAATTGCAATTGTGTTATATCTCAAACATTTAAGGGGGATTTGGCTCCGGCGGTAGGGATCGAACCTACGACAAATTGATTAACAGTCAACTGCTCTACCGCTGAGCTACGCCGGAAAACCTGGCACTCCTATATCCACGAGATTTCGGGGCGTCTAGTGGATTTTTGAATTTTTATGCCTCTGTTCGAAAGAAATTTGCATGCGCAGACAGTGGACCCTCGCAGGCAACCAATTTTCGACCAAAGAGGTCTACCAAGTGTGCCAGAACATTGCGTTCGGCCATTGGCAACAGGGCTGGTGCGATGTCGGTGTAGATACGCGAGGTGAGCGATGCAGGCGATTGTGCACCCTTTGCGAGAGCCGCTAAGATTTCTGATTCTCGGCCATTGCGGTGTGCAATGATGTCTTCAAGGCGTGCACGGACGTTCTCGATCGGTGCGCCATGGCCGCAATATCCGCGTTTGATTGGAAATTGAGCTAGTTTTCGGCAAGACTCCATGAAATCCGTCAAGTCGCCATCGGGTGGGGAAACAAGCGATGTGGCCCACCCCATCAGGTGGTCACCTGTAAATGCGTCGTCGTTCCACAGAAAAGACAGGTGGTTACCGAAATGGCCGGGGGTATGGATGGCATGTAGGTCCCATCCGTCGCCGGCGATTATCTCTCCATCCGAAAGGCAGATGTCGGGTTCAAATTCTGCATCAACGCCTTCGCCGCCCCCCATAAGGCCAGTGGCCGCAAGTTCGTCCATTACGGGCGACCGACCGGCAAAGCTGTTGCCATAGGCCAAGACGGGCGCCCCAGTATCTTGCGACAATGGGCGGGCCAAAGGGGAATGGTCCAGATGGCTGTGCGTGACGAGGATGTGGCTGACGTGTCGTGTGCCGATTGCCGCAAGAAGTGCACTTCGATGGTTTGGGTCGTTTGGGCCGGGGTCGATCACGCAAAGGCTGTTTTCCCCAAGAATATAACTGTTGGTGCCCCAATAGGTCATGGGGGACGCATTAGGGGCAAGCACACTGACCAGCCCCTCAGCGAGTTGGATAGGTTGCCCCACAGTAGGTGAATTGATCATGATCACACGTTTCCTTGGCCTTGGATTAAGGATAGCCTTCGCCCATGTCTTATCGCATCTCTTTTAAGTGGCTTAAACGATACATGCCACGATCGCTGTATGGGCGGGCTGCGCTTATTTTGCTGTTGCCGATGATTACGGTCCAGTTGACTGTGTCAGTTGTCTTTATTCAACGTCATTTCGAAGGCGTTACTGAACAGATGACCGGAACAATGGTGTTGGATCTGCAATACGTTTTGGATTTGGTGAACGAAGCCCCAACCTTGGAAACCGCACAAGGCTTCGCCGAGACTGTCGCTATGCCGCTTCAGTTGGACATGGCACTGCCTGCGACCAGTGAAACGAAGCTTGATTCGCGGAGGTGGTATGACCTTTCTGGTCGAGTGGTTGAGGATATTTTGAGTTCGGAGTTAGACGGTGTTCGGTCTGTCATCTTAACAGACAATCAAGACGTTGGTGTTTGGTTTGATACCAATCACGGGCTTATGGAGATCGAGTTCCAACGCCAGCGGGTGTCTGCATCAAATCCTCATCAGCTTTTAGTCTGGATGGCGGTGTTGGGTGCGTTCATGACATTGATCGCATTCAGTTTTTTACGAAACCAGTTGCGACCAATTACACGCCTTTCCGCGGCATCGACCGAGTATGGGCGGGGACGGATTGTTCCGTATCATCCTTCTGGTGCCAACGAAGTGCGGTTGGCGGGACATGCGTTTTTGGACATGCGCAACCGGATCGAACGCCAAACCCAATCACGGACAATGATGCTGTCTGGGGTCAGCCACGACCTGCGAACGCCATTGACCCGTTTGCGGTTGGGTTTGGGGTTGCTGGATGGTGAAGACGTCGAACCGATGGTCCGTGATGTTGATGACATGCAGCATTTGCTGGATGCATTTTTGGATTTTGCGCGTGGTGATGCCGAGGGGGAGGCCGAATTGGTTGATCCTGTTGACCTTGGGCAGATGATTTTGGCTGATGCAAAGCGTATGAATCAGGCCGTTTCAGAAGGTGAAATGGTTGGCGAAGGTGAGGTCGCATTACGGCCATTGGCAATTAGACGTGCCGTGGAAAACCTGATCGGGAATGCACTACGCTACGGTGGTGAAGCGCGGCTTAGCGTCATCGCTACACCTCGTGCCGTGATTTTCCGAGTGGAGGACGACGGCCCTGGGATACCAGTCGATCAACGCGAGGATGCAGTGCGTCCGTTCACGCGACTAGATCCTTCGCGAAATCAAGACCTTGGGTCCGGTGTTGGGCTTGGGTTGGCTATTGTCGAAGACATTACCCGCACGCATGGCGGATCGTTGCGATTGGGCGAAAGCCCGGATTTAGGTGGGCTGATGGCAGACATAATCTTAGGCAGGTAAGCCGTTTTCAGTCAGTAAAGGAAGGTTGGTAGGCCCGGCAGGACTTGAACCCGCAACCAAAGCGTTATGAGCGCTCTGCTCTAACCAGTTGAGCTACAGGCCCTTCCAATGCGTTTCGTACCAGAGCGAGAGGGGCCGTCAACCGGTGTGACGAAAATTGTAGAAAAATCTCGATGAAGGGTGGTTGACCAAAAGTAGTAATTGGCGAGGTCGATAATCGCACATTTGATTGTTACATTGGTTTTGTAACGGCTGCTTTTCTGTCTTTTTTGATATCGTAAGTCCAATGATGTTCAACGCACAGCATCAAGGCACGCGGGTGAAAGGTTCGGACAAACATAAAGAATACCTGCGCCAGATAGGTCTGAAGGTTCATTGTTCCCCCAATCCTACAGTAAATCAGCAAATACAGGCGAATTTCGTGACCTCACACCGTTGCCTGTGGATGCGCCATGGTCTATCGGAAAGCACACTTTGGGCAAAGGGAAATTCCGCATGACTGACATCAAGAAAAACGGACTGACGTATGCGGATGCTGGCGTTGATATCGACGCGGGAAATACTTTGGTTGAACGTATTAAACCCGCCGCGAAACGGACTTCCCGTCCGGGTGTGATGTCTGGGCTTGGTGGGTTTGGCGCCATGTTTGACCTGAAGGGTGCTGGGTACAATGACCCGATTTTGGTTGGCGCGACAGATGGTGTTGGCACCAAACTGCGGATTGCGATCGATACTGGTAACGTTGACGGTGTTGGGATCGATTTGGTCGCGATGTGCGTGAATGATCTCGTTTGCCAAGGTGCCGAGCCGCTGTTTTTTCTAGATTATTTCGCGACCGGCAAGCTGGAGCTTGATCAGGCGACACGTATCATCAACGGTATCGCAACGGGCTGTGAACTGTCTGGTTGCGCGCTGATTGGTGGTGAGACCGCTGAGATGCCGGGCATGTACCCTGAGGGTGACTTTGACCTTGCAGGTTTTGCTGTCGGTGCAATGGAACGCGGTGTGGAATTGCCCAAGGGCGTGTCCGAGGGTGACGTCTTGTTAGGCCTCGGGTCCAATGGGGTGCATTCGAACGGCTATTCACTTGTGCGCAAGATCGTTGAAAGGTCCGGGCTTGCCTGGGACGCAGATTCGCCGTTTAGCGACGGTACACTTGGCGAGGCATTGCTTGCACCGACGGCGTTGTACGTCAAAGGGGCTGTCGAAATTTTACGTAAAGAACAAGGCGTGCTGCGTGCGCTTGCCCATGTCACCGGTGGTGGTCTGACAGAAAACCTGCCCCGCGTTCTGCCGGAAGGCCTAGGCGCGACGATCAATTTAGATGCGTGGGATATTCTACCTGTGTTTGGCTGGTTAGCCAAAGAGGGTGGATTGGATGAAGCAGAGATGTTGAAGACTTTCAACTGCGGCATCGGCATGATCGCTGTGGTGCCACAGGATAAAGCCGATAGTGCGCGCGCGTCATTTGCGAACGCGGGTCATGATGTGTTCGAAATTGGCACCATTACAGCTGGTGAAGGCGTGTCCTACGAAGGCGCGCTGCTGTGACCAAACGGGTCGCTATTCTGATTTCTGGGGGCGGATCCAATATGGTCGCGCTTGCCCAAAGCATGATTGGTGACCATCCTGCACGGCCGGTTTTGGTTATGTCGAACGACCCTAATGCGGGCGGTTTGGCAAAGGCCCGTGACCTCGGTATTGACGCCGCTGCTGTTGACCATCGGGAATTTAATAAAGACCGCGGTGCGTTTGAGGCTGTTCTGATGGAACGTCTTGAACAGGCTAAGCCAGACATTGTCTGCCTTGCTGGGTTCATGCGTATTTTGACTGCTGATTTCACGCGCCAGTACGAAGGTCGGATGTTAAACATCCACCCATCGCTTTTGCCGAAATACAAAGGGCTGCACACTCACGCCCGTGCATTAGAGGCCGGTGACACCGAACATGGCTGCACAGTACATGAAGTGACCGCCGAATTGGATGATGGCCCGATTTTGGGGCAAGCACGCCTCAAAATTAACGCCGACGATACGCCCGAAACACTGGCAACGCGATTGTTGCCTCTAGAACACCGGCTATATCCGCAGGTATTGCGGCGCTACGCTGCCGATGACCGTAGCTTGGTTTCACTGGTATAAATCTCGGTAGCAGCTTGGGTTTCCCAAACCTTTAGGCAGGGGCGGGCGGTAGGGAGATCCAACCGCAACGTTGGGTGCTCCGCGCAAATATCGGCAAGCACACGTGGACCGAGAATGTCGGTGGTAACGTGCCCCAAATGTAAGCTTTCAGATGGAATGCCTTCGGCGAAGATAACTTCGTGTTGCGGACAAAGAAGGTGGCAATACGTGACGCTTGCACGTGGGTGTTGTGAAATACCCTTTAGGCCGACCAACGCGCGGGCGGGAACAAAATGTTCTGCATCACCGAACAGGACTTCGGCCTGCCACGACTTTTGCAACATGCGGTGCTGTGGGGACACCCAAAGGTCGCGATAGTTTCCCAATGCGCCTGCGGGGATGTGAATTGGCGCGGTGTCACCAGTTCCATTTACCTTTGATGTTCCGGTCCACAGGAGTGGTTGCAGGCCATGGTCTACGGTTTTGACTAGATCACCGGCGCGTAGCGTTTCAACTGGCATTGGCCCCGTATCCGTTTCGATCAAGGTGCCTGCTACATAGCAAGGAAACGTTGGCGGGGTGGTCGAAAACGCATCAAAATCCAGTTGTTCGCTTCGTAGTGGATGTAATCCGGGCCCATACTGAACATCGCCTTCTTCTAGGCCGTTGATATCGAAAACAATATTTGGACCAGTAAAGATCTGATGCTCGCCAGATGATGCGCGGCCCTGAAATTGGTCATGTTGTGGGTTTAAAGAAGAATAGATCGGGGGCGAGGGTGGGTCGGTGTCTGGCTCGGCATAGATGCTGACCCATTGCCCGTTGGTGAATGAATCCTGCCCGCTGTTCACCTGTTCGATTACGATGCGGTAAACATCGGTCGCATCACCCAACGGTTCAACGTCAAGCAACGTCAGTTTAACGCCGTTGTTATTGCCGGACATTGTCCAGCTGGAATAGATTCCGATTTCATCGCCGGTCGCGTAAACCGTTTCGGTAGCCATTTAAGGACCCTTTGTCAGTCCCCCCAGAACAGACGGAACCAATTAACGTGGCTGGTGCATTTTATTCAAGTTCGACGGGTCATATGTGCCGGTTTCTGTTGCTTTACGGCACTAGACTTTCCTTTGGGTGGTCGTTCCGGTACGAGGTAAAAGGAACACGCAAGAATTGAAACGAGTACAGGCCCACATGCGCACCATCACAACGACTGAAGATCTCGCTACATTTTGCAAGCGAGCTGCGAAATTCCCTTATGTGACGGTCGATACAGAATTTTTGCGAGAACGGACCTACTATTCCAAACTCTGTCTCATCCAATTGGCCTTTGCAGGCGAGGGTGATGACGATGCGGTCTTGGTTGACCCGTTGGTTGATGGGCTTGATCTGGCGCCACTATACGAGCTGTTTGAAGATGCCGGCGTTGTGAAGGTTTTCCACGCTGCGCGCCAAGATCTAGAGATTTTCTTTGTTGATCAGGGCGTTATTCCAGCGCCGCTGTTCGATACACAGGTGGCAGCCATGGTCTGTGGATTTGGTGAACAGGCTGGATATGAGACGTTGGTGCGCAAGATTGCTAAAGATAGCGTTGATAAATCATCGCGGTTCACGGATTGGTCTCGCCGTCCTTTGACGGATGCGCAAAAGACGTATGCCTTGGCCGATGTGACCCATTTGCGTGTCATTTACGAATTCCTTTCTGGTGAGTTGGATAAGTCAGGCCGCAAAAAATGGGTTGCGGAAGAAATGGCTGTTCTGAACGATCCTGCGACCTATCGGGTTGATCCAGAAAATGCGTGGAAACGGGTTAAGACACGCACAAATTCAGGCAAGTTTTTGGCGATTGTTAAAGAGCTGGCAAAGTTTCGTGAAGACTATGCGCAAACGCGAAATATCCCGCGAAATCGCGTTTTTAAGGATGATGCACTTGTTGAATTGGCATCAACGAAACCAGCGTCTGAAAAAGACTTGGGCCGTTCACGCCTGTTGTTGCGTGATGCCCGTAAAGGCGACATTGCAGCAGGTATTTTAGCTGCTGTGAAATCAGGGCAAGCGATGCGTGCTGAAGATCAACCGCGCGTGGAAAACATCCGAGAGAAATTGCAGGTTAACCCTGCCTTGGCAGATATGTTGCGTGTTTTGGTGAAATCCAAAGCTGACAGTACTGGCGTTGCGCAGAAACTGATCGCAACGAGTTCGGATCTGGACGCAATTGCTGGTGGTATACGTGATGTTGCTGCACTGCGTGGATGGCGCAAAGAGGTCTTTGGCGCGGAAGCGTTGCGTTTGTGCGCAGGCGAGGTCGGTTTGGCTGTGAAAGGCGAAAAAGTCGTAACGATCGAGATCTAGCGCCTGCTGGTCCGTGCGTTTGTTGCGCTTTCGACCCTTACGGTTCGGATGGAGGAAAGATCTGCCGTGCCAATAACATAGGCGGCACTGATACTGCGTGAGCGTGGCGTGCCTTCGGCTTCGAACCCTGATGGCGCTTGTGCGCGGAACTGCAACGTTAACACGCCATTGTTGATCCCAGCGTTCACCAATTGGGCGTTATAGTACCCTTGTGTTGGTGCGGTGCCGGTCGCGCGGACAATTGCACCTGCTGGTGTTCGATCAATCGCAAGGGCGTCTACGGTCTGAACCAATGCGCGACCTTCTACAACAACCGTCCGTCGGCTTTGATCCACAAGTGGGCGAATTTCACCAGTGGCGGTTACTGGCGCTTCTTGGCTGCTTCCGAACCAATTCAGGGGGTTGAAACGGCTATCTGCCACACGAGCACAGCCAGTTATCGTAAGCAAAACGGCAGTGCCGAGAATAGTAGCGCGCAGCATTTTGTGCCCCTGTTTAAATTTCGTGACCAAGACCTAGCCCAAACTTGGGGCGGTGAAAAGCAGGCACTGGACCTTTGGCCAGTCGCACCTTAGGTCCGTCTTAAGAAAGGGAGTGCCATGGCGACCGAGAATTTTGAAGACATCGCAGAGACGTTTACATTTCTGGATGATTGGGAAGACCGATATGCGCATGTCATCGACATGGGCCGTGAGATGGCACCGCTTGATGACGCGTTTAAAGTTCCTGCGACAAAAGTTGATGGATGCGCGTCGCAGGTTTGGCTCGTACCCAAAATTGAAGACGGCGTATTTACGTTTTTAGGGGCCAGCGACGCAATGATCGTTAGCGGGCTAATTGCGATTTTGCAGGCGCTTTATAACGGATTGCCTGTGGGCGAGGTCGTCAAGGTAGATGCACGCGCCGAATTGGAACGTTTGGGGTTGAACGACCACCTGTCTGCGCAGCGATCTAACGGATTGCGGGCAATGATTGAACGGATCAGAACGGTCGCAGCACAGGCCTAGGTGTTCGCGTTTAGGTTCGCCATCGACGTAGTAAGGTCACCGTATCCTGTGAGCCTACGTTCAAAGTCGAGCCCCAGTGTTTTCGCATGTGTTTTGGCAAGAGCCGTAAGGTCAGCGTCGTCCGTTTGTGCCTGATACACAAGAGTCGTGTAGTTACCGAAATACATGTCACGCAGGTCTGGATGGCGATCCAACCCCAAGGGTTTGACGACAAAGGCATCGAACTGACGAACGAGGAAGTCGGTTAGGTAAAAACAAGTGATTTCTCCGCGGGCAGCGAAGGTGTCGTTGCCTTCAAAGAAGGAATAGCAATGCGGCCCTTCGACCATGGAAACGCCCAAGCGGTCGCAGGTTTGCTGCAAGGTCCCACCGGTCCCGCAATCGGCATAGACCACGAAGATGTCGTCATAATCAGCCCGATGTTTCGCGATGGCCTTTTCGACTTCGGCGGGGATGCGGTCTGGGTAGTTGTGTAGGATCGCAGGCAGGCAATGAAGGTCCAGGTGTGACCAGCCATTTGCCGCGATGAGATCAAGAATTTCGCGCGCTAAGGCGCCACAGGCCAAGAGCAGAATGCGGCCTCCGCCTTTCGCTGAAATCCCTTTTTTTGTTAGCGTTTCGTCATCCATGTGCGGTTGTTACGTGGGCTACCGCGGGGCGGGCCTGCATCCTGTCGAAGTGGGCAGATAGGTTTGGGAAGTTGGTGATATCAACGCCATCACCACCCAACCATCGGCAGATTGTGTGAACGTGGATGTCGGCGATGGAATAGGTTCCGGCAACCCAGTCTTGTGTCAAAAGGGAATCGATATAGGCACAGCTGGCCCCCATAGTTTCGGGCACTTTGGCTTGCATGGATGCATGAGCATTTGGATCGTCTGACCAGCGACTGCCGCGCAGTTTATGGGCGTGGTTTATGTGAAAGGTTGATGCGCAATAGCTTGTCATTTCACGCACCTTTGCGCGTTCAAATTTGGCTGCTGGCATAAGCTGGCCACTGGTTTCGGCGATATAGTCGAGTATTGCAGGCGTTTCGGTCAGGATCCCACCCTCTGCCGCCAAAGCGGGGACACGGCCCTTTGGATTTACGGCCAGAAAGTCCGGTTTCGTCTGGTCGCCACTCGCGAAATCGACCCATGAGACCTGATAGGGAAGGCCGGTTTCTTCCAGCGCAATGTGGCTGGCAAAGGCCACTGTATTTTTTGCAGCAAAGAGGGTCAGCATCAACTTTCCTTTTCAAACGAAAACGCGCCCCGCAGCATGGGCCACGAGACGCGTTTGGTAAACTGTTTACGTCGCTTAGGCCGTGGCGCCCTGATTGTGTTTACGCGCCATGAACGTTTTTGCGGTTTCGACGGCCACGGCAGCATCACGACAATAGGCGTCTGCCCCAATGGCTTTGCCGAATTCTTCGTTCAGCGGTGCGCCACCGACCAGGATGGTATAATCATCGCGAATGCCCTCTTCGATCATCGTGTCGATCACGACTTTCATGTAGGGCATCGTCGTTGTCAGTAGGGCGGACATACCAAGAATGTCGGCGTCTTCCGCTTTGATCGCTTCCATGTAGGATTCGACAGCGTTGTTGATGCCAAGATCGACAACTTCGAAACCCGCACCTTCCATCATCATACCGACAAGGTTTTTACCGATGTCGTGGATGTCGCCCTTAACGGTGCCAATGACCATCTTGCCAACACGCGGTGCGCCGGTTTCGGCAAGCAACGGCTTGAGAATGAACATGCCACCCTTCATCGCGTTGGCCGCCAGCAAAACCTCTGGCACGAACAAAATGCCATCGCGGAAATCGTGGCCCACAATGGTCATGCCGCCAACAAGCGCTTTGGTCAAAATGTCGTAAGGTGCCCATCCGCGTTCAAGCAGAATGTTAACGCCTTCTTCGATCTCTTCTTTCAGGCCGTCGTAAAGGTCGTCGAACATTTGCGCGACAAGATCGTCGTCGTTGAGTTCGCTAAGGATGATATCGTCTTCGTCGGACATGAGATGCGCCCTATGTTGCTGTGTTTATTTGATTAGCCCCCAATTGGAGGCAGCGGTCTGGACCGATTGCGACATCACCTGCCTGACGAGCGACCCTTAGGCAAATGAATAGTTTGCGGGAATTAGGTGAGGGGAGTTCATATTGGTGTTTAGAGGTGAGGGGGGCGCTTTATTACGGCAAGGGCTGTTGCAAAGACCGCCGCGACGCAAACGACCCATTTCGTCACAGGTTCCATCGCGCCCTCGATTTGTAGCGCGTGAATGGCCGTTGCAATGATGACAAGCGACGATATCGTTTGGTGAATGATCCGCCAGGTTTGTGTTCGTATACGGAATATGGTGATCGCCAGTGTTAGGATGACGCCCCAAAGGGCGAAAACACCAAAGACTGAAAACAAGGTTGGCGCACGCAACAAAAGGGCGTCGATCACATCTGGTGGGCTGGTGAGGTAAAGACCGCCAACATGTATT
This sequence comes from uncultured Paracoccaceae bacterium, assembly GCA_947493255.1. Taxonomy (GTDB): domain Bacteria; phylum Pseudomonadota; class Alphaproteobacteria; order Rhodobacterales; family Rhodobacteraceae; genus Octadecabacter. The sequence continues at coordinate 103,647 of CANLQK010000004.1, forward strand.
AGGGTCAACGCTACTACGCTTAATCCGATCACGCGGTGAAGCCAGCGCGCGCGGACTGGGTGAATGTTTAACGTGTTGAGGGGCAACAAGGGTTGCAGGACAAAAAGCGACAAACACAGGATGCCGGAAAATCCGGCGACAATGTAGGTGGTGCTGCGAAACGCCAGATAAGGGCTGAAAGCTGCCAACAATACGGGCAGACCTATTACGACCCCAACAGGTATCCAAATTAACAATTTCGATTTTGTTTTCAAAGCTTAGGCGCGTTGTAGGTTGAAATCGACCTCAAGCGATGTGTCCGATGCGCTTGGCATGACTGGGCGCAGGAAGACGGTTTTGAAATCGGCGTCATCATAGGCCAAATGTGCATGAGGTTGTCCAAAGTTAGGAACAATCTGAGGCATCTCCAGTGAGTATGTGCCATCAGCAAGGGTCAGGACCGATCCGTGGTTTCGTGGCTCGCGTTCTCCGCCCAATGTGGTGGCAGCCCAAATTTGGATGCGGACATTACCCAGAGGGTTACCTGACTGTGCGTCGCGCACCAAGCCTGACATCAAGAACCCAGTTCCTAAAGATTCGACCATTGGGGCGTTGGGGCGGTAATTGTTAGATCCGCCTCGCATGGTTTGGGTCGGGGATAAGGCTTGTGCGGGCGCGATTGCAGGCCATCCGGCAGCTGTAGCGGCGGCGCCTGCAAGGGTTGCGGAGCGAATGAAAGAACGGCGGTTGTAGAACGGTTTATGCATGATCAAGTCTCCCGTTTGGGTTGCTTGTCACAGATATAGCGGGCACGACGATGCGCGCCCAGCCCAACCACATATTCGTGATCGGCAAAGGCCGATTATTGCTGGTGTTTAGGACCGGCGGCGGCCACGTCGCGGTGCACGTGTTGGCCCCGCGCCATCCGTTCCATCTGATTCAGACGAAAAACCACCCAGCGCTGAAGAAATATCTTCAAGGGAAGGCGCGTCGGCTTTGGGCCGCGTTTCAAGCGCGCTGCGCATAGAACGCAGGTGATCTGGCGTCGTGCCACAACAGCCCCCGATGATGGTGGCACCAAGGTCACGGGCCAAACAGGCGTAATCGGCCATCAGTTCTGGCGTGCCATCGTAGTGGATGTGTCCGTCGACATATTTGGGGATGCCAGCATTGCCTTTTGAAATAAGCGGTGTTGTCGGTTCGGCATCAACGAAACCTTTGACGGTGCGCAACAGGTCGGATGACCCGACGCCACAGTTGGCACCAAATGCCAAGGGAGCATTCGGCAGCTTACCTACCAATTTCACCATTTCAGCGGATGTGATACCCATCATCGTCCGACCGGCTGTGTCAAAGCTCATGGTACCGCACCAAGGCATGTCGGCCAGCGCAAACGCTTCGGCTGCTGCTTTGAATTCTTCTGCAGCGGAAATCGTTTCGACCCAAACGATGTCTGCACCGCCGGCCTTTAGACCTTCGGCCTGTTCGTGGAACATTTCGACAGCCGACGCGTGGGTGAGGGCACCCATAGGTTCCATAATTTCACCTGTCGGGCCGACAGAGCCTGCAACAATAACATCACGCCCCGATTTGTCCGCGACCTCACGGCCAATTTCTGCGCCAGCTTTGTTTAATTCGAACACGCGCGATTGACCGTCGTGCAATTTTAGGCGCGCGGCATTGCCGCCGAATGTGTTGGTTAGAAACAGATCAGACCCTGCATCGACTGCGCCTTGATACAACGCTGTGATCCTGTCGGTGTGATCCACGTTCCAGAATTCAGGTGCATCACCAGATTGCAAACCCATATTGAACAACGTCGTGCCGGTCGCACCGTCGGCAAGGAGCCAATCGCGGGTGGTCATGAGGCGGGACAGGGCATTGGTCATTGGAAGTCTCCGTTACTGGGATGGGAGGCCTTCGCATGTTGGCCCAATAGGGGCAAATGAATAATCTTCATCATTTGACTGAGCGAGATTTGCGAGAGGGGGCGGGCGGTGAATCGCCCACGCAAGGGTTACCATCGTTAACCCCAATGAAATAGGGCTACGCGCACAGATATAACGGGGGGACCAGCGGGGGGCGAACGCCCTTTTGAAACGGCGCAGCCCGGCAGATTTCCGATGCGCATGTTGCGCAAATGGCAGATGCAGGGGGGGATTGGGCACAGATGCAAGCGACAGGGTGGTTATACCCACGTCGCGGGCGGCATCAATTGCTGTGGTGACAAGGGCTTGCATCGTCCCCTTTGGGAGAGATGCTCCATGACGCATGAGATCCAAAGTCCATTGGTCGCGTGATATATGAAAGCTGACAAATGCAACGACTTCGGTTCCTTTCAACGCGACAAAAACACGTTGTTGGCGCAGATAGGCTGGGTCGAAACGGCCCATGGAATGCCCCTTTTCGCGGCCATGTAAGCGGGTCCATGCATCGGCTGCAGGACGAAGGTTGTCTGCGTGATGGGCCGCCCTGATCGTCAGCCCGGAAGCAGAGAATGATTTTAGGGCGCGGCGCAACTGGCGCTTGTTCGCGCCCTCCAGTGACCATTGGTTTAGGTCGATCAGGGCGTCTTCTGCACAGCGCAATACCGCCCAACCCGCCGCGCGCGCGGCCAGTGCCTGTTTCCCGCTGCATTTGTAATGGGGCAAGTTGGTCAGTGACGTAGGCGTTGTCAGATCACCGAAAATCGCGCCTTGCCCCCAACATGGGAGGATTAACGTGGGATTATTAGCAATTTTCGTCAACTTCGCGGATTGCAGCGTCAACGTCCCTTCCGGATGATCGACCCGTTCCATTGTTTCTGTCGTCGGAGGGCGGGTCAAACACAGCACGGCAATTGTTGCTGGAACTATGTAATAGGCTAATCGGAACGCCAAGATCGATGCAGTTGCGGCGTTGGCATCCGTAGCCTGTAACAAGCCCAATAGCGTCAGATCGAATGCACCGATCCCGCCGGGGCAGTTTGACACAAGGCCTGCGCCCAAGGCGATAAGATACGCGGCGAACACCAGGTGAAATGACGCCGGATCGGGCCATAGAACCCAAAAGGCGGCCGCTGCGAATGCGGTGTCAAAGAACGTTGCCCCAAGGAGTGATGCAAGGAGGGGTCCAGTTAGAGGACGGGGAATCCACTGTTTTTGAAACGCAAGGCGGGACAAGATAAGCAAACAAGCAACGGCAAGGCCCCCGAGCAAAAACCAATAAGGTTGGATGTCCATAATTTCGGAGCTGGGCACCAAGCCTGATATTGGAATGACAAGGCCCCCAATAACCGCGAGTGCGACCAAGAACGACACGCTAACGACCGCAGACAAACGCGCGACTGTTCCTGCACCTAGGTTGGGCAGGCGACGCCAACGGACAAATGCGCCCGTGATTGCGCCAAAACCCAAGGTTTGTGACAGCGCGATTGCGAGGACCCCACTGCGTCTTGCATCAGTTTCGCGCACACCCGTTCCCAAAACCCTGTGCACTAAAACATCATAGGTGCCCACGGCACGAAAACTCAGCGCTGTAAAAGCCGCGGCCAAGGTCCATTGACCCAATGTAAACGCCGAAAGGCTATGCCAGATTTCTCGGCCGTCTAAGGCCTGAATGTGATTGAAAAACAATGACCCAAAAGTCAGCAACGCGGCCACCGGTAACAGGTTGCCAAGGTGCAGTTTCCCCAGCCAAGAAACCGGTGCCGCATCCGAATGAAACGATTTCGACATTTTGTGCCCCCAACCATGGCGCCCCCGCGTCCAAGTTCGGTTCAAAGTGTTGAACAACGGTAAAGGCCAGCGCGGTTTCCCCGTGCTGGCCTTTTGATTTCTAACGCAAAATCGATAGCATTTAACTTAAGCGTGATTCAGATGCCCGTCCAGCGGGCCAGAGCCGATGTTTAGGCTTCGTCCATCAGCTGTGCTTTAGCTTCTGCCAAGCATTCTGCCATTTTCGTGCGGATTGTGGCTTCATCGGCTAATGCGCCTAGATCAGCGGAAAGTTTGCGATAAACGTCTTCGTCGCCAGCTTCTTCGAAATCGGATTTAACAACCTCTTTCGCGTAGTCAGCGGCGGCATCGCCGTCTTTGCCCAACAATCCGGCCGCCCAAAGACCAACAAGTTTGTTGCGGCGGGCTTCGGCCTTGAACTGCATTTCTGCGTCATGGGCGAACTTGTTTTCGAATGCGTTCTCGCGGTCTTCAAATGCGGACATTTTAGGCTCCCTAATGTGTTTGGGCTAGATATGGCCCTAGAGACGCTTGCCCGCAAGGGGGGGTTGGATTAAGAGGCCAGCATTGGGGATGAATATGACCTCTTTGACGGTTAAAGAGCGCGCCCCCAGCAGGAGACAGCATGGCACGTCGTAAACTGGTGTATGAAGGCAAAGCGAAAATTCTGTACGAAGGCCCAGAGCCGGGCACATTGGTGCAGTATTTTAAAGATGACGCGACAGCGTTTAATGCCGAGAAAAAAGACGTCATCGACGGAAAAGGCGTACTGAACAACCGCTTGTCCGAGTTTTTCATGACTGGTTTACAGCGCATCGGCATTCCGACGCACTTTATCAAACGCCTGAATATGCGCGAACAGCTGATCCGTCAGGTCGAAATTGTTCCGCTTGAAGTGATCGTTCGCAACTTTGCCGCTGGGACAATGGCGAAACGATTGGGCATGGAAGAGGGCACACAGTTGCCCCGCCCAGTTGTTGAATTCAGCTACAAAGACGATTCCCTTGGCGACCCTTTGGTTCCAGAAGAATACATCGTCGCCCTCGGTTGGGCATCCCAGCAGGATCTTGAAGATATCATTGCAATGGCGCTGCGTGTGAATGATTTCTTGGCCGGTGTCATGCACGGTGTTGGCATTAAGCTGGTTGATTTCAAGATTGAAATTGGCCGTGTTTATGATGGCGAGTTCCCGCGTTTGATTGTTGCAGATGAAATCAGCCCTGACAGCTGCCGCTTGTGGGACATTGAAACCAACGAAAAGTTGGACAAAGACGTGTTCCGACGCGATCTGGGCAGCCTGTCTGATGCATATACCGAAGTGGCCCGCCGCCTTGGAGTCTTGCCACAGAATAATGCCCCATCTGGCAAGCCAACATTGGTAAACTAATTTTACGGCTTAACCTTGTGGGTTTAGCCAAACGAATAAAGGACGATGACTATGAAAGCCCGTGTGCATGTAATGTTGAAGAATGGCGTTTTGGACCCGCAGGGGGCCGCAGTGCAACATGCGCTTGGTGCGCTGGGGTTCGACGGTGTTGAAGGTGTTCGGCAGGGTAAAGTGATCGAGCTTGATTTGGCCGAAGGCGCAACCGAGGCGCAAGTTGGCGAGATGTGTGAAAAGCTGCTCGCTAACACGGTGATCGAAAGCTACCGGATCGAAGTCCTATGAAGGCGGCTGTTGTACAGTTTCCCGGGTCAAACTGTGACCGCGATATGGCGGTTGCATTGGAAAAATCTGGGGCAGACGTTAGTGTTGTCTGGCACAAAGACGCAGAATTGCCTGCAGGTGTAGATCTGGTCGCAATACCCGGCGGATTCTCGTTTGGTGACTATCTTCGCTGTGGTGCGATCGCTGCGAACTCGCCCATTTGCAGATCCGTTGTCGCACACGCAGAACGTGGCGGTTATGTTTTAGGCGTCTGCAACGGTTTTCAGGTTTTAACCGAAACCGGTCTTTTGCCCGGCGCGTTATTGCGGAATGCAGGTTTGAAATACATCTGCAAAACCGTTGGTTTGAAGGTTGAAACTTCTAACAGCGGGTATACCGAAGGCTACAACGCGGGCGCCGAGATCGGTGTTCCGATTGCGCATCACGATGGTAACTATTTTGCCGATGAAGACGTCATTGCACGCCTTCAAGGGGATGACCGTGTCGCGTTTACCTACACAGATAACCCAAACGGCAGCCGCGCAGACATCGCAGGGATACTATCTGAGAACCGCCGTGTTTTAGGAATGATGCCACACCCTGAACGCGCTTTTGAAGAGGCCCACGGGAACACCGATGGTCAGCGCCTTTTCGCCGGTTTGATGGGGCAGCTTACCTCTGCCTAAGTGTCATGATGGACGACTGCGTGGGCGCGCGGTAGGGTTAGTCATGACTTGGGGAATATTGTGAAACATCGCCGGATATCACCGGCGTGGACAACGCGGGGGATCGTGCTGGCATTGGTCTGCGTGGCCGCTGCAGTTGTGTTCTTTTCCAATAGATTGCTGACTGAGCGGTTTACCGAAAGCACGCGCGGCGCGTCCGAAGTTCGGTTGGCTCTTTACTCGGCCAATTTGCTTAGCGAGCTTCAGCGAAATTCGATTGTTCCACAGCTGTTGTCGCGCGATCCGTCGTTAATTGGAGCGCTAAATTCCGGTGATTTTACGCAATCAACCGCACGATTGTTATCGTTCGTTGATGAAATTGGTGCGGCGTCTTTGATACTAATGGACACAGATGGGCGCATCGTTGCGGCAACCAATCGCGAAAGGTTAGGCGAAAACCTCCGAAACCAGCAGTCCTTTGTAGATGCGATGCGGTCTAACATCACAACCTTTACGGTTGATGAGCGCGAAGAGGGCGGGTTTTCGTTTACCTATTCGCGACGCATGGATGACAACGGTTTAGCAATTGGCGTCGTTTCGGTCGGGGTCGACTTGGCAAAACTGGAACGGTCTTGGGCAGGTATTTCCGACGCGGTTATGGTGCTTGATAGTACTGGGGTAGCGATTTTGGCCACGGAACCCCGGTGGCGTGGCCGTTCCGAGGAAGAGGCGGTGGCTTTGCAAGAACCACAGACAGCGATCGAGAGGGCATTGCGTGGCACGCCGGATTGGTCTGCGTTACCCATCGATGCCTATTTGCGCGGCGAGGGCGTTTTACGCCAAGAGGTGCGGGTGCCGTTTCAGGGTTGGCGTGTTGTTAGTTACACCACCTTCCAATCTGTGCGCGAGCGTGTGAATGGGATCCTTGCGTTGGAAATTATGGGGTTTGCGATTTTGCTGGCGGGGCTGTTTTGGTTCCTATCGCGTCGATCAAACCTTGCGGCACGCATGTTTCAGCGTGAATCGGCGGAGCTTCGCCAGTTGAACCGACGCTTGCAGCAGGAAATCGCCGAACGAGAAAAGGTCGAAAAAGACCTGGAAGTCGCTGAACAAACCGTTGCGCAAACTAGTAAATTGGCAGCCTTGGGCGAGATGTCGGCGGCTGTCAGTCACGAGCTGAACCAACCGCTTGCAGCGATGAAAACCTATCTGGCTGGTGCGCGCTTGTTGATCAGTCGTGAGCGCCCAGACGAGGCGGTCGTTGCAGTGCAACGCATTGATGGGTTGATCGAGCGGATGGGCGCCATCACCAAACAGTTGAAGTCTTACGCACGCAAAGGCGGGGATACCTTGCAACCCGTTGATGTTAAAGACGCAATTTTATCGTCACTCGCGATGATGGAGCCGCAATTGCGCCAGCGCCAGGTGGCTATTTCACGTATGTTACCGGATCATTCGGTGATGATTTATGCGGATAGAATGCGGCTGGAGCAGGTGATTATTAACCTGTTACGCAATGCTTTGGATGCGACGAAAACCTCGGCTGAACCGTCCGTTGAGGTGTTGTTGGCACAAGGTGATGTTGTGCGTCTTTCAGTGCGCGACAACGGGGTCGGCATCAAAGAGCTCGATGAATTGTTCGAGCCATTTTACACCACGAAAGAGGCCGGAGACGGGACAGGACTGGGGCTTGCGATCTCTTCTGGGATCGTGTCGGACTTCGGTGGACGCCTCACAGCGCGCAATGCGATCAAGGGTGGGGCTGTATTTGAGGTGGAACTACCCATATTGGGTCCGGAACACAGAACAGACATAGAAGCAGCGGAGTAATTCCCTATGGCACAAGCCATGAAAATCGCCATCGTTGATGATGAGCAAGACATGCGGCAGTCGATCAGCCAATGGTTGGCTCTGTCAGGCTACGACACCGAAGCCTTCGCTAGCGCAGAGGATGCGTTGAAGGGGATCGGACAAGATTACCCAGGTATTGTTGTCAGCGATATCAAAATGCCTGGCATGGATGGCATGCAGTTTTTAAAGAAGCTCAAAGGCGTGGATAGCAGCCTTCCAGTTATCATGATCACCGGTCACGGTGACGTTCCTATGGCGGTTGAAGCTATGCGAATTGGTGCGTTTGATTTTCTGGAAAAACCCTTCAACCCAGACCGGATGAACGAATTGGCGAAAAAGGCCACCGTGGCCCGCCGCTTAACCCTCGATAACCGCGCATTGCGACGTGAACTGTCTGATGGTGGCGCGTTGATGAAAAAGTTAATCGGTGCATCCCCCGTTATGGAGCGCCTGAAAGAAGATATTCTGGATCTAGGGCAGGCCGACGGCCACGTCTTGATCGAAGGTGAGACAGGGACAGGCAAAACGTTGGTGGCACATGCGCTGCATGCTGTTGGTGCCCGTGCGAATAAGAAATTCGTTCTGATTTCATGTGCGGCCTATGACGAAGATGCGCTGAGTAAACGTCTGTTCGGCCCAGCTGGCCAAGACGACCCAATTCCCGCCATGGAAGAGGCGCGAGGCGGGACATTGGCGCTTGAAGATATTGAAGCATTAAGCACATCTGCGCAGTCGCGCTTGTTGCAAGCAATCAATGAGCAGGGCACCCCTGCAGAAACCCGAATTGTTGCAATTTGTAATTTACAGGACGAAGGTAAGACCTGCGAGAGCGAATTAAGGTCGGATTTGTTCTATCGTCTTGCTGCGTTGCGCATGACTGTGCCACCCCTTCGAGCCCGTGGTGAAGACATTTTGACTTTGTTCACCCGCCTTGGCGAAGGGTTTGCAGAAGAATATGGTTGCGACGCCCCCGAGGTGTCCGCGCAAGAGGCCGCGCAGTTGTTGCAAGCACCTTGGCCAGGCAATGTGCGTCAGTTGTACAACGTAGCCGAACGTGCCGTTCTGCAGAACCGCCGTGGTTCTGGAACGATAGCATCGTTGTTGATGACAGAAGACGATGAAACGCAGCCAGCGATCACGACCGAAGGCAAGCCTTTGAAGGAATTTGTGGAAGCGTTTGAAAGAATGCTGATCGACAACACTATGCGCCGTCATAAAGGCAGCATCGTTAGTGTCATGGAGGAGCTGTGTTTGCCTCGCCGGACATTGAACGAGAAGATGGCGAAATATGGGTTGCAGCGGTCAGATTATCTTGGCTGATTTCGACGCGCTATTGTTCGACATGGATGGGCTACTGTTGGATTCCGAACGTGAATTTATGGGCGCCCTCGTGGAAGTTGGTGTTCCGCTCGGGTTCACCGCGGAAACACTCGAAAGCTTCTTTCGGACCTTAGTGGGTACATCTGCGGCGGTGACAGGGGAACGGCTGGCCGAGTTTCTACCTACTGGTGTGGATGCCACCGCTTTCGAGCGGCAATGGCGTGACGCGAATGCGGCGCGGCGTAGGGGTGTCGTTCCGTTACGCCCAACCGTAGACGCGGTTGTGCCAGCACTTGCTGCTGCGGGCTACCGAATGGCCGTGGTGACATCAACCAAACGCGCACCTGCGTTGGACCACCTAGAACAGGTCGGTTTATTGCAACATTTTGAACTTGTCGTCGGCGGTGACGAGGTGCATGCGAACAAGCCCGACCCAGCACCATATTTGCAAGCGGCGAGGGTTTTAGGAGTCGCTCCAGAGCGATGCGCTGCGTTTGAAGACAGCGACCTTGGGACACAAGCTGCGGTCAGGGCAGGGTGCGTGACATCACAGATACCTGATTTACGCCCACCTGAGCCATTCCCCGAATTTGGGCAGCATATTGCGCCGGATTTGAAGGCGGCAATCGATAACTTGATGCTTCTGGAACAAGCGGCGACTTGAGCATTACCGCTTGATTTTCCGAATTCAGTGTATTCATTCGCGAATATGACACTTTCACATTGTAAATACCCGTGGTTGTCCCCTATGTATGAAGGACGGGTTGTTGATGTGATGGAATATCAAAGATCCGGTGAGATTTTCTGAGAGTGATAGGATGTGGCCGACGCCACCCCACAATCAGACCGAAGAATGTGATCCACGCTATATACGCGGGTCAGATGAACAGCCCTCGGGCGTGGACGGAAACCTTACACGCCGGGGCCTTGAACGGGCACCTGTTGATGATCAACGGGTGTCGGAGAGTAAACGCGATGATGCGCGCGGCACAGATAAATACCAATGTTTCGAACGGCTTCGTTCGAACTGGAGCTGCTGCGACACTCGCCAATTTTGGACACAGTGAACAAACAGCCGCACCCCCAGGGGCGCGGCCGAATGCGTTGTGCGAACGGAATACATGGCTAAGAAAATGCTTATCGATGCCACCCACGCGGAAGAAACCCGCGTCGTGGTGGTTGACGGAAACAAGGTCGAGGAATTCGATTTTGAGACCCAATCACGCCGGCAATTAGCGGGCAATATTTACCTCGCAAAAGTTACACGAGTAGAACCATCGCTGCAGGCAGCGTTTGTAGACTATGGCGGCAACCGTCATGGTTTTCTCGCGTTTAATGAGATCCACCCAGATTATTACCAGATCCCTGTCGCTGACCGCGAAGCGCTGATCGCTGAAGAGCGTGCATATGCTGAAGCGATGCGCGCAGAGGCCGAGGCGGAGGCTGAAAAACCAAAACGGTCTCGCCGTCGTCGCAAGCCAAAGTCTGAGACAGTCGCGGCCGATGTTGAAGCACAAGATGCAGTCACCACGGCCGAACCCGCTGAACCGGTCGAAACACCCGAAGAGGTAACATCTGGTGACATCGCAGGCATGGAAACGATTGATCTGGAAGGATCGTCGCCCATGGAAACTGTTGCAGAAACGCCGGTTGAAACGCCCGAGGCCGGTGCGGAAGAAACAGACGCCGAAGATGGTGCTGAGGACAGCAGTACCGACGCTGATGAGGCAAAGGCTGCAGATGCGACGTCGAAGGACGAAAGCATCGAAAGCGTTGCCGATGAAGACGAAACAGAAGACGTGCGCCCTGCGCGCAAACCGCGTCCGAAGCGGTACAAAATTCAAGAAGTTATTAAAGTTCGCCAAATCCTGTTGATCCAAGTGGTCAAAGAAGAGCGCGGCAACAAGGGCGCTGCCCTGACTACTTACTTGTCGCTTGCAGGCCGGTACTGCGTGTTGATGCCGAACACCGCACGTGGTGGTGGCATTTCTCGCAAAATTACAAATGCTGCGGACCGCAAAAAGCTGAAAGCAATCGCCAATGAAATGGATGTGCCTGATGGCGCGGGCTTGATCATTCGCACTGCGGGCAGCCAGCGCACGAAAACCGAGATCAAACGCGATTATGAATATCTACAGCGCCTTTGGGAACAGATCCGTGAATTGACGCTGAAATCTATCGCGCCTGCGCAGATCTATGAAGAAGGTAATCTGATCAAACGATCTATCCGTGACCTTTACAGCAAAGAGATCGACGAGGTGATTGTGGAAGGCGAGGTGGGTTACCGCACTGCCAAGGACTTCATGAAAATGATCATGCCGTCCCATTCCAAGAACGTAAAACATTACCAAGAACCAATGCCGCTGTATGCGCGCCATCAGGTTGAAAGCTACCTATCTGGTATGTTCAACCCAACCGTGCAGCTTCCTTCGGGGGGGTATATTGTTATTGGTGTGACCGAAGCCTTGGTTGCAATTGACGTAAACTCTGGTCGGGCCACAAAAGAAGGGTCCATCGAGCAAACGGCGACGAAGACGAACCTAGAAGCAGCAGACGAGGTTGCCCGCCAACTGCGCCTGCGCGATTTGGCTGGTTTGATCGTCATCGACTTTATCGACATGGACGAGCGTAAGAATAACAGCGCCGTTGAAAAGCGGATGAAGGACAAGCTGAAGACAGACCGCGCCCGCATTCAGGTCGGCCGGATTTCTGGATTTGGTTTGATGGAAATGTCGCGCCAACGCTTGCGTCCTGGTATGTTGGAATCGACAACCCAGATGTGTTCGCACTGTCATGGGACAGGCTTGTTGCGGTCAGACGACAACGTCGCACTAGGCATTTTGCGCCAACTGGAAGAGGAAGGCGTTCGGGGCCGTTCGAAAGAAGTATTGGTGAAGGCGCCAATTGCGATTTCGAATTACCTTATGAACCAGAAACGCGAACATATCGCGCAGATCGAAGGCCGGTACGGTCTGTCTGTCCGCGTGGAAGGCGATCCGCATATGGTTTCGCCCGACTTCGCGATGGAGAAGTTCAAGACCGCGAGCCGTGTTGTGGCCGAAGTTGAATTGCCTGTAATTTCGTCTGATACAGCCGTTATGGCTGAGGTTGATGAGACGCCAGCTGAGGCGGAAGCAACACCAACTCCGGAACAGGGCGAGGGCGAAGCACCTACCAAAAAGCGTCGTCGCCGTCGGCGTCGCCGTCGGGGTGGCAGCAACCCAGAAAACGGTGAAGCCAATACTGAGAATGGTGCAGAAACTGCAGAGACTGTTGCGGAAACAGCTCCGGCTGAAGCCACTGGTGATGCGCCCGTCGAGGCCGTTGTTGACGCTGTTGAAGAGGCACCTAAGCCGAAACGCACACGGTCCCGTCGCAAGAAGCCAGTTGATAAAGCTGCTGAAGGCGAAACAGTAGCAGAGGAAGCTGTAACCGAAGATTCTGTTGCCACTGAAGAACCGGCTGCGGCGGAAGAAACGCCAAAACCAAAGCGGACCCGTTCGCGCAGCAAGAAACCGGCTGTAGTTCCTGTTGAAGAAACTGCCGATGCGAAAGCGGAAGAGGCCGCGGTCGAAGCCGTGACAGAAGAAAAGCCAAAGAAAAAAACGACGCGGACTCGCAAGAAGCCAGCGCCAAAGACAGCCGAGGCGGCCGCTGAAACGGCACCATCAGAACCCGCGATTGTTGCAGAGGCTGCACCCGAAGCGCCAGCTGAAAAGCCGGAACCGGTTAAGACGGACAAGCCAAAGCGCGTACGCAAGACGACGTCCAAGCCAAAGGTCGAGACACAAGAAGCTGTTGCAGACGCGCCAAAGGCTGCCGAAGAAGATGATAAGCCGAAAAAGCGCGGTTGGTGGTCGTTGAGCGGCCGTTAATGCGAAGTCTCAAGTTTCTTCTTTAATGCATTGAATTTAAACGTCGTTCTGATTTTTTAGGGCGGCGTTTTTACATGCGCTCGACGACGTAAACTTGATATTCGCCAATGTCAGATTGCGAAATCAAACGATTTCCTGACAGTGTGCAATAATGTGGGATGTCAATGACTGCGACTGGATCATCCGCCCAAATCGTCACAATTGTTCCTTTGGATTTACTGCGCAGAACCTTACCCAATCTCAAAACGGGCAAAGGGCAGATCAGGCTGCGGGCGTCAATTACGTCATCCATAATCAAGCACTGCCGTGTAGGGCAGGAAATGTCCACGTTTTTTGAAACAAGTTTAAACGGTGATGTGACCAGCGGTGGCGTGACGCGGCCAGCATGCCCCGCTAAGAGTGAGTTATGTTTGAAACAGAAACCTTCCTCGCCGCATCTTTATTGCCAGCTTTGCTAATTGCATTCTCAGCTGGCATCTTGTCGTTCCTCAGCCCCTGTGTCCTTCCGATCGTGCCCCCGTATTTGGCCTACATGGGGGGCGTGAGCGTAACGGACATGGAAGATGATCGCGCTGCCAGAGGGCGCGCTGTTGTTGCAGCGCTGTTCTTTATATTGGGCCTATCAACAGTCTTTCTGATCCTTGGGGCGGGCGCGTCAGCACTTGGGCGGACGTTGTTAGGGTACCAAACCTATTTGCAAATCGGTGCTGGCCTTGTTGTCATTGGGTTCGGTCTGCATTTCTTGGGGGTTTACCGACTTAAATTCCTCGATCGCGAGGTTCGTGTGGATGCTGGCGACCAAGGTGGGTCCGCATTTGGGGCTTATTTTCTAGGGCTTGCATTTGCCTTTGGTTGGACACCATGCCTTGGACCGATCCTAAGCGCGATCCTAAGTCTTGCAACCGGCACCGGGGACGTTGGTAAGGGCGCAATAATGCTTGGTGTTTACGCGATGGGGTTGGGGGTGCCGTTCTTGCTTGTGGCGGCGTTCTTCCCGCAGATGAAACGGCCGATGGCATGGATGAAACGGAACCTAAACGTGATTGAAAAAATCTCTGGGGCGATGTTGGTTTTGGTAGGGCTGGCAATGGCGACCGGGTTTATGACGGTATTTGCCTACTGGTTGCTAGAAGCCTTTCCCGTCTTACAAATTTTTGGTTAGGCTGCGGTTTCAATACGTCCTTAATTTTGCCTAAAGGCACTGCTAGGGTAGGATCTAACAGCATATCAAGCGGTGATGGTTCAGGCAGTGCATAAACAAGTCAAAAAGCGCAGGGTGTTTTACATTCCCGGCTATGATCCGATCCATCCACGCCGTTACCGCGAGCTGTACCGCACGGAGTCCGCGGCCCAAGCACAGGTTTCTGGGTACGATATAGGCATTTCACCAAAGTCTGGCGAAAATTACGGCTGGCAGGTCACTACCAGTATGGACAACACCCATGTCGACGCCGAAGTCGAAGTTCTTGTTTGGTCCGACATCGTGCGCGGTTCGATGGCATCGACCATTCCGGCAACCTACGTACAACTTGTCCGTACGGCATGGACCTACATTGCGTCAGGAACGCTGCGGCGATTGATGTGGTTGCGCAAAGGGCCGGTAATTGCCGCGCTGTATCCTGTTGGCATGCTGATCTTGCAACTGTTGCTGGCGTTGATCGCTGGACGCATCGGTGGTGTTGCAGTTCGTGCGGGGCTAGAGGCTGTATTGCCGATACTGCCCGATATGCTGACACTGGCAGTGGGCTGGGCCGTTGGGTTGGTGCTGATCGTTGCGTTTTTGCGGTGGTTCAAAGCCAAGGATGGCAAGCTTTTCGCGTATTATTTGATGCATGACTATGCCTATTCAGCACATTGGAAGGGCGCAAACCCACCCGAGTTGGAAGCGCGGATGTCGCAGTTTAAGGCGACAATTGCTGCGGCGCTGAACAGTGATGCAGATGAGGTTTTGGTCGTCGGGCATTCGTCTGGAGCACATCTTGGGGTTTCGATTTTGGCGGACTTGATCCGGGATGGCAGCGTACCTGCGAGCGGGCCAGCCTTGGGGTTCCTGAGTTTGGGACAGGTTGTGCCGATGGTAAGTTTCTTACCCCTGGCGACCCGATTGCGCGCGGACCTAAGTTTTCTATCAATGCGTGACGAGTTGACGTGGGTCGATGTGACTGCTCCGGGTGATGGATGTGCCTTTGCCTTGTGCGACCCTGTTGCGGTGTCTGGCGTGGCTCCTGACGGGCATAAATGGCCGTTGGTTATCTCGGCAGCGTTTACACAAACCTTGAGTCCAGAACGCTGGGCAGAGCTGCGGTGGAAGTTTTTCCGGCTGCATTTCCAATATTTGTGCGCGTTTGATCGTGTAGGGGACTACGATTATTTTCGGATCACGGGTGGGCCGCTTACATTGGCCGAACGGTTTGAAGGAAGAGCCCCGTCCAAGTCTCGTATCGATGTTCCTGCATCTAAATACACGAGCATGGCACCATGACCGACCACCTGCCACCAAAGCCCCCATCTCGGCCGGAGAAGGTGTCGTTGCGGCGCTATTTGAAGCTGTTCAGGCAGGACATTCTGTCTGCTCAGCCTGCGAAACTGTATCGCGCGTGGATGGCTGAATTCAAAACGCCATTCTTTCGTAGCTATCTTGCTAACGACCCAGTTTTGGTCAAACGGGTGCTGAAAGAACGCCCTGAAGATTTCCCAAAGTCTGACCGCATTGGTGCTGGCCTACGCCCTTTACTAGGAAATTCGGTGTTTTTGACCAATGGGGAGGTTTGGAAACAGCAACGTCGGATCATTGACCCTGCATTTGAGGGAGGGCGGCTTCGCGACACATATGGAGCAATTTATGCCGCGGCAGAATCCGCTGTTGTGCGGATGGGTGAACATCAAGGTGTTGTCGATATTGAACCAGAGATGTCGCATGCTGCGGCGGATGTGATTTTTCGGACGTTGTTTTCTATACCGATTGAAGACGAAGTCGCGACGCAGGTGTTTCAGAAATTCCGCGATCATCAACGCACGCAACCGATTTTGAATTTGGCGGCGTTTATTCCAGGGCCGCGTTGGATGCCGCGGTTTTTCAAACGGGCGACTAAAGAGACCGCAGCCGATATTCGGCGTTTGATTACGGGGCTGACAGAAAGGCGCATGGCAGCGATCAAGGAAGGCACGGCGCCTGATGATCTGGCGACCAAGATAATGACAACGAAAGACCCTCAATCAGGTCAGACGTTTACGACCGACGAAATGGTCGATCAGGTTGCAATCTTTTTTCTGGCTGGGCACGAGACCAGTGCATCTGCCTTGGGATGGGCGTTGTATTTGATGGCCATGTACCCTGAATGGCAAGACCGTGTCGCACAAGAGGCCGAAGGGGCAGGGCCGGAGTTTGCAAGCTTGTCCAAGCTGAAGCTGTGTCGCGATGTATTCCGCGAAACGTTACGCCTGTATCCGCCGGTTCCAATGATGGTCCGCCAAACGACTGCGCCCGAAGACTTGCGTGGGCGGCGTGCGCCAAAGGGAAGCCAGATCGTTTTAAGCCCTTGGCATCTACACCGACATGAACGGCTATGGGATAACCCAGATGGGTTTGACCCAACACGTTGGGACACTGAGAATGGTAAGGCATGCCAACGCGACGCCTACATCCCATTTTCGGCAGGACCACGGGTGTGCACTGGTGCAGGGTTTGCGATGGTTGAAGGGACATTACTGTTGGCGATGTTGGTTCGGCAGTTTCGGTTCAAGCTGACCGATGACACGCCCGTGCCGGTCGCACATCTTACCGTGCGTGCCAAGGACGGGATTCGCTTGCGTGTTACCCGCCGCTAGCGGGATATTGTTTCGGAATGGGCGAAAGTAGTGCTCGCCGTTGTACATTGTCGTTTCAATTCTGGTCCCGCTTGGCCTGTGATTACAAAAAGATGTCTGAATTTGCGCAGCCTTAGGTCTTGATAAGTTGTTTTATATCAGTTGCTTGTGTGGATAATTGATGCTGATCAGTGGGAATTGTGGCGAATTTGCCCTATTTCCGAAACCGCACAGTTAACCTAAGTGTAACACGTGGGGGCATTGGAAGGGGTCATTGAAATGACTTTAACGATGCCAAAGATTACATCAAACATCGCATCGGGCCGGTTTTTCGGTTCAGCATATGATTTCATGCGCGATCGGCTACGCCCTGCGGAGCAGAATGATGAACGGGTAAACCCGTCTCAATCAGATTTGGTAGCTATGGACCGTGCTAGATACGCCAGTATCTTGAATGAAGAATTGGGTCTTGGAGGCCTGACGTCGTCAGAGCAAAACGACATGGATACTTTGGCACGGGTGCGTGACGCACTTTACACTGTCGATTGATTTTTCAGGGTGTTTAGGATGAACACCCGAATAGCAGACGCAAGGCCCACGTCACCGCGGGCCTCGTCAATCTCGATGGCTAAACCGTTGAAGGTTTGACCGCGTTGTTCGGCAATTGCACGAAACTCTTTCCAAAACTCAGGTTCTAGTGACACTGAAGTACGGTGACCGCGCAATGTGAGCGAGTGTTTGATCGGGCGTGTCGACATGGCCGACCTCACTCTTCCTCGAACTTCAACTGATCCAACTGCTGTTTCGCACGGGTTTCGCGGGTGGCATCCGCCAAGCGCTCTGCCTTGGTGCGACCAAAACGCAATGCGTTCTGGTCGGCTTCAGCCTTCTTGGCAGTGCGGTCGCGGTCTTTGCGGACTTTGTTGAGGTTTACGATTTCACTCATTTCGGACCGATCATGTCCTTTGGTTGGACAACGCGGTCGAATGTCTCTTCATCTACAAAGCCCAATGCGACGGCTTCTTCGCGTAGTGTTGTGCCGTTTTTGTGGGCCGTTTTCGCGACTTTAGTCGCGTTGTCGTAGCCGATTTCAGGAGCCAATGCCGTAACCAGCATCAGCGATTCTTTCATCAGTTTCTCAATACGCTCTTCATTGGCCTTGGTGCCTGCCAACATACGCTTGGTGAAACTGTCAGCGGCATCACCCAACAGCTGCATGGATTGCAACAGGTTGTAAGACATCATCGGGTTGTAGACGTTCAATTCGAAATGCCCCTGCGAGCCTGCAAAGCCAATCGCAGCATCGTTGCCCATGATATGGGCGCACACCTGCGTCATAGCTTCGGCCTGCGTTGGGTTTACTTTGCCTGGCATGATGGACGAACCGGGTTCGTTTTCAGGCAAGATCAATTCGCCAAGGCCTGACCGTGGACCGGAGCCCAAGAACCGCATGTCGTTCGCGATTTTGTAGGCTGCCATCGCAGTCGTTTTGATTGCACCAGACATGAATACCATCGCATCGTGGGCAGCCAGGGCTTCGAACTTGTTCGGGGCTGTCACGAAGGGCAGGCCGGTGATGTCGGCCATATGTTTGGCTACAGTTGTGTCCCAACCGGGGGATGTGTTGAGGCCTGTCCCAACAGCTGTGCCGCCTTGTGCCAGTTCGTAAATGCCAGGCAGAGCCATCTTGATGCGTTCAATGCCGTTGCGGATTTGTTTTGCGTAGCCAGAAAATTCTTGGCCCAATGTCAGCGGTGTCGCGTCTTGGGTGTGGGTCCGGCCGATCTTGATGATGTCTTTGAATTCTTCGGATTTCGCCTCTAGCTCTGCGGCGAAGGTTTCCAAACCGGGCAGCAAAACATCACGCGCTGTCATCGCGACAGCGATGTGCATGGCCGTCGGGAATGTATCGTTCGACGATTGGCCCATGTTGCAGTGATCGTTAGGGTGCACAGGTTCTTTAGACCCTATCACGCCCCCCAAGATTTCGATCGCACGGTTCGAAATAACTTCGTTAGAGTTCATGTTGGACTGCGTGCCGGATCCAGTTTGCCAAACAGCCAATGGGAAATGGTCATCCAGTTTACCATCAATGACTTCGCCAGCTGCCGCGATCATCGCGTCGGCCAGTTTTGCATCCAGTTTGCCGCTGTCTTTGTTGGCCATTGCGCAGGCCTTTTTGATCACACCAAGGGCACGGACTATGGCAACGGGCTGCTTTTCCCAACCGATGGGGAAATTCATCAGAGAACGCTGGGTCTGAGCGCCCCAATAGCGGTCTGATTGAACTTCAAGTGGGCCAAAGCTGTCGGTTTCTGTGCGTGTATTGGTCATAGGGTATCCTTGGGGATCATGCTGTATACTGTTGCATGCCGTTTACCGCCCTTCTGCCGCTAGAGCAACGGGGAGCGTATCTAATGATTATTTTCGGAATTGGTCCAAAGACACAACGTCTGCGTCCTTTTGTGGGGCGTCGTCTGTTTCGTCAGGCTTTGCCATGACGTGCATCGGGGCCTCTGGTGCATCTGTATCTTCGTCGTCTTGGGTTTCAAACCGCAAACCGAATTCGACGGACGGGTCGACGAATGTCTTTATAGCATCGTAAGGAACGTAAAGAGGTTCGGGGTTGTCTCCAAAGCTCAGCGTAATAGAAAAGCCGACTTCGGTTACGTTGAGATCCTCGTATTGGTGCTGGATCACGATCGTCATCTCGCCGGGATACCGGTCAGACAACCAGTCCGCGATTTCTACATCGGGATGCATGGTGTCGAAGGTCACGAAGAAGTGGTGGTTCCCGGGCAGGCCGTTGTTTGAGATGTCTGTCAGGACCTCGTAGATAAGCCCGCGCATGGCTTTGTGCATTAGGTTGCCGTAGTCTATGGATTGGTTCGAAATGGTCACGGATCGGCCCCTTTTTGTCGTCCCATTAAGCATACGAGATTCGGGGCGGGATGAAAGGGGCCGATTGTGGGGTTTAGGTCCAAATGGTCATTATCATGCCGGCACAGGCCATAAGGCCCAAGGTTGGAAGCAATGACATCTTGCGCCACAGCAGTAGCAAAGCTGCCAAACACACCAGAAGTGCCGAGATGGCATTGAAGCTAGACCATACCGGCACCAAGACAGTCATTGGGGCCGATGATGTGGTTAGCTGATCGAACAGAACATGCGCAGCAAACCAGACAGACAGG
The DNA here is from genome assembly GCA_947493255.1 of uncultured Paracoccaceae bacterium. Taxonomy (GTDB): domain Bacteria; phylum Pseudomonadota; class Alphaproteobacteria; order Rhodobacterales; family Rhodobacteraceae; genus Octadecabacter. Next base: position 123,699 of record CANLQK010000004.1, read on the forward strand.
TTTGCTATAACGCCCACAACAGCCGCTGTAATGGCCGCCAAGCCCGCGCGAAGGCGGGGCGCGCTGTCGAGCCAATCAATCAAAGGTGCGCCTGCGAATATCCAGATGAAACAGGGCACGAACGTCACCCAAAGTGTGAGCAAACCGGCAAGCACGGCCAAGCCCCAACCGCCTGCGTTTAAGCCTGCAAGAATGGCGGTGAATTCTGTCACAAGGATTAACGGGCCTGGTGTGGTTTCCGCCAGACCTAACGCATCGATCATTTGGGCGGTTGTCAGCCAGCCATGATCTGAAACCAGACTTTGGGTCATATAGGCCAAGACCGCATAAGCCCCGCCAAAGGTGACAACGGCCAACTTGGAAAAGAATAACCCGACCGCAAGCAAGAACGCTGAGCCCGCCACCCAAACTGCCAGCAAGGGGGCAGCCCACAATGTGCCGCCCACGATCACAGGTTTAATCGCGTGGCGCCATGGAGGGCGTCGCGTTGATTTTGCCGTGTCTGTGCAGGTCCATGCGCCATAGATGGCGGCGATTGTGATCACCAAAGGGAAGGGGAGATTGAACAAAAACAGCGCCAAGAATGCCAGCAGAGCGATAACCCGATGGTCTGTGCGCCCAAGTGCCTTGCCCAAAAGCCTTCGGATGGCTTGGATAACGATAATAATTACGGTTGCTTTAATCCCAACAAAAGCGGCCTGAACAAAGGAAAGTGTACCAAAAGTTGCATAGGCAGCAGCCAGAATGGCAATGATGATCGCGCCGGGAATGACGAACAGTCCACCCGCCAACAACCCACCGGTAACGCCTCGCATTTTCCAACCGGCATAGGTGGCAAGCTGCATCGCCTCGGGGCCCGGAAGGACCATGCAAAATGACAGTGCCTTCAGAAAATCTGCTTGCGTCAGTAGGGGCCGTTCGTCGACCAATTCTTTTTGCATCAACGCAATCTGCGCGGCTGGCCCGCCAAACGACAGGCAACCGATGCGCCCAAAGACGCGCACCATATCCGGATATGTCATGATTGGCCCCCGAAACTGCTGTGGGTTTCGGATTGGCCATCGCGGGCCCAACGGTACAGCGCATCGTACAACGGCATTGCTGCGTTCAATTGTGTATGGTCGTCTTTGTGCATTCGTGACAGCCCAACAGACAAAGCCAAAAGGCCAGCGGCCTGCGGGATGTTGTCAGCGCCCGTGTCGGCGGCACGAACAACCTGCGACAAGGTATCTAGGGCAGGCGTGCGGAGCGCAAAGTGGTCGAGCACCGCATCAAAGGTACAGCGTTCTTCGCGGTGGCTAAACGCAACATCGGCAATATCGAAAGGGGTTGCATCATAACGTTCGGCGACGTTCGCGACCTGATCTGGGGTTACAAAAAGAAATTCAGCATTTGGATCAATGAAACGTTTGATCAACCAAGGTGTTGCGACCCGGTCGATTTTGGGGCGGTGGCGCGTGACCCATCGCGTTGATTTCGGAAATGCGGACACAGGAATGCGCGGAGCATCCGCCGTTTCGCGCCAACCATACATTCCACCGGCCAAGAATTCGGCATCGACGCCACGGCTTCGCAATATTGAGGCAAGCCCCATGCTAAGTTTCAATCCCTTCTGACAGACAACAACGACTGATCGGTCACCTGCGAGCGTGATGATCTCGTCAATTTGTGTGTGTGCTTGCGGGATCGACCCGGGGATTAAATAGGGGTCTTCGGCGCGATCTTCGTCCAAGCAAATGTCAATGACCATGGGGGCATCTGGGGTGCCGATCAATCTAAGAAGCTGTTTCGGTGTGATCTCATTTGGGGCGGCCATGCGCATGTCTCCAGTTGGTAAGTGACATGCGAACGTTTGGCCTAAGCCTCACGGGGTGTTCGCGTTCGTCCCCATAACGCTTTTGTGCCAATACCGCGTTGGCTGGTCAAGTGCGCACATTTAGGGTTTCTAACCCATGGAAATGAAAGACATCCGCGTATTGAGCGGGGGCTGCCAACATAAGGTTGGGGCAACGGCTAAACAACACCTGCAAGGCAACCCGAAGCTCCAGTCTTGCCAGTGGAGCACCAACGCAGAAGTGAATGCCACCTCCAAAAGCTACGTTAATGGGGCCTTTGCGGGCCGGATCAAAGACATGCGGATCTGGGTAGGCTGCAGGGTCACGGTTGGCGGCGCCTAAAAGACAGCTGACTTTGTCCCCACGTTTGAAAGAATGCTCGAAAAGCTCGCAGTCTTCGATGGCCCAGCGTTCGAACAGGTGAAGGGGTGGATCAAACCGTAGTGCTTCCTCGACGGTGGCGCTTTCGATGGTGCGTATATCTCGTTCTAACAAGGTTTTGACAGCGTTCCCCAAAGTATGAACGGTGGCTTCGTGGCCCGCGTTTAGAAGTAAAATGCAGGTCGTTATCAGCTCGTCTGTCGAAAGTTTTTCACCATCTTCCTCGGCCGCGATTAGGTGTGAAATTAAGTCGTCTGCGGGGCTTGTGCGTTTCTCTTCAATATAGGCCCGCATGAACGCGACAAATTCGTCGGTGGCTTGAATCGCACTGTCTTCAATCGCGCGTGTGCGGTTGGACATATACATCGAAACCATCGCGTTGGACCACGTCAAAAGGTCATCTGCGCGGTCTTCCGGGACGCCTAAAAGGCGAGCAATGATTATGACTGGCACCGTTCGGGCGTAGGCGTCCAATAGGTCGAACTCACCGGCTGGAAAGTGGTCGACCAATTCATGGCACAAGGCGGTTACTTCGGGTTCTAGCGCAGCGATGCGACGTGAAGTGAAGGCGCGCAACACCAGCCCTCGTAGTCGCGTGTGGCGGGGTGGGTTCAGTTCCAGCATCGAATGCGCTTCAACCGCGTAGAACGGTTTTAGGTGGTCAGGAATTACGGGTGCGAACTCTTGTGGAATTTCGCGTCCGAACCGACGGTCTTTGAGGAACGTTGTCGTTGCCACATGAGAAGTGGTGCATACAGAATTGTAATCATTCCAGAAAAACAAATCTCCGGTTGCCCTTGCCTCATCGTAAAACGGGTAGGGATTTTGTACGAATAGCGGTTCGGTCGGCGATTGGGAAAGATGTTTCATAGGGGATGAATGCCCATGCCCTCTGGCTTTTGCAAGGGCAGCTTCGTAGATTGCGCCCATGTTGAACGCGCTACAAACTCGGATTATTGCAATTGTGACCTTTTTGGTCACGGTAACAGTTTTGTCAGCGGTAGTGGGCTGGGCTGGATACCTGTCTGCCTTGGATCAGTTGGAACAACGCGGCCGTTCGGATCTGGCATTGGCGTCGGATCGATTGACCGGCGAGCTTGAAAGGTACCGCGAGTTAGCTGTTTTGATGTCAGATCACCCTGGGGTGTCCAGCGCTGTAACAGGCGAGACAAACAATGTGTCCGACTTGTTGCGTCAGACTGCCGACAAAACGGGAAGTTTGGATATACTTGTGGTTTCGCGATTTGGTGCGGAATTGGCATCCGCATCCGGTGAAGGTGCGATCTCTCATGGCGGCGCACCCTATTTCGAACGTGCGATGGACGGGGCCATGGGGGTGTATCACCGCGTGAGTGACCGGTACGGGCAACGAACCTTTTTGTTCGCAGCACCGATCTTTTCCGAAAGTGGCCCAGTCAGTGGGGCCGTGATTGTCGTTGTAAACGTCAGCGCGGTTGAGGCTGTTTGGCGTGGCGCACGGCCAACTGTCTTTTTCACGGACGAGTTAGGTGTGACGTTTATTTCCAACCGATCAGAAATGGTTCTGATGGCACGTGGCGATGTCGGAATCGCACGTGGAACCTCTGCAGAGTACTATCCTGATACGCTGCGCCCATTTCTAACCTATCGGAATCGCGAACTGCGCGGTCGAACGCTTTGGGCTGTTGAGGGCCAACGTTACGTTCCAGAGGACGCTTTATACCTTTCCCTGCCGTTGCCCGTGATCCAGATGACAGGAGAAGCGCTATTGGATGTTTCTCCGGCATGGACCTTAGCGGCGTTGCAGGCTGGCGTTGCTGCCGCGATTTGTTTGGCATTCGGTGCAATGCTGTTTCTAGCGACCGAACGGCGGCGCACTTTGGCTTTGGCGAATGCGCAACTTGAAGGTGCTGTCCAGGCGCGCACCGTGGAATTGTCACGCATTAACGTAGAATTGCGCCGTGAGGTCAGCGAACGCATTGCGGCGGAGGCGCAGTTGACGAAAGCCCAATCGGATTTGGTGCAGGCAGGGAAGCTAAGCGCGTTGGGACAAATGTCTGCAGGCATTAGCCACGAGTTGAACCAGCCTTTGATGGCAATTCGGAGTTATGCCGAAAACGCGGAAGCATTTTTAGAGCGCGGAAAAGTCGATGTTGCAGGGCAAAACCTGTCGCGTATTGCTGATCTTGCACGGCGGATGGGCCGGATTATTCGCAATTTGCGAGCATTTGCCAAACAAGAAAGCGAAGGTCTTACCGATGTCTTGCTAACCGATGTGATCAGCGGGGTATTGGAGATCGTTGATGCTCGAGCGAAAGGGGAAGGTGTTGAAATTGCTTGGCAACCACCGACCCAGAAGTTGGTAGTACGCGGGGGCGAGGTTCGTTTGCAGCAAGTCGTTTTGAACCTCGTGTCGAACGCGATGGATGCGATGGCGATGCAAGAGACACCGCGCAGAATTGAGATAGATGCAGAATGTAAAGAAAATCGGGTTGATTTGTATGTACGTGATACTGGGCCCGGATTGGACGAACCTGATCGGATTTTCGACCCATTCTATTCAACAAAGCAGGTTACGTCTGATGGAACAGGGCGGGATGGTATGGGTCTAGGTTTGTCAATTTCTTATGGTTTAGTGCAAAGTTTCGGCGGGATGATCCGCGGACGCAACCACCCGCATGGTGGGGCGGTCTTTACCGTCACGTTAGACGCGGTGCATCCGCGGGAGGATGCAGCATGAGCATCCGTGTGATGATCGTGGATGATGAACGTGATGTTCGCGAGGCCCTAGGGCAAACATTAGAACTGGCCGATCTTGTGCCGCTTAGAGCTGGGTCGTTTATCGAAGCGAAAGACCACATTGATGCAAAATTTGATGGCGTGATTGTAACCGATATCCGCATGCCAGGCCGAGATGGGTTTCACCTGTTAAATTATGTACATGAAGTTGATCCAGACCTGCCTGTGATCCTACTTACAGGCGAAGGTGACATCCCAATGGCTGTTAAGGCCATGTCCGAGGGAGCGTTTGGTTTCCTAGAAAAACCTTGCGGCGCAAAAGAGTTATTAGCGGTTATTGAGAAAGCACTCAAAGCGCGTGGCTTGGTCATGGAAAACCGGAGGCTAAAGTTGGAGCTGGACCGCGGTGACGCTGCAGCGCGAATGTTAGTTGGGGTTTCGGAGGTATCCACGGCACTACGTGCACGGGTGCGCGCAGTTGCGCGGGCCAATGCGGAGGTTTTAATCACTGGAGAACCGGGGACGGGCAGCCCGAAGATTGCGGAAGTTATCCATTTGCTATCAGGCGCGGCCAGTCGCCCGTTCGTGAAGCGGGCCGCAACACAGCTGACTGCGGACGATTTGGCCGAGGCATTGCGCGAGGCAGAGGCAGGAACGCTTTATTTGGATGAAGTGACCGCGCTTGCCCCTGCCGTTCAGTTCGCCCTTTTGGAATTGCTGGAAGCGGGGGGAACAGTGCGTGTTCTATCAGGCACTTCGCGCGATATTGAAGCCGAAGTGGCTGAAGGAAGGTTTAGTACGGACCTGTTCTACCGGCTGGACCTGATGCGGGTGCACGTACCTGCGTTGCGGGAACGACCAGAGGATATACCAGTGTTGTTTCGCCATTATGTTGCTCAGGCTTGCGAACAGGCGAACCTTCCGGAGCCACCGATTTCACCGGAAGTTGTGGCAGGCTTAATCGCCCAAGACTGGCCGGGAAATGCGCGCGGTTTGATGAATACAGCCATGCGGTTTGCAATGGGGATGGGGGAAGAAACGCTGACCGCTAAACCTGATGAAGGTCTGGGGCTGGCTGAGCAATTGGCACAAGTCGAACGTTCTTTGTTAATTGAAGCATTGCAGCGAGCACAAGGGCGGTCTGGGGAAGCCGCGGACGCATTAAAGCTTCCGCGGAAGACGTTCTACGATAAGCTAGCCCGCCACAGCTTAAAACCCGAAAGCTACCGTAGTTAACGGAATCGAACTGTGTGGGATTCCACACAGCCCGATGGAGGATGCGTGCGAATTGTCGCGCTTGTCCGCGCTCCAAGTTACGTTGAATCTTCAAAAACATATAAATTTCAATCTCTTAAATTGGGTGTACGAAGACTGTTTTTCTTGAGCGAAAAATCGCTTCTGATGAACGGGTGCCGCGCCCGGGAGGGGGGTGGCGAATGAAATACTAGGGAGGAAACCGATGAAGTTTCTAATGAATGCAGCCTGTGTTGCTGCGCTTACAGTGTCTGCCGGAACAGCTATGGCGGCCTGTGACGACGGTGAAATCGTTGTCAAATTCAGCCACGTTACAAACACAGACCGTCACCCAAAAGGCATCGCAGCAACATTGCTGGCCGAGCGCGTGAACGAGGAAATGAATGGCACAATGTGCATGGAAGTTTTCCCGCAGTCTTCACTGTACAACGATGACCAAGTTCTAGAAGCAATGTTGCAAGGCGACGTTCAGCTCGCTGCGCCATCCTTGTCCAAGTTCGAAGCCTTCACACGCCAGTTCCGTATCTTTGATCTGCCGTTTATGTTCACAAACATTGAAGCTGTCGACGCGTTCCAAGCGTCCGAAACAGGCCAAGGCATGCTCGACAGCATGCAACGTCGTGGTCTGCAGGGCCTTGGTTACTGGCACAATGGCATGAAACAAATGTCTGCCAATGTACCTTTAGAAGTTCCATCCGACGCTGACGGTCTTAAATTCCGCGTTCAGGCTTCAGACGTTTTGGTTGCACAGATGGAAGCAATGGGGGCCTCCCCACAGCCGATGGCGTTCTCTGAAGTATACGGCGCGCTGCAAACTGGCGTTGTCGACGGTCAGGAAAACACATGGTCCAACGTTTGGGGGCAGAAGTTTTTTGAAGTTCAGGACGGCATCACAGAAACCAACCACGGCATCATTGACTACCTTGTTGTGACGTCTGTTGATTTCCTCGACAGCCTAGACGCCGACACACGTGACCAATTCTTGACCATTCTTGGTGAAGTAACTGAAACACGTAACGCTGAAGCCTTTGCTGTTAACGAAGAGGCCAAGCAATCCATCATCGATGCTGGCGGTATCATCCGCGAGCTTACAGATGAACAGCGCGCAACTTGGGTCGAAACAATGCGTCCTGTTTGGGACCAATTTGTAGAAGACGTAGGTCAAGAAAACATCGATGCAGCGCAGGCGATCAACGCCAGCCTCTAAACCATCCTTGGGTGGGAAGACCTTGTGGGGGCGGTGCCCCCGCAAGACCTCAGCCAAAATTGTCTAAATTGACACATAGCAATCGGGCCGGCTGCATAGCTGCCGGCCCAGCTATATATGGAGAAACGACATGTCGAGCGCTTATCAGCCCAAAGGGCGATTGGGAGCAGTCGTACACAGCCTAGAAGAAACCGTTATCGCGCTGCTTATGGGCCTGATGACCTTGGTAACCTTCATTAACGTTGTGATGCGCTATGGATTTAACAGCCAGCTGATTTGGGGACTTGAGCTAACACTGGTTCTATTTGCTTGGTTGGTTTTGTTCGGAATTGCATATGGGTTTAAAGTGGTAAGCCACTTAGGGGTAGATGCGGTGATCAACCTCGTCGGCGCGGGGCCGCGCAAGTGGTTGGGCGTTTTGGCAGCGGTAGCGTGTATCATCTACGCGTGCCTTTTGTTGAAAGGCGCGTGGGATTACTGGGCGCCGTTCGCGGGCCTTGATGCCACGACAGGCCGTTGGTTCCCGACAGGTTTTGCCGACAGTCGCGACCAAGGTTGGTACGAGACCGAACAACTTCCGATCCCGTTCGCACAGACCTGGTTGGAGAACACGTTCAACCTTGGCGAAGAATACGAAAAACTACCGCGGTTCATTCCGTATGCGATGTTGCCGTTCGCGATGGGCATGATGTTGTTCCGTTTGGTGCAACTGCTGGTGCGCATTCTGCGCGGTGAAATCGACACATTGATTGTAAGCCACGAAGCCGAAGACGCCGTGGAAGAAGCGGGTGAAACCCTCGCTCAGGAGACTTAAGACCATGGATGTTGCTCTTTTATTTGGGATGGTGATTGCGCTTTTGGCGATTGGTGTGCCGATCGCTGTCGCGCTTGGCTTATCTTCCACGTTGTTCTTGCTGATTTTTTCTGACAGCTCGCTCGGGTCAATCGCGCAGTCGCTCTATCAAGCGATGGCAGGGCACTACACCTTGTTGGCGATCCCGTTCTTCATTCTGGCGTCGTCGTTTATGTCGACGGGTGGGGTTGCACGGCGGATCATTGAATTCGCGATTGCAATTATTGGCCATGTGCGCGGCGGTTTGGCGATTGCGGGCGTATTAGCCTGTATGTTGTTCGCGGCCTTGTCTGGGTCCTCACCCGCGACTGTTGTCGCCGTTGGGTCCATCGTGATCGCTGGGATGGTTAAATCTGGGTACTCCAAAGACTTCGCTGCGGGTGTGATTTGTAACGCAGGGACCTTGGGGATCCTGATTCCACCATCAATTGTGATGGTTGTTTATGCGTCTGCCACGGATGTGTCCGTTGGTCGGATGTTCTTGGCGGGTGTTATTCCAGGGCTGTTAGCTGGTCTTATGCTGATGATCACCATTTACGTGATTGCCCGGATTAAGAACCTGCCGAAAGGTGAATGGCTTGGGTTTGAGCAAGTGTTCTCGAGCATTTTGGATGCGTCTTGGGGCCTGTTCCTGATGGTTGTGATCTTGGGTGGTATTTACGGTGGTGTCTTCACTCCAACCGAAGCCGCAGCAATTGCATCTGTCTATGCGTTCATTGTGTCGATCTTTATTTACCGTGACATGGGACCATTAAAGGGGCGCAGCTGGCTGCCAGAAGCGGACGCGGATGTGGGCCTTTTGGGGCTGCGCGTTTGGGGTTTCACGCTTGTGACGTTCTTGCTGTACGCCGTGGGCGGCTTCATGATGGGCCTTTCGATCATGGTTGCAGTTTACGCGGCCCTAATCTTTGGTGCGATTGCGTTAGTTCTGGGTTTCGTGATGTCCAAGGCCGTTGTCGCGGGCAGGGGGATGTTGGTTGCGGGCACCGCTGTCGCGATCTTTGGCGCTGCTCCACTGATCTATGCAATTGTGAATATCCTGCGTTCCGATGTGACGACCTTGTTTGCAATCATCCAGATCCTCGGTGCAGTTTTCATCTTGTTGCTGCCACCAGCGGTTTTCGTCTTCTCCTTGGTCCGTGGGGCGCAACGTTTGGATGTGGCTGGTGCGAGCTTCGGACAGTCGTTGGCTGTTGGGGGTAAGAACCTTGTTCGGGCCAACATTGAAAACGTCATTTTTGCGCTGCCCGCTTTGGTGCACCGTGAGACGAAGTCGACACTGCTTGAAGCTGGTAAACTGACGATCATGTTGATGTTCATCATCGCCAACGCATTGATCTTGAAACATGTGTTGACCGACGAGCAAATCCCACAGCAGATCACAGAGGCAATGTTGGCCGCAGGGCTTGGCCCGATAACGTTCTTGATTATCGTCAACATCATCTTGTTGATCGGTGGTCAGTTCATGGAACCATCAGGTTTGATTGTGATTGTTGCGCCCTTGGTGTTCCCGATTGCAATTCAGCTGGGCATCGATCCGATCCACCTTGGCATCATCATGGTGGTGAACATGGAAATCGGGATGATCACACCACCAGTTGGTTTGAACTTGTTCGTGACATCGGGTGTGGCAAACATGTCGATGATGCGGGTGGTCAGGGCGGCCTTGCCATTCTTAGCTGTGCTGTTCGTCTTCTTGATCTTGGTGACTTATGTTCCTTGGCTGTCGACGATGTTGCCAACGGCCTACATGGGGCCAGAGATCATCACAAACTAAACGGTTCGAAGATTAAAAAGATAAGGCGGCGTGCAGAGTTTGCGCGCCGCCTTTTTCGTTTGGGTTACGTGGCCTATGAGCCAGTGAAATGTTGGCTTATGCGCTTTGTTCGAGCGCGGTCACGATTGGCGAAAAATCTGCTGCTTTAAGGGATGCGCCACCGACCAAGGCGCCATTGACGTTATCTAATGCAAAAATGTCAGCCGCGTTGGACGCTTTAACTGATCCCCCATAAAGCAAACGCATCGCTGCGCCTTCGCCTCCGAAACGATCAACTAGATAGGCACGCAATGCGGCATGAACATCTGCAATCTCTTGGGGGGTTGGAGTAAGACCAGTGCCAATGGCCCAGATGGGTTCGTAGGCGATAGTGGTGTTGGCTGCAGTAGCCGCGTTTGGAATGGAGTGATCCATCTGCGCGAGCAAAACATTAAGCGTCTCACCATCACGGTACTGGGCTTCTGTTTCGCCGATGCACAAAATGACGTGCAGGTCTGCGTTCCAACCCGCGACAGTTTTCGAAGAAATCAACGCGTCGTCTTCAGTGTGGTCCGTGCGGCGTTCAGAGTGGCCGACAATGACATAATCCGCGCCCGTGTCTTTGATCATGTCCGCAGAAATGTCGCCCGTGTGCGCACCGGATGTGCTTGGGTGGCAATCTTGCCCGCCGATGGCCAATCCGGTTTCTGCCATGCGGCTAAGAAGCGTGGCGGGGCCGCTGATAACGACATCGACCGTGGCGTCTTTGTGGGATTCTGCAAGCGCGTGTAGCTGTGGAAGGTCCGCTTTGGTTCCGTTCATTTTCCAGTTGCCCGCAATTAATTTACGCATCGGTCTCTCCATCCTAATGTTGGCGCTGGTTTAGCAAGCGGATCGCAATTACGAAAGGGGGGGAGGATCGGAGGGAACGTCTATGATTTCATGTTTACACACGGCTGAGGTACATGTTGCGACCTTTGGTGAGTTGATTGATGGCGCACGCCATGTTGTGCGTGAAGATCTTTTGGCGCAGGCCCGCAAAGACGGGATAGACGCGGTTCGCAATGAAGTTGCGACGCTTTTGCACGATTTGGTGCAGGATGGCCCGGTCTTGTGTACGTGTTCGACGTTAGGCCCCTTGGTTGATGAATTAGCCAACGCACAACTGGTCCGGATCGATCGTCCTGCGATGGAACAAGCCGTGGACGCTGGGGGCGAGGTTGTTGTTGCGATCTGTTTAGAGAGCACACGAGACGCGACTCTGGAGCTTTTTGACGAGGTATCGGCAGGGCGTGCCACAGCGAAACTGGTGTTGTGCGATCAAGCATGGCCGCATTTCGAAGCCGGTGATATGGCGGCCTTTGCGGCGGAAATTCAGCGCGCGCTTAGCGGGCAGGGGAAACGGGTGCTGCTGGCGCAGGCGTCTATGGCAGTTGCGGCGGATGGGTTGCGCAAATCCGGATATGACGTATTCACAACACCGCAGGCTGCTGCAGAGGCGGTTATTGCCAAGGCCTAAAGGTGAGCGAGTGCCCGGCGTGCCAGCGCACAGGCTTCATCTGGATCATCCAGAGCGCTTTCAGGGAGTTTCCAATACGGCATCGCCGTTGGTTTGGGGGCATTGTCGCGTTGATAGGTCCACTGTGTAAGGCCCATGTCGTTCAACGTTGTTTTGAAATCACCGGCGCCTTTGATCATGATGCCGAATTCGGAATGAACAATCGCGAATATCGTTCCATCAGCATACAGGCAGAGCCCGCCCATCATTTTGCGGGTGGTCAGTGGGCCGAGGCCGGAGAACAGGTCAGTCGCGAATTCAATGTCCTCGGCAGTGACGCTCATAGGATTGGAACGCCGCCTGAGGCTGTTTTGGTTTCAAGTGTGTCATCAAATTTGATGGATTCGCCGCAACCACAGGCCTCAGTGACATTGGGGTTGCTGAACTTGAATCCGGATTCGAGCAAAGACACTTCGTAATCAATCTCAGTGCCAAACAGAAACATCTGCGCCATTGGCGCAATCATCACCCGCGCGCCGTCTTGCTCGACGACTTCATCCAACGGATCAACCTCGGTCACATATTCCATGGTGTATTCCATGCCAGCGCAGCCACCCTTTTTGACGCCAATCCGCAAGCCTTGGGTGTTATCCTTAGCCATCAGTTTCGCGATCTGTGCTGCTGCTTTTTCCGTCATGCTGACGGCCTGTTTTCCGGGAATGCCGAACATGTCAGGTCTCCTTTGGCCTCAATGTAGGGGCAGGAGCGCGGCGGGACAAGGTGCCCCGCCGCGTAGTTTGTTATTCTAGGCCCATGCAGTTTGCATAATAGGTTGTTGTCGCTGGCCAATCAGAAAACACACCAATCACACCAACGTCCTGCGCCAAAGCATCCAAAACTTCGAAATAATCGCCATCTGTGTCGATCACATCAGCAACAGACTGGTAATACCAACCACCACCGCTGGCCAACGGGCCAGACCGCTCCAATGTCCAAGTGATGATCTCAAGACCAGCGGCCTTAGCCTCAGTCGCCAAAAGCGACGGAACAATCTCTTCTCCGTCCAACGTGATCAGCATCCAAAGCGGTGGGGCAATGTTGTTTACGCCCATCTCTTTCAACTCGGCCATGGTGTTTGGCCATGTCGATGCATCCATCGCGGAATATCCCTCGATGTTATAGTAATCCATCAAGAACACAGCCTGTGCACCAAACTCTGGCGTTTTTTCAACCCAGTACAAGACGTCGTTCAGGTTGAAGGATTGCAACCAAACGCGCGATGGATCGATACCAGCGGCGATATATTCATCCACCATCTTCTTCGCATAGTCTTCTTGCGAAAACCCGTTATGCGGCATCTCTACCGATGGCGACTTTAACTCTGGCGTGAAGTCCGCTCCAAGGCTGTCAAACAACGCAATAGATTCTGCATGGGTCATCAACGTGGCGTTGTTCACATACAAATCAGACCGCCAATCGGCTGTCCCACCCAAGTATTCTTCGGCTGTTGTCGCCGCAGCGTTGGATGCATCCATTTTCGGTTCTAATGTCTGGAACTGCTCTAGCGTGATTTCAGATGTCCGGCATTCTGCCGTTGCGCCGTCTTCGCCAGTGGCCGCAGCGAATGGGGTGATGCAGGTGTCAGCCAACTCGGACACAACGATGTTTGTTGTTGTGTGCAAATCGTTCTGCGCGTGACGGCAAACCAATTCGTGATCGGCTGTAAATGTAACGTCACATTCCAAAATGCCTGCACCCATCTGCGCTGCGGCAACGTTGGATTCAACTGTATGCTCAGGGAACAAAAGGGGGGCACCACGGTGGCCGATCGAAAACTTCGACGTGCTCGGCGCCTGACCCATGCAAGACATCAACGTGTCTTTCAGATCGCTGTCCGCCATCTGGCTGATCAAATAAGCAGGGCGCGGGCCGTAAGACAGATAGTCTGTTTCAGCCATCAAAGGTGTGGAAAGGGTGGTCAGCGCTGTTGCGCAAAGAAGTGAAAGACGCATCTGCGGTCTCCTGTTGGGGTGCTACCCAACTAAATGACCGATGTTTTGTAACGCTAGTTCGTCACATCTGTGATGCTTTGGTCAACGTTATGTAACGTTTCAACGACTTCGAAAGTCGAACTTACATAAAGCCGAGCTCAAGACGCGCTTCGTCGGACATCATTTCCATGCCCCATTGCGGTTCCCAGACCAATTCAACATCAACTGTTTTGACGCCGGCCAACGGTTCCACCGCATCGGCCACCCAACCCGGCATTTCGCCAGCGACCGGACAGCCCGGCGCGGTGAGTGACATCAGAATCTGAACTTCGTTTTCGGCGTTGATATCAATCGTGTAGATCAAACCAAGGTCCAGGATGTTGACTGGAATTTCAGGGTCATAAACCGTGCGGCACGCTTCCACCACATTCGCATAAAGCGGATGATCAGATGTGGATGGCTTAATCAGCGGTGTGCCTTCCATTGGTGTGTCGTCTTGTGTGGTTTGGTCAGTCATCTGAAGAAATCCCGTCTATTCCTGAGTATTCATATAGGGTTTGGCAGGGGGGGCGTAAAGGGGCGTTCCTGGGCTTTGCAATTGCGTACCATGGAGCCTAGAAGGGGCACCTGATACGAGGTTCTCGATGACACAAACACCACCTAAGTTTTCCTTTCAATTGAATCACACCGATGGCGCCGCCCGAACTGGTGTGATTTCGACGCCGCGCGGCGATATTCGCACACCGGCTTTCATGCCTGTTGGTACGGCCGCGACGGTGAAGGCGATGATGCCCGAATCTGTCCGTGAAACCGGCGCGGATATCTTGTTAGGGAATACGTACCATTTGATGTTGCGCCCTTCGGCAGAGCGGATTGATCGGCTTGGTGGGTTACACAAGTTCATGAATTGGGATCGCCCGATTTTGACGGATTCTGGCGGGTTTCAGGTGATGAGCCTGGCCGAATTGCGCAAATTGACCGAGGATGGGGTGACTTTCCGATCGCATATTGACGGGTCAAAACATTTCCTATCGCCTGAAACATCTATGGAGATTCAAAAGCTTCTGGGGTCGGACATTGTGATGTGTTTCGATGAATGCCCTGCATTGCCCGCCGATAAAACGCGCATCGCTGAAAGTATGCGTCTATCAATGCGGTGGGCGCAACGGTCACGTGATGCGTTCGGTGAAAGGCCCGGGCACGCGCTGTTCGGCATCCAGCAAGGTGGGTTAGAAGAAGATCTGCGGGCAGAAAGTGCGCAGGCGTTGCAGGACATTGGGTTTGATGGGTATGCGGTTGGCGGCCTGGCGGTAGGCGAAGGGCAAGAGGCGATGTTTGGCTGCCTTGATTTCGCGCCTGCTCAATTGCCGGTCGAAAAGCCACGTTATTTGATGGGCGTCGGCAAACCCGACGACATCGTTGGTGCAGTAAAACGTGGCATCGATATGATGGATTGTGTTTTACCGTCGCGATCTGGGCGGACAGGGCAGGTATTTACCCGCCACGGTGTGGTGAACATCAAAAACGCACGACACGCAGATGATCCACGCCCTTTGGATGAAAAGTGTTGTTGTCCTGCGTGCAGCAACTATAGCCGCGCCTACCTACACCACGTGTTTCGTAGCCAAGAAATGATTTCGGGCATGTTGTTGACGTGGCATAACTTGACTTATTTCCAGGACATTATGCAAGGTATGCGCGACGCCATCGCCGCTGGAACATTCGCATCATGGGAAGATGAATTCCATGCAGGTCGAGCGCAAGGGGATATTGAACCACTATGAGGTTTTTTACACTCGGGTTTGTTTTGATTTCTGGGGCAGCACAGGCTGAAAGCTTGTGTGGGGCAACGGACCAGGTTGCACTTCTTGAAGCTATACACGGTCCTTGGAGTGTCAGCGGCAGCATATCGGTTGAAACACAAACTTTATCGGTGGTTGAACCAATACAGGCGAACGTGTTGATTGGCCGAACAGGTGCTATCCTTTTGGATTTCGAAGGCGAGTCTGGGTCGTCCTTGATTTTGGGCGCTGCTGAGGATGCGTTAGATGTAGACCAAGTCGACAACTTTCTTAAAACGGTTGAAGCGGAATGGATAGCCGATGAGGTGTCTGACACGCCTTGCGGACCTGAAGGCCTTTTGCAATTGCAGGCACTACGTGACGATCCTGAAGGGGATTACAATCGTGTGACAGTCCTGCCGTATTTCGATGATCGACTTGTGATAATCACCGAAATCGAAACTGCCGGCGAATGGGGGCTAGCGTTTATTACTTTGGGGGGCATTCTAACCCCTGAGCACGAATGAATTAGTAGGGTAAATGCAGAAATTTGAGGCTAACGCGCGCCTTTTTACACAATTTTCCGCTTTATCCCCAGAAACGTCACATTGTCACCTTGCAGCCGCTGCAGGACAGGGGCAGTTTGATGATCAATCGGTTATTGGTTGAAAGCAGGCAAAAGAACCCCACATCAATAACCAAGACCGGAGACAGGTGTGTTGCCTAGAGTAGGGACCGTCTGTCTTGCTAGTAAAGGAAAAGAGCATGCAAGATCCGAATTCCCTTGAGCCGCTGAGCCCATCTTACCCAGTTCTGCCGTTGCGCGACATTGTGGTGTTTCCACATATGGTTGTGCCGTTGTTCGTTGGGCGTGAGAAATCTGTCAGCGCCTTGGAAGAGGTGATGGCTGATGACAAGCAGATCCTGCTGTCCAGCCAGATCGACCCAGGTGTCGATGACCCTGACGAAGATGGAATATATAAAGCAGGTGTATTGGCCAATGTCCTGCAACTACTGAAATTACCCGATGGCACCGTAAAGGTGTTGGTCGAAGGTATCGCACGGGTGCGCATCACTGAATTCGTTGAAAACCCGAACTTTTTCGAGGCCTCCGCGGAATATTTGACCGAAATGCCTGGCGATGTTTCTACAATCGAGGCGCTGACACGTTCTGTCGCGTCTGAATTTGAACGTTACGCCAAAGTTAAAAAGAACATCCCTGAAGAGGCGATGTCTGCGGTTTCTGAGGCAACCGAACCTGCGAAACTTGCCGATTTGGTCGGTGGCCACCTTGGTATTGAAGTTGAACAGCGCCAAGATCTGTTGGAAACGCTGTCCGTGTCTGAACGTTTAGAAAAGGTTTACGGCCTGATGCAGGGCGAATTGTCTGTTCTGCAGGTCGAGAAAAAGATCAAGACACGCGTCAAAACCCAGATGGAGCGCACCCAGCGCGAGTACTATTTGAATGAACAAATGAAGGCCATTCAGAAAGAACTGGGCGACGGCGAAGAGGGCGAAGGCGAAATCGCCGAACTCGAAGGCAAAGTGGCAGAGGCCAAGCTGTCGAAAGAAGCGCGTGAAAAGGCCGAAGGCGAGCTGAAGAAGCTTAAAAACATGTCACCCATGTCTGCTGAAGCCACAGTTGTGCGCAACTATTTGGATTGGATGTTGTCCATTCCGTGGGGCACAAAATCGCGTGTGAAAAAGGACCTTGGACGTGCTGAAGCGATCCTTGATTCCGATCACTACGGCTTGGACAAGGTCAAAGAACGTATCGTTGAGTATTTGGCTGTGCAACAGCGGTCCAAAAAGCTCAAAGGCCCAATCATGTGTTTGGTTGGCCCTCCTGGCGTTGGTAAAACGTCGCTTGGCAAATCTGTTGCTAAGGCAACGGGTCGTGAATTTATTCGCATCAGCCTTGGGGGTGTGCGTGACGAAAGCGAAATTCGTGGTCACCGCAGGACTTACATTGGGTCCATGCCGGGTAAGATCATTCAGGCCTTGAAAAAGGCAAAAACCACGAATCCGCTGATCTTGCTCGATGAAATCGACAAGATGGGGCAAGACTTCCGTGGGGATCCTGCGTCCGCGATGCTCGAAGTTTTGGATCCTGAACAGAACGGCACGTTTGTCGATCACTACCTCGAGGTCGAGTATGACCTGAGCAACGTGATGTTCTTAACAACGTCGAACAGCTACAACATGCCGGGTCCGTTGCTGGACCGGATGGAGATTATTTCACTGTCTGGTTACACTGAAGATGAAAAACGCGAGATCGCCAAGCAACACCTGTTGGATAAGGTGATGAAGAACCACGGTCTGAGAGACAGTGAGTTCACGCTGAATGATAGCGCGTTGACGTCCATCATTCGCTATTACACCCGCGAAGCAGGTGTGCGGAACCTTGAACGTGAAATAGCAAAAGTTGCGCGTAAGGCGGTGACGAAGATCGTAAAGAAAGAAACGGACAACGTTGTGGTGAATGCCGACAATATTGACGACTTCCTTGGCGTAAAAAAGCACCGTTTTGGTTTGGCGGAAGATACGGATCAGGTCGGTGTCGTTACAGGCTTGGCGTACACGTCAGTGGGTGGCGAACTCTTAAACATCGAAGCATTGCGTTTGCCTGGTAAGGGGCGGATGAAGACGACAGGTAAGCTGGGCGATGTGATGAAAGAATCCATCGATGCGGCTTCATCCTATGTTCGTTCGATCTCTCCTCAGATCGGTGTAAAACCACCTGAATTCGACAAGCTGGATATTCACGTCCACGTGCCAGACGGCGCGACACCGAAAGACGGACCGTCTGCAGGTTTGGCAATGGTGACGTCGATTGTATCTGTGTTGACGAAGATTCCTGTTCGCAAGGACATCGCGATGACAGGCGAAGTGTCGTTGCGCGGCAACGCCATGCCGATTGGTGGATTGAAGGAGAAGCTTTTGGCGGCCCTTCGTGGGGGCATCAAGACTGTGCTTATTCCAGAAGAAAACGTCAAAGACTTGGCCGATATTCCAGACAACGTGAAAGAGGGGCTGAATATTATTCCGGTAACCCATGTTTCGGATGTTTTGAAACACGCTTTGACCGAGGAACCTGAAGCGATTGAATGGGATCAGGAGGCAGAAGACGCTGCTGCAGCCGAAGCCGCGTTGCGCGGTGCCGCTGGCGGCGCCGGCGCTGTTGCACACTAACCTATAGGCCTCGCATTTAAAATAATGGGGCGCTGTGAAAGATCACAGCGCCCCATTTTTATTGCATGTATGAGAGCTTAGCTTGACGCAATTGCTGCGAACAACCCGAACATGATGAACGGAAGCATCGTGCCCGCGCTTGAAGATGGCTCTTCGATCGTCTCAATAATGATCTCAGGTTCCAAGACGGGGTCAGCAAGACCGCCTGCGGATACAGGTAAAGCAAATGCGATAACAGCAGATGCCGCAAGAAATGTTCGTTTTAACATAATAGTTCCCCCAGTTATGGGCGCTATTAGGCGTTAAAGTGCGCACGGGCGTCAATAGTCTGGTATGCGAAATCCTATAATTTTGTGGTCAACGGTGGATTTCCGAAAGTTTCCCCATAGGAAATAAGTATTTATCCAGCTATTGTTTCCTAAATTGGCACAATTATGTATCCATTTCGGAGAGATCAGATGGCACTTGGCAGCACTAAGTCTACGACCAAGCCTACTAAGGCGAAAGCAACCAAAACAACAAAGACCTCGTCTTCTGCTGCGGCGAAGACCGCAACGCCAAAGGTATCGGTTGTAGAAACATCAAAGCCTGACGTCGCCGCTGGTTTGGTGAAAAAACCTGAACTGGTTGATCGCGTTATAGCTGAAACCGGTCTGAAGAAGAAAGATGTTAAGCCGATTGTAGAAGCGACATTAGCTGTTCTTGCAAAAACCTTAGCGGCGGGGGAAGAATTACAGGTTCCACCGCTTGGCAAGGTTAAGATCAATCAATCCAAGGATATCGACAACGCCAAAATTATGAAGATTAAGGTTCGTATGTCGACCAATGATCTAGCCGCGATAGCCATTAATCCCGTCGGCAACATTGAATGATTGTATTGTGCTGCGGAACTGCTCTGCTGGTCTGCAGCAATTGTCCACTTTAGGTTGCCGCTTGGGCGCGATATGCGTTCGTTATGATATATCCTGAATTATACATACTTCGCCATGGGCAAACCGAATGGAATGCCGAAAACCGTATGCAGGGATGGTTGAATTCGCCGTTGACCCCCAAAGGGCACAAGGACGCGGCTCGTCAGGGCGAAATCTTGGCAACGTTGAACCTTGAAGGGTTCGCCTTTTGGTCCAGCCCCTCTGGGCGGGCGTTTCAGACAGCTGCAATTGCGTGCGGTACAAAGGCCGAAACCATTCACACAGACATTAGATTGCGTGAAATTGGCGTTGGTGAATGGTCGGGCCGTCTTCGTGATGAATTGCCAACATCTGACGGTCCAGACCCAGAACTGGCACAATACGAGATGGCACCTGGCGGCGAAGGATTTGATGCGGTCACGACCCGTGCGGCAGCGTTTCTTAAAGATTTGAAAGGCCCAGCGGTCCTCATCACCCATGGTATCACTAGTCGCGCGTTACGATCTGTGGTGTTGGGGCCAATGGCATTGGATAACCCGTCTGTACATGGCGGGCAGGGCTGTGTTTATCATTTGGCGAACGGGGTGCAGACCCTTTTTGAATAGCTTGAAAGAAAAATTCAAAAATACGCAGAATGCGTCTTGCAGTGTCACGAACGGCAGGCTAAATCCCACGTCATCGGGTCGTTAGCTCAGTTGGTAGAGCGCTTCGTTTACACCGAAGATGTCGGGAGTTCGAGCCTCTCACGACCCACCATTTACCATCAAATTAATTCCATCAGCATAGCACGCGAAGCCGCATTTTGCTTTTTGCGACTGGTTCAATTCATGAACTTGGGTAAGGTTGTGTTTGATACAGTGTACCACACGCAAGCCAATTGCGGTGGGATGGAGGTCGATCATGGCGAGCTTACAAGATGGCCCTGCGGGCGCGACGAATACAGACATGCGTTTTGGCGCAATTTCAAAAACCCTTCATTGGCTTACTGCGTTTCTGATAATTTCAATGTTGGTTTTAGGAATCGTTGCTAGCAAATGGCCATTTGATACATCCGAGGCGCTTGCCACAAAGGGGCTGTTGTTTTCGACCCACAAGACATTGGGTCTCGTGACGTTTGCTGTCGCTGTGCTGCGAATCTGTTGGGCTGTTACGCAGCCTAGGCCCGTGTCTTTGCCAATTGATAGCAAGCTGCAGCATTTCGCAGCTGAGGCGGTACATTGGTCGCTTTATGGTGCATTGGTTTTGGTGCCGTTGACCGGGTGGACCCACCATGCAGCGTCGACAGGGTTTGCGCCGATTTTTTGGCCGTTTGGCCAAACGCTATTTTTTGTTCCCCAGTCGGTGGTTTTGGCCGCAGTTCTTGGGAAACTGCATTTTGTTTTTAACATTGTCTTGGTCGTGTCCCTTGGATTGCATACCGCTGGGGCGCTGAAACACCATGTGATCGACCGCGATGCGACGTTAAAGCGGATGTTACCAGGGCAGGTGGCGTTGCCTAACGGGATGAAACGAACGACGTTTCATACAGGGCCAGTGTTTGCAGCATTTGGCATGTGGGCTTGTGCCGCATGTGTTGGAATATTCCTTGGGATGGGCAAGGGCGGAACACCGCAGGCAGCTACCCTGGGTACAGTTCAGTCAGAATGGCGTGTGACCGAAGGATCGCTGGTGATTGCGGTGGATCAGTTCGGTCAGTCTGTCGAAGGTACGTTTGCGGATTGGACCGCGGACATTCAGTTTTCCGAAACTCCAGCCGATGGGAAATTCGGTGATGTGAACGTGGTCATTTCGATCGCTTCGTTAACCTTGGGCAGTGTCACCAGCGAAGCCCTTGGAGCGGGCTTTCTGAATGCGGAAGGGTTCGACACGGCAACATATTCGGGGCCGATCTTGGCGCAAGGAGACGGGTTTGTCGTTGATGGTGTTTTGAATTTGGTTGGGCAAGAGGTCGCGCTACCATTGTCATTTACGCTTACCTTGGACGGCGATGTGGCAGCGGCCAACGGAGTAACAACGCTCGACCGCCGAGATTTTGGCATCGGGCAAGCCTATCCAGACGATAGTACTGTTGGGTTTGGTGTCGAGGTTTCGTTCGACCTTGTGGCGACCAAAGATCAAGACCCAACCTAAAACAAAAATGGCCGGAGCGTTTAACGCACCGGCCATTTAAAGTGGATTAAGCGGGGTTAGCTTGCGTCAGCTGTCGCTTCGATCGAAATTACGAGATCCAATTCATCGCTGACGAATGGTGCAAAGGCACCTGCGCCGAAATCAGACCGTAAGATTTGCGCAGTGGCCGTAAACCCAACAGCAGGTACGCCATTCATGCGAGGCGAAGGATGTGCGCCTGCATAGTTCATTTTCGTGTCCAGCGCGACTTCAGCGACTTGACCGTTTACCGTCAAATCACCGGTGATAATGGCAGTGTCTTCGCCGGTTACTTCGATGCCTGTCGATGTGAAGGTGACAAGATCACCCTCGGCACTTCCCAAGAAGTCGTCGCTTTGAAAATGTGAATCGCGAGCTTCCCAGCCAGTAAACATTGCGAGTGTTGGGATAGATACGGAAACGCTACCAGCTTCGGGCGCTTCTGGGTCGAAATTGATCTCGCCCTCAAAACCAGAGAACATACCGAACGTCGTGGACATGCCAAGGTGGGTATAGGAAAAGCTAACCTGGCTGTGGCTCGGGTCTAGAGTGTAGGTCTCAGATTCCGCGAGGGCAGCAGACCCAAAAGACGTGGCGGCCAGCGTAGCAAGCGTTACGGCGGTATTCTTGATCAGTTTCATTTTGGACTCCGTTAGGTTTGTTGTAATTCTAGTCCAACACCTAGCGGAAAATGCGCAGATCAATAGACCGCGATGATCACAGTCTGGTGTGGTCTGTCGTGGTGCGCATATTATTGCCAGTGCAAAAACGTTGCTAGACGCAGGCGGGCACAGACTATGTGCATATGCACACGGTCTGAGCCGAATAGGCCTAAGCGTTTTGAATAAATGAACAGCCCCAGCGGGTTGTTTTAGCTACGAGGCTTTCTTGGCGGTGCCATCCCACCGGGTTTACCGCCTTCCGCGCGGGCGCGGTTTTTCTTGCTAGACGGTTTCCCTTTAGGGGGAGGGGATCCCTTGCCGCCCTTTGGTGGAGTTGCTCGTTTGGATGGGTCGGAATTGCCTTTACGATGAGGTTTCCCACCTTCGCCACCCTTGTATGCAGGTTTGTCACCTTTGCCTTTATAGGTTGGCTTGTCGCCTTTACCTTTGTAAGCTGGCTTTTCACCGAATGACTTGCGTGGCTTGTAAGCCTCGATTGTGTCGTCGGACGCTTGTGGCTTACCTTTCGGTTTACCACCCTTCTTCGCATAGGGCTTGCCGTCAGATTTTTCGTACTTTTTACCACCACCAGACTTGTCCGACTTTGGTTTTTTGTGCCGCGGTGCAGGGTCGTCATTCCAATCGATTGGTGCAGAATCAGACTTGCCGCGATGTGGCGGTTTGTCTTTGCCTTTATAAGGTGGGCGGTCGTCCTTGCCTTTGTAAGCTGGTTTGTCACCTTTACCCTTAAACGGTGGTTTGCCGTCCTTGCGAGGCGGTCGTGGACCGCGATCAAGGCTTGGGGCCTTGTCCATCTTGGTTAATGGGGCGCCGTTTTCCAGCGTCATATCTGCATCCAAAGCGTCGACCAAAGTCGGCACGGAAGCTTCGCGGATTTCGATGTAAGATTCGGTATCTTTGACTCGGATCGCACCAATGTCATTACGGTCCAAATTACCCATCTTGCAAATCATTGGCAGCAGGCGGCGCGGTTCTGCACCAGCGTCATAACCACCGGGGAGCGAGAACCAAACGCTTGGACCAAAGGCTTCGCGTTGTTTGGGGGCTTCGTGTACGTTTGAGAGGTCTTCTGGAGCTGTATGTTTTTCGCGCCACAAACGAAGATAGGCCGCTGCCAGTTGTTCGGATGTGAACTGTTTTGTCAGCTCGCCCACGGTTGCCTGGCTTGACCCATCAACTTCGGGGGACCAATCAGTTTCGGTCAACATACGTTCTTCGTCTCGTGCGATAACTGCTTCAGCAGATGGCGCTTCGGCCCATTCTGCGGTCAGTTTGGCCCAGCCTAACAGACGATTTGCTTTTTTGTGCACCGATGGTGGCACGATCAATGCAGACACGCCCTTGCGTCCCGCACGACCTGTGCGGCCGGAACGGTGCAATAATGTGTCTTGGTTGCTGGGCAGTTCGGCATGAACAACAAGGTTTAGGTTGGGAAGGTCGATCCCGCGCGCAGCGACATCTGTTGCCACACAAACCCGCGCGCGGCCGTCACGCATAGCCTGCAATGCATTCGTGCGCTCTGACTGTGTCAACTCGCCTGAAAGGGCAACAACGGAAAACCCTCGGTTGGACAGACGCGTGGTCATCCGGTTCACGGTGGCACGGGTATTACAGAAGATGATGGCGTTGGGCGCCTCGTAGTAGCGCAACACGTTGATGATAGCGTTTTCAACATCTCGCGGTGAAACGCGGTAGGCCATATATTCGATGTCAGAGTGCTGTTTTTCACCAGAAACGGTTTCTACGCGTTCGGCATTTTTCTGATAGCGCTGCGCCAGTTTCCCGATCGAGGCAGGCACGGTCGCAGAAAACAGCAATGTCTGACGGTCTTCTGGGGCTTCATCCAGAATGAATTCAAGATCGTCGCGGAACCCAAGGTCCAGCATTTCATCGGCTTCATCTAATACAACAGCGCGTAGTTGGCTAAGGTCGATCGAGTTGCGCATGATGTGGTCACGCAAACGGCCTGGTGTTGCGACGACAACATGGGCACCGCGTGCAAGCGCACGTTTTTCATCGCGCATGTCCATGCCGCCAACGGTGGATGCGATTACGGCACCGGCCTCGGCATATAGCCATGTCAGTTCGTTCTTGACCTGAATGGCCAGTTCACGTGTCGGGGCAATGACCAAGGCCATGGGCGCATCAGCGCGGCCGAACTTTTCATCGTCACCAAACAGGCGTGGTGCGATTGCCAGACCGAAGCCCAGTGTTTTACCAGATCCGGTTTGCGCGGACACCAAAAGGTCGCGGCCTTCCAGTTCGGGGGCGGTGACGGCCTGTTGCACGGGGGTGAGCGTGTCGTAGCCACGGGCGGCGAGGGCCGCTGAGAGAGCCTGTTTCAAAGGAAGTCCTATTTAACTTGGGGTGCGCCGCAACGTTTGGCGGGCGGTTGGGCGTCCTCTAAGCCCTTATTCCAAGGATGTATAGGGGCAGCGGCCATGCAACGGCTGCAAGGTTAACTGGCTACCTGGTGCCGGTATGCTAGCCAGTCTGCGTCACACGCCGGAAATTGCGGGACTGCCACAAAGGCCAACCAATGATTTGGCTTACAGTGACAAAGTGCAACCCACGGGCGCTCAGCCCATCCAACGTGTGCGGCATTGCATCAATGGTGCCGCGGTGAATGTCGTGGCTCAGGATGATCGCTCCTTGATGCGATGCTTGGAGGATACGGTTGGCGATGGTAGGTGCTCCAGGCCGACGCCAGTCCTGTGGGTCAACAGACCAAAGAATGGTCGGCAAGCTACGGTTCGCGTTTAACCACGTGCGCTGCCGACGGGTAAACGCACCATAGGGTGGGCGGAACGTGACCGGTGGGCGGCCCGTGACCTGAAAAATGGCGTCCGTTGTGCGGTCGATTTCGCGGATAACTGCATTATCGCCCATCCTATCTAGAAAAGGGTGTGACCAGCTGTGATTTCCAATCTCATGGCCTTCTTCAGCGATGCGGCGTGCAATCGCAGGGTAGGTGACTACGCGATCACCGATCAAATAGAAGGTCGCGCGCAAACCGCGTTCGCGCAACATATCCAATAATCGCGGTGTGTGCGTTGGATGCGGACCATCATCAAAGGTCATGGCGACCACAGGTGACGGTGTTCGCACTGCAGTAATGGTTGCAGCATCAGTTCGAACAATGTCATCGGGTAGGGCGATGAGGGGGCGGGCGGCTACATTTGTCGCGGATAAGGGCAGGGCGCAAGCTCCCAAACCAGCCACCAAGGCATGGCGACGTGACAGACGATTCATTTTACCCTCCCCAGGGTTTCTTGGCAGACATGATTACGATTGAGGTAATTTCCCCCTTTAATCAAAGACTTTCTTAGGAAATCGACGTTTCCTAGGGGGCGAGCTGAGGTGAACCACAGCATCTTGTAAGCGATGAAATGAGAAAACTATGAATTTGGTGTTTCTTCTTGCTTGACGGTCCCGCAATGCGTGCCTAGAAGCACCCCACGTTGATGCAAATCAGCGGACAGTGGGCGGTTGTAGCTCAGCTGGTTAGAGTGCCGGCCTGTCACGCCGGAGGTCGCGGGTTCGAGCCCCGTCAACCGCGCCACACTGTCCTTCTACCCGAAAGTGTCGGGTCCCACGATCTGGGTCATGATCGAGATTGCGCGGTTGTAGCTCAGCTGGTTAGAGTGCCGGCCTGTCACGCCGGAGGTCGCGGGTTCGAGCCCCGTCAACCGCGCCACTCTCTCCCTTCAAATGAAATGTATCCTACGAAGAATACCCATCGTGGGTTCTTTCCCTCTTGCTGGGGTCTGCCAAGCTGTTGCAGATATCCACATATGAAGTTGCTAACGCAGCAAGAACGAATGGAGCATCGCCTTGTCCGATCACACCTCAATGAAAAAGGTTATTCGTCATGTGGTTTTCTTTAGCAGTAAAGTTGAAAGTGATATCGACCGGATCGTAGAAGGTTTGTCGATGCTGAAGTGTATTCCGTCGGTGAGCCATTTTGAGGTGTCGCGCAACCGGAACGAAGACCGGTTCGGCAATGATGTGGATGTTGTTGTTTATGCAGAATTTGAAAATGATGCCGCATTGGCCGCCTATCGCGCCCATCCAATTTACCAAGATTGCATCGATATTGTGCGTCCACTTCGGGAAATGCGCGTGGCGGCGGATTTTTAAGTGACGCGCCGAACTCGTCCATTATCTGTTGTCTTTGATCGGGGGCCATTGGGAACCGGGTCGCAGTTTTCGGCGCCTTCATCGGTCATTGAAGCGTGGGTGCCGGATGAAGTTCAGGATGCGCTAAAGGCCATGGAAGCCGCACAGGCAGCGGGGAAATGGCTGGCAGGGGCGGCGTCATACGAATTGGGCTATGCGTTGATCCCTAAGATAGAAGGCCGCATGCCAAAGGCGCGAAGCGAGCCGTTGCTGCGGTTTGGTGTGTTCGACGGAGTCGATGAACCAACTGAGAATGACGATAACGGGCAGTTTGATATCGCTCCCTTTGTTCCTGAATGGAGCGAGGAAACATACAGTCGTGCTTTTGAAGCGGTACATAACTATCTAGAAAGCGGCGATATTTACCAAGCCAACCTGACGTTTCCTTTGACGTCCACGCTCCGCGGTTGCCCCTATAGCCTCTATGCGCAGCTGAAAAAGACGCAGCCAGTGCCCCATGGTGCATTGGTCGATTTAGGTGGTTCGAAATTGCTATCGCGATCTCCAGAGCTGTTCTTTTCGTTGTCGGCGGACCGGAAGATTAAGGCCCGCCCGATGAAGGGAACCATTCGGCGCGGTAAGGACGTTGCAGAGGATGAACAATTAATGGCGCAGTTGGCGGGGTCGCAGAAAAACCAAGCCGAAAACCTGATGATCACAGACTTGCTGCGCAATGACATCGGCCGAATTGCAGAAGTCGGCAGCGTACATGTCCCAAAACTATTCGCCATCGAAAGCTATGCTACGGTTCATCAGATGACATCTGATGTGGTGGCGCAGGTTTTGCCGGACCAAACTTTGAGCGATGTTTTCGAAGCTTTGTTTCCATGCGGGTCAATCACTGGGGCGCCGAAGATCCGTGCGATGGAGATATTGTCGGACTTGGAAGACGCTCCGCGGGGGGCATATTGCGGGGCAATTGGGTGGATCGCACCGGATGGGGCGATGGAATTCAGCGTTGCGATCCGGACATTGGTCTGCGCGCCGTCAGGTGATGTGACGTTGAACGTAGGCGGAGGTGTTGTCTATGACAGCACAGCGCCTAGCGAATATCGCGAAGCGTTGCTTAAAGCACAGTTCGTAAACACGTAACTCAGCAAAAAATTTTGCTATACCGCTGAATATTCCAAGAAGAGCCGGAAAACTGTTGCCGGTCCGACGCCGATCACAGCTCCTATCGCGCCTCCAATAGCAAGCGAGGCGGGCATCCCGTGTGCCTTGCCCAAATCTCGCAGCGCTTCGCGGCCGACCCAGTAGAATAATCCGAACGATACCAAAAGCCCCACGCCTAACCCGACGCGAATGTTCAAAACACTTTGGTCGGATGGATCAGCGCCCGCTAAGAAATCTGCAACTGGCAGAAAATTCACAGCCGCATAACCGGTTGGGAGCATCCAGATTAACCCCAAGATCAGGTTGTTCACGATCGCCATCTTGAATTTCTGATCGTAGGTTTTGTGTTTCACAGTCGGGTACAACTCTTGCATAGACGGCAAGGTGTTACGATTTGTGCTGCCAATCAGGTCCATAGTTTCACCGCCGGTGACGGCTTCTGGTGTTTGGGTCGTTTGAATGCGCGCTAAGCGGTCTGCAAAAGATTGGTCCATGGTCTGTCCTCAGGTTCGTGCTGTGGTTGTGACGGCCGGATTGGACAGAATTTGGGATTGAATGAGGTTGTTTTGAGGCAAGGACGGATAGTGATTAAAGATCGCGGGCCAGTTCGAACGCAGCGCGAAGCAGAGGGTCTTCACCCTGTGCCGAAGGAGCCGTTTCGATTTCGAAAAACACATCTGGTGGTAGGCCGGTGCCCTCGTACAAGCTCCCGCCCATTGTGCGGTAAGTTTGGTTTGAAAGCCCCAATTCCCAACCATTTGGAAGGGTGAACGACTGGATGTCAGATAACCCACCACCGGTGTTTTCACCCATTACGGTTACCTGGGGCATTTCACGCAAAGACATTGTCAAGATTTCAGCAGCGGACCCTGTCAGTTGACTGGTCAAAACGACCGTCGGTTGGTCCAGTGGCGTGGAATCAAAAGGCGCAAGTGTTGCGGTGAAGGCGGCGGTTTGTGTGTTCCCATTGCGTGTGGTCTTTGTCAAAACGTCAATGGGTTGGCCTATAAAATGGCTGGCTACACCAAAGGACACGGTGTCAGACCCACCGGGATTATAGCGCAGATCAACGATCAATGCAGACGCGTTTTCCAGTGCGGCTGCCACATCATCGAATGCTGTCGCCATGGCAGGTTCACTTAGCGCACCAAAAGGGGTGTCGAGGCCCATATGGCGGATCATGATGTAGCCTATTCCATCAGGCAACAAGGCGTATTCAATTCCTGTAAGTTCAACAGGCGTAAGGTCCATTCCGACCGTATCACGCGCTGCTTGCCATACATCTTCTCGAGTGAAGGGTGCATCGGTGGGCAACCAATCAGGACGCACCGATGGAGAAAAAAACTCCGGTTCTGCATAAAGTTGAACGTGTCCGTCATCCAACCCGATCAACGTATCTGACAGCAATTGAAACAGGTCTTCGTCAGACAGGTTTTCAGTCGGCGCAAGGGCGCGTCGGTCGTTCCAATCCACGCCATGAAGGTCAAAGAAGGCATAGTGTTCGTCCATCGCCGCCCAAAGTGCGTCAAAGACTTCGGGGCTGGTGGCGTCAGGATTGGGAGCATCACAGGTATCGGGTAGCGCGTCGATGCGGGTGTAGGGAATTGGGTCCAAGGTCCCATCAACACGCAATTGCATTGTATCACCGGACACCTCAAGCGTCGCGCCTTCGGCCATTTCGACCAATTTTAGATGGGCTGGAAACGTCAGCTGCGACACGCATGACACGCTGCTTTCTGAATACAGCTTTGCGGTGAGAGGCGTCAGTTTTATGATGCTGCCACCGGATGCGGCGCGCCAGACACCGCGCTGGTCGGCGTCCGGCATATACACGATCCATGACACAACAAACGCCGCCACGACCGCACCAATGACGATCCATAATTGCCTAATAAGACGCATTTTTATCCCTATGCTAGTCGTGGTTTCGCAGTTTCGCCCGCAGTTTACGTTAGCGCAGCCAATACACGCGCCCAAGACCGAATGCCTTTATGGAAGGCGTCGACATCGTATTTTTCATTTGGTGAATGGATACGATCGTCCTCGGATGCAAAACCGATCAGCATGGCGTCCATGTCCAAGACTGTTTTGAAATGGCCTGCAATTGGGATCGATCCGCCCATCCCGACAAACACAGCCTCGCGGTTCCATTCATCGGTCAAGGCTTGTCGCGCTTGCTCGAATTCAGGCCGGTCCGTGTTCATGACAGACGCAGGAGCGCCTTCGAGGTCGTTATCCCAAGTCACCCGTGTATCCGGGCGAAGTTGTGCTTCGACATGGGCACGCAGGGCGTCTCGGATTTTGTCTGGATCCATATCACCAACCAAACGGCAGGTGATTTTGCAATGTGCCTCGGCTGGGATAACCGTTTTTGATCCAGCGCCTTGGTAACCGCCCCACAAACCGTTTACTTCAAGGGTAGGGCGCGACCATTGTTGTTCTAGAATGGAATAGCCGGTTTCGCCTGCAGATGTTGTGAGGCCCGCGCCAGACATGTATTCAGCCTCGTCAAAGCCGCAGGTGTTCCACTGGGCCCGCAAATTGTCTCCAATTTCAATAACGTCATCGTAAAACCCTTTGATGGTCACGCGCCCTTTGTCGTCATGGAACGATGCGATGATGCGGCTGATTTCTTTCAACGGGTTTACCGCAGGGCCGCCGTAGTGCCCTGAATGCAAATCCATCGCAGGGCCATGAAGGGTGAATTCGTCTTTCAACATGCCGCGCAATTGGCTGGCGATGGATGGCACGCCGGGTGCGACCATGCCCGTGTCACAGATCAATGCGAGGTCGGCTTTTAATTCTTCGGCATTGTCTTGCATGAACGGAACCAAACTTGGGGATCCCGTTTCTTCTTCACCCTCAAACAGGAACGTTATGCGGCATGGCAGGCTGCCATTTACGGCTTTCCAAGCGCGGCATGCCTCCATGAAAGTCATCAATTGGCCTTTGTCGTCCGATGTTCCGCGACCTCGAATAACCTTGGTGCCGTCGCGATCTTCGATAAACGGTTCAAACGGGTCATGGTCCCATAGCTCAATTGGATCGATGGGCTGCACGTCGTAGTGACCGTAAAATAGTAGGTGCGGTCCGGTATCGCCGATGTGACCAACGACCATCGGGTGCATTGGTGTGTCGCGCTTTGATGCATCTACACCGAGTGACTTTAGATCCTCGACCAACCAATCCGCGGCCTTGTCTACTTCGGTTTTATAGGCAGGATCGGTCGAAACTGATTGCAGTTTTAGCAACCCCATTAGGCGTTCAAGGGCAGCTTCTAAATCAGTATCGATTTGGGAAAGGACAGCATCGAGGGACATGTGCAAGGCTCCAGCGTTTGGTTGCTGATACACTGTCATATCGCAAGGCGGCGTCAATGCCGAATGGACGGTTCGACCGGCAAACGCGGATAGAGTACTGCCGTGGTTGTTGGAAAACAAATTAGACGCTGGAAGAGGGCCCAGATGGATTGGGAGCGTCGCAGCCGCATTGCCCTGCGACAGAGCGTATCAGGGCATATTTATGCACCCTTCAAGTATTGCTTGAAACTAACAGTGCCTATATCAGACTAGAAACCACCGCTGCAAGCACTGCGCAGTGCCTTAATTCTAGGGGTATACCATTGGATTTTAACGTTAAACTCGACGAAGCGCTGAATCGCCTTCATGAAGAAGGCCGGTACCGGACGTTTATCGATATTGAACGTAAGGTGGGCAATTACCCTCATGCGGTCTGGACGCGCCCTGATGGGAGCGAGCAGGACATTACTGTTTGGTGTGGCAACGATTACCTTGGAATGGGGCAGCATGACGTCGTGCGTGACGCAATGCACGAGGCGATTGATGCAACGGGCGCAGGGTCAGGTGGTACGCGCAATATCTCGGGCACGACAGTTTATCATAAACGTCTAGAGGCCGAGTTGGCAGACTTACATGGCAAGGAAGAAGCGCTGTTGTTCACATCAGCTTACATTGCCAATGATGCCACGCTATCGACTTTGCCGCGTCTTTTCCCTGGTCTGATAATTTATTCTGACGAGCTGAACCACGCGTCCATGATCGAAGGTATTCGCCGGAATGGTGGTGCGAAACGTATTTTCAAACATAATGACCTGGATGATCTGCGGGCTAAGCTTGCAGCGGATGATCCTGCGTCTCCGAAAGTTATCGTGTTCGAAAGCGTTTATTCGATGGATGGCGATTTCGGCCCATTGAAAGAGCTTTGTGATATCGCTGACGAATTTGGTGCGCTGACGTATTGCGATGAAGTCCATGCCGTTGGCATGTACGGCCCGCGTGGTGGTGGCATCGCCGAACGCGATGGCTTGATGGATCGTATCGACATTATCAATGGCACATTGGCGAAGGCCTATGGCGTGATGGGGGGCTATATCGCTGCATCCGCCAAAATGTGCGATGCTGTCCGATCTTATGCACCGGGCTTTATCTTCACCACATCATTGCCACCGGCCGTGGCAGCAGGGGCGGCGGCATCTGTCGCATTCCTGAAAGAAAACCAATATTTGCGCGACGAGCAACAAACTCAGGCGAAAATCCTGAAGACTCGTTTGCGTGGGTTGGGGTTGCCAATTGTCGACCACGGAAGCCACATAGTTCCACTGATTGTAGGCAATCCAGTACATACGCAAAAAATGTCAGACATGTTATTGCAAGACCATGGCATTTACGTCCAACCGATCAACTTTCCAACAGTCCCACGTGGAACTGAACGTTTGCGGTTTACCCCGTCGCCTGTGCACGGCCCTCAGGAAGTGAATGCCTTGGTCAGTGCGCTGGACGAGCTTTGGTCGCATTGTGCGCTGAATCGCGCTGAACTTGCGGGCTAATTTCTCTGCAGGTGCATTGGCTTTCAGGATGTGCTAACAACGCCTTAGGGAATCGGACTTCGCATCGAATCGAGTCGGTCCTGATGGGGCAGTTAACTAAAGGTTTCGTATGATCCGCAGAGGGTTCAGACGCGCTAAAGAGGAAGAGGTCGTTGAGCCAATCGGCTTCGATGCCTTTGAATTGCGTTTGGGTGACATCATGCGTGGTGAACGTGCGACCATGGGCAAAAGCCTGTTGGATGTGCAGCGCGAACTCAAGATCAAAGCGGCCTATATTGCAGCCATCGAAAACTCCGACCCAACCGCCTTTGACACACCTGGTTTCATTGCTGGATATGTTCGGTCTTACGCTCGGTATCTAAACATGGACCCTGATTGGGCATTCGATACGTTTTGTACCGAGAGCGGGTTCGCTACGGCGCATGGTATGTCCGAACAGGCATCTGGTGCCAAACCTATCAAGGTCGCACCAGCGGCGTTTGAGAAAGATATTTTTGCCACCCCTGCAACGCCGTTTGTCCCAGCTGGCGACGCGATGTTTTCATCTGTCGAGCCGCGTGCGGTTGGGTCATTGATGGTTCTCGTGGCCCTTATCGGTGGCTTGGGTTACGGCGGTTACACAGTTTTGCAAGAAGTACAGAAGGTGCAATTGGCTCCGGTTGAAAATACACCAACTGTTGTTGCAGACATCGACCCGCTCGCGGGTGGTGGTTTGGGCGCGACAGATGCCGGCGTAAATGTTGTGGCTGGTTTCGAAGCACCGTCAACAGAAGCATTGGATCGCTTGTATCGTCCACAAGCCCTTGATGCGCCTGTGCTGGTCCCTCGGGATGGCCCGATCGCAAGTCTTGACCCGCGGGCCGGAGGTGCCTTGTCGCCGACTATCGTTGAACGCCCTGGATTGTTCGCACAGGCGGACGCAGATTTGGTCGGCCCCGTTGCGCCGGCTGGTGTTCAAGTGACGGAAACCCCACGTGCTGGTGTTCAGCTGGTTGCAGTTCGGGAAGCATGGGTTCGTGTTCAATCTGCAGATGGTTCGACCATCTTTGAAACGGTCATGGCGGCTGGCGATACATTCGATGTGCCCCAAACAGAAGACCCTGCAACCTTGCGCATCGGTGAATCTGGGGCTGTGTATTTTGCCATGAATGGTGCGCATTACGGCCCTGTCGGACCAAGTGGACAAGTGACTTCGAACGTGGCTTTGTCGGTTGAAAATTTGGCTGAAACCTATTCCGTGGCAGATTTGACAGCAGATACTGACCTTGCAGAGGTTGTCCGTGTTGCTGAATTGCAGGGATTAGCCCCTGCACAAGACGTAACCGAATAATCCACAAAACAAACTGTCGCAGGGCGTTGCCGGTACTGGCTGCGACCATTAGGTTATGCTCAAACACAGACCTTGTCAGGTGACCCCGAATGTCCATCAATCATATCCGCCCGTGGCGTAATATTTACCGCCGTGAAAGCCGCCAGATCATGGTCGGCAATGTTCCCGTCGGAGGCGGTGCACCGATCACGGTGCAGACCATGACCAATACGTTAACGCCTGACGTCAAGGCCACGCTTGCACAGGTGCACGCTGCTGCAGATGCCGGTGCCGATATCGTGCGTATTTCCGTACCTGACGAAGATTCGTCACGCGCATTGAAAGAAATCTGCCGTGAAAGCCCAGTGCCGATCGTGGCAGATATCCACTTTCACTACAAACGCGGCATTGAAGCCGCCGAAGCAGGGGCCGCGTGTTTACGGATTAATCCCGGTAATATTGGTTCCGAAGATCGCGTCAAAGAAGTGATCAAAGCGGCAAGGGACAACAATTGTTCTATTCGCATTGGTGTAAACGCCGGGTCGTTGGAAAAACACTTGCTAGACAAGTATGGCGAACCAACACCTGACGCGATGGTGGAGTCCGGTCTAGACCACATAAAGATCCTACAAGATAACGACTTTCATGAATTCAAGATTAGCTGCAAGGCGTCTGATGTGTTCATGGCGGCGGCGGCCTATCAACAGTTGGCTGAAGCAACCGATGCTCCTATTCACCTTGGTATCACAGAGGCCGGTGGCCTGACATCAGGCACCATCAAATCTGCAATCGGGCTTGGGAATCTACTGTGGATGGGCATCGGCGACACGATCCGTGTTAGCCTGTCGGCAGATCCGGTGGAAGAAGTGAAAGTTGGGTACGAAATCCTGAAATCGTTAGGGCTGCGCCACCGGGGGGTAAATATTATTTCCTGCCCCAGCTGCGCGCGCCAAGGGTTTGACGTGATCAAAACCGTTGAAAAACTGGAACAACGATTGGAACACATCAAGACACCGATGAGCCTGTCGATCATTGGCTGTGTGGTAAACGGACCAGGTGAAGCCCTGATGACAGACGTTGGGTTTACCGGTGGTGGTAACGGTGCCGGCATGGTCTATTTGGCAGGTAAGCAATCTCATAAACTGAACAACGATCAAATGGTCGATCATATTGTTGAACAGGTCGAAGTGAAGGCCGCAGAGCTAGAAGCGATTGCGGCCGCTGAGGCCGAAGCTGCCGAATAAGAATGTCAGACGGCCGCGTCTGACATTCTACTCGTTCGATTGGGGGCCGTGGGGTCGCTTAGCTACGTTCTTCTTCGACGATCTGGCGCATGCGATTCAAATCAACATAGCCACGTACCATTTGGTCGCCGAACACGAATGTAGGCGTCCCAGTAATTTGCATACGTTCACCCAATGCGCGGTTCGCAGCCAACACGTCGCGAACTTCAGGGCTTTCCATTTTTTCAAAGATGGCGTCGGCATCAAGACCGTAAGCAGAAGCAAGCGACGACAGGCTGCTTTCTGAAACATCTGAACGCAGCGCAATCAACGCATCGGAAATATCTTTATAGGCCTCGTCACCCGCAACCAGTTTTGTGGCGACGGCGAATTGGGACGCCAACAGCGACTGTTCCCCAAGGATAGGGTATTCTTTGGTGATAATGCGGATGTTTCCATCTGTCTCGACAAGTTCGGCTACTTCAGGATGGGCGCGGCGGCAGAACCCGCAACGGTAGTCGATGAATTCGATGATTGTTACGTCTCCTTCGGGGTTGCCACCCTGAAAACTAAACCCATCGTTTGTTAACTCGTTGTAATTCACTTGCGCCATCTGCTCGTCGCGTAGGGTTTCGGCTTGCACCTGACGGGCTTCTAAGACGCCAATGGCTTCCATCAAGACTTCGGGGTTGTCCAAAAGATACGCACGCACTTCCGTGCGGAATGCATCTCGTTCGCTGTCGGTCATGGCATCCAGATCGACGGCCAATGCGGATGTTGCGGTCAACGTAAGGGCAGCGATGGATGTTGCGAGGCGCATGTTAAAACTCCGAGTTTACTGTTGAGCAGCAGAAAGCACGTCTTGCGCCCGCTGCCAAGGGGCCGATCCACGTGGTAGGCGGTCTGCCGCACGGGTTGCGTGTAGGGCAGCATCGTTTACGCGGCCCTGTAGGGCATAGCGTTCTGCGGTGGCAAGCGACGCCAAACCAGGTTGCCCCGTGCGGGCGTAGGCTTGCCCCAGATCGCGCAGAATTGATGCAGACTGACCGTCCAGAGAGCGTGCGCGTTCCAACGAACGCACAGCCAACGTATTGCTGTCACTGGTATCAAGCGCCAAAAGGGCGCGCCCATATCCACCAAGGATAAGGGGTTCGTTGCCATTTAGACTTACGGCATTTCGGTAAGATTGCACCGCAGGGCCCGCCTGCCGACTTTCCAGTAAAATTTGTCCAAATAATTCGTGCCAGAAAGCATCGTTTGGGTGCGCTTGAAGCAGCGATTGCATTTCACGAATGGCACGATTGGAGTCGGCCTGACGATGGTAGGCAACAGCGCGACGCATCGTGGCGATGGCGCTATCGTCGCCACGCACGCGCCGAAGGGTCCAGCCTGGGTTTTGGACAAAGGCGCTTAGTTTTCCTTGGGCACGGGCGAACCAAAAATCTGCATTTGGGTTCGGTTCTGCCGACCCGGGGTTAGCGGCGATTAGGCCGCGTAGGGCGCGCAGTCTGTCAGATGTCAGCGGATGTGTGCGGGCATAGGGATCTTGGCGTGAAACCGAAAGGGCTTCTTGTCCGCGAAAAATCTCCAAAACTTCGATCGCGGCCCGTGGGTCCACGCCTGCGCGTAGCATAAACCGTACCGCGGATTGGTCTGCGGCCGATTCCTCTGCGCGTGTATGGCTAAAGAACTGTCGTTGGGCAGAACCTGCTGCACCTGCAGCAACAGCACCGGCGGCATTTGCGTCGTCCGACGCCAGCGCAACAGCCAACGCTAAGGCAATCCCGAAACCAGCGGCGGAATTTGAATGCCGCAGGTTCGTCAGGCGCCGTGATAGGTGGCCATTGGCGATATGTGCGGCTTCGTGCGCAATGACGGATTGCAACTGTGCAGCTGTCGTCATCCGTTGCAATAGGCCGGAATTGATAAAGATCGCATTGCCATTGATGACAAATGCGTTCAGTCCGCTGTCATTCACAATCAAGATACGTACGTTGTTGGGGTTGAGGCCTGCCGCGCGCAGTACCGGTGCCGCCAATTGGTCTAGGCTGTGTTCTATATCCGCGTCGCGGATTAGGCTAACGGCATTCGCGGGGTTCGCGGCAACTGTAAATGTCAGCCAAAAACCGACCAAAAGTGGAATAAGAGAAAGGCGCATTGACGGGCTCCGGCTAGGTCGGGCAAACAGGGTTAAAGGCAGGATAAGGCAGGGCAGATGCGAAACTCAAGGCGCGGCGAGGTTGATCCGTTTATTGTGATGGACGTGATGGAGGCCGCGCGCGCAGCAGAGGCCGCCGGACGACACATTATTCACATGGAGGTCGGCCAGCCAGGTACCGGTGCGCCTGATCAAGCCGTTGCGCAATTGGCTGCCGATATGGCGGGTGACCCTTTGGGGTACACTGTTGGGTTGGGCTTGCCAGAATTGCGGACCAAGATTGCCCGCCATTACCAACAAGAATACGGTGTCGACCTTGATCCGGCCCGTGTCGTGGTCACAGCCGGCGCAACAGGTGCGTTTTTGCTGGCGTTTTCAGCGTTGTTTGACACAGGCGAGCGTGTGGGCCTTGGTGCACCATGCTACCCGTCGTATCGTCAAATTCTAAAGGCGTTGGATTTGATACCGGTTGATATGCCCACGACATTGGCCGCGCGCATGCAACCTGTTGCGTCCGATATTGCGGCTCACGGGTTAGATGGGTTGATCGTTGCATCGCCTGCTAACCCGACAGGTACAATGTTGGGTATGGACGAAATGCGGGCTTTGGCGGATGCTTGTGCGGCTGCTGGTGCAGCGTTCATCAGCGATGAAATTTATCACGGGTTGGCATACGAAGACCGCGCAGTTACCGCGTTAGAGGTCACAGACGACGTTTATGTGATCAATTCGTTTTCCAAATACTTTTCAATGACAGGGTGGCGCGTTGGGTGGATGATTGTCCCGCAAGACCACGTTCGTACAATCGAACGGTTGGCGCAAAACATGTTCATTTGCCCCAGCCATGCGTCTCAACGTTTGGCGTTGCATGCGATGGATTGCAGGTCGGATTTGGACGCGAATGTCGAAGTCTATCGCGCCAATAGGTTGGCAATGATTGATGCGTTACCAAGGATGGGGCTGGGTAAATTCGCGCCCCCCGACGGTGCGTTCTATGTCTATGTTGATGTATCTGACTATACTAACGACAGCTTAACGTTTTGTTCTCAAGTCCTTGAAAAGGCTGGTGTGGCCATCACCCCCGGGTTGGATTTTGACCCCCTAGAAGGTGGGCATTGGGTACGCCTTTCATACGCGCGCTCCACCGAAGATATTGATGAAGGACTGGCCCGTTTGGCGCGCTTCATGGATGACATGAGGTCGGTAAGTTGACGATTGCCAATATCCTAAAGGTGACATGGTTCGCCGTTTTTCTGGCGTTCGCTTTGCCCGTAAAGGCGCAGGATTTTTCTGCACTTGCCCGAATGGACGCCGCTCAGTCGGGGGCCGATGACGGGTTTCGCAAAACGACAATCGACTTATTCTTGTCACAGCCGGTTCCATATCGAGTATTCACGCTCGACACACCGCGTAGGCTGGTGCTGGATTTCAAAGAAGTCGATTTTCGCAGTGCAGAAAGCGCGGCCTTTACACAAAGTGAATGGATTGATGGCGTTCGGTTTGGCGGGTTGCGCCCCGGCTGGAGCCGGATGATTTTGGATTTGGCCGAACCTGCACAGGTTGATGCCGCTGGGATGACAGTGAACACAATCGATGGCACAGCCCAGATCGAGATCGTTTTAACCCGTTCAAACGAAGACGCTTTTGCGGGAACCGCTGGGTTGCCTGATGACCCTGAATGGGCATTCGAGCTAGAAGATACGTCTTTGCAGCCGGTTCCAACCGTAGAGGAGGGGCCCTTGGTTGTGGTTATCGATCCCGGGCATGGAGGAATTGACCCCGGTGCAAACCACGGTGGCATTCACGAAGCCGATGTGATGCTGGCGCTTGCGTTGGAATTGGCATCCGCACTTGGCCGTATCGAAGGGGTGCAACCGGCAGTGACCCGGGTTGATGACAGTTTCGTTCCACTTCAGGAACGCATGACGCTTGCGCGTGGGGCGGGTGCAGATTTGTTCATTTCGCTGCATGCGGATGCTTTGGAAGGTCAACAGGCAACCGGTGCTTCTATCTACACACTGACCGACGAGGCCACTGATGCCGCATCGCAACGGATGGCCGAACGTCACAATCACGGGGATTTGCTGGCAGGTGTTGATCTAAGCGGGCAAGGCGATGAGGTCGCAAATGTTCTGCAAGACTTGGTGCGCGTAGAAACATCTGCGTCCAGTGAACGGTTTGCGGACCATTTAGTCCAAGCCATGCGCGATACGGGTGCGGTATTGAATTCACGCCCAAGACGTCAGGCCGCATTGGCGGTGTTGAACGCCGCCGATTTCCCGTCGATCCTGATCGAGGTTGGATTTCTGTCCAACCCTGATGACCGTGAGCGGTTGACGACCCAACAAGGTCGCGCACCGATGGTCGCGGCCGTTACATTGGCTGTCGGGCGTTGGGCGATTGAAGAAGCGGCCCTGGCGCCGCTTATCCGTCAGTAACCTAATTTTGGGTAAACCGAGCCAGCCAGATGGTGTGGTTGTTGCAGGTTGGGTCTTCGGGACGGTATTCTAGTACTTTAAAACCGTTCGCAGCCAAAAGATCTCTGTATTCCTGCGGGTCTAGGCTTGAATGATAAACGCTTTCCCCGCCTGCAGTTCCCCAAACTTCGCCCGCACTGGGGCCAGCAGTAAACATTAATGCGGCCTTTGGGGCTGCGTGTTTCGCAAATACAGGAAACATTGCTCGTTGATCATCTGGGGAGAGGTGAAAGAAACTGTTCCACGCTAAAATTGCATCGAATTTTGAACCGAGGTCCAAACCCCTCATATCTGCGTGATGGGCTGTCGCATTTGGCAAGGTTTGCCTGAATAACTCTATCATTGCGGCCGCGCCATCTACGCCTGTTACGGACACACCACGTTCTGCCAAATAGGTTGCGATTGGTGCGCCGGTACCGCACCCTAAATCTAGTAAACGTCTGGGTGACACATTTCGCGGAGCTACGCCTAACAGTCTGTCTAACCTTGATTTTTCAAACAGACTGCGGCCTCGCTGCGCCTGAAAATCAGTGGCGACTCGGTCGTATGTCGGAAGGATGTCATCGGGGGTGCTTCGGCCAATCATAGGTCGGATGTGGGCTATCGCCATGTCCTGCGCAAGCGCCAAGTCCGTGTGATCAGACCGACCGGCGGGAATAGGCCGAAAACGGCGCGCAATCTTTTGACGCTGACAGGCAACCTGCCT
The DNA here is from genome assembly GCA_947493255.1 of uncultured Paracoccaceae bacterium. GTDB lineage: Bacteria > Pseudomonadota > Alphaproteobacteria > Rhodobacterales > Rhodobacteraceae > Octadecabacter. Next base: position 163,918 of record CANLQK010000004.1, read on the forward strand.
ATAAGCAGAGCAACTGGATTTGGGGATCGCCGCGATGGTATTGCGTTTCATTTTTTCGTTCTTTGGCGGCATCTTTTCGATGCTGACGTTGGGGGCTGGCATGGCCGCTCTGACGCTCGGAGCGATCTTTTACATGTACGGTCGCAATCTTCCCACATACGAGGCGTTGTCGAACTACACCCCAAAGACCATCAGCCGTATCTATTCTGGCGAAGGTCAGGTGATTGACGAATTCGCTGAAGAACGCCGACTGTTCACGCCTGCTGAAGAGATTCCAGACATCGTGAAACAGGCTTTCATTTCTGCAGAAGACAAGAACTTTTATACGCACGACGGGTATGACATGCGCGCCATTGGTGCCGCCATGTATGAAGCATTGGCCAGTCGCGGTGCGAATTTGCGCGGTGCGTCAACGATCACGCAGCAAGTGGCTAAGAACTTTCTTTTAGACGGATCGCGTACAATTGAACGCAAGATTCAAGAGATCATCCTCGCTCCCCGTATGGAAGAGGTGCTCGGCAAAGAAGGCGTACTTGAACTCTACTTAAATGAAATCGATCTTGGGGTTCGTTCTTTCGGTGTTACGGCTGCCGCTCGGTCCTATTTCAATAAGCCATTGACTGAACTGTCACCGGCAGAAGCCGCGTTTTTGGCTGTGCATCCCAAAGCGCCCTATAGCTATCACCCTGTGCGTAACCGCGACCGCGCCCTAGCGCGCCGCAATGAAATTTTGACCGAGATGTTCGAGAACGGGTACCTGAACGAACAAGAGCTTGAAGTCGCATTGGCGGACCCTATCCGTACTGTTCAGAATGGAGATTTTCCGAGCTATCAAGATGAACGCCCTGAGCGAGATTACTTTACTGCGGCGATCCGTGGAGAAGTTGAAAACCTGTTCCCAGATCAAGATATGGACAGCGCAGGCCTGTCTATTCGAGCAACCGTTGATGAAGAATTGCAGTTCGCTGCGCGCGATGCGTTGCAACGCCAGCTTGAAAGCTATGATCGTAGCTCTGGTGTTTGGCGTGGGACAGGGCTGTCGATTCCGGTTGAGACCCTGAACGACGATAGAGAATGGCGCGCAGCGCTTAGGTCTGCTTCTGTTATCCGTACCGTTGATCTAGAGAACCAGTGGTACCCCGCGGTGGTCCGTAATGTCGAAGATCAGCAACTCACGCTTGGCATCGAAGGCTGGGAAGAGGGCGACCCGGCTCCTGTCGTGCCACGCAATGACATTGAATGGATGCGCGGAAATTTCTTCGATAATTTCGAAGCCGGCGACGTTGTGTTGGTACGCCAAATGACAGCGGATTCTGACGGTTCGTTCATTCGCTGGACATTGCGCCAAGTGCCGGAAGTTCAGGGCGCCTTCATGGCTATGGACGTCAACACAGGCCGCGTATTGGCCATGCAAGGTGGTTTTGGCTACGAGATTGCAGTTTCAGAATTGAACCGGGCCTATTCCAACCGCCAACCTGGTTCGTCGTTTAAGCCGTTCGTCTTCGCGGCGGCACTTGATTCCGGCTATACGCCAGCGACCATCGTAGTTGATGCACCGATCGAAGTCGTCGCAGGTGGAGAGATATGGCGACCACAAAACGCGTCTGACCGATTCTATGGACCAACGCCATTGCGAACTGGCATTGAACAATCGCGTAACGTTATGACAGTGCGATTGGCGCAAGAAGTGGGTATGCGCACCATTGCTGAATACGCGGAACGGTTTGGTGTTTACGACCGTATGAACGCGTTTCTGTCGGCGTCTTTGGGGTCCGAAGAGACCACATTGTACAAATTGGTAGCGGCCTACGGCATGTTTGCCAATGGTGGCGAACGGGTGGAACCCACACTGGTTGACCGTGTCCAAGACCGTTGGGGCAATACAATTTATCGACACGACCAACGTGTTTGCGCGGATTGTGGAGATGTGAATCTTGCATCGGGTCAAGCGCCTCGCATCGCATCCAACCGCGAACGGGTGATGAACGAAGTTACGGCCTACCAACTAACATCAATGATGCAAGGGGTTGTGCAACGCGGCACCGCCCGCAGTACTGTGAACCTGTCAGTGCCGATTGCTGGTAAGACAGGTACCACCAATGACGCCAAAGATGTTTGGTTTGTTGGCTTTAGTTCCAACATCGTGGCGGGGTGCTACATCGGGTTTGATAACCCGCGTTCCTTAGGCCGGTCTGCCTCAGGTGGGGGATTGTGTGGCCCAGTGTTTAACAGCTTTATGCGGACGGCAATCAATCGTTACGGTGGTGGCGCATTTTCTGTTCCCGATGAATGTAAGTTCATCAATATCGACCGCTTTACTGGTGCGCGACTTCCAGAAGGTGCATCCGGCGACAACGTTGTGCGCGAATGTTTCCGTATCGACGAAGAGCCCGTGTTCGGAATTACGTTTGACGGTGGTTTCGCTATGGCGGCCGATTTGCCGTTGTTTGATGAAGTACGCCCAGCTGGCGTGACCGTGACAACCAGCACTGGTGAAACTGCAACGGTCAATTCGAATGCATCCTTCGGGTCATTGTCCTCTGGCGGTCTCTATTAAATTTAGGATGGGTGGGTTTTACCCACCCATCGAATTGCCCCCCTAATGGCAATCGGTTAGACCCTGTCTGACCAAATCGAAAGACGTGACCAATGCGTGCCGAAATACAATCAATTGTGACCGAGATCGAAAATAGCCTGGCGTTGCTTGCGCAACGCATGGACTATGAAACCGCGTCTCACCGGTTAGAGGAATTTAACGCCCGCGTCGAAGACCCAAGTCTTTGGGATGATCCAGAAGCAGCGCAAAAACTTATGCGCGAACGCCAGGCATTGGTCGATGCGATGTCAAACTACGATGGCATAAAGCAAGACTTGTCCGATGGACAGGAACTGATCGAGTTGGGCGAAATGGAAGACGACGCAGATGTCGTTGCTGAGGCCGAAGAAGGCCTTAAGGCTTTGAAAGTCAAAGCCGCTGAAAAGGAACTGGAAGCGTTGTTAAACGGCGAAGCTGATTCCAATGATACCTTCCTTGAAATCAATTCCGGTGCAGGGGGCACAGAATCGTGTGATTGGGCCAGTATGCTGGCGCGGATGTATGTCCGTTGGGCCGAACGCAAAGGCTATAAAGTAGAACTGCAATCTGAAAGCGCGGGCGAAGAAGCTGGCATCAAATCCGCGTCTTACAAGATTAGCGGTCACAACGCTTACGGCTGGTTGAAGTCTGAAAGCGGCGTGCACCGTTTGGTTCGAATTTCGCCTTTTGATTCCGCTGCGAAACGCCATACCTCATTTACGTCTGTGAAAGTGTACCCTGTCGTCGATGACAACATCGAGATCGAAGTGAATCCGTCTGACATTCGGATCGATACATACCGCTCATCAGGTGCCGGTGGTCAGCACGTCAATACGACGGATTCGGCCGTGCGGATCACGCACCACCCGACAGGCATTGTGGTAACGTCATCCGAGAAGTCTCAGCACCAAAACCGTGATATCGCGATGAAGGCGTTGAAATCGCGCTTGTATCAGATGGAATTGGACAAACGGTCCGCGTTAGTAAACGAAGTCCATGAAAACGCGGGTGACGCAGGGTGGGGCAGCCAGATCCGCTCGTACGTGCTGCAACCCTACCAAATGGTCAAAGACTTGCGTACTGCCCACGAGACGTCAGACACTAAGGGCGTGTTAGACGGCGATCTAGATGCGTTCATGGCTGCGACGTTGGCTATGGATGTAAGTGGGAAAAGCCGTGCAGAGGCTGGGGCCGAAGACTAACTAAAGTCGCGGTGGTTAACCGGCATATTTCAGAAACCAGCCATAGAAAAAGGCCCATCGCTTCTGCGTGGGCCTTTTAAAATTAGAACGTGCAAAGGGGATTAGCCTTTTGCAGCTGCCTTTGGTGCGGCCTTTGTTGTGTTCAGCGGGTCATCCTGACGTTGAACCGAGCCTTCGAAGTGTGCACCAGACTCGATCGCGATTGTCTTGTGGATGATGTCACCCTCAACACGTGCTGTTGACGTCAGGCGGACCTTAAGGCCACGAACTGTCCCAACGATGCGGCCGTTAACGACAACGTCGTCTGCCATGCATTCACCGTTTACTGTGGCGCCTTCGCCAACTGTCAGCAGGTGCGCGCGGATATCGCCATCGACCGTACCTTCGATCTGGATGTCGCCAGATGTTTTCAGGTTCCCTGTGATATGCAGGTCTGTGCTCAGCTGCGAGGCCGGTGGCTTCGCCTTTGGTGCGGAGGACTTGAAGTCACTTGAAGGGGCCGCAGACGGGGCAGGGGTGGCAGGGCTGCTGGCTGGCTTAGTTGCCTCGGTTGTGGAGGTTCCAGCGGCAGCAGGTGTGCCAGGCTCATTGATTTTGCTTTTAGAAAACATCTTGTCCAGCTCTTATATAGATCATGGGGTTAACAGGGCGACCGCCTACACGGATTTCGTAATGAAGGTGCGGACCGGTTGACCGTCCGGAATTTCCAATATCACCAATTCGGTCTCCGCGCGAGACTCTTTGTCCAACTTCGACACGAATTCGGTTTTGGTGCGCATATCGTGTCTCGATACCAAACGCATGCTGTATCTTGACCAAACGTCCATATCCTGAGGACCAGCCCGCAAATGTTACAACACCGTCCGCCGGTGCAACGATTGGCGTGCCGATTGGCGCGGCAAAGTCAGTACCGTTGTGCATTCTACCCCAACGCATGCCAAAACCGGACGTAAACCGGAAACCTGATGTGACCGGCATGTCGAATGGAATGCGTTCTGCAGCGATGCGGTACAGGTTCAAACGGTCCATCGAAGACAGGATGCCGTTGGCGCGTGCAGCATCCGGGTCAACTTCGCCACCACGGGTGGAAAACTGGAGCGGGGTCAGTGGCCCGCCTGTGCCCGAATAGCCACGGCGTACTTCTGACAACACGTTGTCTGGGTTCATGCCTGCTGCGCGGAACATATTGTCCAGCGGTTCCACCGAGACCGTGAAGGCCTCTTCAAGTTGACGGAAAATCTGGTCGTTACGCTCTTGCAAGAGGCGCAATTCCAGCTCCATCTCGGCTGCGTGGCTCAGTGCGAATTCTGCGTCTGATGCGATTTGATCACGTTCGGCAGCGGTTTCGGCCAACGCATCGGCCAACAAATCTACGGTGCCTGATGCGTCCCCGCTCAGTGCAAGGCCTACTGGGGCGGTGCCGTCGCCGTTGATGGCCGCCTCAAGGGTGGCAACTTGTTCTTCGGCGGCCTGGCGTTCGCCCATTGTCCGGCGCAGGGTTGCTTGAACAACCTCTAGCCCAGTTTCCAACTCGCGACGGCGATCTTCTGAGCGCAGCAATTCGGATTGCATCAAGGACACTTGATCGAGAGCGGAGGAAAAACGTTCCTGTGCCGCCACCGCTTCTGTCGCGCGAAGGTCACGTTCTTGAGACAAAGCGTTGAGCCGGTCTTCGTAGGTTGCCTGATCGCGTTGTGCCTGTGCGCGGAAATTTCCAGCGCCAATACTGTCCATTAAAAGCACGGCAGTAGCGATGATTGTCCAGCTCACGATCACAGCGCTTCCCGCCCAAGCAACAAGCTGTGTTTCTGGCTTGAGCCGGATAAATCGTGTTTCTGTATCTGACCGCAGGAAAAGGCGTTTCTCAGGGAAACGCTTTTCAAGGGCGACGTGCATTTTGTGTATCAGTCGTGATTTCACGGTTATGTCCTGATCCCATCCCAAACTCAGATGCATTGCCCCCCACAGCACTGCGTCTTGAACGTGTTAACGACTGGGGGATTCGCTGACAAGCTATTTGCCCTATTTCTTTCCAAAACAGCAGGGTAGTGAGTCTTTTTGGGCAGCATGTCGCCGATTTGGCGGGCCGAATGCCGGGGCTGTTCAACTGGAGGGTGGAATTAGCCCTCAAAGCCTTCTGACAAGGGCCAGTAGAAATCAGGCGGAATGCCTGCTTCGGCGCGCTTTTCTTCGTTGAATGGTGGCTTGAGAGTGCTGTGGAAATAGCGGTGTACCAGATCGTGAAAAACCGGAGTTGGGTCAAGTCCATCGCGTCCACATAGAAAATGATACCATTTGGACCCATAGGCGACATGGTGGACCTCTTCGGCATAAATGACGTCAAGCGCGTCGATGGCCATTTGGTCCTTTGCTTGTTTGAAAATTTTGATCATCCCCGGGGTCACGTCCAACCCGCGAGCCTCCAATACCATTGGAACAACGGCGAGGCGACCAAGGATGTCATCGGCGGTGTCTTCGGCTGCGCGCCACATGCCGGAGTGGGCGGAAAGTGCACCATAATGACTGCCTTGCGCTTCAAGACAGTCGCACATCATGTTGAAATGTTTGGATTCTTCATCGGCCGATTTAACCCAGTCGTCGTAAAACCCGATGGGCATTGGGGTATCTGTGAACCGTGCAATCAGGTCCCAGTGAAGGTCCACAGCGTTTAATTCGATATGCGCGACGGCATGCAATATGGCAATGCGGCCTTCCGGTGTGCCAGGTTTGCGGCGGGGCACATCGCGTGGATTCAGCAGCACTGGTTCGTCAGGACGCGCGGGCTGCATCGGCGGTGTCGCTGTCCCGATGTCGGGCGTTTCACCATTCTCCCGTGCCGCCTTCCATTGCGCTGCATAGGAGCGAGATAGGGCAGTTTTGGCACGACCGTCTGCGGTTCGTAGGACGTCGTCGGCCATTTGAGCAAGGGGTTTCATAACATTGGACCTAGCCGCAAGGCGCAGTTGAAAAAAGCGCCAGTGCGCAGAAATGATCAAAAAAACCGCAAGAGACTACTTCTTGTCTCGTGCGGCTTTCTCTTCTTTAGTCAGCGTTTGGTTCCAAACATTTTTGCTGATCCCAAGTGCAGGATCCAGCGGCTTGGTTTTACCTTTACTAACTTTGCCGCCTTTGTTCAGGTATTCCTGAATGAGCGCATCGTCGGTTGTTTCTTTGGGCACATGTTTCATAGGCTTAAGTCTAGGGGAAACTGTATCTTTGGACAACCTGTTCGGATTTGTACAAATTCTTTGATTGGTTAGAGCGCTTCAACCGCCTTGAGCACCTCTTGGACGTGTCCGGGGACTTTCACTTTTCGCCAAATCTTCGCTATTTTCCCATCGTTGATGAGGAAGGTTGCGCGTTCGATGCCCATGTATTTTTTGCCGTACATATTTTTCTCAACCCAAACGCCATAACGTTCGCAGACATCGCCTTCTTCATCTGACAGCAAAGCGATTTTTAGGTCGTGTTTGACAATGAATTTTTCATGTTTCGCCACAGGGTCTTTTGACACGCCCAAAATCGTTGCGCCGGATGCAGCAAAGGCGGAGAGCTGTTCGGTAAAACCGATGGCTTCCTTCGTGCAGCCAGGCGTGTCGTCTTTTGGGTAGAAGTACAAAACAACAGCGCCTTTGATGTCTGAGAGGGTCACTGTTTCGCCGCCATCACGGGGCAGAGAGACGGATGGGGCTGGCATGCCTTCGGAGAGGTCTGACATTTGATGTCCTTTCTATGAGCTTTCCTTTTGCGTTCTAGGGCGTGAGCGGCGAATATAAAGGGTAATGACGCAGAGCAGCGAAGAAAAAACGCCAAATGAGGCGCAAACAGCGGAAGTTGACGCGGTGATGGAAGGCGACGGTGCGCCGTCCAAGCCCAATAAAACATGGCGTCATGTATGGTTTTGGTCGCGCGCGGTCATGTTGGTTGTGCTTTTGCCGGTCGTGATGCTGATTATTGCGGGCCTGTTGTTGATTGGGCACGAGGTGACGGCGCCAAGCTGGGTTGTGCGTGATGTCGAAACTCGTGCGGAAGCCGTTTTGGGCGGAGGGTCGCTGGGGTTTGGGGACATGAAGGTCACCATTGGCGATGATTTACATCCACGGTTGGTGTTGCACGACGCAGTATTGCGGGACGCTGATGGCGGTATTTTGGCTGAGGTGCCCCGGATTGAGGGGTTGTTATCGCCACGTGGTGCTTTGCAGGGGCGGGTTCTGGCGCAGGAAGTGCAAATTCACGGAGCACAAATTGCACTGCAGCGGTCCACGGACGGGTCGATTGCGTTTGCGTTTCGCCAAGGTGCCACTGAAATTGGCGCGGCGGACGGGTTTTTAGGGCTGCTGGACCAAGTTGATCAGGCGTTTGAGGGTGCGGCGTTAGAAGCGTTGGAGCTGGTTCGCGCAGAAGGTTTGATCATCAATTACACTGATGCCCGTGCTGGCCGGTCTTGGGTGATTGATGGTGGGCGCATTTCACTGGATGTCCGCGATGACACATTGGCATTGCGCGCGGATATGGCGCTGTTGTCAGGGCGGTCTTATGTGACGTCTGCAGAGTTGACGTACGACAGCCCGCGGGGCAGCCGTGCGGCCACATTGGGGTTGAGCATCTCGGATGCAGCAGCGCCCGATATTGCAAGCCAATCACCGATTTTGTCGTGGTTGAGCGTTTTAGATGCGCCAATTTCAGGGTCGATGCGCAGCCAATTGGATGATGAAGGACTTCCGACGGCTTTGTCAGCGACGTTGCAAATTGGTGAAGGGCAATTGCAACCGACGGCGGCGACAAACCCAGTCCCGTTTCAATCGGCACAGACCTATCTGACTTATGATCCGATTGCCGAACGGTTGAGTTTCGATTTGATCGAGATCGACAGCGCTTTGGGCCGTGTTTCTGGTTCGGCGCAGACTTATTTGCGCGAGTACCGCGACGGGTGGCCCGAGGCCCTTTTGGGTCAAGTTGCTTTGACCGAGGTCGCAGTGACGGGGGGAGACATTTTTGACACCTCCGTCGCAGTGACAGACACGAGTGCTGACTTCCGTCTGCGCCTTAACCCGTTCACGCTTGATATCGGCGAGGCCGTATTGGTGGCCGATGGGGTGCCGGTGCGGGCGCGTGGACAGGTTCGCGCCGCTGAAGAGGGGTGGTTGGTCGCGCTTGACGCACAAGCCGAGGAAATTGAAGTCGCGCAGGTTTTGGCATTTTGGCCTGAAACCGCAGCAGAACGGACGCGATCGTGGTTAGGGAATAACCTTAAGCAGGGGACGTTGCGCGATGTAACATTTGCGTTGCGCGGGCAGGCAGACCAAAAGCCATCGATCGCTTTATCAACAGAGTTTTTGGGTGCTGAATTGGTGTTCATGCCCTCATTGCCACCGATTGAAGCGGCGCATGGGACGTTGTCAATTATCGGGAAGCGGTTGGCGGTGGACGTGAACAGCGGGCATGTTGCGGCCCCGCAAGGGGGGCATATTGGGTTGGGTGGGAGCACATTTGTTATTCCTGAAACCCGCCCAAGGGCACCGGCTGAGATTGAACTGGAATTAGAAGGTGGTGTTACAGCCGTGATGTCGTTGCTCAATCTTGAGCCATTTTCAGTCCTACGTGATTCAGACTTACCCGAAAGTTTTGCCCAAGGGCAGGCCAGCATTGTTGCAGAGATTAACACACCATTGGGGCGTGATGTAACGCCTGAGGAACGTGAGTGGTCAGCGACCGCGACGGTGCGCAATGTAAGGTCCAGTATCCTAATCCCCGATCAGGTGCTTACGGCGTCGCGCGTGCAGGTGCGGGTTGACCCTGACAGTTTGGTCGTCTCGGGGCCGATGCAGGTTGGGGATGTAGGGGCGACGGCCACGTTTTCGCGGGCTTTGGGGGCGGGGTCAGAAGGGACTGCGCGGGTCGAGGCGGACGTCACAATTGGGCCCGCATTTTTGCAAACGTTTAATGTGAATTTGCCTTCGGGGATGGTAACAGGCGAAGGGCCAGCGCGGATAGAACTGGACCTGGGCAACCCTGCGGCGCCGAATTTCACACTAACGTCGAACCTGCGCGGGATCGGGCTGTCGTTGGCGGGTGTTGGATGGTCGAAGGCGCGATCGTCGACGGGTGCGTTGACGGTTGAGGGCCAATTGGGCGGCACACCACGGATAGACCGTCTTTCGATTAGCGCACCGGGGTTGGAAACCAGCGGGACAATTGCATTGGCAGATGGTGGCGGACTACAACGCGCTGCGTTTGAAAACGTACGTTTAGGGGGATGGTTGAGCGCGCCTGTGGTTTTGATTGGACGCGGACCTGGGCGCGCGGCCGAGGTCCAGATCGCCGGTGGGTCGCTTGATTTACGGTCAGCGAGTTTTGGCGGCAGTGGAGGTGGCGGCGGCGAAGGCGGACCACTGGATATTGCGTTGGATCGGTTACGGATTACGGATTCGATTGTGATCGATAATTTTCGTGGGCAATTTACATCTACTGGCGGGTTCCAAGGAGATTTCACAGGTGACGTGAATGGTGCTGCACCGGTGCGTGGGACGTTAGTTCCGGTTCAGGGGCAGTCGGCGGTTCGCGTCGCAACGGATGATGCGGGTGCATTGTTGCGGGCGACGGGGTTGCTTGCAGGCGCACTGAACGGATCGCTTCAGTTGACCCTAATTCCGACGGGGGCAGAAGGCACATATGACGGCACGGTTGTCGGGAACGATTTACGGGTGCGGGACGTCCCGACGTTAGCCCGTTTGCTCGACGCGGTTTCCGTTGTTGGGTTGTTGACCCAACTTGATGGGCAGGGATTGATGTTTGGGGATGTGGAAGCAAAATTTAGACTAACCCCAAGCCAAGTGATCGTAACCCAATCGAGCGCCGTTGGCCCGTCGATCGGGATTTCGATGGATGGTGTGTATTCGCAAACTCAAAAGGTTGTTGATTTTCAGGGAGTTGTGTCCCCATTCTATTTAATAAATGGGATTGGGTCGATATTTACGCGTCAGGGCGAAGGGCTGATTGGATTCAATTTCAACATGCGGGGTTCCGTTGACAATCCGCAAGTTTCGGTCAATCCGCTGTCTGCATTAACGCCTGGTATGTTCCGAGAGATTTTCAGGCGTGCGCCCCCGACTGTGGATCAATAGGATCGGCCTATGAAACTAAGCGATTTTGACTTTGAACTGCCCGAAACCTTGATTGCGGTGCGGCCAGCGAGGCCGCGAACATCTGCCAAATTGTTGGTCGCAGAGGGCGGCGCTACACGAGACATGACTGTAGCCGATTTGGGTGAGGTTTTGCGTGCCGGTGACCGGCTGGTGTTGAACGATACCAAAGTAATTCCGGCGCGCTTGTTCGGGACACGCACCCGCGAGACGGCAGATGGGAATGGCGTCGCCAAAATTGAAGTGACTTTACTAGAACCGCAGGCAAACGGGACTTGGGGCGCCTTGGTTAAACCGCTGCGCAAGATGAAAGAAGGCGAGTACATTGTGTTTTCACCGGAATTGCGCGCGACGTTTAGAGGGCGCGAAGACACAACCGCTTATCTGGAGTTTAACCTGACAGGTGATGATTTTGATGCCGCGCTGAACGCGGCGGGTGCGATGCCATTGCCCCCCTATATTGCCGCCAAACGCGCAGCTGATGATCAAGACAAAACGGATTACCAAACGGTTTGGGCTGAACATGCCGGCGCCGTGGCTGCCCCCACGGCGTCGTTGCACTTTGAGCAATGGTTGCTGGACGAGCTGGCGTCGATGGGCGTTACATTTACCAATGTGACGTTACATGTTGGCGCAGGGACGTTTTTGCCAGTGAAGGTGGATGATGTGTCCGAACATAAAATGCACGCGGAATGGGGGCAGGTTTCCGCGCAGGCGGCGCAAGAGATAATGACGACCAAAGCGGAGGGTGGTCGGGTTATCCCTGTGGGGACAACGGCCTTGCGGTTGGTTGAAAGCGCGGGGCGGGATGGCACATTGCGGGCTTGGAAGGGCGAAACAGATATTTTCATCACACCCGGATTTGAATTTCAAATCGCGGATGGGTTGATGACAAATTTTCACCTGCCAAAATCGACATTGATGATGCTGGTCAGTGCCTTAATGGGCGTTGAGCGTATTCGCGAAATTTACAGTTATGCGATTGAGAACGACTATCGGTTTTTCAGCTACGGGGATAGTTCGATCCTGTTGCCTTAGTGTTTAGGGGCCGCCTTTTCGAGCGATAGCCGCATAACGATACTGTTGGCGTGGTGGTGTCCTTCGGCTAATTCTTGCTGTTGTTATGGGTGGTCTTAAAACGACTCATTGCACGCGTCGCGTGTCGCCTTTAGGGGCGAAATCTAAAGGGGGTTAAGCGACTATCTCTCTATGGTTTCGGCTTAAAGGATTGGCCAATGATCAAGGTTTTCTTCGCGTCTTGGGCGCTGTTTTTAGGCATGTTCATGTTAATGGTCGGCAACGGGCTTCAGGGCACGTTGCTGGGTGTGCGTGGTAGTATTGAGAATTTTTCGACGTTCGAGATGTCGATCATCATGTCGGCGTATTTTGTGGGGTTCTTGGGCGGATCGCAGCTGGCGCCGGGGATGATCCGAAGGGTTGGACATGTGCGGGTCTTTGCGGCGTTGGGGTCGACGATTTCGGCGGTGTTGATCTTGTATCCGGTGTTGACCGAAGTATGGGCATGGACGCTAGGGCGTGTTGTGATCGGGTTCTGCTTTTCGGGTGTGTATGTGACTGCGGAAAGCTGGCTGAACAACGCGTCGACAAACGAAAACCGCGGGCAGTCCTTATCCGTTTACATGTTGGCGCAGATGAGCGGGATCGTCGTGGCGCAAGGTATTCTGAGCGTCGGTGATGCAAGCGGGTATACGTTGTTCATCATCCCTTCCGTCTTGGTGTCCTTGGCGTTTGCACCCATTTTATTGTCGGTTCAGCCAACACCCGCGTTCGAAGCGACAAAGCCGATGCGGATACGCAACCTGATTGAAGCATCGCCTTTTGCGTCCGTAGGCATGTTTTTATTGGGTGGTGTGTTTGCCGCCCAATTCGGGATGACCGCTGTTTACGGGACGCAGGCAGGGCTTTCGATTGCACAGATTTCAGTCTTGGTATCTGTGATTTATGTTGCGGCGTTGGTTGCACAATATCCTATTGGTTGGCTGTCTGACCGGATGGACCGCCGTTGGTTGATCATTATTGTTGCGGCCATTGGAGCAGGCGGCGCGGCGGCGGCCTGGGTAAGCGGGGGTGACTTTAGGGTGCTCTTGTTTGGTGCCGCGCTTGTCGGTGGGTCGTCTAACCCGTTGTATGCGCTTTATATTGCTTATGCGAATGACTTTCTGGAACATGACGAAATGCCGGCGGCGTCGGCTGGGTTTATTTTCATCAATGGGGTTGGGGCCATTATGGGCCCAGTGCTGATTGGTTGGATCATGGGGCAGTTCGGCGAGGCTGCGTTTTGGGCCGTTGTTACCGTGTTGATGTCGGCCATGGTTGGGTACGGTTTGATCCGTGTCTTGCAGCGGCCAAGCGACATTTCGGTGGACGATCAGGTTTCTTATTCTCCGGTAATGGCGAACGCATCGCCTGTTGCGATGGAGGTCGCGCAAGAAATTTACATCGAGACCGAGTTGGAAGAGCAGGCCGAGGAAGATGAAGGCCAATCTGATCGCTGACTGTTGTAAGCCGAGCCTGTTTCTGAGACCGTATTAGAGGGCAGCTAGAGGAGGCCGGCATGACACCAGAAAAAGTCGTTTCGTTTTGGTTGGACGAGGTTGGCCCGAAAGGCTGGTACCTGTCCGAGGCGAGCCTCGACGATAAGATCCGCAGCCGGTTCTTACCTACGTGGCAAGAGGCGCGGGAGGGCGCGTATGGTCTTTGGCTTATGTCGGCCCAAGGCGCGCTTGCCTATTTGATTTTGACAGACCAATTTCCGCGCAACATGTTTCGTGGGTCGGGCGATGCATTCGCGACAGACAAAAGCGCGTTGGCCGTCGCCTATGATGCGATTGAAAAAGGGTGGGACATGGAAACGCCCGAACCGGAGCGGCAGTTTTTCTACATGCCGATGATGCATTCCGAAGTGTTGGAGGACTTGGACGCCTGTGTTCGCTTGATGGGTGAACGGATGTCCGGTGATGGAAACGAAAATACGCTGCATGCACGAGCGCACCGCCATATTGTGCAGCTTTTTGGGCGTTTTCCATACCGTAACGATGCATTGGGCCGTGAAAGCACGCAAACCGAAGTTGATTGGATGGAGACCGAGGGCTATGCGGGTGCACTCCGCGCGGTGCGCTGAAGGTCGGAACCTACCCGAGCTGTGACGTCGACGCATAGCTGGAATGCGCGCAATCTCTGGCCCTTCGGAAAAATATAGTTTAATGCTAAACTAAATTCGGATGAGGAGATTCAGAACGTGGCTCAAAACTTTGATATGATCGTCATCGGCGCCGGCCCCGGTGGGTATGTTGCTGCAATTCGCGGTGCGCAATTGGGCCTAAAGGTGTGTGTCGTTGAACGCGAACACTTGGGCGGTATTTGCCTGAACTGGGGCTGTATTCCGACGAAAGCATTGTTGCGATCATCCGAAGTTTTCCACCTGATGGAACGTGCGAGAGAATTCGGCCTGTCTGCTGAGAAGATCGATTACGATCTGCCCGCCGTTGTGAAACGGTCACGCGGTGTTGCTAAGCAGATGGAAGGTGGCATCAAAGGCCTGTTCAAGAAAAACAAGGTTAATGTCGTAATGGGCGAGGCGAAGATCGTTGCCAAGGGCAAGGTCAGCGTCAAAACCGACAAAGGCACTGAAGAGTTGACTGCGAAGAACATCGTTGTGGCCACAGGCGCGCGGGCACGTGAATTGCCTGGCCTTGAGGCAGATGGTGATTTGGTGTGGACATATAAGGCCGCGCTCGACCCTGTGCGGATGCCAAAGAAGCTGTTGGTCATCGGATCTGGTGCGATCGGCATTGAATTCGCAAGTTTCTACAACACGCTTGGCGCTGACACCACGGTTGTCGAAGTTATGGACCGTGTGTTGCCTGTGGAAGATGAAGACATTTCCAAATTCGCCAAAAAGCAATTTGTGAAGCAGGGCATGAAGATCATGGAGAAAGCCATGGTCAAGCAGCTGGATCGCGGTAAGGGTAAAGTGACGGCCCATATCGAAACAGGCGGCAAGATTGAGAAGATGGAATTCGACACGGTGATTTCCGCTGTTGGGATTGTCGGTAACGTTGAAGGTTTGGGCCTTGAAGAGCTAGGCGTGAAGATTGACCGCACGCACGTTGTGACAGATGAATACTGCCACACCGGTGTTGAAGGTGTTTATGCGATTGGTGATATCGCGGGCGCGCCATGGCTTGCGCACAAAGCATCCCATGAAGGTGTGATGGTTGCGGATCTGATCGGTGGCCAGAAAGCGCACCCGATCAAGCCGGAAACCATTGCGGGCTGCACATATTGCCACCCACAAGTGGCTAGTGTTGGTTACACCGAAGCGAAAGCCAAAGAGCTAGGCTATAAGATCAAAGTGGGCCGTTTCCCATTCATCGGGAATGGCAAGGCTGTGGCACTGGGCGAGCCTGAAGGCATTGTTAAGACCATTTTCGACGAGAAAACCGGCGAGTTGCTGGGAGCGCACATGGTTGGTGCCGAAGTAACTGAGATGATCCAGGGTTATGTCATTGGCCGGAAGTTGGAGACTACAGAGCAGGATCTGATGGAAACTGTATTCCCGCATCCGACACTATCAGAAATGATGCACGAGAGCGTTTTGGACGCCTATGGCCGCGTTATTCATATGTAATTGTTCACCATTTGAGTGAAGTTGAAGAGGCGGCCGTTGGGCCGCCTCTTTTGCGTTGCGTTGGCGGGGATGGGGGCGTAGCCAGTCTAGATGACACCTATCCGTACAGATTGGCCCATGATTGCGCTGCTTTGGACCACGGGCCTGTTGGCCGCGGCTCAGTTTGCGAAATTGACCCTAACACTAGACAGTTTGCAGGCGGTTTATGCCGGCGCGCCAGTGGCGTTGGCCGTGTCTGGTGTTTCGGTCATCGGGATCGTGGGCGGCGCGGTAGCCGGGTTTCTTGTGGCCAAAATTGGCGCCCGCCAGTCGGTTTTGATCGCAGTTGCCGTGTCTGCCTTGGTTTCCTTAGTTCAAGGGTTCCCCATGCCGTTCGGGCTGTTCATGTTTAGCCGAGTTTTCGAAGGTGCGGGGCATTTGCTGTTGGTGGTTGCCTTGCCAACGATGATGGTGGCGTTGGCGCGCCCGGCTGACAAGCCTGTTGTGATGGGGTTATGGGGCACGTTCTTTGGTGTGGGCTATGCCCTGTTGGCGTTGGTTGTGCCGAGTATTGAAGGTTGGGGCGGCGTGCGTGCGGTTTATGTGGCCCATGGGCTGTTTCTGATCGCGTTGCTTCCAGTATTGTTCTGGCGATTGCCGGTGGTGATGACGGGCGATGGTCTGATGCCGAGTATCGTGACCTTGCACCGCACCATTTACAGCAATCCAAGGGCGTTTGCGCCGGGGTTGGGGCACGGGATTTATACATCGATCTTTATTGCCTTGGTCGCGTTTTTACCGCCGGTACTGGATGCCGTTTGGCTGACTGCCGTTCTGCCGTTAGCAAATTTGTCGGGGACTTTTGCTAGCGGTTTTATCGCGCGACACATTTCGGCATCACGACTTTCGGTTGCGTCCTTTACGATTGCGGGTGCGTTGTTCGTCGCGTTGGGGGCGACGGGTGCCATTTGGATTGCACTGCTGGCCCTGTTTTTCACAGGTGTGACGGCGGGTGCGAATTTTGCCGCCGTGCCGGAGCTTAACGACACAGCCCAAGACCAAGCCCGTGCGAATGGGGCGATGGCGCAGATCGGGAATATCGGCACGTTCAGCGGAACCCCCATTTATGCGCTTTTCGCTGGAAGCCTGTGGGGGTTGGCCGGTGCGAGCATTGTAATTTGCGTGTGTGGGGCCGTTTTTGCGGGGGTGGCGTACAGTGTAGCACGACGGAATCAGAAGATGTCAGCAGAGTTACGTTAATTCTTTCTTTCGTTCTTGCTATGTTCTACATATTGACTGGTCACTGCCACGAGGATGCCTATGTGGTAGGGGGTGAGTAAACGGGGGCTGCCATGCCAGAGCTAAAGAACATCGAAGTGCGCGGTGCGCGCGAACATAATTTGAAGAATATCGATGTAGATATTCCGCGTGACCAGCTGGTGGTGATTACGGGTCTTTCGGGGTCTGGGAAGTCGTCGCTGGCGTTTGACACGATTTATGCGGAGGGGCAGCGACGCTACGTTGAAAGCCTGTCGGCATATGCGCGTCAATTCCTTGATATGATGGAGAAACCTGACGTCGATCACATCGCTGGCTTGTCGCCCGCGATTTCGATTGAGCAAAAGACCACATCGAAAAACCCTCGATCCACCGTGGGCACTGTGACCGAAATTTACGACTATATGCGTTTGCTGTTTGCCCGTGTTGGCACGCCGTACTCGCCTGCGACGGGGCTGCCGATTGAGGCACAACAGGTTCAGGACATGGTCGACCGAGTCATGGCCATGGAAGAGGGGACGCGCGGGTATTTGTTGGCCCCGATTATTCGGGACCGCAAAGGTGAATACCGCAAGGAGTTTTTGGAACTGCGTAAACAGGGATTCCAGCGTGTGAAGGTCGATGGCGAATTCTACGAGCTGGATGAGCCGCCCACGTTAGATAAGAAGTTTCGTCATGACATTGATGTGGTCGTTGACCGGATTGTGGTGCGCGAGGGGCTTGAGACTCGTTTGGCCGACAGTTTCCGCACGGCGTTGGATTTAGCGGATGGCATTACTATTTTGGAAACCGCACCCAAGGACGGCGAGCCTGAGCGCATTACGTTTTCTGAAAACTTCGCCTGCCCGGAGAGTGGTTTTACTATTCCCGAGATCGAGCCACGTTTGTTTTCATTCAACGCGCCGTTTGGAGCCTGTCCGTCCTGTGATGGTTTGGGTGTTGAGCTGTTTTTCGACGAACGTTTGGTGGTCCCTGATCAAACGCTCAAAATTTACGACGGCGCCTTGGCGCCTTGGCGCAAGGGTAAATCGCCATATTTCTTGCAGACGATTGAGGCCATCGCAAAACACTACGAGTTCGACAAAAACACACGCTGGAAAGACCTGCCGAAATTTGTGCAGCAGGTGTTCTTGCATGGGTCTGGCGATGAAGAGATCAAGTTTCGGTATGACGAGGGTGGTCGCGTGTACGAGGTGAGCCGGGCGTTTGAAGGGGTGATCCCCAATATGGAACGCCGTTATCGCGAGACGGACAGCAACTGGATCCGCGAAGAATTTGAACGGTATCAGAACAATCGTCACTGCGGGACCTGCGAAGGATATCGCCTGCGCGAAGAGGCGTTGGCCGTGAAGATTGCTGGGCTACATGTTGGCCAAGTGGTACAAATGTCCATCCGCGAGGCGTTTGATTGGTGCGAAAGCGTGCCAGCCGCACTTACCAAACAGAAGAACGAGATTGCGAAGGCGATTTTGAAAGAGATCCGCGAACGGTTGGGTTTTTTGAACAATGTTGGTTTGGAATACCTAACGTTGAGCCGCAATGCGGGCACGTTGTCTGGTGGGGAAAGCCAGCGGATCAGATTGGCGAGCCAGATTGGGTCTGGCCTGACTGGGGTTTTGTATGTGCTGGATGAGCCATCGATTGGATTGCACCAGCGTGACAACGACCGATTGCTGACGACGCTGAAAAACCTGCGCGATCAAGGAAATACGGTGATCGTGGTCGAGCACGATGAAGAAGCTGTGCGCGAAGCGGATTACGTGTTTGATATTGGCCCCGGAGCAGGGGTGCACGGTGGCCAAGTTGTTGCCAAGGGCACACCGGCGGAGATCGTGGCCAACCCAGACAGTATCACCGGTGATTATTTGGCTGGGCGGCGTGAAATTTCTGTTCCAAAGGTGCGCCGCAAGGGCAACAAAAAGAAGGTAACCGTTAAGAAGGCGACAGGCAACAACCTGCAAAATGTGACGGTTGATTTCCCGTTGGGTAAGTTTGTTTGTGTGACTGGTGTATCGGGGGGCGGTAAGTCGACCCTAACTATTGAGACCTTGTTCAAGACGGCATCAATGGCATTGAACGGGGCGCGCCAGACGCCTGCACCGTGTGAGACGATCAAGGGGTTGGAGCATCTGGATAAGGTCATTGATATTGACCAACGCCCCATTGGGCGCACGCCACGCTCGAACCCAGCAACATATACAGGGGCGTTTACCCCGATCCGTGATTGGTTTGCTGGATTGCCGGAAGCAAAAGCGCGTGGATACAAGCCGGGCCGTTTTAGTTTCAACGTCAAAGGGGGGCGGTGTGAAGCTTGTCAGGGCGATGGTGTGATCAAGATCGAGATGCACTTTTTGCCAGACGTTTATGTGGAATGCGAAACCTGTAAAGGCAAACGATACAACCGTGAGACCTTGGAGGTGACGTTCAAAGGGAAATCGATTGCCGATGTTTTGGACATGAATGTGGAAGAGGCACAGGAATTTTTCAAAGCGGTTCCGAGCATTCGTGACAAGATGGATGCGTTGATGCGCGTGGGGCTATCCTACATCAAGGTTGGCCAACAGGCGACGACGTTGTCGGGTGGAGAGGCGCAGCGGGTGAAGTTGTCGAAAGAACTGGCAAAAAGGTCCACAGGTCGCACATTGTATATTTTGGACGAACCAACCACCGGTTTGCACTTCGAAGATGTTCGAAAATTGCTAGAGGTGCTGCACGAACTGGTTGACGGTGGGAATACGGTTGTGGTGATCGAACACAATTTGGACGTCGTCAAAACCGCAGATCACATCATCGATGTCGGCCCAGAAGGCGGCGACGGCGGCGGGACGATTGTGGCGGAAGGTACACCCGAAAAAGTGGCAGAGGTCGACGGGTCATATACCGGGCATTACCTGAAACCGATGTTGCTGCCAAAGACGGTTGCCGCTGAATAAATCCGCATTGGGACAGAGGAATGAAAAGGGCGGCGTGGATGAAATTCCACGCCGCCCTTTTAATTTGAAACCCTAACAGAGATCAGAGGTTATAGGAGCCGGACTTGTGTGCCGACTTCGACAGCTGCAAACAGTTCGGCGATATGATCGTTGTACAGACCGATACAACCAGAAGAGCTTTGGCGCCCGATTTTGCGTGTGTCGTGCGTGCCGTGGATCAGGTAAGCGGGCCAAGTGAGGTACATGGCGTGTGTTCCCAATGGGTTTCCTTCGCCTGCGGGCAAAAATTCCGGCAAGGATGGGTCACGTTCGCGCATTGCAGCGGTTGGGGTCCACGTTGGGCCGACCCGTTTGCGCACGATTTCGGAATACCCACGACGTGTCAGTTCTTCGGTCATTGGAACCGAGGAGGGGTACAAGCGATAAGATCCGTCAGACCCCCAGTGATGCACGGCGCGTGATGTGATGTCAGCCAAAATAGCACCGCGTCCGAGGGTGCTAAAGTGATCTTGCCACTGCTGAGTCACGAACGAGGACGTGTTGCGAGTTGGCGCGGTTTGCGCGCGTGCAATCATTGGCGAGGCAATGGCGGCTGTCGCGCCCAAAAGAAAAGTACGTTTTGTCTGCATAACAGGCCCGATCATCGTTACGGTTTCTCTTTTTATATTTGAAAGTACAAATGACGGGCAAATCTTTACAAATCAAGCCCCCTCACGGTGGTGTGACACTTGGGTGCCGGACCATCGGCAAGGACCTGCACACGTGAAGGCAGATTGACGGTTGCGCCAACATGGAACCTGCCACGTTGGCGCAAGGTCGTCGCGTTAGTCCATTGGTTTGAAGTTGAATTCGCCACCTTCTTTAATGCCGGACGGCCAGCGAGACGTCACCGTTTTGGTGCGTGTGTAGAATTTGAACGCATCTGGCCCGTGCTGATTAAGGTCGCCGAATACAGATTTCTTCCAGCCGCCGAAGGTGTGGTAGGCCAATGGCACGGGGATTGGCACGTTGATACCGACCATCCCGATGTTGATGCGGTTAGCAAAATCGCGCGCGGCGTCGCCGTCGCGGGTGAAGATCGCAGTACCGTTGCCGTATTCATGGTCCATCGCCAATTTCAACGCCTCTTCGTAGCTGCCAGCGCGGACGGTGGACAACACTGGGCCAAAGATCTCTTTGGTGTAAATGTCCATGTCTGGCGTGACACGGTCGAAGAGATGCGGGCCAACGAAGAAGCCGTCTTCGTAGCCTTGCATGTTAAAGTCGCGGCCATCGACGACCAATTCGGCGCCTTGGTCGATACCAGATTGAACGAGGCCTAGAATGTTTTCTTTGGCTGCACTGGTTACGACAGGGCCGTAGTCGACCTCGTCACCACCTGTGTAGGGGCCTACGCGCAGCTTTTCGATGCGGGGGACAAGTTCGGCGATCAATTTGTCGGCGGTTTCTTCGCCCACAGGAACGGCAACAGAAATGGCCATACAACGTTCGCCTGCCGCGCCGTAACCCGCGCCGACCAAAGCATCAGCAGCTTGGGCGATGTCGGCATCTGGCATGATGATCATGTGGTTTTTCGCACCACCAAAACACTGAACGCGTTTGCCGTTCGCACAGCCGCGGCCATAGATATATTCCGCAATCGGGGTCGAGCCGACGAAACCGATAGATTGGATGGTGTCATTGTCGATGATGGCATCGACGCAGTCTTTGTCGCCGTTAACGACCTGTAAAATACCTTTGGGAAGGCCAGCTTCTTCCATCAGTTCGGCCAACATAAGGGGCACGGATGGGTCACGTTCCGATGGCTTTAGGATGAAGGCATTACCGCATGCAATGGCGGGGGCAAACATCCACATTGGGATCATGGCAGGGAAGTTGAATGGTGTAATTCCTGCAGTAACGCCAAGGGCTTGGCGCATGGAATACATGTCGATTCCTGGGCCGGCACCATCGGTATAGTCACCCTTCAACATCTCTGGCGCGCCGATGCAATATTCGACAACCTCGAGACCACGCTGAACATCGCCTTTTGCGTCAGGCAAGGTTTTCCCGTGTTCCCGCGACAGCGCTTCGGCGAGTTTGTCCATGTCGCGGTTCAGCAAGCCGACCATGGCCATCATGACGCGGGCGCGGCGCTGGGGGTTGGTTGCAGCCCAAGCCGGTTGTGCCGCGGCAGCTACTTCAACTGCATGGTCAAGTTCGGCTTTTGAAGCCAACGGAGCCCTGGCCTGAACCTCACCGGTGGCAGGGTTGAAGACGTCGGCAAAACGGCCCGATGTGCCTTTGACGTGTTCGCCGCCGATATAGTGGGTAAGTTCTGTGGTCATGGGAGCCTCCGCATTTGAATTTGAGTTAGTCTAGCCTTGCGTTTTCGTCAGATAAAGCGTGAGATCGGCAAATTCATTTTGCAAAAATGCAGGAGGTAAGGTCAGTGCCGAGTTGGGACGATATGCGTGTATTTTTGGCAGTGGCGCGGGCGGACAGCCTGAGCCGCGCAGCGCCTGTTTTACGGATGGACGCTGCGACAGTGGGACGGCGCATTGCACGTCTGGAGGACGAATTGGGGGCGGCGGTGTTTGTAAAATCACCGCAAGGGTACGCATTAACCGATTTGGGCACGCGCATGCACGAGCATGCCGAACACGCCGAGGCCGCACTGTTGCGCGCGACAGAAGAAGCGCGGGGCGATCAAGTGGGGTTGTCGGGACAGATACGGATCGGGGCGCCGGACGGGGCGGCTAACTATCTGTTGCCGCAGGTCTGTGCCGCTATTGGGGCGGAAAACCCCGAACTAGAAATTCAGATCTTGGCGTTGCCACGCGTGGTTAACCTTTCTAAGCGGGAGGCGGATATGGCGGTCACGGTGTCGCCGCCCGAAGCTGGGCGTTTGTCGGTGAAAAGGATCAGCGATTACAAACTGCATTTGGCAGCGAGGTCCGAAATTGCTGACGCCATAACAACCCGTGCAGATGTTAAAGGGTACCCGATGGTTGGGTACATTCCGGATATGATTTTCGATAAAGAATTGGATTATTTGGGTGATTTGGCCGTCAGTGGGGTGCAGCAGGCCTCGAATTCGGTCGCGGTTCAGGTAGCTTCGTTGCGGGCAGGTGCAGGTGTCGGGATCGTTCATGACTTTTCACTTCCCTTTGCACCAGAGCTAAGGCGGGTGCTGGTGGAGGAGGTGTCTTTATCGAGGTCCTTCTACTTGGTGCGCCATATGACGGATCGGACATCTGACCGGCTGAACCGGTTTGCTGATGTGCTGTCGAGAGGAATTCGCCGCGAAGTTGCGCGTTTAGAGGGGCAGGTCGCTTGACAGGATAGGGGGGCTGGCGCGTAGGCTAGGGGTCCAACTGTAAAAATGAGGAGAGCCACATGATTGTATCGCAAATCCTAAAGTCCAAGGCCGTCGACGGTGTTTTGACATTAACGTCAAATTCTAAGGTCGCTGAGGCAGCCGCTATCATGTCCGATAGGCGGATCGGGACAATTGTGGTGAGCGATGATGGTGGCAAGACCGCGGCTGGCATTCTTTCGGAGCGCGACATTGTGCGCCACATTGGGCAGCGTGGTGCAGGGTGCCTTACCGAGACCGTTGCAGATATGATGACAAAGAAGCTGGTGACCTGTGGTCCAGCAGATACGTCTGACAGCGTGCTGGGCAAGATGACGGAAGGGCGTTTTCGCCACATGCCGGTGATTGAAAACGGGCAAATGCTGGGGCTCATTTCCATTGGTGATGTTGTTAAGGCCCGCCTTTCTGAGCTTGCTATGGAGCGCGACGCGTTAGAGGGAATGGTGATGGGGCACTAGGTGCTTGCGTTTCTTGCGGTGATGCGGTGTTTTGCGGGCTAAGGAAACGAGGGGGCAAACATGCGCATTGGGCTTTATCCGGGAACGTTTGATCCCGTTACTTTAGGTCATCTGGATATTATCCGACGGGCGTGTTCGCTGGTGGATAAGCTCGTGATCGGAGTTGCGATAAACCGCGACAAAGGACCATTGTTTTCGTTGGAAGAACGGGTAGCGATGATCGAAGCGGAATGTACTGCGTTGTCAGAACAGACTGGTTGCGAGATTATAGCCCACCCGTTTGAGAACCTTTTGATCCATTGTGCAAAAGATGTCGGTGCAAGCCTTATTATTCGCGGTTTACGTGCTGTCGCTGATTTTGAGTATGAATATCAAATGGTTGGTATGAATCGACAGCTGGATGACAGCGTTGAAACCGTGTTTCTTATGGCCGAAGCACAGCATCAAGCGATTGCATCAAAGTTGGTTAAGGAGATTGCGCGTTTGGACGGGGATGTGTCCAAATTTGTATCACCTGCCGTAAAGGCCGCATTGGAAAACCGATTGAAGAAATAGCTTACTGGCTAGAGTGGCAGAGGTTAGCCAAAGTGTGCGTTCAGTTGTGCCAGAATGGCGTCCGACTGGGTCACGCCGTTTATGACCTGTAGCTGAACTCCGTCGCCATCCAACAAGATCAATGTGACATGGGGTTGCCCCATGCGCCCTTGAAAGGCCAATCCATCTGACGTGGTGATGTTTGCGACGAGGTATTGATGTTCAATATCAAAGTCGCGCAACGCAATACGCGTTTGTTTTTGGAGCTGGTTGCAAAGAGAGCAAGACGGATCGTGAATTTGCACGATGGTGGGAAGCCCATTTCCAATTTTGGAAAGGTCGGCCTCGGCCAGTTTTGATGTGAAATCTAGAGCGATGTAGGTTCCACTGGCTGCGACCGCGGTCGCGCCTGCAGCGTAAAGCCCCAACGTGGTCAAAGCCTGTCGTCTTGAGACCGGCCGCTTTGAGGTGGCCGAGGGTTGCGAGTGAGACGACTTTTTGCGTTTTTTGGATTTGGGCATATTCCCCCCACAGATAACTGAGGGGGAGAGGATACCCAGGTGCCCGCCGAATAGAATGGGGCACCGGTCACATTGTGGTGACTAGGCTTAGCTGTAAACAGCGCGCATTGCGATTTTGTCTGCGTCGGCAGGATAGATGCCGAGATCTTCGACAGCGAGTTCAACAGGCAGAGCGGCGATTGCGTCGCGTGTGCGGTTGTAAGCTGCGCGTTTTTCGAGGCGTGTGCGAAGTGATTTAATCATGGACATTGTACGTTACTTTCAGTGTGTGTTTTCCGTTTTGTTGACCCATAATTAACCGCGCTGCGCTGCAGCACTAGTGCCCCATTTGCTGAACCCGTATTGCAAAAAATGCATAGGTCTGGGCGGGGAAGCTTTGAGAGCGACACAAATGTGTATTTTTCAGTAACTTAAATGGTTCTTTGTGGATCGAGAGTGGGTGATGCACAGATAAATACTGTGGGATCATCATCCATCGCACTTTGCGATTTTGCGGAATTCTACCATGTGAAGGGGAAGAAAAACGAAACCAGTTTGAAGAGGAATTGATCATTAAGAATGCAAAAAGGCCGGCCCCTATGAGGTCGACCTTTGGTGTGATGTGCAAATCTCTTGGGATTGCGATTAGCGCTGGTAAACGGCCATTTGGGCGATTTTTTCAGCGTCTGCAGGCAAAATACCGAGATCTTCAACGGCAAGTTCAACTGGCAAGGACGCAATCGCGTCGCGAGTGCGGGTGTAAGCAGCGCGTTTTGCGAAGCGGTCACGGAGGGTTTTCATCATTGGCATTTGAGATCCCTTTCTGCGGGTTTGCTCGTTTCTATACCAACGAAGATAGCGATGCTGCAGTGCAGCGGTAGGTGTGATTATAAGAAAGCGGTGTTGCGCTGAGCGCATAGCTGGGCTGGGTCGAAAAAAAGGGCCACCCGATGGGCAGCCCTTTGAAATCATTTAATAATCGAATTGACTAGATCAATTTACCCATAGCAACGGCTGTGTCGCTCATACGGTTGGAGAAGCCCCATTCGTTATCGTACCATGTGAGGATACGGCACATTTTACCTTCCATGACCTTTGTTTGGTCTGTGTGGAAGATGGAGGAATGTGGGTCGTGGTTAAAGTCAGATGACACCAGTTTCTTGTCTGTGAAGCCGAGGATCCCTTTGAGCGGGCCTGCGCCAGCTGCTTTGCGGATCGCGTCGTTGATTTCTTCGACGGATGTGTCGCGGGCGGCTTCGAATGTCAGGTCCACAACAGAAACGTTTGGTGTCGGAACGCGGATCGCCACGCCGTCCAATTTGCCGTTGAGCTCTGGCAGAACCAGACCAACCGCCTTGGCGGCGCCGGTGGATGTTGGGATCATGGACAAGGCTGCGGCGCGTGAGCGGTACAGGTCAGAGTGCATGGTGTCCAATGTTGGCTGGTCGCCTGTGTAGGAGTGGATTGTTGTCATGAAGCCTTTGACGATACCGATTTCGTCATTCAGGACTTTGGCAACAGGGGACAAGCAGTTGGTTGTGCAAGATGCGTTAGACACAACGATGTCGTCTACTGTCAGTGCGCCATCGTTTACACCAAACACGATTGTTTTATCGGCGTCTTTACCTGGTGCGGAGATCAACACGCGGGACGACCCGTTATCGAGGTGGGCCTGACAAGCCTCTTTGGAAGTAAAGATACCTGTGCATTCCAAAACGACGTCTACGTCGGACCATGGAAGGTCGGCAGGGTTGCGGATTGCTGTGACTTTGATCGGGCCACGGCCAACATCGATCGTGTCTTCTGTGGATTTTACTTCAACAGGGAAGCGGCCATGAACACTGTCGTACTGCAACAGGTGGGCGTTTGTTTCAACGGGACCAAGGTCGTTAATCGCTATGACTTCGATGTCTGTGCGGCCAGATTCGATGATGGCGCGCAATACGTTGCGTCCGATACGGCCAAAGCCATTGATTGCTACTTTTACGGTCAAGGGAGCCTCCATAATTTGGATAGACCATAGGACCCGCCCGATGCCGATCCTGTTGGCGCTAACATCGCGATTGTGGCGGAAAGGTCAACCCCGACCTGTCGCAACTGGTATACTAGCGCCAGAATTTCATCCAAGTGATGAGTTCTATGCCTTTTCGGATCAAGAATACGCCAGATTCGAGGCCGAATACATAATGGTCGAGCACGAAGAAGGCGACGATTAGAACTGCGAATATAAAGGCGAGGCGGTTTGTCATGTCGCTAAGGCACACGATTTGGCGGGGATTGTCGAGGGTGGATTGCGAATGATCAAGCTTGATAGGTAAACTGCTTTGACTTGGTGCGGGGAGGGTCTGGCAATGTCAGTTTTGAACACATGCTGCCGGATGCCGCGCTATGCTGCTATGCTAAACCTTCTCCATTGGACGGAAACGCCCACGTGTTACACTCTAGGAATTGAAAACAAGCCGAGGTTTCATCATGAGTTTATCTCAGGCAACACCAGAACTGCCCGTTCCCGATGTAAAAGCTGCGCAAATTTACTATCGCGATAAATTTGGCTTTGAAATCGGTTGGTATAGTGAAGCTGGCAAGATTGGAGCTGTCTCGCTTGGTGACTGCGCTGTTTTCTTTAGAGAAGCGCATGAAAAACATTCACCGAGCACGTTCTGGGTGTATTGCGAAGACTTAGACGCCGCTCATGCGAATATGGTGCAACGCGGTGCGAATATCACTGAGAAGTTGGGCGTTAAGGCTTGGGGGCTGCGGCAATTCACTATCGTGGATCACTGCTCCAACACGTTTTACTTCTTTCATGATGCCTAATTGCGATGAGTAACATGGGACGCAGCGATCGGTACAACCACGGGACAAGCATGCCTCGTCCCGAATAGCCGCCTTTGACAATTTGGGATTGTCTAATTCAGTCTCCCCATGTGGCCCGCAACGTCTGCCATACGTACAGAGAAGCCCCATTCATTGTCATACCATGCCAAGACCCGAACGGTTCGACCTCCGATGACCTTGGTTTGATCCGGTGCGAAGATGGATGAATGTGGTGTGTGGTTGAAGTCGACGGAGACTTTGGGTTCAGGGTCGTAGGACATGACCATGCCCATGTGGCCAGCACAGGCCTGGGCGACGACTTCGTTTACGTCAGCTGCGGTTACGTCTTTGGCAGCTTCAAATGTCAGGTCAACGCAGGACACATTCGGGGTCGGGACCCGCATGGCGGTGCCGTCAAGGCGGCCCTCCATTTCTGGCAACACAAGTGACAAGGCCTTGGCCGCACCGGTGGAGGTTGGGATCATCGCCATTGCTGCGGCGCGCGCGCGGTAAAGGTCGCTGTGGCGGCGGTCTACCGTGGGTTGGTCGCCGGTGTAACTGTGGATCGTTGTCATGAGCCCGCGTTCAATGCCGATGGCGTCGTTCAGGACTTTGGCCAGTGGTGCCAGACAGTTGGTCGTGCAAGACCCGTTTGATACCATCCGGTCCTTTTGGGTGAGGTCGCGGTGGTTTACGCCGTAAACGATGGTTTTGTCGACGTTACTGGCCGGTGCTGAAATCAGGACCTTGCCTGCGCCACGTTCGAGGTGAACCGAGGATTTGCCGCCGTCGTTGAATTTGCCGGTGCATTCCAGCACGACATCGCAGCCGTCCCAATCCAGCCCGGTCGGGTCATAGGTGGACATGACATCGATCGGGCCGCGGCCAAGGTCCAGTTTGCCATCTGTCGTAGTGATCTCACCAGCGAAACGTCCATGCACGGAATCATATCGCAACAAATGGGCGTTTGTTTCCAAAGGGCCGGTTGCGTTGATTTTGACGACTTGAACGTCGTTGCGCGCGGCCTCGGCGATATGTGCCAGTGTGCAGCGTCCGATGCGGCCAAATCCGTTAATCCCAATTGTCACGGTCATGATTCAGGTCCTGTGATTGACGTTATGTTCGTTCTCTTTATGGGGTAATGCCTCTTGCGCAAGGGATTATTCGAACACGATCAGTATGTTAGCGGTAAACCTGCCCGTCGATCACAGGTTTGCGCTAACCGTTTGCGCCAACATTGCGCGACGAAGGGCTGGTACTCGGGGGGGAGGACGTTACATCCTACGCCCAAGAGAATCAGAAAGGTGTTTTCAGTATGAGCGGTTTGATTGCCCTGTTGGATGATATTGTAGCTTTGTCGAAGGTTGCTGCGGCAAGTGTTGACGATGTGGCGAGCATGGCTGCGAAGGCTGGATCAAAGGCCGCAGGCGTTGTGATTGATGATGCCGCTGTGACGCCAAAGTATGTGACTGGGCTGGATGCAAAACGAGAATTGCCGATCATCTGGAAGATCGCGCGGGCGTCGTTTTTCAACAAACTGGTCATTTTGCTGCCAGCAGCGTTGTTGATGAAGGCATTCGCGCCGTGGCTGATTACGCCACTGTTGATGCTGGGCGGCTGTTACCTGTGTTTTGAGGGCGCCGAAAAAGTCTGGCACGTATTAGCGCCCCACAAGGACAGCCATGTCCACGTGGAAGAGGTGAAGGATCCTGCGCAATTGGAAGAAACCCGCGTACGGGGCGCCATCAAGACTGATTTCATCCTTTCCGCAGAAATTATGACGATTTCTTTGGCCGCCATCCCCGATGCGACCTTCACAATGGAGGCCGTAACTTTGGCGATTGTGGCCATTGGAATTACGGCATTGGTCTATGGTTCTGTGGCGTTGATTGTGAAAGCCGATGACGTGGGCGTTTGGTTGACCGGCAATGCCCCGACACCTGTTGGGCGGACGTTGGGCCGTGGCTTGGTCAAGGGGATGCCGTACTTCCTGAAAGGACTGGCCTTTGTTGGGACGTTGGCAATGCTTTGGGTTGGTGGATCGATCCTTGTGCATGGGTTGCATGACCTTGGAGTTGATTGGCCTTATGACCCGATCAAACATCTGGCAGAGAATTTCACCGGTTTCCTGAATTGGGCGGTGACAGCCAGTTTGGATGGTGTGTTTGGTTTGGTTGTTGGATTGGCGTTGATCCCGATCGTCACCAAGGTAATCATGCCGTTGTTTGGCAAAGGCCAACAGGCGCATTAAAGGTGACTGCCGTCCGAGCCTAGTCGGAAAACAGCTTGCGCTGTCGTAATTCAGTCAACGTGTAGGATTGTCTGATCCTGTGATCGTTGCGATCGTTGTAAGCTGGATCAGCGTAGACGCAGTTTCGCCCGCAAACCTGCATGGTCGAGGTGGTTTGGAAATCGACTAACCAAATACGTCCACCAGGGGTAGAGACATATCCATCGATGCCGAACTGGAAGTCTGATTGAAGGTCTATAATCGACGGAACCTCAGCAGCGTAAGCACGGCGATAGGATCCATGTGTGTGGTAACTTGCAACCACACCTTGGCCCGGTTGGGGGGCATTCATGCTGCAACTCGCACTTCTGCCTCTAATAGGGGGGGTGCCAAATAATTGACCACTGGAATCAATGAAGAAATAGCCGCAATATTCAACGTTCTCGGCGATGGATTGTGCCTGAATGCTGTCTAGAAACGCGCGTGCAAAACTGTCGACGACTTGGCCGCTAGGTGCATTTGGAGGTGCGACAGAATAGGCTGTTGCGGCAACAGGTTGAGCCGCGGTTACGGGCGGTGTTTGCAGAGTGGTGGGCGGTGCGATGCAGGCCGCCAGAAACAATGTGCCTGTGAGAGCAAGTGCGGTGGTTCGAAACATTGTCATCTCCGGCTGCGTGGGGAGACCCTAGCAGATCGGGTATGGGCCACAACCGACAACGACGGTTTCACAGAAACTGATGGGGCGGTGCTAAGCCGAATTTAAATAGCCGAATGGATTCCATTTGTTGGTCGAGCATCGGGCCACGTACCCCTTTACTATGGGTCTGGATAACTCAGGGGCGGGGAATGTGATATGGTGGCCCTGCACAATCAGGGCAATGGAAAACGCTGACCCGATGAGGCCGGTGGCCTCTATAGGTAGGATGTTGATTGGTGTCCTTACCAAATCCAAGGTTGGTGTGGAAAGTTGGGTCCTCCTGGCAGACCAATACGTTGTGGTCTGCCAGGGGGAGTGTCTTATGCGAGCAAGTCGCGGACTTTTTGGGCCGTTGCCTGCGCTGTAATGCCGAACATTTCGAAAAGTTCGTTTGCTGGTGCTGAGGCACCAAAGCTGTCCATGCCGACAAAGCCAGCTTTTGCTTCGCGGCCGCGTTCGCCCAGCAACCATTTGTCCCAACCGAGGCGCACGCCAGCTTCTACAGCGACACGCACAGGGCCGCCGGGGAGGACGCGCTTGCGGTAGCCTTCCTCTTGCGCCTCGAAAAGTTCCCAACAGGGCATGGATACAACGCGCACGCCGATGCCTTCGGCCTCCAAGATGTCACGGGCTTCCATGGCGACAGCCACTTCGGAACCGGATGCCATCAGGATAGCCTGACGTTTGCCTGCATCGGCGTCGGCCAGAACATAAGCCCCTTGGGATGTGAGGTTCTTGGTTTTGTGGTCTTTGCGGACCAATGGCAAACCTTGACGCGACAAGGCCAGAACAGATGGCGTGCCTTTGGATGTCAGTGCCAGTTCCCAACTTTCGGCAACCTCAACAGTGTCTGCAGGGCGGAACACGTTGGTGTTCGGCGTTGCGCGCAACATGGCGAGGTGTTCGACAGGTTGGTGGGTTGGGCCGTCTTCGCCCAGACCGATGCTGTCGTGCGTCATGACGTAAACTGTTGGTACGTTCATCAATGCGGACAGACGCATGGAACCTCGCGCATAGTCCGTAAAACACATGAATGTACCGCCGTATGGGCGGATACCGCCGTGCAAGACCATGCCGTTCATGGCTGCAGCCATACCGTGTTCACGGATACCGTAGTGGATGTAACGGCCTTCGCGGTTTTCCGGTGTGTGCACCGTCATATCCGAAGATTTAGTGTTGTTGGAACCGGTCAGGTCAGCGGAGCCACCGACAGTTTCCTGCATGATCGGGTTGATCGCATTCAACACCTGTTCAGATGACGCGCGTGTCGCCAGCTTTTTACCTTCTTCGGACGCTGCCTTTTTGAAGGCCTTCACTGTCGCAGACAGCTTTTTCGGTGCGTCCAGCGCGAACGCACGGTTAAACTCGTCCTGCTTGGATTTCGGTAGTTTGGCGAATTTCGCATCCCATTCGGCACGGGCTTGTGCCCCACGTTCGCCGAACGATTCCCATTGGGATTTGATATCCGCAGGGATTTCAAATGGACCATGTGGCCATCCGTAGCCGTCTTTGGCCGCTTTCAGCTGATCTGCATCGGTTAATGCGCCGTGACCTTTTGAGGTGTCTTGCGCTGCGTGACCCAAGGCAATGTGGGTTTTGCATGAAATCATGGATGGGCGCGGATCATTCTTGGCTTCGATGATCGCGTTATCGATTGCAACAGGGTCGTGGCCGTCAATTTCAAGAACATGCCATCCAGAGGCTTCGAAACGAGCGGTTTGGTTGGTAATGTCTGCCATATCGACAGTGCCGTCGATAGTGATGTTGTTGTTGTCAAAGAACACGATCAGGTGGCCAAGTTTTTGCATGCCAGCAAGGCCGATTGCTTCTTGGGACACACCTTCCATCAGGCAGCCGTCACCTGCCATCACGTATGTGTGGTGGTTCATAATGTTTTTGCCGTACCGCGCACGCAGAATCTCTTCGGCCAATGCAAAGCCAACTGAATTCGCGATACCTTGGCCCAGTGGGCCGGTCGTGGTTTCAACGCCTTCAAGGTGACCATATTCTGGGTGGCCCGCAGTGCGGCTGTCTTTTTGGCGGAAGTCTTTAAGTTGTTGCAAAGTGGCCTGTTCGTAGCCTGTAAGGTGCAACAAGGAATAGATCATCATCGAACCGTGACCCGCAGACAGGACGAACCGGTCGCGGTCTGGCCAGAAAGGTGCCTTTGGGTCGAACCGCATGTGTTTTTCATACAAAACGGCTGCAACGTCGGCCATGCCCATTGGCATACCAGAGTGGCCTGAATTGGCGGCTGCAACTGCGTCAAGCGTCAGTGTGCGGATCGCGGCAGCGCGCATCCAGTGCTCGGGGTGGGCGGTGCGGAGGGCTTGGATGTCCAACGGCGTGATCCTTTTATGCATTTCGTGATTGATCAGGGTCATATCAGGGTAGCGTCCAATATCAAGGTTGTGATGCGGTAAGGTGAAGGCTGGGGTGTAGGGTGTTGAAAATATGTGTTTTTCGACGTTTGCTGCCATTGCACCCTTGGCTTAGGCTAGTGGGAACGTGGTGCGATTCGATAAAGTCGCCCGATAGCAGCGGCCCAGTTGGATGGTTTGATACAGGTCATCGTGGGATTTGGGGTCGGAAAGGACAGGCGTATGAGCGAACTTTCAGAACTAGAAGCACGGATTTCTGCCGCGTTGACGCGGATCAAGACTGGATTGGATGGCGTAAATGCCGCGCGAGCGGAACCCGAGGTCGACACATCAGCCAGCCAAGCATTAGTCGGCGAGTTGACCACACAGCTTGATGAAGAACGCACTGCCAATGCTCAATTGGAAGAACGCGTTAAGCTTTTGAAGGAACGCCAAGACGGCAAGGTTGCCGAATTGGAAAGCAACGTTGAAGCAGGGCGCGCGCGCTCTGCGCGAATGGACCGTGAATTGCAGCGATTGCGCCAGGTGAACGCGGAATTGCGCGATATCAATGGAAAACTGCGTGAGGCTGTGACGGAGGGCGTCGCTGAGCCACATTTGGTGAACAAGGCGATGATGGCCGAACTAGAGGCCTTGCGCGCCACGCGGGCGGCTGATGCCGCGGAAATGGATGCGATCCTCGAAGAACTGACGCCGATTATTGAACGGGAGGCCAGCGATGCCACAGGTTGAGATTAAGATCGGAGGCCGTAATTTTGAAGTGGCCTGTCAGGACGGTGAAGAACAGTTCTTGATGACTGCTGCTGCAATGTTGGATGTTGAGGCATCTTCACTGTCGACCCAAGTGGGGCGAATGCCGGAAAGCAGGATGTTGTTGATGGCTGGGTTGCTGTTGGCGGACCGTACCGCCGGTTTGGAAGACAAAGTGCGCGAAGCTGAAGGCAAATTAGCGCAGATGCAGGCGCAATTGGAAACGGCGCAATCAACGTCAGGTTCGGTGGAGCGGGTAGAAGTGCCTGTTATGCCGGCTGAGGCCTTGGACACGATGGCCGATTTCGCCTTGCGCGCCGAAGCATTGGCTGACGAAGTGGAAGCGAAAACCGCAGGCTAAACCTGATCTGATAACTGCAAAGACGCCGCGCTTTTACGAGCGCGGCGTTTTTTGTTTGTTTGGAAAGAGCTTAGGCGTTGGCTTCGCGGATCTTGTCTGCGGCGTCTTTGTCGTAGGTGACGCCGTTTTCTTCCAACAATGTGTCCAGTTCACCGGACAAGGTCATTTCGGTGATGATGTCGCAGCCACCAACGAATTCTCCTTTGACGTAAAGCTGCGGAATGGTTGGCCAATCTGAGAAATCCTTAATGCCTTGACGGATTTCTTCGTCGGCCAAAACGTTCACGTCAGCATATTCGATGCCCATGAAGTTCAGCACGCCAGCCACACGGGACGAGAACCCGCACTGCGGCATGGATTTGGTGCCTTTCATGAAAAGCACAACGTCGTTGCCTTCAACGGTTTCCTTGATTTGTGTTTCTGCGGTCATGATTTTAGTCCTTTTTTCGTGCGTTCGCGGGCATCATGGCACGCGCGTGTTTTTGCGGGTCTTTGGTGTGACGCGTTACGATAAGGTTGTCACGCCCTCTGCTTGTTCTCATATTGACGAAATTGACATTTTGTCCTTCGCTCGGGGCAGTGCCACGTTTTGGCAAAAGTCCACTATGTTTGCGGTTTTCATGCCGGATTAGACCACGAATGCCAAGCGCAAGTAGAACGAGAACAACGAAGGGCAGCGCAAACTGTAGTTTTTCTGGTGTTATGCAGCTCAAGAGCTCTGGGTTACAGCGTCCAGCAATTTCGGTTTCCATATATTATCTTCTGATCCGATTAAGTGAGCGGTTCAGTTCCTTCACGTTTGTGGCTTCCATTCCGAGTTTTTTGGCGTCACGCGGGGTGGGACGCATTTGGCAGAGCGGGCGGCGATACCTGTTGGCTAACCAGTCATCGGTAAGGATGCCGAAGACCAACACAAGGCCGCCGAATGTCAGCCAACCCAACATCAATCCGGTGCTTTTGTTGTTAAGGCCAAAGCGTGGAGTTCGCCGTTTGATCCATCCATCTTGCCTTTCAGGGCTGCATAGACGGCGCGTTGTTGTTGAACACGGTTTTTGCCGCGGAAGCTTTCATCAACGACCATGGCAGACATGTGAACACCATCTGCGCCTTCGACTTTGATGTCGGCGTCGGGGAAGGATTGGCGAAGCAGGTCTTCGAGGTCCTGCGCGTGGATGGCCATTGCTGTCTCTCCTAAAGATGTTTGATATAAAAGTAGGGCGGTACGGAGGGACAAGCAAGGTCCGCCGCCGTCGATTTCTGTCACTTCTTTGATCGGTCCGGGGCGTAGACCGCTAGCGATCTAAGGAATGTGTGCACTTTGGTTGGCAGTGAACCTTCGGCCAATGTTTTTGCGATTTCGGGTGTAAGGTCAGCTGGTGAAAGCTGACCCAAAAGCGATTGGCGGATTTCATCGATGTCATCGGGAAGGGGCAGCACCTTCGCGGCTGTAAGAAGTTCCATGAGGGCGTGCAGACGGTTGAGGTGGCGAAAGGTTTCCATTTGCTCGGGTAAAATTTCGGGGGTGTCGCGCCAACTGCGGCCACCGAAAAGCGCGATGGTGTGTTGGCCCGCGCCTGCGCATTCATAGGCGATGCAGCCAGTAAACCCGTTATCTTTCAGATTGTTATGGATTTTGCAGCTGTGTCCATCCAAGTTTGGACACGGCACGCCTGCTGGCTTGTCGATTGCAAACGCATCCCCTGCATCAAATGCAAGGCCAACGCAGCAAAGGGCTGCGCAGGCGTTGCAATCTGGCGTTAGGTCGGGAAGCGCAGTGGTCAGCCGATAGCCTCCTGGAAGGACGTGCGGAACAATCCCGCAAGATCAGCCAAAGGTGCTGATACGGACCCCAGTGTTACATCGGAGCCGCCAAATTTGCCAACGGTGGTGATGGAAACGCCAGCTTTACCGGCCTCTGTCATCAGGGCTTCAGCCTTGTCGAAGTTACAGGCCACGAGGTAGCGGGCCTGATCTTCGCCAAACAAGGTGGGGGTATCGTCGGCGTCTAGTGTGACGCCGGTTTCTGCGGCCTCGGCCATTTCGAATGCCGCTAGCGCGAGCCCACCATCAGAGAGGTCGGTACAGGCGTCGATCCATTGGCGGTTGGCGCGGATGAAGTCTCCATTGCGCTTTTCAGCCGTCAGGTCGACCGATGGTGCATCGCCGTCTTCGCGGTTAAAGACTTCGGCCAGAAGGGCGGATTGGCCAAGGTGGCCTTCGGTGTCACCGATCAGCAGGGCGACGTGGCCTTCGCGGGCTGTGCCGGCGATCAATTCGTCGTTTGATTTCAGCAAGCCAACGGCGCCGATTGTGGGTGTTGGCAAAATGCCGGTTCCGTCTGTTTCGTTATAAAGAGAAACGTTGCCGGACACGATTGGCATATCCAAGGCTTTGACGGCTTTGCCGATGCCTTTGATTGCGCCGACGAATTGGCCCATGATCTCTGGCTTTTCAGGGTTGCCGAAGTTCATGTTGTCGGTTGTCGCCAGCGGGACCGCGCCCACGGATGTGAGGTTGCGGTAGGCTTCGGCTACGGCTTGTGAGCCACCCATTTCAGGGTTCGCTTTGACGTAGCGTGGTGTCACGTCAGACGTAAACGCGATGGATTTGTCGGTGCCGTGTACTCGAACAATGCCAGCGCCGAGGCCGGGTGCACGAACGGTGTCTGCCATAACTTGGCTGTCGTATTGTTCGAAAACCCATTGTTTGCCGGCGTAGTTTGGCGAGGACAGCAGCGCCTTTAGACCATCGATTGGATCGATGGATGGCACATCACTGAGAGGTTCGGCGGCCGGTGTTTCGACCCATGGGCGGTCATACTCTGGCGCTGAGCCGGAGAGGGTGGCCAGTGGCAAGTCGGCTTTGACTTCACCATTGTGAAGCACGAGGAAACGGTCTTCGGCGATGGTTTCACCAACGATTGCAAAGTCGAGGTCCCATTTCGTGAACACCGCGCGGGCTTCTTCTTCGAGTTCAGGCTTCAGGACCATCAACATGCGTTCTTGGGATTCAGACAGCATCATTTCGTAGGCTGTCATGTTTTCCTCGCGCTGCGGGACGTCTTCGAGGTTAAGTTTAACGCCAAGGCCGCCTTTGTCGCCCATTTCTACTGCGGAACAGGTCAAGCCAGCCGCGCCCATGTCTTGGATGGAAATCACAGCGCCGGTAGCCATCAGTTCTAACGTCGCTTCCATAAGGCGTTTTTCAGTGAACGGGTCGCCTACCTGAACGGTTGGTCGTTTTTCTTCGATGGTATCATCGAATTCCGCTGATGCCATGGTTGCACCACCCACACCGTCGCGGCCGGTTTTTGCGCCAAGGTAAACAACAGGCATGCCGATGCCGGAGGCAGCGGAGTAGAAGATTTTGTCTGCATCAGCGAGGCCAGCGGCGAATGCATTTACAAGACAATTCCCGTTGTAGGCGGGGTGAAAACGGACTTCCCCGCCAACCGTTGGAACGCCAAAGCAGTTGCCATAACCGCCAACTCCTTCAACAACACCGTGCACAAGCTGGCGAGTTTTGGGATGACTGGTTTCGCCAAACGACAAAGAGTTCATCGCAGCAATTGGACGTGCACCCATTGTAAAGACATCGCGCAGAATGCCGCCAACGCCGGTTGCCGCACCTTGGTACGGTTCGATGTAGGACGGGTGGTTGTGGCTTTCCATTTTGAACACCACGGCCTGACCGTCGCCAATGTCCACGATGCCCGCGTTTTCACCAGGGCCACAAATAACTTGTGGGCCTTCAGTAGGGAGAGTGCGGAGCCACTTTTTGGATGACTTGTAAGAGCAATGTTCATTCCACATAGCGGAAAAGATGCCGAGCTCTGTGAACGTTGGTTCACGGCCTATGATCTCGAGGATGCGATCGTATTCATCTGGTGAAAGCCCGTGGGCTGAAATCAGGTCGGATGTGATTGCCGGCTCTTGCATGTTTATCCCCTAGAATGCGTTGCGCGTCCTTTATGCTAAGGAGCGTTTAGGTTCAACGGGGATTGCGTAGCATTGATGATGTGAATTGGGCAGTTGGAGTGTTTATAGGGAAAAGAGGCCCTAGAAAAAGAAACGCCGGGCACTAGGCCCGGCAAAGTCCAACAGGGAGGTATAAAACGACAACGTCGCTTTATACTGATTAATTAGGCGGCAGTGTTGAGTCGTTCAAGGGAAATGCACAACATATAGCGCAATCCCGCTATGCATGTGGCACATAGGTCACGACCTTAGGTGGTATTCCTTGTCAGCGTTTATGCCTGCGCGCCGTCGCGGATGCGTTTTCGGTGCGCGATAATTTCATCCTGAACGAAGTCCCGGAATGCCATTATTCGCTTGGACTGGCGTAATTCTTCTGGATAGGCGAGGAATGTTGGAACTTCGCCGCTTTCGACGTCTGGAAGAACCCGAACAAGTTGCGGGAAGTCTTCGATCACGTAATCGGGCAGAACACCAATGCCCAAGTTCGACAAGACACCTTGAAGCACACCAAAATAGTTATTCATGTGCAGCAGGCGTGGTTTGTCGTGGCTGAGCAAATGTTCCGTTAATGTCGCACCAGCAGAGACCTGAAACGCATTGGGGGCCTGGCAGATGAGCCGGTGCGCGCCAATTTGTTCCACGGAATCAATTTCAGCGTTGTTGTCGAGATATGTTTGAGACGCATAGAGACGCATGCGCACTGACATCAGTTTCTTGCGGATCAGGTCAGCCTGTGATGGTTCTTTCATGCGGATCGCGACGTCAGCCTCGCGCATGGGCAGATCAAGAACGCGTTCTTCGAGCATTAGGTCGATGTTCAGGTCCGGGTATTTTTCATAAAGTGCGGGCAGGCGCGGGGCCAGCCATAAGGTCCCGAACCCAGTTGTTGTTGTGACCTTCAGCTCGCCAAAGACTTCTTCTGCGCTGTCTTTAATGCGAGCCGATGCAGCGTCGAGGCGACGAGACATAGATTTTGTTGCATCAAAAAGAAGTTCGCCTTGTTCGGTCAGGATTAACCCGCGTGCATGGCGGTGAAACAGCACAGTTGATAGAGATTCCTCGAGTGCGCGGATTTGGCGCGACACAGCAGATTGTGACAGATGCAGTGTGTCTCCGGCATGGGTAAGAGAGCCGGCATCGGCCACTGCGTGGAAAATCCGGAGTTTGTCCCAATCCATTGGATAGCCTTGTTGCATAAGCTCTGCTCGCCTAATCTTCTTCTTTCACAGTCCTTATGGCTGCTTTGTGAAGGGATGTCAGTCAAAAATGCTTGGTAGGTCAGCAATTATGACCTATAGAGCTTGCGTAAGGTCAGAATCGCTGACCTATATGCAGTATTCATTAGGTGCGTTTGGGAGGACAGCCGATGTCGTTACAGGAAATTTCGCTGAATGATCGTTATGATCTGGATAAGGACCAGGTTCTGCTGAATGGCACACAGGCTTTGGTACGCTTGATGTTGATGCAAAAGGCGCGCGACACGGCAGCGGGGCTTAAGACCGCCGGATATGTCACGGGGTATCGTGGGTCGCCGTTGGGTGCAGTCGATATGCAGATGCAACGCGCTGAAAAACAGTTACGGGACGCGGATGTGAAGTTCCAACTTGGCCTGAACGAAGATTTGGCGGCAACGGCGATCTGGGGGACACAACAGGCCGAGTTGCGGGGAGAAGGCACACATGACGGTGTGTTCGGCCTTTGGTACGGTAAGGGCCCTGGGGTGGACCGGTCTGGCGATGTGATGCGCCATGCGAACATGGCGGGTACATCGGCCCATGGCGGTGTCATTATGGCGATGGGGGACGACCACACAGGTGAAAGTTCGACGACATTACATCAGTCCGAATGGACGATGCTGGATTCTTATATGCCGATTGTATCGCCTGCCGGTGTGCAAGAAGTTCTGGATATGGGCCTGTATGCCTATGCACTTTCGCGGTTTGCTGGTGTCTGGGTTGGGTTGAAGACCCAAAAAGACACCGTTGAAGTCACATCCGTTGTGAATGGCGACCCACACAGGTTGTCGTTTGTTGAACCGGGTTTTGACATCCCAGAAGGTGGTTTGAACATTCGTCTTGTCGACACGCCACAAGAACAAGAAGCGCGGATGATCGACCAAAAGCGGTTTGCGGCGGAAGCTTTTGCGCGCGCAAACCGTATTGACCAAGCTGTTTGGCCCAATGACGGCGCGAAGATCGGGTTCGTTGCGGCGGGTAAGAATTGGTTGGATCTGGTTCATGCAATGGCGTTGCTTGGCATTGATGAAGCCGAGGCCGCACGGTTGGGGATTTCGACCTATAAGGTCGGGCAAGTTTGGCCCCTTGATACGCAAAGTTTTGATGAATGGGCGCATGACCTAGATCTTATTGTTGTCGTGGAAGAAAAACGAAAACTGCTTGAAGTGCAGATCAAGGAAATTCTGTTTGATGATCGACGTGGGCGACGCGTTTATGGGTGGTACACGGATAAGGCAGGTGCTGATGGACAGCGCGAGGAACTGTTCACGACACGGTCTGCGCTTGATCCGGTACATATAGCTGAGAAAATC
Organism: uncultured Paracoccaceae bacterium; assembly: GCA_947493255.1. Taxonomy (GTDB): domain Bacteria; phylum Pseudomonadota; class Alphaproteobacteria; order Rhodobacterales; family Rhodobacteraceae; genus Octadecabacter. Next base: position 204,289 of record CANLQK010000004.1, read on the forward strand.
GGAAGTATCCTGAGATCTGAGGGGTGTGAAACCGAGGCAATCGCGGGGGGGATGGCCCGTTTGGCCGAGGCAAGAAGGGCAGACAATGCTGAAGAGATTGCTGCACGCATTCCCTATTTCTGTTCTGGGTGCCCCCACAATTCATCGACCAAAGTACCAGAAGGCGCACGCGCTTATGCCGGAATCGGATGCCATTACATGGTTCAATGGATGGAACGCGACACCGTCGGGTTTACACAGATGGGGGGCGAGGGCGCCAATTGGGTCGGCGAAGCAGGCTTTTCAACGCGAGAGCATGTTTTCCAGAACCTTGGTGACGGGACCTATAACCACTCTGGGGTTCAGGCGATCCGGTTTGCGCTGATGTCTGACGCGAATATTACCTACAAAATTTTATACAACGACGCTGTGGCGATGACAGGTGGGCAAGGCAACGATGGTGGTTTGACCGCAGACCAAATTTGTCGCGAAGTTTTGGCGATGGGGGTGAAAGAGGTTCATGTGGTGCATGATCCAGCTGAAGAAGTCGACCTGCGCCAGATGCCGCCACGTGTGAAGATCTACCCACGTAGCGAGTTGGACGCGGTTCAGAAAAATCTAAGCAGTGTCAAAGGTGTGTCTGTCCTTGTTTATGTGCAGACCTGTGCCGCTGAGAAAAGGCGTAGACGAAAGCGCGGGTTGTTTCATGACCCCGATAAACGGGCATTTATCAATACGGACGTTTGTGAAGGTTGCGGGGACTGCGGTATTCAATCGAATTGTGTTTCAATCACACCGGTTGAAACAGAACTTGGGCGTAAGCGGGCGATTGATCAGTCGTCTTGCAACAAGGACTTTTCCTGCGTGGAAGGGTTCTGCCCGTCTTTCGTAACTCTTGAAGGCGCAAGCATTCGTAAAGCTATAACAAAGGTCGTTGATCTGCCAGATATGCCTGACCCGACACTGCCAGCGATACATGGCACGCACAACGTGGTGATCACGGGTGTTGGTGGCACAGGCGTTGTAACCATTGGCGCGGTTTTGGCCATGGCGGCACATGTAGATGGTAAGGCGGCCAGTATGATGGAGATGGCGGGATTGGCCCAAAAAGGCGGTGCTGTGCACATCCATTGCCGGCTGGCTGAAAGGCCCGATGACATTGCGGCAGTGCGTGTGTCTACAGGTGAGTGTGATGCGTTGATCGGCGGCGATTTGGTAGTGTCTGCGGGAGCCAAGACTATGGCGTTGATGACCCATGGACGCACACGTGGCGTTGTGAATTCACATGAAATCATAACCGGTGACTTTACACGCAACGTCGATTTTAAACTGCCAACCGACCGTTTGTGTGTCGCTCTTCAGGCACGGATGGGTGACAGCTTGTCGATGTTTGACGCGTCTGAACTGGCGCTCAAACTGATGGGGGATGCGATTTATTCCAACATGATGGTGTTTGGAGCCGCATGGCAATCGGGTGCGGTGCCTGTGTCTGGGGCTGCTATTCGCAAAGCGATCGAGCTGAACGGGACAGCAGTTGAGCGCAATTTGCAAGCGTTCGAATATGGTCGCTGGGCTGTACTTCATCCTGCAGATGCGGCCGAGGTTTTGGTAGAGGCCGCGCCAGAACCGGAAAAAACGTTGGACGAAAAAATCGCGTTTCGGGTCGCGCATTTGACGGACTATCAAAATGAAGATTACGCCAAGCGGTATGCGGATTTTGTAGCGTCTTTTGAGGGAGATCTGCGGGAGTCTGTCGCGCTTGGGTATCATAAACTGCTGTCCTACAAAGACGAATATGAGGTCGCACGGTTGTTGTTGGACACGCGGGCAAAGGCAGAAACCAAGTTTGAAGGCGCGTTTAAGATGACGCACCATTTGGCGCCGCCGCTGTTGTCAAGAAAGCAGTCTAATGGACGACCAAAGAAGGTTGCTATGCCGCAACTGACAAATAGGTTGTTGCCAATGTTGGCTCGTATGAAGCGACTTCGCGGCACACGGTGGGATATTTTTGGCCGCACACAGGAGCGGAAAATGGAACGCGCACTGATCGCGCAATACGAAGCAGATATGGTGGAAATTGCGCCATTTGTGCGTCCCGATACGTTGGATGCCGCTGTGGCGCTGGCACGTTTGCCATTGGATATTCGTGGGTTCGGGCCTGTAAAGCATGAAAACGCGTTAAAGGCAGCGAAGCGACGCGAAGAATTGTTGGCAGCCCTGCGTGCTGCACCGATTCAGACCGCTGCACAGTGAGGTCGCGCGACAATTGCTGGATATCTGATGCCGCGGGCGCTACGTAAGGCCAAGTAGAGACAAAAAGAGCGGTTCCCAAAGGGATATCATGCTGAAAAATCGAGTTGTTCGAGACATTTCTTATGCCCATTCGGCCGCTTCCAAAAGCGGCCGAGCGGTGATCCGGGTTATGGAAAACACCACGGGACGCTTGCGGTTGATCCGCAAGGCCCGTGGGTACGAACAGGAAGTGGCTGACGGGGCCGATTTTTGGCGGGTGATGAGCGACCGCTATAAGTTGCGCCTAAATGTGATTGGCGGAGCGTTGGATAACATTCCAACGACTGGCCCTTTGATATTGGTGTCGAACCATCCTTACGGGATTTTGGATGGGTTGATGATGGGCCGCATCCTGTCCGAACGGCGGGGTGGGGATTTTAAAATTCTTGCGAATTCCGTTTTTCGGAAATCTGCCGACCTGAACCGCGTGATTTTGCCGGTTTCGTTTGATGAAACGAAGGAAGCCGCACGTCTTAACCTTCAGACCCGAAAAGAGGCGTTACAGTATCTGCGCGAAGGCGGCGCAATGGGGGTCTTTCCTGGTGGGACTGTTAGCACCGCAGCACGCCCGTTTGGAAAACCGTTTGATCCACAGTGGCGCAATTTCACCGCTAAGATGGTGACCAAAAGCAACGCAACTGTGGTGCCTATTTTCTTTGAAGGATCGAACAGTCGGCTCTTCCAAATAGCCAGCCATCTGCATGTGACATTGCGAATGGGAATGTACATTCGCGAATTCAAATCACGTGTTGGAAGTGACGTGCGTGTTGTGATTGGTGAGCCGATCCCCGCCGACCAGTTGAATGCGCACAAGACGGATTCCAAAAGCTGCATGGATTTCTTACGGAAAGCGACGTATGACCTGTCGCCAAAGCCAGTGCCTGCAAACGTGTTTGGGCATGAATTTGATGCGAAATATAGACGTAAGGACTAGGCTATGGCCGTTGGTATTTTCGATTCCGGTTTAGGTGGATTGACTGTTCTGGATGCTGCGCAAAAGCGGCTGCCGGACGTGCCGTTTGTTTATTACGCCGACAGTGCGCATGCACCTTACGGTGTGCGGACCGCGGATGATATTTATGAACTGACCGTTAAAGCCACGCAGACCTTGTTTGACGCGGGATGTGATTTGGTGATTTTGGCCTGCAACACAGCGTCGGCAGCTGCGTTACGCCGGATGCAAGAAAGCTGGGTACCTGCGGACAAGCGCGTTCTGGGTGTGTTTGTTCCTTTGATTGAAGCGCTGACCGAACGCAGCTGGGGTGATAATTCGCCCCCTCGGGAAGTCGATGTGAAACACGTCGCGTTGTTTGCAACGCCTGCAACGGTTTCAAGCCGTGCATTCCAACGGGAATTGGCGTTTCGGGCCGTTGGTGTCGATGTCGAGGCGCAGGCCTGTGGCGGTGTCGTGGATGCGATTGAAGATGGCGACATGATTTTGGCCGAGGCGTTGGTCAATTCCCATGTGGACGCGTTGAAACGCAAAATGCCGCAGCCAGATGCCGCAATATTGGGCTGTACCCATTACCCATTGATGCAAAGCCAGTTTCAGGCTGCTCTCGGTGATAATGTGAAGGTCTATTCGCAAGCTAATTTGGTGGCAGAGAGCCTTGCTGACTATCTAGATCGGCGCCCCGAAATGCTGGGTGGTGGAGAGACCAAGTATCTGACCTCTGGTGATCCGAAACAGGTCAGCCAACGCGCTGTGCAATTCATGCGACGACAGATCACATTTGAATCCGCTTGATCCTATTGTGAAACTGTAAAAGCCCTGATTGATGATCATCAGGCACGGAGAAGAAAATGACTTATAAAATCGCCATTCTGGGCGCCTCTGGCTACACCGGCGCAGAACTTGTTCGGCTGATTGCATCGCACCCGTCAATGGAGGTCGCAGCACTGAGCGGGAATTCCAAGGCTGGCATGGCGATGGCACAGGTGTTTCCACATTTGCGGCATCTGGATTTGCCGGTTTTAACGACGATTGATGACATGAATTTCGATGGGATCGATTTGGCGTTTTGTGCCTTGCCGCACAAGACCAGCCAAGAGGTCATTTCGAAATTGCCGAAAACGTTGAAGATTGTGGATCTGTCTGCGGATTTCCGGCTTCGGGATCCGGCTGCCTATGAAAAATGGTACGGCAATCCACATAGTGCGGTCGAATTGCAAAAAGAAGCCGTTTATGGGCTAACCGAGTTTTACCGCGATGACATTGCGAAGGCGCGGTTGGTTGCTGGGACAGGGTGCAACGCGGCAACGGGCCAATTTGCATTGCGGCCATTGATTGCCGCTGGTGTGATTGATCTAGACGAGATCATACTGGACCTAGCTTGTGCGGTGTCAGGGGCTGGTCGCGCGTTGAAAGAGAACTTGTTGCATGCGGAATTGTCGGAGGGGGCACATGCCTATGCCGTCGGCGGCACACACCGGCACCTTGGCGAGTTTGATCAAGAGTTCAGCGCCATTGCGGGTCGTCCCGTCGAGGTGCAATTCACGCCACATTTGATTCCGGCAAACCGTGGAATCTTGGCTACTGTTTACGTAAAGGGTGACGCGGAAGCCATTCATAATACGCTTAAAAATTCTTATGCTGATGAGCCATTTGTCGAGGTGTTGCCTGTGGGCGAGCACCCGTCCATTCGGCATATCCGTGGGTCGAATTTTTGCCATGTCGGTGTTGTAGCAGACCGGCGTGAGGGGCGCGTGATTGTCATTGCGGCGTTGGACAACCTCACCAAAGGGTCATCGGGGCAAGCCTTGCAGAACGCTAACCTGATGTTAGGTCTACCAGAGACTGCGGGGCTAATGATGGCCCCAGTGTTCCCATAGGGTAGGCTTATGAAATCGCTTAAGAAAACCAGACGCATTCAGATCATCTTGGTTGCGTTCATTGCGTTAGCTTTGTCGACAGCGGTTATTGGGTATGCTTTGCGCGATGGCATCAATTATTTCCGCTCACCAACGGAAGTTGTGTCCGAACCACCGATGGAAACAGAGTTGTTTCGAATTGGTGGAATGGTTCAAGAGGGGTCCATCGTGCGTGGCGAAGGTACACTAGTTTCGTTCGTAGTGACGGATTGCTTTACTGCTGTCCCGGTCTCTTATGAGGGCATCTTGCCGGACTTGTTTGAAGAAGGGCAAGGTATGGTTGGGCAAGGTCGCTACATCAACGGTGAATTCGAAGCCGTTGAAATTCTTGCTAAACATGATGAAAGTTACACGCCTGCAGAGGTCGAGAACATGCAGGAGCAACAGAATTTCTGTGAACAAGGCTCTGACGCAACGGACGGTGCTTCTACGTCTGGTTAATACATTCCCACCACCCTTGATGAGCAATTCATTGGGGGTGTGCAGATGCAAGACGTTAAGCAAATTGCAGAACAGATCGTTGCCCGAGAGGGCGGTTACGTAAATGACCCGGATGATCCTGGCGGTGCAACCAATTTTGGCGTGACGATTCACACCATGCGGCGTCTTGGTTTAGATTTGGACGGTGATGGTGATGTGGATGTGCAAGATGTGCACATGTTGTCACGGGCTCAGGCCGTTGAAATTTTCATAGACCATTATTTCAACCGACCAAAAATTGCGGAACTGCCTGAAGAATTGCACGCCAGTGTATTTGATATGTACGTCAATGCGGGGGCCAATGCGGTGCGTATTTTGCAACGTTTGTTAAGGGACATGCGTATCGAGGTTACGATAGACGGTGCAATTGGCCCGCAAACCGTTGCGGCTGCCCACCAAGGCGCTGCCGCTGCGCCCGATCATTTTGCCGACGCTTACGGGATTGCACGGCGAAATTACTATTACGCGCTGGCCGACCGCCGCTCTGCGAGCCGAAAGTATGCGCGCAGGCGTGATGGCGGGAAAGGTGGCTGGATCGTGCGGGCTGAAGAATTCATTTCGCCACGGTTTCATCTATCGGACGCTGAGCATCGTGAAAGGACATCGACATGGGGCTGATCGAACGCATATTCGGAACCATATTCGGGAATGGCCAAAACGTTATTGTGGAGACGGCGCAGGTGTTTCGCGAGAACGCCGAGAATGCGGCGCAACGCGGTGCCGATGTGAAACAGCAGGCGATGCAGCAGTTTGCAGCTGAATTTTCAGGGGCCTCACGCAGCCGGTTTGACCAAGTTATGGACGCGTTGAACAGGCTGCCACGCCCGTTATTGGCCTATGGCACGATCGGGTTGTTTATCTTTGCGATGGTCGATCCGGTTTGGTTTTCGACAAGGATGCAAGGAATTGCGTTGGTGCCTGACCCCTTGTGGTGGTTGATGGGCGCGATTGTAAGCTTCTATTTCGGCGCGCGGCATCAGGCCCATAGCCAAGACTTTCAACGGTCCATCGCGCAAACATTGTCGCGAGTGCCGACCGTGGTTGCGAATACCCGCGAATTGGAGGCATTGCGTGCGACTCCACCCGGCGCACCTGAATTTGAACTTGGTGTCTCCACTCGCGCGCAAGTTGAGGCCGCCCCAAACCCAGCCTTAGCGGAATGGATGCAAGCGCAAACGTAGCCCGTGACCATTCGCCCACTTAAGAAGGGCCGGTTTCGCTGGCGATGGGGGCTGTGCAGATTATACTACGCGGTATGATTACAGAACTTGGACATTTCGCGTTGATTCTTGCAGCCCTTGTGGGGGTGATGCAGATGGTCGTTCCCTTGGTTGGGGCACACAAGGGATGGCGCGGATGGATGGCTTCGGCTGACCCCGCGGCGACGGTGCAATTTGTTTTGGTGGCTGCTAGTTTTGTGGCGCTGACACATGCATTTGTTGTTTCTGATTTCTCTCTCCAAATTGTGGTGGCGAACAGCCATTCGGAAAAGCCGTTGCTGTATAAGGTGACGGGCGTGTGGGGCAATCACGAAGGGTCGATGTTGCTGTGGTTGTTAATTTTGGTGTTGTTTGGGGCCTGTGCCAGCTGGTTTGGTGGCAATTTGCCCGATAGTTTGCGGGCCCGGGTTTTGGGCGTTCAGGCGGCTGTGTCCGTCGCGTTTTATGCATTCATTCTATTCACGTCGAACCCTTTTGAACGCCTAGACTTCCCTCCCTTTGATGGGCGTGACCTGAACCCGTTGTTACAAGACCCGGGTTTGGCGTTTCACCCACCGTTTTTGTACTTGGGGTATGTTGGGCTTTCGATGTCCTTTTCGTTTGCGATTGCAGCGCTGCTAGAGGGACGGGTTGATGCTGCGTGGGGACGCTGGGTGCGGCCTTGGACCTTGGCAGCATGGTTGTTTTTGACTGTTGGAATCGCATTGGGGTCTTGGTGGGCCTATTACGAATTGGGTTGGGGCGGTTTCTGGTTCTGGGATCCTGTTGAAAACGCATCGTTCATGCCGTGGTTGTTGGCAGCGGCGCTGTTGCACAGCGCAATCGTGGTCGAGAAACGCGAAAGCCTGAAAGCGTGGACGATTTTGTTGGCGATCCTGGCGTTCGGGTTTTCCTTGTTGGGTACGTTTATTGTGCGGTCCGGCGTTCTGACATCTGTGCACGCCTTCGCAAATGACCCTGAACGAGGTGTTTTCATTCTTGCGATATTGGCGGTTTTTGTGGGCGGTGGCCTGTTTTTGTTCGCGTTGCGTGCCAGCGCGATGCAGTCCAAGGGCGTGTTTGGAACTGTCAGTCGCGAGACGGCCTTAGTGGCCAACAACGTATTGCTGGCCGTTGCGTCCTTCGTGGTTTTTGTCGGAACAATTTGGCCCCTTGTGATCGAGCTGGCATCACGGACCTCACATTGGGTGTTCGTTGGCAACGTATTTCGGAATCCGTTTTATGCGATTGGCCTGTTTGACCGGCCAGAACAGGTGTCTGTTGGTCCTCCGTTCTTTGATGCTGCATTCACGCCGTTCTTCGTGGCGCTTGCGATTATTTTACCCGTTGGTGCGGTTCTTGCGTGGAAACGTGGGTCGTTGGCGAAGGCGGTTCGCCCAATGGTTCCTGTTGCTGTATTGGCAATTGCCGTCGGCGCCTTGGCATTCGCGATCCAGACTGGTCGTTCGGCGTTGGGACCAGTTGGTGTTATCCTTGGCGTATGGGTCGTTGGTGGCGCAACTGTTGATCTTTGGTTGCGAACAGGGCGCGGTCCATTCTCTGGGCGGTTTGCACGGTTGACCCGTTTGCCACGTGCGGATTGGGGCAAGTTTACAGCGCATGCGGGGCTGGGAATTACTGTCTTTGGTGTTGCGGCGTTGGTGGCGTGGGAAGACGAAGATATTCGTGTTGCCCAAATTGGTGATCGGTGGGCGGTAGGAATTCATGAGGTCGAAATGATCGGTGTGCGCAGCATCGAAGGTCCGAACTATTTCGGTGAAGGCGCAGATATTTTGATTTACCGCAACGGCCGCGAAGTGGGGCAAGTTTTCCCCGAAAAACGGATCTACCCAGTCGCACAAATGCCGACAACAGAGGCGGGCATCCGGAACGGTGTTTTGCGCGACGTGTACATTACATTGGGTGACCCGCAGGACAATGGCGGTTGGGCCGTTCGGTCCTATATCAAACCGTTTGCGAATTGGATTTGGGGCGGTGCGATTTTGATGGCTATCGGTGGCATGATTTCTTTGACTGACCGCAGATTGCGAATTGCAGCAGGTGCGGCCAAGGAAAATGCCAAAACGGTCCCTGCACAATGAGGGCGTTGATTTTGATATTGGCCTTTCTGGCCACGCCATTGGCCGCGGTGCAACCCGATGAAGTGCTGGATGACCCTGTGCTTGAATCCCGCGCTCGCGCGCTTTCGGAAGGGTTACGTTGTCCGGTATGCCGCAACGAAAGCATCGATGAAAGCAACGCTGAAATCAGCCGTGATTTGCGGCTGCTTTTGCGTGAACGATTGGTTGCGGGCGATACAGACCCTCAGGCGGTACAGTTTTTAGTGGATCGATATGGTGAATACATTTTGCTGAACCCGCGCGCGGATGGGGCGAATATTGTATTGTGGCTGGCAGCACCAATCATGTTGTTGCTTGCTGGGGCCGTTGCGATTGCCACGGTGCGCTCACGTTCGCGGGCGACCGAGCTAGATGTGCTGAGCGAAGAAGAAGAGGCACGGCTTAAGGACCTGCTTGATCGATAAATTCATCTGACGCCGCGTTTGGGCTTTTCTAAACTGCTGAGTTTAGTACGGTGTCGCAAACCAAGGTCAAAGGACATCCCATGGAATATACCGCCATCAATTTAGAAATTGCCAATGATGTTGCGACGCTGACATTGGATCGTCCAAAGTTGAAGAACGCGTTGAATGGCCAGATGCGGGCGGAGATTGTTCACGCAGTTCGTGTGGCCGAACGGGATGCACGGGTTTTGGTCATGGGCGGCGCAGGTGATGCGTTTTGTTCAGGTCAGGATTTGGGCGACACGGGCAATGTAACGAACCTCGATATGGAACGAACTTTGCGTGACGAATACGTCCCGATGTTAAAGGCTATTTTTGATTGCAAGGTCCCGACGATCTCTGCGGTGCACGGTGCGGCAGCAGGGGCAGGGGCCAACCTTGCGCTGGCGGCTGATGTGGTGATTGCAGCAGACGAAGCCTATTTCATTCAGGCCTTTACACGCATTGGCCTGATCCCAGATGCAGGTGGCACGTATTTCCTGCCTCGCCAAATGGGATCTGCCAAAGCGATGGGTGCTGCACTGTTTGGTGACAAGATTACAGGGCGCCAAGCGGCTGATTGGGGTATGATTTATGAATCAGTGCCGTTGGCTGAATTTGACCGGCATGTTGCCAACCGTGCATTGCATTTGGCCCAAGGCCCGACTGCAGCCTATACACGGGTGAAACAGGCCATGAAAGGCTCCTTTGAAAATACTCTGGATCAGCAGCTTGCAACTGAAGCCCGCCTGCAAGGCGAATGTGGCAAAACACGTGATTTTCAAGAGGGCGTCATGGCGTTCCTAGAAAAGCGCCCCGCGAAATACGAGGGGCGCTAATCCGATTTGATAGACGTTGGACTTAGCCAACGACCGGCGTCACAATTCCGTAATCGGTTGTAATGACGTTTGCATCGATACCGTCAAACGGGTCGAATTCACCATTCACGATGGCGACCGGTATTCCGTTGATTAAGATCCGATGGCCTTCACCTTCATCCTCATAGGTGATCTCGGCATCTTGGTTTTCATCACTTAGTGCGATGACGATAATATCTTCAGTGGAGTCAAAGTCATCAATGACGCTGATCCCATCGCCGAGGGCCGCGTTGGCTGACCAATCCCCAAGAATGAAATCATCTTCGCCGTCGCCGCCTTCAACGTAATCGTTGTGACCAATAAAGATAGCATCGTCGCCATCACCACCAAAAATTGAATCATCAGCAACGCCATTGGACGGGCTACCGCTTGAATCGCTAGTCCCTGTCAGTCCGAAGTCCTCGAAAAATTCTTCTTCGTCTTCGTTTACTGGTAATTCACCGTTTCGGAAGTCAGCATAATCATCTTCGTCTAGGTCGCGATTGAAGATAGAAGATGCGACCAGTAAATCATCACCATCGCCGCCATAAAGTGTATCAACTCCTAAACCGCCAAAAAGGCCATCATCGTCGCCGTTGCCGTTTAGAAGATCGTCTCCTTCACCACCAACGATGAGATCATCACCTTGGTCGCCTTCGATGCTATCGTTGCCGTCGCCGCCAAAGAGCCCGTCGTCATGGAACCCGCCATTTAACGTGTCGTCTCCAGCATCACCACTGATAAGGTCTGCGCCTGAATCCCCGTCAATGGTATCGTTTCCAGCACCGCCATAGAGGTCATCAAATTGGCCGCCCCCGTCGATTATATCATCGCCATCCTCGCCGAAAATCGTATCGTCGCCATCTAGCCCAGCTATACTGTCGTCACCATTGCCACCCGTGAAAAGGTCGGCATCGTCAGACAGTGAAAGGGTTTCACCGTCATCGGAAGAGCCATCATCATCGTTGTCATCTGTTGGATCGTCTTCGCTTGATTGGTCATCGTCATCGGAAGGTCCGTCAAACGCTTCGACAACACCAAAGGCAGCAGCGCCCAAGCCAAGCAAACTCAGCAATAAAATCAATTCATAACTCATTATAATTCCCCAGAAAATCAACCGTAATGCGGCCCGCTGTCATTTTCTCACACAACCTTAACGAACTATCAAGAAATGATCAGGAACTCACTGTTCTCATTTTTGCACCAATAGGGGGATACGACGAAGGCCCCCCAGATCTCTCTGAAGGGCCTTTGATTGCCGGGAATAGTCTTAGGGGCGTTGCGTTACCGCTTCGTGATGTCCACGTAATCACGCGCTGTTTCGCCTTGGTACAATTGGCGAGGGCGCCCAATTTTCAGCTGTGGGTCGTTAAGCTGTTCTTTCCACTGAGAAATCCAGCCAACAGTCCGCGCCATTGCGAAGATCGGTGTGAACATGGATGTCGGGAAACCCATGGCCTCAAGAATGATGCCGGAATAGAAGTCCACGTTCGGGAACAGCTTCTTTTCAGCGAAGTAAGGATCTGCCAATGCCGCTTTCTCGAGTTCGATGGCGACCTGCAAAAGCGGGTTATCTTCAACACCCAACAGTTCCAAAACTTCGTCTGCGGATTGTTTCATCACTGTCGCACGTGGGTCGAAGTTTTTATAGACGCGGTGGCCAAAGCCCATCAGGCGGTAGCTGTCGTTTTTGTCTTTTGCACGTGCGATGAATTCAGGAATGCGGTCTACGGTGCCAATTTCTTTCAACATTTCCAAACATGCTTGGTTCGCGCCACCGTGGGCAGGGCCCCAAAGGCAAGCGATACCAGCTGCAATACAGGCAAATGGGTTGGCTCCAGAAGATGATGCCAAGCGGACAGTGGATGTAGATGCGTTTTGTTCGTGATCTGCATGCAACGTGAAAATACGGTCCATAGCGCGGGCCAGAACAGGGTTCACTTCATAGTCTTCAGCCGGAACGCTGAAACACATGTTCAAGAAGTTGGACGCATAGTCCAAATCGTTGCGTGGATATACGAACGGCTGACCGACTGTGTATTTATATGCCATTGCAGCGATCGTTGGCATCTTTGCGATCAGTCGGATGGTCGCAACTTCGCGCTGGTGCGGGTCGTTGATGTCTGTGCTGTCATGGTAGAATGCGGACATTGCACCAACTACGCCTGTCATGATGGCCATTGGATGCGCATCGCGGCGGAACCCACGGAAGAAGTTTGCCATCTGTTCGTGAAGCATTGTGTGGTTTGTCACCAATGCTTCGAATTTTTCGAGCTCATCCGCAGAAGGAAGGTCACCGTAGAGCAAAGCATAGCAAACCTCGAGGTAGTGAGAGTCGCCAGCAAGTTGATCAATAGGGTAACCACGATGCAGAAGTTCGCCTTTGTCGCCATCAATAAAGGTGATCGTGCTGTCGCAAGCCGCTGTTGATGTGAAACCTGGATCGTACGTAAAGACGCCAGCCTGGCCGTACAGTTTACGGATGTCGATTACATCCGGTCCCGCAGTTGGAGAATGGATAGGCAATTCGTAAGATTGGCCATCAATCGTAAGTGTTGCGGTTTTCTGATCGGTCATAGTTATCCCTTTCTAGGCACGCGATCAGGCAAACCCTGTCGCGTCAGCGGTTGTTCGTTGAACACCCCGCTACCCGTGAAGGGTTACAGAAATGTTTCAACGCATCTGTTAAACTGCGGCATCCTTGATACGGGCGATTGTTTCGTCCCGCCCCAGAACCAGCATCATGTCGAAAACCGAAGGGGTAACAGCACGTCCAGCCAAAGCCGCGCGAAGCGGTGCGGCCAACTTGCCAAGTTTCGTATCATGGGCCTCTGCGAGGGCGGCCACAATCCCCTCAAGTTCGTCACGTTGCCAGCTAACACTTTGCAACTGCGGCGTCAATTCAGACAGTATACCTTTGTGCACATTGTCGAGTGATTTTGCGGCCTTTTCGTCTGGTGTGATAGGTCGAGAGGTTAGGGCAAACTCAGCTTTTTCAATGATTTGAGGGAATGTCTTCGAACGTTCTTTCAGGCTTGGCATAGCCTTCAATAGAAGTTCATTTTGCTGTGACGTAAGGGCACTTTCGCCAATGGCGGCACGAAATGATGTAAGTTCATGCAGCAGTGCAGCATCGTCTGTACTTGCGATGTGTTGCCCGCACAGGTTTTCAAGCTTTTTGGTGTCAAAACGGGCGGGGCTTTTGCCGATTCCGGCCAAGTTAAACCATTCTTTCGCCTGTTCGTCGGTGAAGAATTCGTCATCCCCGTGTGACCAACCTAAACGTGTCAGGTAATTCCGCATTCCGGCGGCTGGATACCCCATTGCTTGATATTCCGCTGCTCCGGTCGCACCGTGGCGCTTAGACAGCTTCTTTCCGTCTGGCCCAAATATAAGTGGAACATGAGCCAAGACAGGTTTTTCCCATCCCATGGCGTCGTATATCAGGTTCTGGCGAAACGCGTTCGCAAGGTGGTCGTCGCCACGGATCACGTGGGTGACGCCCATATCATGGTCATCTACGACGACGGCCAACATGTAGACTGGCGTTCCATCTGACCGAAGGAGGATCATGTCGTCGAGCTGTTCGTTTTGCCATGTCACGTCGCCTTGGACTTGGTCGTGTAAGGTTGTGGATCCTTCGCGCGGGGCTTTGACGCGGACCACGTAAGGGGCGTCGGGGTGGTCTGCTTTTGGAACATCACGCCAAGGCGAGCGATACAATGTCGATGATTTGTTTGCGCGGGCCTCTTCCCGAAAGGCTTCAATCTCGTCTTGTGTAGCGAAGCATTTGAACGCAGTACCATCTGCTAGCATTTGGTTGGCGACCTCTACATGACGGTCGGCTTGTGCCGCTTGGGAATAGGGTTCCCCATCCCAATCAAGGCCTAACCAAGTCAGTCCGTCCAGAATGGCTTGTGTGTTTTCTTCAGTCGATCGCGCTTTGTCTGTATCTTCGATCCGCAACAGAAACGTGCCCCCATTGCCACGGGCAAACAGCCAGTTGAATAAGGCTGTTCGGGCACCGCCGATATGGAGAGCACCTGTCGGAGACGGTGCAAAACGGGTGACCACAGGGCGGGCGTTGGATGTGTCGGACATAGTGAAATTAACCTTTTGCTAACCACGAGGATGTTACTTCGTGTTGGGCGTTGGTGCGGGAATACAAACTGCACGAGGGAGTGACAAGGGACCATGCTGCAGGTTTTGACCCGCCAATTGGTGAACCAACGCGACCATGCCTTTCTTTGGGCGCCGGTTTTCGTCGGGCTTGGTGTCGCTTTATATTTTCAATTGAAATTCGAACCAGACCGCAGCGTCGCGTATATTGCCCTGTGTGTGATGATGATCCTGCTTACAGTGGTTCGCCGCGTTTCGGATGGGCTGCGGGTGTTGGTCATTGGGGGCGCGCTCGTCATCGGGGGATTTGGGTTAGCAGGGGTGCGCACCCATTCTGTGGCTGAACCCGTGCTCGGGTTTCGGTATTTCGGGCCAATAGAAGGCCGGATCGTAGAAATTGACAGGTCTCAGTATAGTGCCGTTCGATTGACGTTAGACACTGTTGTGCTGGAGCGTATGCAGACAGACAGAACGCCTGCCTATGTGCGCGTGTCTTTACACGGCGATCAGGGGCATATTGACCCTGCACCGGGGCAAACCGTTATTATGACCGGCCATCTGTCGCCGCCATCTGGGCCGGTTGAACCGGGTGGTTTTGATTTTCAACGAATGGCGTGGTTTGAAGGGTTGGGCGCTGTCGGCTATACCCGTACACCCGTTTTGTTGGCCCGCCCCAGTGCCGAAAGGAGGGCTGGGTTGTTGGTTTATCGGATCCGCACTGCGATCAGCAAAGGGGTGCAGAGCCGCATTGACGGCGAGGCAGGGGCGTTCGCGGCGGCAATCATGACGGGTGACCGGTCGGCTATGGGGCAAGACAGTTTGGCAGCGTTACGGGCCTCGAACCTTGCACATTTGTTGGCAATCTCGGGCATGCATATGGGCATCCTTGCCGGATTCATCTTTGCGCTTGTGCGTTACGGTTTGGCGTTATGGCCATGGGCCGCTTTGCGACTGCCCACCAAAAAGATCGCCGCGATCGCAGCACTGATAGTGGCCGCGGGTTATTTGGCGCTGTCAGGGGGCAATATTGCAACGCAACGTGCATTCATCATGGTCGCTGTGATGTTGGTCGCGGTTTTGTGTGACCGGCGCGCACTGACCCTAAGGGCCGTCGCAATAGCGGCGTTAATCGTGCTGATCGTAAGACCCGAGGCCTTGTTTGGGCCGGGGTTCCAAATGTCCTTCGCGGCGACAACCGCCTTGGTCGGGGCATTTGGCGTATTGCGTCAGCTAGATACCACGGCAGTGCCACGGTGGATCAATTCAATCGGAGCCGTGTTTGTCTCGTCTTTGGTGGCGGGCCTCGCCACGGCACCTATTGCCGCATTCCATTTTAATCAGATCGCACAATACGGGCTGATTGCGAACTTTTTGTCTGTGCCGTTGATGGGGACGCTTGTTATGCCATCTGCCGTTTTGGCCGCCGTCCTTGCTCCTATTGGCCTTGCCGGTGTTGGACTATGGCTGATGGGGCTTGGCCTATCTTGGATTTTGGGCGTGGCCCATTTTATCGCAAATTTGGAAGGCGGAGTACGCCATGTTGTTACGCCCGACCCGTTGGTTTTGGTCCTTATCTGCATGGGAACATTGTTTGTTATCGTGTGGCATGGCGCTTTGCGATGGAGCGGTGTTTTGCCTCTCATCATGGGTTTTACATTTTGGCAGGTTGCTGAACGCCCTGTGTTTTTGGCGTCTGACAGCGGGTCTTTGATTGGTGTGATGACCCCATTGGGGCGCGATGTATCCAAAGAGAGCGGTGAGAATTTCGCGGCATCAAGCTGGCTCGAAAACGACGGGAATCCGGTTCCGCAAGACGTGGCCTTTGGGCGCGATGGATTGGTCGAGGAGGGGCGCGTTGTTCGGGCTCGGATTGGGATGACCGACGTTGTGAATGTCCGTGGGGCCATGGCGTTGGCCGCACTAGAGGGCTGCGGAGGCGGTGATATTTTGATCACCAACCAACCTGTTACAACGCCACGCGATTGCATGGTCTACGACATCAACACCTTGCGACAGGTCGGATCGCTTGCGGGGTGGTTGGAAAACGGTGAGCTGCGTCTAGTGTCTGTGCGGGACCAGACGGGTGACCGCTTATGGAACACGCAATCTGTGCGGCGGCGCCAAACACCGCTCACACAGCTTTTTATGGCACGTTAGTAAGAGCGGATCAGGCCAACCAAACGCCCTTGAACTTTGACCTGATCATCACGGAACAAACGTGTTTCATAAGCAGGGTTCGCGGCCTCTAGCGCAATCGCGTTACCGTTACGACGATATCGTTTCAATGTGGCTTCGGCGTCTTCAACCAGTGCAACGACGATGTCGCCATTGTCGGCCGTGGTCGTTTCGCGAATGATTACAACGTCGCCATTGTTAATACCCGCGTCGATCATGGAATCGCCTTTCACTTCGAGCGCGTAATGATCACCTTTACCGACCATCGAAGACGGCACGGAAACCTGATGACTGACTTCTGCGATCGCCGCTATTGGGACACCCGCCGCGATCTGACCCATGACCGGAAGCTCAATTGCGCCGCCGCTTTCAAGCGCACGTGCGCCGGATGGGCGGCTGTCTGGGCGGTCGCCGTCAATTACACGGGGTTCAAATCCTGATGGAGAAGGGGCACCGCCCAACTTGGCTTCGAGAGCATCAGGCAGTTTCACAATTTCCAGCGCGCGAGCACGGTGGGCTAAACGGCGAATGAAACCACGTTCTTCTAGTGCGGTGATGAGGCGGTGAATTCCGGATTTTGACCGTAAATCAAGGGCTTCCTTCATTTCATCAAAGCTGGGCGGGACACCGTCGCGTTGCACCCGTTTGTGAATGAATTCTAGCAGATCAAGTTGCTTCTTGGTGAGCATCATGCGTCTCCCTAACAATATGTCGTTAAGGATGTTCTAGATGTGTTCTCGTTTTGTGTCAAGATGTTCCGCTAGATCGGAAATATCGTAACTGCGTCGCCATCTTCCTTTGGGCCATCGTCGATTGGTCGCAACAGCAGGCAGTTTGCGTCTGCCAAGACCGTAAGCATTGAACTGTCTTGTTTATCAAACGCTGTGACGCGACGGGCCGTGGTGGTTTCTTCAAATCGCGCGCGCATGTAGTGCGCTCGTGGACCGCCTGCGGGCAAGGGGGCGTTCAGTTGCGCTGTCACTCCGATTGGTAAAACATCAGTTTGACCAAGGGCGCGGCGAACGATCGGCAATAAGAATAAATGTCCGCACACTACAGCTGAAACCGGGTTTCCCGGAAGCCCCAAGAAGATGGTTGGCCCTTTTGACCCTGCCATAAGGGGTTTGCCCGGACGCATGGCAATTTTATGAAAACTGCGGGTAACGCCAAACCGGTCCAAAGCGGGTGCAACGAGGTCATGATCCCCCACCGATGCCCCACCAATGGTGACAACAATATCTGCGCCCCAATTTTCTGCGTCTCTTAGGACCGCATCAAGATCCTCGGCTGTGTCTTTTGCGATTGGAAAAATGTGGGGTTCAGCACCAGTCTCAAGCAACATGGCATGTAGGGCGAATACATTTGACGCGATGATTTGGTCTGGGTTGGGGTTGCCACCAGGCATCAACAATTCATCGCCCGTAGAGATCAGTGCAACCTTGGGCGGGCAGGCCACATGGACTGTTGGATGGTTCATTGCAGCCAGCAACGCAAGATCGGCGGGTGTAAGGCAGCGCGGTGCTGAAAGCTGAAACTCTTTCGTAAAGTCAGCGCCTTGTGGGCGAATGTTCAAGTTTGACCCGATGGGTTCTGATAGGGTGATTTGATCACCATTTACCGAGACGTTTTCTTGAATGATGACGCGTTGTACGCCACGCGGGACTGGTGCGCCCGTGAAAGTTCTCACGGTCTGTCCTGCTGCAAGTTCACCATCCCAACCATGGCCTGCGGCGGCCTCTCCAACCAACTTAAGGGTCGAATTTTGAACGGCATCGCCTTCTAAAACTGCGTAGCCATCCATAGCTGATGCGGAAAACGGCGGTTGGTCACGGTTTGCCTTAACGGGTTCAACCAAAGTACGCCCAAGCGCGCGTTCAAGCGAAACAGTTTCAGATCGATTGGTTGGCACAAGGTCCAAACACAACGTTTGAGCCTGCTCAACAGTGATCATCCCTCAAACCGTCCCGATTTCCCGCCGTCTTTCAACGTGACCTTCACGCCACCGATTTCCATGTCCTTTTGAACAGCTTTGAGCATGTCATAGACCGTCAGCGCGGCGGTGGATGCAGCCGTTAAGGCTTCCATTTCGACACCGGTTTGCCCAGCCGTTTTCACCGTTGCAGTGATGCGGACGCCGGGCAGGGCATCGTCGGGGACAAGGTCAAGCGCAACCTTGGTGATCGACAAAGTGTGGCATAAGGGAATAAGGTCGGATGTTTTCTTCGCACCCTGAATTCCGGCGATCCGCGCAATTCCCAACACATCGCCCTTTTTGGCAGTGCCCGACGTGACATGTGCCAGTGTTTCGGGAGTCATTTTTACCCAAGCCTGCGCCGTTGCGATCCGGTCTGTGACCGCTTTTTGCGATACATCGACCATATGTGCTTGGCCGGTTTCGTCAAAATGGCTGAGCTTGCCGGCGGACATTACATACCGCCCATTGTCGCAGGATTGGCAAGAAGCGTGCGTGTGGCAGATGTAACATCGTCCTGGCGCATGAGGCTTTCCCCAATCAGGAATGTGCGGGCACCGAATTGGGCCATATCGGCCAAATCGCTTGGTGTGGTTAGGCCGCTTTCGCATACAACGATACGATCCGCAGGCACCATTTTGGATAGGGTGCGTGTGGTGTCCAACGTGGTTTCGAATGTCTTTAGGTTTCGGTTGTTTATGCCCATCAGGGGCGATTTCAACAGGCAGGCGCGTTCAAGTTCTTCGGCGTTGTGAACTTCCAGCAAAACATCCATGCCCCAATCCGTTGCTGCGGCTTCGAGTTCTGCTGCCTGTCCGTCTTCAACGGAGGCGAGGATGATCAGGATTGCGTCAGCGCCCAAAGCACGCGCCTCGGCGACCTGGTATGGGTCGTACATGAAATCTTTGCGCAATGCGGGCAGGGCTACGGCTTCACGTGCTTGAACAAGGAATTCATCTGCGCCTTGGAAACTCGGAACGTCCGTCAAAACGCTCAGGCAGGTTGCGCCACCATCTTCATACGCTTTAGCCAGTTCCGGCGGGTTGAAATCCTCTCGGATTAGACCCTTTGATGGGCTTGCTTTTTTGATCTCTGCGATCAACCCATAGCCTTCGCGGCTGGCATTGATCAAGCGATCCGCAAATCCACGTGTTGGGCTTGCGATGCGTGCGGCGGCCTCAACCTCGGACATTGGGCGGGCCTGTTTACAGGCGGCCACGTGGTCAAGTTTATAGGCTTTGATTTTGTCTAAAACGTTCATGACTCATAGGTAGCGGGGGCTTGGCAGGAAGGCAATCGGGCTAGTAAATTTACGGGTTTGAATTCTGGGCGGAGTCGCTCATCGGAATGTGATCTTTAGTTCATATTTGGAATGATAAGGTCAAGGAATGACCGAGCTGCTGAACCTTCTCGAAGTTTACTATCAATGTACTGCTCTGGCGGAAGCCCACCAGTTGACGCAGCTTGAACGCTTTGCGTGCAACGAGACTTACCAACAGGCTAAACGGTTATTTCTTGAAGGTGATTTAGCGCGGCCCGGGTCTGTGTTGACGCAAGAAGAAAATACCAGAGCCTATCTGGCGTTCAAGGTTTGGGAAATCGAAAACGCTGCATTGGTTGAACGGATGCGCACCCACTAGGGGCTCAACCTGCTTGCGTGATTCTCACAAGCGTATCCAAGCTACGTTTGGCGGCGCCGGAATCGATGCTTTCACGTGCTAATGCTACGCCTGCTTTCAATCCTTCAACTTTGCCTGCGACAAGCAAAGCAGCGGAGGCGTTCAAAAGAACAGCATCGCGGTAGGCGGAGTGTTCGCCATCCAGCAATGCCTTGAACGCCTTGGCGTTGTCTGCGGGCGCGCCGCCCATTATTGCCTCGAACGGATGCACGGGCAGGCCTGCGTCTTCTGGGTGGACCTCGCGGGCGACGATCATACCACCGGAAAGGGCGGCCACGGCGGTCGTGCCTGTAATGGTGATCTCATCGGTTCCGTCGGATCCGTGCACAAGCCAAGCAGCTTCGGACCCGAGTTCCTTGAGCGTTTCTGCCATTGGGAAGATCAGATCGGGAGCAAACGCGCCTGTCAGTTGGCGTTTGACGCCAGCAGGGTTTGTCAGCGGGCCAAGGATGTTGAAGATGGTTTTGGTTCCAAGTTCCTGACGCACGGGCATCACGTGTTTGATGGCAGGGTGATGCATCGGGGCCATCATGAACCCAATACCAGCCTCGGCTAGCGCCCGCTCAACAACGTCCGCGCCGACCATAGTGTTCACACCCATTTCGGTCAGCGCATCAGCGGCTCCAGACAGGGAAGACAGGTTCTTGTTGCCATGTTTGGCCACGGTGACACCTGCGCCCGCAACGACAAACGCGGTGGCCGTAGAAATGTTCAATGTTCCTTTGCCGTCGCCACCTGTGCCGACGATGTCCATTGCGCCTTCGGGGGCCGTTACGGGCACGCAATTTGCGCGCATAACAGCGGCCGCAGCAGCATATTCGGCAACAGATTCACCACGAGTGCGCATCGCCATCAGCAATCCGGCCATTTGCGCCTGTGTGGCAGTGCCGCTGAAAAACTCTTCGAACGCCGCTTCCGCCTGCGCGCGTGCAAGGGGCCCTTCGGTGGCGGCTTGGATGATGGGCTTCATGGCGTCGGTCATGCGGGCACCTTTTCGGGCAATGTATTCAAGAACGTTTTCAGCAACGCATGTCCATGTTCGGACCGAATGCTTTCGGGATGGAATTGTACGCCGTGGATGGGCAATTCACGGTGCTGTAGGCCCATGATGGTGCCGTCATCCAGCTCGGCTGTGACTTCTAGGCAATCGGGCAGGGTTTCGCGTTCAACTATCAAGGAATGATACCGCGTTGCTTCCAATGGGCTGGGAAGGCCGGCAAACACCGATTTTCCCTCGTGGTGCATTGTGCCTATTTTGCCGTGCACAATTTCATGACAGCGCACGACTTTTCCACCAAAAGATTCGCCAATGGTTTGATGCCCAAGGCACACTCCCAATAGCGGGGTTTTCGTTTCGGCAGCGGCTTCGGTCAGGGCCAAACAAATTCCGGCTTGGGCGGGGTCACACGGACCGGGCGATAGAACGATTCCTGATGCACCCATGGCCATCGCCTCTTGCACGTCGATCTTGTCATTTCGGCGCACAACAACATCGGCACCAAGCTCACCAAAGTAGTGCACCAAGTTATAGGTGAAACTGTCGTAATTATCGATCAACAGAAGCATAGATTTGCCGCCTTTAGAAGTCGTGAAATTGGGGCTACCGTCTTATGGCATCCCGCCTGTATAGTGCCGCCATACATGGGCCGGAGCGCAGGGGTGCGTCAAGGCCTGCATTGAACTGGATGACCAAAATGAGACGGGCGCATTTATGTCCGCACACGGTTTATCCGGCGTTATGAGAGGGCGGTAGCATATGCGTGGAGTTTTCGGTGGGATCGTGTCAGGCGGTATGGTGTCTGTCCTTGCGCTGTCAGTGGTGTCTGTTGTCAGCGAACAGCCCGCAGGGGTAACTCCGCCTTCAGCCCCTTTGGTGGATGCGCCGGTGGTTGATGATGCGCCGGATCCGGCCGCAGGAGCTGAAAATGGTGGCGTTTCAACACCCGTGGGCAGCCTGTCCATTGATGAACCACAAGCGCCAGCCTTGCCCGAAGCTGAAGCCGCACTCGCGGAACCCGAAAGCCCCGTAGCGGTAGACGTTGAACAATCCGCACCCAATGCCGACACGGATCCGTTGGATGAACCGGCTGTGGTCTCAATTGAGGGAACGTTGGCCGCGCCCGAAACATCGCAGACGGGAAATCTTCAGGCTGATGCCATCGATCCAGTGTTGCCAAACCCACAGTCTATTGCCCCGCAAGTTCCTGAAAGCGAAGCAAACTTAACTGTATCTACCACGCCCGCCACACCTGTCATCGTGATCGAGCCAGAAGCGGAAAGTGATGCCGTTGAAGCGGATGATACAGAACAAGACGTCATCACAGAAAACACAACGGGCAGTGTCCTTATTGAAGGCACGGAAGACGAAGAAACATTTGTGATCAACCTTGGTGTGGATGCGCCTGAACCCGATACCTCCCCAGAGGATACCCCAGATGCTGCTCCAGCCGATAGTGATGATAGCGCAGACCAACAGGCTGTAGCGTCTCAAACTGCGGTCGAACCCGAAAACATAGACGCTACTCCGTTTGCGGAAGAATCCGATACGGGCCTCGAAACTCCGGCGACACCGCGTTTCCAACTGCAAGGAAGCGAGAATACGTTGCTGTCAGACAGGGGGACCGGCGTTACAATTCGAAGGCCCGGTGTTGATGATGCCGGTGATTCCGATTCAAACGAAACCGCCGATGCTGCGGCTCCGGAAGCCGGGAATGCCTTGGTTGATTACGCGGCGGCAGTTGAAGACACCGGCGATAGCCCGTTGATGTCGATTGTGTTGATCGATGATGGCACGATGTCTGCCGCCGCCGCCGCACTTGCTGGATTGCCATTTGATGTGACCATTGCTTTGGATCCGGCCATGGATGGCGCGGCCAGTGCAATGGACCGCTATCGAGCTGATGGGTTCGAGGTTGGCGTCTTGGCGAAAGTTCCAGAAGGAGCCGTGCCGTCGGATGTGGAAATCGCGTTTGAAAGTGTCTTTAGCACGTTGCCTGAAACCATTGCCGTTGTGGACCTCGGCGAAGCTGGTTTGCAGGCCGACCGTGAGGTCACAGCCCAAGCGATGGAAATTTTGGCAGCGCAAGGGCGGGGATATATAACTGTCAGCCAAGGATTAAACACGGCCAGCCGTGCTGCTGAACTGGCAGGGGTTCCTTCTGGCGAAGTTTACAGAGAATTGGATGGAGATGATCAAGACGCGCGGGTGATACGGCGTTTCGTTGAACAGGCTGCATTTCGGGCACGTCAGGAAAGCGGCGTGATCTTGGTGGGCCGTGTGCGCCCAGATACAATCTCAGCGTTGATCCTTTGGGGCACGGCAAATCAGGGCGATCAGGTTGCGATTGTGCCGCTAAGCGCCGTTCTAAACGCGAATAACTAAATCCCGAACAACCGGGCAATCAAACTTTTCCGACTAGATGGGCGAGGGTTGTCATCTTCTCGAACGATCTGTTCGACATGGGTGTTTGGTTCTGTAGGTAAGTCGTTTTTGATAGCGAAGCGTTTAACCCGTGCAAGTTCTGGGTTGAATTTTGCCCGATACCTGCTGCGTTTTTCTTTGGGGAGAAAGGCGTAGATGTCAGATCGCTTAAAAGCTTCGTTAAAGAGCGAACGCGCAGTAAGCATGTCCAAATAGACGTCATCTATGAATATACCTTCCATGACCTGCCCAACCAGTGCCCAAGACTTTAACAACAACATTGGTGAGGTATCTTCGAACGGGCCAAGGAACGATACAAAGTCTGCGTAGCGTTTCGTTTCCTTCACAACGGCTAGTTCAAGTTGAACTTCAGAAGGAAGATGCGGGGAAATAGCTGGCTCAATAATCCATAAAAGATTCTTGACTGCATGGTCGCTAATCAAGAGTTTCCAACTTTGAATTTAACAGCATCCGCAGCCGCTCTGCGTATTGCGTTCGATTTATGGACGGTTTCCATATACTCGGCCTCTGGGTCACTGTCGTATACGACACCGCCACCAGCTTGGATATAAAGCTGATCACCTTTTAGAACGGCTGTTCGCAAGGCGATGCACATATCCATGTCGCCATTGGCGCTGAAATACCCGCAACCGCCGCCGTATATGCCACGTTTTTCAGGTTCTAGCTCGTCGATGATCTCCATCGCACGCACCTTTGGCGCGCCAGATACAGTACCCGCAGGCATACCCGCAAAGAAGGCAGACAATGCGTCTTGATCATCCGCCAGTTCGCCCACCACATTCGAAACAATGTGCATCACGTGGCTGTAGCGCTCGACGATGAATTGTTCCGTTGGTTTGACCGTGCCAATCTTAGACACTTTGCCCGTGTCATTGCGCCCAAGATCCAGCAACATCAGATGTTCTGCTAGTTCCTTCTTGTCGGCCATCAGATCTAATTCGTTGGCTCTATCTTCTTCGGGTGTCGCACCCCGCGGACGGGTGCCTGCGATTGGGCGAATAGTAACTTCGTTACCAAAGACACGGACCAAAATTTCGGGGCTGGCCCCGATGACCTGATACCCACCGTAGTTGAAGAAAAACATAAACGGTGACGGGTTTGTCCGGCGCAACGACCGATAAAGCGCGAAAGGCGGTTCGCGGAACGTTTGTGTCCAACGTTGTGCGGGGACCACCTGAAAGATATCACCGGCACGAATGTAGTCTTTCGCTTTTTCGACAGCATCCATGTAACCGGATTTGGTGAAATTTGACACCGGCGGTTCGGATGGTTCTTCGTCGCCACCAGTCAGTTCGACATGCGGTACCGGCCGTTCAAGGGCCCGCTGGGCATCCATTACACGTTCTGCGGCTTGGGCATAGGCAGCTTTGGCTGACACGTCATCATTGGCATAAGCGGGGGCGACCAAAATCACCTCACCCTTCACACCGTCCAACACCGCCACAACAGCCGGGCGCAACATCACTGCATCAGGCAAGCCCAACGGGTCTGGATTAACGTTTGGCAAATGTTCAACCAAACGGATCATGTCATATCCCAAATACCCAAACAGCCCAGCAGAGGCTGCGGGCAGGTCTTCCGGCAGGTTGATGCGGCTTTCTGCGATCAAGGCACGCAGGTTGTCTAAGGGGTCGCCATCTTGGTCGACAAACGCGTCTTCATCGAACCGTGCATTGCGGTTCAAACGGCTTTGCGTACCGCGGCAGTCCCAAATCAAATCTGGGTTCATGCCAACAATAGAGTAACGACCGCGCACCTCGCCACCCGTAACGGATTCAAGCAAGAAGGCGTGCTTGCCAGCACCGTTGAGCTTCAACATCAAAGATACAGGTGTATCAAGATCGGCGGTCAGCCGAGTATACACGATCTGATGTTCACCAGATTCGTAACCGGCTTTGAAGGTTTCAAAATCTGGCGTCATTTTAGTAGCTGTGTCCGAAATTGGCATGGATCGCGTTTACGGCGCTTTGATTGATGCTGACATCCGCATTAACCTGAACACTGCGTGTATAGATTTCATAGATGTCCTGCGCGATACTTTCACTGACGCTCTCTGAAATCGCGGCAAACTCGGCCTTGAATGCATCGTCTTCTGGGTCGGCTGGATTGATTGCATCCAACCGGACAACGATGGCGTCATCGCCGTTTTCCAACACGCGAACTTCGCCAACTTCCATATCAAATACATCGTTCATGAAGGTCTGTGGCGCACCGTTCACGAAACTGCGCTGCGTTAGTCCGTTTTCCTGGATCGAATCCAGGTCAACTGCTGCAAAATCCTGTACCGCCTCGCGAAGTTGTCCAGCGCGGGCTTCTGCTTCGTCAATGACGGCCGTGGCTTTCATCTCGGCTTCCCATCCGGCAACAACATCTTCACGGATGTCTTCTAGCGGGATAAGGGCAGGGGCGCGGATTTCGGTGACGTCGATTGCAAACAGGCCACCGTCGTCCAGTTCGTAAAGTTCGGCGTAGTCACCTACATCAGTCGCCACCGCGACTTCGCGGAAGCTTGCGTAAGCAGCAATGCCATCACTGTCGTTGGCCATCCACTCGATCGTTTCGAGCTGCATCTCTGTCTGAGCAGCAAGGTCGCTCAGTGCTGCACCGCCAGCCAACAAGTTAGTGATGGGGTCGATTTGGTCTTCGATGATCCGGCGCGCACGGGCTGCTGCCTGATCTTCACGCAGGTCGGGCATCGCCTCTTCGAATGTAATGTTTCGGGCCGCAAGGATCGCATTCATGCGGAACAAGGCTGGGCCAAGGTCCGTGGGAAACGGGCCAACAACATCGCCATTGACGGCGGCAAAAACAGCAGGGCCTGCGTCATCCAGTTGGTCTTCGCTTACATCACCAATGTCGACGTCCGACAGGGACAGGCCGCGTTCTTCAACTAAGGTTGGAAATGTTGTTTCGCCGGCAGCGATTGCCGCCAAGGCCGCCTCGGCTGCGGCGTCGTCGGAAAAGACCAGCTGCTCAACCAAACGACGTTCGGGCTGTTGGTATTCTTCGAGACGGGCTTCGTATTCAGCGCGAAGTTCGTCTTCGGAAACCGGAACGTCGTCTTGGATCATGTCTGGTGTTAACCAAGCATAGTCGATCACGCGAATTTCTTGGCTGGTGTACAAGTCAGGGTTGGCATCGTAGTGCGCCTGCAAATCGTCTTCGCTTGGTTCTGGTAAGATGTTCTCGAAATCGCCAGCAGTCAGCGGGGCCCATGTGAATGTCCGGCCTTCGCGGGCAGAACGGGCAAGTGTATCACCGTAGATCACTGAATCAGGAACCCCTGTAAACACAGCCCCTTGAACCAAGGACCGTGTTGCGTTTTCACGAAGTGAATCCTCGTATTCGCTGACGCTGATGCCAGACCGTGACAAGGCTTCACGGTATTGGGTGCGGTCAAACGTACCGTCAAGGCCACGGAAAGATGGGTTCGATAGAACCTGTTGGCTGACGACCTGATCCCCAACGGAGAGGCCAAGTTCCGCGGTTTCGTTGTCTAACGCGCGTTGGGCCACAACAGCCTGTAATGTCCGCGCTGGCAGACCTGCGGCCTCTGCTTCGGGGAACGAAATAGTGCGACCGACGCGGGCGGATTGCTGGGCAATCTGCGCGTTCAATTCTTGGAAATAGGTCTGGGCCGAAATGGATTTTTCACCAACAGACCCGATGGACCGAACCGTGCCCGTAAGTCCCGCTCCGCCAAAGCCGATAAGGCCAACAAACAGCAAACCCATAATGATCCAGCCTGCCATATTGCGTGCCTTGCTGGATTTCTTTTTCGTGTCTGTCGTTTCGGCCATTTTTCTACCGCCCTAAATCAAGTTTTTAACTGAATAGGCGGCTGCGCAGCGGGGTGCAAGCGGATGTGACTATTGCGCCTTGGTGAAGTCCACCAAACGGTCAAACAATTTTGTGATTCCGGCACGATCCACATTGGCAAACGCCACACGTAAATGGTGCTGGCCATCTCCGTCTGGCATGAACATCGTGCCTGGTAAGGTCAAAACGCCTGCCACACGAACCAGTTGTTGCGCAAGATCGTCGGATGCAACGTCGAACGGATGCCTGGTATATGCGAAATAGGCACCGCAGCCTTCCAAAACCCATCCCAATTCCGTCAAGCGTGGCATCTGGTCTTCGATTGCCGCGCGCCGGTCAAGAATTTCCAACCTTTCGCCGGCAAGCCAGTCCTTAAGGTTTTGCATGCCCCATAGGGCGGCCCGTTGACCCAACTGATTTGGGCAGATTGTCACTGTATCAAGGAACTTTTCGACCTCTGCCAACCGCTGCGGGCTGGCAACCATTGCACCAACGCGATGACCTGTAAGGCGATAAGCCTTTGAAAACGAATATAGTTGGATCAGCGTGTCGCCCCAATCTGCGTCCTGAAATAACGCGTGCGGCGCTTCTGTCCGGCTGTCAAAATCGCGGTACGTTTCATCGATGATCAATGCGATCCCTTTGGCGCGGGCAAGGTCCGCAAATGCCTGAACCGTTGCCGCAGGGTATTCCACGCCGCCGGGATTGTTGGGGGTGACCAACACAATCGCACGTGTCCGCGCTGTTATCAGTCGCTCCGCATCTGTGGCATTGGGGACTAGCCCTTCAGCGCCCGACAAAGGCACTGTTTTGACACCGGTCATATCCAACCACATGCGGTGATTGAAATAATAAGGAACGGGCAAAATAACTTCGTCGTTCTCGGCGCACAGTGTTGAAATCGCTGCAGCAAACGCCTGATTGCAGCCAGATGTGATTGCCACATTTTGCGGTGCAATCGCGCCGCCATAGGCCGTTGACCAATCCTTGGCCACCTGTTCGCGCAACGCTGGAAGGCCCAAGACGGGGCCGTACAGATGGCTTTCATCGTCGTCGACGATCATCCGCGCCATAGCTTCGCGCATGTGCAATGGGGGCGGATCGACAGGCGCGGCTTGACTGACGTTTATTAGGGGCCTGTCCGAAAAATCGACCCCCTCAAGCCAGCGTCGCGCTTCCATCACTGGAGGCGAAAACGTGGTGGCTGTGCGGGGCAGGGTCATGATCAGTCCTTACCGCGGTAGGGTTCTACATATTGAAGCGCCATATCCCATGGGAAGAAAATCCATGTGTCCTGTGAAACGCCAGTGATGAACGTATCCACCTGCGGTTCGCCTTCTGGCTTCGCGTAGACCGTTGCCAAATGTGCTTTTGGATAGAGCTTGCGTACAAGCTCTAACGTTTTGCCGCTGTCGACCAGATCATCAATGATGAGAATTCCTTCGCCGTCGCCCATCAACGCGTCGTCTGGTGCTTTCAGAACCTGTGCTTCGCGGCGTTGATCTGCTTTGCCGCCGCCCGAATGGTAGGACACAACGGAAATGGTATCGACTGTGCGCACGTCCAATTCCCGCGCGATGATCATCGCTGGCGCCATGCCGCCTCGTGTTACAGCAACAATTGCTTTCCAAGCCCCATTGTCTGGGCCTTTCCCGTCCAAACGCCATGCGAGCGCACGGCTGTCACGGTGGATTTGATCCCATGAGATATGGAAGCCTTTTTCGTGGGGCAGGCGGTCTGTCATTGTGTCAGCCTATTTGTTGAGTGAGCAATAATTGGTTTATGTCGCAGCGATCTTCATCCCTAGGGCCGCAAGGGCTGCCCCAAAAGCACGATCAAGTGTGGTTTTCAGTCCTGTATAGGCGCGTTTTGTGCGATCAAACGAGAACACCCGTGCAACCGCGCAGTTCCAAATGGTTTCATTGGCAAATACAGCCAGCAAGATAGCGCCGTAGATCCACGTTGGCGCCGATGGTGGCACCGTCCCCAAGAAGATGGCGCTGAATAGAACGGCTGGTTTCGGATTGGCCAACTGTGTGAATAGCCCGAGCCGCAATGCTTTCAGTGCAGTCAGTTTGGGTTGTTGGATGTTTGCGACATCAAGGGGAACGGACGCCTCGCGCCACATGTGCCAGCCCATCCAAACCAGATAGGCACCACCGAGGATTTTAAAGCCAAGCAGGAGCGAGGGCGCGGCTGCGAACAATAGGTTTAAACCAAACAGCGCCGCCGCGGCCCAAATGACGCCACCAAGCCCAATACCGACAGACAGGAAAATTCCCGTCCTCAATCCATCACGGATCCCGATGCGCGCAGACATCAGTACAGCAGGGCCCGGGCTGATGGCGGCCATCAGATGAAGCGACCAAATTGCAAAGAATGCGGCCAGCGACATACTTAGTCCTTGTTTGGAGACATGTCAGGGGCGTCCACGGCTTTCATACCGACAACGTGGTAACCAGCGTCGACGTGGTGCGTTTCGCCCGTCACGCCGCTGCTGAGGTCGGACAGCAGGTACAACGCAGATCCGCCTACTTCGTCGATGCTGACGTTTTTGCGCAGGGGCGAGTTGTACTCGTTCCATTTAAGGATGTAGCGGAAATCGCCGATGCCAGACGCGGCAAGTGTCTTGATTGGGCCCGCAGAAATTGAATTGACCCGAATGCCGTCTTTACCAAGGTCTTCGGCCAGATACCGTACCGACGCTTCCAGCGCCGCCTTCGCAACGCCCATGACGTTATAATGGGGCATAATCCGTTCCGCCCCATAATAGGTCAACGTGATCGCAGAACTGCCAGGTTTCATCATCTTTTCTGCGCGTTGCATTACCGATGTGAACGAATAAACCGAAATATCCATTGTCTTGCGGAAGTTCTCGGCGCTGGTGTCGACATAACGACCTCGCAATTCATTTTTATCCGAAAAGCCAATGGCATGAACGATAAAGTCAATGTCGCCCCATTTTTCTTTGATACCTTCAAACAGCGCATCGATCGATGCTTCGTCACTTACATCACATGGCAGAACCATATCTGACCCAAGTTTTTCAGCCAAAGGTCCAACACGTTTCTTCAACGCGTCTCCTTGGTAAGAAAAGGCAAGTTCGGCACCTGCTTCGGACAGGGCCTTTGCGATCCCCCAAGCGATGGATTTATCGTTGGCGAGTCCCATAATCAGGCCGCGTTTACCCTGCATCAAATTGGATGACATTGAAGTCCCTTTCGTACCGCCGCCATATTTGGCGTTCACATTGGTATTCCGTTTAGGCGATAGGGACGATTGCTTCAAGCCACGCAAAGCTGGCACCGCAAATCGGCCTTGACGTTGTGCCTATTGGGGCCACCTTTAGGGCATCTCATAATATGACTGGACATCACATGGCTGACCGAAAAGGTAAATTTGCAGGGGACGACCCGTTTGTGATCGCAAAGGCGTGGCTTACTGAGGCCCAAGCCAGCGAACCTAACGACCCCAATGCGATCGCTTTGTCTACAGTAGATCAAGACGGCATGCCGAATGCACGGATGGTTCTGCTTAAAGAAATCGAAAGCCACGGAAAGGGTGATGGCGCGTTCGTGTTCTATACCAATTACGGAAGCACAAAGGGTCAAGAACTCGCGGCGACAGGTAAGGCGGCGTTTGTGATGCATTGGAAATCCCTGCGTCGACAGATCCGTGTTCGCGGAATCGTCACACTTGAGGATGGTCCTCAAGCTGATGCCTATTTCCGGTCGCGTAGCTTGAAAAGCCGCCTGGGTGCGTGGGCTTCAGACCAAAGTGCTCCATTATCTTCGAGGGCCGCGTTGGTTGCCGAGGTTGCAAAGGTAACGACAAAACACGGAACAAATCCGGATCGCCCACCTTTTTGGGGCGGTTACCGAATCTCTCCGCTGGAAATTGAATTTTGGGCTGATGGCGACTTTAGGTTGCATGACAGGTTCTGTTGGTCGCGGTTAACGCGAGAAAGCCCTTGGAATATTGAGCGTTTGAGCCCATAATTTTCACGCTACGTGAAAGTTACGCGACAGGAGCGCTTGTATTTTGCGCCGCGTGAGGTAACGGTTGCGTCAGATGGGAACCGTCTGCGTTGCTTTTGGGGGGCATGCGGACAAAGGCGAGCAATATGAGCGAAATAGAAAATGATGGCTACCCAATGGGTGGGCAAGTAAAGTGGTTTGATCCCGGTAAAGGTTTTGGTTTTATCGTGGCGAATGAAGGCGGCCCGGACATTCTGTTGCATGCGAATGTCCTTCGGAACTTCGGACAAAGTTCCGTCGCAGAAGGAACGGGTATCGAGGTAACTGTTGTCAGCACTGGGCGGGGATTACAGGCCTCTGAAGTGCTTTCAATTGATCAGTCTGAGGGAACGTTAGCTCCAGGGTTGGCAGATTTCGCGGACTTTGATCCTGAAGAGATCGCCGCGGCACCAATCGAGCCCGCACGTGTCAAATGGTTCGATAAGGCGAAAGGTTTTGGCTTTGCCAATGTCTTTGGTTCTTCGGCTGACGTGTTTGTGCATGTCGAAGTCTTGCGTCTCGCTGGGTTGGCTGATTTGCTACCCGGCGAAGCCGTTGCGCTGCGGGCCATTGAAGGTAAACGCGGGCTCATGGCTGCAGAGGTTTTGCCATGGGAAAGCGCGGTTTCTCGAACCTAATTCAGAAACTCGGATTCTACGCCGCCACCTATTTCGTGTCGGCTATAACGGCGTCAGCAGCATGTTCTGCCGACGCCGTATCTGTTCGTGGTGAGTTTGGCTCGGTCCGATTCGATGTTACGGTGGCGGACGAACCCGAGGAAAGGGCCCAAGGCCTGATGTTCGTCGAGCAAATGGACACGCTGGAAGGCATGCTGTTTGTTTTCGAACGCCCACAACGGGTCAGTTTCTGGATGCGGAATACGCTGATTCCACTAGATATGATTTTTGTTGGCCCGGATGGTGTGATCGATCATGTCCACTCGATGGCTGTTCCTTTGGATGAGACACCGATTTTTGGTGGAACTGACATTCAATACGTCTTGGAAATAAATGGCGGTATGGCCGAACGGCTGGGGCTTGCCGCTGGAAATGAGCTGCAACACCCTAGTGTTTCAGGCGAAGTTGTGTGGCCATGTTTGGTGAATTAAAAAAAACATAAATTAGGTCTTTTCTTCCCGAGCTACAGGCCTTAAGTCAGCCCTCAGTCGGGGCGTGGCGCAGCCTGGTAGCGCACCTGTTTTGGGTACAGGGGGTCGGAAGTTCGAATCTTCTCGCCCCGACCATTTCAACTTAGTTGATCAAGCTGGCCGTCTCCTTTTAGGGGGCGGCCGCCTGCTTGTTTGGGGCAATCAGATTTTGCGGATCTTCGGAATTCTTCCCATGTATGTCGTTTCGTCAACAAGGAGATTCGCGTGTCCGGCTGAATCTGGTGTTGGGCGTAGATTTCGTCGCGCCAGACGATGAAAGTGGGTGCGACATTCGCTCGCTTGGTCTTCTGAAATCCACTGTTCCCCATATTTATATGACGATGACCCACACACTGACGCGGATTAGCGCGTGGTTTGGGGCCATTCGGGCATAGATATAGTGGTGCGCTGCGGTTGCGTCCGGGGGCAATCTTATTTGGCTGACGTAACGATAGTGCCACAGAAATGTGAGTATTCTGGTGTCCGTAAATTGATTTGCTCGGTACGGCAGGGCGGTTGTGGATAACTCATGTGATTGGTGAACTTTTCGCGCTAGTCCGCTGTCAAACATTAGGTTTTTCTATTCCGTTCAAAGTCCAGCTAATTCAAATGTCCTGTGCGCAAGTCTGAGGGGGAATCGGGGACCGTTTTCGGGCATGCATATATTTGGACGGGTCAAGAAGTATAAATCCACATTTAGGGTAAAAAATTCGTTGACCCCCTAGGTATAGATGCGTCAAGTTGTGCGGGCTGGATGAGGCAACACAACATATAGTGTTTATGCCAGTGTGGGACATATTACTGAAATCAGGGTGCTGTGCACAAACTGATCTACCGAACTTCGCATCGTGAAGCCGGGAAAGGTGTGTCTGAACGCTACGTTGTCTCGGTCGGCACGAGGGACCCGATAGTTTTCGGGAACAGGTTATCAATGGCTGCAACGTCAGCCGCACCATGGACAGGGGCACGACAACGATGAAAATCGAGCGCAATTTCACAAAATCCGGACAAGACGCCTATGCAGAGGTCGGTTTCAAATCGGCAACGTCTGAAATCCGCAATCCGGATGGGACGATTGTTTTCAAGCTGGACGATTGTGAAATTCCCGACGCGTGGAGCCAAGTGGCATCCGACGTTATTGCGCAGAAATATTTCCGCAAAGCCGGCGTACCTTCTGAAACCGTAAAGGTAGAAGAGAAGGGCGTTCCTGAGTTCTTGTGGCGGTCTGTCCCCGCTAAAGGCGCCACAATGGATGGCGAGACATCCGCCAAGCAGGTGTTCGATCGTTTGGCCGGTGCCTGGACGTATTGGGGCTGGAAGGGTGGTTATTTCACCACCGAAGAAGACGCGCGTACCTATTTCGATGAAATGCGCTATATGTTGGCTACGCAGCGCGCTGCGCCAAACAGCCCTCAGTGGTTCAACACAGGTCTTCATTGGGCATATGGGATCGATGGCCCAGCACAGGGTCATCACTATGTTGATTACAAAACCGGTGAACTGACCAAATCAGCGTCGTCCTACGAGCACCCGCAGCCGCACGCCTGCTTTATTCAGTCTGTTGCGGATGATCTGGTCAACGAAGGCGGCATTATGGACCTTTGGGTCCGTGAGGCACGTTTGTTCAAATACGGATCTGGCACAGGTACAAACTTTTCGTCCTTGCGTGGCGAAGGCGAAGCCTTGTCTGGCGGGGGTAAATCTTCCGGACTTATGGGTTTCTTGAAAATTGGCGACCGCGCGGCTGGCGCAATCAAATCTGGCGGCACAACGCGCCGTGCAGCAAAGATGGTCATCGTTGATGCGGACCACCCAGATGTTGAAGAATTCATCAATTGGAAGGTTTTGGAAGAACAGAAAGTGGCGTCCATCGTTGCTGGTTCCAAAATGCACGAAGCAAAGCTGAACTTGATCTTTGGTGCGATCCAAGGGTGGGACGGCGCAGAAGCCGACGCCTACGATCCCAAGAAAAATGTTCAACTCAAAGACGCGATCCGCGAAGCCAAAAAGGTAATGATCCCAGAAACATACGTAAAACGCGTTCTGGATTATGCAAAGCAGGGTCACACCTCAATTGAATTCCCAACTTACGATACCGACTGGGATTCCGAGGCCTACAATTCTGTCTCCGGTCAGAACTCCAACAACTCGATCCGCGTAACTGACGCTTTCTTGAAAGCCGTTGAAGAAGACGCAAACTGGAAACTGATCAACCGCAAAAACGGTGAAGTCGCTAAAGTTATCAAGGCGCGCGATCTGTGGGAAAAGGTAGGCCACGCAGCATGGGCCTGTGCCGATCCGGGCATCCAGTACCATGACACAGTAAACGCCTGGCACACTTGTCCAGAAGACGGCGCAATCCGTGGTTCAAACCCTTGTTCCGAATACATGTTCTTGGACGACACCGCCTGTAACCTCGCGTCTATGAACCTTCTGACATTCTACAAAGACGGCGAATTCCAAGTCGAAGACTATATGCACGCCTCCCGTTTGTGGACTGTGACACTGGAAATCTCTGTGATGATGGCGCAGTTCCCATCCAAAGAGATCGCACAGCGGTCTTATGACTTCCGGACGTTGGGTCTTGGCTATGCAAACATCGGCGGGTTGCTGATGAACATGGGCTATGGCTACGATTCAGACGAAGGTCGTTCATTGGCTGGCGCATTGACCGCAATCATGACCGGCGTTGCTTATGCAACATCCGCTGAAATGGCAGGCGAACTCGGCCCGTTCCCTGGGTACAAGAAAAACGCAGATCACATGCTGCGCGTCATTCGCAACCACCGCAATGCGGCCTACGGCGCGTCCGACGGTTACGAACAGCTTGACGTAAAACCGGTTGCCCTAGACCACGCCAACTGTCCAGACAGCCGTCTGATTGAATTGGCGATGTCCAGCTGGGACGAAGCGCTTAAACTTGGCGAAAAGCACGGCTACCGGAACGCACAATCTACGGTGATCGCTCCGACAGGTACAATTGGCTTGGTCATGGATTGTGACACAACCGGTATCGAACCTGACTTCGCGCTGGTGAAGTTTAAGAAACTTGCGGGTGGTGGGTATTTCAAGATCATCAACCAATCCGTTCCTGCGGCCTTAGCAAAACTGGGCTATTCATCCAGCCAGTCCGAAGAAATCGTTTCTTACGCGGTGGGTCACGGCACATTGGGCAATGCACCGGGCATTAACCATACAGCGCTTGTGGGCCATGGTTTTGGACAGGCGGAAATCGACAAGATCGAAGCAGCGCTTCCATCCGCGTTCGACATCCGGTTCGTGTTCAACCAATGGACATTGGGAGAGGAATTCTGCAACGACGTGTTGGGAATTCCGGCTGAAAAACTGAACGACCCAACGTTTGATCTCTTAAAATCACTTGGGTTCTCCAAGGCTGACGTTGACGCCGCCAACGACCACGTATGCGGGACAATGACCCTGGAAGGTGCACCGCACCTGAAAGAAGAGCATTATGTTGTGTTCGATTGCGCCAATCCATGCGGCAAAAAAGGCAAGCGTTTCTTGTCTGTAAACAGCCACATCGACATGATGGCTGCGGCACAATCGTTCATCTCTGGCGCCATTTCCAAAACGATCAACATGCCAAACGATGCAACCATCGAAGATTGTCAAAAAGCGTACGAACGGTCTTGGGCAATGGGCGTAAAAGCCAATGCGCTTTACCGTGATGGGTCCAAACTGTCCCAGCCATTGGCTGCTGCGTTGATTGAAGATGATGATGAGGCCGCTGAGATTCTCGAATCCGGCAACACAATGGAAAAAGCCCAAGTGTTGGCCGAAAAGATCATCGAAAAGGTCGTCATCAAAGAGGTCATCAAATCGCACCGCGAAAAGATGCCAGAGCGCCGGAAGGGCTACACTCAGAAAGCTGTCGTTGGTGGCCATAAGGTGTACTTGCGCACAGGCGAATACCAAGACGGTAACTTGGGCGAAATCTTTATCGATATGCACAAAGAGGGTGCGGGCTTCCGCGCCATGATGAACAACTTCGCCATCGCTGTGTCTGTTGGTCTGCAATACGGTGTGCCGCTCGAAGAATTCGTTGATGCGTTCACATTCACCAAATTCGAACCAGCGGGCATGGTTCAAGGCAACGACAGCATCAAGAATGCGACGTCGATCCTCGACTACATCTTCCGCGAATTGGCTGTGTCCTATCTCGACCGCACTGATCTGGCGCACGTTAAACCAGAAGGCGCATCCTTTGATGATCTGGGCCGTGGTGAAGAGGAAGGCGTATCTAACGTTCAGGAGATGTCTGAAACGGCTGCGACCAAGTCCTTGGAAGTGCTCAAACAGATCAGCTCCACAGGTTACTTGCGTAAACGCGTTCCAAACGATCTTGTCGTGTTGCAAGGCGGGGCAGGGTCTGTTGCCTTCACCGGAACAGGTGATGTCGCGACTGCGATTGAAACAATCGCACCAGCCGTGGCCGCCGGTGGGGGTATGGCGCAGGCAACGACAGCTGTATCTTCTGGCACAGTAAGCATGTCAGCCCGCGATAAGGCCAAAATGCAAGGCTACGAGGGTGAGGCGTGCGGCGAATGCGGCAACTACACTCTGGTACGCAACGGCACCTGCATGAAGTGCAACACCTGCGGTGGAACATCAGGCTGTAGCTAATAAATTCGCCCTCCGTTCGTTCCGAGGGTACAAGACCCGGAAAGGCTGAGGTCTTTCCCGGCGACGTCTAGGCCGCAGGCAGAATACCGGGCGGTACACTAGAATGAGCCTAGATGGCGAGACTTACAACGGGGGCTTCGGTCCCCGTTTTTTTGTTTCGAATTGGCGGAGCCAATCCGAGGGGTGCGGTCTGCGGTAGCGAGAAATGAGTATTTATGAACCAAAGAAAGTAAGAAGGTATTCAGGTTAATCGCGGAGCCTGACTGCACGGTACAAGCTGGAAATCCGATGGCCGCTACCGGAGAAAGTCGCCCCGTGTACTGGCGCTAAGCGATCCGCTGCACGGCGGCGCATCTCTTTTGGGTCACCTATACCCCCGTTAGACGCGAAGTTTTTGGTCCGCGCTAAACGCTCGGAATATCAAAGTTGGCGCGCGCAAGTTCAAACCCTTCGAAGCGAAAACCGGGGCTTACCGTACAGCCGACTAGGGTCCAGTCACCGGTTGTTTCGGCCGCTTGCCACCAATCTTTTGGTACGATCCCTTGGGGGCGCTGGCCGCCAAGGATATCGGGCCCGAGCAGAACGTCCTGTCTCTCGCCATCTTCCGACTGTGCCAGTTTCAAAACCAACGGGGCCCCCGCATAGTAATGCCAAATCTCCACCGCATCCACGCGGTGCCAATGGCTCGGCTTGCCAGCCTTCAGCAGAAAATAGATGCATGTCCCATGGGGGCGCCCTTCGGCAGTTTCATCAACCCATGTCTGGCGGTAAAATCCGCCTTCCGGATGGGGTGATAGGTTCAGGGAGGCGATAATATCTTGTGCTGTCATTGGGTTACGCTAGGCTAATCAAAGGATAAATCCAAGGGGGCGCTATGAGCGTGATCGTTGTTGGTGGCGGTATAATTGGCGCAAGCATTGCATGGCACCTGTCAACGATGGGCGCAGATGTGACCGTCGTGGATGCCGGTCTGCCAGCTGCTTCGCAAACGTCGTTTGGATGGATCAATGCCAGCTTCTACGCCGACGCGGCCCATCACAGATTGCGTGTTGCCAGCATGGCGGCCTACGAGGACCTATCAGCGCAGCTGGACCTCTCCGTAAATAAATGTGGCGCCTTGTGGTGGGAAGAACAGGGGGCCGCGCTTCATAAGATGAAGTTCGATCTGCAAGCTATTGGCTACAAAGTGAAATACCTAAACAGCGAGGCTTTGTATGCTGCTGAACCCACGCTGGTTGTACCCGCGACAGAAGCCTTGCAATTTCCGTTCGAAGCCGCAGCAGAACCCGCCAATGTTGCAACGCAATTGCTAAACGCAAGCGGTGCGAAAATTGTGAGAGGCGCGAAGGTGCAATCGATAACGGTCGATGGCGTTGTGACTGGGGTGCAAACAGATATTGGACACATTCCCGCCGACAAGGTTGTGGTCGCCGCCGGAACAGGGACAGAAAAAATCATGGGAACGGCTGGCGTGTCGGTTCCAATGTTGCGCCGCCCTGGTGTTTTGGTCACGACCCAGCCAATCGCTGCAAAAATCGACCATATTCTGGTAACTCCCAACGGCGAGGTTCGCCAATTGCCTAATGGGCGTTTGATGGCCTCCGCGGTTGCGAACCACCAAGGTGATGATGCGTCGGAAATTTCCGAAACCCCAACTCAAATCGCGGAACGGGTGTTGGCTTGGCTGTCACCGATGATCGGCACCGATCTGGTCTGCCATTCCGTCGATTTGGCATTTCGGCCCATGCCGGTAGATGGGCTACCGGTGATTGGTGCCGTCGGCGCGCCTGGATTGCATGTGGCGGTTATGCATTCGGGTGTCACCTTGGCGGCCATAACAGGGGCTGCCACAGCGGCCGAGGTTTTAGGGCAGGGACAAGACCACTATGCTGATCTGCTCGCACCGTACCGCCCGGCACGTTTCCAATAAAATAGGGCCCCCGAACAGTCGGAGGCCCTGTTTCTGTTCGTATTTCCTGATTACTTTTTCAGGATGGACGTGCCTGCATAAACCGCTGTTTCACCCAACATCTCTTCAATGCGGATCAGCTGGTTGTATTTCGCCAACCTGTCAGACCGCGCCAAAGAACCAGTTTTGATTTGGCCACAGTTGGTTGCCACAGCTAGGTCGGCAATGGTTGCGTCTTCGGTTTCACCGGAACGGTGTGACATCACGTTTGTGAACTTCGCACGGTGCGCCATGTCGACGGCTGTCAGTGTTTCGGTCAGCGTGCCGATCTGGTTCACTTTTACGAGCATAGAGTTCGCGGATTTCTGTTCGATCCCCATCGCCAAACGGGCGGGGTTTGTTACGAACAAATCGTCGCCAACCAGTTGGATCTTGTCACCCAGACGTTCCGTTAGCGCGTTCCAACCTTCCCAATCGTCTTCGGACATGCCGTCTTCGATGGAAATGATCGGGTAGTCGTCGCACAGCGCAGCAAGGTAATCAGCGTTTTCAGCAGATGTCAGAGATTTGCCTTCGCCTTTCATCTCGTATTTGCCGTCTTTGTAGTATTCTGTCGCAGCACAATCCAACGCAAGGTAGATGTCTTTGCCCGGTGTGTAGCCTGCTTTTTCGATGGATTTCAGGATGAAATCGAGGGCTGCACGGGTAGAGCTAATGTCGGGTGCGAAGCCGCCTTCATCGCCAATACCAGTGGAAAGACCAGCTGCAGTCAGCTCACCCTTCAAGGTGTGGAACACTTCGGACCCCATACGTACAGCTTCGCGGATGTTTGCGGCCGAAACTGGCATGATCATGAATTCTTGGATGTCGATCGGGTTGTCCGCATGTTCGCCACCGTTGATGATGTTCATCATCGGGACGGGCAGGGTGCGGGCCGCTGTGCCGCCGATATAGCGGTACAATGGCTGTGCTGTGAAATCAGCAGCGGCCTTTGCAACAGCCATGGACACACCCAAAATGGCATTGGCACCAAGACGGCCCTTGTTGTCTGTGCCGTCCAGTTCGATCATCGCGCCGTCGATGGCGACTTGTTCAGTGGCATCAAAACCAACGATGGCTTCTGCAATCTCACCGTTCACCGCTGCAACGGCTTCCAAAACGCCTTTGCCTTTGTAACGGGCTTTGTCACCGTCACGCTTTTCGACAGCTTCGTGCACGCCTGTAGACGCGCCAGAAGGAACAGCAGCTCGGCCCATTGTGCCGTCTTCAAGTGTGACGTCGACTTCGACCGTCGGATTGCCTCGGCTGTCGAGGATTTCGCGGGCGTGGATGTCGATAATAATGGCCATATTTTCTGTTCCTTTGACGTAGGGTCGCGGCGATAGTTTAATGTTCAACGATCCTATAGCGGGTCAGGCTGGGATTTGGAAGTGGTGCGCACGCGCGCCTCACGCAGGAGCGTGAAAATCCCGGCGCCAATAACAATCGCAACGCCAATCAGGGTCAATGCATCTGGTCGTTCACCCAAAAAGACCATCCCAAGGAAGAGCGCAAAGACCATCCGCGTGTAACGAAACATAGAAATAAATGCGGCATCTCCGTCCCGTGTAGCCGCCACAATGGCCAGATAGGCCAGCAAGACTACAGCGATACAGGCGATCAGCGTCAGGGCTTCTGTCCCGGTAACCAAGGTCAGGGTTTGGCCGTTAATTGCAGTCAAAATCAGTCCGGCCGGCATCAGCAGCAAAAACGCATGAAACGTCAAATGGGCGCCGGATATGTCTATTTTCAACGCCCGCGTGGTCAAATCCCGCCCTGCAAGGCCGAACATTCCGATGACCCCAAGAAGGGTCGCATAAGAGACCCCATCCAGCCCGGGCCGAATGATAAAAAGGACCCCAATAAAACCAACGCCGATGGCCGACCACCGCAGCCACCCTACGGTTTGCCCCAAAAACAAAACGCCCCCCAATGCAACAACCAAAGGCGTTGCCTGAATGATCGCTGACAAGATGGTTACATCCAGCCGCATTAGTGCGGACAAGAAAAAGATTGTTCCAAGCACATCAAACATGCTGCGCAGCCACACTTTAGGGGCCAA
Organism: uncultured Paracoccaceae bacterium; assembly: GCA_947493255.1. Lineage (GTDB taxonomy): Bacteria > Pseudomonadota > Alphaproteobacteria > Rhodobacterales > Rhodobacteraceae > Octadecabacter. The sequence continues at coordinate 245,553 of CANLQK010000004.1, forward strand.
ATGGGCACGAATAAATACCGGTTCACCGCGGGCAATAAACCAAATGGCGAATGTCAGGGCCGCGCCCGCTGCGATTGTGCTGATAATCTGACCCGTTGAAATATAGGCCCCGAGGGTCTTGATCAAAACATCCTCGATGGCAAAGCCCAACATGGAAAGCGTCATCAGGGCCGCGCCACGGATGTTTTCCATCAGTTAAACCCCAGCCGAACGCGAAGCAGAATTTTAGGTATCATCGGACGTGTCCTTTTTCACACCGTATAGTTCCAAACGGTGTCCTTTTAACTCGTACCCCAGCTTTTCCGCGATGCGATCTTGAAGGGCTTCGATTTCGGCGTCGATAAACTCGATCACTTCGCCTGATTGCAGATCAATCAAATGGTCGTGGTGTTCGCCGCCGGCGGTTTCGTATCGTGCACGTCCATCGCCAAAATCGTGCTTCTCCAGAATTCCGGCTTCTTCAAACAACTTTACCGTTCGGTAAACTGTCGCCAATGAAATGCGAGGGTCCGCCGCCGACGCACGCGCGTATAGTTCTTCAACATCGGGGTGGTCATCTGCCGATTCCAATACGCCCGCAATCGTGCGGCGTTGATCTGTTAGGCGCAGGCCCTTTGTTTCACAGCGCTTTAGGATGCTATCAGTCATGACGGGCCTGTTTTCGTTGTCTTGACCTCAGTGTTACGCGATTGACGCCGCAGGGGCCAGAGGGCGCACGCGACCCATATGCACCCATGTGCCGCCTAACCGAACAAGATCTGCACCGGTGCCCAGTTTAAACCGCGCCAACCCCGCCGCATGTTCTGTGTCGACAAGACCGAGGTCAAAATCTGTATGTCCCCAGCAGGCCAATCGCCGTGCTGCATGATCCAGTAACACACGAGACGCTTGTAGTGTTTTCCCGTCTGGTGAAGACCACGCCGTTTGATAGGTCGCAGACGGGCCATGACGCAGCACCAAACAGGCCGCAACGGGCGTGCCATCTTTATGGGCTTCAAAAATAACGGCGCTGTTAGCTGTGTTCCTTGCAAATGCGGCCATCACAGGCACCGGAAGTGCTTGAAAACGGCGCTGTTTCGCCATCTCAGCAGCGTGATCGAACAACCAATGTGCAGATCCATCCCACGTAATCTCTCGAATTTGCAATCGGTTTCCCAGTCCTCTGCGCAGCTGGTTACGCCATTTACCGTTCATGTGTTTCTCTAGGTCCGGTGCACCAATGTCCCAGCGTGCGATATGAGCCGGAGTGATGATCTGACGGTAGCCCGCAGCACGGTAAAGGTCTGGTGTATCGGTTTCAGCATTCATGATTCGCGGCCTTTGGGCCAAAGCATGTGCTGCAATGCGGGACGCAAATCGAACGTTTCCGAGAATCGGAAACCGGCGTTCGATAATCAAAGGTGCGCGTGACGCGATCAGCACACCAAGCGCGTCTAATGCGCGTGCGAAAGGTTCGGATTGTTGCAGGGGCAGGGCCATAAAAACACTTAACCCCGCCTTTACCTAAGACGAGGTTAAGTGATGTATGAAGCATTTGCCTCACATACCTGCACCACGTCCAACGCCGTTTCTTGCGGCTGTTATTGCTGCGGTGCTGGCGTTTCTCGGGGGCGGGCTGTTGACCCTTCTAACCTAGTTGAACCAAGGCATGGCGCTTCTTGCCCGCGCTCAACTTGATCGGCTCTGCCAAATCTGCAGCCGAAATGCGCATTCCGGCATCACCCAAGGCTTCATCATTCATCTTTGCGCCGCCTTCGGCGATCAAGCGTTTGGCCTCTTTGCCAGTTCCCGCAAGCCCAGACTTAACAATCAACTGAACGATCGAAATGCCGTCGCCAATATCATCCGCGCTCAACGTCAGGGTCGGCAGGTCGTCTCCAACGCCACCTTTTTCGAACACTTCTTTTGCGGTCTGCGCCGCCGCATTCGCAGCTTCACGACCGTGTAGAAGGGCCGTCACCTCGTTTGCCAACGTGATCTTTGCGTCGTTAATCTCGGACCCTTCCAAGGCACCCAAACGGTCGCATTCTTCAACGGGCATTTCGGTATACAGCTTCAAGAACCGGCCAACGTCCGCATCCGTTGTATTGCGCCAAAACTGCCAGAATTCGTAAGGGGACAACATGTCCGCGTTCAACCAAATCGCTCCTTGCTGCGACTTACCCATCTTTTTGCCGTCGCTTGTGGTCAACAATGGCGATGTCAGCCCGAATATCTGGTTTTCCAAAACGCGGCGTGTCAGGTCGATACCATTGACGATATTGCCCCATTGGTCTGACCCGCCCATTTGGAGCAAACAGCCATAACGGCGGTTTAGCTCGAGGAAGTCATAGGCCTGCAAAATCATGTAGTTGAACTCAAGGAACGACAAAGACTGTTCGCGATCCAAACGCGATTTCACACTTTCAAATGACAACATCCGGTTCACCGAAAAATGCCGACCAATGTCGCGCAAAAAGTCGAGGTAGTTCAGCTCGTCCAGCCATTCAGCGTTGTTCAACATCAATGCTGGCAATTCGGCATCGTAATCAATGTAGGCTGAAAAGACCTTTTTGATACCGGCGATATTGTCATCAATTTGGTCAGCCGTCAGGAGGGGGCGTTCGTCTGCGCGAAACGACGGGTCGCCAACCTTTGTGGTGCCGCCGCCCATCAGCGTAATCGGCTGGTGTCCGGTTTTCTGCAGCCAACGCAACATCATAATCTGGATCAAGGACCCAACGTGCAAAGACTTCGCTGTCGCATCAAAGCCAATGTAGGCTGGGACAACACCGGCGGCGAATGCCTCATCCAAACCTTGATAATCCGTGCAATCGGCCAAAAAGCCCCGTTCAATCATGATGCGGATGAAATCGGATTTGGGATGGTAGGTCATAGCGTCGTCCTGTTATCGTTCGGGACAGTCTATAGAACCCTCATCAGGCAAGGGAAAGAGTATGTTGAAAACGGATCGCTGTCGTGTCGTTGGGGCCATGTCAGGAACGTCACTAGATGGTGTCGATGCCGCAGAAATTGTTACTGATGGCCACGAGGTTTTCGAATTCGGACCATCCGCGTTTTTTCCCTACACACCCGCCCAGCGCGATACGTTGAAAGGGGCGCTTGGGAAATGGCCCGAGGATGACATTGCTGATGTCTGCGAACTCATCGAAACAGTGCATGCGCAGGCCCTCATTGGGTTCGAGGCTGCAGAATTGGTCGGCTTTCACGGCCAAACTCTTGCCCATGACCCGAAAGGCAAACAAGGCGCGCCGCGCACCCACCAAGCAGGGGACGGCGCTATATTGGCCGAAGTGTTGGGTAAGCCGGTCGTCTGGGACTTCCGCACCGCAGATGTGCAAATGGGCGGCGAGGGCGCACCGCTCGCGCCGTTTTACCATTTCGCATTGGCCAAACACATGAAGGCAACCGCCCCAATAGCGATCCTGAATTTGGGCGGGGTCGGCAACATCACCTGGGTTGATCCGTCCCAACCATTGCCAGAAACCGAAGGTGCCTTGCTGGCCTTTGACACAGGGCCAGCCAATGCACCTTTGAATGACCTAATGTTGGAAAAAACCGGCAACCCTTTTGACAAGAACGGCGTGACAGCCTCCAAGGGCGTTGTGAACGAACAGGTCATCACAGAGTTCCTGAACCACCCTTATTTTTTCCGTATGGCACCGAAATCGCTCGACCGCGATGACTTTAGCGCCCTCAACACTGCCGTTGCTGACCTGTCATTAGAAGATGCCGCAGCGACACTGACAATGGCCTGCGCCGCGTCGGTTGCCGAAGGTCTAAAGCAATGCCCTCAGCCACCAACACAGCTTCTGGTGACCGGCGGTGGGCGCCTGAATGCGACATTGATGAAAATGATTGCGGACCGGACAGACCTTCCTGTCGCCCCGATCGAAGACGCTGGTTTTGATGGTGATATGCTCGAAGCGCAGGCGTTTGCGTTTTTGGCTGTACGGGTCGCGAAAGGGCTTCCCACCAGCGCATCAGGCACCACGGGTGTTGCCGCTGCGATTGGTGGGGGAACTCTCTCGCGCCCTTAACGATCAAGCCGGAAGGTGAATGTTAAACCTCGACCTAATCGCGGCATCTAATTCTGGGTTAAACCGCGCAGCGGATCTCGTGGCCAAGATCGCTTCTTTCTTCGCAATGGCGGATTGTACCAAGTTGGGTCGATCGTTTTCGGCCCATTCTTTCGGGCTCATCCGGTTGCCCAAGGTGGGATAGACGCAATCGCGTTCCATATGGCTCAGCGTGCGGTCTGTCCCAAGGTAGTGCCCCGGACCGCCCATACAGACCTCGCGCATCTGGTCGAGCGCCATAGTTTCGTCGTCCACCTCAATCCCGCGAACACAGCGTTGGGCCTGACCAATCAAATCATCACCCAAAATCAGGCTTTCATGGCAGAACCCCAGCAAAGACGCATGCATCCCAGCCGCTTCATACACCATGTTACACCCCGCCAGTCCGGCCATAACGTTTGAACACATCTGTTCCCAACCGGCCTGCATGTCGGGCATTTTACTGTCTGCAGCGCCACCTGCAGCGCCACCTGGTAGGCCATAGAACGCGTGCATCTGGGCGCATCCGGCTGTCAGCAATGCCTGTTCACCTGACCCAACGGTCATTGCGCCTGTCCGCAGGTCCAACCCAAACGGCCAAGTTCCAAAGATTGCAGGGTGACCGGGGGCCATGGCGTTGACGTAAACAACACCTGCCAAACATTCGGCAACGGCTTGCACGATTGCACCTGCGGTTGTTGAAGGGGCAGTCGCCCCAGACATGCCAGCAGACAACAACAACACGGGCATTCCGCCCCGAATACAATGTTCCATCGTTTCGCAAGATTCAGTTGCGAACTTCATGGGCGGAACCACAAAACAGTTCGAGTTGCTGACGAACGGGCGCGCACGAAAGGCATCTTCTCCACCGGCAATCATATACAACATTTCAAGGCAGTCGGGCACGAACGACGGGTCCGAAAACGATGTCCCAATGTGTTTTGTTGTGCCAGCCGTACAGGCGTAAACCGTGTTCAGGTCCATTTCCAAATTATCAAGGATATCGCGTGCCACCATTGGGCGTTGCAAGAAATGGACATTGTCTAATGTATCTGTAATCCGCGCAGCGTCGTGCAGGTCTTGCAGGGTGCTTTCGCGATAGTCGTTGCCTTCTACATCCACCATGTTCACAGCGGCGCCTGCAGTGCCGTAATGCACGCGAGTCCCGGACAGATCTAAATCATAGCGCGGGTCACGGGCTGCAAGTTTGAGATCCTTGCAGGCAATCGCCAACATATCTTCGACCAATGAACGGGGAAACCGAATGCGCCCGTCATCTCCCAAGATCGCACCGGCGCCAGTCAAAATATCGATGCCCGATTGGGGCGCATCAGCAAGGCCGATGGTTTCCAACGCGGTCAGGGCCGCATCGTGGATTTTCAAAACATCCGCGTCCGACATAGGTTTATACATCCCGCCAGGCATTCCTGGCCGAATTGGGCGCATGTCGTCGGACAATGGTGTTGCGCGTGCGGCGTGGCGGGCGGCACGGCCACCAGAACGGGCAGGGCGTGCGGGACGGGTTGAAGTCGCTTGATCTGTCATGATTTGGGCCTTTGAAAATTTCGCGTTGAGGGTTGATCAACGCAAATTTGGCCGTCCTCTGGCCGCGCGGCCTCTGCGTGCACCGATGGTCCTTAGATTTCGGATGCGGATCGCGTTGCTCTGAATCACCGTTTTCATAGGATCATTTTTGCGCTCAGATTCGCGAAGGTCTTTTCCATTTACGACGTCAGGTCGTTTTTTGACCTCTACTGATCCATCTCTGGTTTGGATCACAAATTTCTTGATCCGAACTGTGGTGCGGCACGGTTTCGCTTACGCTGGGGTAACGTTTTTGCGGGGCCTCGCTGATTTCGCGCTTCCCTGAGAAATCCGTGGCAAGCTGCGGCGTTTTCTTTGTTTTGTTCAACTCCACGGGGGTCCACAGCGACAGTCCCGTCAAACACAACATGAAGAGGACGCCTAAATGAAACGTTTATTAGTGACATCAACAGTTGCCGTTCTTATGGCAAATGGATCAATCGTGTCCGCAGGGAATATTGAAGCTCCAGTTGTTACCGCTCCACCAACGGCACCGGTCTTTGTTCCGGATACGTATTCAAATGATTGGTCCGGTTTCTACGCAGGTGGGTCCATCGGGTTTGCGGATGTTGATGAAGACGCAGCGGCATTTGTAGATAGTGGAGCGACATACGGTGTGCATGGCGGGTATGATTACGACTTTGGCAATTTCGTTATCGGCGGCGAATTGGAATTGTCTGGGTTCGACGTTTCGAGCGGCGGCACAAACGTAGAAAGTGTTGCCCGTGCAAAGGTTCGGGCTGGGTATGACGCGGGCAGTTACCTGCCTTACGTAACAGTCGGCGTGGCTCAGCTCAGTACCGGTGGTGCCCTAACCGGGGATGATACGGGCCCGGTATATGGTCTTGGTATGGATTACAGGCTGACGGATGATATTCGTTTGGGCGGTGAAATCTTGAAACACGAATTCAATAATTTCGATGGATCAGGCTTGGACCTAGATGCCACGACCGCAGCTGTTCGCATGGCGTTTGAATTCTAGAAACGCGTATCGATGTATCACACCGGCGCGCCCGAACACGGGTGCGCCGTTTGTTATTTTAGAAACGCATCGACTTTGCTGCCCGATATGCTTTTTCCAAGCAGGTCAAACGATCCGGTTCCAAACATGTCCTGTGCGGCGTCATGGATCACCTTATGTGTGGCGCGCGCCAAGGACGACCCCAACGAAATCCGCGCCGCACCCATCTGGGCGTATCGCGCCAACGTTTCCGCAGTGTATGTTGGCCCCGCAACCAAAACGTTGACCGGCGCGGCGACCGACGCACAAATTCGCGCCAGATCATCCATGGTTTTTGGGACCGGGGCATACAGGCAATCGGCGCCAACGGCTTCGAACCCTTGCAGGCGCGCAATGCCTTCTTCGATGTCATACGCACCCGTCATGATCCCATCAGCCCGCGCGGTGAGAACGAAATCTTCCGGCAAGGCACGGGCAGCTGCCACGCCCGCGGCGATTCGTTCGATTGCTAGCTCGCGATCATAGGCATCGTCCGTTGGCAAAATCGTGTCTTCAATACAAATTCCAGCCAATCCGGCCTCTGCCGCCAGTCGGACCGTTTCGGCAACCGTTTCGGGGTCATCACCCCAACCGTTTTCGAAATCCCCCTGAACAGGCAACCCAGTCGCCGCGACCAGATCAGCGCCATGGGCGAGGGCCTCGTCGCGGGTGACGCCCAACCCATCTGGCCGCCCTAGGGTAAACGCGTGACCCGCAGAAGATGTGGCAATGGCCTTTGCGCCCAGCGCCTTTAGCATCTTGGCAGAACCGGCATCCCACGCATTTGCAAGGATGAATGGATTTCCCTTTTGGTGGAGCTCCCGAAACGTTCCCATTGGTCTTTCTCCTTTGTGCGTTCAGCCTGCTTTTTCGGCGGCGAACGCCATCAACGTTTTTAACGCTTCCGCATAGCGGTCGTCATTGATCGTCATTGCCACGCGAACATGTCCTGCACCGGCGTCGCCAAAACTTTCACCGGGCATCGTCGCGATATGATGTTCATCTAGCAACGCATTCGAAAACTCTTGTCCGCTCATCCCGGTCGCGCGCAGGTCCAACATGGCGTACATCGCCCCCTGTGTTGGGCTCGCCTTGACCACATTTTGTCCCGCCAACAGGTCTTCGGTGATCTCGCGGCGGCGCTTGAACGGGGCCGCAACCTCGGTTTCCAACGGCGTTCCTTCACCCAGCGCAAACAGTGCTGCATCCTGAATGTAACCTGGCACGCCATAGGTCGTGTGCGTTGCAAGGTTGATCATATGTTCGATGACATCCGCAGGCCCGCAGACCCACCCAACCCGAGACCCCGTCATCGCATGGCTTTTGGACATTGACCCAACCACCAACGTGCGATCGGCCATGTCGGGCAGGGCCCGAGGGCTGATATGCGCACCCTCCCAGATTTGGGTGTCATAAACTTCGTCAGAGATCAGCCAAAGGTCGCGGTCTTTGCAAACCTGCGCAATGCCATCCAACGTGGCACGCGAATAAACCGCGCCTGTTGGGTTATTTGGGCTGTTGATCAAAAGGCTGGCCGCGTCATCTGCTTGCGCAGCAATGTCTGCCGCTTGGGGCTGAAACCCGTGATCTGGTGATGCACTGACCCCGCGTGGAACACCGCCAACACCACGGATCGTTCCGGGGTAGGTGGCATAATATGGGTCGATATAAAGGGCAACGTCACCGTCATCCAAAACCGCGTGATGGGTCGTGTAAAGTGCCGACTGCCCACCTGGGGTGATCATAATGTTAGCAGCGGTTGTCGGTACGCCTGTTCGCTCTTGAATGCGCGCGGCAACGGCAGCACGCAATTCTGCAGTGCCGGGAACCATAGCGTATCCCGTGTGCCCGCCGACAGCGGCCGTATTCATAGCCGCCAAAATCGAAGGATGGGTCCGGATGTCATGCTCCCCGATGGTCAGCTCGGTGATGTCATGCCCCGCGGCTTTCATGGCGCGGGCTTTGTAAAAGACCTCCCAACCGTCAGAACCGGAGGGGGTCAAATGTGTGATGCGATGTGATAACTTCATGCGCCCACGTGACCCGCAGGTTTGGTGACTGTCAATCCTCGATCAACGTTCGCGGTCCAGTTCCTTGCGCGGCGCGGGTATCGTCGGGGTTGTACAGTTTGCAGGCCTCTAGGGACAGGCACCCACAACCAATGCATCCATCCAAATTGTCCCGCAAGCGTTCCAATTGCCGAATGCGGTCGTTCAGATCACTGCGCATGGATTTTGAAACGCGTGTCCAGTCAGCTTTGCTTGGGGCTTTGTGGATCGGCAAATGGGCCAGTTCATCTGCGATGTCCGCCAATGACACGCCTAGCTTTTGCGCAATCATCGCGAACGACAACCGGCGCAAGTCATGTGCACCATACCGGCGATGCCCCCCTGCGTTTCGAACGGGGTGAACGATACCATGGGTTTCGTAAAACCGAATTGCAGGAACGCTTAGCCCAGTGCGCCGCGCAAGATCTCCAATTGTTAATCCCGACATGACCTAAACTTTTCCCTTGATCTAAAGTGCACTTGAGAAATTATCCATACCCCACGAACAAACACAAGGATGACTCTCATGAGACCCAAAGCCATACGCATCCGTAAGGATTGCCTCCCGCAGAACATTATTCGACATCTTGAACATCAAGGACTTGGCTGGGGCCATGATCTTGATGCAGGCTGTTTTTACATCGCAAAGGACCCAAACCATGGAAAAGCGTAACCAGGCCCGCCTAGAGCATCTGAATGTAACCGTCGTTGACGCCAAAGCCACCGCCGCATTGCTGTGCGATCTGTTCGGGTGGCACATCCGGTGGGAAGGCGCGTCGATTTATGATGGCTATTCTGTCCACGTCGGGGAAACCGACACTTACCTTGCGCTGTACAACGGCCCCGGTGGCGATGCGAAAGATGCAGCACATACCACCTACACCCAGAAGGCGGGGCTAAACCATATTGGTGTTGTTGTGCCAGATCTGGACAAGGCAGAAGCACAGGTAAAGGAACTTGGATATACACCGAATTCGCATGCAGACTATGAACCAGGCCGACGGTTTTATTTCACCGAGGAAAACGGGCTGGAAATTGAGCTGGTTCAATACGACTAAGGTGCAAAGCCCAACGGGGCGGACAAACCCACCGTGTTAGGCAACAAAGGTCCGGCGTTCGACGGTTTAGCCCTCGAACGGCGCCAAACTTGCTTGCAGCTTTTTGGTCAGCCCGCCGCGAACTGTTTTATAAGACGCATAGATCCGATGGCGCAATTCGTCCTCCGGCGTATCCATTGGCAGATGAACCCAAGACCTGTGAAAGTAGGGGGCCTTTGGCCAACCGAACATGTCCTCTAGGTGCAATGCTTCCTCAATCGATGCGCATTTGACGGCCACACCATCTCCACGCGCGCCGATAGATGCGAACATCTTGCCGCCGACCTTCCATGCATCATGGCCGCCACCCCAAGGGTCGTTTAGCTCTGCTCCCGGCAGCGGTGCACATATTTGGTTGACGGTTTCACGGCTCATGGGGTCATCATGGCATATGACAGATCAATTAAACAAGTTCGTGGCTTTGCTTCGGGGGGTAAACGTCGGCGGGTCCAACAAGGTCCCCATGGCAGATCTGCGTGCCGTGGCCAAAGGGCTGGGCTGGGATCAGGTCAAAACCTACATCGCATCCGGCAATTTGGTGTTTGCGGCCAACGAAGAACCCGATGATTTGGCTGGTCGGCTGCGCGGGGCACTTGCGAAAGACCTCATGGTCGATGTGCCAATCTACGTGCTGCCTGCGAATGTCGTGCGCGATATAACAACCGCTTGCCCATTCGATGACGCAGGAAACCGCATTCATTTGTTCACCTGCGAAGCACCACCCGTACTGGATGACACCCTGAAAAATGCGCTCATCGCACCGGACGAAGTTATCCATATCGAGGGCCGGTTCGTTTGGCTTTATGCCCCATCTGGCGTTGCCCGATCCAAACTGTTTGCGAAAATGGAAAAGGTCCTCGGCGTCGCCGCAACGGCACGAAACCTCAACACCATGCGCAAACTGTCAGATTTGGTGACCACCCCGTAAGGATTGCGCGTTGATTTGTGCCCCAGTCCGCGCTAGGAAGCTGATATGAAGAGCATTTGCACCATCTGCATTATTATTACCTGCTGACATCTGTCGCGGGCCGCTCTTTCACGTTTCTTCTGATCCCTGAACTTGCTAAGCCCGCGGGCGAATTGTTTGCAAATAACCTGTGCACTGGCGCAGCGTATCAAGGCGAGACAACATGACGATCAAATTGTACAATACCAAGGTCCGCAAAAAGGTCGATTTCGAACCGATCGACCCAAATAACGTGCGCATGTACGTTTGCGGGCCCACGGTTTACGACCGCGCCCACCTAGGAAACGCGCGGCCCGTAATCGTGTTTGACACGTTGTTTCGTTTGCTCCGCCATACCTATGGTGCCGATCACGTCACCTACGTGCGCAATTTCACCGACGTGGACGACAAGATCAACGCCACAGCCTTGGCGCGCCAACAGGCTGGCGCCGCTGGAACGTTGGAAGACCTGATTAACGAGCGATCCAATGAAACCATCAGTTGGTACCTGGAAGACATGGGCGCAGTTGGCGCGATGGAACCCAACGCCGCCCCGCGCGCCACAGACTACATCGCTGAAATGATCGCGATGATCGAAAACCTTATCGAAAAAGACCACGCCTATGCTGCAGAAGGCCATGCGTTGTTCCGAGTTCGGTCCTATCAAGACTACGGCGCGTTGTCTGGCCGGTCTGTTGACGACATGATCGCAGGTGCACGGGTCGAAGTCGCACCATTTAAAGAAGACCCAATGGATTTCGTCCTTTGGAAACCGTCCACAGACGACCAACCCGGCTGGGATAGCCCATGGGGCCGAGGCCGTCCGGGGTGGCACATTGAATGCTCAGCAATGGCGCTTGATTTGTTGGGCGAAGAATTTGACATCCACGGCGGCGGCAACGATCTGCAATTCCCGCACCACGAAAACGAAATCGCACAATCCACTTGCTGCGGCCACGGGTTTGCAAACGTCTGGATGCACAACGAGATGCTTCAGGTCGAGGGCAAGAAGATGTCCAAATCCTTGGGTAACTTCTTCACAGTGCGCGACTTGCTGGACCAAGGCGTCCCCGGCGAAGTCATCCGTCTGGTGTTCCTTCTGACCCATTATCGCAAGCCAATGGATTGGACCGAGGCAAAACGCGGCGAGGCAGAAAAGATGTTAGCGGACTGGGTGTCGGTGCTTCAAAAGCACGGCTATTCACCCAAGACAATCGAAGGCCTCAAAGCGTCAGGTGACTGGGTCGCTGATGCGGAATTCATCGGGGTGCTCAGCAATGATCTGAACACGTCTGGCGCGATTTCCCGAATGCATGTTCTTGCAAAGGCAAAGACAGCGGCAGGATTGGTGCCTTTGGCCCATGCGCTAGAAACGCTGGGCTTGGTCACCGACTGGTCTGTCCTCGAAACCGCTGCAAACCAAGACGATGATATGCCTGACTGGGCCACTAGCGTGATCGACCGCCTGATTGTCGAACGCGGCAATGCGCGCGATGCAAAAGATTGGGGCGAAGCAGACCGCTTGCGCGATCTTCTGAACGCAGCAGGTGTGCAAGTCACTGATGTTGCCGGAACCGCGACTTGGGTGCCCGGGCCAAACTTTGATCCAAGCGTGTTGGAGGGATTGAAATGAAAGAACGTCTTTTCCTCTATGACACCACTCTAAGGGATGGCCAGCAAACCCAAGGTGTCCAATTCTCAACCGAAGAAAAGCACCAAGTCTGCGCGGTGCTTGATGATCTTGGCGTTGATTACATCGAAGGGGGTTGGCCCGGTGCCAACCCAACGGACAGCGAATTTTTCGAAAGCGCCCCGAAAACCCGTGCCACCATGACCGCCTTTGGCATGACCAAACGGGCAGGGCGTTCGGCTGACAATGATGACGTTTTGGCGGCTGTCATGAACGCGGGAACTCCGGCGGTTTGTCTTGTAGGGAAGACACATGATTTTCACGTGACCACCGCGCTGGGTATTTCGCTTGATGAGAATATTGAAAACATCGAAGCGTCCATCAAACATATCGTCGCAAATGGGCGCGAAGCGTTGTTTGACGCCGAACACTATTTCGATGGTCTGAAATCCAACCATGACTACACCCTGCGTGCTGCCAAAGCCGCTTACGATGCTGGCGCGCGGTGGGTCGTGTTGTGCGACACCAACGGCGGTGCGCTGCCTCATGACGTGCGGGCAGGTGTTACTGCCCTGATCAAGGCAGGCGTACCGGGCGATCACATCGGCATCCACACCCACAATGACACCGAAAATGCCGTCGCCAACTCCCTCGTGGCGGTTGCCGCCGGTGCGCGTCAGGTTCAGGGTACGCTCAACGGGTTGGGCGAACGCTGCGGCAACGCTAACCTGACAACCCTGATCCCAACACTGGCGCTCAAAGAACCCTTTGCCAGCCAGTTTGAAACCGGCGTCACCGCTGAGGCCCTTAAAGGTTTGAAAAAAGCATCACGTACCTTGGATGAAATTCTTAACCGCGTGCCACACAAACAGGCGGCATTTGTCGGTCCATCCGCCTTTGCGCACAAAGCCGGCCTGCACGCCAGCGCCATCGCCAAAGACCCAACAACCTACGAACACATCGAACCATCGCTTGTCGGCAACAGCCGCATCATTCCCATGTCGAACCAAGCAGGTCAGTCTAACCTGCGCGAACGTTTGTCTGGCATGGGCCTAGAGGTCGCTAAAGGTGACCCCGCACTGCAACGCATTCTGGACCGTGTGAAAGAGCGTGAGGCCGCGGGTTATACCTATGACACCGCTCAAGCCTCGTTCGAAGTGCTGGCCCGCGAAGAATTGGGGCTGATGCCGGAATTCTTTGAAGTGAAACGTTACCGCGTGTCCATCGAACGGCGCCGCAACAAACGCAACCAAATGGTGTCGTTGTCCGAAGCCGTCGTCGTTGTGAAGGTCGATGGCGAGAAAAAACTGAGCGTTTCAGAAAGCCTTGGACCGGACGGTTCTGACCAAGGGCCCGTGAATGCCTTAAGCCGCGCGTTGGTCAAGGACCTTGGCCGTTACGCGGAATATGTCTCCGACATGCGCCTGACCGACTTTAAGGTCCGCATCACCAATGGCGGCACCGAGGCCGTCACACGTGTCATTATCGACAGTGAAGACGGGCAGGGAACCGCATGGTCAACCGTCGGGGTCAGCGCCAACATAGTTGATGCGTCCTTCGATGCATTGCTTGATGCTATCCGTTGGAAGTTGGTCCAAGAAGGTGCCACTGAAAGCCATCGTTCATGAGCATAAATGCCTGTGCCCAAATCGTAGAACGGGGCGACCCCGATCGTTTCCGCGCTGCAATGGCCTGTCCACCTGCTGCGCGTGAAATCCTGTTTCCGCTCTATGCTTTTAACGTCGAAGTGTCCCGCGCACCGTGGGTGACCCAAGAACCCATGATTGCTGAAATGCGCCTTCAATGGTGGCGCGACGCGCTGGACGAAATTGCGACGGACGCAAAGGTGCGCAGCCACGAGGTGACGACTCCACTGGCCAGTGTTCTAGATACAGAGGCCGCAGAGGCACTCGATGCGCTGGTGGCAGCGCGCCGCTGGGATGTGTACAAAGACGCCTTCGAGGATGCAGGGCATTTCGTCGACTATTTGCGAAACACGGGTGGTGCGCTGATGTGGCAAGCCGCGCGGTTACTTGGTGCACCGAAAGAACACTGTCTCGCCGTCACGAACATTGGGGCCGCAACAGCGGTGTCTCGGTACTTGGCCGCTGTAAATGCCCTCGAAGCTTCGGGTCGTATTCCATTGGTGAACGGGACCTATGATGGCATTTCTAGCCTCGCGATGAACAGCGCGGCTGATGCTGGTTCGGTTCGGAAAATTGCCAAGGCGCTACCGCCACAGGCAAGGCCTGCACTGATGGAGGCATGGATGGCGAAGCCTATATTGCTTCAGATCGCCGCCCAGCCTGCGCGTGTTGCGGATGGTGCCGTCGGTCTTAGCCCGTTTCGAGACCGCATCCGTCTTGCGCGGTGGGCCATGACACTGGGTATGCGTTAGGCGGTTTTACGGGACTTGGCTGTAAGCCAAATGATCGCCCCAGCTGCCAGAACCAAAAACGGTGCCATTGCGAAATTAACCGCGGACCAACCTTCAATTGGCACGCCACCTGAACAGTTCATCAATCCACCCGATGCCAGCGACGCCATTGTGACCGATCCGAACACGACCATGTCGTTAAGCCCCTGAACAACACCACGCTCGGATGCACTGTGCGAAGACGTTAGCAAAGTCGTCGCGCCGATAAATCCAAAGTTCCACCCAAGACCAAGCAAGATCAATGCGGCGTAAAAGCTGGTCAATGAAGGCTGGTCGGCTTCGGCAAACCCAACGCCGCTCAGCGCGGCAAGGCCAGCAGCGGTCAAGATGACCAAACCAGTCGACATAATAGTTTTGACACCATACCGAACGATCAAATGACCTGTGAAAAAGCTAGGGGCGAACATGGCCAATACGTGAGCCGACACAATGTCATTGGCGTGATCTAGGCTATAGCCGCAGCCCACAACCGCTAAAGGCGTCGACGTCATAACAAGGTTCATCAACGAATAAGCGACAAGCCCCACAATCATCGCAACAAGGATATTTGGGTCACGGAATAATTCAGCGCGGCTGCGTGCGACTGCTACATTCACAGCCTTTGGTTCATTGCGCGTCCCCTTTGGCAAGTCCAACGCAAGGAACAACAGCATACCGATAAGGTTCAACGCCATCACTGCAAGGTATGTGCCCAGAAACGGCACAACGAACGACTCTTCAACGATTTTGTTCAGTTGAGGTCCCAAGATCGCAGACAAAAGCCCACCGGCCATAACGTAGGAAATCGCCTTTGGTTTAAACGTGTCAGACGCAGTGTCAGTCGCGGCGAAACGGTAAAAACCTTGGGCTGACATATAGATACCGGTAAAATAAGACCCGATCAGCAAGGTCATGAATGACCCCACATACAACCCATAGGCCGCAACCGCAGCGCCCAATGCACCTGCGATCGCCCCAATAAAGAACCCTGCGCGGCGCCCATGTTTCTGCATGAGTGGTGACAACCACGGGGCCGTGGTCATCGACCCGAAGATGATCAATGAAATCGGCAGCGTCGCAAAGCAAATGTTGGACGCCAATTGTTTGCCAGCCAATCCGCCCACAACAAAAATCATGGGCATTTGCGCCCCAAGAATTGCTTGGGCGAGGACCAGAACAGCCACGTTTCGTTTCGCGCGGGCGTCGGATTGGGGAAGTGTTGTATCAGTCATGCACAATCGCTACGCGCCGCGTGCCGCTAAGGCAATGGCCCAAATTGTACCCCTCACGCGATTGTTTCACACAGGGTCAATGATATGGGCAAAAGATCCTGCCACACGCCCTTCGACCAACCCAATCTGTCCAAGGTCGTTGCCCTCTGCGTCAGACGCCTCAAATAGGGGCGCGCCATCAGCCGCGACAGTGGTCGCGTAATGAAACTCATGGGCCTTGAATGTCCCTTGCTTCACAGCCTCAAGCCCTTCGAGGGTTCGGTATCCTAGGTGGAGTTTTCGATCAGCAAAACTGGTGGTTAACCCCAAAAGACCCGCCATTTTATGTGCAGTCCCATCGGCATCAATTAGGGTTTCCCCCAGCGCCATGTACCCACCGCATTCACCATAAATATCAGTGTCTTGCGCTGCATATTTCAGGCTTTGCATGAATGTAAGGTTGCCGGCTAATCGTGCGGCATGAAGTTCTGGGTATCCCCCAGGCAAAAACACCGCGTCTGCGTCGGGCACAGCTTCATCAGCCAAAGGCGAAAACCAGTTAATTTGCGTCCCAGCCGCGGTCCAGTCCGCGATTTGGTGAGGGTAAATAAACGAAAACGCGGCATCGCGGGCTACGGAAATCGATGCAGGGCTGCGCGTACTTGGCCGCGTCGTCGCAGGTGCCAACGTTGGTTCGCGCATCAGTGCTTTCAGATCTGTCAAATCTACGTTGGTTGCAATGACATCCGCTGCTGCGTCTAAAAACCCGTCCAGATCAGGCATCTCGCCCGCTTGGACCAATCCCAAATGACGTGAAGGGCGCGACAGGTTTGCAGATCGGGGAATACAGGCCAAAACCGGAACACCAGTCGTTTTCTTCATCGCACGCATCAACATTGTCCGGTGGCGATCTGACCCCACATTATTCAAAATAACGGCCGCGATGTGCACGCTGTCGTCAAATCGCGCGAACCCTTGCACCAAAGCCGCAACCGATTGGGACATTGCACCAGCATTCACGACTAAAACCACAGGCAACCCCAATTGGCGGGCCAAATCGGCCGTCGCACCTGCACCCTCTGGCGGCGCGCCATCAAACAGGCCCATAGCGCCTTCGATGATCATGTCTGTCTCACCAGTGGCCAAACGGGCAATCCGGTCTGGTGTCATTGCCCATGCATCAAGGTTCACACAGGGGTGTCCCGTGGCTGCCGCGTGGAAAGCTGGGTCAATATAATCCGGTCCGGATTTTGCAGACCGCACTGGATGCCCCGCGTGGCGCAACGCGCGCAATAGGCCAAGGGTGATCGTGGTTTTCCCCGAACCAGAATTAGGCGCCGCAATGATGATACCCCGCATGTCGGGTCAGGCGCTTTCAGCAGGGCGGCCACGACCCAACGGGTCTAGGTTCACAGGGGCTATACCTGCCGCTTGTGCTTGCCAGTTCAACACATCACGCATGCGGACTGCTTTGCCCACACAAATGATGGCGGGCGGCTCTAGTCCTGCGTCGGCAATGTCGGCTTCAAGATCCACCAATGTTGTCTCAAGGACCTTTTGGTCTTGCGTCGTTGCCGACGTCACAACGGCGACCGGCTCGGTCGGCGCGCGCCCCGCATCAATCAACTGTTTGGAAATCTGGGCGATGTGTTTCATCCCCATATAGATCACGATCACCTGTGACCCCCGCGCGATGCCTTCCCAATCCAACGACGACGGCGTGTTGCCCGACTGGTCATGGCCCGTCACAAACGTCACCGCTTGGTTCACATCTCGGTGGGTGACGGGAATGCCCGCATAGGCCAATCCGCCAATACCAGCAGAAATGCCCGGAATAATTCGGATCGGGACGCCGTGTTGCACCAGCGTTTGCGCTTCTTCGCCGCCACGCCCAAAAACAAACGGGTCGCCGCCCTTTAGGCGCAACACCTTTTTGCCAGCCTGGGCCAGCTCTACCAGATGCAATGAAATATCACGTTGCTTGGCAGACGGTTTCCCGCCGCGTTTGCCCGCATAAATATGTTCCGCATCGGGCGCCCAGTCCAAAATCGCCTCTTGGACCAAGGCATCATAAATCACCACATCCGCTTGGCGGAGTGCATTTAGGGCGTGAAGCGTCAACAACCCCGGGTCACCAGGGCCAGCGCCACAAAGCCAAACCCAACCGGGTTCAAGAACAGGCCAATCAAGGGCGGGAAGGGGCAAATCAGTCATGCCCCCTTTATGGACCGCTTTGAAAGTGGGCGAAAGCAGCAACGCGACGCTGATTTGTGGATTGGCGTCATCGGTACCTGCGGCTAAGGTCGCGCCATGACACGCAAACCTGCGACCCAATTGCGCCGTGGCTGGACCACAGGTGCCTGTGCCACCGCCGCCACCAAGGCCGCGTTGATGGGGTTGTGGGGTGGGGCGCCGTTTCCAAAAGAGGTCCAGATCACCCTCCCAAACGGAGAGACACCGACCTTTGAGATAAAAACCAACGCGGTCACGGCCGACACAGCCACCGCTGGTATTATCAAAGATGCAGGTGATGATCCGGACGTGACCCACGGCGCGTTGATTAAGGTGACCGTTGCAAAATCGGATGGCGGGGTGGTGTTTTGCGCAGGCGAAGGGGTCGGCACGGTCACAAAGGCGGGTCTTCCCATCGGTGTTGGCGAACCGGCCATCAATCCGGTCCCTCGCGCGATGATGGACGAAGTCGTTGCCGAAATGGCGTCCGAATATGGGCAGCCCCCAGACATTAAAATCACCGTCGAAGTCGTCAACGGAAAGGCAATCGCGGAAAAAACATGGAACCCTCGACTTGGCATCGTCGGTGGGCTTTCTATTCTTGGGACCACCGGCATCGTGCGTCCGTTTTCCTGCGCCGCATGGATCGCATCGATACACCGCGGGATCGACGTGGCCCGCGCCGATGGTGCACCCCATGTCGCTGGCTGCACCGGCAACACATCTGAACGGGTGGTGCAGGGCATGTTCAACCTGCCAGATCACGCAATGTTAGATATGGGCGATTTTGCCGGCGGTATGATCAAATATCTGCGCCGCAATCCGGTTGATCACGTTACTATTGGGGGCGGCATTGGCAAGTTGACCAAACTGGCCCAAGGCGCGGTCGACCTTCATTCTGGGCGTTCGCAGGTCGACTTTGACATACTGGCAGATTGGATGGATGACGACAGGTTGCGCACTGCCAATACGGCCCTTGAAGCTTTCGAAATTGCTGGCGCTTCATTTGCACAACAGGTCGCCGACCGCGCTGTCACCGCCGCATGGGGCATGTTTTCTGACACGCCCCCACAAAAGCTATCGATTGTCGTGATCGACCGTAAAGGATCCGTAATTGCACAGGCCGAACGGGTTGGGTCATGACGCTTTTATTGCTCGCTGGAACCAATGAAGCCAAACAAATCGCATGGGGTCTGACGGACGTTGGCATACCTGTGTTGGCCTCCCTTGCCGGGGCAACCCGCCACCCCGAACCGCTTCCTGTTCCGACCCGAATTGGTGGGTTTGGCGGCGAAGATGGGTTCCGCCAAGAGGTGTCGTCCCGAGGGATCACCGCCGTCCTTGACGCAACCCACCCCTTTGCAGCCGATATTTCTAACCGGACCGCCCGAATTTGCGCCGAACTCGGCCTCCCATATGGTCAGGTCGTCCGCGCGCCTTGGACACCTGAATTTGGTGATAACTGGATTAACATCAGCACACCCGAGGCTGCACAAAAACACCTCCCGTTGGATGCTGTCGTGTTTCTGGCAACGGGGCGCCAAACCCTTGGGCAGTATTGCAACCTTGAAGGGCGCAAACTGTTGGTGCGGGTTATCGATCCACCCACCGCGCCACTGCCGTTCGAGGGTGGCGAATTCATCATCGGCCGCCCCCCATTTTCTGTGGAGAATGAGGTTGCGTTGTTCCGATCCCTTGGCGTAACCCATCTGGTGGTCAAAAACGCTGGTGGGTCTGGGGGGCGTGCAAAGCTTGATGCAGCGCGCCTACTTGGTCTTCCCGTTTTGCTGATACAGCGCCCCCCCAATCCGGACGTGCGTCAGTTCACAACGGCCCAAGAGGCGGTGTCATGGGCGACGAAGCTATGACCATCGGGCGCATTATCGAAACAGATGCGGATGTCGCCGAAGGGATGGATTGGCTGGCGTCACATTGCCCGCGCATGGCGTGGGCCTACACGCAAACAGGGCCACTACCGCTGCGGCGCAAACCAGATGGGTTTGCTGAACTGCTCTCTGCCATTGTCGGCCAACAGGTCAGTGTTGCCAGCGCGCGGGCCATTTGGGGCCGGATGCAAGATGCGGGGCTGACAAACACAACAACCTGTGCAGCTGCCTCCGAGGACGACCTTCGTGCGGTTGGTCTGAGTCGCCAGAAAATTCGCTACACATATGAACTGGCGAATGCAGGTATTGATTTCAACGCATTACGAGCCGCACCTGATGTAGACGTCATCAAAACACTGGTCGCAGTGCCCGGCATCGGCCCGTGGACTGCCGAGGTCTACGCGATGTTCAGCCTTGGCCGCGCAGATGTGTTCGCACCCGGCGATTTAGCTCTGCAAGAAGCGGCACGTGTCCTTTACGACTTACCAGATCGTCCTAAAGAAGCGGCGTTTCGCAAGATGGCCCACGACTGGGCACCATGGCGGTCGGTTGCAGCGCGGCTGTTGTGGGCGTACTACCGCGTAGCAAAGAACAAAGAGGGCATATCATGACACGGGTTCTAAATTCACAACACCGCGAACCGGTGTCAGGCGAAATGCGATCAGCAGTGGTGTTCTTGCACGGGTACGGTGCGAATGCTGCCGACCTCATGGGGCTCGCAGACCCTTTGGGCGAACATCTTCCAGATACGGCGTTCTTTGCGCCAGACGCTCCAGAAGACTGTGCTGGCAGCCCGATGGGGTTCCAGTGGTTCCCGATCCCTTGGATCGATGGATCATCAGAAGAAGAATCGCGCGCAGGCATGGAACGTGCAGCTGCCGACCTGAACGCCTATCTCGACGGGATTATGGTCGACCAAGACCTCTTGCCCGAACAGGTGATGGTTTTAGGCTTTAGCCAAGGGACGATGATGTCATTGCATGTATTGCCCCGCCGCGAAGACCCAATTGCTGGACTTGCCGCGTTTTCAGGCCGTTTGCTCGAACCTGAACTGCTGAAAGACGAGGTCGTCTGCCGCCCAGCCGTTCTACTGGTACATGGCGACGAAGACGACGTCGTCCCAGTGCAATCACTGCCAGAAGCCGCCGAAGCCTTGCAAGAAGCCGGCTGGAAAGAGGTCTACGCACATATCCAAAAGGGCACAGCCCACGGCATCGCGCCCGATGGTCTGCAAATTGCCTTGGCCTTCATGCGCGAACGTTTGGGCTACCAATAAACGCGGCCCACCAAAACTGTCACAAAACCATCAATATCTAGGGCTTGTCAGGTCGCGAACGCGATATATAGTCATAGATAAGGCAGGAGCGGGGCTCCCGCTCTGATGCCGTTTGCTGGCAGACAGGGTGGGCACGATTTTGCTAATCGATACGACCGCACAGGCGGAGTTTAGAACAGATTTTGTACGTCAACCTGCAGGGCTAAAACACCACCCTGCATTGGTCTTAAACGCGGACTATAGGCCGCTTTCTTATTATCCATTATCGCTTTGGTCGTGGCAGGATGCCGTCAAGGCTGCTTGGCTGGACCGCGTTGATATCATTGCCGAATACGACGAAGTTGCACGGTCTCCATCCCGCGAAATCCGCATCCCTAGTGTTGTGGTTTTGAAAGATTTCGTAAAACCCCAACGCAAAGTGGCCTTCACACGGTTTAATCTGTTTTTGCGCGATGAATTTTCTTGCCAATATTGCGGCACAACGGGCGATCTGACCTTTGATCACGTCGTTCCGCGTGCATCGGGCGGGGTCACATCGTGGGAAAACGTTGTCGCGGCCTGTTCCAAATGCAATTTGCAGAAGGGCTCGAAATCTTTGCGCCGATCCGGGATGGCGCTGCGCAAACAGCCCTCCCAGCCCATAGCAGAACAGCTTCGCAACGCTGGCCGCAAGTTTCCACCAAACTATTTGCACGAGAGCTGGCTGGATTTTCTATATTGGGATGCCGAATTGGAAGCATAACGGCGCATTTCTTGGCGTATTAACCCGCTGAACATGTGTTTTGCGCTAACGAATACCCAATAAGGCGAATGTAGATGGCAAGGCCTCGTTTGTGCGCTAGACTCGCCCAAACTAGAACGTTAAGTAGGCAACGTTAGCGCTAACTGAGCTGCAAGAGACAACCAATTTTTCGGAGGCCAATATGGTATCCCGCGTCATTCCTGTTGAAGATTTTGATCTAGTAATTTTTGGTGGCACAGGGGACCTTGCACGTCGCAAAATCCTACCAGGCTTGTTTCGCCGGTTTTTGTCTGGGCAAATGCCAAAGACTTCTCGGGTCATCGGGGCTGCGCGTTCTGACATAAACACCGATGGGTACCGTCAGATGATCCGCGACGCGATTGCGGAATTTGGCGGCGCTGAAAAGGAAAACACCGCAGGCATCGAAGCCTTTGTCGGTCAATTGCATTACGTCACCGTAGACGCCAAAGGCGACGGCGGATGGGCTGAACTCCATGACTTGATCCGCTTTGAGGTGGTGAATGCATTCTATTTCTCCGTCGCGCCAAGTCTGTTTGGCGATCTGGCGGAACGCCTGCACACCTATGAAATTGCCGATGCGGACAGCCGCGTTGTTGTTGAAAAACCATTCGGTCGCGATTTGGCATCGGCGCAAGCCCTGAACGAAACCTTGGCTGAACATTTCAAAGAAAGCCAAGTGTACCGGATTGACCATTACTTGGGCAAAGAAACGGTTCAGAACCTTATGGCGGTTCGGTTCGGGAACATGTTGTTCGAACCGTTGTGGAACAACCACTACGTGGATCACATCGAAATCACCGTTGCCGAAACCGTCGGTGTTGGTGGGCGCGGGGCCTACTACGACAAATCCGGTGCAATGCGCGATATGGTGCAGAACCACCTTATGCAGCTCCTGTGCCTTATCGCGATGGAAGCGCCGTCTGAATTTGAATCCGATGCGGTCCGCGACGAAAAACTGAAAGTAATCCGCGCCCTGCAACCGGTCGAGCCGCACCACATTGTGCGGGGCCAATACGACGCCGCTGGTGACGAGCCCAGCTACCGCGAAGATGCAGGTGACCCACGGTCTTTCACTGAAAGCTTCATCGCGATGCGCTGTGAAATTGCCAATTGGCGTTGGGCCGGTGTGCCGTTCTACCTGCGGACAGGTAAGAAGATGAAGGCGCGGACGTCTGAAATTTCTGTGGTGTTCAAAGACCTCGGGCATTCGATCTTTCCAGGCGATGAGAAACGTCACCGCAATATTTTGTCCATCCAACTGCAGCCAAACGAAGGCATGCAGCTGCAAGTGACCATCAAAGAGCCGGGTCAAGGCGGCATGCGATTGGTCGATGTGCCGTTGGACATGACATTCGCAGACGCGCTTGGCCCAGACGCGGAAGGTGCTGCCGACGCATACGAACGCCTGATCATGGATGTTATTCGTGGCAACCAAACCCTGTTCATGCGGGGTGACGAAGTCGAAGCAGCATGGGCATGGACAGACCCAATCATCGAAGGCTGGCAGGCCCGTAACGATGTACCAAAGCTTTATGATCAAGGTTCATCCGGCCCTGACGATGCGATGGCCTTGATGCACCGCGAAGACAGAAAATGGCGTGACATCAAAGGCTAACACCGTTGCTTGGCGCACGTGACGAACACTGCGCAGACGTCGTAAACAAAAGTGATCCCGCCTATGCGGGGCTATATTTGCCAGCAATTTCCATGAATTGCGTGGCGCAGCAAGAAAGCAGACCCAGATATGGACCTAATCAAATATCCAGACGCGGACATGATGATGATCGACCTTGCCAATACATTGGCTGGTGAAATCGAAATGGATTTGCGGACCCATGATCAGGTATCATTTGCGGTCCCTGGCGGCACAACGCCGGGCCCTATTTTTGATGTGCTTTGCGGTACGAAACATATCGATTGGGCGCGTGTGAATGTCATGCTGACCGACGAACGCTGGGTCCCTGAAACATCAGATCGGTCCAATACGCGGTTGTTAAAGCAACGTCTGCTTGTCGATGCGGCTGCGGCGGCAACTTATGTGCCTCTCTATGGCGACGCGGAGACGCCGGAAGAAAAACTACCCGAACTGGCTGCCAACCTCGCCGAAACACTGCCCGTAAACGTAATGTTGCTGGGCATGGGTGCAGACATGCACACCGCATCCATTTTCCCCGGCGCAGATAGGCTGACTGAGGCACTAACAAGCGACGATCTTCTTGTTGCCATGCGTGCTCCGGGTGCCCCTGAACCACGCATTACACTGTCGGCTAAGGTTTTGAATGGTGCCATGAAACGTCACATCGTGATCAAAGGTGCGGACAAGTTGGAAGCCCTTGAAAAAGCGAAAAACCTTTCCCCAGAAGAGGCGCCCGTCGCCGCCATTCTGGCCGGATCAACAGTACATTGGGCGGAGAGCTAAGCCATGTGGAACGCGTTACGTAGCCATTTTGAAACCGTAAAAGATCGCCGGTTCGAAACACTGGTCGACACCGCTCGCGCTGAAGACTTTTCAGCGCAGGCCGGTGATATGCGGTTTGACTACGCCAAAACCAACATCGACGCGGACGGTCGCGCGTTGTTGTTTGATCTGTTGGACAAGACGGGTGTCGCTGAAAAACGCGACGCGATGTTCGCCGGCGCCAAAATCAACGAAACCGAAGGCCGCGCGGTTTTGCACACCGCATTGCGAAACCTCGATGGTCAGCCCGTTGTTGTCGACGGTGAAAACGTCATGCCCGAGGTTCTTGAAACCTTGGACCGTATGGAGAAATTCGCCGCCGATGTGCGCTCCGGGGCATATTCGGGGCAGGGCGGTAAGATTACAGATGTGGTGAACATCGGAATCGGCGGGTCGGACCTTGGGCCAGCAATGGGGGCTCTCGCCCTTCGGCCCTATCACGATGGCCCGCGTTGCCACTTTGTGTCCAATGTTGATCCCGCCGATATCGCCGATGTCCTGCGCAGCTGCGACCCTGCAACAACCTTGGTGATCGTTGCGTCTAAAACATTCACGACCATCGAAACCATGACCAATGCCCGCACCGCCAAAGCGTGGATGGGCGAAACGGTAACAGATCCCGCGGCCCAATTCGCGGCACTGTCCACATCTGAACAGGGCACCGCCGATTTCGGCATCGATGCATCGCGCGTCTTCGGTTTTGAAGATTGGGTTGGCGGCCGCTACTCCATGTGGGGCCCAATCGGGTTGTCTTTGATGTTGGCGATTGGCCCCGATGCCTTCCGCGCCTTCCTCAAAGGCGGGCAGGCGATGGACCAGCATTTCCAAGCCGCACCTTGGGCAGAAAACCTGCCAGCGTTGTTGGCTGTCGTGGGCATTTGGCACAACCAAGTATGCGGCCATGCCACCCGCGCGGTTCTGCCTTATGATAACAATCTCAGCCGCTTACCGGCCTATCTTCAACAACTAGAGATGGAAAGTAACGGCAAAGGTGTCAGCATGGACGGCGAAGATTTGTCCGTCAATTCTGGCCCCGTTGTGTGGGGTGAACCGGGCACAAACGGCCAGCATGCGTTCTATCAATTGATCCACCAAGGCACGCGGGTCATCCCATGTGAATTCCTCGTTGCGGCCCGCGGTCACGAAGACGACCTGCATCATCAACACCAATTGCTCGTCGCCAATTGTCTGGCCCAATCAGAAGCCCTGATGAAAGGCCGTGACCTTGATGAAGCCCGTGGCAAGGTCGCTGACAAATTCGAAGGCGCCGAATTAGAACGTCAGGCCAAACACCGTGTGTTCCCAGGCAATCGCCCGTCAACCACTTTGGCGTACCCACAGCTTGATCCGTTCACATTTGGCCAGATCGTAGCGCTCTATGAACACCGCGTATTCGTCGAAGGTGTGGTTTTAGGCATCAACTCCTACGACCAATGGGGCGTTGAATTGGGCAAAGAACTGGCAACCGCGTTGCAACCGATTGTCGAGGGCGCCAATGCGTCGGGCAAAGACGGGTCAACCGCTGGTTTGGTTGGGTTCTTGCAAACAAACGGTCTGTAATCAGACCTGAACTGCGCCGTCCTTTTCTACCAAAACAGACCGCAACGCCTCCGGAAGGGGGCGTTTGCTGTTGTCTTGGTTCAGCAAAACAACAACCGCCGTGCCTGTGGTCGTAATGGTGCCGTCAACAAACGTCGCATATTCCATTGAAAAGCTAGTGTTTCGCATCGCGACCGTGCGCGCCACGTTAATATAGGTCGCGTCTGGATGGACCTCGGCGCGGTAATCAAGACTAACTGATTTCACCACCAATTTCGGGTCATCCCCAGAAAGCCTGTAGATGTCATAGTCTTCTAGGTATCGCACGCGCAGGGTTTCATACCACCGCAGGTACGCAACATTATTGACGTGGTTTAACACGTCGACCTCGGCAAACCGGACCCTGTCTTTCAGCCCATAGGCCCAAGGCTCAGCGATCTCCACCGACCGAAGCTGGGCCGCTGTAAGAGGGGTGATAAAGGGCAGGGTCATTTGATTGGGTGTCCTTACAGGCCGTATCGGGTAAATTCTCTGGCGCGTAATTTGACGGGCCGTGCGCCATCCTGTCACAGACGGACGGATGTACAAGGGTCTCTTTTGTCATCAGCCGTGGTTCTGAACGCGGCAAATACCAGAACGGAAACCTTGTTTTTGTGGCCGGAACGGCCTTGCGCCAAAGCGTCTTGGGAATCCATTCCAATATCTGCCATCCATTCACCATGGAATCATGGATCGGCGCCGTCGGGTCGGGAACCGACTTGGTGCGTTCGTCCACAGTTTCCCGATAGCGGCCTTTCCCCTGAATTTCCGTGGCCCAATAACCGCGATACCAATCCCATTTCAGGTCCAAATCATCCATCTGGTCCAACGCCCAAGATAGGGTAATCTTTCCAACGCCCGCCTGATCCTCCAACGCGCTTCCGCCGATGTCGCTGTGATACCCAGCAAACCATGCCTCGCGGACATGTTGATCTTCTCTGTCTTCGGGTTTCTTACTAAAATTATTCCCGAAATAGTCGCGCCCCTCCCATAGAAGAGGGCGATAGAAACTGCGTTTCTCATCAATAGACACCGCATGCAAAACGTTCCGGACACTCGGGTTTTTGGTGGTGTAAGCGTGGGCATCAAAGGTGATAATGCTCTGCTTGCGCCAAAACGTTTGCAGCATGGATCGGAAATGAAAATGGGCCGAAACCGTATCAAACAGGACAAGCGTATCGATCGGCACGGTGATCGGTCGAAACACCTGCGCAAACCGTCTCAGGGCTTTGTAATCTTCGCGGAACCTGTCTTTCGCGTCATTCACCTGTAGTATGCGGTAGGCGCGGAAAATCTGTGGCGCCATGTGCAGATCATCGGGGTGGAGTAGGCCAAACGCATTGATGAACCCTGCCAAAACTCTTGCGGTGTACGCCCCCCTTGAAAACCCCACCAAAGAAATCTGATCGCGCAGGTCAACGGTTGCTGATGCATCGTATACTTCGTGCGCCGCATGGTCATATGTTTCGCAGATATATCGATATCCGTTCAGAACATTGTCTTCCAAACCGGTCCCGAAAACCAAACCCAAAAGGCGCCAAATGCTCATCCCACCATCATCGCGCAGAACCTGACCCTGCATCGTACCGACACCTTGGATGTAGTGAACTTTCTGCTGTTGGGTCTTCTTAAGCCCACGAAAGATGCGCACAACGTGGGTTTGTCTGTCGCTCACTTCGTTCGCAGTACCATCAAGGCACACAATGATGCGGCGTGGTGTTTTGGGTTTAATCTGCTTTGCCATAAAAACGCGGCCCTGAATGATCACATGAATAACTCATGATCATCAGGACCGCGAAAAATAGCAAGCAGCGTCAACCGATGGTGTTAAACGGCCGCTGTGACGATGATTTCAACCTTGAACCCAGGCGTCGCCAGTTTGGCTTCGCCAGTCCAGCGGGCAGGGGCGCACCCTGTCGCAACCCAAGCATCCCAAACCGCGTTCATGTCCGCGAAATCGGTTTCAATGTTGGCAACCCAGATCTGCGCCGTCAGCAATTTGGTTTTATCGGTACCGGCCTTCGCCAATACATCGTCAACCTTCGCCAGAACCGCTTGTGTTTGTTCGGTGACGGTGCCGCCCTCAGCACCCACTTGGCCCGCCAAATAGGCGATCCCATTGTGAACAACCGCCTGCGACATGCGCGCGCCAGAATCGATACGTGTAATGTTGGACATGATGAACTTCTCCTGAATATTTCCGCCTGAAGTAACGACCTGCCGCATCAAAGATCAAGCGTCTCGGCGAAGGAATTACAGTTTCAGAACCTAAGAAGAATGGAGCGGGTAACGGGAATTGAACCCGTAACTAAAGCTTGGGAAGCTGCCGTGATACCTTTTCACCATACCCGCCTTATGGGTGAAATACTGCGCACCAATCACGGCGTCAACGTGATTAGTCCAAATACGCGCAGGGAAGGAATTCCTGACTTCGCCGATACGCCAAAGCATGCAAAGCTTACCCGTACGTAAGACCCCAATTCATTTTTGATTTCCATCTTCGCATTATTTGTCGCGGTGATTTTTATGTTTGTTGACCTTTTTAACGGCCTTTGGGCCGACCGATATCTTATTGCCGGCATGTTGGCCGCCGGGCTGAGCATCGTCGCCTTCGTGCCCTACGTCCGTGCTATTTTGAATGGGTCCACAAAACCCGATCGCGCATGCTGGCTGATCTGGGCCGTTCTGTCCTCCTTGTCGGGGGCCAGCAACCTGATCGAAGGGGCCGGAACGTCGCTCGCCTATGTCGGAACGCAGGTCGGCGGCACTGTCCTTGTTTGTGCGTTGGCCGTCCGATACGGCAGCGGGCACCTCTTTAACCGTGCGAACCTGCTCGTGCTGGCAATCGCGGCCCTTGGGATTATCAGTTGGCTGATGACGGACCGCGCAATCATTGCACTCACCTTATCCATCGGTGTGTCTGCCTTGGGAGGCCTTCGCACCGTGTACAAAGCTTACGAGGCCCCTGAAACCGAAGCGGGCAGCGCATGGTTTGTGCTTTTGGTTGCTTCTGTTTTCGGGCTGGCCTCCGTTGGTACGCTCGATCCGGTGCTCTTGGCCTATCCGCTTTATCTCACCGTGCTCTACGTTGCTGTTCTGGGCGCAAGGATGGCCGGAACACAGGCCCAACGTCGCGATCAAGAAGAACAAGAACACCTGCTGCGCCGCCAGTATGTTCCACCCGTCACCCGCAGGCCCGAGCCGGTTTATGCGCACATATCCAGCGCACCAATGACAGCAGGGGCCTAGTTTGGGGTTATCGGCGCTTCAGAATGATGTCCAAACCACCACCATACTGACTGGTTGTCAGCGTGCTGGACGCGCTTAGGTTTGCTGTCCCATTCGTGTAAATAATGTCTTGCCCGTTTGACTGGCCCGTGGCTGAAAACCCTGCAGACGCCAACGTTTCTTTCAACACGGCGGTTGCAGCGGGGGCTGCTGGGCTGTTCAGCCACGTAATACGGCATTCATTGCGATTTGTGTTTAAGACCACGAACAGGTTCGGCGCGTCGTATATGGTTCTGCCCAAACTGCTCCGCGGGCCGGTAAAACCTGATTGAACCAAGGCATTTGCATCAAACGATCCACCGCCAGCAAATTGAACACAGGCGCGTATCCCTGGGGCCGCTTGCGTTTCAATGATCTGGTTTGGTGATTGGGGGGCCGCCGCAACCCGTTGCGCTGTGGGCTCCTCTGGCGTCGAAACACAGGCCGCCAAAAGGGCAAGGGCGGTCAGGGAAAAAGAAACTCTCATGTTAAAAACCTTCGTTAGCTCCGTCGTCTGCGCCGGCGCCGGCCACCGCCAGCATCATCGCCACCACCCGTGTTAAAGCTGACATCGGGCAGGGGGGCAATACCGCGCAAAATCGTGAACGGGTCCGTCGCATGGGGGATGCCATTCGCATTGACGAAATGTTCTTGGAACTTTGGCTCGATCGCGGTTTCAACCTTGGTGATCTCGCGCACTGTCTTTTCAATCGATGCCCGCGCCGCCACAGAACATAGCGCCATCCGTGCGCCGGTGCCTGCCGCGTTGCCTGCCGACGTGACCTTGTCCAGTTCTACATCAGGGATCATCCCCAAAACCATCGCGTGTTTGGGCGAAATGTGCGCACCAAACGCGCCCGCCAACACAACACGATCAACCGTGTCCGTCTCCATTTCATCCATCAACAAACGTGCGCCCGCATACAGGGCTGATTTCGCCAACTGAATGGCCCGAATGTCCCCTTGGGTCACTGTCACCAATGGCCCACCATCCGCCGTGCCGTCATAAATTACATAAGAATGTGTGCGTCCATCAGGGATGCAGCGCGGTGTGCCGGTTTGCTCCGGTGATCCAATCAAACCCTTCGCATCCAACAGCCCCGCCATGCGCATTTCGGCCACGGCTTCAATAATGCCCGACCCGCAAATACCGGTCACACCGGTGGTGGCAATCGCGGCGTCAAACCCCGCGTCAGTGGACCACAAATCAGACCCGATCACCTGAAAGCGTGGTTCTTTGGTCAAGGTATCAATCTCGATCCGCTCAATCGCACCGGGCGCAGCACGCTGGCCGCTCGAAATCTGTGCACCCTCAAACGCAGGACCGGTGGGGGATGAACACGCCAAAACCTGAGTCGTGTTGCCCAGCAAAATTTCCGCATTCGTGCCCACGTCCACAATCAACGTCAGGTCTGTTTGGCTAGCTGGATCTTCGGACAACGCCACAGCCGCGGCATCTGCCCCAACATGCCCAGCAATGCACGGCAAAATGAAAACACGCGCGGCATCGTTCATCGCTGTTAGGTCAAGGTCCTTGGCATCCAAAGACAGCGATTTTGACGTCGCCAACGCAAACGGGGCTTGGCCCAATTCAACAGGGTCAATGCCCAGCAACAAATGGTGCATAACAGGGTTACACACAAACACGGCTTCCATGATTTGTTCTGGCGTTACCTCGGCCTCGGCAGTCAGGGTCCCGATCAGCGCGTTGATCGCTGTGCGCACGGCCTCGGTCATTTCCTGATCGCCGCCGGGGTTCATCATCGCGTAACTCACACGGCTCATCAGGTCTTCGCCAAACCGGATCTGTGGGTTCATGATCCCGCTGGATGCCGCAACTTCGCCACTGCGCAAATCTGTCAGGTGCGCAGCAATCGTGGTCGACCCTAAGTCAATCGCCAACCCATATAGCGGGGTTTCATCGAACCCAGGCGCGATGTCTAGAATGCGCGTTTCACCGTCTTGGTGGCCCTTGTGCAAGGTCACGGTGGCGGCCCATTTGCCTTTGCGCAACACGGGCTGCAATTTCCGCAAAACAGACAAGCCCGCCCTGACGTTTTCAACATCCCACTGATCTTTTAATGCGCTGGCCAACCGTTCCAAATCGCCCGTTGGCGTGTGCATGTCAGGTTCCGCAACCTCGACGTAAAGCGCGCGTGTGGCAGGGTCCATCACCATCGCACGGGTCGATGCGGCCTTACGAACGACTTGGCGGTGCACTTGGCTTTCCGCGGGCACATCGATCACAATGTCGCCCTGTACGGTCGCCTGACACCCTAATCGGCGCCCTTTGGTCAATCCGCGAATGTCGTCATAACGTTGCTCGACGCTGTTCCACTCGGACAGTGCCCCATCTTGCGCTGTCACTCCGTGTTTTGGAAATTCGCCATAGCTGGGTGTGATCTGACATTTCGAACATATTCCACGCCCGCCACAGACGGAATCTAGATCAACCCCCAATTGGCGCGCCGCTGTCAGAACAGGGGTGCCCACAGGAAAATGACCGCGTTTGCCAGACGGGGTAAAAACGACAAGTGGATCGGTGCTCATGATCAGGCCTTTGATTGTTTACCCTTCGATAAACGATCACGCCGCTATGTGCAGCTACGAAGCGGCCTCTTTTTGTTCAGGAACGTCATGAGTTAGGTTTGAAACACTGTTGCCAGCCGCACGGCAATATCGGCAAAACACCCCAGTGCGCGCTTATGCAACTATATCAGACCATTGATAAATGCCACCATTGGCGGATCCATCCACGAAATCTTCGACAGCAAAATCGGCAAGGTCAGCTTTCTTGATAACCAATTTCCAATCACCGTCACGCAACACGACGTTGTTGCCAACTTGATGTCCAAATTGAGTGAACAGATCGAACGCATCTTGCGCGGAATGGGTGTCATTGCCGTGTGGACTGAACCACAAAAAGTCGTCGCCTTGTTGGAAATCTTGGATAACGAACCGGCTCTCGCTCGCTTGTTCGTGGCCACCAATCAAGAACACGAAAGCATCTGCCCCAGCGCCACCATTCATCACTGTATCTGCCCCGTGGGCAGCCAAAACATCGTTTCCACTACCGCCAAACAAACGATCGCCATCACCCGCGACAAAGAGAACGTCATCACCCGCATGGCCCTTCAGCAAATTCGCGTTTGAACCGCTGAACAGTTGGTCATCCCCACCTTGCCCGAGCAATAAATTGTTTCCACCGCCCCCATGAAGGTAGTCTTCGCCCGATCCGCCCTTCAAGGTATCGTCGCCTAATCCGCCGTAGAGCGTATCATCACCACTTTGTCCGAATAATTGATCGTCTCCGGCTTCGCCTGCCACATAGTCGTGGCCGCTTCCACCATACATCGTATCGTTGCCGTCACTGCCGTAGGCGGTATCATCGCCCGATCCCATTTTGAGCGTCATCGGACCAGCATTGTCTTGAATGCGCACAAAATCATTGCCGCCCTTCAGGTTGATCTCACGTCCGTCGCCGCCGACAGTGTAATGTTCCGCCATACTGCTACCCAAAAGCAGGTCATCACCATGTTCAAAAATGGCCACAAACCCGTTGCTCGCATTGGCACCCAGCTCGTTTAATCCATTTGCCCATGCCAGCACGCCGAACAGATACATGAAATCTGCATCAGGGCTTGTTTCAAAATCATTGCTAACGTCGATCGGGTTTAACACGGACTCGAAAATGATACCGTCCGTCAGGCCGTTTTCCTCGTACACAGCATCCCAATCAGCGCTCAACTGGACTGTTTCGAGGTATCCATCAACAAGCGTTTCATCTTCGCTGATTGTAAGGTCAGTCCCCCCAAGGGTCATGGTGATCTCACCGGATTCAAGACTGTAGGAGAATTGGTACTCGTTAAACATGGTAAACCCTTCACTATTCACACAAAACTTAACACAGCCCTAGGTGGAGTAAACGGCGTCTAAGGGGGAATATCCTGCCATGATACCCCATCACCGTAACCCTACGGACCAAGAGCGCCGCACAAGACCCACCCCATACCATCGCAATACCCGCTCCATATCGCGTTTTCGCCCTTTCCACAGGGGCCTATCCATGCGAAAGGACCATGCCAAACGACGCCATGCTCAGGAGAGACCAATGGAGATTCGCGAGGCCCTCACATTTGATGACGTATTGCTGGTGCCAGGGGCATCATCGGTGCTGCCAAGCACTGCCGACACCCGTACCAAAGTCACAAGCGCCATTGACTTGAATATCCCCCTTTTGTCGTCCGCAATGGACACTGTCACCGAAGGCCGCATGGCAATTGCAATGGCGCAGGCTGGCGGCATGGGCGTGATCCACAAAAACCTCAACGTCGAAGAACAGGCCCGCGAAGTGCGCCGCGTCAAACGGTTTGAAAGCGGGATCGTCTACAACCCAGTTACCCTGCGCCCCGACCAGACATTGGCCGAAGCCAAGGCGTTGGTTGAACGTTATAATTTCACCGGCTTTCCGGTGGTTGATGACGCTGGTCGCGTCGTAGGCATTGTAACCAACCGCGACATGCGGTTCGCAACCTCAGAAGACCAGCCTGTGTCCACGATGATGACAACGAACGATCTTGCCATTCTTCGTGAACCAGCGGACCGAGACGAAGCGATTTCCCTGATGAAATCCAAACGGATCGAAAAGCTGTTGGTGACAGATGACAGCGGTGTCCTAACAGGGCTTTTGACCCTTAAAGATACTGAACAAGCCGTTCTCAACCCAACAGCTTGCAAGGACGACCTTGGTCGTTTGCGCGTCGCTGCGGCAACCTCTGTTGGGGATTCCGGGTTCGAACGCACCGAAGCCCTGATTGATGCAGGCGTCGACATTATCGTCATCGATACAGCACATGGGCATTCGCAAGGCGTTCTGGACGCCGTAGCGCGGGCCAAAGCGTTGGCGTCTGGTGTGCAAATCATCGCCGGCAACGTCGCAACGGGCGAGGCCACGAAGGCGCTTATCGGCGCGGGGGCTGATGCGGTTAAGGTTGGCATTGGCCCAGGCTCGATCTGTACCACACGCATGGTTGCGGGGGTGGGCGTGCCACAGCTTACAGCCATTTCTGATTGCGCCAAAGCAGCTGGCGACGTGCCTGTTATCGCAGACGGCGGCATCAAGTTTTCCGGCGATTTTGCAAAGGCAATCGCGGCAGGCGCGTCCTGCGCCATGGTCGGCAGCATGATCGCTGGCACGGATGAAAGCCCAGGCGAAGTTATTCTTTATCAAGGCCGTAGCTTCAAAAGCTACCGTGGCATGGGCAGCCTTGGTGCCATGGCGCGCGGGTCTGCAGACCGGTATTTCCAGAAAGATGCAGCTTCCGACAAACTCGTTCCCGAAGGGATCGAAGGGCAGGTGCCGTACAAAGGGTCTGCTGGTGCGGTTGTCCACCAATTGGTCGGCGGTCTTCGCGCTGCAATGGGCTACACGGGCTGCGCCACAGTCGCTGAAATGCGCAAAAACTGTAAATTCGTAAAAATCACGGGCGCAGGTTTGAAAGAAAGCCACGTCCATGACGTTCAAATCACCCGCGAAAGCCCCAACTACCGGATCATGTAATGACACCTGCTGCGCGTGTCGCCGCGGCGATCGACATTCTTGACGACATTTTCGCGGGCACTGCCGCCGAAAAAGCCATTTCCGGCTGGGGGCGGGCCCATCGGTTCGCAGGGTCCAAGGACCGTGCCGCCATTCGGGACCATGTGTTTCAGGCCCTGCGATGCCGCGCGTCCTACGCATGGATTGGTGGGGACGACACCGGGCGCGGGGTTATGCTCGGCGCAATGCGGGCATCCGATGAGGTTGCCCAAGTCTTCACAGGCGAAGGTTACGCCCCAGCGGCTGTCGAAAGCGGCGAAGACGGGCAGCCCTTAACGGATGCAGATCGCGCCACGCAGCTGGACACGCCAGATTGGTTGCTCCCCTTGTTCGATGACGCTTTGGGCCAGCAGGCCGACGATGTTTTGACCCTTATGCAAAACCGCGCTGGCGTCTTCTTGCGGGTCAATGCAGCCGTCACCGATCGCGAAACCGCGCAGGCGCAGCTCGCCCAAGATGATGTGTCTACAATCCCAGTTCCAGACGTAAAGAACGCCCTTCAAGTCACTGAAAACGAAAGGCGCGTGGCCAATTCGGCTGCATACCTGAATGGCTTCGTCGAACTCCAAGATCCGTCATCGCAACAGGCCGTAAACGCCTTGATGATCGAACCTCGGTCAACGGTTCTAGATTATTGTGCGGGCGGCGGCGGCAAGGCATTGGCCTTGGCCGCATCAGGCGCAACTGTTACCGCCCATGACATCGACCCGCGCCGCACCAAAGATATTCAGCCGCGTGCACAACGCGCCGGTGTCGAAATCGACATTGTCCTCACCGAAAACCTCAACGCCCTAGATCCATTCGACATGGTCTTCTGCGACGCGCCATGTTCAGGCAGTGGTACATGGCGGCGGGCACCGCAGGCCAAATGGGCGCTTTCCCAAGATCGGTTGAACGAATTGGTCGACATCCAACAATCTGTCCTCAACGATGCCAGTCGTTTTGTGAAAACGGGGGGGCGTTTGGTCTATGCGACCTGTTCCGTGTTTGACGTTGAAAACAGCAATCAAATCGCTGCATTTATTGAACAATCGAATGATTTCCTGTGCGAGTCACAGACCAAAATCACACCAAGTTCTGTGTCCGATGGGTTCTTTTTCGCGGTCTTGCGTCGCATATAGAACAACCATTAGTTGCATGTCTTTCCGTATTGGGTAACACTTCTTTCACTTCTTTCACTTCTTTCACTTCTTTCACTTCTTTCACTTCTTTCACTTCTTTCACTTCTTTCACTTAATCAATGATTAAGGATTGGGG
The DNA here is from genome assembly GCA_947493255.1 of uncultured Paracoccaceae bacterium. Taxonomy (GTDB): domain Bacteria; phylum Pseudomonadota; class Alphaproteobacteria; order Rhodobacterales; family Rhodobacteraceae; genus Octadecabacter. The sequence continues at coordinate 281,859 of CANLQK010000004.1, forward strand.
TGATAACAGACACTCGGGGCGAGACCAATAAAGAGGCAGATGTGACGGACATTCATGATCAATCTCTGCTCGCGCCGGACGTCCGACCAAATCAGGGGCGCAAGGCACAATACTGGCAGCAATTTTATGTTCTTGGGGCGGCATTTCCGGGTGTTGTCGCAGTAATCCTGTCGTTGTTTGTCACGAATCCGCTTGTTTCGCTCGCTCTTCTTGGTTTTGGGGCAGTGTTCATTCTGTTCGCTATCGGCGTGGCCGTTTACCAGTTTACAAAATCCCGTCAGAGGGCTTTCGCAATGAGTTCTCTGATCTCGTTGGTTGATAACGACGCCTCACCGTGCTTTCTGGCCGACTTTGATGGTTCGATTTCCTTCAGAAATGAAGCAGCAACCGACCGGTTTCGTGAACGCGCTGTGTCATCGCTTGGACGTGCGTTCACCGATCTTTTCGCCAATCCAGGTGCTGTTCTGTTTCGTCTTCAAAGCAAGGCACAAGCATTGGGCAGCGCCCGCGAAGATATCGTGACACGCAAAGGCCATGTGCGGCTTTCTGTTAACGCTGTGGATGATGACACTTTTCTGTGGCGGCTCGAAGATCTTTCGGATCGAGGTGGTGGTGCACGGGCTGCAGATGCTCTCAGTCTGCCAATGTTAACTGCAGGACCGACTGGTACCGTTTTGTACATGAACGAAGCATTCCGGCGTCTGTTAGGGGGGCGGGCAAAGAACCTTTCAGGCGTATTTGAAGCGCTGCCGATCGTTTCTGGGACGATCCATAAGGTCCTCACGGACAACGGCCCAATCGACAGCTTGGTTGCAGAGGTTCCTGGGCATGGTGGGCGTAGTGAGATTTACCTCCTGCCGGGCGACAGCATGTCTGGCGGATCCGTAACACCCACGGATTGGGACGCCATAGAAGAGCTTCCCGTACCGCTCCTGAAAATCAACAAAACGGGCGAAATTCTCGCATCCAACCATGAATCACGGGTTTTGTTAGACAACACCATACCAGCGGCCTCCCGCATGTCAGATCTGATGACAGGGCTCGGACGCCCGCTCGTCGATTGGCTCGCCGAAACAGCCGAAGGTCGGGGTGACGCGAAACCGCAATTGCTTGAGGTCATCAATGAAAAGAAGGAAATCCACGTGCAGGTTTCGCTCCATCCTGCTGGCGATGTAGAAAACCCGCATGTCGTTGCAGTCCTTAGTGATGTGACCGAATTCAAAAACCTTCAACAGCAGTTTGTTCAAAGCCAAAAAATGCAGGCAATCGGGCAATTGGCAGGGGGTGTTGCACATGACTTCAACAACCTTCTGACAGCGATTTCGGGGCATTGCGATCTGCTGCTCCTGCGGCACGATCAAGGGGATGGCGACTACGCTGACTTGGTTCAAATTCATCAAAACGCCAACCGTGCGGCAGCGCTTGTTGGCCAGTTACTGGCCTATTCCCGAAAGCAAAACCTGCAGCCCGAAGTCTTGGATCTGCGCAATACTTTGTCTGACAGCACGCATTTGTTGAACCGGCTTGTGGGCGAAAAAGTCACGCTCACGCTCGACCATGATCCAGGGCTCAATCCGATCAGGGCGGACAAAAGGCAGCTTGAACAAGTGCTTATGAATCTTGTCGTCAACGCGCGCGATGCTATGCCGGATGGCGGTAGCATTCGTATCGAAACAGAAAATGTGACCCTTTCAGAAGGTTTGAGTAGGGATCGTGTAACCGTCCCTGTCGGGTCCTATGTGGTTTTGCGCGTTCATGATACGGGCTTTGGTATTCCGGAAGACAAGCGAACAAAAATCTTTGAACCGTTTTGGACGACTAAGAAAACCGGAGAGGGCACGGGCCTTGGGCTGTCCACAGCCTACGGGATCATCAAGCAAACGGGCGGCTATATTTTTGTCGACTCAAATGTTGGGATCGGCACGAGTTTTAGCATTTTGATCCCAACCCACGATGCGCCCCTCGAAATTGTTGATACCGCCGAGGTCGTGGATCCGGTCGTTACAATGTCCGGGGATGGGGTCGTTCTATTGGTCGAGGATGAAGCGCCTGTAAGGGCCTTCGCCTCGCGCGCACTGAGACTACGTGGCTTCACGGTCCTAGAAGCGGATTGCGCGGAGTCTGCTTTGAACATGTTAGCCGACCCCGAGCTAAATGTGGATCTCTTCCTGACAGATGTCATCATGCCAGGAAAGGACGGTCCTACATGGGTGCGTGAGGCGCTCGTTGAACGCCCCGAAACGAAGGTGGTGTTTGTGTCTGGATACGCGGAAGAAGCGTTCGGCGAAGATCAACGTAGCATTCCAAATTCGGTCTTCTTACCAAAACCGTTCTCGTTGAACGAGCTGACGACAACAGTGCACAGCCAGCTCCACTGAGCGGTTTCAATTTACGCTTTAAGCAGACCGTCGATGTGCGACGCCGAACCAGCCAATGCGGCATAGTCATCTTCGACCACGCTGACCGAGAAGTTATCCATAAACCCAGAAAATCGGCCTTTGCCTTTAAAACTTTCTTCAAAGCCAAACCTAATCAAATAGGGGGTCAATGCTCGGGCAACTCCGCCAACCAAATACACACCACCAAATGGCAACTGAATAAGGGCAAGGTTGCCGCAAACTTTCCCAAGGTACTTTGAAAATAGGGCTGCTGCCTCGATCGCGCGTGGATCTGAATTGGTCTCACATGCGGACATGATGTCCTTGGCGCTCGCCGACTTAGGATCGCCAGCATCTTCACCCAAGAATGCGTAAACACGTTCCAACCCGCGGCCAGAAAGCACATCTTCGATGGCTGCAAAACCATGTGATCGCGCCACATAGTCGCTCAGCCGTTTCTCCAATGCGTTGCCAACAGGCAAATCGGCGTGGCCTGACTCGGATGCAGGAACAATCCGACCTGCAGGCGTTTCAAAAACCGGCGCCGCGTTGAACCCTGTTCCGACCCCAACAACCAGACAGGCTGACCCGTTCGCCGGCGTTGTTTTGGGGCCAGCAACTAATGGCCGAATTGCGGATGGATCCAAATGCCCAATTGCGTGGCCTTGGGCCTGCAAGTCATTCAAAATCGAAACATGTTCGGCCTTTGTCGCACGGGCGAGGGTGGCTTCGTCAATTTGCCAGTCCAGATTGGTCATCGTCGCTGTTCCGTCACGAACTGGTCCGGCAACGGCAACACAGGCCGCAATCGGGTCGACGTTATCTTCATCCGCCAAATACTGGCGCAATACGGTTTCCAGATCTTGGAATTGCGCATTGGAATACCGCCGGATCGTGTCTTTTAGAATGGTCGGCCCGTTTGCCAAGGCACAACGAGTGTTCGTTCCCCCGATATCAGCGACCAGAGACAACGTGTTTGCGGGGTGTTTCATGTTACTTTTCCAACGCCTTTTGCAGCGCGTAATACGAGGCTTTAGGTGTGCGTTTCAAGGTGTCGAAATCCATATGGATCAGTCCAAACCGTTTTTCGTACCCCAAGGCCCATTCGTAATTATCCAGAAGGGACCACAAGAAATAGCCGTTTACCGGAACGCCTTCTGAAATGGCCTGTTTCACCTTCGCCAGATGTACGTCTACAAATTCAATGCGTTCTTGGTCATTCACGGCGCCATCTTGAATAACATCGGGGTTTGCCATTCCGTTTTCCGTGACAAACAACGGCAAATCGCCTGTATATTCAGACGCGGTCCGCTTTAAGAACTTGTACAAACCGTCTGGGTAAACTTCCCACCCCATCTGGGTCTTAGGTAGCGGCCCTTCGACCTCCTCCAACGAGGGCCACGCGTCAGTATTGGGTGCGATGATCTTACGTGTGTAGTAATTCAACCCGACCCAATCGAGCGGGGCTTGGATCGTTTTGAAATCGTCTTGCCATCCGGTTGGGAGATATGGCTCCAACCCTTCCAAAACTGATTTTGGATAGCTGCCTTTGAAAACCCCATCTAAGAAAAACCGATTATAATAGCCGTCATAACGTTCGGTTGCAGCCATTGCTTCCGGAGTGTCATCTACAGGCTGTGCCCATTCAAAATTGAAAACGCCACCTAGGTTCTTAACGCCCAATCCGCGCATGGTTTCGATGGCGGTTCCGTGTGCCAATAGCACGTGATGCATTGCGCGCGCGGTTGCGCGAATGTCGCGAAGGCCGGGCGCATGGTGGCCCATAAAATGCGACAGCCATCCAACACACCATGGTTCGTTAATCGGCGCAACGGTGGCCATTCGGTCCCCAATGCGCCCCATGATACACGCGGTGTAATCGCCAAACCATTTCGCCAAATCCGGACTGCGCCAACCGCCCATGTCCGCCAGATCAGACGGCAATTCCCAATGGTACAAGGTCGCGTAGGGCGCTAGCCCGCGTTCCAACATCGCATCGACCAAACGGTCATAAAAATCCAAACCTTCTGGGTTTGGCGTTTTGCCATCTGGCATAACGCGCGCCCACGACGTGGAAAACCGATAGGCATCAAAGCCCGCGGCCTGCATGAGGTCAAAGTCTTCTTCGTATCGGTTGTAGTGGTCACAGGCCAATGCACCATGTTCTTGGCGCACAACATTTCCAGGTGTCGCAGCAAAGGTATCCCAATGGGTTTGGCCTGCGCCCCCATGGGCGTGACCTTCGATTTGATACGCGGATGTCGCGGCCCCAAATGTAAATCCTTCGGGAAAGTCCGAGCGTTTGAATTGCATGTTAGTCCTTTAGATAAAACGGGGCGATCAAGGCGAGGCCAATTGTGGGGCAGGGCCAGTCGAACTGCCCAACGTCAATTCGGCCTCTAACAAAGTATGTTGAGGATCGCTGTTAGGGGTGTTGATTAGTGTGATCAGCATTTGAGATAAGGCGCGGCCCGCATCACGGACAGAAGATCTCGTTGCGGTAAAAATGGGGACAGTTTCACCGTTGGCCAAGTACGACAATGTATCGTCATGGGTCACGATTGACACGTCACGCCCCATTTTCAATCCACGTTCTTCGATCGCTCGACGCACGCCGAGCGCTGAGATGATGGAAGACACCAGAAAAGCTGTCGGTGAGTTGGGTTGGGCAAGCATTTCGCGTGCGCCTGAATACCCGTAATGTTCCGTCATTTCTTCGGAACGTAGCAACGCTGGGTCTAGCGGCACGCCCCGTTCGGTGAGCGCTTGATGATAACCGGTACGTCTGCGATGGGCGAAATCCATCGTTTCAATTCCGTTTAGCAATGCGATCCGACGATGCCCCAAATCCAACAAGAAATCCGTTGCCCGACGAAACGCGCTCCGGTTGTTCACGTCCAACCAGCTATAGGGCAGGTCTACGCCCGACGCGCGGCCATGCACCACAAACGGCATCCCCAGTTCAATCAAAAGCGGGATCCGCGTGTCGTTCATTTTGGGGCCATGCAGGATAACACCATCAACCGCGCCACGTGTTTTTAGGTTACGGTATATGTCTTCTTCGTTGGCGTCATCGGTGATTGTCAGCATCATTTCGTAATTGTTGGCCATATAGATTTCACCCGCACCCGCGATGAAATCACCAAAAATGGGGTTTACCATTTCATGGCTATTGGCCGTTGGAATCACGTGCCCAATTGCGTTTGAACGCCCGGTCGCAAGGCCCTTCGCACGGACATTCGGGCTGTATCCATGGGCCTGCGCGGCCTCCGCCACCTTTTTTCGCGTCGCTTCTTTTACCTCTGGGTACCCATTCAACGCACGGCTTACTGTCGTTTGGGACAGCCCGAGTAATTGTGAGAGTTCCTTGAGGTTCATACGGTTCTTTCAAAACGCTTTGGATTAACGGAATTGCTGATTTTTGTATCGTTCTGCCTAAGAAATCAACCTCTTTCTTTAACGTACATCTGTAATATTAGGGCAATTAGGGGGCAAAACGAACGTCTTGACTTTGGGTTCGAGTTACCTCATTTTCGATTCATCCAAAGCGCTTTGGAAACTTTGCGCGCGGAAAGTTTTACAATTTATGGGGCACAGCTCCAATCTGGGAGGATAAAATGAAGCGTTCACTATACATTGGTGTGGCTATGACAGCACTGACTGCTGGTCTTGCACATGCAGACGGTCATCTGGCCGGCGAAACCATTTCAGTTGCTGGCCCTTGGCTCAGCCCAGAGGCAGAGCGTGTTGAAGCCGTGTTCGACCTTTTCGAAGAGCAGACAGGCGCCACAGTCACCTATGTTGGCTCTGACAGCTTCGAAAGCCAGATCGTTATCGACATTGAAGGCGGTTCCGCACCGAACCTTGCAGTCTTCCCACAGCCTGGTTTGGCTGCAGATTTGGCCGCGCAGGGTCACCTGACTCCATTGGCCGACGGTTCTGCAGAATGGATCGTTGAAAACTACGCTGCGGGTCAATCTTGGGTTGATCTGGGCACATATGCGGATGCCACCGGCGCCGATGACTTGTTTGGCATGTTCTTCCGCGTCAGCGTGAAATCCCTCGTCTGGTATTCGCCAGAAAACTTCGAAGATGCAGGCTATGAAATTCCTGAAACAATGGAAGAGCTTATCGCGTTGAGCGATCAGATCGTTGCGGATGGCGAAACACCTTGGTGTATTGGTCTGGGTTCAGGTGCCGCGACAGGTTGGCCAGCGACTGACTGGGTTGAAGACATGATGCTGCGGACGCAGGAACCATCTGTCTATGACGCATGGGTTTCCAATGAAATGCCGTTCAATGATCCTAAGGTCATCGAAGCAATCGAAGCCTTCGGCATGTTTGGTCGCAACGATGACTATGTTGCTGGTGGTGCCGCTGGTGTCGCAACAACAGACTTCCGCGACAGCCCAAAAGGTCTCTTTGACAGCCCGCCACAGTGCTACATGCACAAACAGGCGTCGTTCATTCCGGCGTTCTTCCCTGAAGGTGTTGAAGTTGGCGAAGACGCAGACTTCTTCTACTTCCCGGCGTTTGCTGAAAAAGACCTCGGCAGCCCAGTTTTGGGGTCTGGTACATTGTTCGCAATTACCAACGAATCCGAAGGTGCACATGCATTGGTCGAATTCCTTCGCTCCCCTGAAGCGCACAACATTTGGGTCGAACAGGGCGGCTTCCTTACGCCACACCTCGAAGCTGACCTAAGCTTGTTCTCCTCTGATGCTGAACGTGCCGTGAACGAGATCCTTCTCGGCGCGACAACATTCCGCTTTGATGGCTCCGACCTGATGCCAGGTGGTATCGGTGCCGGTACATTCTGGACAGGTATGGTTGACTACGTTGGTGGCGCATCTGCCGAAGACGTAACCGGTTCCATCCAGGAAAGCTGGGACGCACTGAAGTAATTCAGCACGTCATTAGAAAAAGATGGCGCGCCGCTTGGTGCGCCATCTACACTATTCGGAATGACAGTTTTCACGTCCTGTAGGCGTGTTTTCAATATGGGGGGACGGACATGCATCCAGCGCTGCTTGGGCTGATAACGATTGTGATTGGTGTCACAGGATGTGTCGGATATTTTTACGGTGCGAACCTTCTGTTGGATAAGGTTCTATTTCCGGCCCGCGGCCCCAACATCGGCCGTAACATCAACCGACGTGAGATGATCCGCCCTTGGATCTTTCTCTTTCCGGCATTGTTCGGGCTTGGACTCTACCTTGCGTACCCCGTTTTCGCGACCCTGCGGTTAAGCTTTCTGGAACGCATTCCAGGGAACGAATATATCTTTGTTGGGCTGAAGAATTACCAACAAATGTTTGCCGAAGACAAATTCGTGGAAGCGTTGAAAAACAACATCTTATGGCTCATTGTTGTGCCAGCTTCATCCACCGCATTCGGTCTGCTGGCCGCCCAATTGACCGACAGATTGCGGTGGGGCAATTTCGCTAAATCCGTTATCTTTATGCCCATGGCGATCTCGTTCGTCGGTGCGGCTGTGATCTTTAAACTCATCTACGAAGCCCGCCCCGAAGACGTGGCGCAAATCGGTGTGTTGAACGCGCTCTATCTGCAATTTGGCGGACTAGAGCCGCGCCAATGGCTGACGATCCCGTTTTGGAACAACTTCTTCCTGATGGCGGTTTTGATCTGGATCCAAACGGGGTTCGCCATGGTCATCTTGTCGGCGGCCTTGCGTGGCATTCCCGAAGAAACGATCGAGGCCGCAATCGTCGATGGCGCCAACCCGTTTCAGATCTTTTTCAAAATCAAAGTCCCCCAAATCACCAGCACAATTGTTGTGGTTTGGACGACGATCACAATCGCAACGCTCAAGGTGTTCGACATCGTGTTCGCCATGACCAACGGCCAATGGGAAACCCAAGTTTTGGCCAACTACATGTATACGAAAATGTTCGTGGCCCGTGATTGGGGCATGGGGTCTGCGTCGGCCATGATCATCATGTTGCTCGTGATGCCGATCCTCGTTTGGAACGTCTACAACGCCCGTAAGGAGATGCGCTAATGGATAGTCTTGCAGGCAAGAAACCAGCCGTCGTTTGGGCGCTGAATATCTCGGTTCTGGCATTGGTGTTGCTATGGATCTTCCCAACATTGGGTCTGTTTGTGTCGTCCTTTAGGACTAGCGAACAGATCACATCATCAGGGTGGTGGGCATCGTTGTTTCCGGCCGAACAAACCCTCCAATTGCGCGCCCTTGATCCCGACGATCACCGCATCGAAACAGATGCAGGCGTCTTCGTGGTTGAAGGCAGCATCTTTGATGGTGATGTAGACACCGTTGGCATCGACCGTTGGGGCACATCATCGCGTACGCCTGATGCCTTTGAGCCGGGTGAAACGGCTGACTTGGGCGAAGGCGAAACCATGACCCTCGCGGCTGACGGAACATATGTCTGGGAAGGGAACGACGATCAAATTTCAGGTCGTGGTCAACGTCTGTTCATCATCGCGACCATTCCACCCGACTTCACCACCAGCAATTACAACAATGTCTTGTTCAAAGAAGGCAATTCCGAAGGGATGGCAAAGGCGTTTTTCAACACGCTTACCGTCGTTATCCCATCAACAATCATCCCCATTCTGATCGCGGCCTTTGCGGCCTATGCGCTGGCATGGATGGACTTTCCGGGTCGTGCATTGCTCATCGCAGCCGTTGTTGCGTCGCTGGTTGTTCCGTTGCAGCTGGCACTTATTCCGCTGCTGTCGCTCCACAACGCTGTGGGGATCGGGAAGGGGTATCTTGGTGTCTGGCTGGCCCACACTGGGTTTGGGCTGCCGCTGGCGATATACTTGCTTCGAAATTATATGGTCGGGCTTCCACGGGACATCATCGAAAACGCCCGCGTGGATGGCGCGACCGAATTCCAGATTTTCACAAAAATCATCCTCCCACTGTCCTTTCCGGCCTTGGCGTCCTTCGCGATCTTCCAGTTCTTGTGGACATGGAATGACCTGTTGGTTGCGCTGGTGTTCTTGATCGACAGTTCTGGCCAAACAACGGTGATGACCAAACAGATCGTCGAGCTTTTGGGCACCCGTGGGGGAGACTGGGAAATCCTTGCAACATCAGCGTTCGTATCCATTGCGGTGCCGCTGTTGGTGTTCTTCTTGATGCAACGTTACCTCGTGCGCGGTCTGCTGGCCGGCTCGGTTAAATAATAAGGTTTGGGTATGACCAAAATGGAAAACGTAACGGGCAACACCCGCTTCGAAAAAGACAAAGACTGGTGGCGCGGTGCGGTGATCTATCAGATCTACCCGCGCAGCTATCAAGACAGCAATGGCGACGGCATTGGTGACCTTGGCGGTATCGTGCAACGGCTGCCCTACATCGCGTCCCTCGGTGTGGATGCGATCTGGATTTCGCCGTTCTTCACATCCCCGATGAAAGACTTCGGGTATGACGTCAGCGATTACTGCGACGTGGACCCAATGTTCGGCACTCTGGCCGACTTTGATGCCGTCATTTCTACGGCTCACGGACTTGGCATCAAGGTGATGATCGACTTGGTGTTGTCGCACACGTCAGACCAACACCCGTGGTTCCAGCAATCCAAGGCCGACAAAACCAACGACAAGGCCGACTGGTATGTTTGGGCAGACCCACAACCAGACGGCACACCGCCCAACAATTGGCTGTCCATTTTTGGCGGGTCTGCATGGCAATGGCATGGGGAACGCGAACAATATTACATGCACAACTTTTTGGTCTCACAACCAGACCTGAATTTCTGGGCACCACAGGTCCAAGACGCGTTGTTGGATGTTGCTCGGTTCTGGCTGAAACGTGGCGTGGATGGGTTCCGTTTGGACACCATCAATTTCTACATGCACGACAAAGAACTGCGCTCCAACCCCGCGTTGCCGCCCGAAAAACGCAACGCCACCATTGCGCCGTCGGTGAACCCCTATAACCACCAAGAACACCTCTATTCTAAAAACCAACCTGAAAACCTCGACTTCTTGCGCAAGCTGCGCGCGGTGATGGAACCGTTCAATGCCGCTGCAGTGGGCGAGGTGGGTGACGCCCAACGTGGCCTCGAAATCATGGGCGAATACACTGCAGGCGATGACCTGATGCAGATGTGTTATGCGTTCGAATTCCTGTCTGGCGCCAAACCGAATGCCGCGATGTTCGCAGACGTCATGACCCGTGTCGATGAAAGCGCCGCAGATGGCTGGGCCTGCTGGGCCTATTCCAACCACGATGTCGTGCGCCACGCGACCCGTTGGGACCTGTCTGACAACGCCAAGGCGACCTTCGCGACCTTGATCATGTGTTTGCGTGGCTCTGCGTGTATCTATCAGGGCGAAGAATTGGGCCTCTCCGAAGCAGACGTCGCCTTCGAAGACCTCCAAGACCCATACGGTATCGAATTCTGGCCAAAGTTTAAGGGGCGCGATGGATGTCGCACCCCCATGGCTTGGGAAGCCTCAAATTCCAACGCCGGCTTCTCGGATGCTGCAAAAACATGGTTGCCCGTCAGCCCAGACCACATGCAAAAGAGCGTGGCCCAACAAGAAGCCGATCCAGATGCCTTGTTGCACCATTATCGCCGCGCAATCGCGTTTCGCAGGGCTCATCCTGCGCTGGCCAAAGGGGCACATGATGGGGTCAAACATGACGGCGACGTCGTCTATTTCACCCGCAAAGACGGGGACGAAACCATCTTTTGTGCGTTCAACCTCAGCGACACAGCCGCAACATTGGCGATGCCTGCTGGCAACTGGTCCACAATCGGGCAAGACCTTGGGTCCACAGACGTCGCAAACGACACCACATTACACCTCGAACCATGGCAGCCGCATTTTGCGGTCGCGGTTTGAGACAGGGAGGAACGAATGGCTGATCTAAAACTGACCGACGTTGAAAAAACATATGGCGGGTCCGTCAATGTCCTCAACGACATCAATCTAGACATCAAACAGGGCGAATTGATCGTGTTTGTTGGCCCGTCCGGCTGTGGCAAATCAACCTTGCTGCGGATGATTGCAGGTTTGGAAAAAATCACCGGCGGGACCTTGGAAATTGATGGCGAAGTCGTCAACGACATGCCCCCCGCGCAGCGTGGCATTGCGATGGTGTTCCAATCCTACGCCCTGTACCCGCACATGACAGTGCGCGACAACATGGCCTTCGCCATGAAGCTGGCCAAGAAGCCAAAGGCCGAAATCGATGCCGCCATCGCCAATGCCGCACGTATCTTGCAACTCGAAGACTACCTAGATCGTTTGCCAAAGGCCTTGTCAGGCGGGCAACGTCAACGTGTCGCCATCGGCCGCTCTATTGTGCGCGACCCAAAGGTCTATCTGTTTGACGAACCGCTTTCCAACCTCGATGCCGCCTTGCGGGTCGCCACACGGATCGAAATCGCCCAGCTCAAAGAATCGATGCCCGACAGCACCATGATCTACGTGACCCACGATCAGGTCGAGGCCATGACACTGGCAACCCGCATCGTTGTGTTGGCCAACAAAGGCATCGCGCAGGTGGGGACGCCGCTCGAACTTTACGAACGTCCAGAAAACGAATTTGTCGCACAATTTATCGGGTCCCCTGCGATGAACCTGTTAGCCGGTGAAATCATCGAAACCGGCGCGAATACCAAGGTGCGCTTGGACAGTGGTTTGATCGCAACTTCGGCCGTTCCAACGCAAGAGGCTGACAAGGGCCTCAAGGTCAACATCGGTGTACGCCCCGAAGATCTGGTTGTCGCCGACGGTGATGCCATTTTCGAAGGAACCGTTAATTTCACCGAGGCCTTGGGCGAGGTGACGTTGCTGTACTTTGAAACACCGGAAAATGGCCAACCTATGTTGGCAAAACTCCCCGGAATTCACCAAGGCATACGCGGCAACGCAGTTCGGGTCACCGCTGCCCCGGAAAAGGTACAAATCTTCCACAACGGTCAGTCACTTTACTACCGCTGATGGGCGTTGTAACGCTGGCACATGGTAAAAAAACCCACATCCCGTCAGGGCAAGAATGATTCAGGTCGCGGACAGCGCGACCTGACCGTGAAGGTCAAAACCGCACGCGGTCGTAAAATGTCGTCCACCATGTGGTTGCAGCGGCAATTGAACGACCCCTATGTCCAACGCGCCAAGGCCGATGGATATCGCGGTCGTGCGGCCTATAAGATTCTGGAATTGAACGAAAAATTCCAGTTCTTCACACCTGGAAAACGTGTGGTCGACCTCGGCGCAGCACCGGGTGGATGGTGCCAAATCGCCGTTCCGCGCATCAATGCTCTGGGCGAGAAAAAGGGAAAACCCATTGGCACGATCCTCGGGATCGACCTGCAAGAAATGGAACCCATCGCCGGCGCCGAATTGCATGTCCTCGATTTCATGGAAGACGATGCAGACCTGAAGGTAAAAGAATGGCTGGGCGGTAAGGCCGACATCGTGATGTCCGATATGGCGGCGTCCGCGTCCGGCCACAAACAAACCGACCACAACCGCATCATGGCGTTGTGCGAAACGGCAGCCTATTTCGCGTTCGACGTGCTCGACGAAGGCGGAACCTTTGTGGCTAAGGTTCTAGCGGGTGGCGCAGAGGCTGATCTGCAACGCATGCTCAAGAAAAATTTCAAGAAAGTTCAGTATGTTAAGCCGCCAAGTTCGCGGTCTGACAGTTCTGAAAAGTTTGTTGTCGCCATCGGGTTCCGTGGGGGCGACCAAGGAGACGCCGCATGACCCATATCCTTGCAATCGATCAAGGCACCACATCCAGCCGCGCCATATTGTTTGATGAAAACATGGCCGTGGCCCATGTGGCGCAGCAGGAATTCACTCAGATTTACCCGCAATCGGGTTGGGTCGAACATGACGTCGAAGAAATTTGGCAAAGCGTCGAAGCTGTCTGCAAAGACGTGATCGCCAAATCAGACGACATTGCCGCCATTGGCATCACCAACCAGCGCGAAACAACCATCGTTTGGAACCGCGAAACCGGCAAACCCATCCACAACGCGATTGTCTGGCAGGACCGCCGCACATCTGCCTTCTGTGAAGACCTGCGCGCCGAAGGGTTCGAAACCGAAATCACGTATCGCACTGGCCTTTTGGCCGACCCATATTTTAGCGCCACCAAGGTTAGGTACATCTTGCAAACCGTTGATGGTGCACAAGAAATGGCAAATGCAGGCAAGCTCGCATTTGGCACCGTCGACAGCTATTTGATCTGGCGCATGACCGGCGGAAAGCGCCACGTCACCGACGCGACGAACGCCGCCCGCACCATGTTGTACAACATCCGCGACGGCAAATGGGACGCCACCATTTGCGACCGCTTGGGCATTCCGATGTCGATGTTGCCGACCGTGTTGGATTGCGCGGCTGATTTCGGCACCACAGACGTCTTCGGCCCAACCTTACCCATTCTGGGCGTCGCAGGCGACCAGCAAGCCGCCACAATCGGGCAGGCGTGTTTTGAACCGGGCATGTTGAAATCCACCTATGGGACGGGTTGCTTTGCATTGCTCAACACGGGCAGTGATTTGGTGCAAAGCCAAAACCGTCTGTTGGGGACAATCGCCTATCAACTCGATGGCAAAACCACCTATGCCCTTGAAGGCTCTATCTTTATTGCCGGTGCAGTTGTCCAATGGTTGCGCGACGGTTTGGGCATTATCGAAACAGCTGCGGACACCCAGCCATTGGCAGAAAAGGCCGATCCCTCGGTCGAATTGTATTTGGTTCCAGCCTTCACAGGGCTTGGCGCACCTTATTGGGATGCTGAAGCCCGCGGTGCGGTGTTTGGTCTAACGCGCAATTCTGGACCAGCTGAATTTGCTCGTGCAGCCTTGGAAAGTGTTGGCTTCCAAACGCGCGATTTGTTGGATGCCATGACCGCTGATTGGGAGGGGGCCACGGGTGGCGCCGCCTTGCGCGTGGATGGTGGCATGTCGGCCTCCGATTGGGCGATGCAATTCTTGTCAGACATCATTGGCGCACCGGTTGATCGGCCCAAAGTGTTGGAAACAACCGCATTGGGCGCCGCATGGTTGGCGGGGATGCGGGCAGGGGTCTATCCAACGCAGGCGGAATTTGCAGCGACATGGGCGTTGGAAAAAACCTTCACTCCGAAAATGGCACAGACCGACCGTGATCGGCGTTATTCTGGTTGGCAAAACGCGATCGGCCGCACACGCAGCTAAATCTGCGGGCAAAAGCCTTTATGCATCGTTAGGTAATTGGGTCGGCGACAGTAACGGATCACGGGTTACCTGCACCAACATCAAACTCTAGCGTGAATTGGTCGCGAAAGGGTAAAGTGTAAATCTATGTCATCACCTAAGAGCGTCTAAAAGGCTTCGGGCGTATCGGTGGCTCCATCGAAGTCATCCACTTGAAATTCAGCTGTACGTTTTTCTTTTATCAATTGGATCCGTCCGGCAATGACAAGAAGCTCCGATGTCTGGGATGGGCCATATACGAAGTTCAACTCGGTCGCAGCTTGCTCGATCAGTGTAGCTGCCGTGTGCAACTGCTTTGCAGCAAGTTCTCTGCGTTTTCGGGCAGGGACCCGCGCTGGATGATTCCTAAGAACCTTTTTCAGTTCCAATATCTCGGTGACATTGCTGTATAGCTCATGTTCGTGTCTCATTTTCGGCGGCCTCAGTCCTTCCGTTGTCAATTGAAGGCTCTTTACGCGCGTAAATTTTTAGGGGCCATCACGTAGTTACGTGACCAATAAGTCAGAAACCCGAATAAGACCGCGGCCGATACCCCGAAGGGTGGCCGTCGTTCGGTCGGTGACGTCCAGCTTCGAAAAAATCCGTCTGACATGGCTATCCACGGTGTGCGGTGACATTGCCATGATTTGGGCAATCACACTGTTACTTTTTCCGACCGCGATCCACTCCAGAACCTCTAACTCACGCTCGGTAAGGGGGGCCTTGGCATCGCGCTTCTTTGACAACACACAATAGCGCAGGTGTGCGGCCTGTGCGAGGCATTGAAGTTCGAACATACGTGCATCGGTTAGCATGATACGTTCTTGTCCAAAGCCTAACCCAATGAAAGCATTCTGAAAACGGGGACCATACAGATAGAACGCTATACCGTCTCCGACTTCGGTTTCAGCCATTGCCGTCAGGAATTTTTTCCGACCGGGTGTCATGGTCAAAAGCTCAGGTAGCTCATGCCAATAGAATGGTCGTTCCATACTCGACGCAATGTCGGGAAAAGGATCGTCCTTAAACAGGTCTTCGTCCTGATAGCGATCAACCCAGTCTTTGGGGAACCCATCATGCGATAACCTGTCAAACCGTCCGTCTTCGCCAGTCGCATGGTACGCAACCATGGAAACCCCGTTTCGGTTCATCTCGGCAACAAGAACCTTCCACAATTCATAGCGCGTTGTGATTGCCGCAAAGGTATTTATGGCATTTTCCAAAGACATGGGCGGTGACGTTATACACGCCACGCTATCTGTCAACAAAATGGGCTGTCTTGGAAAAACGGGCGCATGGCGGGCAGACAGGGATTCGAACCCTGGGTACCCGTGAAGGTACAACGGTTTTCGAGACCGCCCCGTTCGACCACTCCGGCACCTGCCCGCATTTGGGTGATCGAGCGGCGTGATAGTCGCAGGTTCAAATATGGACAAGGGCTTTCCTAACAATCTTGTGCAAGACCTTGGAAACCGCGCCATAGAAGCCTATTCCTATACAAGAGCAGAAAAAGGAAACCGCCCGAATGAATATGCGTTTCACCATCCCCGCGGCACTCATCGCCACATCGTTCAGCAGTGTTTTGCCGGCATTCGCGCAAGACAATGACACAGATGTTTTGTTCGATTTGTTGATGTTGCCAGAGATCATTTCGATCATGCGTGAAGAGGGGGTGTCTTACGGCGAAACCATTGGGCAAGACCTGTTTGCAGGTCCGCCGACGGCCGATTGGCAGGCCAAGGTCGAACGCATCTATGACTACGACGTAATGGTCGGGATGGTGAAGGAAGACTTTGAAATCTCATTGTCTGACGTTGATTTGTCCCCGATGATCGAGTTCTTCGGATCCGATCAAGGGCAAATGATCATCGGCCTCGAGGTCAGCGCGCGCGAAGCCCTGCTAGATGAAGCCGTCGAAGAAGCCAGCGAAGAGATGGCTGCCGTTGCGATCGCCGACGAAGACCCGCGTATGTCCTTGGTGCAAGAATTCGTGCAGGTGAATAACCTGATCGAAACCAATGTCGCGGGCGCGCTCAATTCCAATCTGGCGTTTTATGGTGGTCTTGTTGATGGCGGTGCCTTTGGTGGCGCACTTAGTGAAGAAGACATTCTTACAGATGTCTGGAGCCAAGAACCCGAGATCCGCAGCAACACCACTGATTGGATCCACTCGTTCCTGTTCATGGCCTATCAACCGCTCGATGACGCCGACCTCCAAGGCTATATCGCGTTCTCCGAAACGGACGCTGGTGGCGACATCAACCGTGCCATGTTCGAAAGCTTTGATCGCCTGTTCAACGGCATCAGCCGCTCGTTAGGCCGCGCTGCGGCAACGGAAATGACGAGCCAGGAACTGTAGAAAAGTCCGTTTAGCGGACAAAACGGGCAATGGCTGTGGTTCGAAAAATGGCCACTTTGGATTTGGATGTTCGCTGTATGGATTATCCATTTGGGTAGGTGACATATCCAAATTGGTTCAATGATATCCGCAAACTCTCGTGTCTCAACGCGGGGGTGTGTTGTAATTTCGACGCAATAACAATTTTGCAGGTTAGGTGTCGATGTTGGACAGTTCGTGCTCGAAAGATCAAATCCGTGTCATCGTCGCTGATGACAGCGAGATAGTGCGTAGTATCATTAGTGCTATGATTGAAAATGGATTGTCAGCCGAATGTAGCTCTGCACGTGGCCTCGACGAAGCGTTGAAAATTGCGTCAGATACGCCCGTCGATTTGGTGCTTCTCGATTACCAAATGCCCGGAATGGACGGGTTGAACGGCTTGAAGCGCATCATGGCTACCGACGCGCGGCACGTTGCGCTTTTGTCAGGGGCCATGCCAAGTGAGGTCGTCGAAGAGGCGATTGCCCTTGGTGCCTCTGGTTTCCTGCCGAAAACTCTACCACCGCGCGATATGCTCGGTGCCGTCAATGCCATGTGCCTTGGTGAAAGGTTTCCCGCACAGCATTTTCTCGATCGAATGATGTAACGGCAACCCTATACCGTGAGGGCGAAACGAGAAGCAGTTCACGCTCGAACAGCATGTTTGAGTTTTGGGCTAAAAAACGTCATTCACGGCAGCTACGTCCTCAAACCTTAACGAACCCCACCGTTCGTCGTCTTGAAAACCGCTTTCAGCCTGACACCACCATAATCGCGACAATCAGGGCTTCCAGATTGCTTTCGTAAAGTTGCAGGTCCGATTGCAACTGCAACGTATGGGGGCCGCGCACCGCTTGCGGGACGTTCGCAATGTCAAACGCCTCGCTCAACACCGAACCGCCGCCAGCGCGGATGTCTGCGATCAGGGCAGGGTGGTTGGTTTTGACAAACACCTCGACCTGTCCACGGGTGTGATTATAGCCTGCATTGCCAATGGCCGTGCCAATCCCGTTGATGGGCAACAACAGCGGATTGCCCAAATGGTTTGCTTCGCCCGTACAAGCCGCCAAGAATGTCATGAAAAGAAGGGGTGTTTTATGCATGTGGTGGCCTGCTTTGGGTTGACTTGAAACCCAATTGGCCAGATAAGCCGCCATCCGAGCAAGTTACTTGTTTGGTTTAAGCGAAAATTCGCCCTTGAATGGGCGCGCTGTTTACGGGCCGCATATGCGCTGAACGCCTTAATAATAAGGGGCCCCAGAGACGCGAATGAAAAGGAAAACGATATGTTTGCGGTTCTTAAAACCGGTGGCAAACAGTACCGAGTCGAATCTGGCGATGTACTGCGTGTCGAAAAAATCGCTGCTGAAGCAGGCGAAACTATTCAATTCAACGACGTTCTTATGGTTGGCAGCACTGTTGGTGCTCCTCTGGTAGAAGACGCTGGCGTTCAAGCCGAAGTCATCGACCAGATCAAAGGCGAAAAGACGATCAACTTCGTTAAACGCCGCCGTAAGCACTCTTCCAAGCGTACCAAAGGCCACCGTCAGCAACTGACATTGGTCCGCATCACTGACATCCTTGAAAAGGGTGCAGGTAAGTCCGGCGTTAAAGCCGCGCTTGCAGGTGCTGGTTTCGTTTCCGCAGCACAAGCTGCTGCTGGCAAAGGCGCACCGACATCTAAGAAAGCAGCCGCCGCTGCTGAACGTGCATCCCAGCCTAAGAAAGCTGCTAAACCAGCTGCCGAGAAAAAAGCTGCTGCGCCTAAGAAAGAAGCTGCACCTAAGAAGGCCGCTCCTAAGAAGGCTGCAAAAGCTGACGGCGCAGACGATCTGACACGCATCAGCGGTGTTGGCCCGGTCATCGTTGGCAAACTGCACGACCTTGGCGTAACTACATTCGCTCAGATCGCAGCATGGACGCCAGAAGATGTGGCTGCTATGGATGATAAACTGAACTTCAAAGGTCGTATCGACCGCGATGAGTGGCTTAAACAAGCCGCTGAGTTCGCAGCCGAATAAGGAGAGACACCAATGGCACATAAAAAAGCAGGCGGTTCATCCCGTAACGGTCGCGACTCCGCAGGTCGCCGCCTTGGCATCAAAAAGTACGGTGGCGAAGCTGTCATCCCAGGTAACATCATTGCACGTCAGCGTGGCAACAAGTGGTGGCCGGGTGAAGGCGTAGGTGAAGGCAAAGATCACACGATCTTCGCAGTCACTGAAGGCGCAGTTTCCTTCCGTAAAGGCTTCAAAGGCCGCACCTTTATTTCGGTTCTCCCGGTGGCGGAGGCCGCTGAATAACCGAACCTCAAGGTATCAATATTTTAAGGGGGTCGGTGTAAACCGGCCCCCTTTTTCTATTTTGAAAACCTCAACGTCAAAGGAGGGCGTTATGGACGATAACAGTTTGAAAACCGAACGCCTGACGTTGCGCGCACCTTCTGCAAGTGATGCAGATATGATCACCCGCGCGCTTTCCGATTTCGGCGTCACAAAATGGTTGGCACAGGTCCCATTCCCATACACCGACGGGATGGCTCAAGATTGGCTTGCGCGGTCCGAAAACCGCTGGCCCGAACTGGCGATGGTTACGCACAACGACGTAGCCATTGGCTGTGTTGACACCAAAGGCGGATCCATCGGCTATTGGCTCGCACGCGATGCTTGGGGGCAGGGGTTCATGACCGAAGCCGCCACTGCGATGCGCGATCACTTTTTCCAGAACAGCGACGCATCCGTGCTCAACTCCGGTTACTTCAAAGGAAACGCAGCATCCGAAGGCGTGCTACGGAGGATGGGCTTTGACGCGACAGAAGAAACAACCATGTTCAATGTGGCACAGGCTAAAGACTTGCCGCACATCAACATGGCCTTGTCACGCGCGACATGGGAGGCGTCACAATGACTGTTGCCGTTCTCCCGTTCCTGACGTTTGCCGCATCACAGGTGGGCACACCTGGGCCTGCCAATATGGTTTTACTCGCCACTGGCGCGCGCTTTGGATTGCGCCGTGCGTTGCCATTTGTTGCGGGCGTTGCGCTCGGCAAGCAGCTCATCATCTGGCCCTTAGGCTTGGGCCTCATGGCCATTCAGGACGATTTCCCCTTGGTGTTTGAAGCCCTGAAATGGGTCTCTGTCGCCTATATTCTCTTTTTGGCCTACCGCGTTGCGGGCATGCGTCTTTCTGTACGGGAGACAGATGACACACCGCCCGGATTCTTCGCAGGCCTGATCGTTCACCCCTTAAACCCAAAGGCGTGGGGAATGATCACAACTGGGTTCACAACCTTCGTGAGCACCGGAACACCCCCCTTGCAGGCAACGGCAACCATCGCCATCTGTTTGTTAGGTTTGCAAATAATCCTGCACCCAATCTGGACCTATGCTGGCCAGGCTATTGCAGCAGGATTAGCCGGTAAGCCGGGGGAGAAATATTTGATGTGGGCGCTGGCAGCACTGACTGTCGCGTCTGTAATGTACGCGCTTTTCGGAGGAGGAGGAGCGAAATGAGTATTGAACCTTTATTGAAAGAAACAGCCGAAACGGTACAGGCAATAATGCCGTCCGAACGGTTTGTTTTGCGTCCCCTTAAACGGTCCGATGTGGGCCTTTTGGGAATGTATCTTGGTGACGGACGCGTGGCCGAAATGACCCGCGTGATCCCGCATCCATTGCCACCTGAATATGTCACGAACCTGATCGAACGCTCATCCGCGGTCGACCGGATCGAAGATTTTTGGGCGATTGATGGCTCGACCACTGGCCACGCCGAAGTCATGGGCGTCGTCAAAATGGCGCGCCTTGATCGCAACCAGTCCGAGCTTCGCTATTGGGTCGCCCCAGCGTTCTGGAACACTGGCATCGCCAGCGAAGCCGTTTCCACGATCCTGCACGCAAACCCGCAAGGCGCCTGCGATATCTATGCCGAGGTGTTCCAAGACAACCCCGGATCCGCGCGTGTGCTCACCAATGCCGGCTTTGCCTACTTGGGCGACGCCGAAACATTCTGTGTGGCCCGCAATAAGGTGATCCCGACGTGGACCTATGTTCGCAAGATGGGCAGCGCTGCTTGAGGCGCCGAACCGTTTCGGGTATCGCCCTAAGAAAGCTAAACGAAAGTTGAACCGATGAAATTCCTCGACCTGTGCAAAGTCTACATCCGCTCTGGCAGCGGTGGGGGCGGCTGCATCTCGTTCCGCCGTGAAAAGCACATCGAATACGGTGGGCCGAACGGTGGCGATGGTGGTAAAGGCGGTGACGTAATCGTCGAGGCGGTTGATAACCTCAACACGTTGATTGATTTCCGGTATCAGCAGCACTTCTTCGCGAAAAACGGCGAGGCCGGTAAGGGCCAGCAGCGCACCGGTGCAGACGGTGACGACATCGTCTTGCGTGTGCCCACCGGCACCGAAATCATGGACGAAGATCAAGAAACCGTTCTGGTCGATATGGCCACAACCGGCCAACGTGTTGTAATCGCAAAAGGCGGTAATGGTGGGTGGGGCAACCTGCACTTTAAATCCGCCACCAACCAAGCCCCACGTCGCTCCAACCCGGGCCAAGACGGCATTGACCGTACGATCTGGATGCGTCTCAAGCTCATCGCGGATGCTGGTCTTTTGGGGCTGCCCAACGCCGGTAAGTCCACGTTTTTGGCCGCAACATCCAACGCCCGCCCGAAAATCGCGGACTATCCATTTACGACCTTGGTTCCAAACCTTGGTGTTGTGGGGGTGGATCAGTCTGAATTCGTCATTGCTGACATTCCGGGCCTTATTGAGGGCGCCAGCGACGGCAAAGGTTTGGGCGATCTGTTCCTAGGCCACGTTGAACGCTGTTCGGTGTTGTTGCATCTTATTGATGGTACATCAGGCGACCCTGTTGGCGATTACAAAACCATCATTGGCGAGCTGGAGGCCTACGGCGGTAATTTGGCTGACAAGCCACGTGTGACTGTCTTGAACAAGGTAGACACATTGGATGCCGAAGAACGCCAGTTTATCGTTGATGAAATCAAGGCCGGCACCGGTGTCGACGTCATGATGATGGCAGGCGCCACAGGCGAAGGTACGGTCAACGTTCTTCGTGCGCTGAAAGAAGAAATCGCAGAAGACAAGCTGCGCCAAAAGAAGGCCGCTGTTGAAACCGAGGAGGAACAGCCGTGGCGCCCCTAACGGATGCCAAACGACTGGTAATCAAGATCGGGTCAGCTTTACTGGTCGATCAAACATCAGGATTGCGGTCGAACTGGCTGAAATCATTAGCAGAAGACGTTGCAGAAATTCGGGCGCGCGGTACGGATGTGATCATCGTCTCCTCCGGGTCTATTGCCTTGGGGCGCGGTGTTTTGGGCTTACCCAAAACAAAACTTGCACTCGAACAAAGCCAAGCGGCTGCAGCCGTAGGTCAAATTCGTCTCGCCCGTGCCTATGAAGAGGCGTTAACGCCCCACGGCATCACAACGGCTCAGGTGCTGGTCACCTTGGAAGACAGCGAAGACCGTCGCCGTTATCTGAACAGCCGTGCAACGATGGAAACCCTTCTATCGCTGGGTGTTACGCCCATCGTGAACGAAAATGACACCGTCGCGACTGACGAAATCCGCTATGGCGACAATGATCGACTTGCCGCACAGGTGGCGGTGACAGTCGGCGCCGATTGTTTGGTGCTTCTGTCTGATGTGGATGGTCTTTATTCTGACAATCCAAAGGTGAACAAAGACGCACATCACTATGATGTTGTTAATGAAATTACACCTGAAATCGAATCCCAAGCAGGCGATGCGGGCTCGGGGCTATCAAAGGGCGGCATGAAGACCAAAGTCATGGCCGCAAAATTGGCGACCGATGCAGGTTGCTCGATGCTTATTACTTTAGGAACCCCCAATAACCCCCTGACTGAATTGCAAAATGGTGCGCGGTCAACGTTATTTGTCGCCCAGACCAACCCCCACGCGGCACGCAAAGGGTGGATCGCCTCCATGAAACCCCACGGCACAGTAACAGTCGACGTCGGTGCGCAGGAAGCACTGAACAAAGGTAAATCTTTATTGCCAGTTGGTATGACCACCGTCAGCGGAACGTTTGGGCGTGGCGATCCAGTCGCAATCCTATCAACCGCAGGCGACCAGTTGGGCATTGGCCTGTCACGTTATTCCAGCGCCGAGGCGCAGGCCGTGAAGGGCAAACATAGCAAAGACATTGCAGAAACGCTCGGCTATGAAGGCCGAAACGTTGTAATCCATCGAGACGATATGGTGATCTAATGACTGACCAAACTAATATTCCCGACCTGATGGCCGACATTGGTATTCGCGCCCGTGCCGCAGCGAAAGTCTTAGCCAGCGCATCACCGGACTCCAAAACACTGGCCCTGAATGCAGCTGCAGATGCCGTCTGGGAAAGCCGCGAAAAGATCATTGCCGCCAACGCTTTGGACATGGAATTTGGCCGTGACAAAGGACTGTCTGACGCAATGATGGATCGCTTGATGCTAGACGAAGACCGCATTGCCGGTATGGTTGCTGGGCTCCGTTCTGTTGCGGCACAGGATGATCCCGTTGGTGCCGTGACCGAGGAATGGGAACAGCCCAATGGCCTGAATATTCGCCGTGTGCGTACACCCTTGGGCGTGATCGGCGTGATTTATGAAAGCCGCCCAAACGTAACTGCAGACGCTGGTGCGTTGTGCTTAAAGGCAGGTAATGCCGTTATTTTGCGGGGCGGGTCCGAAGGGTTCAACAGCTCTGGCGCGATCCATGCTGCACTTCAGGTTGGCCTTAAGGCCGCAGGTTTGCCCGTTGATTCGGTGCAGCTTGTGCCCACCCGCGACCGTGCAGCTGTGCGCGAAATGCTAACGATGACAGACTCAATCGACGTAATCGTGCCACGCGGCGGCAAAGGCTTGGTTGGTTTGGTCCAACGCGAGGCGCGCGTGCCTGTTTTTGCGCACCTTGAGGGCATCGTGCACATCTACATCGACAAGGACGCGGACGCCGAAAAGGCACGCGCTGTTGTGTTAAACGCGAAAACACGCCGAACCGGAATTTGCGGCGCTGCGGAATGCATTTTGGTGCACAAAGACGCGCAGGCGTTGGGGCAGCAAATTGTGGATGATCTGATAGCAGCGGGCGTCGAAGTACACGCTCAAGGCGTCAACGGCTCGGTCCCCGCCACCCAAGAGGATTGGGGAACCGAATATCTGGACATGATCATCGCCGCAAAGGTCGTGGATAGCATCGATGACGCAATCGACCACATCCAAACCTTTGGGTCCAATCACACCGATTGCATCATTACCGAAGACAGCGCAGCGGTGAATACATTCTTCGCACGTCTGGATTCCGCTATTTTGATGCACAACGCGTCGACCCAGTTTGCCGACGGCGGCGAGTTTGGGATGGGCGCCGAGATCGGCATCGCCACAGGCAAAATGCATGCCCGTGGGCCAGTGGGGGCGGCTCAATTGACCAGCTTCAAATACTTAGTCGTGGGTGATGGGGCCCTGCGCGCGTAAAGGCGCACTGCCGGCAAAAGATTAGAATGAAATCTTAACCCAGTCGGCACCATGAGACAGCGTTAGGGTTCGGCTCGCTTCCCTTGCCATTTCTGGCAGCAGCGCAAAATGGACCTGTGCTGGCGTCAAAGATGATGCAACTGCGCTTTTACTAAGCGGGACCCACAAATCTGGGTCCAAATTCAGGCGATCATGGCTCGCCTGAATGGACCAGCTATTTGCAGCTTCGGTAATGTTGATGTCACCACCAAGCGGCAAAGCCGTTTCAATGCACATGACCGCCAACAAAGCCACTCGCACATCCAGTCTGAGTGTGTCTGTATTTACGTTCCAAGAGTAACTGAGGCGACCACCACGGGCGACGGCCTCTAGCGTCGCTAAGATTTCTTGACGTGAAACGGTCTGATCTTGGGATGCGGCCCCAAACGCAAGCCGCAACATTTTCAGTTTCGCAGTCGCGTTTAAAACACTTTCAGACACCAGACCCATTTCAGGACCCTGAGCGACGCCAGCCAGTTCAAGTAGCTCAATACCATTGCTGATCGCGCCCAATGGGTTAATTAGGTCATGGCAAATTCGCGATCCGATAAGGGCGTTGATATTAGACAAGTGAGGTCTCCGTTTCTATGACACATCAGTCAATTTTCGAACCAGGGATGATCGTTCGTCATCCGTCTGAAAAGGCGTGGGGATTGGGGCAAGTCCAATCCTCGGTTGGCGGTAAGGTGACCGTAAATTTCGAAAACGTCGGCAAGGTCGTTATTGATGAAACACGGGTCAATTTAACAATCGTCTCTCTTGGGTGACCTTTACGTCAACTTGACCCAACGTAAATCATCATTTCAAAACCTCTACAACAGCCTAACTTGAAAGCTCCAACTAAAATGAAAGATGGGATCACCCTGACACCTCCGAAGTTTGAAGCCAAGCTTGCGACCTGTGATGAGGATGTGAGGGCGGCTCAGTCTTTGCGGTATCGGGTGTTTGTAGATGAGCTTGGTGCAGATGGTCCGCTTGTCGACCACAGCAAGCGGTTAGAAATCGACACTTTTGACGATCATGCTGAACAGCTAATCCTCTTAGATCATGCGCGCGCGGCCAACGACAAAGTGGTTGGTGTGTATAGATTAATGGATAATGACGCAGCCGTTCGGGCAGGGCGTTTTTATAGCGAATGCGAATATGATTTATCGGCGTTAACAGCAACGGGTCGGCCTTTGTTGGAGCTCGGGCGGTCGTGTGTGCATTCCGACTATCGCGGGGGTGCCGCGTTGTTGCACCTTTGGCAGGCCTTGGCTGATGAGGTTGAAAGGCGAAAGGCCGAAATCCTGTTTGGCGTCGCAAGCTTTCATGGAACAGACCTCGACACACTCGCTCCGTCCCTTTCACTCTTGTCCCGCAATCATTCTGCACCAGAGCATTTGCGCGTACGATCAAAGGTCTACCAACCCATGGATCTGGCCGATGTCACCGACCGTGCCGCGGCGATGAAACAGGTGCCCAGTTTGATAAAGGCGTACCTGCGGCTTGGGGGCGTTGTGGGGGATGGTGCCTTTTTGGATCATGCCTTTAATACCACTGATGTCTGTCTTATTTTGGATACGGCTGAAATGACGGACCGACAACGGACCATTTATGGGGGACGCCGGTGACTTGGACCTCTGATACCGTCCCCCCCCAAAAAAAGATCACCGCGTTTGGTTGTATCCGTGTTCTTTTACGCGGAGTTGCTGTCGCGACGGTGACCTTTGGCTGCTTGGCACTGTTGCTCCTTGTTCGGCTCATTGAACGGCCGCTATTTGGGCAAGGCCGCCCGGTGACCCCGTATATCACCCAATTTGTGTGCCGGTCTGCCTTTCGTTTGATGGGAATCCGCTATGAACGGGTCGGGACACCGATGAAAGGTGCAGGCGCGGTCGTGGCGAACCATTCGTCTTGGTTGGACATCTTTTCGTTGAATGCCGCACAGCGGATCTATTTTGTGTCCAAAGCCGAAGTCGCGAAATGGCCGGGCATTGGCTGGTTGGCCCGCGCCACAGGAACCGTCTTTATTGCCCGCGACCGCACGCAGGCCGCCAAACAAGTACAGGTGTTCAAAGACCGTCTATCCCATGGGCATCAATTGTTGTTCTTCCCCGAAGGAACCTCGACCGACGGGCGCCAAGTTCTTGCGTTCAAGCCAACATTGTTCGCCGCATTTTATGACGATGCCCTACGCGATCAAATGCAGATTCAACCCGTTTCAGTCGTGTATACCGCACCCAATGGCCACGACGCCCGCCTGTACGGCTGGTGGGGAGACATGGACTTTGGCCCGCATCTGTTGACGACTCTCGCGCAGTCCCCACAAGGGAAGGTGACAGTCGTCTACCATTCACCGGTGAATGTTGCTGATTTCAAAGACCGAAAAGCGCTGGCGCTACACTTAGAGGCAACCGTGCGCGACGGCCACCAAGCCCGCTTAACGCATTAACGCTGCAAAGTCGGACAAGGTGGAGGCAGGGGCATCTGTTCCCCAAACTTCATCGCCAAGACCAAAGAAATCCGTATGCGGTGTTAGGCTGCGGATCAATTCACCATCCAACATACCCTCAGCCACAACAGGCACTTCGATCATCATCGACCACCACTGGAACAGTTCCAGCTCGGCCTGACGGCCATCACCCAAGGGGGACTGCCCAACAGGGCCAAATGAAATATAGTCAGCGCCCAGTTCGCCAGCCGTCATGCCGTCGTGGCGTGAATTGTGACAAAACGTGCCGACAATCGCTTCTTCGCCAAGATCTTTGCGCACCTTTTTAACAGACCGCGCAGCGTCCGTCAGATGAACACCGTCCAACCCAAGGCGTTCGACCATCAGCATGTGTGAATCCATAACCAAGGCGACATCGCGTTCATGAGTCACCAAACGTAGGGTGTCAGCCGCACGTGCAATACGGTCTTCGTCCTTGGTAGCAAGGGCCAAACGCACACATGACACCTCGGTCGCATCCAAACAGGCGGCCAATTGGTCAGGGAACGTGGACAGTTCGAACTCGGATGGGGTGATCAGATAAATCTGCGGATGATCGGGGGCGTCTTGTTGGTCTGTCATCGATACGTCCTTAGAAACTTTGGCCTGCTATAGCGTTGAAATTGCCACTTGAATAGGGGGCTGCTAAAGGCTGCGTAAGTTTCAGGAGTATCCGACATGCCAACCGACACAAAACAGCCTGCATTCGTGTTGATCCGTCCTCAGATGGGCGAAAACATTGGTGCCGCCGCGAGGGCCATGTGGAACTTTGGCTTGGACCGCATGCGCATTGTCGCACCCCGTGATGGCTGGCCAAATCCGGCCGCCGATGCATTGGCGTCTGGGGCAGGGCGCTTGTTGGACGAAGCAGAAATCGCAGATGACGTCGCCGCTGGGATTGCCGACCGCACCTATGTCTACGCAACAACGGCGCGTCCGCGTGAGTTAACTAAGCCTGTCTTTTCTCCCGAAGCGGCGATGAAAGACGCATCCGAACGTATCGCACGCGGTGAAAAGGTGGCCGTTATGTTTGGCCCCGAACGCTCTGGCATGGAAAATGCAGACATCGCTCATGCAAACGCAATCATCACCGTTCCGGTAAACCCAGAATTTCCGTCCCTCAATCTCGCGCAATGTGTGTTGCTGGTGGGGTATGAATGGCGCCGCACCCAAGAACAAATTGCCGATGTGGTGGTGCAGGGGCAAACCATCACGCCAGCCGACCAAAAAGACGTCGAAGCCTTGGCGCGTCATTACGAAGACCGGTTAGAAGAGGCGGGTTTCTTTTACCCCGACCACAAGGCCGAAAACATGAAGGTCAACCTGCGCAACCTCTGGAGCCGCATGCCCATGACACGTGCCGACATTCAAATGATGCACGGCATGCTGCGCCAGCTCTTGCGCGGCAAATCCGAATAGATACATGTCTTAACAGCGCCCACCGCACGGCACGTTAACCAGGCCATTTTGTACATCTTGTATGTACAGGATGTGTACAGCCTGTGTACGGATTGTGCCTGTTGATTTCCCCCGAAAAATAAGGCGTTTACCTTTAAAACCGGTGACCTCACAAAAATCTCGGGGGAGGGCGTTAACTTTTCCCGCCAAACTGCGCCCCCAAACTGCGACCGATTGGCGGTTTGGGTTGCCCTAAGCTGGGGCGCACCCTAGTTTGCCCTTAACATGTAGATGAGGTTCAAGATGGCCACCAAGCCACGCAGCATTTTTGAAGACGTCACCGAGACAGCAAAACCAGTCGCCGCAACCGGCGTGATCGACGCCAAATCACGTGGCGCACGTGGGGGCATTCGTATTTGGTTGATGGTCCTTTTCGCCTTGGTCACGTTGATGATCGTAGTCGGCGGTTTGACCCGCCTAACAGACAGTGGGTTGTCGATCACTGAATGGGCCCCAATCTCGGGTTCTGTGCCACCCCTCAATGCCGAAGACTGGAACGCGGAATTCGAAGCCTACAAACAAATCCCTGAATATATTGAACAAAACAGCGGCATGTCCCTGTCGGAATTCAAGACCATCTACTGGTGGGAATGGGGGCATCGCCAGCTTGGCCGTTTCATCGGACTGGTATGGGCGCTTGGGTTCTTTGGCTTCTTGATTGCGGGCAAAATCCCAACCGGATGGACGGGACGCTTAGTATTGATTGGCGCACTCGGCGGCCTTCAAGGGGCTATCGGTTGGTGGATGGTGCACTCGGGCCTTCAAGAAGGAATGCTCGATGTGGCGTCGTATCGGCTGGCCACTCATTTGGGTTTAGCCTTTGTTATCCTGGGTTTTATAGCTTGGTACGTGTTCTTATTGGGACGTCGCGAGGCTGATTTGATGCAAGCCCGCCGCGCGGGCGAGGCTAAACTGTTTTCAATGTCCACTGGTCTGATGCATTTCGCATTCCTGCAAATCCTGTTGGGTGCTTTGGTCGCCGGCATCGATGCAGGCCACGCCTTCCCAACATGGCCCTTGATGGGCAGCGGCTTCTTCCCACCAGACCCGTTCCAGATCACACCAATCTGGCGCAATTTCTTTGAAGACGCAGGTCTCGTCCAATTCATTCACCGCATGTCTGGCTATCTGCTGTTTGCCTTTGCGATAGTTGTCTGGTTGCGCGCAAGGCGCTCCCCCAATGGGCAAACACGGTTTGGGTTCAACGTTGTTATCGCTTTGATAACACTACAAATGATAATCGGAATTGCGACAGTGCTTTACTCGGCACCGGTACAAATCGCGATCGTACATCAATTTATGGCGGTCCTGTTGTGGGTCGCAATTTTGCGGGGGCGCTATCTGGCCCGTTATCCGCTCGCTCAATCCGTAAGGGGATAACCACATGGCAGCCTTTGAAGAACTGATGGCGTTCGAACGCGAAACGCAGGCGTTGGCGCAGGTGGCAGGCCGTTTGGGCTGGGACCAAGAAACCATGATGCCGCGGGAAGCGGCCCCCCAACGGGGCGAAGAGATGGCTGCGATGGAGGCTGTTTTACACGCCCGCCGCACGGACCCACGGGTTGCCGATTGGCTGGCCGCCGCAGAAACATCTGGTGAAGTCGAAGTGGCCCAACTGCTCCACATTCGCCGGTCGTTCGATCGCGCCAGCAAGGTGCCAGCCAACTTAGCAAGTGAAATCGCCCGCGTCACATCTCAGGCCCAAGGCAAATGGGCTGAAGCCCGCGCGGATGACGATTTTGCAGCCTTTGCACCAGTGTTACGTGAAGTCGTGGCATTGAAACGCGAAGAAGGCGCAGCACTGTCCGCCGGTGGCGATGTCTATGACGCAATGCTAGACGACTACGAGCCGGGGGCGACCGCGGCCGAGCTTGCCGCTATGTTTGATGCCCTACGCCCACGCCTTGTTGCGTTACGTGCGGCCGTATTGGATGCGCCAGCGCCCGCTGCGCTAACCGGTACGTTTAACGAAGGGGCACAAATGAAATTGGCGCGTCAGATCGCCAAAACATTTGGCTACGACATGGGGGCTGGGCGCGTTGACAAAGCCGTACATCCGTTCTCAAGCGGGTCCGGTTTGGACGTCCGCATCACCACGCGCACCAGCGAAACGGACCCGTTCAACTGCTTGTATTCGACCATCCACGAGGTCGGCCATGCGTGTTACGAACAAGGCATTGATCGCCGGTATTTGTTGACCCCACTTGGCGGTGGTGTGTCCATGGGCGTGCACGAAAGCCAAAGCCGCATTTACGAAAACCAAATCGGGCGCGGTCGCGCGTTTACCGGATGGCTGTATGAACAAATGCGTGATGCCTTCGGTGACTTCGGGATTGCGGACGAAGACGCGTTTTATGGCACAGTGAACCGTGTCCAGAACGGGTTCATCCGTACCGAAGCGGATGAAGTACAATACAACTTGCATGTGCTCTTGCGGTTCGATCTGGAACGCGCGCTTATTTCGCGCGACATCGAAGTCGACGACCTAGAGGCCGCATGGAATGAACGGTTCGAAGCGGATTTCGGGTTTGCTGTCGACAAAGCCAGCAACGGCGTGTTGCAAGACGTCCATTGGTCAGTCGGTTTGTTCGGATATTTTCCAACATACAGTTTGGGCAACGTTTATGCCGGATGCCTGAATGAAGCCATGCGGGCGCATTTGCCCGATCTAGACACGCAACTTTCTAGAGGTGAAACAGGCGAGGCAACCAACTGGCTGCGTCAAAATTTACAAAGACATGGTGGGCTTTATGCACCGCGTGATGTGATCGAAATGGCGAGTGGCCAAGCCCCAACTGAGACTCCATTGTTGACCTACCTCGAAGATAAATTCAAAGGTATTTACGGGCTGTAACGATGGCAAATGGGCATGCTGCAGGCAGGGCTGTTTGGGTTCTTGCCGTAACGCAAACGCTTGGTTACGCTTGTATTTATTACATTTTTGCGGCCTTGGTGGTCCAGTGGTCTGACGATTTTGGGTGGACCAAAACCAAACTTGCTGTCGGTCCCACAGTCGCTATCGTCATATCCGGCGCATTGGCGCCCCTCATGGGGCGGTTCATTGATCGGGGGTATGGCCGCCTTTTACTAACCGGTGGATCATTGGTCGGGGCGGTGGCGTTGTTCGGGCTATCGCAAGTCGAGACGCAAGCGCAATTCGTGTTCGCGTGGGCGTTGCTGGGGGTCGCGCAAGCGGCAAGCTTGTACGAGGTGTGTTTCGCCTTGATCATTAGGCGTATGGGCGAACAAGCCCGCGCCGCGATCATTCGTGTCACGTTGGTTGCAGGGTTTGCATCCACAATTTCATTTCCCGCCGCAGCAGCTTTGTCAGACGCTTATGGATGGCGCGTGGCTGTTTTAGTCGCGGCTATGGTGATGTTGTTGGTTCTTGTGCCTCTCAATTTTTACGCCACAGGCATTTTGCGCCGTGGCACGTTGACGGTGACCGAGACTGCGAAAAAAGCCGAAACAGCTGCCTTGAGAACCGGCCTAAAAAGTTACCGGTTTTGGGTGTTGGGGCTGGTATTGGCGGCTTTGTCATTGAACCACTGGATGTTGATTGCCTTTATCATACCGATGTTCACCGATCTCGGCGCTTCCGCTCGGATGGCTGTTCTTGCGGCGTCGATCGTGGGGCCTGCGCAGGTTGCTGGGCGATTGGTTCTTATGCGGTTTGACGCTGCAGTCTCCAATGCAGCGGTCTTGGTCATCTGCTTGGGGGCTATGTTTGGCGCGGTGGTCTGTCTGCTGCTCGCTGGTGCCGCGTGGCCTTTGGTATTTGGTTTTGCGGCGCTTCAAGGTGCTGCGATTGGTGTGATGACAATCCTTCGCCCCGTTCTGATCGCAGACGTCATGGGAAAAGAAGCTTACGGTGCCATTGCAGGCAGTATTCAGGTGATGCCGCTGTTGGCTGGCGCTGCAGCCCCGTTGTTAGGCGGGATCCTGTTCGGGCTAGGGGGGGCTAGCATGCTGATTACTGCGGCGGCTGTTATTTTGATCTTTGGCAGCATCGGTTCTGTTTGGTTACGCCGTCTACATCCTTAATCCCAATCTGGCGTACGTTTTTCCAAGAACGCGCTGATGCCTTCGTTGGTTTGTGCCTGTGTCATATTTTCGACCATGACCGCACCGGTATATTCGTAGGCCTGCGCTGTGGTCATTTGCGCCTGTTCGTAAAACGCCTGTTTCCCAATCTTTACAGCTGACGGAAGCTTTGCAGCGATCGACAAGGCCAAAGTACGCGTTTCTTTGGCCAATTCTTCATCTGGCACTGAACGATTGATCAGGCCAATTTCGCGGGCTTCAGATGAAAGTAAGAACCGTCCGGTGGTTAGCATTTCGAATGCCTGTTTACGGCCGACATTTCGGGTCAAGGCAACCATAGGCGTTGAGCAAAACAACCCGATGTTCACACCATTTACGCCAAACCGCGTGGTTTCGGCTGCAATGGCCAAGTCACAGCTCGCCACCAGCTGGCAGCCAGCTGCGGTCGCGATGCCGTGGACTTGCGCAATCACGGGCTGGGGAAGGGCCTGTATCGTTTGCATCATAGTGGCACAACGGTTGAACAGGTCGGCCCAACTTTCGGTTCCGCCGTCTTCGTTTTGCCGCGCCGCTTGCATTTCTTTCAGGTCATGGCCCGCACAGAACACTTTACCCGCGCCCGACAAAACCACGACACGGATAGACCGGTCGGCCTTTAAGGCGTCTAGTTCAACCTGAAGTGCCGCCAACATGTCATTACTTAACGCGTTAAGGTTTTTTGGGCTGTTGAGTTCCAGATGTGCAATCTGGTCACTGTCGGTTCGTGTCAAAAGGGCCATGTGCATTGTCTCGGTCAAGGTCAGGTGGCACAACGCTAATGTGGTTGGGCGGAGGATACCATCAAAATGAAGACTTGGGACCTTAAGATGGACAAAGCAGCTATGGCGGCATTCCTAACGCAGGAATTCACCCAAATCGCTGATGATTTCGAAATTGTGGACGTTTCGCCACCATTTTTCACGATGGCATTGAATGCAACGACCGAACATTTGCGGCCCGGTGGGACCGTTTCAGGGCCAACGATGTTTTGTTTGGCAGACGTCTCGGCCTACTTATGCATTCTGGCGGTTTTGGGCCCAGTTGCATTGGCCGTGACAACTAATTGTTCAATTGATTTTATGCGCAAACCTGCGCCTGGCAGACTGTTGTGCAAAATGGAACTTCTGAAGCTGGGACGCGCATTGGCCGTTTGCGAAGGGCGTGTTTTCACCGAAGGGGATGAAACCCGTCCAGTCGCGCGTGCATCTTTGACCTATTCCATCCCGCCAGTTACCTCATAAAAAAAGGCTGGTCGCCACATATGTGAACAGACCAGCCCAGTCAGGAAGTTCAAAAGGGCGGCGTTACGCCTGCCAAAACGGTTTCGTGGCCTCTATGCGGGCTGTCTGCACATCGATGCCGATGTCCTTGTGCAGATGCGGAGGGAGCTTGGCCAAGTGGCTGCGTGTCTTTCGGCGTTTGTCCCACGTCGTGACCATCACCGCGAACGCCACCGCCAATGTTGCCAGCGCAGGAAGGCGCGCTTCACCGGACAATAGGGACAAACGAGAGATGTTATCGATCTGTGACATGGGAAACTCCTTTGGGTCACGGGTTGATTGTACTGGTACAATGCGCCATTGTAGCGCTATATTTTGATACAAACCCCAATTGAGTCGGTAAACCAAATGATTGTACCTGATACAAAATGGACACCAGAGTTAACACGTGGAACTCGTGCTAAATATCAAGCACTTGCAGAAGCCATTCGAGAAGGGATTGTATCGGGACAATTAACAGCAGGGTCAAAATTGCCCCCCGTGCGGGAGCTAGCATACCGTGTGGGGGTAACGCCGGGGACCGTTGCACGGGCCTATTCATTGGTCACAGACGAAGGACGTTTGGTTGCCGAGGTTGGTCGCGGCACCTATGTCGCCAGCCCGAAACGCGCCCAAGCGGTACAAGATGTTCCTCTTATCAACGACGTTGATGAAAGCACGGCTGACTTTCGGTCGAGCCGCGTTCCTGACGTCGGGCAGGGGCTGTTGATTGACGACGCCATGATGAAGGTCGCGACGTCACATAGGCGACGCCACATAAACTACCCAACAGATCAAACGGATCTTGAAGCACGCGAGGCATTGGTCGGCTGGCTGGATGGCATTGATCTGGGCGCGTTTTCCAGTGACGACATAACGCTGGCAAATGGGGCGCAAAATGCGTGCCTTTTGACCCTCATGGCCGTTCTGTCAGGGCCTGCACCCGTCATACTATGTGAAGAACTTGCATACCCCGGGGTCCGCCATGCGGCACGCTTACTGCGTGCGAAGGTTGTCGGGGTGGCAATGGATGATGACGGGATTATTCCCGAAGCACTGGAACATGCCTACCGCAATCATGGTGGGCAGGTTCTGTTGACAGTGGCGGACGTTCACAGCCCCACAACCATCACGACGCCAATGGCACGCAAAAAAGCCATCGCAGCTGTTGCTCGAAAGTTGAACCTGACCATCATCGAAGACGATTGTTACGGGACTGGGCGATCCAGCACCCCGAGCTACCGAGCATTATTACCGGAACAGGCTTACTATATTTCATCGCTCACAAAGTCGATCAGCGGAGCCCTGCGGTTTGGGTTCGCGGTTGCACCGCAAGATCACGGGGCCGCACTTAGATACGTTGGGCAAAGCGCACATTACGGCGTGTCACAACCAATTACTGATGTTTGTACCAACCTTATTAACAGCGGTGTGGCTGCTAAAATCCGGACGAACGTGGCAGAGGTCGTAGAGGCGCGCGTGCGCCACACGGTAAACGTTCTCGGTCGCTGGGATCTTAAATGGCGTGTGGATGCGCCGTTTGTTTGGCTAACGATGCCGCAGGGGTGGCGTGCCTCTAGTTTTATGGCGGCCTGTGAAGCACACGACATCTTGATCAAAGCTGCCGATGAATTCGTGCTGCCTGATGGGCGCGCGCCAAATGCGGTACGTCTTGCCATCGGAACCTGCGTATCAGAACACCGTTTTCGTGCCGCACTGGACGAAATCAACCGTTTGCTCGCAGAACCAAGCGGACGGATCGATAATTGATGGGGTAAAATAATACCGTTTTTGCAAACTGTTGTTTTACTTATATAAATTGAATATTGATGCGCTTGACGCAGCCAGTGCAGGCCACTACAAGCCCCACATCGAATGTCGGGCCGCATTGCGCGGCCCTTATCCATTAGGACAGATACATGAAAACCTTTTCTGCTACACCGGCGGATATCGACAAAAAGTGGATCCTGATCGACGCTGAAGGCGTTGTTCTGGGCCGCCTCGCATCGATCATCGCCATGCGCTTGCGCGGCAAGCACAAAGCAACCTTCACACCGCACATGGACATGGGCGACAATGTGATCGTGATCAACGCTGAGAAAATTCAGCTGACTGGCAACAAGCGCGAGAAGCCAAACTACTGGCACACTGGCACTGTTGGCGGCATCAAATCCCGCACAACTGGTGAGATCCTTGAAGGGGATCACCCAGAGCGCGTTGTTATGCAGGCTGTTAAGCGCATGTTGCCTGGCAACCGTTTGTCCCGCGTTCAAATGACTCACTTGCGTGTATTCGCGGGTGCGGAACACGGTATGGAGGCTCAGAAGCCTGAAGTTCTCGACGTTAAGTCTATGAACAAGAAAAACACGAGGACTGCATAATGGCTGATCAAGTGAATTCCCTCGAAGAGCTGGGTGCAGTCGCTGAAACTGTTGAAGCAGCACCAGCTGTTGAAACAATCCACCGCGAGCCAGTTAAAGACGAGTTCGGTCGCTCCTACGCGACAGGCAAACGTAAAGACGCCGTTGCACGTGTATGGATCAAACCAGGTTCTGGTAAGGTTACAGTCAACGGTCGTGAACAGAACGTTTACTTTGCACGCCCTGTTTTGCAGATGATCCTGCGTCAGCCGTTCGAAGTTGCCGGTGTTGACGGTCAGTTCGACGTTGTTGCTACTGTTAAAGGTGGCGGTCTTTCTGGTCAGGCTGGTGCGGTTAAGCACGGCATTTCCAAAGCCCTACAATTGTTCGACCCATCTTTGCGCGCGTCTTTGAAGGCCGCTGGGTTCCTCACACGCGATAGCCGTGTTGTTGAACGTAAGAAGTACGGTAAAGCAAAAGCCCGTAAGAGCTTCCAGTTCTCTAAGCGTTAAGCGAAGAGTTACAGAGACAAAAAAAGGGGCGGCACATCGGTGCTGCCCCTTTTTCGTTGTTTTGAGAGCCAATTACAGAGGGATATTCTTCCAGCCGCCTGGGCGCATGGCACCTTTGCCGCCGCCACTTGCCACGAGGATGGCGAGCCCCACGAGGAGAACCATTAAAAGCGAATGCCCTATATGCATGTTCTTGTAGACATCTAGACATTGGATTGCTTCTAACAGGGTGATCGACAACATAAATGCGGCCAAGAGTCTGGCCCGAATACCCAACATGATAACTATCCCGACGCTTAAGAATAAAATACGCACCAAAATGTCCAAAGCCAAAAGCCCAGTAGACGCCAAAATGAACGGGTAAATTGTGTCCGGGTTTTGGATGTCCGGCCGAGTAAGGGGTTGCATGCCGATGAGCACAAGGAGTGATCCTGTGGTTAACCGGATGGCACCGACGCCGTAGCCTACTATGGAGTTCATTTTTTCACCTCGAAATTTCGCGAAACCGTCATCGCACTATTTTTTTCGTTCTCCAAACGTAGGCCTACGAAAATGATGCGTCGACATCCAAAAATGCAAAGCCCAAATTGCAAGGGCGGTTCTAATGAAAACAACGTTGCACAATCTGAACTCCGCTCCGTACGATAGGGTCGAGCTTCCTAGTGGCGTGATAGCTCATCCAAACAGACAGGTTTCTTGGAATGGCCCTTTCGTCCAGTCGCCTTAGATTTGGATGATCGTCAGCAAACTCGCATGGAAAGAAGGCTGCAAAGGGTTGGCTTTCCATTGCTAGAGCTGCGACAGACAAACCTTCAACCTTGAGCTTAGCTAGCTGTGGTAGGTCAAGATCGAAATTGCGAGGCGTAATTCTCTCTTGGCCGTAAATAATTTCAATCCAATCTTTCGGCGGTTCTTTCAGATTCTTGGAAACATAAGGAACGATGTTCAAACTTCCGACTTTTGCGCAGATAAAATTGCCATATTCCGGCTGTTCATAGGTAACCGCAACATCAGTTTCCGCATAAGCAAGGCTTAGCGGTTGATGAGTCATATCTATATTTGGAAAGTCTCTAAATGAATGGTTACTGATGCAATGAGATATGAATGTTTGCATTATTGGGATAGCGACCGAAAGCCTGACAACTGTATCAGTTGGAAGCCCCTCGGATTGCATTGCGCTAACTTCACCGACTTTTCTCTCTATCCGGCGGGCCAGTTCTATCAAGGCAATGCCTGTTTCTGTGGGCTGCCATTCAGCCCCATGTCTCACAAATAGAGTTTCCCCAACCGCATTCGTTACTCTCTCAATACGACGTGAAACCGTTGCCACATTTGCTCGTAGGCTCTTTGCTGCACTCAACATTGATTTGTGCCTGTAGAGCGCAAGGCAATACTTTAGGTCGTCCCAATTCTGTACCATTTACTTCCCGTTCTTTTCCGCACAATGCGGCTCCCCAATTAGCGCAACCTTGAACTTGGACCTGTCCAATCAGGTACCAAGTCCATCGTATTTTGTGGCTTCGCTTGATATAGCTTAGCGCCCAGAATCCGCGGTCGACGTGTAAAAAGGAAAACCAGACTTTGCATTTTTGAGCGAGAGCTAGGACGGATAAATGGGTGCTTAGTCTGAATAGGTACCCTATCCTTTCGGATAATCGTTAACATAGAATAAACGGTGGATATGATGTCCTATAGGCGTAATTACCTATTCGTTATCAGGAGAAACCAACCCAAGCCCGCGCAGATAGATGCCGATACCGGTCTCTAAAAGGTCCTCGGGTGGGAACGGTGATTTCGTTCCAGGGGATCCACGGGCGAAAAGCTCGACCACTCCATGTGACAAAGCCCAAATATGGGCGCTGAACATCTGTGGTGGGGGGCGTTTCTCTTCTGGGATGTGTTTTGATAGTTCCATCGCCGCCGTTTCCAAAACGCCCATTGCCCGTGTCGCGACATCGTTAAGTTCTGGGGTGCGCTGGATCGAGATTCCGCTTTCAAACATTGCAACGTAGTGGCCTGGATATTTTCGTGCGAATGCCAAGTAGGCACGGCCTGTGGCTTCGAATGACGCCAGTGCTGATGGTTGGCCTTTGGCATAGGCATATTCCATCAGGTCGGCGAATATCTCGTACCCTTGGCGGGCGGCTTCGGCGATGAGGTCTTCACGCCCATCAAAATGACGGTAGACGGCCGCGGGTGTTACCCCGGCTTCACGCGCAGCTTCAGACAGGGTGAACCCAGTCGGCCCCTTTTCTTCGATCAAACGCAACGCGCCATCGACCAAAGCCTTCTTTAGGTTTCCGTGATGATAGCCGCGCTTAGGCACCCAGTGCCTCCGGACCGCCGATAATGGCAGGGTCTACTTCGCCAAGCGCGGTAACGTCTTTGCCCGTGTAGTCCAGTTGGGCTAGGACACCACGAATGGCGTTTACGCGTGCACGCCGTTTATCGGCGCTGCGGATCACTTGCCATGGGGCCGTGTCGGTATGAGTTTTTTCCAAGGTCTCAGTAATGGCTGCTGTATAGCCATCCCATTTCTTCAAACCTTCTACGTCTATCCAGCTAAGTTTCCATTGCTTCAATGGATCATGTTCGCGTTCAATAAACCGCTGCAACTGCGCTGCGCGGTCCACCGTTAGCCAAACCTTAAACAGTTTGATCCCTTCATCCACCAACATCTCTTCAAATGGGTTTACCTGTTCGAACCATTTGTCACGCTGTGCGTCGTCACAAAAGCCAAACACCTTTTCCACCACGCCACGATTATACCATGACCGGTCAAAGAATGTGATCTCACCAGCAGATGGAAGGTGCTGAATATACCGCTGGAAATACCATTGACCCGCTTCGGCATCGGTCGGCTTTGACAGTGCAACAACCCGTGCACCGCGTGGGTTTAGGTTTTCACGGAACCGTTTGATGGTGCCGCCTTTGCCAGCGGCATCGCGACCTTCAAATACGATTGCAACACGCTGACCAGTCTCCTTGACCCAAGACTGCATCTTGACCAGTTCGATTTGAAGCGCAGCAAGGGCGGCTTCATACTCGGTACGTTTCCATTTCTTTTCATACGGAAACTGCGTGGCAAGGATTTCACCCTTCTTTGCACCTTCAATTTCGGCACGCACTTTTTCCGGCGCGTCTTCACGAAAATATCGGCTTATTTCGCCGTCAAATGGCAGAGACGTCATGGGGGCTCCTTCGGTTTTTGGCACTATGGAGGGCAGGGGCGGTCAACGCAATCCAGCCTGCGCCGCGATCCGGTCGATCGCCGCTTCGACGACGTCTGGGGCGGCATGGTGTGGCATATGGCCAACCCCGTTTAGAACGGTCAAGTTCGCATGAGGAACAGCCTGTGACAGCGGGATAGAATGGATTTCTAGCGGGACAGTTTTGTCTTCATCACCGTGAATGATTTCCAGAGGCATTTGAAATTCTTCACCATACCGTCCGGCCATTTCAACGATGTGTGGGCGCAAGGTGTTCACCTGACGCGTATTGGCACGAAATGACGCCGGTCTAACCGTCAATTGACCACCAATATGGTCAACATAGCCATCCGGCACGGGCTGGGGCGCAAAGATTGGGTCAATGGCGGCTTCAATCCGTTGATCGGTCGTCAAGGCACCGACAAGTGGTGGAACAATCGCACCGCCAAGAGTGCTCCCTGGGATGGTATAAAAAGCACCCAGCCCACCGGGCCAAGGATGCGACGGACCTGCAAGGTTAACCACACCAACTGTTGTATCTGGATGGTTCAACGCCCACGCCAAGGCAACCGATCCACCATAGGAATGCCCAACAAGAATGGCGTTTGTCGCCCCAAGCTGTTCTGCCGCACCCTGTAACATGGCAGCCTGTTCTGCGGGGCTCTCAGCTTTATTGGTAAAGGCGCTATCATATGCGTCAGAGGTGCGATCTGTGTATCCCAACCCTGGTCGGTCAAACGCAATGACCCGATACCGGTCTTTCAGTCGGTTCATGAAGCCGAAAGTAAACTCGCGTGTGCTACCACCTGCACCATGGATCAATATAACATCAGGGCCGGTTCCTTCGACCACCGCATGAACCTGCCGGCCATTTACATTGATCATTTGACCTTCGGGGGGGAAGTCACGTTCGGCTTGTAGCGTGCGCGCTGTGGCGTTCCTGTCTGTCGCCACGGCACACCCCGCTGCAGCAGCGGCCAAAGACAATGTTGCGATGAGTTTCAGAGCCAAGATCCAAATCCTGCGTTATGTGTTAGCCATTAACATAGGGCCGGATCAGCCAAACGCAAAGAGCCGCAACCTGCTTTCATTATTCCGTTGCGGCAGATGTTGCCCGCAGATCTGTAGATGAAAGGCCGATTTGTTCAATGTCATACGGCGTGGTCAGATAAATTTCGCTGATCCAATTGCCATACAGCAAATGCGCATGACTGCGCCACTTATTGGGCGGCGATTGCGCTGGGTCATCATCTGGAAAATAATTTACCGGCATTTGAATCTCGGCGCCCTCAACCTGACTAGTTTGCAGATCACGTTCGTATTCTTGCGCCAATGTATCGCTGTCATATTCGAAGTGATTAAAAACATACAATGCACGGTGTTCTGGGTCTTCTACCAACGCCGGTCCCACGTCATTTGAATGCAACAAGATCGGTAGGCCAGCGGCTTCGATCTCAGCTTGTTTCATTTCGGTCCAACGACTCACGGGCATCGCCAACTCGTCAGAAAACCCACGCAAATAGGGGCTTTGCGGGGCAAAATTCATGTGGCGGTAACACCCAAACAACTTTTGGGACAGAACATGCTTTTTGACACCATGGAAGTGGTTGATCATGGCCATGCCGCCCCAACACACCCCAAACGTCGAATGCACGTTCGTTTGCGTCCAATCCATAATCTCTGTCAGTTCGTCCCAATAGGTGACGTCTGCGAAATCAAGATGTTCAATCGGCGCGCCAGTGATGATCAAGCCGTCAAACTTCTGGTCCTTCACCTCTTGGAACGTGCGATAGAACTCTTCCATGTGATCCGCCGCGGTGTTGCGGCTTTCATGGTCCGACATCCGGATCAACGTCAGTTCGATCTGCAACGGAGTTGCACCAATGAGGCGCGCAAACTGGTTTTCCGTCTGAATTTTCTTAGGCATCAGGTTAAGGATCCCAATCCGCATAGGGCGGATGTCTTGCTGATCGGCTGCGGCGCGTCCCATAACCATAACACCTTCGCGCGAGAGCACGTCAAAGGCGGGTAGGGAACGGGGCAGACGGATGGGCATAGGATTTGTCCTGATCGTGTGAATTGAGATTGAGGATGTAAGCGGCTTAGACGCGCATCTCAAGTGCGCGTTCTATTACGGCAGTAAAGTCTGCTTGATCCCGAACGGTGGCCATATCGGATGCAGCGACGGTAATGCCCCAGTTTTCGGCCATAGCTTCATAGCGGGGTTGGCGGTGCGCAAGCGCGCGCGCATAGGTCCAACGGATAAAGGCATCTGGATCAACATCAGCTTCTTTAACGTTGTTTTCGTTTAAGTATTCGGACCAGCAGGCGGTTAAAAATTCCGGCTGATACGACATCGGTTTAGGATCTTTATCGAACCGTCTTACCAGTTCTTCGGTATGGTCATCCGTGCCTTTGATCCAAACCATCAGGCAGGACGCGGCGAGCTTTTGCAGTATCGGGTCGCTCTGATCTTCCGGATCGACCCATTCACAGATTGACCCGCCGGTGTCGCAAACGAAGTTGGGGTAACCATACAACTCCTGTGCACGGTCGATGAAATAGGGTGTATCTTGCAGCGCATCCAGTTCGGCACGACGAAACTGGGCCTGGCGGCGCTGGTATTCGGCCATCGGTAAACCGCCTTTGGCCGGGTCGCCGGGTTTGCCAAGGTAGGTGCTGACGGGGGCAAGGTTGTCGAAGGTAATATTGGACCCAATGTGAATACTGTCAGACATCAACAATTCACGCAGAAACGGCACTTTCATGGCCTCTGCCTTAGCGTTGTCCGCTATGAATTCGCCCATGTAACGGGTGCCAATGCGGTAATCGATGGAATAATGAAACCAATCACCCGTTTCCCGCAACATATTGGAAACATAGGTTTTACCAAGCCCTGACATCGCAAAGATCAGGACACGTTTTTGTGGGGCATTGGCCCAATCAGAGGCAGAGCTATATAACATGTGCCTTGGTTAGTGCGAAGGCACGAAACGCGCAATAAAAAAGCCCCGAACAACTAAGTTCGAGGCTTTGATAATCTTTAATTCTACTGGCAACACTAGAAGGAGTAGGCAATCTTGAGACCTAGCCCAACTGCTGAGTTGTCGTTGAACACCCCACCGATAGGGGCACTAGTTGTCGCATCACCCAAATCGACATAGCGGACGCCGCCAGAAACTTCGACGCCGTTGTCCATCGTATATGCGCCGCCAACTTGATAGCTAATGAAGCCGTCGGTTGGTCCAAGTTGCCCAGTCGTTTCTCCAGTAGATTTTTCATACCCAATAGAGAAAGAAGCCGCGAAGTTATCAGTAAAGCGTCGGCCGACACCTATGTTGTAGGTGAAAACATCGTCGTCATAAGATAAGATCGAGCCCGCACCTGTTGGATTATTGCTATCAACCAGTGCAAAGCCATCCCACGCCACGTATCGGATCGAGCCAAACAAAAGAGTGTCTGCAGCAATGCCGGTTTGGAAATCTAAATTCACGCTTTCAGGAAGGTTTGCAGTGAGGGTGTTGCCACCGACATTGCCTGCCAATTCGAGATCAATACCGCTACTGTAAGTTAATGCGATCCGCATTGCGATATCGTCACGTTCATATGCACCGCCAACAACATAACCAACACCGCCATCGGTGTCGTAAGAT
The DNA here is from genome assembly GCA_947493255.1 of uncultured Paracoccaceae bacterium. Taxonomy (GTDB): domain Bacteria; phylum Pseudomonadota; class Alphaproteobacteria; order Rhodobacterales; family Rhodobacteraceae; genus Octadecabacter. The sequence goes on from CANLQK010000004.1 coordinate 325,380, forward strand.
GACTGATAGCCAGCAAGGTTGAACTCATAATCTCCACTCGCCTGAACATATCGAAGACCACCGTGAACACTGAAATTGGAGTCAATCTCATAACGCACCAATGCGGTCACACCATCTGAATTAACTTCCGCAGCGGACGTTCCAAGTGCGTAAGTAGATCCCGTATCATAATCTACAGACGCGCCAAACGGCTGATCATAGATCAGTGCTAGAGATAGTTGATCATTCAATTGTGTTTTATAGGCCAAACCAAGCTGAGTATAGTCCGGTGCGATATTTCCCGTTGCACCACCAATGCCAGTACCGGTCAATGATGGGTTTACTGCGCCAAAGGTCAACTCGGCATAGTCGCCATCCTCAAAGATAGCGCCGATCCCTTGACCAGAACGGTCCAAACCACCAGCTGTTGCTGCGGTTGTTGTCAAAAGCAGGGCTGCGCCTGCTGTCATATATTTCATCATGTCCCTTTTCCCTTATCCATGAGTAGTGGATATCTCCTGCGGGTACCCTAGGCGGGTGCGACAAAATGAATCAATTCGGACGCTACGTCAGATCGCCATATGACGCTGTGTGCGTCTCATTTCAGACACGGTTGCAGATGCAGCATAATCTTACTTAACGGCGCGCGCCGACGCGAATGTTGAGGTAGTTTGCGCCGAAAATCAGAGCGGCACCGATAAAGACCAAGGGGTCTAGGCGTTCCGCATACAAATGGGTTGCTACGATGGCGATAACCGGCAAGCGTATGAAATCAATCGGCATAACGATGCTCGTCGGTGCAAGGGAGAGGGCTTTGGTCAAACAAAAATGCGCCAGCAAACCCGCACATCCAATCAGGATCAACCACGGCGCGGTTGTGGCAGAAGGTAGGGCGATGTCGCCGTCATACCCTGCCGTTACAAGACCAAACACCAGTTGCATCAGCGTTAACCAAAACAAGATACACGTGATGCTTTGCGTGCGGGTCAGTTTGCGCGTGAAGATTGCGGTTAGGGCAAAGCCAATTGCAGCCGTTGCGGCGGCGATGGTTCCAGCGGTGATTGGCGTCGCACCTGGTTGGGTCACAACCATGACGCCAGCAAAGCCAATCGCAGCGGCAAACGCCCCAATGGCCGTTATGCGTTCGCCCAACAAGAGTGGCGACAGTAAAATGACCCAGATTGGTGTGGTGAATTCGAGAGCGAAGACCTGCGCAAGCGGGATCACGGTAAGGGCATAAAACCAAAGGTTCTGCCCCGTAAAATGCGCAAGGTTTCGCAGCCCGTGAAGCGGCAATTGCTGGCGATTGATATCCTTTAGGGTTCCGGTGGCGGCGGCAACGCACAGGACAATGATAATGCCTGTAAGGCTCCTGAACATCATGATTTCGAAGGTATCGAGTTCAAAGCTCACTTCACGGCCTGCGATGGCCATGGACGTGAAAGCGATGATCGCACCAATCATCCATAACGCAGCCATAAGGGTAGTGTTCATCTCGTTGACCTTCCTTCGCACCGCAGAAGTGGCAGGTTGCCACAGCTGGCACAAGTGGCTTGGGTGTTACTCAGGGGATGGCTGGCAACATCCGGTCAGAAAGACAGGGGTTTCCCCACGCTGGGTCAAGATCCGGGCGGTTAAGGTGCCAGTTTCACACATCATGTTTTCAAGGATTACGATTGCGCTGTCGCCACGCCCCACCAACGTGAGGGCACGGGGCCATTCGGCGCCCTGGGCGGTAGTGGTCAACGCAAGGGTCATGTTTGACTGACGGACAAACTCGAATTCGGCAACGTCCCCCGTGATAGCAAGCGACCAATCTGGCGCCGATCCGCCGCACACCAGAGGGGTGTCCAGCGATTGTGCGAAGGTGGTGGATGCACATACGGCAGTGGCAGCTGTTATCAGTTTCAAGAAACGCATGTGTCACGTTAGCCCGTTGGGTTAATGAAGCCAATTCACGTCTGGGTCAGGCATGATCGAATAGGAAATGGCCCGTGCCGTATTGAACCAAATCGCAATGCTTTCTCGGGCCAATATGCGCCAGCGGATGCCACCGGTTCTTGGGTCACGGCGCACATTTTCCGACATTGCCATTGATACGCTTAGTTCTGCGTGGCCCGTTTCCCTTGCGGCCCATTTGAACGATGCCCAAGATCGCGGCAGGTGGAAAGCTTCGCTTACCACGATGACACGTTGGGCATTGGGGACCAGCTCCAAGGAAAACAGGGCGTTTTGTAGCGTCGATTGAGCACGATCTTCTATGAGCGTTGCTGACGCGGGCAGCCCCAATGAGGCAGCATAAAGGGCCATCTGTGTACCGGCGTCTGGTCCATCTTCAACAGCGGTGCCGCCGCTAAACACGATGACAGGCGCGCGATCCGCTTCGAACAACTGCACACAGCGCTCGATGCGGGTCAGGACAGGCGCGGCTAGTGTCCCATTGGCGGACATGCCACCGCCCAAACACACAACCGCATCGGCAGTTTTGAAGTCTTCGGTGTCAGGGACAGGCCAAACAAACGTCCAGACAAGCATCGCCAACGTCATACTGACGTAAAGTGCGATGCCAAATTTCAGCAGCTTGCCCATGTTTCAAGCCAACCGCGTTACTCCCACTCGATCGTCCCAGGAGGTTTAGACGTGATGTCATAGGTGACGCGGTTGATACCCGGAACTTCGTTGATGATGCGTGTTGCAGTTTCACCAAGAAATTCATGGCTATAAGGGTAATAGTCCGCGGTCATGCCATCAACAGATGTTACGGCGCGCAGGGCGCAAGCGTAATCGTACGTGCGTCCGTCGCCCATAACGCCAACGGTGCGTACAGGTAAGATAGCAACAAAGGCTTGCCAGATTTCATCGTAAAGTCCGTGTTTGCGGATCTGATCGATGTAAACGGCATCCGCCTCGCGCAGAATGTCCAATTTGGCGCGGGTGATTTCACCGGGGCAGCGGATCGCAAGACCTGGCCCAGGGAAGGGGTGCCGACCAATAAATGATGCAGGCAACCCAAGTTCACGGCCCAATGCACGCACTTCGTCTTTGAACAGCTCGCGCAGTGGTTCAACCAGTTTAAGACCCATCTTTTCTGGCAAGCCCCCGACATTGTGGTGCGATTTGATCGTAACCGACGGACCACCTGTAAAGCTGACGCTTTCAATAACATCAGGGTACAACGTGCCTTGCGCCAAGAATTCTGCACCTTCGATTTCGTTGGCGTATTTCTGGAACACGTCAATGAACAGCTTACCGATGATCTTGCGCTTGGTTTCAGGGTCCGATTGGCCTTCAAGCTCACCCAAGAACAGCTCGGTCTCGTCAGCGTGAATGACTTTGAGGTTCATGTTATCGCGGAACATCGCAACGACATCTTTACCTTCGTCTTTGCGCAGCAGGCCATGGTCCACGAAGACACAGGTCAGTTGATCTCCGATCGCTTCGTGTAGCAATGCAGCCGTAACCGAACTATCCACACCGCCGGACAAACCACAGATGACCTGTTTATCGCCGACCTGTTCGCGGATTTTATCGATTGCGATGTCTTTGTATGCGCCCATCGTCCAATCGCCTGTGAAGCCGGCCATTTTGATGAAGTTTTCAAACAGCTTTGCGCCGTTTGGTGTGTGGTGAACTTCTGGGTGGAACTGCACCGCGTAAAAGTTTCGGCTTAGGTCCGCGGTAATCGCATACGGCGCGTTGGGGGAAGTTCCGTAAACCTCAAAACCCGGTGCCAATTTGGCAACGTGGTCACCATGCGACATCCAAACCTGTTCTTTGTCGTCTGCAAACCAACCAGCAAGCAATTCACATTGCGCATCGCTTGGGGTTACGAAAGCACGGCCAAACTCGGCTGTGCCGCCGCCGCCAGAGATCTTACCGCCATGCACATCACCACCCAGCTGTACCATCATGGTCTGCTGGCCATAACAAATGCCCAACACAGGAACGCCAAAGGTCCAAAGGCTTTCCGGTGCGCGAGGTGACCCTTCGCGGGTCACAGTATCAGGGCCACCGGACAAGATAACTGCTTTGGGCGCGATTTGCGCGAGCAGCTCATCCGTAACGTTCTGATAAGGGTGGATTTCGCAATAGACATTCAGCTCTCGTAGGCGGCGCGCAATAAGCTGCGTAACCTGAGACCCAAAGTCGATAATGAGGAGGCGGTCGTGATCGATAATATCCATGACCTCCCCTAAATCGTAAGGGGTTTAGGTGCAAGGATTCGGGCGCAGTTGGTCGACCGGAATTTTGGTCGCTAAACTCGAATACTGAGATGGAAAGGGTCGGAAGAAGGCTCAGGGCCGACGCCTAGGATGTCGCTTTCGCCCCTCAGAGGCCGCTTTGCCGCCGATGCAGTGGCATGCAGCAGGCTAAAGTTTGACCAGTAGCACCTTTTGGGAATGAACACATGGCGGATGCAGGCGAGCAAGCACATGAAGACGCAAACACACCAACATCAGGTGGTCGCGCGCGCGGGCGTCGTGGGCGCGGTGGTGGCGGCGCTGCACGACGTGCGGAACGCAATGCAGTGTCGTTCGAGACGGCCCCAACCATAACGCGCAACATTCCCAACCTCGAAATGTTGTCTGACGAGGCGTTGGACATTATCGAAGCAAACGCTGAAACCGTGCTGGAAGAGATTGGCGTCGCCTTTGTCGACAACCCCGCCGCACTAGACCGGTGGCGCGAAGCTGGGGCCATGGTCGACGGTGAACGGGTTCGTTTGCCCAAAGGCCTTGCACGAAAACTATGTGCGACGGCGCCATCAACCTTTGTCCAACATGCCCGTAACCCCGAAAAATCTGTTACGGTGGGGGGCGACAACCTTGTCTTTGCACCGGTTTATGGCCCGCCTTTTGTTCGTGATGCCGAAGGTGGCCGCCGCTATGCGACTTTGGACGATTTCCAGAAGTTCGTGAAACTGGGCTACATGTCTAAATGGCTGCATCATTCCGGCGGAACCGTGTGCGAGCCGACCGATGTGCCGGTGAACAAACGTCACCTTGATATGCTCATGGCGCATATGACGTTAAGTGACAAACCTTTCATGGGGTCAGTGACCGAGCCAAGCCGCGCAAAAGACAGTGTTGAGATGTGTGAAATCTTGTTTGGCGAAGACTTCGTTCGCGACAACACCGTGATGACGTCACTGATCAACATCAACAGCCCGCTAACGTTCGATGCCACGATGATGGGCGCACTGGAAGTTTATGCCGCCCACAATCAGGCCGCAATTATCAGCCCGTTTATCGTGGGTGGTGCTATGGCACCGGTTTCCGTGATCGGGACGTTAACGCAGGTCTTGGCCGAGGTTATGGCCGGTATTGCCTATGGCCAATTGGTGCGCCCGGGATCACCCGCCATTTTCGGCACATTTGTAACATCCATCGATATGAATTCCGGCGCGCCGACATTTGGCACCCCCGAGGCCGCTCAGATTACAAATGGGGCAGGGCAGTTGGCCCGCCGAATGGGACTGCCGTACAGATCTGCCGGTTCATTCTGCGGATCCAAGCTGCCAGACGCGCAGGCCGCTTATGAAACGGCAAACAGCCTCAACATGGGGCTCTTGTCTGGTGTGAACTTCATGCTTCATTCGTGTGGTTGGCTTGAAGGTGGGTTGGTCGCTGATTTTGAAAAGTTCGTTCTAGACGCAGATCAGCTTGGAACGTTGCATCATATGGCGAAGGGCGTTGAAATCGACGAGAACGCGCAAGCCATGGACGCAATCCGCGAAGTTGGCCCAGGTGGGCATTATCTTGGGTGTGAACACACGCAAGCGAATTTCAAAACCGCATTTTGGCGGTCCGAGGTCTTCGACTACAAACCCTTCGAGACATGGGAAGAAGAAGGCGCTCGCGACACACAAACTTTAGCAACCTCGCGGGTCAGCAAGCTTCTGTCGGATTACCAAGAACCCATGCTCGATCCCGAAATCAGGGCCAAGTTAGACGCATATGTGGCAGCTAAGAAAGCGTCCATGCCGGACAGCTTCATGTAGGTCTGTGATCAGTTTCTAATCTAACGATACGAGGTTACGTTTTCGGGCCAGATTGCTTGCCTTAAAAATGCGTGCCTCACACATAATGGCCACCAAGAGCTCTACATGGCTCGCGACGGAGTATTCTGCTCGGTGCTCCAAGCGTTGCGCATTCATCACAACTTCCAACTCCATAAGCTTAACAATTGCTTGCCCAGGACCTGGCAACGTTTCGGTTTTCAACGACCTGCGAAGATGGACAACTCGGTTGTATGCTTGGATGCCGTGGCGTGCTGTCCGCACCAATAAAGCTGGGCGTTTCAACCGTGAAACCTGTGTCAGTACGTCTTCCATTGTGTTTCTCCATGAATGAACTGCCATGAAAATGACACAACCTAAGGGGGTGTTGCGTGTGGATAACTTTAGGCGAACGGTGAGTTTACAATTATTTACATTTTGGAAACAATCTTAGTTCCAACAAATAAAAATTAACGATCTGGAAACAATTAAACGCAAATGTCGCCTTGTTTTCGATTTCTATGGGTAGGGAAATATTAGTTGGGGAACGTCATGAACAACACGAACCGTACGCAACGGGCAGTACCATCTTGGGTTCCGGTAGATGTGCAAAACTATGTGTTTCACACCGAAATGGGACAGCCAATACGTGTGCTTGCGCGTTCGCAATCTTGCCATGCGTCAACAATCATGCGGCAGATCCGCAAAGTCGAAACACTCCGCGATGACCCACTAGTCGACCGCGCCATCAAGGCGTTAGGCGAGGAAGTTGAACACACACGCATGCCATCGGATCTCGAGATGTTGCACGCGCTGCGCCGACTGTCCGCACCAGACGCAATGCTGGCGATTGCGATTGGTATGGAACAAGGCGTTATTCTACAAACGATAACATCCGGTGAGCCAGAACATGGCAGCAAATTGCCCGCCGAAACGGCAATGACGTTGGCCCTACGGGGATGGATTAGTTGCCCAAACACATCCAACCGCGTGTTGCGCTACCGGATTACGCCATCAGGCCGCGCAGCCCTCCGTGAACTGACAGCCGCAACCGAAAACCAAGCACGTGCAATGGCTGAAGCCCCGGAAGCGTTTGACCACGCACCAAACGGTGTCGGAACGTGGGCCGATGCAGGCACCGAAGTGCGCGCACCTTTGCAAGAAAGCCCAATTGTGGGGCTGTCCCGCAGGCGGGACCGTGATGGAAACCCATTCTTGAACCGCGCAATGATACGGGCAGCAGAACGTCTTCGTGAAGATTTTGAATTGGCACAAGTCACGACGCACAAAAAACGCGACCCGATGCTCGATTGGAACCGTGTCCTATGCGCGATCGACAACCACGAGCCAATTGAGACGGCAGGATCTTCGGCGTACGCGCAAGTAAAAGCTGCCCTTGTCTTTCTGGGGCCGGGCCTTTCAGAAATTGCGGTTCGGTGTTGCTGTCTGCTCGAAGGGCTTGAAACAACCGAAAAGAAAATGGGATGGGCGGCGCGATCAGGTAAGGTCGTGTTGCGGATCGCGTTGCAACGGTTGGCATTGCACTATGAAGACGAAGGTAAGCTCGGTCCGTTAATCGGTTAAGATGCAACAAGCTATGCACAATTTGCATTGCCGGCTTCGAAGACGGTCTCAGCCTTGGACAATCGCTTCTCTGCGCCCTAAATAGGGTGCAGAGGAGAACCCGATGTCCGCACGTGATTTGAAAATTCCAGCGCAACGCCATCCAGAAAAGCAAAAGCGCCCGGATCAGGCACAGCCAAAGAAACCGGATTGGATCCGCGTTAAGGCACCGACCAGTGAAGGGTACAAAGAAACCCGCAACATCATGCGCGAAAACAAACTGACCACCGTTTGTGAAGAAGCAGGTTGTCCGAACGTGGGTGAATGCTGGTCCCAAGGCCATGCGACGATGATGATTATGGGCGAAGTGTGCACGCGGGCCTGCACGTTCTGCAACATCGCAACGGGTAAACCGCCAGAGGATTTGGACGTATTCGAACCCGGTCGTGTTGCGGACGCCGTCAAGAAACTGGGTTTGAATCACGTAGTGATTACATCCGTTGATCGTGATGACGTGGAAGATGGCGGCGCAGAACATTTCGCGCAGACAATTCGTGCCGTGCGCAGGCAGTCTCCGAAGACAACAATCGAAATTTTGACACCAGACTTTATTCGCTGCGATGACAGCGCGCTTGAAGTGGTCGTGGCAGCCAAACCGGATGTGTTTAACCACAACCTTGAAACTGTGCCGGGCCTGTATCCAGAAGTGCGCCCAGGTGCGCGTTATTTCCACTCGTTGCGGCTGCTGCAACGGGTTAAGGAACTTGATCCTTCCATGTTTACCAAATCGGGTATCATGGTCGGGCTTGGCGAAGACAAACAATCTGTCACGCAAGTGATGGAAGACATGCGGGCTGCAGACATCGATTTCTTGACCATTGGTCAATATTTGCAGCCAACACCGAAACACCACGCGGTTGACCGTTTCGTTACACCTGAAGAATTCGCAACCTACGAAAAGACGGCCTTTAACAAAGGTTTCTTGATGGTTTCGGCCACACCGTTAACGCGATCCAGCTACCATGCTGGCGATGACTTCGCGAAATTGCGGGCTGCGCGTTTGGCCAAACTGGCGACATAACCCAAGACTGTTAGCGCCTTAGGGCCGTAACCCACGCACTTTTTCGACGGTGGCCCATTCGGGCCACCCGATAAACTTTTCGATCCCCACAAGAATGAGGCAGATCGCGATCGCGCCTAAAACCAACTTTACGCGCGCCTCTGATGGTGGGTTACGTGCCCACAGCTTCGCCTTAAATAAAAGCCGCGTGTAGTTCATGTGAACCGAACCTTTCCAATATAGGGCAGGTTGCGATTACGTTGGGCGTAGTCGATCCCGTATCCCACGACAAAGTCATCTGGAATTTCAAACCCTGTCCACGTTGCTTTCATATCGACTTCGCGGCGACTGGGTTTGTCGAGCAACGCGATGGATTTCAAACGTTTGGGGTGACGGGTGTTCAACATATCGATGACTTGGTGCAATGTGTGGCCCGTATCGACGATATCCTCAACAACCAACACATCACGGCCCTCAATTTGGCCCCGCAAGTCCTTCAGGATGCGCACCTCGCGCGAAGACTCCATTCCGTCGCCATAACTAGATGCCTCAAGGAAATCGACCTCGACGGGCAAATCCAATTCGCGCACCAAATCTGCAATGAAAACGAAAGACCCGCGCAACAAACCCACAACAATCAATTTATCCGTATCATCAAATTCATCATGAATCGTTTTCGCCAGTTCTTCGATCCGTGCGGCGATTGATTTTGCGGAAATCATCACGTCGATGACATAAGGTTTTTGCGTCATGTGGTCACGACCTCGCGAATTTGACGGGCAGTTGCTTGTAATTCAGCGCAAACCATACGACATCAACGGCTAATGTCACGACCGAAAGACCACAATGCCGCGCCATTCTGAAACCCGCCAACTGCCATATACAGCAGAACAGATGTTCGACCTTGTGGCAGACGTTGCGAATTACCCAAAATTTTTGCCGTGGACGGCTGCTGCTCGTATTCGATCCACCCAAGATAAAGGGGATCATTCAGAAATGCTCGCCGACTTGGTTGTCAGTTTCAAAGTCTTTCGTGAACGGTTCGGCAGCCGTGTTTTGCTTTGGCCAGACCAAAACAAGATCGACACTGCGTATATTGATGGACCGTTCAAATATTTGGAATCCACCTGGCAGTTTACGGACACCGCTACCGGTTGCGATGTAAGTTTCGAGGTCGATTTCGAATTCAAAAACAAATTGCTGCAAGGCGCTGCGGGTATGTTCTTTAACCAAGCTATGCAGACTATCGTTCGTGCGTTCGAACAGCGCGCCGACGACCTTTATTCCTGATTTCCATTAAGAAAGGGCGCCCCAAGAGGGACGCCCCATTTATCAACCTTACAGGACAGCTTAGCTGGTCATGTCGTAGGCGCGTTCGCCATGTGACGTAATGTCGAGGCCTTGAACTTCGTCTTCCTCGGATACGCGGATAGGGAAGATTGCTTTAACAACCATCACAATCACAACCGTAACGACGATTGTCCAAACACCAACCACGGCCAAGCCGCCCAGTTGTGCTGTCCAGCTTGCGTGACCAAATACAGCCAGCATGATGATACCAAACATACCGCCAACACCGTGCACCGCGAAGACATCCAATGTGTCGTCGATCTTCATTGTGTTCTTAACGAAACCACACAGTTCCTGACACATGACACCTGCAACAGCACCGATCATCAGCGCTTCGACTGGTCCAACAGAACCGGAAGCCGGTGTGATGGATGCAAGGCCAGCGATCGTACCAGTAACCATGCCGACCAAAGACGCTTTACCGTATCGGATTTTTTCCCAAGCCACCCAAGTCAAAGATGCAGTCGCGGCAGAGATGTGCGTAACCGTAATCGCCATTGCTGCGCCGCCATCAGCTGCCAATTGGGATCCGCCGTTAAAGCCGAACCAACCAACCCACAACATCGCCGCACCGATCATAACCATTCCCGGGTTATGCGGAGGCTTCGTTTTGTTCTTACGTTCACCCAAGAAGAACGCCACGACCAAAGCGGCCAAACCAGCCGTCTGGTGCACAACAATACCACCGGCGAAATCGTTCACACCGTCTGCGAACAATGACCATTCAGCGCCAGCCAGCAAACCACCGCCCCAAATCCAGTGGGCCACTGGAGCGTAACAAATCAACATCCACAGGCCAGAGAACACCATTACAAAGGCGAAACCGATACGTTCAACATATGCACCAACAATCAACGCTGGTGTGATGATCGCAAATGTCATCTGGAACGCAAAGAACAGTACCTCGGGCAGGGTGCCCGACACAGTGTCTGCATCTACGCCATTCAAGAATGCTTTTCCAAGGCCGCCCCAATAGGCATTGCCGTCGCCAAACGCGATGGAATATCCAGCGGCAAGCCACAGAAGGCTCATCAAACATGCAATGCCGAAACATTGCATGAAAACGCTCAGGACGTTGCGGGCGCGCACAAGGCCGCCATAAAATAATGCCAGACCCGGCAGGGTCATAAACAGCACAAGGGCCGTGGCGACGATAATCCAAGCTGTATCAGCTCCGTTCATTGGATATTCCCTTCCCAATATTTTCCCGTTGGGGTCAAACCGGATTTCAAACGAGGGAAAAAGAGGCAGGGTGGATTCAAAGTGCGTATTTTGCAGGCAAAGTGCAAAACGCACATTAATTAGGCGGATTATAGGATCTGTGATTGCTTTTTGGGCAATTATTGTTTTGTGATTTGCAACACTAAACGCAACGCATGATCCACGGTCGACGCCCGGACGTTTGAACGACCAATCGCGCCAAATTCTAGCGTCTCGGATTGAACATGTCCCTCAACCGCGACCCCAAAACAGACGCGGCCTTCGGGTTTGTGGTCTGATCCGCCGGGCCCCGCAATACCGGTCACGGCGACTGCGACCTGCGCTTCTGACGCAGCCAAAGCACCTTGCGCCATTTCACGCGCCACCTGTTCTGACACTGCGCCATGTGCCTCAATGACTTCGGGCGATACGTCCAACATGTCGATTTTGGCTGCGTTGGAATATGTCACGTACCCACGATCAAAGATGGCCGATGAACCAGCAATGTCCGTGACCGCCGCAGAAATCAGGCCAGCCGTGCAACTTTCGGCGGTTGCAAGGGCCCAGCCCTTTTGAAGAAGCGCGTCGACGACATGTTCCGATAGAGACATTACGTCAGCCCGTGCCAAACTGCGGCAAGGACCATTACGCAGACAGCCGCCAAGATGCCTGCAATGACATCATCCAACATAACGCCTGTCGCATCGTCTTTCCGGTCTGCCCAGCCAACGGGGCCCGGTTTGGTGATGTCGAAAAGGCGGAACAACGCAAATGCCGTTATCAAACCTGGCCAAAGCGCAAAGACGCTTACACCAGCATGGCTTGCCCCAATGAACACAGGCAACAAAGCGATCCATTGACCGACAACTTCATCGATAACAATTTCGGATGGGTCGTGGTTGTCCGCCCCCTCGGTCATCCACTTGGTCGCAAGATAGCCCTTGTAATAGGCCGCTGGGATCGCCAGCGCGAACAGCCAAACACCACCGATTGCGTAGATCAAATAGCCAAGGGGCAGGGCAGCCAAAGACCCCCACGTCCCCGGTGCCGGCTTCATATAGCCGACGTAAAAAACTGTGGCCGTAATCTTGGCCCACACCTGTTTCAAATCCGATTGCGTCATGATTTCACCAATGTAACTGTCGCCATTGCAGCAATTCCTTCGCCACGCCCCGTAAACCCAAGACGTTCTGATGTGGTCGCCTTTACGCTGACGCGATCAATGTCCAAATCCATAATGTCGGCCATTCGGGCCCGCATCGCCGGCGCAACAGGCCCAATTTTTGGGAACTCGCAGATCAACGTGCAATCCATATGGGTAATGGTGAACCCCATGTCGCGCGCCATCGCACACGCGTGCCGCAAGAAAATATCGCTGGCGGCACCTTTCCACTGTGGGTCTGACGGAGGAAAATGTTGACCGATATCCCCACGACACAATGCGCCATAGATCGCATCAGTCACTGTATGCATGCCAACATCCGCATCCGAATGCCCCTGAAGCCCCCGCGAATGAGGCACATCTACGCCACATAACGTGACGTGTTCACCTTCTCCAAAACGGTGCACGTCAAACCCATTGCCAGTTCGAATGTCCATAGGTGTCTCCGTGTCCGGTGCCAATATTGCCGCAGCCCGTGCAAAGTCGGCTGGTGTTGTTATTTTCAGGTTCGTCTCGTCACCATCAACGATCACGACATCTAGCCCCGCACGCCGTGCGACTTCAACATCATCGGCGCTGCCGACACCATGATTTATATGCGCATCATAGATCGCAGCGCGGTGAAATCCTTGTGGAGTTTGTGCACGAAACAGCCCGTTCCGGTCCGCAACACCAGAAACCAACCCATTTTGGCCAGTCCACAACGCATCAGTCACAGCAAGGGCAGGGGCTGCGCATTGTGCATCTGCCAATGCCCCCAAGACCCTATCGGTGATCTGCGATGATACGCAGCAGCGTGCGCCATCATGTATAAGGACAAGATCAGCTTCAGTCGCGTTCAGCCCAGCTTTGACAGATTCCGACCGCTCTGCACCACCAAATACAACGGTCGCGCGCGCGTTTAGACCTGCAGCCTTGGCAAGCGGCGCATCGTCTTCGGCAATCACCAAGATGATATCATCGATGTTCGGATGTCGCTCGAACACAGCAAGGGTGTGATCCACGACCGGACGCCCTACAATATGCTGCCATTGTTTGGGAATATCCCCTCCGGCGCGGACCCCTCGGCCTGCTGCAACGATGATTGCGGCGGTTTTCATTGGCGTTTCCCTGATGGCGTTATCGCACATCTAGAGCCTGACAGCTGAATTCGGAAGGGATTCGGGGTATTTGATTAAAAATTAAGCAAAGCATGTTTTTCGCCTATTTATTCAACGTCACTTCATTGCTACTCTTGAAGCACCAGTCTAATTATTCAGCATGACGACCATACAAACCCTCCCAACCCCCAATAACGCCGTAGCGCTTGCGCCACTTGCGGGCATTACCGATTTGCCCTTTCGGCGGCTTGTTGCCTCGTTTGGGGCGGGTTGGGTTGTCTCGGAAATGGTCGCAAGTCAGGAAATGGTTCAGGCCAAACCAGGTGTGCGTGAAAAAGCCGAACTGGGCTTTGAAGAAACAAACACAGCCGTTCAGTTGGCAGGGCGCGACGCTTATTGGATGGCCGAAGCCGCCCGTACAGTCGCCGCGAACGGTGCGGCGATGATCGACATCAACATGGGCTGTCCCGCAAAAAAGGTCACCAACGGCTATTCAGGCTCTGCGCTTTTGCGCGACTTGGATCACGCCTTGACCTTGATCGACGCAGTTGTCGCCGCAGTGGATATTCCGGTGACCCTCAAGACACGTTTGGGATGGGACGACGCCCTCATGAATGCGCCCCAACTGGCGCAGCGTGCGGAAAGTGCTGGCATCCAACGGATCGTGATCCATGGTCGCACGCGATGCCAGTTTTACAAAGGCAACGCCGACTGGGACGCGATCAAGACAGTCAAAGACGCGGTCAATATCCCCGTCATCGCCAATGGCGACATTGTGGATACGGACACCGCCAAACGCGCATTGGCAGCTTCAAATGGTGACGGCGTCATGATCGGGCGCGGCGCACAGGGGCGCCCTTGGGTTTTGCGCGATGTAACGGCAGGTTTGGCTGGGCACACAGCGCCACGTCCGCCCCAAGGTCATGATTTTGTTGAAATGGTAAGCAGGCATTACGAGGACATGTTGACGTTTTATGGCAGTGAACTGGGCGGGAAAGTCGCCCGTAAACATCTAGGATGGTACATGGATCAAGCGGAACCAGACGTGCAGCTGCGCAAAGCTGTCCTTACGGAAAAGGACGCAAAAACCGTGCTCCGCCTCTTGCCGGACGCCCTTGCAATGCGGTGCGCGGCATGAACGCACTTTGGAACTCGCTCCCCGTGCCCGCCTTGTTGTTGAACCAAGACGAGACGATTGCCGAAAGTAACCCAGCGGCTGAAAGCTTTTTAAACCTGTCCGCAAAAGCGCTGAAAGAGGCGCCCGTTTGGGACAAGGTGATGATCGACGCCCCGATCGAGGACGCCTTTGCGCGTGCAAGCGAAAACCGGTCTTCTTTGTTTGTGAATGATGTCGACGTCAGTAGCGGCGAACGCGCACCGCTTCAATGCAACATCCAGTTCGCGCCGCTGGTCGATGGTGGCGACCAAATGCTGATGATCTTCGAACCGCGTGAAATGGCGGCACGTTTGACCAAGTCTGCGAAATCTATCCGCGCGGCTCGGTCTGCCATCGGCATGGCAGAAATGTTGGCACATGAAATCAAAAACCCGTTGGCGGGGATAACAGGGGCCGCACAGCTTTTGTCTATGACACTGTCAAACGGCGACCGTGAAATGACAGACCTGATCGTCGAAGAATCCCGCCGGATCGTTAAGTTGCTTGAGCAGGTCGAACAGTTCGGCAACCTCCAGCCACCAAACAAGCGGCCCGTGAACATTCACGATGTGCTAGACCGTGCCCGTCAGTCGGCCTCGGTTGGTTTTGGCGCGCATATGATGATGATCGAAGACTACGATCCATCCTTGCCGCCCACGTTTGCAGATTCAGACCAACTGCTGCAGGTCTTCTTGAACTTGCTCAAAAACGCATCCGAAGCAGGCGGTCCGGGGGGCTCGATCACGCTGCATACGTTCTATGAACCCTCATTGCGCCTTCAACGCGAAGACGGAAGCGGCGCACGCCTTCCACTACAAATCGAAATTATCGACGACGGCCCCGGCCTTCCAAAAGAAATCGCCCAAGATGTCTTTGAACCTTTCATCTCGGGCAAAGAAAACGGCACGGGCCTTGGCCTCGCGCTCGTCAGCAAATTGATCGCAGATGTTGGGGGCTGGATATCGGTAGATTCCGTGCCCGGCCGCACGGTGTTCCGTGTGTCGCTCCCAACTGTGCCTAAAGACTACGACGGAGAAGAATAATGGACGGAACAGTACTTGTCGCAGACGACGACCGCACAATCCGCACGGTTCTAACACAGGCGCTTACGCGGGCTGGCTGTAAGGTCCATGCAACGTCGTCCTTGGTGACGTTGATGCGCTGGGTCGAAGAAGGCAAAGGCGATTTAGTGATTTCGGATGTTGTCATGCCAGACGGCAACGGATTGGACCAATTGCCAAAAATCGCCGAAGCCCGCCCAGGCCTTCCGGTCATCGTTATCTCGGCGCAAAATACAATCATGACAGCAATTCAAGCCGCCGAGGCGGATGCTTATGATTACTTGCCCAAACCGTTTGACTTGCCTGACTTGATGAAACGGGCGGCACGTGCGCTGGAAATCAAACATCGCGCCCCAAAACCACGGCCTGACGAACCCGAAACGGATGATTTGCCGTTGGTCGGGCGAACCGCGGCAATGCAGGCACTCTACCGACTTGTCGCACGGGTCATGAACACGCAGCTTTCTGTCCTTGTGACCGGTGAAAGCGGGACAGGCAAAAGCCTGATCGCCCGCGCGATCCATGACTTTTCAGACCGCCGGTCTTTGCCTTTTGTTGTGGCGTCGTCTGCTGATTTGGACGGCATGGATGGGCCATCTACGCTTTTGGCACGCGCCAAGGGGGGATCGTTGGTGTTCGACGAAGTCGGCGATTTGCCAATGGACACACAGGCCAGAATTGTGCGGATGTTAGACGCCTTGGGCGACACTGCACCAAGAATTATGGCCACCTCTCGGTCTGACTTGCTGGAAGCCCTTGAAGAAGGGCGTGTGCGCGAGGATCTCTATTATCGCCTCGCTGGGGTCACGATAACTGTTCCTCCGTTGCGCGACCGCGTTGACGACATTCCACTCTTGGCCGAACATTTTCTGGTGCGCTCTGAACGCGAAGGCGCACCTGTACGCCGCTTGGCGAGCTCAGCCGTCGATCTGGTGCGGACGTACACCTGGCCCGGAAACGTACGCCAGTTAGAAAACGTCGTGCGCCGGTTGGTCGTCACCGCCGGAACCGAAGAAATCCATCGAAGCGAAGTGGAACAGGTTCTTGGATCACAGCCCGCTGTTGAACCGCTTCAAACGGGTAGCTCCGACAAGCTGTCAGGGTCAGTCGCGCAACACCTAAAACGCTACTTCGACCTGCACGGCGGGATGCTTCCACCACCTGGCCTTTATCAACGTATTTTGCGTGAAGTAGAGGCGCCTTTGATCGAAATCGCACTCGACGCAACGTCTGGAAACCAAGCTAAATGTGCCGAGCTTCTCGGCATCAACCGCAATACCTTGCGAAAAAAGATCACCGACCTTGATATTCACGTGACACGCCGCCGCAAATTGATGTAAAACAGCAACAGAACCGTGGCCCTTTGGACGCATGCGCTCAAAGCAGGACCACATCAACAGGCGGTGGGCGACGCACGAAGGTGTTTAAGCCCTAATTAGTGCGGGGCTATTCGCGTGCAGCGATCCCTTTTGGGCATCAATATGTTGGCGTTTTCGCGCTGGCGCAGACGGCGGAGCGTTAGAAACGCCTCCACGGTCATTTTGGTGGTCTTAGCACCAATCCTGGTGATCCTGACAATCACAGCGCTGCGTCCACTGGACCAGACCGGCCGCACAGAAATCCTGCGCCTGATCCTACTGGCCGATATCATCTATGTTTTGATTATCGCGGCATTGGTGGCATCGCGGGTGTTTACAATGGTGGCCGCGCGACGGGCCAAATCAGCAGGGTCACTGTTACACTTGCGGCTGACCGGCGTGTTTGGCTTGCTCGCCTTGATCCCCACGGTGGCCGTCGCAATTTTTGCCGTTTTGACGATCAACATCGGGCTCGAGGGATGGTTTTCTGAAAGGGTCCGCGATGTTGTCGGCAATTCCTTGTCAGCAGCAGAGGCCTATGAAGATGAACACCGCCAAGAAGTCGCCCGCGACGGGCAAGCCTTGGCAGGTTACCTAAATACGGAACGCCTACAGACGTTTTTCATAGAACGTGGTGAAGTCCGCCAAGCCTTGGAACGGGTTCAATCCCAGATCGAACGGGGCTTGACCGAAGTTTTCGTTCTGGATGGCGCCGGCGAGATTTGGGTTCGGGGGGATCGATCTTATGAATTCTATTTTGAACAACCGACAGCCGAAGAATTGCTGCAGGCCCGCCAACTGGGCATTCTCGTCATCGAAGATTGGACGAACAACGAATTCCGCGCGCTCATCCCGCTCGAAGCCTACACAGACAAATACCTTTATGTGACCCGCGAAGTAGACGGTGAAATCCTCGCATTGCTCGATGACACGCAAGCGACGGTCGCACTTTATGGTCAATTAGAAAACGAACGCGGGCGGGTATTGTTCGAATTCGGGCTTATTTACTTAGGCTTCGCGTTGATCTTGATCATGGCTGCAATCTGGGTTGGGCTTTGGTTTGCTGAACGTCTGTCACGCCCCATCGGGCGTCTTGTTGGGGCATCACAACGTGTTGGTGCCGGCGATTTGGCCGTACGTGTCCGCGAAGAAGAAGGGGAGGACGAGATCGCCCAACTGGGCCGTTACTTTAACCAAATGACGTCGCAACTGAGTGATCAGCGCGAAGAGCTCCTCGACAATACCCGCCAGATCGAACGTCGCCGCCGCTTGTTTGATAGTGTGCTGTCCTCCGTCCCCTCGGGCGTCGTTGGGTTGGACCCGGACGGGCGGGTCACATTTGTCAACAAATCCGCCACGCGTCTGCTGGAGGTAGACAGCGACCAACACGCCGAATTAGCTGTCTCGGTGCCGGAATTTGTTTCCTTATTTGATGAAATCACGTCGGGTGGGAAAGCCGTCGCACAGGGGCAGGTAAACCTTGTACGTGGCGGCCAGCAGGAAAGTCTGTTGGTTCGCATGTCCCACCGCCTAAGCGAAGACGGAGCTTTGGAAGGCTACGTGATTGCATTTGAGGATGTGACGGATTTGGTTTCGGCCCAACGCATGGCCGCATGGGGCGATGTCGCACGCCGTATTGCCCATGAAATCAAGAACCCGCTGACCCCAATTCAATTGTCGGCTGAACGGATCAAGCGCAAATACCGTGCCGTTGAGGATAGCGAAACCCTGTCCCAACTGACCGATGTAATCGTGCGCCAAACCAATGACTTACGGCGCATCGTTGATGAGTTCTCAAAGTTTGCCAGAATGCCTGAACCTGACCGCAACACCCATGACATCACAGCTATTCTGCGCGATGCCGTTACGTTGCAGATTTCGGGGCAACCTAATGTCGCGTTTGATGTTACCATTCCCGACGTGCCCGTTTGGGCAAACCTAGACAGCACGATGATGTCTCAAGCGTTGACAAACCTAATTAAAAACGCCGGTGAAGCCATTGAAACGCTGATAGAAAAAGAACCTGACCTTTTCGTTTCCCCGCAGATCAAGGTGGATTTGGCCGTCGTAAATGAAACCGCCGAAATTACCATCGCGGACAACGGTATTGGGCTTCCAGAAGACCGCGCGAAACTGTTTGAACCTTACGTGACAACACGCGACAAGGGCACCGGATTGGGGTTGCCCATTGTTAAGAAAATTATAGACGAACACGGCGGAACGCTGACCCTTGCGGATGCGCCTGCCTTTGATGACAGCGGTCGCTTTGGTGCGATGGCCGTTATTTCTATCCCAATAGACAGCGCCGCGACAGCGCTTAACAAAGAAACTGCATGAGGATCCTATGGGCGATATTCTGATTACCGACGACGAACGTGACATTCGTGAACTGATTTCGGACATCCTCAAAGACGAGGGGTTCACAACGCGACTGGCGGGCACATCTGATGAATGCATCGCAGAAATCGGGAAAGAGACACCCGCGCTGATGATCCTGGACATCTGGCTAAAAGACAGCCGGATGGATGGAATCGACATTCTAAAGCATGTCAAAAAAGAACATCCCGAGGTGCCAGTGGTCATTATTTCTGGCCACGGGAACATTGAAATCGCAGTCGCTGCGATCAAACAGGGCGCCTACGATTTCATTGAAAAGCCCTTTAACATTGACCAATTGATGGTCGTTATTCGGCGGGCCATGGAAACCAGTCGCTTGCGCCGTGAAAATATCGAACTCAAACGAACAGACACTGGCCCCATGGAAATGCTGGGCGACAGCGCGGCATTCCGAACGTTGATCGGTCAGCTTGAAAAGGTCACCAATTCGAACGGACGTGTCATGTTGACGGGCGAGGGCGGTGCAGGAAAAGAAACTGCCGCACGTTTTATCCACTCCAATTCTGACCGTGCGGATATGCCATTTGTTTCGGTCAATTGCGCGTCTATCGAACCCGACCGGATGGAAGAAACATTATTCGGACGCGAAACAGATGGCCGCGGTGTTGAACGCGGTCTTCTCGAAGAAGCCAACGGCGGCGTTATTTACTTTGATGGCGTGTCAGACATGCCGCTTGGAACCCAAACCAAGTTGCTGCGTGTTTTGGTCGACCAAAAATTCCAGCGTGTCGGCGGCGTAGACAAAGTACAAGTCGATGTTCGAGTTATTTCCAGCACAAACAGAGACTTACAAGCAGAAATTGAAGCCGAACGTTTCCGCCAAGAACTGTATCACCGGTTGAATGTGGTCCCAATCCATGTACCAAATCTGGAAGAACGACGCGAAGACATTCCAATGCTGGCCACACATTTCATCGAAGAGCTGCACCAGACACAGGGATTAAGCGTGCGGGCGTTAAGCGACGAAGCCGCAGCCTTGTTGCAAACAATGCGTTGGCCTGGAAATGCGCGCCAACTCAAGAACGTCATGGAACGTGTCTTGATCCTTGGGGATGACAATGGCCCCATCGAGGCAAAAGAGCTGCCCGATCAGGCCGACGGGCCGTCAGAAGAAGGTCGCGTATTGCTGTCAGGCAGCCTCGCGACCTTGCCCCTGCGCGAGGCACGGGAATTGTTCGAACGTGAGTATTTGCTAACGCAGATCAACCGCTTTGGCGGCAACATCAGCCGCACAGCCAGCTTTGTAGGAATGGAACGATCCGCGCTTCACCGTAAGCTCAAAACGCTTGGGGTCGTTACATCCAACAAGGCCGGTGCGCGCGTTGCCTACGTCGAGGATGATGCCGAAGCGTGATCATTGACCCGAACGCGACCATCTGTCACCACAAAGAACCAGAACGAGCAGGGATGCAGGTATGAAAGTCATCATTTGCGGAGCAGGTCAGGTTGGCTGGCAGATCGCGCGTCATCTTGCGTCTGAGCGCAACGACGTGACGGTGGTAGACAGCAACCCCGAACTGGTGCGTCGCGCCACCGATACGTTGGACGTTCAGGGTATCGCCGGTTTCGCCAGCTACCCCGACATTCTTGAACGGGCAGGGGCTGGCGATGCCGATATGGTCATCGCGGCGACCCATTCAGATGAAGTGAATATGGTGACCTGTCAGGTTGCCCACTCTGTCTTCGCAGTTCAGCGCAAAATTGCACGTCTTCGCGGTCGCAGCTATTTGAACGCAATCTATTCTGACCTCTACAGACGTGACCATCTACCGATTGATGTCGTCATTTCACCCGAGGTCGAAGTCGCAGAGGCGGCGTTGCAACGACTTGCGGCACCAGCGGCCTTCGACACCGAAAGTTTCCTTGAAGGCAATGCGCAACTTCTAGGCATATCGATCGACGAAGATTGCCCCGTCATCAACACGCCACTTCGCCAACTCAGTGATCTGTTTTCAACGTTAAAGGCTGTTGTTGTTGGTATCCGGCGTCAGGGCACGTTGTTCGCGCCCTCCGCAGGTGACCAAATCTTCCCCGGTGATGATTGCTATGTCATGACCGAAACCAACGACATGGCCCGCACGCTGGAAATTTTTGGCAAGACCCAGGGCAAACTGGAACGGGTTGTTGTTATTGGTGGCGGCAACGTGGGCCTCGCGGTTGCACGTGCCCTTGAAACCCGAACAGATCGTGTTCGGGTGCGGGTGATCGAGCGAGACCGTGAAATTGCGGAATCTGCAGCCGATCAACTGGAACGCACGATTGTTCTGAACGGCGATGGCTTGGATGCCTCGCTTTTGGAAGAAGCAAACATTGGCAATGCAGATGCTGTCTTGGCCGTAACGGACGACGACAAGACAAATTTGTTGGCCGCTGTGCGCGCAAAGGGCATGGGCTGCCCGATGGCAATCTGTCTTACCAATGACCCGACGTTGGTGCCATTGATGGGCCCCTTGGATATTGATGCCTACATCAATCCGC
This sequence comes from uncultured Paracoccaceae bacterium, assembly GCA_947493255.1. Taxonomy (GTDB): domain Bacteria; phylum Pseudomonadota; class Alphaproteobacteria; order Rhodobacterales; family Rhodobacteraceae; genus Octadecabacter. The sequence goes on from CANLQK010000004.1 coordinate 347,242, forward strand.
GCGCAACGACTGTCAGTTCCATCTTACAACACATTCGCCATGGTCGTGTTCGTTCGGTCTATTCGATCGGTGATGCCGAGGCTGAAATGATCGAAGCACAGGTCCTCACCACCAGCCCAATTGCCGGCAAGATGCTCCGAAACGTGAATTTCCCAGAAGGTGTTTTGGTCGGTAGCGTTTTGAAGGGGGGCGTCGTGCACAAACCCAAAGGCGATTTGCGGATCGAAGAGGGCGACATCGTCGCAATTTTCGCCATGGCCAGCCAGGTCGCAGAGGTCGAAGCCTTACTCCAAGTGTCGATCGACTTTTTCTAATGCAAAGCACCGCGCATCAAGGTCACAAGGATAACTTGGCCCATAGGCTGGCGCGGCGGCCGTTCTTTGTATTTCTAATGGGTATTGGCAGCCTGTCGATGATCATTCCGTCCGTCTATGCCTTGGTTCAGGACGACCATGTCGCATCCCGCGCATTTCTGTATTCAGCGTTGCTGTTCTTCGTCCTCACGATGTTCATCGGCTTCGCGACAGCAAACTACCGCTCGTCGTTGATGCGCGGGTATCTTGTATCATTGCTGGCCGCTTTCGTGATCCTACCGTTGATGTTGGCCGTCCCGATGTATGAAACGGTTCACCAAATGACGTTTCTCGAAAGCTGGTTCGAGGCCGTGTCATCCATCACGACAACCGGTGCCACGCTCTATGACAACCCGTTTTCCTTGCCAGAAACGATCCACCTTTGGCGCGCCATGATGGGGTGGCTGGGCGGTTTGTTGATGTGGGTCGCGGCAATTTCACTTTTTGCCCCACTCAACATTGGTGGGTTTGAAGTTCGTTCCCTGCGCGGCGGGTCTGCCAGCAACAAAAGCATGACCCAAATTGGCCGCGTGTCGGACCCGTCAGACCGGCTGGTCCGGTATGGCGCGAAGCTGGTCCCGCTTTATATGGCCCTTACGGCGTTGTTGTGGCTGTGTCTTATGGCTGTGGGGGAACGTCCGTTTGCCGCCATATGCCATGCGATGTCCGTGATGGCCACGTCCGGAATTTCACCCGTGGGCGGCCTCGTTGATTCACCTTCAGGCTTCTTTGGTGAATTTGTCATCCTCTTGTTCTTCACATTCGCATTGACGCGCGGTGCCTTTTCACGCGGATTAACCGGCGTGCAAATGAGCCCCCTGAACAAAGACAAAGAATTCAGGATGGCCGTGTCTTTGATTGTTGTTTTGACCTTGGTCTTGTTTCTACGCCACGGCGTCCTGGCGTTTGATGAAAACGCAACCAACGATATTGGCGTTGCCCTGCGGGCGATGTGGGGCGCATTGTTCACCATAACCAGTTTCATGACGACGACCGGCTTTGAATCCGCCGATTGGACGACAACCCGTGAATGGTCGGGGCTTGGCTCACCTGGCCTGATACTCGTCGGTCTGGCTGTTATTGGGGGTGGGGTCGCCACAACCGCTGGCGGCGTCAAACTTTTGCGGATTTATGCGCTTTGGAAACATGGACAACGCGAAATTGAACGTCTGGTTCACCCGTCATCAGTCGGTGGTGCCGGCGCGTCAGCCCGTCAGATCCGCAGACAGGGCGCACAGATTTCATGGATCTTCTTCATGATCTTCACGATTTCCATTGCGGCCGTCATGATCCTTTTATCATTGACGGGCGTCCAATTTGAAACCGCAATGGTTTTGGCCGTCTCGGCACTTTCAACCACGGGCCCGTTGGCTGCGATCGGCGCGGAAACACCAATCTCTTATGCGGGTGTCCCTGATACAGCCAAGGTCATTCTGGCCCTTGCTATGGCGCTTGGCCGGCTCGAAGCCTTAGCTATCATCGCACTGCTTAATCCGGAATTTTGGCGCCGTTAGTGTCTTGACCAATCGCCCATTTTCGCGGTTCCGTTTTTGGGGTGGAAATCCCCTTATCATCGCGACATAGTAGCAATGGATGGATCGATTGGTCGGTAGGGCGGCCACAATAACAATAAGGACGGGGATTATGGCCTCAGATAAGCAGAACCTTCAGGACGCATTTTTAAACAATGTCCGTAAAGCCAAGGTTCCAGTAACGATTTTCTTGATCAACGGTGTAAAGCTTCAGGGCGTCATCACTTGGTTCGACAGCTTTTGCGTTCTTTTGCGTCGCGATGGGCAAAGCCAGTTGGTCTATAAATCGGCAATCAGCACAATAATGCCTGCGACGCCGATCAGCCTTTACGACGGCGAAGAATAAGCAATGGGCGACGAAAGGTCCGCCACGCGGGCCTTTGTCCTGCATCCTGAAATCAAATCAGACCAGAACCGGCGTGATGCAGCGTCCGCGCTCGAAGAAGGTGTGTCACTCGCACGTGCCTTGCCAGAACTCGACGTTGTTGGCCAACAGGTCGTGTCCTTGCCAAAGGTTCATGCCGGCATGTTGTTCGGATCTGGCAAGATCCAAGAAATCAAACAATGGGTAGAGGACGCAGAGGCCGGTCTTGTTCTGATCGATGGCCCCGTCAGCCCGGTTCAACAACGCAATTTGGAAAAAGAATGGGGGGTTAAGCTCCTCGATCGAACCGGATTGATCTTGGAAATCTTCAGCGACCGTGCGCGCACCCGCGAAGGCGTGTTGCAAGTTGAAATGGCCGCGTTGAGCTACCAGCGCACGCGTCTTGTACGCGCTTGGACACACCTTGAACGGCAACGTGGTGGTCTGGGCTTTGTTGGTGGTCCAGGGGAAACCCAAATCGAGGCTGACCGTCGTGCGATCGACCTTCAACTCAACAACCTCAAGAAACAATTGGCCAAGGTGATCAAGACCCGCGAATTACATCGCAAGGCCCGTGCCAAGGTCCCGTATCCGATTGTTGCGCTTGTCGGCTATACCAATGCCGGTAAATCCACCTTGTTCAACCGACTTTCTGGCGCCGAGGTTTTTGCAAAGGACATGTTGTTCGCCACCCTTGACCCAACGATGCGCAAGGTCGACCTGCCCAACGGTGACGAAGTCATTATGTCGGACACGGTTGGGTTTATCTCAGACCTGCCAACCCAGCTGGTCGCGTCCTTCCGCGCCACGCTAGAAGAAGTTCTAGAAGCGGACATAATTTTGCACGTGCGTGACATCAGCCACCCGCAAACAACCCAACAAAAGGCAGCCGTTCTTGCGACATTGCGCCAGTTGGACGTGAACCCAGACGTGCCCATGATCGAAGTTCTGAACAAGATCGATATGCTGGATGAAAAAGATGCAGGATACCTGCAGGCGCTGCACAAAGACGACGATACGGTGTTTGGCATCTCTGCCGTAACGGGCGAAGGGCTGGACCGGCTGCTAAACGATGTGACCGGGCATCTTGCGGTGCAAACCCATACCGAAACGCTCGACCTCGACTGGTCGATGGGGGCCGCGCAAAGCTGGTTGCAACGTGAAGACGTTATCGAGGCAGAGGATCAAACCGATACCGGCTGGTCACTGGATGTACGTTGGACTGCAATCCAAAGGGCGCGGTTCGAGAAGCAGTTCCCAGATGCATTGCCTGCGCAAGTTCAAGAACCGGCCAAAGACGAAGCGCCCAGCAGCGACTATCATCCGCTAGACTAATTGCCTTGCGCTGGTTCTAACACCGTAACACCAACCGCACCGCCACGCGCCAATGCTGGGTCAAGCGACATCGGAATGTATTCACCACGTCGCCACAGGTCGCCCAAATCATCGTAATACCGTGACAAGAAATGTCCGGACTGGCCCGTCGAGGTGATAAAGACCGAACTATCAGGGTCAGCGAAGTCATAGACACCACGGTAGGCCGCCGCATGTACGTTCAAGAACGGGTCGTCGCCAACACCAGACGTGCGGCCCCGCATAAGGGTATTATCGCCACCCGATGTTGACTGGCGGATATTTACAAACCAGTTGATGATCGGTGCTTCGCCCAAAACCGGGTGGTCGTGGGTGGCTTCATGGGCATCGCCCCACCGCAAGGTTTCCAAGGCAGTTCCGTGGTTTTCAGACACCCAAACCAACGCATCATCCAAAGCCAAACGCGCAATGTCGGAACATGTTTCGCTTGGGGCTGATTGCAACACGTCACACCACACCGATGCACCGTCTGTGTCGCGGAAAACCCGTTCGATGAACAAAGGTTCAACATGGGTAAACTCGCGCGCCAGTGGGCCCAACTCGTCACGGATCAATCGGTCCTGCAAGGCCCGCATCCATGCGGCATATAACAATGGCTCTGGCAGATGTTCGTTCATCTCACCATTCCATTCTGCCAATAACGCCAGCGCATCTTGGCGCAAACGCAACGGCGTTCCTTCAGGGGCTGCTTCACCAGTAAACCACAGGTCTGCACCAATAAGTGGCAAGATCGACCGCGCTGTGTAACTAACCGTGTCTAACTGCGCCTCGATGAAACTGTCCCGCGTATGGACCTCGCGTGCTTGCATCAACAACTGCCAACGGTTCACGCGCTGGCTGTCACCCCAGTTAAAACTCACATGTGCAGGAAAGGCCTCATCGGTGACTTTGTTGTTGGTATTGCCGACAATTCCACCAATCGGGTCAATCCATTCTGGGTTCTCCGCGTAATCACGGCGACCGTCCCATCTGTTTTGCACCAAATACCCGTAATGCGGCAAACGCCCTTGGGTCACATGCTCTGGGCTGCGATTGGGAATATGGCCGATCAGTTTCAAACCGACAGAATTGCGGTCCGCAATTGTTAGCATTTGGGACGGCGCAACGTAATCTTCAGCCGCCGCGATGGCCCCTTCAACATTTCTAGCCCCCATCAAATTCATCGCGGCCTGCATGGTCGTGTCTTGATCAGATAGCGCTGTCCACGCGACAGACGTCACATGACCCGGCGGACGGATTGTCGCCAAATCGTATTGATCCGGTGGCAAAACAGGTCCGTTCACAGTCCATTGCATCTGAATGGTGACGGGGGCGGCATCGGCAACGCGAATGATACTCTCGCGCGTTTCAAACTGCGCCCAACCGTCCACGGTTCGGTATTGGCTGGCGTCCGATGGGTTGACCTCTTCGATGTAGACGTCCTGATCATCAAGATAGGATGATGTAATCCCCCAACCGATGTCTTGAGACCGGCCCAACATCACAACCGGCACACCGGGGATCGTACCACCGATCACACCACCGGTTTCCAGTTCCAACCGTGCCAAATACCAAATTGAGGGGGCCGTCAGCCCCAAATGCGGGTCATTGGCAAGCAAGGTTGACCCCGTTGCCGAACGCGAAACAGCCGCCGCCCATGCGTTAGACGCACCAGCAAGGGCGCGCGAAACAACCGGTGAAATCGGGTCAAACGCCATGCGGTTGTTTGGCGTGTATTGTGGAACATCTGGCATGAGGGCCGCGTAACTGGGCAGGGCGGATAGGCCTGCACCGGGGAAATCTGGCATCACGTCGCGCAAACGATCGTCATTGTTCAAAATCAACGATGTCCGCGCGCGCAGAACTTCTTCTTCAAGGTGGCTGCTCAATTGCAGGGCCATAACCTTGATGATCGCGACGGAATCCGCGGGTTGCCACGGTGCAATCGCATGGTTGAACATCCACATTTCAGGTGCGCCGCGCCCACGTGCACCGGCATTCACCTCGCCAATCCACGCATTCACGCCAGCGGAATACGCCCGCAACGCGTCGTGGGTGTCTTGATCCATCGCCTGCACAGATCGTTGGGACAAGGGGTACAGATCCAAACGGCGGATCAGGCTGTCAATTGGCACCGTCCGTTCGCCAAACAGTTCCGACAAACGGCCCTGCGCTGTGCGGCGCAACATTGTCATTTGCCAAAGCCGGTCTTGGGCGTGGGTTAGACCCAAGGCAAAATATACATCTTCATCGGTTTCGCCAAAAATATGCGGGACGTTGGCATTGTCGCGCACAATCTCGACCGGCGCGAAAATACCCGCAACCTCTAACGTGTCATTGTAATCGGGCAGGGACCGCGAGGCGAAATAATACCCCAGAACAAAGACCGCAACGATCAGGGTGATCAACGCCGAAGCAAGCCTGACGAGCCAACGAAATACCAATGCCATGCGACGTCCCTTATTCACACCTGTTGAACGGCTGCATTGTATTGGAACATTCAGAACCATTGACGCAGCCGCGCTGTCGTTTACCTATCTCGCAACAGTGTATCTGATGCAAGCGAGAGGAAACCACATGGCGCGCATAGCATTTTTGGGTTTGGGGGTCATGGGCTACCCGATGGCAGGGCATTTGGCGAAAGCTGGCCACGAGGTGACGGTGTACAACCGCACAACCGCTAAAGCCGAAAAATGGGCGGCCGAGTTTGGCGGCACCTTTGGCGCAACACCCGCGCTTGCGGCAAAAGACGCCGAATTCGTGATGGCCTGCGTTGGAAACGATGACGACTTGCGCGCTGTATGTTTGGGCGATGATGGCGCGTTTTCCAGCATGGCATCAGGCGCCACATTTGTGGATCACACAACAGTCTCCGCCAAAGTAACCCGCGAATTATATGGGGCTGCGAAAAACCTTGGCCTTGGATTTGTTGATGCGCCCATTTCCGGCGGTCAGGCGGGCGCGGAAAACGGTGTCTTGTCTGTGATGTGCGGCGGCGACGCCGACGTCTTCGCCAAATCAGAACCCATCATCGACACCTACGCTCGCATTTGTCGCCGCATTGGCGACAGCGGCGCGGGCCAGATGACCAAGATGTGCAACCAAATCGCGATTGCCGGTTTGGTCCAAGGGTTATCTGAAGCTCTGCATTTCGCTGAAAAGGCTGGGCTTGATGGGCGCGAAGTCGTCGAAGTGATCAGTCAGGGCGCCGCAGGGTCGTGGCAGATGCAAAACCGTTATGAAACGATGATCGACAATGAATTCGAACACGGGTTTGCGGTGGATTGGATGCGTAAAGACCTCGGGATCTGTTTGGACACGGCCGATGAAACCGGCGCGTCATTGCCGGTCACGGCATTGATCGATCAGTTTTACAAAGATGTTCAACGACAAGGCGGCGGGCGTTTGGACACGTCGAGCCTTATCAAACGACTGCGCGACCTCGGGTAATGAAACGGCTCAGCTAAGGCCCACTAAGGCGTTTGTGGGCGATCACAACGTCCCGACGCATAGTGCTCGATCACCGATGCGCCTTCACCTTCGGTGGCGACAAAATCAAGGTTTCGGTTGCGAAAGATTGTAAGAGATCCCGCAACCGTGCCGCCGGTCGATGTGAAAACGAACCGATCATCGGTTTCGACCAGCGTGGCCTGCGGTGACATGCCCGGAATTTCTAAGCGTGGCTCACCATTTTCATGTTCGAAATAGGCAATCACGGGAAGAGGGCGGTCATAACAAGTGTCGCCATCACAATAGCGATTAAATGTGCAAATCTGGTGGGGATAAGCCTGATCCCCAACAATACCCGGATCATTGGTTCGGCCCGACAACATGACGACACCAATGCACAGCACAATTACCAAAACCATACCGACAGGTAGAAACATCGAATTCTTTGGCACTGCCACACCCTCTACACTGAAATATTGTGCAAAACCTAACAGCGTTTCCCAAGAAGGAAAGTCTTCGTTTATTACACCGACAATCGCGCCGCATGGGCACCGCGTTCGCGGTACGGTGTCGTGTCGTAATGAGAACGGTAGCATTTCGAAAAGTGCGACGGTGATGCGAAACCACAGGCCAAGGCCACATTGATAACCGACATGTCAGTCTGCATTAACAGATTGCGCGCCTTTTGAAGCCGCAGTTCCATATAGTACCGCTTGGGGCTCCGGTTCAGATACCGCCGGAACAGGCGTTCCAACTGACGGGTCGACATCCCAACATCTTTCGCCAAAACCGAAGGACTGATCGGTTCTTCGATGTTTTGTTCCATTTCCTGGATCACACGGCTTAACTTGGGGTGGCGAACGCCAATCCGCGTCGGGATAGAAAGACGCTGTGTGTCCTGATCTGTGCGGATCGCCGAATAGATCTGTTGATCAGCGACCGCATTTGCCAAGGCATCCCCATGCTCATCCGCAATAATTTGCAAAAACAAATCAATTGAAGACGTACCACCCGCGGTCGTCCATCGGTTTCCATCCTTAACAAAAACCGATTTCGTCAGATCAACCTCGATAAATTCCTCAGAAAAGCTGTCATGGTTTTCCCAATGGATGGTCGCGCGTTTTCCGTCCAACAATCCAGCTTTCGCCAGCGAATAGGCCGCAGTACACAGCCCCCCCATAACCAAACCGCGCCGTGCTTCGCGCCGAATCCAGTTCAATAGCTTTTTGGTCGTCGCATCCTGCACATCGCGGCCACCGCACAAAACGACCACATCATCACGGTGCAGTTCCTCCAAATCACCATCAAGGGCAAAGGTTGTTCCGATCGAACATTGGGATGTTTCGCCACCTTCGCCCACAAGGGACCATGAATACAATTCCTGCCCAGCCATAAGGTTCGCCAAACGCAGACAATCTACCGCTGCCGCAAAGGACAGAAGGGTAAATTGATCAAGCAGAACAAACACGAACCGGCGCGGCGTTTCGCGTTTCTCTTGGACCTTGATGGAATTGTAACGTTGCATTGCGTGACCATAGATTGAACTTAACAAGTAGGGTGACCACCTTTCTGATCCATGATCAAGACAAATAGATTGTGAATTTCCGTGTTCTAAAAACTCTTTTGCCGTTGGACCTTATCCACAAGGCCGCTATAAGACGGATTGGTACCGCTAAAGGTGCTATTTTTAAACGTGCCGGACTGGCACATCTCATCGGAGCAAGAACATGACGGACTGGAAAAAATCTGACTGGCGCAACAAGCCCCGGGTACAGATGCCGGAGTATACCGACGCAGCGGCATTGGCCGCAGTTGAAGGCAAACTCAGTTCCTATCCACCGTTGGTCTTTGCCGGCGAATCCCGTCGTCTGCGCGACGAACTTGCAGCCGTCAGCAAGGGCGAAGCGTTCTTGTTGCAGGGCGGCGATTGTGCTGAAAGCTTTGGTGCGTTCCAAGCGGACCCAATCCGCGACACCTTCAAAGTCATGCTGCAGATGGCAATGGTTCTGACATTCGGTGCCAAAGTACCTGTTGTTAAAGTCGGCCGTATGGCTGGCCAATTTGCTAAGCCACGGTCTGCGCCAACAGAAACGATCGATGGTGTAGAACTGCCAAGCTACCGCGGTGATATCATCAACGAACTGGACTTCACCCCAGAAGCGCGAATCCCGAACCCTGAAAAAATGCTGCAGGCTTACACCCAAGCTGCTGGCACATTGAACTTGCTGCGCGCATTTTCAACAGGTGGGTATGCTGATGTTCACCAAGTTCACGGTTGGACATTGGGCTTTACAGGTGCGCCAGAAGCCGAGAAATATCGCGCGATGGCAGAAACCATTTCCGATGCCTTGGATTTCATGAACGCGGCTGGCCTGACCACCGAATCCAACCACGAGCTGCAGACGGTTGATTTTTACACCAGCCACGAAGCACTGCTGTTGGAATACGAAGAAGCCCTAACACGGATCGATTCCACATCTGGTAAATGGTTGGCTGGGTCCGGTCACATGCTTTGGATCGGCGATCGTACGCGTCAACCAGACGGTGCGCACGTTGAATTCTGTTCCGGCGTTCAAAACCCGATCGGCCTGAAATGTGGGCCGACAATGACATCCGGCCACCTCAAGGCTTTGATGGCGAAATTGAATCCTGAAAACGAAGCGGGCCGTCTTACATTGATCGCGCGCTTCGGCGCAGGGTCAGTCGGGGAACACCTGCCACGTTTGGTCAAAGCTGTTGAAGAAGAGGGCGCCAAAGTCACTTGGGTTTGTGACCCAATGCACGGCAACACCATCAAATCCTCTTCCGGTTACAAAACACGTCCATTCGACAGCGTGTTGCGCGAAGTGAAAGAATTCTTTGGTGTGCACAACGCCGAAGGCACGATCCCGGGTGGGGTTCACTTTGAAATGACAGGCACAGACGTGACCGAATGCACCGGCGGTGTTCGCGCGGTTACAGACGAAGACCTGTCTGATCGTTATCACACAGCATGCGATCCACGTTTGAACGCATCCCAATCTTTGGAACTTGCGTTCCTTGTTGCGGAAGAACTGTCTGCACGCCGCACCAAAGTACAGGCGGCAAAGTCCGCCTAAATCAGCGGGCTATGCGCCATCGCCCGCCGCGGGCTAATGGTTTGAAACAACAAGGCGAAGGGCAGGTCTGTCTTTCGCCTTATTCATTTCGGACATAGACGCCTTTGATGCAAACCTATGCGACGCAAAGGGTCCGCTTGTCTTGACCAGTTTGAGTCCGACGATCGGCTCGACCCTTGGTGTTTCGTCTACAACAGAAAGCCTGCGTGTACCGATCCCACGCCGGCCGCTCATGGCCAATATTCCCAAGACCCGGCTTACCTTCCGATCATCATCCAAAAGCGGCAGGAATAGAATTTTCCCTTGCAGTTTGGGTTGCCCAACAGCGCGCGGCGAAACCAATGACAATTCAACAAGGTTTGGCCCGCTAAAGGCCTTTTCAAGATACGTTGAGATTGCTGAACGGCTTTCAGTTGCAACAAGTGACGTCATGGGTAATCCACGTGGTTCCAACCCGATCAACTTACCAATACTTCGACCCGCGACTCGTATACGGGCCACGCCAGGGGCTACGCGTTCAAGGATGAAACTGTCTTCCAACAATGGCCCCAACGCCAAAGGGTCGACATCTTTACGATTGGGAATTCCGCACGTTCGGGGCAAAGATCGCCAATAGGTTTCCAGCTCCTGCAACGCGGTCGGGTTGGTCATTAAGACATCATCTGCAACCGAGACCGTCTTTGATGACGCATTGTAGGGGTCGAATGTGAAGCTCATCTTGGCCTCCTAGCAGCAAATTTGATTAGAAAGTGTTTCATCTTTCTTTCACATTCACAGACAATTTTCTCTAAACAAAGTATTAACGGGTTAACGGCGCGCGCCATCGGCGTCACATACGCCACCTCAAAAAGCTGTTCGATGCTTGCCCTGAACCAGTCTTTGCCTTTAGGTACAAAGGGATACGTCCACAGACCCGATTGAAAGTGATACCCCGTGATCCGATCCATGACAGCCTTCGCCAACCAGCAAGGAACAGCAGAAGGCTCTACGTGGGCCTGGGAACTTCGCAGCGTGAACGGGCGTGGGTTGGACATTAAGGTGCGTTTGCCAGACGGATTCAGTGGTCTCGAAGCAATGGTGCGCAAAACATTGGCGGCGCAGGTCACCCGCGGAAATGTTTCTGTGGGGTTACGGTTACATCGTGCGCAGGCCGATGGCGTTTTGGACGTTGATGTCGACCGTATGGATGCCGTGTTGGAAGCACTCGATCAGGTCCAAGATCGTGCCTTTGAAAAGGGGGTCACACTTGGTCAGCCAACAGCGGCAGATGTCCTTGCACAACGCGGCGTTCTGGTACCACGCCAAACAAGCGACAGCGATGATCTGACAGCGCCAGTTGCGGCAGATTTTGAAATCGCTCTCTCAGCACTCATGACCATGCGCGAAGCAGAAGGTGCAAACCTGCACACTGTATTGAACGATCAAGTCACGCAGATCGAAGACCTAACCGCACAGGCGGTCGAGGCTGCAAAAACTCGTTCTTCAAATGTAAAATCACAAATGGCCGCCGCACTGGCCCGCGTGATGGACAACGCCACCAACGTCGACCCCGAGCGCGTGGCCCAAGAGTTGGCCCTGATTGCGGTCAAATCTGACATAACCGAAGAAATCGACCGTTTGGGCGCCCATGTGACCGCCGCGCGCGACCTTTTGGTGGCAGGTGGCCCGATTGGACGGAAACTCGATTTTCTGACACAAGAATTTAACAGAGAAGCGAATACACTGTGTTCTAAAGCGCAGTCGACCGAACTCACGCAGATCGGGCTTGCCCTGAAGGCGGTGATCGATCAAATGCGTGAACAAGTCCAAAACGTGGAGTAGCCGATGGCACGCCGAGGTCTATTGATAATTCTGTCTTCGCCATCCGGCGCTGGGAAATCCACCCATTCAAAACGGATGATGGCATGGGACCCAACGCTGAGCTTTTCGGTATCCGCCACCACCCGCAACCCGCGCCCCGGTGAAGTCGACGGCAAAGACTATCATTTCCGGACGGAATCCGAGTTTCGCGAAATGGTCGCCGACGACGAAATGTTGGAACATGCCCACGTCTTCGGAAACTTTTACGGATCGCCCAAGGCACCGGTAAAGGCGGCTATTGATGCGGGTCGTGACGTCTTGTTCGATGTTGATTGGCAAGGTGCCGAACAGATCAAAGACAGCAGCCTCGGGCAGCACGTCCTCAGCGTTTTCTTTCTGCCGCCCTCCATCGCCGAACTGCGCCGCCGTTTGGAAAGCCGCGGTCAGGACGATGCGTCAACAATCGACAAACGCATGACCCAAAGTTGGGACGAAATCAGCCACTGGCGGTCTTACGACTACGTTTTGGTCAACGACGATCTAGATGCCACCGAAACGCAATTGCGTACAATCGTCGAGGCCGAACGCCAACGCCGCGATCAACAGCCTGATCTGGCAGACCACGTGCGCGCATTGCAGGACGAATTCAACGAAGGAAGCTAACAATGCTTTACGAATTGGACGGGGTCGCACCAAACGTCGACCCGCAAGCCTGGGTCGCGCCGGGGTGTCATCTGATTGGCAACATCGAATTGGCAGCCAAGACCTCCGTGTGGTTTGGCACAACCATCCGTGGCGACAATGAAATGATCCGTGTCGGTGCGGGGTCCAATATTCAAGAAAACTGTGTCCTGCACACGGACATGGGCTTTCCGCTTTCGATTGGCGAAAATTGCACCATCGGTCACAAGGCCATGCTGCACGGCTGTACCATCGGTGAGAACAGCCTGATCGGCATGGGGGCAACGGTGCTGAACGGCGCGGTCGTTGGTAAAAATTGCCTGATCGGGGCAGGGGCCCTCATCACAGAAGGTAAAGTCATTCCCGACGGATCACTGGTGATGGGCATCGGCAAAATCATTCGGCAGCTCGACGCGCAGGCCATCGCGGGCCTGACGGCCTCTGCCTTACACTACCAAGAAAACGCTGCCCGCTTTCGCACAGGGCTCAAGGACGTAACACCATGACCAATCCACCAAAATCTCTGGCTCGTCGGCCCGCTTGGCCCACGTCTGTGTCCCGCCCAGTGGCGACGCCGCTGCAACCTTCAGTCGTTTACGCATCACCAGACCCAGATGGGCTGGATCAGCAATATGATGACGGATCAGGATTCACCTACGCCCGTGAAGGTCATCCTAACGCATCTGTACTGGCCGAAAAAATCGATGGACTAGAAGGCGTGACAGGCGGGATCATCACAGGATCAGGCATGTCTGCGGTCGGCGCTGTTTTCTTGGGCGTGTTGAAAGCCGGCGATCACGTCATTGGCGCGGATCAGCTTTATGGACGCACGTTGCGCCTGATGACCGAAGACTTGCCAAAATTTGGTGTGGAAACATCTTTGGCCGACCCAACAGATGCAGCCGCCATCGCCGCCGCCATTCAACCCAACACCCGCATGATCGTTGTAGAAGTGGTCTCTAATCCAACGATCCGCGTCGCGGACATGGCCGGCATTGCGAAACTGGCGAAGGATCGTGGCATCCTGTTGATGGTCGATAACACCTTCACCACACCGCGCAGCTATCTGCCCTTTGAAAACGGGGCCGATATTGTCATCCATTCGGTGACCAAACTGCTGGCAGGCCATTCCGATGCCACCCTTGGCTATGCTGTCGCCAAAGATCCAGACTTGATGGATAAAATCAACGTGGCCAATGTCACGTGGGGCCTAACACCCAGCCCGTTTGATTGCTGGTTGGCAGAACGTGGATTGCAATCGTTTGAACTGCGCTATGATCGCGCCGAGGCAACGGCGACAGCCCTGTCTGCCGCCCTCGCAGGCTTGCCCGGCGTAACCCAGGTTTTGCACCCAAGCCGCCCAGACCATCCAGATCACAACCGCATAGCATCTGTGTTGGGCGACAGACCGGGCAATATGATGTCATTCGAAGTCGCTGGCGGGCGCGCGGCGGCCAATGCCCTCACCAATGCCGCGCCAGAATTGCCCTTCGCCCCAACCTTGGGGGATGTTGGGACCACCCTAAGCCATCCGGCGTCGTCTTCGCACCGCGCCTTAACAGAAGACGCACGCACAGCGCTTGGCATTTCAGAAGGCTTCTTTCGGGTGTCGGTCGGTCTAGAAGACCCGCAATTGCTGATAGACGAGCTGACCCACGCGATTGCACAAAGCCAAATGGCCTAATCCATGTCAGACGTTCGCGCACTCATCATGGCGCTGCCAAACCCAGTCATCTTGGTGGGGCAAGACAGCCGGATCCTTGGGGTGAATGGGCCTGCGCAACGCCTCGTTGGCGTCGAATGCGATGGATGGAATTATATCACGGCCCTACGGCAACCCGCCGTCCTTGATGCGGTCGAGGCAACAATGTCCGATGGTGGGCACCGCAGCACACGGTATCTAAGCAATGATGGCGCCCGTGACACCACATGGGATGTAACCGTCTCAGGTGTCGCCTTAAACGAAGGGCATGCCGTGCTGCTGTCATTTCAAGACATCACCGCCGTGGAAGATGCCGGCGAGATGCGGCGCGATTTTGTTGGCAACGTCAGCCATGAATTACGCACGCCTTTAACGACATTGCTAGGGTTTATCGAAACCCTGCGCGGGCCAGCGCGTGACGATAAAGCCGCCCAAGACCGGTTCCTCGCGATCATGGAACAAGAAGCTGGGCGCATGCACCGCTTGGTCGAAGATCTGTTGTCCCTCAGCCGGGTTGAGGGGCAAGAACGTATGCGCCCCACAACAACTGTCTCTCTGACCTCGCTGATCGGTGAGGTGGCCGAAGCATTGGCACCGGTCGCAGCGGCAAATGACGTTACGCTCATTCGCGACATCCCAGATACCCCCGTGGACATATTGGGGGACCGCGAACAGCTGTGGCAGGTCATCAGCAATCTGGTGGAAAATGGCATCAAGTACGGCGGCAACGGCAAGACGGTTACGGTGCGATTGGGTCCGCCAACCCACGAAGCCGCATTGATGCAGGACGGTGTGCGATTATCGGTTTTGGATCAAGGCGAAGGTATTCCCGCACATCACATTGCACGACTCACTGAACGGTTTTACCGCGTCGATAGTCACAGAAGCCGCGAAATCGGCGGCACAGGCCTTGGGTTGGCCATTGTAAAACATATTATCAACCGCCATCGCGGTCGCTTTCGCGTCCACAGCGAGATGGGTCAAGGATCTGAATTTACAGTAATTTTGCCACTCGGAAGAGGGCAGCCGCCTAAATAATCCGCTCAAATCACCCACTGTCATATAAGTTTTACATTAGTGTCACAAAAGCGTTTTGCGGGGTCAGTAGATCGGCCCCAAGACTTGGCGATCCGCGCCGGGTCAGTAAGAGAAAAAACGCTGGAGCATATATATGTCCTTTCTCAAATTGAGCGCCTCTACATTGGCGATCGCAACGATTTCCGCAACCACAGCCGCCGCACGTGACAACGTACAGGTTGCAGGTTCCTCCACGGTGCTGCCATACGCCTCAATCATCGCTGAATTCTTCGGCGAGAACTCCGATTTCCCAACACCCGTTGTTGAATCTGGTGGCTCGTCCGCTGGCCTGAAACGCTTCTGCGAAGGTGTTGGCGAAAACACAATCGACATCGCAAACGCATCCCGCGCGATCCGCGACAGCGAAATCGCAACATGTGCTGAAAACGGCGTGACAGACATTGTCGAAGTTCGCATCGGTTATGACGGCATCGTTTTCGCATCCGACATCAACGGCGCAGAATTCGCATACACACCATCCGACTGGTTCCTCGCACTTGCTGCTGAACTTCCAGTAGACGGCGCAATGGTTGCCAACCCGAACACAAGCTGGTCCGAAGCTAACGCTGACTTGCCATCCCAGCCAATCATCGCGTTCATCCCGGGCACAAAGCACGGCACACGCGAAGTGTTCGAAGAAAAAGTACTTCTTCAGGGCTGTGAAGACACAGGCGCATTCGAAGCCTTCATGGCAATCAACGGCGGCGACGAAGACGCAGCTGAAAGCTCCTGTATGGCAGTTCGCGCTGATGGTCTCTCCGTAGACATCGACGGCGACTACACAGAAACACTGGCCCGCATCGAAGCCGACAACAACGGCATCGGCGTATTCGGTCTGTCTTTCTACGAAAACAACACGGACAAACTGCAAGTTGCGACAATGTCTGATGTGGTTCCTTCCACAGAATCCATCTCAACTGGCGAATACCCAGTGTCCCGTCCGCTGTACTTCTACATCAAAGCACAGCACGTTGGTACGATCCCAGGCCTGCAGGAATATGCATCCTTCTTCGTAGCTGACGAACTTGCTGGCCCAGACGGTCCATTGGCTGCCTACGGTCTGGTTTCCGATCCAGAGCTTGCAGCAACACAGGAAGCTGTGGCAAACCTGACAACAATGGGCAACTAAGCCTTACAATTTTCGCGGGGGCAGGGCTTGATCTGCCCCCGCGTACGTCTGCCACTTCAAAGAACGACGATCGGACACGACGTGCTGCCACTTACAATTCCTTTCCTCGCAACGATTGGCCTCGCGACCCTTGGGTACTTCCTCGGTCGCTCTCGCGCTATTTCGGTTGCTGGACGTGACATGCGTCTTCTGAACGCGCTGCCACACCAACATGGCCTCAACACCTGTTTCTCTACACTGCTACCGCCGCTGGCGGTTATGTTGATTTGGGCACTTGCTGCCCGCATCGCGTCCCGCAAAGACGTTCTGTTGGCCCCAGAAAACCCAACCCTTGTTTACATCATCCTTATCGGGCTCGCTGTTGCGGGCCTTGGCCTGTCCATGATGCGGATCTCCCGCGATTTCCGCGCCCGCAACGCGTCCGAGCGTTGGATCATGGGTCTGCTGATCTTCGCCTCAACCGTCGCGATCCTGACGACAGTGGGCATCGTCCTTTCGATGGTATCCGAGACGTTGAACTTCTTTGGCCAGCACGACTGGAAAGCGTTCTTCTTCGGCACCACATGGTCCCCAAGCTTCTCTGGCCGCGGCGGCGACTCCCAGCTGGGTATTATCCCGCTGCTTTGGGGTACGCTTTACATCAGCTTTATCGCGCTCGCTTTCGCCGTGCCCGTGGGCCTGTTTGCTGCGATCTACCTCAGCGAATACGCAAGCCCGCGCTTGCGCTCCATTGCGAAACCGATGATCGAAATCCTCGCCGGTATCCCGACGATCGTATACGGTCTCTTTGCCTTGCTCACCGTCGGCCCACTGCTGCGCGATGTCTTTGCCGAACCTATGGGTTTGGGCGACAGCGCATCGTCCGTCATGACTGCGGGCCTCGTGATGGGTGTCATGTTGATCCCCTTCGTGTCCTCCCTGTCTGACGACATCATCAACGCGGTGCCACAATCCATGCGCGACGGCTCCCTTGGGCTGGGTGCGACACCATCAGAAACCATCCGTCAGGTCGTCATTCCCGCCGCTTTGCCAGGGATCGTAGGGGCCGTGCTTCTGGCTGCATCCCGCGCCATTGGTGAAACCATGATCGTGGTTCTTGGGGCAGGGGCCGCGGCCCGCCTGTCGCTCAACCCGTTCGAGGCCATGACAACCGTCACCGCCAAAATCGTCAGCCAGCTGACCGGCGATACGGATTTCGCATCCCCTGAAACCCTCGTGGCCTTCGCCTTGGGTCTCACTCTCTTCGTTATCACATTGGGCCTGAACGTTCTCGCCCTCTACATTGTGCGCAAATATCGGGAACAGTACGAATGACTGATCTGTCCGCCTCCAAATCCGGCTCGCTTCTGACCGAAGACAAGCGCACCGCAAAACGCAACGCCGCCGAGAAACGGTTCCGCGCCTACGGGCTGGGTGCAATTCTGCTGGCCTGCCTCATGCTTGTGCTGCTTTTGATCTCCATCGTCACCAACGGCGCATCCTCTTTCAAACAGACCTATATGGCCTTCCCTGTGACCGTCTCGCAGGAAGAATTTGACGCCGCCGAAGGGTCCATCCTGAAAACCGGCGCCTATAACAAAATGCTCCAATCCGCGCTGATGGATTATCTCGTAGCCAATGATCTGTTGGGCGACGCCACCGAAGACGACGTCAAGAACATGATCTCCGGCGAAGCCGCCGCAGACGTGCGCCGCATGCTGCTGGCCAACGCGGATGTCATCGGCACAGAGATCGACTTTAGCCTGCTCGCAAACGGCCGAATTGATGGGTATTTCAAAGGCCGCGTCACCCGCGAAACTGCCGCGTTGGATACCAAAATCACCGCCGCGCAACTCGATCTGGCGGATCGCATGACCGAAGACGGTTCCATGGTCACACGGTTCAACTGGTCCTTCTTCACCAACCCTGATGCCTCTGTGCAGCGCCCCGAAGCCGCCGGCCTCGGCGTCGCGATCCTCGGCTCTCTTTACATGATGGCTGTCGTGTTGTGCCTTGCACTGCCAATTGGCGTTGCGGCCTCCATCTACCTCGAAGAATTCGCCAAAAAGAACTGGGTCACCGACGTGATCGAAGTGAACATCGCCAACCTCGCCGCTGTGCCCTCCATCGTTTACGGTATCCTCGGCCTCGCGATCTTCATCAACTTTGCCGAACTGCACCAATCCTCACCTCTGGTGGGGGGCCTTGTGCTGACGTTGATGACCCTTCCAACGATCATCATCTCGACCCGCGCATCCCTAAAATCCATCCCGCCCAGCATCCGTGATGCGGCACTGGGGGTAGGGGCATCTAAAATGCAATCGGTGTTCCACCACGTCCTGCCTTTGGCGGCCCCCGGCATCCTGACCGGCACAATCATCGGCCTTGCACAGGCCCTTGGTGAAACCGCGCCGCTCTTGTTGATCGGCATGGTGGCCTTCGTGAAAGAATACCCCGCGGCCTATTCCTCCGAACTGGGCCTCTTTGGCGAAGCCTCCACCGCGCTGCCAGTCCAGATCTTCAACTGGACAACACGCTCCGATCCGGCCTTCGTTGAACGGGCCTCAGGTGCGATCATCACCTTGTTGATCTTCCTGCTGATGATGAACGCGCTGGCGATCTTCCTGCGTAAGAAATTCGAACGTCGTTGGTAAGAGGACGTGACATTGAAAGACTTAAACTTGACTGAAAGAGCCGTGACAATGAACGACATTAAAATCGCCGCCAAAGGTGTGCAGGTCTACTACGCGGACACCCACGCCATCAAAGACGTGAACGTCGAAATCGAAGACAAAACAGTTACGGCCTTTATCGGCCCGTCTGGCTGCGGCAAATCAACGTTTTTGCGCACAATCAACCGTATGAACGACACCATCGACATCTGCCGTGTGGAAGGTGACATTCGCATCGACGGCGAAGATATTTACGACCCAAAAGTCGACCCCGTGCAGCTGCGCGCGAAGGTGGGAATGGTGTTCCAAAAACCAAACCCGTTCCCCAAATCGATCTACGACAACGTCGCCTATGGCCCCAAAATTCACGGGCTCGCCCGCAACAAGGCGGACCTTGATGAAATCGTCGAAAAGGCCCTGCGCCGTGGCGCCATCTGGGACGAAGTCAAAGACCGTCTTCACGCACCGGGCACAGGCCTGTCCGGTGGTCAGCAGCAACGTTTGTGCATCGCACGGGCAGTTGCGACAGAACCCGAAGTTCTGTTGATGGACGAACCCTGTTCCGCGCTCGACCCGATCGCGACTGCGCAGGTCGAAGAACTGATCGACGAACTGCGCCAAAGCTATTCGGTCGTCATCGTCACGCACTCCATGCAACAGGCCGCCCGCGTCAGCCAGAAAACGGCCTTCTTCCACTTGGGCAACCTCGTTGAATTCGGCGACACCGACAAGATTTTCACCAACCCCGAAGACCCCCGCACAGAGAGCTATATCTCTGGCCGGATCGGGTAAGGAGCACACCGATGACACAGCATATTTCATCCGCGTTTGACCGCGATCTCGAAGGCATTCAGGCGCTCATCATGAAAATGGGCGGCCTCGTTGAAAACGCTATTCTTGAAGGCACCCAAAGTCTTGAAGCCCGCGACATTGAACGTGCCGAAATCGTGCGCAAAGGTGATAAAGTCATCGATGCGCTGGAAGAACAAATCAACGAAGAAGCCGCGCGCGTTATCGCATTGCGCGCGCCCGTGTCCAAAGACCTGCGGTCCTTGTTGTCCGTCCTAAAACTCGCATCCAGCCTTGAACGCATGGGCGATTACGCGAAAAACATGGCCAAACGCACACCTATTTTGGCGGAAATGAAGGCGATCAACGGCACCGACGCCGCCTTACGTCGCATGTCTAAAGAAGTGCAATCTATGTTGTCTGACGCGCTGGATGCTTATGTGCGCGGCGATGCAGAACTGGCCGAAAGCGTGCGCCAACGCGACATGGACGTAGACCAGATGTACAACGCCTTGTTCCGTGAATTCCTGACCTTCATGATGGAAGATCCACGCAACATTAGCGCCTGCATGCACATGCATTTCATCGCCAAAAACATTGAACGCATGGGCGATCTTGTCACCAACATGTGCGAACAGGTCATCTACATGGTCACCGGCGAAATGCCCGACGAAGACCGCCCCAAGATGGACAGCACCGCCACAACCCGTGTGGAATAGGACCGATGAACGAACCACACGTCTTGATCGTCGAGGATGAACCCGCACAGCGCGAGGTTCTGGCCTATAACCTAGAGGCGGAAGGCTATCGCACCTCTCGCGCCGAAGACGGCGAACAGGGGTTGCTATTGGTCGATGAAGACGCCCCGGATGTCATCGTATTGGACTGGATGTTGCCCAACGTGTCGGGGATCGAGGTGTGCCGCCAGCTCAAGATGCGGCCAGAAACCCGCGCCATCCCGATCATCATGTTGTCGGCCCGATCAGAAGAGGTCGACAAGGTGCGCGGCCTTGAAACGGGTGCCGACGACTATGTCGTCAAACCCTATGCCGTGGCCGAATTGATGGCGCGTGTGCGCACCCAGTTGCGGCGCGTGCGACCCTCAACTGTGGGGCAGGTCCTTACCTACGAAGATATTGCGTTGGATGCCGAAACCCACCGCGTGTCGCGTGGTGAAACCGAATTGAAACTCGGCCCGACCGAATTCCGCCTCCTGAGCACCTTTATGGAAAAGCCAGGCCGCGTCTGGAGCCGAGAACAGCTGTTGGACCGTGTTTGGGGTCGCGACATCTATGTCGACACCCGCACGGTCGACGTACACATCGGCCGCCTACGCAAGGTGCTCACCCAAAATGGCGGTGTTGACCCTGTACGCACAGTACGCGGCGCAGGCTATGCCTTAGGTTAACCTGCCGCCTGTTCGTCAGCGCGGGCCTTTTTCGCAGTGGCCCGCGACACCAATGATGCACTCACAACGCCCAATGTCACCAAACCGATCATGATGGTCGACAGCGCGTTGATTTCAGGCGTGACACCCAATCGAACCGCAGAGAAAATCTTGATCGGTAGCGTCGTGGAAGATGGGCCAGACGTAAAGGATGCAATCACCAGATCATCCAACGACAATGTAAACGCCAACAACCATCCCGAAATGACCGCCGGCATAATGATCGGCAAGGTCACACTGCGAAACGCATCGAAGGGTGTGCATCCCAAATCCAACGCCGCTTCTTCCAGCGATTGATCAAAGCTCACCAAGCGCGACGTAACAACCACGCTCACGTAACACATCGCGAACGTTGTGTGGGCCAAGACAATCGTCAGCACCCCGCGGTCCAACCCAATCGCGATAAAGAAAAGCAACAACGACAGGCCGGTAATCACCTCGGGCATCACCAACGGCGCGTAAATCATTCCACTGAACAACCCACGTCCCCGAAAACGCCCCGCGCGCACCATGATATAGGCGGCCATCGTGCCCAAAACTGTGGCAATTGTCGACGACCAGAACGCCACCTTCACCGTCACCCACGCGGCATCCAAGAACTGTTCGTTCTGGAACAGCTCGCCATACCACTTCGTCGAAAACCCAGCCCAAACAGTGACAAGGCGGCTTTCGTTAAAGCTGTAGATGATCAAGATCAGCATCGGCAGATACAAAAACGCAAACCCAAACGTCAGCGATGTGGCGTTAAACCAAGAAAACCGTCTCATCCTTCCAGCTCCCTTTGTTTTTGCTCGTTGCGCTGAAACAGAACAATCGGAATGATCAAGATCATCAGCAGTATGACCGCAACCGCCGAGGCAACAGGCCAATCGCGGTTGTTAAAGAACTCTTCCCACAACACCTTGCCGATCATCACCGTATCGGATCCACCCAACAATGACGGGATCACAAATTCGCCCAAGGTCGGGATGAACACCAGAAAACAGCCCGCAATCACACCCGGTTTTGACAGCGGCGCTGTTACCAACCAAAACGCCGACAGCGCCGTGCAGCCTAGGTCTTCCGCGGCTTCAACCAGACTGTCGTCCATCTTGTCCAAGGTCGCGTAAATCGGCAACACCATAAACGGCAGGTAGGTGTATACAACACCCACGTAGACCGCGATTGGTGTGTTCAAAATCGCCAATGGTTCGGAAATTACGCCAATCGAAAGCAGCAGTTGGTTCAGATAGCCTTCGGTGCTCAAGATGCCGATCCATGCGTAGACGCGGATCAAAAACGATGTCCAGAATGGCAAGATCACCAACATCAGCAATGTCGGGCGCCAGTGTTGTGCCGCGCGGGCCATGGCATAGGCGATCGGATAGCCAATCAACAACGTCAAAAACGTCGAGATCACAGCAATCTTGAGCGACGACAGATATGCTGCGAAATACAAGAAATCAGGGATCTCGACGAATGCGTTTAGGGCAGGGAACAAGAACGCCAACACCGCCACAACAATCGCGACATTCACAATCGCCACGGCCAGTGCCGTTAACGCGGCTGCAGCGCTGTCAAAAATGGTATCAGCCGTTTCCGGCAACATCGCGCGCCGGATACGTGGGAATATCACGCGGTACATCGCGATACACAGCACCAGCCCTGCAAACCCTGCCACCACGGCACCGGCGCCGATGAACGCGTAATTTTCCAAATCCAGCACCGACAGCATTGGCCAGAACCCGTCTTTCAGGTTCGGCGTATACGGCGGGATTGCAAGCGCGATGTCAGACAGCGAGATTTTAAGGACAATGACAAACGGCACCAAAAACAGCACCAACAACCACGCATAGGGGATTGCGATCAAAAGGCGCCCACGCCAGTTCATGCTGTCAGCACCACGCCGGCCGTGTCCGTCCAGCTCAGATAAACATGGTCTTCCCACGTCAGGTTGCGCCGCGACACACGTTTCGCATTTGTCGCCTGCGCCTTGATGATCAACCCCGGTGCGACCTCAACATGGTAGGTCGAGATGTTTCCCAAATACGCGATATCAAGGATCTTACCTTCCAGCACATTCGCAGCCTTCGGTTTGGTCGACGAAATGGCCACTTTTTCGGGCCGAATTGCGAATGTCACAGAACTCGCGGCAGGCGGCGGAGTATCGGCGCTTGCGTTTATCGCGGGGGCCGTCGCGGACCATTTGATCGCCACTGACGTTTCACTGGCACGTTTTGCAGGAACTTCGACAGTGCCTTCGATCAGGTTCACGTCCCCGATAAAGTCAGCCACATAAGCCGAATTGGGGGCTTCATAGATCACCTCGGGGGTCGCCACCTGCGCCAATTTTCCTTCGGTCATCACCGCTACCCGTGTTGCCACGGTCATGGCTTCTTCTTGGTCGTGGGTAACAATCACAAACGTTGTACCTGTGGATTCTTGAATATCCATCAACTCAAACTGGGTTTCGTGGCGCAGTTTTTTATCCAACGCACCCAAAGGTTCGTCTAATAACAACAACTTAGGGGCCTTTGCTAAACTCCGCGCCAAAGCCACGCGCTGTCGCTGCCCACCCGAAATCTGGTGCGGTTTGCGCCCGGCGAATTTCCCAAGCTGCGTCAGCTTCAACATCTGCTCGACGCGGTCACCAATTTGGTCTTTCGGCATGTCAGACCGTTTCAAACCAAACGCAATGTTGTCCCAAACGGACAAATGCGGGAACAGCGCGTAGGATTGAAACATCATGTTCACAGGGCGCTCATTTGGCGGGACGGGGCCAATATCTACACCATCCAGCAGGATCGTCCCTTCGGTTGGGGTTTCGAACCCGCCCAACATCCGCATCAACGTCGTCTTGCCACAGCCCGACGGGCCCAGCAGAGCAAAGAATTCCTTGGCATAAATATCAAGGGTCAAATCATCGATGGCCGTAAAATCGCCAAACCGTTTGGTGACATTCTTGAATTGGATCAACGGTTTTTCAACCGGATCGTCCCACGGTGCAAACACCGCATCAGGGTTAGCGTGCGCCATTCTGGGCCTTTCGAAAAAAGAAACCTCCCGCGCCAATTAAGCGCGAGAGGTCAACTACTTATTGGCCGGACTTAATCGTGGTCCACATGCGGGTCACAGTCCGCTGCACCCGCGCGTCATAAGGGCGCGTAGTATAGAGGTTTTCCAGTGTTGCCGCATCTGGGTAAACAGCAGGGTATTCAAGGATTTCAGGGTCGATGAACTCCTGTGCCGCTTCGTTGCCGCTCGCATACCAAACATAGTTGGTAGCGGCCGCCGCGTTCTCAGCGTTTAGAATAAAGTTGATGAACGTGTGCGCAGCTTCTGGGTTTGGCGCATCGGCAGGAATGGCCATCTGGTCAAACCACATCTGTGCGCCTTCGGTTGGGATCGAATAATCAATCTCATGCCCGTTTTCCGCTTCAGCCGCACGCAATTGCGCAAGGAAAACATCACCGGACCAACCAACGGCCACGCAGATGTCCCCATTTGCCAACGCATTGATATATTCAGAACTGTTGAATTTCTGGATGTAGGGGCGCACAGCAGTGAAGACCTCTTCGGCCTTGGCAATCACGTCTGGATCGTGGCTATCGGGGTCTTCCCCAATATAGTTCAACGCGGCGGGGATCATCTCGGTCGGTGCGTCTAGGAAAAACACACCACATTCCGCGAGCTTTTCCATATTGGCTGGGTCAAACACCAGATCCCAGCTGTCAAACGGTGCATCTTCGCCCAAAATTTCGGTAACTTTGCCGATGTTATACCCAATACCCGTGGTGCCCCACATATAGTTTACGGAATAGGCACCGCTTGGGTCGTATTGCTCAGTGCGGTCTTGGATCGCGCCCCACAGGTTGCCGTGGTTCGGCAACAAATCAAGGTCAAGAGGTTGGAACGCACCGGCAGAAATCTGGCGCTGCAGGAACGTAGCGGACGGCACCACAACATCATACCCTGAACCACCGGAAAGCATTTTGGTTTCAAGCAGTTCGTTGGAATCAAAAACGTCGTAGATCAGCTCAATACCAGTTTCTTCTTCGAACTGGGTCAGCAGATCTTCATCGATATAGTCGGACCAGTTATAGACCCGCACTTCTTCGGCAGCAGCCGTGCCTGCCACAAGGGCAAGCGTTGCAATACCGGACAGCAGTTTTGTCGCGTTCATGTTATTTTCCCTGTCGTAAAATGCGCGGAGCTTTCGCGCGTGCACCGATGACTATGAAACCGACCAGCCGATTTTGCAATATGGACTTATCGATCACGTCCAACTGGCCGCGTGGTTTCGTTTGACTTAGATCAAATCGCACATAAGCTGCCCATAACGCAGGCATGTCTTGCACCTAACACCATCAGAAAGTTTCAATAATGAATGTGATCTCCAACCACATGCCAACGGCAGACCTGCAAAAGCTCGACGCAGCACATCACATGCACCCCTTTACCGCAGGGTCCGAACTTGCCGAAAAAGGCGCCCGCGTAATTAAAAGCGCCAAAGGCGTCACCCTTACGGACAGTGAAGGCGTCGAGATTTTGGACGCGATGGCCGGATTGTGGTGCGTCAACATCGGGTATGGCCGCGAAGAATTGGCCGAAGCCGCCGCGCGTCAGATGCGTGAATTGCCCTATTACAACACGTTTTTCCAAACCACCCATGTTCCAGTCATTGCCCTGTCCGCAAAGCTTGCCGAACTGGCACCGCGCGATTTGAACCATGTTTTTTATGCAGGCTCGGGGTCAGAAGCCAACGACACCAACATCCGATTGGTGCGCCACTACTGGGCCCAAAAAGGCCAGCCCAACCGCAACATCATCATCAGCCGCAAAAACGCCTACCATGGGTCCACTTTAGGGGGCGGGTCTTTGGGCGGTATGGCGGGCATGCAAAACCAAGGCTGCCCCGTTATCCCCGACATCCACCATATCGAACAACCCAACTGGTGGTCCGAGGGCGGCGATATGAGCCCCGAAGAATTTGGCCTCGAACGCGCTCGTCAGCTCGAAACGGCCATACAGGAACTGGGCCCAGAACGGGTCGGGGCCTTTATTGGCGAACCCGTCCAAGGGGCAGGCGGCGTTATTGTGCCCCCCAGCACCTACTGGCCAGAAATTCAGCGCATCTGCGACGAATACGGTATTTTGCTCATCGCAGACGAGGTGATCTGTGGGTTCGGGCGCACCGGACACTGGTTCGGGTCAGACTATATGGGCATCCGCCCGCACATCATGACCATCGCCAAAGGCCTGTCGTCTGGCTACGCACCCATCGGCGGGTCATTGGTCTGTGACGAGGTCGCGCATGTCGTCAACCACGGCGGCGACTTCAACCACGGCTACACCTATTCGGGCCACCCAGTGTCCTGCGCAGTAGCCTTGGAAAACCTGCGCATCATGGAAGAAGAAAAGATCATCGAAAACGTCCATGACGTAACCGCCCCGTATCTTGCAGAAAAATGGCATCAACTGGTCGATCACCCCTTGGTGGGCGAAGCCAAGATCGTCGGCATGATGGGGTCGTTGGCCTTAACACCTCACAAAGCCAGCCGCGCCGCGTTCAAATCGCCCGCAGGCACCGTCGGCTATGCCTGCCGCAACCGGTGTTTCGACAACGGTTTGATCATGCGCCATGTGGGCGACCGGATGATCATCTCGCCCCCCTTGGTCCTGACAAAGGGCGACATCGACACATTGATCGATCGCGCGGTTCAATCTTTGGATGAAACCTATGACTTGATCCGCGCCGAAGGGCTGTACGAACCCGCTTGATGGACCTTTTAACCGCAAATGACCGCCAAGGCGCCTATCCGGCATCGTATTATGCAGCAACAGCAACGCCACTAGACGTGTTTCCTGCGGCGGCGGGAAACATCTCATGCGACGTCTGTGTTGTGGGCGGCGGCTATTCAGGGCTGTCGGCGGCTATTCATCTGGCACAATCGGGGTATGACGTTGTTTTGCTCGACGCCCAGCGTGTGGGCTTTGGCGCCTCTGGCCGCAATGGCGGTCAGGTCGGCGTCGGGCAACGCATTGGGCAAGACGACCTCGAAGACCTCGTCGGCCATTCCCAAGCCCGCGCACTTTGGAACCTATCGCTAGAATCCGTTAATCTCGTGCGCAGCCTTGTTGCCGATCACGATATCGACTGCGGTTGGTCAGATGGCATTATCGAAGCCGACCACCGCGCAAAATTCGTCCCCCATAGCCATGCGTACGCTGATAAAATCAGAGGTGAATACGACTACGACCTTATCCGCGGTATTGATCGTGACGAGATACGCGAATTGGTCGGATCATCAGCGTATCACGGTGGCACCTTGGACATGGGCAGCGGCCATTTGCATCCCCTGCGCTATGTGCTTGGACTGGCCCGAGTCGCTCGCGACGCCGGTGTGCGCATCTTTGAAAACAGCAAAGTCCTCAGCGTGTCGCCAGACGCCGTTGTCAAAACGGATACCGCAACACTCACGGCCGACCACGCGATCCTTGGGTGCAATGGCTATCTGGGCGCTTTGAACGGGCAGGTGGCCGCGCGCGTGATGCCGATCAATAATTTCATCGTCGCAACAGAACCGCTGGATAACCCACGCAGCCTCATCCGCGACAATCACGCCGTGGCAGACAGTAAATTCGTGATCAACTACTTCCGGCTGTCCGACGACAACCGCATGCTTTTTGGCGGTGGCGAAAGTTATGGCTATCGGTTCCCACGCGACATCGCGGCGACCGTGCGCAAACCGATGCTGCAAATCTACCCGCAACTCAAGGACGTGAAGATCGACTATGCATGGGGCGGCACATTAGGCATCACAATGAACAGGATGCCCCATTTCGCGCGGATCTCGGACAAAGTGCTGTCTGTGTCTGGGTATTCAGGCCACGGGGTTGCCATGGCAACACTGGGTGGCAAACTCGCCGCACAAGCCGTTCAAGGGCAGGCCGAAAAGTTCGACCTCTTTGCCACAGTGCCGACACCTGGTTTCCCTGGCGGCGCACGTCTGCGCAGCCCGCTATTAGCGTTGGCAATGGTTTGGTATTCCCTACGCGACCGGCTTTAACCCAACATTTCTGCGGCCTTGCCGACGGTCTGCGCAATCACCCGAAACTGATCGGACAGGGGGGATGATTTTCGCCAAATCATGCCAATGGTGCGTTTCGGGCTCGGGTGGGGAAACTCTGAAACGGCAACATTGGCAGACCGCGTCTCCACTTTCATTGCCATTTGCGGAATGAGCGTCACACCGATCCCCGCACCGACCAATTGCACCAATGTCGACAGCGAAGACCCATCCAACCCGTCCCGCTGCAAGGGCGAGCGAAGCGAACAAAACGCCAAAGCCTGATCGCGAAAACAATGACCTTCTTCCAACAATAACAATTTCATCTTTGCCAAATCATCCGCTGCCGGAACGGGGCGGCCCGCATCTGATGCAGGGCGCACCAGCACGAAATCCTCCTCAAACAACGCAACCTCTTCGAACGACGGTTCGGAAACGGGCAGGGCGACGATCGCCGCATCAATCCGCCCCTCGGCAAGTTCGGAAATCAACTTTGGCGTCAACGTTTCGCGCACGTTAATGTTCAATGTCGGGTGATCACGGGTCAAATGCCCAATGAATGATGGCAACAAATACGGCGCGATTGTCGGGATCACCCCAAGGCGCACACTGCCGGCCATACTGTCTTGGGCCAAACGCGCAAGATCACCAACCTCATCGACACTGCGCAAAATATCCCGTGCACGGGGCGCAAATTCTTCCCCAAATCGGGTCAGCCGAACCTGCCGTGCATCCCTTTCAAATAGGGCGACGCCAAGGATTTCTTCCAATTCCTTAATCTGCATCGACAAGGCGGGTTGCGAAATTCCGACAACATCCGCCGCCCGTCCAAAATGGCATTGGGCCGCCACGGCCTCAAAATATCGGAGCTGTTTCAGGGTAAAATTCATCATAAGATGAACTTATCATGACAATAAGTAAACTCAACTTAAACTAATCAATCACCTTTGCTAGAACGGTTCCAAATTCAACATGAGAGGATTCCCAAAATGGACGGCAACCCCACGAACTCCGAAGGTCAGTGCCCGTTTGGTCATGGTAACAACGAAAAAACAGGCACAGTTGCCAACCACGAATGGTGGCCAAATGCACTGAACCTGAAACCGCTGCACCAAAATCACCCAGCGGGTTCCCCGATGGCCGATGATTTTGACTATGCGGCAGCTTTCAACGCCCTTGATCTGGACGCCGTGAAATCCGACCTGACAGCGTTGATGACAGACAGCCAGGACTGGTGGCCAGCAGACTACGGTCACTACGGCCCGTTCATGATCCGCATGGCATGGCACTCTGCTGGTACGTACCGTGTTGGCGATGGCCGCGGCGGCGCCGGTTCCGGCTCCCAACGTTTCGCCCCGCTAAATTCATGGCCTGATAACGGCAACCTCGACAAAGCCCGTCGCCTGCTGTGGCCTGTAAAACAGAAATACGGCAAAGCCCTGTCTTGGGCCGACCTGATGATCCTTGCCGGTAACGTCGCACTGGAATCCATGGGCTTCGAAACCCACGGTTTCGCCGGCGGTCGTGCCGACATCTGGGAACCAGAAGAAGACATCTACTGGGGGCCAGAAGACGAATGGCTCGGCGACGACAGCCAGCGTTACTCCGACCCGCGTGAACTCATCGGAAACCTCGGTGCGGTGCAAATGGGCCTGATCTACGTCAACCCAGAAGGCCCAATGGGCAACCCTGATCCGCTGTTGTCTGCCCACGACGTGCGTGAAACCTTCATGAAAATGGGCATGAACGACGAAGAAACTGTTGCGCTTGTCGCAGGTGGTCACACCTTCGGTAAAACACACGGCGCAGCCGATCCTGAACAATACGTTGGCCCAGAACCAGAGGCCGCCAGCATCACAGAAATGGGTCTTGGCTGGTCCACGTCCTTCGGCACAGGTAAAGGCGTCGATACCATCACATCCGGTATCGAGGGCGCATGGACACCTACACCAACACAGTGGGACAACTCCTACTTCGGTGTCTTGTTCGGCTACGAATGGGAACTCACAAAATCCCCAGCCGGTGCGAACCAGTGGCAGCCAAAAGACCTGAAAGACGCCGACATGGCGCCAACGGCTGACGGTAAAGGCAAAACCTTTATCATCATGACAACAGCCGACATGGCGATGCGCATGGATCCGGCCTACGAAAAAATCAGCCGCGATTACTATGAAAACCCGGACAAGTTTGCCAAAGCCTTCGCAAAAGCATGGTATAAGCTGACGCACCGCGACATGGGCCCATATGTTTTGGGGCAGGGTAAAGAAGTCCCTGCGCAGCCAGAAGCTTGGCAAGATCCGCTTCCAGCGGTCGATCACCCACTGATCGAAGGTGCGGACGTTGATGCGCTCAAATCAGCGATCGCAGGGTGCGGCCTCTCCGCTGCCGAACTGGTGAAAACCGCTTGGGCCTCTGCCGCGTCCTTCCGTGGGTCTGACAAGCGTGGCGGTGCCAACGGCGCACGCGTCGCTTTGAACCCTGCGAAAGACTGGGCTGTGAACGAACCCGCAGCGCTGGCCAAAGCCCTCGACGCGTTGGAAAAAGTCCGCGCAGACTTCGGCAAACCCGTTTCCTTGGCCGATACAATCGTTCTGGCAGGCTCTGTCGGTGTTGAACTGGCCGCGAAAGCAGCTGGCAAAGACATCACCGTGCCATTCAAAGCGGGCCGTACAGATGCAACTCAGGAAACCACAGATCCTGACAGCTACAAATGGCTCGAACCACACGCAGACGGTTTCCGCAACTTCATCAAAGACGGCTCCAGCCGCTCTTCCGCGGAACATCTCGTGGACCGTGCTCAGCTTCTGACGCTCTCCGCGCCGGAAATGACTGTATTGGTCGGCGGGTTGCGCGTGATTGGTGCCAACCACGGTGACACAGACCACGGTGTTCTCACTGCAAACAAAGGCGCACTCACACAGGACTTCTTTACCAATGTTCTGGACATGGGCACCGTCTGGTCCGAAGGCGCCGATGGCATCATCGAAGGCCACGACCGCGCCACAGGCGCGGCGAAATGGACAGCAACTCAGGTTGATCTGGTGTTTGGCTCCAACTCGATCCTGCGCTCGCTCGCCGAGGTCTATGCCGCAGCCGACGCTGGCGATAAATTCCTTGATGACTTTGTTGCCGCATGGGTCAAAGTCATGGAATTGGATCGTTTCGACCTAAACTAAGCCAATTTACAGTCTAAATAGACGGCGTCCTGAACTTCAGGGCGCCGTTTTTCCTTAAATGAGGCTAATTTTCCACCCATCGTCACTTTTCCGTAGTGTGCGGCAATTTTCATTGCTACCAATTCTCAACCGGCAACAAATTGGACACAGATCCAGAACCGGTGAAAAACACCTACAGGGAAGGGTGCATATGTCTGACGAAGTGGTCCTAAGCGTTGCTGGGCTAACCAAAAGTTTTGGCGGCCTGCAAGCCGTGCGCGGGGTCGATTTCGAAGTCGACCGCGGCGCAATCGTTGGTCTGATCGGGCCAAACGGGGCAGGCAAGACAACAACATTCAACATGATCGCCGGTGAACTGCCCCCCACAAACGGGACAATCACATTGCTGGGCGAAGACATCACCGGCCAACGCACAGATACTTTGTATCACAAAGGCCTGATGCGGACGTTCCAATTGTCCCATGAATACGCCCGCATGACATCGCTGGAAAACCTGATGGTCGCGGCCCCCAACCAAACCGGCGAAAGCATTTGGTCTACATGGTTCGCAGGCAAATCCGTGCGCAAACGCGACGCCGAGGTCATCGACCTGGCCCGCGACACCCTCGAATTTCTTGGCCTCACCCATGTGGGTGAGGAACTCGCCGGAAACCTGTCCGGCGGTCAGAAAAAGCTCCTCGAAATCGGCCGCACCATGATGAACGACAGTAAAGTCGTTCTGCTGGATGAACCGGGGGCAGGGGTGAACCCCACCTTGATGCGCAAAGTCGCTGAAATGATTGAACAATTAAACCAAGAACGCGGATACACGTTCTGCATTATCGAACACGACATGGATATGATCGCACGGCTGTGTGGTAAGGTCGTCGTCTTGGCAGAAGGTCAGGTCCTGATGGAAGGCACAATGGACGAAGTCCGCAACGACGAACGCGTCATCGACGCCTATTTTGGGGGCGAAGTGGTATGACAACTCCGGTTCTTTCCCTAAACAACCTCAAGGCCGGCTACGGCCAAACCGAAATCCTTCATGATCTGTCGATGCACGTTATGCCAAACGAAATCGTCGCAATCATCGGCCCGAACGGGGCAGGCAAATCAACCGCAATGAAATCTGTGCTTGGTCTGTTGAACATCCGCGAAGGCTCGGTCGAACTCAACGGCGAGGCAATTACAGACACGCCCGCCCAAAAGGTGATCGAAAAAGGCATTTCCTATGTGCCGCAAACCAACAACGTCTTTGTAAACCTCAGCGTTCAGGAAAACCTGGAAATGGGCGCGTGGACGCGGCCACACGGCGTCGAAGACCGGCTTGCCGAAATGTATGACTTGTTTCCTGATCTGTCCGAAAAACGCGGGCAGGCGGCGGGGTCTCTGTCTGGCGGGCAACGTCAAATGGTGGCCATGGCCAAGGCGCTGATGGTGGATGCGAAAATCTTGCTGCTGGATGAACCCACGGCAGGCCTATCCCCCAAATATCGGGGCGAAATTTTCAGCACTATTCAAAAGATTAAAGAAACCGGCGTACCTATTCTAATCGTTGAACAAAATGCCAAACAGGCCCTTGGGGTTTCTGATCGTGGCTATGTTCTTGTGGATGGCGCAAACCGGCATGAGGGCACAGGGGCTGGCCTTGCGGCAGACCCTGAAATCGCACGCATGTTCTTGGGCGGGGGGCACTGATATGTGGGACGCTTTCGGATTTGAATTCGTAAACTTCTATTTCATCCCCGGCCTTGTGCTGGGCTGCATCTACGCCCTTGGGGCCATCGGCATCACACTGACCTTCGGCATCCTGCGTTTTGCCAACTTCGCCCACGGCGAAATCATGATGTCCGGCGCCTATCTGACATGGACAATCATGGCCATTCTCGGGGCGGCGGGGCTCGCCCTTCACCCCTTGGTCGCGCTCATCCCCGCATCGGTTCTGGTCATCGTTCTGTTCCTCGCGACGGACCGGTTTTTCTACAAACCGTTCCGCAAGGCCGACACGATCAAGGTGGTCATGGCATCCTTCGGGATGATGTTGATCATCCGCTCCGCGGTACAGGTTATCTGGGGACCAAACCAAATCACCTTCGTCCCCGGCATCGCCAAACCAAACCCGACGTTGCAGGCCCTCACAGGCGACATCGGCATGATGATCCTCATGCCAAACAAACACATCTGGATCTTTGCAGGCACCATCGTTTTGGTGGTCGCCCTTGGCTATCTGTTGAACCGCACGCGCATCGGCAAAGCCATGCGCGCCGTGTCCGACAGCCCCGATCTGGCCCACGTCACAGGTATCAACGTAGATATGGTGATCCGCGCCACATGGATCGTCGGCGGCATCTGCGCCACCGCAGCGGGGGTCTTCCTCGTGATGGACACCCAAATGCTGGAAACAACTATGGGCTTCCGCATGCTCTTGCCCATGTTCGCCGCCGCAATCCTTGGCGGCATCGGCAAACCTTATGGTGCTGTGTTTGGTGGGCTGGTCATTGGCTTGGCCGAAGAACTGTCAGCCTATCCATGGATCGGCGACGCCCCACTGCTTTCACCAGGGTATAAAACCGGCGTGGCCTTCGCCATCATGGTCATTATGCTCATCGTCCGCCCACAGGGCTTGTTCAAGGGGAGGTCGTTCTAATGGAAGCCTACACCGGATATTTCCTCTACATCCTCTCCTTGCTCACCGTCGGCGGTATCTATGCGATCTTTGCCCTTGGCCTCAACGTTCAATGGGGTTTCGCGGGGTTGTTCAACGCAGGTATCGTTGGGTTTGCCGCCGTTGGCGCCTATACCTACGCGCTCCTGACCACGGCGGAATCCCCATTCCACATCGGCGGCTTCGGTTTGCCATTACCTGTCGGAATGGCCGTCGCCATGGCGATGTCGGCGTTAATCGCGGGCATCATCGGGTTGATCTGTATCAGGCTCAGGTCCGACTATCTGGCGATTGCCACCATCGGCATCGGCGAGATCATCAAACTGATCCTCAAAAACGAAACCGACATCACCAATGGCCCACGCGGGATCAACAAAATCCCCCGCGCATGGGAACATTTCAGCGAAGAACGCTTCTACACAAGCTGGCCGATGAGCTGGTTCGGCACCCCCGAAAATTGGGAAGCCTTCTTTGACGGCCTACCCAATTGGTACTGGCAGCCGCTCTTTGCAGGGACAATCGTTCTGGTCGTCTTCATCATCTACAAAATGCTCGAACGGGCGCGCTTGTCCCCTTGGGGCCGGATGATGACAGCGATCCGCGAAAATGAACCTGCCTCGCGTGCAGCGGGCAAAGACGTTACCCGCCGCCGGATCGAGGCCTTCGTCATCGGTGCCGCGATCATGGGGCTGGGTGGGGCACTGTTTGCCCAACACCTACGCCTGATCGAACCCACCAACACCTTTGATCCATCCAAGGTCACCTTCCTTGTCTGGGTCATGTTGATCGCCGGTGGCTCTGGCAACAACAAAGGCGCGATCCTTGGCGCCTATCTGATATGGACGATCTGGTCCGCGTCCGAGCTGCTGATCTCCGGCGGCATCGCCCTGATCTCTTCAACCTTTGACACTCTAGACCCATCAATTCTGGCCACACGTGCAGGGTTCTTGCGTATGATGCTAATTGGTATTTTGATGCAAGTAATCCTCCAACGTTATCCAGGAGGGATATTACCCGAGGTGAGACCCGCATCACCGAAGGCAACAAAAACGACTGCGGGACCAACGGGAGACTAAAAATGAAAAAGACACTATTGGCGACAGCCGCAACCCTGATGGCAACATCTGCAATGGCAGACGTGAACATCGGTAACCCAATGGCCATGACAGGCCCAATTCCTGACCTGAACGCCCCAATCGCGGCGGCTGTTGATCTGGCTGCTGCCAACATCAACGAACAGGGCGGCATGTTTGCAGACGGCGAAACGCTCAACATCATCCGCGCGGATTCCGCATGTGATCCAACAGCGGCAGTCGATGCTGTGACCAAACTGATCAACGTCAACTCCGTCACCGCAATCGTCGGTCCGGTATGTTCAGGCGCCACAATCGCGCAGGCCGAATCCGTATCCATCCCGGCGGAGGTCGTAACACTGTCCGTGTCCGCGTCTTCACCGGCGATCACCAACATGGAAGACGGCACCGACCTCGTGTTCCGCGCTGCAGCCTCTGACGCCTATCAGGGCGTTGCACTGGCAGAACTGGCCATGGCGAACGGTTTCACCGACATCGCAGTGTCCTACGCCAACGACGACTATAACGCCGCTATCGCGGAAGTCTTCGTTCAAGCATATGAAGGCATGGGCGGCACCGTCACAGCCAACGAAGCACACGAGCCAAACAAAGCATCCTACCGCTCCGAAGTGGCAACAATCGGCGCCGGTTCCGACAACCTCGCGCTGTTCAGCTACTACGGCTCCGGCGGCATCACACTGATGCGCAACGCTTTGGAAACTGGCGCATTCGCAAACTTCATCGGCGCGGACGGCATGTTGTCTGACGAGCTGATCGAGCAGATCGGTGCAGAAAACCTCGGCACATCCACGTTCACAACATCCGCATCCGACGACAGCACACCGTCGTTCGGCGCGTGGAAAGCGATCGCTGATGCAGCTGGCGTTCCTGCGGCTGACCCATTCGTGGCAAACGGCTATGACGCGACATTCATGATGGCACTGGCAATCGAACACGCCGGTACTGATGACCGTGCAGCTGTCGCTGAAAGCCTGCGCGCAATCGCATCCGGCCCAGGCGAAGTGATCCTCCCAGGCCAGTGGGCAGAAGCCAAAGCGATCCTCGCAGCGGGTGGCGACATCAACTACGAAGGTGCCGCTGGTAACCAAGACTTCGACGAAAACGGCGACGTTGCAGGCAACTTCTCCAAATCAGTCATCGTTGACGGTGCTTGGGCTGCTGAACTGATCCAATAAGGATCAGCCAAACCAAAATTGAAATGCCGGGACCTTTAGGGGTTCCGGCATTTTTCATTTCAGGGCAGGGTACATCCATAAGTTGAATCATTGAAACTGGCTGGAGCCCGCCATGCGCATCGCACTCATTGGGGACTATTCAGAAGACGTCATCGCGCATCGCGCCATCAACGCATCACTTACCCTCGCGGCGGAACAAACAGGGCAGGGCATCTCTTACGACTGGCTCCCCACCGACAGCTTGACCGACCCGACAGTCCTCGCGGGCTATTCCGGCGCTTGGGTCGTTCCCGCCAGCCCCTACGCCAGCTTCGACAACGTCATCACTGCGCTCCACTACATCCGCACTCACCAGATCCCGTTCTTGGGCACTTGTGGCGGCTATCAACATGCGCTGGTCGAATTCGCCCGCAACAAACTCGGCTACCGTCAGGCAGGCATCACAGAAATCGAACCCGATTGCCCCATGCCGTTGATCTCCTCTCTGGTCTGTTCACTAATCGAAGAAACCGATCCCGTATTGCCAGAAAAGGGCGGGCTGATCGATCGCACCTGCGGCCCAGACCCGCTGACCGAAACCTACCACTGCAGTTTCGGCATCAATCCCGACCACGCCGATATCTTTGAACACACCGATTTCAAGATCGCCGCCCGCGCCCCCGACGGCGCCATCCGCGCCATGGCCCTCGATGGCCATCCATTCTTCCTAGGAACCGCCTTCCAACCCGAACGCGCAGGGTTAGAGGGCAGGGTGCACCCCATCGTTTCGGCATTCATTGACGCTGCGGCAACGCGCAAATAGCAAACAGCATTTTCTGTAATGACTGCTTTGCGGGAATTAGCGGCTGTTCTCATAGCGGTGTGATGAGTTGACAGTGCTACTGCTAGTAGTGAAAGTTCATCGATATGACGACACAAATAGTCAAACTCAAAAACGGCCTCACCTCTCTAGAGTTTCAGGAAGATGATATGCCAGCAGTTAGATCGACAATTGTCGATCTCTTTGGGAAAACTTCACAGGCAAAGTACGTTATGGCGAATGACGTTAAGTTTGGCGGTGAGACATTCACATTTCAAAATGAATGGGGTGACCCGTGTCTAATCACAGGCACTGAGCAAGGCGGTGAGTATTTGCAGCGCATCCATGCAGCTTTAAAGGGAAGATAAGGGCAATCTGTCATTGCGTATAAAGTATGGTGCCTTTGGGCTCAAACCTGTCGTTCGCTGCATATATTCAATCCTTAACAAACCCCAGCGTGCGGTGCGTTAACCACGTCAAACACAGTATCAAAGCAATACCAGGCCCATACTGGAACCATACCGGTTCCATATCGTCAAAACGCAGGAAAATAAGGCGTTAACTATAGATTCGGGCGAAATCGCCGTAACCCACGGCCACGGCGTTAACCAATCTTAGAAATCGAGGCCAAAATCCACGGTCTGGGCAGAATGGGTCAGGGCACCGGACGAAATGTAATCCACACCCGTCGCCGCAATCGATGCGATGCGGTCCAGCTTCACATTCCCGCTCGCCTCGGTCAGCATCCGACCATCCACAATTTTCACCGCTTCGGCCAGCATGTCGTTGTCCATATTGTCTAACAAAACGACGCTCGCGCCACCGACTTCCAGCGCCTCTTCCAACTGGTCCAAACGATCGACCTCAATCTCGACAGCGGTCATATGGCTGGCCTTGGCTTTCACTGCCTCCAGCACCGCACGCACACCACCTGCGGCGGCTATGTGGTTGTCTTTAATCAATATTGCGTCGCTCAGGGAATAACGGTGGTTGAACCCGCCGCCATGCAAAACGGCCAGTTTCTCAACAATCCGCAACCCCGGTGTCGTCTTGCGCGTACAGGTCACACGGGCCTTGGTGCCCTTGGCCTTTTCCACAAAACCGGCGGTCTTCGTCGCGATCCCAGACAGACGACCCGCAAAGTTCAACGCCACCCGTTCACCGGACAAAATTGACCGTGCCAACCCTTCAATCGTCACCAGTGTATCACCTGGTTTACAGGCGGTCCCATCGGGCGTGTGCACTGTCACTTTCAGGGCTGGGTCCACCAATCGGAACGCCAATTCGGCGATCTGCATCCCAGACACAACAGCATCCTCGCGGGCGTTGATCGTGGCCGTATAGGTCGTGT
This sequence comes from uncultured Paracoccaceae bacterium, assembly GCA_947493255.1. Lineage (GTDB taxonomy): Bacteria > Pseudomonadota > Alphaproteobacteria > Rhodobacterales > Rhodobacteraceae > Octadecabacter. The sequence goes on from CANLQK010000004.1 coordinate 385,959, forward strand.
CAGCATCCACCACAGTACGGGTGGTGATGTCGCCATAACTGCCCAAATCTTCCAGCAGCGCATTGCGCACCATCGGCTCCAAAATCAAATCAGGAACGCTTGCAAAACTCATTGTTTTTCCTCACAAATTTGATCTCGAAGGGCCATAGCGTCTTTCAAATACATCTGCGACCGCAGGGCAGGGCCTTCGCTTGTTTCAGGGAAATCGATCCGCTCATGGGCACCACGACTTTCCTCGCGCAGCAACGCCCCAGCCGCAATCAAAGTCGCCGTTGCGCACATGTTCAAGAACGACGGGCTATCGCCGTACTGGCCCTCTAGGTCGGCGATTGTACGTAGTGCAGTCTTTAGCCCGCTGGCGTCGCGTTCGACACCAACACAATTGGTCATGCACTGGCGTAACGTCATGACCGCATCCCGTTCGGGCGGAACACCACCAGATGTGAAATCGAGCTGAACCAAAGGCGCATCTGCCACATCATCGACGTCAGCAACGATACCATCCGCGCAAATACGAGCGTAAACTAGGGCCTCTAGCAACCCGTTAGAGGCCAAACGATTGGCACCATGCAACCCCGTGGAAGATGCTTCGCCACACACCCACAACCCATCCAAGGAAGATTTTCCGTCCTTGTCCGTAGCGATGCCACCCATATGGTAATGGGCCGCAGCAGCCACAGGAATTGGGTCGATGGCTGGGTCTATGCCATTGCGTGCGCAGGCTTCTGCCACGGCTGGGTAAAGGTCCTTGATCCGCTCGCCCAACACATCGCGCGTGTCCAATAGCGGGCGTTTTCCGGCCTGCGTTTGCGCATAAATTGCGCGGGCTACAACGTCCCGTGGGGCTAGTTCCGCGTCTGGGTGGATCGCGGTCATAAACCGCTCACCGTCGCGGTTGATCAAAGTCGCACCTTCGCCGCGCAGGGCTTCGGTCGCCAAGGGGGCAGGGTCCTCGCCCACGTCCATCGCCGTTGGGTGAAACTGGACAAACTCCGCATCCGCGATCGCAGCACCCGCACGCGCAGCCATGCCAATAACCTGTCCACGAATACGGGGTGGGTTCGTCGTAACGGCATAAAGCCCACCAGACCCGCCACCGGCCAATAAAACAGCAGGCGCGCGCAGCATAATAGGGGCCGAACGCGCGTCACCAGCCGCCTGAACCGCCACGCCAGTTACTCGGCCACCATCAGTTTCCAAACCAACGGCCATAACGCCTTCCAACGCCTGAACCGAAGGCGTCTCGCGGACTTGTTCAATCAAAGCGGCCATAATCTGCGCGCCAGCCTGATCACCTTTCACACGCACAACCCGTGCAAAACTATGGGCTGCCTCGCGTGACATAACGTAGTCACCGTCAGCCGTGCGATCAAACGGCGTACCCATGTCCGTCAGGTCAAGAATATAACGCCGCGCGTCTCCTGTGACCAAATCAGCCACGTCAGGATCAACCGTTCCTGCACCTGCCTTTACGGTGTCACGGGCGTGGCTGTCAGGACTGTCATTTTCATCCATCGCCGCGGCAACGCCACCCTGCGCCCATGCCGAACTTGCACCTTCGCCCAACGTTTCGGGCGAAATCAAAACAACGGGGCGGGGGGCCAGTTTCAGCGCGGCATAAAGCGCGCCAAGACCCGCCCCAACAATTAGGATACGGTCGGTGCTAATGTCAGTCATTGTGTGGCTCAAATTCCCAATTTTCGGGACAGATCAATCATCTTCTGAACAGACAAGCGCGCCTTTTCAGCGACGGCTGGGTCCACTTCAACCTGACCTTCCATCGTGTGCAACGCGTACAAAATCTTCTCCAGCGAGATCTTTTTCATGTAAGGGCACATATTGCAGGGCCCAACGAAATCCACCTCTGGAAGCTCATCAGCAATATTAGACGCCATTGAGCATTCAGTGATCAACATCGCCTTTTCAGGCTTCTCGTCTGTCACGTATTTGATGATACCGCTGGTGGACCCGCTAAAATCAGCTTCTGCAACAACGTCGGGTGGACATTCAGGGTGCGCAATCAGGCGCGTACCTGGGTTCCATTCGCGGAAATCCTTCAAATCTTGCGCTGTGTATTGTTCATGCACGATGCATGACCCGGGCCAATACACGACGTTCTTTTTGGATTTGTTTGCAACGTTTTGCGCCAAATACTGGTCTGGCGTCATAATAACCGTATCGCTCTCCATCGCGTCTACAATTTGCAACGCGTTTGACGACGTACAGCAAATGTCAGACGCCGCTTTGACGTCAGCTGTTGTATTCACATAGGTCACAACAGGGGCGCCCGGGTATTTCGCGCGCATTTCTTCAATGCCATCGGCTGTGATGCTTTCAGCCAGCGAACAACCAGCCTCCATATCAGGCATTAAAACTGTTTTTTCGGGGCACAGAATTTTCGTGGTTTCAGCCATGAAATGCACACCAGCTTGTACAATGACATCCGCATCAACTTCCTGAGCTTTCATTGCAATCTGTAAGCTGTCGCCAACGTAATCAGACACACCGTGAAAAATTTCGGGCGTCATGTAGTTATGGCCCAAGATCACCGCGTTGCGTTTCTTCTTCAGATCGTTAATCGCCTTCACATATGGCGCATACATCATCCATTCCGGCGGCGTGACCACACGGTCCATCCGCGCGTAAATGTCGGCCATCTCTTCAGCCAGTTCGGGCGAGGGTGCCAAATCGTAATGTGCGCTAAGGATATCGCGAAGGTTAACAAGATCTAACAATGTTGCGTCTTTCATAGTGAATTCCGGCTTCTATCTACCGTGAGTGACCCAATGATGTAAATCAATGTCTAGGCCGCGCATTTCTAGCGGCCGTATTCTGAAAATCATGTAACTACGGGACGAGACGTTCGTCTGCGCTTGGCGCATATTGTGACCAGCTGGTGTAGTGATGGTGGTCAAAAATCAGCAGAAGGGAGTCCTCAGGATAAACTTTCTTATTGCGCTCAATCTCATTAGCATTAATCTCATAATACGTATTATGTAAAATTAATATATGCATCTGATATCAATACCTTACCGCACATACCATTAAGTGATGCTTCACTCTCCAGTCACTACGCCTTTAATCCTCTATACTTACGCAAAACCGCGACACTGCCCATCATCTAAGCTAAGGAACATCCATTCGCTCCCCGGAACTAACCAATAATCAAAAAGGTATTCGCGGTTATCCAATTTACTGTTAATGTGACTCGATGGAAAACATTACTTCACATTTAGACGCACTGACCAACGCTCCATCCGTTGAATCCTTGTGGCGTCTTCATTGCGACCGCATGGAGCAATACGGCTTCGACCGGCTTATCTACGGTTTCACTCGGTATCGTTCAGGCACCGCTTTGGGTGATCCTCAAGATTGGGTACTGCTGACCAACCATGGCGACGATTTCATGGAAGGGTTTTTAACCCATAGCCACGTGGCGCGTGCACCTATGATCCGTTGGGCATTAGACAATACTGGACCGTGTAGCTGGCGCTGGATGTCCGACCAAAATAGCTTAACAGAAGACGAAGAGCTCGCTCTGGAGTTCAATGTGAAACACAATGTTACTGCTGGCTACACAGTCAGCTTTCTGAGCGTTTCCGAACGCACCAAAGGTGCGATCGCATTGACCGCACGTGGCGGCCTTTCGCAGGATGATACCGACGAAATCTGGGATCGTTTCGGGTCGGAAATCGTGGTAATAAACAACGTTATGCACCTCAAACTTCAAACACTGCCCTACTCACAACGCAGCCTGACCAAGCGACAACGTGAGGTTTTACAATGGGTTGGCGATGGTAAGACAACACAAGACATCGCTATTTTGCTGGAACTCACTCCAGCAACGATTGAAAAGCACCTAAGGTTGGCACGTGAAGCGCTAGATGTCGAAACAACAGCACAAGCTGTCCTTAAGGCTGCATTCTATAACCAAATGTTCGTTATCGATTCCGAAGCCGCCTAACCTGATTTGGCGCATTTTAGTGTGGTTCTCAAGCATCAGAAAATCAGGTTTCCCTTTGGTAAGGAAACCCTTACTATAGGTTTCCAACCTATAATGGCATCGTAGAGAAGTTCCGTGAGTGGTGGCCTTAGGCCTGGGAACAGCGGTTTTGACCCCTTGAAATTGCAAGGATAGCAAGGTCGCACCGGGAAACCGGACGCTGGCCTGAGCAAGCTAAGCTTGTTTCAGGTCGGCACTTGTTGCACGCACTATCTTATCCCTGAAATGCGGCAATTGTGGCCCCGTCCCCCCAAAAGGACGGGGCCATTCGCAGTGCATTCCAAATAAAAAAGGCCACCCATTACAGGCAGCCTTTTCAAATACTTAAAGATCGAAGTTAATCTTCGAAGACCACAAACTAGCCTTGAGCAGCTTTCGCAACTTCTGCAGCAAAGTCTTCTTTTACAACTTCGATGCCTTCGCCAACTTCCAAACGAGCGAAACCAGTGATGGTCGCGCCTGCATCAGATGCAGCTTGGCCAACAGTTACGTCTGGGTTCACAACGAAAGACTGGTTCAAAAGCGTTGCTTCTGCGACGAATTTCTTCATTCGGCCAACGATCATTTTCTCGATCACAGCTTCTGGCTTGCCAGATTCACGCGCAATGTCCATCTGGACCTGCTTTTCTTTTTCGACAACAGACGCATCCATGTCTGCTTCGGACAATGCAGCTGGGTTTACTGCGGCGATGTGCATCGCAATCTGTTTGCCCAAGGCTTCGTCGCCGCCGGTCATTGCAACCAGAACGCCGATTTTACCCATGCCAGGTGCAGCTGCGTTGTGCACGTAGCTTACCACAGTGTCGCCTGCGAGCGCGGACATGCGGCGAACCGACATGTTCTCACCGATAACGGCAACAGCGTCTGTCACAGTCTGCTCAACGGATTTGCCATCCATGTCAGCAGCTTTCAGCGCGTCAACGTCGCCAACAGTCAATGCAACATCAGCAATACCAGATACCATTTTTTGGAAATCTGCGTTCTTACCAACGAAGTCGGTTTCGGAGTTCACTTCAACAGCGATCCCCTTCCCGCCTGCAACTGCGACGGCCACAAGTCCTTCAGCAGCCGTACGGCCGGATTTCTTAGCAGCTTTCGCCAAACCCTTGGTGCGCAGCCAATCAACAGCGGCTTCCATGTCGCCGTTTGTTTCTGTCAGCGCTTTTTTCGCATCCATCATGCCCGCGCCTGTAGAGTCGCGGAGTTCTTTTACCAATGCAGCTGTAATCGCCATCTTTGGTCTCCTTAAGAATGAAGGTGGTCCGAGCGCGTTTAACCGCGCTCGGTATCAAAAATATGACCTAAAGGTCTTATTCAGCAGCAGCTTCTTCAGCTGGCGCAGCTTCAACGGCTAGTTCTTCTTCAACAGAAGCTTCCATTTCGCCCAGATCGATGCCAGCGGCGCCCATCTGTGCTGTCATGCCGTCAAGTGCCGCACGTGCAGCCAAGTCTGTGTACAGCGCGATCGCGCGTGCCGCATCGTCGTTGCCTGGGATGATGTAATCAACGCCAGCTGGGGAACAGTTGGTGTCCACAACAGCTACAACTGGAATGCCCAGCTTTTTCGCTTCAGCAATGGCCAGATCTTCTTTGTTGACGTCGATGACGAACAAAAGGTCAGGTACGCCGCCCATTTCGCGGATACCGCCCAAAGACGCTTCAAGTTTGCCCTGCTCACGTTCCATGCCAAGACGTTCTTTCTTGGTCAGGCCTTCAAAGCCGCGCTCGGCTGCTTCGTCGATGTTCTTGAGGCGCTGGATAGACTTAGAAACAGTCTGCCAGTTGGTGAGTGTGCCACCCAACCAACGGTGGTTCATGTAGAACTGAGCTGATTTTTCAGCAGCGTCTTTGATTGGCGCTTGCGCCTGACGCTTGGTGCCAACGAACAAAACACGGCCGCCTTTAGCGACAGTTTTCTGAACGATATCAAGCGCTGCGTCCAACATTGGAACCGTCTGTGTGAGGTCCATGATGTGGATGCCGTTGCGGGCGCCGTAGATGAATTCTTGCATTTTCGGGTTCCAGCGCTGTGTCTGGTGGCCGAAGTGTACGCCTGCCTCAAGCAGCTGGCGCATGGTAAACTCTGGAAGAGCCATGGTCGTTTCCTTTCCGGTTTCTAGCCTTAGACGGAGGTATCAGAGCGCACAACTATGCCTCCAACCGGTGGATACTTTGGGATGTCTCCCCATCGCACCCGCCCCCGTCCGGGGATTTCGTGATCGCGCGTATAGGTGTAAAGTTTATAGAGCACAAGTCCCTATCGTCCCTGCCCCCGCCAACAAAAAATCGTGCACCCACGCGCCCGAACTTTGGGGGGAACTAACGCAAAAGAACCCGCAGTGCTTACGCACTCGCATCTTCAGGCGACAGCCACCAATGTCTTTTCACTTTGGCGTATGAAAACAACAGCATTTCTACCTTTTTCCTTGGCTTGATACAGCGCTCTATCCGCGAAATTTATCAGGGCCTCGACACGGGCCGGCGTACCGGACCAAACTGCCCCAACGCTAATGGATATGGGCAGGACTTTGAAACCCACCTCAAACCCTGAATGCTCGACGACACATCGGCATCGTTCGGCGATCGTTTCCGCTTCTTCACAGCTGATATCAGGAAGAACCACAACAAATTCGTCCCCGCCCAATCGAACGAACGTATCCTTTTGGCGCAAGTTTGCGGCAATCTGATCCACCACATGCCGTAATACATCGTCACCTACTGCGTGCCCGTGTGTGTCGTTGGTGGTCTTAAACAAATCAATATCGAAATACAGCAACGCCTGCCCGGGTGACTTTGGCCCATGGTCCAATACATTGGGGTAAACAAGATCAAGCCCACGGCGGTTTAACAACCCTGTCAGATGATCCGTGTTTGCATCAATCTTGCTTGCTTCGGCCTCTGACAAAAACGAAATTTCCCCTGAAAACAAATGATTGATAATCAACGCGCCCAGAATGCTTGATGCGACCATGAAAGGTGCAAGGTTCATCCATAATTCCGCCCAAAGATGCTGTGGCATCATGAAAATACCCAGAACTTGAACAGACAACATCCCGCCGAGGACCCCCGACTTTTTCCAAGTCTTAACCGGCATATCCTTTACGAAATAGTGCCACACCAACCCCATCCCATAAGACAACACAATTCCGACCAGCCCGGCGACCAGCCCTGGCTGGCCAATACCGAGGCGGTAAGCAGTCGCTGTCATCATGGCAATCGTCCCCACCACAGGCCCCAAAAGGCCGGCAGCCGTGCCAACCAAAAGTGCGCGCATGTCGAAAACCCCAGACTTTTGAGGTAGGATGATCGGGTCCGACATAGACAGAATGATCGCGACAGAAAACACGCCGCCCATAAGCGCGTGTTTGAGGATCCGACTGCGGCTCTTGCGCTGTACCAAACTTAACATCAAAACCAGCGCCATAAGCACCGCGACTGAATCGACAAACGTCGAAACGAACTTCATTACATCAGGCATAAAGACACTCACCAATCACTCTGATCAGCGAATAAACCTGTAACCCCTAACAAGAGGTTACCGGCCGTCCAATAACCTTCACAAAAGCTTCCGAAAGGTTAACTTAGCTTACAAGAAAACGCGTTCCACCACCCAGTAGGCACCAATCAAGGCAATCGCGATGCTTGCAGGCATAGCGACCATGTGACGGTAGGTTTCGTATCGCTCAACAGCGCAAGACGCCGCGCAAAGTCCGCTTAACGCTGCAACCATAAACAACAGCGGCAAATAGGCCTCTACAGCATCCGGCCCCATCGCCGAAACAGGGATCATTGCGACCGGAACGACCACAATAGCAATCGCCATGTAAACCGCCGCAGCAACAGGGTTTTTCTTGCCGTCTTCGCTTAACCCTATGGCACTTACGACAACGATAAACGCCACCGCAATGCACAATAGCTGGCCCAGTTCGACACCAATATTGAACCCCAAAAGCGCGGGCAACACTGCGCCATCAGGCAATCCGTACGCCCCCAATACGGACGCAAACCCTAACCCGTGCAACAAACCAAACGCGAAAATGATCGCTGGGCGCCATGGGTTCAAACCATCGGTAAAAATGTTCTCGACCGCGATGTAAACAATCGATGCTGCGATGATACTTTCCACGATCCACATGTGTTCGTCAGGAATGTTCACATAGCCCAACGTCGCCAACGCCAACGTCACCGTATGGGCGGCCGTAAATGCGGTGACCTGCCACAACAGCGGACGCATCCGTGTGCTCAGGAAAAACAGGCCCAGAACGAATAGAATATGGTCCAAGCCCAACGGAACGATGTGTTCTACACCGACAGGGATAAACCGAAAAAACGCCTCGCCGCCGGTCATAACGTCACCACCTTGAAGCGAAACTTCTTCAGACAGGCCGCCGCCTGTCAAATACCCGTCCCAACCGTCTTCAACGCCCATCTGGCGCAACACCAGCACGCCGTATTCCGCAGGCCATTCAATTTGGAACGTCTGCGCGCCATCGGCGATATCACCCGCAAACATGACTGTCGTTTCGCGGACCACCTCAACGTCGCCCACTTCGGGCACATCAGCGCCTGTCAGTGCCAACGCGACGGGTTCCCCATCAACCAACACCGTGATTTGGGATGCAATTTGCTCCCAATCATCTGTTAACGCTTGGGCAAACGCGTCAGGCGCCAAGGCCCGCAACGTATCATAGGCCTCGGCCTCTGGTGCGGCTTCCGTGTCGGTCAGCCCATCAAGGTTAATGCCCGCCACCAAACTTTCGAAATTGCCATTCAGGCTAAATGTGATCTGGCCGTCCACGACTTCCATATCACCAATCGTTGGCGACACCTCATGGGCGGCGGCGGATGACGCAAGCGTGACCCAAACCAAGGCCGCCATTGACATGACCCACCCGAGTGTCACCTTTAGTCCAATTACTCTGGAGTTCATCATGCGCATTCTTGCCGCCCTTATTACATCTGTCGCTTTCGCCCTACCTGCTCAATCCCATGAATTCTGGATCGAGCCGATCGACTATGAAATTAGTGCCGAAGCTACGATTCAAGGGAAGCTTGTCAACGGGCAAAACTTCGACGGCACCGAGATTTCCTACTTACCACAGCAATTCACACGCTTTACCATCGCGTCTGGTCTGCGGCAGGCCAATGTCGAAAACCGGCTGGGCGCGCGCCCTGCCCTTGATACTGCCCCACTTGGCGAAGGTTTAAACGTGATCAGCTACCAGTCACGAATGGCGACGCTCGGGTATGCAGAATGGGAGAAATTCCTGTCGTTCGCGAAACACAAGGCATTCGACGACATCGAAGCACGGCACGATGCCCGCAACCTCCCCCGCGAAGGGTTTGACGAAGGCTACTGGCGGTTTGCGAAAACACTCGTCGGCGTCGGCCACGGGATGGGTAGCGATTTCCGTACAGGGCTTGCCGTTGAATATGTAGCGCTGGACAACCCCTATACAGACGACCTGTCCGACGGCCTGCGCGTTCAGCTCTTCGTCCTAGACGCCCCCCGTGCGGACGGTCAGGTCGAATTATTTGAAAAGGCCCCCGACGGCACCGTTACCATCACGCTGCTACGCACAGACGCCAACGGCATTGCGACCCTGCCCGTCAAAGCTGGTCACAGCTATCTGGTCGACCACGTCCACCTGCGTGAACCGTCTGCCGATCTGGCAACTGAGACCGGCATCTCATGGGAAACCCTTTGGGCCGCGCTGACATTTGAAGTGCCTTTACCATGAAACATCATCTGTAATTTTTCTAGTCAGGTCCGATTTTCTGCTTGACCCTGACACTAGTGTCATACCGCTAACGCTGTCTTTTCATCATTCAACTGAATGACGCTAAACACAGGAAAATGCGAAATGACACAAACAAACGTATGGCAAGACAAGGTCGCAATCGTAACCGGCGGTAGTTCCGGCATTGGCAAGGCAACGGCCCTCGAATTGGCTGCAAATGGTGCGAAAGTCTTAATCACAGGTCGCAATCAAGAAACGTTGGAAAACGTTGCTGCGCTGAACCCTTCGATAGCAATTCTGGCAACGGACAGTGCGGACCCTGAAAGCGCAACCCAAACCGTCGACACAGCGTTCTTGCGCTGGGGGCACATCGACCTTGTCGTCAACAACGCTGGCGCTGGCGAACCCTTACCAGTAGACAAATATAACGCTGAAACATTGGCGAACATGTCAGCGGTGAATATCACGGCGCCTTCGCTTTTGGTGCAGGCCGCGCGCCCTGCTTTGGCAAAAAGTAAAGGCACAATCATCAACATCGGAACCGCAGTCGCTCAAAATGCCGCTCCGATGCTTGCTCACTATGGTGCAACAAAAGCGGCTTTGGAACATCTGACCAAATCATGGGCCATAGAACTCGCACCCGAAGGCATTCGTGTAAACGCGATCGCGCCCGGCCCCGTAAAAACGAACGCCTTAACTGGTATGATGGGGCTTCCCGCAGAGATGGCCGAACAAGTCGAGCAGCAGGAAGCAGCTCAAATCCCGTTGGGACGACGTGGAACGACGGACGACATCGTCCCATGGATCTTGCATTTGGGTAGTCCGAATAACCAATGGATGACAGGTCAAATCCTTACCATCGACGGCGGTTGGTCACAGCGAACCTAACCAAAAACGGGGTTTGGCAAACCGATGTGTCAAACCCCACTTGATATCTCACTTCGGCATTTCTAGGTCAGTTTGATCATCAAAAACGGAGCCAACCCATGCACCCAAAAGAAGCAGCAGACCATCTTGGGGTCAGCCAACGCATGTTGCGCCATTATGAAAAACAAGGTCTTCTTAACGTACGCCGATCCTTGAATGGGTACCGCTACTACAGCGCAAAAGACCTCCGCCGTGCCAGCCGTATCCGCGACTTCATCGCGTCTGGTTTTTCCACCCGAGAAATTCAGGCAATGAGCGCGTGTTTATCTGATGAAGGCACGGGCCCGTGCGAAGGCGGTATCGCCAAGATGATAGAAAAACTCAAACACATCGACAGTCAGCGCGCGGATTTGGACAGCAAACGCGCGGCTGTTCTTGACCGAATTGCCGAACTACGCGAAAGCAGCACGCCACATGATGTGCCGCCAAACGCGACGCCGATCACCCGTTCAACATCTGCTCCAGCTTCTGGTTAAACGCCTCCAATTCCATGGACGGGTCCAGATCGGTCACTGGGGTCAGTTCGATCTGCACATGGCGCCGGCCTTTTTTACGCCCAAGAAAGCTCCAAAACAGATCATAGCTTTGCTCTTGGAATTTGCCCAAGCCACGCGTGCGCAATAGCATCACCGGCGTTTCAGGGCGGGCCCGCAGGATTTCTTGGACCCCTTTCAAATGCGGCGCCACTATCTCTTCCGGTTGGCGGCGTACTTTCCCAGCAGGAAAGACCAAAACGGAATTTCCGTTGTTCAAAACTTTACCGATAATATCCAATGTCTCGGCCGTGCGTTCTGCGCGACGTTCTGGCGCCCAGTCTTTTGGCGATGACATGGGGATCGCCCCGGCCACATACATCGGAAACCACTGCGCTTTGTTGTGATATTCATTGTAGTGCACTGTCGGGCGGATACGTGCCGTTGAATACAGCAGCGCGGATATCATCGGCCCGTCATGGCGGCTCACGTGGGTCGCCAAAATCAACGTGCCGGGTTGCGCCTGCAACAGATGTTTGCCGCAAACCCCAACGTTGTAGAACAACGCATAATACGTCCGTACTAGGATAAAGAAGAAATGCCGCAACCAACGACCAACTGTCTTATCGATAAACCGTTTCATGCCTCTACCTTCTCAACAACAACCACAATATTGAACAGTGTTCACAATATTGTTCGACACCTCCCCCAACGCAAGTATAAAAAACCAAAGGTCAGGCATTCCAGACCCCACACGCCCCGTTGACCTTCGCGTTGAACAGCGTCATCACCATTGCATGAAAACACCAGATATTCTTTGCATCGGTTCCGTACTGTGGGACATTATCGGCCGCTCTTCCAGCCACATGCGCGCAGGATCAGACGTGCCTGGCCGCATCACTCGCATACCCGGCGGTGTCGCGATGAACATCGCAATGACCTGCATTAACTTTGGCCTCACCCCTGCGCTTCTGTCCGCTGTTGGTCGTGATCCCGAAGGTGATGAGCTGGTCAGTGCAGCACAGTCTATGGGGTTGATCACGCAATACCTTTACAGGTCAGACGACCTCCCCACCGACGCCTATATGGCCATTGAGGGCGCGAACGGCCTTATCGCTGCAATCGCAGATGCCCATTCATTAGAACAAGCCGGCACAAAGATCCTAACAGCGTTGTCCTCTGGCGCGCTGGGCACCGAAACGGCCCCTTGGTCTGGCCTTGTTGCCCTTGATGGCAATCTTACTCGCGACCTGTTGGCGGATATCGCCAAATCGCCGCTTTTCTCCGCCTCTGATCTGCGCGTGGCTCCAGCATCGCCGGGCAAAGCCGAACGTCTGTTGGCCTTGGTGGGCCATCCTTCGGCCACGCTTTACGTCAACCTCGAAGAAGCAGGTCTGCTGTGTCAAACCACATTCGACCAAGCCGAAGACGGCGCACGTGCCTTAACCAAACGGGGCGTGCACCGTGTACTGGTCACGGACGGCGGTAACCCTGCCGCCGAAGCCACCGGCGACACCTTGCGTACCGCGCAGCCCCCCGAAGTCCTCGTGACCCGCGTCACTGGCGCAGGCGACACCTTTATGGCGGCCCACATTGCGTCTGAAATCCAAGGCATGGCGCCCCAAGCCGCCCTTGAACGCGCCCTCAACGCCGCCGCCACCTATGTTTCCGGAGAGACCCCGTCATGACCACCATCCCAATGACCTACGCACCAGACGTTGCCGCCGCCAAAGAGGCTGGCACGCCCATCGTCGCGCTAGAATCCACCATCATCACCCATGGGATGCCCTACCCACAAAACGTTGAAACCGCCCGTATGGTTGAAAGCGACATTCGCGCTGCGGGCGCAGTTCCGGCCACCATCGCTGTGATGAATGGCACCTTGCACATCGGCCTCACCGACGACGAACTCGACAAATTGGCGCAATCCAAAAATGTGGCCAAGCTCAGCCGCGCCGATATGGCGGCCTGCATGGCCACGGGCGGCACCGGCGCCACAACTGTCGCCGCAACCATGATCGCGGCCCATCTGGCAGGCATCCACGTGTTTGCCACAGGCGGCATTGGCGGTGTGCACAAAGGCGCTGAAACCACGTTCGACATTTCTGCCGACCTGCACGAATTGGCCCAAACACCCGTCACCGTCGTCGCCGCCGGCGCCAAGGCCATTCTCGACCTCGAAAAAACCTACGAAGTCCTCGAAACGCTCGGCGTACCTGTGATTGCCTATGGCCAAGACAGCCTGCCTGCGTTCTGGTCCGCCACATCGCCCCTGCCCGCACCCCTGCGTATGGACACCGCGCCAGACATTGCCTCAGCACACAAAATGCGCGTTGCAATGGGGCTACCCGGCGGCCAATTGGTCACAAACCCTATTCCTGCCGACGCCGAAATTCCGGCTGAAACCCTCGCACCGATCATCGCACAAGCGCTGGGCGAGGCTGACGCCCAAGGAATCTCCGCCAAATCTGTCACGCCGTTCCTATTGGGGCGCATCTTCGAACTCACCGACGGCGCCTCTTTGACTGCAAACATTGCTCTTGTGCGGAACAATGCCCGCTTGGCTGCCCAAATTGCAGGCGCTCTGTAAACAAACGCCCAATAAATCCCCAGCTTCATTGTGGATCAGCGCTGCATCGCCTACATATCCTTGAAGTATCGTTAAGGGCCAAACTCACGTGACCAAACTCCCCGACCCAACACCACGCCGCGGCCTGTTCACAGGGATGCGCAACAATTTCATTGCGGGCCTCGTGGTCATCGCCCCGATCGGGCTGACCCTTTGGCTCATTTGGACCGTTGTTGGCTGGGTCGATAGTTTTGTGTGGCCCTTTGTCCCGAATGCCTACCAACCCGAAGAATTGCTCAACCGTGTACTGGGCTACACGTCCCCTTCTGACCCCGGTTGGGTCGAAGTCAACGTACGCGGCATTGGCGTAATCATCTTCTTGATCTTCACAATGTTTGTGGGCTGGATGGGCAAAGGCCTGCTGGGCCGCAGCTTTTTGCGTTGGGGCGAAGGCCTTGTTGGGCGTATGCCCGTGGTGCGTTCCATCTATAACGGCGTTAAACAGATCGCCGAAACGGTGTTCGTGCAAAGCGAAACCACTTTCGACAAAGCCTGTATGTTTGAATACCCCCGTAAAGGGATCTGGGCGATTGGGTTCATTTCAACATCAACAAAGGGCGAATTGGTTGAAAAGGCTGGGACTGGCCCAATGACATCTGTGTTCGTGCCAACAACGCCAAACCCAACCTCTGGGTTCTTGCTGTTCTTCCCAACCAAAGACCTGATCGAACTTGATATGTCCGTGGAAGACGCCGCCAAATTGGTGATCTCGGCTGGCCTCGTTTACCCTGGTGAACAAGCCGACGACCTGCCAGCGGGTGTTGATGAACTTGCAGGCAAGATCATCAAACAGCCTATGCAGGATTAATCCGCAAACATCGCTTGCAGATCGACCGTGTCCGTCTGACCTAAGTCGTCAAAATGAGCCTCTAAAAACCTGTCCGCTGCCGCGCGCCCAGCAGTTTTCAAACGAGCCAAAACCACAGGGTTTGGCACCGACTTGGTCGCAACGCCCAGCTGGTTCATCAGCGCATCATCCGACACCATATGCACCAATACGTTCTTCATCGTACCCGCATTCAACTGGCCGCCGCGCAAAAGTCGTTTCACAAAATCAATGGCCCGCAATTCGCGCAACAGCGATGAATTGAAACTGATCTCGTTGATCCGGTTCGCTATGGTTTGCGGGTCTGTCGGCACCTCTTCGCGGTGCAACGGGTTGATGTTAATCACAACAATGTCGTCCGGTAATGCACTGTCAAACAACGGAAATAATGCAGGATTACCCGTATACCCGCCATCCCAATAGGCCTCACCGTCAATTTCCACAGCTTGGAACATCGTCGGCAAACAGGCGGATGCCATCAATGCATCGCCCGTAATCGCATCGCCCGTAAATAACTTAATCTTGCCCGTGCGCACATTGGTTGCACAGACATGCAAGACAGGGCCCTCTGTCGAACAGACCTCATCAAAATGAAACGCCTCGACGATTGGCTTCAACGGGTTCGAATAAAAATGCCCCGAACTGTAGGGTGAAAAAACACGTGTCGCCATGTCATAGGCCGCAAAGGCAGGCGAATACATCATCGCTTGGGACAACATCGGTGATGTCGGCGCAACAGCATCCAGCCAGCCCGCCAATGCATCGTCGGTCACGGCACCAACCTGCCCCCAGAACCAATCTAGGTTTTCTTTGGCGCCCTTGCGCCCGTCGCGGACCCAGCCGGCCTTTAACGCAGCCCCATTCATCGCGCCCGCTGATGTACCAGACATGCCTGCAATCTCGATCCGCTCGTCGTCTAGGATCCGGTCAAGCACACCCCACGTGAACGCCCCATGTGCGCCCCCGCCTTGCAGCGCAAGGTTAATGCGTTTCATTCAGCCGCCCATTTCGCCAATAAATCGCTCACCAGAATGCCATTAATGGTCATTCCCGTCATGTCAGCATCGGCGATCTTTGCACCTGTCAAATTGACCTGTTCCAGTTCAACACCTGTCATATTGGCGTCCTTCACGGTCAGTCCGGTCATGTTGGCATTCTTAATCTTAACAAGGCTCATATTAACGTTGCCAATATCCGCCATGCTTAGGTTCACATCATCAAAGATGATGCCAGATGCATTCACATCGTGAACCTTAGCACCCATCAAATGGCTATCGGTAAATGTCGCATCTGCAAGACTGACACTGGTAAAAGTCGACCCCTGCAGAAACGCCATCTTGTGGTGAATTGGCTTGGGTGTTGTGTCCTGCGTCATAGCGCGGTCCAACCGCCATCAACGCTAATTGTTGTACCGGTAATCTGGGCCGCAGCGTCAGACGCCAAAAACGCGACCGTGCCACCCAATTGTTCGACCGTTGCAAATTCCTTGGACGGTTGGCGCGCCAACAACACCTCTTTCACGACCGTGTCTCGGTCCATCCCGTATTCTTTCATCGTGTCGGGGATCTGCGCCTCGACCAAGGGTGTCAAAACATACCCTGGGCAGATCGCGTTGCAGGTGATCGGCTCCTGCGCGGTTTCCAAGGCAATCGTCTTGGTCATACCGACCACACCATGTTTTGCAGCCACATACGCCGATTTGTAGGGCGATGCCGTCAAGCCATGGGCGCTGGCAATGTTAATGATCCGCCCCCAGCCGCGTTCGCGCATACCAGTGACAGCCGCAGCTGCCGTGTGAAACGCCGAAGACATGTTGATCGCAATAATTGCGTCCCATTTCGCCGTTGGGAATTCTTCAATCGGGGCCACATGCTGGATGCCCGCGTTGTTCACCAAAATATCGCAGGTTCCCGCGTCAACGATCAAACGACGGCAGTCTTCACCCTTTGACATATCAGCCGATACGTATTTCGCATTCACACCAAATTCTTTGGCAATATCTGCCGCCAAGGCATGGTCTTCATCGCGATCAGTGAAGGAGTTCAACACAACATGCGCGCCCGCCTTCGCCATTTCGCGGGCAACGCCCAAACCAATGCCAGAGTTGGACCCAGTAATAACTGCCGTTTTTCCTGCTAGGGACATGCTGAATTCTCCTTCATTTCGGTGCCATCATATCCCCTCGCTGCGCTGCGGCAATAGCGCTTTGCGGTGAAAACCCGCCCAAAAACAACACAACTACGTGCATTTTTATGTCCATATGCCCCTGAATTTTCCGGTTCCTGCCCCATTGTGTTCTCAATCTGTCATTATTCGTTAACCAACCCATAATGCGATCAATGCCAAAGAGTTCATGCACATAACCGCCCCAGCCCTCACCAACGCGACCGAGACCCGCTTTCTCTACGGGACGTTCCGCTTGGCTGATCATGGGGTCATTTTTCAAGGTTCTGTCATTACAGGTCGTGGCCTTACCTATAGCCCAGAAACCAAATTGCCTGTCTCTGGCATCGTAGATTGCATTGAGGTCCAAACCCGCGACGAGAACCAAATTCTTGAAACGCATTGCACATTGCCCAACATCGCGCTCTGCGTTCAAACCCTTAACACCACCTATGCCAACGCGCCCACCCCATGGTTCGACGCCTCGGACATGTTCGCACAATCCCCCGTGATCGATGACAATGGCAATCTGCAACTCACAACGGGCGACGTCCTCACCGCAAAAGAACTCAAGGCCATCGCCAAAGCCAAAGACATCGAACCCGTGATCAACACCGCCCCCGATCTGGACGGGCTCGATGACATCGTCGTCACAATGAACATCACGCAAAACGATATTCCTCGGGACGCGGACCTACCGAACATTGCATCCTGTGGGTTTGGTGGCCTTCACGCGTCCGCCGCTGGTTAACTCAGACCTGCGGCACAATCGCTGACACTCCCGCTCACATTCAACCGCGACAATGTCAGCCCGATTCCTACACTCAAATGCACCCGATTCTCACGGCGTTAACACAGGTTAACACGGTTGCGTCTCGCGGACTGCAAAGCATCATAATAGTCAATAAAACTTGGGCAGAAAAAAACCCCTGCCGAAGCAGGGGCTAAGTCATTGAGGCAGGTTTCATACAGGCAAGAAACCTATCGAGCAGTGCCCTTCTTATAAGCAATTCATTGCCCGCATCCAAGCTAAAAGTTTGAAATGGTTTGTTTCCCCATCTAGGCTAGTGTCAAAATAAAGACTTAATCCAACGGGGGACCTACGCCAAATGGCTTTCAACTTAATCACGAAATCTCGCCGCATCGCGCTTGCCGCGACCGCCAGCCTGATTGCCACCATGGCAATGGCCGAACCACAACACGGCATAGCTATGTATGGCGACCCCGCGTTACCACCAGATTTTGCGCACCTGCCATACGCCAACCCGGATGCGCCAACAGGCGGTGCGATCGTCACATCCAGCGTGGGAGGCTTTGACAGCCTGAACCCATTCATCACCAAAGGCACCGTATTTTGGCAGCTGCGTTTCTTGATGGGCGAAAGCCTCATGGCGCGTTCTTTGGACGAACCATTCTCGCTTTATGGCCTTCTCGCCGAATCAATCGAGACCGCAGACGACCGCTCTTGGGTCGAATTCACCCTCCGCCCAGAGGCCCGATTCTCTGACGGAAGCCCTGTGACCGTCGAAGACGTCATCTGGTCCTATGACACTCTCGGCACAATCGGCAACGGCCGGTACCGTGGTTTGTACAGCAAGATCGACAGCATCGAACAAACCGGCGACCGCTCTGTTCGTATCACCTTTAACGTCGAAGATCGTGAATTGGCGCTCATCGCGGGCCTGCGTCCGATCCTGCAAAAATCCCAATGGGATGATCTGGATTTCGAAAACTCCGAACTTGCCGACATTCCAATCGTGTCGTCGCCCTACGTCATCACGTCCTACGAACCCAACCGGTTCATCGAATTCACCCGCAACCCTGACTATTGGGGCGCTGACGTGGTGCCCTTCGTGAACGGGCTGCATAACCTCGACACAATCCGCATCGAATTCTTTGGTGACGAAGTCGCTGCATTCGAGGCCTTCAAGGTCGGTGAAATCAACTCCAACCGTGAATTCAACGTCGTGCGGTGGGACCAGCAGTATAACTTCGATCTGATCGAACAAGGCGATTTCATCAAATCTGTCCTGCCCCATTCACGCCCATCCGGCATGACGGGTTTTGTGATGAACACACGCAAGGACCAGTTCGACGACATCAACGTGCGTGACGCCATGATGCATGCGTTCAACTTTGAATTCATCAACGAAACCGTCACCGGCAGCGCGCAGCCGCGCATCACGTCTTACTTCTCCAACTCACCACTGGCGATGCAAGACGGCCCCGCAACAGGACGTGTTCTTGAATTCCTCGAACCCTTCGCCGACAGCATCCCTGCTGACGCCATCAACGGCTACGCCCTGCCCGTTTCTGACGGGTCAGAACGCAACCGCGCTGGTATCGCCGCGGCATTGGGCCTGATGGAACAAGCGGGTTATACCATCCAAGACGGTGTTATGGCCGATGCAGATGGTACGCCTTTCACCTTCGACATCCTGCTCGAAACCGGTTCTTCAGAAAACACGACCATCATCGACATGTTCACTGAAAGCCTGTCGCGTCTTGGTATCACGCCCACAATTACGTCTGTGGACGGCGCGCAGTACAAAGAACGCACCGACACCTACGACTTCGACATGACATACTACCGTCGCGGCGTGTCCCTTTCCCCTGGCAACGAACAATACCTCTACTGGGGCATTGATGCTGCCAACGTTGAAGGCGGCCGCAACATG
Source organism: uncultured Paracoccaceae bacterium (assembly GCA_947493255.1). GTDB lineage: Bacteria > Pseudomonadota > Alphaproteobacteria > Rhodobacterales > Rhodobacteraceae > Octadecabacter. Next base: position 405,399 of record CANLQK010000004.1, read on the forward strand.
ATGGGCGTTCAATCCGAAGCCATCGACGACATGATCAACCGTTTGCTGACATCCGACAGCCAAACCGATTTCGTCGCCGCCACCCAAGCCTTGGACCGCTTGCTGACCTCAGGGCGTTACGTGATCCCGATCTATCAGTGGAACATCAGCCGCATCGCCCACGATGCAAACCTGCATTTCCCAGACACGATGCCAATCTTCGGCGATTGGCCGGGCTGGCAGCCAGATGCTTGGTGGTACGAAGAAAACTAAAACAACAAAGGCGTCCCAATCGGGGCGCCTTTTTTCTGTCTCTTCGCGGCTGTTGGCGTTGCTGCCATCAAAATCGGGTCTCTGACCAAACCGTCAGCCCCAAAAACCGGCCGGCTTTACTCAGCCTAAGCCAGCAAAAATGTCTTCAACCAACTCTGTGCTTCGCCGCCCGTCCTGTGCACTGCATGGGTTTGGCGCATCATCCAGAAAATACGCGACCACACGTTCAATGAAAGGTTGATGCACATGTGCTGGATCCGGCAATTGGATAATTTGTTCCTCGCCCGCGATCGTAAGGATGATTTCGCTGGGGCGGAAAAACCCCATGCGCGCCGTGCCCTTGTCGCCATGGATTATGACCACTTCGTCTTCAATTGTTGCCGCGTACGAACAAATCCCCGAGACTGTGAACGTTTCAAAATCAAACAGATAGCTCACAAAATCCTCCGCGGCCGTCATGTTAGCCGTGTTCTTCTTAAGGCCCTGAACCTTCGCAGGAATTCCAAAGACATAGGTCAACCAGTCCAGCGTGTGCGTTTGCATATCCACAAAACTACCACCGCCACCCACGTTAGGGTCCGTCTTCCAGCTTTGGTTGGCGCCATTGCTGGCATGTTTGAACTGCCGCACTTCGATCAACTTGACGCTACCAATGGTGCCGTCTTGAATAATACCTCTTAGCTTTTCGAACCGTGGAAGCGCGCGGCGGTAATAGGCTACGCTCAACTTACCCCCCGTTTCATGCACTGCAGCCTCGATCGCATCACATTCGGCGCGATCCATCGCGATTGGTTTCTCAAGCAAAACATGTTTGCCCGCTTTCAACGCGCGGATAGCATAGTCCGCATGTGAATTGGGCGGTGTTGCGATGTAAACCGCATTGATGTCTTGATCTGCCAGCAGTGTATCCGCGTCATCTGTCCAACGGGCGACACTGTGCCGTTTCGCGTAATCTGCTGCTTTTTCGCCATCGCGACGCATCACTGTTTCAAGGCTGGACCGCGCGATAAGGTCCAAAGCCGGACCACTTTTGACTTCCGTCACATCGCCACAACCAAGAATGCCCCAGCGCACGGATTTGGTGTCTTTCGCCTGCATCTGCCGCTCCCAACTATCAGACCTGCATTCATTCCAAGAAACCCAAGCGATGTAAATTGCAACCTCTCAATAATCAGGCCTTTTCAAGGTTTTGAACAAGCCCGCAGTCATCGCCATTCTTTCGGCTTTCAGGAAACTGCGCTCAAAGATCGCGCATATCGTCACACGGGCGTTACAAACCTGATATACCGCAGCCCCATGAATATACTTGTCCTTTGCACCGGTAACTCGGCCCGCTCGATCCTTCTGGAATCCATTCTTAACCAAGACAGCAACGGCCGCATTCGCGCCTATTCTGCAGGTTCTACGCCATCTGGGCGTGTGCACCCCCAATCGATGACGTTGCTGGACGATTTGGGTTATCCAACCTCTGGCCTGTCATCCCAAAGCTGGGACGATTACGCAGGCGACGACGCCCCGGAAATGGACATCGTCATCACAGTCTGCGACAGCGCCGCTGCTGAAACCTGCCCCCTGTGGCCACGCACCGGCCCAAACCCGCCCGTTCAGGTTCATTGGGGTATCCCCGATCCGGCAGCCGCAGCTGAACCCGACTGGGCCACCGCATTCCAAACCGCCTACGATACCCTTAGCGCAAAGGCCAAAGCCTTGATGGACCTCCCGTTCGAGACTATGGATCCAACAGAACTAAAAACCGCCCTAACCAAGATTGCATCCGTATGAGCCTCCAAAAACTCGCCGCCGAATTCCTCGGCACCGCTCTTTTGCTTGTTGGGGTCGTGGGCTCCGGCATCATGGCCCAAGGTCTGACCGATGATACGGCACTGGCCCTATTGGCCAATGCCATCGCGACCGGCTGCACGCTGTATTTTATCATCACCATTCTTGGTCCGATTTCTGGCGCACATTTCAACCCCGTCGTCACTTTGGCGTTTGCCCTTCGCGGTGAACACCCTTGGCGACTGGTCGCCAGCTACATTCCGGTCCAAATCATCGGCGGCATCTTGGGGGTGTGGCTCTGTCACGTCATGTTCAACCTCGATGTCCTGCAGGCGTCAACGACCGACCGTACCGGCCTCAATCAATGGACGTCCGAGGTCTTTGCCACCTTCGGCCTGTTGTTTGTTATTTTCGGCGGGTTGCGCAGCCGTCCTGACGCGGTCCCAACCTTGGTCGCGCTTTATATCACCGGTGCCTATTGGTTCACGTCATCCACTAGCTTTGCCAATCCCGCAGTCACCATCGCGCGCGGTTTTTCCGACACCTTTGCCGGCATCAACCCAGCCCATATCGCGATGTTCATTGTGGCGCAGCTCATCGGCCTTGCCGTGGCGCTACCAACCCTAAAGGCCTTGTTTCGCGCTGAACCATAACAGCGCGAACATTCACTCTTTCTAAATTTTCTTCTGGTTTCTTTGTCCTTCAACACTGCGCCGGCCTGCAACTGGCGCGCACACGTTAAGGATCAAACACCAGAAGGACAGAACATGCCGTCACTCATTTCAACCGCCAACTGGCCAGATGCTCTTGAAAAGCTCTGTGTCGACTTCCCTTTGCTTGACCTCAGGGCGGCACCGGACGGTGTTCATTGTCTGGATGATGTGGCCGAACTTCTGGAACAGGCGCATGACCTTACTGCACACGAAGCGGCCGAGGCCTTGTTGGATTGGCAACTCACCTACACACCAACCGAACCCATGCAGCACGCGGCCTAACCGGCCCAAATCACGTCAGCGATGTCACCCATAAAATGGTCGCATCCTCGGAAGACGTCGAAATCACATTATGCCCCATCGAGGCATCGTAATACGCGCTATCCCCTCGGCGCATCTCGAACGGTTCATAAAACTCTGTGTACAGCTTGATGACACCGGTCAGTACATACAAAAACTCTTCACCATCATGGCGCACCCAGCCGTCGAATTCTTCAATCGAACGTGCCCGGACTTGCGCACGATACGGCAACATCTGCTTCTTGGTCAGGTTCTCGGCCAACAACTCATGTTCATAGGTGGTTGTCGCATGGGCAGCGCCCTCGCCCGACCGCGTTATCGCCAAACGGCCATTAACCTGTTCGCGTTTGGGCTGGGTAAACAATTGCGGCACAGAAATTTGCAATCCAACGGCCAGCTTTTTCAACGCCTCATAAGTCGGCGACATCTGCCCGTTTTCGATTTTACTCAACGTGGACCGCGCCAAACCGGCCTGTGTCGCCGCCTGCTCCAACGTCCACCCTTGGGCTTTGCGCAAATCACGCACCCGCACCCCCAAATCCAGCGGCTGGGCCAATTCGGTTTCGCCGCTTTCGCGGGCTATTGTGATCAGGCTTCTTGGGTCAGATGTGCTCATCCCACTGATATACGTCAGCTGATCAAGCCGTGGCAATCCTTCCGGCCGCCATTTCCAAATCCCAAATCATAGGTTCACATATTGCGCCCCTTTACACTTGCCCCCATGTGATAGACCAAGACACAAACACACCATCCCCGATTGGAACATCTCATGGTCAAACTCGACATTCTCTCCGACCCCATTTGCCCATGGTGCTACATCGGAAAAACCAACCTCGACCGCGCCCTCGAACAAATCGGGGACCACCCGTTCACGATCGAATGGCATCCGTTCCAATTGAACCCAGATATGCCAGCCGAAGGCATGGGCCGTCGCGACTACCTCGAGGCAAAGTTTGGCGGCAAACAGGGTGCTGTGCGCGCCTATGCCCCAATCGTCGACATGGCCGAAAAGGTCGGCCTGTCCATCGACTTCGAAGGCATGCAACGCACCCCAAACACCATGGACGCGCACCGTCTCATTCATTGGGCTGGCATAGAACAACGCCAATCTTTTGTTGTGCAACGCCTGTTCGAAGCCTACTTCCGCGACGCCCGTGACATCGGCGACCACGACGTGCTGCTAGATATCGCAGATGGCTGCGAAATGGATGCGGCTGTTGTTGGCAAACTACTGAAATCAGACGCCGACATGGATGACATTCGCGCGCGCGACACCCACAGCCGTGAAATGGGCATCACCTCGGTGCCAACCTTCATCGTTGCCAACCAACATGCCGTACCCGGTGCCCAAACCACCGACATGTGGATCAAAGTGATCGGCGACATCATGGACCAAATAAAAGACGCACCTGCGGACAGTGCTTCGTGATAACGGCGCATCTGCCGTCGGGCTATGTTGTTGGGCGTTTATGGCCCAAAGCACCACTCGTTTTGCCCGCAGCGGTGCTTGGGGGTATTTTGCCTGACTTCGACATGATCTGGTTCTACCTGATCGATGATCGCGCGTTTCACCACCACCGCTACTGGGTCCATATCCCTGCATTTTGGGCGGCCATCGCTGTAATCGCCCTTCCCCTTTTTGTGGCCTTTGCACGCCGCTACCTCACTGCCGCCTGCGCCTTTTTCGCGGCCCTATTGGTGCATGTTTGTCTCGACACAATCGCGGGCGACATCATGTGGCACTGGCCGTGGTCAACCAAATTTACGCACCTCATCACCATTCCGGCCCGTTACGACAGCTGGGTCCTGAATTTCGTACTTCACCCGGTCTTTATCCTAGAAATGCTCATCTGGGCCGCCGCATTTTTTCTGTTCTGGAAACGCACATGATCAAACCGACAAAACCGCTCGGGCAAACCGAATTCATCGCGATGACCGCAATGTTGGTTGCCTGCGTTGCAATTTCCATCGATGCGATGTTGCCAGCCTTGCCCGAAATCGGCGCCGAACTCACACCAAACAACCTCAACCGTGCGCAACTGATCGTAACCAGCTTTATCATCGGCATGGGCGTCGGAACCCTGTTTGTTGGCCCTTTGGCGGACAGGTTTGGCCGCAAATCCGTCATCTTGGTGGGCGCCATCTTGTTCTCGATAGCCGCAATCAGCGCAATGTTTGCCCAAACACTTGAAGCCATGATCGCAGCCCGTGTCGTCATGGGCCTTGGTGCCGCAGCCCCGCGCGTCGCCGCTGTGGCGATGGTGCGCGACCTTTATTCGGGCCGCAACATGGCGCGAATAATGTCGTTCGTGATGCTAATCTTTTCTCTCGTCCCTGCCCTTGCCCCATCGCTTGGCGCACTTGTGATCGCATGGTCCGGCTGGCGCAGCATCTTCGTCGCCTTCGCCGCATTTGCCCTCCTCGCAACCCTGTGGCTCATGCTTCGTCAACCCGAAACCCTCGCCCCCGAAAACCGCCGCCCCCTCAGCTTCCGCAAGCTGGGGGCCGCTATTGTAGAAGTGTTTTCTCACCCCACGGCACGTCTTGCGACCTTTGTTCAAACCCTTGGAATGGGAATGCTGTTTGCTGTCCTTAGCTCAACCCAACAGGTATTCGACCAAACCTACGACCAAGGCCACAGCTTTCATTTCTGGTTCGGCGGCATTGCGATCTTGGCGTCATCCGCGTCAATCGTGAACGCCCGTCTGGTCGGCAAACTAGGCATGCGTCCGATCATCAAATTCATGATGACATCCCAAATCGTCACCTCGATTGGGATGATTGCGATCGTCTTGTTAGAGCTCCCAGCAAACATAGAACTCTATTTCTATGCCTTCTGGACGTGGAGCGTCTTTTTCACCATCGGCCTCACAATGGGCAACCTGAACGCCCTGGCGCTTGAACCCATGGGCCATATCGCCGGATCAGCAGCCTCCATCGTCACCGCAACCGCAACCATTGGCGCGACACTCATCGCAATCCCCGTCGGGCTTAGCTTTGATGGCACGCCTATGCCGCTCGCGATCGGTGCCTTTGTGTGCTCAACTCTCGCACTATTCCTGACCAGCAAAATCAAACGCGACAGCGACGGCTAAGTCCTTATTTAGCCGTCTTCGCTTTTGCGTCTTTCACCTTCTTGGCAAGATCGCGCGCAATGTTAAACGCCCCTTGGATCTTCTCGCGGTCCGTTCCCCAATCGCGGCTCACCACGATCTTGTTGTCTTTGACCTTGGCCAAACCACGTTGATCTTCAATGAAATCAACCAAACCAGTTGGCGACACAAACTTGTCGTTGTGGAACCGAATAACAGCCCCCTTGGGTCCACCATCAAGCTGGCTAATCCCTGCCCGTTTACACATGGCCTTGATGCGAACAACCAACATCAACGTATTGACCTCTTTGGGTAATTTCCCAAAACGGTCAATCAGTTCGGCTGCAAATCCTTCCAATTCAACCTTCGTCGTCAGGTCAGACAAACGGCGATATAGCCCCAAACGAACATCCAAATCTGGCACGTAATCTTCAGGGATCAACACAGGCACCCCAAGGTTAATCTGCGGCGCCCATTGGCCATCCTCAACCAACGTCACCTCGCCAGATTTGATCTTGGCAATCTGTTCTTCCAACATGGATTGGTACAATTCGTACCCAACTTCGCGCATCTGGCCAGACTGTTCTTCGCCCAACAGGTTGCCCGCACCACGAATATCCAAATCTTGCGACGCCAGCGTAAATCCTGCCCCCAAACTGTCGATCGACCCCAACACACGCAGCCGTTTCTCGGCCTGCGGCGTCAGTTTCTGCTTCGGCTTGTAGGTCAAATAGGCATAGGCCCGCGTTTTACTGCGCCCCACCCGACCCCGAATTTGGTAAAGCTGCGCCAACCCGAACATGTCCGCGCGGTGCACGATCATTGTGTTCGCCGTCGGAATATCCAACCCCGACTCCACAATCGTCGTCGCCAATAGCACGTCGTACTTGCCGTCATAAAACGCATTCATGCGGTCATCCAGCTCGCCTGCCGCCATCTGCCCGCTTGCCGTGACAAACGACACTTCTGGCACTTCCGACTTCAAGAATTCCTCGATGTCCGCCAAATCCGAAACCCGCGGCACAACAAAGAACGACTGTCCGCCACGGTAGTGTTCACGCAACAGCGCCTCGCGAATGGTCACCGTGTCAAATTCGCTCACGTAGGTGCGGATCGCCAAACGATCCACCGGCGGTGTGCCAATGATCGACAGCTCGCGTACACCTGACAATGACAGTTGCAGCGTCCGCGGAATTGGCGTCGCCGTCAGTGTCAGCACATGCAAATCCGTGCGCATCTGTTTCAGGCGTTCTTTGTGCTGCACCCCGAAATGCTGTTCTTCATCAATCACGATGAACCCAAGGTTCTTGAACCTAATCGATTTGGCCAGCAGCGCATGGGTGCCGATCACAATATCAACGTCGCCCTTGGCAATACCTTCGCGCGTCGCGGCGGCTTCCTTGGTGCCAACAAAGCGCGATAACGGTTTGACGTTAATCGGAAAACCACGGAACCGTTCGGCGAAATTCTTATAATGTTGGCGGGCCAATAACGTCGTTGGTGCAATGATCGCCACTTGTACGCCAGACATCGCCGCCACAAACGCAGCTCGGATAGCGACTTCGGTTTTACCAAACCCAACGTCCCCGCACACCAATCGGTCCATCGGCTGGCCTGACCCCATGTCTTCCAACACATCCGTAATCGCCTGCAGTTGATCATCGGTTTCGGCATATGGGAAACGGGCCAAAAACTGGTCCCACATCCCATCTGGCGGTGTTAACGCAGGTGCCGTGCGCAACGCGCGTTCCGCAGCCACGCGTATCAACTTCTCCGCCATTTCGCGGATCCGTTCTTTCAGCTTGGCCTTTTTGGCCTGCCACGCACCACCGCCCAACTTGTCCAGCAGCCCAACCTCATGGCCAAACCGTGACAGTAGCTCAATGTTCTCAACAGGCAGGTAAAGCTTTGAACTTTCAGCATATTCTAACAACAGGCATTCGTGGGCAGCGCCCGCAGCGGTTACAACCTCCAGCCCCAAATACCGCCCAACGCCGTGGTCCACATGCACGACCAAATCACCTGGTGTCAGGCTTTGTGTTTCAGTCAAGAAATTGTCGGCACGTTTTCTGCGTTTCGTCTGACGGATCAGCCGGTCCCCCAGAACATCCTGTTCCGAAACGACCGTAATGCCCTTGCCTTCAAACCCATGCTCTAACGGCCAAACTGCCAAATGCAGCCCCGACTTACCGACGCGGGTGAAATCGGACACAGGAATAGCCTCGCCAACACCCTCGTCCTCGATCAGCCCCATAAGGCGTTCACGCGCCCCCTCAGAATAAGACGCAACCACCACCGGACCTTCGTTCAGCTTCGCCTTAAGGTGGTTCGCTAAAGCCCCGAAAAGGCTAATGCTTTCCTGCTGTCGTTCCGGCGCAAAATCGCGCCCAATCCGCCCACCAGCATCCGTGACGCCCATTCCGGTCGCCTGCGGCAAAATCGAAAATTGCAGCACGCGCAGCGGCGCTATTGCCGCGCCCCATGCGGCCTCGTCCAGATACAATCCGTTTGGTGGCGCAGGTTTATAAACGCTGTCCATCCGCCCTTTGGCCAACAGCGCTTCGCGGCGTGCATCGTATTGGTCCGCAATGCTCTCCCACCGCGCCTGACGTTGGGCCGCGTTCTGATCATCCAAGGTGATCGTCGCGCCAGGCAGATAGTCGAACAAGGTTTCTAACTCGTCGTGAAAGAACCCCATCCAGTGTTCAATGCCCGCATGTTTCTTGCCCGCGGAGACGGCTTCGTACAACGGATCGTCCGTGCCTGCCGCACCAAATTCCAACCGGTATTCCTGCCGAAACCGCGTAATCGCGGCTTCATCCAAAATCACTTCAGACACCGGCGCCAATTCAACGACATCCAACTTTTCAGTGGTTCGTTGTGTGGCTGGGTCAAACCGTCGCGCGCCATCCAAATCGTCGCCAAATAAATCCAACCGTACAGGTCCAGCCTGTCCCGGTGGGTAAATATCAATGATCCCGCCGCGCACAGCATAATCACCCGGCTCTGTCACTGTGGGGGCCTGCGTGAACCCCATGCGCACCAAAAACGCCCGCAACGCGGCCTCGTCAACACGCCCACCCACGCGGGCCGAAAACGCCGCCTCGCGCAGAACCGACCGCGCCGGCACCCGCTGGGTTGCCGCATTTAACGTCGTAAGCAAAACAAACTTAGGCGGCATTCCATGGGCCAAACCCGCCAAAACAGCCATCCTTGCAGCTGATACATCCGCATTTGGCGAAACACGATCATAGGGCAAACAATCCCACCCCGGAAACACAACAACAGGCATGTCAGGCGCGAAAAACGCCAGTGCCGCGCGCGTGGCCTCAAGCCGTTTATCGTCGCGACACACATGCACGACTGGGCCCTTTTCAGCCTCAGCAAGGATCAGCCGCGCATCAAACCCTTCGGGTGCGCCGGAAACGGTAATATGTTTGGAAATGCTCATGCACCGGACCTACCCCGCGCGCGCGCTATGTCAACCGCGCAAGCGTTAAAAGCCGGGGCCCACGGCAAGGTTTTGGTACATCCCAAACATCGCCGTAACAAAAATCGACAACATGCCGATGAATTGGGTAATCACACGATGTTTCGTCAGGCGCGCATACAACGCGTCCCCCTCGGGTTGGTCACGTGCAATCACCTTTGCCGTCGACAGGCTCAGCCCGCCGACCAATGTCATCGGAAAGGCCAACAAAAACAGCGCCTGTGCGATCTCCACGTCATAGAAAAACGCCAAAATCCCCAGTGACGTGAGCAAAAACGACAACGTCGTCAACAACACCAGCCCAGACACCTGACCGATATACAACAACCGGTTCACGTTGATGCGCACCATGTCATGCAAATCAATCTCGGCCTGCCCACCGTTTTTTCGGGCCCGCTGCACCATGTCATACGGCACCCCCAAAACCCAATGGCTCACAGACGACCAAACAACAGCCAGCGCGATCCAGAACCAAAGGTTCGAAAAGCTCCGCATGTCGATGACTTCGAATAAAGTATTTGTCCAGTTCACGGGGTATGGCAGCCTGTGTTTGATTTTGTCGCAACTTATCCCTGCTTTCCGGCAATGCCCAGACTTGTGATGAACCTATTTCCATGCGACCACGAAGGTGTGACTAGAAAGGCCCGTTTTATGACTATGCCCAGCTTCCCAGCGACCCGTTTGCGCCGATTGCGCCGCACGCCCGCCCTGCGCGCCATGGTGCGTGAAAACACATTGACCCCGTCAGACTTCATCTGGCCAATCTTTGTGATGGAAGGCAAAGACGCCGAAGAACCTGTCGCATCGATGCCCGGCGTCGTGCGTCGAACAGTCGACCGCGTTGGCGCCGCAGCACGTGAAGCCTACGCGCTTGGCATTCCGGCCATTTGCGTCTTCCCCTACACCAGCATGGACGCCCGCACCGAAGATTGTGCACTTGCTTGGTCACCAGACAACATCGCAAACCGCGCGATCCGCGAAATCAAATCCGCCTGCCCTGAAATCGCAGTCATGACCGACATCGCGCTAGATCCCTACAACATCAACGGCCACGACGGATTCGTTGAAAACGGCGAAATCGTCAACGACCGCACTGTCGAGGCCTTGGTCAAAATGGCGATGGCCCAAGCAGACTGCGGCGCAGACATCCTTGGCCCATCTGACATGATGGATGGGCGTGTCGGTGCGATCCGCACAGCGTTGGAATCCGCAGGCCAGTCACATGTGACCATCCTCAGCTACACCGCCAAATACGCTTCTGCCTTCTACGGCCCCTTCCGCGATGCTGTTGGCGCGTCTTCAGCCCTGACGGGCGATAAAAACACCTACCAAATGGATCCGGCCAATTCCGACGAAGCCATGCGCCTCGTCGAACGTGACCTGTCCGAGGGTGCTGACATGATCATGGTTAAACCCGGCATGCCGTACCTCGACATTGTGCGGCGCGTGAAAACCGAATTTGGCGTGCCGACCTTCGCCTACCAAGTATCCGGCGAATACGCGATGATGCAGGCCGCCGCCCAAAACGGTTGGCTTGACCACGACAAGGTCGTGCTTGAATCCTTGATGGCGTTCAAACGGGCCGGATGTGACGGCATCCTAACCTACTTCGCGCCTGCTGCTGCAAAGGTGTTGGGCGGATGACAATCAGGGTCACGCTTACCTCAATTTCAGTCGGTGATCAGGATCATGCGCTGGCCATGTATCGCGACAAATTAGGCTTTGTCGTCAAACACGATATCGACTTGGGAAATGGTGCGCGCTGGCTCACGTTGACAGCTCCGGACGACCCAGACGGTGTTGAACTGTTGTTAGAACCAAACGCCGACTACCCAGCAATGATGGCCCTTAAGAACAGCCTGCGCAAAGATGGCCTTCCGTTCACGCAGCTGGCGGTCGACAACATCGAGACTGAATTCGAACGCCTCACTGCGATCGACGTTATGTTTACGGGGCCTATTCAGGATATGGGCTCTGTGAAAATGGCTGTTTTCGATGACACATGCGGCAACCTAATTGCCCTTGTCGAAAACACGTAACCCAATTTTTGCCGACAAACACATTGCTACTGACAAACTTGCCAAAATAGCTTACCCTTACGTCCATAACGGGGAAAAACCCCGATCCTATAGGCACGAGGCAGTTATGACCCTTCTTTCAAGACGCAGCTTTGCGCTCTCTGCGCTGGCAACCACAACCCTTTCGGCATGCGGCAATGGCATCGGCGGCAATGGCGCTGCGACCATCGACGCCCGCGTCGATAGCACGCTGAATTTTATGTATAATTCCTACCCGGGTACGCGGGATTTGTCCAACAAGGCCGCAGGCATGTTGGTCATGCCCGTGGTAACAGAGGCCGGTTTGGGCCTTGGTGCATCCTATGGCCGTGGCGCATTGCGCATTGGCAACTCGACGGTTGATTATTACTCAGCCGCTGCCGCTAGCGCGGGTCTGCAAATCGGCGGGCAACAATATTCCACAGTTCTGTTCTTCATGACCCAAGAGGCATTGTTGGACTTCCGTCGTGCAAACGGCTGGGCCGCAGGCGCGGATATCGAATACGCGCTCAACGACACTGGCGAAACCCTGCGCGCGGAAACAACAACCTCCCTCGCACCGGTCATCGCCGTTGTATTTGCGCAGGCCGGCTTCCGGGCTGGCGCCACCATTGAAGGCACCAAGTACACCCGCATCATTCCGTAAACGTACAGACGCTGTACATACGCGATGTGTACAGCTTGTGTACGTGATGTGACTCAGCTTCTGAGCCGCTCTCCCTTGGGGTCAAACGGCGGCTCGGACAGCACCACCCCGCGATGTGGCTTGCCCAAAATCATCACATCCACCTGCGTTCCGGCGGGGGTATCTTTAAGGTACCCAAGCGCAAGGCTCATCCCAACGCTGTAGCCAAACGCCCCCGAAGTAACGCGGCCAACAGGCGTGCCATCCGTTAGGAAAATCGGCTCGCCACCTGTGGCATCAGCGGTGTCTACATCGTTCACATGGATCAGCGACAAAATCTCGCGCGGAACATTATCTTTAACCTCTAGATAGCTGTCTTTATTAAGAAAATCCTTTTCAGCCTTCACCAAACGATCAAGCCCAACTTCCTGCGGCCAATATTCTGGCGAATACTCTCGCCCCCAAGACCCATACCCTTTTTCAACCCGCAACGACATCAGTGCCCGCGATCCAACCGGCCCGCCACCTTCGGCTTGGGCCGCATCCATCAAAGCTTGGTAAACCAAGTCCTGATGTTGTTCTTCGCAGTGAATTTCCCACCCCAAATCACCGGTGAAAGACACGCGCAACGCCAAACACCGCACGCCAGCAATGTCCAACCACTTTGACCGCATAAAGGCAAAATCGGACGTCTCCAAAGACGCATTCGTAAGCGTTTGCAATGCCTTACGCGACGACGGTCCTGCAATGTTGAACCCGGACCAACTGTCCGTCATGCTTTCAAACGATGTGCCTTTTGGCATTGGCACCATATCCCAGAACCGCTGATGATACCGTTCTGCCATGCCAGACCCAATGATCCAGAATTCATCGTCATCCATGCGCGTGACCGTGAAGTCACCCGCGATCCCGCCGTTCACGCCAATCAGCGGCGTAAGGCAAGACCGGCCAACCTCGCGCGGCATTCGATTAGCAAATACAGCATTCAACCACGCCTCAGATCCCGGACCAGTGCACCGGTATTTCGCAAAGTTAGAAATATCAATGACACCAACAGCTTGTCGCAACATCTTCACCTCGCGCCCAACGCTGTCAAACCACGGCTGGCGCGTGAAACCAGCGCTGTCAGGAACGTTTGCATCAAAATACAGCGGATGTTCCCAGCCGTAGTTCAGCCCAAACACCGCCCCCATATCTTGCTGCTTCTTATAAACAGGCCGCGTGCGCATTGGCCGCCCTGCGTCTCGTTCCTCGTTCGGGAAATGGATCTTGAACCGGTTGGCATATTGGTCGCCCACACGCGCCTTGGTAAATGCGGCATCCGCCCATTTCCCAAACCGCGCCACATCCCACGCAAACATGTCATACGTGGATTCCCCTTTCGTGATCCATTCCGCCGCCATCAACCCCATGCCGCCCGACTGGCTAAACCCAGGGATAATTCCGTTGCAGCAGAAATAGTTAGACAGGTCAGGGTGCGGGCCAAACAGCACGTTGGAATCCGGTGACCAAATCATTGGCCCATTGATGACCCGTTTGATCCCCGCTTCGCCCACGACAGGAACACGGTCAATCGCGCGCATCATGTTGTCTTCGATACGTTCCAAATCATCGGCAAACAGTTCGTGCCCAAACCCTTGCGGCGTGCCATCCTCAGCCCAGAACCGCACGTCCTTCTCATAGGCGCCGACCAACAATCCCTGCCCTTCTTGGCGCAGGTAATATTCCCCATCACGGTCCGCGACGGATGGCAAACGACGATCCATCGCAGCAATCTCGGCGATCGTTTCGGTAACAAAATACTGGTGCTCGGTTGGCAATAGCGGCAATTCAATGCCCGCCATCTTACCAACCTCGCGCCCCCATAGACCAGCGGCATTGATCACCCATTCGGTGCGTATGTCCCCCTTCGGCGTCTCGACAATCCACGACCCGTCCGGTTGTTGCACCGTCGCTGTAACTGGGCAAAACCGCACAATCTCGGCGCCGCGTTGCCGCGCGCCAACAGCATAGGCATTGGTCACTCCTGATGGGTCCACATTCCCACCATCAGGTTCAAACATCATGCACCGAATGCCGTCGTAGTTCACCAAAGGATGAAGCGCCTCAGCCTCCGCCCGGCTCACCTCATGAAAGTTCATTCCGTAAAACTTAGCCTTCGCCGCCTGTAATCGCAGCTGATGTTCGCGCTCCTCTGTTTGCGCCAAATACAGGGACCCCGGCTGAAACACTCCACAAGATTGCCCCGTCTCTTCCTCCAAGGCATTATAAAGAGTCATGGTGTAATGCTGAATGCGACTGATGTTGGTGCTATCATGCAACCCGTGAATGTTCGCTGCAGCGTGCCACGTCGACCCAGACGTCAGTTCGTCGCGCTCCAACAGCACAACATCCGTCCAGCCTAGTTTCGCCAAGTGATACAAGATCGAACAGCCAATAACGCCGCCCCCAATCACCACCGCCTGCGCATGTGATTTCACCATCCGTCACTGAACTCCGCTGTATTGCTGACCTTTTGTAGGTCAAAATTTGCATGAGCCCGAGCGCCAAACTGGCACGCGAACCCGTTGTCTATGTCTTCAATAGAAAGGCCGCCATTTTCGAATGAAAACACCAACCGGCATGGCTCATCTCCGCCGGACAGAGCCGCATCATGAACAAAGGATCCATCTGAAGTAAGTGCTGCAAGGCCTTGAAATCCTGCGAAATGATAGGTTGGCCCTACAATGAAATTGAACCCCACAAGAATGACATTCGGAGCAAGCTGAACAACGTTTGCCTCACCTCCGTTAAACCCAATCTCGTAATTGGGCGCGAACCAATCATTCACCCAATGATACCCAACTTCATAGCGCCCCGTCAGGCTCGCGCTCAGCTCCTCGACCGGCTCGTCCTTGAACAACGCCCCCAATTCACCACTGATGGGCTCCAGTTGCACAGCGTAATCCGTTCCGGCACCCGCCCAATAGCCTTCTAGGTTCCCTTGACCGGTTTCTAGGAAAAACGTGCCCGTAACGGCGCCATCAACGGTTTCTTCCAGACGAATGGCGCTTTGACCAAAGGTTTCACCGCTGAGCGATATCCAACTATCCCGCCCATCATAGCGATATCGACCTGCAAGCACGGCCTCCTCATCTGCCAACTCGACTTCAATCCCATAAGGGCCAATCGATCCGTCAAACCGCACAGTTTCCGCCGCGGCGCCGCCGGCACATAGACCAAACACACAGATGATTGCCTTCATTTGATATCCTCTCCATCCAACTATGGTGTTACGCTATCTGCTCCAATTGCCCAAAGGCGACATCTTTCGTCGCACATTGTACATCTCGCAGTCTCCGCTCAGGTCATGTTGGCCTAAAGGAGATCACAATGAAAACCACCGCCCGTGTTGTTGTTATTGGTGGAGGCGTCGTCGGCGCCTCTGTTTTGTACCACCTGACCAAACTGGGTTGGTCTGATGTGATGTTGCTGGAACGGTCCGAACTCACGTCGGGGTCTACGTGGCACGCAGCTGGTGGTTTCCACACGCTTAATGGCGATACGAACATGGCCGCGCTTCAGGGCTACACCATCAAGCTCTACAAAGAACTGGAAGACATCACAGGCATGTCGTGCGGATTGCACCACGTCGGCGGTGTTACCCTCGCAGACAACCAAGACCGTTTCGACATGTTGGTCGCCGAGCGGGCCAAACACCGCTACATGGGGTTAGAAACCGAAATCGTAGGCCCGGACGAGATCGCAAAGATCGCGCCTATCACCAACCTTGATGGTGTTATTGGTGGGTTGTACGACCCCCTTGATGGCCACCTCGACCCATCCGGCACCACCCATGCCTACGCCAAGGCGGCCCGCATGGGCGGTGCAACAATCGAAACCCATTGCATGGTCACCGCAACAACCCAGCGCCCCGATGCCACTTGGGACGTCGTGACAGACAAAGGCACCATTCATACCGAACATGTGGTCAACGCCGCCGGTCTTTGGGCGCGCGAAGTCGCCGCGATGGCCGGCATCTATGCGCCCCTTCACCCGATGGAACACCAATACATCGTCACCGATGATGTGCCCGAAATTTATAACCGCGACAGTGAACACCCTCACGTCATGGACCCCGCAGGCGAAAGCTACCTGCGCCAAGAAGGGCGCGGGCTGTGTATTGGGTTCTACGAACAACCTTGCCGTCCTTGGGCCGTTAACGGAACACCGTGGTCATTTGGGCACGAACTTTTGCCCGACGACTTTGACAAGATCACAGACAGCATTGAATTCGCTTATAAAAGATTCCCCGCCCTCGAACGTGCCGGCGTCAAATCGGTCGTCCACGGCCCGTTTACGTTCGCGCCAGATGGCAACCCGCTGGTTGGGCCGATTCCTGGTGTGCAGGGCTATTGGTCCGCTTGCGGTGTGATGGCGGGGTTCAGCCAAGGTGGCGGCGTCGGCCTGATGTTGGCCCAATGGATGGTCGAAGGCGAATGCGAACGCGATGTGTCCGCAATGGATGTTGCGCGTTTTGGCGGCTGGATCAACGCGGGTTACACCCGCCCAAAGGTCATTGAAAACTACCAGAAACGTTTTTCTATCGCCTATCCAAACGAAGAACTTCCTGCCGCACGCCCCCATCGAACCACACCGATGTACGACCTCTTTAGCGGCCTTGGCGCCGTTTGGGGCCACCAATACGGGCTCGAGGTTCCCAATTACTTCGCCACAGGCGACGAACCCACATTCGAAGAACCCTCCTTCCGCCGCTCAAACGCCTTCAGTGCCGTCGCCCGCGAGGTCACGGCCCTGCGCGAAAACGTCGGGATTACCGAGGTGCACAATTTTGGCAAATACGTCGTCCGCGGCGCAACCGCTCGGGCTTGGTTAAACCACATAATGGCAGGTCGTATCCCAAAGGTCGGCCGCATTTCGTTGACCCCAATGCTGTCCCCCAAAGGCAAACTATTGGGCGACTTCACAGTGTCCTGCTTGGCGGACGATCACTTTATCCTCACCGCGTCTTACGGGGCCCAAGATCAGCACATGCGCTGGCTCTTGCAACATCAAGATGGTGACGTAAGTATCGAAAATATAAGCGATAAATTGAACGGATTTTCAATCGCAGGACCAAACGCACGCACGCTTCTAAAGGCCTGCACGATTGAAGATGCGGATCTTGCCTTCCTCGATGTGCGTCAGCTTACAATCGGTCAAACCAGCTGCACCGTGAACCGCGTCAGCTATACCGGTGACCTAGGGTATGAAATCTACTGCGATCCAATGGACCAACGTGCCCTTTGGACCACCCTGTGGACAGCGGGCCAACCGATGGACCTTTCCCTGTTTGGGATGCGCGCAATCATGTCCCTGCGGCTCGACCGGTTCTTTGGCTCATGGATGCGGGAATTCAGCCCCGACTACACGGCGGCAGAAACCGGTATGGATAAATTCATCAATTGGAACAAAGACTTCATCGGCAAAGCTGCAGCACAGGCAGAAACACCCGCACGCAAACTTGTCACCTTCGACGTCGACGCAATCGATGCCGATGTGACGGCCTATGAACCCATTTTCATTAATGGCAAGGTTTTGGGCTTTTGCACATCAGGCGGCTATTCGCACCACACAGGCAAATCGATCGCCTTTGGTTTGATCCCAGTCGAACACGCCAAAGACGGGCTGAAGGTCGAGATCGAAATCTTGGGCCAACGGCGTCCCGCGACCCTTATCACGGCCCCTATTTTCGACCCTGACGGCAGCCGTATGCGCGGGTAACACACCAACATATTTTGCTGGAAATTGCCCCGTCATCACGCAACACTGCACCATGATACCAATCCTTCTCCTCGCGGCGGGGCAATCTTCACGCATGTTGGGCCGTGACAAATTGCTCGAAGACGTTAATGGCACGCCTATCCTACGCATGCTGGCAAACCGCGCGCTGTCACTGGGGCCAACCTACGTCACCCTTCCGCATGGCACGCACCCGCGCGGCACTGTTCTCCACGACGATGTCGTGGTGGTGCCTGTTCCAAATGCGCAAAACGGCATGTCGCGCAGCATTTCTGCGGGCGTTAAGGCGCTACCTGACACGGCGACCGGCGTCATCATCATGCCCGCCGATATGCCGGATATCCGCGAGACAGACCTTGCAGCCCTAAAATCGAAAGCGGCGAATTCCCCCGCCCTCATTGTGCGTGCAATGACCGAAGATGCAAAACCGGGCCACCCCATCTTCTTTGACCGCAGCCTGTTTTCAGCATTAACCACACTAACCGGCGACCGCGGCGCATTTGAAATTTGCAAAGCCCACGTATCGCAAACCGAATTCATCCCCCTAAACGGACAACGGGCGCGCCTAGATTTAGACACGCCCGCAGAATGGGAAAACTATAGAAACGGCTTTAAAGCGTAAGCAGCTTTGCTTCGTGTTGCTTCAGCACTTTTCGTGCCGCCGACCAGCCTTCGCCAGCAGAAACCGTGGCCAGCTCAGGGAACAACGTATTGATTTCATTACGTTGCGCATCCAAAACGCCATCCAATGAGAAATCACTCGGTTGAAACGTTTCTGTCCAAGCACCGTTCGACAACACAACTTCGTGGCGATCAAAGAGCAGGTGAATATAGGTCACACCGGCTGATGTGACATGATCAATGCCGTCCATACCAATCAGATGTTTCGCGGCAGATAAGACTTCTGTTTCTTCAAAATAAAGCGACGTACGTTCGCCTGCCATCAGCAATCTATGGTTTGGCGACAACAGCAGGTCACGTTCCGGCACACCTGCCCCCAACGAGCCAGCGCGGACTAAGACAGGTTGGAATTCTGGCGAAACCGACAAGTCGATATTCGTCAATTCACGCCGACCAGACCACCGAAGTTCTTGAATGCCGTTATCACGGGTGAAAACCTTGTCGCCTTCGCGAAGCGCCTCGACAGGAATTTCCCCTCGGGGAGTCGCAATCAATGTGCCAGGCGTGAAACAAATAATGTTTTCAATGTTCTTGTATTCCAGACGCCCAAGTTCCTGCCCATTTGGCGCGGTCTTGATCAGAATTCGGCCATTCTCTTCGTCTGGACCGCCTTGTTCATAAATGATCTGCAGATCAGGAAATTCCTGATAAAGCGCTGCAAAGTTGATGACATCGTTATCGTTGCCATCCGCATCTTCCCCGCCATCGATGGATAAAGAGTTGAAGTTGGACGTGGTCAGAATGTTAAACAGGTCATCACCTGTTCCACCAAAGGCACTATCACCATTGCCGCTCATGAAAATCTGGTCATCACCAGCGCCGCCAAAGACGGTATCTTGACCAAGGTTTTGGGTTCCTTCGTCGTCTAGAATGATGTCGTCACCATCCCCACCGTACAAAACGTCTTGGCCAGACCCACCTTCAATGGAATCGTCGCCATCACCGCCTTCAACCGTGTCGTTTCCTTCGCCACCATAAAGCGTGTCATTGCCGCCGCCACCAGACAGGCTGTCTTGCCCGTTCAGACCCGAGATAACATCGTCTTCAGCTACGCCATTGACGTCGCCGGTCAACGTATCGCCGTTCTGTGTTCCAGTAATGGTGGCCATTTCAAAATCTCCTTGGCGGCAATGATGGCAAATTAAACGCGTTCAAACCCAACGTTTGCACACTACTTAAGGTAGTTTTAACAAAATTTGAGGGGAAATAGCGACGTTCGGACACCTACGTAGCGTTTCATTGAACGGTTCATTCAATATTGAGGCGATTGTTTTCGTCTTAGAAACGCCCACGATATGCGTTTAAATGAAATGCCGAAAAATTAGGCGTAAATTAAAAGACTTACTTAACACATCGCTGAGTCTAGACGAATCGACGCCAATAACGCTGAACAAGTATTACTTGGCCAAAAGTTCGGCTTCGTGCTTCTTCAGGCCCCGGCGTGCAGAATGATAAGCTTCCCGGCCTTGCGCGTCCTGCAACTCTGGGAAGAGCTCGAAGATTTCGTTGCGCTGCGCATTGCCGATCCCCCTAAGGGAACAATCTCCGGGTTGAAAACTCTCGGTCCACGCGCCGTTCGACAAAATTACTTCATGACGATCGAACATGATGTGAAAGTAGCTGACACTTGAGGCTTGCTCCGCTTCAATTCCATCCATTTCAATTAGATGTTTCGCCGCTGCCAAAACCTCGTTCTCACCAAAAAATAGCGAAGCGCGCTCGCCAGTCATCAGAACGCGGTGATTAGGGGACAGTGTGAGTGGTTCATGCGGTACATTTGGACCAAGCGCACCGACAGCAACACGGACCGGAGCCCATTCAGGGTTTGTCGCCATCTCAAGCGGCGTCACGTCACGACGACCAATCCAACGAATTTTTTGCTGGCCGTTGTCGCGTGTCATCACAAGGTCACCGACCTTAAGGTCTTCGACCCTTACCTCACCCCGACACGTCGCAATCACAGTTCCAAGCCCGAAACATGGCACAAGATCCGCATCCTGCCGGTCTGCAACGAGGTTAAACCCCTGCCCTGGAGTATTGTTCGCATAAATCGGGGAAATCAGTTGAAGCGACTGAATGGGTTGCGCTTCGATTGCCGCCTGATCAGAATTCGCCGAAAACTCCGGCATGAGGTACGTGTCGCCATTGTCAGCTTGCGCAATCACGGCCGTAATTGTGGCAGTCGTCCCATCAAAATAGGTAATCTGGGCGTTAAACACCATGGCGGCATCAAACGTCTGCTGAACACCATCCACAGTAAAAGTGTCAGATGCATTACTGTTATCTAGGTCGTAATTCGTTGCTTGACCGTTCGAAAAATCATCGGCGACCCAATCCATAACGTTATCCGTAGACGCAAGTGGGTCAGCTGCGGAACCATATGTCCCGATCAGGGAATTCACCGCGGCCTGGTCGAGAAGTTGGTCACCCTCGGTCGGATCAATAATTGCGAGATTGCCCAAGTAGAGCACTTCGAATGACGTTGGCATTGGACCCCCTTCAGGCTGACAGTTGTACCACTTACCTAAGGTTAGGTGTTCTATGGGTGGAATTAAACGGGGAAACCCGTTCCGAAAGTACCCACCGGGTTCAACTTTCTGCGAACTCCCTACATCCAAACACGCGACTAAACCGTTGTCCTAAAATGACAAAAGCGGGAGGAAATCCCCCCGCCTTTGCTTTTATTGTCTCCGCCCGAAGGCGGACACAGCTGCATATACTTATTTGATCAGAAGCTTGGCTTCATGCTTCTTCAGTGCGCGACGCGCAGACTGGTAACCTTCCAGACCCTGCTTCTCCTGCAACTCTGGGAAGAGCTCGAAGATTTCGTTGCGCTGTGCGTTGCCGATACCCTTGAGAGAGTAATCGCCAGGCTGGAAGCTTTCCGTCCATGCACCGTTGCTCAATACCACTTCGTGGCGGTCGAACATGAAGTGAATGTAGGCAGTGCCCATCACATCAACAGCATGGATACCTTCGGACCCAACCAGGTGTTTCGCCGCGGCCAAGACTTCACGCTCTTCAAAGTAGAGCTGTGTTTTCTCAGATGCGACCAAGCAACGGTGGTTCGGAGAAACCAACATGTCACGCTCTGGCAGGCCGTTCCCAAGGGAACCAGCACGGATCAAGATCGGCTTGAGGTGCGGGTTAGCGACAAGCGCTTTACCAGACATCTCTTTGCGGCCAACCCAACGGATCTCTTGGATGCCGTTGTCACGTGTGATGATCCGGTCGCCTTCACGAAGCTCTTCAACCAAACGTTCGCCCTTCGGTGTCGCGATTGTGGTGCCAGGCGTAAAGCATGGGATCACATTCTCGATCTCAGAGAAGGTCATGGTGGAGCCGTCAAGGAAGGTCACTTCACCTGCCTCTGGGTCGCCATCAACGTATGTGATGAAATCAACGTTAGATCCGGTCAGATCCAGAACATCGACATCGCTGTCATCTGGGTCTTCGCCACCGGTTACAACATCGCCACCGTTACCGCCGAGGAATGTATCGGAGCCCAAGCCACCGAACAGATTGTCCGTGCCCTGACCACCAATGATCGTGTCTTCACCCTCGTCGCCGTAGATCGTGTCATCATCGATGCCGCCATCCAGAACGTCATTACCTGTACCGCCGAACAATGTGTCATCGTCGTCGTTACCTGTGATGAAGTCGTTACCCGCGCCGCCGAACAACGTGTCGTTGTTGTTGTCGGTGACAAGGTCTTCGCCCGGATCGTTGCTGTCGCCGTCACCATCCAGATCGTCTGGCAGGTCTGCGAAATCACCATCACCCGGCGCTAGGCCACCATAGATAACGTCGTCACCGTCTTCACCGTAGATTTCGTCGTTACCTTCGGAACCAAGGATCGTGTCGTTGCCTTCGCCACCTTCAACAAAGTCATCGTCGATGCCAGCGTCGATATTGTCGTCGCCGGTGCCACCAAAGATGGTGTCATCGTCGTCGCCTGTGATGATGCTGTCGTTACCAGCCCCGCCAAAGACCGTATCAAGGTCGTCGAATGGATCATCGTCAGCTGGGTATGCACCAGGATAACCAACATCTGGCAAGTTTTGGTATACCGGATCCCCGTTCTCATCGAATGTGATCAGAGCCTCATCGTTGGCAGTGTCGATGATATCGTCACCTTCGCCACCTTCGACAACATCGTTGCCTTCGGCTGTGTTGATCACGTCATCACCCGTGCCACCGTCGACAGAGTCATCACCAGATGCGCCCCAAAGATCGTCGTTACCAGACCCACCGATGATCGTATCATCGCCAGATCCACCTTCGATCTTATCGTCGTCGTCACCGCCGTCGATTGTATCGTCACCAGATCCACCGAAGAGCATATCCATGCCTTCGTTGCCTTCCAGAACGTCATCACCTTCACCGCCGCGGACAATATCGTCACCTTCTTCACCGAAGACCGTGTCGTTACCGTCGTTGCCTGTGATGCTGTCGTCGCCAGTACCACCGAAGACCACGTCGTCACCTTGGCCAGCATCAACAGTATCGTTACCACCTTGGGCATCGATCACATCGTTGTCTGTACCTTCGTCACCCGGCAGGATGCCGTCGCTAGCGTCAACAATATCACCATCTGCATCCACATAAGGGATGTCAGGGTTGATGATGTCATCACCACCTGTGCCTTGAACCGTACCGTCGTTGATACCTGTGACTGTGAATGTGGCTGTTGCCGTATCCGTTGCACCGTTCTCATCAACGATTGTGTAGGTGACAGATGTATCTTCTGTCGCGCCCAGGCCCAGATCGTCAAAGTCACCATTAGCGTCAAAGTCGACTGTACCGTCTTCGTTGATTGTGAACAGACCGCCATTATCACCAGCAACTTGCTGGCCAACGTTGGCTTCGTCACCGTCGACCGCAAGAACAGTCAGGTCGTCGCCTTCCGGATCGCTATCAACACCGTCACCAGTGTCTTCAGTGATAACGTTTCCGTCTACGTCGCCTGCGTCCTCAGTCAAAGAAACAACATAGGCGTTGTCTGTGGCATCTGGTCCGTCGTTCACGCCGTTCACTGTGATGGTCACAGTTTCAGTCGCTTCTGCACCGGATGGGTCAGTTACAGTGTAAGTAACAGTCGTCTCGACGCTTTCACCTGGGGAAAGTTCGTCGAACTCGCCATTCGGATCAAAGCTGATCGTGCCATCTGGGTTGATGGTGATCAAGCCACCTTCAGAACCCGGAACCGGTTGACCAACATTCGCTGGATCGCCGTCAACGGCACCAACAGTCAGCGGATCGCCGTCTGGGTCGCTGTCGTTGTCCAGTACGTTACCAAGGTCAGATACTGTGTCTTCGTCTGTTGTGAAGGTATCTTCAACAGCCACTGGGCCGTCGTTGGTACC
>CANLQK010000005.1 GCA_947493255.1 uncultured Paracoccaceae bacterium
CCCCGTTGGTGCTTGTTAGCGCCGCCGGTGAGGGGGGTTCTACGGTTACTCACTCAAACCCGCAAGTGCTTTTTTCATAAAAATGCAATTTTTGTGAAAATACTGAAAAATCTCATATTTTCAGACACTTGCTTTGCAGGAATTGCGTGTGACCCCAGGTACATCGGAAGATCATTGCGGAGCCACCAGTCCATACTAACCTAGATATTGGGTTATCCACAGAGCCACCCCCAAGTGGCACCCTCAGAAACGCCGAAATTCGACGATTTGATATGATTCACCCCCGCGAGTCGCCTTCTGGGAAGATTCGGGTCAGGTAAAAAGCCAGAATCAGACCGGGAAATAGCGACATGAGCCCAACCCGTAGAGAAACCGCCTCCGCAATGAACCCGATGATCGGTGGGCCAACCAGAAACCCCGACATTGCGATCATTGCCATCGTCGCAATGTTTTGGGATTCGTGAGTATCATCTAAGGAAGCCGCTTGAGAAATGCCCAATGGGAAACCAATAGACACACCGAGCCCAACCAACGCAAACCCGATGAAGGTAAACACAATAGGGTTGAACAAGGTCAGGCAACAGACACCAAGGATCGCCAACCCTACAGTCAGACGTGCAACACCGCGCGCGCCAATAGCACCCTTCATATAGTCGCCGACAAAACGGCCCAGCGCCAAGAAACCCGCAAAGAAGGTGACTGCGATCCCGGCATTACCGGCTGTGCCGCCCCATCGCTCTGCCAAATAGACAGCCGCCCAATCAGACATTGCCCCTTCGACAATCGTTACTGCGAAGACAAACATGGAGATAAAGAACAATGTCCGAGGCATTTGGCTGATCTTCCTCGGCTTGGCGGCTGCAGCTTCTGCCTCACCTGTTAATCGTGGAAGGCTCAATCCTGCCCAAACGCCCAATACCCCAGAGACCCCGCAAGTTATGAAAACTGCTAGAACAGGGCCAAGACCGAACAGCTGCGTTGCAGAAAAAGACCCGACCCCAACGCCCAGCGCCCAAAACCCATGGCACCGTGACATTATCATCAAGCCTGCTGCTTTTTCCAATCGCCCTGCATAGGTGTTCAATGCGACTTCCAAGAACGCAATCACCGCGCCCAAGATGGCAAGCGCAAGGAAAAGAGATGCCGTCCCGACCGACACGAATGGCAATAGAACGGCAAATGTTTGAATAGGGAGGAGAGCGGCAAAGGTCCGTCTTGGTCCAATCTTGGCCACGATGCGGCTTGCCAATTGTAAGGTCGGGATCAAGGCAACTGGCATCCCAAGTAGGGCAATCGCCAACTCAGACTTAGATAGTGAAAGCGTGTCTTTGATATGGGGGATCATAGCCAACCACGAACCAAACGCCATTGGTTGCAGTGCAAACAGCGCCATGATCAACAAAGTAGCTTTCTGAGTATCGCGTTTTTCCATAGGCGGACGTTATCAGCCGCGCACACCTACACCAGTCTCTTTTTGTTTCGACGTGTAACGAAGCGCCAGCAAACCGATGATGACCGCGAGGTATATCATTGGCTCTCTTTCCCAAACCTTTTGGACCATGATGAAATGCACCACTCCCAAGACGGCGATCGGATAGGTCAATTTGTGAAGCTTGCGCCAGCTGGCCGCCCCCATACGGCGCAGGGATAGGTTATTGGACGTAACAGCCAGCGGGATCATGGCAATAAACGCCACCATACCAATGGTGATATAGGGCCGCTTCCAAATGTCAGACCACATCTGTTCGAAACGGAACGCCATATCCAAAGCAACCCAAATTCCGAGATGGACGACAACATAAACAAATGACATCACTCCAATCGCACGGCGAAACTTCAGCAAGTTCAGCCCGAGGTATTTGCGCGCGGGCGTAATCATAAGGCCGACAACAATCAGCTTAAGGGCAAATTCGCCCATCTCGCGTTCTAAACTGTTGATGGGTTCAACACCCAAACCACCAGTTGCCGCCATGTAGAAAAATAACGGAATCGGGACCGTTAACAAAAGGTACACAACCCAAGTTGGTACTTTGCGAGCAAAACGATTGATCGTGTCAACAAGGGTAGTCATTTGCTGGTTCATCCTTTGGCCGGAATAGCGTTCATCATGAAGATTGTGATGAACAGGTCAAAAAGTAAGCCCTGTGACACACACCCCACGCCAAGTTCAAAGATGTTTCAACCTGAAAAATAGCTTGGGGCGCAGGTGTATGCCCACGCCCCGCTTTCAAATATCCCAATAGGCCTTAGTAATTCGCCGCAAGATCCATGCCGTCATAGAGGCTGGCGACCTCTGGGTAGCCATTGAACATCAATGTGTCTTTGCGGGCGGCGAATAACCCACCGCCGATAACGCGCTCTGACGCCTGAGACCAACGTGGGTGGTTCACCTCTGGGTTCACATTCGAATAAAACCCGTATTCCCGCGCGTTGATCGTGTTCCACGATGTAGCCGGCTGTTCGTCGGTTACAGTAATACGAACAATCGATTTGATCGACTTGAACCCGTATTTCCACGGCACGACCAAACGCATTGGCGCGCCATTCTGATTGGCAAGCGGCTCGTCGTAGATACCGGTTGCCATGATTGTAAGCGGGTGCATCGCCTCGTCCAAACGCAAACCTTCAACATAAGGGAAATCCATTACGCGACGTTGAACACCGATCATCACTTCTGGCATCACAGCCGTTTCAAACCCAACATGGGTCGCACCCGATTGGACACCAACCTTGTTCAGCAAGTCAGCCAGTTCGAACCCATTCCAAGGCACAACCATCGACCACGCCTCAACACAACGGAAACGATAAATACGTTCCTCGGTTGTCATATCACCGATCAAGTCGTTCAACGCATATGTACCCGGGTTGTCGACCATCCCGTCTATCGTCACTTCCCAACCGGAAGTATCCATCGCGCCGGCATTGGCCGCAGGGTCGCCCTTGCCAGTACCGAATTCGTAAAAGTTATTGTAAGACTGAATTTCTTCCAACGTGTTCGGCGTTAGTTCGCCTTCGGCAGTGGCGACACCGCCGACCGAGCTTAATGCACCAGCCCCGGCTAATCCGGCTAAGACAGACCTACGGTTCATCCAAACAGATTTCGGTGTAATATCGGCAGAGGTAAGTGTGTTCGTCCAGCGGTGCGCCATAGGTATCTCCGGTCTTTCATTTCACAATACTATATAAGGACGTATTAGCGCAGGTCACTACGGTGGTCGTCACATCTGCGCGGGTTGACTGTAACGTTTCCCCTAGCTCTATCTGCTTTTAGTTGTCGTTACGATGGATACAGCGTGGACAGCGGGATACTTGTTCCGTCTGGCTGAACGATCCGCACGTGCTTTCGGCGCATCTGGCGCGGTTCAGAGACACCAACAGAATGAGCGATCGTCTCAACTTCTTTTACAATGCCGGTCGCATAGGCAGCGACTTTTTCAAATTTTTCTTCAGGCACCAGACCTTTCTGAAACCGAAGGTCGTGAGTCGTGATGCCTGTCGGGCAGGTGTTCTTGTTGCATTTCAGCGCCTGAATGCAACCAAGGCTAAACATGAACCCACGGGCAGAAACGATAAAATCGGCGCCAGCACACAGAGCCCATGCGACATCACCTGGCCCCACGAGCTTTCCAGACGCGATCAAACGAATTCGGTCTTTCAAACCATGTGAATTGCGCAAAGCCGACACACGCGGCAACGACTCGCGGATGGAAACGCCTACCAGATCCATCAGCGACATGGGCGAAGCCCCCGTGCCCCCTTCACCACCATCAAGCGTGATAAAGTCCGGTGCGCTGTCAGCACCACGCTTCACAATAGCTTCAAAGAACTCCTCAAATGCCTTTTCAGACCCGAGCACAGTTTTGATCCCTGTCGGCAAGCCCGACACTTCGCGCACATGAGCGACGAAATCTAACAGGTCATCCCAATCATCTACCTCTGCATGGCGATTGGGGCTAATCCCATCTTGACCAGCGGGTAGGCCGCGAATTTCTGCAATTTCAGGACTGATCTTTGCCGCAGGTAAAATTCCGCCCTTCCCAGGTTTTGCCCCCTGCGCCAGCTTGATCTCGATCATCTTCACCTGGTCATGTGACGCAACCGCACGCAATTTGGCATCATCCAGATGCCCATCAGCGTCTCGGACACCGAACTTGGCGGTACCCATTTGAAAAACAAGGTCACATCCTCCTTCAAGGTGATAAGGTGAAAGCCCGCCTTCGCCCGTGTTCATCCAAACCCCCGCCTTGGCGCATCCTTTGGACAATGCCTGCACTGCCGGTTTTGAAATAGCTCCATAGGACATTCCGCTTAGATTAAAGATCGACGGGGCTGCATATGGCTCACGTGCACCTTCGCCAATGACCAATGATTTCGTAGTCGCAAATTGGTTATCTAAGGGAGGAAACGCCGCATTCGTAAAAATCGGCGTCCCTGGTACATTGAGATTGCGTGTGGACCCAAACGCAATTGTGCTCCCCTTCCCGTCTCCGGAATGTTTCACCCAATCGCGTTGCGCGCGGTTAAATGGAAGTTCTTCGCGATCCATCGCAAAGAAATACTGGCGGAAAAACTCGCCCAAACTGGAAAACAAATACCGGAACCGGCCAACAACTGGGTAATTCCGTCGAATAGCGTCCTGCGTTTGCATCCGATCGATGACGAACAACACAACCAAAACCGCAAACACAACACCGACGGCAACGATCAATGCGATCGCCAGACCTTCAAAAACGGACATCGAAAATGCTGAAAACAAAGGAAACCCTTTCAAGTTATAGAGCACTGACAATAGATAAAGAGCCCCAGCGGTCAACCAACGCTACCGTGACTAAATGTTCAAGCTCCGCTCGGCGTTCATGACTCCCAATTCGTTTGAAATTTTCGCTTTACGAAACACCACGATCACGACAGCCTAAGGATAAAGGAAAATAGGGGTGAACCAATGAAAACAGCAATTATCACAGGTGCTGCACGTGGTATTGGTTTAGCAACGACAGACATATTATTAGCCGCCGGCTGGCAAGTCGCAATGATTGATTGGGATAGCGCCGCCTTGGCCGACGCGGTTAACGCGCGCAAAAACGTTCATGGCATAGATTGTGATGTATCGAACCCCGCTGCTGTTGATGGAATGATTGCTGAAACCTTACGCCATTTCGGGCGTATCGACGGCTTAGTAAACAACGCAGGTATTGCCGATTTTGGCCCAATCGAAGACACGGATTTTGCGCGTTGGAAACGTGTTATGGAAACCAACTTAGATGGTGTGTTCTTGTGCGTTCAGGCCGCGACCCCTGCGCTGAGGCAGTCAAAAGGTGCGATCGTAAACATAGGCAGCATTTCCGGTCTTCGTGCATCAACGCTGCGCGTGGCATACGGAACATCCAAAGCAGCCGTCATTCAGCTATCGCTGCAACAAGCTGTCGAGCTGGGCGAACATGGTATCCGCGTGAACACCGTCTGCCCTGGACCAGTGCGCACAAAATTGGCAATGGCGGTCCACACACAAGACATCATCGACGCCTACCATGATGCTATTCCGCTGAACCGTTACGGAACTGAGGCTGAAATTGGCGAAGTCATCGCCTTTCTTCTGTCTGACAAGGCCAGCTATGTCACGGGTCAAACCATCGCATCAGATGGTGGGTTTGAAGCAACGGGCGTCGGGTTACCGTCTTTACGTCAATAAATGCCCACTGCGTCTTTGATAAGCGGCAGCAACGTTGCAGCCAAAACACCCACGCCCGCACCAACGCCTAACCGAATAGGCAAACCTGGCAATTTCGGTGCAGCAGCACTCAGGCAGCCACATACCAGCGCATAAAAAGTGATCGTGATCGGGTCCATATGATAAACGTATCATATAGACCCGATCACTGTCTTCGTTTTAGTGCACGACTGCATCGTCAGGCTTCGGCCGGTTTGACGCGCTGACGCGATCACCAACCAGTAGACCATCAGCGCCGGCTGAAACAGAAACGACGCTGCCGTCCTTCACATCACCGGCCAAAAGCATTTCGGCCAATGGGTCCTGCAGGGCACGCTGGATTACCCGCTTTAACGGACGGGCGCCAAACACAGGGTCATACCCTTCATCTGCCAGCCATTTGCGCGCACCATCATCCAAATCAAGGCTGATTTTCCGCGCGGCAAGCCGCTTCAAAAGGCGCGCCATCTGAATGTCGACGATGCCATCCATGTCATCACGTGCAAGCCGGTCAAAGATCACCGTTTCATCCAATCGATTCAAAAACTCAGGCCGGAAATGGGCCCGAACGGCGTCCATTACATCGCGGCGTGCAGTTGCGTTATCCGCGCCTTCTGGCAATTGGCTAAGCGCCTGCGACCCTAGATTTGATGTCAAAATGATCAACGTTTGTTTGAAATCCACGGTCCGGCCCTGCCCATCCGTCAGAACGCCGTCATCAAGAACTTGCAACAATACATTAAACACATCCGGGTGAGCCTTTTCGACTTCATCAAACAGGATCACCTGATAAGGCCGCCGACGTACAGCTTCCGTCAGCACACCGCCTTCATCATATCCCACATATCCCGGAGGGGCTCCAATCAAGCGCGCCACCGCATGTTTCTCCATGAATTCAGACATGTCTACACGCACCATCGCACTGTCATCATCAAACAAGAAATCAGCGACAGCCTTGGTCAGCTCGGTCTTACCCACGCCTGTTGGCCCCAGAAATAAGAATGACCCCAGTGGGCGGTTCTCATCATTCAGGCCTGCGCGCGCACGGCGCACAGCATTGGCGACCGCACGAACGGCACTATCTTGGCCGATCACCCGTTTGTGCAGCCCGTCTTCCATCCGAAGCAGTTTCTCGCGTTCGCCTTCTAACATTTTTGCAACAGGCACGCCCGTCCAACGCTCGACAACCGACGCAATTTGTTCTGGGCGCACTGCTTCCTCTACCATAAGGTCATCAGACTCTTCGGCCTCCCCCAACTGCCTTTCAAGCTCGGGAATGACGCCGTAAGATAGCTCGCCCGCTTTCGCTAAGTTGCCTTCACGTTTCGCAATGTCCAAATCCGCACGTGCACGATCTAGATGTTCTTTTAACCCACGCGCGCCCTCCAGCTTGTCGCGCTCTGCCTGCCACTTCGCAGTCATCTCTGCACTACGTTCTTGCAAATCGGCCAACTGTTTTTCACGCTTTTCCAAACGATCTATAGAAGCCTGATCGTCCTCAAGTCGCAACGCTTCTACTTCGATCTGCAATTGCAAAACTTGGCGATCCAACGCGTCCAGCTCTTCTGGCTTACTATCGACCTCCATCCGCAGACGGCTCGCGGCTTCGTCCACCAAATCGATGGCTTTGTCGGGCAAAAAACGGTCGGTGATATAGCGGTGAGACAATGTCGCTGCCGACACCAATGCACTGTCCGAAATTCGGACGCCGTGATGAAGTTCGTACTTCTCTTTAATGCCGCGCAAGATTGAAACCGTATCCTCCACGGTAGGTTCTTGGACCTGTAAAGGCTGAAAACGCCGCGCAAGGGCCGCATCTTTTTCAACGTACTTGCGATATTCGTCCAAAGTGGTCGCACCAATGCAGTGCAATTCACCACGCGCCAAAGCAGGTTTGATCAGGTTCGCAGCATCCATTGCCCCGTCCCCCTTGCCAGCGCCGACAAGCGTATGCATTTCATCAATGAACAAAATCACTTCGCCGGCAGCCTCTGTCACTTCAGACAAGACCGCCTTTAAGCGTTCCTCAAACTCGCCGCGATATTTGGCGCCGGCAATCAATGCACCCATGTCCAATGAAAGGAACGATTTCTTGCGAAGCGATTCTGGCACATCACCATCTACAATTCGTAACGCCAAACCTTCAGCAATCGCCGTTTTACCAACGCCGGGTTCACCGATAAGGACGGGGTTGTTCTTAGTTCGACGAGACAAAACCTGCATCGCGCGGCGAATTTCTTCGTCGCGACCAATGATCGGGTCAATCTTTCCTTCACGTGCGCGCGCAGTCAAATCTGTCGCGTACTTCTTCAACGCGTCATATCCATCTTCGGCACTCGCAGTATCCGCGGTGCGCCCCTTGCGAATGTCATTAATCGCTTGGTTCAACGCCATGGCTGTCACGCCACCGGCATCTAACGCCTCTTTCGCCTTCGACTTCACAACCGCCATCGCCGTCAGAACACGCTCAATAGGGACAAAGCTATCGCCGGCTTTCTTTGCCAGCTTTTCAGCCTCCGCCAAAACCTTGCCTGTCGTTCCATCCATATAGGTCTGGCTGGCATCACCAGTAACTTTCGGCACCTTCGACAGCGCAATTTCC
The DNA here is from genome assembly GCA_947493255.1 of uncultured Paracoccaceae bacterium. Lineage (GTDB taxonomy): Bacteria > Pseudomonadota > Alphaproteobacteria > Rhodobacterales > Rhodobacteraceae > Octadecabacter. The sequence continues at coordinate 8,310 of CANLQK010000005.1, forward strand.
AAAGTCTGCATTACCTGTTTGGCATCGCCACCAGACGCAGCAATAAGATTTGCGGCCAATCCCTGATCATCATCAAGCAAGGCTTTCAGCAAATGTTCGGGTGCAAGCCGTTGGTGGCTTTCGCCTACTGCGATCGTTTGTGCGGCTTGAATAAAACCACGCGAACGCTCCGTGAACTTTTCTAAGTTCATGAGATCTCTCCTTCTATAAGCGCCCCGATGTTCATGCTGCCCGCTTTGCGGCACAGGCTTTTAGGGGCCTCTCACCAAATGTGGTGGCATTGATCCAGCACTTCAAGCCCGACTGTCAGCGAAAAAAGGCAAGGGTGGTTGTAACCTGTGTACGGATGCAGCGATGCAATGTTAGCCTTGTTCTATAGATCCAACTTCAGGAATCCAAATAAGTATCCTCGTACTTCTTACTTCTGCCACGATGACGCTTTCTCAACCGGCGGGTGGACCACCAAATGACGGCGAGGGTCCAGAAGCCGACCCAAGGCTAGGAGACACCAGTACGCTTATGGGCACTGCCCCAATCCCCGATGTCGTCGATGAATGCGGCACCGAGGCAAGTTACGCACGCTTGTTGTGCCTCACTGAATTACTAACCACGTCCATCGAAGACGAAGATCTTCTTGGGTATCTGCAAGACGATTATTCCGTTGAAGAAGCTCAAAACTGGAGCAACCTTCCAGCTGGCGCATTTCCCGCCCGCCCCGGTGCATTGCTTGGCGAGTGCACCATCTTGCAGCGTGGTATCGTCAAAGCCATCATGATGAAAGCCACGGGCGCTGCCGACAATGAAGGCTTCGATGAAATGGTCCAAACGTTGAACGCGGACGACTATATTGCCGCCGTTAGCACGGACTACGTAGCTGGGTATTCATCGTTCAACACCAAATTCGCGTTTCTCGGCACACCAGCTGAAACAGGGACATGGCAGTTGTACTATGGCGGTCATCACTTCGCCTTTACTAACACCTACACCGACGGTGCTCTGGTCGGTGCTACCCCCTCGTTCCACGGGATCGAACCTTTCCCCGCCTTTGATATGAACGGTGTTACGAACATTCCGCTGACCCAAGAACGCGATGCCTTTGCCGCGCTATTGTCGTCATTGACCGACGAACAACAAGCCGCCGCAACACTAGCAGGCAGCTATCGAGATATCCTAGCAGGCCCTCAGGCGGATGATGCTATCCCAACCGACCAAGAAGGCATGCCAGTGTCTGATCTAGATTCTGATCAACAAGCCCTACTGACTGCCGCAATCGCAACCTATGTTGAAGACATCAGCGAAGCCGAGGCCGCCGCCTATATGCAACAATACATTTCAGAATACCCCGATACAGTCTTGGGCTTTACGGGCACGACAGATGTAAACAGCGAAGACGATTATGTCCGCGTGCATGGCCCCTCCTTGTGGTTGGAGTTTTCACTGCAATCCAACAAATCCACCGGAGAAGACGGCAATCACCCACATTCTGTTTGGCGTGACATCAACGATGACTATGGCGGCAACTAAACGTGCTGCGAATGATCTTTGGGCGAGCCTTATGGCTCGCCCTTTTCCTTACAGTCGGCAATATCAACACGGTCAGGGCGCACGCCTTGCCTGGCAGTGTTCTCACATTCTCTTCAAATGATGACGGTATAGGCCTCGCGATAAGCCTGCCATTCGAAGACTTGGTTATCGCTGATGGCTCGCTGTCCAGAATCGAGGGCCATCCCTTTGGCACCCCTTTGGACAACGAAGACCTCTCGGCCTTAGCGCGATATTTCAAAGACCATCTTTCCGTCCAGAAAAATCAGACTGAATTGGCTTACGAAGTCGAGTACGCAACTTTGCAACAAGCCTATGACGAACACATCGGCCACTATTCATTGATGAACCTATCTGCGAAACTTGACTCGATAACTGCCCCAGAAACCCTGACGTTTATCTATGACGCTGTGATGCACGAAGTTCGCAACCATCGTGCCATCGTATTTTGGTCCTTTCGAAACGAAGCCCCCTGCATGATCGTTGAATTTGGTTACCGCCCCACCGATGGCATTCAACAGGCGTTTCCAATTGCTCGATCCGCTAGCCAACTTTGCAACTGATTTCCTAAGTCGCACTTTCCGTCAGCGTAGCCTAGTCTGCCCACAACTCCATCATGGGTAAGAACTATGCTCTCAGATATTTCGAATTCCTGGAACGACCCCTTGCTCCGGCTGTCGTTCCTTTGCATCACGATAATGGGCGCAGCTGTGGCAACACTAACGCCATTTCAATCAGTGATCGGAATTGAACATCTAGGGTTTTCCCGCAGCGCATATGCCTTGATGACCACATTGGGCGCATTGTTTAGTGTCACCGCCTCAGTCAGTGTCGGCATCTATACCGACCAGACTGGTCGATATAAAACGGTACTTGCACGCTGCAATCTGGTTGCCATTGTCGGCGCGCTCAGTGTCTTTTTCCTCCCATCCAAGATAACTTTCATCTTGGCGCATGTCGTCCTGTTCCCAATCGCATCAACCACCTTCACACAGTACTTTGCCATGGCCAGCCTTGCGGCCCGCAAAAACGACGCCTTGAACAAAGACGTCAGCCTATCATTCATCCGCGCTGCATTTTCTGGAACATTTGGCCTTACCCCCCCTTTGCTGGCCATCGCGGTGGCGGGTGGGATGGATCTGCTCAGCCTTTATGGTGTCTCGGCACTCCTAAGCATTGTTGTGCTCATGCTGATCTTGCGCATGTGGCCCACGCAAACAGTGGCGCTTTCTGAAACTTCGGGCATCGGTTTCTTTGAATCTCTCAAAGAACTCTCCAGCGCCCCAGTCCTTGCTCGCTTGTTGCTGATCGCCGTAATCAGCGGCGTGAACGGGTTATACAATATTCTGTTAGGGCTATTGATTGTGAACGACCTAGGCGGTTCCGAGGCGGATGTCGGTTGGTTTGCTGGCGGCGTCGCAATAGCGGAGGTCCCAGTCATGTTGGGGGCTGCAGTACTGCTTCGATACATCTCTCGCAGTGGCATGATCCTGATTGGGTGTCTGATTTATGGCGCATTCCTCGCAGGACTAGCAGCTTTCGACACGATCAGCTCCGCTTGGGTCATGATCATTCCAGGCGGAATTGGTGCAGGTATCATACTGTCCTTGTCCGTTGGATATGTGCAAGATCTTGTATCCTCTCGCCCCGGAGCTGGGTCATCACTGGTCGCAGTTTCCCATTTTGGCGGGATGATATTTGCGTCTGCTGTTCTCGCAAGTGGTGGCCTATTTACTGGTTACCAAGGGACGGCATGGATCGGTAGCGCCATCGGGGTTTGCGCTGGCATAGCGTTGTTTGCCATAGACGGTGCCAAGTTTCGCCCTGGTACGGCCAAATCCTGAGCCTGCTTGCCCCTTTGCATTCGGTTCCGTAAGACAGCCCAAGCAAAACGGGAGCCCAGACCATGACCACATCCGATCAGTTGATTGTAGCCCTTGATGTTCCAGACGCCCTGCAAGGCATGGCCCTTGCCGAGAAAATCGGCGATGCGGCGTCTTTCTACAAAATTGGGCTAGGGATGTTGACAGGTGGCGGCTTGGCTTTGGCTAACGAGCTGGCCGACGAGCATGGAAAACGCATTTTCCTCGATATGAAGCTGTTCGACATTGGTGCAACGGTCGAAGCAGCCGTTCGCGGGTTGTCACGGTTCGGGCACGACTTCTTAACTGTCCACGGAGACCCTCATGTTGTAAGAGCAGCCGCCGAAGGAAAGGGCGGGTCCGACATGAAGATCCTCGCGGTTACGATCCTCACATCCATGGATCGCCAAGACCTGGATGCGTCCTGCATCAAAGCAGGTGACATCAAGGATCTGGTTCAAGAACGGGCAGGAACCGCTTTGTCGAACGGCGCTGATGGTGTCATCGCATCGCCCCAAGAAGCCGCGCTCATCCGTGCGCTCCCCGAAGCGAACGGAAAGCTAATTGTAACCCCTGGTGTGCGTCCTGCTGGGGCTGCGCTGGGCGACCAAAAACGGGTTGAAACACCTGCCAAAGCCATTGCAGACGGTGCCAATCACGTGGTTGTTGGGCGCCCAATTTGGCAAAATTCTGACCCAAGGGCCGTTGCAGAGGCAATTCAGGCGGAATTACGCTCCGCATAGAGTTTTCATTTTATCGTTAATAATCAAAATATTAACACCATAGATTACAGAAATCCGCCCGTTCTTCACGGGAACGGGGGGAAACGTGTATGTACGCTCCCCCTTTAATGGAACCAAAGTTATCCCCAGATGTTGTGTAGACAGGAAAGACTGACACTAGACGAATTATAGGGGGTTATCATGATCCAACTAAATGACATTCGATACACAGGCCGCGGTTTTGAAGCCGCCGTCGTTTTGCCGACCCACGGTGGGCCGCTAAAATTCAATTGCCGTGCCGACGGTCCCGCAACGATGGATCCATCGCAGGTAAAACGTGCACTGCTCGGTCACGCCGTTCGCCAACGCACCCGATAAATCAAAGAAAGGACGCCCGTTATGTCTCGCATTCAGCTTGGAAACATCCATTACAACCCGGTAACCGGCGCCTACGAAGCCCGCGTCGATATCGACCGCAAAGGCCGTACCTACCGGTACCCATGTTCCGTGCCCGGCACGTTGATGATGGAAGAAACCGCTGTGCGCCGCGGCCTTACTCAACAGGCTCAGCAAATGGCCTCTCGTGAAGGCGGTTTGCTGTCTATTCGCTGATATTCGAAACGTCTGTCACTGCCTCTGTCCGAACTGTCCCTCGGACGATATTCCTCGTGACCAGACTAAACTGGCCCCGCCTTGTGCGGGGCCTTTCTTTTTAGTCGTTGATGTCGCGGTCCCAAACTTTCACCTGTCCACGCCGAATGCCGAAAACCTGACGCAAGGCGATATAGGCGATCAGCGAAAGCACCGCAAAAATCACCAGTGACCACGCCAATGACAGTCCACTGCCGATACCAAGCCAAATCATGACACCCATCAGGAACGCACCAATGGCGAACCCGAGGAAAATCCACGCTGGGATCAACACCTCGGCAATGGCAAGGACAAGCCCTGCCACCATCCAGATCCACCATTCATTAAACCACGCCATTAGCCGCGTCCTTTAAGCATTTTGAATGCATCACCAAAGGCCTCAAGCGCATTGGCAGGAACCAAAATTGTGTTGCTGCCATTGGACGCGCCCAGCGCATTGATGGATTCAACCTGTTTCAAAGCGACCTGATACTGCGCCGCCTCCAAACCATTTTCAGCAATCGCAACAGCAACAACTTGGGTCGCATACGCCTCTGCGTCCGCCGACACACGTCGCGCTTTAGCGGCCTGTTCTGCAGCATACAGTTCGGCATCCGATTGCAGCTCAACAGCACGTTTTTGGCCTTCGGCTTCAGTAACCTGTGCACGGCGCGCACGTTCGGCGTTCAACTGCTGCAACATGGCAGAGCGCGTGGCGGCATCCAAGTTTACGTCCAAAATCTCGGCGCGTGTCACTTCAATACCCCAGTCATCAACTTGTGCAGCAAGCTGGTCCTGAATAGCCAAAATCAGGCCGGTACGATTTGCCTGCACTTGATCCAGTTCCATCTTACCGATTTCAGAACGCACAATACCGGCAACCGTTGTTGAAATCGCACCATCAACGTCGCGGATACGGTAAACTGTCTTTTCCGGTTCAATAATGCGGTAGAACACTGAAGTTTCGACCTGCACTAACACGTTGTCTGACGTAATCGCATCTTGTCCCATAACCGGCAACTGACGTTCCAGAATGGAAATCTTATGCGCAACACGGTCAAGGAACGGGATGATAAAGTTGATGCCCGGCCCAAGCACCGCACGCAGTCGACCAAACCGTTCAACCACATATTTTTCTGACTGAGGGACAATTCGAACCCCCATAAAGATGCAGATAATAATAAAGGCTGCCAATAAGATCAGGACAATATTACCCCCGACCAAATTACCAATGATATCTTCAATACTCATGACGATCCTCAAAACTGGTTTTTATATTGGCCGCACTGTGAACCACCTTGCTCGGTAATTGAAGGGCAGGTCGGCTTAGAACTCATTTTAGGCGGGCGTGTTACCCACGTGCCGCAACCATTGGTCGAACTGACGTCTTCTTACAGATTCTACAACAAGGCCCGAATTCAACTGAGCGCTCCTCTCACCCCAACTTGCCTCGCCCCTAATTGCTCGCGTATCTATACCTATGCCCGCCATATGTCGCGCCTGCCTTCATAGTTTCGAATCAGGAACACGGTGTCCCGTGTGCCGCAGCCCCCGTGTGACATCCCACCCAGAACTATTTGACCTTACAATCGCGCACATGGACTGCGACGCGTTCTATGCAAGTGTCGAAAAGCGCGACAATCCCGAACTGGATGGTAAGCCCGTCATCATAGGAGGGGGGCACCGCGGCGTTGTTTCAACCTGTTGCTACATTGCCCGCATAAAGGGTGTTCGTTCCGCGATGCCCATGTTTCAAGCTTTGAAACTGTGCCCAGAGGCAATTGTCGTCAAAGGCCGCATGAACAGATATGCGGAAGTCTCCCGACAAGTACGTGCATTGATGGATGAACTAACGCCCGTCGTGGAACCCCTGTCCTTGGACGAAGCGTTTATGGATCTAAAGGGGACTGCAAAACTACACGGCGCCCCGCCAGCCGTTATGTTGGCCCGACTGACCAAGCGAATGCAGGACGAGATCGGGATTACAGGATCCATTGGCCTTAGCCACAACAAGTTCTTGGCCAAGGTTGCATCTGACCTAGATAAGCCGCGCGGGTATTCTGTGATCGGCGCCGCCGAAACCACCGAATTTCTACGCCCCAAACCTGTACGTCTGATTTGGGGCATTGGCCCGGCAGCACAAGCGTCATTAGATGCCGCTGGCATCCGAACCTTTGACGACCTTTTGCGTTGGGATAGACGCGACCTCAATGACAGGTTCGGCAGTATGGGTGAAAAGCTCTACGCGCTTGCCCGCGGCGAGGACGCCCGTCGTGTATCATCCCACGCGCCAGTTAAGGGGCTATCCAACGAAACAACATTCAATGAAGACACCAGTGCGATAGACTTGCTCGACGGACACATATGGCGAATGGCCGAAAAAGTATCTAGCCGGGCAAAAGCAAACGAAAAAGCAGGGCGGGTTGTCACTTTAAAATTGAAGCGTTCAAATCATAAACTGCTTTCAAAACGTCAAAGCCTGCACCAGCCCACCCAATTGGCCGACACGATCTATCGGACCGCTCGCGCATTGTTTGATCAGGTCGGTGAGCAAGGCCCCTATAGGCTGTTAGGTGTCGGAATTTCGGACCTTGTCCCAGCTAGAGACGCAGACCGCGAAGGCGACCTACTGGATCCCGATGCCGGTAAGCGTGCCGAAGCTGAACGCGCCACCGATGCAATTCGAAAGAAATTTGGGAAAGACGCGATCCTAAAAGGTCGCGCACTGCGATAACGATCTAACCGCACTATTCGGCAGCGACACGTTGATCTTCACCACGCCCAATTTCAGAAAGCTCGGCAATCACACCATCTAACGTCTCTTTGAAAGCACCATAATTTGCGTTCGGCTTTATGGTTTTCTCATCCATATAGATAGATCGATCGATTTCGACCTGTACCGCATGTTGGCGGCGCGAAGGTCGACCGTAGTTCTGGCAAATATAGGCCCCAGCGAACGGCATGTTACGTGCAACTTTAAATCCTGCTGATGCAAAAGCCGCTTCTACCTGTTCTACAACTGACGACGACGCGGCAGCCCCAAACCTATCCCCTAGAACGACATCCGGTCTTGTCGCACCGGGCGGGCCAACGTTTTCCAATGCTTCGTGGGGCATGGAATGACAATCAATCAATATAGCCTCTCCAAAAGAACGGTGCGCCCGATCCATCAAAGACTGCAAAGTATCGTGGTAAGGACGCCACACCGAAGCAATGCGGTCATGCGCCTCTACCAGCGATAGCTTTCCATTATATATCGCGCGGCCATTGGAAACGACACGTGGGATCACACCCAAGCCGCTAGAAATTCGCGGGTTATGCGCAACACGCCGGATACCTTCAATGGCGGCCGGATCCAGCTCTTCTGGTCCTCGGTTCAAATCGACAAAGGCGCGTGGTGATTGCGCTGTCAGCAACGGAGCACCATGTTTTATGGCAGAGCCAAACAAATCATCAACAAATGCATCCTCTGAAGACCGAATCTCATGTTGATCCAAAATCACTTGCCGCAAGAATGAAGGAAGGTAAATTCTACCTGAATGCGGAGACGCAAACACAACACTTGTTGTGCACGTGTCCGGACACCGCAACAGGTAGGATTGGTTTTCTGTTCCACTCATTTTAGTGATCCCTTCAAAGATCAACTTAACGCATTTTACTCTTTTACCAAAAGCCCTTGATCCCCCAGCCGACTCTTTATATAGACCGCGACACCTGACGCGCGCTTGCGCGTCCTATTCATTTATAGGACGGCAGAGGTGCAACAGATAAGGATGATTAGCTCAGCGGTAGAGCACTTCGTTGACATCGAAGGGGTCACTGGTTCAATCCCAGTATCGTCCACCACGAATTCACCGCGTTGCTTGCAGCGCACGACAGCAACCAAGGCGCAATCGCCGCGCCGCGAGAAAAGGATAGAACCATGAAAGTTCGCAACTCCCTCCGCTCGCTCAAGCAGCGCCACCGCGATTGCCGCGTCGTGCGCCGTAAGGGTCGGGTCTACGTTATCAACAAGACCCAGCGTCGGTTTAAGGCGCGTCAGGGTTAATCCCAGACCACTTAGACAGTTAAGTTTTAAAGAGCCGCGCCTGAGAAATCAGAGCGCGGCTTTTTCTTTTACCGAACATTAGTACTTGCGGGTTTGCCCCCACCCTGTTCCCGCCAAAGGTCAGGACAATGAAACACAGTACTATGGTCTAAGGTCAGGTATTCTTGACCTGCACGCCTTCTGCGCAAACTTTTCCTAGCCGCCAAGCCGAACAGCCCGTAGGATTCCGGTAATTTCAAATACCGGAGTGATTAAAATGATCCGATCTATTTCTACAGCACTGGTAACAGGCGCATTTGCATTTTCTGCTCTGCCGGCCATGGCACAAGATGCGAACCTTTGCGGCGGCACTGGTGCAAACGGGCAGTGGTTGGGCGGCGATGAAGCCTCTTCTGACATTTCAATTGCCCCGTCATACGTTGAACAAATGGCGCTCGTATTATTACAAAACGAATACGTCGGGCTTTTCACGGTGTCGGAGGCTGGTGATTACCGCATCGAAGCTCAAGGACGCGGTGGTGGTGACACCGTCATCGACGTGCGCGATGCCGCTGGTGAGTTCGTTGCTTCAGATGACGACAGCGGAGGTGATGCCGCCAGCCGAGCCGAAACTTTCTTAAATCCCGGCACCTACTGCGTTTCAATGCGAAGCTTTGATGGCACTCCATTAACAGGTTTCGTTCGCGCCGGCCGAATGGACCAAGAACCGTTGACCGCAGGTTTAGGATTTTCTCCTGAGAATGGCGGCACAGGCGAATGTGACCCGACCACCGCACCAGCCCTTACTTTGGACCAACCCGTAAGCAACAGCTGGACAGCACAAAACACCTATAGCCTGACATTGGACACCCCGATGTCCATTTCGTTGACGGCCGAAAACGAAGACGCGGACCCGATCCTGACGTTGTTCGACCCAACCGGTAATTGGTTGGCCGAAAACGATGACTTTGACGGCCTAAACAGTCGCATCGATATGTCGGACCCTCTTCCCGCCGGAACGTATTGCGTCGCGCTTGATCTTTATGGTGATGAAAGTGTGCCAATTACGGTAACTGCAACAGAATACGACGCCGAAGCGGCTCTCCTAAATCTATATGCACGCGGCGACGCAAGTCCACCGCTTGACGGGTCCTACCCAGTACAAGCTTTGGGAGAACTCTCAACACGGTTGCGCGAAGACGTAAACGTTGGCGGGGACGCAAAATGGTACGCATTTGACGTCTATGAAGGCGGTCTGGTCTTGGTCGAAGCCATCGCGCAGGGCCAAGGCGATCCCGTCCTCGCCATGTACGATGATCTAGGTCGCCAAGTAGGTTACAACGATGATGCCGGTGGCTCCCTCGACTCGCTTCTAACTGTCCGTGTGCAACCTGGGACTTACATGGTGGCGGTCAGCCAGTTGGACAATTCGACGACGGGCTTCATCCGCATGGTATTCGAACGCTACGTTCCAGCGCGCCCTCAATAACACTGGTCGAAAAAGAAAGGCCCACCGCAGCAAATTCTGCGGTGGGCTTTTTTGTGTCTTATTCGCGGTGTCTCTCGCTGCTCACCGGCCAGGGATACGGATCTCAATGGAACCGGTCATCAAACCTACAGCGGTTGCCTGATCTACATATCCAGTCGCCGTCAGCCCCTGCTCGTCTTGATAGCGAGCGATCGCACGTCGGGTTGCATCATTGATGACACCGTCCAACCGACCAGGGTTATGGCCCAACTCTCGCAACCGAAGTTCTAAAAGTTGTGCACGAACACCCGACAACCGTAATCCGGCCTCCTCTGCACGAGCGCGCTCTATCTGTTCCGCGCTGATTTGCGGTGCTGTCAAAGCCTCAAGCCGCTCAGCAGCCTCGGGCGCAAAAACGCCGTTGGGATAGGCCGCTAAGTAGTCCTCATATGCGGCAACGGTTCCAGAACTGTCGGCAATCGACCAGGCTGCGCGATCTGCTATTTCCGCTTCCGCCCGACGGCGGTCTTCGATCTCGTTCAACCGTGCGGTCGCAATATTAGAGAATAACCCCTCCGGATATCGCGCCAAATATGCACGGTAGCCCGGTTCATCGCCCTGCCCGCCTGTTTCTGCCCAATAGGTCCGGTCAAGCTGCTCTGCCGCTGCAAGCGCGCGCGCTTCTTCGGCGTCAATTTCTGCCTGCCGTCTGGTCGCCTGCGCGTCCAACAGGTTGATCTGTTCGCGGTTCAGATACGACGTTTGTGGGAACCCATTGGATTGTTGCCAATTGGTAATCGCCCCTCGAGACCCCGATCCAAAAATTCCATCAACCCCACGTGTGTTGTAATTCAATAGTGTCAAATTTGACTGCACGGCACGGCGGGCGTCACGGTTAAGACCCAATGCTTCTTCGGCCAAACGTGAAGCGCGATTTGGTTCTGCAAGAATTGCTTCGATCTGTACTTCTGCGTCTTCAATAAAACGGCCCTGCGGATAGCGGGCAAGGTACAGACGATACCCATCAACCGTGTCGGTTGCGGTTGCTTCGTCCCACAGCTCCGCTTCAGCAGTAAGGTCATCAGCGGTTGGCCCTGAAGGCACTACTGGGTCATCAAGCAAAACCTCGCTTGGCATCAGCACCCAGTCAGACGGCAAGAAACCTTCGACAATCAGGTCAGAGTTATCCGCAATCAGCTGGCCAATCACAGCCTCGGGCGCAGTCAAGATACCGGACAATGTACGCGCGGCAACCGCGGGTGATGTACGAATAACCGTTACACCCTGCGGAACATCCAGCGTAGAGATACCCGCGGTCAATGCGGTGCCCTCAAGATCCAAATCCTCCGTTTCGGCCAGCCCCAGCAACATCACAGCCTTACCTTGCCGTGCCGCCAAAACATGCAACAAGCTATCCACTGAGATAGCGGATTGATCGACAGTGAATAAGTCCGGCGTCTCGGCTTCTGCTGTAAGCAACCAAGTCCGCCTGCCATCCGTCACAAAATGTCCAGATAGCGCAACAACCAGTCTATCCGCATCAGCGACCTGTGTTTGAAATGACGTCGCAAGGTCTCGTACTGCGCCAACCCGACCATTCGCTCGACTCAATACATCAAAACCTAACGCTTCCAACCGATCGCGCGATTCAATCACATCATCTGCACCACGCACGCGGTCCAATTGTTCATAACGTTCTTGACCCAAAATCAGGGCGGCATCCTGTGCCCATAAGGGCAATGGCAACGCAAGTGCCGTGGTGATCAAAAGATGGCGCATGTCGCGTCCTTTCATTTACTGCTTGCCTCTTATCGGGCGGGCATCATTGCTATCCAATAGCATGATGCCATTTGGTTCCGGCCTCGTTTGCGCCTATCATCACGATCTAACCTGCGCTCGCAAGACACCGGATGTTTCAATGCCTTACAGTGACGACTTCTCGCCCAATGCCGTTGATCCACGGGTAATCATCCACGAAGCACCGCAAATCGTCGAAATCACGTTTACTGGCCTTTATTTTCATACAACAGCCGACGTGAACGCATTCTATGATCAAGTCGAACGCCGGATCGTGGAAACAGGTGAACCGCAATGGTTTTTCATGGTGAACACCCAAGACTACCGTGTGGATGGCGACGCATGGTTCGCCTTCACACGCCGTGGTCTAGACCTAAACGAAGGGCACTCTATGAAAACGGTCCGCTACGACGCAGACCCTGACACCGTTAAACAAATCGCGCGCAACGCCGGCACCGACAGTGAAAACCCCAACCTATTCGGGTCGCGCGACAGCGCTTGGGATCATCTCAAATCGCTCCCGTCCAAACGTCGTGAACGTCTCGCCCACCATCCAAGCTTTACCAAAGACGCGTTTTTACGTCGAATGTCATTTGACCACGACAAAGCCATTTTAGAAATCGACCTCAGCGATATGAACATTCTTCATTCCCGCGATGTGAACGACATCCACAACTGGGCAGAAGAGGCTATTCGTATGACCCGCCACAAATGGTGGATCATCTTCAAATACGAAGGGACACGCATTCAGTCCCCGGCTTGGGTTCAGTTTTCGCTGCGTTCCGAAGAATTCAACAAGACGTATTCTATGGGGTCCGTCCGTTACGCGATGGGGTCTGAAACCGAAACCGACAAACGTCTGCGATACGAAGCCAAATCAACGCGCCCGAACATCCGCAACACTCGCGCCGAGGCACTAGATCGCCTTGAAGAACTTCGCGCGGAATACGCTACGGCCCAACCGTAGCTACTTCCCAAACAACCGATAATATGCCCAATCCGGTAAAAACTGCGACAATCGAAACAACCATGAAAACACCATAGGAAAGCTCTTCTTGAAGTGATCCGTTCCCATGTGGTCAAACATCGCCTGCGCCGCCTGTTCGGGCTGCATCATAAACGGCATGTCGAAATCGTTCTTATCGGTAAGCCGTGTTTTGATGAACCCAGGGTTCACGACCTGAACATCCACGCCGGTCTTTCGCAGGTCTGCATACATACATTCCGCCAAAGACATTGTCGCAGCCTTGGACGCTGTGTAACCAATCGAACTCGGAAGCCCCCGAAACCCTGTCAAAGACGACGTGATCACGATGTGTCCTGCATCCCGTGCCACCATCGACGGAACGACTTGGCCAAGGACACGCATAAAACCAGTAAAGTTTATATCCGCCATCGCGACCGCATTGTCGGCATCCCAGGCGTCTGCACCGAACGGCCAATAGACGCCTGCCAACAGCACCAGACCATCGACCTCGCCAATAGCAGCTGCCGCAGCCTTTACACTCTCATGATCTGCAATATCGATAGCCTGATAACTGGCCCGACCTGGCATCTCGGCGACGGCCTCAACCAACTTACCTTCTGATCGCGCCGACAAAATAACTTCGGCCCCTGCACGACTGAGCTGATAGGCCAATGCTTTCCCTAACCCTTCGCTCGCGCCAATCAACCAATACCTTTTACCCTGCCATTCGCGCATCAAATCATTCACCCGCTCGCATCTCGGCAGCGTTTTTGGGCCGCATGGTCGCAACCAATTCTGCAACCTTCACCCCAAATTTGCGAAACTGAGACCGGTTCACGATATTTCCGTTGGGCGCCAGATACATCCAATCGGTGGTCGACAAGACATGCCCGCCTGCATCCGCTGTCAGCTGAATATTGTATTTCAAACGCACGGCACTCCCCATCTGCATGCCTGTGCCCTCGCCGATAACATCGGGGGCATTGGCCTTGATGCTCCCATCATTGCCCAAAACAAACGTCCATTCGCGGTGCTGCACACTACCACTGTCGTAGCGAAACTCTTCTTTTACCGTTCCAACGTTACCTTCCCACGTGGCATGAAAATCCGCAGCGAACCGCGATGCAACGCGCCCAGTCGGCCCGTAAATGACACCTTCACATTCGATCGGGCCATCAAATACCTCGCGCATGTTAAACATGGGGCCATCGCGGTAATCTTCTGACGTTTGCGCCATAAAGGACCCAAAACGCCCTCTTAGATAAATCAGCACAACCACGCAGGCCGCACCAATTACGAATATAATAGTGGACGTCATATTTCAGTCCTCCAACGATGTTGTGGCCAGCAATCCCAAGGCCACAAGTTTCAAAACAATCGGCACCAACGCGTACAGCAGCGTCAGCAACGTCAAAGCTTCAACCGGATTCTCCTGACCAGCCTGAAAGCCCGCCATCTCTAAAACCGGCAACAATAGCACCGCCGCAAAGGCGAGCGTGAATTTCGACACCAATGACCACAGGCCAAACCCCTGCCCGCCATTGGGAGCGATATAAGACATACGTTTGGCGAACAGAGCTGGGAGCAAAGTTAGATCGGCACCAATTGTCGCACCCGATAAAATGCAGATCACGGCAAACGCGCCAACATCACCTGCCCCCAACGTCAACGTCCAACCAAACGCTGCAATTGCCAGAACCATTGCAGCCATTAGCACCGGTTTTGCCCCATACCCGTTTGCAAGAATTGACCACACCGGCGAAGAAACGGCTGCAGCCAAGAAAAACAGCACCAACAACGGACCTTCCCAACCCGGGGCGCCCAATCGGCTTTCAACGAAGAATAAGAATAGCGTCGATGACACTGCCAACGGTGTCGCGTTCACCAAAGCCAGCACCAATAACCGTCGTGCCAACAGATCCGACAGAATTTCTTTGACCGAGGTTGCCTGCTGAGCGTTGGGCTCAGGCGTCCATTCCTTCCACATGAGCAGTGTCGCGACAAAAGTCGCCGCTGCGAACCCCCACGCGAATGCCGCAAACGGATCGGCCGCGACACCCATCAATGCGATAGGTGCCACCGCAGCCAAACAAATGCCCAGTAACGCACCAGTTTCACGCCATGCGGCAAGCGTAACATGCCCATCTTTTTGGCCAGAAACCTTCGTAATTCCTTGTGCGTAAAAGTTGATCGTCAGAAAACTAAACGCCGAAAACAGTGCGGTGATCGTCACACCAAACCAAACCAACGGGCTTATCGGCGGCGCAACAGCAAACAGCCCCACCATCGCTGCTCCCAAGCAAGCTGCGCCGCACGCCACGGCCAGTGCCTTACCTGCACGCAGCCGCTCTGCGATCCAGCCCAAAAATGGGTCTTGGACAACATCAAACAACCGCAACCCAAACAACACCAAACCCAATGCAGTCAGGCTAACTCCGAAAGTATCGGCGTAATATTTGGGAGCATAAATATAGATCGGAAGGCCCGCACCTGACAGCACAGCGGCGAACCCCGTATAAGCAGGGTATCGGGCAGCGAATGCAGAGGTCATTTCGAGACCTCGTGTTCAGGTGGTTCCGGCCGAGGGCGATACGCCACGCCTTTCCACCATAACTTCAGTGCTTGCCAATGGATCAGGGTCAATACACGGCGCGACCCAAACGGACGGCGCAACATAGAACGCAAGATCCCGGCATTCGTCAAAGGTTGGCGAGGCCCCGATAGCGTCGCAATCAATCCAGCATGATCTTCCGAGAAATCGATCCAGACACCAATCGTTTGCGGCTGGATATCAAACCGAAACGTGTAGCCCCCGGCAATGTCTTGAAACGGCGATACATGAAATATCTTCTGGGCCGTTATTGTCTCTGCCTTTGAAATTTCACGCAGATCATCATAGTGACACAGATACGAATGCCGGTCCCCAAAGGTGTTAGACACTTCTGCAATAACCACCCGCAGAATATCGTTTTCATCATGACACAACCAAAACGACACAGGATTAAACACATGCCCCAACACCCGTGGTTGGGCCAGCAAATCTATTCGTCCTCGAACGTCCAAATTGTGGGATTCTAGAATGTCGCGCACCCATGCGGCACCGCGCCCGTCCTTGGGTGCCCCGCCGTGGTCGCTGTCAAACAACGACATCACGCCCCTGCGGTTACGTCCGAACAAAGCAGGGTGGGCTACGTCACCTTCTGCATCCACCAGCACATAATCGATGGAATAGCGAAACGCATTCTGCGTCGCACCCCGCCGTGCATGGTAGGTTTCACCCGTGATATGTTCGACCCGTCGCATTTCTATTCCGCGGCCAATGCCTGAGTGTTTCTCGCTCGGATAGCTGCAACCACATCCATCGCTGACCCGATCCCGTCTTCGTGGAAACCGTTCTTCATCCAAGCACCACAGAACCATGTTTTGTTGGTGCCATTCGTAATCGCCGCCTGCTTTTGCGCCGCCAATGCCGCCAAATCATATACAGGGTGGCGCAATGTCACTTCGTCCCAAACCAACGCCGGATCAATGTCGCGGGTGGTGTTAAGCGTGACAAACAAATCGTCCTGTTTCAGCCAAGGCTGCAACTTGTTCATCCAGTATGTCAGGTCAATCCGATCCGACTGCTTGTCGCTATCTTCGGTGTAGACCCAAGCAGACCAAACCGATTTTCGCTTCGGCATAATGGAAGCATCTGAATGCAAAACAATCTTGTTTGGTTGGTATTTGATCGCGTCCAAGACTTCAATTTCAGTGTCTGATGGGTCCGACAGTAGCGCAAGACTGTCATCGGAATGGGTTGCAAACACCACCTCGTCAAAATCTTCCCACTCACTCCCAAAGGCTTTGATTTTCACCCCTCCGGCATGCCGCTTCACTCCATCAACAGGCGTACCCATCCGAATGACGACACCGCGTTGCACCATCGACTGGCCCAAACGCGAAACATATTCCTGTGACCCGCCATCTACTGTGAACCACTGATGCTGTCCCGTTATGCCAAGCAGTGCGTGGTTTTCGAAAAACGTCATCATCGCTTCAGCAGGGAAATCCATGATCTTCTCAGTCGGGGTGGACCAAATCGCGCCACTAAGTGGTAACAAATAGTAATCCCGAAAATACGAGCCCGCGTCCAACTTCTTGATCAACCCGCCAACGGTCAAACCGTTCTCTTTTGACAGCCGCAGCCCGTTCTTGTTGAAATTCAAAACATCACGGATCATGCGGATGAACTTAGGGTTCACGGCATTTTGGGGTTGCGCAAATAGGGCCCTAAGCGACGCCAACCCGTACTCGAACGCGCCTCCATCAATAGACGCACCAAAGGACATGTTCGACTCTGTTACGGGTACATCCAACTCGTTGAATAACGCTGCAAGGTGCGGATAGTTTGCATAGTTAAAAACAATAAAGCCTGTGTCCACAGGTTGGTCTCCGTTCACCCCTCCCAAGCGCGTGCGGGCGTGTCCGCCCAACCGCTTATCGGCTTCAAACAAAACAACTTGGTGATCTTTCGCCAATTCATGTGCTGCGGCCATCCCTGAGATCCCCGCGCCAATAACTGCAACGCGCGTCGGCGCTGTGCCTTCTAGTTTCATTGACATTTCGCCCGATCCCCTTCGATCTTTGTGTCTTCGCCCACGACTTCTTGCACGCGGGGGTATTTTGTTTACGGTCGCGGTTCGGTTTTGGTTTAGAATAACTTCAAAATATCCTTCGGGCCCTGTCGGATTAATTTCGACCCTGATGTGATCCAACGCTGATTTCGGCGCGTATCAAGTTTATGATGACACAAACATCGACCTTGATGAACGCCCGCAAACCGGCCTCGCATGACGCGCAGTCGGCAAAACGCATTCTTGAGCAAGGGCTTCCGGGCCCAGCTCTCGTCAAAGAGGTCGACTTGAAAAAAACGCATACTTCAGACCGGATGGCATGGGTTTCTCACATGCAAGCCATCCGAGACGACAAAGACCGCAAAGCGTTTGCCGAAATTTTTGGGCACTTTGCGCCACGGGTGAAGGGCTTCTTGATGAAATCCGGAGCCAATCCAGAACTGGCCGAGGATGTGACGCAAGAAGTCATGGCGACCCTTTGGCGAAAAGCGCACATGTTTGACCCGGCAAAGGCCAGCGTTTCAACATGGATATTTACGATCGCGCGGAACAGAAAAATCGATGTGCTGCGTAAACAGCGAAGACCTGAACCAGAAGACTTACCATGGGGTCCAGAAGCGGAACCCGCACAAGAAGACGTTCTTGCCTTGCAGCAAGATTGCGAAAACCTGAACGAGGCCTTGGCCGCGCTCCCCGACAAACAAAAAGAACTGATCGTTAAGGCATACTACGGCGACCTAACCCACAACGAGATAGCCGAACAGACCGGGCTCCCCCTCGGGACGATCAAATCAAGAATTCGATTGGCGTTAGAACGACTACGCCACCAGATGAAGTGAAACAGACATGACCGAAATCAGACATCACCTGACCGATGCCCTTCTTATGGGATACAGCGCCGGAACACTTCCAGAAGGGTTTAACCTTGTGGTCGCGACCCACATTTCATTGTGCGATGAATGCCGTGCGCGCATGCACGCCTTCGACAACGTTGGCGGCGGGATCGTCGACAACGAAACCCCAGAACCTATGTCGATGGACAGCCTGAACCAAACGCTGGACTTGATCGAAGCGGGCGATATTGCGCAACAAGCCGCAGAAGCCGTTTCACCAACCGACACTCTGAACCGTCGAGCTGACACCGATGTTTTACCGGCACCTTTGCAACAATATGTGGGCGGTGATCTTGACGCGGTGAAATGGCGTAAGGTCGGCGGTGGTGTTCAACAAGCCATTTTGAAAACCGACACATCTGCGACGGTGCGTTTGTTGCGTATTCCGGCCGGCACCGCTGTTCCTGATCATGGGCACCGAGGCACCGAATTGACCTTGGTTTTACAAGGTGCCTTCCGCGACGAAACGGACAGGTTTGGAACCGGTGATATCGAAGTTGCCAACGAAGACCTGGATCATCAACCCATTGCCGAAGACGGCGAGGATTGCATTTGCCTCGCTGCTACAGACGCTCCTTTGCGGTTTAACAGTTGGATCCCCAGGATCGCTCAGCCGTTTCTACGCATCTGAGTTTACACGCACGCACATAGAAAAGAGGGGCACGGTCATATGACTGCGCCCCTCTTTTTTTTCTATGAAACACCCGTTACGAAGGTAACGATACCCAACGCATGCCCTGCGCTTCGCCAGTTTCTGCATTGCTGAGCTGGCCAATGCCCGACGGAAGACCGCTTGCATCTAACTGCAATACAATTCGTTGTGTCACGTTGCCAAACGCCACACCAGTTTCGGTAGCTTCCAACGGGAACGATGCTCCGTTCGACAATGTAACACATGACCGTGCAACAAATTCATTCCCGCACGACACAAGTTGCGCTTGTTCGGGTGGGTCGGTCAAAACAGCTTGGTAATAGAACGTCAGCGTATTTCCGGGCGCGAACGGTCCGGTTTCACCGCCAGGCACCTCGGACAAACAGCCCGCCAATGTAGTTGCTACAACGCCCAAAAGCGTTGCGTGTTTAATTCCACGCAAGATCACGATTAACTCCTCGCCAATTTAGATAACCGTCGCCACCGGGCGACAAATAAAACGTCCGGCCAGGGTAAGCACCCGTCACCACAATATGGTCATTCAGCCGTTGCACATGCCCAATGCGGCCATTCGGTCCGCAAACATGGTTTCCGCCACAAGGGGTCAAAGAATATGTGTGCAAATCACCATGCTCTTCGGCTACCACGTAAATGGCACCCTCCTCAAACGGTTGGTCCTGATACGCATCTGAAAATGCCCGCCGTGTTTCCGCAATCAGATCAAGGTTTTCGATTTCCGAATGAGCTTGGTTTAGGTCAATCGACGAACACGCCCCAAGTCCCGCAATCATAGCACCGCACAACATCAACCGCATTTTCGACCCCTAAATATTTGGGTCAGGCTATCGCCCCCCCATTGGTCCCTCAATAGGAAATCGCCAATCTACCGCTTATGTGCGCCCAAAAAGCCGTTCAATATCGCTCAATTGAAGTTCCACATACGTCGGGCGGCCATGATTACACTGCCCAGACCGTGGCGTAGCCTCCATTTCGCGCAACAGGGCGTTCATTTCTTCACCCCGCATCCAACGGCCCGTGCGGATCGACCCGTGGCAGGCCACACGGCTAAGAATCGCGTCCAGCTTTTCTTGTACCAATGTGCTCGACCCTTGGTCCGAAAGCTCGTCCAAAATATCCCGCAGCATCGCTTCAGCATTAACTTCGCCCAACAAAGCCGGCGTTTCGCGTACGGCTATGGCGTTCCCGCCAAATGGTTCAATCGTCAGACCAAACCGCGACAACTCATCGGCAACACCAAGCAATTGTGCTGCGTCCCCGTCTGACATTTCAATGATCTCGGGGATCAACAACGCCTGTGCAGCGACACCGTTTTCCGCCATTTGCGTTTTCAGTTTTTCATACACCAACCGCTCATGTGCGGCATGGCCGTCAACAATTACGATCCCGGTTTCCGTCTGCGCAATGATGTAGTTTTCGTGTACTTGGGCGCGCGCTGCCCCCAACGGCTTTGCCTCGGCTGACGTTTCATCTGGCTGTCCGCCCGCTGTGTCGACCACCTCAACCCGGCCCGAATAGTCAGGGGCCATCTCTGCAAAGCCAATGTCGGGCGCTTGATATTGATATGCCGCACCGCGTGCGCTCGGTGATGGTCGATCCATCTGATAAACGCGTGCGCCAGCCGCGCTATCCGGTTCTGGCCGCATCGCCCCCAAAGTCGCAGACGCTACGGTTGTTGATGCACGATGGCCGGCCTCTGCCAAGACATGCCGGATACCGCTGACGATCAGCCCACGAACCGTACCAGGGTCGCGGAACCGGACCTCGGATTTTGCGGGATGAACGTTCACATCAACACGGGTTGGTTCAAGATCGATGAACAAGCAGGCCGCCGGATGACGGTCTCGCGATAACGTATCCATATACGCGCCACGCAGTGCGCCATACAAAACCTTATCCCGTACAGGGCGACCATTCACGAACAAGAATTGCTGCACAGACGACCCACGCGAATAAGTCGGCAAAGCCGCATACCCAGTCAGGTGGACACCTTCCCGTTCTGCATCGATCGCTAGGGCGTTATCGGCAAAATCCTTGCCCAACACCTGACGCAAGCGTGCGTGCAGCGCGTCAAACATGTCACCAGTCTCACCATCGGCGCGAAATGTCGTGCGCGACTGGCCTCCGGACACATCGGTCAAAATAAACGTGACGAAAGGTTCCGCCATCGCCAACCGCTTAATCACGTCGCTAATGGCCTGCATTTCGGCACGGTCCGTGCGCAAAAACTTCAATCGGGCTGGCGTCGCGTAAAACAGATCCTTCAGCTCGACAACCGTTCCCGCTGACAAAGCCGCAGGTTTTGGCGCAGCCTGCTCCCCCCCGTGAACAGATATTTCTGTACCTTCGCCATCAGCCGTCCGACTTCTGATTGTTAAGCGGCCAACAGCCCCAAGCGATGGCAATGCCTCCCCCCGAAATCCAAAACTGTGAATATTCAAAAGGTCGGTGCCATCAATCTTCGACGTGGCATGACGTGACAAGGCAAGCGGCAAATCATCGGGCGTCATACCAACGCCATTATCCGTCACGCGGATCAGCGTCTTGCCCCCATCGGCAATTGCAATCTCGATGCGGGTCGCCTTTGCATCCAGTGCATTTTCAACCAATTCTTTGACAGCAGATGCGGGGCGTTCAACAACTTCGCCTGCCGCGATACGGTTAATCGCAGCATCGTCAAGTTGACGGATCACAGGGCGAAATTCGCCTATATTGGGGTCAGGTGCAGCCATACCGCTATAAATAGCATGGCTACACCCGATTCTGACAGGGGGTTATTCTGTCGAGGTTAACCCTTCGGGCTGCCCGACCACGACGAAATGCAAATTTTCTGGGTCCAACAATTCTGCGGCCACACGATTAACATCGTCCAACGTCACCGCGTTGATAAAATCGTTACGGTTCGCCACATAGTCAGTCGACAAACCAACGCTTTGCATCCCAGCTAAAATGCCGGCGATGTCTGCGTTTCCGTCAAATCGCAACGGATACGCGCCCGTCAAATAGGTCTTCGCGTCATCAAGTTCTTCTTGTGACAGACCTTCATTCGCCATCAACGCCCATTCGTCACGAATGACCGCAATCGCATCTGCAATCCTGTCGTTCGCCGATGCGACCTGACCCAAATACATCTCGCTCAAGTCTTTCGGGACAAGAAAGGTCGACACACCGTAGGTGAGGCCGCGTTTCTCGCGCACTTCTCTCATCAAACGGCTCTCTACGCCCCGTCCACCCATGACTTCATTCAAGATGAACGCGGCGAAGAAATCATCGTCATCACGTTCAATTCCGGAATGACCAAACAAGGCGACGGATTGCGGCGTATCGAACGGGACAATCGTTGTGCCTCCGCTTAGGTCAAAATCAATGCGATCCGGTAAGGCAGGTACATCTTCTGGCAAAGCGCCAAGTAGTTCATCAACCAACTCACCGAGCGCGTCAGCTGAAATATCGCCCGCTGCGCCCACATAAACCCGCCCGGTACTTAACGCGTTGCGGTGCGCATCGAACAAGTCTTGTTGCGTTAACCCAGCAACGCTTTCTGCAGTCCCGTCCAAAGACGATCCATACGGATGATCCCCAAAAGCCAAGGCATCCAATGTTGCCCCTGCAATCCGGTTCGGGTTTGTCGCATCAGAACGAATGCCAGACAGAACCTGCGCACGAACTCGGTCAATCGCGCTTTGGTCAAACCGCGGGTTAACCAATGCATCGCGCAAAAGCGCCAGCGCTTCGTCTTGGTTTTCGACCAAGAATACAGCAGAAACAGTGACAGCATCATCCCCAGTGGAGAAACCAAAAGATGCGGCTAAATTTTCGCGTTTTTCTTGGAATGTACGCGCATCCAAGTCACCCGAACCTTCTTCCAACAAGGCCATCATCAAATTGGTAGCGCCTCGTTTACCAGGCAAATCCAGCGTCGCTCCACCATCAAAAATGATTTCCAACGCGACAAAGGGAATCGACTCTTCTTCGACCAACCAGGCATCAATACCGTCAGGCGACGTTATCTCTTGAATCTCAATCTGCGCGCTGGCCGTCATCGCCGTCAGTGAAAGAACAATAGCAAAAGCAAAACGGATCATTGAAGAGCCTCCCGATTAGGCACGACCCAGCCGGTCACCGACTGTTTTCGGTCAAGAACGCGGTTTGCCACCTCCAGCACCTCCTCTGCGGTAACCGATTGCAAAATGTCAGGCCAAGCCTGCACATCGTCAACCGTCAAGCCAGACGTCAGCGCAGATCCATAACGACGGGCTATACCGCCCACATCATCACGGGCGTAAATTTCGCCCGCACGCAGTTGGATACGCAATGCCTCCATACGCGCAGGGTCAATGCCGTCTTCCAAGAAGGCGGCAATAGCAGCATCCATAGCGTCTTCCGCGTCTTGCAATGAAACTCCGTCAGCCGGAACGACCGTTAAACCGAAGGTACCGTCGTCCAAGTTCAACCCATCATAAAATGCGCCCGAATACACGGCGATGTTTGCATCAAACTGCAATGCAATCGGCAAAACAGATGTAAAAGATGACCCGCCAAGCAGGTCAGCTAAGTAGGTCAACGCAGCTGCATCGCGTTGGTCACCAGCATCCCGTTCGGGTGCCAGATAGCTGCGTGAAATATAGGGCTGTGAAACGCGCGGGTCTTCATAAACCAAACGGCGTTCTGCAGTTTGTGGCGGCTCTTGGCTGCGCAAACGTTCCGGCAAATTCTGCTCAGAAGGGATTGGGCCGTAATATTGCTCTGCCAGTGCCAAAACTTCGTCCGGTTCAACGTCGCCTGCCACAACCAGAATGGCGTTGTTGGGGGAATAATACAGATCATAGAATGACAGTGCGTCTTCAATATCCAGTTCTTCCATCTCGTGTTTCCAACCAATGATTGGAACGCCGTAGCGGTGGTTCAAAAACTGCGCAGCGCGCATCTGTTCACGCGCCAATGCTCCCGGTGAATTTTCAACCCGTTGGTTGCGTTCTTCAAGGATAACACCGCGTTCGGTGACAATATCTTCCTCAGTCAAAACCAGATTGTTCATCCGGTCCGCCTCGTATTGCATCATCAACGGCAGGCGGTCAGCTGCCACGCGTTGGAAATAACCGGTGTAATCATAACTGGTGAACGCGTTGTCCGATCCACCGTTCGCTGCGACAACACGTTGAAACTCGCCGCTCTCAACGGTTTCTGTCGCCTTAAACAACAAATGTTCCAAATAGTGTGCCACACCTGACGACCCAACTGGTTCATCGGCGGACCCTGCGCGATACCACAGCATGTGCACAACCACCGGCGCGCGGTGGTCTTCGATCACGACAATATCCATACCATTGTCGAGTTGATAGGTGGTCACGTCCTCTGCTGTCGCTGAAAACGCGACAAGGCTAAGGGCGGCGGCTAAAAGGCGCATATAAAACTCCGCTTATGTTTATACACAACCTACGTCTGATACGCAGGTCTTCAAGTGCTCATACGCGGATGTGACCGTTTGAATTATTGTGGAGGAGCCGAAGGCGTTGCAACGCCTGCGTTGCGGAACCGTTGCAGTTCCGCATACGCATCAAGTGCTTGACGTGCGTAGGCGCTAAAGTACCGGTCGCGCCCCCCAAACAACTGTAACCGGGACCGTCGCGTGCGGAACGCCGCATCCTCAGAGGCCAAGGTTTCACGGATCGCTGGGTCTACCCCATTTCGGCTGGCCGCGCTGATCAACGCCCCATCACGTGTCGGCGCACCTGTTGCAACAAGCGCGTTAGGGTTGCCACCTAAAACAGCGACAGCTTCAGCATTTGGCGCTGGGTCAGAAAGGTTTACGCCACCCGGTGTCGGTACAGGCAACGCGCTGACATCATCAGGTAAAACCAAGGGGTTCACCGGCAAAACAGAAAACTCATCCGGACCGCCACCATTTGTGCGCAAATCACGCAACCCACGGTCGCCGCTGACGCATGCCGTCAGAAACAGTACAATTCCGAAACCTAGGATCGCCTTACGCATAGTGTGCCTTCCGTTTTCCTTGTCCCGTCATAGCCCAATCATTCAAAGCAATCAAAGGCTCGTATCAAGTCGTCTTTTTTTTCGCTTTGTCATCCGTGAATAGGACAAGGCCAATTGCGCCAAGGAAGATAGAAATATCAGCGATATTGAACGCATATGGGTTGGTGAACCCACAACACGACATGTTCAAGAAATCAGCCACAGCGCCGTGCAGAATGCGGTCAACCACGTTGCCCAGCGCGCCACCAATCAACAGCCCTGCGCTGATGTATCCCCAGCGTGACAGCACTTCCCGACGAATCCACCAAAGTACGAATAAACAAATCGCCAACGCCACGCCGATCAAAACCCACCGCATGTCATAATCGGCAAACAACCCGAAATTCACACCACGGTTCCACGCCATACGTAGCACCAGAAACGGCGGGAAAACCTCATAGGTCTGGTCTGGCAACGTTGGCAAGCCAATCTGATATAGCACTATGTATTTTGACAATTGATCTGCCAAAAACACCCAAAAGCCTGCCCAGAATGTTAGACGCATGAAAGCGGTCCTTCCTGAAAAGTGTTAGTGCCGGAAATGGCGCATACCAGTAAAGACCATAGCAAGCCCCGCCTCATCCGCTGCGGCGATCACTTCATCATCTCTCATAGACCCACCTGGCTGGATTACGCAAGACGCTCCAGCTGCCGCCGCTTCCAACAATCCGTCTGCGAAGGGGAAAAACGCGTCAGACGCCACAGCCGACCCTTGGGTCAATGGCGCTGGCAGTCCCAACGCTTCGGCCATGCGTTCGGCCTTCTTGGCAGCAATCAACGCTGAATCTACGCGGCTCATCTGGCCCGCGCCAACACCAACGGTTGCACCATCTTTAACGTAAACAATCGCGTTGGATTTGACGTGCTTGGCAACCTTCCATGCAAACATAAGGTCGGCCAGTTGCGCATCTGTCGGTTTGACCTTGGTCACAACCTTCAAGTCTTGCGGAGCAATAAAACCGTTATCTTTGTCTTGCATCAAGTACCCGCCCGACACTTGGCGGATCGTCTGTGCCGTCGTCATCGGGTCAGCCAATGAACCCGTTGTCAGCAAACGCAGGTTTTTCTTTGCTGCAAACATCGCCTTGGCTTCGTCTGTCGCAGATGGCGCGATCACAACTTCGGTAAAGATGCCTGTGATCTTTTCAGCCGTTTCTGCATCCAATTCGCCGTTCAACGCAATAATACCACCAAACGCGGATGTTTGATCGCATTCAAATGCCTTCTGGTATGCTTGGGCTAAGCTAGCACCGCGCGCGACACCACATGGATTTGCGTGTTTGATAATCGCAACTGCGGGGCCGTCTTTCGGGTCAAATTCACTCACCAGCTCAAACGCGGCATCCGTGTCATTGATGTTGTTATACGACAGCTCTTTACCTTGGTGCTGTTCAGCTGTTGCAACACCGGGTCGATCAGAACCATCCACATAGAACGCCGCTTGCTGATGCGGGTTTTCACCATAACGCAGTGTTTGCGCCAATGTGCCAGCAACAGCCTTGCGGCGCGGTGCTTCGTTACCGATTGCCCCAGCCATCCATGTGCTGACGGCAGCATCATAAGCACCAGTTCTAGCGTATGCCACCTGTGCCAACGACTGACGGAACGCATACGTCGTCGCACCATCATTGGCGTCCAGTTCTGCCAAAAGTGCGTCGTAATCTTCTACGTCAACAACCGTACTTACAAATGAATGGTTCTTTGCAGCCGCACGGATCATCGCAGGACCACCAATGTCGATGTTCTCAATCATCTCGTCGTAGTCCGCACCGCGCGCCAGCGCGGCCTCAAACGGATAAAGGTTCACAACCAACAAATCGATCGCACCAATGTTGTGCTCTTCCATCGCCGCCACATGCTCATCGTTGTCACGTAGTGCTAAAAGGCCGCCATGCACGCCAGGGTGCAATGTTTTCACGCGGCCATCCATCATCTCAGGAAAGCCAGTAACATCGGCCACATCTCGTACGTCTAGGCCAGCATCACGAAGCGCCTTGGCAGACCCACCCGTCGACAACAGTTCAACACCGCGCGCAGCCAAAGCCTTACCCAGATCAATCAGTCCGGATTTATCAGAAACAGAAAGTAATGCGCGGCGAATAGGATGCAGGTCGGTCATAGGGCCCCCTCAGGCGAAATCAAAAATCCAATGCCGTTGGATCATCAATGTCGCGCAACGCAATAGGCGTGTCTTGCGCTTTGGACAAAGACCAACGGATGCGCGTCGCATAAGACAAACTGCGACCGGATAAAACCACCTGTTGCGATGCGCGGGGCCTTAAACGCCCATTTTCTAGGTAAACTGACGGCTCCAGACGCATTTCTTGCGCACCATCTTGTCTGAACACCCAAATTTCACCAGATTTTTGGGTCAACGAAATCGCCGCGCCCCCCAAATCGACCGCGGCTTCCACCTCCGGATGAAGATGGAATCGCACCGTCCAAGGAATACCTTGCAACGTCTCTGCGTCTAATGCCTTGTCAAAACGTTGCTCGTCTTTGGCGTTAAGGATAGTCAGAAGGTCTTCTCCCGCCAATGCTCGCCCATCTGCGGTAATGTCCAATGTACGAACATGGGTCAGGCCATGCGATCGGCGATACCCGTCATGGGCGGTCGCGAGCCGTGTACCATCGGTCACGTCTCCAAACTCCGACTGAACCTCTTCCGGTCCGTCTTTCAACAATTCTTGTCCTGACCCATCTACAGATATGCGCGATGACGACACACCCTCGATCGATAGGGTCGAATGGCTTGGCGTTGCACGCCCTGCCCTTCGCCACTCAGGTCCGAAACTTGTCCCCGACCCACAGTTTACAATCAATGGGCGCCGCCCAGACGTAAGTTCCATAGCCAGCGTAGACGCATGGGCCTCTGTCGCGGATGCATCAGTCGGCGGGGAGGCAACATCAACAACAATCGATGTCCGCCCAGCGCTCAACCGGCCATACCCCATGTGCAACCCTTTCGTGGGTTGCTCATTTGATCCGACCGAAGCCAACGCTTGATCCAACCACCCATCAAGACCACGTCCCCCGCCATGAAAGCGGGCCAACCCACCATCGGCATGGCGCAACGCACGCAAAGTTGGGGCAATCCGGTGCATTGCTGACGACAGTGCCTCAGGAATTGGGTGTTCGGCGTCACGCAGTGCGGCCTCGACCCAAGTCAACAGCGTTAGAATGTCCAGTAACTCTTCTGGGTTGCGCGAAGAAATACCGCCATCAATCCCAATCTGGGTTTTGCAATCACGGTTAAGCATCGCAATGGCTGGCTGAACATGATGTTCCATCCCTTGCAAGCTCAGCCCAGCGTAAATCATACCGGCTAAGGCTTCGAAACGGGGCAACCCAGCACGGGCAGCTTTCCAACGACGAGACAGAAAAATAGCCTGCTGCGCCGCAGACCGGAAATAGGCCTCGGATGCGACCTTATCTGCCCCCCGCAGCAAGAAGAAGCCATGGGCGATCCAGCGGATCAATCGCCGTCCCGTCAGATCAGGCGTCCATCCCGAACCCGTGCCAGTTCCATACCGCCTGATCCATTCCTGCATCCAGTCCTGCGCCGCGACGCGTGCCTTGTTGTCACCGACCGCGGCAAGGTCATCCAGCCAGTTGAAACCATGTGCCGTTTCGGTTGCGGTATCCACACGCGCTGCCGCATCCCATATGTTAACACCGGGCGCTTCAATCAGATGGCCCGAGAACAGAAAATTACCCGCAAGCAGCTGTCGTCCACGTGCGAAATGCCCAATCATCTTGGGTTCTGGTGTCGACTGGAACGCAGTCGCAGGTCTGCTGCGCGCTGCAAGCCTTGCATGCAAACGGTTCATCAGACGCGCGCGTCTTGATTGAAAATCGGATGTTTCCACCACTTCTTTGCCTCTCGCCCGTGCTATTCAGCATCTTTGCGTTGGCAAACTATAGGACGAACGGTCGCCTAAGTCACGCAGGCTTTCGCAGCTGCGCGATGTAAAACCCATCCATACCGCCTAGATCACCCCAGTAATCAGGCCGCAATCGCAGGCCACCTTCTTCGGTCTGCCATGCGGCATCAACACCTGCGCGATCCAACGCCTTTGTTTCGACCGTTAAACCGGGGTGACGTGCCAATGCCTCGTCCACCTGCACCTCGCCCTCATCAGGCAATAGACTACAGGTGCAAAACACCAACCGGCCGCCCGGTTTCAAAAGCCCCAAAGCATGGTCAATCATGCGCGCCTGCTGGTCGATCAATTCTCCGAATTCAGACCCATCTTTCGCGTATGGCAAATCAGGGTGACGACGAATTGTTCCTGTTGCCGAACACGGCGCATCCAATAAAATGGCATCAAAACCGTCTGTCTCGAAATCGAACGCGTCACAAACCACAGTCTCGGCTTTCAGTTTCACCCGTTCCAAATTCTCGGTCACTCGACGCATGCGGCCAACCGATGAATCCACGGCTGTCACCTCTGCCCCCGCCGCAGCAAGCTGCATCGTCTTGCCTCCCGGTGCAGCGCATAGGTCTAAAATCTTTTCACCTTTTTGCGGGTCCATCACCATAACAGGAATCGCTGCGGCCGCGTCTTGGACCCACCAATCGCCGTCCTCAAACCCTGCTAACGCAGAAACCTGCCCACCTTGCGCCAAACGCACAGATCCCGTCGGCAAAACTGTGCCACCCAGCGCCTTAGCAACCTCCGTTGCGTCCGTTTTCACGGTCAAATCTAACGGAGCGCCAGCAAACTGCGCCTTCTCCATCGCGGCGACAACTTCAGGGCCGTAACCGTCTTTCAATGGGTTACGCAACCAACCAGGCATGCGCGGTATCGCCAATTTCGCCCAGCCGTCAGGCCCTTCCGCCGCGACTTTACGCAACACTGCGTTCACCATCCCCTTCATCGAAGACGTACGTTTGTTGCGGGCCGCCAATTCAACACCGGCATTCACAACGCCATGGGCGGCTTCACCACCGGCCAGTTCAACAGTGCACAAACGCAGAATATTTCGCACAGCCAATGGCGGGGTCCGTTGCACAAACCGTGCCAACATCCGATCAGCGCGTGCGAGACCGCGAAGTGTTTCAATAGCCAACCGTTGCGCCCGTGCGCGATCTTCGGGAGACAGGTGTTGCAACGCCCCATCACCAATCAGTTCGGGCAACAGCTTGCCTTGTCCAGTCACCTGATCCAGCAGGTAAACGGCGGCTTTACGTGGGCCCAAACCTTGCTTGCTGCTGTTAGACTGACCTTGCTGCGACATTCGAAACCCCTTGGCTAATGATCCACGCGGCGTATATCACACAAGGAACCGCCGCAAGGAGACCCTCAATATGACCGAAACAAACAAAAACCTGCCTGCCGCCGCCCAGCGCGCCCTTGAAGAGGCCGAAGCCCGTCGCAAAGCAGACAAAGGTCTCAACCTGCAAGAAGAGCTTGGCGGCCGTGACGGCCCTGAACCTGTGCGCTTCGGTGATTGGGAACGCAAAGGCATCGCAGTCGATTTCTGAAGTAAAACGTCGTGATTATCGAAATTCGGAAATACACCCTGAAGCCGGGAAAACGCGACGATTTCATCGCATTCTTTAGCTCCACCAACGGTCCCGCCCTGCGAGATGCCGGGATGAAAGTATCTTTACCGATGCGAGATACCGAAGATGAAAATGTCGTTCACTGGATGCGGGGGTTTGAGACAGCGGCCCAACGCGACGCGATCAAAGACGCGTTTTATGCTGGCCCAGTTTGGTTGAACAAAATCGAACCTGTCGTCATGCCCATGATCGAAAGCTATGAAGCCTCGATCGTCGAAACATCGGCAGATTTCTTCGCACTATTATAGATTTTGGCACGTCAAACGTTTCAGCGAATACGCAGAACAGCGTCTTCGCCAGCACCTTGATCCACCGTAAACCTGATCCGGTCACCGTCTAGCTCAACCAACTGGCAATTGTATTCAATTGCTGTGCCAGACCAATCCATATCTCGGCAAAAATATCCGTTCTCCCAGGCCCACGATCCTGAAATGTCCCAACCCATTGCCGTGCCCTCTATGGTCCCATTGGGCTCAACGTTTAACGTCAAACCATACAAGGCAATCTTCAAGTCTTTACCTCCGACAGCTGCAACAAATGCGCCTCGGTCGCTGATCCGTTCAAACGCAGCAGCGGATGTCGGCAAAGCAGCAAAAGTTAAAATCAGGTAACCAATCAAACGTAACATAGTCGGGTCCTCTACAAGCGTGAGATACCCTTTCTACGAACGATGTTACGTTTTGGTTCACTCGTCAGATAAACCCAACACATCTAACATGTTATACGAACCGGCAGGTTTGCCTTGGCCCCAGATCGCCGCTTTCAACGCACCACGTGCGAAAATCGTGCGATCTGTCGCAATATGAGTTAACTTGATCCGTTCACCGGCGGCAGCGAACAATACGTCATGTTCACCCACAATATCTCCACCACGAATCGCACTAAATCCGATGTCGCCACGTTTACGTGCACCGGTAATACCATCGCGGCCGCTATCGCTTACGTCTTTTAGGTCCACGCCACGCCCTTCGGCAGCGGCTTCACCCAGCATTAACGCCGTCCCTGATGGCGCATCAACTTTGTGATGGTGGTGCGCCTCAATCACTTCGATGTCGAAATCTTCGTCCAACGCTGCGGCGACTTTTTTGGTTAACAAGGTCAAAAGGTTCACACCGAGCGACATGTTCCCAGCGCGCACAATAACGCCTTTTTCAGCGGTAGCGTTCAACGCGGCAATATCATCATCTGTAAGGCCTGTTGTTCCGATAACATGAACCAAACCCGCTTTTGCGGCCAGTTCAGCAAAGGCCACGGTCGCGGCGGGGGCCGTGAAATCAATCACCGCCTGCGCACCAGAAAATGTGTCCGCAACGTTATCGCTTACGCTTACACCAACCGCAGCACCGCCCATAGCGACGCCAACATCTTGGCCGACCCAATCATGGCCCTCACGCTCCAGAACACCTGCCAGTTTGCATGTGTCAGATGCCAGCACAGATTTAATCAACATCTGGCCCATCCGGCCGGATCCACCGGTAATCACAATCCCTGGTACGTCTGACATCTTATTTCCTTCCGTCACATCTTTGCGCAGCCGCTTGGCAAATCGCTGTCATCTGCTTACATGCTCCCCATGGCAAAGAATAGTTTTCAAGGCAAGGACGGCCCCTCCCAAAGACAGCTCCGCGTAGGCGAGCTGATCCGACGCACGCTGTCCGAACTCCTCCAGCGCGGCGAGGTCCACGACCCCGACCTGCAAAAAATGTCCATTACAGTGGGCGAAGTGCGCATGACACCCGATCTGTCCATCGCGACCGCATTCGTTCTGCCTTTGGGCGGCAAAGACGCGGATTTAGCGATTGCGGCATTGGCCCGCAACAAGGGCGAGCTGCGTCACCTCATCACCAAAGGCATGAAGCTCAAACATGCGCCCGACCTTCGGTTCCGCATCGACGATATGTATGACCGAATGGATGCAACACGCGCTATGTTCGCCGACGAACGCGTTGCACGCGACTTGCGCGACGGTTCACAGGACACAGACGACTGATGCGTTGGCTGGTTGGTCTCCTCATGTTGGCAGCTTCCCCCGCGGTGGCTGTCACCTGTGAAGACATCGACCATCGTGGCACGTCATTCACCGTGTGCGACGTTGCCGCAACCGAAGACCTGCAGTTATTCTTGCGCAATGCTAATGGCGAAATCCTAGGCAGCTTTAATGCCGTCGAACGTGACCAATCCCGTAACCTGCTCTTCGCAATGAATGCAGGTATGTATCATGAAAATCGCGCACCAGTCGGCCACTACATCGAGGACGGTGTGCAAGAAATGCGCGTCATCCCCAACGCAGGGCCCGGTAATTTCGGGCTCCTGCCCAACGGTGTCTTTTGCATTGCAGACACCCTTCGTGTTTATGAAACCCTCGATTACCAAGCGCGCGAACCCAATTGTACGCACGCCACACAATCTGGCCCGATGCTCGTCATCAACGGCGCCCTTCACCACAAGTTCATTGAAGGCGGCACATCCAAACATGTTCGCAATGGTGTCGGCACAACGGCTGATGGCAGCCGCGCGGTGTTTGCCATTTCTAACGAACCGGTCAATTTCTACGACTTCGGCACCTTGTTTCGCGACCGCCTCAGTCTGCCCAATGCGCTGTTCTTCGATGGCAACATCAGCCGCATGTACGATCGTGCCTCTGGCAGGTCCGATTTTGGCTGGCAATTAGGGCCCATTGTCGGTGTGCTCGAATAGCGCCTGCTTGACGCGCACCACCACCTCAGCTACCTCGCCCGCTTGATTATACAGCCGGAGGCCACATGGCACGTAAACGCAAAGGACGCGACCTTCACGGGTGGCTTGTGGTGGACAAACCTGCCGGGATCACCTCAACCTCTGTGGTCAACAAGGTGCGCTGGGCGCTTGATGCCAAAAAGGCAGGCCATGCAGGCACCCTCGATCCAGAAGCAACCGGCGTTTTGGCAGTTGCATTGGGCGAGGCGACAAAAACCGTCCCCTACATCACAGACGCGCTAAAGGCGTACACTTTCACCGTGCGCCTTGGTCAAAAAACCAATACCGATGACGCCGAAGGCGAAGTCATCGCCGAAAGCGCGGATCGCCCAACCGATGACGACATCAAAGCCAACCTTGGCCAGTTTGTTGGTGACATCATGCAAATTCCTCCGGCGTTCTCTGCCGTGAAAATCGATGGACAACGCGCCTATAAACGTGCCCGTGATGGCGAAGAATTCGAAATTGCAGCGCGTCCGCTATGGGTAGAAGAACTGCTGTTGGTTGACCGCCCCGATGCGGACCACGTCACCCTTGAAATGACCTGCGGCAAAGGCGGCTATGTCCGCTCAATCGCCCGCGATTTGGGTGACGCGCTGGGCTGTCATGGGCACGTCCGCGAACTGCGTCGCGTTTGGTCCGGCCCCTTTGATGCCAAAGACGGCGTTAGCCTCGAACAGCTCGATGAACACGCGAAAACCGAAGCCCTCGACCATCTCATCTTGCCGCTGGAAGCAGGTCTCGATGACCTGCCACGCGTCCATTGCCCCGAATCAAGCATCACAAAACTACGCAACGGCAATCCAGCGATGGTTATGGGTGATGTCGAATACGGTGAAGAATGTTGGGCCGCCCATGGCGATACGGCAATTGCTGTCGGTACGTTCAAATCAGGCGAACTACACCCATCACGCGTTTTCGTGCGTTAACGATGTTGGTCGATCAAGATCGGGTTCCCGTCAGGATCAGTCACAACAAATGACCCAATGCCCGCGTCACCGCCCTGTTCATGGCTCACCTCATGGCCAGCAGCTTTGACCTTAGCCTTGATGTCACGCACGTCGTCGAACGGATCAACCTCACCGGCCGACTGATCCCAGCCGGGGTTGAACGTCAACATGTTGCGCTCAAACATGCCTTGAAACAGGCCAATCAACGTTTCTCCATTTTTCATGATCGCAAAACCATGTTCGGCGTCGCCGCCAAATTTAGTGAACCCTAAAACTTCGTAAAACGCGATCGACCTAGAAAGATCTTTCACGGTCAAACTCACTGAAAACGCACCTAGTCGCATAACCCTCTCCTTCATGTTTCTCCTGCACACTAGCACATTTTCGCCCTGCGCGGCATAACCCCTTCATGATCACACGCACGCACACTAAGGGCGACGCCCCATCAACCGCCGTCTACTCAGATTGTGAACGATATCGATACTCCCTCACCCGCGTCTGGGATGAAACAGGCACCCGTGTGCATTTTGTAATGCTCAATCCATCCACCGCGACCGAGGTTCAAAACGATCCCACTGTCGAACGCTGCGAACGGCGTGCCCGCACGTTGGGGCATGGTGCATTTCGGGTCACCAATATCTTTGCGTGGCGCGATACAGATCCTCGAAAAATGCGCGCAGCGGACGATCCAATCGGCCCGCATAACGACACGACGATCTATGAAGGTGCCGAATGGGCTGACGTTACCATTTGCGCATGGGGCACCCATGGGGAACATCGCGGCAGAGGTGAATTCGTGACGAACCTTCTGCGCAAAACCGAGGTCCCGCTATACCACTTGGGTCTTAGCAAGGCTGGTCACCCCAAACATCCCCTCTACATCGCCTATGCGCAAACCCCAGAGCTCTGGCAAAAATAATCCCATCAGAGAGGGCCGCGTTAACCAT
This sequence comes from uncultured Paracoccaceae bacterium, assembly GCA_947493255.1. Taxonomy (GTDB): domain Bacteria; phylum Pseudomonadota; class Alphaproteobacteria; order Rhodobacterales; family Rhodobacteraceae; genus Octadecabacter. The sequence continues at coordinate 43,739 of CANLQK010000005.1, forward strand.
TAGACGCGATTTCTGCGCTATCAGCTTAGATAATCTGTTAGTATCCGCTTGTTCTTAGCGGCTCCCGCCTCGAAACCAGCAATCGCCGCACATCGTGAAAGCTCTGTCTTATGTTAGCATTACTCGGTCTTTTCGGAATCGCGTTGGCAGGTACAGCCGTCGTCGGCATTGGCTCGCAATCGGATCAAGCAGAAGACGCTGCTCCCGACGGACCGGAAGATGATGATTTAGAATTCATTGACTTGCCAGATGATGACCCATCACCGGACGACCCACTCGTTGGCTACGGCGATAACGGCAACAACGAAATTTCGGGCGGAAATCTTGACGATTACATCGACGGTCTGGGCGGCAACGATGTGTTGGTAGGCCAAGAAGGCGATGACCAAATCGAAGGCGGCCGTGGTGACGATACCATGACCGGCGACGAGGGCGACGATCTTCTAAATGGCCACGTCGGGGACGACGACATGTATGGCGGCGACGGCGATGACGCTTTGCAAGGTGGCGACGGCGACGATTTTTTGAGTGGCGGTTATGACGATGACGACCTGCTTGGCGGGCATGGCAACGACACCGTCATTGGCGGCGCAGGCAACGACAACTTGCAAGGAAGCGAGGGTGACGATGTCATCGACGGCGTCACTGGCGAAGGCATCGCAGAGAAAGACTATCTGAATGGAAGCGAAGGCAATGACCACCTGATTGGCAACGACGGTGATGTCATGACAGGGGGCGACGACGCGGACATATTTGAAATCGCTCAAGGCACAGTCGAAGTCATGGACTTTTCGGCAGATGATATCATCGTGTTAAACTACGAAGGCGCAGAACCTGAACTCACGTCAGAAGTCACCTCTACGGGCGTTACGATCCTTGCCGACGGCAAACCTGTCGCTACGTTGTTCGGGGTTTCATCCTTTGATGTTGACAATGTCCAGTTGGTGCAAGCCACCGCTGCCTAGGCCGCGCATTAAAACCTTTGCCAAATCTATAGAATCTTCCTATACGCCCTCATCTGCGTTGCATCTGCTCGCAGATCACCCTCCACGGGCCCTGCTGGACGACATCCCGGCTTGTGCCATTAACCCTTAACCAAGGAGACCCCGATGTCGATTACTGTTGAAGAAAAAACACGCCTGATGAAAGAATTCGCGATTAAAGAAGGTGACACTGGTTCGCCGGAAGTACAGGTCGCGATCCTGACATCACGCATTGCTACCCTGACAGAGCACTTCAAGACCCACAAAAAAGACAACCACGGTCGCCGTGGCCTTTTGAAAATGGTTGCTCTGCGCCGGAAACTTCTGGATTACACCAAAGCCAAAGATGAGGCCCGTTACCAGGACCTGATCAAGCGTTTGGGCATTCGTCGCTAAGACGAACATCCATCGAATTTCGGAAAACCGCCCTGCTTTGCATGGGCGGTTTTTTGTTGCCTAAAACTACGGGCAACGCCCCATTCTGGCCAAATTCCTTTGTTACCCCCCTGCCAACGCGGACATCAGAGCCATTCAAAACAGGCCGTCCCACCAACCGAGCAGAGCAGAAAACCAATGACGATGGACACATCAATTCCCTCGAACACCCGCCCAAATTTCACCGATACGTTGACACGTCGCACTCAATTCCAAACGGTTTCAGTCGCAGTGTGCCTTGCCGGCATGGCCGCATTATTGAACCTTATTTTGCGCGAGACAGGCGGTATCCTGAATTACACATTGGATGACCCCTACATTCATCTCGCACTCGCCGAAAATCTCGTGAAGGGCCACTATGGCGTAAACGCGAACGAATTTGCGTCGCCATCCTCCTCCATTTTGTACCCGTTCTTGGTGGCCGCAGCGCTCGCCGTTGGATTCGGTCAATGGGCACCCTTGGTTCTCAACGTCATCGGTGCGGCCGGGTCCGCCTGGATATTGTCCGGACTGTTTTGGGACGCTTTGCACAAAACCGACAAAGGCAACGTGTCTTGGATCGCGCTTCTGACGATCCCGTTTCTTTTGCTTTCAATGAACGGCTACGCATTAGGCTTCACCGGCATGGAACATACGCTGCATGTCTGGGCCAGCCTCGCCATCATCCGTGGCCTTATCGTCATGGGGCGCACAGAAACCGTACCCATGTTTCTACTTCTCGCCTGCATTGCGGCCCCACTTTTGCGTTTCGAAGGGGCTGCTCTTGGTGGTGCAGCTCTTTTGGCAATTTGCTTTACTGGCCACTGGCGCGCTGGCCTATCGACTGGTGTTGTATTGGCCGGTTGCCTAATTGGCTATGTAACAACAATGTTGTCACTCGGACTGCCGCCAATGCCAAGTTCCGTCATGGTGAAATCAGGCCCAACAGCCGCGCTTGTTGCAAACCGCTTTGACGCCATCGGAATGGAAATTTTTGCAAACGTGCGCGCCAGCCTCGCCAATCGTCAGGGCACCGTCTTGGCCGTACTTATTATATTGCTCTTGCTGCGTACACTTCGCGCAACCAAACCGGAACGCACTGTCGCCTATGTCGCTGCGGCGGCTGGTTTTGCCCACTTGTTGGCAGGGCGGTGGGATTGGTTTTTCCGCTACGAAGTTTACATCATTGCAACGTTGATCGCTGCAAACCTTTACCTTTGGGGGCCTGTCATTGGCTCGAAGGTACGGCGGGTTACGACACCTGCGCTATTGGTCTTTGCGTTTCCCGCCATCGGATTTCCCTACTTGATGGGCGTCATGCTCACGCCGTCCGCGTCGGGCAACATCTATACGCAACAACACCAGATGCACCGTTTCGCGACCGAGTATTTCACTGAACCCGTCGCAGTGATTGACCTTGGTTGGGTGGCTTATGACAACGACAACTACGTTCTCGATCTATGGGGTCTCGGAAACGAAACCGCGCGCCAAATGTATCGGACCGAAGGCCGCACACCAGCCCCAATTCGCAAACTATCCGACGATGCGAACGCCACCTACGCTATGCTGTATGACGAAGTATTCTACGAAGGTCTGCCAGAAGAATGGTGCCTCATCGGACAACTGGAAACACCGCAGGTTACGGCGTCCTTCGCAACGGTCGAATTCTTCCTGATCAAACCAACCGAAGAAGCCCGCATGCGTGATGCAATGGAATCCTTTACCGCAACTTTGCCAGATCGGGTATCGCTCCAGACGTTCGACTGCTAGACCCGCCCCAATCAAGTAGGGGCACGCGCATGGAAATCTTCCTTATCACAGCACCAGGTCAACAAGACCTGCTTGCCCAAGAGGCCCGCGAAAAGGGGTTTAAGGTCACCTCGCTGATGCACGGCGGCATCACCCTTCGCGGTGAATGGCCGGATGTTTGGCGGGCCAACCTGCAATTGCGCGGCGCAACCCGTGTGTTGGCGCGGATCAGTGAATTCCGCGCCCTTTACCTGTCGCAACTAGAAATGAATATCCGCGAACTCGACTGGGACAGCATCCTGCCCCATGGCACATCTGTGGCGATCGAAGCGACGTGTCATAAGTCAAAAATCTATCACGCCGGCGCGGCCAAAGAACGGGTGGAAAACGCAATGTCTGCCTGCGGATATGTGGTCTTCCAACAGGCGGATGACGCGCAACACAGCATTCGTATCCGCATCGAACGCGATGTGGTCACCGTTTCACTCGACACCTCTGGCGACCCGTTACACAAACGCGGCCACAAAGAGGCCGTGAACAAAGCCCCCATGCGCGAAACCATGGCATCCATGTTTCTACGCGAGGCGAAATTCAACGGCAAAGTCCCCCTGTATGACCCCATGTGCGGGTCCGGCACGATCCCAATGGAAGCCGCCGAAATCGCACGACGGCTCGATTCTGGTCGTGCACGTAACTTTGCCTTCCAAACGTTGCCGAATTTTGACGCCGAGGCCTACGCCAAGATGGGCAGCCCAGAACGCCCTGCGGCGCACCCCATCTTTGGGTCCGATCGCGACAATGGCGCAATCACCATGTCCACCGCCAACGCAGCGCGCGCAGGCCTTAACGACACGATCACATTCCACCATGCCTCAGTTGGGGACATCACACCGCCCTGCGAAACGCCGGGGCTTGTCATCATCAATCCACCTTACGGCGGACGCATCGGGAACAAGAAACCGCTTTTTGGGTTATACGCATCGTTCGGCGAACGCATGAAATCCCACTTCAAAGGCTGGCGCGTCGCAATCATCACGACAGACGCGGCACTCGCGAACGCGACCACCCTCCCCTTCAAACCAGCAGGCGCAACGGTCGATCACGGCGGTATGAAAGTCCGGCTTTGGCAAACGGATGCGCTTTGACACTTAGGTAGATTGGCGCAAAGATCATGTCATGAAGCGCATCTTACCCATCGCCGTTCTACTGATACTGACTGGCCTGCTGATGCAGGTCGCCAATGAATACAGCCGCCAACGCGACCGCCAATTGTTCGGCACCCTCGTGAACAGGGTTGAAACCGACGAACCCGTTATCGCCCTGACCTTTGACGACGGGCCGACAAAACGGTTCACCGAACCTTTGCTGCAAATTTTGTCAGATGCCGAAGTAACAGGGACCTTCTTTCTGACTGGCCACGAAATCACAGAAAACCCCGACCTCGCCCGTATGGTTGTCGATGCGGGGCACGAAATCGGCAACCATTCTTGGGACCACCCCCGCATGGTGATGATGACGCCACGGGCCGTGCGCCGCCAACTCGCACAAACCGATGCTGCAATCCGCAGTATTGGATATGACGCTCCGCTCCACTTTCGTCCGCCCTATGGTCGCAAACTGTTTGTGTTGCCGTGGGTCCTTGAACAGCAAAACCGCACCACCATTATGTGGTCCGTCGAACCAGAAACCGACCTAGCGTTCGATGCGCCACCTCAAGACCTCGCCAATCACGTGATAGAAACCGCCCAAAACGGCGACATCGTTTTGCTTCACGGTATGTACAGCGGCAATGACAGTACTCGTGCCGCGCTACCTCTAATATTCGAAGGCCTGCGTGACCGTGGTTTTGAATTCGTAACCGTAACCGAACTATTGGCCCACCAAACCTCGCCATAAGGCTCCCAAAACCATTGCTTTGCAAAATCGCATGTTTGCTCTATAGGCCAAGCATCTGAGACGTGACGCAAGACTCCGGCGTCCGCAAAAAAGGATCAGGGGTCGGTGGCAATGGGGCCACCAATGAAACGGGGACTTGGGATAGGCTCAAGATTGCCCCGACATAGGAAACGATAGATGTTTAAAGAAGTAAAAAAATCCATCCAGTGGGGCGAAGAAACGCTGACACTGGAAACGGGTAAAGTTGCCCGTCAGGCCGATGGCTCTGTCATCGCCACATATGGTGAAACCTCTGTTATGGCGAACGTCACATTCGCAAAACAGCAAAAGCCGGGTCAAGATTTCTTCCCGCTGACTGTTCACTACAACGAAAAATACTACGCCGCCGGTAAAGTACCTGGTGGTTTCTTCAAGCGCGAAGCACGTCCAACTGAAAAAGAGACGCTGACATCCCGCCTGATCGACCGTCCAATTCGCCCACTGTTCGTGGACGGCTTCAAAAACGAAGTTTTGGTTATCTGTACAGTTCTGTCCCACGATCTGGTCAACGACCCAGACATGGTTGCAATGGTTGCGGCCTCCGCTGCACTGACAATCTCTGGCGCACCGTTCATGGGCCCAATCGCAGCTTGTCGCGTTGGATATGAAGATGGCGATTACATCTTGAACCCAGAACTCGACGATATGCACGATCTGCGCAACAACCCAGAACAGCGTCTGGACCTTGTTGTCGCCGGTACTAAAGACGCCGTGATGATGGTTGAATCCGAAGCGTATGAGCTTTCCGAAGACGAAATGCTTGGCGCTGTTGAATTCGCTCACGAGCAGATCCAGCCCGTCATCGACCTGATCATCGATCTGGCCGAAGATTGCGCGAAAGAACCGTTCGACTTCGCAGCACCTGACTACTCCGACCTGTCCGCGGCAATCGCCAAAGCAGGCGAAAAGCAGATGCGCGCAGCCTTCGCAATTTCCGACAAACAGGAACGCACAACTGCTGTTGCTGCGGCCCGCGAAGAAATCAAAGCGGCTCTGTCCGAAGAGCAGCTTGCAGACGCAAACCTCGGTTCCGCGATGAAAGGCCTCGAAGCCTCCATCTTGCGCGGTGACGTTGTTAAGACAGGCAAACGTATCGACGGTCGTAAGACTGACGAAATTCGTGACATCGTGTCTGAAACTGGCCTGCTGCCACGTACGCACGGTTCTGCCTTGTTCACACGCGGCGAAACTCAGGGTCTTGTTGTGACCACATTGGGTACCGGCGACGACGAACAGATGATCGACAGCCTGCAAGGCATGTATAAGTCGAACTTCCTGCTGCACTATAACTTCCCTCCATATTCTGTTGGTGAAGTTGGTCGTTTCGGCCCTCCAGGCCGTCGTGAAATCGGTCACGGTAAACTGGCATGGCGTGCGCTTCAGGCAGTTCTGCCAGCGGCAACTGACTTCCCATACACCGTTCGCGTTGTATCCGAGATCACAGAATCCAACGGTTCCTCTTCAATGGCATCCGTCTGTGGTGGCTCCTTGTCCATGATGGACGCGGGTGTTCCACTTAAGGCGCCAGTTGCTGGTGTTGCGATGGGCCTGATCATGGAAGACGATGGCGAATACGCGATCCTGTCTGACATCTTGGGCGACGAAGATCACCTCGGCGACATGGACTTCAAAGTTGCGGGTACCGAAAACGGCATTACATCCTTGCAGATGGACATCAAGATCGCAGGCATCACGCCTGACATCATGAAAAAAGCCTTGGCTCAGGCCAAAGCCGGTCGTCTGCACATCTTGGGTGAAATGGCGAACGCACTAACCGAAGCCTCCGAATTCTCTGTTCACGCTCCACGCATCGAAACGATGCAGGTTCCAACAGACAAAATTCGCGAAGTTATCGGTTCCGGCGGTAAAGTGATCCGTGAAATCGTTGAAGTGTCCGGCGCCAAAGTCGACATCAACGACGAAGGCATCGTGAAAATCGCATCTCCAAACGGTGAATCCATCAAAAAAGCCTACGACATGATCTACTCCATCGTCGCAGAGCCTGAAGAAGGTGCCATCTACAAAGGTAAAGTCGTCAAAATCGTCGACTTCGGTGCATTCGTGAACTTCTTCGGTAAGAAAGACGGCCTCGTGCACGTTTCTCAAATCGAAAACCGCCGCCTGAACCACCCATCCGACGTCCTCAAAGAAGGCCAAGAAGTATTCGTTAAACTTCTGGGCTTTGACGATCGCGGCAAGGTGCGTTTGGCCATGAAAATGGTTGATCAGGAATCTGGCGAAGAAATCAAAGAAGAGAAGAAAGAAGACTAAGTCTTTCTTACCTTCCGTTCTTGAAAGGCCCCGACATTGCTGTCGGGGCCTTTTGCATTTAGGCACGAAAATGTCCCATGCCTTTAAGGGTTTTATCCTAGGGGGCCGTCGTAGGTCAGAAAAACCTGACCCTATTGTGATAATGATGCGCTTGCGTCGTTTGCAAATCACGGGGCATAGTCACTTCAATCATTTTAAAGTTTCCAAGGACGTTCAAATGCTGACCCGTCGTCGTTTTATAAATTCTGCCGCTGCAGTAACTGGCCTGGCCGCCGCAGGTCCCGCTGCCGCCCAATACCTTGTTCCCGAGTCGCAGTTGCCAAGGGTTGTGCGCATTGATCGTGACTATGCCACCGGCGAAGTGCACGTAGAGCCGGACAGTTTTAAACTGTATTGGATGCTTGGTCCTGGCTTGGCCCTACAATACTCCGTCGGCATTGGCCGCGCAGGACTATATGAAAGCGGCGATTTCCGCATCAGTGTCAAAAAAGAATGGCCCAGCTGGACCCCGACACCAGATATGATTGAACGCGATCCGGCGGCGTACAAACAATTCGAAGACGGTATGGAAGGCGGTATCAACAATCCGCTGGGCGCACGGGCCCTGTACCTTTTCGTTGGCGGGCGCGACACATTCCTGCGTATTCACGGCACAAACGCGCCACGCACCATCGGCAGCGCCGTATCAAATGGTTGCGTTCGACTGGTTAACAGCCACATCTCTGACCTCTATGACCGCGTCCCTGTCGGCGCGCGCGCGGTCCTGCACTAGGCTGCCAACACCACAAACCCAGGCCCCATCCGCAAGGTATGGGGCCTTTTTCATGCCATTTCCCCTTCTCAGACGGCCCTGAAAGCTCAATTCTGGCCCGTATCGCCGCCTAAGAGGCGGAAAAAGGGAAAAAGGGAAGAACCATGAAAAAGCCATTAGCCGAATTTATCGGCACATTCACACTCGTTCTATTGGGCTGCGGTGCAGCCGTTATCGCAGGTGCCGACGGCACAACAGGCATCGGCCTTGCAGGCATCAGCTTTGCATTCGGCCTCGCCCTTATCGGTATGGCCTACGGAATTGGCCCAGTATCTGGGTGCCACATCAACCCAGCGGTCTCACTCGGCGCAGTTGCTGCCGGTCGTATGGCCATGGCAGAAGCCATTCCTTACATGATCGCACAAGTCGCAGGCGCCATCGCAGGTGCATTGGTACTGTGGATCATCGCATCCGGCACAGCCAGCTACGAAGGCGGCCTTGGGGCGAACGGTTGGGGCGAAGGTTATCTGGGTGAATACAACATCCTGTCAGCCTTCATCTTCGAAGTCGTTGCAACATTCTTGTTTGTTGTCGTCATCCTTGGCTCAACCGGCAAAGGCGCACCAGCCGCAATGGCAGGTCTGGCGATTGGCCTAACACTTGTGGTCATCCACCTGGTTGGCATCAAGATCACAGGCGTATCTGTAAACCCAGCGCGTTCCATCGGGCCAGCCCTGTTCGCTGGCGGCGGTGCCCTTGGTCAGGTTTGGCTGTTCATCGTAGCACCAGTCATCGGTGGCGTAGCTGCAGGAATCCTGTTCAAAACAGGCCTTCTAGACGCTGACGAAGCCTAAACAAAAAAGCCCCGCCCACTGTCCTGATGGGACGGCTGGCGGGGCGCATTTAGCCCTATAGGGCTAAACAGCGACGTTCCCGTCACTCAGGTAGTTTCGCCATCCGCAAATACGGCAACTTCGTCTCGATGGACCCGTATTTCGCAATCGCATCCTCATCAGAAACGGCGACCGGCACGACGACATCCGCACCCGGTGTCCAGTTCGCAGGTGTCGCAACATTCTCACGTGCTGCTGTCTGCAATCCGTCCAACGCACGCAATACTTCAGCAAAGTTGCGACCGACATTCATCGGGTACGTCATCGACAACTTCAACTGTTTGTCCGGGCCAATGATAAATACGGAACGAACAGTCGCTGAATGCATCGGCGTGCGGCCATCCGGCATATAGGCTTCGGCAGGCAACATATCGAACGCCTTAGACACCTCTAAACCATCGTCTGCGATAATCGGGAAACCCGCAGGCGCGCCACCAAAACTCTCAATGTCGCCTTTCCACTTCTTGTGGTCTTCCACACCGTCCACAGACACACCAATAACCTTGGTGCCCCGTGCAGCCCATTCATCGGCCAATTGCGCAACGGCACCAAACTCGGTCGTGCAGACCGGCGTAAAATCCTTGGGGTGGCTGAACAAAATGGCCCAGCTGTCGCCAATCCAATCATGCAGCGCAAACGCGCCTTGATCCGTCTCAACTGTTAAATTTGGAATCGTGTCGTTGATGCGCAGTCCCATGTCGGGTCCCCTTCTTGTGAAAGCTCGGCATTGATATATGTGTTTCATGCAAAGAGTTCCACAGCGGACACCCAATAACGGAGGCTCGACATGCTCGAGAAACGCGACTTCTACATCAACGGTCAGTGGGTCAGCCCCGCCAAAGCCAACGATTACACCGTCATCGACCCATCTACCGAAGAGCCCTGCGCAGTCATCTCGCTGGGTGATCAGGCTGATACAGATGCCGCTGTTGCTGCAGCAAAGGCCGCCTTCTCCGATTGGGCTTTCGTTGATAAATCCGAAAAAATGGCGCTGCTTCACCGACTACTCGAAGTGTACAACGACCGCGCCGAAGAAATGGCACAGGCTATGTCTATGGAGATGGGCGCGCCCATTTCCATGTCACGCGTCAATCAAGTTGGCGCAGGCTCTTGGCACCTCGAAGGTTTTATCAAAGCCTTCGACGCGATGTCTTTTGAACGCGACTATACGGCCACTGAAAAAACACTGCTCGAACCAATCGGTGTCTGTGCGCTGATCACCCCGTGGAACTGGCCAATGAACCAGATCGTTCTAAAAGCGGTGCCCGCCATCGCAGTTGGCTGCACGACAATCCTCAAGCCATCCGAAATCGCTCCGCTCTCGGGCCATCTTTTTGCAGAATTTATGCACGACGCAGGTTTCCCAGCGGGCGTGTTCAACATGCTCAACGGCGACGGTGTCGGTGTTGGCTCTCAGCTGTCTGCGCATCCTGACGTCGACATGATCTCCTTCACCGGTTCGTCCCGCGCAGGCAAACTCATTTCCAAATCGGCGGCTGACTCCCTCAAACGAGTCAGCCTTGAACTGGGCGGCAAAGGTGCAAACCTCGTCTTCGCAGATGCCGGTGCAAAGGGCGTCGAATACGGCGCGTCTCGTTGTTTCCGCAACTCGGGCCAGTCTTGCAACGCACCAACCCGTATGTTGGTCGAAAGCAGCTTTTATGACGAAGCCGTCGAAATTGCGTCACGCGTCGCAAACGAAACCCATGTCGGCCCAGCGTCAGAAGAAGGTAAACATATCGGCCCTGTTGTGTCCGAAGCACAGTTCGACAAAATCCAAGGTCTTATCGAAATCGGCATTGGCGAAGGCCGCCTCACCGCTGGTGGCTTAGGTCGCCCTGATGGCTTGAACCGTGGTTACTACGTCAAACCAACGGTCATCGCCGATGTCACCAATGACATGACAATTGCCCGCGAAGAGGTCTTCGGCCCCGTCTTGGCAATCATGAAATTCGACACCATCGACGAAGCCATCGCAATCGCCAACGACACCGACTATGGCCTAACCAACTACATCCAAACCCCAGACGACGAAAAACGCCTCTATGCGGCGCGGCGCCTACGGTCTGGAATGGTCGAAACCAACGGTCAGGGCTTTGCACAAGGGTCAGCATTTGGTGGCTACAAGCAATCCGGCAACGGCCGCGAAGGCGGTCTCTATGGCCTCGAGGAATTCCTCGAAGTGAAGTCCGTTTCGGGTTGGTCATCCTAACTTAAACAATCGGCAAGCACCCGCACCTCAACTGCTGGTGCTTGCCGAACCCGTGCCCGCCGGATAACACCACATCATGTCCGCACGTTTCATCCCCACCACTGTCCACAAACGCGACGAATTTTCCGAGACCATCTCTGGCCATCTCGAAAATGCGCCCGACGAAAAGTTGGTGCTACGAAAGCTCGACGGCGTCCCTTTCTGGGCCAAACCAATCGCCGCCTTTCTTGCTCGTAAAGAAACCCGTGCCCTCCGTGTTGTGACCGGAATCAAAGGCACCCCTGACCTGATCAGCGAAGATAAGTCCGGCATCCTGCGCAGCTGGTCCGAAGGGATGCCACTTAATCTCTCCAAACCGGGCACCGCTGAATTTTACAAAGACGCCAAACGCATTTTGCGCGAAATGCGCCGCCGCAATGTCACCCATAACGACTTAGCAAAACCGCAGAACTGGTTGATGGACCCAAACGGTCTCGCACAGGTGATCGACTTTCAACTCGCCACTTTGCACCGTAGGCGCGGCATCATTTTTCGGATCATGGCCTACGAAGATCTCCGCCATCTCCTGAAACAAAAACGGCGCTACGCCAAGCATCTGATGACTCCGGCTGAACTGCGGGTCGTTACCCGCAAATCCCTCCCAACGCGCATTTGGATGGTTACTGGGAAACGTCTCTATAACGCTGTGACCCGTGGCATTTTCAACTGGTCCGACGGCGAAGGCACAGGCAACCGCATCGCTACTGATGGATCTGCAATCACCGAAAAACTCATGGCCCACCCAGACGTCACAGACGTCACCCTTAGCCCGTTCGCATTACCCGCCAAAGGCATGGGTATTTATGCCTTTGTTGAAACAACACTGGACGCGACCCAAACTCGAGCGTTGATTTCTGAAACGCAGGTCGAACTTATCCAACCCGTCCCCGCCTTGCCCAACCGTGACGTTCTAGAACTTATCGCCATGAACCGTTTGGACGAACTGGAACAGCTCCTCACAACTGCTCCCGATTTGCGCGAAACTGTCGCTCCCATTGTGGCAAACCGCTTAAACCTAACCGACCGCCGTTTGGAAGGCATTTAGAACGGCGTCTTGGCGCGAAAACGCACGCCTTCGCCACCGTCGGGGTGCCGCAACCGCAATTCCTCAGAATGCAGCATGAGCCGCGCATGGTCGTCGCGCGCTGGCCCTTCTGCATAGAACGGGTCGCCTAAAATCGGGTGACCCAAGGCCAACATATGCACACGTAACTGATGGCTGCGCCCCGTTTTCGGGAACATCCGCACACGGCTTTCATCATCGCTGGCTTTGAGCACGGTCCAATCCGTCTGTGCCGCTTTTCCCGTTTCATGACAGACCATCTGTTTAGGTCGGTTTGGCCAATCCACGATCAACGGCAAATCCACCGTACCTGTCTTCGGCTCCAATCGGCCCGCAACACGCGCCACATAGGTTTTCTTTGTCTGGCGTTTCTCAAACTGTAACCCAATATGCCGCTGCGCATGGGGCGACAGGGCAAACACCATCACACCCGATGTGTCGCGATCCAACCGGTGGATCAGCAACGCTTGCGGAAACGCCACCTGAATGCGCGCAATCAAACAATCGGCCAGTTCCGGCCCCTTGCCCGGAACGGATAACAGGCCAGCCGGTTTATTCACGATCAGTATCTCATGATCAGCGTGCAGAATGTCTAACGGGTCGGTCGGCGGGTTGTAATCGGTGCTCATGCCTTGCGGCTACGAAACATCGAATAACTATACAACCCCAGTGCCGCCCAGATCATCGGGAAGGCAATTGCGCGCGCGGACCCAAACGGCTCTTTGAACACCAACACGGCCACCAACATGATCATTGTCGGTGCGATATATTGCATGATGCCAATCGTCGTCATCCGCAGCCCCTTGGCGCCGTTTGCGTACAGCATCAACGGCACCGCTGTTCCAACGCCGGTCCCCATCAACAGCCACATATCCATGCTCATTGGCACAAAGTGTCCACCACCCTGAATGGTCAGCCAAATCAAATACCCCACCGCCACCGGCGTTAGAATAAGGACTTCTAATAGGAACCCTTGGTTTGGCCCAATCGGCAAGGATTTCTTGTAATAGGCATAGAACCCCCAGCTCAGCATCAACACCAAGGCAGGCCAAGGCAGGGATCCCGTTTCAACTGTCAAAACAACAACCGCACCCGCCGCCAAAGCAACGGCGGCCCACTGTAGTTTCTGCAAACGTTCCCCCAACAGGGCAAATCCCAGAAACACCGAAAACAGCGGGTTAATGTAATACCCCAGCGCAGCGTCCAACGTGCGTTCGGCGGCAATCGCCCAAACGTAAATGCCCCAATTTATTGATACCAAAAGCGCGGTCACACAGCCCATCATCAAACTGCGCGGGTCACGTAACACCGGCAAAATATCACCCGTGCGCCCCATCAAAAACAAAACAAACCCCGCAATCGGCACAGACCAAATCACGCGGTGCGCAACCACTTCTGCCGCAGGGATATGATCCACCAGCTTTAGGTAAAGTGGCAAAAATCCCCAAAACAAATAGGCAGACAAGGCAAAGCCAAAGCCGCGTAGGGTGTCTTCATTTTTTGGCGCTGATGTATTCATGCGGCCACTAGCGCACAGTCACCGGTCTATGAAAACCCAGATCATGATCAAAAATTGAAGGCTCAAACATCACGAATTGAGATACCCGCCAACAATCGCAATAAATGCCCCAACATGTACCACCATGATGGCGCGATCTTTCCACATCACGCCGACAGCAAACCAAAGAATAATCCCGACAACAAAGGCCAGAATATTCCAAGGCACGATGTTTAAACCCGTAAGGCCATACCCGATTAATTGGATCACCGTCGCGATCCATTTCACAACATCGACCTTTGCCATGTTTTACACCTTCACACGTTCTGACTTGGGGTCGTACATCGGCTTCAACGATGCCTCTGCCTTCACCTTCACGCCCATCACATCGATTTCGTAGGTCGAGGCCAAAACATCCGCCGCCTTTTCGCCCTTACATGGCACATATCCAAGGCCAATCGCACCGCCCAAGCTGTGTCCATATCCGCCAGACGACAGATAACCGACAATTTCACCGTCACGCAGGATCGGTTCATTGTGATAAAGCAACGGCTCAGGATCGCTCAGCTTGAACTGCACCATACGGTTTTCCAAACCCGTTTCCTGTTTTGCCAGCACCGCCTCGCGCCCAATAAACGCTGGCTTGTCTTTCTTAACTGCAAACCCAAGGCCCGCTTCCATCACGTGATCTTCACAGGTGATGTCATGGCCGAAATGGCGGAACCCTTTTTCAATCCGGCAGGTGTCCATCATATGCATCCCGCACAGCTTCAGACCCATGTCCTGCCCCGCGTCATGCAACGTCTCAAACACATGGCCCGCCTGATCAGCACTCACATAGACTTCCCAGCCCAGCTCACCGACGTAAGTAACGCGGTGCACACGGGCTAACCCCATACCAATCTCGATCTCTTGCGCTGTCCCAAACGGGTTCACGTCGTTTGAAAAATCGTTGGGTGACACCGCCTGCAACAATTTACGGCTGTTTGGTCCCATTACGGCCAGCACGCCCTCACCGGCGGTGACATCCGTGATCACCACATTGAAATCACCCTTATGGCGTTCCATCCAAACCTGATCCGCATATCGCGTGGCCGCAGGTGTCACGACCAAATAGGCCGTCTCGCTCATCCGCGTCACCGTCACATCCGCCTCAATGCCACCGCGGTTGTTCAGGAACTGTGTGTAAACGATCTTCCCCACCGGACAGGAATAATCGCCACCACCCACATAGTTCAAAAACGCCTCCGCATCGGGGCCTTCCACGCGGATTTTCCCGAACGACGACATGTCGTACATGCCCACATTCTCACGCACGGCCATATGTTCGGCCTTCACGTTCTCAAAGAAATTCTGCCGCTTCCACGAATATTCATACGCTGGCGTCTGGCCCTCATTCGCAAACCAATTGGCCCGTTCCCATCCAGCCAATTCGCCCATCACTGCACCATTCTGGATCAGATGATGATGGAACGGCGTACGCCGCACACCTCGTGCAGTCGCCTTTTGGCGATACGGGAAATGGTCCGCGTAAAGCAGGCCCAATGTCTCGGATGATCGATCCATCAAATAGGTTTTGTTGCCCTGAAACGGCTGCATCCGGTTGATGTCCACATCGCCCAAATCAAACGGTTTCTCACCCGCATCCATCCATTGTGCCAAGGCCATACCAGCCCCACCCGCCGATTGGATCCCGATCGAATTGAACCCAGCAGCAACCCACACATTATCCATCTCAGGACATAGCCCCAGATGATACGCATCATCAGGCGTAAAACTCTCCGGCCCATTGAAAAACGTATGAATCCCCGCCTCCGCCAACATCGGCATCCGGTTACACGCCTGTTCCAAAATCGGCTCGAAGTGGTCGAAATCTTCGGGCAGTTGGTCGAACTCGAAATCATTGGGGATCGGCCCCCAAGGTTTGCTCACCGGCTCAAACGCGCCCAGCAACATCTTGCCCGCGTCTTCCTTGTAGTACGCACATTCATCCGGCACCCGCAGAACCGGCAATTGGGTCAAACCCTTAATCGCCTCGGTCACAATGTAGAAATGTTCGCAGGCCTGTAACGGCACACTGGTCCCCAACATCTGGCCAACCTCACGGCCCCACATGCCAGCACAATTCACCACATGATCGCAGGCAATCGTCCCTTGGCTGTCCGCGTCTTCCCAATGCACGCCAGTAATCCGCCGCCCGTCCCGCACCACGCCCGTGGCCTTCACACGTTCCTTAACAATCGCTCCGCCTTGCCGCGCGCCCTTGGCCAAAGCCAGTGCAATGTTGGCTGGGTCGCCCTGCCCATCCAGCGGCAAGTAAACACCGCCAACAACGCCATCGATGTTCAGATGCTCATACTTGGCCTTCACCTCGTCGGGGCTGATCTCCTCAACCTCCACACCAAAGGCCCGCGCCATCGCCGCTTGGCGATAAATCTCTTCACGGCGTTCCTCGGTCAACGCTGCCGTGATCGACCCAACCCGTTTGAACCCTGTTGCAACGCCGGTTTCCTCTTCCAATGTGCCGTACAATTCCTGCGAATACTTCGCCAGCTTCGTCATATTCTGGGTCGCCCGCAACTGCGCAATCAACCCTGCCGCATGCCACGTTGTGCCCGATGTCAGCTGCTTGCGCTCCAACAAAACAACGTCTGTCCACCCCTGTTTCGTCAGGTGGTAGGCAACCGAACAGCCGATGACACCGCCACCAATGATGACCACACGGGCCTGCTTTGGAAGATCAACCATTCTCAGGTCTCCTTAAACAATAACATGACCAGCCGCGCGTAAACGGCTGGCGATTTCGGCGATATGCGCGGGGCTCACTTCACAGCACCCACCAATAATCGTGGCCCCTTGTTCAACCCAACGCATCGCATGTTCGGCAAACAAATCCGGCGTAAAATCACGGCGCATCTGCAATGCATCAACGGTTGGCTTCTCTTTCAGAAAATCCTCCGTGATGCGCTCAAATCCGTTTGGATAAGCACCAAATGGCACACCCGCCTCAGACAAAACCTTTAAGGCGCTTCCGATGACCTCAGGTGCAGAACAATTCACCAAAACAGCATCCACACCCTTGGCCGCCGCAACAGCATCCGCCAAAGTCTCGCCCGATCGAAGGTGCGCCCCATCACGATCTGAAACAGAAAAGGACATCCAAACAGGCAATCCAACCCCGTCCAGCGCGGCCATCAAAGCGCGTGTTTGCTCCACCGAAACAACAGTCTCACAAATGATAACATCCACCCGCGAAGCCAGCTGCTGCGCGACCTCACGTAACTTCGCAACGGCCTCCTCAAAGGGCGGCAAAGCATCAGCGCGATAACTCGCGCCCAACGGCCCAATTGATCCGGCGATGATCTTCGCAGCACCCGTCGCCTCTTCCAACGCCATCCGATGAAGGTCCTCAAACCGGTCTTCCATCCCCGTGCCGTCCAATCGGTCACGATGAATGGCATAGGTGTTTGTGGTGGCGACAGTTGCCCCCGCAGCGGTAAAATCATCATGGACCTTCCGAACCAAACCAGGATGATCAATCATAACCTGTGTTGACCACAGCGGCGTCGGTTTATCGCCCGCACGATGGACCAACTCCTGCCCCATCCCGCCATCTAGCAATGTAATTTCAGTCATGCGATTTCGCCGCGAAGCGGCGCCCCTTTTGGTGACACGCGCAGCGTGGAAGGGAGGCGGGATGGCCCCCTTTTGGTTTCAAACACAACACTCATTAGGCGCGGATCCGTTCGTTCTTTGGGTCCCACATAGGCTGATCTTCTTGAACAACTGCCTTATGGCGGGTGCCATAAACATCGACCTCCACTTCAGTTCCAACGTCCAAAAGATCCGCGCGCAGCATGCCCAGCGCGATGCATTTGTTTGTCCGGTATCCCATCGCACAGGACGTGACCTCGCCAACAATTTCATCTCCATGCCAAACAGGCGCCATATAGGGCGCATCACGTTCTCCGGCCTCAACTTCCAAAGTGACAAAGCCTTTCTTGCGGCCCTGCTGTTTCTCCGCCAGCAACGCGGCCTTACCCGGGAAATCCACTTCCTTGTCGAGCTTCACAAAGCGGTCCAAACCGCCTTCCAACAATGAATAGTCAGTTGAAAGGTCGCCCTTCCAAGCACGGTACCCTTTTTCGATCCGCATGGAATTCAACGCATACATGCCAAACGGTGTCACACCCGCATCGCTCAATGCATCCCAAATCGCAGGCATCGCATCCGGCGCGGCATGGATCTCCCAACCCAACTCACCCGCGAAAGACACACGGATCAACGCCGCCTCTTGGCCTGCAACACTCCCCTCTAGGCTGGTGGTCAACCACCCCGTCGACAGATCATGCCCCACGACAAGTGGCTCCAATATCTCCCGTGCTTTCGGCCCCGTGACCAAAAGACATTCAACATCAGTCGTGTGATCCGTAATCGTCAAACCCTCGGGCAACTGACGCGAGAAAATCTCGAAATCGTGCCACTGCGCGACAGCCGCTGTGATCAGCCCAACCTCGTCATCCGAATGCACCATCACGGATGTTTCCGTCAAAATACGGCCGCGGCTGTCTGGGAAGTAGGCCAATGTCACACGTCCCGGTTTGGGCAGTCGCGATGCAGTCAGGCTATCAACGAAATCCTTCGCCCCGGGGCCGTCAATTTTGTATCGGCTAAATCCGGTAATTGGTAGCATCCCACATCCGGTTGTAACCGCCTCAACCTCGCGTTTGATCGCGGCCTCCCACGGACCACTGCGATCCCAAGTCTGGCTGCTCTCCTCGGATGTATCCTCACCGTCGTTCGCAAACCAATTGGCGCGTTCCCAACCGTTGTAGGCACCAAACTGCGCCCCCGCATCGGCCAAGCGGCTGTGCAAAGTGGAATGCTTCTTGTCCCGTCCGGCAGGCCATTCGTGATGCGGGAAATGCATGGCGTATTCATGGCCATACGTTTCCAGCGCCTTGGACAGGCAATAATCGTGATCCGCATAATCGGTGTAACGACGCGGGTCACACGACCACATGTCGATCTCTGTTTCACCATGCATGATCCATTCGGCCAACACCTTGCCGGCACCACCGCCCTGCGCAATGCCAAAGGTAAACGAATGCGCCTCAAATGCGTTCTTCACACCGGGCATGGGGCCAATCATTGGCAGTCCATCTGGTGCATAGGGGATCGGGCCGTTGATATTGCGTTCCACACCACCTTCGCCCAGCAACGGCAATCGCGCCATCGCGTCCTCGATGTAAAACTCTAACCGCTCCAAATCATCCGGATACAACTGGAAACTAAAGTCTTCCGGCATCGGGTCATCGGGCGTCACCCAATGGGCCTTACAATTGCGCTCATATGGCCCAAGGTTCAGCCCGTTTTTATCCTGGCGTAGATAGTAGCTGATGTCCGGGTCACGCAGCAGCGGCACTTTGCGGCCATTCTCTTTAGTCCACGCCTCTAGCTCTGGTAATTGACCCGTCAGAAAATACTGGTGGCTCATCACCACCATCGGCACCGTGCGCCCACCAAACGGCTTGAACATCTCGCCCACACGTTGCGCATAATAGCCTGCACAGTTCACGACAAACTCACATCGGATGTCGCCCTTATCGGTCTTCACAACCCACTCGTCACCGTCACGATCAATGCCAGTCACAGGGCAGAACCGTTCAATCCGCCCGCCGGCCTCGCGTGCCCCTTTGGCAAGCGCCTGTGTCAATTGCGCAGGGTCAATATCCCCATCCAACGGGTCCCACATGCCGCCTTCTAGATCATGCGTTTCAATAAACGGGTGATGTTCCTGCAGCTCTTTCGGTGTCAGAATATCCATCTGCAAACCTTGGGCCAACGCCTGCCCACTTGCTCTTTCGAATTCTTGCATCCGTTCCTTTGAATGCGCCAGACGAACGGAACCGGTGACATGATAGTTCATCGGGTAATCAACTTCGTCAGCCAACCCACGGTACAGCTCGGCACCATATCGTTGCATGTTCATGATCGCCCAGTTGGGTGCAAAGTTTGGGACATTGCCCGCCGCATGCCACGTGGACCCAGCAGTCAATTCGTTCTTTTCCAAAAGCACACAGTCGGTCCAGCCAGCCCGCGCCAAATGAAACAACGCCGATGTGCCGATCACACCACCACCAATAATGACCACACGGGCTGTCGTCGGAAAATCTGCCATGAGTAGTGCTCCCTTAAGCTTGATCAAAATGCGGAACATCGTCCGCAATGTCGTAATAATCGCCCTTATCGGCGACAAAGATGTGTTTTTCAGTCGTGACGCCCGTGGCCCCATCAATGGTCCCGGACATCACAGAAATTCGGTCGGGCTGGGTCGCATCAGCCCAAAACAGGGACGACCCACAGCGGTTGCAAAACCCGCGTTTCGCCTCGGGCGACGATTGAAACCATTGCAAACTTTCGTCGTTTGTAATGGTCAATTCATCCTTCAGAACACGAATGGCCGAAACGTAATGGCCACTCGTCTTGCGGCATTGCACGCAATGGCACGCGACGCTTCCGCGCACGGCCTTGATGTAGCTATATGTAACGCCCCCACACAGGCATGATCCGGTTTGCATACTTTGTTCCTATTGGCTGTGCTGCGGAATGCCGTGGGGGATGTCGTAGTAATCCCCCTTGTCCGCCACAAAGATATGTTTCTGAATGTCCAACCCCGTTGGTCCATCAATGGCCCCAAGCGAGAAGCTCATCCCGTCCTCATCATTGGCTTTCCAGAACAGGAAACAGCCACACGTCGGACAGAAACCGCGTTTGGCGTGCTCGCTTGCAGCATACCAGCGGACATCACCCTTGATTTCAAAGTTCGACACATCCGTATATCCCGACGCCCAGTGATGCCCCGATTGCTTCCGGCACTGCCCGCAATGACAGGCCGATACGCTCTTGCCGCCATCGATGACCGTGAACTGCACCGCTTTACAATTACAACTTCCATGCAACATCACGTTCTCCCCGGCGTTTGCGCTACACCCAACAGAACGCCATAGACGACAAAGCAGACCGCCATAAAGCGACGGAACCATACGTTGAAAACGGCACCGATCGCTGCACGCCCCAAACCGGCACCCATCGCCGTATAGGTACAATAACTCAACGTAGTCAGTGTCAGCGCAGTTGGCACGATCACCCACATCTGTTCGCCGATGGCGACATCAGGTTGCACGAATTGACTGAACGCCGCCAAATACCCTGCCACGCTTTTGGGGTTAATCGTCGCGATAGCCAACGCGCGCCAATACATCGACCCAGCCGCCAGCGTCTCGGCCGGCGGTGTCTTGGCCTTAACCCAACCGCGCACACCCAACGAAATCAAAAAGACAGCACCAATCAGTTTGGCAATCTGGAACGCCGTTTCAGATGCAGCGAGCAAAGCGGTCACCCCAAACGCTGACAACGCAAGAAACAGGCTCGCTTGCGTCAAAATCGCACCCACTGCTGGCAGGCTGCGCCAAAACCCGTAGGTCATCCCGTTAGATATGCAATTCACCGCATTCGGTCCGGGTGTCGTTACAAAGACGACCCAAAACAATGCAAAAATGGTCCAAGCTTCAAACGTCATCTCGCCCCCTAATAGACAGGCGGCGCGATCACCCAGATCGCAACGCATTGTTCCGCATACGGGTTCATCCAGCGAAACGGTTCACCGCGAACGCGAAAACTATCGCCCGCAGCCAAGGAATAGGTCTTTCCAGCAATCCACATATCCAACCGGCCTGACACAATGTACCCAACCTCTTGGGTTGGTCGCACAACCGGCTCTGTAATCTGTGACCTTGCCTCAAAGGTCGAATGAACCACCTCGAAATCATCCGTCAGATCTGGCGAAAGCAGTTCTTCCACCAACCCCGCCTCGCGCGATCCAATTGGGCGGCGCGCGTCACTCCGCACGATCAACCCTTGCTCATGCGCTGGCGCGGCAGACCGAAACAAACTGGACACAGAAACATCCAACGCACGCGCCAAATGCCGCAAGTCAGTAATCGATGGTTCAGACAAATCTCTCTCGACCTGACTAAGCCATCCAACCGACCGCCCCAGCCTGTCGGCCAATTCTACCAGCGTCAAACCACGCGCCCGCCGAAGCGCACGAATATCGGCACCCAATGTATGGTTCGCGTTGGCTGAATCGTGAATCACCTGCGGTGCTCTCCTTTGTTGTTAAAAGGAGTGGCACGGCTTCGTGAAATTTCAAAGGATTTTTTCATTCCTCGCTGAAATTGATTTCAGCGGACGCTAACTAGCAAAGACCCGATTTAATATTTTTTCTATCATATCAGCATCTTGCTGGTTAAATGCGTCAGGCTGATCGCTATCAATATCAAACACGGCAATCACGTCACCACCTGCATTAAACACAGGTAAAACCAACTCTGACCGTGTAGATGACGCGCAAGCAATATGGCCCTCAAACGCTTCAACATCCGGCACCAGCTGTACTTGACCCGTCCGTGCCGCAGCACCGCATACCCCACGCGAAAAAGGAATCTGCAGGCACCCATGCCCGCCTTGATACGGTCCAATCTTCAACAACTCCGGCGCAGTCACGCGATAAAACCCCGTCCAATCAAACCGATCGTCAGAATGATGCACTTCGCACGCGACAGTTGCCATAAGTGAAACAACGTCGTCTTCGCCCTCTATCAGGCTCTCGATCGTCTGGGAAAGCAGTCTGTAGTCCGGCATCGCACCCTCGCATTTTAAAGCCTTCTTTTTGAACCAGAAATACCAACAGCATTCAATCCGGATACCGCTCTGCTCCCAGGAAGATAGTTAACTCTTTGCTAAGCACGAAAAACCACATTCTTGCCATCGTGTTTCCCCAGCGACACCCGAATCCAACATCATTGGGTGTCTTGTAGCTGCATAGGCTATTCTCGGCGTCGTGTTTAACAGCCCCCACCCAGTACGCGACGTCGGGAACTATGCGCTTCGACCTTTCCCCCAATAAATCTGGCGCTACAGTATCTCCAAACAATCGGAGACATCATGCGCGACTTTCAACAACCGGGCCGGTCCGCGGTCATTGCCCAGAACGGCATCTGCGCCACATCCCACCCGCTAGCGGCTAAGGTCGCTGTGCAAATCCTAGAGGCAGGCGGCAACGCCATGGACGCGGCAATCGCCGGCGCGGTACTGCTCGGCCTCTGCGAACCCCAATCCACGGGGATCGGCGGCGACGCATTCTGTCTGTTCAACCTACCGGGTTCCAACGACGTCCACGCGATGAACGCTTCTGGTCGCGCGCCCGCGGGGCTAGACGCTGCAAAACTCCGCGCAGAAGGTCACGCAAACATCGCGTTAACGTCCCCGCATGCAATCAGCCTACCTGGCGCGGTCGACGGTTTTATCCAACTTGCCAAAGATCACGGGAAGATAGGCCTCAAGGCCTGCCTCGCGCCTGCTATTCACTACGCAGAAACCGGCATTCCAGTGGCCCCGCGCGTGGCATTTGATTACGCCGAAGCCCACGGCACCCTCAAAGGGGCGGGCCGAAAACATTTCACGCTCAACGACAAACCACTGACCACCGGCCAAGTCTTTCGCGCACCTGGCCAGGCCGACGTCCTGCGTCGCATCTGCATGGATGGTCGCGAAGCCTTCTATGAAGGCGAAGTCGCAGAAGACATGGTCGCATCCCTCAACGCTGCCGGCGGCACCCACACACTGGATGATTTCGCCTCGGTACGGGCCAATTACACCACTCCTATCAGTGGCACCTACAAAGATATCGAACTGGTCGAACATCCGCCAAACGGTCAGGGCGCAACGGCGATCTTGATCCTGAATATCCTCAAACATTTCGATATCGCAGGCCTCGACCCAATGGGCATCGAACGCGCGCATATCGAGGCCGAAGCCACAAAGCTCGCCTACGACACCCGCAACCGCGTGATCGCCGACCCCGACCATACGGCGCGGTTAGAACACATGTTGTCGGCGGACACAGCCGCGAACCTCGCAGGCCTCATCGACAAAACCAAAGTCCTACCTGCCGACCTACCGGGGTCCGAGGCCGTTCACAAAGACACCGTTTATATCACGGTCGTCGACAAAGACCGCATGTGCGTTTCGATGATTTATTCCATCTTCCACAGCTTCGGCTCCGGTCTCGCATCCGACAAATTCGGCATCCTCTTCCAAAACCGTGCCGCTGGTTTCACGCTGGAACAGGGCCACCCGAACGAAGCAGGCGGCGGCAAACGCCCCATGCACACTATCATTCCCGGTATGGTCAAACGCAGCGGCAAAATCGAAATGCCCTTCGGCGTCATGGGCGGGGCCTATCAATGCACAGGCCACGCACGTTTCATTACCAATATGGTAGATTTCGGAATGGACCCTCAGACCGCAATCGACCACCCCCGTTGCTTTGCGGACAGCAACACCCTAAATGTCGAAACCGGCTACGACGATGGCGTCGCTCAGGGACTGGCTGATTTGGGCCATAACGTCACCCGCGCCGTTGGCCCGATCGGCGGTGCGCAAGCAATCAAACTGCGCGACGATGGCCTGCTCGAAGGGGCATCAGACCCCCGCAAAGATGGGATAGCCCTTGGATACTAAAGCCTTGGTAAAACGTTTGGCCCGCACCGGCGGCCTCGCCTGCATGATCGCAGGCGGGCTTCTCTGCGGCTTAGCCATCCGCGATGCTCTAAACGGCGTACCAGACGCAACACTGGACGCCGCCATAAACGCTGCGATCTTTAGCTTTGGTGGAATGATCTTCTTTTGGT
Organism: uncultured Paracoccaceae bacterium; assembly: GCA_947493255.1. GTDB lineage: Bacteria > Pseudomonadota > Alphaproteobacteria > Rhodobacterales > Rhodobacteraceae > Octadecabacter. The sequence continues at coordinate 68,304 of CANLQK010000005.1, forward strand.
CGAAGAAACCTTAGTTCAACTGGAAATGCAGCGGGTACTGTCCGTCCTCGAAAGGGCCGAACAAATCGTCCAGATCAGGGTGATCCACGGGCTGGCCTGAATAGTCGGCAACCAAGTTCTGTTCAGACACATAGGCTACGTAATACGACTGATCGTTTTCCGCCAACAAATGGTAAAACGGCTGGTCTTTTGCAGGCCGCGCCTCTTCCGGAATAGCCTCATACCATTCGTCTGTATTGGCAAATACGGCGTCCACATCAAACACAACACCCCGAAACGGATGTTTCCGGTGTTTGACCACTTGGCCTAAATGATATCGTGCGCGTGTTTTTAACATAGTTGTGCAGCCCATAGACCGTTACTAAACAAACCACTAGCCCCAAGTCTATGCAGGCAAGCCAATTTTAAAGGAAACAAACTGTGCAGCTTACCCTAACAGTATTGGAAATCGTTGCCCCCGTCTTCCTTTTGGCAGCCGTCGGGTTTGCTTGGGTCAAAATGGGGTACGAATACCGCGTTGAATTCGTTACACGATTCGCGATGACGCTCTCCGTCCCTTGCCTCATCTTCACAGCCCTCATGAAAACCGAAATTGACGCGTCAGCATTGGCAACCCTGTCGTTGGCCAGCCTCGTTGCGTACGGCGCTGTCACATTCTTGATGTGGTTGGTGGTTTGGTTGGGCGGGCTTGACCGCCGCACATTCCTTGCGCCGCTTATCTTTGGCAACACCGGCAACCTCGGTATGCCGCTTGCGTTGTTTGCTTTTGGTGAAACAGGGCTCGGCTACGCCGTCGTGGTTTTCGCTGTCATGGCCATACTTAGTTTCACCTTCGGAATCTGGCTCGTTTCCGGCGGCGGGTCCTTGTCCAAAGTCATCAAAGAACCGCTGGTCTTCGCCACACTCCTTGGTGGGCTCTTCTTGTGGCAAGGCTGGGAAACGCCAACATTTCTAACAAACGCACTAGACCTAATCGGCCAAATGGCGATCCCAATGATGCTGATCACACTTGGCGTCGCCGTCGCCCGCCTCAAACCCAGCAATTTCACCGGGCCAATCGTTTTGTCCATCCTCAAGGCCGTCCTCTGCGCCGGCAGCGCCGCCCTTATCGGCACCTGGTTTGGCCTTGGCCCCGTCGCGCTGGCTGTCCTCATCGTCCAAATCGCGACACCTGTCGCGGTAACGTCCTATTTGTTGGCCGAAAAATATGGCGCCGATGCGGACAGCGTCGCTGGGCTCGTCGTTGTATCGACCCTGCTGTCGGTGGTCAGTTTACCGCTCATCCTCGCGTTTGTGATCTAAACTGCCCCTGAAACCAGTTTCCACACGCCGCGAATTGGGGTAAACTGTCCTCAATAAATAATACAAAAAAGCGAGAGGCAGATGAGCAAACTCTTTCGCGCGGCCATGTTGTTACTAATCTTGGGAAGCTGCGGCGCCCGAGACGGCAGTGCTCCGCGCAATCTAGACAACGCCTGTTCGATCATCACGGAACGTCCGCACTATGCGCGCGCCTTCCAACAAGCAGAACGGAAATGGGGTGTTGAACCCCATGTTCTGATGGCGATGATCTATCAGGAAAGTAAATTCATTTCGGACAACAAACCGCCGCATCAATTTGCGCTGGGGGTTATCCCAACAGGGCGTCAATCATCCGCATTGGGCTATTCACAGGCACTGGACGGAACGTGGGACGAATACCTGCAACAAGAAGGCCGTCGCGGTGCCAATCGCACCAACATCAATGACGCGACCGACTTTATGGGCTGGTATATGTCACTGACGGTTCGTGAAAACGGCATTCCGATGAACGACACCTACAATCAGTATCTGGCCTATCACGACGGTCGGACCGGTTGGCGTCGTGGCAGCTATCGGTCCAAACCTTGGTTGGTTCGTATCGCAGGCGAAGTCCGTGACCGTGCGGTCATGTATAACGCTCAACTGCGGACCTGCCGCGCTATGCGCTAGACACACCTAAACAAGAACGAAAAACGCGCCCCATCTGGGCGCGTTTTGCATGTCTTAACAACGTGGGTTGCGGGGTCAGTTACCCCAGTTGCGCATCTCGCGTTGGATGTTGAACAAGATGTCCGAAATATTTCCGCCCTTGTTCAGATCACCCAAAATCACAGTCGTCTGTTGGCCGGTGTCATCGGTCACAATCCACTGACGCAGCTCTACCGGATCAGACGTATAAACCATCTGAATGCTACCATACTCTGGGTGCTCGGGATCTTGCGCCGTAACGGTCGTGGTTGTTCCGTCGCTTGTATGACCGGTCACCATATTGGTCCGTGTCAGGTCCACATTGCGCTCCAGAATAATCTTCAACGGCGTTTGGTTCAGCGGATACCGATCTGCACCACCATCTGACCGCGGGTCAAACACGGCGACTTGCCCACCCCCTGCAACCACCAAGGACTCCTCGGGCGGGTTGTATTCAAACCGCACACGGTTAGGCCGCTTGATAAAAACCGTTCCGGTCGAAATCGTGCCGTCCGCATTGATCTGCGTAAATTCAGCCTCGGCCGTGACAAAAGAATTCAGGTAGTTGGAAACCTGCCCAAGCGACAATTGCTGGGCCAAAGAAGGAGAAGCCGCAAACCCTGCGAACGCGAGGGGTACAGCCATCAGACAAAGTCGACGTGTAATCTTATTCATAACCTATACCTAATCGTGACAGTTGCGTTTTGCACCCGTCGGATAAAACAAACATGGGGTGTACTGCGGCGCTAAGCGATATCATGCCGGATGTTATCACCTAACACCGATGAAAAAGGGGGCCGAAGCCCCCTAATTTTATTGCTGTTCAGGAATGAGTATCTCTCGCTTACCCACATGGTTTGCCGACGACACGATGCCTTCGTCTTCCATTTGTTCCACCAAACGCGCGGCCTTGTTGTACCCAATCGCCAGTTTGCGTTGGATGTAGCTGGTCGAACATTTGCGATCTTTCGCAACAATCGCCACGGCTGTGTCATACAACGCATCTTCGCCATCGGTGTTGCCACCCAGACCAAGAACCGCATCAATGTTGCTCGCGCTTTCTTCCTTGGGGCCTTCCACCACACCAGACATATATTCTGGCGGACCATAGGCTTTGAGGTAAGTCACGATCTCTTCGACTTCTTCATCAGAACAGAACGGCCCGTGCACACGGGTAATCTTCGAACCACCCGCCATGTACAACATGTCACCCATGCCCAGCAGTTGTTCAGCACCCATTTCACCCAAAATCGTACGGCTGTCGATTTTCGACGTCACTTGGAACGAAATCCGTGTTGGGAAGTTCGCCTTGATCGTACCGGTGATAACATCAACGGACGGACGCTGCGTCGCCATGATCAGGTGAATACCCGATGCACGCGCCATCTGCGCCAAACGTTGAATACAGGCTTCAATCTCTTTACCGGCAACCATCATCAAATCGGCCATCTCATCGACGATGACGACGATATAGGGCATCTTTTCTGGCTGTAGCTCTTCGGTCTCAAACACCGGCTCGCCCGTGTCATCATCAAACCCAGTTTGAACCGTCCGGCTAAACATCTCGCCTTTATCAAGCGCATCTTTAACGCGGCCATTATAACCATCGATGTTTCGCACGCCCATCTTCGACATCTTGCGATACCGCTCTTCCATCTCGCCCACGACCCATTTCAGGGCAACAACTGCCTTTTTCGGGTCGGTCACAACAGGCGACAACAAATGCGGGATGCCGTCATAAACCGACAGTTCCAACATTTTTGGGTCGATCATGATCATGCGGCATTCTTCTGGGCTCAGCTTATACAGCAAGCTCAAAATCATCGTGTTAATCGCAACAGATTTACCAGAACCCGTCGTACCCGCGATCAACAAGTGGGGCATCTTCGCAAGGTTCGCGATGATCGGCTCACCACCAATGTCTTTACCCAAGGCCAGCGGCAATTTCATGCTGCTGTCGCCAAAATCACGCGCAGACAACATCTCGCGCAACACAACCATTTCACGGTTTTCGTTCGGCAATTCGATACCAATAACGCTACGGCCCGGCACTGTGGAAACACGTGCTGAAAGGGCCGACATGGAACGCGCGATGTCATCGGCCAAACCAATAACACGAGACGCTTTCAAACCAGGCGCTGGTTCTAATTCATACATCGTCACAACAGGGCCGGGGCGCACCGATACGATCTCGCCCTTAACGCCGTAGTCATCCAAAACCGCTTCCAACATCCGCGCGTTTTCTTCCAATGCTTCGTCAGACAACACATGGCGGGTCACATCTTCTGGTGACGCCAGCAGCCCAAGTGGCGGAATTTCATATTCGGGGCGGTTGTCATCAAACTTCAACGCAGGCTGCGCTTCAGCTTTCGCTTGGCGCGACGGCTGGATCGGCTTGCGCACTGGATGCTGCACAACCGCTTTTGCCTCTGGAACCGGAATCGGGGCTGCCACAGGCGCAGGTTGCGGTGCAAACGAAGCTGCAGGTGTTTCCATCGGCGCCTCTGGTGCCGCAGCAAAAGTCAACGGCGCGTCGACTTCTTCATCGATCACGTCAATCATAGGTGCCTCAGCCTCGGCCAATGCATCGCGTTGCTGGGTGTTCAAAACCAACGGCTTCGGCCCAGTCTGTGCAACAACGGGCGGCTCCTCACGTGCATCTTGGGGCACCATGCGGCTGGCAATCGCTGCTGTAATCGCTGGGTTTACGCCAGGTTTCGTTGCAACTTGCACCTCTTGCGACTGGCCATTGCGGCTACGTACGGCGTTCGCAATTCGTGCAGAAATCCGGTCATCATCCGCAGCAGGTACATCCGCCTCTAAGGCACCCTGCTCGACCAATTCAGGTTCTGGCATTGGATCCGACCGTTTCAACAACGATGCAAACAATCCAGGCTTTGCTTCGGCAGGTTCCGGTGCACGAACAGGTGCAACCAGCGGTGCTTCTTCATGCGCTGCCGCGTTACGGGCCGCGATTGCTGGCGCTGTTGTTGGCTCTACCGGGTCAAAATCTTCAAATCGGGTCGGCATCGCTGGGTTCGCCCGAACAACCGCCGCAACCCGCGCCGTTTCTTCAGCAACAGACGGAGCCGGAATAGCCCGCGCTGCGGCCAACTCCGCCTCATATTCAGCGCGTTCCTGACGCGAAACTTCGCGCCGTTCCTGCACTTTGGCACCCAAATTCTGGGCCCCTTTATAAGACGCTGACGCTGTCATGCCCAAAACCCGCAAAACAGCAGAATAGGCAACAATCACACCAATCAACAAAAACCGCCTTAGTTTGCGAATTTCAAACATCGTGAACCCAAGCGCGAAAGCCATCAACGCCACAACAGCAAGGCCCATCACCAACGACATCAATTTGGTGCTAAACAATGTGCCAAACGGCAAGATCGTCAGCAAAATCGACAGGACCTGATCACCGAAATGCCCACCAAGGCCAAAATTCTCGTCCCAACCGCTACCCGGTACCAATGTCGCCGCATAAACCGACGACACAGCAATTGCGATGGGCGCAAAAACAATCCGACCAATCGCGCGTTCCTGCCCATGATGGAACACAAATCGCAGACCCCAAGCGCCAAGAACAACCGGCACCATCCACGACGCATAGCCAACAATCATAAACAAAATCGCTGCAATCGACGCCCCTGGTCGACCCAACCAGTTTTGCACAGGCGCATCCGTTGCTGACATGAAATTCGGATCATCGGGCGCATAGCTCCACAACATCATCGCAACCATTAAACCGGCCACGAACAAGCCAATGCCAATCAACTCGCGTCCGCGTTTTTCAATCGCGGCCTGCGTGGTGCTGTCCAGCAAGGGATCTCTCTGTCGGGATTGATAAGATGCCATGTGCTTGTTCCTCACTTATACAAACAGTCGCGGATCAGGGTCAGACCGCGCTGCGTTTCTTCTTTTGGGGCAACCAAAGCTGCCCGAATATAATTATGGCCAGGGTCGCCCTGCTCGTTTGGGCGGCTCAGGTATGCGCCGGGCAAAACCCGCACGCCAGTTTCACGCCAAAGTTTCAACGCAGCCGCCTCACCGTCTTCAACGGGGAGCCACAGGAAAAACCCAGCTTCGGGGGAACTGTACCCAGCGACCCCTGCAAAAATCTCATCCGCCATGTCGAACTTTTCTTGATACAGACGGCGGTTTTCTTCCACGTGCTTTTCATCCGACCAAACGGCTTCGGCGACACGTTGCAATGGCATCGGCAGGGGTGAACCCGCATAGGTGCGCAACTGGCGAATTTCTTTGATGTTCTTGGGGCCACTCGCCACAAAACCAGACCGCAAGCCCGCAAGGTTGCTGCGTTTTGAAAGCGAATGAAACGCCACAACCCTTTCAGGGTCGCAACCGCTATCCGCGACGGCCTCCAACACACCCGTTGGCGGAGCATCACGGTAGATCTCGCAATAACACTCATCCGCAAAAATCTTGAAATCGTGTTTTTCGGCCAGTGCAATCAGCTTGGTCCAATACGCCTTGTCGGCCACCGCGCCTTGGGGGTTGGCGGGGCTACAAATGTAGCAAATCGTCGTGCGGTCCAAAATGTCGTCAGACAGGGCCGCATAATCTGGCAGATGGCCGGTTTCCGCCGTCGCCGACACCAAAACAGGTTCCGCCGTCACCGATAAAGCCGCCACCGCATAAACCTGATAAAACGGGTTCGGCAACAAGACGACCGGCGTTTTGCCATTTTTGGTTTCAGGCGCCAAAGCCATCGCAGCGTTGTACAAACCTTCGCGCGTACCGTTCAACGCCATCACGCGGTCCGGCGTCAGATCGACAGAAAACCGGCGCGTGACCCAGCCACAAACAGCCGCCAAAAGTTCCGGCGCGCCTTCATTTGTTGGGTATTTGTTGAACTCATGCACGGACTTAGCCAGCACATCAGACACGAATTCGGGAAAGGCGTGCTTGGGCTCGCCAATGGTCATATTTATCGTTTCGCCGCCCGGTTCATGGACGTCGAGCAAGGACCTTAAGCGTGGAAACGCATAGGCCGGGAGGTTCGAAAACCGCTCGGGGTACATCATTACTGCCTCATATCGCGGCCTCATTGACGGGTCGCTTACCGCCAAATTAGCCGAGACAAGGCGCCAGTGTCCAGAAAAAGCACACGATCCCCGAATGTTGTGTGTCTTTTACGTCAGCGCACCTTCTATAGCGGCGCCAATCCGCAACAAACGTTCCTCGGAATTGGGCGGCGTATTCACCAACAGCCCAACCGAAGGTGTACCCGTGGGCAATGAAAGCGATGCAAGCCCCATCAAATTTGCTACTCGGGTATTTCGAAGCGCCAGCAAGTTTTCTGACAGGTAATAGGCTTCATCGGTCTCCAGCCGTTCCGCATTGGGCGGCATAATGGCTGATCCGGGGCACAAGACCGCATCAAAACCCGCCAATGTGGACGCATAGACGTTGCGAATGTCGTGAAGTTCTTTCCACAACGCCAAATACTCATGGGCCAATACGTCTTTTCCGCCGCGCACTCTGTTCAAAATCTGCCAATACATTTTCTCTGGCGCCGCTTCGACCAAGTCCGCCCAATTGGCATATGCATCCGCCGTATACAGCGGCAACGACATATCAAACGCACGGGTTAATTCTGGAACTTCAACAGGCACAATCTCTGCCCCGGCAGCCTGTAACTGAACCAGTGACGCGTTGTACCCCTGCAACGGGGCATCGCGCATTTCGTCCATCACAACAGTTTGTAAGGCCGCGAACCGCATCCCCTTCAAAGACACACCAGTTAAATCAGCGCTGGTCGCCGTGCCCTCTAACGCGGCCAAAAACAGCGCCGCATCTTCTACACTGCGGCACAAGGGGCCGATCGTATCAAATTCTGAACACAGCGGCACGGACCCGTCCAAAGGCAGCCGCCCAAACGTGGTCTTCAGCCCGACAAGATCGTTCCACATAGACGGAATCCGAACCGATCCCCCCGTATCAGACCCAATGCCCGCCGCGGCCAACCCAAACGCGACGCTTGCCGCAGCACCAGAAGACGACCCCCCCGGAACCGCATCCGCATCATTCACGCAAGGCGGCGTCGCCGTCACGGGGTTTAGCCCCAAACCGCTGAACGCTATTTCGGTCATGTGGGTCTTTCCCAAACACACCAGACCCATGCCCGTCGCCACACGCAACACCTCTGCGTCAGCGTCGGGAACACGCCCCTTCATCAACGCAGTCCCTGCTTCGGTGGCAACACCCGCGGTGTCGAACAGGTCTTTCCACGATACAGGCACACCATCCAACGGTGACAACCGCTGTCCCGCCTTCGCACGCTTTGATGCAGCCGCCGCCTCAGCCCGCGCACGATCATGGGTCACACGCGCGTAAATCCTGTCGCGCAATTCATGTCCATCAATCGCCGCCAAATAGACTTCGCACAGCTCCACAGGGTCGATCTCGCCTGCTTCTATGCCGCGCCCCAAATCAGCGGCTGTCGCCCATAGCCAATCTTGCATGTAAATCTCCTTTGGCTGCGACGGTAGCGACGATCCCGCGCATGGACAATCCCACCAACCCGCGCATATTGCAGGGTATGAAAACGGATACAGATATCGCAATCGTAGGCGGCGGCCTGAACGGATCAGCGCTGGCCCTTGGCCTCGCGCACATTGGCCTACATGTCACGATCATCGACACACTTCCCGCCCCGACACGTAAATTGGGCACCTTCGACGGTCGTTCTTATGCCCTTGCGCTTGCGTCGGTCCGTCTTCTGCGCGGTTTAGGTCTTTGGGACGCTGTCGCAGACAAAACCCACCCAATGCTAGAGATCAAAGTCACCGATGGCCGCGCAGGTGAAGGCCCGTCCCCTTGGATGCTACATTTTGATCACGCCGAAATCGAAGAAGGACCCATGGGCCACATGTGCGAAGACCGCCACTTGCGCCGTGCATTTCTGGCCGCAATGGACGCGTCCGCCCAAATCACCCAACTCAACGGCGAAACCGTGGTATCCCAAGACCACGGCGTACTTACGCTCGCCTCCGGAAAAACCCTATCCGCCAAATTAATCATCGGTGCCGACGGGCGTGCCAGCGGCACTGCCGAACGTGCTGGTATCAAACGCACGGGCTGGGGTTATGGCCAGACTGGCATCGTCTGTGCTGTGGGTCATGAAAAGCCGCATGGCGGCATAGCCCACCAATTTTTCATGCCATCTGGGCCCCTGGCAATCTTACCGCTCACTGACAATCGCTGTTCCATCGTCTGGTCCGAAACCGACGCCCGCGCTGCGGAAATCATGGACATGAATGATGATGATTTCCTGACTGCCCTTCGACCAGCGTTTGGTGATTTTCTGGGCGACATCCACCTAACGGGTAAACGGTTCAGCTATCCGCTTGGCCTGACTGTTGCCAACCAATTCATTGCCGAACGCATCGCCCTTATCGGCGACGCAGCCCACGGCGTTCACCCAATCGCGGGCCAAGGCCTCAACGCGGGTCTGCGCGACGTTGGCGCCATGATCGACGTACTCCAAGCAGCGAAAATGCGTGGCGAAGACATCGGCAGCCCTGCCGTTTTGGCACGTTATGAACAATGGCGGCGTTTCGACACGGCCACATTGGCGATGGCGACAGATACGTTCAATAAACTGTTTTCAAACGACAACCCGCTGCTCCGCGCGGTGCGCGATGTGGGGATGGGTTTGGTCAATGCAAATCCGTCATTGCGTCGCAATTTCATCCGCGAGGCCGCAGGCCTCACCGGTGATTTGCCCAGCCTGATGCAGGCCTAATCTTTATCCAGCGTCCGCGCTTCGTCGATCAACAACACCGGAATGCCCCCACGAATTGGGTAGGCCAGATGCGCCGCCTTGCTGACCAGTTCGTTTGTCTCGGCATCAAACCGCAACACACCGTGGCATTGCGGGCAAACCAATGCCTCTAACATCTTCGGGTCAAAGGCTTGTTCGGGTTCCGTCATTGCATCATCCGTTGTTCGCTATCACCCGAGTGTAGGGCGTATTCTATTAATGTGACCAACGTTTCGCGGCGTGTTTGCAACGTTGGTGACTCAAGCAACGCTTGGCGTTCCTCTGGCTCAAACGGGCATAACATCGCCAGCGAATTGATCAACAGTTCAGGTTCCGCTTCCTTGATCCCGTCCCAATCGGTACTCAAACCGCGGTCTTCGAAAAACCGGTCCAAAAGGCTCATCAAATTCTCACGATCAAGCCCCGGATCCTCTTCCTCACCGCCCAGATCACCCTCAAATCCGGCCCATTCCACGTCAAACCGTCGATACGGGGTAAACCCTTCTATTTCGGATGAAACACGGAACCGCGAAACGCCTGTCAGCGTAATCATATAGCGGCCATCATCGGTTTCAGACATCGCCGTGACGCGCCCAGCGCAGCCAATTGAATGAAGCCGGTCCTCGCCATTGGGTTGGATCATCCCAATCATCCGATGATCAGATTTCAGTACATCGTCCAACATCGTCAAATATCGTGGTTCGAACAGATGCAACGGCAACCGTGCCCTCGGGAGCAAAAGTGCACCGGGCAGCGGAAATACGGAAATCGTGTCGGGAAGGTCTATGCGTTTTGCCATGACCCAAAATATAGGCCTTTGCCAAGTTTAGGCAAATATCATTGAAGACAATTTTCGACGTCCGTTCAAAACGACTGGGTCCGTCGGCTTCAAGGCCTCGAAAACGGTGAACAACTGAGTCTTTGCCGCCCCGTCATTCCACTCCCGATCTCGGCGGAACAGTTCCAGCAATTCATTCACCGCCGCTTCTGTTTCACCTGCGCCTTGCAATGCAACCGCCAAGTCAAACCGCGCCTGATGGTCATCTTCGTTCGCATCCACCGCAGCACGCAATTCTGCCACTGGCCCAGCGTCAACCGCTTGCTTAGCCAGCTCTAACGCAGCACGCGCAGCTTCCACTTCGACCGTGTCGTGCAAAGACGCATCCAAACCATTCAATGCGGCTTCGGCTTGGTCCAAGTCGTCCATCGCCAAATACGCGCGGATCAAACCACCCGCCGCACCTGCATGGGTGCCGTCTTCTTCCAAGATTGCCGCAAAAGTCGCGGCCGCATCTTCGGCTTCACCTTCGCTTAACATCTCTTCAGCGGCAGCAACCGCATCATCCAAACCATTGTCCGGTTCGCCTGCCAGATCGGCGATCTTGGTGACAAATGCTTCAACCTCGCTTGGCGGCAACGCACCCTGAAATCCGTCTACGGGCTGACCGTTGAAAAACGCATAAACCGTCGGGATGGACTGAACCCGCAACTGGCCCGCAATCGCTTGGTTTTGGTCAACGTCGACCTTCACCATTTTCACACGACCACCGGCCTTCTTGACGGCTTCTTCCAATGCGGGGCCCAGCGTTTTGCACGGGCCGCACCACGGCGCCCAGAAATCGACGATCACCGGCACGTCTTGCGATGCTTCAATGACGTCCTGCATGAACGTCGCTTCGCTGCTGTCTTTGATCAAATCTGTTGCCGCTGCGGGCTGTTCACCACCGAGTTCAAGCATCGTCTTCTCCGATTGTGTAAATCTTGCCGTCTATATGCGGCGATCTCGACCAAAGGCCAAGGGGTAACGTTTATGGGTAAAGAGCAATACCAGACCCATACCAAAGCAATACCGGACCCATATCGTATTTTTGGCGGGTTCTAGACGTCAAAAGTCGCGAAAACCGGTGCGTGGTCGCTAGGTTGTTCCCACCCCCGAACATCGCGCAAAACACGGCTCGAATGGGCCGCATTTGAAATGTCAGGCGTTGCCCAAACATGGTCCAACCGGCGGCCTTTGTCCGCATTGTCCCAATCTGGTGACCGGTACGACCACCAGCTGTACAACTTACCGTCAGGAATGTCGGCACGTGTCACATCAACCCACGCCCCAGCCTCTTGCGTTTCGGCCAATGCCTCAACCTCAACAGGTGTATGGCTCACGACCTTCAATAGCTTTTTATGGTCCCAAACGTCATCCTCGCGGGGGGCAATATTCAGGTCCCCAACAAGAATGGCTTTTTCGGGTGTGTTGGTGCGGAAGTAGTCCCGCATCTCCGAAAGGTAGTCCAACTTTTGACCAAACTTTTCATTGATCTCGCGGTTCGGCTTATCGCCGCCTGCAGGCACATAGAAATTGTGCACCGTCACACCGTTCTCTAGACGCCCCGCAATGTGGCGTGCATGGCCCAGCGACGCGAAATCTTCGGCGGCTGTTTCTTCGATAGGAATCTTAGAAAAGATCGCAACGCCGTTGTACCCTTTTTGGCCGCGCGCAACCATGTGATGGTAGCCAAGCGATTGAAATTGCTCCAAAGGGATCTTCTCAACCGGGCTTTTGCATTCTTGCAGACACAGCACATCCGGTGCCTCTTCTGACATCAAGCGCGCGACCAGGTTTTCGCGAAGACGGACGGAATTGATGTTCCAAGTGGCAAGCGTGAATGACATTTTTATTCCTCTAAATTTAGTGGCGACCCTAGACCGGTTCGCCCTGCTTTGCCAACCAATCAGACACCCGCGATAACCCGTTCTTTAGGACGTCAGCGTCGCAGGCAAAACCGATCCGCACATATCCTTCAACGCCCAGCGCGGATCCCGGCGTAAACATCACGCCAGTGTCCTGCAACAACGCGACACACAGATCATATGATGTCATAGGAAGGTCGAATTTCACAAACGCGGTCGTGCCTGCCTTTGGCGCCACAAACGAAGCCTTCGTCTCGCCCGCAACCCAGTTTTTCAACACTGTGATGTTGTTGCGCGTTATGTGACGGCTGCGTTCCAAAATAACGTCCTTTGCCTCCAACGCCATGGCTGCAAAATAGTCGTCCACCAGACCAACGCTAATGGTCGTGTAGTCGCGATGCACTTCGCAGGCATCCAATAACTTATGCGGCCCGACGATCCATCCCAACCGCAATCCGGCCAGTGAAAACGCCTTGGATGTCGACCCCGTTGAAATCCCTTTATCGTAAAGCTCAACAATGGACGGCGCAGGTTCGGCTTGTTCTGTCCCGCGGTAAACTTCATCGCATAGCACCCAAGCCCCAACAGACTTCGCAAGCTCTACAACCTTTTCCAGCCCAGCGCGTTCAACCAAAGCACCCGTCGGGTTATTTGGGTTGGTTAATGCAATGACTTTGGTGTTGGGGCGCAGGGCAGCAGCCACTTTCCCCCAATCCGGCAACCAGTCTTCATCCTCGTGCAACGCAACCTCGGTTACTTCAGTACCCAATGAACGCGGAATTGCGGTGTGTTGTTGATAGGTTGGCGTAATCGCCACCACATGATCCCCTGAACCGACCAACGCCTGATACACCATGTGATTGGCCCCGATGGTGCCATGGGTGATCAACACGTTGTCTGCCGTCTGGCCGGCGAAGAGGCCAGCTACCAAGCCACGCAACCGTGTAGATCCGCGGATTTCACCGTATGTCATGTGCATCGCTGCCAAATCAGCAGGCATATTTTGCGTCTGCCCCGCCATTTGCATCAATTCAGCCAACGTCAACGACGCCACACAGGTTTCTGCCAAGTTGAGTTCACATTTGGTTTCCCACGCGTTCATCCATTGCTCTACGCCGAAAGGTTCAATCTGCATTGCATTCTCCTTTGGTTTATCTGGGCATTCTTCAACGTGGCCGTCCAGCATAAAAAAACCCCGACCAAAAGGCCGGGGCAAGTCCAACAGGGAGGTGGTGATATAACCCCATCACCAAGGGATTTCGTACGTTACGTCAGGCCATCAAACGGTAGCCGCCGCTTTCTGTAACAAGCAAACGCGCGTTAGAGGGATCTGGTTCAATTTTTTGACGCAGACGATAGATGTGTGTTTCCAAAGTGTGTGTTGTCACACCTGCATTGTAGCCCCAAACTTCGTGCAACAGTACATCACGGGCAACAACGCCGTCCGTCGCACGGTAGAGGAATTTCAGAATATTCGTCTCTTTTTCTGTCAGACGAATTTTCTTTTCGTCTTCGGTTTCAAGCGTCTTTTGTGCAGGTTGGAACGTGTACGGTCCCAATGTGAAAATAGCATCTTCAGACTGTTCATGAGTGCGCAGTTGCGCGCGGATGCGGGCCAACAACACAGGGAACTTGAATGGCTTGGTCACATAATCGTTCGCACCAGCATCCAGACCAAGGATGGTATCACTGTCACCATCATGACCCGTCAACATTAATATCGGGCATTTAACACCCTGCTTGCGCATCAGGCGGCACAGTTCACGGCCATCTGTGTCGGGCAAGCCAACATCTAGAATAACAAGATCATAAAGACCTTCTTTCGCCTTGGTCATCGCCTCGGCGCCGTTACCTGCCTCAAAGACATCAAAGTCCTCGGTCATCAACAGTTGTTCGCCCAGCGCTTCGCGCAAGTCCTCGTCATCATCGACGAGCAAGATCTTTTTCAATTGTGCCATCTTGGTGTTCTCCTTCTCAAAATGACAATTGGGCACAACGTCGTGTTCTGACAAGATTTGTAATCATTTTCTCACGTCGACGTGTCGCATGCGGGGCAAATGTTTCAATTTCGCAAACAAACCTCTATTTAACGATCGAACGAAAGGTCAAATATGTCATTCCTTCCTACAGTCACAGAACGCCTTGCCCGCGCGCGGTCCGATTTGCGCATGGGCGTGCCGGTTGTTTTGAGCGAAGGATTTGTTGTCTTGGCAGTAGAAACACTGACGAACGAACGTTTCGATCATCTGACTTCGCTTACTGTTGAACCGGTTTTGACCATCACCGGATGGCGCGCCCAAACGTTAAAGGCCGTCGCGTATGATGGTGATGTTGCCCGAATCGCCCTTCCAACAGCGGCAACCGCATCCTGGGTGCATTCCATCGCAAACCCAGCGGATGACCTAAACCATCCTATGAAGGGGCCATTGAAAACCCTTCGCGATGGTTCGGCGGGCCCCTATCGGTCGGCCATAGCCCTGATCAAGACTGCGCGCCTTTTGCCGGCGGCACTCATCGCGGCAATTGACGAACCTTCGAAGTTTGCGGCCAAGAACGACCTGACCCTGCTGTCGGCAAATGCGATTACATCTGACACAAGTCCCCTTAACAGCGTTGTGCACGCACAATTGCCGCTGGATGTATCGGACGCAGGCCGTTTGCACATTTTCCGCCCCGAAGACGGTGGCGAAGAACATTACGCAATTGAAATAGGCAACCCAGACCGAAGCAAACCTGTGCTGACACGTCTACATTCAGCGTGTTTCACCGGTGACGTTCTAGGCAGCCTTAAATGCGACTGCGGGCCACAATTGCGGGCAGCGCTAACCCAGATGGGCAACGAAGGTGCAGGGGTTCTTTTATATTTGAACCAAGAAGGTCGCGGGATTGGCTTAGCCAACAAAATGCGCGCCTATTCATTGCAAGACCAAGGATTCGATACCGTCGAGGCCAATCACCGCCTGGGTTTTGAAGACGACGAACGCGATTTTCGAACAGGCGCGGATATTCTGAAAAAAATGGGGTTCAGCGACATACGTCTACTGACCAACAACCCCGCCAAGGTCGCCAAGCTAGAAACCTGTGGTCTAAACGTGACGGAACGCGTTGCGCTAAAGGTTGGCGAAAACCCTTTCAACGCAAACTACCTTGCGACCAAGGGCAAAAAGTCGGGCCATCTGCTTTAGCGCGCGAACCGCAATAAGATTGCACCGGCAATCGTTGTGAAGGTCGCAGCGACCTTCAACAGATCCAACCGTTCTTTCATAAAGAAGACCCCAAAGAACAAGGCGAACACGATAGATGTTTCGCGTAGGGCCGTTACCAGAGCAATTGGGGCCTGCATGAACCCCCAAACAACCAGCGCATATGCCGTAAATGATGCTGCCCCACCAAAAACGAATACAAACCGCCCTTCTGTGTGCAAACGTCCCAACACACCGGGGTTATTGATGCGTAGAAAAATCGCAAAAACGATGGCGTTCCCGATTGCAGACCAACTGTAAAACCCAACGGCAGTTCCAGCGACCCGCGCTCCAAGCCCGTCAACCAATGAATACCCAGCGATGAAACACCCTGTTGCCGCCGCCAAGATCGCAGCTTTCGGGTTACGTGACCCACTTTGGCTGCGCACCAGCCCTAAAGATAGAAGGCCTGCAGCAATAAGCGCAATCGCCGCAACTTCCATCCAACCGAGCACAACATTCAACAGGCTCACCGACACAAGCGCAACCAACAGCGGCGCAATCCCACGGGCAACGGGGTAAACCTGCGTCAGATCACCGACCCGGTATGAATTGAGTAAAAATACCTGATATCCAAAATGAAGAGCGAGGCTGCCCAATAAGTAAGGCCAACACGCCAAATCTGGCATCGGTACGAAAAACAGGGCAACCACGGCATAAGGAAGGTGCCCTATTATTACGCCCGCCATGCTCAGACTTTTGTCAGCTGCGCCTTTGGCCATCGCATTCCAAGTGGCGTGCAGCAAAGCCGCGAACAGCGTCGTAGCAATGACAAGTGTTGGCATTAGTGTCCCTTTTAAACGAATCTTAGCTTTCCCGGTGGCTACCCGCAATCTGTATTGCGCCGCGACTCCGGCGCTTGAAACCCTGCGCCGGTTCTGGTCTGGCTAGGACATGAAACCGACCGATCTCGTCCTGACACCAACCCACCTTCGTTTTATGGGCCGCAAGTTCCCTTGTACCATTGGCAAGGGCGGGCTTAGTAACATCAAACGCGAAGGCGATGGCGCAACGCCGCGCGGCGTCCATAACATCGTCGGATTGCTTTATCGTCCGGACAGAATGGCCAAACCGGCAGCTTGGGCGACCCCTATTCTGACAGGGGACCTGTGGTCAGATGATCCGACACAAGACGACTATAACTTAATGGTGCGCGCGCCCTATCCCTTTAGCCACGAAAAACTTCGGCGAGCTGACCCGCTCTATGATCTCGTGATTCTTACAGACTGGAACTGGCCAATCGCTAAAAAAGGGCACGGGTCCGCGATCTTTATTCACCGCTGGCGCAAACCGGGTCACCCGACAGAAGGCTGCGTCGCATTCCACCCGACTGCATTGCGATGGATTGTTTCGCGCACAACCAAAGAAACACGTTTGATCGTAAAATAGGTTAACCCGTTGCGGTACGCGCACCAAAGATAGCCGACCCAACCCGCACATGTGTCGCCCCAAGTGCGACCGCGCTTTCAAAGTCACCAGACATCCCCATGGACAACCCAGCTAACCCATTTCGTTTGGCGATCTTGCCCAACAATGCAAAATGCAAAGACGGTTCTTCTTCTACTGGCGGAATACACATTAACCCCTTCACGGGCAGATCCATCGCCAATGCGTCCTGTATAAAGGTATCAGCATCGATTGGCAGGACACCTGCTTTCTGCGGCTCTTCACCGGTATTCACTTGTATATAGAGATCGGGACAATACCCCAACTCTTGCGCCAGCCGTGCAAGCGAGTTCGCCAGCTTCGGACGATCAACTGTATGTATAGACTGCGCCAGATCCATTGCTTGGCGAGCCTTATTGGTTTGCAGCGGGCCGATAAGATGCAAATCAACGTTCTCATAGGTTTCACGGAACATTGGCCATTTACCTGCGGCCTCCTGAACGCGGTTTTCACCGAACACTCGATGCCCTTGATCAAGAATCGCTTCGACACGTTCGTTTGGTTGCACCTTAGAAACAGCAATAAGGGTCGTGCTTCCCTGCTCTCTACCTGCTTTGGCCTCTGCTGAACGAAGGCGGCTTTCGATTTCACCCAATGACATGGCAAGCTCCTGAATAGGCGGCGTGTTTTCTGTTTCACTCTGACATAGGGCGTTATCCCCGCGCTGTCATGCCCACAATCGGCCAAACATTGTGTGGCACGTCTGCATCATTTTTTATGTAGGTCCCCAAAAGGACGCCAATTTTCTTGAGTGTGCAGGGCTTTGGGCGCAAAGACAGTGCCAATGCTAGGGAAACTGGCATTCTCGAGAATGCAAACACGAGGAATTCACAAATGAAAAGCATCCTACTTGCTTCTGCCGCTACATTCGCCTTCGCTGGCGCTGCTGCAGCAGAAATCACTTTCTCCGGGTCCGCTGACCTGGGTTACAACGACACAATTGCTACTGGTGGTGGCGACAACAACTTTGGTTTCTACTCTGACCTCGACATCACAGCTGGCTTCGCCGCTGAGTTGGACAACGGTCTGACAGTTGCAGCGTCTTTGGATCTGGAAGACCTTGGTTCTTCCTCCAACGGTCAGTCTTACGAATTGTCCCTGACATCTGCTGACGCTGGCCTGTACTACGGCGACACAGCGTTCGCTGCTGAAAACCTCTGGGTTTCCGCAGGTTCCATGGACAACGACGGTTTCTCCGAAGCTGACGGCGAAGAAGCACTGCGCGGCGAAGCAACTTTCGGCGCTGTTACTACTCAGTTGTCTTACGTTCTTGCCAACAACGCAGGCACACGTAACGCAGTTGAAGACGCAAACCAGCTGTCTTTGGCGATGTCTGCTGACTTCGGCAACTACAACGTAGTTCTGGCTTACCAAGACGCTTCTAGCGAAGCTGCTGGCTTCTACTCTTCTGCCCTTGGTACGGATGGCGACAACGGCGACTTCACCGACGCTGAAGTGTTCGGTTTGTCTGTTGGCACAACATTCAGCGGCGTTGACGTACGTCTTGCATATGCTGAATCCGGCGGCGCAAGCTCCACAGGTCTGAGCGCTTCTTACACAACTGGCCCAGTAACGTTTGACGCTTCTTACGTTTCTGAGTCCGCTGGCGCAGACAACTGGGATCTTGGCGTAACTTACGCAGACGGCCCAATCTCTGTTACTGTTAACACAGACGAGAGCGACGACTGGGGCCTCGAAGGTTCCTACGACGTAGGTAACGGCCTCGTAGTATATGCTGGCCTCGACGACGCTGGCGAAGACTACTACCTTGGTGGTGAATACGACCTCGGTGGCGGCGCTTCCTTGCTCGTTTCCTTCGCTGAAGACGACGACGCTGACAACGGCGACGACGAAATCGGTGCGCAGGACTACCAGGAAGGTACAACAATCGAGCTTTCCTTCGAGTTCTAATCGAACCTGAAGAATTGTCTAAGGTGGGGCGGTCCTTGATTGGGCCGCCCTTTCCTATTTGAGGGGTGTGTTATGTGATGTTGAGCAATCGCCTAAGGCCAACAACCCTTGTGACACTCGCGCCCCTTCGCTAAACCTTTGTCTAACAACAGACAGAAAGATCGAAACGTGACCGGAACAAACGCTCTTCGCCGCCTGACTTTTGGATTTGGCCTACTGGCTACACTATCAGCGTGTGGCGTATCTGGCAGTTTGGGCAGCAACCCGTTCGGGTCCATCGGCAGCCTTGGTGGTGGTGCAGCGGACTCTGCGACGACCCAAGCGACCCGAACACGTGGCGTCGAGAATGTTGCTGTAAACCGGTACCTATGGGCAGCGTCTTTGGATGTTCTCAACTTTTTGCCAGTTGAATCGGTCGATCCGTTCACAGGCGTTATCGTTATGGGCTACGGCACGCCTCCAGGTGGAAGCCGCGCCTATCGTGCGACCGTCGCAATTACTGATCCTGCTTTGGATGCGCGCTCGTTGAACGTTGCTATTTTGACGCGATCAGGTCCCGCGGCCGCGGAAACAACCCGCGCCATCGAAGACGCCATCCTATCGCGTGCACGCCAGTTGCGCATCGCAGACGGTGCACTGTAAAACGCACCCGACCCAATAGATTTTCAAGCGCCGGGTCACGTACCCGGCGTTGCTCTTTCAAGGACCCAATATGCCCTACACGCCATCAGAAATCGAAGCCAAGTGGCAAGCCGCTTGGGACAAGGCCGATACCTTCAAGGCAGTCCGCAGCGACGACAAGCCGAAGTACTATGTGTTGGAAATGTTCCCCTATCCGTCCGGCCGCATCCACATTGGGCATGTGCGCAACTACACCATGGGCGACGTGATCGCGCGGTACAAACTATCAACCGGCCACAATGTATTGCATCCAATGGGCTTTGACGCCTTCGGCATGCCAGCAGAAAACGCGGCGATGGCGTCGGGTGGGCACCCGAAGGATTGGACCTACAAAAACATCGACGACATGGTCGAACAGATGAAACCGCTGGGGTTGGGTATTGATTGGTCTCGCATGTTCGCCACCTGTGACCCAGAATATTACGGCCAGCAGCAGGCACTGTTTATCGACATGTTGGACGCTGGTCTGATCGATCGTAAGAACGCTACTGTAAATTGGGACCCGGTAGACATGACCGTTCTGGCCAATGAACAGGTCATTGATGGCAAAGGTTGGCGGTCTGGAGCAGAAGTCGAACGTAAAGAGCTTACACAGTGGTTCTTCAAGATTTCCGACATGGCAGATGATCTGCTGTCGGGCCTTGATGGATTAGAAGATTGGCCCGCCAAAGTTCGTTTGATGCAGGAAAACTGGATCGGAAAATCCCGTGGTTTGCAGTTCTCGTTTTCGATGGTCGAGGGCGTTGGAGCCCATGATCGCGTGGAGGTTTACACCACACGTCCTGACACACTGATGGGGGCTTCCTTTGTCGGCATTTCCCCAGATCATCCACTTGCCAAAGAACTGGAAGCCAACAACCCTGAAATTGCGGCCTTTACCGCCGAATGCCGCAAGGGTGGCACCACGGCGGAAGCGTTGGAAAAAGCCGAGAAGCTGGGCATGGACACTGGGTTGCGCGTGCGGCACCCGTTCGACACGTCTTGGGAACTGCCAGTTTATATCGCAAACTTCATCATGATGGATTACGGCACCGGCGCGATTTTTGGCTGCCCAGCCCACGACCAACGCGACTTTGACTTTGCGACCAAGTACAGCCTGCCAATTACACCCACGTTCTTGCCATCCGAGGACGCAAGCGAAGACCTGACCGAAGCATTCGTACCAAACAAAACCGATATGGTGCATTGGGTGAAGCCATTCGCGTGGGACGCTGCAACAAACGGCGAAGACGCCATCGATAAGGCGGTCGACTTCTGTGAAGCCAACGGCGTCGGCCAAGGGGTCACCAAATACCGTCTGCGCGATTGGGGCTTGTCCCGGCAGCGGTACTGGGGCGCACCTATTCCAGTTGTCCATTGTGACAGCTGTGGCGTAGTACCAGAGAAGAAAGAAAACCTGCCCGTCGAACTTCCCTACGATGTATCGTTCGACATCCCCGGGAACCCGCTGGACCGCCATCCAACTTGGCGCGATGTGCCTTGCCCTTCTTGCGGTAAACCTGCGACCCGCGAAACGGACACGATGGATACGTTCGTGGATTCCAGTTGGTATTTCGCACGCTTCACCGCTCCGCATGCGTCAACCCCTACCGAAAAGGCAGATGCCGACTACTGGATGAACGTAGATCAATATATCGGCGGAATCGAACACGCGATTTTGCACCTTCTGTATTCGCGGTTCTTTGCCCGTGCGATGCACAAAACCGGGCACCTGCCGGAATCGGCGATCGAACCATTCAACGCCTTGTTCACACAAGGCATGGTTACGCACGCAATCTACAAAAGCGACGATCCTCAAACTGGTCGTCCAATCTATTTCTATCCTGAACAAGTCGACCTGCGCGACGGCAAAGCATTCTTCAAAGAAGACGGGCGCGAGCTGACAATTGTCCCGTCTGCCAAAATGTCCAAATCCAAAAACAACGTGGTCGACCCTGTTGAGATCATCAAACAATTCGGTGCAGATACAGCGCGTTGGTTTGTATTGTCCGACAGTCCGCCTGAACGAGACGTGGAATGGACCGCGTCGGGGGCAGAAGCATCTTACAAACACCTTTCTCGTGTCGCGGCTCTGTCAGAGAAGATTGAACAAATGGACCCCGCCGCCAAAGGTACAGGCGACGAAGACCTGCTGCGCGCGATGCACAAAACCATTCAGGACGTAACAGGTGGCGTAGAATCCTTTGGGTTTAATGCGGCTATTGCAAAGCTGTATGGCTTTACGGCTACCCTGTCGAAATCCAAGGCCAGCTATACTGCCAAACGCGAAGCTATCATGACATTGGCCCAACTGATGGCACCAATGACACCTCATTTGGCCGAAGAAATCTGGAATGCACAGGGCGGTGAAGGTTTGATCGCGAATGCGTCTTGGCCCGTCGCCGACGAAGCCATGTTGGTCGAAGACACTGTAACACTGCCGATCCAGATCAACGGCAAACGTCGGTCAGAAGTAGCCGTTCCAAAGGACATGCCCAAGGAAGAGGTTGAAAAGCTAGCGCTGGCAGACGAGGCTGTGGTCAAGGCGTTGGACGGGGCAACCCCGAAAAAGCTGATCGTAGTACCGGGCCGGATCATCAATGTCGTCATTTAACAGACGCCACCTTTTGAAACTAACTGCAGCCCTGCCACTGGCAGGCTGTGGGTTTTCGCCAGTGTACGGGCCAAACGGGTCTGGCCGTACCCTTCGAGGTCGCATCGCATACCGTGCACCCAATACCGTTGAAGGGTTTCGGCTTCGTACCCGACTTGAAGACCGGTTGGGCCGCGTGGAACGGGGCGACTACTTGTTAACCATTGAGATGGACATCGACGAAGAATCTCTGGTGATCAGCTCTTCCCAAGACATCAACCGTTTCAACGTAACAGGTATAGCAACATGGACGTTGACAGAGCCCGGAAATGACAATCCACTTGCATCCGGCACAGCAGAAACGTTTACCGCATATTCCGCATCGGGTACGACGGTCGCGACCCAAGATGCAAAAGACGACGCCCGCGACCGTCTGGCCATTGCTTTGGCCGACTTGATTGTGACGGACCTTATCATCGCCACAGTGGAATAGCCGATGAAACTATCCGCCCGCGACGCCAACGCCTATTTCCGCAAACCCGACCCAAATGGTGCTGGGATCTTGATTTATGGCGGCGATGCAATGCGTGTTGCCCTTAAGCGCCAAGAAGTGATCAAGGCGCTGGTTGGCCCCAATGGCGAAGAAGAAATGCGCCTGACACGCATGACTGGCGCAGAGCTGCGTAAAGATCCTGCATTGCTGGGCGACGCGATCAAGGCGCAAGGGTTTTTCCCAGGTCCGCGGGTCGCGTTTGTGGAGGAAGCAGGTGACAGCGTAACAAAGGCGATTATTCCCGCCCTGACGGATTGGGCCGTGGGCGACGCCCAAATCATTGTAACCGCCGGCCAATTGAACGCACGGTCTGCCCTGCGCAAACTGTTCGAAGGCCACCCCAGTGCCTATGCGGCTGGTGTTTACGACGATCCACCCGGCCGCGAGGAAATCGAAGGACATTTGCGTGAAGCAGGCTTGGCGAACATAAGCCGTGATGCAATGGACCTAATCGCGGCATACGCCCGCGAAATGCCACCAGGAGATCTACGGCAAACAATCGAGAAGCTGGGGCTCTACAAACTTGGTGACGATAGCGAAGCCACCGTCGAAGATGTTGAAGCCTGTGCGCCACAGTCAAACGAAGCTGGCTTGGATGATCTTTTGAATGTTGTGGCGGAATTGAACGCTGCGGAGATCGGTCCCATTCTGTCTCGGCTTTATGCGCAAGGAACACAGCCCGTGGCCTTGTGTATTGCGGCAATGCGCCATTTTCGACAACTGCATGCGGCAGCGTCCGACCCTGGTGGCGCGGCTACTGGAATTGGCCGTCTGCGGCCACCGGTTTTTGGCCCGCGCCGCGACAAAATGGTGCGCCAAGCAACGGCGTGGGGTCGGCCAAATTTGGAAAATGCGCTAGGAGCGATCACCGAGACAGACCTTACGCTCCGTTCAGCGAGTACGGCACCAGACCGTGCATTGGTAGAACGCATGTTTATCCGGTTGGCAATGTTGGGCAGACGCAGATCATAAGGTCAAAACGGTGAATTCGGGCAAATAGAATCGCCCGAATTCAACCTTGTTTCAGGAGCCACCGCTTGCAGCAATAGCTGCGACAAGTAATAGGCCGATCCCAATAGGAAGTGCTGCACCTGCCGATGAACTTGTCAGCGATCCAGTCGGTTCGATTTCTGCGGGCAAGATGATGGCCGCCTCAGTACGTACCGGTTCGATGTTGCCGGCGAATGCTGCCGTTGAAAACGAAGCTGCACAGGCAAGCATAATTACACTTTTCTTGAACATTTTATGTCCTCTCATACTGGTTACTCTCTAAGTCGTGACTCGAGAGTTAGTAAAAGAGGACCGATGCCCTTAAGGGGAATGCCGGCCAGAAAGCATCAATGCTGACTTGACCTTTGGGCAATGAGCATGTCGTTGCCGATGACGTTTCCGTTAACGTCAACAAGTACGCAACAAAAAAGGCGAGCACAAATGGCTCGCCTTCTCAAATTTCTGGTAAGACAGGTAGCTTACTGGCTGTCGTTAGCCGCTGCGACTGCCGCAATCACGAACGCTAAGAAACCTGGAGCCAATCCAGCCACAGCACCAACTAAGTTCTTTTCAACGATAACAGCTTCGCCTGCTGGTGTTGTTACTTCCTGCGCAACGGCAGCAGTGGATGCAGTTGCCAATGCAGCAGCTACGATCAAGGATTTAATTTTCATGGTTCTCTCCAGTTTAAAATACAAAGTATCAGCTCTTAGGGCGACAATAGGGACATTGATCTGTAAAAACAAGTGACTTGGTAGGGCTACAGCCTTTGGTAACCCAGATAGCCCGCTTGGGGCGAAATCCACTGCCTAGACTGCCAAATTATACCATTTCTGTCGCGCCAATATGTGTTTTTGAATTCCTGTCCTGCACCGCTACAGGTCTCTTCCAGTATCGACGTTTGGTACGTTCGTTCAAAAATTGTAATTGCATCCTGCCCAGTCACAATTGTTTGGCATTGAACTGTAATTTGCTGAATTTGGTCCGACCCATCAAGAAAATCCAATGTTCTCGTGTGGTTACCGCCACCAGAAAGCGACCGTTTGGCACCAGATACGTCCGCGCCCATCAGGTCTGCACCCGTCCGGCGAGACGCGACAAGAAGCCCACCATCAAATGTAAACCCGAACCCTTCGCGACTGGCCCACGTGACTTTTGTTCCGTTTCGACCCGCTTCTGCAAGGATGTCAGTAGCACCCTGCGATATGAGGCTTAAACGCAACAAGTTCACTGGTGCAGCCTCGATTGTCTCCCGAGTCAATTCAGCTGACGTTGCGGCAGCGTCTGCGCTTCCCGAATCAACCTTCGACTGAGCGAAAGCGACCAACCCTTTTCCGAAAACTGTAATCGGGTCATTTTGAGCCAATTCACCGCACCCAGACAGGCCTGCCAATGCAGCCGCAAAGGTCAGTTTGGTAATAATCTTTTTCATCGCCAGAACCGTCCCCAATTGTCTGCCATTTGCGTCTCATGGCCTCCGCTCACGACATCATAAAGACGCCCATCAATGCGCACCCTTGAACCGCCGTCCCGTTCTAGCGACCTTAAAGTCGTCGCTACGGTATCACGCGTAGGCGTTCCAACCGTCCAATCTGTCGGAATTTCGAGCATGATACCTTTGTCGAATGACCCTTCACCGAAGTCTTCAAAATCAACGTCCGTCAGCGTCACATAAGCACCGAGTTTCCACCCGTTATCAAATTCGCGATCTAGGCTAAACGTAGCGCCCCAATCACCGGCCAGATAGCGGCCAACATCGACTTGAGCCTGATATCCATTTTCAAAATCATAATACCCAGACAAATGGCCCGTCACCACATCGTAGTTGTCGCCGGTAAACACAGTACAGTTCAAATCAGAACATGCTGGGCGAAAGCCGAAACCTAGGTCGAATTCACGCAGGAGCGTATAGTTAAGCTCTGCGCCGATCGCCAACCGGCTGTCCACTGGTTTCCAAAGCACTTCGCCAGAAACGCCACCAAAGTTACGTTCCAGGTAACCGAGTGAAACACGGCTATACAGGTCACGGCCAGGGCGCCCGTACCAGGATAAAAACAAGTTCTCGATGCCTCCGCCAGATTCTGAGCCATACCGCAAACCGGTTCTGCGAATGTCAGGTAGCGTTGACGCAGATATTGCACCAACTTCTTCGCGATTGCCCTCAAGTCGGTGTCGGTAGGTACCCGCTAACAAAAGATTAGGGCGAAGCTCATACTGAAAGGTCGCCTCCACGCCCACGTCAGCGCGTAAAGGTTCATCACCATCAAAAACGGTCAGTTCCAAGTAGGGGTAAGCCCCCCACAAGAATGCCGGATCTGGGTTTTCATAAGAAAATTCCGGCGCAGGTCCGGCCGCGTCAGAAAACGTAGCGCGTGCAAGCGATTCAGCTGACGCACCAGCGGTGTTCTCTAACGTTTCGAGATCGGTTCTTCGCAGCGTGACTGCAGACAACGCAATCCCTCGCCGTGTTGGTTCCAAGATGAAAGTATCTACATTTGCCGGCGCCAGCTGCGACATGATCCGTGCGACACGGCCAACGCCCTGAGCTTCCGCGCGGTAGGTATTGTTCTCGTAGCGAACCCGCATCGTAGAGCCCGTAACCTCGGCACCAAGCAAACGGAAACCGTCAGTTGCCAAAACCTGACCCAACCCGTTGATGCCCCCGCTTTCCTGTTCAGCAGTATCCCAAGATGCGGCAGCCAAAAGGCTTTGCCCACGAACAGCAACGGGCAACGGTGCGCTATCAAATCCGCTAGGTACAGATCGTGAGGTTGGGTCAAAAGTAAATGTTCCCGAAACACCAATTTCAGACCCATACAAATAATATGCACCCCATTGGCGACCGGGGCGTGGCTCCCATGTGACACCGAAATTTAGGGGTGAGTTTCGTTCAAAACTGGTTCTGTCTGTCTCGCGCTCATATGCATCAGATGAATATTCAGCCAGCAACGTCCACTCGTCATTGACCCGCCACTCGACCCCACCAAACAGAGCCGCATCACCGCGGAAAAACTGACCAGTCAAAACTGTCCCGCCGGTCGCGATGCTGTCATCAGGACGCGTTTCGAACCCTTCATCGATAACGCCCAGCGGATTTGTGAAACCACCAACACCCGCAAGCCGGCCCCAACCTATGCCACCTGAAACACGAACATCGGATCCGATCGTTTTAGTGGCAACAATGTATTCAGAACTGTATCGCCCCGTGCCAATAAAGTCCCGCAAGCCAATAGCAATCGCGGGTCTGATTTCCCCCTCGTGTGCCAACTGGTAGCGAAGATCGAAGCTGCGGTCGTAGGTATCGATAAACGAGTAGCGGAAGCTACCTGAAATCCGTGGATGCAGCTGGAACGTAAGCGTTCCCCGCTGAGTTTCCCCAAAGAACCCAAGGGTCCCTGCGACCTCTCCATCTTTTGGTAAAACAGCAGACGGCGTATCAATGATGCCGGCAGTGCCATAAAGGTTATATGTGGCGCGCCAATCGTCGTCGGCTGCGGCGGGGGTTGCGCACAATGCAGCAACCGCGAGGCCAACCATTCCGGTGTAATTCTTTAATCCAAACATACGCTTTGTGTGCCATCCGCGACACCATTGTCGCAACCCAATTCTGGACGACCGCGGAAGTTACAGGCAAAGGTGTGGTTAAAGCCATACATTTCGAGGCGAACCTGCAACAGGAACAAGCAAGTGACGACTTATTTATTAGGTGCAAACGGACGGATCGGGAGAACTCTGCATCACCATGCTGAACGTATTGGCCTTGGCTGGCAGACACAAACTCGAGCTTCAGGCGGTGACGTTCAGTGGTCAGGCGATTTTCATGACCCTTCTTGCGCCGATCTATTTCGTCATGGAACGACCTTGATCAACATGATCGGACAAACAGGAACGAACCAAGAGAAACTGGAAGCAACCAATGTTCAGTTCGTCAAAAGCCTTATCAAACGAGCGAGCGACACTGGTGTCGCACATATTATCTTAGCCTCTTCAGCTGCGGTATACGGAGACCACGGGGGAGCGCCCCTAACCGAAGATGCAGAGCTTAAGCCCTTGAATGAATACGGTGAAAGCAAAGCCCGAATGGAAGATGCGGTTCATGAAGCGGCTGCCTCTCAAATCATTCCAGCGATTTCAATTTTGCGGATCGGGAATGTCGCCGGTTCAGACAGCTTGCTTACCGCCGCCCGAAAACACATGGCTTTGGGCAAAAAAGTACCAATACATCGCTTTTCAAGCGGCGCGGCACCACTTCGGTCTTACATCGGCCCGCACGATTTGTTCACTGTTGTAAATGCTCTATCACAACCTCACGATCGATCGGTACGGACCCTAAATGTTGTCGCGTCAAACCCAGTATATCTCGATGACGCGCTTGCAGCCTATAAAACCTACCTATTGCCCGAGCTGGAA
Organism: uncultured Paracoccaceae bacterium; assembly: GCA_947493255.1. Lineage (GTDB taxonomy): Bacteria > Pseudomonadota > Alphaproteobacteria > Rhodobacterales > Rhodobacteraceae > Octadecabacter. The sequence goes on from CANLQK010000005.1 coordinate 96,572, forward strand.
TGGACAGACACACCGGCGCCAAAAGGCACACCAGAAGAAATAACACTATCAACTAAAAACCTAGACCACCTTGTAACGCTGCCCGAAATCGAAGACTACGCGTTTGAAATGGCCCGTCAGGTTGCGCAGGATCAGCCGTTATGAAACGCCTTTTCGACCTTGTTATCGCGTTGCTCATTTTGTTCGCAACTGCGCCCATCATGATAATTATCGCTGTGTGCATTCGCCAACAGGGCGGCGCGCCAGTCTTTTACATAGCAGAACGCATGAAAAAGCCAGATCAGCCGTTCAACCTGATCAAGTTCCGAACCATGTCTAACGTTGCGGCTAGCCAAAACGCAGGTGTCACCGGCGGCGATAAGTCTGAGCGCATTACCCCGATTGGGCGAACGCTTCGGAAATATCGCCTGGATGAGCTTCCACAGCTATTTAACGTGCTTCGTGGCGACATGAGTTTCGTCGGTCCACGCCCACCTTTGCGACAATATACAAATGCCTATCCTGTTCTATATGGCAAAGTCTTACAGTCACGGCCGGGCATCACGGGGTTGGCAACACTCCATTTCCACCGCCATGAAGAAATGCTCATTTCAAAGGCAACCACACCGCAGGAAACAGAGATCATTTACACGACCCGCTGCATTCCCCGCAAAGCGACCCTTGATTTGATCTATACCCAACACGCGTCTGTTTGTTTTGACGTCGCGATCATGTGGCAAACATTTCGGTCGGTTTTGGGACGATAAGGGCACAAACCGCGCTAACATTCCCCTAACACCCCATTAGGGCTGGCTGCATATATTGCCCCTAAGTTACTACACAAGAAAACGAAACGAGGCTTTGGCATGAAAATCGCAGTAATCGGAACCGGCTACGTTGGTCTTGTATCGGGTGTTTGTTTCTCCGATTTCGGACACGACGTGGTGTGTGTCGACAAAGACCCTTCAAAAATTGAAAAGCTGAATGCAGGCGAAGTTCCTATCTACGAACCCGGCCTAGAAGAACTGATGGCAAAGAATGTCGAGGCTGGTCGACTGACCTTTTCGCTTGATTTACCCAGGGCGATAGATGGGGCCGAAGCTGTCTTTATTGCCGTTGGCACGCCAACGCGCCGTGGCGACGGCCACGCTGACCTGACATATGTTATGGCCGTTGCCGAAGAAATTGCATTGGCAGCCAAAGACTACAAGGTCATCGTGACTAAATCGACAGTGCCTGTTGGCACCAATCGCCAAGTCAAACAGACCGTGCGCAAGGCCAACCCTGATCTCGACTTTGATGTCGCGTCGAACCCTGAGTTTCTGCGCGAAGGCGCCGCGATAGATGATTTCATGCGACCTGATCGCGTTGTCGTGGGCGTCCAAACCGAACGCGCGGGCGACGTAATGGCAGAAATTTACCGCCCACTTTTCCTACGGGATTTCCCGATTGTCACAACGGATCTGGAAAGTGCGGAAATGATCAAATACGCGGCCAACGCATTTTTGGCGACGAAGATCACATTTATAAATGAAATTGCTGCGCTGTGTGAACGCACGGGCGCTGACATTAAACAGGTTTCCAAGGGCATGGGCCTAGACGGTCGCATCGGGAATAAATTCTTGCATGCTGGCCCCGGTTATGGCGGGTCCTGTTTTCCGAAAGACACCAAGGCGTTGGCTCGTATTGGCCAAGAACACGCCGTTCCCATGCAAATCACCGAAGCTGTGATCAAGGTCAACGAAGAGGTCAAACGCCGCATGGTCGACAAGCTTCTAGACCTGTGTGACGGCACATTTAACGGCAAAACGATTGCTGTTCTGGGTGTTACGTTTAAACCGAACACCGACGATATGCGCGATGCACCGGCCCTAACGATCATCCCTGCATTGGTCGGCGGTGGCGCCAAAGTCCGCGTAACTGACCCACAAGGAATTCACGAAGGTGAGGCCCTTTTGCCCGGAGTTAAATGGGTTGAAGACGCGTACAAAGCGGCCCGAAATGCAGACCTTGTGGTCATCTTGACCGAATGGAACGAGTTCCGAGGTTTAGATTTGAAACGCATTGCCAAACATATGGAAACACCCCGGATGGCTGACTTGCGCAACATCTATGCCAACAAAGATGCAAAGCGCGCAGGCTTCGAGGCCTATGTGTCTATCGGGCGTACCCCCCTCAACAACCCATTGGACGAAGGTTAGTAGATGCCCAAGGCACTTGTTACCGGATCTGCCGGATTCATCGGATATCACCTATGTAAACTACTGCTTGCAGAAGGTTTTGATGTTATCGGCTTTGACGCAATGACAGATTATTACGACGTTACCCTTAAAGAACGTCGTCAATCTAACTTGCTCCAATCATCTGGGTTTCGCGCCGTCAATGACCGGCTGGAAGCAGATGGCGTGTTGATGGATTTGGTTGCGTCCGAACAACCAGACTACGTCGTTCACCTCGCGGGTCAGGCTGGGGTGCGGTATTCGATCGACGAACCGCGGTCTTACGTCGAAGCGAATATCATCGGCACGTTCAACCTGTTGGAAGCTGTGCGCGCGACACCTGTTAAGCACCTTTTGCTTGCCTCCACTTCCTCTGCCTACGGCGCAAATACACAAATGCCATACGCGGAGACAGATAAGGCCGACACGCAAATGTCGTTTTACGCGGCGACCAAAAAATCAAACGAGGTGATGGCCCATTCGTATGCCCACCTTTACGATATTCCGACCACAATGTTCCGGTTCTTCACAGTCTACGGCCCTTGGGGTCGCCCTGATATGGCGCTGTTCAAGTTTACCAAAGCCGTTCTGCAAGGTGACGCTATTGATGTGTACAACCATGGCGACATGAGCCGCGACTTCACCTATGTCGAGGATCTTGTGCGTGGCATTCACCTATTGCTTGGCGCTGTCCCTGAACGTCTGGATGAAGTCCCCGAAGGCGACAGCCTATCTGCGGTGGCCCCCCACCGCATCGTCAACGTCGGCAATGGTGAACCTGTTCAACTGATGGCCTTCATCGAAGCCATTGAAAAGGCACTTGGCCAGCCTGCAGAAAAGAACTTTATGGACATGCAACCCGGCGATGTTCCGGCCACATGGGCCAATGGGGATCTGTTAAAATCGCTCACCGGCTATACGCCGAAAACTGATGTTGAAACCGGTGTCAAAGCCTTCGTCGAGTGGTACCGCGACTATTACAACGTTTGAAGATACTTCAACGCCCCATGGCCCGCATGACGGCCCGTCGCTAGGCATCCGTTGATCAGATAACCACCAGTTGGGGCTTCCCAATCCAACATCTCGCCCGCACAGAACACACCGGCGCGTGATTTCAGCATAAGATCATCATTTAGCGCTTCGAACCGCACGCCACCGGCGGTCGATATAGCCTCATCCATGGGCCGTGGTGTAAGTGCCGGAAAAGGCAAAGCCTTAACTGTTTCGGCAATGCTTTGCCCGCTTCCACGTCCAAATTCATTGAACAACGCGCGTTTTACACCGTCTAACTTCAGCGCCTTACGCATAGCGTTTGATGCTGATTGTTTACCTTTGACCGCAGCCAGACGTTTTGCGATCGTGGCCATATCCATGTCTGGCAGCAGGTCCAAAACCAACGGGGCGCCATCCCGCACTGCCGCGGACACCATATAGATGCCGCCGCCTTCGACCCCGACTTTTGAAACCACGAATTCCCCACGCGAAGACACGTCACCAGCCGTTAATTTACATCCCTTAACTGCGGCGCCAAAATGCGGCTCCATGTGCGACGACCATGGTACAACGAATCCCATATTGGCTGGTTGAAATGGCGAGACCTGATCCAGCAACGCCCCAGCCCAAGCCCCATTTGACCCTAGCTTTGACCAGCTTGCCCCGCCCAGCGCCAACACCGTCGTAGAGGCAACTATGGTTGCTGACCCATTCGGCGTATCAAACGCAGCGTCTGCCCCTTGCCACCCCGACCAACGCCATTTCGTACGAATATCTACACCTTGTTCGGTCAACCGGTTTAACCATGCACGCAACAGCGGCGAGGCCTTCATTACAGTCGGGAAGACCCGCCCCGTTGTTCCTGTGAAAACCGCTTGCCCCAGCCCCTCGGCCCATGCGCGAATATCTTGTGGGCCGAAAGCCTTCAAAACCGGCGACAGCACGTTCTTTCTTTCGCCGAAATTGTGCTCGAATTCAGAAATCGGTTCGTCTTTGGTTAGGTTCAAACCTGATTTACCAGCCATCAAGAACTTGCGACCGACTGTTGGCATTGCATCCGTCACAACAACCGACTTTCCAGCCGCAGACAGCACATCAGCGGCCATCAGCCCCGCGGGGCCACCGCCAATAACAAGCGCATCGATCATTCTGATTGCTGCGGGAAACCGCCCTTAATTTCGACCACACGCTGTGGGAACGGAATTTCGATACCCGCATCTTTCAGCGCGTTCCAAATCGCAAAACGTACGTGGCTGCGGTATTTATTCTTGCCGTCATCTATCCCTTCGACCCAGAATTCGACAACAAAATCGATACCGCTATCGCCAAATCCATCCAGCTCCACATCGGGCTCTTCAGGATCTGACAGGACAAAGTCCAATGCTGCAACCGCGGGGCCAACAATGTCAGGGACTTTGTTAATGTCAGTGTCGTAACTGACCGAAAAGCTAACGTCATACCGGTTCGCAGACCCAGAGTCTGAATAGTTCACGACCCGTGTGACGATGAAGTCTTCGTTCGGAACAACGATCCATTTGCCGTCATAGGTTTCGAGGATCGCAGCGCGCGCTGTCATTTTCACGATCGTGCCAGCCTCACCACCGTCGAGTTCGACGTAGTCGCCAACGGTCGCTTGCCCTTCAAGAAGCAAGATCACGCCTGAAACAAAATTGGATGCGATTTTTTGGAGGCCAAAACCAATACCAACACCCAAAGCACCTGTGAGAACCGCCAATGATGACAGTGGAATGCCAGCAATGTTCATTGCAACCAAGAACGCCACACCAAAGATCGCGATCTCAGCGGCCTTCGCTGCCAATTGACGTGTCGCTGGGCGCATTTCTTGTTTGTGGATCATCGTGGCACTTTGGTCATTAGACCAACGACCCAGCCAAAACATCACCGACGCGACAACTAAGAACCGCAACAATCCAAGCAATGAGAAAGACATATTCCCCAAAGGAACGATTGTGGCCTCTAACCAACCTAGTAATGGTTCTAGAAAGCCCAATGCATAGAATGCCGCCAAGGGCACGAGCACCATTTTGCCCAGCATTTTCAGCAACGGGTCTGTTAGCATATCTCGTGCGAATGTGCGTACCGCTAGGAACAGGAACACGCGTTTACCGAATGCTATGACCTCGCCGGATCCGAAGATCGACCGCGTGACCTGTTCGCCTATCGCCGTCAGACCAAACGCCAAAAGCGGCAATAATAGCGGTAAGAAGAGCAATACGAACCGGCGCACTTTTGCCAAGATCGTATCATTACCTTCTGCAGGCGTAAGAACCTGAAGCAACTTCGGGTTAAGCTTTTTGGTAATAACAACGGCTAGCAAATATGCAGCCACAAGCAACGCAAACTGTACCCAGTTGGCAGGGTCGATGAGCCAAGCTAACGCAATTTCATAAGCTGAAAATGCATACCCTTGTGCTGTCTGAAGCATGTTTTCCATCGTAACCCCTAGCCTTTAAATGGCGGCAGATATTTCATTACAAAGACCTGTTTAACCGATCATTGCCTTGATCGCGACCAATTGATCCTTCGGTGCCGCCACGGCAGGTGCTAGTATCGCCTCTACGTCGGACATTGGGTCATTGCTTATCACATCTACCAAACCGCTGCTCAACGCTTCTTGTGCCGTAATCTTCGCACCTGTCATTAAAATCCGTTTCGCCATCGACGGCCCAGCCACCGCAGCCAATCGTGCTGGGTCAGACGGTTGGGGCAACACACCAATTTTGATCACAGGATAGAAGAACTTCGCAGTAGGAACAGCGACACGTAGATCGCAGGCCAAAACCATGCCCATCGCCCCCCCGGCGGCTGTACCATTTAGGGCAGCAACGCTTACGCCCTGAAACGCAGCAACCGCACCAGACAGCCGTTCCCACTGTGGGGATGTCGCCAAGGTACCACCGCGCACGTCATCCAAATCAGCGCCAGCACTGAACACTTTGCCAGTGCCAGTCAGGATCAAGGCTTGCGCACTTGTTCGTTCAATATGATCTGACAGTTCCGACAACATGTCTTCGCTTAGGGCATTCGCCTTATCCGGTCTGTTGATCGTCAGCGTAAGGCATCCGTTGCGAGTTGCGGCCTGTATCAAACCAAACCCACCCGTTTACGAATGCTATCTTCGCGCAATGACACATCGGTTCCGCAGAATTCATCAGCATCCGGTGTACACATCCAAACCAATGTCTTCGCGGGCCATTCCGGTGGAATATGATCGGACCATTCTAGTTGGCTCACCGGATTGATGCCGGACGCCTTGATGTCGCGCTGCATATCCGTCGCGACCGTACCGGGCGACAGCCCCATAATCCGCAACCCTTTTTCACGAGCCTCTTTGTCGGCACACCGCGTCAACATAAAAGCACCGGCCTTAGACGAACAATAGGATGACCAAGCCTCGACCGGACCATGAGCGGCACCAGAGGACACGGTGATAATTGTCCCGGATCCACGTTCGATCATGCCAGGCATCGCCGCACGCATACCATTGAACACACCCTTCAGGTTTACATCGATTGTCTTACCCCATGTCTCTGGGTCTGCTTCGGCCAAATGGCTGATCGGGTCCAATAACCCAGCATTGCCCACAAATACATCCAAAGGCCCGAAAGCTTTTTCAACTTTGGCGATGGTTGCATCGACATCCGCAAAAGACGCCACATCGCATGTGATTGCGATTGCATTCGACCCAATTTCAGCGGCCAAGGCATCGATCTCGGCGGACGATCGGGCGACCAAAGCAACTTTTGCACCAGCATCCGCAAATGCGCGCGCAGTCGCGGCCCCAATTCCACGGCTAGCGCCGGTGACAAGCACGACTTTATCTTTCAAACTCATGATGCATTCCTTTGGTAATCGTTAGTTTCCAAGGTGACCCATTCTAAGGTCACATTTTCCCGACCTTGACCGCCAGCGCGGGAATTGAAAAGCTCTGGTCAGAATTTATTCAGGAGAATTTAAGTATGGCACGATATTCATCCGTGAAACGCCTCGGCGTTCTGGGCCTCTTGCTATCTGGCACCGCTGCCCATGCCGACGTTACAGCGCAGCAGGTTTGGGAAAATTGGGCCGACCAAATGGCCATCTATGGCGAAGGCTTTACAACGTCTGGCGAAACTGTGTCTGGCGACACACTGACCATCGCAGACGTCAAAATCGTAATGACTGATGATGAAGCAATAGTAACCAGCGCGATTGGCGATATTAATTTGACTGAAAACGGCGACGGCACCGTTAGCATTACGATGGCGGAAAGCTATCCCATTACCATCGACCTGACGCCAGAATATGGTGACCCTTCTGCGATCAACCTGACCGTGAACCAAACCGGCATGATCCTGAACGTTTCTGGTGACCCCGAGGCGATGACGTATGATATTGCTGCAGACAGCTATGCTATCAGCGTCGACAGCTTGGATGGCGAAGCCGCCGAGGAAGTCACACTTAAGGATGCGACATTAGCTGCGACAGACCTGTCGGGCCAATATTCTGTCAACGAAGATGACATGACCCGTATCACGTCGCAAATGAGCGTCGGCGCAATCGACCTCGACCTGTTGTTTACCGAAAAGGGCGGTGAAGGCGTCGTTAGCGCAAATCTAGACATCGCTGACATCGCGGGGTTTGGGAATTACGCTCAACCGCTAGATTTTGAACTAGACCTAGACGCTGACATGCCACCCTTTGACGAGGGCCTAGCAATCGACGGTGGCTATAGCATTGGGAAAGTCAGCGTAGACTTTAACATCGACGCAGACGGCGAAGCCGCATCTGGATCAGCGACCGTTGAGTCGACAGAGCTCGGTGTGAGCTTCGATTACGATGAATTTACCTACACTGGCAACGCACAGGGTATTGATCTGTCCATGTTGGTTCCAAACGAGCTGCCCTTTCCGATCGAAGCAGCTATGGCCCGATATGGTTTTGATTTCCAGATTCCGCTGAGCCAAGGAGAAGACGGCCCACGCGACGCGCGCTTTGCACTTAACTTCACGGATCTAGCCGTCAGCAATGGCATTTGGAACCTTCTTGATCCGGGCGAAATCCTCCCCCGCGAGGCAATGACCATCGCACTTGCGATGAACGCACAGGTCACACCATTCTTTGACCTGCTCGATCCAAGCCAACAAGAAGCTTTGATGATGACAGACGTCCCTGGCGAGTTGAATAGCGTGGAGCTGACCGACCTGACGGTACGTGGCGCGGGCGCTGAAATCACCGGCGCAGGCGCGTTTACATTTGACAACAGCGATCTGGAATCCTTTGACGGTTTCCCGCGTCCTGAAGGCAAAGTCGATTTTGCCATTAATGGCGTCAACGGGCTGGTCGATAAGCTGATCGAGATGGGGATCATTCCGGCTGAAGAAGCCATGATGCCGCGTATGATGATGGGTATGTTCGCCACCCCCGTCGGCGATGATATGCTCACTTCAACAATCGAGGTAAATAGCGAGGGTCACGTCCTCGCAAATGGCCAACGCCTACGCTAGGTTAACCTCAAGGAACCATTTTAGGCGGCGCCCAAGGTTTTCGGGCGCCGTTTTACGTTTAGGAGAACGATTAATGACTCTCAAATTAACCACCAGTTTTATCGCCGCATCAGCTGTATTTGCGACCCCAGCATTTGCAGACGTCTCTGCTGCTGATGTTTGGTCAAACCAGCAAAGCTTTTACGCTGCGATGGGTGGCACATTGAACGGCGAATTGTCCGCCGACGGTACCGTTAGCCCCGTTGCGAATTTCATTCTTCCACTTGGTGCCGGCAGCTTTCAGGTGAAGATGGGCTCGATTACACTTACTGAAAACAATGACGGCAGTGTCGAGATCACATACCCATCTCCACTGAACCTTTCCGTTTCAGGTGGCATTGCGGGTGAAGGGTCGTTTGAGGCGAGCTTGGTCATGACCAACGGTGCATATTCTTCCATCGCCACTGGAGTTGCTGGCGACATTGCATACGAAACAAACGCAACCGACTGGCAGATCGAAGTTGTAAATGTCACCACGGACGGCGTTGAAGGAAGCGAGTTTTCGGTCAGCGGCGCGATGACGTTTGATGAGTTGTCCAACACGTCTCGTGTGACAGAAGGCAACTTGATCGATTACACAGTGACATCCAACGTGGGCAAAAGCCTTGGCGAGTTTGAATTTGTCGTCGACAACGTCCGATCCGTGACGACGCAAACTGCTGAAGCGGTCACGAGCACTGCCTCTGCCAGCTTGCCTGTAGGTGGTTCCGATTTGATGAACCTTAGCCAGGCCCTTCGAAACGGCCTTAGCTTTAATGTGCAAAGCGAAGGCGGCGGAAACACATCATCTACGATTGTTACCTTAAATGGCGAGGTGATGAATTCGCAGGAACACACCACAGGTCCGCAGACAGCTACGATTTCTTTTGACGAAAACGGTTTTGCAATGGATGCCGATGCAGAAGGTTTCGGCATGGTTATGAACCAACCGCTTTTGTTCCCGGCACCTGTTGAATTCGCCATGGAAGCAATCTCTATGGCGTATAAACTGCCGGTGAATGCATCCGAAGAAACGCAAGACTTCCGCGTCGCGACAAGCTTGCAAGGCATCACAATGGACGACAGCATTTGGGGTCTTTTCGACCCAGCTGGCCAATTGCCGCGTGACCCTGCACAGATCAGTTTCGACATCACCGGCCTTGGTACGAACGGGTTAGACTTGCTTGATTTCGCAGCCCTGTCCACTCTCGCCGGTCCTCCACCGGTTCAAGTCGATGAAGTCACCATCGAGAACCTAAACATAGCAGCCGTCGGCGCCGAAGCTTCTGCCAAAGGTGCGATGACGTTTGACTGGACAGATTTCCAAACCTTCCCCGGCATGCCACGCCCTGAGGGTACCGTGACGATCAACCTAAACGGTGCAAACGGCCTGATGGATAAATTGGTAGCGATGGGCTTTTTGCCAGAAGAAGAGCTGATGATGCCCAGAATGATGATGGGCATGTTCGCAACCCCTGTGGGCGAAGACATGTTGGAAACTGTTGTCGAGGTGAACAGCGAAGGCCACCTTTTGGCCAACGGGCAACGCCTACAATAACTGGATTGGGGCGGCCTACCCTTGCGGGCCGCCCCCACTCGGACTACCTCTTCGGCAAGCAAAGGAATTTTCATGACCCAAACGCTCGCCGATCTGACCCACCGCCTTATAGATGCTGCGAAATCCGCAGGTGCTGACGCCGCCGATGCCGTTGCCGTTGCGGGCACGTCTGTTTCTATCGATGTGCGCAATTCTGTGTTGGAAGAAGCACAGCGGTCAGAAGGCACAGACATCGGGTTGCGCGTGTTTGTTGGCGACCGGTCTGCAAATGTATCCGCGTCCGACACATCTGATCGCACAATTGAAGAAATGGCAGCACGTGCTGTTGCTATGGCAGGTGTTGCCCCAGAAGACCCGCATGCGGGCCTTGCGGATCCAGCACAGCTGGCCACTGACCTGGACCCAGCGCGCCTTGATCTTGTTGATATAACCGCAGAACCGGATCCTGCATGGATGGAAGAACAGGCCCGTATCTCTGAAGTGGCTGCACGCGCAGTAAACGGTGTGGCCCAAGCCCAATCCGCGACGGCCGCATATGGCAGACGACAAGTCTACCTTGCCGCAACGAACGGATTCTCGGCGGGCTACGAAAGTACCGGACACACCCTGAGCACTGTTGCAATCGCCGGAACTGGTTCCGACATGGAACGCGACTATGATTACGACAGCCGTATCCACCTTTCAGACCGGCGCGATGCCGCTGAAATTGGCCGCATTGCAGGCGAACGCGCTGTCGCGCGTCATGGTGCACGCAAACCGCAAACCGGTACCTACCCTGTCTTGTTCGACGAACGCATTGCGTCTTCTCTAATCGGGCACCTTCTTTCAGCCAGTAATGGTGCTGCCGTCGCCCGAGGGTCTTCATGGTTGATGGACAAAATCGGCGAACGGGTTCTACCGGAAGGCATCGACCTGATCGAAACGCCGCACCGTGCCCGCGTCGCAGGGTCGCGTTTGTTCGACGGCGAAGGCTTGCCAACACAAGATCGAAAAATCATCGATGACGGTGTTCTAACGGGTTGGACTCTTGATCTTGCTACAGCGCGTAAATTGGGGCTGAGCAGCACCGCCAGCGCGTCTCGTGGAACATCTGGCCCGCCATCACCATCCAACACGCACATGACGTTAACCCAAGGAACCCAATCGCGCGAAGACCTGATCCGCGACATCGGTACCGGCCTTTTGGTGACCTCGATGATCGGGTCGACCATTAACCCCAATACTGGCGACTACTCGCGTGGTGCATCAGGGTTTTGGATCGAGAACGGCGAAATCGCCTATCCGGTCAATGAATGCACTATTGCAGGTAACCTGCACGAGATGCTTGCACGGATCATCCCTGCCAATGATGCACAGGCGCATCTTAGCCGCGTGATCCCGAGCCTAATGATCGACAGAATGACACTCGCCGGTGCATAAATCCTCGCCCGATCTTGACCTGCTTATCCAAGCGGCCCGTGATAGCGGGGATATCGCTCGCCATTATTTTAACGCGGCCCCAGAAGTTTGGGAAAAGTCAGGTGGTCAAGGCCCCGTAACCGAAGCCGACCTGCATGTTAACCGCCAGCTCGAGGCCGACCTTCAGGCCGCGCGTCCAGATTATGGCTGGCTGTCAGAAGAAACAGAAGACGACACAGACCGCCAGAACACTGACCGCCTGTTCGTTGTCGACCCGATTGACGGGACCCGCGCCTTTATTGAGGGCGGCAAAGATTGGGCCCATTCTTTAGCTATTGTCGAACATGGGATCGTAACAACCGGTGTGGTCTATCTGCCCATGCACGACCTGATGTACACCGCGCAAATTGGAATGGGGGCATATTGCAACAGTGAGCGACTTAACGTTACCGATGATAAGCCGATCGAAACGGCGACGGCATTGACGGCCAAACCCAATATGGACCCAAAGTTCTGGGCGACCGACGTCCCCGCATGCAAACGCGCATTCCGATCATCACTGGCCTACCGGTTGGCTTTGGTCGCGCAGGGTCAATTTGACGCCATGCTAACCTTTCGCCCAACGTGGGAATGGGATGTCGCGGCGGGCAGTCTTCTTGTCACCGAAGCTGGCGGTTTGGTAACGGACCAAAGCGGCGCGACGCCGGTATTTAACAACGCGCATCCACAGATCAACGGAATGGTCGCCGCGGGCGGCGTTCATCATCGGTTCATCGAGGCCCTTGTTTAGATGATTTGCCCTGATCCACTTTACCCCGTGCACGGCACAGCCTAGGGTCAGGCGAACGTATTTTAGACCCAAAGGTGCCCTATGACCCAACGCCTCCACCTTGTTTTCGGCGGTGAACTCATCGACCCAACAAAGAACGCCTTCAAAGATGTTGACGATATCCATATCGTTGGGATGTTCCCCAACTATGAAGCGGCGTTCAATGCTTGGAAAAGCGAGGCGCAGCGGACGGTAGATAACGCGCACATGCGTTATTTTATTGCCCATATCCATCGCCTGCGCGACGAAGAGGCCGCAGCTTCACCAACAGAAGAACTCGGTTAATAAAAGGACGCGCGGTATGATCTGGGTTCATTGCGGAGACGCAGCCTGCGTCACCTCGACCCAATCATTGGTCGCGCGTCTATCTCTCGAAAACGATGGAAACGGTGTTCTCGTCACTGCCGCAGAGGGTGTGTTGGCGAAGTTCGACTCCTTTCCGAAGGGCGTCGAGAGCGATGTCATGCCGCCGGACACGCCGCACCGCACCCGCGTTTTCCTAGATGATTGGAACCCGTCCTACCTTATCTGGAACGGCGGTACCCTACGCCCTGCGATGTTGCGTAACGTGCACCGCGCACACATCAAGGCGACCCTTATGAACACGACTGTTGATGGTATTCTCGGTGGCGGCGCGCGTTGGATCCCGCGGGCGGCACGGACCGCCGTACAGGCATTCGAACGGGTTCTAACAGTCGACGGCGCAACCGCCACGCGCCTAAAACGGGGTGGCGTTCCAGCAGATCGTGTGCAGGCGACAGGTCCTATTTTGGAAGATCCGATTGCCCTACCCCACAACCCTCATGAATTCACCGTAATGGCAGAGGCTGTTGGGGCACGCCCTGTCTGGTTTGCTGCAAATGTCGGCACCAATGAGGTGAAGCACATGGCAGCAACCCATTTGGCTGCAAGCCGCAAAAGCCACCGAATGTTGATGATACTGACGCCCGATGACATCGACAGCGGACTTGAAGTTGCAGCAACCTTACGTGAGGCCGGCCTGCAGGTGGGCCTTCGGTCGGACGGTGATGACCCATTGCCAGAAATGCAAGTCTACGTCGCTGATCTACCGGATGAAATTGGCCTCTGGTACCGCATTTCCCCATTGACGTTCATTGGGGGAACTTTGGGTGGGGGCGACGTTGCATCACCCTTCGAGCCAATTATTCTTGGGTCTGCAGTTATTCACGGGCCTCGCAAGCATCCACATCGTGCCCGCTTTGAGCGCCTGGCCGGGGTTGAAGCGAGCCGCGAAATCCGGTCGGCAGCAGAGCTGGGGATCGCGATTGCGACGCTGTCTTCCCCAGAACAATGTGCACGGATGTCATTGGCGGGTTGGGAAGAAATCACGCGAACATCTGATATTGTGAACACATTGATCCACCACGCCGTAGATCAGGCGGAACAGGCAAGAGGCACCTCATGAAGCCCCCATTATTCTGGTATAAAGATCGCAGTATTTGGGCGTCGCTGCTGGCTCCGCTTGGTAGGCTTTATGGCGCGGCTACGGCCCGGCGCGTTCGCCGCGCTCCATCGCATCGCGCGTCGGTTCCCGTGATTTGTATCGGCAACATCAACGCAGGCGGAACAGGCAAAACGCCAACGGCAATCGCCCTGACGAACCACCTGTCCGACATGGGTCAGGTCGTGCACCTAGTCAGCCGCGGTTACGGCGGTGCATTGGCCGGACCGGTGCAAGTGGACCCCACAACACACAAAGCGGACGATGTTGGCGACGAGCCGTTACTGCTGGCGGCGTTTGCGCCCACGTGGGTAGCCAAAGACCGAGCCGCAGGTGTGAAAGCAGCAGAGGCGGCAGGGGCCAGCGTGATATTGTTGGACGATGGGTTCCAAAATCCGAGTGTTCACAAGGACTTGCAGATTGTCGTTGTAGACGCGGTGAAGGGGTTCGGAAATGGGCGCGCGATGCCTGCCGGCCCATTGCGAGAACCTGTTGCGGCGGGGCTAGCCCGCGCGGATGCCTTAATGGTGATCGGCGCAAATGGGCCTCGGGCCAAGTTCCAACCCGACCTGCCAGACACCTGTATTCGACTTGATGGACAGCTTGACCCATTGCCTACGGGCATGCCGCTGAATGGTTTGCCGGTGCTTGCATTTGCAGGCATTGGGCACCCTGAAAAGTTCTTTGCGACGTTGCGTAGCATGGGAGCAGAGGTAGTGCGAGGCGAAGCCTTGGACGACCACCAACCGCTGACCGACAGCCTGTTATTGCGTCTGGAAACCGAAGCCAAAACGCGCGGGTTGCACATGGTAACGACCGAAAAAGACGCCGTGCGACTGCCCGACAGTTTCCGCCGTAAAGTGACGACAATACCCGTGCGCCTAACGTTAATAGATTGGTCTAAGCTGGATGCGAAACTAGCGGATCTAGGGCTGACTGACGAGAAAGCTTAACGCAGCGATCAGTCCGGTAGGCGTTTTCGCAAGAATCGAAACTTAACGCCCTATTTTAAGGGTTTTGACACATACACAATGCGTACACATCCTGTACACAACCTGTACAGCCTTGGTGTGGCAATGCGCACAGTTAACGCACCGAACGGTTGGAATGTTAACGTTTTGGTTCTGGCTGAATCCTGCATACCAAATCAGAAACCCCCAAAACGCGAACGCACTTTGGGGGTCAGTCAATCGTGGGCTTTATGAGACGCGGCTTAGTTAGCGGCTTCTAGTTTTTCATCCAGAATTTCTGCGAACTCAGAATAGTTCATGTTGGCGTATTTTTCACCGTTGATGACAAAGCTTGGTGTGCCCTGCACGTCATCTGCTTCGGCGTTGGCGCGATACCATGCCATAAGTTCTTGGGCGTTGTCGCCGTCGCTCATGCAAGCGTCGAGTTCTTCGTCTGTGATACCGGCAACTTTGCCGATGTTGCGCAGTGCGGCAGCGATTGCTGCACCGTCACCTGCACGCGCCCAATCTTGTTGGCCTTCGTACAACAGGTTGGAAATGCCAAAGAACCGCATTTCACCACCACAACGGGCGATCATGGATGCCCACAATCCTGGTTGGTCAAAGTACACTTC
Organism: uncultured Paracoccaceae bacterium; assembly: GCA_947493255.1. Classification (GTDB taxonomy): domain Bacteria; phylum Pseudomonadota; class Alphaproteobacteria; order Rhodobacterales; family Rhodobacteraceae; genus Octadecabacter. The sequence continues at coordinate 112,120 of CANLQK010000005.1, forward strand.
GCGGTACACAAACCGGATAAGGCCGGTGTCGATGTAGTTTTCCTTCAGCTCTTGATACTGATTGGAATGGAACGCTGCACAGTGTGGGCAGGTGTAGGATGCATATTCGATCAGCTCGACGGGAGCGTCTGGGTTGCCCTGTACCATCTCAACAACGTTGAATTCAGCAACTTCATCGCTGACGGCGCTTGCGGCAGTCGGGGCGGGTTCGGACCGGTTCAAAAACCAGGCGCCACCAGCAACGGCAACAACCGCTACAACGGCAACAGAGGCGAGGGTAGATTTGTTCATCAGATGCTCTTTCAAATATCGATTGGACGTTTGCTAATGACATTGGCACCCAGCGCTTCGAGCGCAAGGCGTAACTCGTCATTTTCAACAGGTGCGGCAAGATGTTGCGCGGCGGATTTTGCTTCGGGCTTTGGGCCTTTGGGCGTCTTTGGACCGTGATCAAAAGCCAATTGGCCTTCGGCAAAGCCCGTACGGGCAGTTTGGGTAATGCGCACGCGGGCGATAGCGTTGTAACCGTAACAGGCATTTACCTTTTCGCGGATCTGCTCTTTTTGCATTTCCAGCATGGGCGCCTGCGCGCCGGATGTTAGAACAGTCAATGTCGCGCCGAACCCACCTTTGGCATAGCTGACATCAACAGGTGAGGCGATTTTTGCCATCGCTTCGCCGACGATTTCGGCCCAGTGGGTCAAAACACGGGTTTGCGCAAAGCCACGGGTTTCGGTCGCGCCCCGAATGCTTTTTTGCATTAAGGTCGCTGCGCGGGAAAATCCGCGCTTTGAATTATATGATCGTGGCTGTTTCATTGTTGCGCGCTATTCTAAACCTCTGGAACAGCAACACCAGCGAAACTGCAGAACAAGGGTAACAAACTTGGGGAAAACTAGGGTCACAAGCGCGTTACTGGATTGGTATGACGTTCATGCCCGTGAAATGCCGTGGCGGGTGATGCCTGCCGACCGCAAGGCAGGCGTGCGGCCAGACCCTTATACGGTTTGGCTGTCAGAGGTGATGTTGCAGCAAACGACTGTCGCCGCGGTGCGCGACTATCATCGCAAGTTTACGGCGATGTGGCCAAATGTTGTGGTGCTTGCCGAAGCGGAAGATGCAGATGTGATGGCCGCCTGGGCGGGCCTTGGGTATTATGCAAGGGCGCGCAACCTTCTGAAATGCGCCCGCGCGGTAGTGGCAGAGCATGACGGCGCATTCCCCCAAACATATGATGAGCTAATAACCTTACCGGGTATCGGCCCCTATACCGCGGCCGCCATTTCGGCGATTGCGTTTGATGAACCATCAACCGTGCTGGATGGAAACGTCGAACGGGTTATGGCGCGCCTTTACAATGATGAAACACCGTTACCTGCAGCCAAGCCTGTTTTCATGGGATACGCCGAGCAACACACATCGGCCAACCGCCCCGGTGATTATGCACAGGCGGTGATGGACCTTGGGGCGACGATTTGCACCCCAAAGAACCCCGCCTGTGGGATCTGCCCGCTGCGTGAACCCTGCGACGCACGCAGCGCTGGGACGCAGTTGGAACTACCAAAGAAAACGCCAAAGAAACCCAAACCCACCCGCTATGGGACGGCCTATATCGCGCGGCGCGCGGATGGGGCTTGGTTGGTGGAAACACGCCCAGACAAGGGGTTATTGGGGGGTATGTTGGGTTGGCCAACGACAGACTGGGGAGACGACCCTGCCCCATTTGCACCGATTGAAGCGGATTGGACGACGTTGAACGAAACGGCGCGTCACACGTTTACGCACTTTCATCTTATCCTGACGGTGCAGGTTGCGAGGCTGCCCCAGAACGCTGCCCCAACACGCGGTCATTTCAGCGCGGTTGATACGTTTGACCACACGGCACTGCCAACCGTGATGCAAAAGGCCTACACAATTGCGAATGCGACGCTACGGACTGTTTGAGTGGGACGGCTCTAGGCCTATAGTGCAAATGTAATCAGGAGCCGCCCCATGTCATCTTTCCCAATCGTCCCTCGCGATCAAATGGCCAAGATCAGCCGTGCGGCCCCATTTTGGATGTCGGTTGGGCTGCTCCCCTTGGTTTGGATTGGGGCTGTTTTTGGCGGTTGGGCGGTTGTGTTGGTGCCTGTGGCAACCTGGTATTTGTTTTCAATCATCGATGCGATTGTCGGAACCTATGAGGCGAATGCGGACCTTGAGACCACCGATGATGAGATGCAGTGGTACACCCTTATCACCTTGGTTTGGGCACCGCTTCAGTTCGTGACGCTGTTTGGCGTGATCTGGTATGTTCAGGCGACAGGGCACCTTGGGTGGCTTGAAAAGCTGGTTTTGTTTTTCGGTACGGGTGCCATGTGTGGCACGATTGGCATCGTTTATGCCCACGAATTGGCGCACCAGAAACCGAAACTAGAACGGTGGCTTGGGGATATTTTGCTGGCGATGGTGCTGTATTCCCATTTCCGTAGCGAACATTTGTTGGTTCATCACCGCTATGTCGGCACCCCGCGCGACGCGGTAACGGCGCGCTACAACGAGAACTTTCACCTGTTTTTCCCGCGTGTGTTCTGGACGCAGCCCGTTTCGGCCTTCAAGGCAGAGAAGGCGATGTTGGCGCGCAAAGGGTTAGAATGGCACCACCCAAGCAACCCCTTTTGGCGCTACGCGGTGCTGCAACTTACAATGATCTTGATCGCCATTTTGATTGGCGGATGGGGTGGATTAGGGTGGTTTGTGTTCAACGCCTATATCGCCATCGTCCAGCTAGAGGTGGTGAACTATGTTGAACATTACGGCCTGACCCGCAAACATTTGGGCGATGGAAAATACGAACATGTGCTGCCGCGCCATTCGTGGAATTCCAGCCATAAGGGTTCAAACTGGCTGTTGATCAACCTGCAACGTCACAGTGACCATCATTACAAACCCAACCGTCGGTTCCCGTTGTTGCAAACCTACGACGAAGACGAGGCCCCACAACTGCCCTATGGCTATCCGATCATGACGATGATGGCGATGATCCCACCGTTGTGGCGGCGCACCATGAACCCGCGCGTGCGCGCATGGCGCAAAAAGTACTATCCAGAAATTGAAGATTGGACACCCTACAAGACGGCGTCCAACCCGATGCCACGATAACGCGCTTATTTTGAATTGCGGCGTTGCCCGCTGACCCAAGCCCAAGAAGAGCGGCACATGTCGGCCAAGCTACGCGTGGCTTCGAAACCTAGTTCTTCTTTAGCCTTAGTTGGGCGTGCAGTAAGCACCGCGACATCGCCGTCGCGACGGGGCGCGATTTTATAGTTCAGGTCCTGATCGCAGGCCTCGCCATAAGCGCGGACGACATCCAACACAGACGACCCTTCGCCAGTTCCGAGGTTCACCGTGTGGCTAGAACCCGTTTCGAGCAATGATTTGATCGACAACACGTGCCCGTTGGCCAAATCTTCGACGTGAATATAGTCGCGTACACCGGTTCCGTCGGGAGTGTCATAGTCGTCGCCAAATACTGCTAATTGTTCCAAATCGCCCGTGGCAACCTTGGCGATGTAGGGCACAAGGTTATTTGGGATATCGGACGGATCTTCGCCAATCATCGCGGATTGGTGTGCGCCAACTGGGTTGAAATACCGCAAAATTCCGACGGCCCAATCATCGTTCAACTGTTCCAAAATCTGTTCGCCTGCGATCTTGGTATAGGCATAGGGGGAAGTGTACGTACGTGGGTGATCTTCTGGGATCGGCTGTACGTCCGTGTCGCCATAAACGGTGGCCGACGACGAAAACACGATGCGGCGTACACCTGCACCATCCATTGCGGACAGTAGGTTAAGCAGGCCACCAACGTTGGTGTGGATATATTCGAGTGGTTTTTCAACGCTTTCACCCACGGCCTTTTTAGCCGCGAAATGCACAACGCCGTCGATCTGATGCGCATCAAAGACGGCTGCCAGTTCGTCACGGTTTAAGACGTCACCTTGAATGACATGAACAGCATCGCCGCTAATGTCTTGCAATCGAGAAGGAACATCCGGTTTCGCGTTCGAGAAATTATCAAAAATCACGACTTCGAAGCCAGCTTCGACCAACGCCAAATATGTGTGCGACCCAATATAGCCCGCACCACCCGTCAAAAGAATCTTTGCCATAACCCAGCCTTGTAAAATGTTTGCCCCCTTATGACTCTCAAACTGGCTAAGGTCACGGGGTACAAAAAGAAAAAACCCCCGTCAGGTCTTGGGGACCGACGGGGGATAAGTGGTGCCACGGCTATAGGGCCGCAGGCACAGGCGGTAATCGTAAATTCTGGAGTTTGGGTTGCTTAGTTCGCGTGCATTTCCGAACGGATTTGTTGGCGCAACAGGTCGATTGGAACCTTTTTGCCATCGCGACGGAAGTGCCAGTAGGTCCAACCGTTGCAGCTGGGTGCGTTTTCGCACGCAGCGCCAACTTGGTGGATCGAGCCTTTGGAGTCAGCGGCGATCAATGTGCCATCTGCGCGGACCTTGGCCTTGTGACGACCGTTCATAGACCACAGCTCTTCGCCTGGGCGCAGCATGCCGCGTTCAACGACTTGACCGAACGGAACACGCGGTTCTGCACGTTTGGATTGAGTAACCTGAAGCGCTTCACCGTCGAACTTGCGCACTTTCTTGAGGCGTTTTTCGGCAACGGCACGGTATTCTGCTTCACGTTCGATACCGATGTAGTCACGGCCAAGCATTTTAGCGACGGCACCCGTTGTGCCTGTGCCAAAGAATGGGTCTAGCACAACATCACCAGGGTTCGTGGTTCCCAGCAGCACGCGGTGCAAAAGGCTTTCGGGTTTCTGTGTCGGGTGCGCTTTTTCGCCTGCGTCGTTTTTCAAACGTTCATGTCCTGTGCAAATTGGCAGCATCCAGTCGCTGCGCATTTGTGTGCCTTCGTTCAGCGCTTTTAGCGCTTCATAGTTAAATGTTGGTTTCGACTTCTCTTCCTTGGATGCCCAGATGAGCGTCTCGTGGGCATTGGTGAACCGTTTGCCGCGGAAGTTTGGCATTGGGTTAGACTTGCGCCACACCACGTCGTTGAGAATCCAGAAGCCTTGGTTCTGCAGTTCGGCGCCCATGCGGAATACGTTGTGGTAACTGCCGATTACCCAAATTGCGCCGTCTGGTTTTAGAATGCGGCGGGCCGCCTTCAACCATGCGTGGGTAAATTCGTCGTAGACGCGGAAACTGTCGAACTGGTCCCAGTCGTTGTCGACCGCATCAACCTTTGAGTTGTCGGGGCGATGTAAATCACCCTTCAGCTGAAGGTTATAGGGTGGGTCTGCAAAAATCAGATCAACACTGCCCTCTGGCAGGCTGTTCATGACCTCGATGCAGTCACCGTCAATTATACTGTTTAGTGGCAATGCCGCCGCATCTACCGCATTCTTTTTCTTTGTCATCGTCTGCCTCTGTCCCGGCGGATTGTTCCGCTCATTGGTTGACCCCAATGTGATTCAAAGGCGATTCGCAGTCAAAAACTTTATTGAATCAATGTGTTACGATTTTTGCTTGTCACAACATATTGTGGACGGGTTTGAAGGATCGTCTATGGTGTGGGGTAACCCCCAAATTTTGAAGTGCAGATATGTGACTTTTTGATCCATATCCTGCGTTCGTCTCCCATCCGTAACCGGGGTACTGTTGCGCCAAGTCTACCATGATCCGATCGCGACACATTTTTGCCACAATTGAAGCAGCTGCGATGGACAGGGACCGACTGTCTCCCTTGATCACGGATGTTGCAGAACATTTCAAATTGTGAGGAATCCGGTTCCCATCGATCAACGCGTGATCCACCTGCCCCAACCCCGCCACGGCACGTTCCATCGCCAGGTGGGATGCCTGTAAGATGTTGATCTCGTCTATTTCTTCCACCGTCGCATGGGCGATGGATACCTCGGCACAGTCAAGGATCAGCGGCTCGAGCACAGCGAGCCGTTTCTTGGTCAGCGCCTTACTGTCGTTCAAGCCTTCAGGGATATTGTGGGGGTCAAGAATAACTGCTGCTGCGGTAACAGGGCCAGCCAAGGGGCCGCGCCCCACTTCGTCAACGCCCGCGATGCGAATGGCACCACGGGCGGACAAATCTTGTTCAAAAATAAAATCAGGTCCGTTTGTCATGGGTCAAGGTGAACCAGACGCGGGATAAACCTACAAGAGGTTACAGCCAGACTGTTGTCGTGCGATCGGACCCGGCAAGGTACACATCAACAGCGGACGGCGCACGGTAGGCAGTGACAGTTTTCTTTTTCGCCTTCACCTTGGGTGCGGCGGCTTTTTTAGTCAGGAATTTTGCGGTCAAACGATCTTGGATCATGTCTATCTCCATCAAAGGGTTCGGCTCCCATAACGTCAATATAGCTGACCTATTCTCAATCAGGTAGATCAGTCTTCGCAATCCCGCCATGCAGAAAACGCAAAAGAGGCAGAAGGCCCATGTCCTCCTCCTGCCTCTGATGGGGCGACCTCGTGGGGTGGGTCGCCCTAGTCCGCAACGGCCTTAATGCCGGTTGGTGCGGAACCCGTGGTTCCGAAGACACTGTGGTGTGTAGCCAGCACGATGCTGGCCTGCGCGGGTACGGAAAGCGACGCGACATGCCTGAGGCAGTCGGTTTACGGCACGGTAGCTTTGATTCAGACAGCGCTGTCCAAAGAACCGCACCTGATCCCCATTCCGGCGTGTCGCATGGGTTAAGCAATTCGCAGGCAAAACCCGCCATGCATCATTCTGAGGGCTTGGTCGTGGGTTTGTTCGTACTGGCGCGGGGTCGTTATTGCGGCTGTTGTGAATCGCAGCCCCAAACAACAACAAGGTTGCGATACCGACGATGGCATCTTCGCGAGACAGATCTGCGGTTGCGGTTGTTGGCGCAACGGCTGTGAAAGAAAGTGTAGCGGCAAGAACGCCAGCGGTCAGTGTTTTCATGGACATTGTATGATCCTTTCAAAGTGTGTGCCGGCTGTGTGCCGACGTATTGGAACAACTTTGGCCAAGGAGCGGCTTGCCTCTCAATAACAGTCGACTGTTATCGGATGGCGCAGTTTCAGTGCGGGTGGATATTGAATAACAACCGGTCTCGGGTCATGGTCAGCCCATGAAACGCACACTCATATATACTGTCATGATGGTCGCCCTAGCTGGCACTGCAAACGCCGCGTGCTACGCTGACTATAAGGCCAAGCGTGACGATCCCCTCCGTCTGCATTACGGTGTTGTGGAAATCAGGGGCGAATGTTCTGCCAATGCGGCAGCAGCAGAGCTGGAACCACGGTTGGCACAAGACGACTGGCAACTACTAAGCATCGAAGGTGTCTTTGATGACGCCGGACTTGAGGAGAGACGAGAGAGTGCAGGCGACTACTACCTCCGCTATTGAAGCGCGCCAAACAGGCAACCGGATTGTCATCGGTGGAATTGCGGCGATCGTCGTTATTCTGGCGACGGCCGCCGTTTTGCTGTTCATGAACTTGCCTGATGCCAACGCCTTTAACGCGCGGGTGGAACAGCTGTTCGTCGAAAATGCCACCCTGACGGGGCAGGCTGAGATTAAGCTGCTGGAAATTCTGGCCCAATCGGGAACTGCATTTTCCGAAACCTTGGATAGCTATCGTTTCGTGATTTTCGTGTTGTTGGTTTTCGCGACGGCTTTGCTGATTGCCGCAGTTGCGTTTTTGGTCATGCTCATTGGAATGAACCGCCGGATGGGGCAGATTGAACGTAAAGGTATTGAGGTAAACTCACTGCTGATCTCGCGCGATCAAAACATGGTCTACCTGAACAACTTCGAATTCAAACTGACGGACGCAGCCATTGAAACGCTATCTGTCCTTGCGGAAGCACGCATGGACGACGAAGTGCTAACTGGTGCCGAAATCGAGGGCGTGATCTCGGGGCGGCCATCTTCAGACTGCGAAGAAGCCGCAGGGGCGACCCGTATCAAACGCCTGCGCGATACTTTGGGTAATCAGATGATGTCTGAACTTCTAGTGCGAAATATCGCACGACGAGGCTACATGCTGTCGATCGACAAAGACGTCATTCGGATGGTTTGACACCAAATTTCCTTACCCAAAAAATAAGTAAGGATCTGGAAATAAACAAATTAATAGATCTCAAAGGCCTGACAGGGAATCTGTCGGGCCTTTTCCCCATTAAGGTCAGGAAATCATACCTATGTTTAGATAATGGAACGTAGAGAGTTTTTGAGCTTCGCCGGGGCATCGGCTTTGATCCCAGTCTTGCCTTTGCCTGCACCGGCCATCCCAGTGGCCGTAGCCCCAGTTAATGCCGCAAAGGCAAATTGGGCGGCGTTGTATGCCCGCGCGCATGGCCGCGCCACGCCTGAGCTGATCCAAAAGTGGCTGCATGTCGGTCCGGATCAGGCTCGGGCGGTGATGTCCGACCTTGTTGCGCGAAATGTTGTGGCGGCCCCAATTGCGGGGAGCGCAACGGCCGTTCAACCAATGTATCCTTCCCGCTCGATCCCTGGCGTCCACACGGCGTCCGAACAGGCAAAGGACGCGGTCACCGATTACTTGCGATCTGCGCTGGATGATGAAGACGCGTCTAGCGAACCATCTGCTGGTGACCTTGCTTCGCAACATCCGGCGCAAACTGAAACTTCTCTCGACGCTTAGATATTCAAGAAGTATGGGTCGACCCGGCGCCAGAAATGCAACAAGTCTTGCCCTGTCGCCGGAGAACTTCCCATTTCTTGTAATGCGAAGACATCCGCGGCAACCAAAGCAGACAATTTATAGGCAAGCTGGGAAGATCGGATTGATGCCTGCGAGTCGATGACATCTTCGAGCGTTGCAGCAGCCGATGTCATCGCAAAAGCGATCCCTAGCGCTGGTTCGTTCGGCCAGGATGTCGCCATATCTTTGACCAGCCTTCTGGAACCTTTGGTATCGTCTTGCGCCAGACGCTCAACAGCGAATTCAACCATACGATCTAGCGATGAATTACGCATGTAAGAATAAAACCTTGAGTGTCACACAAACGCGGCCGGCCGCAGTTACAAAATGCCTCATTATTATGCACGTAAGCAACTATGGTCCGCAAGTATTCAGTCGTGCTGGAACACATCGAGCGCGCGATGGACCAAGTCATACTTGCGGTTGCAGGTAGCTGTAGCCGCTATGGCGCCATGGCTGAAAAGGCCAACGCGCATGAAATGTGGGTATTTGCGTTGATGAAGTGATTGCCCTGCTTCGTCATCGCAGTGGGAATGAACCTCTTGCAGACTTATAGTAATTATACTCTCTTGGTTTGGACCTCATACTCATAAAGAATGGGATTCTCACCATGGAAACCTACGACCTAATTGTTGTTGGCAGTGGACCTGCCGGACGGCGCGCGGCGATCCAAGCAGCCAAATTTGGTGAAACTGTTCTGGTAGTTGAAAGGGGCCACAAAGTTGGTGGGGTATCGGTACATACCGGTACGATCCCTTCAAAGACCCTTCGAGAGACAGCCTTGAACCTTTCCGGCTGGCGAGAGCGTGGTTTTTATGGCCGGTCATATCGCGTCAAACAGGATCTTAGTGCGGACGATCTACGTGCCAGGCTAAATATGACCCTTGGTCACGAGGTCGAAGTCCTGGAACACCAGTTTGCCCGCAATCAAGTGACGACACTGCGAGGCGAAGCACGCTTTTTGGATAGCACCCATATTGAGGTTAATGGCGAAGAGGGCGAGGTTCTCACCTTTAAGGGGAAACGGTTTTTGTTGGCAGTTGGAACTGTCCCATTCAGGCCAGCCGACATCCCGTTTGACGGTGAATCGGTTTTCGACAGTGACGAGATTCTAGAATTAAGCGATCTCCCCAAAAGCCTATGCGTAATTGGTGCGGGTGTGATTGGCATCGAGTACGCAACAATTTTTAGCGCGTTGGATGTGCATGTTACGCTAGTTGAACCCCGCGAAACTATGTTGGACTTCATCGACCGAGAGTTAATCGATGATTTCACGCATCAACTTAGGGATCGCGGCATGGTCCTGCGGTTCGGCCGGAAGGTGGAGAGGGTCTCAAAAGACCCCAATGGAAAATGCCGAGTCGATATGGAAGATGGGCGTACAATCCGCACGGATATTGTGTTGTTTGCAGCAGGAAGAATGGGAGCAACAGACTCATTGGATTTACCTAAGTGCGGCTTAGAAATAGATCATCGTGGTCGCCTGACCGTCGACCCGAAGACATTTCAAACTAGCGTACCCCATATCTACGCAGCGGGAGATGTTATCGGGTTTCCAAGCCTAGCTTCGACGTCAATGGAACAGGGACGGATCGCCGTTTGCCACGCATTGGGGCGTGAGGCCCACGAACCGCCAGAGTTTTTCCCATATGGCATCTACTCCGTACCTGAAATGTCTACGATCGGCATGACAGAGGAAGAAGTCCGTGACCGCGACATTAGTTATGAATGCGGTATTGCCCGGTTCAGAGAGACGTCCCGCGGCCATATTATGGGATTGGGGACTGGGATGCTGAAGATGATCTTCTCTTTGAAAACACGGCGCCTGTTGGGGTGTCATATCGTCGGGGAAGGTGCGACTGAACTCATCCATATTGGTCAAGCCGTCATCAATCTTGGGGGTACGTTGGAATACTTCGTAGAAAATACGTTCAACTATCCCACTCTAGCCGAAGCTTACAAAATTGCTGCTCTTGACGCATGGAACCGCATGCCCAACGACTGATCGTAATACCAGCGTTAACAGAATGGCCCAAAGCCGACATGCATTTGTCTTGAGGTTCTGTGCTGCAGTTACCGAAAACGAGCATTGGCAGTTTTTTTGGCCGAGATAGTTTCTGTATTTTCACAATCACAGAAGGCCGGTCGCACCCTAGCAGAAACCGCGGACTCGTTCCCAAATACACAAAGGCCCGCACCGATGCGGTGCAGGCCTTCGCCACGTTTTTTAGAGGTAGCTTTAGAATATAAAGTCGCCATTGCCTAAATCGTTTAGATCGAAGTTCTCGATCGTAATCGTGTTACCAGCGCCATCATCAATCACAACATCGCTGCCGACTTGGGTCATGTGGTTGGAGGTCAAGTCACTGAAATCGGTGATCTCTGTTACGGCTGAGAGGTCGATATCCTCGCCGTTGGCCGTTGAGAAATCAGTGATCGTGTCGTTACCAAAACCGTCCTCAAAAATGAAAACGTCGTTGCCGTTGCCGCCAGTAAGAACGTCATTGCCGCCGCCACCGATGAGTTCATCATTACCGCCGCCACCATTCAGCACGTCTGCGCCATTGCCGCCGTTCAGCACGTCTGCGCCACTGCCGCCATTCAGATCATCGGTGCCACTACCGCCATTCAGTTCATCGTTGCCACTGCCACCGATCAATTCATCGTTGCCACTGCCACCATTTAACTTGTCCGCGTCAGCACCACCGTTAAGTACATCGGCGCCTTTGCTGCCGTTCAGATCATCCGCGCCCGCGCCACCGTTCACGACATCGTCACCATCCAGCGCATCGATAACGTCATCGCCGTCCGTGCCATCAATCGTATCGTTGCCATCAGTGACGGCGGCAATAAACAGATTTGCGACATCGACGGTTTGGTCATCGAAGGAGAATATTTCCACGTCACTGATCGTATCAACATCACCGGTTTCGATATGGGTCACGATGATCGCACCATCGCCTTGATCGACGATATCAAAGTCCGCGCGGTTACCGTCAAGACGGACGGTGTCCTCGCCGGTACCGCCGTCGATCACGTCGTCATCATCACCACCAACCAACAGATCGTCGCCTTCACCACCGTAAAGTTCATCATCGCCTTCTGCGCCGTCCAGAATGTCATTTCCGTCACCGCCGAAGAACGCGTTGTCTTTGACGTTACCGGTGATGTCATCGATGAAATCAGTACCAATAATGCTTTCGATCGAGGTCAGTTCATCGCCCTGCGCATCACCACCGATGCCGGTTCCGACGATGATTTCGAACCCGGGGATCTCTTCAGCACCTTCAGCGAACAGATCATTGAGAAACCCTAAGTCGGTAACGGTGGATTGATCCAGAACGATCTCTACCCCTGCGCCAGATGCGGAATAGTCCACGGTGTCAAACCCATTCCCGCCGAACATTTCGTCATTGCCTGCGCCACCAATGAACAGATCATCGCCAGCTATTTCATTTCCCTCGTCAATTGCTTCGCCGAACAAAGCGTCATCGCCATCGCCGCCGTCGATCGTGTCATCGCCGTCACCGCCTTGAATGGTGTCATCGCCGTCTCCGCCATCTAGCAGATCATCGTCGCCGCCACCGCTGAGGAAATCATCGCCGGCTCCACCGAATACTTCATCGTCACCGTTGCCAGCAAACAAACTGTCTATCCCAGTCCCACCAAAAATTTCGTCTGCACCATTATCACCACTAACAACACTGCCACCGTTGCCCGCAAAAATCTGATCCGCGCCGCTACCGCCAAAAATGCTGTCAAAGTCTTCGTCGTCACCACCGAACAGCACATCTCGGCCTTCACCACCACGTATTATATCCGCGCCAGCGCCCCCATCGATGGTATCTCGGCCTGCATTGCCGCTAATGGAATCGTCATCGGCTCCGCCATTGATACTGTCATTACCATGACCGCCGCCGATGGAATCTGCGCCTGCACCGCCGAAAATGTCATCACTTTCGGTGCCGCCAAATATTTCGTCGTCACCCCCGCCGCCGAAAAGTCTGTCGCGTCCTTCATCGCCAAAGATTCTGTCATCGCCGGCTTGACCACGAACCGTATCGTCACCGTTACCGCCGCCGATTAGGTCATCGCCAGCGCCGCCTTCGAGAATGTCGTCATTGTCGAGGTGCACAAAAAATTCGCCTTGAAATGACAGGTCTTCGAATAATTCCAAAGCGTCAAAAGGGAAGGTTCCTAATTCGTGTCGGTCAAGAATATCTACAGACTGGGGAACAGCGGCGGTGAAAATATCACCAAAAATCACGTCATCGCCTTCTCCACCAAAGACTTCGTCATTGCCGTTGTCGCCGCCTAAAATGTCATCGCCAGTGCCACCAATGACCGTGTCATCGTCTTCACCTGCAAGGACAAAGTCCTGATTTGCGGACCCTGTGATGATGTCGTCGCCCGCACCGCCTTCTACAAACTCCACAAAGCCAAAATTCGGCGCTGCTGAGGTCGGACTAAATGCGGCCTCATCGACTGCAGTTCCTTCGATGTCTGCGGCCGTGTTGGTAAAGATAATGTCGTCGCCGTCACCACCAGAAATCACATCAAGGCCGTCGCCGCCTTGGATGGTGTCATCGCCAACATCACCATTGATCAAGTCGCGGTCGTCGCCGCCGAATAGGGCGTCGTCGCCGTCGTCGCCTACAATGACGTCTTCGCCATCACCGCCTTCGACGACATCATCGCCAGTCCCACCAAAAAGGATATCGTTGCCGTCTCCGCCGTCGATGTCATCATTCCCAGCATCACCAGAAATGAAATCATTACCGTCGTCGCCTTCGTCACCGTTGCCGCCGTCGGAGACGACAGTGTCCCCCCCGCGCAAGAAATCGTCGCCTTCGCCCCCAAAGATGGCGTCATCACCGTCTTGGCCCCAGATGCTATCATCCCCATCATCCCCGACCAGTTCATCGCTACCGTCTCCGCCTTTGATTTCGTCGTCACCGTCGCCACCAGAAACACCGTCATTGCCAGACGATCCCTGAACAGTATCGTCACCGTCGCCGCCGAATATCAGATCGCCATCGTTGGAACCTTCGTAATTCGCAGCGATATTCGCAAAAATTGTATCGTTTCCTGCCCCGCCACTGAGGGTGTCGGAATCATCCCCCCCTTCAATGTGGTCATCGCCCGCGCCACCATCGATGCTATCTTCGCCGTCGCCCCCTGAAAGAGAGTTCGCACCATCATCACCGATGATTGTGTCATTAACATCCGACCCTATAACGTTCTCGAAATTCGAGATCGTGCTGCCCAACCCAGAGACGAAATCAAGGGTTCCCAATGCCAAATTAACGGTCGTACCCGAAGACTCTTCGCGGATTTCAAGTGTGTCGTTTCCGTCCCCACCATCTAAGACGTCAACACCACCGTTATAAATAACCGTGTCGTCACCATCGCCCGCTGCGATGGTGTTATCGCTACTACTCCCTGCAATCGTGTCGTCTAAATCAGACCCGATGACGTTTTCAAAGTTGGCATAGGTGTCACCATTTGCGTCACCACCAGACCCAGAATTTGATTGGAGGCTCAAAATCACCCCTGCTTCGGCATTGGCAAATGACAGCGTATCGATGCCGTCGGCGCCATCTAGGCTGTCGGCCCCACCTGCGCCTTCAACAGTGTCGTCACCAGATGTGCCGGTAATCGTTTCATTCTGATCAGTCAGAACGATGTCCAATTCTTCGGTGGCGACCAGTGCGGTTTCGACAAAGGTGTTGTTGGTGAAGGAAACAGCAACCAGACCATTGTCCAGCAAAGTCGCCACAGGATCACCGAAATTACCGCCTGCTGCAACGGCGACAGTGAACGCGTCGCCCAAGGCATTGCCGCTTGCATCATAGCGACGGCCAAGCATACCGGTTTCGTCATTGTTATTGCGTTCCCAGAACACAATAAACCCGCCGTCTGACAGCGCGACAACATCTGGGTCGCGGTTACGGTCCCCGTTGTTGTTACCAAAATCCAATCCGGCCATCACGTCAAATACAGGCGTGACCTCAACACCATTGGCATCGAATATGTGGATATTGATGTCGTTATCGTCGAAATTTGCCGCAGTGTTTTGGAAGCTGCGGTACACCAAAACAAAGCCGCCGCCCGTCAACGCGGCAGAGTTTGGTTCGGCAACCGTGCCTTCGTCAGCGGAAATTGACTGCCCTGCTGCAACTTCAGTCCCGTCTGGCGCGATGATCACAAATTCAATCGCATTGCCCGGCGAGGCACCTGCGCCATCAGAATCCACTGCAATAAGGCGATTGCCATTGGCCAAAATCTCTGCCGTTTGTTCGGACCCTGACCCGAACAGGATTTCAGTGGACGTTTGGGTTGGCGTTGCAGTGTCCAAGTCTGCGAAGGTCACCACGCTGGTCGCTGGCGTGCCGGTGTCCAACAACAGGTGAACTTGCAGATCAGCCAATGACGTACCTGTTAAAGAAGGTTCCCGATTGTCATCTGCGTTACCGCTGATGCTGAGTTGATGGCTCACATCGTTCGTTTGTGTCGCCACACCATCGACAATGGAAAACGATTGAACCTGCGTTGTCCCATTGGGGGACAGCATCGGATAGGCCACGATGAGGATATTGTTTTCAACCGCAAGGATTTCAATCGGAACCTGGTCGCCCAGACTGTTGGTCGCAAGCGTGATCTCACCCCCAAGCGGGTTGCCGAATTGATCATAGTGTTGGGCGCGCAATGAACCGCCAATGTTGTAAGCCGTCACAAATGTTCCATCCGACATCGTCGTGATGTTTTGAGTTTGGTCTGTTCCAGAAACTGTGCTGGTCTGGCCTACGTTGTTGAAAACTTGGGGTGTTGCGATGGTCATGTTGGCGTCCATTTTTCTGTCGGTTTGTTTGTCTACGTCTTGCGGCGCAGATTTATTCTTGGAGGAGGCGTTGAGTTGAGTGATCGGTTCAGACCACTAATCGGATTGCCCTCAAACGGGCTCGATGGGGCGAACGCGCCCTTTTTGATTTTGAAATCAAGATCTTTGTGTGTGTCATTTGCATTCGACGATCCGTTCCAGTCCGCGCTCTAATTTTGCAAAATCAGCGCGTTGTGTTGCGTGAGTGGTGGACGCGTACGAGATTGCCGTTGGTCTGGATAATGCGTTTTTTGATGTACACCATCCCCTGATCAGGTGATGGTCTTGGGCACCTTGATGATCAATTTGCTATCGACCGCCGTCTTTCCAGGAAGAAAGGGATCAGATGATACGCGTTGCTGTTGTAGAAGACGATCCAGTCATGCGCGGGGTACTTTGCGACGCCGTTCATGCATGCTCTGACATGCAGTTGATCGGTCAGGAAGATAACGCGACCTCTGCATCCGTGATGATCGAAAAAGGTGGGTATGACGTACTTTTGTGCGACCTCGGCCTGCCCGATGGCAGCGGTTTAGATCTTATTCGACAAGAAACCAAAACTGGGCGCGATACCGACATCATGGTGATTACGATGTTCGCCAATCACAAGAATATCATCGATGCGATCAAAGCCGGCGCGCGCGGATACTTGTTGAAAGATGAGCGGATCGAAGACTGCATTGAAGCGATCTATAATATTCGCCGTGGCGGCTCTCCGATTAGCCCAATCATTGCGCGGCAACTCTTGTTACATATCGAACCTGATATGTCCGCTGACCCGAAACCACAAAAGGCACCATTGACGGATCGGGAATATGAAGTGTTGAATTTGTTGTCACGTGGGCTGTCAAATGCAGACTGTGCTGATGTGTTGTCCATTTCGGCGAACACTGTTGGAACGCATGTTAAAAACATCTATCGCAAGCTTGAGGTAAACAACCGTGCAGAAGCTGTGTTCGAAGCATCGGCAAAGGGATGGCTCGCCAAATTTTAGGGCGTGGTTTGACCAATTTGCGGTAAGTTGTTTGTTCGCGATTTGGATTTTGCTTGGTTGGACAAGCGTGCCCTTCGCGCAACCGTTAAGCCAAGTTGAAGTAACAGCGACATCTTCTGGAAACATCGTCGAATTTCTTGATGGTGACTACGCTGTCTTTGCAGGTACTCAACGTTCAGACGCGTCTGACTGGGAATTGCGCAGCACTCCGAATATCGACTTCGAAAACAAGTCTGGTCAGGGTTCAGCTGAATACAAGTCTATGGTTGGGCGATTTCAAGTTCACCGTGATCTTCTCGGTGAGGAGTTTGTTGCAATCCACCTAATAGGGATACGAGGCAATATTTCGGTCTCGGTGAATGGCACTGAGTTGTTCCGAAATTATGCCGAAGTGACGGATCAAAAAAATTCCTGGTACCGCCCCTTCCTAATTCCCGTGCCTGAATCCGTACTCAAAACCGGAGTGAATGAACTAGAAATTCATTCTTTCACCATAAAGACTGCTGGTATTGGGCGCGTTTTCATTGGGTCAAACGTTGCCCTGCAGGCGAAACAATACACACGTTATTTCTGGCACATCTCGGCCCCGCGCGCTGCAAATTTTGCAATGCTCGCGATTGGGATTTTGGTTTTTCTATTTTGGATCGCACAACGAAAAGAGATCGAATTGCTTTGGCTGTCTATCTCCGTGGCGTTCTTCTTTATCAGAAATCATCAATATTATACGGAAGAGATCCCGTTCCATTATAAGCTCTATTCGGACATCACCGTATGCGCGAACTACATCTCACTGGTGTCGCTTGCTGCATTTTATCTTTGCTACATCAAATTTCCGCATCGCAATAAAATAATAGCGTTGATGTTCCTTGTGGGCCTGCCGGTCGTCGTGCGCCATCTTTTCATAAACTTCAGTCTTTCGATCTATCTCACCTCAGCAATTGTGCTTTCGCTGGTCGCCGTTGTCGCGTTCCGTGACATGCTGCGAAACCGGACACTTGAACGCGGGGTTTTGGGCCTTGGTGTTAGCGTCTTACCGATTGCCAGTTTGCATGATCTTGTCATGTTGATTTTGCACAAGGGAAATGGCCATGCGATGTACTTCGCCGTTTTCTGTGGTGCGATCTATTCGGTCGCCTTTGTTACTTCATTTGGCCGACGGTCTATCAATGCCATTAGCGCATTGGAACATTCGCAAATCGTACTCGAAAAACGTGTCGCGGACACCCGTACTGAATTAATGAAAAGTGAGGCAAAGCGACGAGAGTTGCTTCTAAAACAGGTTATGGCAACCGAACGCGAACGACTAATGCAAGAAATGCATGACGGAATTGGTTCCAACCTAACGACGGCTCTCGCGGTGGCACGTCAACAAAAGCAACCGACTGAAACAATATCGGTTTTATCCCGAGCTCTTGGAGATCTCAAACTAACGGTAGACTCGCTTGAACCTGTGGAAGGCGACATAATGGTTCTTCTTGGGAACTTGCGTCACCGAATGGCAAAGGATCTTAACGATGCCGGCATCACCTGCAAATGGGAAGTCAAGGACTGCAAGCCAATCCAGTGGCTTGATGCGACCAATGCTTTGCATGTTTTGCGTATCCATAACGAAGCCATCAGTAATTGTCTGGCACATTCAAACGCGAAAACCATTCGGATCGGTTGTTATGAGAAGGTTGAAAACGATGTGCTTGGAATACAGACCTACATTATAGACGATGGTGACGGCTTTGACGCCCAGTTGGCGGAAAAAGGCAAAGGTCTGGTGAACATGCGCGCACGGGCAGCGTCCCTTCATGGGATGCTGAGTTGTAACTCGAAACTTGGACAAGGGACTGATGTTCGCCTTTGGATTCCTTACGTTCGCCAAACACCGTAAACTCTACTGAAAAATCCAAACAATTCTTCTGCGAATTTGTCGCCCGATTAGAGAGCTTAAGACTGGTCAAATCCAAAAATTGAACGGCCGAACTTCTGCCCCACTAAAATTCCCTTTGCATCAAGATCCAAGTCCTTGCGGAAATAACCTGCATCGCCCTTTCGGCGTGCGAATTTCTAATCCGCTCAATTCCTTTACTGAAATTTTGTTTACTGCGTTACCAACCGCTCGAAGCAGGCGAGCAAGTCGCGTTCAATGCACGCTCGCGGCCATCATCGGCACGATCCCAGCAAGGGCACCCCTATGATCAACCTAGGCGAGATCGACTGCTACTTTGCAACGTCTACCACTCTTGCTTCGACGCATTGTTTTTGGGTTTTCCGCCGTTGATACAAAATGCATGCAGCTTGTTACCGTCCAGATCGCGAACATATGCGCCAAAGTAATTCTCGGCGTAGTCTCTCAATCCCGGTTTACCTTCATCGTACCCACCCAGTGCTAAGGCGGTTCTATGAAATGCAATTACGGCATTTTGATCTTTGGCCCCGAACATGAGTTGGGAGCCATTTCCAACACTCGCATCCTTCTTGTTGTAAGGTTTTATCACCCAGAATGTTGGCGGCTGCCCTTTTGCTCCGTAACCGACCTCGACATCATTTCCGGCGGTGCGATACATGTTCAGAACTGCTAAAATGTCATCATAGAACGCCGTAGCCGCAGCTAGATCGTTTGTTCCGACGCAAACTGCCGTTAGCATAGTTTTCATCCCTAGTTTGAAGCGTACGAATGCATCGCAAATAAGCTAACGCAGCCGTTATCTACCCAACACTTTTGATATGTGGAATTTTGCGACCGCGGGACAACTCACTGGCGGAATTCACCAACGCGTCAGCGTCAATACGGAAGTGGCGATACAGATCGCCAATGGTTCCGGTTTGGCCAAAATGTTCGACGCCATGCGAAATCGTTTGATGTCCCCAAACACCTCCTAACCATGACAGCGTGGCGGGGTGTCCGTCGATAACCGTGATTAGGACACAGTTGCGTTGCAGGTCCTTCAGCAACGTCTCGATATGCGAGGCGGCTTGTTTGTTGCCATTGGCCCGTGCGCGCTGTGCTGCTGTCCACCCTGCGTTCAGCCGGTCGGCTGAGGTGACGGCCAGGACGCCGACATCGCGACGGCCTTGACCGATTGCGCCCGCCGCTTTGATGGCTTCAGGGGCCACGGCCCCTTGGTAGGCGATGACAACTTCGCAATTCGGACCCGGTTTGCGTAGCCAATAGGCGCCATCGATTGCGCCCTGTTTAAAGGCATCGTCGGCACGTTCGCCGGGTTGTTCAATTGGATTGGTTGTCAGGCGCAGGTACACTGAACCACCGGTTTCGTCACGCAGCCATGTGCGCTCATCTGGGTCGCCTTCTCCGTCCTTTTGCAAGTAGGCGAAGGCCCATTCCATGATCGCGGCTAACTCGTCCGCAAACGCGGGCTCAAACGCGGCCAGACCATCCTGGGACATGCCAATCAAGGGGGAGGCGATGGATTGGTGCGCACCGCCTTCTGGTGCCAGTGTAACACCTGACGGGGTACCAACGATCATGAACCGAGCGTCCTGATAGCAGGCGTAGTTCAACGCATCCAAACCGCGTGACACGAAGGGGTCATAGACAGTGCCGATGGGGATCAGGCGTTTGCCAAAGACCGAGTGCGACAGCCCCGCAGCGGCCAGCAGGAGAAAGAGGTTCATCTCTGCGATGCCAAGTTCGATATGCTGACCTTCTGGGGTGAACTCCCATTTGGCGGTGGATGGGATATTTTCAGACTTAAACGTGTCTTCTTGATGATCGCGTGCAAATAGTTTGCGCCGGTTCACCCATGGGCCAAGGTTGGTTGTGCCGGTGACGTCGGGGGAGGTAGTCACGATGCGTTCAGCCAACGAGCTGTCACCTTTGGAGAGGTCATCGAGGATTTTACCGAACGCCATTTGCGTGGAAATTTCGCGGTCCGAGGCCAATTGGATTGAAGGAACATCGAGTGTTTCGTCGCTGTAGCGGCGCGGGCCTTTGGCGAAGAACGGTGTTTTTGCTAGTTTGACTTCAAAGGCTGCGGGGTCGGCGATTGTCGCGAACTTGTCCCATTCTCTCCCTTCTGGCACGCCCATGTGTTTTTGCCATTCCGCCATTTGGGTTTTGTTCATCAACCCACCGTGGTTATCCTTGTGACCGGCAATCGGGGTGCCCCAGCCTTTGATCGTGTAGGCCAAGAAGCAAACCGGGCGGTCGTGGTCGATTGCCGCAAAAGTGTCGGCCATCGTCTGCACGCAGTTACCACCAAGGTTTTCCATCAACGCGGCCAGTTCATCGTCACTGCGCCGTTCGATCAACGCGGTGATATCACCCTGATCACCAAGCGCATCCATCAAACGTTCCCGCCAGACGGCGCCGCCCATGAAAGTCAGCGCCGAATACAGTTGATTGGGGCAATCATCGATCCATTGGCGTAGCTTTTCGCCGCCCGGCTCATCAAATGCAGCCCGTTGCAGTACACCGTATTTGACACGTACGACATCCCAGCCGAATGCATCGAAAATTTGCTCTACGCGCCTGAACAGACCCTCGCGCACAACGCCATCTAAGGATTGGCGGTTGTAGTCGATGATCCACCAACAATTGCGAAGGTCGTTCTTCCAGCCCTCTTGTAGGGCTTCGTAAATATTACCTTCGTCCAGCTCCGCGTCACCCACAAGTGCTATCATGCGGCCCATCTTTTGATCGGCGCCCCATGTCTTGGCTTGAATGTAGTCTTGCACAATCGAGGCAAACGATGTGACCGCGACACCAAGCCCAACCGAACCCGTTGAGAAATCCACATCATCGATATCTTTAGTGCGCGACGGGTAGCTTTGCACACCGCCCAACCCGCGAAAATTCTCCATCTTCTCGCGCGTTTGATGGCCCATCAAATATTGGATCGCATGAAAAATCGGCGAAGCATGGGGTTTGACCGCCACGCGGTCCTCGGGACGCAAAGTTTGGAAATACAGCGCCGTCATGATCGACACCATCGACGCCGATGACGCCTGATGTCCGCCCACCTTGATGCCGTCCGCCTTAAGGCGAATGTGGTTAGCGTTATGGATCATCCAATGGGACAGCCACAAAAGGCGTTGTTCGATAGTTTTGAGGTGGTCGTTTTGTGTATTCATGCCGAGTCTCCGTTTCAATTACCCTACCAAGGGAACTCAAGTGTTTTGCTGCGTACTCGTTGTGTTTTCTGAATTTGTTATTGAATTCCTTCAAGATTCAGAAAATGGTAAAGGTTATGGCTAATCTTGATGAAATTGATGTTCGAATCCTGCGGTGCTTACGAGAGGATGGACGGCAATCGATTAATGATCTGAGTGAAGCAGTAGGGCTTAGCGCGACACCTGTTGCGCGGCGGGTCAAACAACTTGAAGCGTCTGGCGTCATCAAAGGCTATTGTGCGTTGATAGATGAAGAAAAGTTGGGCTTTGACGTGTCGGTTTTTGTTTCCGTTCAATTGGACAAACAGGTCGACAATGCGTTGGCGACGTTTGAACGGGCCATTCAGTCGATGCCCGAAGTGGTTGATTGTTGGTTGATGACTGGGAACCGAGACTATTTGCTAAAGATCGTGACATCTGGCCTATCGGGTTTTGAACGTTTTCTTGTTGGGCGTCTCACCAAAATTGAAGGTGTCGCGTCGATTGAGTCTTCAATTCCTTTACGCCGAGTGAAAGCGGGATTGTCGCGCCAACCATGAGGAAAGCCGCGTCTGTGCTTCTTTGACCAAGCCTGACGCAGATTTTGTTTAGCGCGGGTCAGAACGTTGACGATAACCTTTCCCTTAATTGTGCCCGCTTCGATACATGCGGCGACTGTTTGCCGGCGCGCCAAATATCGCTGCCGACATTCGGGCATATAGTTCTCCTTCACGCTGCAGTACGAATTTGTGGTTTGGGCAGGGCTTGTTCGAGGTCGTAGATCACGTCATCAACCCCTTCGAGCCCGATTGACAGGCGCACCAACCCTTCGCTGATACCATGCAGCGCACGTTCTTCGGGGGAATAGGTTGAGTGGGTCATACTGGCTGGATGTTGAACCAAAGTTTCGGCATCCCCCAGTGACACAGCGCGGGTGATAAGCTGCAACTTGTTCATCATCGCCCGCCCTGCATTGAGACCGCCCTCCAGCTCAAACGCAATCATGCCACCAAATTGCGACATCTGGCGTTTCGCAATGTCATGCTGCTCGAAGCTCTCCAATCCCGGGTACCAGACCTTTTCTACGCCATCGGCGCGCTCCAACATCTCGGCAATTATCGCGGCACTGCTACAATGGCGGTCCATGCGCAATTCAAGCGTCTTTAGCCCACGCAAGATTAGCATGGCGTTGAAAGGTGCCATAACCGCGCCTGTCATATCCTTCATTCCATATAGACGGATTTGTGTGACAAGCTCCTCTGAGCCAACCAGCAAGCCTGCAACAACATCCCCATGTCCGCCAAGATACTTGGTGGCCGAATGCAGTGCGATATCGGCCCCATGTTTTATGGGTTGGGTCAGGTAGGGCGTCGAATATGTGTTATCAACAACAACATAAGCATCGTTATCATGGGCGATGTCAGACACGGCCCGAATATCAACAAGGCGCATGTTCGGATTTGCGGGTGTTTCAAAATAAACCACTTTGGTTTTGTCACTGATCGCCGCGGAAAGGCTTTCGGGGTTGGTAAGGTCAACATGGCTGATGGTCACCCCAAATTTGGCCAACCCGTGCTGCATGAACGAAAAGGTGCAGCCATAGAGCGTTTTATCAAGGATGACCTCATCACCCGGTGCGAGCAGTGTCCACATCGTCGCGGTAATCGCGCCCATTCCAGATGATAGTGCCAGTCCTGCCTCGGCCCCTTCAAGCACCGCGATACGCTTTTCCAGCAAATCACAAGTCGGGTTCGAAATGCGCGAATAAATATGCCCAGCGCGATCACCAGCAAACATTTCACCGCCGGCTTCGGCAGTTTCAAATGCAAAGGTCGATGTCAGATGGAGAGGCGGGGTCAATGCGCCCTCATTGTCCATCGGATCATAACCGTGGTGAATGGCACGGGTGGCAAAGCTGTCTGGACGATTACGCATAGGGTTGGCTCCGTGAATGATTTACGAGCAAATTAGAGCAAGCTCACGGCAAATGGATTGCCAATTATGCCCCATTTTAATATCATTTTAGCAGATTATGCTAAGAGTAACCCAGATGGACGAAAAAGACCGCCAAATCATACGCGCACTGCAACGCAATAGCCGAATGACGAATCAAGATCTCGCTGCTGAGGTGAACCTATCTCCTTCACCGTGCCTGCGTCGCGTGAAGCTATTGGAACAAAGCGGCGCACTCAAAGGGTACACGGCCGAGGTAGACGCCGAGGCCTATGGCCTCCCTGTGACGGTATTCGTGCGTGTCAGTCTGACGGGCCATACTGCAAAAGTTGTCCAGCAGTTCGAGGAGCAAATCAGCCGTGTAGATCAGGTTCTTGAATGTTTCGTGATGACCGGCAACTCCGATTATCTGTTGCGCGTGGTCGTCGCAGACCTTTCAGATTACGAAGACTTCGTGCGCAAACGCCTACATCCAATTGGCGGTATCGGATCAATCGACAGCAGCTTCGTTTATGGAGTGGTCAAGAGAACAGGTGTCTTCCCAATCTTAAATTGAGGCGAAACATAATGCTGCGAGCGGTCCCACTGGTTGGTAAAATCGCGCGGCTAGTCGCATTCCTAAGTAGGGATCAACGCGTTCTGACTGCTCTTAATACATCTTAGTGAAAACGTCGATTTTGAGCTTCGAATTCCAGGTACTTTATAAAGCTTGTTCTTCAAAAATTCTTCGTAACCACGAGTACCGTCACACGCCACTTTTACAAAGCAATCGAGTTCGCCGGACGTTATGTGAACTTCCAAAACTTCGGGGAATTCCGCTATTTGAAGGCAGACATTCTCCAGTTGATAGCCCTCATGGCGCTCAAGTGTAATCTCTATCAGCACAATTTCCGACTGCCCCAAGAGCCGTTGATCCAAAACAGTCGTGTAGCCTTGGATAAGGCCATCGCCCTCCATCCTCTTCACACGTTGCCAACAAGGGCTTGCTGATAGACCGACAGCATCAGCAAGCTGCACGTTTGAAAGACGTCCGTCCTGCTGCAACGCTGCGAGAATTTTCCAATCAAGTTCATCTATTGGCTTCATGGTGAATCTATGGAAGGAAATTCTTCATAAATCAATATCTACAGCCATTCCTTTCTTTAAAACTTGATAATTACAAATTTTTCGAAAGCACATATTTTGAATTTCTTCATAGAATGATCCGCAAGAGCCGTGTTCGCGGTGTCAGGAAGGTATCAGCTTGTCCGAAGTTATCATCAGCGCCACGAAACGTTCCTCTATCAGAGAGGGCCAAGCATGCTTCTTAGATATGGACGTAACCTCACCTGGATCGGTTGCAATCAAAGGTGCCCTAGCCCAACGAGGCTCTCATAATTTATCGATCGATGAAGTTTTGATGGGGAATGTGCTTCCATTTGGTCTTCATCAAGCGCCCGCGCGACCAGCTACATTTGGGGCAGATCTTTGCGTCAAAGTCCTTGCGACAGCAATCAGCAAGGTCGGCGGATCGGGCATGAAAGCCATGTGTCGGGGTTTTGATGCAGTTTTCGCAAACTCTGCAAAAATTGTCATTGCAGGTGGACAAGCATGAAAATGGCATCAGACGCACCCGTCGTTGTCTCTAGCGGCGCATCGACCCAAGAAGCTTCGTTAGTTGGGCTAGGTCAAACACTGCACATTTAGGACACCCCTTTCGCCGTTCTTGGACGTCGCACGAGCATTTACCAACGCTAGGAAAACTAGCCAACGAACCACAGATAGGAAGACAATGAAGATCACACAATTAGATGCTTTGGACGGTTTCGAAGCGCTTCATTATTGCGAAGATCATGCAAGCGGATTGAAAGCACTCATTTCAATCCATTCAACTAAGTATGGCCCAGCTGCGGGTGGTTGCCGGTTGTGGGACTACCCGTCTCTAGAGGCCGCAACGATCGATGTTCAACGCCTTTCCAAGGGAATGACCTATAAGAACCGCTCTGCGGACCTTCCTTTGGGCGGTGGCAAGTCTGTAATTCTCGGCTCCAAGAAAACCCCTGAACTCATGCGGGCCTTTGGCCGTTTTGTTGATAGTTTGGGTGGGTCATATTACACTGCTGAGGACGTCGGCGTTTCCCCTTCGGACATGGAATTCGTTGCCGAGACGACGCCTTATGTCGCCGGCTTGGATAGCGGTGAGTTTGCAAGCGGCGATCCATCACCAGTGACAGCTAATGGCGTCTACATCTGTCTTCGGCGTGCGGTTGAACATCATATGGGAAAGAGCGACCTAACCGATATAACTGTTGCGATCCAAGGCCTGGGTCATGTTGGCTGGTACCTTGCCGAATTACTGCACGACGCAAACGCAAAGCTGATTGTGACGGATATCAACGCTGATGTTGTTACAAAAGCCGTCAATAAATTTGGTGCTACGGCGGTTGCGCCCGATGATATCTACGCTGTTCAGGCCGATGTGTTTGCGCCATGTGCACTTGGCGGAATCTTAAATCAGAATACTATCCAACAGCTGAAGGTGAAAGTTGTAGCGGGTGCTGCAAACAACCAACTTGCAGATGAGCAGAGTGGCGATGCATTACGCCGAAAGGGTATTTTTTATTCGCCAGACTACGTTGTGAACGCAGGCGGTATCATCAACGCAGCAATGGAAATGCTGAAGAACGATGATCCGTCATTTGCGGAAGACCGACTAGCCAAGCTTCCCGATACGCTTGATCAGATAATTGAACTGGCCGACAATCAGGAAATTGGTATGCATTTGGCCGCTGACCGGTATGTAGAAGATCAACTTAGTGCGAACTGATACATTGCGAGAAACTAGCTGTTAGAGAAAATGCCCGTGATACACTCGTTCTTCACGGGCAAAGCTACTTGTTGGGCTTGAAAACAAGAACAGCTCGAACCAGCTCATCACCGAACTTTCGCCGAAACAAGTCTTGGCGCGAGCGCGCCCGTTGTCGGCTTTGCCCGCGTATACGACATTAGCGACCAAGCGCACGGCGCTTGGTCATTTCACGATCGGCGTCGTTGATTAACCGGTAACATAGGGCTGGATAATCGCCGCGATCCTCGCTCCCCGCAGCGATTAACTTCCACTTCTTCATCTCGCGCAGTGTTTCTTTGAGACGATCTTCGACCTCTCTGAGGCGGAGGAGTTCATCGATAAACTTAAGCGAGCAGAATGGAATTAAGGTTCTCGAGAGCGTCATGGTGGCATCCTTTCAAACGCCACAAAGATGCCGCCTGTCAAATTGGTGCTTAAAGTGGGTCTTTTAATGCGGTTAATGTCCAGACTGCTTGAGAAGTAGATCATTGTATTGAAGACTAGATGGTAGACAGCAGCTATTTATACGCACGCTATTGCTTTCTTTGCGTAAGCATCTGCTTTTTCTGACACATATTTTTCAGGTAGTTTTGGTGACCCCGGCAGGATTCGAACCTGCAACCTGCCCCTTAGGAGGGATGCGTTCATAGCGCTATTCCTTTTGTGATTTCTTGCTGTTGGGTGTTTGTACAGGGTCTTCCTGTACATGGTTTGTACGAAAACGGGCTCTGATGTCGGCCTCGTCGGTCTCTGCGTGGGCATAAATACGCATGGGCAAATTGGGGTCAGACCACCGGCCCGCTTTGGCTGCCGTGACTGGATCGACGCCTTGCCGGACGACTAGCTCAGTGAAGAAGCCGTGCCGTCCAGCTGGATGCGCGGATAAGTACGGAATGCCCGCGCGCTTACAAATCGTCCTCCAGCGCGTGTTGTAACCCGTCGAGCTGCCATAGCCGAAAATACGCGCCTTCATCAGTTTGCCGGTTTTGCGGTTCTTGGGGCGCTTCGGCGGCAGCGCAAGAAGCTCGTCCATCATCTGAGGTGAGACGGTGATCCAACTTTCCGGATGGCCCTTCTGCGCTTTCACTCGGACTTTGTTTTCGCGCGGTCGAAGGTCATCAGGCTCCAATGACACGGCTTGATCAATCCGTGCAGCCGTCTCGAACATAAATCGGACCAGCGCCGCGTTGTACGGATCGGCGGCACGGCAAAACGCCTCGATCCATTCCTTATCAGCTGGCGTGCGCTCTACACGGCTAAGCTTCCCGCGCCGCTTGTCCTGAGCGATCCGCTCGAACTTGTCGTAGGGCTTCACGCGGATTAACGGCGTGCCTTCTAGCTCGTGCGCGTTGTTGATGACCGCACTCGCGGGCGTCACGATTTCACGCCACCAAGTATCGGTCGACGCTTTGGGTTTCAGTTTCGGCCCAAGGCTCTTCAATAGCGCACCAGATATCGCACCGAGCGACAAGTCACCGATTGCTTCGACAATCGGGATCAACTGCTTCGCTGCTTTGGGGGACGCGTTGTAGAGCATGATTGCATCAGAGAACGTCTTGCTCGGTTCGTCGCCCACGACATAGCGACGGATCTGACGTTCGGTCTCATCGTTTATCCAGTCCCGTGCGCCCTCTTCTGTAGATGCCTTAGTGCTTCGCCGGTATGGGCCGGCGATTGGCCTGCCGTTGTATTCAATCCACCCCTTGGCCCAGTAGACACGGCCCCTCTTGTAAATTTGGAGCGGCATGACTGGCCTCCTTCGAAAATCGTATCAATCTGCGCGGGCGTGATCAGCATGGTCCGCCCAAGGCGATAGAATGCGCCCGTCTCATTTGCTCGCTCGCGCAAAGTCCGCTCTGAA
Source organism: uncultured Paracoccaceae bacterium (assembly GCA_947493255.1). Classification (GTDB taxonomy): domain Bacteria; phylum Pseudomonadota; class Alphaproteobacteria; order Rhodobacterales; family Rhodobacteraceae; genus Octadecabacter. Next base: position 140,467 of record CANLQK010000005.1, read on the forward strand.
ATATCGATCCCCATCCCGGCCATGACTTCGACCCACTGGGCGGGCGTTTTCCCAAGCCCCAGGATCTGAGAGCTGTCTGAATAGTTGGTCTCTGCCATTTCAGTCGTCCTTGTCCGCTAAAGTTGATTCAGCGACACGCATGGAATCGCTTGTTCTGCACCTTCTGACGTGGTCAGATGGGTGAAAACGTAAATATGCGTCATTTTGTGCTATGCTTATACAAAATTGCGCACCCGTCAATTAGGAAACTTGCATGGTGCGAGATGATGCTGAATTGTTTGCAGAGATTGGCACTCGCCTAGCGATCTGTCGCAATGAGATAGGCGTCTCGCAGGCTGCTATGGCTGAAGCCATTGGCGTGTCACATCGTGCCTATCACAGCTATGAAAAGGGCAAGCGCGGCGTCCCGGTCGAGGCCCTCGTCAAGATGCAAAGCCGCTACGATATTGACGTCGCCTGGCTACTGCTCGGCACCAAATCCATTCGGGCTGGGCATGATTTCGAGGCCCTCAAACACATCGAAAGCTCGCTGGACAAGCACCTCACCGACGAGGGCATAAAAGTCAAAAGCGAGAAACGCGGGGCCATCGTCGCGCGTTGGTATCAATCGCATGTCGAAGGCCGTGAAGTGACGGATGATGACGTGCACACATGGATCGAGCTGGTAAGGGAGTAATCTGGTGAACAAGGCAAGCAAACGCTGGAACATGTTGCGACACTCAGTCTTGGAGCGCACCCGTCGTGAGGTGATTGAACCCCTTGGCCCGCTTTACCTGATCCTCCTGGGAACCAGCGTGTTCTACCTGATCGGCTTGGGGCGACTATCATTGGCACAGCAGTCCGCCGAATACTCGGTTTCGGCCGCCATCATGATTTTTGCCATCGCCACAGCAGGCCTAGCACTTCCATTTTTGACAGGTGCGGTGCTGACCCTACGCGCGGCCGATCGAAAACTGGAACGACTTCAACGCGGGTGATCCGATGGCCTTCGGTATCTTCATCCATCGCAGCGACTCGATTTACGACGACATTCCCTCGGAGCGGTATCAGTTTCCCAAGCAATACCTCTCTCGCGCCCAACAGTGCGAAGGGGATTGGATCGTCTACCTGGAGCCAAGCAAAGTCAAAGAGACCAAAGGGTACTTTGCTGTCGCCAAGGTTCAGGAAATCATTCCGGACCCAAGGAAGCCAGACATGTTCTTGGCGGTGATAGAGCCAGGAACGTATCTTGATTTCGGCGACCCTGTTTCATTTCGAGACGAAAACTCAATCGTCGAACAAGGCTTATTGAACGATCAAGGCAAGATTTCCGGGCGCGCGCAAGCCGCGGTCAGAACCCTTGCCGCTGAAGACTTTGCTCGAATTATCGAACGCGGCCTTGGACGGGATGAGGGCATCCTGCCACGCGTGGGCGACACGATGCAGTTGCCAGGGTTTCAGGACGCGCAAACACCTTTCCAACACATGCCTGCACGGGAACGCGTCAACCAACTGACCAATCGCGCCATTCGCGACCGCAATTTCAGGAAGAATGTCCTGCGCGCCTACGGCGAGCGCTGCGCTATCACCGGTTTACGTCTGATCAATGGCGGTGGTCGCGCCGAAGTGGAAGCCGCTCATATCAGACCGGTCGAACATGACGGCCCCGATATCGTGAGCAATGGGCTCGCCCTGTCCGGAACCGCGCATTGGATGTTTGATCGCGGCCTCGTTGGGCTAGAAGACGACCTGACTATTCTTGTTTCCCGTCAGAGCAACGACATCGAAGCCGTGACGTCGATGATCAACGCGTCCGGCAAGATCTTGGTGCCGGACCGCCTCGCCAACCGGCCGAGGACTGAGTTTGTAGCCTGGCACAGAGAGAATTGTTTCAAGCATTAAGACTCAGTGCGGACATTGGCGTAGAACGCAGCGTACTGCCGGAAAGAGCCCAAAATACAGCATGCTGCAATTCGCACCAAAGTCTGAAAACAGGTGCGGAGCGGTCATTCGAGGATGGTTTAGTGCGTCTGTCCGGCGACAGATTGGGCGGGTTTCAATTGAAATTCAATAACCTAACTCATACCGTGTGCACTGATTGTGCAACTTGAAATCACCTTCTGGCGCGCCCTGAAGAGTGTTTGGCGGGACAATTGACTTGATACCATTGCGGCTCGTTTGAGCGAGTAAGAATGGTCTGTCCGATATCAGCTGGATGAATGATGGGTGTGCGTATCAATGACGCGACAGTTTCATGAAAACTTTGGGTCCTATGCGGTCGAGACTCCAAAAACCTTAGCCAACTTTATTGCCTTGGCTCCAGACACCGCGGAGAAGAGGTGTTTCGCCGATTTGGCGCACACGCAGAACATCACCGCGTAATCCTGTTTTCAAAGCACCACGGTCATGCAACCGCACGGCACTCGCAGGGTTGATGGTCACAGTAGCAATAGCGCGGGGCAGGTCATTCCAAATATCTGCAAGGCGGAAGGCCGACAAAAGCAGCGCCGAAGGCACGTAGTCTGACGAGACGATGTCGAGAAGATCGGCTTTTGCGAGATCCTCCGCCGCAACATTGCCGGAGTGGGATCCGCCGCGGATAAGGTTGGGTGCGCCCATCATCACGGCAATGCCGTGCACGCGACAGGCGGCTGCGGCCTCAACCGTTGTGGGAAACTCGGCAAAACCCACGCCGTTTACCGCAGAGGTTCCAACATGATCGGCCGTGGTATCATCATGGCTGGCCAGAACTGCACCCAGACGGCGGGCTTCTTTCACTGCACCCACCTCGTGCTTTGCCCCGAGGCGTTTTTGCAGACCCAACAGGGTCTCAACATGTTCGGCAAACTCTGCGTCGTTCATACCGCGCTTCTTTGCGACGTATGTTTTCAGCGCGGTCAGATCGCGAAACTGGCGCTGGCCCGGGGTGTGATCCATCAGGCTGACGATGCCGACCCTGTCTGACGATCCGAACGCCGCCAATTCCTCAAGCAGCGTCTCTGAACAGATTTCGGCCCGTAGATGGAGGAAATGACTGATCTTGAAATACCCTTGCGCGCGCGCTGCCAAGAGTTCATCCGCCAGCTTTCGGGCGTAATCAATGTAGCGTCCTTTGCCGCTATGGATGGACCCCACCCGCATGGCGTCAAACACCGTCGTGATGCCAGTGGACGCCAGCTCTGCATCGTGCGCGATCAGGGCGGGCAAATGTGGCCAGTCCACCTCTGGGCGCGGTTCGATATGGCGTTCGACATTGTCTGTATGCAGTTCGACAAGACCGGGAATAACGAGATCACCGGCACAATCCAGGGCACCGGTTGGGACATGATCCCCTTCAGTAATGTCACAAATGACGCCTTGTTCGATTGTCACCGCACCAGTGAGGACCTGATCTTCCAACACAAGCTGCGCATTGGCGAGACATAGGTCGCTTGACACATCGTTGTCACAAGCCTTTGTCAAAGAGGACGTGGGAAAAGGGGAATTCATGTCATACTCTCGATTTGCAATTTACTATGTGCCGCCGGTAGGGCCCTTGGCCGATTTCGGTGCATCTTGGCTTGGTTGGGATGTGTTGCATGGTCGTGAGACACCCCAGCCAGATATGCCGGGTTTGGATGACATCACGATGACACCGCGCAAATACGGGTTTCATGCGACTTTGAAACCGCCATTTCGTCTGGCAGAAGGGCAAAATGTGCCGGCTTTGGAAGCTGCCGCATCTGACCTTGCTGTCAACCTCGCGCCGGCCATATGTGATGGCTTGAAATTGACGACTTTGGGCGGTTTTCTGGCGCTGACTCCGCAAGACGATATGCAAGCAGTGCGCCGGGTTGCTGGGGTCTGCGTGCGAGAGCTTGATCAGTTTCGCGCCCCAGCTTCCGAGGCAGAACTCGCGCGCCGTCGCAAAGCCGGTCTGAGCCCGCGGCAAGAGGCGCTGTTGGCGCAATGGGGCTATCCTTACGTGATGGAGGAGTTTCGGTTCCACATGACCCTGACGGCGCGGCTGCCGCAGGATGACATCGCCGTATGGTCGGCTGCTGTGCGGCGTCATTTGCCGGACCTGCCTAGCCCTTTTGTGTTGGATCAGATCGCTTTGTGCGGTGAGCGGGAAGATGGCCGGTTCGAGGTGATCCATCGCTACAAACTCACCGGCTGAAGCAGTGCCGCCCCTCGGGCGATGGTCTGAGACAGTGGACCATCGTTTGCGAGGTTGATCACCTTGAGCCCAGCCGGCAAGGGCCTGTCAGCTTGGGCAAGGCGTTTGCTAATCTCTTCTTCCGTCTCACGGGCCCGCGCGGCGAGACGGTGCGCAAGTGTTTCCGGTTTCGCGGTGATGTTGAGAACGACGAAGCGTGGGAAAATCTCGGCCGCTTGGGCCAGCGCCTTGCGAGAGAAATTGACAAGGCAATCGGTGCCCTTGCCAAGTTGGTATTTGACGGTGATCGGAATGCCGTAGTGCAGGCCATGCGCGCCCCAATGCACGGCAAACGTCCCATCCTGCACCATAGCTTCAAATCGTGGTACAGTCACCGCATCGTAGTCCTCGCCGCCCAAGTCGGGCGCACGTGTGATGACGCGGCGCACCAGGTGCAAATCGGGTATTGCGCCGTGTAGGCCCGCCATCACGCTGTCTTTGCCAACACCCGATGGGCCGACAACCGCGATGAGGCGTCCCCTAGACTTTGAGGCAAGCGTCATGCAGCAATTCCGGGGGTAAAGCGGCCGACATCAATTTCGCGATCACAGACGCGGGTACGGGCTGCCTCATCATGGAAAATACCCATAATGGCCGCGCCGCGCGCTTTGGCGTCCTCGATCAAGGAGAGCACCACCTCGCGGTTCGCAGCGTCTAGGCTCGCGGTGGGTTCATCAAGTAACATCGCAGGGTAGCTGTGGGCAAAACCACGTGCAATATTGACTCGCTGTTGCTCGCCGCCTGAGAAGGTCGTGGGAGACAAGGACCACAGCCTTTCGGGGATGTTTAATTGGGTCAGAAGCGCCGTTGCGCGGTCCTGCGCTTCGTCTGCCGGTACTCCTAAAGCGCGCAGAGGCTCAGCAACCACATCGAGCGTTGGCACGCGCGGCACCACACGCAGAAACTGGCTAACATAGCCTAGCACATCACGGCGCAATTTGACGATGTCGCGCGGCTCAGACTTCACGATGTCCAAACCGCCAATGCGAATTTCACCTGCCTGCGTCAGGTAATTGCCGTAGATCATCCGCATCAGCGTGGATTTACCAGCACCAGAGGCCCCGGTGAGCGCTAAGCATTCACCGGGGGCAACCGCGAAGGACACATCGCTGATCACTTCGATCACGGCACTCCCCTGATTGTGCAGGGTAAAGGTTTTGGAAACGTTTTTGAGTTCAATCATCGCTCACACCTGTAAAACGGAACTGACAAGAAGCTGGCTATAGGCGTGCTGCGGATCGTCCAGTACCTGATCTGTCAGGCCCGCCTCGACCACGCGGCCTGATTTCATGACCATCAGGCGGTCCGCCAGCAGGCGAACAACAGCCAGGTCATGGGTGACGATGATCGCTGACAACCCCATGTCGCGCACGAGTCCGCGCAGCAGATCCAGCAGTCGCGCTTGAACCGACACATCAAGACCGCCTGTGGGTTCATCCATGAACACGAGACGCGGGCCCGTGACGAGGTTGCGGGCGATCTGCAAGCGTTGCTGCATCCCGCCCGAGAATGTTGTGGGTCGATCATCTACACGGGACGCATCAATCTCGACCCGCCCCAGCCAGTCCGTGGCCTTGTCGCGGATATCGCCGTAGTGACGCTCTCCCACAGCCATCAACCGCTCGCCTACATTGCCGCCGGCGCTGACGCCCATGCGCAGCCCGTCACGGGCGTGTTGGTGGACAAAGGCCCAATCGGTACGACCGAGCATCCGCCGCTCCGGCTCTGACATGGTAATTGTGTCGCGGGGGCCGTCGGTGCGGGTGTCGAACACCACCTGTCCCGCATCGGGGGTCAGATGCCCTGCCATGCAATTGAGCAAGGTGGATTTACCTGACCCGCTTTCGCCAACGATCCCCATAACCTCACCGGGATACAAGTCGAATGACACATCGGCGCAACCGATATGCGCACCATATCGCTTGGTGATTCCTTGAACGGAAAGCAAAGGTGTCATGCTGCGTCCTTTCCTTTATGGCCCGCTGACTGGCGCGCTTCGCAATAGTCGGTGTCAGAGCAGACAAACATCCGCCCACCGGCGTCATCGATGATCAACTCATCCAGATAGCTGTCTGTCGCACCGCACATCCCGCAGGGATGATCAGCCTTGGACGCCTCAAACGGATGATCCTCAAAGTCGAGGCTGACCACTTGGGTATAAGGGGGCAGCGCGTAAATTCGTTGTTCGCGCCCCGCGCCAAAAAGCTGGATTGCGGCCATATCGCCCAGTTTGGGGTTGTCGAATTTGGGGATCGGCGAGGGATCCATCACATAGCGTCCTTCGACCTTAACCGGATAGGCGTATGAGGTTGCGATATGACCGTGGCGGCTGATATCTTCGTAAAGTTTCACATGCATCAGCCCATATTCTTCAAGGCTGTGCATCTTACGTGTCTCGCTTTCACGGGGTTCAAGAAAACGCAGCGGTTCGGGGATCGGCACCTGATAAACAAGGATTTGACCCTCGTGCAGCCGTTCTTCGGGGATGCGGTGCCGGGTCTGGATCACGGTGGCATCACTTGTCGCAGTGGTCGTCGCAACACCTGCTGTCCGCTGAAAGAAAGTCCGTATTGAAACGGCGTTTGTGGTGTCATCGGCCCCTTGGTCGATCACCTTGAACGTGTCCTTGGGCGTCAGCACCGCAGCCGACACCTGAACGCCGCCTGTTCCCCAGCCATAGGGCATTGGCATCTCGCGAGAGGCGAAAGGGACCTGATAGCCGGGAATAGCAAGTCCCTTAAGGATCGCGCGGCGGATCATGCGCTTGGTCTGTTCGTCCAAATAGGCGAAGTTATACTCGGTCATTCCGCTGCCTCCTGCACCTGTTGCGCACCCGCTTCGCGACGGAGCTTGCGCACCAATTCCAATTCAGATTGAAAATCGACGTAATGGGGCAGTTTGATATGTTCTAGGAACCCCGTCGCCTGAATGTTATCGGCGTGATACAAAACGAATTCTGTGTCCTGTGCGGGTGCACCAACGTTATCCTCGCCCAATTCTTCCCAGCGTAGCGCGCGGTCGACCAAGGCCATAGAGATTGCCTTGCGCTCGGTCTGGCCAAAGACGAGCCCATAGCCGCGCGTGAACTGCGGCGGCTCGGTTTTCGAGCCGGTGAATTGGTTGACTGTCTCGCATTCGGTCAGGATCACTTCTCCGATCTCAACGGCAAATCCCAGTTCGGGGATGTCCATCTCGACCGGAACTGACCCGATCCGCAACTCGCCCACAAAGGCATGGTTGCGCCCGTAGCCGCGCTGCGTGGAGTAGGCGAGGCCAAGGGTAAAACCTTCGTCCGCGCGGGTCAGCGCTTGCAGGCGCAGGGCGCGGTCGGCGGGCATTTCCAGCGGTTCGCGGGTCAGGTCTGGGGGCGGCGTATCGTCATGGGGGGCCTCTTCGATCAGCCCTTCGCGGTTCAGGAATTCGGTGACATGCGGGACAGTGGCCGTCCCGGCGTCACGAGACGGCGCCTTGGGCACCTCGCCATCAGCGGCAAGTTTGAAATCCAGCAAGCGGTGCGTGTAGTCAAAAGTCGGGCCGAGCACCTGCCCGCCGGGCAAGTCCTTGAACGTGGCCGAGATGCGCCTGTCGCAGGCCATCATGCCGGTATCGACAGGCTCGGACGCACCAAAGCGCGGCAGAGTGGTGCGATAGGCGCGAATGAGGAAGATCGCTTCGATCAGATCGCCCTGCGCCTGCTTGATCGCAAGTGCCGCAAGGTCCGGATCATAAAGCGACCCTTCGGCCATGACGCGATTGACGGCAAGACTTAGTTGCTCGCGGATTTGCGCAATGCTGAGCTCTGCGACATCCGTGTTACCGCGGCGCTCTTCAGCGAGCCAGGCATGGGCATTCTCGATTGCCCGCTCTCCGCCTTTGACTGCTACATACATATCAGGATGCTCCTGCTTGCGCTATCGCTTCGCTACTTGAGCGCGAGACTTCGATTGATCGGGGCAAAGCCGCGAGGCGTTCGCCACAAGTGAAAATGAAATCCAGCCCCAACGGGAACAGGGTTCGGTTGGCCTGAAACGCTTCCAATTCTGGCAAGGAAAGCGTTGCCTGATCCTTGATACCGGGACCCGTCAATGTTGCACCTGCCGCAAGTTCGGAACATTCAACTATGAGCGTGGCCGAGCGGTCAGGGTACTCGGACGTGCCGATCGGGTAGATCGCGAGCGGCGTGAGCGCGTCCCACTTGCCAACCGCAAACATGCACTGCGCAGGGCCAACAAAAGGGGCACCTGTGTGAAAGGCCAGCCACGCCCGCGCCGCTTCGCAATCCATGTCGCCAGCCAGATAAACCGGTGTTTCCGTATCGCAGAGTGTCAGCAGAACGGCACCCATCGCGGGCGACAGCGGGGCTGGGGGTACGGCCCCGTGGATATCCTGAATGGTGCCGGGGCGGGCCATGGCCTCCATCACACTACGAAAGGCGTGGGCTGACTGGGTGGCTGGATCAGCAAAGCCGCCGGACAGGGTGTTTGCCTGCATCAGTCTTCTCCTCGAGTCATGGTAAAGAAATCAACCTTTGTCGCGGCTGCCTTGGCCGCGCGGGCGGCTTTCATGGTGGCCATCCCTGCCTCCAGAGGCTCAAGGACCGCCTCGCGCAGCCTACTTGCCATTGCGGTCTGCATAAGCGCATCGACCAGAGCGGCGACCTCGGCATCTGCTTTGCTGCGCCCTTGGATATAGCTGTGCCCGACTTCACCGGTTTCCAACGTCAAAGCGCAGCGGGTAATCGTCATCTCGCCCAGATTGAAGGGTGCGCCGGTGGCACCAGCGCGTGCGCGGACCATCGTGCTGCCAATCTCTGGTGCACGCAGCCACGTAAAAGCAGGGCGCGATATTTCAGCATCCAAAAGTGCAGCCACACGGCCTTCGGGCGCTTTAGCCAGCAGACCCATCCACGCCTTGCGGGGATTATTTTCGCTCACAGTGTCTTTCATCTCGACAACTTGTCTCTTTCCTATACAACTATACATATCTTATCATATTGATGTCCTCATGACAGAAGAGTTTTGTGAAATTTGCGTGACAGTTCTGACAAAACCCCGATCTGGAAGGCCATCGCTAACGCATTGCGCAGCGATTTGGCCGAAGGACGTTATACGCCGGGGGACAAGTTGCCGACCGAGGCTTCGCTGGCAGACCGCTTTGGCGTGAACCGCCACACGGTGCGCCATGGGATTTCTGTATTGGTCGAGGAAGGTCTAGTGCGCACCCGTCGCGGTGCAGGGGCCTTTGTCGCCGCTACGCCGACCGACTATCCGATTGGCAATCGGGTGCGGTTCCACGAAAATCTGATTGCCGCAGGCCGCAGGCCCGAAAAGCGCATGCTCGCGTTGGACGAGCGTACTGCGACGATTGGCGAGGCTCAGGCCTTGCAGATCGAGGCGGGCGATCCAGTCTGTGCTTATCATGGGCTTTCATTGGCAGATGGTCAGCCGATTGCCGTATTTGAAAGCCTGTTTCCACTGGCGCGCCTAGTAGGCATCACCACTGCATTGAAGGAATCAAGCAGCGTGACAGAAGCGTTGAGTGTTGTGGGCATCGACGACTATACGCGTGCCTCAACACGCCTAACGGCAGTAAGCGCCACGGCAACCCACGCGCTGCTGTTGCATGTTTCCGAAGGCGATCCGCTGCTAAGATCGTCGAGTCTAAATCATTCCGAGGGTGTGATGCCCGTAGAATACGGTCGCACTTGGTTTGCAGGTGACCGGGTGACGTTGACACTTGAAACGTGAGGCTTTCTTATCAGCACAGCACCCGTATCCATCTGCTTTGAACCGTATGATAAGCCTGCCTTTTCCTAGCGGCGCAACGCGACAACTTTGTGACGTCTGGTGTCAGATCGTGCCCTCGTGGCGCTCCAGAAATTCCTCTGCACTGAGGTTGCGAAAATCATCAAGCGCGCCGCGCAGGCGTGCGTGCGGCCAATCCCACCATGCAAGCGCCATCAGCCTGTCCGCAACCCGCGGTTCAAAACGAGGACGCATCGGGACAGCAGGGATGCCTGCCACGATCATGTAGGGAGGCACATCCTTTGTCACAATTGCACCGCCTGCGATAACTGCCCCGTGGCCGATGTTCACTTCGGGCCGGACCTGCGCACCATGGCCAAGCCATGTATCATGACCAATCACCGTGCGACGGCTGCGCCTGTGGGCGAACCAAGCGTCATCGTGATCTGCATCTTCGAAATAATCGGCCGAGCGATAGTGAAAGTGATGCAGGCTCGCTTTTTCCATCGGGTGGTCTGTGGCGCCGATCCGCACGAAGGCTGCAATGTTCGAGAACTTGCCCACGGAGGCATTGGCAATGTCGGCAAATCGGTCGCAGTATGAATAGTCATCCATTTCGCAATGCGCCAAGCGGCTACCGCGTCCGATTTCCACATATTGTCCGAATGTTGCATCTTTGATCTCGCAATCGGGATGAATAAAGGGGACGTCCGGTTTTAATCTGGTCGCATTCAAAACGCGTGCTCCTCGCCATTCCAGCGAAAGAACTTGCCGGTTCGCTCAAGAGTGAGGCCTTCTGCCAAAGCGATGATCCCTGCCGCGACCCGTTTTTTGTCCGTGTTCGGTCTCTCCGGACGGTGAAGACCTGCGTGCGTGATGACAGGATCACTCGTTTGGTGAAGTGAGGTGATCAGAATGCATGCCATCAGGTTTTGCGCCCGATCAGCTTGCCGCGCAGCCAGCCCGAGAACCAGTCCATGAACATCACCATGGCGATGATCAGGACGATATAATAAGCGACTTCTTCCCAGTCTTTCTGGGTCTGGATTGCTTGAGTCAGCATAAGGCCGATGCCACCACCTGTGATGGCGCCGATGATGGTGGCAGAGCGGGTGTTGGATTCAAGGAAGTAAAGGATTTGGGCCAGAAGCACCGGCACAATCTGCGGCATGACGCCAAAGCGATAGCGTTGGAGCGGCTTGGCTCCGGTCGAGGCGACGCCCTCGATTTGCTTTTGATCTACGTTTTCCAAAGCCTCCGAGAAGATTTTGCCAAAGGTGCCGGTATCCGTGATCAGGATTGCCAATGCGCCAGTAAGCGGGCCGGGGCCAAAGGCACGGGCCAGGACCACCGTCCAGATCAGCGCATCGACACCACGCACAAAATCGAACAGGCGGCGGGTGGCAGCGCGCACCAACATCAACGGCGAGAACCGTTTGGCTGCGAGAAAGCCCAACGGCAGGGCGATGATGGCTGCCCCCATCGTGCCAAGGAAGGCCATCAGGATCGTCTCGCCAATCGCCCAAGCCACATCCTTGTGTCGCCACATGGCGTTGTTCCACCAATCGGACGCTGCCCCCTTGATATTGCCGCGCGCAGGGTCGATCTGGTCGCCAAACAGGATCTTGGCCAAGGACTGTCCGTAGTAGGGGCTGTCAAGCGTGAACCAGAACAGCTCCCAACCGGGGAAATAATTGAAAACCTCGGTCCGGGCGCCCGTCAAGGTTATGCGGCCTTCGGCCGTGGTGATGCCCACGCGGCGGTCCGAGGCAGAGATCCAATCGGGCAGATCATCGGGCAGGTTGGTCGTGACGGTGCGCCCCTCGGCCTGCGCCTCGATCAGTTGGAAGCCGGGAATTTCGATCTCGGTCCGGTTGTCTGGCAAATAGCGCACAATGATGTCACCGCCCAGATCGATGGTGATGACTTCATCCCCCCTCACCCAATCGGGGCGCTGGCCCTCCGGGTAGATACCCTTGCGTTCACCTTCGACGGCATAGGTCACATCTCCCGATCGGTTGTCCCGGGTGACATGCACCTTGTGGGACCAGCTGTCGGACGCCAGCGTCACGGCGTTTTCCATATTGGCGCGTCCTGCAAGACCAGGCAGGTCAAACGCGAAGAAGATATAGACGAAATAGACTGCGATGACCGCCGGGATGCCAAAGCCGATCAAGCGCTTGCACTGAAAGAGCTTTTCGGCCTCAAACTTGGTCGCGTCCAGATCAATAGTGGTCATTGGCCTTGTCCCTCAGTCAAACGATTGCGGTAGCGGCTGGACACTTGATCGAAGAATACGATCGTGCCGAACAGAAGGATGAAAATCGCGGCGGCTTCATCAAAACGTCCTGGCCCCCAGGCCATAGCGTTTCGCAACTCATAACCAAGCCCACCGGCGCCGACAAATCCAAGTATTGCCGAGGCACGGATGTTGATCTCGAAGCGCAGCAGCGTGTAGCTCACGTAGTTCGGTGCGACCTGCGGCAGCACGCCCAGAAGCATCCGCTGCGACCATGTAGCACCTGTGGAGGCAAGCCCTTCTACAGCTTTTAAGTCAGTGTTTTCTGAAACTTCGGAAAACATCTTGGCCAGTGCACCGGCCGTGTGGATTGCAATTGCAATCATTGCGGGAACGGGCCCACCACCGAGCACAAAGATCAGAACCAGTGCGATGACGATTTCGGGCACGGCACGCATGATATCCGAGATGCGGCGGAACAGGGGGATCAGACGCGGCCATTTCGCCAAGCCGCGGGTGCCGAGCAGCGACAGGAACAAGCCGCCAATTGCACCGATCAGGGTCGAGACAGCGGCGATGTTGATGGTCTCAACCAAGGCGGGAAAATACTTGGCGATCAAGGCAGGCAGATCGGCGCGCTTTTCCCATGCTTCAGACAAAACATCGGCGGGGTAATCGCCGATCTGATGCAGTCCATCCCAGAAACCTCCAGCGTTGCGGTCATCTGCAACATTGAAACCAGACGCCATCAGAACCACGAAAATCAGAAGAGCAAGACCGCCATAAAGCCTCCGGCGCTGTACCTGCGCCATATAGCTGGCTTGAATGCCGTCTACGTGGTGATGCGCGCCACTCAGTGAAATATCTGCCATCCTGACCCCCGGACAAAGAAATACCGGCAGCCCCAAAGGGCTACCGGATGCGTTATAAGAATTATCTTAGTTTCCAATTACGGACTGGCGTGCCGCTACGATGCTTTCGTACATCGCGTGCGTGACTGGCTGGAAACCCAGTGTATCGCCGGCAGCGACGCCGTAGGCACATTCAGGGTCTGCTTCGTAGAGGCCATCTACCAGTGCAACCATTGTAGCTTTGACGTCGTCCGGCAAGGCTTGACGCAGAACGACTGGGCCTTCGGGGATTACGTTGGATTTCCAGATTTGAACCATGTCGTTCATGTCGACGAGACCTGCATCAACCGCTTTGCGCAGCGCACCGGAGTTGTAGCCGTCTTCCCAGTTGCCCTGACCATCGGCCCACGTCACGCCGGCGTCGATATCGCCGTTGTTTACTGCGACAATGGTCTGCTCGTGACCGCCTGTGAATTTGACTTCACCGAAGTATTCGCCGGACTCCATTATGATGCCGTCTTTGTACTGCGGGATCTCGATGGATGGGATAAGGTAGCCCGATGTGGAGTTGGGATCACCGAAACCAAACACCTTGCCTTCCATATCATCCAGCGATGTGACGCCGCTATCGATGCGGGCAAAGCCGATAGAATGGTAGCCGACCGAGCCATCAAGGTTGACCTTGATCAAGACAGGCTCAACCGCGTCGGGATCTTGCAGGAACGTTGCTGCGTAGGCCGATGCGCCAAGCCACGCCATGTCGATGGTGCCACCAAGCAGTCCTTGAATTACACCGTTGTAATCTGCGGGGGCAAAAAGCTTGGTTTCGACGCCGAGCGCTTCGGTCGTGTAATTCGCCAGACACTGGTAGCTGTTCATCCGGTCCTGCGCGTTTTCGCCGCCGAGGATACCGATGCGGAATTCAGTGATCTCTTGGGCAAAAGCGCCCGTGCTGAGGGCTGTGGTGGCGGCGAGCGCCAGTGCGAGGGTCTTTTTCATTGTTATCTCCGTGGTTTGTTGCCCTACCGCTTTGCGGCTAATTGAGGGCAGGTTGATTAAGGTGGCCCACAGCAGATGCACAGGCTGAAACTGGCTCAGGCGTAGGCTTTCACTTCGTGGACCTCTGACCTGTCCAGTGTTTCGATTTCGGTGGAAGTGGCGGCTTCGGAAAAATCCGCGCCAGCCCCGTAGATGTCACGTGCGACCCCGGTGGTCAGCTGTTCTGGCGTGCCATCAAAGACGATCCGCCCGTCGCGCATCCCAATTACGCGATCACAATAGCGCCGCGCAGTATCAAGCGTGTGAAGGTTTGCGATGACCATGCGCCCGTCTTCTTCGTGAATGCGGCGCAGGGCTTGCATGACCACTTGCGCATTCATCGGATCAAGGCTGGCGATAGGTTCATCGGCGAGGATGATTTTCGGGTCCTGCATCAAGGCGCGCGCAATCGCTACGCGCTGTTGTTGCCCACCGGAGAGGGCCTCGGCCCGTTTCGGGGCCTGTTCGGCAATACCGAGCCGGTCAAGGATTTCGATGGCGCGGTGGATATCTGACTGCGGGTAAAGGTTGAACATTGTCGCAAAGGTCGACCGCTTGTTCAGGGTGCCGTGCAGCACGTTTGATACGACATCCATGCGGGGGACGAGGTTGAACTGCTGGAAAATCATGGCGCATCGCGATTGCCAATTGCGCCGCGCAGCTCCCCGCAGCCCAGTGATCTCTTCACCCTCAAAGGTAATCGTACCCTGCGAGGCATCGCTCAGGCAATTGAGCATCCGCAAAAGCGTTGACTTACCCGCGCCAGAACGGCCAATGATCCCAATCATTGACGGTTTTTCCACCAAGATGTTTGCAGCATCTACAGCTGTTTTATCCCCGAACCGCTTGGTCAGCTTATCAATCTTCAGCATATCGCCCCCATGTTTGATGAGGGCGTAAACGGCTGACGTTACGGTTTGATGACGGTTTTGAGTCAGTTTCTTTACATAAAAGTAAAAGAAACATGACAGATCCAAGGGAGGTAAAGCGCAAGCTTTCGCAATGATTGACACATATTGCCTTGGCGCCACAGTTATCCACAAGGCTTCATAGAATTGTTACATTTTGAAAATCAGGCGATTAGGATTGCCTTATGGCCTTTCGATATGCGCTCACTCTGTCAGTCTGCTTTTCGTTTCCTGCGCTTTCGGAAGCGCAAATAACTGACGTGAGTTGTGATGACACCACGCGAATGGCGCATATGCTGACCGATGCTCTGGGAGCAGAGCGTCAGGGGAGCGGCCTGTGGGACCCCGAAACGCTGCTTGAAACCTGGGTCACCCAAAGAAACGGTGACTGGATCATCGTACAGAACTACACAAACGGAACATCGTGCATTGTCGCCATGGGCGAACATTGGGAAGGCGAAATTCCCGGACCAGCCTAACTGCTGGCTTCCTCAAGCCGATCCGTCGCTGGAGCAGGTCTTGGTGACAAAGCTTCCATGCGCGCATAAACTGCCGCGCTCAACATCAGGTCTTTAGCGTCCAAAGAGGGCTTCAATTGCTCAACATTGCGTGCGCTGATGATCGGAGCTGTTACAGCAGCATTGTGCGCGGCCCAGGCGACGGAAAGCGTGGCAGCGTCGATGCCCAGTTCAGCAGCCAGTTCTGACAACGCTCGTGCCGCATCAAGCATCCATTTTTGACCATAGCGGGCGGCATAGCGTTTGTCCGTCGAAAGACGCCCTGTCGCGCCCGAAAAATATTTGCCCGTCAGCAGTCCACTACCAAGGGGAGAATAAGGGGCGACGGCGATCTCTTCTGCGATTGCCATTGGAAACAGTTCAACCTCTGCCTGACGTTTGATTAGCGAATACATTGGCTGGATTATGTCGATGCGCGTTCCCGCAATATTTGCCGCCGCCTGAGCTTTCATCACCTGCCAAGCAGCAAAGTTTGACACGCCGATATGACGAATTTTGCCTGATCGCTGCAAAGCGCCCAAAGTCTCGAAGGTCTCTTGCAAGGGTGTTTCCGGGTCCCAGCGGTGCAAATAGAGGATATCGACTGTGTCGAGGCCAAGCCGTATGCGGCTTTCATCGAATTGCCGAATAATGTTCGTGCGGCCGCTACCACCGGTATAGCCAGCCTTGGTTGCGACAATCAGCTTTTCGCGATCCCGTTTTGCAAACTGGCCCAACATCCGCTCAGAGGAGCCGCCCGTGTAGGTATGGGCGGTGTCAAAGAAGTTAATGCCCGCCTCTTTGCACGCTTCGAACATGTCTTGGCTTGCCGCAGCATCGGCGGTACCGCCAAATTGCATGCATCCGAAACAGAGTGTCGACGACTTTGAGCCATCTTGCGCATTGATTTCTTTCAACAGATCGCTCCAAGGGTGCAGTAATCAGCAGAAACTCTTAGGCCTTTTGCATGACTGTTTTGTGACGGCCCTGACAACTGTCGGTCTATTGAAATACCTCCTTAGGACAGACGCTCCGTAATTTGGACGTCGTATGGCGGATCATCAAATGAACTCGACGTCAGCATTTTTCGTGGTTTTGTGTTGGAATCCTTCACCCGCGTCCTTGCTGATGAAGGAGTGGTCAAACCGTCCGTCCGAATCAAGGTCGGAACCACTGTCTTTGTGCAAAGTGTATGCATTCCTAGGTGAAGGTCCGCAAAGCGCACGAATGCAGACTCCTGCGCAAACGCAGCGAAATGGCGCTTTGTCCGCAACACGGTCGTACAACCCCGAGGGCCTGAATGGCTGGTTTTCCCGCATGTGCATCCATGGAGTACATTGCAGGCATGTCGCTGAATGCTGCAGAACGCGTTTAGGAATGCCGCTACAGATCTCCTAAACGCGCTAACACTTGCAGTAAGATTAAAGCGAGTGACCGCTACGGTGATTAATGCGGGCATCTAGCTCTCGTTCAGCCGCTTCTCGGCGTCTTTCGCTAGTTTCCAGCTGGTCTCTAAGCCCTCTTGAAGAGTCTCGTAATTCTGCTCCTCTCTCAGCCAGTCGGCCAATGTGGTGACGGACGTGAGATGTGATTTCATCAATAGCGCCGCGCAATGCGCCAAGCCATTCACCTTGCTTTCGATCCTGCTGGTCGAGCGTTTCTCCAAGGCGTGCAATTCCTTGGCTGAACTCTCGCAGGCCGTCACCAACCGCTCGACGGATGCGAGCAATTCGCGCTCCAATGCTGTCAGGGGTGTCGTCGGTGAATTGGTCATCTAAGGCTCCCTCATCTCGATGCAGATGACGGGCGTTTGCCCCATCGTGCAGGTCTTCAATTCCGTCCGTTTGGGGTCCAGCGTCACCCATGTCTGCCCAGCCTGTTCGATCCGTGTCAGGCCAAGTTCCGTCATCTCCGAGCGCGTGATCAAAGCCGTCCAAAACCAACTCGCCATCAGTACCGTCGCGATCCAGGTTGAGACCATGCCCACGATCACCCATGGCGAGATCGTCAGCCAGCGCCGGATCGTCTCGCTCCGCCTCTCTAACTCGCTCTTGCTGTCGCTGAGAAAGAACCTGATATCGGTCTCGATTGTATGCAGCGCGCTGGTCGCAATGCTGCTGAAATCGCTCCTGAAGCTCTCCAGTTGAGATGCCATCAAGGCGGCGTGTTCGCTGCGGATCGTCTCCAGGTCCGCGTTCAATTTCTCGGCGAGGCGGTTCGGCTTGCCAGTCGTCATGGAAAATCTCTCCTTTCAAACGCCAGCGCTCGCCGGTGTCCGGGTCTTTGGCGGTGATGTAATCTTTACTGGCACGGGGGATCTCGAAGCCCGCGTCAGTGAGTGCGTCGATCATGCTAGCGCGGTCAGTGATGATGCCGACGCTGATCTGATCGAGTATCCATTCGTGCAGCGCGTCGCGACCCTGCGCGCGCATCGTCGCTTCAATCGTCGCCCTCACTTCGCGGGCGCGTTCGGGGTCCAAAGGGTCTGCCCAACCGTGGGTCTTGTTCATTAAATCACGCAGGCTGGAAAAGGCGTTCTCATGGCCTGGCGGTGCGATGTTCAGCGCCTTGCCGGTGCTGAGCTCAAGGCGTGGCGTGCAGAAGTGCAGCTCGACGTTGCCTTCATGCGAGTGGCGCACCCAAAGACAATCGTATTGATCCCTGTCCAGTCCAGCAAAGGCCAGAGCCTCAAATAACTCAATGGCCTCTTGCTGGGCGTCGGGACTGGGATCATCGCTATAGGCAAAGTTGATCACGCCCGCCGTGTAGCTCCACTTGTTGGGGCTCGCGTCGATCAGGTCGCGGGTCTGGTCTGGATTGCCGTGCAGCAACTCGGGCAGCGGGTCGCGGATCTTGGTTTGCGGCTGGCCGTTGTTATCACGGATCAGATTGCGGTTCTCGTCATAGGCCAGAACTTCGCGCGCGGTCAGGTATTCAACGGGGGCCGCACCGCTACCGGTGCCAGAGGAGAAGAACGAGATGATCAAGCGTCACCGCCAGTGTACGCCGCCACGATCTGCGCCAACTGCCGCTCGATGACCACCAGCTGTGCCGCGACCCTGAGGGCATCGATCTGGCTCGCACGTCCGGATTTGACCGCGCTGTTGATCCAACGGGAGAGCTGATTGAGGTTGCCGCCGACACGGGCAATCGCAAAGGTCAGCTTCGGGTCAACGCGATGGACGGGCTTGCGCCGACGTGCCTCGGTCAACCCCAAGGCCTCGCGCATCAGCGTGGCATTGGGCAGGCCAGCGGCGCGCGCCTTGGCCACAAGCGCTGCCTTTTCCGACGGTGTGCATCGAAAGATCACGGTCTCGGAAAAGCCCTCTTTGACGCCGCTTGCGCGCGTCTGGTTGGGGTTTGAAGGGGAGGCTTGCCGCCCCTCACAAGTCCCGCCGATGTAATCGGTGGGTAACCTTGCTCTCTGCTCTTTGTGGGCATCGGTCGCACTCATGCTCTGAGCCCCGCCGCCTCGATTTCAGCAGGGCTGACCAGGTTTGCAGCCAGCAAAGCGGTCACTTGGCCGGGTGTGATGTGGCGGCATAACGGATGGCGGTCCGTGACCCAATCGGCCAAGCCTTTCAGCAGTTCGGCCTCTTTGGCTTTACCTGTTTCTCGTGCCTCCTCGACGTCGTGAAGGTATTTTAGCCAGCGGCCAGAGCTGAACCAGTTGTCGGAGAAGCACACTTTCGAGCGGGTGAAGCCTTCGCTCTCGCTCGCATAGGACCGCACGGCGTCCTCTAAGTCTTTGGCATCCACTCCGTCGGCCAACGTTTGGCGGATTTGTGAAATGCAAACCGCTTTGCCGCGGATGCGATCCTCGGGATAGGCGCACAAAATCTTCTCTGAAATCTCATCCTCCACCGCCGCATTTGCGTGCGAAGGAATTGGTTTTTGATATGGTTTATATCTGTTCTTATAGGATTTGCCCTCTGGGGCAGACGGTTTGCCCTCAGGGGCAAATGCATCATTTTCCCTTTCGGTCGTGTCGATTTGCCCATTTGGGCAAATGGAGTTGCCCAGGGCATACCAACAGGTTCGGTCATAGCGATCATCGCTAAAATTGCCCTTGATGATAAGCTCTGCACTGACCAGTTTTTCGAGCGCTGTTCGTATCTGCTTCTCGCTCAGATAGGGGAACAACTCGCCAAAGGCCGAGATCGAATTGTAGGTCCAATACCGCCCGTCTCGAAAGTTACGGCGGTTGGCTTGGTTCTTCTCGATCCAGAATGTGATGTTCTGGAAGATCACCGCCGCGTTCAGGCCCACACGTCCGGCGATTTCGGGATCAAAGCTATGGCGGCTCATGTTTGGCCCCCAAAATGCGCACAAACGTGCGTATTTTGTACAGGTTTTGTACGAGAAATCGGCCGTTTCAGTCGATTTCGGCCTGAAAGTTCACGGGACTTTTTGCAAGCTTCCGCACAACATCCTGTAAATAAGCCATATTTTTCAGGTGGTTTTGGCGACCCCGGCAGGATTCGAACCTGCAACCTGCCCCTTAGGAGGGGGCTGCTCTATCCAGTTGAGCCACGGGGCCGCGTCGTTTCTGTTTGCCTTTGATCACACCTTTGCGCAAGACCTTGGACTTCTACCCCTAGGGAAGTTAAAGCTTGGGTAACGAACTCAGGACCAAGACTGTGCATACCCGAACAAAACGCCCACTTACCCTCCGTGATGTGTCCGAAGCTTCTGGCGTCAGTGAAATGACCGTCAGCCGCGTCCTACGCAATAAAGGCGACGTCAGCGTCGCTACCCGTGAAAAGGTGAAAGAAGCCGCGCGCGCGCTTGGCTATGTTCCGAATAAGATTGCAGGTGCTCTGGCTTCGCAACGCGTAAACCTTGTGGCCGTCATCATCCCCAGCCTTGGCAATATGGTGTTCCCAGAAGTCTTGTCTGGGATCAGTGAAGAACTTGACGAGACCGAATTGCAGCCGGTTGTTGGCGTGACGGACTATAAGCCTGAGAAGGAAGAAAAGGTTCTTTTCGAGATGCTGTCCTGGCGACCATCTGGCGTGATCATTGCCGGTTTGGAACATTCCGACGCGTCGCGTGCGATGCTGATGCAGGCCGGTATCCCTGTCGTCGAGATTATGGATACAGACGGCGACCCTATTGATACAGCAGTGGGCATTTCGCACCGCCGCGCTGGGCGCATGATGGGCGAGGCAATTTTGGCGGCAGGATACAAACGTATTGGGTTCATGGGCACGAAGATGCCGTTGGACCACCGTGCCCGCAAACGGTTCGAAGGGTTCACCCAAACCCTTGCCAAGGACGGGATCGAAATAGCGGACCAAGAATTTTATTCAGGCGGTTCGGCGTTGGCGAAGGGGCGTGAGATGACCGCTGCGATGTTAGAACGCACGCCCGATTTGGATTTCTTGTATTACTCAAACGACATGATCGGTGCTGGCGGCCTTTTGTACCTTCAGGAACGTAACATCGACATTCCCAACTCGATCGGCCTTGCCGGCTTTAACGGTGTCGAGCTTCTTGACGGATTGCCCAAGAAACTTGCCAGTATGGATGCCTGCCGCCGCGAGATTGGCCAGACCGCTGCGCGAATTATTGCAGCCCGCAATGCTGAAGGGGCAAGCGATGAAGGGCAGGTTGTTGAACTGACGCCCAAGCTGACCTTTGGCGACACATTGCGTCAGGCTTGATAATGTCCGCGTCTGATAGCCTTTCAGGAAGTTGGACGGGGCGGTTTGACTACGACAACGTAGCGTATGGAGCACCGGTATCATTTGACGCGGTGCTTACGGAAACGGACGGCGCGTTGCGCGGCGAGGTAGTGGAACCCAATACGTTTAGACTGGAAGCGACCGATACGTTGTTGGCTGTGCTGGCGGGCACCAGAAGCGGAACGTCCGTTACATTCGTAAAGACCTACACGGACTTTGAAGAAACAGACCATCCGACTTACGAGGGCCAAATCAACGCGACGGCGACCCGCATAACAGGGCGTTGGTTCTTCCCTAAAATGCCAGGGGTAAAGGGGACCTTCCTTTTGGCACGCACAGCGCAGGCCGCAGCACGGAAAACGAAACGCGCCGCCGTCGAACTGACTTTTGAGACAACTCAATAAACCATCACCACCTGCCTATTTTAAAGACGGTCGCGGTACTTGTTCTATTCGAGTGAGGCCCTCAATCCTTTCGAGCAAACCAACACGTAAGTTCAAAAGCGCGACCTCTTGGGTCTTACACGCGGAGTTCAAAGTCGTTCTGGGTTGGCTACGAATCAGGATTCGTTGAAACACCATCTCGCAGCTTTTCGATTGTGCCGCGACCCCGCAACGACGCGGTTCTGCCGCTTGGGTGCCCCAGAAAAAACACCAATGAATCCCGCAAGCACAGGCCGCCTATACCTTTGTATAGTTTCCTACACACAATGCGTCGCCCCCTACTCCGCCGCCCTCCAGCAATTTAACAGAAGACCTGCCATTTATATTTCATCATCAACCCGAGCCGCTTGGAGGGGCTCCTAATGAGGAATAAAAACATGACACAAGTTAAAAACATCATCGTAGTCGGTGGCGACGGATTCTGTGGATGGCCAACTGCGCTTCACCTATCTCGTTTGGGTCATAACATTACTATTGTCGACAACATGTCACGCCGTGAGATCGACGCAAAAATGGGTGCCGATAGCTTAACGCCAATCGCGTCTATGGACGATCGTTTAGCAGCCTGGAAAGAGCACACCGGTAACAGCATCGCGTTCGAAAACATCGATGTCGCACGCGACTATGAAGCAGTAAGCTCCTTGATGGAAGCAATCAAACCCGACACGATTATTCACTTCGCAGAGCAGCGAGCCGCACCTTACTCGATGAAAGGTGTTAGCGAGAAGCGCTATACCGTAGACAATAATATCTCCGGTACGCACAATCTTCTGGCGGCGTCTGTTGAACTGGGCCTCGACCCGCATTTCGTACACTTGGGCACAATGGGTGTTTACGGATACGACGATGACGGTTTGGAAATCCCCGAAGGTTACCTGCCGGTCTATGTGCCAGGCGACGAAAAGCAAATCATGAAACGCGACATTCTTTACCCGACCAATCCGGGCAGCGTTTACCACATGACCAAATCCATGGACCAGTTGTTGTTCCAGTTTTACGCTAAGAACGATCGTATGCGCATCACGGACCTTCATCAGGGTATCGTTTGGGGCACTCAGACAGACGAAACACGTCTTGATGAACGGCTGATCAACCGGTTCGACTACGACGGTGATTATGGGACAGTTCTGAACCGGTTCTTGATGCAGGCTGTTGTTGGCCACCCGTTGACTGTACATGGCACAGGGGGACAAACACGTGCCTTCATCCACATTCAAGATACGGTCAAATGTCTCGCTCTTGCGGTAGAAAACCCACCAGCGCGCGGGGACAAGGTAGCAATCCTTAATCAGATGACAGAAACTCATACAGTTCGCAAATTGGCTCAACTGGTGGCAGAAGTTTCTGGAGCTACAGTCGCAAATGTGGACAACCCACGCAACGAAGCTGCTGAAAACGACCTTCGTGTTTCAAACAAAACATTCCTTTCTTTGGGCCTAGCACCTGTCACGCTCGCCGAAGGTTTGATTGATGAAACCCAGCAGATTGCGGCGAAATACTCAGATCGTTGTATCCGCAAGATGATCCCTTGTGTGTCTACATGGACAGATAACCAGCGCCCTGGCGTTGTTACCTCTAAGGACCGCAAAGCGGCTTAATCTACTGATACCTGTCACGTCTGTCCTGCTTGGAGGTGGGACGACGTGGCAGGCAAAGTAACATTCTAAAATCGGTGAAACTAATGCGTATGATTGGTATTGGGCTCTTGGGGTTTTTATTGGCAGGGATCGCCCTCCTGCTGTCATCAATGAACATCCTGGATTATGGACGACGTTATGTTCACGACCTGACAGGCGGAACGAACTTGGTGTTTGAACACCGCACCGCTACGCCTGCGCAAGATCCTCACGAAGCGATAATCATGAGGTCTGGCCCCGACACACCTATCCTTCTTTCCGGTTTTCCCGCCTACCAAAGCCTTGCATTTTACTTCCCGTCAGATGCACGGCCAACGTCTGGATACCTCCAAATCGATGCTACATCTCAAATCTTGGCTGGCGTTGAAGGGGTGCTTCGCATCTCCATCAATAACGCTCGTCGTGCTGAGATGCTGCTGCATTCAGGCGAGGCGGGACGTTCCCTGCAAATCCCACTTTCACCGGGGGATTTCGCAGGGGACCGTCTGGTCGTTTCACTCTCGTTGCAAGGCGCTGGGCCTAATTCCCCATGTGGTCCGCAAGACCGCGTCGCAGCAATAGTCGAGATTGAAACGACCAGTGCAATTTACCTTACACTGGAACAACCCCTGTCCAGTGCAAGTGACCAAATACGTGCTTGGGGAAACGTGGTAAACATCGCCTGGCCTAGTTGGTTGACCCAAGACGAACAGCTTCGTCGTTTGGTTTTGGCAACCCAATTCGAACGTCGTAACCTTACAACAGTTTTCAAAGAGGCTGCACAGGACGGGTTCACTACGACGCAATTGCGCGACGCATTATCTAAATTTCCAATGCCTGAGCCTTCGGCATTGGAGGCTGGATATTGGGCACACACCGGTGCAAATAGCGGCTTGCGCCGTTTCCACCGACAGGCTGCGTGGCGCTCGGAGTTTGAACTGGGAGCTGGCGGATCTCCTCGGATACCAAGCCAGCTAGACCTCAATATGGTTCTGGGGCGTCTTGTTGGAGAACAGCCTTGGTCCATAACTGTGACCTTGAACAAAAGGCTGGTTTTCCAAGACCACCTAACAGGGCGCGACCACGATTTTCATGCTGTGATCGAATTACCTGCGGAGATCCAGACGAACACGAACACTCTTGAAGTCCTGGCTACGGCTTCAAACCAACAAGATGGCGTTTGCGATCAAGGGCCGGAACTCGTAGCGGAAATGTTGCCGAGCACCCGCTTGATCCCTGGTGAGACATCATTCGTCGACCCGCTATCGCAAGTTCATATTGCGTTGCGTGATGTAGGGCTGGTGAATATCGCCATGACTTCTGCGATGACGACAATTGATGCAAGCATCGCGAGCCGTATGCTGAATACTGTTATCCCAGAAGGCACCGAGTTCAAACCAGCCGGTAATCGAACCGACATAACTGTCATGAACGCGGGAGATCGAGCACCTGCTTTGCCAGACATCGGACCCGCTTGGCTGGTCACAAGCGATAGCACCGGTGGCGGCGTAACCGTCGAAAGATGGCAACCCGATGATGGATTATCCCTGACTGGCGTATCACTGTTGATCACTCCGCGTGCAATCATGCCTTCAGGAATTGAGGGATGAGCGACCTTGAAGACAAACGCGAGCAGATCAATTTCATATCTGTAGATAGCGCGCCCAAACGTTTTGCCGGGCCTGTTTCGGAATGGCAGGCGCCCAAAATGTTAGTGTTGTTCACGTTGCTTGCCGCAGGGCAGCTTTGGTTGGTGAACACAGAACTGATGGCAGGAATATTTCCGAACCGCGACTACGTGTTTTCCGCCCATACTGGACGCCATGCGATTGCAATACGGATCTTCTTGATTTCATTCTTCGCAACCTTCGCAGGTTTTAGCTCTGGCAATGTATATGTGCGGGCTCTTTTTGGACTCGATCTTGTTCTAACGTTCATTGCGGGATGCGCGGTTTTCGATCTTGCAAATGTCTTGGCTCACTTCGCGCTTGGGTCTTCGTTCTCGTTGCATTTCAGCGCGATTGCGTCAGGGTTGTTTGGTTTCGCCGTGTATTCGTTCAAGCTTCTTGAACGTGGGTTCATGCCCGCACGAATCCGGATCGAACATATCCCTGTCAGTCAGATGCGCGCATTACTGCGCCTTGGTGTCACAATCGCAATTGCCGCTGGCATCGCGATTTGGGTTGGTGGCATGAAACTGCAGGCTGTCGAAGTAATGCGTAGCTGGACTTTGCTAGGCGGAATCGGTCCCGGTGTTTTCCTGTTTCTACCGGTGCTGTTTGCTCAGCTGTATTTTTTGGCAATCTACGATGTGTTCATGGCTAAAAAAACCAACTTCAAGCCAGCCGTATCGGTCATCGTTCCCGCCCATAACGAATCCTACATTATCAAAGACACGATCAACGCGATGGACCGCGCCGCTAAACATTACGGCGGTGACGTTCACATCCTGATCATGAACAATAATTCTACCGACGATACCGAAGAAATCGCGCGCGAAACCCTTAACGCATGTAAGGCAGCAAAGGGGCGGGTCATCAACGTTCCTAAGCCTGGAAAGTCAAACGCGTTAAACGCAGGTCTTGATGCCTGCGAGACCGAATTTCTTATCCGTGTCGACGCCGACACATTGGTCGGAGAAGACAATTTCAGTCGCGCCATGCCCTATTTCACGGACCCAGCAGTAGGCGTTGTGGGCGGCGTACCGGTACCACCCGGAGGCGCTCTTTTTGATCGTGCTCGCCTACTCGAGGTGCTTGTGAAGCATGGATTTTACTCGGTCGCGATGGGTGCCGTGAACGGCGTCGTAGGCATTCCTGGCATGTTCGTAGTTTATCGCACGCACCATCCTCGATATTTGGGTGGTTTTGTTGAAGGAATGAACGGCGAAGACACCGACATTTCCTTGCGCATCGGAGAACTGGGGTTCCATTCCGTTGTGGACCCAAAGATCCGCTATATCTCTGAGGTTCCGTCGTCGTACAGTCACATGCGCGAACAACGTATGCGCTGGTTTCGGTCCATCTACCACATTTCATCGCGATGCCGGGATCTGATTTACGGACCTAACATGACGCTACGAGGAAAGGTTATTCTGCCGTATATGCTGGTCAATTCGGCCCGTCGCGCAATGCTGGTCCCGTTAATCATTTTCGGTATTCTGGAGTGGGGCCTTGCCTTCAACGAAAACACCCCAATTGTTTGGCAATCTATCGTTGCTGTAACCACCGGCGCGCCTGCCATTATGGCTGTCGTCGCTTCGCTTTTGAATGGTGTCCCGAAGGGTATTCTTGCCTTACCAGAATACCTGATTTTCCGCGTTCTGCGCGCGTACTTCACCCTCGAATCTATGCTCAGCATCTTGATAGATGTTCGCGGCGAAGACCTTGAAAGGGTGATCCGCCTAGACATCATCCCGAACAAACCAAATCGCGTGGCATAATTTCTTGGCCGCTATCTAAATGTGGCCAAGAAAACTGGGCGGTGGCTTTAGAAACAGTGAATTTGCTTTGCAGGTAACTTCCTCAAAACGAAACTTTGTCTCCACCTTTCAAGTCAAGCATCTCACGCGCCTCGTCTGGGGTTGCCACTTCACAACCCAAATCCTCAACGATGCGTCGGATTTTGGCGACTTGCTGTGCATTGCTTTCGGCCAATTTGCGCGGCGCGATGAACAGGCTGTCTTCTAGGCCAACCCGCACATTCCCGCCCATTTGACTGGCGGTTGTTGCCAACGGCATCTGTGCACCACCAGCACCGAGGACGGACCAACGGTAGTCATCCCCGAACAACCGATCAGCAGTGCGTTTCATAAAGACCAGGTTATCCACCTCTGGGCCAATGCCCCCAAGAATACCGAAAATAAACTGGATGAATACAGGTGCCTTAAACAACCCAATGTCCATGCAGAATTTGAGGTTATAAAGATGACCGACATCATAGCATTCGTGTTCAAATTTCACGTCATGTGGTGCAAGGGTTTCAGCCGCTTCTTTGATGTCACGGAAGGTATTGCGAAAAATGTTGCCGTCAGAATTGGCGACGTAGTCTTTTTCCCAATCGAATTTCCAATCCTCATCCTTGTAACGACCGGCAAGCGGGTGAAACGAGAAGTTCATTGATCCCATATTCATCGAACACATCTCTGGTGAGAACGTCTTGGCTGGGGCAATGCGGTCCTGAATGGATAAGGTCAGGGAACCACCTGTCGAAATGTTCACGACCGCGTCGGTCGCTTGTTTGATCCGCGGCAAGAATGGCTCGAAATCCTTGATCGCCACGGAAGGCGCGCCCGTTTCGTTGTCGCGGGCATGCAGGTGCAGGATTGAAGCACCAGCCTCGGCTGCATCCATCGCTTGTTGCGCAATGTCGTCGTAGGTGTAGGGAAGACTGTCAGACATAGTTGGGGTGTGGATCGCCCCTGTCACGGCACATGTGATGATTGTTTTCTGTGGTTTACGGGCCATTGGTCAGTCTTTCTCTTTAGATGTATCGATTTTGACGCGGTAGCTGAGCGGGAACAGTTCGAGATCGAACCGCGATCGGATAAGCCCCCACAGCCCATTTGGAGCCTTAAGCATGATCACAATCGCCACGGCACCAAGCACCATCAAATAGATTGTCCCTTGATCGGCGAGCGTTTCGCGCAGCGCAAAGAACAGCAGTGTACCGATGATGGGTCCTTCGATCGTTCCGATGCCGCCAATGACGACGATAAAGATCACGAAGGCCGTCCAGTCGTTTACCGAAAACGCCGCATCCGGCGAAATCCGGAGCTTTTGCAAAAAGATGAGCGCGCCAATCATGGCAGTAAGCGCTGCCGTGACAATGTAGACCACAAATTTGGTGCGCCAGATGTCTATCCCAAGAGACCCGGCCGCCAATTCATTGTCGCGGATCGCACTGAGCGCGAGACCATTCCGGGTTCTTAGAAAAAAGAAAACAGACGCAATGACAATCACAGCCGAAGCCAGTGCCAACCAATAGCTTAGGTGTTCGCGTCCGGACCGCGACTCTGCCAATGACCTGACGATCCCCACGGGTAGGGATGATCCAGAACCACCTCCAAGGGCAGACACTTGGGCGAATGACAATCGGAACACCTCGGCGATGACCCATGTGCCAATAGCGAAGTAAGCGCCACGCAAGCGGAAGATCAAAAGGGCAACAGGGACGGCAATTAACGCGCCCAGAACACCTGCGATAACGATGGCCCCAACGGGGTGAACGCCACCAAAGATTGTGAGGGCAAATAACATGTACCCCCCAAAACCCACATAGGCCTGCTGCCCTACAGAAACGAGACCTGCGTAACCCGCCATCAGATTCCAAAGGCTGGCAAGTGCGAGATAAAGGAACAGTTCGCCCATGAGCCGCATATCGGCCCGGCCAGCCCAATAGGGTGCTAGGATCAGTATGATGAGGGCAATCGCGCCGCAAACAACCGCGATCTTTGTTACCGCTGACGTGCGGGTGACGTGAAAATCAGACGGGTTCATTCGTTTATCCTTGGGAAAAGGCCATTTGGTTTAAAGGCGAGGATGACAAGGAACGTGATATGTCCGGCCAACAGCTGCCAACCGGGGTCAATTTTAGCCCCGATGGTTTGCGCGACACCAAGGATCACCCCGCCAACGAGGGTACCCCATAGGTTTCCAAGCCCACCAATGATGACCGCCTCAAATCCAAAGATCAGACGACCGCCACCGATAGAAGGATCAAAGCTGGTGCGAATACCCAGCATGATCCCTGCAATAGCCGTGACCCCAAGGGCCAGCGCCATGGCGAGCCCAAATATATGACGGCGGTTAAGCCCCATAAGTTGCGCAATTTCTTGATTGTCAGATGTAGCACGGAAAGCGCGCCCAAGTGCGGTGCGGTAGAACACCCATTGCAGTGATGCAATTACGGCGATTGCGATCCCGAAGGTGAGCAGTGGCAAGATACCAACAGATAGACCACCCGCGGACAAACTGGCAGTTTCCAATGCGCCTGCGTTCATTTTCTGCGGGTCGGCAGAATAGGTTTCTAACAACGCGTTCTGGATAATCACAGACAGGCCAAAGGTCACCAAAAGGGGCGGCAAGATATCCTTGCCTAGTGTATGATTAAGAATACCGCGTTGCAGCACATACCCAATCAATGCCATTGCCGGGACGACAATGACCAACGCCAATAGCGGGTGCAGCCCCAGAATAATTGTGACGGTTAGGCCTAAATAGGCACCCAGCACGATCAAATCGCCATGGGCAATGTTCACGAGGCGCATCACCCCAAAAATAAGCGATAGCCCAGCTGCAAACAGTGCATATAGCCCACCTAAAAGCGTCCCTTGGACGACCGCGTTCAGCCATTCCATTTTATTCGACCCCAAAATAGGCGCGCGAAATATCTTCGCGGGCAACGGTTGCGGATGCGCCTTCCAAAGACACACGGCCTTCTTGCAAGCAGTAAAAACGTTGAGACACGGACAGTGCTTTGGTGATGTCTTGTTCCACGATCAGCGCGCTCATCCCTTCGCCAATAATCCCCGGCAGGGCAGCGTAAATGTCTTTGATAATGATTGGCGCGAGACCAAGACTAATTTCATCAAATAGGATCAGATCAGGGTTCGCCATAAGCGCGCGACCAATCGCAACCATCTGCTGTTGCCCACCTGACAACGACGTTGATTGCTGATGACGCCGTTCCTTGAGGATCGGAAACAGCTTATAGACCGCATCTAACGCCCAGGGTCCTTTTCGTCCGATTTGGCCTCCGATGATTAGGTTTTCTTCTACGGATAGGGATGGAAACAACTGCCGCCCCTCAGGCACCAAAGCGATCCCCTTTTCAGCCACCTGGTCTGCGCGCAAAGCGCCAATCGCTTCGCCGCGATACTGCACCATTTCAGCGGCGTTCTGCGACAAACCCGAAATTGACCGCATCAACGTTGTCTTCCCAGCGCCGTTGGCACCGATAATGGCCAAGACCTCACCTGGTGCGACGTCTAGATCAACACCATAGAGCGCCTGAAAGTCCCCATAAAAGGCGTCAAGATCACCCAGCTTTAAGATTGGCTCAGCCATCAGCTTCGATCCCCAGATAGATTTGTTGAACTTCGGGGCTTTCCATGATCGCGCGTGGCTCTCCTTCGGCAATCTTACTGCCGAAATCGATCACCATCAGCTTGTCCACAACAGCAAGCAGAGCATGCACAACGTGTTCGATCCATATGATCGTAACACCACGCCCATGAATGGCTTTGATCGTATCCACCAGCGAAGTGCATTCGGCCTCCGTCAGGCCGCCCGCGATTTCATCCAGCATTAGAAGTTTCGGTTTCGCGCAAAGCGCACGTGTTAGTTCCAGACGTTTGCGGCCCAACAGGGTTAAACCGCCCGCAGGCGTGTTCGCGCGGTCTAGCAATTCGGTTTGTTCAAGAATTTCGACGCAATAGTTCTCGGCTTCGGCGCCGTGCATACCCCCTGCTTGGGTTGCGGCAATCATCGCGTTTTCAAAAACGGTCATACCAGAAAACGGCTGCGGCACTTGAAAGCTACGCGCCATCCCCGAGCGGCACCGTTTGGCAGAGGATTGGCGGGTGATGTCGACCCCATCAAATGTGATCTTACCCGAGCTAGGTGCAAGCGTTCCGGTGATCAAATTGAACATCGACGTTTTACCCGCACCATTTGGACCAATGACACCAAGGGCCTGTCCGGCCTGTAGGTCAAAAGACAATGCGTCAGCGACCGTAACAGCCCCAAAAGATTTGGACACTTGGTCAAGTTGTAGAAATGCGGCCATGATACCTCTTGGTGCGAAAACGGTGGCGGTCGACTTGAACGCCACCGTAGTGATTTAGTTAGGACAACAATTTCAGTTCGCCTGTGATCGGAATGTTAGTCGCGTTAGAGTTCGCGACGATTTTCAGATCCAATTCATCGCCATCACGCTGCCACTGACCCGCAACAAGCGGTGTCTTGGTAACGTTGTTGATTGGCCCGTTCGCCCAATTGATATTACCCGTGATCGTATCAAGGTTCGTCGATGCAATTGCAGCTACGATGGCCTCTGGATCTTCCAGATCTTCAGCTCGCTTGATCACGTCTGCGACGACTTCGAACAAGGCATGTTTAAACCCAATTGGTTGCGTCCATGGACGGCCAGATGCGGCTGTATAGCCATCGGCCAGTTCTTTCGAACTCGCACCCGTGAGGGAGGAGTTGAATGGGTGGTTCGGGGACCACCACACCTCTGATGAAAGACCATCACCGCGCTCGCCCAATGATTCAATCACCGACGGGAACAACAGTGCCTTACCGATTGTCACGACCTTAGGAGCAAACCCTTGCTGTGCAGATTGCGCCCAGAACGTAGCGAAGTCTGGCGCGATCATATTGCCCGTTACGATTTCACAATCGGCCGCTTTGAACGCAGCAATTTGGTTTGAAAAATCATCGGACAACGGCTGGAACCGGCCTGGATCAATCAGGTCATATCCCGCAGCGGCCAGTGGCTTTGGTAAACCCAATTCCGCGTCACCCCATGCGTTGCCATCGGCATCGTTCGGGAACAAACCGGCTACAGTTTTGGAAACACCTGCGCCGTCCCACATATCAAGGAACGATCCGATAACGTCTTCTAGCCCCCAGAAGAAATGATAGGTGCTGCGGAACCCTTCACCAGGAACACCATTGCGGCCAAAGAAGTAAGGCTGCCATGGGCAATCAGTTGTGATGCACGGTACATCATTGATTTCGGCCTGATCAGATACAGGGTTCACCGTATCTGGGGTCGATGCAGCAACGATAATGTCCACCTCATCACCAAGGATCAGATCGGCAGCAACTTCGGCGGCACGGTTCGGGTTAGACTGGCTGTCTTTGGAAATAATCTCGACTGTGAAGGTCTTGCCGTTGTTTTCAAGACCTGCAGAGAACGCCTGTGCGATCGCTTCCAGTACATAGTCATCCGCCTCGGCGAAACCGGCGAGCGGGCCTGTGCGCGGACTAACGTGTCCGACTTTGATAACCGGGTTATCTGCATAGGCACGAGTGCCTGAAAGAATGGCCGGTGCCGCAAGTGCTGCTGCACCCCCAGCCACAAAACTGCGGCGGGTCCAGGTTGATGTTTTCTTAGTCATGTCTTCCTCCCTTTGGTCTGGCGTTATGCGCCAGGTATCAATGCGTCAGTCGAGTAAGATCCCATCCAGACGCTGAAGATAACGTGCAACGCGTTTGCGCACGTCATCGGCTTCTTGGTCTGTCCAGCTGCGGAACCCTTCCCCACTTTTCATACCCAACCGTCCCTCCTCGACGAGTTTGGCAAGATAGGGAGAAGGGCCTTGGCGGCTTTCCAAATCAAACAGTACGTTTTCATGAATATCGAGTGTGAGGTCCGTCCCCACGAGGTCCGCGTTTTCCAACGGCCCCAGTACGGCAAGACGGCGACCAAAGCTGGCTTTGATAAC
This sequence comes from uncultured Paracoccaceae bacterium, assembly GCA_947493255.1. GTDB lineage: Bacteria > Pseudomonadota > Alphaproteobacteria > Rhodobacterales > Rhodobacteraceae > Octadecabacter. The sequence goes on from CANLQK010000005.1 coordinate 173,121, forward strand.
CGTGTCGACCGATTCCGCATCGCAAATATCGTTCTCAACAAGGCTAACGGCTTCCCGCCACAAGGCATGTTGCAGTCGGTTACCGATAAACCCAGGCACATCTTTTTTGACCCAAACAGGCGTCTTACCCGCGTCATCAAGGAGTGCCATCATCTGATCCACGACATCGCTGTCGGTGGAGGCCGTGCTGACAACCTCGACCAGCGGAATCAAGTGCGGTGGGTTCCACCAGTGGGTTCCTAGTGCCCTGCCCTTCACGCGTAATTCGGACATGATTTCGGTGATTGGCATCACGGACGTATTTGATGCCAAAATGCAGGTCTCGGACGCGTGCGTTTCGATCTCAGAAAAAATCTGACGTTTTAGGTCTAACTTCTCGGGCGCGGCCTCGAACACAAACTCTGCATTCTCAACTGCGGCTTCAATCGTTGCCGAAATTTCGATCTTCTTAAGAATCTTGGCGATACGTTCGGGCTGTTCACCCATTGCTTTCAGACTGTCCGAAATGCGCCCAGCAACAGTCGCACGTGCATCGACCATGGGGTCGGTGATCTGCACGTACTGCCCAGCCCGCGCAAGCGTCAGTGCAATGCCGTGCCCCATGAGGCCGGCGCCAATAACGGCTGTTTGGATATTTTTACGCATCCATCAACCTGCCGTGTACCCACCGTCGGCATACAAAATATGCCCAGTGTAGAAATCAGATGCTTTGGACGCGAGGAACAGCAATGGTCCCGCTAGATCTTCTGGCTCGCCAAGACGGCCTTTTGGAACACGTGAGAGGAACCCTTCACGGACAGCTTTGGCTTTTTCCGTGTCTTCAAACATCCACGCTGTAAGCGGCGATCGAAACACAGTCGGTGCTATTGCATTTACCGTAATACCTGTCGGCCCAAGTTCGCAACCAAGGGCCTTGGTGACACCGTCGACAGCGGCTTTGGATGCGCAATAGGCGGTGTACCCAGCTGGGTGACCCAACAGACCACGCGCAGACGATACAAAGACAATCTTACCGCCATTGCCTTGTGCTTTCATTTGCTTGCTTGCCGAGCGGGCCAACAACCATGACTGCGTTACATTGGCGTCCATAACCCCTTCAAATGTCTCTGGGGCCATGTCTTCGATCATTGCGACCTTGTTCATACCAGACGCTACAACCAAAATATCCAACGCGCCGAACACCTCGACCGCTTCAGCAACCATTGCCTCAACAGCGGCTTCGCTGTCTGGGCGGCCTTTGATTTGATGCACATCACCAGTACAGGTCGCCGCGACTTCGGCCATCGCTTCGGCGTTACCAGCCGCCAATACGACTTTGCATCCAGCACCTGACAAACACTGCGCCGCAACGGCACCGAAGGCACCGGACGCGCCCGTGATCAAGGCGACTTTGCCGTGAACATCAAACATAGAGTGTGGGTCGTTCAATGACATTGGATTACTCCGGTCTTTTGCCGTTGGGATAGGGCATCACAACAAGCATCTTACAAATATGGTTTGTTTTGTTTTCAATCCGGCGGATTTGACCGGCAGGAATGGTGCAGCTGTCCATCGCGGTCAGAACCGTTTCGACCCCATCAATCTCCACCGTCATCTCGCCCTCAAGAACAACGTAAACTTTCTCGAAGGGGGTGCTGTCAGGCCCAGCGCCCCCTCCAGGGAGAAACTGCGAAAAGCCGACCCATTGGTTCTCGGGGCCGCCATCAACGAACCCTTGCAACCGCAGCCCCGTGACGCCCCAATGGTTTGGGGCCTCATAGGTTTCGGCATCGGCAAAACGCGTAACCAACATCAGAATTCTTTACCGTCTTCGATGCGGTAGTTCTGACCTTTGTCGATCATCGCAACCAAGCGGATGATGCAGCCGTCACCACGATCCCAGTTCCAAGGGAAGAATGCGAATGTGCAACGCTTGCCAGTCACTGCATCCAAATCGCCACCTACGTTTTCAATACCTAGGATACCGTTCTTGAACAGGATCTGGTGGCAGGGTTCCCAGTCAGGGAAGTCGTCCTTCCAGTCGTTACCACCGGACCATTCTTTGTATTCTTCCTCAAGATGCGGAAGGAGCGGGCCATTGCGCTGCGGACCAATCGCTGTCGCCAACGGATGGTCGTTTGCCTGTGTATCGTGACCAACAACTTTGACGCCCTTTTCAACCATCCACTCGGCGGCAGACGGAACGAAACCGGGGCAATAGGCAAAGTAATCGCCATCTTCGTAGTCGTGGTGCCAGCCAGTGTTGATGATCAACACGTCGCCCTTGCGGATTTCATGGCCACACGCTTTCTCGAGGTCTTCACCGGTGATTGGCTCCCATTTCTTTTTGGGCAAGGACACAACAATGCCAGTCCCAAAGAAGTGCGGTAGCGGCACTTCGTCAATGAACGGCGTACCTTGAACGACGTGTGCTGGCGCATCGATGTGGGTCGTTGCGTGCATCGTTGTTGTAATCCGCTGGCTCAAGACACCGGACTTGGCCATGTAGTGAATTCGTTCGATTTTTGTATCTTGGAAATACGGCCAGTTTGGATTCTGGAATCCGAAACGGTGACTGAGATTATAGAATTCCAACCCCATGTCGTTGTCTGTGTTTGCTTGGAATTCGATCCCTCGGATTTCTACCATAGATACAGGTCCTCTGTTCACCGCCTTAGCGATGTTGATTGTTTCTAACGATGTGTATGGCCTCCCAGCCCTCTGCATATTTTGGTACACCCGCACCGCATACCGGTCAACATTTAATTACGATGCGGAATATCTGTACCGCATGCCGGTTACAATTGACATCAAGGTTTGATCCCTTATGACTGCAAAGAGAGTTGAGGCTTGGGATCAATCATGAAGCAAAAAAAGATGGACAGCGACAAAAGTGGCATTCAGGTTATCTCGCGTGCCGCGCGTGTGTTAGGGACTCTCAAAGACCACCCCCAAGGCCTAAGCCTTGGACAAATCTCCACCAACATTAACCTACCAAGATCAACAGTTCAGCGAATCGTCGGGGCGCTTCAGGCAGAACGGTTGCTGATTGCGAATATGGCTGGTGGTGGGGTCAGGCTTGGCCCAGAGCTCGGCGCGCTTGCGCAAGCTGCCCAGTTCGATACCGCGGAACAGTGCCGTCCACTTCTTGTCGAACTCACGAAGGCAACAAGCGAAACATCGGATCTTTCGGTTTTGCGGGGCGGTAAGATGATCTTTATCGACCAAGTTCCCGGTACGCACCGGCTGAGGACGGTATCTTCGGTCGGTGAAGCCTTTCCTTTGACAACGACTGCGAATGGCCGTGCAAGCCTTGCTAAGCTACCACGCGCAGAAGCAATGGCTTTGGCGAAGGCCGAGGCTGCACAGATGAAGACGGACATGAATTTGGACTCATTCGAGGCGCAGCTCGACGAGATCAACGGATCAGGCCTTGCGTTCGATCTTGACGAACATTCAAACGGCATTTCTGCAATCGGTTTCGCCTTCGTGGACCCGTCTAATGCGATCCACGCCATCTCCCTGCCAACCCCGTCAGCGCGCTTCGTGCAGCAGCGGGAGAAAATCGAAGCAGCGGTTCATCGCGCGCGCGATATGATTGCGCAAACCTTACAAACATAGGACTTCACCCATCTGCATCGGCTGAAGGACTTACCCGGCTAAGATCAAATCGCTGGCTTTCTCACCTATCATAATGGCTGGCGCGTTGGTGTTACCGGATACGATTTCTGGCATTATCGAACAGTCTGCAACGCGCAATCCGTCTATACCGTGGACCCGCAACTTCGAGTCGACGACGGCCATGTCATCTGCACCCATTTTGCAGGTTCCTGTGGGGTGATAGATTGATGCGGTATTGTTGCGAGCCCAATCCAATGTTGCCTCATAGTCGTCCATAGGAAGGCTTGGACTCGGTCGAAACTCGGTGGAGATTTTTGAGGCCAAGGGGCTTTCTCGTGCAATACGACGTGCAATTTTCACGCCTTCGACGAGCGTTCTGCGATCTGTCTCTGTCGATAAGTAATTGGGAATGATCTTCGGGTGTTGTTTCGAATCTGGACCATTGAGGCGAATTTCGCCCTTTGATTCAGGGCGAAGCTGACAAACAGACATCGTAAATGCGCTGAAATTATCTGCCCCTTTGCCCGGGTTCTCGGCTGACAATGGCTGGACATGGAATTGGATATCTGGGGTTTCTACATCAGGGCGTGTTTTGAAAAACCCCGTCGCAAGGCTGGCTGCCATAGACATCGGACCAGAACGGGAAAGAAGATACTTCATCCCTATTTTTGCTTTGCCAATCGTTGAAGAAACTTCGTCGTTTAGGGTTGGTTCATTGCATTTATAGACCAAACGAGCCTGAAGATGATCTTGGAGGTTTTTACCTACGCCTTTCAGGTTCTTACGAACGCTAATACCATTTTCTTTCAGCTGTTGGGCTTCGCCGATGCCGGATAGCATCAACAGTTGAGGTGTGTTGATTGAACCACCAGACAATACAACTTCGCGGGAGGCTGTAACCGTATGTTCTGTTCCGGAACGGTCAAGGTAGCGAACGCCCGTAGCACGGGCCCCATCAAGAGTTACCTTGGAAACCGCTGCGTGTGTTATGATTTGTAGGTTGGGGCGCGAGCGTACTGGATTGAGGTAGGCCACAGCGGCACTGCACCGACGTCCATTACGCGCAGTGAGTTGAAAGTAGCTCGCCCCTTCTTGATCTGCACCGTTGTAATCAGAATTGAATTTATATCCGGCTGCCTGTGCAGCTTTGACCCATGCATCTGTAATCGGGCGGCTGATCCGCATATCAGAGACGTAAAGTGGCCCTTCCCCACCATGGTATTCATCTGCACCGCGTTCATTGTTTTCAGCACGTTTGAAAAGCGGCAACACAGAGGCCCAATCCCAGCCCATGTTCCCCATCTGAGCCCAACGATCGTAATCTTGGGCTTGGCCACGAACATACAGCAGACCGTTCAATGAAGACGATCCCCCCAAAACTTTGCCACGTGGCCATTCGATACAGCGATTGTTGAGACCGGGGTCGGGTTCGGTTTTGTAACACCAATCGACCTTCGGATTATGTATCGTGCGAAAATACCCAACTGGGATATGGATCCAAGGATTTGTGTCACGTCCGCCCGCTTCAAGCAGGATTACGGTGTTGGACGGATCCGCACTCAGGCGATTTGCCAAGACACATCCCGCTGAGCCTGCACCAACGATCACATAGTCTGCTCTCACGTCGCCCTCCCTAGATAAAAAGGTAGCTAATAAATAAAAAACTTGCCACATGGCAATAATGAGTATCAAAATTGAGACTGCAAGTATCAATTTTGCGAAAGGGAGGAATATTATGAAAGCATCAAAGGTGCTAAGTCAGATCACACGCCGTGATCTTTTTAAACTTTCAGGCCAATATGGCATTTCATCTGTCATGCTTGGCGCAGGTGCGCTGACGGGCGCAGCTACACTACCAAATATCGCGCAAGCTGTTGAATCCACATATAACCGTCGTTACGGCAAAGAAGCGAAACACACGTTCACTTTGGGCGCAGCTGGCTTCAATCAACAGAACCTGCTGATCGAACGTGCAGGCGTACTAGAGTTTGCTCGCGATCTCGAAGAACGGACCGATGGAGAGATTCGCGTCGAGTTCGTCGGCGACAATCAAATCTGCGGACAGTTGTCGTGTGCCGAAAAAGCTCAGCTTGGCGTCATCGATATGTATTCTGCCTCAACTCAGAACTCTGCCGGGTCTACGCCCTACCTGAACGTTCTGGATTATGCGTACATGTTCCGCAGCCGCGCAGATCAGTACCACTTCCTGTACAGCCCAGAATCCATGGCACTGTTGCGTGAACCACTCGAAAGCCGCCACGGCTTGAAGTTCCTTTTCAGCCACTGCGAACTGCGCGGACTTCAAATGGGTGCGTCATTCGCAGACAAGCCAACTGTAACTTCGGTAACCGAGCTAGCAGGTACGAAAAACCGTGTGACAGGTACCCAACTGGGTCGGATCGCGATGGAACTTCTGGATCTCAACCCAGTGCCGGTGGCGTGGGAAGAAACGTTAGATGCGTTGCGCACTGGTTTGATTGATGGTGCAGAAACATGGGCATCTGCTGTTGCTTACGCCAACATGTCCCCAGCTGTGACCCAATCCGTAGACCTACGATTCTTCTGCGGTACTGAGCACACGGGTATGAACGCCGAAGTCTTTGATGGCCTAGAGGGTCATTTGCAGGACGCAATTATGGAATCTGCGTACTTCACACAGGTCCACGTACAAGCAGCGAACGAAGCCGCCTTGGTTAACACGGTTGGTTTCTCCAATCCGGTATTGCCTGGCACGATCTTTGCTGAGAACGACGTACGTCCTGCATTCTTGTCGGATGCCGCACGTCGCGAAGCAGAAGAAATGTGTTCACCTGAATTCCAGCCAGCGGCATGGGAAGAATGGCGGGAACGAATCAACGGCTGGGCCGGTGGTCGTGACACGTACCAAGAGATCTATGACGTCGCACGCCAGAATACACACACATTGGCTGAAAACGTTGAGCCACGTCGCTGGTGGCGCGGTTAAGTCGATCAATAAAGATGCAGGCCTTGGGTAGATCCTGGGCCTGCTATCTATTCAATCAAGAAACTGAAAGACTGAAGACCATAAAGCCCTCTCGAGGGACAGCTCTGTGGTCGATTACGGGGGGAGACAGCGCATGCTTGAATGGCTGGCCGGTACAGGTGAAATCTATGCAGCATTGGGTGGTGTGCTTGGTGATCTAATCACCGGCAAGGAACCTGACTTCTTTCCTTTCAGATCTGCGCTTCGTACAGAATCCGCATGGCTTTGGGGATTACTGACCACCGTAATTGGCGGGTTGTTAGTGGCATTTGTTTACCGGGTAGTCCCGATTGTAGAACGCCATTTGGAACCGACTGTGATGGTCACGTCCTACTTAATGATTGGCGCGATCATTTTCGTCGAAGTTATTCGGCGCTTTGTGTTCTCGGAACAGTTCCCTTGGTCAACGACGATTCCAGGGTACTTGTTCTTGATCATGACATGGACAGGATGCAGCTATAACGTAAAGCTGCGAACTCACCTGTCATTCTCTGAATTTAGATCCAAAATGCCACGCGCGGCACAGCTGGGTGTGCTCATATTGGATGGCGCACTTTGGCTGGGGATGTGCTGGCTTGTGATCGTAACGTCTACTCGGGTCGTGGCAAATGCGGGATCCAACTATATGTTTGTAACCGGCACCAACAATGTTTTCGTCTGGTGGTTCCTGATTTCCCTACCGATCGCTTTCACTTTACTTGCGGGCCGGGTTTTCCAAAACCTTGCCAAAGACCTTCACAACTATCGAATGGGCAATCCCATGATCGAGCAAGCAGTGTTGGGAGGGCAGTAAAATGGAATTAGGAACTATTGTTACATTAATTTCTATTGGGGTTACCTTCTTGTTCTTACTCGGGGTCCCAGTGTTCTTGGTCATCGCCTATTGGGTGTTGGGTACGTCCCTCGCATTGGGGCAACGACTTGATAACATCGGTACGGCACTGTCGGATGTGTTCACCGACGGCTTTGCCTTACTCGCGATGCCGCTCTTTATCTTGACTGGTGACTTGATTAACCGCGCTGGGATTGCGCGGCGTCTATCTGATTTCGCTTACGCTTGTTTGGGTTGGTTGCGTGGGGGGCTCGCTATGGCGACCATCGGCGCTTCAGGGTTGTTTGCTGCGATCTCCGGATCGAACTCAGCAACGACAGCAACCATTGGCTCAATGTTGCATCCTGAAATGGTCAAAGGCGGCTACGACGAACGTTTCTCAGCGGCGACCGCAGCTGCTGGCGGTACCGTCGGAATCATCATCCCCCCTTCCATTATTTTTATTGTCTACGGCTTCATCATGAACCTCTCGATCAATGACCTGTTCATTGCCGGTATCGTCCCGGGGGCTCTGATGGTTTTCGCGATGATTGTGACCGCCTTTATAATTAGCACTATCAACAAATGGGGCGTTTTGATTGGACTAAGCCCGAAACGTGTGGCCAAAACTGCGTTAGGTGGTTGGCTGGGGTTCTTTGCAATCGGGCTAGTCCTTTGGGGAATCTATACAGGTAAATTCTCTCCGACCGAAGCCGCAGGTGTAACCGTTGGTTTCTGCGTAATCGTCGGTTTTGTTTGCCTCCCGATTTATAGAATGATGGGCATCAATGAAGACGCTGATATCAACACGCGCGGTTTCTCGGAAATGTTGGTCGTCCGTGGTTTTGGCCCGCGCGAACTGCCTTCGATCACGATGCGATCCGCACAGATCACCGGCATCCTTGCGCCCCTGATCGCGATTTCGGTTGTGATGCAACAAAACCTGTCATCCTTGGGCGCCAAGGCTTTCATCGAAGACTTCTTGATCTCAATGGGTGGGTATTACCCAGTCCTATTCACTGCGATGGCAATTGTTTTCGTCGCTGGAATGGTTTTGGAATCCTTGCCGGTAACCATCATTCTCGCACCAATTCTGGCACCGATAGCGGCAAATGTTGGCGTCGACCCAATTCAATTCGCGGTCATATTTCTTGTTGGCGCATCTATTGGGTTTATTACACCGCCATATGGTTTGAACTTGTATGTGGCCTCTGGCGTAACGGGAGTGCCGTATTTCCGGCTATTGCGATATTCAACAATGTATCTTATCGCACTTCTAATTGTTTGGTTTGCCGTTGCCCTTATACCGGAGCTTTCGAAAACCTTGCTGCCTGACGGTGTGGTATATGAAACACTGAATGGCCTGTTTGCCGGATCGGATGAGTGAAAGACACACCACCCTCTGAAACTATACCAAGCTCTTTGCGCTTGCTTGTGATCTTGGAAGAGATCGCAAAAGCAGGTGTGCCAATGACACCGACCGAAGCGAACGAACGGTTGGGGTTTCCCAAACCCACAATTCACCGGTTGTTCGCAACGCTTGAGCAAGAAGGTTTTCTTCAAAAGGATATCGATGGGAATAGATATTCACCCGGCGCACGTTTACGGGCTTTGTCGACAGGCGTTCTGTCGTCATTGCGTATTCGAACAGCGCGCCTGACCGTCCTTCACAAGCTAAGTTCGCAGATCGGTGAAACATGCAACATCGCGCTGCCAGACCGCGAGGCGATGGTATATTTGGAACGTGTTGAAACGGAATGGCCACTGCGTATCCAGCTTCCGATTGGAACACAGGTGCCATTTTACTGCACAGCATCGGGGAAAATGTATCTTTCAACACTGCCCCACGACCACCTTTTGCAGTACGCGCAAGCTGAAGGTCTAGACAAACGCACAAAGCATACTCTGACAGATCCCAATGCACTGATCGCAGAAGTGCAAGAAATCCGTGAACAAGGTTTTGCACTGGACCGCGAGGAATTCATGGATGGGATGGTCGCGCTTGCGGTGCCAATCTTAGAACCGCAGGGCCGGCTTGTTTCGACATTATCGTTTCACGCCCCAACACAGCGTTTCACCGCTGAACGCGCGCTTGAATTTCTGCCAGCACTGCAGAAAGCATCGCAAGCTTTGTCGACGCTACTTTCTGATGATGCGTCTTAAAAGACCTGCTTTCTCTTACCCAAACTATGTACATTTTCTTCGGCTGACATGACCGTAACGAAACTGGTCTTTGATATTCACGTCACGGGGGGTGATGTCTATGCCATCTACATTCGAAATCGTACGGCGTTCCGAATGCCAGGCACCAAAATCGACGGACCCAAGGAATTCGATTTGGGCACCAGTCAAACTTTTTTGGCTACGGTTTAGGTCCGTCACTCTAAGGGTTCAAACTGGGTCCTTCGGATAAAAAAGATCGTCAGCTAAGGCAGAAGCCAGTTTCATTTTAGCCCGTCACGAAACGGTAGTATTAGGGTGGTACGTGCTACTGCAGAGTTTCGCACCGTATTGGGAATACGGCTGTATTTCTAAACCCCTACGGCAGTTATCTGCGCCGCACGTACAAAGTCGATGCGATAGTCAGGCGTCCACAACCTCAACGATCTGCATCATGCCATTGTCTTCATGTGGCAGCACGTGACAGTGGATGACGAACGAGCCGGTGAATTTCTCAAAGCGGGTCCTGAATCCAACGTCCCCACCAAGGGGCACACCGATGGTATCCTGCCAACGGGCCAATGGGCTGCCTTCGGGCAGTGCCTCGCCGTTGATATGTGTGATGAAGAACGGGTTCACGTGGATATGGTAGACGTGCATCACCTGAGTGTTGTTGCCGACTGTCCATTCCTCGGCTGTTCCGAGGGTCATCGTTTGCTTCAGCTCACCGTCAAAGGATTCGCGATCGATGGTCTGGCCGCGGGTGAAGTCGATTTCGCGCTTAGGCAGCTCGGTATCGTCGAACGGTACGAGCCCCGCGCCCGGCAGCGTGTCCTCGTCGGACCAAAGCGCATCGACAGCTGACCCTTCGATCTTGATGGGCATGTCGACCACCCGCGAAATGTTCGTGCTATTGAGGGTGTCACGCGGCTCTGCGGCCGAGGGTGCGCGCACAATAAAATCCGCGCGGTTGCCAGACGCAAGCGCGGACGGGTTAAACCAAGGCTCATCAAGGGCCTCATAGTCGACGGGAATGCGGCGATCCTGCGTGACCCCATCAAAGGCGATCAGATGCATCTCAAGGTTTGCGATGTTGGGGCGCATAAAGGCGAAATCTGTGCCGTTGCCTGTCCCGTTGATCACGCGCCAACGCTGTACTTCACCAGGGCGCATGGTGATCTCTGGGTTCATCTCACCGCCGCCCTCTTCATCAACCAGCATCATGCCGCGATTGGTGATAAAGAAAATCCGCTCAACGGCCTGCTCAATGTAGTCGGGCATCACCCCTGGCTCGTCCTCGACGATCAAAGGCCCAGCCAGCCCATCACCGACCTGAACTGCGGTAGAGCCATGTTTGTGGGCGTGATACCAAAACGTACCGGTGATGTGATCGTCCGGAAGCTCAAAACGGAACCTATTGCTTCCGTAGCGGAACATGGTTTTCACATCGACACCGCAGACCTCTTCGCAGGCTACGATCTGATCTTCTGGAACGAGGCTGACGAAGACGTTGTCCGCGTCAAACTCACCAGTGCTGTCTGTGCTTGGGGAAACATGCAGCCCGTGTGTGTGGAAATTGGTCGTGTTCAGCCCGTGCTCTTGGTTGTGATTGTCGGTGCAATCGTCATGCAAGGCAGGCAAATTGTTGATGAGATCCACATCCAATGTGTCGCCCGGGCGAACACGCATCGTCGGGCCGAGCGATTTGCCGTTGTAGACCCGTGCATCATCAAGGAAATCGATCGTCAATTCGTAATGCGCGTTCGCAATTTGCGCACGCGCGTTTTTGGCCAAGCCCAAAGTGCCGCCAATCACCGAGGCAACGCCTAAAGCCGCGCTGCCTTGCAACACCGCACGCCGTGAAAGTCCGTTTGGTGCCATAGATTTGGTGCCGGGTTTCATAGAAAAATCTCCCATTCTGGCGACCTGCCTTGCGGTCGCGATAACGTTTTATTCGTTCACAACGATCCAAGCGCGCAGATCCTGATCGACGTCAGCACACCCCTGCAGTAGCAAATCGCGCGACATAAACGGCCCAGCGGATCGGCCGTTTGATCCAACAGAGATGCACAGCGTCTCGTCATTTGCTGGTGAAAGGGCCAATGTTTCGCGGTCGTAGTTGAATTGCTGGGATGGGTTTGCCGCATCGCATATCGTCAAACCGAACTGGGTCTCGCTGTTTTGGAGGACCTCTGCGCAGTAATCTGGATACACCACAGAGCGGATAAAACCGCTGTTTCCCAAAAAGGTGAACTGCACATCGCCGCCCTGCGGTTTACAGGAATGCGCTTGCAACTCCTCAGCAAATCCGCGGCCTAACGTGTCGATGCACCAGCCTAGGTTATCCGCTTCGTCGAGATTGTCCGCAAGGTAGATCACAGGTGCTGGTGTCTGCAAAACTGGCGCCTCGGATTGAGCGACCTCAGCAGTAAAAAGCAGCGGCAAGACCTGCGTCAGTATGATAGATCGTTTCACGTGACCCTCTCCTTAAACTCGGAACTTTGGGACTTACTCGGACTTACCAGTTGGCGCTTCGCCCAGAGCGTTTCGGACGTCGCGATTGCCAAACAGGCCATGACAGCCGCCATGACCAAGAAGATGACTGGAAGCATACGATTGCCCATTTGCCGCAGCTCCTATCTTGCGACCCAACGAGGCATTCAAATAGCACTGGCTCAGTGGCACTTTGACGTCCCCACGCAAGGCATATTTCACCCTCAAACACGTACGATCACCCTGACCCTTCGTGATGCAAAACCCAAAGAGAAGCCTGTCGCAGAATGTAACCGGCTTGAGGTTCTGATACATTTTGCGACAAAAAACCCACCCAAGACTTGGATACACACGTTAGTACGAGAGCCTAGTCACCTTGTGAGAAGGAGCGGTATCAACGAGGATGGTGGCCTAATCTAGCCATTCATTTTCGAATAGACTTACCGAAGCCATCGCCCCCATGACCCAGAAGTCCCACCATATCCTGATCGTTGATGATGCGCGCGACATCCGTGAACCACTCGGGCAATACCTTATCAAACAAGGGTTTCGTTCATCTCTGGCGGCCAATGCGGCCGAAGCACGGCAGACGCTCGAACAAGCCGGAATTGATTTGGCAATTTTGGACATCATGATGCCGGGCGAAGACGGGCTCAGCCTGTGCCGCTGGATGGTCGACAACACGAACATTCCTGTCATCATGCTGACGGCTATGGCCGACGAGACAGATCGCATTGTCGGGCTAGAGCTGGGTGCGGACGACTACCTTGTCAAACCCTTCAACCCACGTGAATTGCTGGCGCGGATTAAGGCCGTATTACGCAGAATGCCCGAACGCCCTTATCTGGCCGAATGCAATAGGTTCGCAAGTTGGACCCATGACACCGCCAAAAAATTGCTCACCCATGAGGATGAACGCGAAGTTTCATTAACCACGAGTGAGAACCGGTTGCTGACGGTGTTCTTGCAAAACCCCAATACGGTCCTCAGCCGCGCGAGCTTGTTAGATCTGACGGCGGGACGCGCCGAGAAGGCCTTTGACCGCACAATCGACAATCAGATCGGGCGGCTACGCAAGAAAATCGAGGATGATCCCAAAGCGCCCAAACTGTTGATCACTGAGCGTGGAGGTGGGTACGTTTTGGCCGTCGAAACGGTGGTGCCGTGTTGAAAAGGCTCCCGCTCGCGACCCAACTTTTGGTGCTACTGAGCCTCGCGATGAGCATTGCATTCATCGGAGCACTGGTTGTGACGGTCCTTGCCCAACGCTCCAATGACGAAAACGCGCGCGATACGCTTGTCACCAACCGCATCGAAGAGCTGGTCCTGACGCTCAGCGCGCTTGCCCCCGAAAGTCAGACCGAATTTGCAGCGGATGCATCAAACAGAGTGACCACGATAAAAATCGCTGCCGATCCGTCCGTCTTACGTACGTCCGCCGATGACAGGTCCCGAGAGTTGGCCGCGCGCATTGCTCAGGACCTCGGGCAAAGTGATGTTCGCGTATCAATCTTGTCCAGAGCGGAACCAAGCCTGCCCGAGGATTCACGCAATTTCGGGCTCAATCGCGAGGTTGTTTTGGTGTCTTTACAACTGGCGGATAATCGTTGGTTGAACTTCTCAGGTCGGGAGCCTCTCAGCTGGCACACTAATGGGCAACTTGGGTACCTGCTGTCCGTCTATGCTTGTTCCTTGATTATTGTTCTGGGCGCTGTTTGGATTTTCCTGCGCAAGACAATTTACCCCATCGAAGAACTGGCGGTTGCTGCCCAAAAATCTGCAAAGGGCGACCGCTCTGCCCGTGTCCGCGAGGCAGGTCCGTTTGAATTTCAACAAGCGGCCAAAGCCTTCAACACCATGCAGGAACGCATTTCGCAATTCGATGCGGAACGCACTCGCACGATTGCCGCGGTCGGCCATGATTTGCGAACGCCGCTCACTAGCTTGCGTATTAGGGCGGAAATGATCGAAGGCGAATTGCGAGATCCGATGATTGAGACGCTCGACGAGGTCGCCGCAATGGCGGACGGTTTGGTGTCCTATGCCCGCATGGGGCAGTCAGAAAACCTTACGCAAACAGTATCATTGAAAGATCTTCTCACGAAGCTCTGTACGGAATTGGATGTTCCGTTTCACGCCACGGCTGATCCCGTCATCACCGCGGGGCCGGTAAGCTTTAGCCGCGCGATCCGTAACTTGGTAGAGAATGCGCTCGCCTATGCCGGCCAGGCCGAGGTCACGCTGTTCGTTCGCACGGGCAAAGCGGTCATCACAGTTGACGACGAGGGCCCCGGCATTGAACCAAAACTACTTTCAACAATCTTCGAACCTTTTGTGCGCGGAGAAGCGAGCCGCAGCAGAGAGACCGGAGGGGCTGGGCTGGGCCTCTCTATCGCACGGGAAATTATTGTGGCCCATGGCGGTGAACTCAGCGTAATCAATAAACCGAATCGCGGCCTTGCGGCGCTGGTTGAGATGCCAAACCTCAGCTCAAAGCGCTGACACAAAAGTAGAGCCACGCTTTTGAGCAATCAGGGTTAAGGTTGGGCGGTCGTTCAACTGTCAGGCGATCTAGTACTGGGAGGCATCAAAACTCACCGAAGAAGCGAGAATTCCTGTCAATAAACAGTACAAACTACATGTCTTCTTACGAGGAGGAATGTGGTGAGCCGTGATGGGTTCGAACCATCGACCTACTGATTAAAAGTCAGTTGCTCTACCAACTGAGCTAACGGCCCACGAGGGGTGCATTTAGAAACCAACCGCCGAAGGGTCAACCCCTAAATCGCGACATTATCTGGATTCATGTGAAAGCCTCGCCTATATGGCGCTTCATGACACAAATTTATTCATCTTCCGGCGTGCCATTTATGAAAATGCACGGTCTTGGCAACGATTTCGTGGTGATCGACGAACGCGATGGAATCACGCGCGTGGATGAAGCCTTGGTTATGGCCATGGCCGACCGTCACCGCGGCGTCGGCTATGACCAATTGGCCGTGTTGACCAAACGTGGAAATGCCGATGTGCATTTGACGTTTTATAACAGCGATGGAAGCATTGCCGCGGCCTGTGGGAACGCCACCCGTTGTATAGCTCGCCACATCATTGAAGAAAGCGGCAAAACCGAACTCGTCATAACAACCGACCGCGGCACGCTGCTGGCCCGCGATGCAGGCAACGGCCTCACATCTGTGAACATGGGTGAACCGATTCACGATTGGCAGGCGATTCCTTTGGCCAACGATGTTGATATCGACGCTCTGCCTATTGATGGCGCCCCTTTAGCCACCGGCATGGGCAACCCGCACTGCACCTTCTTTGTAGACGATGCGGACGCGATCGACCTCGAGGCACGCGGTGCAGAGATTGAACACCATCCGCTTTACCCTGAACGCACCAACGTACAGTTCGCCCATGTTGTCGGCGAAAACCACCTGCGCATGCGCGTCTGGGAACGGGGCGTTGGCGTCACGCTGGCCTCTGGCTCTTCATCCTGCGCCACGGCTGTGGCCGCCCACCGTAAAGGTCTGACAGGCCGCACAGTCCGCATTGATCTGGACGGTGGCACAATCCACATCGATTGGCGGGATGACGGTGTTTGGATGACCGGCCCCACTGCCCATGTGTTCAGCGCAGTGTGGCACGGATGAGCGCGCCTAAATTCACCACCCTTGGTTGCCGCCTTAACGCCTATGAAACCGAAGCGATGAAGGAACTCGCAGCGCAGGCAGGCGTGCGCGATGCCGTGGTCGTAAACACCTGCGCCGTCACCGCCGAGGCCGTGCGCAAAGCCAAAAAAGAAATCCGCAAACTGCGCCGCGAAAACCCTGATGCGCCACTGATCGTCACAGGCTGCGCCGCGCAAACCGAACCGGAAACCTTCATCGCGATGCCTGAGGTGACAAAGGTCATCGGCAACACGGAAAAGATGCAGGCGAACACATGGGAAGGCATGGCGCCTGACCTGATCGGCACAACCGAACCGGTGCAGGTTGATGACATCATGTCCGTCACTGAAACCGCCGGTCACCTGATCGACGGTTTCGGCACCCGCTCGCGCGCCTATGTGCAGGTCCAGAACGGCTGCGATCACCGTTGCACGTTTTGCATCATTCCCTATGGCCGCGGCAATTCCCGATCTGTGCCCGCTGGCGTCGTCGTCGATCAAATCAAACGGCTGGTGGACAAAGGCTATAACGAAGTCGTCCTAACGGGCGTTGACCTCACCTCATGGGGCGCTGACCTTCCGGCAGAGCCAAAACTCGGCGATCTGGTCATGCGCATCCTCAAACTGGTGCCCGATCTGCCGCGCCTGCGGATCAGCTCTATCGATTCCATCGAGGTTGATGAAAACCTGATGCAGGCCATCGCAACCGAACCACGCCTGATGCCGCACCTACACCTCTCACTCCAACACGGCGACGACCTCATCCTCAAACGTATGAAACGGCGCCACTTGCGTGACGACGCGATCCGCTTTTCTGAGGAGGCCCGCAAGCTGCGCCCCGACATGACGTTCGGCGCGGACATCATCGCGGGCTTCCCGACAGAAACCGAAGAAGCATTCCAGAACTCGCTCAAACTGGTCGATGACTGTGCCCTCACATGGCTGCACGTCTTCCCATATTCGCCCCGCCAAGGCACACCCGCCGCACGCATGCCTGCCGTGAATGGCAAAGACATCAAAGCACGCGCCGCACGCCTCCGCGCTGCTGGTGACGATGCCGTCGCCAAACATCTGTCCGCGCAATTAGGCCAGACCCATCACATCTTGATGGAAAACCCCCGTATGGGCCGCACAGAACAATTCACCGAAGTCACCTTTGATACCGACCAACCCGAATCCCAGATCGTGACCGCCAAGATCATCGGCGTGTCCGGCCAACAATTGACCGCCTAACATGACGCCAATCCTCTATTCCTTTCGCCGCTGCCCCTACGCCATGCGTGCGCGCCTTGGGCTTGCCAGTGCTGGTATCACCGTGCATCTGCGTGAAATCGTGTTGCGCAACAAACCTGCGGAAATGACCGAGGCCTCGCCAAAGGCCACGGTGCCTGTTTTGATCACCGACAAAGTCATCGATGAATCCTTCGACATCATGAATTGGGCGCTGGCCCAATCCGACCCCGAAGGCTTGTTGGATTTGATGACCGATGCAGCCCACGCCCTGATCACAGAATCCGACGGCCCGTTCAAAACCGCACTCGACCTTACCAAATACGCCGTGCGCCACCCCGAAGCGGACCCAAATGAAAGCCGTGCGACTGCCGCCCAGTTCATTGCAAAACTGGACGCACAACTCGGCGAAAAACCTTGGCTGTTTGGCGCACGTCCCTGTCTGGCCGACCTTGCGATTTTGCCGTTTGTCCGCCAGTTCGCCCACACCGATATCGATTGGTGGGATTCACAGCCCTACCCCAATGCCCAACGTTGGTTGGCCGCATTCAAAGCGTCTGATCGATTTGCCGCCATCATGACGAAATACACACCATGGAAAGCCGGCGATGACGCCGTTATCTTCCCCTAAACGGGCACTCTTAGGGCGCCCTCTTTTCGTCTGAACAATTGTATCAATGACAATTAATGATGCCAGATTTTCAAAGTTGGCATCTAAGTTCACTGCACGCACTTTCGTGACAATGGACTGAATTGATATGCACCCCAATCAAACCTACCGCCGCACGCCGCAAGACCGCGCAATCGCATTCGTCCGCGACCGCGCATTTGGCCAACTCACGATGAACAGCCCTGATGGGATGCTCGCGTCGCATGTTCCTGTACTGTTGTCTGACGATGCCAAGACCCTTGATCTGCACCTTGTCCGCTCGAACCCGATTCTGCGCACGTTGGGCGCGCCACAACCCATCTTGCTGTCAATCACCGGCCCCGATGGGTACGTCTCGCCCGATTGGTATGGCGTCGATGATCAGGTCCCAACATGGAACTACGTTGCTGTCCACATACGTGGCACAATAGAAAAGCTCGACCAATCAAAGATTCGCGATGTGCTTGACCGTCAATCGGCGCATTTCGAAACGCAGCTTCCTAAAACACCCTGGACCACGGCCAAGATGACACCAGAAGTGTTGGAAAAGATGATGCGGCAAATTGTACCGTGCCGCATTACGATTGCAGACATCCAATCCACCTTTAAACTGAACCAGAACAAACCCGACGACGTGCGCCTGCAAGCCGCCGACGGAATGGAAACATCAGGTATTGGTGTTGAAACAACCAACCTTGCCGCGCTTATGCGCAACCCACCGGAGTAAGCTCATGAAACTCATCACATCCCCGCCTTCCCCATACGCCCGCAAGATTCGCGTTCTTCTTCGTGAAACCGGCATGATTGATCGTGTTGAGGAACTGGATGTCGCAACTTCACCGATGGATTCTGCAGCCGATGCTCTTGCTGGTAACCCAACTGGGAAAATCCCGTCGCTGCTGCGCGAAGACGGCCCTTCTATCTACGACAGTCGCGTAATTTCCCGTTATCTCAATGATATAGGCGACTGTGGCCTATATCCGGAACGTTCGCTCTACGAGATCCTGACCCTTGAAGCGACAGCAGACGCGATCATGGATGCAACGGTGGGTATGGTATATGAGACACGCCTGCGACCAGAAGCCCAACAAAGCCCTGAATGGCTAGATGCCCAATGGGGTAAGGCTGAACGGGCCATTTCGGCCATCAATAGCCGTTGGATGAGCCACTTAAACGGCCCCTTGAATGCCGCTCAAATCGCAACATCTTGTGCCTTAGCCTACCTAGATCTACGACATGACGCGCGCGGCTGGCGGGTTGGCCATGAGGCGCTATCAGCATGGCAAGCCGAATTCGCAGCCCGCCCGTCCATGCAGGCAACAGACCCGTCATAGGGGGCCAATCGCCGCAGTTTGAAAATTGCAGCGGAATGATACTGGACGCGAAACGCCCATGAAGTTAGACACCGCTCTAATTGAGTGCTCCTTTCGGGGGCTTTCATGCTATGGGACGGGCAAATGCCCCCGAAATTCGGAGTTGAAAAGGTGTCAAACCCAGAAGACCATCAAGGTACACGCCGAGACTTCATCTATTACGCCACCGCTGGCGCAGGTGCAGTCGTCACAGGGGCCGCCGTCTGGCCTCTGGTTAATCAAATGAACCCTTCTGCGGACGTTCTGGCGCTTGCGTCAATTCGCGTTCCTGTCGAAGGCGTCGAGCCAGGCACACAACTTACCGTGTTGTGGCAAGGTAAACCTGTTTTTATTCGCCACCGCACTGGTGCCGAAATTCAAGAGGCAAAGGCGCAAGACGCTGAGGCCGATACATTCATCGACAGCCTCGCTCGAAACGAAAACCTGCCGGAAACCGCAGATGCGCTTGATGAAAACCGCGTGATGCCATCGCCCGAAGGCGAAGGCGACGGCGCATGGATTGTTCAAATGGGTGTGTGTACGCACCTTGGCTGCGTTCCACTTGGCGACGGAGCTGGCGACTTTGGCGGTTGGTTCTGCCCATGTCACGGGTCGCACTACGACCTTGCTGGCCGTATCCGTAAAGGTCCTGCACCACAGAACCTCGACATTCCACCGGCCCGCTGGGTCGACGCAACAACAATCGAACTGGGTTAAGGAGAAGACACATGGGTGGCATTCCCCACGACCATTACGAACCCAAGTCCGGCATTGAAAAATGGGTAGACAGCCGTCTGCCGGTTATCGGACTTCTGTACGACACATTGATGATCCCCACACCAAAGAACCTGAACTGGATGTGGATCTGGGGCATCGTTTTGACATTCACATTGGCATTGCAGATCGCGACCGGTGTTGTGTTGGTTATGCACTATACGCCACACGTTGATATGGCGTTCGCATCCGTTGAACACATCATGCGTGACGTGAACGGCGGCCACATGATCCGCTACTTCCACATGAACGGCGCGTCGTTATTCTTCGTGGCTGTTTACGCGCACATGTTCCGTGGCCTGTACTACGGTTCATACAAAGCACCGCGTGAAATCACATGGATCATCGGCATGCTGATCTTCCTGTTGATGATGGGCACTGCGTTCATGGGCTACGTTTTGCCTTGGGGCCAAATGTCGTTCCACGGTACGGCTGTTATCACTGGCCTGTTCGGCGCGATCCCATTCATCGGAGAAAGCGTTCAGACATGGCTTCTTGGTGCATCAGCTGTTGGTCAGCCTGCGCTGAACCGCTTCTTCTCGCTCCACTACCTGCTGCCGTTCGTAATTGCCGGTCTGGTTATCGTCCACATCTGGGCGTTCCACACCACAGGCAACAACAACCCAACAGGTGTTGAAGTACGTCGCACATCCAAAGCCGAAGCTGAGAAAGACACACTGCCGTTCTGGCCATACTTCGTGATCAAAGATCTGTTCGCGCTGGCCGTTATTCTGGCTGTCTTCATGGCGGTTGTTGGCTTCATGCCAAACTACCTTGGCCACCCAGACAACTACGTCGAAGCGAACGCGTTGGTCACACCTTCGCACATCGTCCCTGAATGGTACTTCTTGCCATTCTACGCGATCCTGCGTGCCTTCGATAACACCGTTTGGGTCGTTATCTTCGCGGAATGGATTTCCTTCGGCATCATCGATGCGAAATTCTTCGGTGTTCTGGCCATGTTTGGCGCGATCGCAGTTATGGCTCTGGTGCCTTGGCTCGATACATCATCTGTACGCTCCGGTCGTTACCGTCCGATGTTCAAATGGTGGTTCGCTGTTCTCGTCGTGGACTTCGTTGTCCTGATGTGGGCCGGCGCTATGCCAGCCGAAGGCATCTACCCGATCATCGCTTTGATCGGCGCCACTTACTGGTTCGCCTATTTCCTCGTTATCCTGCCGCTGCTTGGCGTTATCGAAAAGCCGATGACACCACCTGCGACAATCGAGGATGATTTCAACGCCCACTACGGCTCCAAGGCTGCGTCCGGTTCTTCCGCCGCATCCCCGGCTGAGTGAGAAAGGACAAATGAACATGTTCCGTAAACTCACCCTTACCGCAGCAGTCGCCTTTGGCTTGGCCACGGGCTCTGCATTCGCCGCAGGCGATTCTGGACACGTCGAAAACATCGACTTTTCTTTCGATGGTCCATTCGGGTCGTACGATCAAAACCAGCTGCAGCGCGGCCTTCAGGTTTACACCGAAGTTTGCGCGGCCTGCCATGGTTTGAAGTTCGTTGCATTCCGCACATTGGCTGACGAAGGTGGTCCACACCTTCCGGAAGAACAAATGCGGGCCTACGCTGAATTCTACGAAGTATTCGACCCTGCATTGTTTGACGGCGAAGGCGATTTCCGCCCCGCCACACCTGCGGATCACTTCCCAGAGGGTAACCTGTCTTCCGCACCTGACCTGAGCTTGATGGCAAAGGCACGTGCCGGTTTCCACGGCCCATACGGCACAGGCATCAGCCAACTGATCAATGGTATCGGCGGCCCTGAGTACATCGCGTCTTTGCTAACCGGCTACACCGGTGAGGAAAAAACCGAAGCAGGTACAACGTTGTATGAAAACACTGCCTTCCCAGGCGGCTGGATTTCCATGGCACCACCGCTTTATGATGGTCAGCTGGAATTCAACGACGGCCATGCAAACGACATGCATCATGTTGCAGAAGACGTTGCTGCCTTCCTGATGTGGACAGCCGAACCAAAGATGATGGCGCGTAAACAGGCTGGTTTGACAGGTGTTATCTTCCTGACAGTCCTTTCTGTATTGCTGTACCTGACAAACAAACGTCTGTGGGCACCGCATAAAGCGGCTGCAAAACGCAAAGACTAAGCGCCACACACACTCGAACGAAAGGCCCGCCAATATGGCGGGCCTTTTGCGTTTCTAGCTTCCGAAATAGTTCTTCATCGGTTCTGGCGGCTGCGCCATGAACGCCGATGTTTCCAGCGGCACCCACGCCTTGCCGTCCACCACGCCAACAACCTCATCTGCGATCCGCACCGCGTCATTTGGATCATGGGTGACCATAATCACTGTCCGCCCTGCGGCCAATGACACCGACAGGTCCAACATCTCGTCCTTTAACGCTGGCCCTAAGGCGCTGAACGGTTCGTCCATCAGCATCACGGGCCGATCCTGCAACAACGCCCGCACCAACGCCACGCGACTTTGCTGACCACCCGA
Source organism: uncultured Paracoccaceae bacterium (assembly GCA_947493255.1). Classification (GTDB taxonomy): domain Bacteria; phylum Pseudomonadota; class Alphaproteobacteria; order Rhodobacterales; family Rhodobacteraceae; genus Octadecabacter. Next base: position 195,339 of record CANLQK010000005.1, read on the forward strand.
CAGACCCGCTGGCTTGCGCGTGGACAGGCCCGACAACCCAACCTGCGCTAACATATCCTCAACACGTTCGGTCACGTCCTTTGACGGCCGCAACCCTGTGGTCAACGCAAGGCCAACGTTTTGCAACACCGTCAAATGCGGGAACAGATTGTTGTCTTGAAACAGCATCGACACAGGCCGTCTGTCTGGCGTCTTGGCCCCTATCGCGGCCCCGTCCCACAACAACCGCCCTGCGGTTTGCGGCACGAACCCAGCGACCCCATGCAGCAACGTCGACTTACCAGCACCTGATGGCCCGATCACGGCTGTGACCTTACCGGCTGCAACGCTCAGATCAGCGGCCAATGAAAACGCGCCTTGCGAATATACGACACCTTCAAACGTCAGCATGGACGCGCCCTCCCTTGTCAAACACCCAGAACAGGCCCAGCGACAACACGACCAACACCAGCGCAGCACTATATGCGGCCTCCATCTGGTAGGCCCCCATCAACTGATACATGACCAATGGCAATGTGCCTTCCCCGGGGCGCGAAAACAACGTGATGACCCCAAGGTCCCCCATCGCCAACGCACCCGTCAGCCCCGCCGCAAACCCCATAGGGCGACGCAGCCGAGGCAGGTAAACGATCCGCCACAACGCCCAACCGCGCAAACCCAACGATTGGCCAAGGCGCCCAAAATCCTCTCGCGCGCCCTCGATCCCAGGGCGCAGAATCCGCAACACAAACGGCAGCGACATCAACACATTCACCAACAAGGTCACCGGCAGCGCCACATCGGACGGCCGCACATAGGGCTGCACCAACAAAAATAACCCTGTGCCCAAAACCAAACCGGACACCGATATGCCCAAAAGCGAGGCCGCCTCACCAGCGCGGGTCGCCAGGGGCAACGCCAACCCGATGGTCAGAACGACAGCCGCAATCGCCACAGCAAGAGATCGTAACGTCGCCGGCCAAATGCTCGCCGGCAAGTCCAACAACCCCGGCACCCCCGCCACCAGTATGGCTCCAAGCGGGAACAACAAAAACGCCGCCGCCGCCGCGATCCACGCCGCATCAATGACGCGGGACCCGTCCCAGCGTTGCACCACACGGTCCAGCCCAGCGCCCAACATGTCGCCCCGCGCCAACATCAATGCAATCAAACCAGCAACACCGCCCAACACCAACTGCACCACCGCCAATGACGCGGCCTTACTCAGATCAAAATCAAACTTGAACGCTTGGTAAATCGCCAATTCCACAGTCGTCGCACGCGGCCCACCGCCCAACGTCAACGCCACCGCGAACGATCCCAAACAAATCACAAAAATCACAGCAAAGGCGCCCGGCACGATGCGTTTCAACATTGGCCATTCCAACAACCAGAACAACGGCGCGCCCAATGACGCCGCCACCTGAAACCGTTCCGACGGGATCGCAAGCCAGCCTTGCAGGATCAACCGCACCGCCAACGGCAAGTTGAAAAAAACATGGGCTAGAATGACCCCATGGGCACCGTAGATATCTAACTTCGGCACACCCAACGGTCCAAGGATTAGGTTCAGCAACCCATTGCCGCCAAACACCGCCAATAGGCCCAAGATCGCGACGATCACAGGCAGGATAAACGGCGCACCCATAATTGAAATCAGGGCTGATCGTCCCCAGAACGCCCGCCGCGCCAATGCACGTGCTACGGGCACAGCCAAAACGACGCTGATCGCCGCTGACCAAAACGCTTGCCACACCGTAAACCGCAACGCGGCCCAGTCAGCGGCAGACAGGGCGGTAATCCCACCGCCCCGCCACAACACCGCCGCCACAGGGACGATCACCGCCCCCGCAACGACGAGCGCTGCTATTATTGAGAGAGCGCGGCGCGCCATGCTTCAATCGCTGGCTCGCGCAGTTCAGCCGCTTCATCCTCAGTGTAGAACAACACAGTTTCAGGCATCGGCAACTCTTGGAAACCTTCTGGCCACTTGTCCTCAGACAGTGCTGCGGGGAAAGACCAGTTGGTTGTCGGGATCATCGTCTGGAACTCTTCCGTCAGGATAAATGCCAAGAACTGATCAGCCAAATCGCCATTGTCTGTACCGGCCAATTTCGCGGCTGTCTCAACCATGAAATAGTGACCTTCGTCAAAGATCGCCGCAGATTTCGTCAGGTCTTCTTCTGCGATGATGTGGTAAGCTGGGGATGTTGTGTAAGACAAAACAACGTCCGCTTCACCGTCGGTGAACAACCCATATGATTCAGACCAACCTTGCGTGACGGTCACAATCTTTGGGGCCAAACGTGCCCATGCTGCTTCGGCCTCGTCGCCGTAAACTGCGTTCACCCACAAAACCAACGCCAGACCAGAAATGGACGACCGTGGGTCTTGGATCACAACGCGCACATCGTCAGGCGCGTTCAACAGCGCCTCAAAGCTGTCGAAACCGTCCAGCTTGGTGTTGTCATAAATGAACGCTGTGTGGCCGTAGTTGAACGGCAAGAACGTGTCGTCGTTCCATTCCAATGGCAATGTCAGCGGGGATAGGTCCAGCCCGTGGGCCGCAAACAACCCGCTGTCACGGGCACGTTTGGACACGTCACTGTTAAAACCAATGGCAACGTCGGCTTCGGTGTTTGCACCTTCCAACAACAAACGCGGCAACAGATCGCCTGTTTGGTATTCAAGATCGCATTCACAAATCGCTTCGAACGCTTCTTCAATTGATGGGCCAGGGCCCCATTCGGACCCAAAATAGTCAGGTGCGTAAACTGTCAACACGGGTGTTTCAGCAGCGGCAACGCTTGCACAAAACAGTCCTGCGACAGTGAGTAGAGTCTTTTGCATTTCTTCATCCTCTCAATGCGCCGGACGGAGAAAGGACGGGGGCCATGCTTGACCCAGTAACCTTCCCTCCGCCGGTTTTAACCGGTTCAGGTTCAACGGGTCCGCCATTTGGCATCTCAGCTTTAAAAAAGCCCCCCGAGGTGAGGACTCACCTAGAACAAATGCCCCAAATGAGCAAGTTCGCAGTGGATTTTTGCGCACTTTTCAGGTATGCTTAACCTATATCCAAAATCGTAAAGAAAGGGGGTTCCGTTGGGGGAACACGTATAGTCATTTTATGCCTAGAGCTTGGCTTTGTTTGGCTCATTTACTTTGGTTTCGGTATCGCCACATCCCACGACATGCCTGTCTGGTTGACCGCATTTATGGTCCTGATGGTCGATCGAACCGTTACATTCATCACAACACACGCCAAAGATCGACGTGACCGTTTGCGGGAATAGCTTGGCAACCGCGCCGCCCGTGTTTATGCACGGCCCGTTATCAGGAGCACCCCAATGAGCATGAACAGCTACGGTCATCTATTTCGCGTCACCACTTGGGGTGAAAGCCACGGGCCTGCCTTAGGCGCAACCGTCGACGGGTGCCCTCCCGGTGTGTCCCTCACGGCGCCTATGATCCAACAGTGGCTTGATAAACGTCGCCCCGGTCAGAACAAGATGACGACACAGCGCAACGAGCCTGATGCGGTCGAAATTCTGTCCGGTGTATTTGACGACACAACAACCGGCACGCCCATTCAGTTGATGATCAAAAACACCGATCAGCGGTCCAAAGATTACGGCGATATCGCCAACACCTTCCGGCCCGGTCACGCCGACATCACCTATCACCAAAAATATGGCCTACGCGACTATCGCGGCGGTGGCCGTTCATCCGCCCGCGAAACTGCCGCCCGTGTGGCCGCAGGCGGCGTTGCGCGCGAGGCAATCAAAGCCATCGCACCTAACGTCGAAATCAAAGGCTACATGGTACAGATGGGCGAAAAGCACATCGACCGTGACCGGTTCGATTGGGACGCCATCGATGGCAATGATTTCTGGTGCCCCGATGCACAGGCCGTTCCTGAATGGACAGACTACCTCAATTGGCTGCGCAAAGACGATCATAACTCCGTCGGCGCGATGATCGAAGTTGTGGCGCGCAACGTCCCCGCAGGCATCGGCGCGCCCGTTTACAACAAACTAGACACTGATCTGTCTGCCGCCATGATGTCGATCAACGCGGTCAAAGGCGTGGAAATCGGCGAAGGCATGGCCGCAGCCGCCCTCACAGGGCGCGCGAACGCTGATGAAATCTTCATGGGGAACGACGGACAACCGGTTTACTCCTCCAACCACGCTGGTGGCATTTTGGGTGGCATTAGCACTGGCCAAGACATCGTCGTGCGCTTTGCTGTGAAACCCACCTCCTCGATCCTCAGCCCACGCGCCTCTATCCGCATGGACGGCTCCCCAACAGAAGTCGTCACCAAGGGTCGCCATGATCCGTGCGTCGGCATCCGTGCTGTTCCGGTGGGCGAGGCGATGATGGCTGCTGTGATCCTCGATCACATGTTGTTGGATCGCGGCCAAACCGGCGGAGTGCGCGGCACTATCGGCTAGCCTGTTTGCTCAATTGAACCGCCAGAATACCGGCGGTGATGATCAATACGCCAACGATATCCATCGCGCCCAACTCTTCGCCCAATAACAGGGCCGCAATGCTGACCCCGAAGAATGGCGTGAGAAAATGGAACACCGCCGCAGGTGTCGCACCAATACGGTCCACCAGCATAAACCAGATCAAAGTAGCCCCGAGCCCCGGCACAAAGACGGTGTAGGCAAACGCGACAGCCAACTGCCAGCTCCACGTCACCTCAAAGGTTTCAAGCGCCAAAGCTGGCACAGCGACGAACGCTGCCCCAACCAGCATCTGTAGCCCGACAACCATCATAAAGTTTCCGCCCGTCGAGGCGCCCCTCACGGCCAGTGTGGCAACCGTCAGGGACAAAACACTAATTCCGCACAGCGTCAGCCCAAATAGATCAACACCGCCCTGCAATCGCGCGCCCATGATCATCGCGACGCCAACAAATCCAATACACAGCCCCAACACGCCAAGCGGGCGTAGTGTTTCTTTAAAAACCAACCAGCTTGCAACTGCCACCAGCAACGGCATCGTTGACGCAACGATCGTCGCCAACGACGCCTCGACCGTTTGCATCGCGACAAAATTCAAACCCAAATAAAGCGCGTTCTGCGTGACACCAAACACCACCACCGCAATCCACTGGCCCCGTGTCAGGTGCCACGATTGCCCCATAGCCCGTGCGATCACGACACCAATGATACCCGACAACAAAAACCGAAACGTCAGCGCGTAGAACGGCGGCGCGTATTGCACAATCACCCGTGCCGACGTGAATGCAGACGCCCAGATAATCCCAAACGTGATTCCCATCAGGATCGCTTTGTTGTCGAACTTCACCATATCTGGGCTTTCTACTAATTCTCGCACATTGCTGACACGACGCGGTCAGCAGGTCCATGATAGGCACGTGTAATGATACAAAGTAATCCAACAGATCTCGCTGCAACACTTGCTCAACGTTTCAATGGAACCATCATGGTAGAAGCGTGGGGTGAAACGTCGCTGTTTTATAACCCCGGCAATCAACTGCCACGAGGTGTCTATTTCGCCACCGTAAAATCCAAAGACGGGGACAATGATCGCGCTTCAAATCTAAATCGTGATAGCGTTTTCCGACTTAACATCGGCACAACAAAACCTCTCTTCCTTGAAAGGTTTGGTCCCCCACCACCTCGGCCTGCAAAGGGCATGCATATAGAGGGAAGCTGGGACTTCACAGCACTAGACCGCCTCACTCCACACCCCGTCTACGGTTGGATGTCGTGGGTCTCTATTCTAAACCCCAGCGAAGCATCGATGATCGATCTGGAACCGTTGCTCGACGCCGCTTACCAAAAAGCCGTCACAGCTTTCGACAAACGCATCGCCAAACTTTAAAACGCAAAAGGGCCGCCCTACGAGGCGACCCTTTCTAATCCGAAGATTGCGGAACGATTAGCCGTTCACGCTGTCTTTCAGTGCTTTCGCGATTGTCATTTTAACAACCTTGTCAGCTTCTTTTTTGATCTGCTCACCAGTTGCTGGGTTGCGAACCATACGCTCTGGGCGCTCACGGCAATAGATTTTGCCTACGCCTGGAAGTGTAACAGCGCCACCGCCGGAAACTTCGCGTGTGATCAGACCAGTGATCGCGTCCAAAGCCGCAGAAGCGGATTTTTTGTCAGTGCCCATATCGTCGGCCAGAGCTGCGACCAGTTGTGTCTTGGTCATTGGTTTCGTCGCCATTTTAATTCTCCTCGTTCTGCCCGTTGTCTTGGGGGCTTATTGCTCAGCTATTAAACTGTATGTGGCTATGTTCCACAACGGTTTGTGCAACTTTACAAGTGAAAAACTGCATATTGTGGGCGAATTTGCCGTTTTTGGCCAAATTAAAGGAACGCGGTTTCCTCAAATGACCGTAATTTCCGGCTGTGAATACGTTCAAGCGGCATTTCCCGTAACCGCTCCATCGCACGAATTCCAATCATCAAATGCCGTGAAACTTGCGTTTTATAGAAATCCGACGCCATGCCCGGCAGCTTCAGTTCGCCGTGCAATGGCTTGTCTGACACACACAGCAATGTCCCATACGGAACGCGGAATCTGAACCCGTTGGCGGCAATCGTCGCGCTTTCCATATCCAACCCAACAGCACGTGACTGCGACAAACGTTGCACTGGGCCGTCTTGGTCACGCAGCTCCCAGTTCCGGTTATCAATAGTCGCCACAGTACCCGTCCGCATGATGCGCTTCAGCTCGTACCCTTCCAACTTCGTTACCGATGCCACAGCTTCTTCTAATGCGATCTGGATCTCTGCCAACGCTGGGATCGGCATCCAAACTGGCAAATCGTCATCCAGTACGTGGTCTTCACGCAAATACCCGTGAGCCAACACGAAATCGCCCAACCGCTGGCTATTACGCAACCCAGCACAGTGCCCCACCATCAACCACGCGTGTGGCCGGAGAACCGCAATATGGTCGGTCGCCGTTTTCGCATTTGACGGGCCCACACCAATGTTCACCAACGTAATCCCGCTGCCGTCTTCACGGCACAAATGGTACGTCGGCATCTGTGGCATCTTTGCGGGCGCATCCAATACGGCATCTGCATCCGTGATCACCTGATTGCCAGTCGACACAAACGACGTGTAACCACTGTCAGGGTCAGCCAACATCTTGCGCCCGTATGCCTCAAACTCTTCCACGTAGAACTGGTAGTTCGTGAACAAGACGTGGTTTTGGAAATGCTCGGCACTGGTCGCGGTATAGTGCTGCAGGCGCGCCAGCGAATAGTCGATCCTCTGTGCCGTAAAGGGCGCCAAAGGTTTGGACCCATCTTCGTTGTGAAAATCGATTCCGTTCACAATGTCATCGTTCGTCGTGGCTAAATCAGGCACATCAAACACGTCCCGCAATGTGAACTGTAACGCACCTTCTTGGGGCACAGCCACTTCGCCTGACACCGCAAAATGAACTGGCATCGGCGTATCAGAAACACCGATCACGACCGGCTCGTCATGGTTTTCGATCAGCAATTGAATTTGCTGTTCCAAATACCCTGCAAACAAATCTGGCCGCGTGACCGTGGTCGAATATGTTCCGGGGCCTGCGACGTGACCAAAACTCAAACGCGAATCCGTTTGGGCAAAGGTCGACGTCCGAATGCGAATTTCGGGGTAGAACGCCCGAAACCGTGTGTCAGGGCGCGCGCCAACAACGTTCTTCGAAAACGTATCGGTCAAAAACTCGACAGCAATCTTGTACAGGTCTTGCAGGCGTGTAACCGCAGCGGCGGGGTCGCGAAACTCTGTTGCGTCCGGCACGTCCGGCGACACAACTGGTAAGTGAGCATCTGATGGAATCATGGAGTTTGCCTCCCTTTCTTATTGCTTACGTACATTCTGAACAAAAAACGCCGCAGTCTAACTGGCGGCGGGATATCAGGATGTCGTGTATTTTTCATGACTGAATGTGGCACCGCTCTTGCTATTGTTCAAGACCTGCATCAGCGTCGTATTCAGGCAAGCCATGTCGTAAATTTTGGTTCAATGGTGTGAAAAGAGGAGGCCGCATGAACGTTTCTCAACTTCAGACAAACATCGACCACTGGAACGAACGTGTCGATCTGGCTGCGGCATTCCGTTGGACCGCGCGACTGAATATGCATGAAGGTGTGGCAAACCATTTTAGCTTTGCCGTCAATAATGACGGCACGCAGTTCCTTATGAACCCCAACCAAATGCATTTCGCGCGTATCAAAGCGTCTGACATGCTGTTGGTTGATGCAAACGACCCAAGCACGCTGTCAGGCCCAAACGCGCCCGACCCTACCGCATGGGGCCTGCATGGCGGCATTCACCGACACTGCCCACATGCCCGCTGTGCGATGCATGTTCATTCCATTCACGCGACCGTTCTTGCCTCGTTAGCAGACAGCTCATTGCCGCCCATCGACCAAAATTGCGCAACGTTCTTTAACCGCTATGTCATCGATGATGGCTACGGCGGTTTGGCATTCGAAGAAGAAGGCGAACGCTGTGCCGCTTTGCTGACCGACCCCAAAAAGAAGGTCATGATCATGGGCAACCACGGCGTCATGATTATTGGCGATACTGTCGCTGAAACCTTCAACCGGCTTTATTATTTCGAACGCGCCGCAGAAACTTACATCCGTGCCCTTCAAACCGGCCAGCCCCTGCGCATCTTGCCCGATGACATCGCCGAAAAAACCGCCCAAGAACTCGAAGACTATCCAGAACAAGACGTACGCCACCTTGCCGAATTAAAGGCAATTTTGGATGAAGAAGGGTCTAACTATGCCCATTGATGCGTCCACACCGAAACGTCAGGAATGGAACCACCTTCCCGAAACCCCGATCGTCGTTTCCCCACTATGGCAATGGCCACCCAAACCAGTGGCGGTTGCGAAGTGGTATTTCGACAGTTGGTTTTTCATCACCATCAACCTGATGATTGTCGGGGTGTCGTTTGCGGCCCTCTATTGGGCAAGCCCGTCGTTTCAAACCACGTCAGACCCCGGCTTTTGGATCGCCGAAATTTGGCTTAGAAATGCTGTAATAGTGTCGATTGTGGCAGGTGCACTGCATCTTTGGTTCCACAAATACGCGGTTCAAGGCACCGACCTAAAATACGACCCTCGGCCGCATCCTCGGAATGGGCGGATGTTTACGTTTTCCAGCCAACTCAAAGACAACATATTTTGGACAATTGCATCCGGCGTGACCATTTGGTCGTTGTTTGAATCACTTATGTGGTGGTCCATGGCAAACGGTTATGCCGCAACCACCACGTTTCAAACGAACCCTGTTTGGTTCATCGCAATTTTCTTCCTGATCCCGGTTTGGGAAAGTTTCTATTTCTACTGGATGCACCGTTTTCTCCACACCGATGTCATGTACCGTTTCCACGCTCTGCATCACCGCAACAGCGACATTGGTCCTTGGTCTGGTCTGTCGATGCATCCTGTAGAACATATGTTCTACTTCGGCTCGGTGCTGGTCCATTTTGCGATTGCCTCACACCCTGTTCACATCATCTTTCATTTGGCGTTTTACGGGCTACTAGCCATCACAACGCACACGGGGTTCGAGGGCGTATTGTTCCGTAACAAAAAGCGTTTGCACCTGGGTAACTTTCACCACCAAATCCACCATCGCTACTTTGAATGTAACTACGGCAACCTTGATGTACCGTGGGACATTCTGTTCGGAAGCTGGCACGATGGCACTACAGACGGCAAAGAAAAACTCTCAGCACGCCTAAAATCGCGGAGACGTATATGATCTTCATAGAAGACCTAAAACGATGGACAAGCACACGCCGCTTAGGACGAGGAAACAGGCTCTAACCCTGCACAATTCCTCTATCTGAAAGACATGTACAATGACCGTTTATGGCCTAACCGAAGAACACACCATGATCGCGGATACCGTCCGCAGCTTCGTTGAAAACGAGATCTATCCCCACGAAGACCTTGTAGAACGCACCGGCGAAGTCCCCGCCGAAATCGCACAAGACATCAAACAAAAAACCATCGACCTTGGGTTCTACGCCTGTAACTTTCCCGAAAGTGCGGGGGGCGCGGGCCTGAACCACGTTGAATTTGCACTGGTCGAACGGGAATTAGGCCGTGGGTCGATGGCGCTCAATCACTTCTTCGGTCGCCCGCAGAACATCCTCATGGCCTGCGAGGGCGAGCAAATCGAACGTTACCGTGACCCCGCCATCAAAGGCGAACGTATGGACGCGTTGGCAATGACAGAACCCGGTGCGGGCTCGGATGTGCGTGGCATGAAATGCAGCGCCGTGCGCGATGGCGGCGATTGGGTGTTGAATGGAACAAAACACTTCATCTCTGGTGCAGACCACGCTGATTTCATCATTGTGTTTGTCGCCACCGGCGAAGATCAAACACCGCGTGGCCCCAAAAAACGCATCACAACCTTCCTTGTCGACCGCGACACACCAGGCTTCACCATCCGCGACGGTTACAAATCCGTGTCGCACCGCGGCTACAAAAACATGATCCTCGACTTCGACGATTGCCGCCTTCCAGACGCGCAAGTTCTTGGCGAAGTCGATGGTGGCTTTGCCGTGATGAACGAATGGCTCTACGCAACCCGCATCACCGTCGCCACCATGTCCGTTGGCCGCGCACGTCGCGTGTTCGACTACGCCCTCAACTACGCCGCTGAACGCGAACAATTCGGCCAGCCTATCGGTAAATTCCAAGGTATCAGCTTCCAGCTCGCAGACATGATCACCGAGATCGACGCTGCCGACCTGCTCACCCTCGCCAGCGCCGACAGGTTGGACAAAGGCCTGCCCGCAAACCGCGAGATCGCCTCTGCCAAACTTTATGCCTCTGAAATGCTGTCGCGTGTCACTGACGCCGCCATACAAATTCATGGCGGGATGGGGTTGATGGACGATTATCCACTTGAACGCTTCTGGCGGGATGCCAGAGTGGAACGTATCTGGGACGGCACGTCCGAGATACAACGTCACATTATCAGCCGCGAAATGTTGCGCGCACTCGGAGCCTAGAACAATGGACATCGTAATTCACCACAACCCCAACTGTGGCACATCCCGTAATGTCGTGCGGATCGTCGAAGCCGCAGGCTACACGCCTCATGTCGTGGAATACCTTGATGCGGGTTGGTCCGAACCACAGCTGCGCGCCTTGTTTGCAGCGGCTGGCCTCACCGCGCGGCAGGCCCTGCGAACATCCAAGTCACCTGCGAAAGAACTCGGTCTTCTGGATGAAAGCGTTGGTGACGACGCCTTGATCGCGGCAATGCTCGAACATCCTGTCCTCGTGAATCGCCCCATCGTGGCCTGCAAGAAGGGTGTCGCGCTTTGTCGCCCCTCCGGTGCCGTTCTCGACCTTCTGGACACATGGCCCGAGGCCCCGTTTCTAAAAGAAGACGGTGACCCTATCATTGATGAACAGGGAAACCGCGTTGAGGGTGCATGATCTTCGATCAGCGCCTGCGGCGGGCAGGGGAAAGGGGGCAAGCCCCCTCGCGCTGACGCGCTCACCCCCGGCGCCACCAAATATGATGAAATTGGAAGTATAAATGGCACGTTCTCTTTCACGATTATTGCGTCCTAAGTCGATCGCGGTCATTGGCGGCGGCGCTTGGTGCCGTTCTGTCACCGAACAGTTGGTAAAGGCAAAATTCACCGGCGAGATTTGGCCCGTCCACCCCCGCGCCGAAGACGTCTGCGGGCTGAAGGCCTATCCAACCGCGATCGATCTACCTGCGGTCCCTGATGCTGCTTTTGTTGGCATTAACCGCGACGCCACTGTCGGAGCGGTCGAACGCCTTGCGCGAATGGGTGCCGGTGGCGCGGTCTGTTTCGCCAGCGGTTTTGGCGAAACGGACGATGGCCAACAAGCCAATACACGACTGCTAGCCGCCGCCAAAGACATGCCCATTCTTGGGCCAAATTGTTATGGCATGATCAATGCGCTGGATGGCGCCATGTTGTGGCCAGACCAGCACGGTTGCACCCCTGTAGAAAAGGGCGTCGCGATCCTGACGCAAAGCTCGAATATCGCGATCAACCTGACCATGCAGAAACGGGGTCTCCCGATCGCGTATATGGTGACCTGCGGAAATCAGGCCCAACTCACCATGGCCGAACTTGCGCTCGACCTCCTCGACGATCCCCGAGTGACAGCGATCGCCCTGCACATCGAAGGGTTTTCCGACCTTCCCGCATGGCAAAAATTGGCGCGAAAGGCACATGCCCAGAACGTGCCAATCATCGCGCTGAAAGTCGGAAAATCGACCGAGGCGCAAACCGCAGCCATCTCTCACACCGCCTCCCTAGCGGGAAGCGACGTGGGCGCCGATGCATTGTTAACTCATCTTGGCATAACCCGCGTCAACGACCTCCCTTCAATGATCGAAACGCTGAAGGTCCTGCACGTATCTGGCCACCTAAGCTCTGGGCGGATAGCTTCGATCAGCTGCTCTGGCGGCGAGGCCAGCCTTATCGCCGACATGGCCCATGGCACAGGGCTCACCTTCCCGCCATTGACGCCCACACAGCACAGTGGTCTGTCCAACGCCCTTGGCCCTAAGGTCACACTGGCCAACCCACTCGACTATCACACCTATATTTGGCGCGACACAGAGGCCATGACTCGCGCCTTTTCCGCCATGATAGACCCTAATCTGGCGGTCACGTTCCTTATCGTTGACTTCCCCCGCGCCGACACGTGCGACCCATCCGACTGGGACTGTGCCATTCAAGCCGCCATTAGCACCAAGGCGGCAACAGGCGGCACCATCGCAATGGTCGCAACACTACCTGAACTGATGCCCGAAGCCGTGGCAAAACAATTGATCGAAGGCGGGATCATACCATTGAACGGGTTACACGAAGCATTAGAAGCCGCGCGCGCGGCGCAAAAAATCGCACCGCAAGACGCAGACGTGATCGAACCCGCGCCCGCGCTCCAACCAGAAACACTGTCAGAGGCCGAAGCGAAATCAATTCTGTCCAAAGCAGGTGTGCCCGTTCCCCGATCTTGGAGCGGGGACCTGGGCACATTGACCCAACACGCCGAAGACCATCGCGGACCATTCGTATTGAAATCGGTCGGACTCGCTCACAAAAGCGAAACTGGGGGTGTCGCCCTATCCCTTGCCGATGCGGCCGCCGTCAACGCTGCAGGTGCCGCCATGACGGGCGATGCATTTCTTTTGGAAGACATGGTGACAGATCCAATCGCTGAATTACTCATCGGGGTAACCAAGGATCCCGCCCATGGTTTCGTCTTAACGCTCGGCGCCGGAGGAATTTTCACTGAGCTTCATAAAGATAGCGCATCCGTTCTCGTTCCTGCCACCCGCGAACAACTAAAACAGTGTCTATTCAAGCTCAAAATCACTCCAATCCTGCAGGGCTACCGAAACCAACCGCCCGCAAATATCGAAAGCGTTCTCGACGCGGTTGAGGCGATACAGTCCTATGTCATCGCCCATCAATCCACGCTCGAGGAACTCGAAATCAACCCTCTCATCGTGACGCAAAAATCAGTGGTCGCCGTCGATGCGCTCATAAGGAAATCCCATGACTAACCCCATCAAAACCCGCCGCGATGGCGCGATCCTCGAAGTCACGCTTGACCGACCCAAGGCAAATGCAATCGACTTGGCTACGTCAAAGATAATGGGCGACGTCTTTGCGGATTTCCGTGACGATCCAGAGTTACGCGTCGCCATCGTCACCGGCGCAGGCGAAAAATTCTTCTGCCCTGGTTGGGACCTGAAAGCAGCAGCCGACGGTGACGAAGTCGATGGTGATTATGGCGTCGGCGGCTTCGGTGGCCTGCAAGAATTGCGCGACATGAACAAACCCGTCATCGCAGCCGTAAACGGCATCTGCTGCGGGGGTGGGCTTGAACTCGCGCTTTCCGCCGACATTATCCTCGCAGCCGACCACGCAACCTTCGCCCTGCCTGAAATCCGGTCAGGCACTGTCGCCGATGCGGCCTCGATCAAATTGCCCAAGCGCATTCCCTATCACATCGCGATGGAGCTTCTATTGACGGGCCGTTGGTTCGACACCACAGAAGCTTTGAATTGGGGCCTTATCAACCACACCTACCCTGCCGCGGACCTTATGGATCAAGCATGGGACATGGCACGTCTTCTCGCCTCTGGCCCGCCACTCGTCTATGCGGCCATAAAGGAAGTTGTGCGTGACGCAGAAGACACCAAGTTCCAAGACGCCATGAACCACATCACCAAACGGCAGCTCGCAAGCATTGATAGGCTCTATTCCAGCGAAGACCAGCTAGAGGGCGCGCGGGCATTCGCAGAAAAACGCGATCCCGTTTGGAAGGGAAAGTAACTACAACCGGCCCACAACATCGCGTAGCGCAATCGCATATCCTTCTACACCCTTGCCTGCGATCGTCAGATCAGCGCGCAAAGAAACGTAGGAATGATGGCGGAATTCTTCGCGTTTATAGATGTCCGAAATATGGACCTCGGCAACCGGACCATCAAACATATTCAAGGCATCCAAGATCGCGACGGATGTGTGGGTATAGGCCGCGGGGTTCAGCACAATCGCCGCAGCTGTTTCGCGCGCCTCTTGGATCCACTCCACCAACTGGCCTTCATAGTTGGACTGTTTGCAAACGGCATCAAACCCCAGCTCAGCCGCCAGCGCAGTAAACTCGCGTTCCACATCGGACAGTGTATCGCTGCCATAAAGCTCGGGTTGGCGGGTCCCCAACATATTCAGGTTTGGGCCATTCAGAAGAAGTATGTGTTTCATACGCCGACCTAAGGCCACCTAGCCGCGCTTGGCAAGTATCCAACTTGCACTTACCCGCGCACTACGGCACCAAAAGGCATGACAAAAACACTTCTTTCCTTCGGCCACGGCTTTTCCGCCCGCGCCCTCACACCACTTTTGGATGACAGCTGGCGCATCATTGGAACCACCCGCAGCGAAGAAAAGGCAGCGGCTCTTTTGGCGACTGATGTCGAACCTAGGATCTGGCCGGGTGCCGAAATGACCCCAGCGCTTAACGCCGCGACGCACCTATTGATCTCCGCAGGCCCAAACGAAGATGGCGACCCTGTTCTTGCCGAACTCCGCGAAAACATCATGGCCCGCCGCGATCAATTCGAATGGGTCGGTTACTTGTCGACCACCGGTGTTTACGGCGACCACCAAGGTGGCTGGGTCGATGAAACCACCCCACTTAGCCCGTCAACCAAACGCGGTCAGCTGCGCGTCGAAGCTGAATCCGCGTGGCAGGCTCTTGACCTCCCGCTTCACATCTTCCGTCTCGCTGGCATCTATGGGCCCGGGCGCGGACCATTCTCAAAGGTGCGCAATGGCACCGCCCGTCGCATCATCAAACAAGGTCAGGTATTCAGCCGCATTCACGTCGACGACATTGCGCAAGTTCTTGCAGCGTCCATCGCACAACCGAACCCAGGCGCAATCTACAACCTGTGCGACGACGACCCAGCGCCACCAGAAGACGTCATCGCACATGCCGCCGAACTTCTCGGCATGCCAATTCCGCCAGCCGTTGATTTTGAAACCGCAGACATGACCCCCATGGCGCGCAGCTTCTACGCCGAAAGCAAAAAGGTGCGGAACGACCGGATCAAAACTGAATTGGGCGTCACCCTGCGCCACCCCGATTACAAATCAGGCCTCGCTGCACTTTTGGCCGCTGAAACGCAGCCCCATTAACCGCAACCGCTTGCCCTTAGCCCTCTGCGTTGCCATATCCAAACCAGCACAAGGGACACCCGCATGACGCTTCGCGAAAAAACCGCCAATTATCTTGAAACACCATTTGTCGGTAACTTCATCATCGGGGTTATCCTGTTCAACGCCGTGATCTTAGGGTTGGAAACCTCTGATGCCGTGATGAGCCGGATCGGCGGCCTCATTCATACACTCGACCGGCTTTGTCTCATTATCTTCATCATCGAAATTGTTGCAAAACTCTTCGCCTACCAGTTCCGGTTCTTCAAATCCGGCTGGAACATTTTCGACTTTCTGATCGTCGGCATTGCACTGGTTCCAGCCGCACAAAGCCTATCAGTTCTGCGGGCACTGCGTATCCTGCGGGTATTGCGTGTCATCTCTGCAACCCCATCGCTACGGCGCGTGGTCGAAGGTTTCCTAACCGCGCTACCAGGCATGGGCAGCGTGTTCATGTTGATGTCGCTGATCTTCTATATCGGCTCTGTTATGGCCACAAAACTCTTCGGTGAAACGTTCCCTGAATGGTTCGGCAGCTTGGGCGCCTCCGCCTATAGCCTGTTCCAAATCATGACACTTGAAAGCTGGTCCATGGGCATCGTGCGCCCTGTGATGGAACAGTTTCCTTATGCATGGGCGTTCTTCGTCCCCTTCATCATGGTCACAACATTCGCAGTGGTGAACCTACTGGTCGGCCTGATTGTGAACTCTATGCAAGACGCCCACCAGGAAGAAGCAAACGAAGCCACAGACACCTACCGCGACGAAGTCATGCGTAAACTAGAAGCTATCGAAAAACGTCTGCCGAAATAGCGGGACGGCGGGCGGGGCGCCTTCGCGCAGCGAACAGCGTCGCCCTCGTCACGCCCGTTGGGTCAAAACCTCAACACCCAACACATCCAAAACCTTCGCCTCAATATGTTCGGCATTCATCGCCGCAGCATCATACATATCGCGCGGGCTCGCGTGGTCGATAAACGTATCGGGCAACACCATGCTGCGGAACTTCAGCCCGTGATCAAACACGCCCTCATCCGCCAGCAACTGCGCTACATGTGACCCGAACCCGCCAATTGCCCCTTCTTCGACAGTGATCAGTGCTTCATGATCCGCCGCCAATCCCAAAATCATATCGCGGTCCAACGGCTTGGCAAATCGTGCATCTGCAACGGTCAATTCGATGCCGCGTGCTGCTAAGGCCTCAGCAGCTTTCTCCACTTCCTGCAATCGAGTCCCGAATGACAAAACGGCAACCCGAGATCCTTCACGGATCATCCGGCCCTTACCAATCTCCAACGGTTGTGCGTCTTCCGGAATCTCAACGCCCACACCTTCGCCACGCGGGAACCTGAACGCTATGGGGCCATCGTCATGCGCAACAGCCGTGGCCACCATACGCACCAACTCGGCCTCATCCGCCGCTGCCATCACAACAAAACCCGGAAGGTTCGCCAAAAACCCAACATCAAACGATCCCGCATGGGTCGCGCCATCGGCCCCAACCAGCCCAGCGCGATCAATCGCAAACCGCACCGGTAACCGCTGGATCGCAACATCATGTACAACTTGGTCATACCCACGTTGCAAGAACGTCGAATACAACGCGCAAAACGGTTTCATCCCGCCCGCTGCCATGCCCGCACAAAACGTCACTGCATGTTGCTCGGCAATGCCAACGTCAAAACACCGCGACGCGAACTTGTTCATGAACCGGTCCAGCCCAGTGCCATCGGGCATCGCGGCGGTCACGGCGACAACCTTGTCGTCCTTCATCGCATGTTTGATCAAACTATCCGCGAACACAGACGTGTAGCTTGGCGCATTGCTTGGCGCCTTCTTTTGCTCACCCGTCACCACATCAAACTTGGCCGTCGCATGGCCTCGGTCTGCACGGTGTTCCGCGTATCCCTTACCCTTCTTGGTGATCGCATGGATCAAAATCGGCCCCGTCGCGCGGTCCTTAACCGTCCGCAACACTGCCAACAGCTGTTCCATATCATGGCCATCAATCGGCCCTAGGTAGCTAAACCCTAATTCCTCGAACAACGTGCCGCCCACGGTCATGCATTTCAGCATCTCCTTGGCTCTCCGCGCACCCTCTTGGAAAGGTTCCGGCAAAAACGAAACCGCGCCCTTGGCTGCGGCCTTTAGTTCCTGAAACGGCGCGCCCGCATATAAGCGCGATAAATACGACGACATCGCGCCCACAGGTGGGGCAATCGACATCTCATTGTCGTTCAAAATCACGATCAATCGTTTGCCCAAATGGCCCGCATTGTTCATCGCCTCATAGGCCATACCTGCCGACATGGACCCATCACCGATGATCGCAATTGCATCGCCGCCTTCGCCACCCAAATCACGGGCAACGGCAAACCCCAAGGCCGCAGAAATCGACGTGCTCGAATGGGCGGCCCCAAAACAATCGTATGGGGATTCAGACCGTTTCGTGAACCCGCTCAACCCGTCCTTTTGGCGCAAAGTACGAATACGGTCGCGGCGGCCCGTCAAAATCTTGTGCGGATAGCACTGGTGCGACACATCCCAAATTATCTTGTCTTTCGGGGCATCAAACACCGCATGCAAGGCCACTGTCATTTCAACCACGCCAAGCCCAGCGCCCAAATGGCCACCCGTCTCGGACACCGCCGAAATCGTCTCCGCGCGCAGCTCATCAGCCAGTGTCGACAGCTGAGCATCGCTCAACCCGTTTAGGTCACTCGGCAGATCAATCTGATCCAACGTCGGGGTATGTGGTCGATCAACCATAAGCCTAGACTTTCCTTTAATGCGTTCGCGTAATCACAAATCGCGCGGCCTCTTTCAAGGTCTCCGCATCCTCTCCATAACACGACAAAGCATCACATGCCTCGTCGACCAATTGCCGCGCCCGCAGTTTGGCCGCATCTAGGCCCAGCAACGACACAAACGTGGCCTTCCCTGCACCGGCGTCTTTTCCAACAGCCTTCCCAACGGTGGCCTCATCGCCTTCAACATCCAGAACGTCATCCGCGATTTGAAACGCAAGCCCAAGCGCATCAGCGTACCGTCCCAACTCTTCAGAATGCTCACCCGCCAATTGCGGCCCCGCAGTACCTGACCACCGGATCAAAGCACCGGTTTTCCCGCTTTGCAGATAGGTGATTTGCTTCAACGTCAACGGCTCCGAAGCAGTCTCGGCTTCGATGTCCATCATCTGCCCTCTCACCATAAATCGCGCCGCCATCGCTAGGGTCTTTGTCGTTTCGGCCCTGTGTGGCCCCATGCTGTGGTGCAACATCATCTCGAACGCCATAGATTGCAGCGCATCCCCCGCCAGCACGGCCGTCGCCTCGTCCCACTTTTTGTGAACCGTCGGAAGCCCGCGCCGCAGATCATCATCATCCATGCACGGCAAGTCATCATGCACCAGCGAATAGGCATGGATACATTCGATAGCAAAGGCTGCCCGCTCTGCAATTTGGCGTTCCACCCCGTGCAACCGTGACGATTCAAGCACCAAAAACGCCCGCAAGGCTTTGCCCCCATGCAACGCATGGCTCATCGCTTTTGAAAGGTCTTCCGCATCCGGCGTCACGATCAAACCGCGGCTTGTCCACGTCCTCAGAACATCCTGTGCGTCTTTCAGGGCGGCCTTAAAATCAGCCATCCAGCGGTGCCGTCCCGACCGGCTGGCCGTCACCGTCAAGCGTCAGCTTCGCAACCTTCTCTTCAGCTTCTTTCAGTTTCGCCTCACAACGTTTCTTCAACGCCGCACCGCGTTCATACAGCTCGATGGATTTGTCCAAAGGCACTTCACCGCGTTCCAACTGCCCAACGACGGTCTCCAGCTCGCGCAACGCGTCTTCAAAACTCATCTCATTGACGTCCATCACGACCGCCCCCGCTTCTCTAATACTTCCACATGCGCACGTGCCGCTCGGCCCAGCGCGTCCAAGTCATATCCACCTTCCAGCGCCGACACCACCCGACCAGAACAATGCGCATCCGCCAAATCACACAACCGCGATGTCACCCACGCAAAATCTTCGTCCACCAATTCCATATTCGCCAATGGATCATCCGCATGTGCATCAAATCCTGCGGAAATCAGCAGAAGTTCAGGTTTGAACGCCTCTACCCGTGGAAACACCTGCGCTTCATAAGCTGCGCGAAACGCTGCCGAACCAGCACCAACTGCCAAAGGCACGTTCAACACATTCCCCACACCGGTTTCATGCGCCGCACCCGTACCGGGCCACAACGGCGACTGATGGCTCGAACAAAACAAAATCCGGTCGTCATCTTCCACCAAGTCCTGCGTGCCATTCCCATGATGCACATCAAAATCCACAATCGCGACGCGCTTTAACCCGTGAAACTCCAGCGCATGTTTCGCCGCCACAGCAACCGACCCGAAAAAACAAAACCCCATCGCCGTTTCACGTTCCGCGTGATGCCCAGGTGGTCGTACCGCCGCAAAGGCATTGTGCGCATCACCTGCCATCACCAAATCAACAGCCCGCACCACTCCGCCAGCCGCGCGGTACGCAGCCTCTAACGTGCCAACTGACATATGGGTATCCGCATCCAAAGACCGCCAACCCTCTGCAGGAACCGCCGCCTCGATCTCGTCCAAATGATGTTGGGAATGGCACCGCAGCAAATCATCTGCCGCCGCCATAGGTGCTGCGACCTGCGTTAAACCCAGCCCATCCAATGCGCCCAACACAGCGTCCAACCGTGCCACCTGCTCAGGATGTCCGGGCGGGGTTACGTGATCGTAACAGGCCTTATGTGTAATCAACGCGGTCGTCATGTCACGCCACCCAAATTTCGTTGTCTCAAAGTTTCACAGCCAAACTGGCAGGCTTAGTCCGGTGCCAGCATGTAGCCAGCCCCGCGGACAGTCTGCAAATACCGTGGCTGTTTCGGATCTTCTTCCAACTTGCGCCGCAACCGCGTGATCTGAACATCCACCGCGCGTTCCTGCGCCTGTCCACCAGCACGCCCTAACTTTTCGACCAAATCTGTTCGGCTCAATGCCTCTGCGGGGGTCGCCGAAAAGATACGCATCAGCTGCACTTCTGTCGCCGTCAACCGCACCAAATCTTCGCCGCGCCACAACTCAGCCCGTTCCATGTCATACCGCAAAGGCCCTAAATGAAGCACCTTGGGCACATCCCGTTCCGCCTCAGACGGGGGCACGCGGCGCAAAATTGAATTGATCCGCAACAACAGCTCTTTGGGTTCAAACGGTTTTGCCAGATAATCATCCGCACCCGCTTCCAAACCTGCAATTCGATCGCTCGTTTCGGCTTTGGCCGTTAACAGCAGAATTGGGGTATCCCGTTCTTTGCGCAAGTCACCGCACAGCGACACGCCGTCTTCCCCTGGCATCATCACATCCAAAACGATCAGATCAAAATCCAACCCAGACAAAACGCGCCGTGCGTGGGCGGCATCACGTGCTGCTGTCACCAGGAACCCGTTACGCACAAGAAACTTCTGCAACAAAACACGAATGCGTTCATCATCATCAACAATCAGCAAATGTGGTTGATCGTGCATCTCGGCCTACCCCTTCAAATCTTTCAACGCGGCATAGCGCCGTGCACTTTCGTCATCCATCATCGCTTCCAACACCTGCCGAAACCCTCTCACCGCTTCCGGTCCAGCATTGCGATACGCAGCCCGCATTCTGTCCCGTTGTGCATCCGAAAGCTTGCGTTCCAATTCCTCACCGGCATCCGTCAAAAACAGATGCCGCTCCCTCTTGTCGCGCTTACCGACCTCACTGCGCACCAAACCATCCTCAACCAATGCCCGCAATACTCGGTTCAACGATTGTTTGGTTACGCCAAGTATCGCCAACAGGTTATTCACCGTCGTACCGGGGGATCTATTGATAAAATGGATCGCGCGGTGGTGCGCCCGCCCATACGCTAGATCTTCCAAAATTCGGTCAGGGTCCGCCGTGAAACCACGGTAGGCGAAAAACATCGCCTCGATCCCTTTGCGCAATTGCGCATCCGTCAAGAACAGGAGGGCATTGCCGCTGTCATTTGCGCCGTTTTCCATGGGTTACTCCGTCTGCCTTGCCGCCACAATACGTCAGCTTTATTGACATTCCAAGCGACCATAGGTATCGAATCGCAGGTTTGACGCAACAAAATGACCGTATCGGACCTATAGTGATAACTTTCGAAAATTAGGGTGGGAGGCTCGGCATGTCGGGTTCATATGCAGATCAAGACGGAAAAATCTGGATGGACGGCCAATTGGTCGACTGGCGTTCAGCGCAGGTCCACGTTCTGACACACGCAATGCACTACGCGTCTTCTGTGTTTGAAGGCGAACGTTGCTACAACGGCAAAATCTTCCTCAGCCGCGAACACTCCGAACGTCTCCACTTCTCCGCCGGTGAATTGGACTTCCAAATCCCTTACACAATCGACGAAATCGAAGCCGCCAAACAGCAGGTCATCACCGAAAACGGCCTAACAGACGCCTACGTGCGCGCTGTTGCATGGCGCGGTGCCGGCGAAGACATGGGCGTCGCCTCTGCCCGCAACCCTGTTCACCTCGCCATCGCTGCATGGGAATGGGGCAACTACTACGGTGACGCGAAATTCAAAGGCGCGAAAATCGACATCGCGAAATGGAAACGCCCATCCCCCGAAACAATTCCTGTGCACGCCAAGGCCGCCGGCCTTTACATGATCTGCACAACCTCCAAACACGCCGCCGAAGCCAAAGGCTGCTCAGACGCGCTGTTCATGGATTACCGCGGCTACGTTGCTGAATGCACCGGCGCGAACATCTTCTTCGTCAAAGACGGCGAGGTCCACACACCCAAGGCTGACGTCTTCCTCAACGGGTTGACCCGTCAAACGGTCATCAAACGTCTGCAATCCAAAGGCATCACCGTAAACGAACGCATCATCATGCCCGAAGAACTCGAAGGGTTCGAACAGTGCTGGCTCACCGGCACCGCGGCCGAAGTCACCCCCGTTGGCCAAATCGGTGACTACAACTTCGAAGTCGGCGCCCTGTGCAAAGACATCGCCGAAGACTACGAAAAACTGGTACGCGCATAACGCATTAGGGCTGCAGGGTGGGCACGCTCGTCGTCAGACAGCGGGGCCACCCCAGCCTACCAAAACTTCCACCACGGTTTTCTTAACTCACCTGAATCGTGGCCGTCCGCATCCGGAAAATCTGGATAGCCCGCCGTGCCATCGGCATCGTAGTGTTCTCCGTCATCTCCAATCAAAACAGCAGACAGCGTAACGCTTAACGCATGCATCTTTTTGATCGCCTTTGGTGCCGGGTTTTTTCCAACAATATTTCCTTCGAACATGTGAAACCACATGCGCACATCCCCATCTGGGGCCAACCAAACCGCCATCGTCGGATCCTGCGCCACGAGCTGGCTCCCACCCGGCAAATCGGCAACGGCCTCGCTGCGCATTTCCATCTCTGGATCAGCCCCTACCAAGGCGACCCATTCTTCCATCTCGATTTCCGGACCATGTTCATCAAACCACTCTTCTTTCCGAGTGATATACAAATTGTATCCCAATCTACTGTAACCCCTTCGCCTTAACCTTCCGCCGCGCGGTCTCGTCTCGGCCCAGCGCACGTTCGCGCAGCACGATGATCACACCGGCCCCGATCACAAAACACGCCCCGATCAGCGTGCCCCATGTGGGAACTTCATCAAACCAGATCAGCCCGATCACAATCGACCACAGCATCGAAACATAGGTGAACGGCGCCAACACGCCTGCATCTGCATAACGGTAACTGGACGTCAGCAAGATCTGCCCCAGCCCGCCTACAACGCCCGCCCCAATCAACAACGTAGCCTCGTTTAAAGTGGGCCAAACCCACCCAAACGGCACAGTCAGCAAGGATAACGTGGCAGAGGTGACAGAAAACCAAAACACAATCGCTGTGGTGCTTTCGGTGCCCGACATCCCCTTAACCCATACCTGCGCCAGCGCCGCCAAACAGGCCGATCCCAATGTCAAAAACGCGCCCAGCGCCGCAGTCGAACCAAGGCCAACACTCAAACTCGGGGCGACAATAATAATCACGCCCACAAACCCCATGGCCACCGCCGCGATCCGTATCAGGCGAAACCGCTCGCCCAACATCAGTGCCGCCAAAACCACCATGATGATCGGGGTCATAAATCGAATGGCCGTGACTTCTGGCAGGGGCAAGTATTTTAGCCCTGCAAACCCAAGCCCCATCGCGCAGGATCCAACAATCCCACGCACCGCATGATTGCGAACAGACGCCGTGCGAATACCCGCGCGAACACCCCCATGGGTCATCAACCAAATCAACAAAATCGGCATCGCCCAAACACTGCGGAAAAACATCGCCTCACCCGCAGGGACGCGATCCGCCGCCTTGATAAACGCGCTCATCACAGTGAACACCGTTACAGCCGACATCATATAGAAAACACCGCGCATCACGGTCGAAGGATGGGAACTCATACCCAATGCTTACGCCTGCTTACTGACCAGCGCCACCTACAGGTTGTATCCGTACAATATTTGCATCAGGCGCATCGATCAGAACAAGAACGCTGCCGTCGGGCAGAACCTCCAAATCCCGAACTCGGCCAATGTCAGTCAGTAACCTCTCTTCACCAACCACACGGCCATTTCCCAATTTCAATCGAACGACAGCACCAGGGTTTAGCGACGAAACCAACAAATCCCCCCGCCACGGCGCAAACGATGCATCGCGTGGGTAGGCAACCATGCCGCCCGGCGCAATCACCGGATCCCAATAATACACCGGTTGTTCGAACCCACTGACCACGGCAACGCCGCCGCCCACATCAGACCCATTGTAATTGATCCCATAGGAAATGACCGGCCAGCCGTAATTCAAACCCTGTTCAGGCCGGTTCAGCTCATCCCCGCCTCGAGGCCCATGTTCCATCGTCCAAAGCGTGCCATCCCGAACAACAGCCCCCTGCACATTGCGATGCCCTGTCGACCAAACAGACACTGTTTCACCATCAAACCACAGAACCTTGCCAATCGTGTTGTCTTCCTGCGCCAGCTCCGGCGCACCCCGATCTCCGGTGGTAATCCAAGCACCCCCATCAGCGGGGATGATCCGACTGCCAAAATGCTGACCCGACCGCTGCGCAGGGGATTGCACAAAAATCTCTTCAACCTGCGTCAACGCATTGCCCTGCAAGACACCGCGCGCCGCCGCCGTCGCAACGCCCCCACGCACGCGTTTTGCATAGGTCCAATAGATCATCCCATCGGGTCCAGCCGCGATATCAAGCATCCCGCCTTGTCGCACAGCCTCAACCTCGGGAAATCCACTCACCTCCCCTAACCGGCTCCCGTCGGCTCCGATCATCTGAATCGCACCACCCTTTTCAGTGACCAAAAACCGTCCATCCGGCAGCGCCGCAATCCCCCAAGGGAAATCCAATCCGCGCGCAAAAACGCTCACCTCAATATCGGTCGCCGCCAAGGCAGGCGCGCGGGTCTGATATTCAAATGCCGGGTCGAACGATGAATTGGGCGCCCCCTGTTCCACCTGCGCAAAACCCACCACCGGAAGAACACAGAACAAAAATCGCCACATCACATCTCTCCTATAATCGCGCGACGGCCCATCGCGCAGCATCCGCAACCTCAGGTGCCGGATCATCGATCAACCCCACCGCCACATCTTTCAACGTGGCATCGCCGGAATTGCCCACCGCATATAACACATTGCGCACAAACCGGTCCCGCCCGATCCGCTTGATCGGGCTGCCTGAAAACATGGCGCGAAATGCCCCGTCGTCCAGCCCCGCCAAATCCCGCAGCGACGGGGCAACCAAATCTTCGCGCGCGGCATAGCGTATCTCGGTGGCCTCAACCGCGAACTTATTCCACGGGCAGGCCGCCAAACAATCATCGCACCCGTAAATCCGGTTACCCATCTTGGCGCGCAAATCCTCAGGAACAGGCCCCTTATGTTCGATCGTCAGGTAGGAAATGCACCGCCGCGCATCCAATTGGTACGGCGCAGGAAAGGCATCCGTCGGGCAAATATCCAAACAGGCCGTGCACGACCCGCAGTTTTCAACACCAGCCTGATCCGGCTCCAACTCAGCGGTGGTAAAAATCGCACCGATGAAAAACCAGTTCCCCAACTCTCGGCTGAGCAGGTTTGTGTGCTTCCCTTGCCAGCCTAACCCGGCTGCGGCCGCCAATGGTTTTTCCATCACAGGTGCCGTGTCCACAAACACCTTGATCTCGCACCCTGCATCCTCAACCAACCAGCGTCCGACACGTTTCAACCGCTTCTTCACGATGTCATGGTAATCGCGGTTTTGCGCATAAACAGACACTGCTGCGCGATCCCGCTGCTTCAAAACCTCCAGCGGATCGTGCTCCGGCGTATAGGGTTCGGCCAACATCACAACGGATCGCGCCTCGGGCCATAACGCGGCCGGATCGGACCGCCACGTCATGCGTTCCTCCATCCACCCCATCTGCCCATGGCGGCCTTCTTCAACAAAGGTTGCCAATCGATCCGGCAACTGCGGCACCGCATCAGGGCGACACACGCCAAAAGATGCAAACCCCTCTGCCAAGGCCTTCGCTTTCAACCGGTCTTTCAATGTTTCAGACATCGAACGAACCGCTTTGTTGGTTCACAAATATTTTGGGGGTCTGGGGGTGAAACCCCCAGCTTATCGGATGAGCATCGCTCATTCGAACCAATTCAAAAATCCAAATCGGCATAATGTGCGGGCTGGGGAAACCCTGAAATCTGATCCGCCAAAATCGAACGGAACGCAGGACGCGACTTAATCTTCGCATACCAGTCTTTGACAATTTCGGACCGGTTCCAATCCACGTCAGACACATAGTCCAAACAGGACAAATGCGCAGCTGCCGCGAAATCGGCCAATGACATTTCATTGCCGGCCAGCCAACGGCGCTGATCCAACAACCACGTCATATAATCGAGATGGTATTTCACCGCCTTGGAACCCGCTTTCACGTTTGTGCTATCTGGGTACCCCGTGCCCATGACCTTACGGAACACACGTTCACCCATCAGCTTGGTGGTGACTTCTTCGTTAAACTTGTCATCAAACCACGCCACCAACCGGCGGACTTCATAGCGGGCTTCGGCGTCTTTGGGCATCAATGCAGGCGTTGGATGGACCTCTTCCAGATACTCGCAAATCGCTGTGCTGTCGGCCATCACCCGGTCGCCCATTTTCAAAACAGGGACCTTACCTGCTGGATTCCTTCGCAAAAAATCCGCATCCTTTTCCCAGAACCGTTCCTCAACCAACTCAACCTCGATCTTCTTTTCAGCAAGGCTCAATCGAACTTTGCGCGAAAATGGAGAAAGCGGGTAATGGTATAAACGGTTCATCTTGGGCCTTATTGATAGTGTCTACCTTCAATGCCCCAACAGCCGCGCCGTGACAATCCCAGCAAGGCTATTGAAAACATCCCGCGCGTCCATCCGCTGCAATTGTTGCAGCGCCGTCAATAATGCTTGCCGCACGACTACGCACATACGTTGACGGTTGCGATGCAGACCGACCCTTAGGGTTCGGCAGAATCGCGGCCAGCCGCGCTGCCTGTGTTCCGCTCAACTGGTCGGCATTCACACCGAAATAATGAATAGCGGCGGCCTCGACCCCGAAGACGCCTTCATCAAATTCAGCGACATTCAGGTAAACTTCCAGAATGCGTTCCTTGCTCCAGACCGCTTCAACAACTGGCGTCATCAATGCCTCCAATGACTTTCGGAACCACGACCGGCCGTGCCATAGGAAAACATTCTTCACGACCTGTTGTGAAATCGTCGAGCCGCCACGGTTGCCACCATCATCCAGCGCCGCGCGAATTGCGGTCAGGTCCAGCCCCCAATGATTGCAGAAATTCGCATCCTCAGCAGCAACCGCTGATCGTGCCATCGTCGGCGCGATGTCATCCATCGCGACCCATGTTTGGTTCACCCCACCCAAACGGCGGCTTTCGCCTAACATGTACGGGGTCGTCGGTGGGTTTATGAATGAATAGGCAAACGTAACGACAAACCCTAGAACGACCACCAACAATATTCCCTTAATCACATAACCCCACAGCCGTCTGACAAGACGTGCAGGCGCGCCCAGCAAACCACCCTTGGGTTTTGCGGTCTTCGACCTGCTCTTTGACTTAGCAGCTGTCTTGGATGTTTTTCGCGCCATACTGCATACACGCCAACCTTTGCCCTTTGGTCAAGCACTCGGTGCAGCCACTCGTGAAAGTGTCACCCCAAAACATCGCGTGATGTTCCTCACGGCCTTATCAAATGCCGCAGCACTTTCTCAGGCTGGTGCTTCCACGACAGCAATCTTCCATCAGAAACGTAACCAACCCACCGATGCGTTCAAAATTCACCCGATAGATCAAACTGCGCGACTGGCGTTCCCTCAGAATAAGACCGCTGTCTGCCAGCCCTGCCAAATGGAACGACGCGCGCGACGGGCTTGCCCCAATCTTCACCGCGATATCCCCTGCGCTCATGCCTTCTGGTCCCGCCTCAACAAGCGCTCGAATAACCTTCAACCGGTCCGGATTCGAAAGCGATCCAAAAAGCTCTGATGCCTCGTTCTCGTTCATATTTCAATTATCCTTGAAATGTATATTTCTGCCTGTATGTTATTTCAAGAATCATTGAAAGGATAGTCAAATGACAACCGTACGTGACCTGCTTACTGGCCTTCAGGGCCAAGACCCCGAAAAGCCTCTTATCTTTGAAACTGCTGATGGAAAAATCGGCGCCGGCTACCACGTCACCGAACTCATCCATTCTGTCTCCACAGGCGTCGACTGCGGCGGCAATCTGGAAATATGGGAAGACGCCCGCCTACAATTGTTGGATGGCGAAGGGTCCGCACATATGCAGGTTGGCAAGTTCACGGCCATCGTCGAAAAAAGCCTCAAAGCGATTCCTGCTTTGGCGTCCTCTCCGATCAACGTCGAATTCGGCCACGGCAACGCCGCCCTCAGCCTCATGTCGCTTGGCGAACTCTCGGCCCAAGACGACGCCGTCTTCCTGCCGCTAGTCGGCACGGCAGCTGTCTGCAAGCCCGCACAAAGAACGACGCTGCCTCTCGATCAGGCGGCCGGCTGTTGTGGCAGCTCAAAACCGCCCGCCAAATCAGGGCGACGGGTTCTCGATGCCGTGTTCAAAAGAGGGGAATGTTGCGCGTAGCTGTCACAGACTGCAAACAGCGCAATAGAAAATGCCGTGGCAAGCTTACCTGCCACGGCACAAATTTAATGTTTACTCAGCCGGAACTGCGGTCGCTTCGTTGCCCAATGGAACGGGCAAATGGACCAACATCTCTTTCGGGCAAACCTGCACGAAATTGGCTTTCTCAGTGTCCCAATGTTGCAAGATGTCAGCGGCCTTACGGCTACCAGTCTCTTCCAAATGGCGTTCGATCAAGCCTTTCAACTGGGCCTCCCAGTGGTCCACGGTCACACCGCATGTCACCAAGGTTTCCATGTTCATCAATGCAGGTGTCTCGCGCTGCGGATCGTACAAGTAGGCCATACCGCCCGTCATACCCGCACCAAAGTTTGCGCCAATCGACCCAAGGATAACAGCAACACCACCGGTCATGTATTCACACCCGTTGGAACCACAGCCCTCGATCACGACCTTCGCACCAGAGTTACGTACACCGAAACGTTCACCAGCACGGCCAGCCGCAAACAGGTAGCCATCCGTCGCACCGTACAGAACAGTGTTACCAATGATGGTGTTGTCTGCCGCAACCAGCGGGCTGTTCATCGGTGGGCGAACAACAACCGTACCGCCAGACAAACCTTTGCCGACATAGTCGTTTGCATCACCAGACACTTCCAGTTTCAGACCCGGCGCCGCGAAAGCACCCAGTGACTGACCAGCAGACCCTTTCAGCTTCACCGTCAAATGGTCAGACTGCAGCGAATTGCGCATCCCGAAATTCTTGACGATGTGGCTCGACGTCCGCGTACCAATGGTCCGCAATGTGTTCTGAACCGCATATTCCAGCTGCATCTTCTCGCCGTCTTCCAAGAACCGTGCAGCATCTGCAACGATCTGGGCATCCAACGTGTCCGGCACAGCATTGC
The DNA here is from genome assembly GCA_947493255.1 of uncultured Paracoccaceae bacterium. GTDB lineage: Bacteria > Pseudomonadota > Alphaproteobacteria > Rhodobacterales > Rhodobacteraceae > Octadecabacter. The sequence continues at coordinate 225,215 of CANLQK010000005.1, forward strand.
GCGGCTTGTTGCGGTCGTAAACGATCTCTTGTGCGCTATCGACCGTGATCAACATTGGGTTCATATCGAGGTCATCAAGATGGGCAGACCCACGGCTCACCTGCGCCAGCAGATCAGCACGACCAATAACCTCATCCAATGAACGCGCACCAATCTCGGCCAAGATTTCACGAACCTCAGTCGCATAGAACGTGATCAGGTTAACAACCTTATCGGCGTTACCAGTGAACTTATCGCGCAGGGCTTCGTCCTGTGTACACACACCCACAGGGCATGTGTTGGACTGACACTGACGAACCATAATACAGCCCATCGCGATCAACGCAGCAGTACCAATGCCGTATTCTTCGGCACCCAGCATCGCAGCCATCACAATGTCACGGCCAGTGCGCAAACCACCATCTGTGCGCAATGTCACCCGCTCACGCAGGTTGTTCATCGCCAAAACTTGGTGCGCTTCAGTCAGGCCCATTTCCCACGGCAAACCACAGTACTTGATCGACGTCGCAGGCGACGCGCCAGTACCACCGTTGTGGCCAGAAATCAGGATCACGTCGGCCTTCGCCTTTGCAACACCAGCCGCAATCGTACCCACACCGCTGGACGCAACCAGCTTCACGGTCACCTTACAACGCGGGTTGATCTGTTTCAGGTCATAGATCAGCTGCGCCAAATCCTCGATAGAATAGATATCGTGGTGTGGCGGCGGTGAAATCAACGTCACACCCTTGGTCGAATGGCGCAGACGGGCAATCAGGTCGGTGACCTTCATACCAGGCAGCTGACCACCCTCACCAGGTTTCGCACCTTGGGCGACCTTAATCTCCAGCTCTTCACACTGGTTCAAGTACTCGGCAGTCACACCAAAACGACCAGACGCAACCTGCTTAATCTTCGCAGATGGGTTGTCGCCGTTTGGCTCTGGCACGAAGTGTGCCGGATCTTCACCGCCCTCACCACTGTCAGATTTCGCACCAATGCGGTTCATCGCAACGTTCAGCGTCTTGTGTGCCTCAGGGCTCAACGCGCCCAGTGACATACCCGGCGTTACAAACCGTTTGCGGATAGATGTGATGCTTTCGACCTCTTCGATCGGCACCTTCTTACCCAGCGGTTTGATGTTCAGCAGGTCACGCAGATGGATCGGCGGGTTCGCCTGCATGGCACCAGAATATTGCTTCCACAGCTCGTAAGACGCGCGGTTACACGCCTGCTGCATCAGGTGCATTGTCTGCGCTTCCCATGCGTGCTTTTCACCCTGACGGCGTGCTTTGTAGAAACCACCAATTGGCAGAACCTTGCTGTCGCTCTTCCAACCCGTCGCGTGAACTTCTTCCGCTTTGTGTTGGATACCGTTAATCCCGATGCCGGAAATACGTGACTGCATGCCTGGGAAATATTCCGCACACATCGCGCGGGACAGCCCCACAGCCTCAAAGTTCAAACCACCGCGATAAGACGAGATCACAGAGATCCCCATCTTCGCCATGATCTTCAACAGACCCTGATCAATCGCATTGCGATAGCGGGCAACAGCCTCGGTCAATGTGCAATCCAGCAGGCCGCGCTCAATACGGTCATCCAAGCTGTCTTCGGCCAAGTAGGCATTCACAACGGTCGCACCACAGCCAATCAGAACCGCAAAGTAATGCGGGTCAATACATTCAGCTGCGCGCACGTTGATCGATGTAAATGTCCGCAAACCTTTACGGGTCAGCCAAGAATGCACTGCAGATGTCGCCAAAATCATTGGCGTCGCGACTTTGTCGGCGCCTTGATGTTGATCGGTCAAAACCAAGTGGCCAGCGCCAGAACGTACCGCATCTTCAGCCTCGGCACGAATACGCTTCAACGCCTCGTCCAATGCGCCCTGATCACCGCCCGCTGGGAATGTACAATCAATCTCAACACAAGATGCGTTGAAGGACCCCAACAGCGCATCCCACTGGGCGTTACCCACAAACGGGCTGTCCAGAACAATGATCTCTGTTTGGCTGCTGTCTTCGTCCAGCACGTTCTTCAGGTTCCCAAAACGGGTCTTCAGGCTCATCACACGGAATTCGCGCAAGCTGTCGATCGGTGGGTTTGTCACCTGAGAGAAGTTCTGACGGAAGAAGTGGCTTAACGGGCGGTACTTTTCGGACAGAACCGCAGATGGGGTGTCATCCCCCATCGACGCCAACGCCTCTTTCGCGTCTTCAGCCATCGGCGCCAGAATGTTTTCCAGCTCTTCCATGGTGTACCCAGCTGCGATCTGGCGTTTGCGCAGCTCACCGCCTTGATACAACGGGCTTTCAGTCACTGCAGCCAGTTCGCTATCAAGCTCATTGATCTTGCCGACCCACTCGCCGAACGGCAGCGCGGATGCCATTTTGTCTTTCAGTTCTTCGTCGTGGTACAGCTCGCCTTTACCCATGTGCACACCGATCATCTGACCAGGGCCCAACGCGCCTTTTTCAACAACAGTCGCTTCGTCAGTCGGAACCATGCCCGCCTCAGAACCCGCAATCAGCAAACCGTCACCGGTCACAACATAACGCATCGGGCGCAGACCGTTCCGGTCCAGACCCGCACAAACCCAGCGACCATCGGTCATCGCCAATGCTGCTGGGCCATCCCATGGCTCCATCACTGCGTTGCAGTAGGAATACATATCGCGCCATGGCTTCTTCAGCTCAGTCGCCTGCTTGGACCAGCTTTCTGGCACCAACATGGTCTTCGCCATCGGCGCAGACCGCCCTGCGCGCACCAATACTTCAAACACCGCATCCAACGCCGCCGAGTCAGACGACCCGCCACCGATGATCGGCTTAATGTCTTCCGCCATATCGCCAAACGTACCAGACGCCATGCGGATTTCGTGGGACTTCATCCAGTTAACGTTGCCCTTAAGCGTGTTGATCTCACCGTTGTGCGCCAACATGCGGAACGGCTGCGCCAACCACCACTGCGGGAATGTGTTTGTGGAATACCGCTGGTGGTAAATTGCAAACGCTGACTCAAAACGCTCGTCCAACAGGTCTGGGTAAAACTCCGCAACCTGCTCGGCCAACATCATGCCTTTGTAAATGATCGACCGGCACGACAATGACGCCAAATACAGCCCCTGAACACCAGCCGCGGCGGCCGCTTTTTCAATTCGGCGACGGATGACATAAAGCTCGCGCTCGAATGTCTCTTCGTCGACACCTTTGGAGTTCGAGATCAAAATCTGCTCGATCTCAGGGCGTGTGGCATTGGCCTTCTCACCAAGGCATTCCACATTCACTGGCACATGGCGCCAGCCGTAAATGTAGTAACCCATGCGCAGAACTTCTGTCTCTACGATTGTCCGGCAGGTTTCCTGCGCGCCAAAATCGGTCCGTGGCAAAAACACCTGACCAACGGCCAACAGTTCACCCGCGCGGGGTTCGTGGCCAGTACGCGCAACTTGGTCGTAAAAGAACGGCACAGGAATTTGGACGTGAATACCGGCGCCATCACCGGTCTTGCCGTCCGCATCCACCGCCCCACGGTGCCAAATCGCTTTCAGCGCCGAAATCCCGTTTTCAACAACCGAACGGCTCTTCTTCCCGTCGATAGACACAACAAGACCAACACCACAGTTGGCCTTCTCATCTTCATGATCATACATGCCGTTTTCGGCCATGAAATCGCGCTTTGCCTGTTCAGCCTGCGCCCATGCGTCATCATATTTGGTCATCAATCGTCTCCTCGTGCCTACCCCGGACAGGGGCGGTGCGTCTTAGTATTCGTTTAAGTCTGGCAAAACCTGTTCGGTCGGCGTGTAGGATGAAAGTTCAACCCCACATCCAAACTTCGGGTTCACCGAAAGGAATCCAGCCTCTCCGGGGAAGATAAATTCCACCGGCGTGTCATCACTTTCAAAGGTATCAGTCGAATTCGTGTAGCTGCTCTCGCCGCCGATAAACATGCGCCATTCAGGGTGTACAAACTCGCGCCCCATCGCGCTCCAGGCTTCGTTGCCCTCAGCATCATACGACGTCAGCGCGTATTCGGTTCCCAACAGGGTAACCCCATCGATCACAACGGTTTCACCGGTCAGTTGATCATATCCAACATAACGGCTGTCGCCGATCTCTGCGCTTTCAGTCACAAAATCCCATGTATCCACATCGCCCGCTAAAAGGTCGGTCATCGACATGGAATCTGGCGAAGACATCAGGCGTTCTGTATGCCCAGACCGAAGATGAAAGCTCTCGACCCATTCGGCTTCGCTGTTGATCTTCCCAACATAGCTCAGGCCCTCTTCATCCAATGACGCGCGGCGTTGTTCGCCCTCCGCATCGAAATCACAAATGAAATGGTGCGACACGGAACAGCTGGTGTTCTGGATCGTCACATAGGCTTCGCACCCTTCGGGCAACGAAAATTCCTGTGCCGTGGCAGAGGTAACCATCAACGGGCTGATGGCCAATGCGGCAAGTGTCAAAGTTGACTTCATCATTTGTTCATACTCCACGTCAGAATGGCTGACCCATCGGTGTACAGGCTGTACATACAAGTTGTGTACAGCTTGTGTACGCGATGTGCCTCTTACTCAGCTGCTACAGCGGCCCCTTGGTTCAGGTATTCCAGCATCGCTTCGGCTGCATCGCGACCGTCCTTAATCGCCCAAACAACAAGCGATGCACCGCGCACAATATCACCCGCAGCAAACACGCCATCTAGGCTTGTCTGACCGGACGTGAACTCGGCTTTGATCGTGCCCCAACGGGTGACTTCCAGCTCTGGCACACCCCAAAGTGTCGGAATGTCTTCTGGCGAAAAGCCCAGCGCCTGAACAACCAGATCGGCCTCTTCAACGTAGTCACTGCCCTCAATCAGTTCAGGCATCTGACGACCGGTCGCATCTGGTGCGCCAAGACGCATCTTTTGCACCATCACACCTTCAACGCTGTTTCCTTTGAAACCGTTAGGTGCAGACAGCCAAACAAATTCTACGCCTTCTTCTTCGGCGTTTTGGGTCTCGCGTTGTGACCCTGGCATGTTTGCACGGTCACGACGATACAGGCATTTCACGCTTTCGGCACCTTGGCGAACCGCCGTACGCACACAGTCCATTGCTGTGTCACCGCCACCGATGACAACAACCTTCTTGCCCTCTGCATTCAAGGACCCGTTGTCGAATTCTTCAACGTCATCCCCAAACGATTTGCGGTTGCTCGCTGTAAGGTAATCAATCGCACGAACGATGCCGTCCGCACCCACACCTGGGGCTTCCATTTCCCGTGTTTTATAGACGCCTGTGGCAATAAGCACTGCTTCGTGCTTGCCGCGGATCGCGTCAAACGACAGGTCTTCGCCCACGTTACAGTTCATCACAAACTCTACGCCGCCATCTTCCAACTGCTGCATACGCTGCATGACGATGTCTTTTTCCAGCTTAAAGCCAGGGATACCGTAAGTTAGCAAACCACCCCCGCGATCGTAGCGATCATATACGGTAACTTGAACGCCTTGGCGGCGCAGCATATCAGCCGCAGCCAAACCGCCTGGACCGGCCCCGATAATGCCGACGCTTTCGGTGCGTTCCACAGACGGTTTGATCGGCTTGACCCAACCGTTCTCGAACGCGGTGTCGGTGATGTATTTTTCAACAGACCCGATGGTCACGGTGCCGTGGCCAGACTGTTCAATCACACAGTTGCCTTCGCACAGGCGATCCTGCGGGCAAATACGACCACAAATTTCAGGGAACGTGTTTGTCGCCTGAGAAATCTCGTATGCTTCTTCCAGACGGCCTTCTGCAGTCATGCGCAGCCAATCAGGGATGTTGTTGTGCAACGGGCAATGCGATTGGCAATACGGAACACCACACTGCGAACAACGCGACGCCTGCTCTTCAGCTTTTGCAGTAGCGTACTCAGCGTAAATCTCGCCGAAATCTTCTTTACGTAGATTGGGCGGACGCTTCTCCGGCATATCGCGATCTACATCCACGAACTTCAACATCTTTTGTCCAGCCACAGGGTCATCTCCCAATCAAATTCAGAACGCACCGTCTAATCGCTCCCGTCACGAAAGAAAAGTCAGTACGCCTGACCTATTTACGGAAAATTATACCCCGATCAAGCTACAAATGAGTTCTATGGCAATTTTTTAGGTCCGGATCGGCCCCATCATCCCCCTTTCCCTAGATTCCGTTTGAATTAGAAAGAACAAAACGAATCGGACACACCTATGCCTCTGCTTACCCTCCTGCTTGTCGCGCTTATCCAAGGCATCACCGAATTCTTGCCCGTATCCTCATCTGGACACCTTATTTTATTGCCTCAACTGACAGGAATGGATGATCAGGGTCAGGTCATCGACGTCGCTGTTCACGTCGGTACATTGTTCGCCGTCATCTTATATTTTTGGCCCGACGTGCGGGCCGGACTGATTGGGTTAGGCCGCCTCGCCCGTGGCAAAGTAGACACGCAAGGCGCCCGTTTGGCGTTGGGATTAATCGTTGCAACGATCCCTGTGGTCATATTCGGGTTAGTTCTAAAACTAACCGGTTTAGACGACGCAATGCGGTCAATCACCGTAATCGGCTGGACGATGTTGATCTTTGGCATCGTTCTTTATTGGGCCGACCAAACCGGCCCCACCACAAGAACCGCAAACGATTGGTCCGTCAAACATGCGCTTACCATGGGATTTTGGCAGGCCATCTCGCTCATCCCCGGTACATCGCGTTCAGGTATCACCATCACCGCGGCACGTCAGTTGGGCTACACCCGCGAAGACGGCGCAAAGCTGGCGATGCTCATGTCGATCCCTACAATCATCGCCTCTGGTGTTTTGCTTGGGGCCGAAGTGGTTCTCACAGCCGACAGCCAAGCCGCACGTGACGGCGCGATCGCAGCAGCGTTCGCCTTTGTCGCAGCGCTTGCTGCGCTATCTTTGATGATGCGGCTTTTGAAATCCGTCAGCTTCACGCCCTACGTAATCTACCGTGTGGTGCTGGGCGTAATTCTACTATGGATCGCTTACACTTAAACCTTCAGGTTTTTCGCGCTTTCTTTGATCGCGTCATACTGCCCACTTGGGCGGTACCGCCACAGGTAATCTGGCAAAATCGCTTCCATCGCTGTCGGCACATGGCCAAGGGCCTCAAACCCCTGCGCACCTTCTGAAACGACGTTATCAACCTTTAGGTTTTCAACCTGATCGGCCGTCAGTGGCCCTCGCACCAAACCAAGGCTCATCACCCGACCAACCTTGAAACCAAACGCCATAACCTTCGCAGCCCAGAACGGAATGTTCAAAACCAAACGACGACGACGCACAACGACGAGCATCTGATCCATCAGCTCACGCATTGTGTTCACATCTGGTCCACCCAACTCAAAGGTACCAGTTGCAGCACCTTCAACACCCATCACGGCGGCGGCGGCAACATCATCAACATACACAGGCTGGAATTTCGTATTTGCACCAACAATCGGCAAAACAGGACCAAACCGCGTCATACCCGCAAAGCGGTTAAAGAACCCGTCTTCCATACCGAAAATAATAGACGGTCGGATGATCATCGCATTAGGCATATGTGCCAAAACAGCAGCTTCACCAGCAGCCTTTGTTCGGGAATATTCGCTTTCGCTTTCAGCATCTGCACCAATGGCCGAAATGTGGGTCATTGCAGAAACACCGTTTGCTGCAGCAATGCGCGCGATACGTTCAGCACCCTCGACCTGCACCGCTTCGAATGTGTTCTTACCGATCTCGTCCAACACCCCGACGCAGTTCACAACCGCATCAGCGCCCTGCATCACGGATGCAACAGACGCGTCGTCGCGAATATTACAGAAGACAGGTTCGACCTGCCCAACAGCGCCATATGGCTTAACGAACATTGCTTCGTTCGGGTTGCGCACAGCAACGCGCACCCGCCAGCCAGCTTTAGCTAGACGTCGTGCGATATACCGTCCGACAAAACCGGACCCGCCGTAGATGGTGACAAGTTTGGACATAGCAAGATTCCTTCGGACGAGATTGACCCCGATTTACCCTCACGGACCTTCATAAACAAGGCGTATATTCGAAAGCACATTTGGCTCCTTCTACAGACAGGTACCAATAAAAACTCCACCTGCCGTTTTTCACGCTGGAATCGCGTTGACACCTTTCGCAGACACGCCTAAACGCTCTCCTCACGTGATCTGTGCCCAGATGGCGGAATTGGTAGACGCGCCAGCTTCAGGTGCTGGTGTCCGTATGGACGTGGAGGTTCGAGTCCTCTTCTGGGCACCATCCTTTCCACATGTTAGAGGAAAGAGATGACAAACCACCTTTACCAAAATGACTTACCCGATGATCTGGATCTCGGTCCTATTGTAGCAATTGATTGCGAAACAATGGGGCTTAATCCGCATCGCGACCGCCTTTGTTTGATCCAAATGTCTAGCGGCGATGGAGATTGTCATTTGGTGCAGATTAAACCAGGCCAAACCGAGGCATCCAACATCTGTAAATTGTTGGCTAACCCAGATGTTCTAAAGCTGTTTCATTACGGCCGCTTTGATATCGCCGCGATGGCCCAAGCCTTCGGAACCGTTGCCGCCCCTGTTTATTGTACCAAAATTGTAAGCAAACTTGTCCGCACATACACTGACCGCCACGGACTGCGAAATTTGCTACAGGACACCCTTGGGATCGATATTTCTAAGTTCCAGCAACAATCAAACTGGGGTTCGGAAAACCTGACCGATGCCCAACTATCTTATGCAGCATCGGATGTGTTACACCTTCATAAATTACGTGAGGTGCTAAATGAACGTTTAGAACGTGAAGGGCGCACCGAAATGGCGCAAGCTTGTTTTGATTTTCTCCCCATGCGTGCCCAACTGGATTTGGCAGGCTGGCCCGACCAGGATATTTTTTCACATTAATGGCACAGACACGTTTTCTTGACACCGCTCGCCGCGTTATTCGCGCCGAAGCAGATGCTCTCAACCTACTTGCTGATTCATTGGATGGCTCTATTTCTGATGCTGTCGACCTGATCCTGAACGCGCAGGGGCGCGTTATCGTGTCTGGCATAGGCAAATCCGGCCACATCGCCCGCAAAATCTCCGCAACGTTAGCCAGCACCGGTACGCCCGCTTATTTTGTTCACCCAGCCGAAGCGTCCCATGGCGACCTTGGAATGGTTACAAATGGCGATGTCGTATTAGCAATATCAAATTCCGGCGAAGCGCCAGAGCTTGCAAACCTACTGTCCTACACACAGCGTTTTGGCATTCCGTTGATAGGAATCACCAGCAAACCGTCCAGCACCTTGGCGACCCATTGTGACATCACATTGCTTATGCCAAAGCAGCCCGAAGCATGCGGCACCGGCGTCGTACCAACAACATCCACCACGATGACTTTGGCCTTGGGTGACGCGCTTGCCGTCGCATTGATGGAACATCGTGCGTTCACGGCCGAAAATTTCCGCGCGTTCCACCCAGGCGGAAAACTTGGCGCACAACTGGCCCAAGTCGGTGACCTAATGCACAAAGGCGATGCAGTGCCGCTTTCGGGTGAAGATACCCCAATGAGCGATACCCTGCTGACCATCAGCCAAAAAGGGTTCGGAGTAGTTGGCGTGTTGGACGACAATGGCTACCTTACAGGGATCGTGACCGACGGCGACTTGCGTCGGAGCATGGCCGGACTGTTGGATCTGACGGCGGGACAAGTCATGACTCGTGACCCTCGCACTATTCACCCTGACGCACTGGCCGAAGAGGCTTTGAATGTGATGCAAGGTAGCAAAATTACGTGTCTGTTTGTCGTGGATCCAAACGGATCGCGAAACGTTGTGGGCATTTTGCACATCCACGACTGCCTTCGCGCGGGCGTCGTCTGACATGTTTGGTGATGAAAGCTATTCTCAATTTGTTGGCTTTCTGAAGATCAGCCTGCCTTTGGCTGCATTAGCGCTTATGTCGACGGTCTTTTTGTTCGCCCGTTCACCCAGTCAAGAGAATGCAATCCCGTACGCCGAGTTGGAAGAAATCGCAGCAGAAGCGCGGCTATCTGGCGCACGATTATCAGGCATTGCCGATGATGGCTCGGTTATCGAAGTAAACGCGCGGCATGCCACGCCACAGGGCAACATTCTAAGCGTCGAGGCAATGACAGCATCAATCGAGTCTGTGGACGGAACTCTGATCGAAATCAGCTCGGGCGGAGGAGAAATCAACAACACTGAGCGTACAGCGCGCCTGACAGGTCTTACACGTCTCGACACATCTAACGGATTCGAGATGGAAACCGCTGGAATAACCGCGAACCTAACCACAGGCCGCATTGTTTCTGACGGTGCCCTAGAGGTACAAACACCTTTCGGAGCACTTACTGCTGGTCAGCTTATCGTCGAAACTCCAAATTCGACCAATGGCCAAGTGATGCTTTTCCAAAACGGTGTTCGGCTGGTATACACCCCGCAACAATAGGATTCTTGTCGTGACGATTTTTAAAACCGCCTTGCTTTGCGCTGCTATACTGACCGTCACTCCGACGTTTGCACAAACGAATATCAACCTTGGCGGCATCAGTGCCGACCCTACCGCGCCTGTTGAAATCACCGCTGACAATCTAAGTGTTGATCAGGAAAGCGGAACTGCTGTTTTTCAAGGGAATGTGGTGCTGGGGCAAGGCAACTTACGCCTGTCTGCTGCCCGTGTTCAAGTCGTCTATGGAAGCGGTGGTGGGGACATCAGCCGGCTTTCCGCTAGCGGGGGCGTGACGTTTGTAACCGCGACCGAAGCCGCCGAAGCACAAAACGCCGAATATGATCTTGATGCCGGTACTTTGGTGATGTCTGGCAGCGTGTTATTGACCCAAGGCTCTAGCGCGATCTCGGCCGATACCATGCGGGTCAATCTTTCAAATGGATCAGCGCAAATGGAAGGTCGCGTGCGGACTGTTTTTAACCAGGGCAATAATTGATGCCTGATCCAAAACCAAACCTGACTGTCACCGAAGGTGATGTCGGCCTAAAGGTCGTGAACCTTCGTAAGAGCTATCGTAAACGGTTGGTGATACGTGATGTAAGCATGCAACTGGGCCGTGGTGAAGTTGTTGCACTGTTAGGTCCAAACGGATCCGGCAAAACGACCTGTTTTTATTCGATTGCGGGGCTCGTCACGCCAGAAGCAGGGCAAGTTTTGGTCGATGGACGCAACGTCACTACGCTTCCGATGTATCGAAGGGCGAAGCTGGGCATTGGTTACCTACCTCAGGAAATGTCTATTTTTCGAGGCTTAAACGTCGAAGAGAACATTCTTTCAATCCTTCAAATTTCCGAACCTGACAGGACTCGCAGGCGCGAAAGATTGGAAGAATTGCTGTCTGAGTTTTCCATTGAACATCTGCGCCGTGCACCGGCATTGGCCTTGTCGGGTGGGGAACGTCGACGCGCAGAAATTGCGCGATGTCTTGCTGCTGACCCGAAATATGTTTTGCTCGACGAACCATTTGCGGGGGTCGACCCAATCGCCGTCGGTGAGATTCGTGCATTGACCGCAGACCTGAAAAATCGTGGCATTGGCGTATTGATTACAGATCATAACGTCCAGGAAACATTACAAATTGTCGACCGAGCATATATTTTGCATGACGGTAAAATCTTGATGTCAGGCACCACCGAAGAGGTGGTGGAAGACGAGAACGTGCGTCGTGTATATTTGGGCAATTCCTTCCGCGTCACCTGACGCCCCATTGACATAGACGTCGTTTCGGCGCCCAATAGGGGAGATGACAAAGTCGGTTTTCAATACAGTCGGGATCACGCCTTACGGGCGCCAACTGCTTAGAACCAAATACTTTGCATCCTTCTCGACATTTTTGGCCTGAATTAACCGAACCTTATTGGTTCGCACGCCCGAATTGTCTGTAAACATAAAGGAGACGAGATGCGCTATCAGATCACAGGAAAGCAAATCGACATTGGCGAAGCCCTGCAAACACACGTGCAGAGCGAATTAGGAGAGGTTTTTGGCAAATATGCAGGACGACCGACAGATGCAAATGTGATTTTTTCCAAAAGCGGACATGAATATGTCTGCGAGACTGATGTGCATTTGTCCACCGGCCTGACTGCGCAAGCGAAAGGCCATGCTACTGAAATCTATGCAGCATTCGACAGTGCCTCTGAAAAAATGGAGAAACAATTACGCCGTTACAAGCGTCGGTTGAAGGACCACCATAAGGAACGATCGCAACCCGTTGAACTTTCCGATGCAGGGTCCTATATCCTCGCATCAAATACTGAGTCGGAGGACCCGGAGCCGGAAGGCGTAAATTCAATGATCGTGGCCGAGATGGAAACTAAGATACCATCTCTCTCCGTTGGAGAAGCCGTCATGCAAATGGAATTACAGCATGCCCCGGTCTTGGTTTTTCGGAATGAAGGACACAGCGGCGTCAACGTGGTATACCGCCGCGACGATGGTAACATCGGTTGGATTGATCCGCGTAACGCAGGCTAGACGGGCATTTGCTCGTTTTTTGGAAAACATGACCATACAGGACATTCTTCCGGCAACGGGCATTAAGATTATTGCTGCAGCGAGCAGTAAGAAACGTCTGTTCCACGACCTCGGTGATATGGCGGATGCCTGCTTTGGCCTAAACCAGACCGCCGTGGTCGACGCGCTTCTTGATCGCGAAAACCTTGGTCCAACAGGTGTAGGCCATGGTGTTGCCTTGCCGCACGCTCGCATGCCTGGGCTTTCACAAGTTTGCGGACTTTTTGTTCGTATCAAAAAACCATTGGACTTCGATGCTGTCGACCGGCAACCCGTCGACCTTGCCTTTGCACTGTTTGCACCCGAACAGGCTGGTGTTGAACATCTTAAGGCCCTTGCATTGGTATCTCGAACGCTTCGGGATGAGAATGTCTGCACGAAATTGCGCGCAAACGAAGATCCTTCAACAATCTACACGATCCTAACTGAAGCGACTGAAGCACAAGCTGCCTAAATCAACGAACCAAATATGGCTTACGTCGTGTTGGGCGCTCGTTATTTGAAGTAGCATCGTTCGGGAAATCACCCATAAGGTATGGGTGCATTCCTTGGTTTTTTAGGTTCTGAAGGAATTGCCCGAACCCCGTAAGGTCCGCCATTTTAGGCGCTTCGGTCACGCGACGAAGATTTTTCGCACCCATCTCATCCAAAACAGTTTGCAATGCCTCCATGGGGGTTTCAATGAATTCAGCCAAGGTCCAAATGCGGATGCGCGCCTTTACATAAGGTGATCGCAACGCATTCAAATGCTCGCTCTCGATACGTTGAAGCTCTGCTGCATCGGCACGAATATCGGAAAAGTTTCGGTTCGATTGGAACAGCGGAATCGCCCAGGCCCCTGAAATTACGCTAATCTGCGCATTGGGGTCTTTGGCCATATCCCAACTCGCGAACTGACTGTCCGTTGGACCAAATTGAAAACACTGTCGTTCGCCACGGGTGTTCCAGATAAGGTTGATCAAGAACAACTGCGCATGGTGATCGCGTATTCTTGCATTATCACACAACGCGCCACTAAACGTTTCTTGACGGCCTTCAAATTCAACCCGCTCCTTATGGTAAAGATGTCCATGCACGCGCGTGCCTGTCATCCGCCCAAGCCACGGTTCAAAGTCTTCGAACAGCTCCGCGAACCCTTCGAACACCGAGTAAGGGGCTGACGTAAATCCATTCTCATGCCCAGCGCGTGGAAGTCGGCTTTGCATGAATAGTCCGGCGCGGCCACGAGTTCGACGTTCAACTGCCTTTGAGAAGATTCTGTCGATCTTACCGGGGTTAGGCTCGGCGCCTTTCATCGGATTTTCTTCGTTTAGAAAATTATCATACAGGCGATCAGCGTTCGGCCAGATTTTACGCGCAACAAAACAGTCCGATCGGCGCAACAATTGCAGGTGGTCGTCATAGAAAATGTGTGGTTTTCCCTGATAATCAAACTTCGACAGTGTCAGCGAGCGGCTTTCAATATTCTGAGAATACAACCGAACTAAGGTTTGAAAGTAGCTTTCATCTGGTATCCAGACCCGACGGAAATAGGTGTCGTAAGTGCGTCGATCGGGGTCTTCCAGTATAGCTGACAAGGTTTGACGCGTAAGGCACCACCACTGCGACCCCATATGAGGCACGATACCGTCAGGAACACGACGATAAATCTTAAGACGGCGTTGAAATTCTACGTAGCGGTCAAACAGGAACCGCTGTTTGCGCCACGAAAACGGAAACCGAAGCGTAAAACGTTCGAAATCGAGACCGCCTTGTGTCCACGGGACATCGGCCGTTGTCGCGCTTTCGATAAAGTCTGTGCGTGGTCGTTTCTCCAAATAGGACTGTAGGTCCTTAATAGGGCGCAACGGCAGACATGAACCTGATGCGAGATAGACATGACGTACGTCAGGGAATTTCTTTAGCATCAAAGTCGAGGCTGATTGTGACGCGGCAACAATGCCCCACATCCCCCATTCGCACTTATGCCGTTTAGAGAATAGTACATCTGGCAGGTCGGAAACGCTTTTTGCAAAATCAGTGAACTCAGTGTTGTCCACATTCTTATCGACGTGGATAACCACCGGACACCCAGCCGCCGACCAGTGACGTACCACCTCTTCAGCGCGATGGAATGCGTTGTGAACCAACATGACAACACCAACTGTCACGCCCAGTTTCCTTTCGACATAAGACCCAAAATCTCAAGTTGCCGCCAATTGATATATTTCTCTGACCATTTGCACCAAAGGTCCGGATGAGCCGCCAATCCTTCAGCGTAGGCAATGTATTCCTTTGAGTTTGCGTAGTGTTCGTTGCGCTCGAGCTCCTCTTTGGCTTTTGCGCCGAATGTGTCCAAGAATTTTGCGTGAAGCAAAATACCAGATGCTTTTTCTCCTCCCCATTCATCGTAGACGAGGTTTAGGCCGCGAGGCAGAACCATATGTGTGGAGCTTACATAGGCATAATCTTTGTGCCATTTGATCAGCGGGGTCTTATTCAATGCTGGTGCACGCCAAGGCTCGTCCTTGAAGAACATACGCGCGCGTGGGCCACCTTGAATCCAAAGGTTGTAATACAGGTGGTTCTTGGAAATTGTATAATTGCCACTGTCAAACCAGGTCGCGATTTCAATAGGGTTAGTACCGCGAGTGTATGGGACTGAATCCATCCTTCCCTTTGGGTACATGTCCAGCAACATCGCACCAAAACTTCTGATATCGGATGCATCCAGCCAATCTGTGAGAGCACGAATAGGCCGGCTATCACAGAACGGGTAGATAAAGAATTCGTCAGGGTCGACCACAAGGGACCAGTGGTTATGTGCATACTTGCGCTGCAAATGGTTTAGCCAGTCGACACCAAACCGTGACTTGCGATAACTCCCACGCGCACGCCAGATCGAAACATCACTTTGCTCCGCTGCATATTCATCACCCCCATCATCGCTCCCATTGTCGACCATAATGAAATGATCAACACCAAGATCACGGTAGTATTTGAAAAAGTATGGCAGACGGACATCTTCGTTTCGGAAAGTCGTGAAAACCAGGATGTCGTTGGGCTTAATCTGGCTTGTCCTGTCTTTGATTGCTGATAGCTCATGACTTTTGCGCCGAGCACGTAAGTGCCAGCGCTTTCGCTGAAGGCGAAGTCGATATGAAGTCAAAGCGCCCAACGAGGTTCTTCCTGTTCAATCCCTTGCTTGATACGTTTTCCGTTAAGGTGAGTAACTTAACACCTCAACGAGTAAGTATTGCCACATTGTTTCCTTTCAATAAACAACACATGGTAATTGGCAACCATAACAGCACGGGTAACCTTATTGCCAATTTCCCTGTGACATTAACCCAAGGTCAATAAGTTGCTTTATTCCAGCGTACCGAACAGATTCGTTTGACCACAGGTTAGGGTTTTCCATAAGAGCCCCATAGTACGGCGCATACAGGTTACTGTTTTCGAAGTGCTGAGCTCGAGCCAGTTCTTCTTTGGATTTTTCGCCAATATTTGGTAGAAACTTAGTGTGCAGCAATACACCTGACACACGGTCACCTGCCCCAAAGTCAAACACATCATTTAGTCTACGTGGTAATATCTGGTGGGTTGAGGTGACATAAGCAAAACCACGCTGCCATTTCACAAGCGGTGTCTTGTTTAGGGTTGGGGAACGTTCAGGCTGGCTGCCAAAGAACATCCGATCACGCACACCCCCCTGAATCCAAAGGTTGCCAAATACAGGATGCAGTTTGGCACGATAATTTTTAGCGTCAAACCATTGCAGAACGGTCGTTGGGTCGGTTCCTGCCGTAAATTTCGCCTCTGAAACTGGGCCTTTGGGGTACAAATCTAACATCAATGTACCAAAGGCTTTTTGACCCTGCGCTTCCAAATGCCGAACGAGTTCTTGTACCGAGCGGGTATCTGAGTCCGGATAAACCAAGAGTTCGTCAGCGTCGACTGTTAGGCACCATCGATCATGGCCGAATTTATGTTGCAAGCATGTCAGCCAATCAACGCCAAACCGAGAAGCCTTGTAACTGTTTGGCGTCGTCCAAAGCGATACATCCGGCTGTTTGGATAAAAATTCTGCGGTTCCATCATCGCTTGCGTTATCTACAACAAGGAAGTGGACAACGCCCAACAGTCGATAATGATTCAACCAATGTTCTACCCGCAGCATTTCATTGCGCATGGTAGAAAATACCAGAACGCCTGCTGCAGGCACATTCGGTGAAGTAACGCGAGCTATTTCATTTCGCCGCCTCCAAGACCGGTAGAGGAGTCTCCGACGTTTCCACCGCATCCTATAGGCAAATACAGCGCCCACACCTGAGCGTTCTCTTGTTTGATCCGAATCCGCACCAAACTCAAACATATTGGTCACCGATTATTGGGCGGCCTGCTGCATCGACATCATTTCGCGTAAGAACGAATCGAACTCGCCACGAAGATCTGGTCTTGCAAGACCGAATGCGACAGTCGCCTGCAAGAAGCCCGCCTTGGAGCCGCAATCAAATCGTTGACCTCGGAACCTGAAGCCAAAAACATCTCTGCCCTCAAGCATCTCCGCGTCAATCGCGTCGGTTAACTGAATTTCACCGCCAGACCCGCTTTTTATCTTGTTTAGGTTCTGCATGACTTTCGGTGTCAGAATATAACGGCCGATAACAGCCAGATTCGACGGAGCCTCTTCGGGTGCCGGCTTTTCTACCAACCCTTTAACGGAAACGACAGAACCGTGATCTTCTTTGACGTCGATAACGCCGTAGGATGATGCCTTTTCAGCAGGCACTTCCATAGCCGCAACCATACATCCCCCGGTTTCTTCATGCGCGTCGATCATCTGTTTCAAACATGGGGTTTCCGCAGCGATAACATCATCAGGCAAGATCACGGCAAATGGTTCGTTATGAATCAGGCGGCGTGCGCACCAAACAGCATGCCCTAGACCAAGCGCCTTATGTTGGCGCAGGTAAGCAATTGTCCCGCTGTCCATGTTTGTTGCCTTGAGTGCATCGAGCAGTTCGGTCTTACCTTTCTTTCGTAAGGTGTTTTCAAGCTCGGGTGCGTTGTCGAAATAGTCTTCTAACGCGGACTTTCCACGCGAAGTTACAAAGATAAATTCTTTGATACCCGCAGCGCGGGCTTCATCGATCGCATACTGAATCAAAGGCCTGTCGACCAAAGTCATAATTTCTTTTGGTACTGATTTGGTTGCCGGTAGGAATCGAGTTCCCAAACCTGCGACCGGGAAAATTGCTTTAGTAACACGCTTCTTCATTTTTTACCTTAATTCACCCATGAAGGATAAGAAATTTAGACAATATTAGCTTAGCCTACAAAAAATGCATAGGCTGGTTGGCATGGGAATAATTGGGAAAATTCCCTCAAACATCACCCATTTCGGATAGCATTGCTTCAATTTTGGGCACATCCTCAGGATTATTGAGCTCCCAGAACTGCCTACTGCGCGCTTGCACCTCTACGCAAAGCATATGCGCCCCTTGTTCCAAGAATCGGAGCTGCTCTAATCCTTCCAGTGTTTCAAGCGGTCCTACGGGCCAGTTCCCGTAAGCAATCAACGCTGACGGCCGGTATGCATAGACCCCCACATGATGGAAAACCGGCGTGGCATCAGCATCAGAGTAAGTTTTCCCAGTGAATGGGATAACTTCTTTTGAGAAAAACAGAGCGTTACGGTCAGCCCCAAATACCGCCGTCGTCCCTCCAACACGCCCGTGTTTACGGTCCTCTAAAAGGCCATTCAGCGCACGGCCATCGCACCGAAGTACAGGTGTGGCAACCTCTGCCGTTGGATTTGCAGATAACCCTGCAACAAGGTCTTCGATAAACCATGCAGGCGTTAGCGGCGCATCACCTTGCAAATTCACAACAATATCGAAATTGCCACCTAGAATTCTGAATGCTTCGGCACATCGTTCTGTCCCATTGCGGCATTCGGTCGATGTCATGACGACATCTGCTCCAAACCCCTCTGCTGCAGCTTGGATACGCTCGTCATCTGTCGCAACAACAACACGATCTACGCCTTTAATGGACATCGCGGCATCCCATGAACGCCGAATGAGGCTTTTGGCCTCACCCGTCGATCCACGTAGTTCTACTAGCGGCTTGCCCGGATAACGGGTTGAAGCAAACCGAGCAGGAATGACGACCAAGACACTCATTATGGCAGTTTCAGATCAATGCCAGGTGCGTAAGCGATGAAGAACGGGTTCGCAAAATCCTCTTTCCCATAAGACAGTGGCATGTGGTCATCAAAACGCACCACATGGCCACCTGCACCGGTCAAAACTGCATGCCCAGCGGCGGTGTCCCATTCCATAGTACGGCCAACACGTGGGTAAATGTCGGCTTCGCCAGTCGCAACAAGACAAAACTTCAACGAGGAGCCCGCGCTTTTCATGTCGTTAACCGCGTATTTGTTGATGTAATCATCCGTCGCTTGATCACGATGCGACTTGGATGCAACAACCATCAGACCCTTGTTGTCCGGCGTGCTAACAGAAATTGGGATTGTCGTGCCAATGGTATCCTTGTCCAAATCGCCCACTTCTTCGACGGACGCGCCAGCAGCGTTCGTGTAAAACAAGCGACCCTTGGCAGGCGCATAAACGACGCCACGGCGCGGTGCGCCTTCTTCAACGTAGGCAATATTGACTGTGAAATCGCCGCGGCGATGAATGAATTCTTTTGTGCCATCAAGAGGGTCAACGATAAGGAATGTATGTGCTTTCAGCGCATGGCTGTCTGACTGCTCTTCTGTGATTAGAACTACATCTGGAAATTCCGCTCGCAAACCCGCTGAAATATGCGCATCCGCAGCTTCGTCTGCAGCGGTCACAGGGCTGTCATCACTTTTCGACTTAACTTCGAAATCATCAGCGTCATAAATATCCATAATGATGTCGCCAGCTTCCAATGCCAAACGGCGCATCACTTCGGTGAGTTTATCGAAATCCATCTTAAACCTTTTGCTCAAATTCACTTCACAGCTGTTTTGATTGATCCAGCCGTCTGGCCCCCTTATGCTGTGACACTAAAGGATCAGCAAGAATTTCATGCCAGAACGGCATATGACCGCCCAATGGCATCCTTTAACGACAGGCAAACACCATGTTCGAAGCACAACGGCCAAAAACGAGATCCCGATCAGCAGTCGGAATGTTAGAATTGATCTACCATTCTATCGTTCGCGATATTCGGAAGGGCCACAGAAATGCGATTGTCGGGCTTTTGCTGGCGATGATGCAAACTATTGTTTTTGTTGCTGTTTTCTATTTCATGTTTTCGGTTTTGGGAATGAAGAGCTTGGCGATCAGGGGCGACTTCGTCCTCTATTTGATGTCAGGTATCCTGCTTTTTCTGACACACAACAAAGCTATGGGCGCGGTTATGGGGGCTGATGGCCCTGCATCGGCGATGATGAAACACGCACCAATGAACACACTGATCTCAATATTGTCGAACGCGCTTTCATCGCTCTACATTCAACTGCTGTCTATGGTGACGATCCTGTGCCTGTACCATATGCTCTTTAATCCGATTACGATTTACAAACCGATCGGCGCCCTTGGTATGGTGTTATTGGCTTGGTTTTCAGGTGTTGCGGTTGGAATGGTTTTTTTAGCATTGAAACCGTGGGCGCCTGGGTTAGTAGGCCTTGCATCTACGATTTACATGCGCGCGAATATGATCACGTCTGGCAAAATGTTCGTGGCAAATTCGCTACCCGGCTATTTGCTTGTGATGTTTGATTGGAATCCATTGTTCCATTCCATCGATCAAGCCCGTGGGTTCACCTTTATCAATTACAACCCACATTTCAGCTCGATCTCTTACCCCTTAAAGCTGTCAATCGCATTGATAATGATCGGATTGATGCTCGAATTCTACACGCGCAAAAAAGCTTCTGTGAGCTGGGACGCAGCACGATGATCCGGTGGGTCGCCCTTACTATGTTCATTTGGGCTTCCCCAACCTTTGCCGCGTTAGAAACCTGGCCCGCATTATATAATGTACAAGGCGTTGCTACCAACGACGCTTTGAATGTCCGTAGACTGCCAGACGTTACCTCGGAAATAATTGGCACCCTTGCATATGATGCGAAGAACATAGAGGTCGTTGACGTCGATGATGAGCGCGAATGGGGCCGCGTAAATATTGGTGATGGGTCAGGCTGGGTGTCTTTGCGGTTTATGGAACGCGATCCCCGCTGGGCAGGCAGTTTTCCCCCTATAACGGCATGTTACGGAACAGAACCGTTTTGGAATCTGACCCGAACGACCGCTCAGACTGATCTTGAATATTTCAACGACGTGATCGAATCGGTTTCGGAAACTTTAGACTTCACATCGCAGAACCGTGTCGACCGTTTCGGAATGATTATCGGGAATAGCAGCGCTTTCATCATGGAAGGTAGCTGCACAGATGGCATGTCAGACAGATACTACGGTCTTTCCATCGAAGTTATGACCGAAATTTCGGGGGCCCCGGCGATGCTATCTGGATGTTGTACAATCCAGCCCTAGTGACAGATTGATTAGGTCACCACGCGCAGTGTCAGGTTGATCCGCCCTCCCCCAGAAAGCAACGTTGACGACCCAGCGCGCGTTTTGTCTATGCCGTGATAAACCAGCCGCGCTTCGCCGCCCATAACGACGACATCTCCTGATTTCAGCCAGATCGATTCGGTTTTGCCACCGCGTGTTGTGTTACCAATCCTGAACAGCCCCTCATCCCCAAGTGAAATAGAAACCACGGGCTGTTGAAAATCAGCCTCATCCCGATCTTGGTGCAAACCCATTTTCGCGGTTTCGCGGTACAAATTTATTAAGCAGCATTCTGGGGCTCGATTTGCACCTGAAACTTTATTCCAAACGTCTAGAACATTGAGCGGAATCGCGGGCCAAAGATTTCCGTTTGGATGCTTTCTGGCATATTTGTATCCTTTGGCATCCGAAACCCAGCCAAACTGGCCCGCGCTGGTCATTTGCACTGACATTGGCCGGCCATATGGAGTCATCGGCGAAAAGAGCGGAGCATGCGCTACGATCTTGCGAATCTCTTGCAAAATCTCTTCCTGTTGGCCCCGGTCCAATAGCCCTTGGAACACCTGAACACCCCTCAAAGCCACTGTTGGCTGCACTGTAACCCCTTGTTCACGACTTTTGCGCATATCTGCACCCTCTGACAGCTTGCAGGCTCTGTTATGCACACCTATATACCCATCGATCCGAGTGGGGACACTCATAACCAATCAACCATAGGGCACGGGTGCCGGAACGGGTCCGCGCCGCTCTCATCGCCTAGGAAAGGGATTTGAACATGGCAAAAGTCATTGGCATCGACCTCGGGACTACAAACTCCTGCGTCGCAATCATGGACGGCTCGCAACCTCGCGTTATTGAAAACGCTGAAGGCGCGCGCACGACACCATCTATCGTAGCTTTCACAGACGATGAGCGTCTTGTTGGCCAGCCTGCAAAGCGTCAGGCCGTTACAAACCCAGAAAATACTGTCTTCGGTGTTAAGCGTCTTATTGGTCGTCGCTTTGACGACTCCGACTTGGCAAAAGATAAGAAGAACATGCCTTTCGCAGTTGTGAATGGCGGCAACGGCGACGCGTGGGTCGAAGCCAAGGGTGAGAAATACTCCCCTGCCCAGGTTTCTGCTGTGATCCTTCAGAAAATGAAAGAAACCGCGGAAAGCTACCTTGGCGAAGATGTTGACCAAGCGGTTATCACGGTTCCCGCGTACTTTAACGATGCGCAGCGTCAGGCGACAAAAGACGCCGGTAAGATTGCTGGCCTCGAAGTACTGCGTATCATCAACGAGCCCACAGCGGCTGCGTTGGCATATGGCCTTGATAAAAAAGAAACACAGACGATTGCGGTCTATGACCTTGGTGGCGGTACATTCGATGTAACCATCTTGGAAATCGATGACGGCTTGTTCGAGGTGAAATCCACTAACGGTGACACGTTCCTTGGTGGTGAAGACTTTGACATGCGCATCGTGAACTACCTTGCTGATGAATTCAAAAAGGCAAACGGTGTTGACCTGACCAAAGACAAGATGGCGTTGCAGCGTCTGAAAGAAGCTGCTGAGAAAGCGAAGATCGAACTGTCTTCCGCGTCTTCCACAGAAATCAACCAGCCGTTCATTTCCATGGGTTCTGACGGGTCTCCGTTGCACATGGTTGTAAAGCTGACACGTGCGAAGCTGGAAAGCCTCGTTGGTGACTTGATCAAAGCGTCCATGAAGCCATGTGCAGCTGCGTTGAAAGATGCAGGCCTGAAAACTGACGACATCGACGAAGTTGTTCTCGTTGGTGGTATGACACGCATGCCTAAGGTTATCGAAGAAGTGACAAAATTCTTCGGCAAAGAGCCACACAAGGGTGTGAACCCTGATGAGGTTGTTGCCATGGGTGCGGCTATTCAGGCTGGTGTTCTTCAGGGTGACGTTAAAGACGTTGTTCTCTTGGACGTGACTCCATTGTCCTTGGGTATTGAAACGCTTGGCGGCGTGTTCACACGCTTGATCGATCGCAACACAACGATCCCAACGAAAAAGTCCCAAGTCTTCTCAACCGCAGAAGATAACCAAAACGCTGTGACAATTCGCGTCTTCCAAGGTGAACGTGAGATGGCTGCCGACAACAAGATGCTCGGCCAGTTCAACCTCGAAGAAATTCCACCAGCCCCACGCGGCATGCCACAGATCGAAGTGACCTTTGATATCGATGCCAACGGTATCGTTTCTGTGGGCGCGTCTGACAAAGGCACTGGCAAGGAACAGAAAATCACAATCCAAGCTTCTGGTGGCCTGTCCGACGAAGACATCGATGCAATGGTGCGCGACGCTGAAGAAAACGCTGAGGCAGATAAGGACCGTAAGGAACTTGTCGAAGCCAAGAACCAAGCGGAAAGCCTTGTTCATTCGACTGAAAAGTCCATGGAAGAACATGCCGACAAGGTTGACCCAACCACGATCGAAGCTATCGAGCTGGCCATTGCCGCGCTTAAAGACGATCTGGAAGGTGAAGATGCAGGCAAGATCAAGTCTGGCATCCAGAACGTGACAGAATCTGCCATGAAGCTGGGTGAAGCGATCTACAAGTCCGCGCAAGAAGAGGCCGGCGAAGCCGAGCCTGACATGCCCGGTGCTGATGAAGCCGCGGCCGACGATATTGTCGACGCTGACTTCGAAGATCTTGACGACGACAAACGCGGCTAAGCGTTGGTAACCTGTAAGGCCGGCTCTAAAGGGGCCGGTCTTATGCGTCCCACCAAAGGGAATTGATCATGTCTAAACGCGATTACTACGAGGTCTTGGGGCTCTCAAAAGGGGCCTCCGCCGACGAGATCAAAAAGGCCTACCGTGGTAAGGCCAAAGAACTGCACCCCGACCGTAACGCAGACAATCCGAACGCTGAGGCCCAATTCAAAGAGGCCGGCGAAGCCTATGAAATTTTGAAGGACGCCGAAAAGAAAGCTGCTTATGACCGTTATGGTCACGCGGCATTCGAAGGTGGCATGGGCGGCGGCAGTCGTGGCCCCGGTGGAATGGGCGGCCAAGGAGACTTTGGGTCGGCATTCTCAGACATTTTTGACGATCTGTTTGGAAATATGGGCGGCCAACGCGGCGGGGGCGGTGGAAACCGTGCACAGCGCGGCAATGACCTGCGTTACAACCTTCGCGTCACCCTGGAAGAAGCGTTTGCAGGCCTTCAAAAGACGGTCACTGTTCCAGCCGCGGTTGGATGTGGATCATGTAATGGTACCGGCGCAGAAGGCGGTTCAGAGCCACAAACCTGCCCAACATGTTCGGGTATGGGAAAAGTCCGCGCTCAACAGGGGTTCTTTACAGTCGAACGCACTTGCCCAACGTGTAATGGCATGGGGCAAACAATCAAGGATCCGTGTAAGTCCTGTCACGGTCAGGGACGTGTTGAAAAAGAGAAATCCCTTTCGGTCAACATTCCTGCAGGCGTAGAAACTGGCACACGTATTCGTCTTGCCGGCGAAGGCGAAGCTGGAATGCGGGGCGGACCAACAGGTGATTTGTACATCTTCATTGAAGTGCGCGACCACGAACTTTTCGAGCGCGAAGGCAACCATCTATTCTGCCGTGTTCCCGTGTCCATGGCGACTGCTGCAATTGGTGGCGACATTGAAGTACCGACAATTGATGGCGGTCGGTCACGTGTGAAAATTCCTGCGGGTTCTCAATCTGGCCGTCAAATGCGCCTGCGTGCCAAAGGTATGCCTGCCCTTCGCGGTGGTGGACCCGGCGACATGTTCATAGAAATGGCCGTGGAAACTCCGGTGAATCTGACTTCGCGCCAAAAAGAACTTCTGCGTGAATTCGAAGATTTGGCAAGCGACAATAATCCGCAAAGCTCTAGTTTCTTCAATTCGGTCAAGTCGTTTTGGGAATCCATGAAGGGCTGACAAATTCAAGTTAACATTCCAGTAACGGAATCACACCAAAGTAGGGCGCATGAAAAATGCGCCCTCTTCATTTTCTGAGGCGCCCCAGCTTCCGTTGGATGCGCCTAAGACCGTTACGATTGACCGAGACGAGGTCGAAATCGTAACGGCCATACCACCCGCCAAGAAAGGCCGATTGCCTTCCTACCTTGCTGACCACCGCAAACGATTGCGGCATCGGTTTCTGACTGGTGGGGCACGGGCAATGCCGGACTACGAAATTCTTGAACTGACCCTATTTCGTGTCATCCCGCGCCAAGACGTAAAGCCGCTCGCTAGACGTTTGATTGACACCTTTGGGGACCTCAACGGGGTTCTTTCTGCACCACTAGCACGCTTAGAAAAAGTAGAAGGGGTTGGTCCAGCAGTTGCATTGGAACTAAAGGTAATGGAAACCGTTACTCATCGAATGGCACGTGCAAAGGTCATGCAACGACATATCATTAGCTCTTGGGATGCTGTGTTGGATTATTGTCATACGGTTATGGCGCATCGTGACACCGAGCAATTTCGCGTTCTTTTTCTTGATCGCAAAAACGTGCTTATTGCGGACGAACAACAGGGCGAGGGAACCGTTGATCATGTTCCTGTTTATCCACGTGAGGTCGTGAAACGGGCACTGGAACTTAACGCGTCAGCGATGATTCTTGTCCATAATCATCCATCCGGAGATCCGACCCCGTCAGACGAAGACATCAGTATGACCAATCAGATCGCATTGGCGGCAAAGGCACTTGGTATTACCCTTCATGACCACCTAATTATTGGTAGGTCCCGCGAACTCAGCTTTAAGTCACAAGGCTTGCTTTAACCCGCTTCCTGAACCCACAGCTCTACGCGCCTGTTTGTTTGTTGCCCCCAAATAGTATCGTCACATGCCATAGGCATTGCTTCACCAAAAGCTTCGGTCTCGATTTTTACGTTCGTAGGAACGACGCCACCAAGCGCTGCTTCAACATCACGGCGGACTGATTCTGCACGCGCGGCAGACAGATCTCGGTTTGCAGCAGCCGGACCTCGGCCATCACTAAAGCCAACGAACATAAGCTTTTGCCCACCAAATCTACCATCACGAATTGACTGTGCCAGCTGTAGAACATTCGAACGCGATTGGCCGTCCAAACGAGTCGAACCAGGTTCAAACCTGAATGTGCTGGACATCCGCACCTGTGGAGAGAGCACCCGTATCAAGCGTTGCAATTCCCCAAGTGGTATTTCGGATCCGGCGTTAGAAATCGCATTTGCCAAGCGGTCCCCTTGGTTAGCTAGCGGAATTGGCACAGCAGCCAAATCTACAAAACCGGCCCGTCGAATTACCAACTGGGCTGCAGGTGAACGGAACCACTCAAGAAAGTCATTCTCTGCAGGGTGTAGATTTCGCTGCGGCAAATATAAAAACATCGGAAATGTTAGCGGGTAATCTTCTGTCTTCAAGGTTAGGAATTCCGCTTCAGACCGCAGTCCGCAAGGGCCATCTAAAGCGAGCGGCTGTGTATTTCCGGTTTTTCCATACGGTAACACCGTCAATCCACCAGGTGTGTTCGCGACACGTTCGGTTATGGCATCCAAATCACCAAGAACAGGAAGGGTGTCGCCGATTGCTCGGCCAAACGGGCGCATGAACCTTTCTTCAAAACCATTAAGTTGACTATCAAAGTCATCCAGAAGGACCACCTCGAAGTCATCAGACCTACCAGATAGCGCAGTGCCCAGATCTCCCATTGAAATGGTTCTCTGGTCAGATCCTGCATAAGTTACAGGAACAAGAGCGTCTAATGCTAGGATCCGCCCCTGCCGTGCTGTGTTGAGTTGCCCTAACCCATAGTCAGCGGCTTCACGCAACTCCTCTGTTTGCAGCTCACGCATGGACATCAAAACGTCCGCAGTCTGGTTCAAGAATGATTCAAAAGCGATATCAGGCCGTGCAGCAGATAAGGATATCTGTATCGCAGACGTTCCATCAGTACGACTAACTGTAAAAACCCCAGCAGTTTCACTGACAGTCAGGTCATTGTCACGGGCGTAGACTTCTATGAGAGATGGCAGCAATACGTTTGCCATGCGCGGAGCGCCTTCCATTCGAAGGCGTGGCACATAATTGTCGATATCGGGGCAAGAAGGGCCTTCGCAAATCATTCCTTCAGCGCGAAACGCGATTGGTCCGCTCTCACCAGCAAGCGTTGTGATCGTACCATCAAAACCAATGAAACGACCACTTACAGAAATGGCGTTGTCTGCACTACGGAATGTAACGTCTTGGCTGAGCGCAGCGCCAACGCAAACGAAATGTGCGGCGAAGATCGCCGCACACTGAATTACTTTCGATCGAAGACTAAACTCAGGCCATATCATCTTGAGGCGAGTGTTAGGTCCTGAAACATGTTTTGCAAGATAAGAACGTCACCAACAGCATCGCAATCAGGCATAACCAATGTCAGATCCAATGCGGTTGTGCCCCCTAGCTGGTCGACTTGGATACTTTGGGCATTCAATTCGTTCCCACAGTTAGCTGCGGTAATCTCAGCTTCAGCGACCAATGCCACGTTTCCACCCGCGTCGATCATTCCCGTAGGATATGTATAGATTTCTGCCATGAAGGCATTTTCAACTTCAGCATCGCCAAGCGATACGAGATATCCACCGACACCATCCTGAATCCGAGCCATATCCCCGGGGTTGCCCGAGAAAATGTGGTTCTCGGTCGCGAAATCTGCGCCATTTTCGTAGGCACTCAAAAGAACAGAGGTTTCACCCTGCCATTGCAAAACAGCACGATCATAGTCTGCAAAGTCCGGAATCGTGACGGTTGCGACTGCACCATCGCCATGATCGAATGCCGCAATAAGAACAGCGATGTCCGAAAGCGCTGGGAAGGTCAGCTCTGAAGTGCCCTGTTCATCAGTCATCACGGAGAACATCATGCCTTGATGATGGATCGTGAATGCAGTGTTTGTGTGGCACGGTGCTTCGACAGCAATCTCAACAGTCGCGGCGCCACCAGCGACAGCTACCATCTTTGGGACGCAGTCAAGTTCCACAGTTTCAGATGGCACTACGTCTAGAATGACATCTGACGCGACGGCTGCCAGATTTTCGATTTCAGGCAAGGCTTCAGGGTCAATGCTAGCCAATTGAACTGGAAGCTTTTGCGGATCCTGAGCCACGTCCGGTTTCGGCACGGCGACAGCGGTTTCTGAAATTGGTACCGGAGCATCTAGAACAGGAGATGTATCAGGAACTGTTGGGACACCGTCTGCGGTAACCGCAAGGCTCGCCTGAGTAACCACAACAGGTACTTCATCTTGAACAAAAGCCGTTGGCTCTTCGACGCCTTCAGTGCCAAAACGACTCGCTAACGCGTTTCCATTTTGCATCACAAAACCAATACCCAGCGCGATGCTGAATGTGCCAGCGGCCATACCGATTTTCTTTATGTCTGCCATTCTTCCACTCCTTCCCACATAGGGATCAGAGTCAAAGATGCTTTACCCCCATGACCTTAGAAGGGCACCCATTGGGATTCTTTCGGACAGCAATAAGGCGGAATCACGGCGTGAGTTTATAGTTTAGCTCAACTCGCCGTGACAATGTTTGAATTTCTTACCGGACCCACATGGGCACAAATCATTACGCCCCGGGTTTCCCCAAGTCTTTTGGTCATTCTCGTCAAACCCAGGTTTTGCTTGTGCCGCACCCGCAGATATTGCGGCGCCACCAGCGGCTGCCACCTGCGCCTGACGTTGACGTTCTTGCGCCTGTGCGACCATTGCCTGCTGTTCTTCTTCTGTCATTGGGCGGATTTGCGCGAGCTTCTGGGTCACGTCCGAGCGAAGGCCATCCAAAAGGCCTTCGAATAACTGAAATGATTCCGTCTTATATTCATTCAATGGATCGCGCTGCGCGTAGCCACGGAACCCAACAACGGAACGCAAATGCTCCAATGTCAACAGATGCTCGCGCCACTTTGCATCGATAGTTTGTAGCAAGACTTGCTTTTCGATGTTGCGCATTGTTTCGCCACCAAAGCTTTCGGTCTTTTCGGCCATGAACTTGTCCGCGGCCTCCTCCAAACGCTCACGCAGGTCTTCATCGTCAACACCTTCTTCGTTCGCCCATTCAATGACAGGCACATCAATACCAAGATGTGCGATTGTCTGTGCATACAGGCCTTCGGCATCCCATTGGTCCGCATAAGACTTTGCTGGAATATGAAGGTCGACCAGGTCGTCGATAACCTGCGACCGCATATCTGCTGTGATTTCAGACAGGTCCTGTGCTTCCATGATCTCACGGCGCTGCGCAAAGATAACTTTCCGTTGATCATTCATGACGTCATCGAATTTCAAAAGCTGCTTGCGAATGTCAAAGTTACGGCCCTCAACCTTCGCCTGCGCACGCTCTAGTGATTTGTTCACCCATGGGTGAACAATGGCTTCGCCTTCTTTCATACCAAGGGACGACAGCACCTTATCCAAGCGTTCGGATCCGAAAATACGCATGAGGTCATCTTCAAGGGACAAGAAGAATGAAGACCTGCCTGGATCACCCTGACGGCCGGAACGACCGCGCAATTGGTTATCGATGCGGCGGCTTTCATGGCGCTCGGTTGCCAAGACGTACAAACCACCAGCGTCTTTAACCGCTTGTTCGTCTGCCTTATGGGCCTCCTCGATCTGGGTGCGGACCTCTTCGTTGTCATCATCGGGGGAGGCCGCAATTGCCTCCATGATTTTGAATTCGACGTTCCCGCCAAGCTTAATGTCGGTCCCACGACCTGCCATGTTGGTCGCAATGGTAACGGCACCTAGTTTGCCGGCATCGGCTACAATTTGCGCTTCTTGCTCGTGCTGACGTGCATTTAGAACATTGTGTGCAATACCTTCAGCATCCAACAACTGGCTCAGGAACTCTGATTTATCGATGGATGTTGTACCAACAAGCGTCGGTTGGCCTTTTTCATGGGCCTCCTTAATGGCCTTAACGACACCATCAAACTTTTCCTTCGCGGTACGATACACTTGGTCATGTTCATCGACTCGCGCGATTGGCCGATTTGTTGGGACTTCAACAACGCCTAGACCGTAGATTTCCATAAACTCTTCGGCTTCGGTCAGGGCTGTACCCGTCATACCGCCCAGCTTGTTGTACAAACGGAAATAGTTTTGGAACGTCACAGAGGCGAGCGTGACGTTTTCAGGCATAATCTTCGCGCCTTCTTTCGCCTCGATCGCTTGGTGCAAGCCTTCGGACAAACGTCGACCCGTCATCATCCGGCCTGTAAACTCGTCGATCAATACAACTTCACCGTCACGAACGATGTAGTCTTTGTCTTTCGTGAAAAGTTTATGGGCACGCAGGCCCTGATTGACGTGGTGCACGATGGATGTGCTTTCTGGAGCATAAAGAGACTGATCTTCTGGTAGGATTCCAGCCGTCACAAGGCGTTCTTCTAAGAACTCGTTGCCTTCATCAGTGTAATTCACGTTTCGGGTTTTTTCATCCAGTGTGAAATGGTCATCCTGAATTTCTGGAATCAGTTTATCAATCGCCAGATACATTTCTGTCCGGTCTTCGGCTGGGCCAGAAATAATCAACGGCGTGCGCGCTTCGTCCACCAGAATCGAATCAACTTCATCCACAATGGCAAAGTTGTGGTCACGCTGGTTCATCTGAGCCAACTCAGATTTCATATTGTCACGCAGGTAATCGAAACCCAATTCGTTGTTCGTGGCATAGGTCACGTCACAGCGGTAAGCAGCGCGTTTTTCGTCTTCCGGCTGTTGCGGGTAGACGACGCCTGTTGTCAGACCCAAAGCGCTATAAACTTGGCTCATCCATTCAGCGTCACGTTTGGCCAGGTAGTCATTTACAGTTACAACGTGCACGCCCTTACCGGACAACGCATTTAAATATGCAGGGAAGGTCGCAACAAGGGTTTTACCCTCGCCCGTCTTCATTTCTGAAATGTTACCTTGATGCAGGAAGATCCCGCCCATCAACTGCGTATCGAAAGCCCGCAAACCCAATGCACGCTTGGCAGCTTCGCGGCAGTTCGCAAATGCCTCTGGCAGGATTGCGTCTAGGCTTTCTCCACCCATGGCACGTTGGGCCAGTTCTTCGGTTTTTGCCTTGATCTGTTCGTCCGTAAGGACCTCAAATTCGGGTTCAAGCGCGTTGACCTTTTCAACAATTGGGCGCGTGGCTTTCACCTTGCGGTCATTTGGGGTGCCGAACACCTTCTTTTTAAGGGAACCAAGACCGAGCATTTTCTCTCCGCGCGCCTGTTTGTGGCGTCTCTGACATCAAAGAATGAGGAGGTTGGTTGTGCCTTAACGGCGCGCCCCCTAGATAGAAGGCCAAGACCGGCCCCCTCGGGACCTTTAAGGGATGTAAGGGGCCGCTACATAGGTGTCAACGCCACGACCTACCGTGGCCTATTAAGGGATAGTTAAGATGGCTTTTCGTACCAATTTTGTGACCTCCATAGTTGCTTCTACATTGTTGGCAGGGACGGCAGCAGCTGAAAACCATGCTGAAATGACAGCAGAGACCGTTGTTGCGTCTGTTAATGGCTCCGACATCACGCTTGGGCAGCTTGTCATGCTGCGCTCACAGCTACCACCACAGTATCAGCAGTTGCCCGATGACGTTGTGTTCAATGGCCTTGTTGAACAGTTGGTTAATCAACAATTGTTGGCAGACACCCTTGAAGAAGAGCCCCTGCGCGTTGAAATCGCTCTCGCGAACGAACGTCGCTCCCTACGTGCTGGTGAAGTCGTGAACGATTTGGCACTCCAGCCGATTAGCGAAGAGGCACTGCAGGCTGCATATGACGCTCGTTTTGAGGGTGTCGTACCCGAAGCGGAGTTCAATGCATCTCACATCCTTGTCGAAACAGAGGAAGAGGCCATCGCCATAATTGAAATGTTGGATGATGGCGCTGACTTTGCTGAAACAGCACAAGAAAAATCAACTGGTCCGTCCGGCCCGTCTGGTGGCGAGCTTGGTTGGTTTGGCCCTGGCATGATGGTTCCTGAATTTGAGGCAGCCGTTGTTGAACTCGAGGCAGGAGCAGTTTCTGCGCCAGTCCAGACACAGTTCGGCTGGCATGTTGTTAAGTTGAATGAAACACGCACGGCACCGTTGCCCACGCTAGACGATTTACGTGAAGAACTGGCAACTGGAATTCAACAGGAAGAACTTAACGCTCTGTTGGAAACTCTTGCAGCCGATGCAGATGTTACCTTGCCAGATCAAGAAACATTTGATTTCACTCTGATCCAAAATCTCGACCTGTTGGATAAATAGAAATGACAATCTCTCCGCTCGCACCTGCGCAATTCCCCGACCTTCCAACCATTGAGGGCGTTCGATTTGCTGCTGGTGCAGCGGGAGTAAAGTACAAGGATCGCACAGATGTCATGCTAGCCGAACTTTCGGCTGGCACATCAATTGCTGGCGTTTTTACGCGTTCCTCTACGCGGTCTGCGCCCGTCTTGGACTGCCAAGCCAAGTTGGGAAAGACAGCTTCAGGTCGTGCGGCCATCCTTGTAAACTCAGGCAATGCCAACGCGTTTACAG
The DNA here is from genome assembly GCA_947493255.1 of uncultured Paracoccaceae bacterium. Classification (GTDB taxonomy): domain Bacteria; phylum Pseudomonadota; class Alphaproteobacteria; order Rhodobacterales; family Rhodobacteraceae; genus Octadecabacter. The sequence continues at coordinate 257,823 of CANLQK010000005.1, forward strand.
GTGCGGCAGGTGAAAAATCTGTCGAGGCGATTTGCGCATCAGTCGCAATGGCCACCGGAATCGATCAGAAACGCATCTTCACGGCCTCCACTGGGGTTATCGGCGAACGCCTTCCTGATGACCGGATCACCGCACAGATGGCGGAATTGAACGCAGGTCTTTCAGACAATGGGCTCGAAGCTGCGGCAAAGGCGATCATGACGACCGACACCTTCCCAAAAGGTGCATCAGCCGAAGTAGAAATTGACGGAAAGGTTGTGAAAATTGCCGGGATAGCAAAGGGGTCCGGTATGATCGCCCCTGATATGGCGACGATGTTAGTTTACCTGTTTACCGACGCCAAAATTAGTCAGCCAGCGTTGCAAGCCCTTTTAGGTGCATTGACCGACCAAACCTTCAACTGCATCACGGTAGACAGCGATACATCGACTTCGGACTCTCTCCTATGTGCTGCTACAGGTGCGTCTGGGGTTGAGGTTAGCGAAAGCGCCGGCTTCACGCAGGCGTTACACGGCGTAATGCTGGACCTAGCTCACCAAGTTGTTCGTGATGGCGAAGGTGCAACAAAATTCGTTGAAGTGCGCGTTACTGGTGCCGCATCAGACGCTGAAGCACGTAAGGTCGGACTCTCAATTGCAAACTCGCCTTTGGTTAAGACTGCAATTGCTGGTGAAGACCCCAATTGGGGCAGAATCGTTATGGCTGTTGGGAAGTCTGGTGCGACTGCAGATCGCGATTTACTTACGATCCGTTTTGGGGACATCATTGTCGCCGAGAGTGGCTGGGTTTCGCCCAATTATTCTGAAGAAGCAGGTGCTGCTTACATGAAACAACAAGATCTCATGATATCGGTGGATCTGGGGATTGGCGGTGGATTGGGAACGGTTTGGACCTGCGATTTGACGCATGGTTATATATCAATCAACGCGGATTACCGGTCCTAATGAAAACTGTTCTCGTTTCAGCTGTCGCCTTGATCGACATTGATGGCCGTGTCTTGTTAGCGCAACGTCCCGAAGGCAAATCAATGGCTGGGTTATGGGAGTTTCCGGGCGGAAAGATTGAATTTGGTGAAACGCCAGAGGCCGCCTTGATCCGTGAACTGCGTGAAGAGTTGGGTATTGATACGTGGTCAAGCTGCCTAGCGCCGCTTACCTTTGCAAGCCACAGTTATGACGATTTTCATCTTCTGATGCCGCTGTTCGCCTGCAGGAAATGGGAAGGATCGCCTCGGCCTAGGGAAGGGCAAACACTTAAATGGGTCCGAGCTAATCAATTGCGTGACTACCCCATGCCTGCAGCGGATGAACCATTAATTCCTATTCTGAGAGACTGGATATAGTGATCTATAGTGACGCTAGGGCAACATTATGTGCTGAATGATGTAAATTTGTGCGTATATTCTAAAAATTCATCATACTTTAACTATGCTTGTGTGGAAATTTCGTTAAGCTTGAAGATGTCATTTTGGGGAGACTGACATGCTACGCACAATCACCATTGGGTCTTACTTACAAATTCAGGGTCTTTTGGTCCGCACCTTGGAAAACGGTAAACTCGTCGTTTCGGATGGTGAACGTGAATTTGAAGGAAAACCGGTATCAAGGGTAAACTAAAGTTCATTCAGTTTCAGCTCTGAATGCGAATAGGGGACACACCAACTGGTGCGTCCCCTATTCATTTTCTAAGTCTCTTTCGGATCAGAGCGAACGTTCGACTTCTTCACGTTCGAAAATTTCGATCACATCACCGGGGCGAATGTCTTCGTAATTTTCAAACGCCATACCGCATTCCTGGCCGGACTGTACTTCGGCGACTTCATCTTTGAAGCGCTTAAGTGTTTTCAGCGTGCCTTCGTGAATGACCACATCGTCGCGCAGAAGGCGTACTCCCGCGGAACGACGCGCTACACCTTCTGTGACAAGACACCCTGCAACCTTACCAATGTTGGAGACCTTAAAGACCTCTTTGATATTGGCGTAGCCGATGAACTTCTCGCGGACTTCAGCGGACAACAGGCCAGACGCTGCTGCTTTCACATCATCCACAAGGTCGTAGATGACTGAATAGTAGCGAATCTCGACGCCTTTTTGGTTCGCTGTGTTCCGAGCGGACGCATTTGCGCGAACGTTGAAACCCATGACAGGTGCGTTCGACGCTTCAGCAAGTCCAATATCAGATTCAGTGATAGCACCAACACCCGAATGCAAGACGCGAACGCGGACTTCATCGTTACCGATTTTCTCCATTGCCTGGACAATCGCTTCAGCAGAACCCTGCACATCGGCCTTCACCAGAATTGGCAATTCAGATACGTTCTCGTCGGCTTTGGCATTTGCCATCAGCTGATCAAGCGTAACCGCGGCTCCCGCAGCAGCGCGTTTCTCTTTGGCGGCTTTCTCACGGTATTCCGCAATTTCACGCGCCTGAGCTTCAGTTTCAGTAACGTTCAGAACATCGCCAGCTTCGGGTGTACCGTTTAGACCTAGCACTTCGACCGGAACAGACGGACCGGCCTCTTTGACACGTTCGCCTTTGTCGTCAATCAACGCGCGAACTTTACCCCACTGTTCACCGACAACGAAAATATCACCCTGTTTCAGCGTACCTGTCTCAACCAAAACGGTTGCTACTGGGCCACGGCCTACATCCAGTTGTGCCTCGATCACTGCACCTTGGGCGGCGCGATCGGGGTTTGCGGTCAATTCCAGCAATTCGGACTGCAGCGCGATGGCTTCGAGTAATTCATCGAGGCCTTGGCCAGTAATCGCAGAAACTTCAACGTCCTGAACCTCACCAGACATCTTCTCGACGATGACTTCGTGCTGCAATAGATCGGTGCGCACTTTGTTTGCATCCGCAGCAGGACGGTCGATTTTGTTGATCGCAACAATCATCGGCACGTTTGCCGCTTTGGCGTGGTTAATCGCCTCGATTGTTTGTGGCATAACAGCATCGTCCGCCGCGACAACCAAAACAACAATGTCCGTCACCTGAGCACCACGCGCACGCATAGAGGTAAATGCCGCGTGGCCCGGTGTATCGAGGAAAGTGAGAACAGCGCCACCCTCGGTTTTAACCTGATAGGCACCGATGTGCTGAGTGATCCCGCCGGCCTCGCCTGCAACAACTCGTGCGTTACGAATTGCATCCAACAAGGACGTTTTACCGTGGTCAACGTGACCCATGATCGTAATGACAGGCGGGCGGCCTTTAAGATCTTCAGGCTTATCGTCTTTTGCGTTGATCACGTCTTCGACGTCGGAATCAGACACACGTACAACGTTATGGCCGAACTCATCGATGATCAGTTCTGCGGTATCCGCATCAATCGTCTGTGTCTGGGTCGCCATGATGCCGTTCGTCATCAGCGCTTTAACAACGTCAGACACCTTTTCGGACATCCGGTTTGCAAGCTCGCTTACTACAATTGCTTCGGGCAGCTGCACGTCGCGAATAACCTTTTCGCGTTCAACCGACTGGCCCATTGCCTTTTTGCGTGCACGTTCCTGTTGACGCTTCATTTGCGCCATAGAACGGTGACGGCCGCCTTCACCACCACGCAACGCTTGGTTCAGCGTTAGCTTACCAGACCGGCGGTTGTCATCGCCTTTGTTGCGTTGGTTGCGCTGGTCACGCTCGTTTTCTTTTTTCCGCGGTGCTGCTGCAGCTGGCGCGCCACCGGCAGGCGGTGTGCGACGTTGTGTTGGTGCAACTGCAGGATCAATAGCAGCAGGGGCCACTGCCGCTTGGGCCGCAGCTTCAGCATCACGCTTCTTGCGCTCTTCTTCTTCCTGCTTTGCCTTAACAGCTTCTTCGCGTTCCTTTTCGGCACGCTCTTTAGCTTCAATTTCGGCACGACGACGTTCACGCTCTTCCGCTCGTGCCTTATCTTCGGCTTCGCGTTTCGCGGCGTCTTCGGCCTCACGTGCTTTCGCAGCCTTCAATGCTGCCATACGACGCTCTAATTCTTTGTCCGAAATACCCGCTGGACGTTTCGAAGGGTCGCCGCCAACAGGGCCAGACGCGCCTGCTCCAGGCTTTGATGCCCCTGGTTTGGGAACGACAACGCGCTTGCGTTTCGTTTCAACGACCACGCTTTTGGTGCGGCCGTGGCTGAAGCTTTGCTTGACTTGTCCTGGCCGTGCAATCCCAAGTGGTTTTTTGCCGTCTGAATCGCTCATGTAGCTTACTTTTCCTTCCCGGAGGTGCCTTCACCGCCGTCTATCTCGCGCAAGCCTTTCAGCTTTGCTGCTTCCTCTACAACACGGTTGCTGAGTCCACCAGAGGCGAGTGCCCCATGTATCACAGTTTGCCGTCCGAACGCCAAACCCAATTCCTGGGCGGTAAGGCATCCGTAATATCGCGCCCCTTCAGGCGTCCACAATTTAGTCTTGCCGCGTTCTGACCCATCAGAGGCTTGGAACAACGCACGAACGTATTCACCACCAGCCAGCCAACCTTTGACCTTTTCAAACCCACAAACAGCCAAACCGGCCTTTCGTGCCAAAGCGATCAGGTCAATCACGCGGCGCGCCAATTGGCGCTCTACTTCGTTAGTCAACCCGTCTGGCACCTGAACAGGTGCTTTCGCTGACTTTGAAAACTGGCCCTTACCCGCTTTATCCAGCGCGTCACGCGAAGCAGTCACCCACATCCCGCGGCCAGGTAATTTTTCCAGCACATCCGGCACAACAGTACCATCAGGGCCCACGACGAACCGGATCAGCCCCACTGTAGGAGCCGTTTCGCCGGTGACAATGCACCGACGTTCCGAAACATCACGGTCTTTGGTTCGACCACCTCTACTCATTTTGGCGCGACCCTTGTGCTTTGCCGGAGACCTAAATCAGGCCTCCTGCGCCCCGTCTATTTCGACTTCTTCAGCTTCGTCGTGCGAAACTAGATCATCTGGATCAACCCAACCTAGCATAACGCGTGCTGTCATGATCATGTCTTGTGCGTCTTCGAGGCTGATATCGAATGGCTCTAGCGAACCGTCATCTTTGCTACGTTCACCGTCGACAACTGTCCAACCACCGGCCAGTTCCCAGTCGGCGCATGTAGCGAAGTCTTCTAGTGTTTTCACACCATCATTTGCCAACGCTTCTACCATTTGGGGTGTAAGACCTTCGAATGCAATAAGGCTGTCTTCGACACCAAGTGCACGGGCTGCCTCCAATGCCTTTGCATTCTGCGCATCGATCACGTCACGGGCACGGGCCTGCAGTTCACCCGCAGTTGCTTCGTCAACACCATCGATAACCAGCAATTCGTCAACTTCAACGTAGGCAACTTCTTCCAACGTGGTGAAACCTTCCGAAACCAGCAACTGGGCAAAGAATTCGTCCAGATCAAGTGTGTCGATGAACAGCTTGGTACGAAGTTCGAATTCTGCCTGACGACGCTTGGATTCTTCTTCTTCAGTCAGGATATCGATGTCCAAACCAGTCAACTGGGACGCAAGGCGCACGTTTTGGCCACGACGACCAATCGCAAGGCTCAACTGCTCTTCAGGAACAACAACTTCGATCCGCTCGGCTTCTTCATCGAAAACAACTTTGGAAACTTCTGCTGGCTGCAACGCGTTCACGAGGAACGTCGGCATATCTTCATTCCATGGGATGATGTCGATCTTTTCACCCTGCAACTCGTTTACAACCGCCTGAACACGGGACCCACGCATACCAACACAGGCACCTACTGGATCGATGGAGTTATCGTATGAAATAACCGCAATTTTCGCGCGCGACCCTGGGTCACGGGCAACGGATTTGATTTCGATAATGCCTTCGTAGATTTCCGGCACTTCCATCTTGAACAATTCCGCCATGAATTGCGGGTCTGTTCGGCTTAGGAAAATCTGTGGACCGCGCTGTTCGCGACGCACGTCTTTGATGAAGCAACGCACACGATCATTCGGGCGATAGCTTTCGCGGCCGATTTTCTCGTTGCGGCGCAGAATGGCTTCGCCGGTACCAACGTCAACGATAACGTTGCCGTATTCTTCGCGCTTGACCTGTGCGTTGATGATCGTACCAGCGCGGTCTTTGAAATCTTCGTATTGTTTGTCACGTTCGGCTTCACGCACCTTCTGCAAGATAACCTGCTTGGCGGATTGCGCGGCGATACGGCCCATTTCAACAGGTGGTACTTCCTCTACGAAAGTCTGACCAACTTCAGGAGCTTCCATATATTGCTTGGCTTGCTCGACTGTGAATTCAGCTTGATAGTTTTCCAGCTCTTCGTCTTCGACCACGGTGCGCACGCGTGTAAATGTTGCGCGACCTGTTTTGCGGTCGATAGATACGCGAATATCCATTTCAGACCCGTAACGAGATTTCGCAGCACGCGCGAGGGATTCTTCCATCGCTTCGACGACCAAATTAGGGTCGATCTGCTTTTCGCGGGCCACGGCCTCTGCTGTTTGCAACAGTTCAAGCTGGTTGGCAGATGTAATCGCCATCAGTCTTTCTCCTCTTCCGAGCCGTCCAATACGGTCTCAACTTCGTCAAATTGGGTTTCATCGATTTGGCCAGCATCTTTGCGGCCTTTCAGAACTTCGCGGATCAATTCATCCGTCAGAACAAGTTTGGCGTCGGTCAGCCAATCGAACTTCAGTCCAATCGTAACCGTCTCACCTTGATCTTCGATCTCGATCAGAACTTCGTCGCCTTCCGTTCCGCGCAGCTCGCCCTTAAATCGGCGCCGGCCATCGATCAGTTCTTCAGTTTCAATCTTGGCCTCGTTGCCTTCCCACTGATCGAAATCTTTCAATCGGGTCAGCGGACGGTCAATGCCTGGACTGGAAACTTCTAACGTATAGGCATCCAGAATCGGATCTTCGACATCCAACAATGCGGAAACCGCAGTACTAATCGTTGCACAATCATCAACTTCGATAGACCCGTCTGGTTTTTGCGCCATAATCTGCAGAATCGATTCTTTGCCGGTCATCAAACGCACACGCACAATTTCATACCCCAAGTCTTCAACAGCTGGGGTGATGATTTCTGTGATGCGACGGTCCATAGCCGCGCGAGCAATCAGGTCAGACATTTTTACTCTCATATGGCCTTTTGATCAGGCACAAAAAAACGGGCGCGCGGCCCGTTGTGAATTCCGGTGGTGCCGTGGGGGTGGAAGCCAAGGCGCCGCTGTTGATCATGGATATAGGGATAGATGCCACAAACTGCAAGTCTTCGTTTTTCGGACGGCCTTTAACGCAATATTGCGCTGATGGCAGCATTAGTGGGATAGCAAGTCGCTGCTTGTCCGTTGGCCTCTTGCCATGCGCCGATCGACCGGCGGGTTTTGAAACCAACAAGGCCATCAGCACCGCCTACATCATACCCTTGCGACACTAACCTGTTCTGCATCGCCAATACATTTGCCGCTGGGATCGATTCCGCACTTCCCCAAGGCGCGCCGAAATCGCTAGATCCGTATGCGATGCGGTCCCCCACATGGCCCACAAACAATGCATAAGCATCGCTTTCATTGTATTGTTTGAGAACGTAAAAATTATCAGTCACCAAGAACGCGGGGCCATCTCTTCCTGCAGGCATCAAAAGGTATCCTGTTTCGGCTCTTTCAGCAGTTGGAAATGGTCGACCATTGGTGCGGGCAATACCCGCACTTTCCCAAATTGCAATTGTGCGCCCCTGATCAGGCCCTTCTAACGTACACGACAGCTCGCGAGGGACAGTTACCTCGAAACCCCAATCACGATTTGGCCGCCATCCATGTGCCTGAAGGTAGTTCCCTATCGAGGCCAATGTATCCGCCTCTGACGTCCAAATATCGCGACGTCCATCTCCATCTCCATCCGCAGCATAACTTAAAAAATTGGTGGGCATGAATTGTGGCTGACCCAATGCGCCCGCCCAAGAACTCTGCATCTGAGCCGCCGTGATGTGGCCGGCTTGAACAATCTGCATCGCGGCAACCAACTCATCTGTAAAATATTCTCGACGCCTTCCCAAATACGCACGAGTGGCCAAAATATCGAACGCGTCATGGGGAATTGATGCACGGCCAAAGCCGCTTTCACGGCCCCATATCGCAAGCAAAATGTGCCCAGGTACGCCTGTCACATTCTCGACCGTGCGCAGGGTGGATGCATGGGTACGTGCGAGAGATTGACCTATCTGTGTGTTGCTACGTAAGCCACCCGAACTGAAATACGCGCGAGGATGACGAAACTCTGCTTGGGATTGGCCCGCGTTCCCGTTGGGTGGAGTAAGGCCTGGCAAGGTAGGATCGAGTGTAATCCCTTGCACCACAGTTTGGAACGTTTGAGAAGCAACACCGGCTGCGCTTGCACGCGGCCAAAGTGTGTTTTCGACCCAAGCGTTAAAACCCGCATTATTTTGTGCCGCGGTCGGACCGCCAAGCAACGTAATCGCGAAGTAGAAAACCAAAAACATACGCATCAAACAAGCCTTCATAAATTACTGGAAAACTAGATAGCATTCTATCCTTCCACGCAATTAGCTTTGCTATTTGAATAGTTGCCTGATCAAAAATTCGCCACCAAGTTCTAACGGCAGTTAAACTTGATCATAGTATGTTTTTGCCTGCATGAACTGGAAAATCCACGTTAGTGAAAAAATCAAAAAAGGTTGGAACCAATTTGTTCCCAGTGCGTTGTGTTATCGAATGAAAGGTAACAAGTTCCCTCCCTGACGACCTTACCCTTCCCGCCAGTAGCCCTCAGGATGTCCCCTCCTGAGGGCTTTATTTTTACGCTGCTGGTTAGAAAACAATATTTGACGTAGTTTCTTTCTTTGACCCTTTAACCAGAAGGGTTCTTCGTTCTGAGGATGGTAATCTAATTGTAGCAGTGGGAACTTTTGGGGCCGCTGAACCTTCGTTCGACCAATCAAGCTTGATATGATCATCCGTAGCCGTCACCAAGAATTTAAGCAGCGAAAAGGACGGATTAACTGTTTCGCCGTCATCTTCATACAACATCCCTTCGCCTCGCCCCTTCCCCAACACTGGGAATAACGCCAGTTCACGCAGCGTGTCGGCATTAGTGCTTGCGCGGTTCGCATTGGTTGATAGAGGCAGCACAGCTCCGGCCCGAACAAACAACGGAATGGTGTCCAATGCGACAGACAACGTTACGCTAGAACCGGGTTCATGCCATGTCCCGACATGAAAATCCCACCAACCAGTGGCGTTTTCTGGAAGCCGAATAGTTCGAGTCTTCGCTCCTTGATCAACAACATTGGCTACCAAAAGATCGCGACCAAGCATGAAGTCATCGGTTTCACCCCAAGCAGCTTTGTCTTCTGGATGGTCCAAAAACAATGGCCGCAACATCGGCTCATTTGATTTCACCGCTTGCCACAGCAATGTATAAAGATAGGGCAACAATCGGTACCTAAGCTGCAGCGCAGTGCGAATATGTTCCGTCACCTCTGGATACATCCATGGTTCATTTGCGGTGGCATCGTCATTCCATGAGTGGATCGTGAAACGCGGATGGAAAATTCCGTTCTGAACCCACCGCACGAACAGCTCAGCGTCCGGGCGCGGGCCGGAAAACCCACCGACGTCATGGCCGATGTTGAACAAGCCAGACAGGCTCATCCCCAACCCTGTGCGAATGTTGTACCGAAGTGTTTTCCAATCCGTTCGGTTATCGCCAGACCAAGTTTGCGCATATCGTTGAACGCCAGGCGCGCCGGATCGGCATATAAGATAGGGCCGTTTTGTCGGCGCGTGTTCCTGTTGGGCTTCATAAGACGCGCGCGTCATGAGAACGGAGTGAAGCGGCCGGATTAGATTTATTTCTATCGGCGACCCAAACCCATAACACTGTGCGCCCCGGTCCCAAATTTCGTATTCGTTGTTATCATTCCACGTTGACCCAATGCCGTTTTCTAACAACTGTGTTGACACTCCGTTTTTCCACCATTCGATGGTGTCAGGATTAGTGAAATCAAGGTGCGATCCCTCATCATCCCAAAAGATCGATCGTTCGGGCATGCCTGTTTCGCTGTCTTTGATGAACAAGCCTGCAGAGGCTACCGTTTCGTATTGCGGGTGATCTTGTAGGAGGCATGGTTTTATATTTGCGATTAAATGAATCTGCGCATAATGAAATTTGCGCGTCATCGCTGCAATATCTGGCACCTTTTCCTGGTTCCAATGAAATACGTAGCGTTTTTCACCGATCGACGAATAACCTGACGACAATTGAAAGCTGTCGCATGGCATTTCATGTTCAGCGATCTTGTCGACGAAACCTTCCAGCTGCACCTGAGCATCGTCCGCGTCTGTGTATGACATTGTCGACCCAGAATACCCCAAAGTCCAACGGGGCGGAAATGCTGTGCCGCCCGTCAGCTTAACCTGAGCCTTTACTAACTCCAGCATCTGCGGCGCCCAGCGTATGTAATAATCTAAGTCACCGTCGTCAGCGCGGTAGGCGCGATATGGAAGATGGTAATTGTCCAATTCATTGCCCAAGTCGAACCAGCAACTTGAGAGGTTGTCATAGAAAATTGACCACGCACCAGCAGCTTTGGTCTGGGTCATTGTAAACGGGATGTGTTTATAAAGTGGATCAGTCGTTTCGGCATCATAACCCATCGCATCAAGATTACGCATTTCATAACGGCCACCACGGCGATCCAGTTTGCCCGTCTTCTCTCCAAGTCCATGCACCGGCTCATCTGCGTTTCGAAGCAGGAAATGTTCATGGCGGTTATCACTTAGGCCGAGAAGCGTGCCGCCTGTCGGCCTTTCCTCCGCAAAGGTCTCCCAGCTCTCGTCAATTTTTGCGGCCCAGGATAAGTGCAGTCGTTCCGCAACAGTTAGCCGTAATTTTGGTGTCGAAATAACTAAAGCGTCTGACTCAGAAATAGACACATCTGCTCCACTAAACCCAGTTAGATCATCACGATCGCGGCCTTCCCATGGAACGTCTTGAGAAGGTGCGATTGACCATGTCTTGGGCAAACACCATTCACTGTCTTTTTTTAGCGAAACGCGGATGAGTGTATCTTCTAGGGCAACAATGCGAAGGATATGGCGGCCTTCGACCAGCAGTTCGACGCCATTCTCCAATGTTTTGGAAAGGGTCCAATGCTTGAGGGTTTTCATACTGATTGTCCGTTAGAATATTCGTCAACATGTCGCGTTAAATTTGCCAACCAATTGTCTGACGCTTCTGGCAAACCGATCAGCTTCGACAACGCTTTGCACTTCGTCATTAGGTCAACTGAACTTTTGACAAGATCAGAAATCTCATCTGCATTCGGATCTACTAGAACGTCGCCCATCTCAATTTTTCGAATAACAAATGCAACCCAAGCTGCGACCGTTTTTGTTGCTTGGTCGGACGTTTTCGAACCCGCAATCAACGGGGCAATCCGTTCCCGTAGTTTAAGGCTACCATCCGCGCCGATCTGGGCAAGCTCATGTCGCATCTCAGTTACTGCAAATCGTTCCACCAAGGCTTGCCGATATGCAGGTGTCGATGCCTGAACAGTGTCAGGAAGGGTAGATTGGGCGTCATCCCAAAGACGCCCAACAGCGCTACTCAATTCAGGGTTTGCCATTGCCTCATGTACGTACGTATGACCCGTGAGTTGCCCTGCGTACGCCAACCAAGAATGAGCGGCATTCAAAAGCCGAAGCTTTCGCATCTCGAAAGGGCCGACATCTGGTGTGAATTCAGCACCTGCAGTTTCCCAATTTGGGCGCAGGCCTGCAAAGTTGTCTTCGATCACCCATTCCGAAAATTCTTCAGTGACGATGGGCGCATGAACATCTGGTGTTGCAGGTGTGATCCGGTCCACCATTGAATCGGGGAAGCGTGTCGCCAAGTCAAAAGGCAGGCGAGCATGTGCCGCAAGAGCTTCGACGACGTTGCGCGTTTTGCGCCCATTGCCCGACAAATTATCGCAACTGATGACCGTCAAAGCAGATAACCCTGCAGCGGCCCGGCATGCCAAGCCATGTGCAAGGAGGCCGACCGCACTTGTAGGGTCACCGGCTAGATCTTCTACAATTGCCGGATGTGCAAGGTCGAGCGTTCCTGTTGTTTGGTCGATGCAATACCCCTTTTCAGTAATAGTAAGGGTTACGATATGAAGATCGGGATCAACAAAAGCATCGATAACAGCTTGTGGATCACGGCGGGCAAGAAGCATTCGGTCATGAACCGTTATTTGCTGCCGCGTCATACCCTGTGGCCCACGTATACCTAGCGCGTAGCCACTGCCATCTGCCATTGCATCAAAAAGGGCAGTGTTCCCCATGACGACACCAGTGATACGCCAATTGCCGGCGGCTTGAGCGGTATAAACAGCCTGATGTGCGCGGTGGAAGTTTCCGACGCCAATATGCAATATACGGGGCATGCTTAGGAGCTTTCCAATCGGTAGGTTTTGATCGCAAGGTCATGTGCAAGTAATTGCGCGACTTCAGCGGCTTCTGGTTTTGACAGAATACCCAGATCAATTTGGTCGGCTAAGTGCAGAGCCACACCACGTCGCCACAGATCGTGGCGTGCAGGGATCGAAAGAAATGCGCGCGTATCGTCATTAAAACCAGCTAGATTGTGATAGCCTGCCGTTTCAACAACAGCATCAAAATAGCGGCGAATCCCATTCAGGCTATCGTGGAACCACCACGGCGGGCCGATCCGAACGCAAGGCCAATGGCCGGCCATTGGCGCCAACTCTCGTGCGTAGGTGCTTTCATCCAACGTAAACAGAACAATCCGTAAGGAGGGCTCATTTCCAACTCGGTTCAGAAGGGATGCCATGCCACCGACCCAATCGGTCGACATTGGAATATCTGACCCCATATCAGGACCAATCGTTTCGAATAAATGCTGATTGGTGTTGCGCATACTCCCCGCATGGATCTGCATAACCATCCCATCATCAACTGACATCTGCGCCATCTCGGTCAACATATGTCCGTAGTAGGCCTGCGCTTCGGTTTCATCAATTGAGCCATCCACTACGCGGCAATGCAGGCTTTCAATTTTCCCACGATCCAGCCAGTGGGTCATCATAACCGGAACATCATGGTCAGTGGCCGTTGCACCAGCCTTGCGAAACGCTAAACGCCGATCTCGAAGCGCATCAAGGAAGCACGAGTAATCATGAACATCCCGACCAGTCATTTGTGCAAGCTCGGCCAATGCAGCCCGATGTCCTACGCGGGCTGGATTGAGCAGGTCATCTGGTCGAAATGTTGGAATCACACAGCCACCCCAATCCGAATTCTCGATCACTTTATGATCTTCCAAGGTTGCATTTGCAGGATCCGTTGTCGCTAGATGCGAAATGTTAAAGCGATCAAAAAGCGCACGAGGTTTGAAGGCGTCGGTTTTCAGTTTATCGTCGATCTGTTCATAAATTTGATCGGCGGAATCGGGACCCAAAGACCCATCGATATTCAATACATGACGGAATGTATGATCCAGCCACTGGCGACTTGGTGTGGCTGCAAACAAATGCCAATGTGCTGCAAATATTCGAAACACTTCTTGGGGGTCACGACCTTGACCTTTCGGGCCAATGCCTAGTTTTTCCAGCGGAACACCTTGAGAAAAAAGCATCCGAAAAACGTAATGATCGGGTTGGATCAAGAGAGCGGAAGGGTTTGGAAACGCTTCATCATTTGCCCACCATGAAGGGTCGCAATGACCGTGCGGCGAAACAATCGGTAGATCGCTTATTCCTTCATATATTGCCGCGGCATTGCCTGGCAGAAATATCCCAGAAGTTGTCGTCATGGCTCACCCGTCGTTTCATCAAGATCAAAATAGCCTCGGTTTCTTTCTACCAATCCTGACAGTGTGTCTAATGCCAGACGAACATGTATTTGAAGCCGTTCGATGGCTGCACTTGAATCGCCAACCTTTATTGCCTCAACAATCGCGACATGGTCAGCACGCAAACGCTCCATTGTTCCATCTGACGTCAATGTCAGACTACGAAGCCTGTCCAAAACTGCCTTTTCTCGATTCAATGCTGCGACAATCCGTTCATATCCAGTCGCCTCAACCAACAACGCGTGAAACTGATCATCCAAAAGACGGAAGCTCGTTTCATCACCGCTTTCGATGGCCGTTTGTTGATCCCTTATGTTCTTGAAAAGGGCCTTTTCAAAATCTGCCGAAAGACCATCATCACAGAGTTGTTGAACAACCGTTGCCTCTATTGCTTCCCGCAGAAATTGCGCAGCTTTTATTTCTTTGAGAGATAGGTTTGTAACAAACGTTCCGCGACTTGGCCAAGTCGTCAGCAAACCTTCTTCGCGGAGTTGAGCAAAAGCCGCACGGACAGGGGTTCGGCTGGCCCCGAACATTCTCCCAATTTCTTTCTCAGAAATGAGCTGCCCAGGCGGCAATTCCATGGATAAGATTGCCGCCTTAACAGCAATCGCAATTTGTTCGTCAGCGGGTCGAGCATAGTCTAACGGCGTAATAGTTGGACCAGTGGGCTGGGACACATTGGTCTGCGATTCTGATGATGCATTCCGTTTCACAGACAATTGTTCCTAACATAACGTAATTGGGCTCCGCGTGGAGACGATAAGCGAAAGCCATATCATATGACAACCGGTATACCGGTATTCAATGTGCTTGACAGTCGGTGAAACCCTGTGCGTTTATGCTGTCGGAGATTAGGTTTTCTATTGGCTATTGCTGACATGAATACCAAATTTACGATCCCGCTTTGGTCTCGGGGAGGAGCACCTGAAAGCGATAATTAAAGAATCGCGCGGGCAGCAAGCGCTGTCGCATCTGCGATCAAAGATTAGAAAACGAACCACTTGGGAGGAAAACAAGTGAAAAAGACTATTCTTACAACAACCGCTATGGTTGCGGGCTTAGGCATGGTGGCTGGCGCCGCTTCTGCCCAAGAAGTTCGCTTCATGTGCTATTCGGACGGCAACGAATGCGAAGTCTATGATGATCTGGCGAACCGGTTCGAAGCCGATAATCCAGGCGTTGACGTAATCGTAGACGTAGTTCCATACCAAGCTATTCTCGAGAACCTGCCAGTTCAGCTCGCAGCGGGCACCGGACCTGACCTTGCTAAAGTGACTGACCTTGGTGGTTTGAACGAATACTATCTTGACCTCACGCCACATGTCGACGCCGATTATTGGGATAGCGCCTTTGGGGAAACACTGAACTGGTACCGCGTTGGCGACCGTCAGGGCATCTATGGTATGCACTCTCAACTGACCATCACTGGGCCGTTTGTGAACGCAACACTGTTTGAGCAAGCTGGCGTTGAAATGCCAGGCGAAGGAGCGACATGGGATGACTGGGCAACAGCTGCATCCGCAGTAGCAGCCGGCACAGATGCTGACTTCCCAATGGCAATGGACCGTTCTGGACACCGCGTTGCTGGCCCAGCGATTTCCTACGGCGCGAAGTACTTCACAGAAGACGGTGTTGGTTCGTTTGAAGGTTTCGATGCCTTCGCAGAAGCGTTCGTCGGTTGGAACGAAGACGGAACCATGGCGCGTGATGTGTGGGCAAGCCAAGGTGGGTCTACATACGCTGACGCTGCACAGGAATTCATCAACGGTGAAGTGGTCTTCTACTACTCTGGTTCTTGGCAGGTTGGTCGTATGGACGAGCAGGTCGGTGATTTCTTTGACTGGCAAGTCGTAGGCTCCCCTTGTGGTCCAGCTGGCCCATGTTCCGGCATGCCGGGCGGCGCGGGTATTGTTGGCTTTGAAGGCACAGAAAACCCAGAAGCGGTAGCGGCGTTCATCGACTTCCTCGCTCAAGAAGACGTTTATGCAGAAGCGACAGCACGCACACGTAACCTGCCGGCGCACCTTGGCGTCGCTGCAGCTGGTGTTGAGTTCCAAGACGTAAGCGCCGCAGCACAAGGCGCTCTGAACGGTTTTGCGGGTGCTTTGCCTGACGTTTCCCCAATCGCGTTTGCCTACCAAGGCTACGCTGGCAACCGTGCAATGTACGGCATCACCGTCGAGCGTGTCAGCCAGGCGATTGTTGGCGAACTGTCTGTGAGTGACGCAATGGACCGCGCAGCATCCGATCTGGAAGCAGCGATGGCTGAAGCTCAGTAAGCTAAATAAAATGCCTCGCGTGGCCAACAGGCTGCGCGAGGCTTCTTTTCTTTGAGGCCGTTGCCGTGCTTAACATAATTTCTGCAGCCATGCGCGTGATCGAAATTCCAATGCTTGCCTTGCAACGTCGGCTTGGGATCAACCGGTTGGCATGGGCATTCTTGCTGCCAAATCTTATTCTTTTTGGTCTTTTCGCATTTCTTCCCGTTATCTTGAACGTATTCTACGCGATGACAGGCGGCGACAACGTGCTCCTTGCGGACCGACCACAGGTTGGCGCTCGCAACTTCGCAACTTTGCTGGATTGTCAGAATTATCTCGACGTGAATTCATGCCGCGAGGACAAGTTCTGGCGCGCGGTTTGGAACACCATCTGGTTTGTCATTCTGCAAGTCGGTTTCATGGTTGGATTTGCCCTTTTGACGGCCATCGTTTTGAACCGCGACATTCGTGCGCGTGGGTTTTTCAGATCAGTCTTTTTCTTTCCCGTACTTTTATCCCCAGTCGTTGTTGCATTGATCTGGAAATGGATCTTGCAACGCGAAGGCGTTCTGAACGCGTTCTTAGATTGGACTGGCGTCGGTGGTATCAACTGGCTCGTTGATGCCAATTGGGCGTTCGGTTGGTCGGTGTTTATTTCGGTATGGGCGCACATGGGGTTCTATACTCTGATCCTGTTAGCAGGCCTACAGGCGATCCCACGTGATGTTTATGAGGCCGCGATGATGGATCGCGCAAGCGCATGGAGGACATTCCGCCGCATCACAATGCCATTGCTGGCGCCAACGATGTTGGTAGTTTTGATCCTGGCACTGATTAAAGGTGTGCAGACCTTTGACGAGGTCTATGCATTCACGGGTGGTGGCCCTGGTACGGCGACGACATTTATCATTCAGTACATCTATGAAGAAGGTTTCGCAGGTGCACCGCGGCTATTTGGGCTTGCTGCTGCCGCTTCTCTATTGGTGGCTGGCGTTCTGGTCGTTCTAACCCTTATTCAACTTCGCCTGAGCAGGAACAACGTAGATGGCTAGAGTTTTTTCATTCCTGACCGCAACGCGTGGCAAAGGGCGTCTCCATTGGACTGATTGGGTTTCGTATAGCTACCTCATAATCGGCATCTTTTTGATGTTCGGCCCTGTGATATGGTTGGTTTTATCGAGCTTCAAAACCGCCAACGAGCTTGATCGTTTCCCGCCACGTTTCTTGCCTTATGCACAGGAAACCGTCGAGGTAGATGGGTTTGAAGATCCGCTTTTGGCGTTTACCGTTATTGATGGGGATCTCACCGGCGAGGTTGTCGGTCAAACTCGTCGTGCGGCAGGACGAGCAGAGATTATCGTTCCGTCAAACCCCGATGAACGTATCCGCGTGACAGTGGACCAACTTGAACCGATCGAGGGTATCTCTTTTGCGACAGAAAACTATACAGACCTGTTTGAGCGATTTAACTTCCTGCGGTTCTTCTGGAACTCAACCTTCATTACCGTCACCGCGACACTTTTGATGTTGTTGGTCAACTCAATGGCAGCGTTTGCACTTTCAAAATACGAATTCAAAGGTCGCACATCGGTGCTATTAATCGTGATCGGCACCTTGATGATCCCGCAAACCGTGGTGTTGGTTCCGCTGTTTTTGATCGTGACAGAGCTTGGGATGTTTAATTCACTTTGGGGCGTCATCATTCCTGGCGCCGCCACGCCCACAGGCGTGTTCCTGTTACGCCAATACATGATCACTATCCCCGATGAGATTCTCGATGCCGCACGCATGGATAAAGCTAGTGAATGGAAAATTTTCTGGCGCATCATTATTCCCCTTTCGGCACCTGCGATCGCGGTTTTGGCGATCCTTGCGATCATGTGGCGCTGGAACGATTTCTTATGGCCGCTCATCGTGTTGACCCGAACTGAAAACTTCACGCTGCAGTTGGCGTTGAATTCCTTCCAAGGGGAACTACAAACCGATTGGACAAGCCTTCTGGCCATGACCGTTCTTACACTGCTGCCAATCGCAGCCGTCTTCATGTTCCTTCAAAAATATATTGCCACTGGCATCGCCTCTACGGGCGGCAAGTGACCCTGATCTAAGAATAGGAGACCCCAAATGGCGCGGGTTGAGCTGAAACAAGTCAAAAAATCCTACGGTTCTGTCGAGGTAATCAAGGGAATTGATCTAGATATCCAACACGGTGAATTCTGTGTGTTTGTTGGTCCGTCGGGCTGCGGGAAATCCACGTTGCTACGGATGATTTCTGGTTTGGAACCGATCAGTGGTGGCGATGTTGTTATTGGCGATGAGGTTGTTAATGACATTGCCGCTGCAGACCGTGGCCTCGCGATGGTCTTTCAATCTTACGCGCTTTATCCGCACATGTCTGTGCGTCAGAACCTAAGCTTCGGTTTAGAAAACATTGGTACTTCAAAATCAGAGATTTCTGAGAAAGTCGGGCAGGTTTCTGCAATGTTGCAGATCGACAAGCTTTTGGACCGTAAGCCCAAGGACCTTTCGGGCGGACAACGCCAACGTGTAGCAATTGGGCGCGCAGTTGTACGCGAACCTAGGGTGTTTTTGTTTGATGAACCTTTGTCGAACCTTGATGCTGAACTTCGTGTGGACATGCGTGGCGAGATCACCGCGCTGCATCGGCGTCTTGGAAACACTATGATTTATGTGACACATGATCAGGTCGAAGCAATGACCATGGCGGACAAGATCGCTGTTTTACGACTTGGCGAACTCGAGCAGTTCGGCCGCCCTCTCGATTTGTACAACCAACCTTGCAACGTCTTCGTTGCTGGTTTTATTGGCTCGCCAAAGATGAACTTTCTGAAGGGTAAAGTGGACGCAGATCGTGGCTCAGTCACTTTGGTTACAGGGGAAGTTATGGCAATTCCAACCGAAGGGTTTAGCCATCAATCTGGTGAGGAAGTGACTGTCGGCATCCGGCCAAATAGCGTTTCACTCTCAGAGGATGGGCCTGTCAAAATTGAAGTGCGGAGCGTCGAACAGCTCGGCGGTGAATCCTACGTTTACGGGTCGTTGAAAGACGGGACCCAGGTAACCGTACACCTATCGGGCCAGATTTCTGCTCAAGTTGGACAAACTTTGGGGATCGACCTGGATCTTTCTAATGTGCACCTTTTTGATTCCAACAGTGGTCTTACGTTGCGCGCACCTAACACTGAATGAAATCTGCGAAAGTTCTTGTTAGGATTTGCTACCCATTGACTAATCCGACTAAATCAATCAGGTATAAGATTATCGAGTCTTAGCCAACCTTTTGGTCAGCCCGGACCTCTTCTGTCGGGAGACGTTTGATGCATGTGTTGATGGAAATGGAAGCGGCAAGTTCGCCATGCACAAGAGATAAGCTCGCCCCAAGAGAGGTTTTGGAAAAGTTGTTTTCTGATCATGGGTCTGTGTCTGAGGTTCTTGAACCTTTGTTGGACCATCTGGAGCGAAAACTGTGAATATGATGACACCCTGCCCGCAATCGATTGACGCCAGTAGTCTACCTAAACTCGCGACTTACAACGCTAGGGAATTGGTAAACACTGGCTCTAAAGCATGTATCGTTTTGGACGACCAAACCTACTATTTGAGGATCACTCGAGCTGGCAAACTCATTCTGACAAAGTAGTCAATTGAGTAGGCCCAGCCAACTCAGGCAACGAAGTCTGTTTCCAAAAGCAAGGCCACCTTAGATTCCAATAACGCCAGATTCAAAAAGGCCCCACCAATTTGGTAGGGCCTTTTCTCAATTTTGGATCTAGCTATCTTAGGCGACAGACCACCGTTCAGCCATACGAGCGTTATCCATCTGCCACAGATTACCTACTGTGTCTGGGCTGTAGATACGGTTGTTAACGGCCTGAACATAGTTCGCAAACATTGGGATCAGAACACCGCCTTCGTCACGCAGAATTTGCTGCATTTCGAAATACTGTTCACGGCGCTTATCGCTATCCAATTCAGCACGAGCACTAAGTAGTAACTCCTGGAATCGTGCACTATCGTCACTATCCCACTGGCTGTCGTTCCAAGGCACACCTTCTTCGTATGCAGTCGCGAACATCCAATCTTCTGTTGCGCGGCCTGACCAATAACAAGCACAGAACGGCTTGTTCGCCCAAACGTTTGACCAGTAACCATCTGCAGGTTCCTGAATCACATTGATGTTGATGCCGCCGGCTGCTGCTGAGGCCTGGAACAATTGACCTGCATCAACAGCGCCCTCGAATGCTGCATTCGACGCAGAGAAATCGATGTCGAGGCTATCAAGTCCAGCTTGCTGAAGATAGAATTTTGCTTGATCAGGATCGTATTCCAGCTGCTCCATTTCGGAGTGATAATACTGGTTAGCTGGACCGATGGGCGTGTCGTTACCAACAGCGCCGTGGCCCAAAAGAATCTTGTCGACCAATTCTTGACGGTTGATTCCGTACTTCAGCGCTTTGCGTACATTGACGTCGTTGAAAGGAGAAACGTCAGTTAGCATTGGCATGGAATAGTGCTGGTTGCCCGTCACTTCCTGAATGCGCAGCGCTGGGTTGGCTTTCAGCAGGCTTTCAGTTTTGAAATCGATCCGGTTGATCGTGTCGACCTGACCGGTCATCAATGCATTCATCCGAGCCGTGTTGTCGTTAATTGCGATGTATTCAATCTCGCTAAAGAAACCAGCACCGTCGCCTTTATAGTGACCTTCGTAACGGCTGGCTGTCATACGTACGCCTGGGTCGAATGACTCGACTTTGTACAAACCTGTACCGATACCTTGTGCGATTGCCTCTTCAATTTGGCCCGCCGGGTACATCACGATATGATAGTCAGACATCAGATATGGGAAGTCTGCATTTCCAGCTGCGAGAACGAATTCGACTTGGTAGTCGCTCAGCTTGTTCATTTCTGAAATAGCTTCAACAATTGGTTTCGCGGCCGATTTGGATTCTTCGCCAACGTGCATCTGAAGTGATTCAATCACGTCGTCAGCACCAAATGATTTACCATTGTGGAATGTTACTCCCTGACGGAGATTGAACGTCCAAGTTTTCGCATCTGCAGAAGCTTCCCAGCTTTCAGCCAATTCACCAACCAATGATCCATCAGCTGCGACTTCGGTTAGGCAATCGAAAACTGCACCGTGGCACGACGCGATCATAAAAATGTCCGAGTGTGTACGCGCGTCCCAGCTGTCGGATGTGTTTGCACCACCCAGACCGGCAGTCAGTTTTCCGCCAGCTGTTTGTGCGCGAAGCGGCAACCCTGTTGCAGCAAGAACACCTGCTGCAGCACCGGTTTGCAGTAAACCACGTCTGCTAATTCCATACATATTTAGTACTCCCTGAAGTTATGGCGCTTATCTTACGCCGATTCGGTTACATCTTATCAACAGCAGCATCACCGATGTTGTCGACACCCCGTTCTTTTAGCAGGTCATTCAACCAGTCAGGGTCCATTTCAGGCACCGAACTTAGCAGAAGATCTGTGTAGGCATGGTGCGGCGGGGAAAACATTTCTGTTTTTGGTCCCTGTTCCACCACAATACCATCCTTCATTACCACAACCTCGTCTGCGATTGACTTCACAGTCGCAAGATCATGGGTAATAAACATGTAAGACAGACCAAGTTTGTCCTGTAGGTCAGCCAACAATCTCAAAATTCCTTCGGCAACCAATTGATCGAGCGCCGAGGTAACTTCGTCGCAGATAATAAATTTTGGTTCGGCCGCCAGTGCGCGGGCTATTCCGACCCGCTGTTTTTGGCCACCGGACAATTCAGAAGGTAAACGGTTATAATATTGTGACGGTTCTAACTCGATTTGATCAAGCAACTCGTTAACACGTTCGCGGCGCTGCGTACCTTTCAATCCGCCGTAAAACTCTACGGGGCGGCCTATGATTTGGCCAATCGTCTTACGCGGGTTCAGCGCCGTGTCGGCCATTTGGTAAATCATCTGTGCCTGACGCAATTGGTCTTTAGTGCGCTTTCGATAATCCAACGGCAACACCTGACCATCAAATGAAATCTCGCCCTTCCGTGGTGGCAACAAGCCTGTAATGCAGCGCGCCGTCGTCGACTTGCCAGATCCAGATTCACCAACGACGGCTACCGTGCGACCAGCATGGATGTCAAAACTGACATCGTGCAAAACATCCGCTGTCCCATAGGCGGCTGTGACTCCGCGAACGGACACCACAGGAACGGCACCGTCAGGCACGGCCTCTTTCTCTGGGCGCTTAAACTCGCGAACCGCCCAAAGCGACTTTGTGTAATCTTCTTTCGGAGCAGAAAGCATTGTGCGTGTATCAGATTCTTCAACCTCATCACCGCGCAAAAGGACCTTAATTTTGTCGGCCATCTGCGCCACAACCGCGAGGTCATGCGTGATGTAAATTGCGGCCGTGTCAAACTCTTCTACAATTTGCCGAATCGACGCCAAGACTTCGATCTGTGTAGTCACATCCAGAGCCGTTGTTGGTTCATCAAAAATGATCAGGTCTGGGCGACAAGACATCGCCATAGCTGTCATCGCCCGTTGCAATTGACCACCAGAAACCTGGTGCGGATACCTAAACCCGATCTCATCGGGATTAGGCAAACGCAGTTTTCTGTAAAGTTCGACCCCATCTTCCATGCTGTTTGAACGACTAGAAACACCATGTTGAACAGGGCCTTCAGTGTGTTGATCAATCAACTTATGTGCAGGGTTAAAAGACGCAGCGGCGGATTGAGCAACATAAGCAATCCGCTTCCCCAACAGACCCCGCTTTAAAGCCGCTGATGCGTTGACCAAATCGACACCGTCGAATTCGACAGACCCGTCTGAAATTCGAACACCGTCACGGGTGTATCCCATCGCAGCTAATCCAATAGTGGATTTACCGGCACCGGATTCACCAATAAGGCCTAGGACTTCACCCTTCTTAAGCTCAAGATCGACCCCATTGATGATCGGGGTCCAAGTCTCATCAGACCTACCTTCGATCTTTAGGCCCTTGATGGTGAGAAGATTACTCATTCTTTCAACCCTGACGTTTTATGCAGCATCCAGTCGACCACGAAATTAACGCCAACAGTCAGCAAAGCGATCGCACCGGCGGCCAGCAATGGCGCAACGGCTGCAGTTGGTGCGAAAGCAGCAAAGTTAATGAATGGTGCAAGGTCGCGAACCATCGTGCCCCAATCAGCAAGCGGTGGTTGAATTCCCACACCCAAAAACGACAGAGCCGCAATCATCAAGAATACAAAACAGAACCGCAAACCGAACTCAGCAAGTAGCGGCGCCATTGCGTTGGGCAAGATCTCTTTGAACACAAGGTAACCCAAACCTTCGCCCCGCAATTTCGCGGCTTCAATATAGTCCATTACAACGATGCTTTGGCCAACGGCACGGGCCAATCGGTAAACCCTTGTGCTGTCAATCAAAGCAATGATCAGCACCATGAAAATCGTTAACGGGATGCCAAGTTTATTGGCCCAGACACTAGCAATGGTCATCAACAAAAGAGCAAAAATCAGCGACGGGATCGCCATCAACACATCGACACCCCGGGAAAGAAGCTGATCCAACCACCCCTGCAAAGTTGCCGCTAGAAACCCAAGTGAACCGCCAATAAAGAATGCCAAACATGTCGTAACGAAAGCAATGCCCACCGTATTCTGTGCACCAAAAATCAGCCGGCTTAGGATATCGCGGCCGATTTGATCCGTACCCAATGGGTATTCCGGATTTCCGCCCAGCGCTGGATCACCGCCTGCAACCACATTGGCTGCACCTAAAATTTCGGCCTGACCATAAGGCGCGATCGCGCCAGCAAAAACCGCTACAAATGCATAAATCAGTATAACGAGAATGCCAAAGGACGCGGTTAGCGGCATGGACCGAAACAATTTACGCGTTCCAGCCGTTCCTACATGGCGCCCCAATAGGCGGAAAAGAAAAGCGGCAACCGCGGCAATGATGAACCCTTGAACAGCCCAGCGGAAAAACACGACGCCGGCATTAGGAACGCCCGTTTCCAGAACTTTAGGTTGGAAATAATACCAAATGGCCCAAACCAGTATTGCGGCCCCTAAAACGTAACCAAACGCCACGCCGAAGCCCATATCTCGGAAAGTTGGCGCGTTCTTCGTTACCGCTTGCCCTGCAACACGAAACACATACGCGCCTAACAAAAGTGCGGCCAAAACAATCGCGAAACCCATTATGCCGCTCATTTAGGATGCCTCAGACGTGGGTTGGACAGAATGGACAAGATATCCGCTGTCAGGTTCAACAGAATATATGCCGCTGCAAAAATCAGGCAGCAGGCCTGAACAACTGGGATGTCGCGAATTTTCACGCTGTCAACAAAGAGTTGTCCAATGCCGGGATAGACAAACACAACCTCAACAACAACCACACCGGTAATCAGGTACGCAAGGTTCAGCGCGATAACGTTTATGATTGGGGCCAAGGCATTTGGAAGGGCATGCTTCACGATAACCCGCATTGGTGACAAACCCTTCAATCGTGCCATTTCAATATACGGGGATGCGAGTAAATTGATGATCGCTGCGCGCGTCATTCTCATCATATGGGCCGTGACCACTAAAGTCAGTGTCAACGCAGGCAACATGGATTTTTCCAACCTTTCGGAAAAAGGCATACCATCAAAGATGTTCGAAAGGCTCGGGAAGATCGGATTAAGAACCGCCAGAAACAAAATCAACACATAGGCCATGAAAAATTCTGGACTGGAAATGGAGCTAAGCGTGAAGATATTCGCCGCTCGGTCAAATGCTGTGTTGCGATACAGCGCCGCAAGAATGCCGAGTGTCACGGCAAGTGGTACAGCAATACATGCGGTCACTGTCGCTAGAAACATTGTATTCGCCAAACGCGGGGCAATCTGGTCGGCGACAGTCACTGTTCCCGCACCGCCTAACGAATTAGCAAAGTTCAGTTGTGCGAAGCTTGTCCCCAAATCTAACGTCACCATTCCGCCAAACCATTGGAAGTATCGCACGATCATCCCTTGGTCCAACCCGAGATCCTCCCGGATCTTCGCCACAGACTCTGGCGTTGCACCTTGCCCTAAAATCGCCTCTGCGAAATCACCTGGCAGCAGATTTACTGCAACAAAAATAACGATGGAGACTACAAAGAGTGTAACCAATCCAAGCCCTAGACGTTGAAAAATAATCCGTAAAAGCGATGACAAGTTAGCAGACCCCTGATTTCTTGAGATCAGCGTAGCGGGTTATCCTCAGCAATCAACCCGAATGGTGAAAAACTCTCAATTTCCAGCAATTTTGGAGTGACCAATGGAATTCATACGTTGAACAAGCTCGGTGGAAATACCCTTTTCAGATAATGCATGCCCCGCTTTGCCTATCATCACCAATTTACTGGCAGGCCACTGGGTCGCGAGGGTGTATGCTGACACTGGCGGGCAAATCATGTCGTACCGTCCCTGTACAATAACCCCAGGAATGTGTGCGATTTTGTGCATGTTCTTCAGAATCTGCTGATCTGTGCTCAAAAAACATCCATTGGAAAAATAGTGATTTTCGAGACGTGCAAAGGCGCGCGCATATTCTGCGGGGCCGGCACCACCTGGCCCGTCATTATCTATTGAGGCAAGGGCATTTTCCCAACTCGACCAAGCGCGGGCATAGCGAGTTTCAATTGTGGCATCCCCTGAAAAAAGGCGTCGGTGGTACGCCGCAATCATATCGTGACGTTCGTCTTCGGGAATAAGTCCGGAAAACTGTTGCCAAAGATCAGGCCAAAATGCTCCTGCTCCACCTTGGTAGAACCAATCCAATTCGCGCTTGGTTGACAAAAACACACCACGCAATACCAGATGAGAGACCCATTCAGGATGTGCCTGAGCATAGATCAGCGCCAAAGTTGCGCCCCAGCTACCGCCAAATACAATCCAATTTTCAACACCAACAGTTTTCCGAATGAGTTCGATGTCAGAAACTAAATGCCAAGTTGTGTTAGCTGTTACACTTGCGTGCGGACGAGATCGCCCGCATCCACGCTGATCAAACAGGATGACACGGAAAATGTTTGGGTCGAAATATCGCCGCATCATGGGGCTGCAACCGCCACCGGGTCCCCCATGTAATACGACAACAGGAAGCCCATTCGGGTTTCCGCATTGTTCGACATAAATCGAGTGTCCATCGCCTACGTCCAACATTCGCTGGTCAAATGGGTCGATTGGGGGGTAAAGATGCCCCCCCGTGCGGTTTTGTCCTGAGGCCTTGTCCATATTCGACCTATATATCGCGTAATTGCCCTTGCCCAGAAAATGGTCGGCAAAGTCCAAACTTTCGGAGACTACGATGCAAAATGTTCAATCCACAGTCGACCCAAACGAAGTCGCAAAGTTCGAAGCTATGGCCGCCGAATGGTGGGACTTAGAAGGAAAGTTCAAGCCTCTACATATGCTTAACCCCACACGGCTGGACTACATCACCTCGCAGATAGCATCTGAATTTGACCGCGATCTCAAGACCAATGCGCCCTTTGAAGGACTGCGAATTTTGGACATTGGTTGTGGAGGTGGGTTGCTGTGCGAACCTATGGCCCGTTTAGGTGCTGAGATTGTTGGTGCAGACGCCGCAGCAGGAAATATCCCTGTTGCAATGGTACATGCCAAGCAATCTGGCCTAAACATCGACTACAGGCATACAACAGCAGAAGACATGGCCGCAGCACACGAACGGTTTGACGTGGTTCTTAATATGGAAGTCGTCGAACATGTTGCGGATCCGCTTAACTTTCTAACAGCCTGCCAACAACTCTTGAAACCGAACGGACTGCACATTTGTTCGACAATCAACCGGAATCCAAAGAGCTTTGCGATGGCCATCGTCGGCGCTGAATTCATTATGCGCTGGCTTCCCAAAGGTACCCATGAATTTGAAAAGTTCATAACACCAGACGAGTTGTTCGATCTTTTACGTCAAGCTGGATTGGACCCAGTTGATCGCAAAGGATTTAAGTTTGATTTCCTAGGGTGGAGCTGGTCCATTTCGGACAAGGACCTATCAGTGAACTACGTCACAGCTGCATTGAAGCCGGCTTAGGAGTCTTGAAGTTTCAATCGTAATTCACGCATCACAGGTAAAATTGCACGGACTTTATCGTGTCCGATTTGATCAACCGCACTGGCAATAATTGGAGCAATTGCAGCCAAAGCTGCATCGCGCGCAGACTTCCCCGAAGGGCTAATCGCCACCATTTTGCGCCTAGCGTCATCCCAATCGGGTCTGATGTGAACAAATCCTGATGCTTCAAGCTTTCGCAATGTATTCGTCATAGCGCCACGCGTAAGGTGAAAGGTTTGTGCAAGTTGTGCCGGTGTCCGTTCAGTTTGGGTATGTGCTAAATGGTTCAGGACCGAAAAATGAGATAGCTCCATGCCACGCGGTAATGCTTTGGCGACGTTATTTCGCGCCAACTGATCAACGGTCAGGATTTCGCTAAAAAGCGCGACTGCAAGGCTATCTGTTTGCTGGTTCATTTGTTTCGGGGCCACTGAAATCTCTGTCATGTGTTAACGCTGGAATGCGTTCCCGTGCTTTAGACACTTCTACGACGTCAAGATCAACGATCCTGATATTTTGGGGTTCAGTTGCGTCAACGCCAAGGTCCAACAAAACTTCACCCCAAGGTGACACAATAAGGCTATGGCCGTATGTTTGGCGGCCCTTTCCTACGCTCGCCTTGTGCAAACCCGTTTGCGCGGCGGCAATAACATAGCAACCCGTTTCAATTGCTCGCGCTTGCAGAAGGGGCTTCCAATGCGCAACACCAGTGATCGGAGAAAACGCTGACGGAACCAACAACACCTGCGCACCAGCTTTAGCAAGGGCCCGATGAAGATGTGGAAATCGGACATCATAACATATCGTCAGCCCAACGTTGGCGAACCCTGCATTTGCGACTACCGCTCGTGAGCCTGGCGCATATCCCGAAGACTCGAAATAGGTCTCCGCCTCATTAACCTGCACATCGAACATATGAATTTTGTCGTATCGCGCCACAATTTCCCCAAGTGGCGAGATCAAGAATGATCGATTTATGAACCGCCCATTCGCGCCACCTTTCAGCGCCAACGACCCAATCGATACCCAAGCCGAGTGCCGCTTTGCCGCTGCACAGATCCCGATCAACGTTTGATCGTCTTCCTCATATTCTAGGACCGCACCCTGATGTGCGCGGTCCATGCTAACACAGTTCGTCACTTCGGGTGTGCAAATGAACTGGGCGCCTTGTTGGATTGCCTCAGCGATAAGACCAAGGACAGTCGCAAGATTTTCCGTCGGATCATCCGAGGATGTTAATTGAAGAAGTGCAGTTTTCACGCGGCTAGTATTGGGTCCAATTTTCCAGCGCGGTCAAGCAAATGAAGGTCATCGCTACCGCCGATGTGTTCGTCATTGATGAAAATCTGTGGGACGGTTCTGCCCCCATTGGCACGTTGCATCATTTCAGCACGGCGTTCTGGTTCAGCTGCGACATCAACTTCGACGAAGCTAACACCTTTACTTGTCAAAAGACGTTTAGCAGCATGGCAATAGCCACACAGCGGTGAGGTATAGATTTCAATGGTAGCCATTGGGGACATTCCTTTTTCAACACACGCTATCTAAGCATCCTTTACGACGCGGGCTAGTGCAAGCACGCAAACGTCATCAGCCCCGGCAGAGTAACAAGCTTCAGTAGCGGCAGAAAACGTGGCACCGGATGTCATTACATCATCAACCAGAACAATTTGACGACCTTTTAACATATCTACTCGTTTTGGGTTGACGATAATCGCACCCTGCATCGCCTCGAAACGTTGGTCGCGGTTATAGTTTTCAAGCGGCGCCGTTCTATTCGGCCTTATTAACCCATCTGCCAAAACATCAACCTGGGCGGATCTACTAACCCATTCAGCTAATTCCGCGGCTTGATTATATTTACGCTTTAGTAACCGAAATCGATGCAGCGGAATTGGAACTACTAGTGAATTTGGCAATAGAATTTCTTTTCCTGCGCGCGCAATCCATGGCCCTGCGGCTCTTGCAAGATAAGTTCGATCGCCGTGCTTCAAAGACAATACAAGGTGCCGTGCCTTTCCTGAGTAAACTAAAGCCGCACGCCCTTTCGTCCACGGTCTCGCAATTGATATGCAATCATCACATAAGACGTCGGCTTCATCCGGATCAAACCCAGCCAAAGGTGCGCCGCATCGATTGCAACAACCACCATCGACAAATGGTGTTTCCGCCCAACATGGTCCGCAAAGAGCAAAGTCAACTGTTGTACGGGCATCGCATAAAACGCACTGAGGTGGGTAAATCGACTGGATCAGACTTTGCAACATTGCTTCAAACCTCCTAGATGGCGGGTATGACACAGCCGCCACGTATGACTGACCGAAAAGTCCTTGCCCAACACCGCGCCCGCGCAACTGAAATGTTCTTGCAAGACGCAGCAGCCGATGATGTTCAGGAAAGACTCATCGAAGTTAATAGAATGTTTACATCACCCGCAGTTATTACCGGGTTTCCTGAATTGTGGGCCGCGCGAATGCCCGGTATTCAGATCGTCGGCGATGATGACGTCTTGCCCTTACAAGAGAACAGCCATGATCTGGTTATTCACGCTCTGTCTTTGCATTGGTCAGACGACCCGATCGGGCAACTGGTACAATGCCGCCGTGCATTAAAACCCGATGGTCTTTTGATTGCCACATTATTCGCGGGCCAAACTTTGCACGAATTGCGAAGTGTTTTGGCCGAAGCGGAAACTGTAACCCTTGGTGGTTTGTCCCCACGTGTTTTACCAATGGGCGAGATACGTGATCTCGGTGGTTTGTTACAACGCGCAGGATTCGCTTTGCCCGTTGCTGACATTATGCCGCTGCATGCATCCTATGAAACCGCATTTCATCTGATGCGCGATCTACGCGCAATGGGGGAAACGAACGTAATGATTTCACGTTCAAAAGCGAGCACTCCCCGAAGTCTGTTTTCGAAGGCCGCAGCCATCTATCAAGACGTTTACGGCACAAAAGATGGCCGGATCCCTGCGACCTATGAAATCGCAACATTAACTGGGTGGGCCCCCTCTGAGACCCAGCAAAAACCGCTTCGGCCAGGTTCGGCCTCCCATAGTTTAGCAGAGGCTCTTGGTACTCAAGAGAAACCATTAGATCCAACAACAGATTGACGGATGCTGGTTTCCTATTATTTGACTAAAACGAAATACTTATAAAAAGAGATTCCA
Source organism: uncultured Paracoccaceae bacterium (assembly GCA_947493255.1). Taxonomy (GTDB): domain Bacteria; phylum Pseudomonadota; class Alphaproteobacteria; order Rhodobacterales; family Rhodobacteraceae; genus Octadecabacter. The sequence goes on from CANLQK010000005.1 coordinate 288,194, forward strand.
ATGCCGAACCCAACACAAAACGCCGAAGTTTGCCCTATGCACGCTGCCGCGGATCACCCGAAAATAAAACCGGCAAAGGTTGGTGTGTTGTTGGCCAATCTCGGAACACCGGACGGGACTGATTATTGGTCGATGCGAAAGTACTTAAGCGAGTTCCTCAGCGACAAACGTGTCGTGGACTATTCTGCTTTGGTGTGGCAACCGCTTCTTCAATTGGTAATTCTCTCCAAGCGTCCGTTTACAAGCGGTGCAGCATACAAAAGCATTTGGAACACTGAAGCCGATGAAAGCCCCTTACTGACAATCACAAAAGCCCAGACCACCGCGATGAAAAACCGATTGGAATCGATTTACGGAGGTGATGTCGTCGTTGATTTTTGTATGCGCTACGGCAACCCTTCGACAAAATCCAAAGTGCGAGAAATGGTTGAAGCCGGGTGTCAGAAAATCCTCTTCTTTCCACTTTACCCTCAATACGCAGGGGCGACGTCTGCGACTGCAAATGACCAATTTTTTCGCGCTTTGATGGACGAAAAATGGCAGCCTGTCGCTAGGGTAGTAGAACCGTACTTCGGGGACCCATCCTACATCGATGCACTAGCTCAATCGATCGAGGCTGCTTATGCCGCGGCATATAAGAAACCTGAAATTCTTGTTTGCTCTTATCACGGAGTTCCACAACGTTACCTGACTGAAGGTGACCCCTACCACTGCCAGTGTCAAAAAACGACTCGGCTTCTAAAGGAACGCCTCGGTTGGGACAACACGCAGATCATAACGACATTTCAAAGCCGATTCGGTCCTGAAGAATGGTTACAACCATACACAGTAGAAGAGGTCGCGCGTTTGGCAGAACGAGGCAAAACCAACATTGCAGTTTGTGCTCCTGCATTTTCCGCTGATTGCATCGAAACGTTGGAAGAGATTAACGAAGAGATCAAAGAGAGCTTTGAAGAGGCAGGTGGTGAACACTTCACCTATATCCCTTGCCTCAACGATAGCGAGGCACATATCGATGCGTTGTCAGGAATTGCGCAACGGAATTTACAAGGGTGGTTGGACTAACATCCAACCAATACCTAGTAGCTAGATTGGCCTTAAATGTAACGAAAAAGGCCGCCCAAAAGGGCGGCCTTTCAAATCTGATAAATCAGATAAAAAGCTTAGTCAGCTACAGCTGCTGCAACCAGTGCGATCAGGATCAGTGGAATGATCAGACCAGCAGAGGAGGAAGAAGAAGAAGCTTCTTCAATTACAGCTACAGGTGTTTCGATGATTGGTGCAGAGATGTTACCAGCGAAAGCAGTAGAAGCGGCGCCAGCGAATGCAGCAGCAAGTGCGAATTTTTTCATTTTAGTTCTCCAGTTAATTGCCCACGGCAAAGTTAGTGAGGTTTAGCCATGGGCACCCAAGACTTCCCTCGAAGTATGCCAAATCATGAAATTCGATCGAATGCAAAGGTATTAGTTGGTCAGATAAGCCTTAGTTGGCGTAATGTCGTCAATTCAGCAACACTTAAGCGCCATTTTCTGCCTTCTTGATAGAAGCTGGAAACGTAAGCTGTGCCGACATCACGAATGTTCAGCAATCCAAAGCCTGTGGATAGAATCGAAAGCCCTTTTGTTCAAGCAGCTCTAGCTTCCGTTAGGTAACACTTCTTGCAAATCAAAGTCATGTTGGTCAGCATGAATATGGCGGAATTGTCGCGTTTGTCGATCAAAGTGGGTGTAATTCTGCCCATTCACGCGGATGTGGGTTTGAAACGAACCGTACGAAAGGCTATGCGGAGATGAATCACTAAAGGTGAACCTATGTTACGTCGTTCTTTTCTTTTTGGTTTCATGTCTATCGGGCTTGCTGCATGCGCCGGATCACAAGCACCTATCGGTGCCGATGGACTGCCAGGCCAACAAGTCTACCGGATCAGAGCGCAAGATTCTGCAGATATTCAATTTCGGATGCTGGATGGGCTAAACGCCCTTCGTCAAGCATCCGGGGCAGGGTCATTGCAACTAAACGCGCAACTTAACGCTGCTGCTGCAACGCATTCCCGTGACATGTCTGTCCAGAATCGCCCTTGGCATTTTGGGTCAGATGGGTCTTCCCCATTAGAGCGGTTACGACGCGTCGGTTATGCGGGACAGCTAACAGGCGAAACAATTTCGGAAACTTATGAAACCGAGCTTGAAACACTTGCCGCGTGGATGCAGGAACCAGCAACACGAGCTGTTTTGCTAAATTCAGCTGCTAACGAAATGGGGTTCTCCTGGTTTCAAGAAAGCAATGGCAAGATTTGGTGGACCCTGGTCCTTGCAGATGGGACGACCCAAGGCGCCGTTACTGTCGCCAACCCAGTTCCGCTTCAATAACCCTAAGCGTATAAGAAAATTGGCGTACCGACGTTAACCATCGCGTAGATGTCTTCCATCTCGCGATTCTTGACGGCAATACATCCCCACGTCCAATCAGTTTCCCGACGGAACAGTTTTGGAGTGCCGTGGATAAAGATATCTCCGCCCGGAGACTCGCCAAGAGCGGCCGCCTGCGCGCGGTCCTCGTCGTTTGGATAAGAAATCCCGATCGACAAATGGAAATTGCTGTTGGGGTTTTTCCGGTCAATAAAGTACGCACCTTCGGGGGTTTTACCATCGCCCTCGACCTGTTTGTGTCCGCGCGCGGCGAATCCCAGTTCGAAATCATAATCTTCCAACACATCATTTCCGTTCATTAAGAACATCCTTCGACGTGCTTTTTGAACAACAATGCTTGTTACGGGCGGGCCCGTATAGACACGAAATTTGCTAGAACACGCGGTTAGCGCGAATAATGCTGCTACGCTTGTAAATGTGCGTCTATTCATCATTGAAACTGGTACCTGTACTATTTCTTTCTAAATAACCTAGGTTTGACGCTAATCCTAGAATTTCTGATATGTGGGACGTCACGACCGCGTGAAAGATGCCGCCAATTCCACATGTGGAGACCATCTGAACTGATCAACTACATCGATCCAGTCCATAATAAACCCAGCGTCCAGCAAGACTGAAGCATCGCGCGAAAATGTAACAGGGTTGCATGACACCATCGCTATTTTGCGCAAATCAGACGCTGCTAATGTCCTTATTTGAGCGTCGGCCCCAGCGCGGGGAGGGTCAAGAACAGCAACATCAAACCGGTTCAACTCGTCCGGTTCAAGCGGTCGGCGAAACAAATCACGGGTTTCTGTTGTCACAGCCTTTAAACCTTTTGCGTGACGCCAGCCGCGATCCAACGTGCTAAGCATTTCAGGACCGCCTTCAACAGCATGAACTTCTGCCGTCTTAGCAATCGAAAGCGCAAACGTGCCAGCTCCCGCAAACAGATCGACAACCTTATTGGCGCCTACGACGACATCAAGAACAGCCGAAACAAGAGCGCCTTCGCCCTCTCTGGTTGCTTGTAGGAATGCACCGGCAGGTGGCGCAACACGGGCGGCGCCGAATATCTGATCAGGCTCTCGGCGCGTCACAACAACATCATCATTCCAGGCAAGGCGGGCAAGATTGTAAGTTTCTGCCAAGCCTGCAAGTTCAACTCGTAGCGGGCCATCTAAGTCACGTTCTGTCTCAACAAGAACATCTAAACCGCCCGACGTATCTGTCACAGTCAGGTTAACCTCTGATTTGCGAGAAGCCGCAATGACAGTCAGTGCTTCAAGCGCTGGGAATCCTTCAATGATAGACGGCAGAACCAATTGGCAATCTGAAACTTCGATTAGCGCATCTGACCCCTTCGCATGAAAACCAATCATCGCCCCCTTCTTTGTGCGTCTACCAGAAAACCGTGCCCGACGGCGGCTTTGTGTGGGCGATGTATGCAATTTTCGAAATGGAAATGGCATTCCACGCGCTGTTAACGCACGTTCTACGATCGCTGTTTTCCAAGATGCAACAAAATCGTCCGAAGCATGTTGCATCGAGCATCCGCCACAGCTTTTGAAGTGCCTACATGGCGGTTTCACGCGGTCTGAAACTGGTGTGATAATCTTCGCGGTCCCGTCCGGTTGGGGGTCAACCACTTCACCGGGCAAAACCCGCTCCAACAACGTGCCGTCTGCCAATTGCCCAAGTCCGGCTTGGGTCAGTTTCTCAACTGTTTCAGTCATTATTCTGCTGCGTCTTTCTTGGCGTCAAACCCGCCAGATTGACGGTTCCAGTATCGCGCATAGGTGCCACCCCGTGCGAGCAAGTCTTCATGCTTGCCTTCTTCTACAATCTGACCTTGCTCAAGCACAATGATGCGATCCATGCCAGAAATCGTTGAAAGGCGGTGCGCAATGGCAACAACGGTTTTGCCCGTCATCGCCCGTGTTAGTGCCTCTTGGATGGCCGCCTCGACTTCACTGTCCAACGCACTTGTTGCTTCGTCCAGAATCAAAATGGGTGCGTCTTTTAGCATGGCGCGGGCCAGTGCGATGCGTTGCCTTTGACCGCCTGACAATTTCACACCCCGTTCACCAAGAAACGCATCATATCCGCCGCGGCCGTCGTTATCTTTTAGATCGTTTATGAAGGTATGCGCCTCGGCCTTTGAGGCCGCTGCGAATAACATGTCCTGGGTTGCATCAGGTCGACCATAGCCAATGTTGTCTCGCGCCGAACGGTTAAACATCGCGGTTTCTTGCGTCACCATGCCAATCGCCGTGCGCAAACTATCTTGCGTGACGTGGCGAATGTTTTGGCCATCGATCTCCACCGCACCATCTTCCGGGTCATAAAGCCGGAGGAGTAACGCCACGAGTGTGGATTTCCCCGCACCAGATGCACCAACGATCCCAAGTTTCTCACCCGCCTTGATCGTCAGGTTGATTCCGCCAACACCGCCAACTTCGCCGCCATATTGAAAGGATACATTGCGGAACCTGATTTCCGCATCGCGCACCTGCAGTGCGGCCGCATCGGTATCATCCGTTAGTTGGTGAGATGGCGTAAGGGTTTTCATCCCGTCTTCAGCCTCGCCGATGTGGCTAAAAATACCCATCAACGTGAAGCTGACCCAGCCAGTCATCTGGCTAAGACGAATGGAAACCGCGCCAATCGCCGCCAAATCACCCGGCGTGATACCAGCGTCGCGCCACGCGAGCCCAAAGCCAACCATCCCTAAAGGCAGGACGCCGGCCAAAGTAATAAGACCAAACCGAAACAATGTCGCGACTTCACCATATGCCAAGGCGCGGTCGCGCAGATCTTGCATCGCCTGTTGTGCGGCATCCGTTTCAAAACGCGTACCAGCGAACAGCTTGACAGTTTTGATGTTAGTGATCGTGTCCACAACTTGACCGGTTAGATTAGCTTGCGCGCCTGCACGCCCTTTAGCCCGCGCGCGAATGCGCGGAAGGAAAAACCGGAGAAACAGGACATAGTTAGCAAACCAAAGGCCAAGGACGATCAACAATCGCCCATCCACCCCAAGGATCAAAATGGCCGTTCCAACGACGGTAGCCAACGAAAACAAGATTGCGTTTACCGTTTCAATCACAACCTCGGTCAAAGATCGCGACACCTGCATTTGTTTTTGAGCAATGCGGCCCGCAAAGTCGTTGTCAAAAAATGTTACCGCCTGCCCCAACGTCCAACGGTGCAACCGCCCAACGATCAATGTGAAAAGGTTTGGCCCCAATACGACCGACTGGAACGACGCCGAGATCCCGAACAAGAGAGGCCGCAAAACCATCAACAAGACAACGGCCGCTCCAAGCAACCAAGCGCTTTGCCCAATTGGGTCCGATGAGGCCGCAATATCGACAACGCGACCCAACAAGAACATCGCCAATACTTCGGACGCTCCCGAGCACGCCGAGATGAACCCTGCCAACACGATAACCGGCCACGCACCCGAAAGCGCCCAGCGAAAGAAACGCAACAAAGTCGCCGGTGGCGGGCCGTCTGCCGGCATTTGGCTGTCAATAAGGCCGCTAAGACGTTCGATTGCCTTTTGATACCTTTGCGCAATCATTCTTTCGTCCTTTCGTTAGTGTCTAAAAAGCCACCAGATTGACGGGCCCAGAACCCAGCATACTGACCGCTCAATGCTAGCAGTTCGGAATGTGTACCGTCTTCAATGATTTGCCCATCATCCAAAACTACGATCCGGTCTAGCTGCGCTATTGTGGACAACCGATGCGCAATCGCGATCACGGTTTTGCCTTCCATCAGCCCATAAAGCGTTTCTTGGATCTCTGCTTCAACTTCACTATCTAGCGCGCTTGTCGCTTCATCCAACAACAAGATTGGTGCGTCCTTTAAGATCACCCGAGCAAGCGAAATACGTTGGCGTTGACCCCCCGAAAGTTTTACGCCCCGTTCACCGACCTGAGCATCATATCCTTTACGCCCCTGACCATCTTCAAGGCCAAGGATAAAGTCATGAGCCTCCGCCTGCTTGGCGGCTGCAACCATTTGCTCTTCTGAGGCTTCTGGATTGCCATAAAGAATATTTGCGCGCACTGACCGGTGCAGCAAAGAACTGTCCTGTTGGACCATCCCAATGACCTGGCGCAAACTATCTTGGCGAACACCCGAGATGTTCTGCCCATCCACATCGATTGACCCGCTTTCTGCATCGTAAAATCGAAGTAACAATTTAACGAGGGTCGACTTACCTGCGCCAGACCGCCCAACAAGACCAACCTTCTGACCCGCCGGTATCGTAAGGTTTAGCTTCTCGATACCACCATTCGGGCGACCATAGTGATGGGACAGGTTTGCAATTTCGATCTTGCCTTCCGTGATGTTCAAGTCTTTGGCCGTTGGGTCGTCGACCAACGTAATGGGCTTGGCAATTGTCTCCATCCCCTCAGAAACAACGCCGAGTTCACGAAACAGGCTTGTCACCGCCCACATGATCCAGCCCGTCATCGCATTTAGGCGCAGAACCAACGCCGCAGCTGCAGCAACAATACCCGCAGAGGTCAGCCCATTTGCCCAAAGATAAAGGCCCCACCCCACGACCGAAACGATCAAAAAACCATTCAAAAGAACGAGGCTTACGTCCATGATCGTGAACAATCGCATTTCGTGGATGAAGGTCTGGCGCGCGTTCTCGATTGCATCTTTTGCGTACTCAACCTCACGGTCGTGATGGGCGAACATTTTGACGGAATGAATATTGGTGTAACTATCGACAACCCGGCCTGTGACCTCGGATCGTGCATCCGATGACGCCTTGGATGCGGGGCCGACACGCCGAACGGTCCAGCGCAAAAGCCCGATATATAGGGCAACCCAAATCAACATTGGGATCATCAAGATCATATCAGCGCCCGCAAGCAAGATTGCAGCACCCACGATGTAAGCCAACGCAAATGTAACGGCATCGAAAATCTGAAACGCGACCTCGCCCGCTGCTGGGGGCGTTTGCATGATGCGGTTTGCGATACGGCCAGCAAAGTCATTTTCAAACCAGCCAACCGACTGACGTAAAACATGTCGGTGGGCACGCCAACGCACCAATGTCCCGACATTGGGCAGGATCGTTTGGTTCAAAAGCGCGACATCGATCACTTGTACGAGGGGCCTTAACGTCAGGAGGAAAACCCCAACCAAGACAAATTCCCAACCATGTTCCCGCCACATCGTTTGCTCGGTTCCTGGCGCAATCAAGTCTACCAAATGCCCCATATAGCCGATTAGCCAAATCTCTATTGTGGCAACAACAACCGACATGATACCGGCCGCCCAAAACACGTATCTGAACGACTTTAGGTAACCCCAAAGAAACGGCCAAAGGCGCGTTGGAGGAATGTCCTCTTGCGGGTAATCAGCATAAGGATCCACAAGGTTTTCGAAAAATCGGAACACGGCAAGGTTGTCCTTTCGTGTCCGATATAGACCGAATTACATCACAGGAAAACCAACCCCGAGAATATCACAAGGGTAAGTGCCATCGCGCGCATAAAAACGCACCACTTAAGTTCATCATTCAACAAGGTTTTCAAAAGGCTTCCCGCGTATGTCCAAAACAAGCAAACGCCTAAGTTTGTAACCGAAAACGTAAGCGCAAGATTGATTGCCTGAGATGTTGGAGGCATTTCTGAAACCATCGCAGATGCGGCAACAGCCACCGCCCAGATTTTTGGGTTCACCCATTGGAACAGAACCGCCTGCACAAATGTAAACGGGCGGTCTGCTCTGGCGGCTTCAACCGGTTTCGCGTGCCAAAGTTTCCACGCCATCCACAAAATCCACGCCGATGCGATAATCATTAACACCAATCGCAGCTTTGGCGCCGATCCAATCAAGGTACCAAGCCCAAGGCCTGTTACAAAAGCGATGACCCCAACACCTAACGCAACACCGATGAGATGCGGTAACGTTTTCCGAAACCCAAACCGCGCGCCAGATGCCGTCAAAAGGATGACGTTCGGTCCAGGCGAGAAAAGTCCCAGAAAGACGAATCCAATCAAGGCAGTCATGGCAGAGCCAGTAAGTCGGACTTGGTCAATTCAAAATCTGAGTTGATCCATTCTGCCTCTAGGAACCTGATCCGGTCTCCCAATGCTTTGCCTGTGAAGGCCGGCATCAAATCGGCCGCGGCAATTGGAAACTTGGCCTGCGCGCCACGCCACACCGCCTCGATTGCGCCGTTGTCGAACGGAGCCAAAAGGGACGCCCAGCGCAACAACAGCATATGCACGCCGTCCCACCCGCCATATCGAAAGCCCAACTCATGGGGCGGAGTAGCGGCGCCCGCTTCCTTTGTGGCCAAAGCAATTTTTCGCGCTAAGTCATTTGAAAGCCGGAATTTGTCTTGAAGCCCTTCCCCCCCCAATGAGGCCAACCGAGTCGCCAAATCGCGGGGCGGCAACATGCGCCCCTCTAATGGATAGTTTTCCTCAAGATCGACAAGCCGCGTCAATGTGGTCGATGACGCACCAGGCAAGACATGCAGCAAAACTCCAGTATGTTCCATTGACCCAATAATCGGTGCCGGGTCGATATCCATAATCAGCTTGCACATCTCAGCGCCGATCCGTTCTTTAGACACCTGCGCCAATCCGTCAGCAAGCATAGCACAAGCCGCCAAACCGTCGGCATCAACCCCTTCGTCACGTGCACCATGAGTCGCAGTGAACCGGAAAAACCTAAGGATGCGGAGATAATCTTCTTCGATGCGTTTTATCGGATCGCCAATAAACCGAATTCGCCGCGTCGCGAGATCCGTGGAACCGCCAACAACATCTTTCACGTGACCGTCTTTGCGCGCGTAGAATGCATTGATCGTGAAATCGCGCCTCTGCGCGTCTTCTTCCATGCTGTCGGAAAACGCAACAATGGCATGTCGGCCATCTGTTTCAATGTCTGAGCGAAACGTGGTTATTTCATACCCGAATGATAACCCCGGGATAACAGCCGTTACAGTTCCGTGCTCAAATCCCGTTGGAATTGCTTTCCAGGGTTTCCCTCGAAATTGCAGGGCCTCGATTATCCGTATAGTATCGTCGGGCCGTGCATTTGTTGAAAGGTCAACATCGGCCACGTGACGATTCAAAACAGTGTCTCGTACGCATCCGCCCACTGCGTAAATCTCGAACCCAGCATCTTCGAAGGCCGCCATCAGCGTTTGCAAAAACTCATCGCATAACCACGAAGGCGCTCCAAGATGGTCCAAGGTACCATCCTGTCTCCACATACCGCGTTCGTTATCGCTCAGGTCCATTGTTCTGCCAATCCACGTAACATCCGCGCCGTTGCCCCCCATATGTAGTAGGGGCCATAGGGCACCGTATAGTAATGCCTGCGTGTACCCTGCCAATGCCGTCCTTCAATCGCAAAGTTTGCTACGCTCATAACGTGCGACAAGGGAACAGTGAAAACTTCTGCAACCTCGCCAACCTCAGCCTTGTATTGAAGGCCAGCGGGAACAATGCCAACAATCGGCGTTGCGACATAATTAGTAACCGTTTCGTGGAAAGGAAGTTCGCCAAGCACGGAAACATTTTGGGGGTTAAGCCCGATTTCCTCTTCTGCTTCGCGCAATGCCGTGTGGACCAAATCACGATCTGTCTCGTCTCGCCGCCCGCCGGGAAATGCAATTTGGCCGGGGTGATGTTTCAACCGCGTTGATCGTTTGGTAAGAATCAGTTGTGCATCTTCTGTCACGGCCACTAAAACAGCTGCTTGTTTTAACGCAGGCCGCACAGGCAACACCAAATCAGGATTGAGGTCAAAATCTGAAGATGTCTGCCGCGCAGCTTTCATCGCGCGGCATAGCTTGTCTTTCAGTTCATCAGGACTTTGCATCCGGGCCTTCCGTGGCTTCAAACCCCAACGCCGCGGGGGGGAAAATGTAATGCGCCCCGCAGAACTGACAATCTGCCGTCACTGTCCCCTCTGGAGTTGTCATTGTCGCGATGTCTTTCGCAGAATATATCGACAGCGACTGACGCACTTTATCTTCGGAACACGAGCAGCCAAATTTCACAGGCTGGGTATCAAATATGCGCGGCTCTTCTTCGTGGAACAAGCGCACCAAGAGATCGGTTGGTTGAACAGACGGCCCAATCAATTCCATTTCTTCGGCTGTGCGCAAAAGTACATTCGCACGATTCCAGTTTTCGCCTTCATCGTCGTTCAGCAGGTCTTCGACCGTGGTTAACCCCTCCTCCGGCTCGGCGCCGGGGTTGGCCAACGGGGATGCCTTTGGCATGGCTTGCAGCATAATGCCACCAGCGCGCCAACCTTCGGGCTGACCCACTAACGTCGATTTGCCGTAGGTCAGCTGGAATGATGTGGGCAGTTGTTCGGATTGTGCGAAATAGGCCTCGGCACATGCGGCGAGCGAACCACCAGCAATCGGTGTTATGCCTTGATAAGGCGTATTCCCTTCGCCTTGGTCGATAAGAATAGCAAAGTAGCCTTTACCAATCTGGCCAAATGGGTCGCCGGTTGGATCAATGCGATCTTTGTCAAAACTGGCATAGGCACGAATACGACCAGGCTCGCCTTCTTTTGTAGGGCCATAGTAATCTGTCGCGATCAAACGAGCTGGGCCATCGCCCCGCACTTGTAACGATAATTTCCAACGCAATTTGATCGACTGTCCAATCAATGCCGTTAACAACGCCATTTCCGCCACCAGCGCCTCGATCGCAGGGGGATAATCATGTTGCTCCAAAACCTGATCCAAAACGCCGTCAAGGCGCGCAACGCGCCCACGGATGTCTGAACGGTCTAGTTGGAATGGTAGGACGGTATCATCCCATGTGATTGTCGATGCTGTATTCATTGGGCTTTCCTAACAAGTCGATGCTTGGCATACCGTTTCCATATAGGCGCCACAAGACGAGGTAAAAGACTATGATTAGACGGTACGGCGAACCGGTAAACCCCGCTATGCGTTATACGCCACGTCCGGGTGCCTATGTTATCCTGCAAAGAGGCCCGGATTTGCTTTTGACCGCTCAGGAAGGCGACCGGCTTCCTGAGCCCGAAATCCAGCTACCGGGCGGCGGCATCGATAAGGGAGAGCACGTTTTGCCAGCCCTGCACCGCGAAGTTATGGAAGAAACCGGATGGCGGATGGATAAGCCCATCCGTATCGGGGCGTTTCGCAGATTCACGTTCATGCCAGAATATGACATATGGGCAGAAAAAATTTGCTCGATTTATTGGTCGCAACCGACATTGCGATATGGCCCGCCTTTGGAAAAAGGACACCACGCTATTTGGGTCCCAATATCCGAAGCCCCTGCTCTGCTCTCCAATGAGGGCGACGCCGCATTTGTGGCCAGCTTGCTCTGACGACGGGTTCGGTGTAATCGGCGGCTAACCAGCCTTAGGAGTCACGCTAATGTCCGCACCAAAAAAAGTTGTCCTTGCCTATTCAGGCGGTCTGGACACATCCATTATTCTAAAATGGTTGCAGACCGAGTACGACTGTGAAGTCGTGACATTCACCGCCGATCTTGGCCAAGGTGAAGAACTTGAGCCAGCGCGCAAGAAAGCAGAACTGCTTGGGATCAAACCGGAAAACATCTTTATCGAAGATGTACGCGAAGAATTTGTACGCGATTTCGTCTTCCCAATGTTCCGCGCGAACGCGCTTTACGAAGGACTATATCTGTTAGGCACGTCGATCGCACGGCCGCTCATTTCCAAACGTTTGGTCGAGATTGCAGCAGAAACCGGCGCGGATGCCGTCTCTCACGGCGCAACTGGCAAAGGCAACGATCAGGTTCGATTCGAACTTAGCGCCTATGCATTGAACCCCGACATAAAGGTCATCGCACCTTGGCGCGAATGGGATCTATCCAGCCGCACGAAACTTTTAGCATTCGCGGAAGAGCACCAGATTCCAATCGCAAAAGACAAACGTGGCGAAGCGCCATTCAGCGTTGATGCAAACCTGTTGCACACCTCTTCTGAGGGGAAGGTGTTGGAGGACCCCGCCGATACTGCGCCAGAGTATGTGTATCAGCGCACAGTCTCCCCAGAAGATGCGCCAGAAACACCAGAAGTTATCGAAGTAACATTCGAAAAAGGTGACGCCGTCGCGATCAACGGCGAAGCAATGTCGCCCGCGACAATCTTAACGGAGCTTAACAAGCTGGGCGGCAAGCACGGCATCGGCCGTCTCGACTTCGTTGAAAATCGTTTCGTCGGTATGAAATCACGCGGTATTTATGAAACACCTGGCGGCACTGTGCTTCTTGAAGCGCACCGTGGGATCGAGCAAATCACGTTGGATAGCGGTGCTGGCCACCTCAAAGACAGCCTGATGCCACGTTACGCCGAGCTGATTTACAACGGTTTCTGGTACTCGCCAGAACGCGAAATGCTACAAGCAGCGATTGATAAATCCCAAGAGCACGTCAGTGGTACCGTTGCGCTGAAGCTTTACAAAGGTTCCGCAACTTGCGTCGCTCGTTGGTCCGATCATTCGCTTTATTCAGAAGCACACGTTACGTTCGAAGACGATGCTGGCGCCTACGATCAAAAAGATGCAGCTGGGTTCATTCAATTGAATGCACTTCGCTTGAAGCTTCTGGCTGCACGGAACCGTCGTATAAAGTAACATCGCAACGTCACGGTTGATATCGTTCAGAAATGCCCGCCAAATAGGCGGGCATTTTTTATGGGAAATCATCATGCTATCGGAAATTCTGCCAAAGCTACAAAAGGCACTCGAAACCAAAACGTTTGACGGAAGCCTCAAATTTGATTGCGGCGAAGCCGGTGTGATTGTTCTTGCAGATGGTACCGCGACAAACGTTAATCAAAGTACAGATTGCACCCTTGCGATATCGCAAGACAATGTCGTGAAATTATTGTCTGGCAAACTAAACCCCATGACCGCCCTGATGATGGGAAAGATTAAGATCAGCGGAAACCCTGCGGTCGCGATGAAGCTTGCAGACCTGCTCAAACACTAACCCTCAATTTCGCCTTAGAAATTTGCAACGTCCTTCAGATCGGGAATGACGTCTGCCGTGCCATGACGGGTGACCATGATAGCCGCCGCCTTTGCTGCGGTTGCAAGTGCTTGTTCCATCGGTTGGCCACGGTCCAAACCAGCCAGAACATACCCTGTAAACGTGTCACCCGCCCCTGTTGTGTCGACCGGCCTGACCGGAACTGGGGGAATATGCACCTGTCCCTTTGGACCGAACCATATCGCGCCATCTCCGCCTTTCGTGACGATTACGTCTTTAACGTTTAATTCGCTTGGCCCTTTACCAGTGGCAGCTTTCAATTGCTTTGCTTCAATTTCGTTCAAGATCAAGAAATGGAGAAACGGTAACAATGGTTCTGTGGATTTCGCATCGAAAGGTGCAGCAGCATAGGCAACGTTCAACCCCATGTCGTAAGCCAACTTCACCCCAGCGGTCTGCAAATTGACCTCATTCTGTGTCACGAACCAATCACCACTTTCGGCCTGTGTTAGAGCCTGTTTCAGTGTCTGTTCTGGAATTTCCCGGTTCGCACCAGGGTAAACAACGATCCCATTTTCACCATCCTCGGCGACGAAAACCATCGCGTGTGCTGTATCCGTTTCGATCTCCTCGATGGCACGCGGATCAACGCCATATTCCATCAGTCTATCAACCGCCCAGCGCCCATCGGAGCCGACCGCACCGATGTGACACACATGCGCCCCAGCGCGTGCAGCCGCGACAGACATGTTTGCGCCCTTCCCGCCCAAAAAAACTCGTCGATTTGAGCCATCTAAGGTTTCACCTGGAGTGGGAATATGCGGGACTGAATAAACGTAATCGGCATTGATGCCACCAAGATTCCAAATGGTCATGTTATTTCGCCGCACTAGAGGCGAGAACCGCCATGTTTAAAATGTCGTTCACCGTACTACCGGTCGAACAGATTTGGATGGGTCGATCAATGCCAGCAAGGATCGGTCCGATAACTGTCGCACCAGCCATTTCTTGCATCAACTTCACCGAGATCGAGGCCGAGTGACGCGCAGGTACGACCAGTACGTTCGCCGGTCCAGTGAGTCGCGAAAACGGATAGGCCTCTTGCGCGGTGACGTTCAACGCGACATCCACGGTCATTTCGCCCTCGTATTCGAAATCAACTCCGCGTTGGTCCAACACTGTCGGTGCCAAATGCATCTTTTCTGCGCGTTCTGATACGGGGTAGCCGAACGTTGAGAACGAAACAAAAGCAACGCGTGGTTCAAGGCCGAGCGTACGCGCCACCTCTGCGCCGCGTTCGGCAATATCGGCAAGATCGGTCTCATCTGGCCATTCGTGCACTAAAGTATCAGAGATCAGAACAATGCGCCCCTTGTGCAAAACCGCCGTTACGCCCACGGCACCATCATGGGGTCCCGCATCAAAAACGTGATTGATCAGCTCAAGAACGTGGGCGGATTTGCGAGTCGCCCCCGTCACCATTCCGTCTGCATGCCCATGGGCCAACATCAACGACGCGAATACGTGCCGATCCCGAGACGCCATTCGATGAATATCGTGGCGGTCATAGCCCCGACGCTGCAAGCGTTCGTAAAGATGGGTCTTGTAAGTCTCTAGATGGTCAGTGTTCGCCGCGTTCACAACACGCAGTTCGCGCACTGCATCACCTAGCCCAACTGCGGTCAGTTTTTCACGCACGTCGTCTTCGCGACCGACCACAAGCGCGCGACCAAAGCCAGATCGTTGATATAAAACAGCAGCTCGAAGCACCCTTGGGTCATCGCCCTCCGCAAAGACAATCGTGTTTTGGTTTGCACGTGCACGCGCGTTGATACCTCGCAAGATAGACGCAGTCGGATCCATTCGCGTCTTTAAGCCAAGCTCATAAGCATCCATGTCAACGATAGGCCGACGTGCGACGCCGGTATCCATACCTGCACGCGCAACTGCCGGCGGAATTACATGAATCAATCGCGGATCAAACGGCGTTGGGATGATGTAGTCTC
This sequence comes from uncultured Paracoccaceae bacterium, assembly GCA_947493255.1. Taxonomy (GTDB): domain Bacteria; phylum Pseudomonadota; class Alphaproteobacteria; order Rhodobacterales; family Rhodobacteraceae; genus Octadecabacter. The sequence goes on from CANLQK010000005.1 coordinate 303,611, forward strand.
GACCAAACGTGAGCTTTTTGCCATATGCTATCGCAACTTCGTCCGGCACGTCCTCTCGCGCAAGACGCGCAAGCGCATGGGCGCATGCTATTTTCATTTCATCGTTGATGGCCCGGGCATGAATATCCAACGCACCGCGGAACAAGTATGGAAACCCAAGTACGTTGTTCACTTGGTTCGGGTAATCACTTCGGCCAGTCGCGACAATTGCGTCCACTCGAACTGCGTGGGCTTCTTCGGGCGTGATTTCCGGGTCGGGGTTTGCCATTGCAAAAATCACGGGATTGTCGGCCATAGATCTCACCATGTCTTCAGTCACAGCACCTTTTGCAGAAACGCCAAGAAAAACATCTGCACCGCTCATCGCTTCCTCAAGCGTGCGAAGATCCGTTTCAATCGCATGTGCCGACTTCCATTGGTTCATCCCATCAGATCGACCCTGATAAATCACACCCTTGGTGTCACATACGATACAGTTCTGATGCTGCGCGCCCATCGACTTTAACAATTCAATGCAGGCAATACCCGCCGCGCCAGCACCGTTTAAAACAATCTTAACATCCGCAATTTCTTTTCCGGAAATGTGCAGCGCATTGATCAAACCTGCGGCGCAGATGACGGCCGTTCCATGCTGATCATCATGAAACACCGGAATATCCATTTCTTCCTTGAGCCGCTGTTCAATGATGAAACACTCTGGGGCTTTGATGTCTTCAAGATTGATACCACCAAACGTTGGTCCCATCAGCCTTACCGCATCGCAGAACGCATCAGGATCTTCAGTATCCAGTTCAATGTCGATCGAGTTTACATCCGCAAACCGTTTGAACAATACGGCCTTGCCCTCCATCACTGGTTTAGACCCTAATGCACCCAAATTTCCCAATCCTAAGACGGCAGTACCGTTCGAGATAACGGCAACAAGGTTTCCCTTATTGGTGTAATCATAAGCCAACTCAGGGTTTTCAGCGATATCCTCACACGGAACGGCAACGCCAGGTGAATAAGCCAAAGACAAATCTCGCTGGGTGGTCATCGGAACTGTTGCTTGCACCTCCCACTTACCGGGGGTTGGCTCCAAGTGAAATGCCAACGCGTCCTCACGGGTTACCTTCGTATCAACCATATTTGCTCTCCCTTGCGTCCCAACATTGTTAAGGACAGCTACGCGTTGTCGCAACGGAGGACTTTTGCACTTTCGTCGCTAACATTGCCTCGGTAGGTTGTGCGCAGAAACGTCGGGGGACAAATGAGCAGCACCGTAACGCCAATGATGGCGCAGTATCTTGAGATCAAGGCAGACCATACGGACGCATTGTTGTTCTATCGGATGGGCGATTTTTACGAACTCTTCTTCGACGACGCTGTTGCCGCCGCCGAAGCCTTGGATATTGCGCTAACCAAACGAGGGAAACATCTTGGCGAAGACATCGCGATGTGTGGTGTCCCGTTTCACGCCGCGGAAGGCTACCTTCTGACACTGATCCGCAAAGGTCATCGCGTCGCCGTTTGTGAGCAATTAGAGAGCCCCGCAGAAGCCAAGAAACGAGGGTACAAGTCTGTTGTAAAACGTGGTGTCACGCGCGTTGTAACCCCAGGAACTCTTACAGAGGATTCCTTGCTAGACGCGCGTCGACACAACTTCCTTGCAGCGTACGCAGATGTGCGGGGCGAGGGTGCTTTAGCTTGGGTTGATATTTCCACAGGCGCTTTTTCGGTTCTTTCATGTGACGCAGCAGGTCTCGGGCCGGAATTGGCGCGGCTGACACCTAAAGAAGTGCTAATCTCTGAGAACAGCGAAAATCAATTTGGCTGCATTGTCGAGGATTCAGGAGCATCTCTAACCGTTCTTGGAAACGCGGCCTTTGACAGCACAAATGGCGAAAAACGGTTAAGTAGTGTCTATTCTGTTTCATCAATGGATGGGTTCGGCGCATTTGGTCGTGCAGAAATTTCTGCGATGGCTGCTGTTGTCGAATATTTAGAAATCACTCAGAAAGGCCGGCTTCCCCTTCTTCGGCCACCCCTGCGGGAGCTTCGTGATGCGGCCATGCAAATTGATGGGCCCACACGAAAATCATTGGAACTAACAATTGGAATGAATGGCGCGCGGGCTGGTTCGCTTTTGTCGGTCATTGACAAGACACAGACAGCGGGTGGGGCGCGATTGTTAGAACGGCGCCTGTCAGCGCCATCTCGAGATCTGGACCAGATCGGTTCTCGGCAAGATGCCATTGAATGGTGTTTACGAACACCTGACGTCGCCGCTCTTTTGGAGGATAGGTTGCGTGAAGTCCCAGATCTTGATCGTGCATTATCTCGGCTTTCGTTAGATCGTGGCGGCCCACGCGATATGGCTGCTGTTCGAGGGGCTATCGCGCAGGCTGAGACAATAGCACAAACGCTACCAGAGAATTTACCTGCAGCCTTAGGGACAGCCGCTCGGCACTTAACTGGGCTAGGGGAATTGCTGGACCTTCTTGATACTGCACTGGTCGCAGAACCCCCGCTTTTGGCTAGGGATGGTGGATTTGTCGCGTCAGGCTTCGATGCCGAGTTGGATGAATTCCGCTCATTGCGCGACGAAGGCCGTTCGATCATCGCCAAGATGCAAACGCAATACTCTGAACAATCGGGCGTTACGGCCTTAAAGATCAAACATAATAACGTCCTAGGCTATTTCATCGAGGTGACGGCAGCGCATTCGGAAAAAATGCTATCAGCACCCTTGTCGGAGACGTTTATCCACCGGCAAACAACAGCAAATCAAGTTCGCTTTACGACCGTAGAGCTCTCTGAGCTTGAAACTCGTATTCTGAATGCAGGCGGACGATGTCTCGAGATCGAAAAGCGGCTCTATTCCAGCTTAAAGTCGGACATTCTAGATCAGGCAGCGCCGCTCTTTACATTGGCCCGTGGTTTGGCCGAATTTGACCTTTGTGCCGCTTTGGCGCGATTAGCACGCGAAGAAAACTGGGTCCGGCCTGTTATGACAACTGGCCGTGAATTCAATATCACCAGCGGTCGCCACCCTGTCGTCGAAAGTGCATTGAAGGCAAGCGGATCCCAGTTTGTCGCAAACGATTGTGGGCTCAGCGTCGAATCTATATGGCTTCTGACCGGACCTAACATGGCCGGTAAATCAACGTACTTACGGCAGAACGCCTTAGTTGCCATTTTGGCCCAAATGGGGGCGTTTGTCCCTGCTGAAAGTGCAGAAATTGGAATCGTTAGTCAGATCTTTAGCCGGGTCGGCGCATCCGATGACCTAAGCAAAGGCCAGTCCACATTTATGGTCGAGATGGTAGAAACAGCCGCAATTTTGAACCAGGCCGATGATCGTTCGTTGGTCATTCTCGATGAGATCGGCCGCGGCACCGCAACCTACGATGGATTATCGATTGCCTGGGCAACGCTTGAGCACCTTCACAATGTAAACAGGTGTCGCGCCCTGTTCGCCACCCACTATCATGAAATGACGCAGCTGTCTGATCAGCTCGATAACGTCGCAAACGCGACCGTCACCGTGAAAGAATGGGAAGGTGATGTGATCTTCCTACACGAGGTGAAACGTGGAACCGCTGATCGTTCCTACGGTGTTCAAGTCGCAAGACTGGCCGGTCTTCCATCAGTAGTGGTCGACCGCGCAAAGGTTGTTCTGGATGCGTTGGAAAAGGGCGAACGGGAAGGCAAGCAGAAGGCCGTTATCGATGATTTGCCTTTATTTAGCGCGACACCATCCGCGCCTGTGCCTACAAAAACCGTGCCTTCCGAAGTGGAGGCACGGTTGAAAGATGTGTTGCCCGACGATTTGTCGCCTAAGGCAGCGCTCGATTTGATCTACGAGCTTCGGGGTTTGGTTAGCTCTTCGGAGTAGAGGAAACACCGACCTGTGCCGGACGCAGCAAGCGATCATGCAACATGAAACCGGTAGAAGCGACTTGAATGATGTCGCCAGCCGTCGTGCCGGGCACTGGCGCCTCAAACATAGCTTCGTGTTGTTGCGGATCAAACTTGTCGCCCACTTCAGGAACGATAGGATCAATGCCGTGTTTCTTAAATACGCCAATCAATTCACGCATTGTAAGCTCGACACCCTCAAGCAACGCTTTGTCGCCTTCCTTGCCGTCTTCTTTTTGCATTTTCAGTGCACGTTCCAAGTTGTCATACACAGGTAGCAGATCACGGGCGAGGCGGGATCCACCATAATTTTCCGCCTCGCGGCGATCGCGATCCGCGCGCTTGCGTGTGTTTTCCACATCTGCAAGTGCACGCATGTATCCGTCTTTCAACTCTGCAATTTCGGTTTTGAGCGCGACGATATCATCACCCTCTTCAACCATCTCTTCGAGAGTCAGTTCATCTTCAGGGCCGAGATCAGTTTCAGCCATGATATCATCCAAGAATTGGTCGTTTTCTTTGTTGTCAGCCATCGTCCAGCGTTCCTTATCCGCGATCTGAGATCAGTTTCCCGACCAACTGCGCGGTGTAATCCACAATGGGCACAATGCGCCCGTAGTTCAGACGGGTCGGACCAATAACGCCGACCGCGCCCACAATCTTTCGATCAGCGTTCATATAAGGGGAAACCACCAAAGAGGAACCCGAAAGTGAGAAAAGTTTGTTTTCTGATCCAATGAAAATGCGAACTCCGTCGCCTGCTTCCGTCAAATCAAGGAATTCGGTAATATCACGTTTGCGTTCGAGGTCATCAAATAGAGTGCGAATTCGTTCCAGATCGTCCTGATCGCCATCCGCCAAAAGGTTTCCACGGCCGCGCACGATTAATCGTTCAGTTGATTCGCCTTTGTTCTCCCAGATTGCCGCGCCAGATTCGACCAGTTCACGCGCGAGCGTGTCAATCTCTTGGCGGCGGGTTGCCATCTCCCGAGAGATGGCGGTTCCGAGCTCTGACAGGGTACGACCTTCGGCTATCGCATTGATGAAGTTAGCGGCTTCGCGCATCGAAGACGGGGTTTGACCGGGCGGCGGCGTAAAGATGCGGTTTTCAACCTGACCATCTGCAAACACCAAAACGACCAACGCACGGTCTGCCGCAAGGCTTACGAACTCGACGTGCTTGATTGCAGCTTCATGTTTCGGGGTCAGGACAAGGCTAGCACCTTGGGTGACCCCAGAAAGAGCTGATCCGACGCGATCAAGGAGGGTGGCAACGTCATCATCGTTTCCGCCCATCGTCTGATCAATTTTAGCACGATCTGAGCCGTCTAAGTCGTCGACCTCTAGCAAGCCATCAACGAACATCCGTAACCCTTGCTGTGTCGGTATACGCCCGGCGCTGATATGGGGACTGTCGAGAAGGCCGAAATGTTCAAGGTCTTGCATCACATTACGAATGGTCGCTGCGCTGACCTGTTCGGTTAAGGTTCTGGTCAGTGTCCGAGACCCAACCGGCGCGCCCGTGTCAAGGTATCCCTCAACGACACAGCGAAAAACTTCCCGAGAGCGGGCATTAAGGTCGTCAATATTGGGCGTTTGGTCAGACATATGGTGTTTCCTAGGGGCGCTGTCATTTATGACCCAGCATCGCAAAAGGTCAATCGGGGTTGGAATTATCGAACAGGGGGCGTATCCGATAGGAAACCAACAAAGGAAATGCCAATGCGCCCCTCCGGACGTCAGATTGATGAAATGCGAACTATTTCGATTGAAACCAACGTGACAAGGCACGCGGAAGGGTCTTGCCTAATCAAATGCGGCGATACTCATGTGCTGTGCACCGCTTCTGTTGATGAACGTGTTCCATCATTCATGAAAAATTCCGGGCTAGGCTGGGTAACCGCGGAATACGGCATGCTACCACGCGCAACAAACACACGTATGCGCCGCGAAGCCAAGAACGGTCAAAGCGGCCGCACACAGGAAATACAGCGGCTGATCGGTCGCTCGTTGCGTGCTGGTGTCGATCGGGTTGCCCTGGGTGAACGCCAGATCGTCGTTGATTGTGATGTCATTCAGGCCGACGGCGGGACCCGCTGTGCTTCGATCACCGGTGGCTGGGTTGCGCTTAAGCTCGCCGTTCAAAAGTTGATGAAAGCAGGTGATGTTATCTCTGATCCTTTAGCCATTCCTGTCGCGGCAGTGTCATGTGGCGTGTATGCAGGACAATCCGTTCTGGACTTGGATTATCCAGAAGATTCCGAAGCAGGCGTGGACGGAAACTTCGTAATGACCGGTGACAAGTTGATCGAAATTCAAATGTCAGCCGAGGGCTCTACATTCTCCCGTGAGCAGATGAACGCAATGATGGATCTTGCCGACAAAGGCATTGCCGAACTAGCAGCTGCCCAAATTGCGGCCGTAAGTTGATGCGGAAGTTCGAGGAAAAAAAGTTGCTTATTGCAACGCACAACAATGGAAAGCTCGTCGAGATTGCGGACTTGCTTAGCCCTTTTGGTGTGAGTGTTTCATCGAATGCTGATCACGGGCTTCCGGAACCCGAAGAAACCGAAACAACCTTTACCGGAAACGCGCGAATTAAGGCCCACGCAGCGGTCAAGGCAACCGGCTTGCCCGCGTTGTCAGACGACAGCGGCATCACGGTCGACGGTTTGGACGGTGCTCCGGGCGTGTATACGGCAGATTGGGCTGAAACCCCTAATGGACGTAACTTTGTACTCGCAATGACCCGTACATGGCATGAGCTTGAAGCACGCAATGCGCCGATGCCGCGCAAGGCTCAGTTTCGGTGCTGTCTGGTATTGGCGTGGCCTGATGGGCACGATGAGGTTTTCGAGGGGGTTATGCCTGGGGAGCTCGTTTGGCCAATGCGTGGTGATCAAGGACATGGTTATGATCCAATTTTTCAACCTGATGGTTACAAAGAAACGTTTGGTGAAATGGACCGTTGGGAAAAGAACAAGATTAGCCATCGGGCCGACGCGTTTCGCAAGCTGATCGAGAGCTGTTTTGCCTGACGCAGGTTTCGGAATCTATCTACATTGGCCGTTCTGTCAGGCCAAGTGCCCGTACTGCGATTTCAATTCCCACGTCGTCGCAAATGTTGTTGATGATGTCTGGGCAAATGCGTTCGAAACTGAAATCGAACGGATTGCCAAACTAACGAACGATCGGCTCCTAAACTCTGTATTTTTTGGCGGTGGAACCCCAAGCTTGATGGCGGTCTCGACCGTAGAACGTATTATGGAGAGTATTTCTAAACATTGGCGCCTTGCGAATAACTTGGAGGTGACCCTAGAGGCCAATCCAACATCTATCGAAGCAGAACGGTTTTCTGGGTATCGCAGGGCAGGGGTCAACCGCGTTTCTGTCGGGGTACAGGCATTGAATGATCCAGACCTAAAAGCATTGGGTCGATTGCATTCGGTGGACGAGGCGTTGAACGCAGTCGATATTGCCCGATCAACATTTGATCGCGTGAGTTTTGATCTTATCTACGCACGCCAGAACCAATCCGTGGCCGATTGGGAGGCCGAGCTAGAACGTGCCATTTCTTTTGAGCCTGACCATCTGTCTTTGTATCAATTGACCATCGAAGATGGGACCGCGTTTGCGGATAGGTTCAAGGTCGGTAAGCTTCGTGGTTTGCCAAATGAGGACCAAAGCGCAGATCTTTGGGATGTCACCCAACAGCTATGCGAGGGGGCCGGGCTTGCTGCGTACGAGGTCTCTAACCATGCCAAAATTGGCCAAGAAAGCCGCCATAACCTCATCTATTGGCAATCAGGAGATTGGGCCGGTATTGGGCCTGGTGCACACGGTCGTCTCACTCTTGATGGCGTCCGATACGAGACGATCGGGGCGAAGGCACCAGCCGCATGGATTGAACGCGTGCAGAATTCCGGAGATGGAAGCGTTCTTCAACAAGCACTAACGGAACAAGATGTACTTGAAGAGCGGGTCTTAATGGGCCTACGGATGGCGCAGGGTATTGAATTATCTGATCGCTGGATTGGCGGAAATATAAATAATATCAATTACTTAATTGATACCGGCCTACTAACCTTGAGCGGTAATCAAATCCGAACGACCTCTGCAGGCCGCCCTGTTTTGAACGCTGTTATTCAAAGGTTATTAGCCTCCTGAAAGCAGCCTTAATAAATCATCCAACTGCTCAAGGTCCTTATAGTTCAGTACGAGCTGCCCGTTCTCACGACCTGCTGCATGATTAACAGATACTTTCATACCTAATTGCGCGGACAATTCACTTTCTACTTGAACAGTGTCTGCATCCTTAGCCACGCTTTTGGGCTTTTTGGCTCTTTTTGTCTCAGACTTATTCGTTTTTGCAAGTTTCTCGGCCTCACGAACTGAAAGGCCTTTCTTCACTATCTCGATTGCAAGCGATTCAGCGTTTGGATGGCTGACAAGAGTTCGGGCATGTCCGGCAGACAGCTTACCCTGCTCGAGAAGAGATTGAACAACAGGTGGTAATGTTAGTAATCGAACAGCATTCGCAATATGGCTTCGACTTTTTCCTAGAGCCTTACCCATTTCGTCCTGAGTGCGTCCGAATTTCTCCATTAGCTGTTTGTACCCTGCTGCTTCATCAATCGCATTAAGGTCAGAGCGTTGGATATTCTCGATGATCGCAACTTCTAGCACTTCAAGATCTGAAAAATCTCGAATAATTGCAGGAACTTCATGAAGTTTCGCTTGTTGGGAGGCGCGCCAGCGGCGCTCACCAGCAACAATTTCGAATTCACCTTTTGGGCCTGGTTTTCGCCTTACAATAAGTGGTTGAATTACCCCTTTTTCGGCAATTGACGCTGTCAGGTCAGCCATAGCCTGATCATCAAAAGTGCGTCTTGGTTGGTCGGAGTTCGGATAGATCTTTTCAATCGGGATTGAGCGTTCTGTCGTTTCGTTGTCAGCTGTCCTGATGTTCTCTACAGGTGCGACGTCGGACATCAAAGCTGAAAGGCCTCTTCCAAGTCCGCGGGTAGGTTTTTTTGATCCGCTCATATTATGCTCCGGCCTTTAGGTTTGCTGCTGATTTCGCTGATACTTCTCTTGCGAGGCTCACGTATGCCAGTGCCCCCTTCGAATGAGGGTCGTAGTCGATGACAGACAGCGCAAATGAAGGTGCTTCACTTAGTCGAACGTTCCTAGGAATGACCGTCTTAAATACCATATCCCCAAGATTGTCTCGAGCATCAGCTTCGACCTGTTGAGATAGGTTGTTTCTACTATCATACATCGTAAGCACGACTCCCTCGATCCGAAGGTCTGGGTTTGCGGTTTGGCGGACCTCTCGAACCGTCAGCATCAATTGAGACAGCCCTTCAAGCGCAAAGAACTCACTTTGCAAAGGAACAACAACAGAATTAGAGGCAATCAGCGCGTTCACTGTCAATATATTGAGCGAAGGGGGACAGTCGATCAATATGTAGTCAACATTAAGCCCGTCGATACTAGGCTGCCGCAAAGCATCATGCAGCATGAAGCTTCTTTTTTCATTGGACATCAGATTCATGTCAGCTGAACTTAAATCAGTTGTTGCAGGAATTATTAGAAGCCCATCAACATTTGTATTTCGCGCGGCCTCAAGTGGTGACACATCACCCGACAAAAGGTCATATGTTGTTAGTTGCCTGTCTTCCGGATCGATTCCTAGTCCTGTTGATGCATTCCCTTGTGGGTCGAGGTCGACCAAAAGCACCCGGAAGCCAATCTTTGCCAACGCGGCACCAAGGTTGATCGTTGTCGTCGTTTTTCCCACGCCCCCTTTTTGGTTAGCAATGGAAATGATCTTTGGGTTTGTAGTACGACTAACATTCACGGCGGTTGATCCTTGAAATTTCCAACACTCTTGCATCAGTATGGGTTTTGCTTTGATGAGCTATTACGTCAAACGACCAATTCCTCTGTGCCAGATCAAGCTCTTCCTGAAAGCGCGCTCCTTTTGGAAATATTGCAACACCATCACTCTTGAGTAATTGACCGGAAAATTCCAATAATTTGTTTAAAGGCGCCAACGCCCTCGCCGTTATGACATCTGCTGCGGGAATATCTTGTTCTTCAATTCGCCCGTTCACAACTGTTATGTTGAGCTCAAGCTCTCTCCTTGCAGTATTTAGGAACAGGCATTTTCGCTGGTCGCTTTCGATCAACGTCATGGGCCGTGACTGTGGATCTATGATAGCAATAACCAAAGCGGGTAGGCCGCCCCCGCTTCCAATATCTGTCCAATTCACCCAATTATTTGGTGAAAGAGAATATATTTGCGCACTATCCTCAATATGTCTTTCCCACAGATCATCTGAACTTGTTGAAGCTATCAAATTGATGGACTTGGTCCATTTTTTGATCAGCGATGCCAGACCCTCAAGCCGTTCGAATGTTTCACGTGAAACATCTACACCCCCAACTACACGTTTATCAGACATCATGAAGCACGCACCGCCCTTCCACCGCGTTTTATCTCTGCAAGAATAAGCATCAAAGCAGCTGGCGTGACGCCATCCACACGCGCCGCTTGCGCCATGTTATCCGGACTTGCAGCAGTAAGCTTTGAACGCAACTCATTCGAAAGGCCAGTAATCTTCTCATAAACCAAGCTCTTTGGTATGATCAAATTGGCATCCCTTCTCAACGCCGAGACATCGTTCTGCTGACGCTCAATATAGTGAGAATAGAGAGCGTCTCTAGCAAGCTGAACTCCAATCTTATTATCAATATGTTCAAGCTCCGGTGAGAACTGAAGAAGTGATTCTAATTTGGTACCAGCAATCGTTAATGCATTGAAAAGAGAGCGTTTAGGGCCATCCGGGCTCACCTTTACGCCGGCATTGAAAAGTTCTCTCGAAGATACAACAGTTCTTTCAAGAGCTGCCCGGCCGGCAGCTAAGCCGTCTGATTTATTCGAAAATTTCTCCCAGCGCTTGTCTGAAACACAACCGACAGTTCGCCCAAGCTCGGTTAGTCTTTGGTCGGCATTGTCAGCGCGCAATGACAACCGGAATTCTGCACGCGACGTGAACATACGATATGGTTCACTAACTCCTCGGACTGTCAGGTCATCCACCATCACTCCAATATAGGAAGTCGACCGATCGAAACTAATCGGTTCATCATCCCTTGAATTTGCAGCGGCACTTAACCCAGCAACAAGCCCTTGTGCGGCAGCTTCTTCATACCCAGTCGTTCCATTGATTTGACCGGCAAGATATAGGCCAGGCAAAGTCTTGAGCTCCAGTTGCATACTTAGGCTTCGAGGATCAACATAGTCATACTCGATAGCATACCCAGGTTGCAGAATCTTTGCTTTTTCAAGTCCTTTGATCGAGTTCACATACTCATTCTGAACATCTATGGGAAGCGAAGTTGAGATCCCATTCGGGTAAATTGTGTGGTCATCCAGTCCTTCCGGCTCAAGGAATATCTGGTGAGAGCTCTTATCTGAAAAACGAACGATCTTGTCCTCAATCGACGGACAATAACGTGGGCCAATTCCATCAATGTGACCACCATACATTGCTGATCGCGAAAGATTTCTTTGAATTATGTCATGGGTTTCTGGATTAGTATGGGTAATTCCACACGAAATCTGGGGGCAGATAACGCCGTCATCTAGAAACGAAAATAGTTCAGGGTTTTCATCCGCTTCCTGACGCTCGATACCACTCCAATCAATTGTACGGCCATCGATTCTAGGAGGAGTTCCTGTCTTGAGCCGACCCATTGGCAAATCATAACTGGAAAGGCGCTCGGCAAGGGCAATCGATGGTCTATCACCCATTCTCCCGCCAGAATGCGATTCGTCGCCGATATGAATTACACCACGCAGAAATGTGCCTGTAGTTAAGATCACAGTTTTCGCATTAACTTCAGAACCATCAAAGAGCTTTACGCCCTCAATTCGCCCGTTCTGAACAATCAAATCGGAGACTTCTCCTTCGATGACATCCAGATTCTCACGTGAAAAAGCCAGCCTTTGAATTGCTGACATATATAGTTTTCGGTCTGCTTGGGTTCTCGGGCCCTGGACGGCCGGGCCCTTTTTCCGATTAAGCAATCGAAATTGGATTCCCGCAGAATCTGCCGCAATACCCATAATCCCATCAAGCGCGTCGATTTCCCTTACAAGGTGTCCCTTACCGAGACCGCCAATCGCTGGATTACATGACATGACCCCTAGATCACTTTTCCGCAGTGTTATCAGTAATGTATGCGCGCCCATTCGCGCTGCAGCATGAGCTGCTTCGCAGCCAGCATGTCCGCCGCCAATAACCAAAACATCGAAATCATGTTTCACGTGAAACAATCCTTATTTGCCTATACAAAAACTCGAGAAGATCTCGTCTAACACATTCTCAACGTCTACGCGACCAATCAAGTTATCAAGTGATCGCACTGCCTGCCGAAGATCATCACAAAGTAAATCAACCGGTAAGTCACTTGAAGACAAACCAAACGAAACCACTTGTAATGCTGAACTTGCAGTCCTCAAAGAAACTTCATGCCGGCGGCGGGTTGCAACACCAGCATTCCCAACCAAAGAATGTAAGTGACCACTAACGTTATCAATCAAATCTGAAATTCCGTCACCAGTCAAAGCCGAGACCGATAGTTGAGTATCTGTAGCAGACAGATCAGACTTGGATTGAACAAAAATATCCAAACCGGACTCAAACGTTCCAGGACCAAAATCAGCATCTGGCGATAGATGTATCCGAATATCGGCAGTAGCAGCTCTATCTAACCCACGTTCAATCCCGATACTTTCCAACTCATCCACAGCATCCCGCTGACCAGCAGTATCCAAAACCGTCACCGGCAGCCCGCCAAGATCCATTCTAACTTCGATAACATCCCGCGTGGTGCCGGCAATGTCAGAGGTAATAGCAGCCTCACGACCAGCTAACTTATTAAGCAAAGTTGATTTTCCTGAATTCGGTGGCCCAATCAACGCTACTTCAAATCCTTCACGGACACGTTCACGAATACCGACCCCATCCGCTTCTTTGCGAATTTCAACCGAAACTGATTCGATAAGTTCGCGAACCTCTGGATATACATCAACTGGAACATCCTCATCGACGAAGTCTATCGTCGCTTCCAATAGCGCCGCTGCACGAACTAACTTACGCCTCCAGCCATCTGTCAGCTTACCTAAATCACCCTTGAAAACACGGACTGCTTGACGCCGCTGCCCTTCAGTTTCTGCCTCAATAAGGTCAGCAAGCCCCTCAACACGAGCCAGATCTAATGCGCCGCTTTCCATTGCGCGTCTTGTAAATTCACCAGGATCGGCATGCCGTAGTCCTAGTTTCTCAAGTTCAGTCAAAACCGAAACAACAACTGCAGGAGAGCCATGTGTTTGAAGCTCGACTACCTGTTCACCAGTAAAACTTCGGCCCTGACCAAAACTGATTGCGAAAGCCTCATCGATCAATGAACCGTCTTCCCCAATTAGTCGGACAAGCTTACGATCATGTTCAGCCAACACAGCGCCCAATTTCCCAACACTTCTCAGAGAATCAGATCCTGATATTCGGATTACTGATACACCAGCCTTACCTGCTGCTGACGCAAGCGCAAATATCGTGTCCATGATCTTAAGCCATTGATTCTAAATCACTAATTTATGTATTCATTGAATCAAAGAAATCAGAATTTGTCTTTGTTTGTTTCAACTTAGAGATTAGGAATTCGATTGCATCAGTCGTACCCATCGGGTTCAGGATACGGCGAAGCACATAAGTTTTCTGAAGGTCAATTTTATCAACCAACAGGTCTTCCTTACGAGTACCTGATTTCAGAATATCCATCGCAGGGAACACACGTTTATCAGCAACCTTGCGGTCCAGAACAATTTCCGAGTTACCCGTACCTTTGAATTCCTCGAAAATGACTTCGTCCATGCGACTGCCTGTATCGATCAGAGCAGTTGCGATAATGGTCAATGAGCCACCTTCTTCAATATTTCGTGCAGCACCAAAGAAGCGTTTAGGACGTTGCAACGCATTTGCATCCACACCACCCGTCAAAACCTTGCCGGATGAAGGTACAGTGGTGTTAAACGCACGACCTAACCGTGTGATTGAATCCAGCAGAATAACAACGTCTCGCTTATGCTCGACCAAACGCTTTGCTTTTTCGATTACCATTTCAGAAACTGCTACGTGACGAGAAGCTGGTTCATCAAATGTGGAACTAACGACCTCACCTTTTACGGATCGCTGCATGTCTGTTACTTCTTCGGGACGCTCATCAATCAAGAGAACGATCAAGTAACATTCAGGATGATTTGCAGCAATTGAATGGGCAATATTCTGCAACAGAACCGTTTTACCTGTCCTAGGCGGTGCAACGATCAATGAACGTTGTCCTTTACCAATTGGTGCAACCAAATCGATTATCCGGGCAGAACGATCTTTTGTTGTTGGATCAGCAGTTTCCATCTGAAGGCGTTCTTCCGGATAAAGTGGCGTCAGGTTATCGAACGCAACCTTATGACGTGCCTTTTCCGGGTCTTCAAAATTGATCTTTTCAACCTTGGTGAGAGCAAAATAACGTTCTGTATCTGATGGTTCTTTGATTACACCCTCAACAGTGTCACCTGTCCGCAAGGCATGCAGCCGGATCATTTCAGGAGATACATAAATATCATCTGGACCGGGAAGGTAGTTAGCTTCCGGAGAGCGTAAGAAACCAAATCCATCTTGAAGAACTTCGAGAACACCGTCACCACCGATAACCCAATCATCTTCAGCGCGTTCTTTAAGAATGGCGAACATCATGTCGCCTTTACGCATCGTTGATGCATTCTCAATTTCTAGCTCTTCGGCAAGCGCTAACAGATCCTTCGGGCTTTGTGCCTTTAGATCTGCAAGATTCAAACGGTCATTGGAAGTAACAACGTCAGACATCAATAAGTCCCCGGTAGCAATTGCTACCTTTTTTCTATGATCTGGAAAATTCACCTTCGGACGAAGGATGAGGATGACTAAGCAATCAAATGAGCCGTGTCAATTCTTCAACTTTTTGAACATTTCATTGAATCGACCATGTAATGATATCTGATCTTCTAAATATAAAATATAAAGGTGTTTGTAGTAGTAGTAATGTGGGTAATGCTGATGATTGAAGTTACACACGGATTTATCCAACTCTACGAAATTCGTATGAACAGTAACGCATCTCCTATCTTAATATTAACTTACTGATTTTTAAAAAAAATATCCTCAATATTTCGATTGAAGCTAGATAGAACTTGAGTCCTAAATAGATTTATCCACAACTAGGATTCTTTCTTATCCCACGTGGATAACGGACTGACATCTTTGGATATCCCAGATAACAATTCTAAAGATCGTTGGTGGTTGCCCTTAACCTCAATTCATCCCATCACATGTCCAATGGTTCACCCACGGGGATATCCACAATGTCAGCACAGATAATTTTAGCTTCTGCCTCAGAAATTCGAGCACAACTTCTAACGAATGCCGGTGTAAACTGCTCAATTATCCCAGCACGAATCGATGAAGAATCTATTAAGTTATCCCTTGAGGCAGAAGGCGCGCCTCCACGTGATGTTGCGGATACTTTGGCGGAACTAAAGGCCCGCAAGATTGCCGAAAAAGGACAAGGCAAGCTTGTATTAGGGTGTGATCAGGTCCTTGCCCTCAAAGGCAAAGTTCTTTCCAAGCCAGAAACGCAAGTTGAAGCTATTAACCAACTTCAGCTATTGCGCACGGAAACGCATCAACTTTTATCATCAGCAGTTGTGTATGAAGATCTGAAACCGGTTTGGCGACACGTCGGCGTTGCTCGTTTAACGATGCGAGATTTCTCAGATGATTATCTCAACGATTACGTTTCCCGAAATTGGGAAAGCATACGTTGGTCCGTCGGTGGATATAAAATAGAGGAAGAAGGCATTCGTCTTTTTCGAATGATCCAAGGTGATACTTTTGTAGTTCAAGGTTTACCTTTACTGGAACTCTTGTCTTATCTCACACTTCGCGGGACACTACCGACATGACACACAAACATGTTCCTTTGGCTGGGGTGATCGGGAACCCGATTTCACAATCCAAATCACCAATTCTGTTCCGGCATTGGTTAAAAACTTACGGGCGCAAAGGGCACTATGTTCCTATGCCAGTTGAAGAAGGGAATTTAGAGCAGGTTATTCGTACATTGCCAAAGATGGGATTTGTCGGATGCAATGTAACAATTCCACATAAAATCGATGTCCTAAAGATAGCTGATCTTGCCACCGACCGAGCGACTTTGATTGGCGCTGCAAACACGCTCATTTTTCGCAAAGATGGTAAGATCCATGCCGATAATACAGACGGGTACGGTTTTATTGCGAACCTTAAGCAGGGCGCACCGGGTTGGGCCCCTTCGATCGGGCCGGCGGCTGTATTAGGTGCAGGTGGTGCAGCGCGCGCAGTTATCGCGTCCTTACTGGATGTTGGCGTTCAGGAGATTTTCCTTAGCAACCGAACGCGACCTAAAGCTGAAGCTTTGAAATCTGCCTTCGGTACAAAAGTCACGGTTGTGGATTGGGTGCAGGCTGGAAACATGTTGGAAGAAGCCGCCACTGTCGTGAATACAACTTCCCTTGGGATGCAAGGTATGCCTGAACTACGTGTTCCGCTTGATGGATTGCGCCGAGGAACAGTTGTTACCGATTTGGTTTATAACCCTCTCAAAACCCGCCTTTTGGTTGAAGCCGAAGCGGCAGGATGCGTTGTGGTTGATGGCTTAGGCATGTTGCTTCATCAGGCGGTACCAGGATTTGAACGATGGTTCGGTGTTCGTCCAGAAGTAGATGTCGACACGCGGGCTGCCGTTTTGCGATGACCTATGTATTAGGACTGACTGGTTCGATTGGGATGGGTAAATCGACGACTGCCAAGATGTTCGCCGATGAAGGCGTCCCGGTTTGGGATGCAGATGCAACTGTTCGCACGCTTTATGGACCCAATGGTCTTGCGGCCAAGATTGTCGCAAACCAGTTTCCTGAGGCTATGGAGGGCAACGCTGTTTCGCGCGAAAAACTCCGTAACTTGATCGCTGAAACCCCAAATGTTCTGGATCAGCTACAAACAATTGTTCATCCGCTAGTGGCAGCAGATCGGGCAATGTTTCTGAAACGCGAAAACGCTCCAGTTGTACTTCTCGATATCCCTCTTCTTTTTGAAACAGGGGCAGAAAAAGAATGTGATGGCGTCGTTGTTGTAACAATGTCGCCCGCAGTGCAAAGACAACGTGTGTTGTCGCGGGGCGAAATGACCCAAGCGGATTTAGAAATTATTCTAGAGCGTCAAATGCCTGACAAAGCCAAACGAGAAAAAGCAACGTGGGTAATTGAAACCTTATCGCTAGACGCAGCACGCCAATCTGTGAAAGATATCTTACATAAAATCCTATCAGGCCAGCATCATGCGTGAAATCGTACTCGACACCGAAACAACAGGATTCGAACCCTCCGAGGGGGACAGGATTGTGGAAATTGGTGCGATCGAATTGCATAATCACATGCCAACCGGCCGAACTTACCACCAATATATCAATCCCAAACGATCAATGCCGGCAGAAGCGTTTAGTGTACATGGGATTGGTCCCGATTTACTCGCTGATCCACGACCACCCGAAAAGGGTGAAGTGATCCTTAAAGACAAACCTGTCTTCGCCGATGTTGCACAGGCGTTTGTTGATTTCATCGGTGATGCGAAACTGGTGATTCACAATGCTGCGTTCGATATGAAATTCTTGAATGCAGAACTTGGTTGGGTAAACCGACCACTTTTACCCATGGATCAGGCGTTAGACACATTAGCAATTGCACGAAAAAAATTCCCGGGTTCACCAGCATCTTTGGATGCTTTGTGTCGGCGTTTCAACATCGACAACTCTAATCGTACGTTGCACGGGGCTTTATTAGATAGTGAAATTCTCGCTGAAGTATATCTTGAGCTGATCGGAGGCCGGCAGCCTGATTTGGTCCTGGCTAGTCAAAATACCAATAAGAAAAAAGCAACCGACGATGTTGATTGGCGACCTATGCCACGCCCTAATCCGCTTGGTGCAAAAATAAACGCAGCAGAAGCTGAAGCTCATGCCGCGTTTGTTGATGCTTTGGGCGAAAATGCCCTGTGGAATAAATCCTAAGCGTCTGCTGTTTTTGTTTCCGCTTGTGCTTGTGCAGCCCGCAAAGCGATCTGCTGGCGATAAATCGCGACGAAATCGATCTGTTCTAAGTTCAAAGGTGGGAACCCACCATCGCGTGTAACGTCACTTACTATACGGCGCATGAACGGGAACAGCATCCTTGGGCATTCGATCATAAGATAAGGGTGCATCTGTTGCTCTGGCACACCGTCGATTTCAAAAACACCGGCATATTCAAGCTCTAGCAAGAACAAGGTTTTGTCGGAACCAGCGTTGTTAGATGTGACTTTAAGTTTGGTGATAACCTCGAATTGGTTCTCTGCACCACGTTTGCGGGCATCAAGGTTCACTTCCACTTTGATTTCTGGCTTCACTTCGCCGTCGACACCTTTTTGTGCCATGACATTTTCAAACGAAAGATCGCGAACAAACTGTGCAAGAATGCGTTGTTTGATCTGTGGTGCTTGGGCGGCCGGATCAGCTGCGCCATTTGTTGGTGTTGTTTCTTCGGCCATCGGGCCCTCCGAGGGTTAATAAATTCAGGTGTGTGTATCAGGATGGTGAGAGGGTCTCAATCTTTCGTCCAACCAGATTGGCCATTTTGCGAAGGATTCTGCGGTGTCACTTCTTCAAACTCACCGTCAATCACCCGATCGCCGCCTCGGCTGTGGTGTTGGGTTGGTCCGTTGGGTCCCATTTGAAAGCTCTGCACATTTACTCTGCTTTTTAAATATCGATAAGCAGCGGATCGGACCGTGGGGACTAGAAGAAGAAAACCTATAAAATCGGTGAAAAATCCCGGTGTGATCAGCAATGCACCAGAAAATAAAATCATCGCACCGTGCGCAAGAGGTTCTGTAGGGTCCTGTAGGTTAGAAAAAGATGTTCTTAGGTTAAGCATTGCTTGCGTACCCTGACTACGAACCATCCAAGACCCCAATAATGCCGTCACAATGACAGTGAAAAGCGTCCAGCCCAGCCCAATAGCGCCACCAATTTGGACGAAGAGAGTAATTTCCAGCAATGGAATACCAATGAAAAGCAAAAGAAGCAGCATGGGAAAACCCGTCAGTGAATGAATCCTATCGGCGTAAGGTGGACTTGGCCCAACCTCGACCCTACATAGGGGTTGAACACTTACGTTACCACTGATCAGGAAGAAACAACCATGAATTCGCCCGTTATCCAGCTTCTTGTACTTGCAGGAATTGCGATTTTTCTGATTTTGCGACTGCGCAGTGTTTTAGGAACTCGGGAAGGGTTTGAAAAACCTCGTGTTGAAGCCCCTCAAAAAACAAAGCGGACGAAACCCGATTTCGACGTAATTGAAGGCGGCCCAGACCCAGACATCACAGATTATGTTGATGCAGAGAGCGACACCGCAAATGCACTTTCATCGATGAAAGCAGACGATCGCACATTTAACGTAAGAGAGTTCTTACGCGGTGGTCGTGGTGCATATGAGATGATCCTTACAGGTTTTGAGAATGGCGACTTGGCAGATATCAAGCCATTCCTGTCAGAAGATGTATACGAAGCCTTTGCAGGTGTTGTGGAGGCACGGGAAAAAGACGGCCTGACCGTCGACTTTAATTTTGTAGGCATCTCAGAAACCACGCTTGTAGGTGCTGAATATGACAAGTCATCAAAGGAGGCGGAGGTTTCTGTTCGGTTCCTTAGCGAAAGCACCTCGGCTGTTTATGATAAAGGCGGTGACTTGATCGAAGGTTCACCAACGGATGTGAAAAAGCAGCGCGATGTTTGGACGTTCGGCCGCAAGATGGGCACGGGCGACCCGAATTGGTTCCTCGTCGCCACAGGCGAATGACCCTTAAGGCGGCAGCCCTCGGGTTGTCGCTGCTCGGTGCGGAGGCAGCCATGGCGCAACCAAGTTATCAGTTGTTGCAGTTTGATGATTTGGCCGGATGGGCCGATGACGATCATCAGGCAGCGCTTGATGTCTTTTTGTCGACCTGCGGTGATATGCGCGACGCGAATTGGCAAGGGCTATGCAATGTTGCCCGCGAAGGCCAAGAAGCACGTGCATTCTTTGAGCGGTTTTTTACACCAGTCCTAATCGACGACGGGCAAGACGCGTTGTTTACAGGCTATTTTGAGCCTGAACTGAGTGGGTCTTTAACGCGCGGTGGACCTTATCAGTACCCGCTTTATCGTTTGCCCGCCAACGCTAGGCAATACTCACGTCGGGAAATTGAAGAAGGCGCCACTTTTGAGGGCAAAGGCCTCGAGATAGTTTGGATTGATGATCCGGTCGATGTCTTCTTTTTACAAGTACAAGGATCTGGCCGCGTAAAGCTTGATACGGGTGGCTGGATCCGAGTTGGATATGCAGGTGCAAACGGGCGCGAATATTCTTCGGTTGGTCTCGCATTGGTAAATCGCGGAATCTTCGAACCGCATCAGGTGTCCGCAGACGTCATCCGAAACTGGGTACGCAATAACGGTGAAGAGGGGCGCCAGCTTCTCTGGGTAAATGAAAGCTATGTGTTCTTTCGTGAAGTGAATGAGGTTCCGCCAGAAATGGGACCACTTGGTGCGATGAACAGAAGCGTCACAACTATGCGTACGGTGGCGATCGATCCAACCTATGTGCCTTACGGAGCACCAGTCTGGATCGAAAAGGCAGGGGCTGATCCGCTTAATCGCCTCATGGTCGCCCAAGATACAGGTTCCGCAATTAGGGGTTCCCAACGGGCAGACATTTTCTTTGGTACGGGTGATGCGGCGGGCAGTGCTGCGGGTCGCATCAAAGATGGTGGCCGGATGGTTGTTTTGATGCCTATTCAAACAGCCTATGCGCTTCTGCCGGATGTGATTGAATGAAAAAGCCGCGGCATTTGTCTGCCGAGGAGCGCGCACTTTGGGACATGGTCGCAAAGCGCGCCGATCCATTGGAAAAACCGGCGTCTAAATTTGTACGCGCCGCTCCCCGAACACCCGACGTTAAATTGCCGACCACACGACAACCAATACAGTCCTTCAACATTGGCCAATCTGTTGACCATACTCGCGACCATGACCTGTTACCGTCTCTCGGCCAACAAATGCGAGCAACGCCGATACAGATGGACCAAAAGGCATTCAGTCGTATGAAGCGGGGCAAGCTAAAACCAGAAGCGCGGATAGATTTACACGGCATGACTTTAGCGCAGGCACACCCAGCCTTAACCGGATTCATTTTGCGGTCGGCCAGCGCAGGGCATCGTTTGGTGTTGGTCATTTCAGGTAAAGGCAAGAACCGTGATGATGGTGGGCCAATCCCAACAAAATTCGGCGTACTTCGTCATCAAGTACCGCAATGGTTGGCAATGGCACCGCTTGGGGCGTTGGTTATGCAAGTCTCGGAAGCACACGTCAGACATGGCGGTGGCGGCGCATATTACGTCTACTTACGACGTTCACGTTGATAAACATTAACCGGGTATTGCAGTAACAAAGCGGCCAGCGCGAAGGTTGCCGCATACCCTAGCATCTGTGTTTCGAAACCGACGCCCCGATCTATCAACCAGCCTGAAACACCCGGTCCAAGCGCAGAACCCAGAACCATTAGGGCGGTTGTTGCAGACTTGATTGAACCAAGGTGCTTGGTTCCGAAAAATTCGGCCCAACATGCATTCAGCAACGTGTTTTGACCGCCACCAGCCATACCCATCAAGATAACGGCCAAGGCTGTCCACGCCAGTGTTGGCGCGTACCAATGCAGAACAAATGCCAGAACGTATGGAATCAGATAAAACGGAAGCAACCGAACCGCCCCTACGCGGTCGACCAACCGTCCATAGGCAAGGGTCGACAGGAACAATGTGATCGTTCCTAATGGAAACACTGACACCAGCGCCAAATGTGACCAACCTTTGATTTCAGCGAAGTGAACTTGGTGAAACCAGAATGCAGTTCCAAAGCCCGAGAATGACATGACAGCGGGGGCCATGGCCCAGAATATTGGGTGTTTCAATGCATCCAGCCGGGTCCAATGTTTCCTACCCAGACCTTTGGCTTGGTCTTGTTCCGCGACAACCTGTGGCGTTCGTTCTAAACGAAGGAGCCGGAACAACACTGGCGCCATGGCCGCACAAAAAATTGCACAGAAGATCCAGATAATGTGCCAATCGACGTAGGACTTAAGCCAGACCATGAATAACGGTAACGTGGCTTCAGCTAACATGAACCCCATCGCGGCAATAGCTAACGCACGTCCGCGCGTTGCGATGAACCAGCGTGACATCGCTACTGAAGAAACATGGGTCGTCATGCCTTGGCCAAAAAACCGAAGGAAAAACACCACTACAGGAACCATTGCAGCGAAAGGGTTGAATGCCATTAACAAGCAAGACATCCCCAGCATCAAGACAATCGTTATGCCGAGTCGGCGAACGCGAAACCTATCCGCCAAACCCCCAGCAAATACCATTGCAACAGCCGATGCCCCTGTCCCGACCATATAGATCAAGCCCCATTCGCCGTTGGATAAACCAAACGCCGTGCGGATTTCACCTCCAAAGATCGAAATAAAAAACGTCTGCCCGAAGCTCGATAAAAACGACAACAGCGCCCCCGTCGCTAGGAAGGGTGCGTTGTTCCGAATGAAGTTTAGGTATCGAGTATCAGTGCTCATGTTGCCCTTAATGGCCTAAAGGCACCGACAAAACTGACCTAAAGCACATAGCGGCTAATGTCTGTGGATCTGCTAAGTTCGCCCAGGTATTGTTCAACAAATCCGGCGTTGATTTCAATTTCCTCACCAGCACGATCAGGGGCGGTAAATGCAAGGTCTTCAAAAACCCGCTCAATCACCGTGTACAGTCGCCGAGCTCCGATATTCTCAACTGTTTCATTCACATCAGCTGCGATACGTGCAAGGGCCGCAATGCCATCATCGGTGAACGTGACAGTTACGTCTTCTGTCCCCATTAGCGCAGTGTACTGTCGAGTCAACGCATTGTCTGTTTCTGTCAAAATACGGACAAAATCTTCTTCGGTCAGCGCCCGGAGTTCGACGCGGATCGGCAGGCGGCCCTGCAGTTCGGGTAACAAGTCAGATGGTTTTGCGATGTGGAATGCGCCAGACGCAATAAACAAGATATGGTCCGTCTTTATCGATCCGTGCTTGGTGCTAACGGTGGTTCCTTCGATCAATGGCAACAGATCGCGTTGTACGCCTTCGCGCGACACATCGGCGCCACGCGCGTCAGCGTTGCGGCAAACTTTGTCGATCTCGTCCAGAAAAACGATCCCGTTCTGCTCGACCGCTTCAACAGCTTTTTTGGTGATCGTTTCGTCATCCAATAGCTTGTCTGCCTCATCGGCGATCAAAAGATCATAGCTTTCGGCGACCGTAACTTTTTTGCGCACTGTCCGGCCGCCAAATGCCTTACCAAACATTGCGCCCAAATCCATGCCGCCAGCGCCTTGCGGTTGGCCAGGGATTTCCATTGCGCCAAGAGGGTTGGAATTATCTGCAAGCTCAAGTTCGATCACGGTTCCATCAAGCTCGCCAGACTTAAGTTTTTTACGGAACATGTCACGTGTGCCAGACCGCGCATCCTCGCCGGCAATAGCAGAAATCACTCGCTCTTCAGCGGCTTCACGTGCTTTCTGCTTAACGTCTTCACGCATATATTCGCGGGTGTCGACGATGGCGGATTCCACTAGGTCTCTGATGATCTGTTCTACATCACGTCCAACATATCCCACTTCAGTAAACTTGGTTGCTTCGACCTTAATGAAAGGTGCTCTAGCGAGTTTTGCCAAACGTCTTGAGATTTCGGTTTTACCGACACCGGTCGGCCCGATCATTAGGATGTTCTTCGGGTAGACTTCGTCCCGCAGGTCATCGCCTAACTGTTTACGACGCCAGCGGTTGCGGAGCGCAACGGCAACGGCCCTTTTTGCGTCGTTTTGCCCAATGATAAACCGGTCAAGCTCCGAAACGATTTCTCGGGGGGTCATGTCAGTCATGTTGTCTCCTGGTAAGGCGGAAGCCGGTCTTTGCCGGGGAATTCAGGAATTGAGTTCATCAAGACCACGCGCAGATTGGTCCAAAACGTACCCACGGATGTCATAAATACACCGATGATTAGCATAAAGGTTGGGATACCGAGGCCCCATTCGTCACCACGTAGCGCGACAAACAAGATCGCTGCTACATATCCAAGCGCGGATGTAAGGAAGGACCGCCGGTCAATAACAATCGCGAAACAGGCGATTACGGCAAAGCATAACAGTGTAAGTAGAGTGCCTGCAAAACCATCTAAACGATAAAACGTTAACATGATTGTGTTTACCAGTGCCGGTGCGGCCAACAAGTGAAGCCAAAACGCGGATCGTGCAAGACGGCCAATTCGGTGAGGGTCGCGTAGATCAAACCATAAGGCTGCGATAAGCGCGAGCAGACCAAACACAAGCGTCGCAAGTCCGAACGCGCCACCCGCAATGAATGTGTCGGTACCGCCTGCCCTAAGCGAATAAACATCAGGTAGTCCGGCGCCAAAAAATGCTAGGGTCAGGATGAATCCGAACCCACCTGCAACAAACATCGAAAAAGGCACACGGAAAAATTTGAAATGCACAAGCATGGCTATGATGCCCACCAAGCCAAAAATGATTTGGGAAACAACATCTATACCATCGCCAAGAGTGATAAGTAACAGCAGGGAAATACCCTGAGCAAAACCGCAAACCAATACGATCGACGGAAGCGTCATTCGACGCTTCAAAGTAAAATACGTGGCGGCCCACCAGCACAAAGCAATCAATGCGATCGAAAATAGTATTGCGCCGCCAGCAACGGCCGAAAATGCACCAGCTCCAGTTAAGAGAATAATCAAACCGATAGAGATGAATATTTCTGAAAACCCAGAGAATAATTCAAAGGGTTCATCGTCTGGGCGTTTTTGTGCAATTCTACCGGCGCGTTCGTGGACCAAAATTGTAAGATTGGCGGCCTGTGTTTCTGTGATAATGCCAGCAGCAGCGGCTGCCTTGATGTCTTCGTCTTGCATGTAACCCTCGTGCTGAAATTAGCTTTTTGAAATGCTCTCGACGGTTAAGTTGCCGTTTGTGTAAACGCAAATATCTGCTGCAATAGCCATGGCACGACGCGCTATTTCTTCTGCGTCCAAATCTTGGTCCATCAAGGCCCGGCCAGCGGCCAGCGCATAATTCCCACCAGACCCAATCGCTGTTACATCAAATTCAGGCTCCAAGACATCGCCTGCTCCCGTGATGACGAACAGATCTTTCCCGTCACTTACAATTAGCATAGCTTCCAGTTTTTGAAGGTATTTGTCAGTGCGCCAGTCTTTGGCGAGGTCGACAGAAGCACGCGCAAGCTGGCCTGGGGTCGCTTCCAATTTCTTCTCGAGCCGTTCGAGCAACGTAAACGCATCAGCAGTTGATCCAGCGAAACCGCAGACCACATCGTTTCCACCAGGTGAAAGGCGCCGTACTTTTCGTGCAGTTCCTTTCATTACCGTTTGTCCGACGGAGACTTGTCCGTCACCTGCGATAACAACTCTACCATCTTTACGAACACCAATGATGGTGGTGCCGTGCCAATCGGGAAATGTCGTTTCTGCCATGCCGTATCCTTTCGAACGTCGATAATTGATATGGCGATACTGGGCGCTAGACACAAGGTTTGCACGAAAAAGGGCGTCCCAAAGGACGCCCTTTCTCTAGATTTCGTTGTCAGCGCTATCAAATTAGATGCTGTCTTCGATCCAACCCTGCAGCGCAGCCTTAGGTGCGGCGCCGGTTTTGTTTGAAACGACTTCGCCGCCTTTAAACAGAAACAATGCAGGAATGCCGCGCACGCCCATTTGAGCTGGTGAATTTGGGTTCTCATCAACGTTTACTTTGACGATTTTAACCTTTCCGTCCAATTCGGCAGACAATTCTTCTAAGGCTGGGCCGATCTGTTTGCACGGGCCACACCATTCTGCCCAAAAATCTACAACGACAGGAATGTCGGATTGACGCACTTCGGCGTCAAAGGTTGCGTCTGTTACTGCTACGGTCGCCATTGGCTCTGCTCCTGATGGGATATCATTTGAGTGGGAACGTATGAGCGAGAGGGTGGCCCGTCAAGGTGTGGTAACAGCATCGAGAGCAGCATCTATATCTGCGTCTGGAAGTTCGGTTGTGGTGCAGGTTTTTGTCCACAAAAGAACTGTGCGAATTCTGTGGTTTGGATAGATTGAACGCAAAGCGTTTCGATATGCACCCATCTGCCGAATAAGTCCTAAGGGCGTAACACATGGTGTTGATGGAACCGTTCGGTTGGATTTGTAGTCAATTGCGATGATGTCCGTCTCTGTAACTATCAATCGGTCAATTAATCCAAAAAGGCGCTTGTCGCCAAATGGAGCCGAAATGGGGACTTCGACCAAGGCATCTTCGAATACCCAGTTCAAACTGGGTGTGTTTAAGACCCCCAATGCTTCCGTCACAAGATCATCCAAATCATCAATCAAGCCGGAATCGGGTTGGTTCGCCGCTATCCCATGCGCCGCATCTTCGCGCTCCTCGGTTGGTAAATTGGGCAACACCTCAAGAAGGAGATGAATTAATCGCCCCCAAGCAAGGGCAAGATCGCTTTCTTCCGTATGTGTTTCGCCGTTCATGATCTTGGCGCCACCAAGACCAGAGGGCGCCAAAGTGACCGTGCGCAATGGAACTTCGGGGATGCTGTCACCGAATGCGGGCACCGGTAAAACGATGTCACCAATATCGCTAGCAGGAGATATCATTTCGCCAGAATCCCAATTCCAGCGGTTAAACCGCTTCCCAACCCCAAGATCAGTCTCAAGGTCGATCGAATCAACATGGGTCATCGTGTGGGCAATTGTGCTGTGCCAACTGTCATGGGTTTCTTTTCCAGTATCGCCAGCGGCTGCAACGATTAGCCAATTCTCTGCACGCGTTAGCGCCACATAAAGCAATCGTCGACGTTCGCGGTCTTGTGAGTCAAGCATCTCTTCTTTGATCTCTGATAGCACGGATGGAATTACATCAGACTTCGGTTTCCAAAAGAGGCTGTTGTTTGACGTTAGAAAATCGCCGCGGACTTCACGTTTGCGGACTGTCGTATCTGGCAAAATTACGATCGGCGCTTCCAAACCTTTGGACCCATGCACGGTCATCACGCGAATCCGGTCACCAGCAGAATCCATCTGGCGTTTAACGGTCACATCTTCTGTCTGAAGCCAGCTTAGGAAACCCGTCAGGCTTGGAACATTGGATGACTCGTACCCTAATGCTTGGGACAATAAAGCATCAATTCCATCTTCGGCTTCATGTCCCAACCGGGCCAGTAAATTTTTGCGACCATTGTGCCGAACCAAAAGTCGGTTGATCAAATCATAGGGCCGCAAAAAGTCTGATTGGTTCCGTAGGTCTGTCAGGACTTCGACCGTATCTGGGTAATCTCCAGATCGGCGCAACGCCTCCCAAAGTGACTGACCTTTGGGCCTTGGTTGTGCAATTTTGTATAACTGCCTCTCTGACCAACCGAATAACGGAGATTTCAGGGCCGCTGCCAAGGAAAGACTGTCGTCTTGTAAGGCCAAAAATTTCAGGACTGCTGAAATATCTTTGACCGCCAGTTCACCAGCCAACTTCAGCCTGTCAGCACCAGCGATTTCTAGGTTGGCCGCCTTGCATGCTGAAATTATTTCTCCAAACAAATCAGAACGCCGCTGAACAAGTATGAGTATGTCACCCGGCGTAATCTTGCGTCGCGCCCACGTGTCGCCGTCTTTCACCGGCAACGTATCATTCGAAATCATTCGTTTGATTTTGGACGCGATGGTACGTGCTAAAACAACTTGATGATTGGTGTCTCCCTTTAAATCGACTGGATCATCCCAATCTCGTTCTTCAGCCTTTTTGATGGGTTCAATTGCTGGCCACAGATCGACACGACCAGGCATGTCATCTTTGAATGCCAAATGGTCGACGCTTCGTTCTAACCCATCCGTCATTTCACCTTTGAAGACATTGTCCACAAATTGAAGAACAGCTGCCGACGACCGGAATGAATATTGTAGTTGTGTGTTCTGAAGTGGTTTTTGAACCTTCTCGAGCTCCGCCGTGAAATGATCGCGCATCCTGTCAAACCCTTCAGGGTCTGCGCCCTGAAACGAATAGATGGACTGTTTCTTGTCGCCGACGACAAAGACCGTTCGTTCACGATCAGGGTTCGCACCTTGTCCTGTCGAAAATTCTTGGGTCAGAAGGCGTACAATGTCCCATTGATCAGGTGATGTGTCTTGCGCTTCGTCGACCAAAACGTGATCAACACCACCATCTAGCCGAAATAGGACCCATTGCGCGACGTTAGGGTCTTCCAACAACGCTTTTGCCTTGCCGATTAGGTCATCAAAATCCAGCGCGCCACGCTGAACTTTCTTGGTTTCATAGGCCTGAACGAATGGAATAGCGAACGTGTATAGCGCTTTGGTTTTTTCCATTGCGTCAAAACGGTTCAGGAAATCAAAGGCGTCCGCCGTCCGATCCATCCAAGAATGAACGTCATCAATTATTGGCTCTAATGCCTCGACAGCTTTGGTGTGGCGCGACTGCGGCCAATTGCGCGACTTACTGGATTTGTCTGCAAATAAAAGGTGTGGCGCGATGGCCGATAATGTTCTTAAGTTCGGCTTTTTCAGATCAACAGCCTTTAGTGCAGCTGCAGTATTTTGATACATTGGAGTGGCATTGGCGCAAGCATCAACTATGTCGTCTACAAGTCCCTCTTCTCCACCAATAAACGCGATGTCTACGGCATCTATGCGGGTCGCAGTTTTCGAAAGCCCAAAGAACTCCATCAGTTTCTTGTCGTCGAGCGGCGATAGAAATGTCGATCTGCGAGACGTTACAGATGCAAGAAACGCATCCACATCAGCACCAGTATAATGTTCGGCAAACGCTGAAAGGGCGGCGGCGTCCGGCCCACCTGCCATCTCATCCAGAACTTCTTCTCTCAGAATCTGGGCAGCGCGATCCTCCATTTCTTTGAATTGTGGGCTAACCTCCGCCTCCAACGGAAACCGGCGAAGGATACCAGCGCAGAAAGAATGAATCGTTTGGATCTTTAGACCGCCCGGTGTTTCAATCGCGCTTGCAAACAATGTCCGAGCGTTTGCAATTGCATCATCATCGATGTGCAACGCGGCGCCCATGTCCTTCAGTTGGTGTCGCAGTTCTGAGCGGGGCATCATTGCCCATTCGCCGAGGCGTTTAAACAAACGGTTTTGCATCTCTGATGCAGCGGCCTTTGTGTATGTTAGGCACAAAATATTTTCTGGGCGCGTTCCGTCTAACAACAAACGTGCAACACGGTCTGTCAGAACGCGCGTTTTGCCCGATCCGGCATTCGCAGAAAGCCAAGTTGAAAGCTTTGGGTCTGCTGCCTCAATCTGACGGCGGGTA
Source organism: uncultured Paracoccaceae bacterium (assembly GCA_947493255.1). Taxonomy (GTDB): domain Bacteria; phylum Pseudomonadota; class Alphaproteobacteria; order Rhodobacterales; family Rhodobacteraceae; genus Octadecabacter. The sequence continues at coordinate 333,176 of CANLQK010000005.1, forward strand.
GCATCGTTCTGGATCATGCCATGTCCTCTGTCTGGGGTTCATGGGTTTCGTCCCATTCCCCGTACCGCGCCAAATGATCGTATGCCCCTTCGAATTTTGTCGTTTCATTGGCACTACGCGATGTGAAGCCTCTCGTCGGGTCCATCCACTTGGCAATCAACCCCTCGAAACGGTCCCAAGTCTCATCGGCAGGAGATTTTTCTAATGGTGCTTTTTGGTTGGTTAGATCGCTCCCAAGACCAATGTACACGGCGGCTTTGGTTCGGATGCGCCCCAACTTTTTGAACCCACCGCGTTCAACCATTGCGGCCTCTAACAACAGCTGTTTGTCGAAATACAGTTGCTGCTTCTTTGTTGGCGCCTTCCCTGTCTTATAATCATAGATCAGAGCTTCACCGTCGTCAGAAATATCGATCCGGTCTGCTGTTCCTGTCAGCGTGAATGGAACAGTTTCTAACTGCAACTCTCCCATCATTTCTGTGTCGAAGTTTATTGCTGATGACTGGCGCTTGATTTCTTCGTCCAAGAAATGTGGAACAAACCGTTCAATCCGGGCGCGCCAAAGCGCCCGAGTGGCCGGCCATGGGCATTCATCAACCAGCACATCATCAGCTATGGCCATCAATTGCGCGCCAGCAGTGTCGGCGTTTGGATCAATCTTTGATTTGATGAACTGTTCTAGAATGCGGTGCACGATGATTCCGCGCAAGGGTGCATCGGCGGACTGCGAAACTGGATCTAATGCATTCAAATTCAGAACCTTGCGGGCGTATATCGCGTAAGGGTCGCGAATAAGAGTCTTTATCTGCGTTACCGAAAGCTTATCGGGTCGTGCATCAGTTGGCGGGCAAGGGGACGGCCTCGGCGCGGGTGGAATATTGATTTCCGGTGCAGCTATCACCTCCGCCAAATCGACCCAATGTTTCCCCCGTTTGCGCATGTCTGAAAGGCAAGCAGGCCCGCCTTGATCGGTTAAACCTCCCAACAAGTTGACGAGCCTGTTGATCCAACGGCTCGGGACGGATTCCGCCTCATCAGTTCGTACGGATCTGCTTAAGATGACATTTGGTACACAGACCGCTTGTTGGTAATCATGTGCGCTTAACCCGATACGACGTTCTGGGAGCAGCAACCCCGCTTGCATCCGTAAGGGTCGGTTCAGCCATGGATCAGGCGCAGTTGCCTCGGGCCAAGTGCCCTCGTTTAACCCTGCAAGGATAACCAGATCCGCGGATTGCACGCGCGCCTCAAGTGTCCCCCAAATCAAAACCTGCGGATGCCCCGCATCACGGTCCCGAACCTCACCACCCGCCAATAGGCTGTTGACCAATCTGCGATATTCACGCGCGGTCATAACACCGCCAGCTTCAGCGTGGCTTTGAAGTTCTGTCATAACGCGTAACGCTTCGCGCCCAGCTTGTTTCAACCAAAGCTCACCAGTGCCTTCAGTGTCTGGGCCCGCCGCAAGTTTGTTCGAAATCGCTATGTGTTTCTCTAGATGCTCGGCCAATGACCGATCTTGATTGTCGGCTCGGCTGGAAAGGGTCTCTCCGACCCATGCGGCCCATGCCACGCGATCAGGGGTCTTTTCGGCAGTCTTTCCGGCCCAATCCAATAGATCGTCTTGTGTCGGAAATGGCGGGCCATAGCGGCGCAGCTGCAGTTCCAACGCATTTGTGTGTAAGGCGTGGTTGGTATCCTTACTAGGTGAATGCGCAAGCGGGTGGCGCAACAAAACAAGTAAATTTTCCGCGCTCAACGTTTCGCACATCACATCTGCCGTATGTCGCAAAAATCGTCCTGGTGCAGACAATTGTAGCGGCTGTCCAGCGCTATCATCCGGCGTTATATCCCAACGATCCAACGCTGCCGTCACTTGACGGGTCAACATTCGGTCTGGCGAAATCAGCGCGGCCGTCTGTCCGTCTTCGACAGCTTGGCGCAAACGAACAGCAATCGCTTCCGCTTCAGATCTCGGTGTTGGCGCCTCGATTAATGAAATTCCCCGCGTTGCGTTGGGCAAATCGGCCAAAGAAGGACCATCATTGATCCATTGGTGCGTGACTGGTGCCGGCCGCAACGACAAAGAGATCAACTTGTTTCGGTACGTGTTTAGGTTTTCGTCTGCGCTCCAACAATTCACACTATTTGGAGTTATGCCCAATGCTGCACACAGAGCTTTAAACCTAAACTGCGGATGATCCTCAGCACCTTTTTCAGGGTCAAGCATTGCCCAAATCTCTTGGGGCATTTCTCGATCAAAACCAGGTAAAATGATAGCGCCTTGTGGCAGCTTTGCGACCGCTTGCATGAACAACGATGTTGCGCCACGCGATCCGGTAGAGCCCGCGACGATAATAGGATTTTTCGGGGGCGTATCGGCCCAACGACGAACCAACTGTTCAATTACCAATCGCTGGCGACCTTCCGCATCCAGTTGATCGTTCTCGAAAAATTTTTGTACCAGCTGGATGAACGTCAACGCACGTTCCCAATGACCGGATTGGTCGGTAACATTCAGGTTCTTAATTACGTCGGGCGGAACGCCTTCACCCTGCATTTCACTCATCAAGGAAACAAGGCTATCGGCTAAGTCAAAGGCGGAATCTTGTGACGCAAGCGAATGGTCCGCCTCGATGAGTCCTTTCACCAACTGCGCAACCTCGAGCCGGCGACGCAGTGGTGCGATTGCGGGTGGTATCGATTCTACCAACGCGTCTTGTGCCAGATCTGTAACCAACCGAATCCGTGGCAACAATAAAGCATCACCAGTGTGAAACAGGTCGGTCAAACGGCGTGCCATGCGGCGTGTGTTCACATAGATGTCGACCTTCGCTACGTCGGTCGGCGCCATTTTAGCAAACCGTTCTTGTAACCCACCGTAAAGCGAGGTGGAAAAATCCTGCCCTAGCGAAACGCCAAAAACCCGCGCATCCTCTTGTGGATCAAACACTATGGGAACCTTTCAAAAGATCTCCAGCAATAGGGATGCTGTCTGGTCGCCCAACATCACACCATGCGCCCCCATATGCGACTCCAAACAGAGTCCCGTCTTCCAGCATTGGCGTCCAAAGATCCCACATTGAAAACGATGTCTTGTCGATCGATGCAAGCAAATCGGTTCGGATAATTTGCACGCCTGAATAAACATAGTCATGTCCGCGCGTGATTTGGCCGTCAGCGCCAATGTCGAAATCACCTTTGCCTGTATGACCCACAGCGTTTTTGCGTGGTATCATCAATAAAAGACCATTCATTTCGGGTCGCCAACTTTCCTCAAGTCGCTTCAACGGGTTCGGCCCATTCCAAACGGCATCGGTGTTCATGGTATAGACCGGACCGTCGCCCAAAATCGGCAACGCGTGTTTAAGGCCGCCACCTGTTTCCAGCAACTCACCACGCTCATCTGAAATTGAAATGTCTGTCCCGGCTAAATGGCTTTCGATTTGGTCGGCAAAATAGTGGGCGTTCACAACAACTTTTAATCCACCACAATGAGCAATAGCGTGATCCAATAGCGCACGCCCGGCAACTTCGACCAATGGTTTCGGCCGAGAATTCGTTAACGGTGCCATCCGGGTACCAAGACCTGCGGCAAACAAGAGGACAGAAGTCGGTGTCGTCATTAATTCAGATCCTCAAGAAAGGCCCGAGTTACCAAAGCGCTAAGTGAACTCAGCGATGGAGATGTAAGGTCGGCTCTAAGGTGGTTCTTAACGCGGGGAACAAAATCCAGATAACGCGTCTTTCCATCCCGTTGGGAAAGTCTTTGGAAAATGCCTAGAATACGCATGTTTCTCTGTATTGCCATGATGTGAAAGGCAGTACGTTGTAAGTCTTGGTCTGCATCAGGATTAAGCCTAAGCAGCAATTCATCGAGCATGTTTGCAGACACGTCTCGGCGTGCATCCCGCAAAAGCGACGCCAAATCATAGGTCGGGTGGGTGACGAATGCGTCCTGAAAATCTAGTAAACCAACGCAATCTGTTCCGGGGTGACCGGCTCTCCAGATTAGGTTTTCCGCATGATAGTCGCGCAACGATAACGCCGATGGGGTTGGGTCAACTTGCTTCAGCAGTTGATACATTTCACCCTCAATTTCTGCCCGTAAGTCATTGCTGCAGTCTATGGTTGCCCAATCAAACGCCAACTCCAACATTTCAACCCCAACATCGGGAGTCATTACCGGTAACCCGGCAGGTGCAGGCGAACTCTGTAACGTTCGCAGGACATCCACAGCATGTCGGTAAAGCAGGGGTTCATCAGAAGGGTTTAGTTTTAGGTGCTGGGCGAAATCGACGTCTCCAAGGTCGCTCAGTACCATCAAGCCCAAACTGTCCGACCATTCCAAAACTTCGGGGGCAGCAAGCCCCAAGCTGCAAAGGTGCTTTGCGATAGTCACAAACGCCCTTTGTGACCCGCAGGTTTCTACCGGCGCGTCCATGAGAATTACGGATTGGCCCGTCCCATCAATCAGACGTTCATATCGTCGCGAAGATGCGTCGCCAGTAATGGCGTGGCGATTCCAGTTTTCCCATTCGGTTTGAGATAGCCATTCGGCCAAAGCCGTCTCACGCATCAGTCATCAACTCCGCTACGCGGTCGCGCCAAAGCGAACCAAAAGTGATGCTCGCAAGGTGGTGTTCGTCGTGAACCGTTAGCTCAATATTCATCGCAGTGCTTGGTGTTATCTCGTCCAAAATTTCCGGCCATTCAATAAGACAGATGTGCTCATCGAAAGCATCAGTTAACCCCAACTCGACGGCTTCTTGCGTATCTGAAAGACGGTATAGGTCTGCGTGCCATATTTCGACGTCGCTGTCGTCGTACGTTTGGACTAACGTAAAAGTAGGGGATGGTACTTCGGTATCTGGCCCCAATCGGGCCCGAATAAACGCTCGGGCAAGGGCAGACTTACCAGCCCCGATTTGGCCCCGTAATAAAAAACAATCCCCAGCTTGCGCAAAACGAGCCAACACGCGACCTAAGTGGTCGGTATCTTCGGCATTTTGCAGGACCAGAGAGATCGTTGTGGATGTCATGCCCTATCATCAAGTGGTGTGACGGAACCCGCAAGGGCATTTAGGCTGTTGCGGACAGGCTTTTCGGCTCATCACTACCCTGAGTTTGGGCGGGTACATTCGAGACAGAGCTATTTGCGGTGAAAATGAACTGGTGGTTCCCGTCAGGCAACGGGGCATAACGACAGGCTACTTTGGTGTTGCCTTCTGGCCAAATCAAACCCTGCCAAGCCCGATTCAATTCACCCTTTGCAACCATATTCTCAAGCGTTTCCCACTCAGAACCTGAAGAGGAGAACTTTTGCCAACGTCGAATTTCTCCCGGAAGATCCGGACCGACCAAGGCCTCTTCACAGTATCCGCCCCAGAGCGATCGGTAAGCGGAATTGGAGAGGATAAGGGAACCGTCAGACGAGAATACAGCGACTGCGTCTAACAAATTGTCGAGGGCAGCAGCGCTCGTTTCAATCTGAGAACGAAATTTTCTAGACAGTGAAATTTCGTCGCTGATGTCTTCGAATAGAAATGCTATCGCGCCATCCGGGTGCGGTTTTCCTGTTACTCGAAAGGTTTGGCCATTCGGAAGAAGCCAAGCCTGATGGTAATTTCCTTCCTCGGCAGCGGCTTCTAGCTCTGACATGCTTTCGCGCCAGTTGTTGTAATTCTTCGGTTCTGGGATCATCTGCGCATCTCGTAATCGGTCCAGAAAAGAGAACAATGTGGGTCTTCCTACCAGAAACTCAGGCGAAAGCGTTGTTAGGTCAACGATCGCGGGGTTGAACATGACCAAGCGACGATCGCTATCAAAAATCGCAAGCCCTACGGAAAGCTGGGCGAAAGTTTTGGTTAATGTTTGGACAAAGTTTCGCTGTGCTTCTCTTGCGGTTACTACAGCGCTCGCGTCGATCGCAAAGTGAATTGTGTTGTGCCCACGTTTTAGACTGGTGACCTCAAACCAAATTGGGTCAGCCTGTGTTTCTAGGTCGATGCGGTGCATATCAATGATTGGTACAACGCCAGCAGGGCTTTCGATGTCGCCGAAAATATCACTAGGTGGCCAAGGGCGAATGCCTCCATCTTCGATGGGAAAAATCTGTTCGGAAAGTTCAATATAGGCCCGATTGGCCCAAGTCAGGACGCCTTCGGCATCTCGCTTCCAGATCAACTGAGGTGAATCTTCACCTATACTTCTTAGCGTTTGAAGCTCGTGTTCCATTGCTGCAGCTGTCAATGGATCTAGAGTTTCTACAGGATCGTCTCGATCCTGAATAAGTGTAAGGCGTGAAAGCCCTGACCAGTACTCGGCCTGCATCCATCCAGGCTGACCGTCTTCAGGGCTTATTGATTTTGTACCGATAACGGCAAGATCAGAAAGCTGCGATCGAAGATGTGGAAACCGCCCTGAAACCAGCGTTAGGAAATTCTCCCAGTCAGAGCTTTGTTTTGTTCCATTACTCGTCAGCAGTTCACGGGCACGAGGTGTTGCGTCTAGAAGCGTGTCATCCTCAAAGAGAAACGAAATTGTGCCCTCTGCCTCTTGCATTAAGGTCCGCGCCGTTGCGGCGGTCTTGCCATTGGCCTTGATCCAAATCGTCAGCAAAAGAACAGCTGCTAAAAACGCTAAGGCTAAAGTGGTCGATACACTTAGAACATCAAGTTGCATTCATAAACCTCCGACTCAGGAGATCTAAATGTTGTTCAATTTGGTTAACCGGCGGTTAAGCCTTAGTTGATTGGTGTGTTTTGCCCAAGTGCGCCACGTGACGTTTCGGTATCTGCTTCGATCATATTTCGGGGCCATTCAACACTAACAATCGCGCCTCGTTGGATACCAAAGATTTCTGTCGAACCGCCATTTGCGAACTGAAGCGTTGCGTTCGAACGTTCCAGCAAAGTTTTGGCAATGAACAACCCCAACCCCATTCCCTCATAACCTGGTCTAGGCGTTCGGTCTTCGGTTGTTTTTCTACGCCCGACAAATGGTTCACCAATCCGATTAAGTACCGACTGGGGGTAGCCCGGGCCATCGTCGCTAATCCGAAGGCTGATTGTTGAAGCGGTCCAGCTGATCTCTACGTCCACAACAGTATCCGTGAAATCTACGGCATTCTGAATCAGGTTGCGCACTCCATGGATTATCTCCGGACGTCGGAAAATGTCTGGTTGCCGTTCGTTGGGATCGTTGGTTGGCAGTAAATGGATATCGACGATCTTACCGCGATCCATATGCGGTTCGCTGGCTTCCCGAATGACTGTTTCCAGCGGGGCTTGTCGCAATAGGTGGTCTTCCTTTCCGGCACGACCCATCGATTGCAAGATGTCACGGCATCGATTGGCCTGATCGCGGATAAGCTTTGCATCGTCGCAGAGCTCTGTGTTGTCGCCTAGTTCATCGATCAATTCGCTACTGACAAGTTTGATGGTCGCAAGCGGCGTCCCTAGCTCATGGGCCGCAGCAGCAACAACGCCACCCAAGTCAGTTAACTTTTGTTCCCGCGCAAGGGCCATTTGAGTGGCGACCAACGCTTCACCCATCGACATGGTTTCTTGGGTAACTTGTCGGGCATAGATGCTCACAAATACGACACCAATGATTAGAGAAAGCCAAAACCCGAAAACAAACAGATCAGGCAATATCAAAGGGACACCGGCGGAGGTCAAAATCGCGATGCTTTCAAACCGCAAGACAGTCACGATCGCTAACGCAGTTAAGCCAAGAATCAACATGCTACGCAGGGGAAGAATTGTCGCGGCTACAGCGATTGGTGCCAAAATGAGCAACGCAAAAGGGTTGTTCAAACCACCAGTAAGAAACAGCAATAGCCCCAACTGGACGAGGTCAAACCCGATCAGAATATCTGCTTCCCGCTCTGTCAATCTGCGGTTCTCGGGGTACAGAAAATAAGACACGATATTGACCAGCACAGGTGCTCCAATGACCAATGAAATTAGGCCGATCTCTAATGTCAGATTGTACACGTAGATTGCGCCCAGTACTGCGCACACCTGACCAGTGATTGCGAACCACCGCAGCACAACCAGCGTCCGCATTCTGAGCCAGTTACTCCGTTCTTTATTCTGAAACACGTCGTGTTCTATGTGCGCCATTTTGACCTGCTTGCGAATTTGTTACTTCTCACTTGTCCATCGTGCGCATACTTAGACCTAATTCGCGACCCCAATAAGAGGCAAACCCAATGTCAAAGACCTATGCTATCGCCGCAGGTGCTGTTGTTGTTGCCCTTTTAGGGGGAACTTTTCTCGCAACGCAGATGAACGGATCTGACGACGTATTCGCGCAATGCCGTGCAAGCACGGCAGCGGGGGGTGCAATTGGTGGACCTTTTGAACTGGTTGACGAAAACGGTGTAACGGTGACGGACACGGACGTAATCACTGGACCAACAATGGTCTATTTCGGCTACACGTTTTGCCCCGATGTTTGCCCGCTCGACAATATGCGCAACGCGCAAGCGGTCGAGATTTTGGATGAAGAAGGTATTGAGGTTACGCCAGTCTTTATTTCGATTGACCCAGAACGCGATACTGTCGAGGTGGTTCGAGATTACACAGAAAACTTCCACGACCGTATGATTGGTCTAACGGGTTCTCCTGAACAGGTTCGTGGGGCGTCTCAGGCATACAGAACGTATTATGCGAAGCAAGAATCCGAAGATGAATACTATCTCGTTGATCATACAACGATGTCGTATCTGGTTTTTCCGGAACTGGGTTTTCAAGAGTTCTATCGTCGCGATGTTACGCCAGAACAAATGGCCGAAAGTGTTTCGTGTTTTGTAGATGCGGCAAATCGCGCAGGATAGCGACTTTGTTTGACCGATAGGGTGCCAAGCACTACCTTTCAAATAACATGAAAGGTGAAGATCATGGAACTCGAACCGATTGGTGACGACCCGTCCCTGCTGTTGGTAGATGACGACGAACCCTTTTTGCGGCGTCTGGCTAAGGCCATGGAAAAACGTGGGTTTTCTGTTGAAACGGCGGGCAGTGTTGCAGCCGGTCGGGCGATTGCCACAGCGCGGCCACCGGCCTATGCCGTGGTCGATTTGCGGCTTGAAGACGGTACAGGATTGGATGTTGTTGAGACATTGCGCGCCCGCCGCCCCGACAGTCGCATCGTTGTTTTGACAGGGTATGGCGCAATCGCGACGGCTGTAGCTGCCGTGAAAATTGGGGCGACGGATTACCTGTCTAAACCGGCTGATGCAGCGGATGTGATGAACGCATTATTGGCAAAACCCGACGAGTTACCCCCACCCCCAGAGAACCCGATGAGTGCCGACCGTGTAAGGTGGGAACACATTCAACGGGTCTATGAATTGTGTGATCGTAACGTCAGTGAAACGGCGCGAAGGTTGAACATGCACCGCCGGACATTGCAGCGAATTTTGGCGAAACGCAGCCCACGATAGGGGCAAAAACCGACGTACACATTGCGTACACAACCTGTACACATCTTGTATGTACACCGCGCAGCGTTAGGCCGTTTGCGATTTTAGCCATTTCACAAAGACATCCCGTGCGGGGTTTACCGCCTCCGGACGGGTCAGAACGTGATAGGCGACGGCGCTATCGATTTCTTCGCAAAGCTTTACTAACGCACCGGATGCAATGTGACCGGAGGCGACGGGTGCGGGTAGGATCGTGACGCCAAGACCTGCAAGTGCGGCTTCGCGCGACAGCTGGCCGGTGGCGAAATAGGTGACGTCTTCTTCGTCGAGATCGACACCGTTTTGCGCGACCCAGAGTTTTTCTTCGGATCGGTTTCCATCGAGCAACCAGCGCGAGCCTTTCAGGTCGGCGAGGCAATCGGTATCGCACCCCTTGAGATAGCTGGGCGCAGCGACGGCGGTGTGACCAGCGGACAGAAGCGGGGTGGAGTGAACACCCGTCCAATTCCCATCGCCGTATCGAATGGCGACGTCGATGTTGTCGCGGCGCAGGTCGATCAGTTGCATCGACGGGATCAGTTCAACCTCGATATCTGGATGGGCATCCCAGAACCCACCGATGCGGGGCATCAACCAGTTGGCGGCGAAGGACGGCGTGATGGACACGCGGATCGCGCGGGTTTTGGCTTGATCCAATAGATCGGTAGAGGCGGAGGCGATGAGGCCGAAGGCGTCGCCCAAACTATCGGCCAATCTGCGGCCATCAGGCGTAACCGCCATACCGCGCCCTTCGCGTTGCATGAGGGGTAGGCCGAAATGATCCTCGAGCGCGCGGACGTGTTGGCCGATGGCCGCATGGGTCACGTTGAGATCGCGGGCGGCGGCAGAAAAGCTGCCGTGCCGTGCGGCGGCCTCGAACGCACGAAGCGCGAGGAGGGAAGGGATGTCATGCCAGTTCATATGATAGCTAGGCTAACATACAGAAATTCTTCCTGACTAGGGGAATCTGCAAAGAACGCTTATTCAATGGGTATCAACAAAGATCAAAGGAGATCGAAATGTTTACTCTACTTGCAGATGCTATGTACACCGCGACCCTTGCCCGCCGTGGGTCTGAAATCCCTGAGACCCTAAAGAACCATCCAACACGCCGTGAATGCCGTGCCCGCGTTCATCGCCGTGAATTGGAAAGCTATCGTCACCTATGGTGATGGTTCGGCGGGGTCGGCGTTCCCTGATGCTGGCCCCGCCGTTGTGTGTCTGCTCTGCGGAGGATGCTGCCATCCCCTGTACGCTCTCTAATTGCTGCTTTGCAAACTTTGTTTCCAAGAATTGAACATGAACGCGAGGCGATCACAGACCTGAACCAGCCCGTAAGGTGGTTTGAGCGTCATGTTGGCTTAAGAAGACTTCACCGCTCAGCACGCTCAGGAATCCCGTCGCGCTCAGCTGATCCATAACGGGGCCCTTCACCTCGGAAAAGTGGAACGTAACACCGCTAGCCTTAAGTCGCTCGTTTATTGCTTCAAGCGATTCCAGAGCTGACATGTCGATCGTGTTCACCGCAGAGCACATCAGAATAACGTGTTGCAGTTCCGGTTGTTTGGCAACTTCATCATAGATGCGATCTTCCAAAAAACGGGTGTTCGCAAAATATAGGCTTTCATCGACGCGTATCGTTAGGATTGTTGGGTCGGTCAAAACTTCATGGCGCAATACGTTACGATAGTGCTCGGTTTTGGGCACTTGACCGACAATGGCCATGTGGGGGCGTGAAGTCTTGTAAAGGTGAATGAGGATTGAGATCGTCACGCCTGCTGTGACACCCAATTCAACACCCATCAAAAGTGTGATGGTCATCGTTGCTGCAACTGCGGCAAAGTCGGCCTTTGAGTGGCGCCATGTCTTTTTGAGGATCGAAAAATCAACCAGAGATAGGACGGCCACAATGATCGTTGCCGCAAGCGTTGCTTTGGGGAGGTGAAATATGAGGGGCGTCAAAAACAGCGACGCGCCAGCAAGGCCGATAGCGGTGTAGGCGCCTGCGGCAGGTGTGTCCGCGCCCGCGTCATAGTTCACGACAGATCGCGAAAATCCCCCCGTCACCGGGAAACCACCGGTGAGCGAGGCGCCCAGATTGGCGGCTCCTAATCCGATCAGCTCTTGATCTGGATTTATCCGCTGGCGCCTTTTCGCGGCCAATGTTTGCGCGACGGAGACAGATTCAACGAACCCAATGACCGAGATTAAGACCGCCGCGGCTATTAGATTGGACCACATTTCCATCGAGAGGGATGGCATTGTCAGAGGCGGCAAGCCCCTGGGCACGTTCCCGACGACCTGCACCCCGCTTGCGGCAAGGTCAAAAAGCCAAACAACCAAAGTTGTGGCCACAATCGCGGCGACCGGCCCGGCTTTAGCGACGATACCTGCAATGCGCGGAGCGACCCCAAGACGGACAAGCAATGGCAGTAAACCTTTGCGTACCCAAAACAGGAAGCCCGTGGCGATGACGCCAATCACTGCAGTTATCCAGTTCACTTGTGTCAAATTATGCGCAAGCGATCCGATAAGATCAGGTAGCGTATGTCCATGAGCATCGATGCCTAGGATATTCTTCATCTGGCTCGCGGCGATGAGAATCCCTGTTGCACTGATGAATCCTGAGATCACGGGGTGAGAGAGGAAGTTCGCCAAGAACCCCAAACGAAACACTCCCAGGGCGACCAAAATCAAACCTGACAGGAAGGCCAGCGTGATAGCGGCCACAATATATTCAGACGTTCCTGGAACAGCGATTTTACTAACCGCCGCCACGGTTAGAAGCGACACGACCGCGACGGGTCCCACAGCTAAGGCGCGGCTGGTCCCAAAGACTGCATAAAGAATGATCGGAAACATTGATGCATAAAGCCCCATTTCTGGCGGTAACCCAGCAAGCAAAGCATATGCAAGCGACTGTGGGATCAACATGATCGTTACGATCAAAGCAGCCACCAGATCATTGGTCAGCGTGCTGCGGTTATATGTGCGACCCCAGTCAAGGATCGGCAGATATTTCGCCAGTTGCGTCGTTTCCATAAGCCGTGCCTTATTGTCTTAGTATTATGCCGCGTTTGTGGCGTGCCGCGCTAACACAGCAGTGAGATCAAAGCCTGCGGCATGCCCCACGCGCAAAATTTCGTCTGGTGACCGCCCATGCTTTGCAGCACGCAACGCCCATAGCGAAGTCGCGCGCATCCCACTACGGCAGTAGGCAAAAACCGGATGAGCGGATTTTGATGTGATGGCATCGAATGCGCGCACATCGGCATCAGAAATGTTGCCGGGTACGACGGGGATCTGGTGAACGGTAATCCCCAAAGCCTCTGCAGCGTCGCGGATAGCGGATATGGTCGGCTGATCAGGGGTCTCTCTCTCTGGACGAGCCACAATAATTGTCTTAACGTTCAACCGCTTCAATTCATCCAAGTCGCTAACTGAGATTTGTGACCCGACAAAAGTCAGGGCATCGAGTTGTGTGATTTGCATCATCGTTTTCCTAAAGCAACGGTTTCAGAGTTGGTTCAAAGGCACCTTCAACACGGGTCGACCATCTGCATCTTCGGGCACTTCGCCAGCACGCATATTGACCTGTAGTGACGGGATAATCAGCTTTGGCATCGCCAAAGTCGCATCACGATCAGAGCGTAGTTTGACGAATGCCTCGCGGGTCACGCCCCCACCAACATGGATGTTATGGGCTTTTTCGTCGGCGACTGTTGTTTCCCACGCTATGTCGCGACCGTTCGGCCCGTAGTCGTGACACATGAACAACCGCATCTCATTAGGGAGGGTAAGGACCTTCTGGATCGAGTCGTAAAGTTCACCTGCATCTCCACCAGGAAAGTCGGCGCGTGCGGACCCTCCATCTGGCATAAACATCGTGTCGCCCGCAAAAGTAGCGTTCCCAATAACATGCACCATGCAAGCGGGCGTATGGCCAGGTGTGGCCATTACAAAGACGTCAAGCTCACCAATCTTGTAGCGATCACCATCTTGGAATAACGCATCAAACTGCGATCCGTCGCGTTGGAATTCAGTTCCTTCATTGAAGATTTTCCCGAACGTTTCTTGGACTTCCATGATCCGCGCGCTGATGCCGATTTTACCGCCCAGCGTTTCTTGCAAGTACGGTGCGCCAGACAAGTGGTCTGCATGGACATGGGTCTCGATGATCCACTCCAAAGTCATCTGTTTTGATGTGATGTGATCTACAATGCGATCCGCATGATCATGGGTGATCCGGCCGGCAGCGTAGTCAATGTCCATCACGGAATCGATAACTGCACAGGCCTTGGTTTTCGGATCAGAAACAACATAGCTGATTGTGTTGGTTGCTGCGTCAAAGAATGCGTCGACGTCTGGCTTCGCTGATATATTAACAGGGTAAGTTTGCATTGTTATTCCTTTCAAACGACTAGGTTTTCGAAAGCCGAGCTGCGGAGTATTTTGCGAGCATCATTCCCACCAACATGGACGGAATGAAGAAAAACGTGCCGCTGGCGGCCAAAGGTAAAGACGTCAGTGCCGGACCGGGGCAAAAACCGCCCAAGCCCCAACCGATGCCAAAGGTGGCGGCGCCAACGACAAGCTTTGCATCGAAATCAGTACGCGTCGGCAGATGAAATGCGTCATGAAACAGCGGTGTTGTACGCTTCTGAACCAACCAAAACCCTGGCATCGTCACCATGATCGCGCCGCCCATAACGAAAGCAAGGCTTGGGTCCCACGTTCCAAACAGATCAAGGAAGTTCTGAACTTTCGCGGGGTTCGCCATGCCAGACAGAATAAGCCCTGTCCCAAACAAGAGCCCCGCAAAAAGTGTGCTGAATAAATGCATGACCTTAGCCCCACACGATATGGCGCAGGACAAAGACAGTCACAAATGCGGTGGCCATAAATGTTATCGTTGCAGCGATGGACCGCGCTGATCCGCGAGAGATACCGCATACTCCATGACCGCTTGTGCAACCGTTCCCTAAGACGGAACCGAACCCGACCAGCAGGCCAGCAATCACAAGCAACAGTTCGTTGCTCGAAACTATTTGTACGGGCGCTGCCCCAGTCAAGACAAACCAAAGCGGCGCTGCGAGCAGAAGACCAATTAGGAATATGATCCCTTGTGGCAATCCGGCTTTATCAACCGAAGGCGGCAAAACGCGTGACACGATGCCACTGATACCGGCAATACGTCCGTGAGTGGCCAATAGCGTAACGGCCGACAAGCCAATGAGCCCGCCCCCGAGCAATGACGCAAAGGGGGTAAATTCAGTTTCCACCTAGTAACTCCTTATCGTGTTGTCATAAGTTTTGGCGAACGCACACATCGATACGCTTGCCCTTATATTTGCAATCGTTTATATAAGTGATATTAAATACACAAGAGGTAATTTGCCCAATGCTGGACATCAGCGCGCTCGAACCAAAAATCGCTGAAGCTGCAAAGCTCATGGAAATGCTGTCGCAACCAGTGCGCCTACGCCTGATGTGTATTTTGTTAGATGGCGAACAAAGTGTGCTGAGCCTCGCTGAAAGCGCAAGCCTGTCACAACCCGCAATGTCGCATCATCTTAAGAAGCTACGGGATGCTGAACTGGTGGAAACCAGACGCGACGGTCAGACTATTTATTACTCGGTGAAGGGTGTCGAGGCCGCAGAAGTCATCGCAGTTCTGCACCGTCTTTACTGCCCACAATAGAATATCTGAAACCACCCAACACGCTGTGAATGTCGCGAACGCGTTCATCGCCGTGAATTGGAAAGCTATCGCCACCTGTGGTGATGGTGTGGCGGGGCCGGCGTTCCCTGATGCTGGCCCTGCTGTATTTGCAACAGTTTGGAAGTCGTTAACACGCGCATTGCCGGAAATTAGTTAACGCAAACCAACGCATGGTATCCTGATGTCATGTTGGAGGGTTTAGCAAAGAGATTGGAAAATTCACGGTGGCTACGTTGGGTCACTACGTTGTTGTATTTCGCCGTCCCGCTTTGGATAGTTGTCAAAGTCGATATATGGAGAGGCTTGGGGCTCCTAATTTTCATGGGAAGCCCATTTCTAGGAGTCTTCTTGGGCTGCCGACTTTCAAGGTTTGTCTGCAAACGTTTTATGAAAACATCTGAAGATTTGGAAGTGAAGTTGTCCCCTGCATTTGGTGCGTTTGGATTTACATTTCTGCCTGCGATCTTCGGAAAAGTAGGAAATCTCTACTTCGGTACAAATATCGAGATGTTAGCGCTTGGTGGGCATTTTCTCTGGTCCTGTTTTGCTGCACTTCTCTTCTTCGGCATTGGGCCGAAGAAGCCCCAAACGTAGTCATAGCGCAAACCGCTTAATGATCTTATCTACCACCTTGCCTGACTTGCGGGTGTGGGCGGCTTTGTCGACCGTGAAATCCTCGAACCCCATTTTGGAATAGAAGGCCAAGGCGCCGGTGTTGTCTTCGGTGATTTTAGCGAGGATGGCGGTGCCGCCGCGGGTGCGGCAATCGGATTTGGTTTTGGCCATCAACGCGGCACCTGCGCCGCGCACGGGATTGTTGCGGTCGGTGAAAGTTCCGATTGAATATAGACCCTGTTCCACCTCAAAAGCGGCTTGGAAGCCGATGATGGTGCCGTTGTGGAGCACCACATTCGAGACGGGCGGTTCATTGCAATAGTGTTCGAGGAAGTATTCCTCGGTATAGGGTTCTTCGTACGCAGTCGTGCCGCCAGCGGCGATGATCGGGTTGAGGATGGCAACGCAGGCGGGGACGTCGGCGGGGGTCATATCGCGGGTTTCAAATGTCATAATTGGCCTAGCAGTTCGTTGTGACGGGCTGTGAAATCTTTGCGGACCTCAATAGGTGCGCGGAGGCGGATTTGGGCGAGTTTGGCGAGGTTAGGGTCTGGTTTACCGAAAATCTTATCTGCCTCGGCTTGGGTGAAGCCCGCGATTTGGATGGCTTCCATCCATGCGCTGATTTTGTCGGCCTTTTTGATTTGTTTCTTGATCGCGACGGGCACTTGGGCGGGCAGGCCGAACCGGATATGGATCGCGGCCATGAGACGTTCATCGAGGGTTTCATAGCCCGGGCCGACGGCGGCCTTCACGGGGCTGATCATGTCGCCGATGACATATTCGGGTGCGTCGTGCAGCAGGGCAGCCAGTTGCCATTTGACGGGCGTTTTTGGGTTCATGGCTGTGTAGATTTTTTCGACCAGCAGGGAGTGCTCGGCGACGGAGTAGGCATAGTCACCCATAGTTTGGCCGTTCCAGCGGGCAACAAAGGCAAGGCCGTGGGCGATGTCTTCGATTTCGATGTCCATCGGGGTGGGGTCTAGCAGGTCGAGCCTGCGGCCAGATAGCATCCTTTGCCATGCGCGGGGTTGTTTCATTTATGCCTCCTGCTCGAGCGGTGACATTACGGCGCAGACGCCGTCATTGTCGAGTTGAAATGGGGGTGCTATGGGACAGTCAAAGTAGATGTAAGGAGAGCCGTCATGGCCAAAGACTATATCGTTAAGGATATCGAACTGGCGGCCTTTGGTCGTAAAGAACTGGATATTGCGGAAACCGAAATGCCGGGCCTGATGTCGTGTCGTGCGGAATACGGTGAAAGCAAGCCGCTGAAGGGTGCGCGGATTGTTGGGTCGTTGCACATGACCATTCAGACCGCGGTGTTAATTGAAACGCTGGTTGAGCTGGGTGCCGATGTGCGCTGGGCGTCCTGCAACATATTCTCAACGCAAGACCATGCGGCGGCGGCGATTGCTGAGGCGGGTGTTCCTGTTTTTGCGATTAAGGGTCAGTCGTTGGAAGAGCACTGGGATTACTTGGACAAGTCTTTCCAGTTTCCTGAAGGCCCAAACCTGATTTTGGACGATGGCGGCGACGCGACGTTGTACATTCTGTTCGGTGCGCGGATGGAAGCAGGCGAAGACGTGATCCCTGTTCCGCAATCTGAAGAAGAAGAAGTGATCAAGGCGCAGATCCAGAAACGTATGGAGCAAAGCCCCGGTTGGTTTACCAAGATGCGCGAACAGATTGTTGGCGTTTCCGAGGAAACAACAACTGGTGTTCACCGCCTTTATGATCTGCACAAGAATGGCCAACTGCCGTTCCCTGCGATTAACGTGAATGACTCTGTGACCAAGTCGAAGTTCGACAACAAGTACGGTTGTAAGGAATCGCTGGTCGACGGGATCCGTCGCGCGACGGATACAATGATGGCCGGTAAGCTGGCTGTTGTTCTGGGTTATGGTGACGTTGGTAAAGGCTGTGCTGCGTCATTAGCTGGCGCTGGTGCACGTGTGATCGTGACCGAAGTGGACCCGATTTGTGCATTGCAGGCGGCGATGGACGGGTTCCAAGTGACGACCATCGATGAGGTGATCGACACCGCTGATATCTTCATCACAACAACCGGCAACAAAGACGTTATCCGCATCGAGCATATGCGCGAGATGAAGGACATGGCGATCGTTGGTAACATCGGCCACTTCGACAACGAAATTCAGGTCGCAGCGCTGAAGAACCACAAGTGGACAAACATCAAAGAACAGGTCGACATGATCGAGATGCCTAATGGGCACCGTTTGATCCTGTTGTCTGAGGGTCGTTTGCTGAACCTTGGTAACGCGACGGGCCACCCATCGTTTGTGATGTCTGCATCGTTCACCAACCAAGTGTTGGCGCAGATCGAATTGTGGACAAAGGGCGATGAGTACCAACCTGGCGTGTTTATCTTGCCGAAGCATCTGGACGAAAAAGTTGCACGCCTGCACCTGGATCGGATTGGTGTGAAGCTGTCCAAACTGAACGCAGAACAGGCGGCCTACATTGGTGTCACGCCAGAAGGCCCGTTCAAGCCGGAACACTACCGTTACTGATCTGATTTCAGGTCTTGGAAATTGACGAAACGCCGCCCACATCGTGAGGCGGCGTTTTGCGTTTAAGTGCAGAAAAATCTCGGGGATGTGAGCTCACGGTACTGTGTAATTGAGGTTGGGAACTTTCCAGCTTAAAGCGCGTTGTGCAGCTATACAGCAGAAAGTTAGTCCAATGCTTACTCGTACAATCTTAGCAATTTCCACAGCAATCCTTGTTGCAACACCTGCCCTCGCCAAGTTCGAGAGTGAAGCGGAATTTGGCAACGAGATCGCAGACTTCTTTGTCCTAGATGCTAGTTTCAGTGATGGCATAGCCTGCAACCAAGAGATCGATGTTTTGGATGGATACAAAGCGTTCCTTGGTAAAGAAGTAGACGCTGATGGTGAGCAATCGTTGTTGACGACCCTCACCGGTATTTCACCTGAACTGAACTATTCTGCGCCATTGCCTGTTGTGGCTTGCAACTGAATAGCTACGATCCCTTAGGTGAACACCTAAGGAGAGTTCGGTGACAGACGAAGAACCTGAACAAGACCCGCAACCCAAACCGAGCCGTCGCTGGGGTGCTGTTTTTGGTTCGGTGTTCAGCACTGTCGTTTCCCTGTCGTTGTTTGGTGGCATCGCGATTGGGGCGGTTGCGGTTTTGCATCCGGATTCACCGTTGCCACCGGAGTGGAACCCAAACACACCTTTGGTTGTTGATGCACCAGTCAGTGTTTTGACGTCGTGGAAATTGCGGCGGGCGCTGAATGATCCAGCGCAATGTCTTAGCGTTCTAGAAGCGGCGTCGCGGATGAGTGCACTAGACCCTTTTGAGGAATCAGAACATTGCCATGTTCGGAACCGTGTTTCTATTAGCGGGGTCGGGCAGGCACGGTTGGATGCGATTGATACGTCTTGCGCGACCGCGCTTCGGCTGGCGATGTGGGAACACCATGGCATTCAGCCTGCTGCGCAAGAATTGCTTGGCGCGAATGTTTCGATCATCCGCCAAGTTGGGAGCTACAACTGTCGCCCTATCCGTACCACGCAGGGCGCTTCCGAGCGTTGGAGCACCCATTCGACCGCAGATGCGATCGACATTTCGGGGTTCGATCTATCGGATGGACGGCGCATTCGGTTGATTGATGATTGGGACCGCGAAGATGCAACAGCGGCCTTTCTGCATGCCGTTCGTGACAGCGCGTGTACATGGTTCGCAACAACCTTGGGCCCAGATTACAACAGCTTGCATGCTGACCATTTCCATCTTCAGGCACGTGGTTGGGGAACTTGCCGTTAGGGCGACTGGGAAATTGGGCGCGGATTTCCCTTTGCGGAACGAAAATATGACAGTAACGTCTGCTTAGAGCCAATTTGCGGCCAATTTCAAAGGTGGGAGAATACCATGAGCAAGCGTGATGACCTGATTGCACAATACGCAGACGACCTGAAAAACAAGTGTGGCATGACGCCAGACATGGACCTGTTGACCAAAGTGACCATCGGTTGCGGTCCGTCCATTTACAACGCTGATGCGTCTACAGTTGCTGGCAGCCAGAAATCTGAGCTGGAGACAGTGAAGAACAACTTCCTGATCAAAAAGCTTGGCCTGGCCGACGGTCCACAGTTGATGGATGCGATCAACTCTGTGATCGAAGTTTACGGTAAATCCGAGCGCAACAAGTACCGCGCTGTTGTGTATTACATGCTGACAAAGCACTTCGGCAAAGAATCCGTATACGGCTAAATCTTTTGCTTAGACCAAACGAAACGCCCGTCAGTTTTCTGGCGGGCGTTTTGCATTTGAATCATCTTTTCAAGACTATCGGTTAGGTGATGTGCACCGCATGGTGTACCAATGTATCAGGATCAGAATGATCTGGATCAGTTTCAGTATTACGTGTGGTGGCTTCTTGGAGTGCACGTGGTGAGCGAAAGGGTCTGGGCATTTGGTCCAGGCCCTTTCTGCTTTTTCAGATATCTTACAAAATGGTCAGTGCAGCGCCCATGAGTGCACAGCCGATCGTCGCGTAGGCACCGTTGATAAGCGTTAGTTTGTGCGAGTGCATGGAGTAGCCGTTAAACAGCGCGATCCATGGTGTGACGAAAAACAGCCCGACACCTGCACCAGACAAAATCCCTTTACCGAGGGTTTCGATCCCTGCGGTGGCGAAGCTATGGCGCATCATGCCCGCCACGAGAAGAAGTGCGATGCCACAGGTGACATAAGGTACAGGGCTGCGCATGTTTTGCGGGTTGCCTTC
The DNA here is from genome assembly GCA_947493255.1 of uncultured Paracoccaceae bacterium. Lineage (GTDB taxonomy): Bacteria > Pseudomonadota > Alphaproteobacteria > Rhodobacterales > Rhodobacteraceae > Octadecabacter. The sequence continues at coordinate 353,766 of CANLQK010000005.1, forward strand.
GTCGTCTAGCGGAACCTGACTGGTTTCTTTCCATGCGTCCGAAAACACACCGTACCAAATTGCACCGAAACCGAAGCTGAGCGCTGCGCCTACAATGATTGCTAAAATCCCCATAACGTTCTCCCTTCAATGAAATTGTGGGACAATATTGGAATGTGTTTTGCCGTCTGGCTAGGGGTTTGTGTTTCCCAGACCGCAGATCAGCTGCCATTCGTCTGCCGTTACGGGCTGAACTGACAGGCGCGAGCTTTTGACGAGAACCATTTCTGAAAGCCGTTCATCGGCCTTGATTTGGTCCAATGAAACGGGTGTTTCAAAGGGGTAAAGCGCCTTGATATCGACGCAGTCCCAACGGTCGTCGTCGGTGGTGCTGTCGGGGTGGGCCGCGGCGCAAACCTCGATCACGCCAACGACCGAGCGCTCTTTCTGCGAATGGTAGAAGAACCCACGGTCCCCGACGGACATCTCGCGCATGAAATTGCGGGCTTGGTAGTTTCGAACACCGTCCCACTCTTCGCCAACATCCCCTTTGGCGACCTGCTGGTCCCAGCTCCAAGTGGAGGGTTCGGATTTGAACAGCCAGTAGCGCATTACCCGATGACCTTTTTCCATTCTTCGATACGAACCTTTTCGAACAATCCGGCTTTTGCGTATGGGTCATTTTCTGCCCAAGCCTGCGCTGCGGCCAAATCTTCGACGTTCATGATGATAAGTGACCCAGACATGGTGCCGTCAGCATCAATAAAAGGGCCAGCCATTTCGACGACACCGGTTTCTTCGATGTAGGCTAGGTGAGCATCGCGGTTATCAAGGCGCGTTTGCAAGGCGCCGGCTTTGTCGCGGGTGATGAGGGCAATACGCATGGTTATTCCTTTCTAAGGGGGCGGGAGAGAAGCGTTGCGAGGGCTATTTCAGGGGTGATTGACCCTGCTGATAAGTCAGCAACGACTTTACAAATTGGAAGGTCGAGATTGAGGTTTTCCGCAAGTTTAGTGACAGAAACGGCTGTTGCAGCCCCCTCGACCGTGGTGGACGGGTCGAAGGTTTCACCGGTGCCAATCGAAAGCCCAAACCGGTAGTTGCGCGATGCGTCTGAGGTGCAAGTAAGCGCAAGATCACCAAAACCGGATAAACCCGTTAATGTTTCTGGATTTGCGTTAAGTGCACTGCCGATCCGGCGCATTTCCGCAAAGCCGCGTGTGATGACCGCCGCGCGGGCGCTTTCACCAAACCCAGCGCCCATGCAAACACCACAGGCGATAGCGATCACGTTTTTGAGCGCCCCCCCGAGTTCTGCGCCGATCACGTCGTTGCTGAGGTACAGCCGTAAAGTGGGCGTGGACAAACATTCTTGCAAATACGCGCCGTCGCCGTCGGCGTCGCGGCATGCGAGCGTGAGCGCTGTTGGTAGGTTTCTTGCGATGTCGGCGGCGAAACTGGGGCCCGTTAGCATCGCAGCTGTTGCGCTGGGCACAGATTTTTCAATCAATGCGACGGGCCCACGAAGGGTTTTTTGGTCAATTCCCTTGCAACACGCAACGAGCCTTTTTCCTGCGAGATGTGCCGCGTTCGTTTCGAGCCAAGACCCCAACCTTTGCGCTGGAATGGCCAGCAATATGGTGTCGGCTTCAAATAGCACATCAAGGTCGGATGTGATTTTGACCTGTTGGGGAATCTGTTGCCCGTATAAGCGCGCGGCGTTTACCCGTGACTTTGCCATTTCGGTTGCGGCGTTTGCATCGCGTGCCCAAAGAGTGACCGGACCATTTGCGGCAAGCGCAATGGCCAACCCCGTTCCGAATGCGCCCGCGCCTGCGACTGCGATCTTCATGCTTTTGCCCCCTTCTTACCGCTTCCAAGCAATGTGGGGCTTGTTTGGTCCAATGGCCAGCGTGGGCGGGCCGATAACGACATATCATCAAATTGACCGGCTTGCGCACGGTGCAGACCAGCGAATGCGATCATCGCAGCGTTATCCGTGCAGAGAGCAAGAGGTGGAGCCGAAAAATCAGTGTCTGTTTCAGCGCAAATCGCCTCTAGACCCTTTCGGACTGTTCCGTTGGCGGCGACGCCGCCTGCGACCGCAAGGGTATGGACATTGGGGTTTAATTTGCGTGCTTCAGCAAGCGCACGCCGAGATTTTCCAACCAGAACATCGGTTACGGCCGCCTGAAAGCTGGCGCAAAGATCTGACCGGATCTGACGTGGCAGACCGCCATGTTCATCGATGACCTGATCGCGGGCGCGTAAGATTGCAGTTTTTAGCCCCGAGAAGGACATGTTGCAGTCATCACGGTTCATGAGGGGCCTTGGCAAAGCAAAGGATTTTGGGTTGCCTGACTTTGCATCGGTTTCGACAGCGGGACCACCTGGTTGGGAAAGCCCAAGAATACGGGCGGTTTTATCGAAGGCTTCGCCTGGGGCGTCATCAATGGTGCCGCCAAGGCGCGTATAGTCATCAGGCCCCTCAACGAGGAGAAATTGGCAATGACCGCCTGAAACGAGCAGCATCAGGTATGGAAACGCGACTTTGTCCGTCAGCTGAGGCGTTAGGGCATGGCCGGCAAGGTGATTGATTCCGATTAACGGTATGCCAGTAGACGCACAGAGCCCTTTAGCGCACATAACAGCGGAGAGTACGCCTCCGATCAGGCCCGGCCCGGCCGTAACGGCAATTGCGTCGATGTCTGAGAGTGTCTTCTGCGAGCTTTTCAGAGCCTGTTTCACTGCAAAGTCGATCTTTTCCGCGTGAGCGCGGGCCGCGATTTCGGGAACGACACCGCCAAAGGCTGCGTGATCTTCTGTCTGACCGATAACGATGTTTGACAGAACATTTGCATCCAAAGTGGTGCCATGCACGACGGCGGCGGCGGTGTCATCGCAGCTGCTTTCAAGGCCAAGGATCGTGAGGGGGGCTGACATGGGAACGCCCGTTTGCTTGCGTCTGGTTGCCTTGCAGGTAACACTTGCCGCCAATCGCCACAATGGCTGAGGATGAGCGGCTGTGAAACCTTTCGAAAATCCGACTGTGCTTGTTACCCGCCCCGCTGAAAGCGCGGCGCAGTTTGTCGCGGGTTTGGTGGAACGTGCGGGGCCGTTCCGGCCGCTGATTTCGCCGGCTTTCGAGTTGGAACCGGTGGCATTTTCACCGCGCTCGTTTGATGCAGCGATTTTTACGTCAAAGGCCGGTGCGCGATTTGCCCCTAACGGGGTGGGACGTATTGCGTGGTGTGTGGGCGAAGGAACCGCTGAGGTTGCTGCGAAGCGGGGCTATACACCGAAGGTGGGCATAGGGAACGCGCGCGAGTTGGCCTCACTGATTCTTGATGAAAATTCGGCGGGGAGGCACGTTCACTTTCGCGGGGAAAATGTTCGTGAAAATGTCATGGCCATTTTGGAAAATGGCGGGATGAACTGCACTGAAGTTGTTGCGTACCGGAAGTCAATCAATGCCCCGGTGTCCGATTTGATTGATGTTGAAATGCGATCAAAACCTTGGGTAATTCCGTTGTTTTCTGCAGAAACAGTGTCGATTTTGCAGGATTGGCGGACAAGTTTTGAAGGGTCTTGGATTGTTGCCATAAGCAATGAAGTGGCAGACGCGTCTTTGGCGCTAAAGCCGCAGGGTGTGTCCTGCGCTAAGCGTCCGAATTTGCATGAAATGACGCAGGCCACAATGCGTTTGATTGCTTGAGCGTCGCCAATCACCACTATAGGGTGACTTGGGGACAGTTGGGTTCCAGATGCAGTTAAGTGGGTGGCAAACGTGGCCAAATCTTCAAAAAGCAAATCTTCAAAGGCCAAAGTAGAAGATGCGGTCGAGTTAGACGTTGAAACATCTGAAGTAGAAGAGATTATCGGTGATCCGCAGGATGCTGTGGAAAGTGAAAACGCTGATGACACCTTATTGAGTGCAGATGAAATCGAAGAAGTCGCCGAGGCAACCGAAGAGAGCGTTGAAGACATCGTAGATGAAGCGCCTGTTGAAGTAGATGTTGAGCCTGTCGCTGAACCTGCTCAGGCAGCGTCGGGTGGGTTTTTTCCATTGTTGTTAGGTGGCCTTGCTGCAGGCGGGATCGGCTATGCTGTTGCGACCTATTTCCAAGCGGATGATGGAACAGCGGGTTTACCAGCGATTGTAGAAGAGCAGGCCGCGCTGATTGCTGATTTGCAGTCACGTCTTGATAATTTGCCTGCGCCGGACACGACGGCGATCGAAGCGCAGGTTTCTGACGTTTCAGACAAGGTAACCGGTGGGTTGGAAGATGTGGCGACACAGTTGACTGACATTCAGGAACGTTTGGAACAGGTTGAACGACAGCCGAATGCGGATGGGACTTTGTCGGAGACGGCGCTTGCGGCGTATCAGGCGGAGCTTGATGCACTGCGGGGCGAGTTGAATGAACAACAAAGCGCGGTGATGACTGCCGCGTCACAGGCCGAGGCCGATTTAGCGGCGGCCCGTGAAGAAGCAGAACGGTTGGAGCAGGAGGCGCTTGCCGCTGCAGAAGCGGCCGAAGCGCGTGCCGCGATTAATCGGATTGCGACAGCAGTGGACACGGGCGCACCGTTCAGCGATGCGCTGGGTGGTCTGGATGTGCCGGACGTTTTGGTTGCCGCGGCGGAAACAGGTGTTGCGACCAGTGCGCAGTTGACAGACGATTTCCCTGCAGCTGCCCGAGCAGCCTTGTCGACCGCCCGTGCCGAAGGCCTAACCGATGATACCGGAGGTATTGGAGGTTTCTTGAGGTCCCAGCTCGATGTTCGGTCATCGACACCGCAAGAAGGGCCTGGCACCGATGCGATTTTGTCTCGCGCCGAGGCAGCAGTGAAAGAAGATCGGGTCGCGGATGCGCTGGCCGAGATTGAGGCGCTGCCAGAAGTGGTGCGCGCAGAAATTACCGATTGGACCGCGCAAGCACAGGAACGTGCAGACGTTCTGGATGCGATCGCGGCCTTGTCTGAAACCTATCAATAACGAAAGCAGCTCCTGATATGCTCTGGTCCCTTGTAAAGATTTTGGCGTTTGTAATTGCTGTGATGGCAGCAACCTATGGCGCAACCATGTTGATGGATATGGAAGGCAGTGTTGAGTTTGATCTTTTCGATATGAACGGCACCCTTTCGGTTCTGCAGTTGGTGATTGCGGCAATTGTTGTTGTTGCGCTTGTCTGGCTGACGTTCAAACTGATCGGCCTTGCGGTAGCGACGTTCAAGTTCTTGAACGGAGACGAGACGGCGATTTCGCGCTACTTTTCCCGCAACCGCGAACGCAAGGGATACGAGGCCTTGTCCGAAGGGATGATGGCGTTGGCATCTGGCGAGGGGCGTTTGGCAATGGCCAAGGCGAACCGCGCTGAGAAGTTTTTGGAACGTCCAGAACTGACCAACCTGTTGACGGCGCAAGCGGCCGAATTGGCGGGGGATCGTAAGACGGCCGAGCAGACATACCGCAAGTTGTTGGAAGACGAGAAAACACGGTTTGTGGGTGTGCGCGGTATCATGAAGCAGAAGCTTCAAGATGGTGACACGGACACTGCCTTGGCGTTGGCGGAGAAGGCGTTTGCGATTAAGCCGAAGCATGTGGAAACACAGGACACATTGTTGCGTCTTCAGGCTGAGAAAGAAGATTGGCAAGGTGCACGTCAAACATTGACTGCCAAGCTGAAGACCGGCCAGTTGCCGCGGGATGTGCACAAACGTCGCGATGCTGTTTTGGCATTGTCCGAAGCGAAATCTGTTTTTGAAGAAGGTCAATCCATCGAGGCCAGAGAGGCCGCGATTGAAGCGAACCGTTTGTCACCTGATTTGGTGCCTGCGGCTGTTTTGGCTGCGCAGACCTATATTGAACAAGACAACAAACGCGCCGCTGCCCGTGTGATCAAGAAAGCATGGGAAGTTACGCCTCATCCTGACCTTGCAGCTGCGTTCGCGGCGATTGTTCCTGATGAAGATGCTGCTGCACGTTTGAAGCGGTTTAAGCCGTTGACAAAGCTAAAGCCTGCGCATCCTGAGACAAAGATGCTGATGGCAGAATTGCACATCGCGGCAGAGGATTTTCCAGAAGCCCGCCGAGATATTGCAGAACTTGTCGCTGAAAGCCCGACAGCCCGGAACCTGACATTGATGGCGGCGGTTGAACGTGGCGAAGGGTCTGCAGATGCAGTGGTACGCGGTTGGCTGGCAAAGGCGCTGACGGCGTCACGTGGCCCGCAATGGATTTGCGACAGCTGCCAACACATTCATCCTGCTTGGGAACCGGTTTGTTCAAACTGTTCCAGCTTTGACACACTTACGTGGCGTAATGCGCCTGAGGGCGAAGTCTCGATGCCGGCGGGTGCAGAGATGTTGCCGTTGATCGTCGGGCAGATTGAAGCGCCCAAAGATGACGTTTCCGTCGACGTCGTTGATGCTGAGGTAGTGGAAGAGAAACAATAGCGTTAATGCTTGATTACAAAACATTAAATTAATCTTTTCGGCATTTGAACACCGGCTATGCAAGCCGAAGATGGGCTTTCAACGTCTTATTGGTGAAGTAACCGGTTTGGCGGACTGTAGTTCGGATGTTTCGAACAGGCACAAACTCTGGTGTTCGCGCTTTTGCTTCCCTCTTTTTTGGGGGAATAAGCGAGCTAGATTTTCCTTGATAGGCGGCGAACGCGCGGGATAACTTTCTTGCGAGTAGTTGCAAACATTCAACCAAAGCGGGTAAGCCTCTTAGATGAAAAGTATTTTCCAATTCGTTTTGGTTTCTGTTTTTGGAACGCTGGCTTCAGATGCTTTAGCCACGCCATTTACAGAAAACGTTCCCGCCCCTACATCCTTGGCGTTGCCCCCTGAGTATCCTGCTGCTGGCGGTGTGGTTATTGTACTGACCGGCGCCAACGGAAATGTTTACTATCAGTTTAGCGACCCTGACGGCGCATTCCGTGGTTTCAACAGTAACGGCCAACCAACCCAATTCCGTGGCAACCCATTCACGGTAAATGACCCGATTGAGCTAGATTGCGGATTTTCATCTTGTTCCGATTATTTCGGCGGTTCGATTGCCCGGATGGATGTCCGGTTTTCCGCGTATGATGGTGATACGCAACCTGGCGGGTTCGATGAGAATGACATCGACCTTTTGATCAATGGTTTCAATGTTGGGTCTTGGTCTGGGATCACGTCCGAGATCACTAGCACGGATGGCAATACGAGCCTTGGTACCGCGACCGGATTTGGGAACAACACGTTCAACACAGCCTGGTTTTCTTCAACGAATTCCGCGTTGTTGGATAATATTTTGTCGACGGGACAGACGGTTTCTCAGGTATTGGATGATGACCCGAACGACAACTATTGGGATTTTCGCCGTGGTAACAACTTGGCGAATGGTGCGATTGAAACCATCGCGCCAGGTTACGAGCTAGAAAAAACTGTCGATGGCGGCGCGACGACATTCACGCAGGTAGGTGAGATCATCACTTACAACTACGTTATTTCAAACATTGGTTCGGTCGATATTTTCAACATCGCGGTTGAAGACGATAAGATCGGAACGATTTCTAACTGTACGCCAACGACGTTGCCAAGCGTTGAAGCCGGTGCCGCTGCACCAAATCAGGCCACCTGTTCTGCGACCTATGAAGTGACGCAGGAAGATGTCGATGCGCAGACCCTGACCAACATCGCGCAGGCGACCGGTGATCCAGAGTTTGGTTCGTTAGGTCCGCTTACGGATACTGTTACACTCACTGGTCCGGCGTTGAATCCTGTAATCACGTTGGAAAAGGTAGCGAGCCCTACGACCTTTAGCACGGTTGGCGAAACCATTACTTACACATTTACGGTCACCAACGAGGGCAATGCCACGCTGACCGATGTGGAGGTAACTGACCCGCTTATTCCATCCCTGTCTTGTTCGGTTGCGACGTTGCTGCCGCCGGTTCCGCCTGCGGCGCCAAGTGCTGCAAACCAATTGGTTTGCACAGGCACATATCAAGTAACGCAAGACGACATCGACGACTTTATCAATTCCGGCCAGACGCTGGATAACACAGCAACGGTAGATGCCGTTGATCCGGATGGTAACGATCTTACGCCCGTCTCGGCGACGGAAAGTCTAGATGGCCCAGCAGCTGACCCAACATTCACAATTACCAAGACGCCCACACCGACGACCTATTCGGCCGCAGGTGAAACGATTTCTTATAGTTTCCTCATCACCAACACCGGTAATGTAACATGGCCTGGTCCCCCAACGATTGTGGATGAACTGACGGGTGACGAGAGTTGTCCCGCAGGTGAAGTTGCGCCCAATGGGACGGTCACCTGTACTGCGACCTATGAAATTTCGTTGGATGACATGGATACTGGGTCCGTTCCGAACACGGTCGATGCGTCCATAACGGTTGGTGGCGTTACAGAAACTGGCCAAGCCACCGCAGAAGTTACGGCTGTAGTTGAAACTGAGCTTTTGATCGAAAAGACGCTGTCGTCTGGGGCGAACCCGATTACGGTTGATACAGATGAATTGGTCTATGAGTACTTACTGACAAACAATGGTAACACCCGTCTGAACACGTTCAGTGTTACGGATGACAAAGTTGCTGTGACCTGTCCGGTTGTAACGGTTGACCCCGGTCAGACAGTGACCTGTACGTCTGCTGTTTATGACGTGTTGCAAAGCGACATTGATGCAGGGGGCGTTACAAACACCGCGTCCGCAGCTGCGCAGACCACGTTGGGTTTGGCGGTTGAGTCTGATGAGGTCGAACTGTTTGTTCCGGCTACACAGACATCAGAACTGACAATGAGCAAAGCATCGGACCCAGATCCCGTGCTCGCCGCTGACTTTTTTGACGGTGCGACTGTCGATTACGTTTACACCGTTACGAACGACGGTAACGTGACAATCACCGATGCGGTAACCGTCACCGATGACAAATTTACTGACCCTATTGCATGTCCGGCTGGGGACATCGCGCCCGGTGACTCGATTGAATGTCGTGCGACCTATACGGTGACTGGCGCAGATGTTGCCGCGGGTACGGTTGTTAACGTGGCATCAGCCAGCGATGGCAATGTTACATCTAACACCGACAGCGTGGCCATTCCGCAGTCGGGCGCACCCGGGATTACATTGGGGAAAGTCGCTGACACGGCGGACTATGACGACCTGACCGACACGTTGACGTATACCTTTACGGTTACAAACTCTGGCGAAACTGTCATCGCGAACAGTCAGCCAATCTTGATTGATGACCCGCTTATTGGCGCACCGTTTTCGTGTACTGAACAGCCGGTAAACCTGTTCCCGACGGACAGCTTTAGCTGTTCGCGCACTTACGGCCCTGTCTCGCAGGGTGACATCGATAACGGGCAAGTTGATAACACGGCTTCCGCTTCTTTCGATGTGGGTGGTGTGACTGTAACGTCGCCGTCTAGTAGCGCGACTGTTCCAACGTCGATTGTACCTGATTTTACGTTGGCCAAATCAACGACGGACACGTTCGGTCTGGTTGGTGACACGATCCGTTATACGCTTGTAGTGACCAACGCGACGAACCAAACATTGACGTCCGTTACCGTGACTGACCCGCTGGTGCCCGGCTATAGCTGTACGCTTTCGAATGTTGGGCCAATGGCGACAGCCGCCTGTCCAGACACTGTTGATTATATCGTAGACCAAGATGACCTTGATCTTGGCCGTGTTGACAACACAGCGACTGCTGTTGCGACGACCCCATTGGGCGTTGAACTAACACGGACGGACGATGAAACCGTTCTGTTTACGCCAGCAACAGATCCGACAATTCTGAGTTTTGAAAAGACTGCGGTTCCAACCACATTTACAGACGTGGACGAGCCTATTGATTACATATTGGCCGTGACCAACGATGGTTTGGTTACGCTGTTTAATGTTGAGATCACTGATCCGGATCTGGGTCTTACGTGTACAATTCCGAGCTTGGCACCAGGTGTGACGGACAGCAGCTGCGAAGGCATGCGGGCCACGACCCAAGAGGATGTGGATCTAGGGTCTTATACGAACACGGCGACTGCGGATGCGGATGATGTTGACCCCATTCAGGATGATGCGGTTGTAACAGGTCCCACACGTGCGCCGTTATTCACGGTTGAAAAAACACCAAGCGCAGACACGGATGTCGCAGTTGGAACGACAGTAACCTACAGCCATGAGGTGACAAATACTGGCAACGTGACGCTGACCGACATTACGTTGATTGACACACACACCAGCGCGAGCGGGACGCAGTCGCTTGCGTTCACGCCGTCCAATGTGATCGCTTCATTGGCGCCCGATGAGTCTGTGACCGTGACGACCAGCTACACGATCACCCAAGACGATATCGACGCCGGTAACGACGTGACCAACACGGTCAATGCGACAGCCACCCCGCCAACAGGTACGACAGTTGCGCCCGCCGAAGATACTGCGGCTGTGGATTTGGAAGATATCGATCTGGCCCTGAGCGTGATCAAGACGGAGTCAGATGGAAGCGGTACGTTTGACAGTTTGCCGACGACAGAGACCTTTACATTTGAAGTTACAAACGACGGTAATGTTACGCTGACCGGCTTTACGTTAACTGATGACCTGACGGGTTTCACTTGTCTGCTTGCTGATATTCCGCCCAATACATCTGTAACGACCTGTGCCAGCGGATTGGCATTGTCGACGACTTACACCGTTCTTCAGGGTGATATTGATACAGGTGCCTTGACCAACACTGTCACTGTCAGTGACGGCACGAATGAAGCCGAAGACGAAGTCACATTGTCCGGTCCTGACCAGCTGCCGTTGTTGTCGATGGATAAGACAGCCACCTCTGGTGATCAGTTTGATACGGTCGGCGATGAAATCACATATGAGTATGAAGTCACCAATGAAGGTAACATTACGCTAACGGCCCCAATCACCGTTGCTGATGATCAGACAACTGTGATCTGTCCGCCGTTTATTGGCGGCGAACTGGCCCCTACAGAAAGTATAATCTGTGAGGCGACCTATACCGTGGATCAGGATGATCTGGATACGGGCAGCGTTACGAACCTTGCGACTGCGAGCATCCGTCAACCTGTTGTTCCATCCACGACATACCCCAGTGGTACAGCCGAAGTTGATTCTGCTGAAGAAACTGAAGTTGTAGATGCCGACCAGCAGCCAGAGATCGAAATTGCCAAAGCCATCGAGCCGGGCACGGCATCGACTTACTCGGCCATTACTGACTCTGTGTCGTTCCAGTTTACAGTGACAAACAGCGGAAACGTGACGTTGACAGATGCCATTACGGTGACGGACATCAACATCCCGACCACGCTAACCTGTCCGGCCGCGGGCCCTGTGACTGTGGCACCGGGTGACAGTGTGACATGTACGGCAAGCTGGACGCCTGAACAGGGCGACATTGATGCAGGTAGTTTTACAAACGAAGCCACTGCGGCCACTACGTTTGGCGGCACTGCCGTAGAGACTGATCCGCTTGATCCGGCAACGGCAACAGCAACCGCTATCCAAACGCCAGAAATGGAAATGGTGAAGGCGCTGACTGGGCTGACAGACCCGGGTGGTGTTGCGACGACAGTTTTTGCGTCTGGCAACATAGCGACCTACGACTACACGATCACCAACACTGGTAACACGACGCTAACCGGCCCGATCACAATCGACGATAACCTGATTGGTGCGGTCAGTTGCCCTGCTGGTGATTTGGCACCGACCGACGCGCCGTTGGTGTGTACTGCGAGCTATATGATTTCTGCTGACGATGTGGCTTTGGGATCGGTTACAAATATCGCGACCGCAACAGACGACGACGGAACGGAGTCGCCTCCTACAGAAGAAACTGTTCCAGGGGCTGCAGATCCGTCGATCGACATGCTTAAAGAAGCGGATGTTACGACGTTCTCCGCTGTGGGTGACCCGATTGTTTATACCTATACTGTTACGAACACGTCACCCGGTTCGATGATCGGTGGGATTTTGGTGCGGCCTGCGTTGGAAAACCCGATCACCATTAGCGATGACAAGTTCACTGACCCAATTACGTGTTTACCGACAGCAGACAACCGGTTGTCACCTGATGAGGAAACAACCTGTACAGCGACATATTTTGTGACGCAGGAAGATCTTGATGCGGTTCAAGGCGACGGCTCTGGCGGCCTGACGTCGGCCTTTGTGACCAACAACGCATCTGCGGAAACAACATTTGGGACAACAGAGGTCGTTTCTCCAGTTCAGTCGGTAACCGTTGATGGTGCAGAAGACCCTGAATTGACCGTGACAAAGGATGTGACGAGCGGCAATGACCCCGCGTCTGTCGATGATCCGTTGGTTTATACAATTACGACGACAAATACTGGCAACCAGCAGGTTACCAATATCACCGTGACCGACCCACTGATCCCGACGCTGACCTGTACGATTGGCGGTGTTGCGGCTTCGTCACCGTTTACGCTTGAGGCCGGACCAGGTGGGGCGGGCGAAACGTTGGTCTGTACTGGTGACTACACGGTTACGCAGGACGATATCGATGCCCAAAGCCTGACCAATACGGCAACAGCCGAAGGTGCATCGCCAGACGGTACTGTCGTTACAGAAACTGCTGAAGACGATCACCCGTTGGTGACAGACAGCGGCACGTTGACCGTCGATAAAGACCTGACAACTGGCACCCCTGCTGCAGCGTTTACAGATGTTGGGCAAGAGGTGTCGTTTACGATTACCATCACCAACGATCGCCTTGTGACGCTAGAGAATATCCGCGTGACGGACAGCCGCGTTCCAGGCACCTGTGTGATCCCCGGTCCGTTGGCACCAGGTGATAGCGATGACAGCTGTGTCTTCATCTACACGATCCAGCAGGAAGACGTGGACGCAGGATCTTTGAATAACGTGGCTTCTGCCATTGGTACGCCTGTTACTCCGGGCGCAGAAGACGTCAGCGGAAATGATGATATTACGATCTTTGGCCCAAGCTTTGAGCCGCAATTGACCATCAATAAGACTGCCGATGTGGAAGAGTTTGACACAGAGGGTGATGAAATCGTCTACACCTATGTCATCTCTAACACCGGTAACGTGACGATCCTCGATACTCCCGCGCTGAGTGATGACAAAATCCCAGCTGCTGATCTGACCTGTGAGGCTATTCCAGCAGATGGCTTGGCCCCAACTGAGTTCTTTTCTTGCACTGCGACCTACGCTGTTACGCAGGACGATGTGGACGACGGCGGTGTAACAAACATTGCGACAGTCACGGTTGACGATACGTACAACGGCGGCACCATCGAAGCGGATGATACCGTTACTGTCCCATCTGTCCGCACCCCAGGAATGACGGTTTCTAAGGATGCGACGTTGGTTGGTGTTTCAGCGTCTGACGTTTCAGAGGGGGATGTAATTACTTATACGTACACAGTTAC
>CANLQK010000006.1 GCA_947493255.1 uncultured Paracoccaceae bacterium
TACCGTGGTCAACGTGGCCAATTGTGCCGATGTTAACGTGTGGTTTATTACGTTCAAACTTTTCCTTAGCCATGATGTGGCACCCTCATATTGACGGCCACCGCATCTTCGGTCGGCCCTGTGATAATACGCGGGCGATGTAGTCTGGAATCAGGCAAATATCAAGTGAATCGTGCACCGATTGATCTATCGGGTTGAACTGTGGCGTTAGAGGCCCGCTTCCGCCTCGATTACACCGTCGGGCGCTGGCTGGTCAGGCGCCAAAAGTTCGGGATTATCGACCAAGACATTGCCTTCGAGAATCGTATCGTCTTCGGGCAAGACCTCGGGCACGCCACCAAACCACTGGGCGTTTTCACGCATTGTTCGTTCAATCGCGCGGGCCGCGTTGAACGCCAGCCCTTCCATCTGTTCATCGGCGGAACGGGTGTACCCTGACCCGAGGAACGGCACGCTACAGCACGGTTCAAAAACGGTCAGTTGGATGGGTTCTTCGTTGATCTTTTCGCCGGTGGTATCTTCGAAGAAGTTCACCGTGAAGATAAGGACCGATTTGGGGGAATAGACCAGCGGAACACCTGGGTAACCCAGAACATAGCCTTCTACGGCGACGCCGACATGAAAATAGGCGCCACCAGGGAAGCGCGTGTTGTTCAAGCGGTCATCCACGGCCGTGATCATGGCCTGTTTCCAAGCTTCGTTTTCTGCGGGGCGCGAAAACGGGCCGCGCACTGGGTCATTGGCCACGGCTACGTTGTGACCAAGTAGGAAATTTCCGATGGGTTCTGGGGTTTCGGTTAGATCGTCACGTATGCCGCCACAGGCCGTCAACGTGACCGCCGCAATCAAAGCCAAAACCAAACGCATGTTATTTCCCCTAACTGGTGTCAGACATGATTAGCGCACCAATTGCAGTGCTGCAATCAATCGCAGATTGATTGAAGGGCTGCCCATTCGTCATCTGTAAGAACTGGGCGGAAAACCGCGTTGTCTGGTTCAGCATCATAGGCCGCAGCGATCCGGTCGCCCAACGCGGGGTGAGATTGGAAATGTTCCATGAAACCGGAATGATCGCCGCCGTCGGCTGCGAGCCGTTCGAAGAAGGTGCCAATGGCGGACGGGGGCAAGTCTGCGGCCAGCAGTGCGTTATGGGCAAAGACATCGGCCGCGGCTTCGGCGTCTTGGGTATAGTCGGCTTGGATGATGCGTTCGGCCATAAACAACACGACGGCCCCACCTGCGAAATCGCCCAACAGCAAGCCAAGGACACCAATGGAGCCAGCGGACCGTAGTGCAATGCGCGTTGGGTCGCGGGCGACAACATGGCCGGTTTCATGGGCGAAGACGGCGGCGACTTCTTCTGCGGTTTCGGCTTCTTCCAAAAGGCCACGGAAGAACACCACATAGCCACCGGGCAGAGCAAATGCGTTGACCATGTCGTGGTCAAGCACATGGACCGTCAGAGGTGTTTCGAGGTCCATGTCCTCGGTGATGCGGCTTTCAATTTTGGCGAGGGCAGCGAGACCTTTGGGGGCGTCGCAAGTCGCCAATCCGTCAAAACCGGTTTCATCTAGCGCGGTGCGAATTTGTTCGAATGTGGCGTCGCCCAGCGCACGTTCGCCAGCCGGTGGCAGGTATTCTGCCAACTGGTCGGCCATGATTGGGACCAACACGAAAATGATAAGGGCGACCGAGCCGATTGCTGCCGCGGCCCAAGACAGCAGTCGGCCGCGTCGCACCGTCTTCGCCCGCTTGTTAAGGCGTTTCGCACGGGCGCGGATAAGCTGGCGGTCTTGTGGGGTTTGGACAACCAGCCGCGCGGTCGGGTCATGTTGGAGACGCAGGATCAGGGTGTCATCACCAGCTTGGTCACGCAGGGCGCGTAGGTCCGTGTAGCGCCAATTGAGCGTCGCGGTAGCCGCATGAAGAACGAGGCGTTGCGCGGCATCGTCATAGGTCAGCCGAACCTGTTGCGGCGCGGCGCGGTCACCGTCGAGGAACAGCCCCTGCCCTTCGACAACCCGAGGAGCGGCTGTGAGGTCGGTGGGGCCGTCGACGTTTATGATTGTTTTTTCGCTCAAATTGCCCCCCATAGATCTAGGGCTTCGGCAAAGCCTTCGGCCTCGCGGAATTCGTCGCGGTCTTTTTGGCTGACTTCAGAAAGGCTGTCTGCGTTTTCGATGGTCAGGGTTTCTGCGTAGTGGCGCCAAATCGGCATGGTTACAAAGCAATGCCGAAGAACGGACCACAGCAAAAGGATCGCAAAGTAGGCGATGACACCAAGCACTGTCCAAACGATTGTCGGAAGGCCATAAATCTCACCCGTGTTGGGGGCGGAAGAATAAATGGAACCGTTCTTTTCCATTTCGATCACACCAACAGCGATGGTGATGGGAAGCGCCGGCAACATACAAATGAGAATCGTCGCAAGGTAGCCGAAGACATAGATGCGCACCGCGGTACCCACCTTTGGTTCCGCTAAAAGGCGGACGTCTCCGGCAGATTTATGGTTCGCCAGCAGGCGTTTTGCCGTAACCGTGTAGTGGATCATTCCAAAGATGAGGTAGGGAACCGCGACCAAACCCACCATCGCGACTGTTTCGTTTTCAAGCGCGAGTGCCCCAGCCGCGACTGCCAAGGCAACGGTAGCGATCAGGACATGCACATACGCCGGCATCAACATGGTCCATGTGCCACCTTGATGTAACGTCGCTGAGCCAAAGACGGTGCGGTCTGTGCGGTACTTTTCGAGGTAGAATGTTTTGCGGGGCCAAAGGATCCCGCAGGTTATCACTGTAAGGAACCAATGCCACAGCGCACGGCCTGCGTACCCCCAAGCGCCCGGTTCAAGGCCAAAGCGCACCCCGCGCCAACGGGTACGAGCCAACACATAACGGCGTGCCCGATAGCGGGCGTAAAACCAAACAGGGATGACCCCGACAAGGCTGGCGGCATAGGCGGTGAAACTGGTGGAAAATAGCGACAGGCTGGCGAACATCAGGATCAGGTTCACGACGCCGATGTAGAAGGCCATGACCACCACGGCCATGAAGAAACCAAGCAGTTTTTCGAACGGGTCGCCCACATATTCCAGCGGCAAACCGCCTGGCCTGATGGACGACCAATACCAACGCCGCAGCCGCGATTTCATCCAGAACCGATAAAACCCGAGGGTCAGGACCGTCCAGAACGACGCCACCAAGGCGAGCTTAAACAGCCGTGGCCGTTGCCCCGCGAATTCGGTCTTTAGACCATCAGAGGGGGCAACATGTGTCACGTAAAGCGGTTGTCCCTTGGGAAGCCACGCGGTGCCATGCGGCCGGCGCTGGCGCGTTTGGCTGTCCATTCGGCCAGTTCCGTTTCGGTGCGCGTGCGACCGGCGGGGTCCAGCCAGCTGAGGCCAAATTCGAGCACGAAGGTTGTGGCATCGGACAATCCGCCGTCTTTATATTTTTGCAGACGGACGCCTTTGCCGCGACCCATTTCGGGAAGTTCTTCGATTGGGAAGATCAGCACCTTGCGGTTTTCACCGACGGCGGCGACATGGTCGCCCATGACAGGTTTACAGACCAATGCACTGGTGTCGCCGCGCACGTTGAGCACCTGTTTGCCCGCACGGGTTTGCGCCACGACATCATTTTCAGGCACGACGAAACCATCACCAGCGGTCGACGCGACCAACAGTTTTTCACCGGGTCGGTGAATGAACAATGCAACGATTTCTGCTTCGTTCGGGAGGTCGACCATCAAACGCAACGGTTCGCCCATGCCGCGCCCGCCCGGAAGGGTCGAGGCACCGATCGTGTAGAACCGCCCATTGCTGCCAAAGACCAACAAACGGTCTGTGGTTTCAGCGTGGAACACAAAGCGGCCTTCGTCACCGTCTTTGAATTTCAGGTCGCGGTTTAGGTCGATGTGGCCGGACATGGCCCTGATCCACCCCATTTTGGAGCACACAACCGTCACTGGTTCTTTATCGATCATGGCTTCCAGAGGCACATCTTCGATAACGCCAGCTTCGGCAAATACCGTACGGCGCGCGCCGCCTTCAGCGGTGGCACCCATCAGTTTGCGGGTTTCGCGCAATTGGTTGGCGATGGATTTCCACTGTAGGTCTTCGCTGTCGAGAAGGTCTTCGAGGTCCGCACGTTCTACCATGAGCGCGTCGCGTTCTTTGACCAATGCGTCTTCTTCCAGACGACGCAACGACCGCAAGCGCATGTTCAAAATTGCTTCGGCTTGGACGTCGGACAGGCCGTTTTCGCGCCCAGCATAAGACGACGGAATTTTGCGTTCGCTGTCTTCCATCCAATCGGGTGCTTTTGCGTCCTCATCAACGATCAGCGACAGGGAGGACACATCGACGCCAGCAAGTGGCGATTGGTAGTCAGATTCGTCTGTGGCGCGTTTGATGATGGATTGGTGCGGCGTGGACCAATCTTCATACATCAAGGCGGCCTTCGGGTCGTCGTCGTAGCGGATGATGTCTATGACACGGTCGAGGTTCAGGAAGGCCGTAATCAGGCCTGCGAGGACTTCGAGGCGGTTGTCGATTTTGTCCATCCGGTGCTGAGACCGGCGTTGCAAAACCACACGACGGTGATCGAGGAAGGCACGCAACACTTCTTTTAAGCTACAGACCTTGGGGGTCAGCCCGTCGATCAACACGTTCATGTTGAGGCTGAACCGCGTTTCCAGATCGGAGTTGCGGTAGAGCATGCCCATAAGCACATCAGGATCGACGTTTTTGGATTTAGGTTCGAGGACAATGCGAATGTCGTCCGCGGATTCATCGCGGACATCGGCCAGAATTGGGATCTTCTTGGTCTGGATGACCTCGGCTAGCTTTTCGATCAGTTTGGATTTCTGAACCTGATACGGGATTTCGGTGACAACGATTTGCCACTGACCGCGACCCAGATCTTCGATTTCGTATTTGCACCGCAAACGGAACCCGCCCTTGCCCGTGCGATAGGCTTCGGCGATGTTTTCTTTCGGCTCGACGATAATGCCGCCCGTCGGAAAGTCGGGGCCGGGGATATATTCGAGAAGGGTTTCATCGCGCGCATTCGGCGATTTGATGAGGTGCAGGCAGGCCTGAATGAGTTCATCAAGGTTATGGGGCGGGATGTTCGTCGCCATGCCAACCGCAATACCGCTAGACCCGTTGGCCAGAAGATTCGGGAATGCCGCCGGTAGGACAACTGGTTCTGTGAGCGTCCCGTCGTAGTTTTCGCGGTAATCGACCGCGTTTTCAGACAGCCCTTCGAGCAGCGCCTCGGCGGCGGCGGTCATGCGGGCTTCTGTGTAACGGGCCGCAGCAGGGTTATCGCCGTCGATGTTGCCGAAGTTACCCTGCCCGTCGACGAGCGGGTAACGCACGTTAAAGTCTTGGGCCAAACGCGCCATCGCGTCGTAAATGGCGGCGTCACCGTGGGGGTGATAGTTACCCATCACGTCGCCAGAAATTTTCGCAGATTTACGGAAACCGCCTTTGCTGGCCAGTTTCAATTCGCGCATCGCGTAGAGGATTCGACGGTGAACAGGTTTTAAACCATCCCGCGCATCGGGCAGTGCGCGGTGCATGATCGTCGACAACGCGTACGTCAGGTATCTATCCCCGATGGCACGGCGCAACGGTTCAGTCGGGTTCATCTTGGGGTCAAATACATCATCTGTCATAGATATCGTGTGTAACGACCGCGCTTTTGCCCGACAACGGTGAAATCAGATGTGCCCATCGTTTTTTTCCCCGTGAGCGGTCGGCGATTTTCCTCCTATTTGGTGCCAATCTCTGTTAACGATTAAGGCAGGGTAACGATTGTGAGAATCTCTGGGGGGTTCGTGTTATGAAAACGTATGTATGGCTGACTTTTGCTTTTATGGGCTGGGGTTACTACGAAATGTCTGGTGGCGATGAGTTCGTTCCAGTTCAGGAACCCGTCATTGCCGAGGCGGAAATTGAGCCCTCCGAAGACCTTGTGACACGCGCAAGCACACCAACGTTGCTGTCTGTTTCAACATCGAATGTTTCGACATCACAGCCTGAGGCTGAGGCCAGCATCATTCCTGCTGTCGCGCAGGCGACTCCGGTTGAAGACACTGTGGTTGAAACGATTGTCGAGGTTGCTGCCCCGATCGAAGCCGCACCACTAGATATCCGCCAAGTGGCTGGGTCCCGTGTGAATATGCGGATGGGCCCGAGCACGGATTTTGATGTGATCACCACATTGAATGCCGGAGCTGAAATGGAAGTTCTGGAAGTGAACGCAGACGGCTGGGCCCGCGTCAGCACAGTGGACCGTGGCATCGAAGGCTGGATGGCAGAACGTCTTTTGACTGCGCCACAGGGTTAAGACACTTGTCGGCTCGCGTTTTGCGGGCCACAAGGTTGCATGACCAAATCTATTCTTATTACGGGCTGTTCTTCTGGTATCGGATATGACGCCGCCCATGGCATGCGCGCCGCAGGTTGGCGCGTTTTTGCTTCGTGCCGCCGACAGGCGGATTGTGACCGGCTGATCAGCGAAGGGTTTGAATCCCCGCTGATTGATTATGCGGACACGGCAACGATTGAAGCCGGGTTGGCCGAGGTTTTGGCTGCGACTGGCGGAACGTTAGATGCGCTGTTTAATAACGGGGCCTTCGGAACACCGGGCGCGATGGAAGACGTGCCACGCGCGGCACTTGAGGCGAATTTTAACACCAACGTTTTCGGGGTGCACGACCTCACAACCCGTGTGATTCCGGTCATGCGAGCGCAGGGCCATGGCCGCATTGTGCAACATTCATCTGTGCTTGGCCTTGTCGCGATGCGGTGGCGGGGCGTTTACAACGCGTCGAAATACGCCCTTGAAGGGCTGACCGATACTTTGCGCATCGAGATGGCGGACACGGACATCAAGATCGTTACGATGAACACGGGCCCAGTTACATCCAAGATACGGGAAAAATCTATCCCGCATTTCGAGAAATGGATCGACTGGGAAAATTCGCCGCGCCGCGCGCAATACGAACGTGGATTATGCAAGCGCCTGTATGAAGACAATGGCCCTGACAAATTCGAGCTGCCGCCTTCTGCGGTGACTGCGAAGCTGTTGACGGCTGTCACGCACAAGAACCCCAAACCGCGGTATTACGTCACAACCCCCACATATATTATGGGCTTTTTGCGTCGTATCCTGCCAAGTCGGGCCATGGATTGGGTGCTGCGCAAAGCGTAGCCCTTGCCCTTTCGCGCCTTCCCGCTAGGTGTGAATAACAAATTAAAGGACCAAAGACCGATGGCTGACGACCCCTTTTTCTACGTAATTATAGCGTCCTGCCTTGTTGTGGCGGGTGTATTGGTTTGGGGCGTGTCCCAGTTCGGGCGCGGCGGCGACCCGAAGAAGTCGAACAAGATCATGCAACTGCGTATTCTTGCCCAGTTCGTTGCTGTGGTTTTGATTGTTGGTTTTGCGATTATTCGCAGCACACGGGGATAACGAAATGGTCGTCTTAAACAAAATCTACACCAAAACGGGTGACGCTGGCGAAACCGCATTGGGCAATGGCAGCCGCGTTGCTAAACATTCGATGCGGGTGAATGCCTACGGCACAGTGGATGAGGCAAATGCAACCGTCGGGTTGGCCCGCCTGCACGCGGATGGCGACATGGACGCGCAATTGGCCATGATCCAGAACGACCTGTTCGACCTTGGCGCGGACATGTGCCGCCCCGATATGGAAAAAGACGCGGACGCGGAATACCCGCCATTACGTATGAGCGACGGGCAAGTTGCGCGCTTAGAAGCCGAAATTGACGTGATGAACGAAAACCTTACGCCGTTACGGTCGTTCATTTTGCCCGGTGGGTCGGCGTTGGCTGCCAATTTGCACCTGTGCCGGACAGTGTCGCGCCGCGCTGAACGTCTGGCCGTGGAACTATCGACGGTAGAAACCGTGAACCCCGCAGCTGTGAAATACCTAAACCGCTTGTCTGACTGGTTTTTCGTGGCATCGCGTATCGCCAACAATGGCGGCAACGACGATGTGTTATGGGTTCCGGGGGCGAATCGGACTTGATTGCTGCAGAGCGATCAGGGCCTATCTCATGATTAGGCCATTCGAAATCTAAACGTCATTCCCAACGAATTGTGACATGTAGCGTTAACAGCATTGACAGCGTGAAATTTTTCCGCGTTTTTTCACATACGCGACGTCAGGAACAAATCTAACGTCGATTCCTATCTATTTTCTGCAGCCTAGCTGCGGTATTTGGAACAAGAATTTGAACTCAGCCTGCGTGCTGTCCTATGGGAGATACTGTTGATGAAGGTCCTCGTACCCGTCAAACGCGTGATCGATTATAACGTGAAAGTTCGTGTTAAAGCGGACGGCAGCGGTGTTGATCTCGCCAATGTCAAAATGTCTATGAACCCTTTCGATGAGATTGCTGTTGAAGAAGCGATCCGGCTGAAAGAAGCAGGCAAGGCCGAAGAAATCGTTGCGGTTTCCATCGGTGTGAAACAAGCCCAAGAAACGCTGCGCACGGCGCTGGCGATGGGTGCTGACCGTGCAATCTTGGTAGTTGCCACCGACGACGTGCACCAAGACATCGAGCCGCTGGCCGTTGCGAAGATCCTGAAGGGTATCATCGACGAAGAACAGCCGGGCCTTGTTTTGGCTGGTAAGCAAGCGATTGATAACGACATGAACGCGACAGGCCAAATGTTGGCTGCCCTGACCGGTTGGTCGCAGGGTACGTTTGCATCCGAGCTGGACGTGGATGGCGACAGCGCCACCGTGACCCGCGAAGTAGACGGCGGATTGCAGACCATCAAGATCAAGATGCCTGCTATCGTAACTGTTGATTTGCGCCTTAACGAACCACGGTACGCATCGCTTCCAAACATCATGAAGGCGAAGAAGAAGCCGCTGGATGAGAAGACACCGGCTGATTACGGCGTGGATGTTGCGAACCGTCTGGAAATTGTTGGCACTGCCGAACCAGAAGCCCGCGCTGCAGGTATCATTGTTGGTTCTGTGGATGAGCTGGTTGAGAAACTTAAAGAAGTGGGTGCTGTATAATGGCTGTTCTTCTGATTGCTGAAGTTGTGAATGGTGCGCTGTCTGTTGACGCCACTGCCAAGGCTCTGACTGCTGCGAAGCAAATGGGCGAAGTTACAGTGTTGTGCGCTGGTTCTGATTGTTACGATGCGGCTGCGACCGCAGCGACATTGGACGGCGCAGCGCGCGTGCTAAGCGTGTCTGACGACGCTTACGGCCATGATTTGGCTGAACCAATGGCTGACTTGATTGTTGGTTTGGCTGGCGAATTCTCGCATATTGTTGCGCCATCTACCGCCGCGTCCAAAAACATTTTGCCACGTGTTGCGGCATTGTTGGATGTGATGGTGATTTCCGAAGTGACTGGCGTTGTTGACGCCGACACATTCGAACGCCCGATCTATGCCGGTAACGCGATTCAGACTGTAAAATCATCTGACGCGACGAAGGTGATGACCATCCGGACATCCACATTCGACGCGGCTGGCGACGGTGGTTCGGCCGCTGTGGCTGAAATTGATGCGGCTGCGAACCCTGGCTTGTCCGAGTGGGTTGAAGACAAGGTTGCCGAAAGCGACCGCCCAGAGCTGACATCTGCGGGTGTTGTTGTGTCTGGTGGTCGTGGTGTTGGGTCTGAAGAAGACTTCGCACTGATCGAAGGCTTGGCAGACAAGCTGGGCGCGGCTGTTGGCGCGTCCCGTGCGGCAGTGGATTCAGGCTATGCGCCGAACGACTGGCAGGTTGGCCAGACGGGTAAGGTTGTGGCCCCTGATCTTTACGTTGCTGTCGGTATTTCCGGTGCGATCCAGCACCTTGCCGGTATGAAAGATTCGAAGGTTATCGTTGCGATCAACAAAGACGAAGAAGCACCAATTTTTCAGGTCGCCGATTTCGGCCTGGTTGCAGACTTGTTCGATGCAGTTCCCGAGCTGACCGGAAAACTGGGCTAAGCCCAGTTCATGAATTGAGAGAAGGGCCCGCCGTTTTGGCGGGCCTTTTTCGTTGGCCTAGGACAGTGCGAATGTCAGCGGCACAGACAATGCTTTGGCCGCGGCGTTGTGGGCTGACGCGCCAAGACTATCTTGGGCCGCCAACGTGTCTAGTGGCGCAAAAGACATACCGGCTGTGTCACCACGCGGTTCCACCACCTCGATGATGTCTTCAACGTGATTACGCAAGTCTTCTAGCATTGATGCCGTGACAAACACCGGTTCTGACGCCGGATCATGGCCGCTGCCATCATCCGAGGGAGACCGAGATGCAAACCACAACAAAAAGACCTTTCCTGCCGCGCCATCGATAAGTGCACGCATACGGGTCATCCATGTGGATTGCAGACACGTGCGCACCAATGCGAACCGCGCCTCGTCTTCGGATCGCAACCGAGATATGAGGTGGCCCGTGAAGGAAATCTCCGAAAAATCAACTTCGGGGAAGAGGGCAGTTAACCGGTCCGTTGGGGCAATGAACCTGTCGTTGCGCCGCGGATGCACCCGATAGTAGGCATTGCTAAGGTTTGCAGCCCCGATCACCTGTATAACGACGGCCGAGGCGTCGTGGCAGATGGCCTGAACTGCGGTGTCTTTGAGGTAGACATCGGGGCCGGCAGCCTGACATCCCAAATTTACACACACTTCACCCGTAGCTGTTTCAACAAGGGTGCTAAACGGCTGCGAGATATAGCGTGCAAATGTGTCAGACCCGCCAAGGAACGCAAAGAAACGGCCATCTGTGGGCCGCCGAGGCCCACGAAACGACAGTCTGGAAACGCCGTAGGTACATGGCGCAAGGCGCACTGCATTTGCATAGTTTGTATAGGTTTTCATGGGTCCCACCCTTTTTAAATTTCACTCACCATGGTCAACTTTCTGCCGATTCCGTTAGCAAATGGATAAAGTGTTAATTTTACTAAACTCGACTTGGGTTCATTGCCTTGAGAGTACCCCGCTGCAGGCCTATGGTGGCGGCGATCTTTGAAAGGCGGACCTATGGGTATTGAGCGAATTGGCGTCGTTGGCGCGGGGCAGATGGGCAACGGGATTGCACATGTCTGCGCCTTGGCAGGCTATGACGTTTTGATAACAGACATCAGCGCCGACGCCTTGAGCGCAGCGGTGGCCAGCGTCACCAAAAACATGGACCGCCAAGTTTCCAAAGGGTTGATTACAGAGGCCGAAAAGGACGAAGGCCTGCGCCGGATCAACACGACGCTGACCTTGACCGACCTTGGCCCGACAGATTTGGTGATTGAAGCAGCGACTGAACGCGAAACAGTCAAACAGGCGATCTTTGCGGACCTACTGCCTCACCTGACACCCGATACCATTTTAACGTCGAACACGTCGTCCATTTCCATCACACGGCTGGCATCGCGCACGGACCGGCCGGAAAAATTCATGGGGTTCCATTTCATGAACCCCGTGCCGATCATGCAATTGGTCGAATTGATCCGCGGTATTGCCACAGACAGTGACACGTTTGATGCCTGCAAAGGGGTTGTTGACCGACTGGGGAAAACGGCAGCCACGTCGGAAGATTTTCCGGCGTTCATCGTGAACCGGATCTTGATGCCTATGATCAACGAGGCGGTCTATGCGTTGTACGAAGGGGTGGGAAACGTCGAATCCATTGATACGTCGTTGAAGCTGGGCGCAAACCACCCAATGGGACCGTTGGAATTGGCCGACTTTATTGGGTTGGATACATGTCTGGCGATCATGAACGTGTTGCACGACGGGTTAGCAGATACCAAATACCGCCCCTGCCCGCTGCTGACGAAATACGTCGAAGCCGGGTGGTTGGGTCGTAAAACGAAACGTGGGTTTTATGACTACCGCGGTGAAACGCCAGTTCCGACGCGCTAGTCTTCTTTCAGCGACAATGTATGCTCGCGCAGCCAAGCCATAAAGGCACGCGGGTCTTTGCTGCGTTCGGCGACTTCTTCTGCCGGAATGGGTTTGCCAATGACGGGCTTTTGCGGTTTGTCAAAGGCGTGCGCGACTTCGTGGATCAACAACCCCTGACGCAAAGTCGAGCTGATTTGGTTCGCGATTTGATAGGCCCGTGAATTGCTGCCCGGAAAATAACACGGAACGATCGTTGCGCCGGATCGTTTGATCATCTTGGCGGTAAAGACGTTCCATTCTTGTTCGATCGCGGGGCCGAACGCCGTTTCAGACGCAGCAACGACACCCGATGGGAACAGGGCGATCAAGCCACCATTGCCGAGATGTTCCATCGCCTTAGCGCGCATTTCGATCATCTTTTTCTGCGCATTTTCTTCGTGAAGAAAGGGAACAGGGATCATGTAACTGGATGCGCTTTCGTCGATCCCTGTAAGCAAAGCACGGGTCAAAATACGGTAATCATTGCGGCGCCGACCAATAAGGTCCGCCAAGATCATCCCGTCCACTAACCCATGCGGGTGGTTGGCCACGAACATGACGGGGCCTGTTTCGGGGATATTGTCGAGCTGGTCTTGCGGGGTTTGAATTTCGATCCCCATTGCGCGCATGGTCGCTGGCCAAAACGCCTGCCCCGTTGGGGTGCCCATTTTCTCGAATTTGCGTACACGGCGGATGACCTTGATCTTACCGGTCACCCATTCCATCGCCATGATGAACCAACGTTTGGTATTGCTGTCAAAGGTTTCCGAATAGGTCAGCGATTTTCGATCATAAACGCGCGGCGCGTCTTCGACCGTATCGGATGTGTCTTTTGTGATGTTCGAAGGTTCAGTCAAACGCTATTTCCTAGCCTGTCGGGAGTCGGGACCTAGTCCCCTTCACCGAACTTATCGGCAACAAGCGCAGCCAGCGCATCCATGAGCTGATCAGCCTGAGGCCCTTTGGTTTCGACCTCAATAGAGGTTCCCTTGGAAGCTGCCAACATCAAAAGACCCATAATGCTGTCGCCATCGGCGGACAACCCGTCTTTCTCTACTTGCGCGCTTGCATCGAATTGTTCGGTGACTTCGACAAACTTTGCGGAAGCACGGGCATGGAGCCCCTTGATATTTGTGATTTCAAGACTGCGGGTGGTCATAATTTATGTATCCAAATCAACGGAATGACTGTCGATATATTTTCTTCCAGCGTCGAGCGCTGCCTTGACCGCATCGGGCACCGATTTACGGCGCGATTTAGCAAGTTTTACAAGCATTGGCAGATTTGCACCGTACATTATTCGGCGATTTTCGGGGCTACAGGCACGTAAGGATAAGTTAGAGGGCGATCCGCCAAACATATCAGTCACGATCACAACACCTTCGCCGACATCAACAGCATCAGCGGCGTCGCATATTTCATCCTGCTTTAGGGCACGGTCATCTTCAGGAGCGATCGCAATCGCCTGAATGCCTTTCTGCCTGCCGACAACATGTTCAACCGCCGACAGATATTCTGTCGCAAGCCGTCCATGCGCCACAATCACGATTCCGATCAAACCTGTTTCCCTACGATCTGATGAGAACGAATAGACTCATGCCACCCGTTCCAGTTCCCGATGCCTTTTAGACACCTGCCACCCCTTTTCCGCAAGGGCCATCGCGACTTGTTCCGTGATGTATACGGAGCGGTGTTGCCCGCCGGTACACCCGAACCCGATACTGATGTGTGATTTTCCTTCTTTGCGGAAAGCAGGCAGTAGCGTCAGCAACAGATCGGTGACCTTGGCCTTGAAGGGTTCAGTGAGCGGGTCGGTTTCGACATATGCGCCCACGGGGCCGTCCAGCCCGGTCGATGTGCGCAGGTCGGGGTCCCAATGGGGGTTCTTTAGAAACCGACAGTCAAAGGTCATGTCGGACGCTTTGGGCAGCCCTCGTTTATAAGAAAACGATTGGAGCGTGATCCCGAACAGGGCCGCACCGCCATCACCAAACCAATCGGTCAGACGTGCCTTCAGGTCGTGGGGAGATGAGTCGGATGTATCGAGCAGGAATTCTGCCTGTTGGCGCAAGGGCGCTAGGATGTCGGCCTCGCGGCGGATACCTTGAATGGCTGGTTCATCTGGTGAGAGCGGGTGGCGGCGGCGGGTTTCGGAATAGCGCCGCACGAGTGTATCTTCTGACGCTTCGAGGAACAGAAGTTGGCAGTCGACGTCTACACGCGCATGCAGTTGTTTCAGAACATCTGTGACACCGGCGGTGGAAAAATCGCGATTGCGCACGTCGACACCAATCGCCAGCGGCGCACTCAACGGGCCGTCGGTAAGACGCGGGATGAGCGAAAGCGGGACGTTATCGATTGCCTCGAAACCAAGATCTTCTAGAACGTTGATAGCTGTAGAGCGACCGGCCCCAGATGGGCCGCTTACGAGAATGATCTTTTGCATAAGCGATTTTGTTTCCGGCACTTTAACCCCTAAAGAACTAGTCTGATCTACCGTATTTCAGATAGTGTATCATCGCTTCTGCGACATTGGGAGTCGCGGGACGGTGGAGCACGGTAACGTCCCGGTCAAAAATTGTTATGTGGCGCCGCGACGGTAGTCGGTCGACCTCGTCTTGGCCCAAATCAAGGATCGTGTGCAGGCGTTCACCCGTGACGATAGGGGCGTTGAGCAGGCCGAGGCCACGCACCTCTATCAAAGGCTGTGCAGAGCTGGGAGCGTGGGCATAGACACCGTTGGGGTTCATTGACAGCTGGGTCACGTCATCAGTTATCAACGCCGCGCCTAATGAAATCATGCGCAGTGCGAGGCTCGATTTTCCCGCACCACTGGGCCCTGCAATAACCAGTGCTTTGTCTGCATAACTAACTGTTGTCGCATGGAGGCTAAGCGCACCATCCGGCATGCGCTTGATCGGGACCGACAGCATCTAGACCGGCAAACCGACCACGAAACGTGCGCCCAATGGGTCTGACCCGATATCGGCGTCGGTTGGGCGAATATTTTCCGCCCAAATTACACCGCCGTGGGATTCCACGATCTGCTTTGAGATCGCCAGACCAAGACCGGAGTTGTCGCCGAATTGTTGTTCAGGGCGTTCTGAATAGAAACGCTGGAACACTTTTTGCAACGCACCTTCGGGGATGCCCGGGCCGGTGTCTTCAACCACAATCAGCACGCGGTTTTCACGTTTGCGGGCCCACACGCGTATGGCGTCACCGTCTTCGCAAAAGGACGTTGCATTGGAAATTAGGTTCACGAACACTTGGGCTAGACGCCCTTCTAGGCCCATAATTTCGATGGGGTCTTTGGGAAGATCCGCAATAAAGTCGACACCTTTTTGCTTCGCTTCGTTGCCCAAAAATTCCGTAAGGTGATCAAGCATTTTGATGAGGTTGAAGGGTTCTTCTTCCTCTTTCACCAGCTCAGCATCCAAACGGGACGCGCTGGCGATGTCGCTGACCAACCTGTCCAACCGCTGAACATCATGATTGATGACGTCCAACATGCGGGTCCGGTGTTCTTCTTTTTTGGCCAGCCGCAATGTGCCAACCGCAGAGCGTAAGGACGCAAGCGGGTTCTTGATTTCATGTGCTACGTCGGCAGCGAATTGTTCGTTGCCTTCAATTCTTTCGAAAAGTGCTGACACCATCCCGCGTAAAGCACCGGAAAGCCGACCGATTTCATCTGGCCTACCGGTCAAGTCCGGAATGCGAATACGGTGGGGCGACATTTTTCGAGCATTCTTGTCACGGCCCAGTTCTGCGGCATCAGCCAAATCGGAAAGCGGGTTTGCGATTGTGGACGCCAATACCAAGCTCAAGATTATCGAGACAATGACGCCGATCACAAACATCTGTAAAAGTCGTTCGCGGTCATGCGCAACCAACACGTCGAGCTCACCTGGCTTGGACACCAATGCGATCACGCCAACCTGTGCGCCGCCTTGCTGGACCACAGGTGTCATCACGCTAAAGAACGATTTTCCTTGAGCGTCTGTGCTAGCGTCCAGCCATGTTCCGTTTGCCAACGTGTCCGGTACGAAGTCTGGTAGCACCGTGGAAAGATCCAGTTCGACCTGCTGGGCTTCTTCGTTTCGGAACAGATTGGCCGCGGCTGACCAAACTCCCGACAAAACGCGTGTCAAGAAAACGCCACTGTTCCGGTCCGGAAGACCACGTACGGATTCATCGTCCGGAGTTGGGTCAGACCAACGGCCGACCAAGTTGCCTTGCGTGTCGAGCAAATACACGACCACACCGCCCCGAAGATCGAGGTTTTCCAAAGTGACGCGCGCATCACCGCCGTCACCCGACATGAGATTAACCGGCGCGTTCACAGGCAACTGGGCTTCGAACACATCAGCAATCAATTCGACCTCGTTTACCATCGCGGAGGCACGTTGGTAGGCAAGGTTTTCACGAGCAGGGTTCAAGTACAGGACACCCGCCACAAGCACGATCAGCGCTAGCAAGTTAAACGTAATAATTTTACGGGCCAGCGGTGATCGTTTGAGCTGCATGAAACCACGTCGTCTGCGCCCAATTTCTTGTGGGTCATCAGGACGCGGTGCCACAAAGTCATCGCCCAACACGACACCACCCGTCTGCCGCGCGGCAGCGCGGACGGACTTTAGGTCGCGAACGTCAATCTTTGGGGCAACCGTCATGGCTAGCCTTCTTTATTCTTCGTTGTATCGATACCCGATACCATACAAAGTCTCGATCGCTGAAAACTCATCATCAGCGGTGCGCATTTTCTTGCGCAAACGTTTGATGTGACTGTCGATCGTGCGGTCGTCGACATAGACCTGATCATCGTAGGCAACATCCATCAGCTGATCGCGTGATTTCACGAAACCGGGGCGTTGGGCCAGTGCCTGCAACAGCAGAAACTCGGTGACGGTCAAGGACACATCGTTGCCCTTCCATTTCACCGCG
Source organism: uncultured Paracoccaceae bacterium (assembly GCA_947493255.1). GTDB lineage: Bacteria > Pseudomonadota > Alphaproteobacteria > Rhodobacterales > Rhodobacteraceae > Octadecabacter. The sequence continues at coordinate 16,878 of CANLQK010000006.1, forward strand.
TGGCGCAACGGGTCCATCGACAGTTCGCCGCGGATCATAATTTTGGTTTCTTCGGTCTCTTCGATTTCTTCGCCCGAGATCGCGTCCTGGCGACGCAACAATGCGCGGATGCGTTCAACCAAGAGACGTTGGGAGAACGGTTTCTTAACATAGTCATCCGCGCCCATGCGCAGACCCAAGACCTCGTCAATTTCGTCATCTTTAGACGTCAAGAAAATGACTGGCATTGATGTTTTTTGACGCAGACGCTGGAGAAGGTCCATCCCGTCCATGCGCGGCATCTTGATATCCAGCACAGCCAGTTCCGGCATACGCTGGTTGAATGCGTCCAACGCTTGCTGGCCGTCATTGTAAGTTTCCACATCGAAGCCTTCTGCTTCGAGGGTGATTTGCACGGACGTCAAAATATTCCGGTCGTCGTCAACAAGTGCGATACGTGACATGGTTATGCCCTTCTACTGCTCAAATTTGCCTGTTTTTTCTTTGTTTTGCCCTGCAAAGGCCCTTCGAATCAATCCAAAACTGCAAAAACGTGGCAATCACAGCTTAACATGCCCCTAAAAAAGATAAGCAATGACTAAAATGCCTCACTCTGGCCGGAAGGCCGTGAATTCTGGTATACTAGCGTAGTAGTTCGCGTCGGCAGAGAAACAAAATTTCCCTTTGATTGCGCTAACGGTAATTTGATTGCGCTAACAGAACAAAACGCGGGTATTCACGCCTAAAATCATCATGTTAGGACCGCTCTATCGGGGCACTTATGCCCCCTTCACAGTAGGAGCGAGACAATGGACCACGGCACGGTCAACCCTTCCATGAAACTGCCTGAGCAAGGCATCACTGGTTTGGGTCATGTCTATTATAACTATTGTGAGGATGATCTTTCGGCAGCCGCAGTCGAGCGCGGCGAAGGCCAGTTGGGTAAGGGCGGAACGTTCCTGACAACAACAGGAAAGTTCACCGGACGATCACCAAAAGACAAACATGTCGTTCGCAGTGCGACCACCCAAGACACCATTTGGTGGGACAACAATGCGGCGATGGAACCGGATGCCTTTGACCGCCTGTACGATGATATGATCGCCCACATGGGTGGCAAAGATTACTTCGTCCAAGACCTATTCGCAGGCGCAGACCCGACACATCGTCTAGACGTTCGGTTTGTGACTGAAATGGCATGGCATGGGCTGTTCATCCGTCATTTGATGCGCCGCCCTTCGGCTGATGAGGTTGAGGTGTTCACACCAGATTGGACTGTTATCAACTGCCCAAGCTTTTTGGCCGATCCAGAACGCCACGGCTGTCGCAGCGAAACCGTCATCACGATGAACTTTGACCGTAAGATCATTTTGATCGCTGGTACGGAATACGCGGGGGAGAACAAGAAGTCGGTCTTCACGTTGTTGAACTACCTGCTACCGGAAAAAGACATCATGCCGATGCATTGTTCGGCCAACCACGCGCAGGGCAACCCTGTGGACAGCGCCGTGTTCTTTGGCCTGTCCGGCACAGGCAAGACAACGTTGTCTGCTGATCCGGACCGCGTGTTGATTGGTGATGACGAGCATGGCTGGTCTGATCGCGGCATTTTCAACTTTGAGGGCGGGTGTTACGCGAAGACCATTGGTCTGAACCCAGAGGCCGAGCCAGAAATCTATGCGACGACGCAGATGCCAAATACCGTGATTGAAAACATGGTGTTTGATCCTGAGACGTTGGAGTTGGATTTTGAAGACGACAGCCTGACGGCCAACATGCGGTGTGCTTACCCGTTGAACTACATCTCTAACGCGTCAGAAAGCGCGTTGGGTGGTCATCCGAAGAACATCATCATGCTGACATGTGATGCCTTTGGTGTGTTGCCACCCATTGCGCGGCTGACACCAGCGCAAGCGATGTACCATTTCCTGTCCGGCTTTACGTCTAAAGTCGCAGGAACAGAACGGGGTGTTACCGAACCAGAACCCACATTTTCCACCTGTTTCGGTGCCCCGTTCATGCCGCGTCGCCCAGAGGTTTACGGCAACCTGTTGCGGTCCAAAATCGCAACCCATGGTGCGACCTGCTGGTTGGTGAACACGGGTTGGACCGGTGGCGCCTATGGCACAGGTAGCCGGATGCCGATCAAGGCAACCCGCGCATTGCTGACATCGGCATTGAACGGCACATTGGCCGAAGGCGAATTCCGCAAAGATCAAAACTTCGGCTTTGACGTGCCTTTGTCATGCGCTGGGGTGGACGATGTATTGCTGACGCCACGCGACACGTGGGAAAATGCCACAGCCTATGACGCGCAAGCGGCAAAGCTGGTGGATATGTTCGCCAATAACTTCGAAAAATATGTTCCGTTCATCGATGAGGATGTCAAAGCCGCCGCGATTGGCTAGACTGCCTGCATGAACATGCGACACACATATATCTGCAGCGCCCTGGCCATTGGCTGGGGCGTTTGCGTATCCGCCCAAGAGGCTGATTTCATGTCTCCGATGATTGGGCACCTCGAAGCTGGCGTGTTATGCGCCCAAGACGGCATGGTTGTACGAGACGCCCCAGACACGGTCGCGGGCACCACTCATGTCGTTGAACAGGCCCCCGATTTCATCAGCATGGGCCGTGCTGTGCCTGCCGTGTTGGGCGTAGGGTTTGGCGTCAAATCGGGCGTACTGGGCGACATCGGCGTGGATGGCGTAACGATGACATTGACCCACCCCGCGTTCGAGGGGACCGGTGCAACCGAACAGAGTTTTGTCACACGGGTTGGGTCCGAGAATGCGCCAGGTGTGACGTTTTACCAGTTCGATTATCGATACGAACTGGCCCTCGGGGATTGGACCATGACCGCGTCTGTTGGGTCGACGATTTTGTACGAGATTCACTTTACCGTCGTTCCGCCCAGCGCGCTGCCCGAGCTTGCAGAAGCCTGCAATTATTTGGACCTGATTGGTTAGCCAAAAAACCCTTTGCGCAGCAGGTTCAACCCACCCACGACCAACATCACCAGAGTTGCCTTTCGAAAGGCGGATTGGTTCATGCGGTCTTGGATCTGAAACCCGAACCACATCCCGATCAATGCTGGGATTAACATCAGCGCAGAAAAGGTTGTCGTAGCCGCATTCAGGACACCACTAAACAGGTGTGCAATCAGCAATGCCAACGCGCCTGAACCATAGATCACCCCTTGAACGACCATTTGTTTGGCTTTGGGCGTATCAATGGCAAGCAGGTAAAGGACAGTTGTCGGCCCCCATGTTCCTGCCATCCCCCCAAGAAACCCCGAAATTGATGCAACGATGATTTCGCTGATACCGCGCCGGTGCGGTGGGATTGTAATGCGCACGCCAAGCAATTGGATGATCGCCAAAATGACGACCGGGATGCCGAGGATGAAATAGAAGACCTGTTGCGGGATGCTTGGAACGAACTGCGCGAAAAACAGGATCGCGATGCACACAATGAGCGCGTACCGCCAGACATCGCGCACAGCAGACACAACAGGTGCAACGCCTTTGCGGAACACTTGCAACGAGTTGGTAACGACCACGGGGATGATAAGGCTGGCCAATGCCAGTTGCGGTTCCATGATCGAACTGAGGCCAGAAATCATGATCAATGGGAGCGCAAAGCCGATAGCGCCTTTCACCGTCCCTGCGAACACAGCGATCGTGAATGAGGCAATCAACACCCATGTGGGCAGCTCTGAAATGATTGAAAAGTCCATGAATTGACGTTTAACAAAGCCGAGCGGTTGACGCACTCCCCAAAACCACTGCGACACTTTTGTTCTAATTCTTTTATGTTTGTGAATTATTATTGCGCTGCAAATGCGAAATCTGTATTGCTGCAGATGCACAATCAAGGGAATCGGCTATGCCCCGCGACGGAAACGACATGAACGCACACGACCCAATTATTCTACCTGATCTATTGGCAACGACTGGCGCCGCAATTGCGCCACTTCGCACCTTACTGGACACCGCCAAAGACTGTGTACGGGCCAAAGTGATGGACGGGGATCGCGTGTCTGGCGCATTGGTCGAGGCCGAACAAACAGCGGCACACGGGCTGGCATGGTTGGCCACATATGTCGAAGCTTTGGCGCAGATGCAGGCATGGGCCGAGCGTTTGAACGCGGATGGGAAATTTGGTGAAGTCGAACAGCTGATCCACCAGATCGCATTCGGGGAATACCTTTGGCAGATCTATGGCGGCATCCCGATGAACCAAGGCGAAATCGTCCGCCTGCAAGACATCGGGCTGACCCAAGACCAGATGCGCACGATGATGGAACCGGCTGTGATGAATCTCAGCCAGTCGGGCAACACCCAAGCCGCACGTCTTCGGTTAGTCGCCTTAATGCAGGATCGCGCAGCCGAAATTACGGTTGGGACGACTGGGCTGGAAGACGAACTGGAAATGATCCGCGAACAGTTCCGCCGGTATTCCGTCGAAAAGGTCGAGCCATTTGCCCATGAATGGCACCTGAATGACGAATTGATCCCGATGGAGATCATCGACGAGTTGGCCGAGATGGGTGTGTTTGGCTTGACGATACCAGAAGAATTTGGCGGCTTTGGCCTGTCCAAGGCCTCTATGTGCGTTGTGTCCGAAGAACTGTCGCGCGGGTATATCGGCGTTGGGTCATTGGGCACCCGATCCGAAATCGCGGCCGAGCTGATCTTGGCCGGCGGCACGGACGAACAGAAAGAAAAGTGGCTGCCACGATTGGCGAGTGCAGAAACTCTGCCAACCGCTGTATTCACCGAACCAAATACCGGTTCGGATTTGGGCTCGTTGCGCACGAAGGCCACCAAAGACGGCGATGACTGGATGCTGAACGGCAACAAAACGTGGATCACACATGCGGCGCGCACCCATATGATGACCGTGTTGGCACGCAGTGTGCCAGGCACAGATGACTACAAAGGCCTGTCGATGTTTCTGGCCGAAAAGACACCGGGAACAGACGAAGCCCCGTGGCAAGATCCTGGCATTTCCGGCGGTGAGATCGAAGTTTTGGGCTATCGCGGGATGAAAGAATACACGCTGAACTTTGATGATTTCAAAGTCAGCGGGGACAACTTGTTAGGTGGAACCGAGGGCAAAGGGTTCAAACAGCTGATGGAGACGTTCGAAAGCGCGCGCATCCAAACAGCCGCGCGCGCGATTGGTGTTGCCTGTTCCGCGTTAGATGAAGGCATGAACTATGCCCAAGATCGCAAGCAGTTTGGCAAGGCCTTGATCGACTTCCCTCGCGTGGCAAACAAGCTGGCGATGATGGCCGTAGAAATTATGGTGGCGCGACAGCTGACGTATTTCAGTGCCTTCGAAAAAGACGAAGGTCGCCGGTGTGACGTCGAAGCAGGGATGGCCAAATTACTGGGTGCACGGGTTGCTTGGGCCGCGGCGGACAATGCGTTGCAAATCCACGGCGGCAACGGTTTTGCACTAGAATACAAAATTAGCCGCATCCTGTGCGACGCCCGCATCCTGAATATCTTTGAAGGTGCCGGTGAAATTCAGGCACAGGTGATCGCGCGGCGCATTTTGTAGCCTATTTGAACGGCACCAGAACACAGGGCATGTCGCGCAGACCTGGCAGATCATCGATGACGTATCCGTTGCAATCTGTCAGCGCGGCATCTGCCGCTTCGCGTGGTGACCCGTAGTTCCAGACAACTGAATAGGCACCGTCTTCGCCGACAGCCATCGCGCGAAACTGGTTCCATGATGGGTCCGGGTTGTGAAAATAATTCGCAGCTTCGGCGGACATGGAAATTTGGCCGCTTTGAAGGGGGACATAGTTTTCGGGTAGGATCTCGGCGTAGACCAAACAGCGCGGCCCGTGTTTCAAGCACTCTTCAGTGGCAATTTCGCGGGCGGCTTCTAGCGAATTGGCCCCAGTGACATACCCATAGCCAAAGTCTTTGGTAATGGCGAAGGCACCGAAATAGACAGACCCATCTAAAAAGTCGTTTTCGAATGCTGACAACGTGTCGCTTGGCAATTCAAGGCCAGACACCACGTTTACAACGCCCACAGGTGGGTAGGTTAGAACCTGTTGTATGGGTTCGTTGAATTGGACTGGCGTTATGTGGGGCGCCGGACCGGGCACGGTGAACGTGATGGATAATGCAAATTCTACAATCATAGTTCCCTCCAAATATGACGTTAGACAATCACGGCTTTGGCATTCGGTAAAGTCGGGCCTTTCGGCACATATGCAAAACGCTTAGGTTTGGGGGATGCGAATGTTTGTTTTCTTAGCCTTCCTTGCCGTGAATGCCTGTGGTCCAGATGAAACCATATCAGGGTATGCCGATACGTCGGCGGTCTATCATTTGGTCAGCATTGATGGTGTGCCATTTTCAGAGACAGCGACGATATCGTTTCCTGAAAAGGGCGCCGTATCGGGCCAAGGCCCCTGCAACCGTTATTCAGCGTCTCAGAACACGTTCTATCCATGGTTTGAAATGGGCCCAATCCTATCGACAAGACGGGCCTGCCCCGAGCTAAACGCCGAAGCCGCATTTTTTGCAGCGCTGAGCGAGATGTCTTTAGCGGAAGTCGCAGGCGATGTCTTGTTGCTGACGGGCGAAAACGGGCGCGAACTGACATTTGAAGCCCGCTAAGACGTTCGTTTGAACTGGTCGATCAAGCGCGCACGGGCCTCGGGCAAGGTACGGTCGCCTAAGGATGGCGCGAGATGGTTTTCAAGAAAATGACCCGTTGTTGAAAGAGCGGTGATCACATCGGTGACGTCTGCGTCCCCTTCCCCCACCATCACCGGCGTCAATGGCAACATCCGGTCGGCCCATTCGCCAGCGGCAGTTTGCGCAACGGCGCGGCCTGTACGGGGCGAAACATAGGTCAGGTTTTCAGTGCTTCCCGTCACAGCACATGAAGACAGGTCTAACCCAAAGCCGAGTTCATTGAGCAGCGCCATTTCCCATTGCAGGTAGGCAAGCGGCCAAACATCGCCTTGCCCCAACAGGTCTAATAATTGGATGGATCGTTTGTAGAGTGGCGGGTGGTCTTCACGTTCTGGCAGGGCAAACGCAAGGATTGCGGTAACCGCATTTAGACCCGCTAAGGCAACCCTGTCTGACATTACCACTGCAGCGCGGCTGCGGACCGGCTCAACGGTAAAACTGCCCAAGTGTTCTTCAAGCCGCGCCTTCCACGTCACATCGAGCTGGGCACCGGGTTGCAAGATGGGGGCGATTTTACGGCTGGTACCACCACGGACGATGCCCGCTGCGCGGCCATGGGTAGCCGTAAACACTTCGATAATTACCGAGGTTTCGCCGTGTTTGCGGACCTTCAACAAAGCCCCTTCGTCGCGCCATTCAATCATGGTGCCAGCCTAGGCCAATGACGGGTCATCAAGCAAATGGCGGCCCTGTTTATCCTCAACCTCGATGACCCAAAGGTCAGGGTCGAAACCAGCCTGTTTGGACAGGGACGCGTCTACTTCGGCCTCTGGTCCAGTTGCCAAGGTCACCCATTCGCGCTCACCGCTCATCAGGTCAAATTGGCGTTGAAATGCCTGCGCCTGCCCATCAAGCGTGTTGAGTTTAACAAGTACGGACCCCGCCGTAGCATCGCCCTTTCGGGTGACGAATACAGGAATATCGACAAGGCGCAAACGTGTCAGATAGGCCGACACCCAAACATCCGTTGTCAGACGTGCGTTCAAGAATTGCCGTCCTTAAAATCGAGGCCCATTTCCGAATACCGTTCGGATTCTTCGAGCCAGTTCGGGCGCACTTTGACCTGCAAGAACAGGTGAACCTTGCGGCCCAAGAATTCGGTCAATTCTGCGCGGGCCGCTTGGCCTACCGCCTTGATAGTTTCGCCACGGTTGCCCAACACGATACCTTTGTGGCCGTCGCGCATGACGTAGACGATTTGATCGACCTTGCAGGACCCGTCTTTGCGTTCTTCCCAGTTTTCGGTTTCGACCGTTAGTTGGTAAGGCAGTTCTTGGTGCAAACGCAGGGTCAGCTTTTCGCGTGTCATTTCGGCGGCGATCATTCGCATGGGCAGATCGGCGATCTGGTCTTCGGGGTACAGCCAAGGTTCTTCTGGCATGCGTTCTGCCAGCCATTTGCGGATGTGGTCACAACCGTGACCCTTTTCAGCAGAGATAAGGAAGGTTTCAGCGAAGTCGAACCGTTCGTTCAGGTCTTTGGTTAGGCCCAACAGAACAGGTGCATCCACGCGGTCGATTTTGTTGATTGCCAGCGCCACTGTGCGGCCTTTGCCGACGTCGCCCAAACGTTCAAGGATGGCTTCGACGCCTTTGGTGATGCCACGGTGGGCTTCGATCATCAAAACGACAACGTCGGCATCTGCAACGCCGCCCCATGCGGCCGCAACCATCGCGCGGTCAAGGCGGCGTTTGGGTTGGAACAGGCCAGGTGTGTCGACGAATACGATTTGGCTATCGGCCTCGATTGCGACGCCACGAATACGGGCGCGGGTGGTTTGAACCTTGTGAGTCACGATGGACACTTTGGCACCAACCATGCGGTTCAACAGGGTAGATTTACCTGCGTTGGGTTCCCCGATAAGGGCAACAAATCCGGCACGTTGGGTCATTCTTTTTGTCCTTTGATGCGCGTCAAGAGCGCCTTGGCTGCGGCCTGTTCGGCCTGCCGTTTGCTGGTGGCTTCCGCCTGTTCAGTCGCACCGGATTGCAGTTTCACTTCAATGGTAAAGACCGGTGCATGGTCGGGGCCGGAACGGGAAATTTCTGTATATTTGGGTGGCTGTTCGCCAAGCCCTTGTGCGTATTCTTGCAACGCTGTCTTTGGGTCGCGGGCGTCTTCTTCGACGTTGATGATCCGGTCACCCCAAAGGGCAACAACGATGCGGCGCGCCACATCGAAACCGGCGTCTACATAAACAGCCGCGATGACGGCTTCCATTGCGTCGGCCAAAAGCGCCTCTTTGCGACGCCCGCCGGTCAACATTTCGGAACGACCCAATTTCAAGACGGCGCCAAGGTCAATCTGGCGGGCCACATCGGCACAGGTTTCTTTACGGACAAGCGCGTTAAACCGTGGGGCAAGCAACCCTTCAGCGGCATTCACATCAGCGTTCAACAACGCCTCGGACATCACAAGGCCGAGCACCCGGTCGCCCAGAAATTCGAGACGTTGATTGTCGTCACGGTGGGGGGACGACATAGACGAATGGGTCACGGCGCGGATCAAATAATCCGGCTTGGAAAACTCATGACCAAGCCGGTCTTGGAACGCACGGAGGGGGGCAGATAGCTTCACTCGATCCCCTTGAAGAAACGATCGCCACGCCATGTCCAGAATGCCAACAAAGATGTGCCCGCGGACGAGAACATGACCCGATCAGCACGGCCAACAATGTCTTCAAGCGGAACGAAACCGACGCCACCAGACACCTGCGCACGGCGGCTGTCTGATGAATTGTCGCGGTTGTCGCCCATGAAGAAATATTCGCCCTCTGGAACTGTGAAGATGCCGGTGTTGTCCAATGCGCGGTCACCCACGTTCAGGACGGTATATTCGCGGCCATTTGGGAGCGTTTCGGTGAAACGCTGTTTTAAGCAGTCTTCGCCGATTGGTACGGTGCCGTTGGCGCAGATCGGAAAGGTCGGCGGTTGCCCACGGCGTACAAAGGGTTCTGAAAACAAAGCCGCTTCGGTCTGTGGAACAGGGTCGCCGTTCAGGATGATTTGACCATTTACGACCTGCACCGTGTCGCCCGGCATGCCGATCAAACGTTTGATGAAATCGCGCCCAGTCACAGGGTGGCGGAACACAACAACATCGCCGCGTTCGGGTTCAGACCCCATGAAACGGTCGTTGCTGCCTTTGAAGACACCACAAAAATCTTCCGCGTCCACATCAATGCCGACGGCAGGGATCACGATGGACGGGCAAGACGCGTAGGAATACCCATATGCCATTTTGTTAACGAACAAGAAATCACCCACCAAAAGGGTTTCTTTCATAGAGCCTGACGGGATCCAGAACGGTTGAAACAACAGTGTACGGAACACGCCCGCAATCAACAGGGCGTAAACCACTGTTTTGACGGTTTCTTTAATGGATGCCCACACGGCGTCGCCTCATCATTAATGGTCAATAAAATTTGGGGTTATGTGCGCGTGACAGCCCACCGAGTCAACCCGCAGTCTGTGGTGACGCCACGAGGCGCGCTTCGATCACAACAAAGGCCTGCGCCCAAGGGTGGTCGTCTGTCAGGGTGACGTGAATAATTGCTTCGTGGCCGGCCGGTGTCATTTCGTCTAGCCTGTCCTTTGCCCAACCGGTTACAGCCATAACAGGCTGCCCTGTTCGCAAATTGGTGACGGCCATGTCTTTCCAAGAAATGCCCATTGCAAGACCTGTGCCCAACGCCTTTGAACAGGCCTCTTTGGCGGCCCAACGTTTGGCGTAGGTGCCTGCCACGTCTTTACGACGTTCGGCTTTTGCCTGTTCGATGTCAGTAAACACGCGATTGCGGAACCGGTCACCAAAACGGTCTAAAGTTCCTTGAATACGTTCAATATTTGCGAGGTCAGAGCCGATACCAAGGATCATGGGGTCAATTTCGTCGTTAGAAGTTTCAAAGATGCCGCGCCGAACAGTAGCCCAAATGCGACCTCGAACAGGCGGCGTAATCGCAGATAACCGCGCGCGATCGGTGGGGCCGAAAACAAAATCGCATAGCCAATAAACACGCAGGCCGAGGTTAATATTAAGGCTGCGAATAATTCAGCGACAGTGACAGGGCCGGCATCTGCGGTAAGCGCGATGGCATAGATTGACCCCCACCCCAGCACAGCCTTTGGGTTCGTGAGATGCAAAAGCAGTCCTTTCACAAAGAACCCCGCTCGCGGGGCCTTAACCGCATGCGTTGCGCCCCCCTTCCAAGCTGAACGCAAAGATTTGAACGCCAAGAACAAGAGGTAGGTCGCACCGATGTATCGCAACACATCAAACGCCCAAGCATTGGCGACCATCACGGCTGAAAACCCCAACGCGGCTGCTAGGCCCCATGTTGCAGACCCAACGACGACGCCAAGAGCGATAAGGACGCCATCGCGGCGGCCATGTTCCATCGAAGTACTTGAAATTGCCAAGGTCGCGGGCCCCGGGCTGCCACCGCCAATAGCCCAACCTAGCAAGATCAGCGGCAACGGTATTAGAAATTCACTCACGGGCAAGGTCCTGTGTTACGGCGACTTCGCCGGTAGATTGGTTTACAGTAATGGACACAAGCGCGCTGTTTTGAAAGCTTTGTTCCGGAAGATAGATGATCGCGGGGATCTGAAATGTCAGGCCGACAGCAGGGTCATATTCCGCAGACAATTCTTCGAACATCATTGCGGCGTATCCCAACCCTTCGTCAAGCCCGACGACAGTACAGGTTCGCCCGGCCAGTTCATCTGTCGGCGGGTGCAGGATAAGCAGGTAAAACGCCGCCGCCGCAGGTTCGGCCACATCGAGAAGCGCGACACGTATAGCCCCGTCGGCAAAGGTGGCGCTGTGGTCTTCCCACGGTTCGACGATAGAATCTGCGCGCGCCTGCCAATCACAGGGAAACGCGACTTGGGCGGATGCTGGGGCGGCGATGGTCAGGGCAAAAAGGATACTCGTTAATTTCATGGGGTCTCTCCGGTACTAATGTCGTAGACTTTGATGCCTTCTGCGCCCCCACACATGGCAACCAGACGCGCACCCAAAGCTTGATGGCGGGGGTCGTCTGCGTAGCGGTGCAAACTCGTGAGGTTTTCGAATTGGCAAACGAAGCCATAGGGTGCTTCTGGCGACTTACCTTCAACGTCGATGTTGGGGCCATGGGTGAAGGCAGAAAACCCGTCGACCAGCCCGACCAAGTCATTCAATCCGGCCATTACTTCCGCCAATTCGTTCATGTCCGCAGTTTTGGGCAATGAAAGGAAAACGATATGTTGGATCATTGGCTGGCCATTTTCAAAAGCAGTTTCAGGTACATTGTAACCGCTAATAGCCAAATATTCGCCCCCCATTTTCCCGCTGAGCGCACGACATCGTGTGGTCGGACCTTTTGCAATTAGCGTGACGCGACCTAACATTGCACTACCCAAGTAAGATTCGCGCCTAAAGCGAGGCCCAATTCAACACCGGAGATGTCCCATGACCCGCATGACCGCCAAAGATTTCGACCAAGGACTGTTAGACCTTTACGACTTTTACGCCCACGGAAAAATCACCAAGCGCGAGTTTCTAGACCGCGCTGGAAAATACGCCGTAGGTGGTGTGACTGCCGCCGCCCTTTTGGGGATGCTTAGCCCTGATTATGCGATGGCGGAACAAGTGTCGTTCAACGACGCTGACATCCATGCAGACTACATTATGTACCCGTCGCCAAATGGCACCGGTGACGTCCGCGGTTATTTGGTTCGGCCCGCGAACGCAGAAGGCCCTTTGCCTGCTGTGCTGGTGATTCACGAAAACCGAGGCTTGAACCCCTACATCGAAGACGTGGCACGCCGACTTGCAAAGGCCGGATTTATGGCGCTCGCCCCAGATGGATTGACGTCGGTAGGTGGCTATCCGGGCAACGATGCCGATGGGCGCGACCTGCAACGCACGGTCGATGGTGTTCAGCTGATGAACGACTTTTTTGCGGGGTTTGAACACCTTTTGAAACGAGAAGACAGCACCGGTAAAGTAGGTGCGGTTGGGTTCTGTTACGGTGGCGGCGTGGTCAGCGCAATTGCTGTGGCCTATCCAGAACTGGCGGCTGGTGTGCCGTTTTACGGGCGCCAACCAGCTAGCGAAGACGTTGCCAAAATCCAGGCCCCTTTGATGGTCCAGATGGGCGAGTTAGACGAGCGGATCAACGCAGGTTGGCCAGATTTCGAGGCCGCTTTGCAGGCCAACGACAAAACCTACGAGGGCTACATCTACGAAGGCGCTAATCACGGTTTCCACAACGATAGCACCCCAAGGTATGATGAGGAAAAGGCCGAGTTGGCGTGGGGCCGTACGATCGGTTGGTTCGAAACATACCTAACCTGATATCGGGGTGGCGCGGAGTTAGCTCCGCGCCTCGTCCATCAAGCGACGCATTTCTGCCATCGCATCGGGCAGCCCGCGGAAAATGGCCTCGCCAATTAAGAAATGCCCGATGTTAAGTTCCATCACCTCTGGGAAAGCGGCCACTGGTTTGACAGTGTCGTAGGTCAGCCCGTGGCCCGCATGGACCTCGAGCCCTAAGGAATGAGCATATGTAGACATCTCGCGCATGCGTTCTAATTCGACGTCACGGGCAGCGAAATCGCCATCAGAATGGGCATCGCAATATGCACCGGTATGAAGTTCGATCACTTGCGCGCCAATACGCGCTGCAGCCTCAATCTGACGCTGATCAGCCGCAATGAAAATAGACACGCGGCAGCCCGCCTCACGTAAGGGCGCAATATAATGGGCCAACGCATTTTCTTCGCGGGCCACTTCTAGCCCACCTTCAGTTGTTCGTTCCTCGCGTTTTTCGGGAACGATGCAAACGGCATGAGGCTTGTGGCGCAAGGCGATAGCTTGCATTTCTGGCGTGGCAGCCATTTCGAAATTCAAAGGGACCTTCAGGGCATCCATCAATGCATCGATGTCCGCATCAGCGATGTGGCGGCGGTCTTCGCGCAGGTGCGCTGTAATTCCGTCGGCACCGGCTTGTTCCGCTAGCATAGCGGCGCGCACAGGGTCAGGGGTGTTCCCGCCACGTGCGTTTCGCACAGTTGCCACGTGATCAATGTTAACACCGAGACGTAATTTGGACATACATCAGCCCTCCTTCTGGACTGATGATATAACAGCGTTTAGCCGCCGTCAGCCGGATTCTTCAACTGTGCCAATTTTTCCCGCAACCGTTTGCGACGGCTGTTTTGATACACCTTGATGACCGGCACGCTGAGGTAATAGCAAACCGTTGCGGCAATGACGCCCGGCAGTATTCCCCCGATCATGTAGGGATAGAACAGCTCATCGTAGAACATATGCAAGCCGCGCCAATCCATTGTCTCATCGGTGAAGATGGCTTTGAAATTACGCCCAAGATCACGAAATGCGTTTCCGAATTGGCAGCCGATTCCGCAAAAATCTTTTCCCGCTGGTGCATCTAGAAGGTTACGATCCATTCGCGTGCCAAGCAGCCAATGCCCTGTCGTCAACGCCGACCACGCGATTGGAAGATAGGTAAGTGGGTTACCAAAGAATGTTCCCATGAGTGACGCAAGGATGTTTCCCCGCATCAATGCAGCCAGCCCCATCGCGATGAAAAAGTGAAGGCTGTAAAACGGCGTGAAAGACGTAAAAACACCTGCCCAAATCCCACGGGAGATTTTTTCTGGTGTATCTGGCAATCGGCGAACACGGTGTTTGACGTACTGCGCTGCGCGCGCCCAGCCACCACGGGGCCAGAGAAATTCCAGCGCCACCCGCCAGATTGGCCGTCTGTCTCGACGTCTGAAGACCACCGATACCTATCCTTGCCCTAGGGTCTAGGGCGTTAGCTGCTGCGTTGAACCTGCCCTGTTCGGCTTGGGTCCCTATGACGCTCTATTGACGCGACATTTGTGTCGGCTTCAAGGGCTGTCATGATAATATGCATGTGTTCGATGTCGCGTAGATCAACCTCTACCAACAGACGGTAGTAATCAGGTTTACGATCAATAAATGCTAAGTCGGAAATATTGGCATCGTGTTCGCCGATTAGCGTACAAATCCGCCCCAACACACCTGCATCGTTTGTAATGGTCAGTTCCAACGTGATGGTGCTTGACGCCGAATGCGTCCCTTCTTGCCAATGCAGGTCGATCCAACGTTCTGGTTGGTCTTCTAGATCAGCAAGGACTTCACAGTCGATCGCATGAACTACGACACCCTGACCACGGTAAGTAATTCCAACGATACGTTCACCTGGCACGGGTTGGCAGCATTGGGCACGTCTGTGGGTTTGATCTGCATCCAAACCAATAACAGCGCGGCGTGCTTCGATCTCTTGGCCAACGGATTTAGCCAGGTCTGGGTAAATTGCGGTCACCACTTCGCGGGACGTGATCTCGGCCGCGCCGACACGTTCCAGCAGGTCATCAATACTTCCAAGCGACAAAGCCTTGCCTGCCGTTTGCAACGCTTTGTCTGTTGGTTTTTTGCCGACGTTGTCAAACGCCACACGCACAAGTTCGCGGCCCAGCCGAATAAACCGATCACGGTCTTCGCCGCGCAACGCTTTACGGATCGCAGTTTTTGCGCGCCCCGTCACTGCGATGTCTATCCACGTGGCCTGCGGCGTTTGGCCTTCGGCAGTAATGACATCAATGGACTGACCGTTCTTCAAACGGGTCCAAAGCGGCACGCGCAATCCGTCAACTTTGGCGCCAACGCAAGCATGGCCGATGCGGGTGTGAATTGCATAGGCGAAATCAATGGGCGTTGCGCCCCGCGGTAGTTTGATCACGTCGCCCTTGGGCGTGAAACAGAACACTTGGTCCTGATACATTTCCAGTTTGACCAGATCGAGAAACTCGTCGTGGTCGTGATCTTCGTCCAAGCGTTCGGTTAGCTGCGCGATCCAGCGTGCGGGGTCGACAGCGAAACGGTTCTCGACGCGTTCCCCTTCACGATACGACCAGTGCGCGGCGACCCCTGCCTCGGCGACTTCGTGCATTTCAACCGTGCGGATCTGCACCTCGACGCGCTTACCATCACGGCCAGAAACGGTGGTGTGTAACGACCGGTAACCGTTGGATTTTGGTTGGCTGATATAGTCTTTGAACCGTCCCGGAACAGCGAACCATCGTTGGTGAATGGCCCCTAGGGCAGCATAACAATCTGCCTCTGATTGGGTGATGATGCGGAAACCGTAAATATCGGACAGGCGGCTGAACCCCTGTTCCTTTTCTTGCATCTTACGCCAGATCGAATAGGGTTTTTTTGCACGGCCGTAGATGTCGCAAGCGATGCCTGCCTTGTCCATCTCGTGTTCCATATCCAACGTGATCTTTTCGACAACGTCGCCGGTTTCCTTTTGCAAGGTGATGAAACGGCGAATGATGGAATTACGACCTTCGGGGTTCAGCACCCGGAACGCGAGGTCTTCGAGTTCTTCGCGCATCCACTGCATCCCCATGCGACCCGCGAGAGGGGCATAGATGTCCATGGTTTCACGGGCCTTTTGGGCCTGCTTTTCAGGACGCATGGATTTGATCGTGCGCATGTTGTGCAAACGGTCGGCAAGTTTAACCAAAGTCACACGCAGATCGCGTGACGTCGCCATAAACAACTTTCGAAAGTTCTCGGCCTGTTTGGTTTCGCTGGACGACAGTTGCAGGTTTGTCAGCTTGGTGACGCCATCTACCAGCTCGGCAATTTCACGACTGAAACGTTTTTCGACTTCCGAATACGTGGCTTTCGTATCTTCGATCGTATCGTGAAGCAGCGCTGTGATCAGCGTGGCATCATCCATCTGCTGTTCAGCAAGAATGCCCGCAACAGCAACAGGATGGGTGAAATAGGGTTCACCAGAATGACGGAACTGTCCGTCATGCATTTCCTCGCCGAATGCAAAAGCATCGGCGAGCATTTTTTCGTTTGTCTTTGGGTTGTATATGCGAACCAGCGCGATCAGGTCATCGGCAGTCATACTGGCTCACACCACCTTATTTCTGGCCTTGGGCTTCCATCAAGGCGCGCAAAAGCTTTTCTTCGCTCAGGTCGTCTTCGGCAGGCTTGTCAGCTTCAGAAGAACCACCACCCATGAGCAACGCCATAGAATCTTCTTCTGGCTCAT
Organism: uncultured Paracoccaceae bacterium; assembly: GCA_947493255.1. Classification (GTDB taxonomy): domain Bacteria; phylum Pseudomonadota; class Alphaproteobacteria; order Rhodobacterales; family Rhodobacteraceae; genus Octadecabacter. The sequence continues at coordinate 33,699 of CANLQK010000006.1, forward strand.
CGACTTCGATCTGTGTTTGGTTCGCTTCGATCATGCGCTCGCGCAGTTCGTCCGCTGTTTGGGTTTCGTCAGCGATTTCACGCAAGGAAACGACAGGGTTTTTGTCGTTGTCACGGCTGACGGTCAACGCGCCACCAGCAGAGATTTCACGGGCACGATGTGCCGCGAGCATCACAAGCTCAAAACGGTTTGGAACCTTGTCAACGCAGTCTTCAACGGTCACGCGGGCCATAGCGGCACTCCAATCAATCAAACATCGGGGTTATTCAGACTGGTTCTCTAGAGGCTTGACATAAAAAACACAACCCGATTCCCCCGTCTTTTCTAAGGCATGTGGCGGATGACGGCCTGTCTTTCTTCCAATGGGCGGTTATCGAGCATTTCCAATGTCGTCTGGCCATGCCGCGGATGGGTCCAGTTGGGGGCGACGTCGGCCAATGGCACCAAGACAAACGAGCGATCTTGCACGCGGGGATGCGGCAGGATGAGGCAGTCCGGCGTTTCTGCTTGTTGGGCTTCTAGCGCCAGATTTTGCCAACGGTCAAAGGTTTCGGGGTCGGGCAGAACAACGTCGCCTTGGGCAATTAGATCAAGGTCAAGCGTACGTTGCCCCCAGCGTTTTTCTCGTACACGGCCGAGTTCGGCCTCGATCTGATGCAAGGCGCTGAGCACCATTTGCGCACTGTCAGTCGTAAAGAACGCACAAGCCGCATTCACAAAATCGGGCCCGGCACCTGCTGGGAAAGCTGGCGTTTGATAAAGAGAACTAACTTCGAGATCACCCCAATGCCGTACCATAGCATCGATGGCAGCCTTCACCGTCTGTTCCGGATGGCCAGCACGTGATGCCGCATTGCTGCCGATCGCAACGAGCGTTAATTTTCTTTTTTTCATGTTGTTGACCTTGCTTCACCTGACGTAAAACCTAAACTCCAAACTCTTGCTGGGAAATCCACTCACACTCTTCCCACCGGCAAGACGCTTTTGAAAGGACTTTTTGGAATGTTTTATCGAGACGAGCGCCTTGCGCTCTTCATCGACGGATCGAATCTTTACGCTGCATCTAAATCACTCGGCTTTGATATTGATTATAAGCTATTGCGCAAAGAATTCATGCGTCGCGGAAAGCTGTTACGCGCTTTCTACTACACTGCACTGCTGGAAAACGACGAATATTCACCGATCCGCCCGCTTGTTGATTGGCTGAATTACAACGGGTTCACCATGGTCACGAAACCCGCCAAGGAATTCACCGATTCCATGGGGCGGCGGAAGATCAAAGGCAACATGGACATTGAATTGGCCGTCGACGCGTTGGAATTGGCGCCACATGTGGATCACATCGTGATCTTTTCCGGGGACGGCGACTTCAAACCCTTGATCGAAAGCCTGCAACGCAAAGGGGTGCGGGTGTCTGTGGTGTCAACGATCCGCAGCCAACCACCGATGATTGCCGACGATCTACGTCGCCAGTGCGACAATTTCATCGAACTGGACGAATTGCGGGATGTTGTCGGAAGACCCCCACGGGAGCCACAAGACACACCCTTGGGTGAAATGGCCGAAGAAGACTAAAGACTGGGGCACCTTCGGGTGCCCTTTTTACATTTGCATGCATTCTAATGGCGCGCTGCACATGCGCGGTCTGGACGACGCCCCCGCCGCGTTTTAGGGTCTGCCCTAATCGGAGATCCTTTTATGACTGACACCAAACGCCCTGACTTGATGTTGTACCTTGCGGCCCCACGCGGGTTTTGTGCCGGTGTGGATCGCGCCATCAAAATCGTGGAGATGGCGTTGGAAAAATGGGGCGCTCCAGTCTACGTACGCCATGAAATCGTCCACAACAAATACGTGGTCGATGATCTGCGCGACAAGGGTGCGGTGTTTGTCGAAGAACTCGATGAATGCCCCGATGACCGGCCCGTTATTTTCTCGGCCCATGGCGTGCCCAAAGCGGTGCCTGCCAAGGCCGCAGAACGGGACATGGTCTATGTGGACGCCACCTGCCCACTGGTCAGCAAGGTCCACATTGAGGCCCAGCGCCACGCCGACAACGGTTTGCAGATGATCATGATCGGCCACGCTGGGCACCCCGAAACCGTGGGAACCATGGGGCAGTTGCCCGACGGCGACGTGTTGCTGGTGGAAACGGTGGAGGACGTGGCCACAGTCGATGTACGCGACCCTAATAAACTGGCCTTTGTGACGCAAACGACCCTGTCCGTTGATGACACAGCAGACATCGTGGCCGCCCTGAACGCGCGGTTCTCCGCGATCGTTGGCCCGCACAAGGAAGACATCTGCTACGCCACCACCAACCGCCAAGAGGCGGTGAAGGCCGCCGCGCCGAAATGCGATGCAATGCTGGTCGTGGGCGCGCCCAATTCGTCCAATTCCCAACGGTTGGTTGAGGTCGCCCGACGTGCGGGCTGCGATTATTCCCAACTGGTCATGCGCGACACGGACATCGACTGGCGCGCGCTTGAGGGGATTTCATCGCTTGGCATCACCGCAGGCGCCTCCGCCCCTGAGGTGCTGATCAATGAGATCATCGACGCGTTCAAAGCGCGATATGATGTGACCATTGAAGTGGTGGAGACCGCCGTGGAAAATGTGGAATTCAAAGTCCCGCGCGTGCTGCGTGAACCGGCCTGACGGGCCCGTGACCGACTACATCACATTCGAAGGCGCGGTTGAGCCGATAGAGTGGGGCAAGGCGACCTATACCGTGCTCCGCATTCCCGCGGAAATCGTTGAGGCAATCGGACCAACGCGCCGGGTTGAGGGCGAAATCAACGACCACCCCATAAACATGGCCCTGACCAAAGCGCCCGTCATCGACGATGTCTTCCTCTATGCAGGCAAAGCTGTGCTGCGTCACATCGGCATTGAGCCGGGTGAGAGGATTGAGGTCCGCCTGCGTGCAGCCCCCGACGATGCGGTAGAGGTGCCAAGCGACGTGATCAACGCCTTGCGATCGGCCGGATTGACCGACACATGGGGCGGCCTGACTGCTGGCAAACAACGCGGGATGTTGTATCAGGTGAGGTCAGCCAAACGGGCAGAGACCCGCATCAAGCGGATCGCCAAACTACTGGCGGAGGTGAAGGAGCTTTGATCTTGGACCGCGTAAGGGAAATCCCCAAATCTGCCCTGATCCTCGGGTTGGCCGGCCTGCTGCCGTTCATTTGGGGCGCCATCACCATCTACAGCCAAGGGGCTGCTGAATTGACCATGGGGCTGGTCGGCCCACGGTTCATCGGACCTTACGTGGGCTTGGCCTATGGCACTGTGATCCTGTCCTTCATGTCCGGCGTGTTGTGGGGCTTTGCCACAAAGGCTGACGGCGGTCAGGCCGCCACGGGGTACGTGCTGTCGGTGCTGCCCGCGCTTTGGGCGTTCTTCATGATCGGCGGGGGGCCAGTGTCGGCGGGCATGAACCTGATCGCGGGCTTTGTGGCCTTGCTGGTCCTTGATTACGCATTCTGGACATGGGGGTTGGCCCCACGTTGGTGGATGGCCCTACGGGTGATCCTGTCAGGAGGGGTGGTACTGTGTTTGCTGCCAATCGTGATATGAGCGCAGATGAAAAAACAATTGCTGTCTACAATGAAAAGGCCGCTGACTACGCCACCAAGTTTGACACTGGCAACAAACCCGGCGCCCAATTGCAGCGGTTTATGGATGCGTTGCCAAAAGGTGGGCGGGTCTTGGATTTGGGCTGCGGCCCTGCGCGGTCTTCGCGCCTCATGTTAGATGCAGGTTTTGACGTGGATGCGGTGGATGCATCTACATCGATGGTCCAAGTCGCGGCGGATATAAACAACGTGAATGTCCGGCTGGGTACCTTTGACGACATCACACAGGCCGCCGCATACGACGGCATTTGGGCGAACTTTTCATTGCTGCACGCGCCAGAAGACCGCCTGCCAACCTACATCATGGCGATCGCCAATGCGTTGCGGGTTGGCGGCGTTTTCCACATTGGAATGAAAGTTGGCACAGGTATGTCACGTGACGCCATTGATCGCCGGTATACCTATGTGACGCCTGCGTTTTTGGATGGCCTATTGAGCGACGCTGGCCTAAAGGTCACCGCCACAGACGAGGGGCGTGATGTTGGCTTGTCGGGGTCAAGCGACCCATGGGTTGTAAAAATGGCGGTAAAGAATGGCTGATTTGTTTGCCTACACAGACGGGGCATGTTCGGGAAATCCCGGACCCGGCGGGTGGGGCGCATTGTTGATTGCGCGCGACGGTGATGCAGTTGTGAAAGAACGCGAACTTAAAGGCGGCGAGCCCAATACAACCAATAACCGGATGGAGCTGTTGGCGGCCATCACGTCGTTGGAAACACTGGCGGGGCCATCGACGATCACCATTGTGACGGACAGTTCGTATGTCAAAGACGGGATCACCAAGTGGATCTTTGGGTGGAAGAAAAAGGGCTGGAAAACGGCCAATAAGAAACCCGTAAAGAACGAAGAGCTTTGGAAACGGTTGGATGCAGCCACCCAGCGCCATGATGTGACATGGGAATGGGTAAAGGGCCACGCAGGCCATCCAGAAAACGAACGTGCAGACGAGCTGGCACGGGCTGGTATGGCCCCATTTAAGGCTGCGAAATGAGCGTCGTTGAAATCCTCGACCTGATTGCTGTGTTCATCTTTGCGCTGACCGGTGCGTTGGTGGCCAGCCGTGCGCAGTTGGACCTTGTGGGTTTCGTATTTATTGCCTGTCTCACGGCCGTTGGTGGCGGGACCGTTCGCGATGTGATCTTGGACCGCGGTGTGTTTTGGGTTGGCGAGCCTAGCTTTGTTCTGGTCGCGAGCATGGCTGCGTTACTGGTGTTTTTCACGGCGCACTTTCTGGAATCACGACTGAAGGCAATCTTCTGGCTGGATGCGGTTGCGTTGGCAGTTGCTGTGCCTGCCGGTGTCGCGGCCGCTATCAATTTAGGAGTGGATTGGCCGGTCGTGTTGATTATGGGCGTGGCAACAGGCTGCTTTGGCGGTTTGATGCGCGATGTCGTCTGCAACGAGGTGCCGCTTGTCCTGAAACAGGGCGAATTATACGTGACCTGTGCCCTAGTTGGTGCCGGTGTTGCGATGATTTTGATGCAGTTGGACCAACCGCTAACGACGGCCTTGCTGGCCTGCGCGGGGTCTACATTCGCCTTGCGGGCAGGGTCATTAGCGTTTGGCTGGAGCTTGCCGGTCTACAAAAGCCGACCGCCCCGTAGCTGATCAGGTCAGCTGGGTCGGTGGGGTCCAACCTTTGATCATATCCGCGACTGGTGCGGCCCGTTTACCGGCACGCTGCGCCGCCAAGATTTCTACTGCACCGCTTGCGCAACCAACGAACATCTTGTCTGCCTCAATCAACACTTGTCCTGCGGGCAACGTTTTGTCTGACGCCACTGCCTTGAGGAGCTTCAAGCGGTCGCCGTCCGCGTCAGCCCATGCGCCTGGAAACGGTGAAAGCCCATTGATGTGATTGGCCAGTTCAACCGGCGCCAAACCCCAATCGACACGGGCCTCGGCTTTGTCGATTTTGCTGGCATAGGTAACGCCATCTTCCGGCTGCAGGGTCGCTGTCAACGTCGGCAAAGTATCCAATGCATCGACGATGGCAGCCGAACCCAAGGCGCTGAGGCGGTCATGTAATTCGCCAGTGGTTTCACCAGTTTCGATCGCTACTTCACGGCGCAGCAAGACTGGACCAGTGTCTAAACCTGCCTCCATTTGCATTATGCAAACGCCAGTCGCTTCGTCGCCAGCCATGATAGCGCGGTGGATTGGGGCTGCCCCGCGCCAACGCGGTAACAAAGATGCATGGATGTTTAGGCACCCCTGCTTTGGCGCATCAAGAACCACCTGCGGCAGGATCAAACCATAGGCAACGACCACCGCAATATCTGCGTTCAGGCTAGCAAATTCTGCTTGTTCGGCTGCGCCTTTCAACGAAACAGGGTGACGGACCGGCAAACCCAACGCATCTGCCCGGGCGTGCACGGGCGTGGGGCGTTCTTTCTTACCACGTCCAGCGGGCCGCGGGGGTTGGCAGTAGACGGCACACACCTCGTGCCCAGCGTTCACCAAAGCATTCAGAACAGGCACCGAAAAATCGGGCGTTCCCATAAAGACAATGCGCATTGCGTTCCCCTTTGTGCGGCAATCAGCCGTTCAGCTTTTTCGCCTTCTTCAACAACATGGCCCGTTTGGTCCGGCTCAGGTTGTCGAAATACATTTTGCCATTCAAGTGGTCGATCTGGTGTTGCACTGACGTTGCCCAAATACCGACGAAGTCCCGTTGTTCTTCAACCCCATCGACGTTCAAGAATTTCACCGTTACGGCGCGGGGGCGTTCTAGGCCAGCCGACATTCTAGGTAAATTGGGCGAGGCTTCTTCGTGGGCGCGCAATTCGACAGAGGCATGTAAAATAGTTGGGTTGGCCATACGCACCGCTTGGCCGCGTTTGTCTGATGCGTCTACAACTGCCAATCGTAATGATACGCCCAACTGGGGGGCCGCCAAACCGACGCCGGGCATGGCGTCCATCGCCTCAATCATTTCGTCCCACAACGCTCGAATGTCTTCGTTAATTTCGGGGACGTCGGTGGCGGGGGTGCGCAGCACCTTGGCGGGCCACATAACAAAGGGTCGATGGGCCATTGGGCCTCCGGTCTACGGCCTAGCCGTTCTTTGCTTCGCGCGCCAATTCGCGTTTCAGCTTTTGCATCTTACGTGTGATCATCTGACGCTTCAGCGGCTTAAGATGGTCAATAAACAGCTTGCCATTCAGGTGATCAATTTCGTGCTGCACACAGGTCGCCCAAAGACCGTCAAATTCTTCCTGAACCTCTTTGCCGTCCAAACCTGTCCACTTCACCTTTACGACCGCAGGGCGCTCGACTTCGGCGTATTGATCAGGGATCGAAAGGCACCCTTCGTCATAGACGTTCAACTCGTCCGACTGCCCAATGATTTCTGGGTTGATCAGGACCATTGGTTCCGGCGACGCGTTTTCGTCTTTCACGCAATCCATCACCAACATGCGCTGCAAAATACCAATTTGTGGCGCGGCCAAGCCAATACCTGGCGCGTCATACATGGTTTCTAACATATCATCTGCCAGCGCACGCAGTTCTGTATCGACGGACCCAATTGGGTCAGCTTTTGCTTTAAGGCGCGGGTCAGGGTGCAGTAAGATTTTTCGAAGTGTCATGCCGCCCATTTAAGGTGATCTTAACATAGGTGCAACATGGGTCAGGGCTTGCACCTGCGGACCAAGCGGATAGCCTACCCACAAAGGAGATCTTGTATGAACTTTGACACCCCCATCAACCGTCGCGGAACCCATTGTGTAAAATGGGACATGATGGAGAAGCTCTATGGCGTGGACGAGCAAAGCGGCATCGCGATGTGGGTCGCCGATATGGAGTTTCAACCGCCAGCCTGCGTTCAGGCGGCCATTCAGAAGATGCACGATCATGGCGTCTATGGATACTTCGGGGACGAAAGCAAATATCTGGGTGCAATCCAGTGGTGGATGGACACGCGGCATGGCTGGAAGATTGACCCGTCTTGGGTGTTTACGACCCATGGGCTGGTGAATGGCACAGGCATGTGCGTCGATTCATTTACCGCGCCGGGGGATGGCGTGGTGTTGTTCACACCCGTCTATCATGCCTTCGCTAAAGTTATTAAGGCTGCTGGGCGCGAAGTGGTTGAATGTAACTTGGTCAACGATGCTGGCCGCTACGAATTTGATTTCGACGCTTATGATGCTCAGATGACTGGCAAAGAACGCATGGTGATTTTGTGTTCTCCTCACAACCCAGGTGGGCGCGTTTGGACGAAAGGTGAATTGCAGGCTGTCGCCGCATTTGCAAAACGTCACGATCTGATTTTGGTCAGCGACGAGATCCACCACGACCTTACGTTCCCAGGGCATAAACATATTCCGATGGCCCACATCGAAGGGATCGAAGACCGTTTGGTGATGATGACAGCCACCACCAAAACGTTCAACATTGCGGGGTCCCATTCCGGCAACGTTATTATCGAAGACCCTGACCTGCGCCGCCAGTTTGGGGCGCGGATGGCCGCATTGGGGATGTCGCCAAACTCGTTCGGGTTGTTCATGGCGGAGGCCGCCTATTCGCCAGAAGGTGCCGCATGGGTCGATGAATTGAAGGTCTATTTAGACGGAAATCGACGGGCGTTCGACGAAGGGGTCAACGCCATTCCGGGTTTGAAGTCGATGGCGTTGGAATCTACTTATTTGGCGTGGGTCGACTTTAGCGGCACAGGTATGACCCGCGACGAATTCACCAACCGTGTACAAAAGGAAGCCAAGATCGCAGCGAACCACGGCCCAACCTTTGGCAGCGGCGGCGAGGATTTCTTGCGGTTCAACTTTGCTGCGCCACGCGCTCAAATCGACGAAGCCGTCGCAAGGTTGGCGAAGGCGTTTGGCGATTTGCAATAAATTTAACTGTGGTGGTGCCCCAAAGGGCATCACCATTGATTAGCGTGCTAGCAACGCGATCGGGGCATTTTCGTCGCGCACGAAGTCTAGTGGTGCGCCATCTGTAGCTGATGTGTTGCGTTTGAAGTCATACCGCATCAGATCGCCTTCTTGGCTGGCGGCAACGATCAGGCATTGGCTGACATGACGCCCACCATCGTACAGGTCTACCAACCCGCGAAGACGCTTTTCGGACCCTTGCTCGACGATAAAGCCATCGACCAACATGCGAACAACCGGCAGGCTTTGCCCATTGGCTTCTACCCGAAGACGGTTTTTGCGACGTGCAGACCGTTTGTTGGCGGCCTGCAGTTCTGCTGTGACGCTATCTGGTAATCTATCCATGCCATCCTCTTCGCGCGTTAAGGTAAACATAACATGAATGCGTTTTAAAAAAATCGATTATTTTTATTTTTTTCAGATTATATCATTATTTACTTCTTTGCCCGCAACGGGCCTTAAAACGTGGGGCTTCGTCGGGTCGTAAAGTGCACTGTCTGGGAATGCGTGATCACGCGCAAGGGCAGGCCCCACGAGAACCAGTGCGGTTCGCGTTATTTTTGCAGCCCGAACTTTCTTACCGATATCCGTCAACGTTCCTCGAATGATCTGCTGGTCAGGCCACCCAACACGGTAGACCACGGCGACCGGACAATCGGCCCCGTAATGCGGCACCAATTTACGTTCGATTTCACGCAACGCACGAATGCCAAGGTGGATAGCCAACGTCGTGCCCGTGCGCCCGAAGTTATCCAAGGTTTCACCTTCCGGCATTCCTGTTGATTGCATGGAAACACGGGTCAGCACGATAGACTGTGCAATCTCGGGTACTGTTAACTCCTGCCCCAACGCCGCCGCCGCGGCTGTGTAGGCGGGCACGCCAGGGATAATTTCATACGGGATACCCTCGGCGTTTAAACGACGGATTTGTTCTGCGATAGCGCCATACAAAGATGGATCACCCGAATGCACGCGCGCCACGTCTTGGCCTTTTGCATGGGCCGCCACGATTTCACCGTGCGTATCGTCCAGCGTCATAGGTGCGGTATCCATCACCTTGGCGCCCTCTGGCGCAATGGCAACAACCTGTTCGGGGACCAAGGAGCCCGCATACAAACAGACAGGGCAGGCCTTGATCAGACGGGCTGCTTTGAGGGTGAGTAGCTCGGGGTCGCCCGGGCCTGCGCCGATGAAATAGACGGTCATTGTTAGGCCTCTTCTGGAAGATATGGATCGTTGCGTTTGTCGGTGAGATCACCGTCGATCTTGCGGGCGTATCCGCGCGGCGTGAACATGCGGGGGCCTTCGCCCAGCTGCGCCAGACGCGTGTTGGATGAACCAACCAGAACGACGGTCAACATATCCACCTCGTCCACCTCTAGGTCTTTCAGCGCACGATACCGCACGTGTTCTGTCGGGCGGCCAAGGTTGGTGGCCAACATAACTGGCGTATCGGCGGGGCGATGTTTCAGCAGAATATCGCGTGCTTCGGCCAACAGGGTGCGGCGCGTTTTGGATACTGGGTTGTAGAACGCGATCACGAAATCACCCTCCGCTGCGGCATGCAGTCGCCGGATAATGTCGTCCCGTGGGGTCAAAAGATCGCTGAGAGAGATGGTGCAAAAGTCATGCCCAAGAGGCGCACCTGCCCGCGCCGCGGCGCCCTGCAGAGCACTGACACCAGGAGAGCAAACAACCTCGACACGGCGCGCGGCATCGCTAACACCTTCTTCATCTGCGGAACGATCCAGCAATTCAAACACCAATGCGCCCATCGCGTAGATGCCCGCATCGCCCGAACAAACCAACGAAACGTTCTTACCCAGAGCGGCCTGCTCGAGCGCATAGCGGCACCGTGCCTCTTCGCCGCCCAACGGGAAATCACTTCGGGTTTTCCCGGCGGCCAATGGACCGAGCAAATCAATATACAATCCATACCCCACCAATTCTTCTGCATCCGCTATAAGTTTGGACACTTCTGGTGTGCGCCATGTCGCCTGCCCCGGCCCGATACCAACGATGGACAAACGTCCACGGGACCGGCCGCGGTGTTCAGTGATTGGCGCGGGTGCTTTCGCCAAAGCGAATGTTGTCGTGGCGGTCTTGGTCTTTTCGATATGCAGCACCGCATCTGGCCCTGCGGCGGCAAGCGCAGCGCCTTCGGACACGCCGTGGGTGCCTACCTCAGCTTTTACCACGTCTGACGGGTTCGCAAGCCGGGGCGTTTCTGCATTCAGTTCCTCTGCTGTAAACACCCGTAAGGGCACGCCAAGACGTTTGGCCGCTTGGATGATTGCGGGTTCATCTGCCTTCAAGTCAATGGAGGCAACGCAAGCAATCGCGCCTTGGGCGATGTTATGAGCAGTGAGCGTTTCTTCGATTTGCGCCCACATAGTTTTGGGGTCGGCGTTGCGTGCGCAGCCAAGCCCGAGGGTGAACTGTTGGGGGTGATAGACAAGACAAGTATCATCCCCTTGAACGGCTGCATCTGTGACGCACAATTCAACCTCATCGCCTGACGGCAAATCCACATCGAAGATTGGCGTTCCTGACCACTTTACGCCCCCACCAGACAACAAGGCCGCCATAACCGGTTTCGCATCTTCGGGGTTTTGCAAACGATACCCTGCAGGGGGCACATCCAACGCAACACCAAGCGCGACATCGCCAGCCGTTGTGACAGCAGCGACACCGCCGATGGCATCGGCAATCTGTTTTGACAGTCGGTTCGCACCGCGATGCCCACCCAGCAATGGGATCACGACGCCCCCATCATCAGATACAGACACGACAGGTGGTTCGGTACGTTTGTCGGCCAGCAAAGAGGCCACACCGCGGATCAGGATACCCGATGCACAGACTCCAATAATCGGGGTCCCAGCGGCGAATAGATCACGGGTGTGATCCAACGCGTTCGGGAAAAACGCATCTGCGTTTTCGACGCGGCCATCGCGACCATGCACGGCGCAGCCAAGGGCCTTTGCGATACGATGGGCGGTGGGTTCACCCGATGCCGACAGGGCAATAACAACAGGGTCTAGAGCCATGGGTCGGCCCCTTTCGTAAGTAAGATCATTGAAAAGTAGGGCGCCTTTTCAGGGGCTTCGGACAGGGGCAAAACAACCTGTTCGGCCAGAGTTGCCCGTTCGATATAGCTGGCGGAGGCGGTTAACCCGAGGTCTTCGATCACGCCGCGAATTTTGGACAGATGGCGCCCGACCTTCATGATCGCCACCGCCTCGGCCCCTGCGATGCGTTCGCGCAGGGTGGCTTCGTCCATTGGGCCGGGCAAAACTGTCAGGCGTTCGTTGCGCGCAACCAAGGGACGGCCAGAAACCGCGGCGCAGGCTGTGACAGAAGTTACACCGGGCACGACTTGCACGTCATAACGTTCTGCCAAGCGCGCATGGATGTACATAAACGAGCCATAGAAAAACGGATCGCCTTCACACAGGCAGACGACATCTTGGCCTTGATCCAAAACGGTGGCGATTTCGGCGGCGCCGGCGTCATAGGCCGCCTGCGCGGGGGCGCGGTCGGTGGTCATCGGAACATCCATACGGATTTCCTGAACGTTTTCAGATATTAAACCCGCCGCAATGGCGCGCGCAAAACTGTCGCCGCCTGCCAGCGTTGGATACGCGATCACCGATGCGCCTTCGATCAGGCGCGCTGCTTTGAGGGTTATCAGGTCGGGGTCACCCGGCCCAAGGCCCACGCCATAGAGTGTTCCGGTCATCGTTTGATCAAGCTCCATTGGGTGACGGGCATGGAAGGCCGCCAGCCTGTGCGCGTCCCAACAGCGTCAGCGCGATAGGTTTGCAGCTTGACCAGATCACCGCCGAATTCACGGTGCAGAGCGATCAGCTCGGCTTCGGATTCTAAGGTCACGGCATTGGCAACGATGCGCCCCAAGGGACGCAGGGCGGACCATGCGCCATCAAACGTTTCGCGGGACAAGCCACCGCCGATAAACACGGCATCAGGGGCTTCTAAATCATTCAATGATTCCGGCACCTTACCATCGATCAATTGCAGGCGAGGGGCGCCAAGCGCGAGGGCGTTTTGGGCGGCCATGGCGCGGCGGTCGGCACGGGGTTCGATGCCGATGGCCCGAGCATAACGGGCCGCACGCATCCATTCGATGGCGACAGATCCACAGCCTGTTCCGATATCCCACAATAACGCACCGCGCATGGGCATGAGTTTGGCCACGGTGGTGGCGCGGATGTCGCGTTTTGTCATGGTGCCGTCCGAGACGAATAAATCATCCGCCAAGCCCGGCACACGTGGTAGAAGCGCGGCATCTGGCGCGGCGATGCATTCAATACACAGCGTGTTAAAGGCTGGCACCTCATGCGCCCACGTTGCGGCAGTGCCGTCAAAGCGGGCTTCGTCGTCGCCGCCCATTGCGGCAAGAACCGTCATTTTCGACCCACCGAACCCGCGATCCGTTAGAAAGGCCGCGATCTGAGCTGGTGTTTCGGCCCCTGTCGTCAAAACGATAAGACTTTGATCCGGTTGAATAAATGCAATCATCTGTTCAACAGGACGACCGTGCACAGTGAGCGTTTCAACATCCGCCAGAGACCAACCCATTCGCGCTGCAGCGAGTTGGAACGCGCTAAGTTGGGGATGATATACGATGTCTTCGGCGGGCAAGTCGCGGCCAATACGGGCACCTGCAGAGAACCAAAGCGGGTCGCCTGTGACCAACACAACGACGCGTCGATCGCTGTGGGCTTTCAAAGTATCTACCATCGTATTGAAGGGTGACGGCCAAGGAATGCGTTCGGCTTTTGTGGTCGATGCAAGGGCATGATGACGTTCGCCGCCAATGATGATTTCGGCGGCTTCGACCACCGCACGGGTCGCCGGCGCAAGACCATCCATGCCATCTTCACCGATGCCAACAATATGGAGCCAAGGGGCCTTAACCATTGAAATATCCCCCTGTTTCAAGCGTACACAGGGCGTACACAACCTGTACACCGGCTGTATGTACATCTGTATGTCGGTCTACGTTAACCATTTGAAACCTCTGGCAATCCAGCAGAGAGTGCATTGACCGCCGCAGAGGCCATGGCGGAGCCACCTTTGCGCCCACGCAGCGCGATGAAATCGACGTCGCGCGGATTGGCGGCGAGTTCGGCTTTGCTTTCTGCCGCGCCGACGAAGCCCACAGGGAAGCCGAGGATCGCAGCGGGTTTTGGGAAACCTTGATCGATGAGGTCGAGCAGGTGGAACAACGCGGTGGGCGCATTGCCGATGGCAACGACTGCGTCTTTTATGTGGGGTTCCCAGAATTCGACGGCTGCAGCGGAACGGGTGTTGCAAATGGATTTGGCATGGTCCGGTGTGCGCGGGTCATTCAGCGTTACGATGACCCGATTGTCCGCTGGCAGGTAGCGGCGGATAATGCCTGCGCCGACCATTTCACAGTCGCACAGAATGGGCGCGCCCGATTGCAGGGCGTGGTGACCCGCGAAGGCGACGTCAGGCGAGAATGCCAAACGGTCCGCGATTTCGACCATGCCGCACGCGTGGATCAAACGTGTGATGAGCGGATGCATGGACGCAGGGAACCGTTCGAGACGCGCCTCTTTTTGGACGGTCGCGAAGGACTGGGCGTAGATCGCTGAAGGGTCGGTTTCGTAGGGGCGCATGGCTATCAATCAATTGCAGAGGTCAGTCCTTGACCGCGGGTGGGGGTGAAGCCCCCGCCCATTGGGGCGGTCGGGGGCTGTCCGGCTTCGCCGTCCAAGTTTAGCGTTTCGATTTCCGTGCGCTTTCCGGGCCATGGGGGTGTTTGGCATGGGGGTAAGGCGCATGATGGTGATGGTCGTGATCATGCCCGTGATCATGGTCATGTCCGTGGTGGTGATGATGATGGTGGTCATCTTGGGACACGAGGCGGCACATGCCGGTGCAGAACGCATCGCAGTGCGTGCAATCCGCGACGTTGGAACCGGGGGCAGAGGCGCCCTGCCCTTCGACGTGGTGGTGGTGGGATTCTTGGATGGCGCCGACTTCGGACTCAAAACCTACCACGGCGGTGCGGTATTTACATAATACGCACGTGGGGGGCGGTGTTTCGGCGAAGGCAGGATGATTGCGCTGATCCGGCGTGATGTGTTTGTGTTCGCCGTTTTCAAACGCCAGAACCTGTTCGCGGTAGCCGCAGATGCCGCAGTTGGGCGGTGGGTTTTTGCCGGTTTGTTCGATGATGCGTTCAGCGAAGGTTTCGAGGACTTTGGGGTGGTCGCCCAGATAGCCGGCTTTGACGAATTCGATGTCTGGATGTGCGGCGGCGACTTGATCGGTGAAGCCGTAGATGCGGTCGATTAGGATGCCGGAGAACAGGAAGTACGGGAAGACGACGATACGTTTGTACCCCAGTTTGGCCGCGTGGCTGAGACAGGGTTCGACGAGGGGGAAGGTCACGCCGGAATAGCCGACTTCGCACCAGCCAAAGCCGAGGCCTTCGTGGAGCATCCGTGCGATTTTGGCGACGTTGCCGTTGGCATCGGGGTCGGATGCGCCACGCCCGATGACGACAAGGCAAGTGTCGTGGCGGGAGACGTCGCCGTGGGTTTTGTTCGCCTGATCGACCGCTTCTTCGATGCGGCCGGCAGCGGCGGCGATCATTTTGGGGTCAACGCCGAGTTCGCGACCATAAGAGACTTCGATCCCGTGTTTTTGGGCGTAGGTGTTCAGGACCGTCGGGATGTCGTTTTTGGAATGCATGGCGGCAAAGAGCATGCCGGGGACGGCGAGGATGCGGTCGCAGCCTGCTTCACGGAGTTTATCAAGGCCGTCGCGGATGACGGGGTTGGCGAATTCCAGATAGCCGTATTCGGTTTGCCAATCTTTGGGCAAAAGCGCTGGGAGTTTGTCAGCGAGGGTTGCAAATTCATCAACGGCGGATTGGCTACGAGAGCCGTGTCCGCAGATCATCACACCGGTTTTTTGCTGGCTCATGCTGGCGCTTCCTCTGTGTTTTCGTCTTCGATTTCATCATCGATTTCGGTGTCGTCGTTGGATTTCTTACGCCCGCCCCAAAGCGCGATCGCCCCTGCGATGGCAATGCCGCCCAACGCAATCCAGTGACCGTGACCTGCGACTTCGCCGATATGACCGATATGTGCCAAAGCTGGCATGGGCAGGGTCAGTAGGGCGAGAAGGATGGTCCGCATTGTAGTCTCCGTTATTCATCGTTCGGCGTTTGCACACGACCAGAGACCGCTTTCGCGGGGTATGGACGATTTGCGTCTTTGGTCCCCGTTTTGGGTCGACCGCGGATGCAACAACCTCTCTGGCCCTGAAGGGCGTCGTCGGGTGCAGTTTGATCATGCCAGCGGCGCGCGTGCAATGGGATTCGCGGCAATCGTTTGAGTGTTAGCGACAGACAGATGTGCGGTGACGCACGGTTTCTGCGCTGATGCGTGTGTTTGCGTTCGGGTCAGTGCGGGCTAAGTAATTGGGACGCAAGGATTGGAGGCGTTCGATGGGACAATTGGTAGACGGTGTTTGGCACGACGTTTGGTACGATACGAAATCGACCGGTGGTGCGTTCAAACGTACCACAGCGGCGTTTCGCAACTGGATCACGGCGGATGGGGCTGCGGGGCCGTCCGGCAAGGGCGGATTTGAGGCCGCGTCGGGGCGGTATCATTTGTATGTATCGTACGCCTGCCCTTGGGCGCACCGAGCTTTGGTGTTTCGTGCGCTGAAGGGGTTGGAGGACCATATTTCGGTGAGTGCTGTGCATCCTGATATGTTGTCGGACGGGTGGACGTTTGAAGTGGATGAGCATGGGGCAACGGGGGATACGTTGTATGGCCTGCCGTTTGCGCGGGATGTGTATTTGAAGGCCGATCCGGGCGTGAGTGGGCGCGTGACTGTGCCGATCCTATGGGACAAGGACCGCGAGACGATTGTGAGCAATGAGAGTTCGGAAATTATCCGCATGTTCAATTCGGCGTTCAACGGGGTCACAGGGAACAGGGATGACTACTGGCCCGCGGAAATGCGCGATGACATCGAAGAGGTAAATGCGCGGATTTATGACACGGTGAACAACGGCGTTTATAAGTGCGGGTTCGCGACGACGCAGGCGGCCTATGATGCCGCTGTGGGACCGTTATTTGACAGTTTGGATTGGCTGGAGGAACGGCTGGGCCAAGGGCGGTACCTGATGGGAGATCGGTTGACCGAAGCCGATTGGCGGTTGTGGACCACTTTGATCCGGTTCGATGCGGTGTATCATTTGCATTTCAAATGTAACCGCAAACGGATCGTGGATTACCCGAACCTATGGGGGTTCACGCGCGATTTGTATCAGGTCGCTGGGGTGGCGAGCACAGTGAACATGGACCACATCGTGCGCCATTATCATTACAGCCATGAGACGATTAACCCGCACCGGATTATTCCGGTGAACCCTGTGTTGGATTTTGAGGCGGCCCATGGGCGGGGGTGAAGGTCTAGAATGAGCCCATAGTCTCTTCGCCAAACTTATGAGATGTTTGCGCAATGCAGCGAATTTCCATCAATATATCAGAATGCGAGACCGTAGATGATTTCTACGGGATTTTGCTTACATCACTCGATGCGCCTGTCTGGCACGGACGAAATTTGGACGCTCTATGGGACAGTATCACAAGTGATATCAACAACGTTATGCCTCCATACTCTATCGAAGTTTCAGTAGGCACCGAACTATCGCAAAGCGTCGCCGTATTACTGCCACGTGTCAAAGCCTTATTCGATGAAGCACGAGAACAAGAACATATCGAAGTTGAGTTCAAAGTCGGCTAAGTCCCGCAAAGCGGACGTCAAGTGACACTGATAGGGAGGCTATGTCTGAACATCCGTCCAACGCACCCTTGCCCCCACCCGTCAAATCCGCTTTGAAAGGTGGGCTGAATTAGGGGGCTGTTATGACCACATGGATTACCGTTTGCGACACATGTAAGCGCGAAGGCTGGGATGCCGCGGCGGGCGAGCCGACCGATGGCGAGGCTTTGGCTGAATTGGTTGAGGGATGTGCCGCCGGGGCCGAGGACGTGCGCACGCGGCGGGTGTCTTGCACTATGGGGTGTGACCGCGCCGTCAACATCACGGTGCAGGCCAAGGACAAGATCAACTATTCGCTGGGCACGTTTGAGGCCACCGAAGGCGATGCAGAGGCCATTGTGGAATATGCGGCGAAACATGCTGCAAGCGAGACGGGGCAAGTGCCGTACCGTGAATGGCCACAGGGCGTGAAGGGGCATTTTGTGTCCCGTCATCAGCCGCTTCCCGAGGAATGAGTAAGCGCGACCATGGTGGAGGGCTGGACGCTGCGGTTGCCGCCTATGGGGGCGTTCGCAGCGATTGGTTGGACCTAAGCACCGGGATCAATCCGGTGCCCTACCCTGTGGGTGAGATTACCGCTGGGGCATGGACCGCCCTGCCCGATCAAGGGGCGATGGACCGGTTGTTGGCGGCGGCCCGCGTGTTTTGGAATGTGCCGGATGGGGCCGAGGTTGTGGCGGCGAACGGGGCATCAGCGTTGATTGCGGCGATGCCTCATGTTTGGGATGGAACGCGGGTGTCGATCCCTGCCCCGACCTATAACGAACATGCGGCGGCCTTTGCAGCGAATGGTTGGCAGGTTGGCGAGCGTGGCGATGTGCATGTTGTTGTGCACCCTAACAATCCCGATGGGCGGGTTTGGGGCGATGCGCCATCCGCGCGCTCTATCGTGATTGACGAGAGTTTTTGTGACGTGATGCCAGAGGCGAGCCATGTGGCCCGTGCAGTGCATCCTGACACGGTGATTTTGAAGAGCTTTGGGAAATTCTGGGGACTGGCGGGCGCACGGTTGGGGTTTGCGATTTGTGCGCCGGAGATTGCACAGAAGCTGCGCGATCAGTTGGGGCCATGGGCCGTGGCGGGGCCTGCGTTAGAGATTGGTGCGCGGGCGTTGGAAGACGTGGCGTGGGCCGAGGCGACGCGGGACCGGTTGGCGACGGATGCTAAACGGTTGGATGATTTGGTTGGTTGGGATTTGGTTGGCGGAACCGATTTGTTCCGCACCTATGCCGTGCCTGATGCGGCAGCGACGCAGGATAAACTGGCCCGTGGTCATGTGTGGTCGCGCATTTTTCCGTACTCGAAAACATGGATCAGGTTGGGGCTGCCTGCGCCTGACCAGTGGGACCAGTTGGAGGCTGCGCTGTGATCGCGATTGCCTGCGCTATGGTTTTGGACGCGCTGTTGGGCGAACCCAAGTGGCTATGGGACAGGCTGCCCCACCCTGCCGTGCTGATGGGCCGTGCGGTTGGGGTGTTGGATGCGCGATTGAACAACCGGACGCGGCGCAATGGCGTTTGGGCGGTTTGTATTTTGGTGATCGGGGCCGCTGTTTTGGGGTGGATCATGGCCGCGATCCCCGGTTGGTGGGTTGAGGTGATCGTCGGGGCAATGTTGCTGGCGCAGAAATCATTGGTGCAACATGTGCAGGCGGTCGGTGATGCGTTGCGTTTGTCGCTGGGCGATGGGCGGCGCGCTGTTGCGATGATTGTAGGGCGCGATGTGCGTGGCATGGATGACGCCGCGGTGGCACGGTCGGCCATAGAAAGCGCGGCGGAAAACCTGAGCGACGGGGTGATTGCGCCGTTGTTTTGGTTCGTCATCGCAGGGTTGCCGGGGCTGTTGGCCTATAAGGTGATCAACACAGCCGACAGCATGATTGGGTATCGCACCGAGAAACACGAGGCGTTCGGCTGGGCCGCCGCGCGGTTGGATGATGTGGTTAATTGGGTGCCTGCGCGGATCACCGCACTGCTGATTTGGCTGGCAGGGCCGACCCGTGCCAGTTTTGGTGCGATCCGCGCGGACGCGGCGTTGCACCGGTCGCCGAATGCAGGCTGGCCCGAGGCGGCAATGGCGCCAGCGCTGGGTGTCGCGCTGTCGGGGCCACGCAGCTACGAGGGCGTGAAGCAAGAGTTCCCGTTCGTGAATGCCGCTGGACGCAAGGACGCACGCTCTGATGACATTGATGCCGCGGTTTTGAGCCTTTGGAAGGCTTGGGGGATTTCGCTGATCACGATCATCTTGATTGCACTGTTGTGAGGCTACGCTAGGGTGGCCTGAACCAAAGGAGACCCTATGTTCAGATCAGCCGTTTTCGCATTTACCGTCTTGGCCGCACCTGTGGCTGCGCAAACCTGTGGCGGGTCATGGGCCGCGTTTCAGGATGGGTTGGTGGCCGAAGCCGCGACCCATGGCATTTCTGAGAGCACCGCGCGGGGATTTTTGGCCGGTGCACGGCAGGACGCAGAGGTTTTGGCGGCGGACCGGCGGCAGGGTGTTTTCCAGCGCGATTTCATCGACTTTTCGCGGCGTCTGATTTCGAACAACCGGATTGAAAATGCCCGCGCGCAATCAAGCCGGCAGGATGCGATATTTGATCGCATCGAAGCGGAGATGGGTATTCCGCGCGAGGTGTTGTTGGCGTTTTGGGCGTTCGAAACGGATTTCGGTGCGGTGCAGGGCAATTTCAACACCCGCGATGCGTTGGTGACATTGGCCCATGATTGCCGCCGCCCAGAGCTGTTCCGGCCGCAGATTTTTTCAGCGATGGAGTTATATGCACGGGGCGATTTGGACCCCGCAACTACCACAGGTGCGTGGGCCGGCGAGATCGGCATGGTACAGATGTTACCCGGAGACATTATTGAAAACGGCCGTGATGGGGATGGCGATGGACAGGTTTCGTTGAAGACATCCGCGCCGGATGCATTGTTGTCTGGTGCATCGGTTTTGTCATCACTGGGGTGGGTGCCAAACCAGCCGTGGTTGCAGGAGGTGACTGTTCCAAGCCAGATGGATTGGGCGCTGTCGGGGACTGAAACGACTTTGCCAGCCTCCCAGTGGGCCGCGATGGGTGTTGCTTCGCGCAGTGGCGCATTGGCGGAACTACCGGCGTCGTTGATTTTGCCAATGGGGCGAAACGGGCCTGCGTTCCTCGCTTATCCGAATTTCGATGTTTATTTCGAATGGAACCAATCGTTCACATACGTTCTTACAGCGGCCTATTTTGCGACCCGTATTGGCGGTGCGCAGGTTTACAATGCGGGCAATCCTGAAGCTGGTTTGAGCGGTGATCAGATCCAACAGTTGCAACGGAAGTTGGAAGCGCGGGGTCATGATGTGGGCGGTGCCGATGGCATCATTGGTGCACGCACACGCGCGGCCATTCAGGTGGAACAGACCCGTTTGGGGATGCCAGCGGATGCTTGGCCCACGGCGGCACTGCTGTCGGCGCTCTAGCGGATTTCGCGGATCGGGAAACGTTGACCGTCCGCGGTGAGCACCGTGAGACGATCGCCCGCTTGCACGAACATATCGCAGCGTTCTACGCCAGTGACGAAAGTGATGCAGGCGACGTTATCGGTGATTTCGTGATGGCCGTACCAAACGCCGCCGCCGTTGTCGGGGTTGTACGTCCACGTATAGGTGCCGTCGGTGTTGTAACGGGACACGCCGCCGTCGAAATATTCAAGGTCGTGGACGAGAATGATTTCGGACAATTCTTGGGCCGTTGGCACTGTATCGGTATCGCGCGGGTTATAGTCTTGGGCGGACACCGGCGCGGCGAGAAGCAGGGGAATGAGGACGTATTTCATAGGGACGAGTGTGACAGAAGCGGAGTTATCTGTCGCCTCACGATCAGGTGTTCCCCAACCTTGTTTCATATATTGGAAAAGGTAAGGTCAAACCGCTGTTGGCAATGATGTACCCGTTGCAAGACATCGCCAAGGCGCAGCAGGATTTTCAGGAGAAAAAACACATCGGAAAGATTGTTTTGGTGCCGGAGGGGTAAGGTCAGTTTCTAATGAAGTCTTTATGGAACCGTCCCGGCGGAAAATTGATAATTGCGATCCTATCGATCTTGGCAGCGGGTGCTTTCGTGATGGCAGCAGAACCGCTGTTCGGGCGACAAACGTTGGTTGTAGAGATTGAATGGATCGACGCAGTTGAGGAGTGCTCAGGTAGCGGCGGGAAAGCCATATTCAATTCAAGGTCAGATGCACCAACACGATCCGGCGATAGCTATTGTGGGTTCATTCAGACTAGCCACGGTCTTATTCAACTTCCTGAAGACAGTTTCCTTTCTCAAGGGCCGCGAAAAGAAATGCTTCATATCTTGCGAGAGAACTGTAGCTTCGAAATTATCGTCGCGGGTTATGGCCTTGACCTATACGAAGGCCAGCCGCGCCATAACCGCGACCCCAAAACCCTACGTTCTATTGAACGGGTATTTGAATGCCGAGAAGCCAATTAGGGCTGTTGCGAGGTTTTTTTGCTACCCCGCACTTCTACCCGCAGCCCTGCCCGAAAAGATACAACCACCCAAGAATGTGCCTTCCAGCGAGTTGTAGCCGTGGTAGCCACCACCCCCGAAGCCGGAGGCTTCGCCTGCGGCATAGAGGCCTGCGATGGGGTTGCCTGCGGCGTCGATGGCTTGGCTGTTGAGGTCCGTTTGCAAGCCGCCCAGCGTTTTGCGGGTGATCAAGTTGAGGCGCACGGCGATGAGGGGGCCGTTGCCTTCATCGAGGAATTTATGCGGTTTGGCGGTGCGGATGAGCTTGTCGCCGCGGTAATGCCGCGCCGCTTGGATGGCGGTGATTTGCGGGTCTTTACTGAAGGGATTGTCGACTTGGGCGTCGCGGGCTTCGATCTGCGCGCGCAGGTGTGCCTCGTCGATCAGGTCGTCGTCGGTGATGCCGTTCATGCCTTTAACGAGGTCGACCAGATTGTCGGCAACGACGAAGTCCGCGCCGTGTTCCTTAAACGCCTCGACAGGACCGGTAGCGTTTTTGCCGGACAGGATACGTTCCTTTAGCACCTTGGACCATTTGGCCGATGTGAGGTCAGGGTTTTGTTCGGATCCTGAGAGGGCGAATTCCTTTTTGATGACCTTTTGGGTCAACACGAACCAGCTGTAGTCGAAGCCGGTGTCGAGGATCGCTTTGAAGGTTCCGTTGGTGTCGAAACCAGGCATGGCGGGGGGCGCGAAGCGGTTGCCGCGCGCGTCGAACCATAGGGACGATGGGCCTGGTAGGATGCGGATGCCGTGGGCAGGCCAGATCGGGTCCCAGTTTTTGACGCCTTCGGTGTAGAACCACAGACGGTCGCGGTTGATGACGTGGCCGCCTGCGTCCTCGGTGATGCCGATCATGCGGCCATCGACGTGGGCTGGCACGCCGGAGAGCATGTTTTTCGGGGCGGGGCCAAGACGTTCCGTGGGCCAGACTTTGCGGATGAGGTCGAAGTTGCCACCGATGCCGCCAGAGGCGACGATCACCGCGTCGGCATCGACGCGGAACTCGCCCACAGCGTCGCGGTTGGTTTGCGCACCTTGGACGGCGTTATCGGGGGCAAGGGTTGTGCCGGACACACCGACAGCCGCGCCGTTTTGCATTTCCAACCGGTCGACTTGGTGACGATGCAGATAGGTAATGCGGCCCGCGTCGCGGTGTTCGTTGCAGCGGCGGATAAAGTGTTCGAGCACACCGGGGCCGGTGCCCCATGTGATGTGGAAACGGGGTACGGAATTGCCGTGGCCCATGGCGTCGGACCCGCCGCGTTCGGCCCAGCCCACAACGGGGAACCAACGCAGGCCCATGTCGTGCAGCCACGGGCGCATTTCGCCTGCCGCGAAGTCGAGATATTTTTCGGCCCATTGGCGTGGGTAGTTGTCTTCGGGTCGATCAAATTGCGCCGACCCCATCCAGTCGTTCAGGGCCAGTTCGTGGCTGTCTTTGATGCCCATGCGCCGCTGTTCGGGGGTATCGACCATGAACAGGCCGCCAAGGGACCAATGGGCCTGACCGCCAAGGTTTTGCGGGCCTTCTTGGTCTACGATCACGACCCTTTTGCCGCGATCCCCAAGTTCAGCGGCGGCGGCAAGACCAGCAAGGCCTGCGCCCACAACAACGACATCTGTTTTCATGAATTGCGGCTCCGTAACCAAAGGACGAATGGGATGGCGGTGACATACATGATCACGCCGTACATGGCGGACGGCAGACCAATGGTGGGGATGCCGTTTGTGGCGCCCACGATCAGCGGCGCGAGGGTGATGCCGAGGCTGCCGTTTTGGATGCCGACCTCGATGGAGATGGTTTTACGCTCGCGCCATGTGAGCCCCAGCGCCGTGGCGATCAACAGGCCGCCGATCATGGTCGAAAGGTTCAAGGTCAGCAGCGCAGGTGCGAGGGTGCCTGCATTTTCCGTAAGAAGGCCCCAGTTCGACGCGATGGCCGCGAGGATGATGAGGACGAAAAGCACAGACGCGATTTTGATGAGGGTTGGTTCGAGACGGTCCGCAAGTGGGGTTGCGAAATGGCGCAGGACCATCCCAAGGATAACGGGCAACATGGTGAGCAAGAACATCGCGAGGGCAAGGGACGTGACCGAAACGTCGGGGGCCGCTTCGCCCATGAAATGCACAACGGCCCAGCTGATCATGATCGGAACGGTGAGGATTGAGGCGAGAGACATGAGCGCCGTGAGCGACACCGACAGCGCCACATCACCACCCGCCAAACGCGACACTACGTTGGACGTAACACCACCAGGGCAGAGTGCGATGAGCATGACCCCTGCGGCGATGGCGCCGGAAAGGCCGAACGCCATGATGATCAGGTAGGCCATGACAGGCAGCAGCACGAGCTGACAGGTGGCGCCGATAGCGAAGACCCAGCCCCGTTCGGCCACGCGTTTGAAGTCGGCCAATGTAAGGCCAATGCCGAGGCTGAACATGATGATTGCCAGCGATAGCGGCAGCACGACGTTTACCAGAATATCCATTGATCCCCTCCCAAGGCGTTGACGTTGAGGGCATCATAGCGGGTGGGGTTGTTCAAGGGGAGTGGCAGTGTGACGGTGCGTTAGGGTTTGGGTTTCTCTAGCAAGGGCGTGCTTGGCGGAGGCTTTGATCCGGAAACATGACGCCGGAACCACACTTGTGAGCAACGAATATCGGCCCCGCGCCCTCTTTGCATCTTGCTGCAGGAAGCCCCAACACTTGCTGTCGCACAATTTGACATTGTGCTTGTCAATATGACAAGTATAATGTCATTATGAAAACAGAACACCTTCACCAACTTATTTGGATGTCACGCCCTTTAATGCAGGCCGCTGAAGCCTGCGTTGAAGCTGGTCTGGTTGGAACCGATCTTACTGTCCGGATGCGCGCCGTTCTGGAGATGCTGGACAAATATGGAGAGCAGACCGTTCCAGAGATTGCGGCAAGGCTCGAAATTAAGCGGCAATACGTCCAGATAATGTGCAACGAAACGCGCGAGTCCGGTTTCATTGAGCAACGTGCAAATCCGCGTCATAAACGTTCACCTATCATGGCTCTGACGGATCGCGGCCGCACGGTAATCAAAGACATCATTTCCAGAGAGATGACGCTTATGGAGGAGGTCGGTGGAGACTTAAGCGATGAAGACATTGCTACCGCGCTTAGGGTTGTACGCGCGGTAACGGACAGTTTGAAGCAAGAAGCAGGAGAGACAGAATGATCTTTGGCTATATCTTGGTATCTATGGCCCTCCTCATTGTACTCTGGCTTGGCACTGGGATTAGACGCATCGGTTCGGTGAGTGTTGGAGCCCCCATACGGCAACGAGATGGATCAGCGCTGCTGCTCATTGATCTGCAATCCGTTTTCTGGGACCGCGGTCCTTATTCGGAGGCCGCGAAAAACACCGCGGCGGCGGCGATTTTCAAGGACGTAGAAGCGGCGCGCGCGCAAAACCATCCAGTTATTGCTGTACGTCAGGAATGGTCGATCCCATCAACGAAGGCTGTGGCCAAACTCGCCATGAAGGGACAGGCGATAGAGGGCAGTGAGGGGACAGAGGTTGCGGAGGTTTTCGCCTCCCTCCCTGATCATGTCATTGTGAAACGGGTACAGGATGCGTTTGAAACAGGCGAGCTCGACGCCCTTCTGGAACGCCTCGGCGTGGGCCGCCTTCGGATCGTGGGTTTGGATTTCAACTATTGTGTGCAGAAGACGGCGCTGGCGGCTAGAAATCGCGGATATGACGTCACTGTCGTAAAAGATGGAACTCTTTCAGCGGCGCCGACGGAGGCTGCTGAAAAACGGATGTCGGCAGCGGGTGTGATTGTCTCGTGAACGAATATTGTCTCTGAAAGAGCGAACCGCAAAAGGTCTCACTCAAAGGGTCATTAAGCCACCATTGTTTCGGCGGCTTTCAGGTCGACCGACACCAATTGGCTAACGCCCTGTTCGCCCATGGTGACACCGAACAGGCGGTCCATGCGGGCCATGGTGACGGCGTGGTGGGTGATGATGAGGAAGCGCGTGTTGGTGCGGCGCGTCATCTCATCAAGCAGGTCGCAGAAACGGGTGACGTTGGCATCATCAAGCGGGGCGTCGACCTCGTCGAGCACACAGATGGGGGCTGGGTTCGCGAGGAACACCGCGAAGATCAGCGCCAGCGCAGTAAGGGTTTGTTCCCCACCTGACAGAAGGCTGAGGGTGCTGAGCTTTTTGCCCGGAGGTTGGCAGAGGATTTCGAGGCCAGCGTCAAGCGGATCGTCAGCTTCGACCATGACTAGTTTTGCCTCGCCGCCACCGAACAGGTGTTGGAACAAGGTGCCGAAACTTTCGTTGACCTGTTCGAACGCTGTCAAAAGACGTTCGCGGCCTTCTTTATTCAACGCTGCGATACCGGTGCGCAGGGCGCGAATGGCGTCTTCTAGGTCGGTCTTTTCTTTGACGAGCAGGTCGTGTTCTTCTTGGACTTCTTTGGCGTCTTCTTCGGCACGCAGGTTCACTGCGCCCAGCGCGTCACGTTGGCGTTTCAGACGGTTCACATCGTTTTCGATCGCTTCGGACGCGGGCATTTTGTCCGGATCAACGTCTAGCGTTTCGAGCAAATTGTCGGGCGTGGTTTCGAGCGCTTCCATGATGCGTTCGACCGCGGCCTGTGTCGTTTCTTTGGCGGCGTCGGAACGGGCTTCGGAGCGGGCGCGGGATTCACGGGCTTCGGAGGCAAGACGTTCGGCGTCGCGTTCGGTTACGGTGGCTTCGCGCAGGGCGGTTTCACCAAGGGCGAGGACGTCTGCGGCGGCGGCGCGGCGGGTTTCGGCATCGTCCGTGGCATCGGCGAGTTCTTCGCGTTTGTAGGCGATGTCTTCGGGCGCAAGAAGCGCGTCTTCGAGTTCGGACTGGGATGTTTCTTTGCGGTCCAACAATTCGGCGGTACGTTTGTTGGCCGTTTCAAGACGGTGTTTCCAGCCGCTGATTTCTTTGGTGATTTCTTGGCTGCGTTTGGTGCGCGCTTCGCCTTCGCGGCGGACTTCGTCGAAGTTAGACCGCTTTGCCATCATGGTCATGCGGGCGGCTTCGACTGTCATTTTGACGTCTTCGACAGCGGCACGCGCATCGTCGAGGTTCGCGAGGCCTTTGGCTGTTGCTTCGGCCTCGGTTAGGGCTTTGCGGGCCGACATGGCCTCTTCTTCGTGACGGCTTACGGCGAGGCCGGAGCTGTCGAGTTTGGATTCGGCCAAGTTGCGGTCGGCTTCGGCGCGAGACAGGGCGCGGTTTGCATCGGCCACGGCGGTGTCGGCAGCGCGGCGGGCAATACGTGCAGTTTTGTCGGCTTCGGCCAATTCGGACAGACGCGTGGTCAGCATTTCGTGGGCTTGGACCATGCCATCGGCACGGGCCAACGCATCGTTGAGGTCCTTTTTCAGGCCTTCGAGACGGTTGAGTTGTTGCAGACGTAGGGCGGCGGCAGAGGGGGCGTCTTCGGCCGCAGCGCGGAACCCGTCCCAACGCCAAAGGTCACCTTCGAGGCTGACGAGACGTTGGCCGGGTTTGAGGTCTTTTTGCAGTTTGGCACCATCGGCGGCATCGACCAGACCCACCTGCCCCATGCGACGCACCAGCACCTCTGGCACGGAGACATAATTGGTCAGGGCTTTGACGCCTTCGGGCAGCAGTTGCGGCTGGCTGTAGCCGGCCAGTGCAACCCAACCAGACCCCATATCGGGGGTGACGGCTGGCGCCTTTAGGTCGTCGGACAGCGCGGCACCGAGGGCCTTTTCGTAGCCGCCTTCGACGCGAAGTTGGTCGAGGATTTGGCTGCCTTCGGAACTGTCACGATCGACGAGTTTGGACAGCGCGGCTGTTTCCGCACGAAGGGCGTTTGCCTCGCCTTCAGCCTCTGATCGCAGCGCGCGTGCGTCGGCTTCGCGCGACTGGGTGTCGGCACGGGCGGCTTCGGCTTCTTGAAGGACGTCTTCGGCGTTTTCGGCTGTGGCCCGCGCGATTTCTTCCGCTTCTTCGGCACGTTCGAAGTCGGCCGCGGCGCGTTCTAATGCCGCTTGTGCGTCGGCCCTAGTGGCTTGGGCGCGCTGGGCGTCGGCTTCGTTTTTCTCTAGCGTTTTACGGTAGTCGTCGATCAGACGTTGGGCGGATTGGTGACGTGCGGCAAGGCGTGCCACGTCTTCTGTCATTTCGCTAAGGTCGGTTTCACGGTCCGCAAGGATTTGCGCACCATCCGTCGAAGCGTGGCGTGCTTCTTCCAGGCGGTCTTCGTGACCTGCGTGTGCCTTGGCGATTTCGGTGGCTTCCCATTCCAGACGTTCAATGGTTTCGCCCGCGTCTTTGTTCAATTCGCCTTCGCGGTCCATGTCACGGACCAGTTGTTCGATGCGGTTGGTCAGGGTTTCGATGGTTTGTTTGGCGCGGGCTTCTTGGTCGGCCAAGGTGTCGCGTTGAACGTGGAGACGTTGCAGCACGGCTGCTGCGATTGCTTCTTCTTCGCGCAGGGGCGGAAGGGCGTCTTCGGCGGTTTGGCGGGCCTTGGCAGATTGACGCGCCGCCGTTTCGGCAGACGCCGCGGCGGTCGTACGTTCGCGCAGTTCATCCATTGCGGCGGCACGAGCTTCGTCGGCTTCTTTCCAACGGCGGTATAACAGCAGGCCTTCGGATTGGCGCAGGTCGTCGCCGATGGCGCGATAGCGGGCGGCCTGACGGGCCTGCCGCGCGAGCTGGCCCAACTGGCTGGCCAATTGTTCGATCACATCATCGACGCGGGCGAGGTTTTGTTCGGAGCCCTTGAGTTTTAGTTCCGCCTCGTGGCGACGTTGATACAGGCCGGAGATGCCTGCGGCCTCTTCCAAGATACGACGGCGCGCTTTGGGTTTGGAATTGATCAGTTCGGAGATTTGACCCTGACGTACCAGCGCAGGAGAGTGCGCACCGGTGGAGGCATCTGCGAACAGCATCTGCACATCGCGGGCGCGCACATCTTTTGCGCCGACTTTATAGGCAGAGCCAACATCGCGGGTGATGCGACGCACGATTTCCAGCTTATCACTGTCGTTAAAGGCCGCAGGCGCGAGACGTTCGCCATTGTCGATTTCGAGCGAAACTTCGGCGAAGTTGCGGGCAGGACGTGTGGACGCACCAGCAAAAATCACGTCTTCCATGCCGCCGCCACGCATGGCTTTAGGGCGGTTTTCGCCCATGACCCAACGCAACGCTTCGAGGAGGTTAGATTTGCCGCAGCCGTTTGGACCCACCACGCCTGTCAGCCCGTCCTGAATGATCAGGTCGGTCGGGTCGACGAAGCTTTTAAAGCCATTCAGGCGAAGGCGGGAAAACCGCATGGGTTGCTCGTTTATGATTCTCTATCCGGCTTATATGCTGCGCGGTCAGGTACGTCTGAGTCAACGAACCCACACCGGATGTCGCGCAAAATAGGCGGTTATCCACAAGATATTGCGGATTTGGGCGGTGATTTGGGCAAAGCGGATCAATTGCCCCAACGGAGAACCTGCAGGGTTTTCACGGCGGCATTTCGTCGGATTCACACCAAATGTGCCGGAATCCGCCTTGACCCACCAACCCTACACGGCGCACAACGGTGGTGCATGGTTCTTATCTGTGTGGCCAAGCCACGCAGGGGATCAAAAAGGGAATGTGGTGCGCGCCGATCCAAACAGGAGGTACAAAACCACAGCCGCCCCCGCGACTGTAAGCGGTGAGTGTGCGTTCATGACCACTGGGGCAACCCGGGAAGGGAACGCAAACCACGATGATCCGCGAGCCAGGAGACCTGCCATGCTAAATGAAACCCGCCGTCGGGGATGACGGCTGCATGGGATAGAAAATATGCATATCGAACCGGGCGTCGTTCACGGCGCAAAAATGATCTTGAGCTACGCAACCGCAGCTGGCGCTGTCACGTATTCCGCCAAAATGGCGTGGGATGCGATTAAGCATCGCGGACCAGTTTCCTTGGCTGCGCGCAGCGTGATCGCCACTTTGGCGGTTTTCATCTTCTTCGAAGTCCTGCCGCATTTCGCTGTTGGAATTTCAGAAGTCCACTTCATCTTTGGGACAACGATTTTGTTGATCCTTGGCACAGCCCCTGCTGCGATTGGGTTGGTCGCCGGATTGGCGTTGCAGGGCATGTTGTTTGCCCCATCTGATGTGCCGATGTTCTCGGTCAACATCACGACATTGCTGGTTCCGCTGTTTGCTGTGCATTTCCTTGCCAAAAGCATCATCGCGCCGAACACAGCCTATATTGATTTGACATACGCACAGGCGTTCAAGCTGTCGGCCGCTTACCAAGGCGGCGTGGTTGCATGGGTCGCGTTTTGGGCGATTTACGGTCAAGGCGTTGGTGCCGACAATTTGGCAGCTGTCGGGTCGTTTGGGATTGCGTACATGGCGGTTGTGCTGGTCGAACCGCTGGTCGATCTGGCCGTGTTGGCCGGCGCGAAGAAGCTGCGCGGGTTGGACGGATCTGGCCTTGTGTCGCCCCGTTTGTACGCCGCCGTTTAACTGCTGATTGAATTATAATATGCGTGGACGGCCCCCGACTGCGGGGCCGTTTGCGTCGCGATGCGCCTTAGGAGAGATTTATGCCTGCGAAAATTCCCGCCACTGTTGTTACCGGCTTTCTTGGCGCCGGAAAGACCACGCTGATCCGCCATATGCTGGAGAATTCCCAAGGCAAACGAATTGCGTTGATCATTAACGAATTCGGCGATTTGGGTGTGGATGGCGATATTTTGAAAGGCTGCGGGGATGAGACCTGCACCGAGGATGACATCATGGAGCTGTCCAACGGGTGCATTTGCTGCACCGTTGCGGACGATTTTATTCCGACGATGGAAAAACTGTTGGGGCGTGAAAACCCGCCCGATCATATTGTGATTGAAACATCGGGTTTGGCGTTGCCACAGCCATTGGTGCGCGCGTTCAACTGGCCTGGAATTTCGACCAAGGTGACCGTGGACGGTGTGGTCACGGTTGTGGATGGCCGTGCCGTGACAGATGGGCGGTTTGCACACAACGTTGATGCCGTGGATGCTCAACGCAAACTCGACGAGAACCTGGACCACGAAACACCATTGTCCGAGCTGTTCGAAGATCAGATCGCTTGTGCGGATATGATTGTGGTGAACAAGGCGGACCTGTTGGGCGACGGTCAGGCCGATCATTTGCGCGCGGTTCTAAAGTCTGAAGCGCGTCAAGGTGTTCAGGTCGTGACAGCGACGATGGGCGCTTTGCCTGTGAATGTTTTGTTGGGCCAAGGTATGGGCGCTGAGGCGGATTTAGAGGCCCGCCATGAAGTGCATCACCACCATCATGATCATGACCATCACCACCATGACGATGACCATCATCACGAAGATGATCACCATCATGAACACGCCCACGGCCATGACGAGTTTGAAAGCTTCGTCGTAGAGATGGGTGAAATCAAAGACGCCAACGCATTTGCCGAAAAGGTTGCGGATGTGATCCGCGCCCATGACATTTTGCGCCTGAAAGGGTTTGCCGCGATTACGGATAAACCCATGCGTTTGACATTGCAGGCTGTTGGCCCACGCGTAGACACCTATTTTGACCGCCCGTTTGGCGTTCAGATGCGGTCGACCCGATTGGTGGTGATCGGTCAGGCGGGGCTTGACCGCGTGGCAATTGATACCGCCTTGCGCGCATGATTACCGTTGAGCTTGCGAACCCAAATGACGAGGCGCCAGCGGCGTTGTTGGCGCAAAGTCATGCGTTGATGAACGAGCTGTTTCCGGCGGGCGCCTGTCATTACTTGGATCTGGATGCGCTGTGTGCCGATAACATTCGGTTCTTTGCGGCACGCGAAGGGTCGGATATACTGGGAACAGGCGCGTTGGCTATCAAAGACGGCTACGGCGAGGTGAAGTCGATGTTCACCGCGCAAGAAGGACGAGGCAAGGGTGTAGCGGCGGCCGTTTTGCGCATGGTGGAAGACACCGCACGCGACGAGGAATTGCCACTTCTGCGCCTAGAAACAGGCACCGGACTAGATGCCGCACACCGGCTGTATGGCCGGTTCGGTTTCGAGATTTGCGGGCCCTTCGGCGATTATGACGAAAGCCCCTATTCGATCTTTATGGAAAAAACGTTGTGACGTTATTTCTTTGCCTTTTCGGCATTGGCCTTCATCCGTGCCAGCAATTCAGCCTTAGACGGGCGTTTGCTGAACGGCGTTTTGTCGGTGCCATAGGCGTTATGTTCGGAATGGCGGGGCTGGCCTTTGGCCGGTTTTGGCGCGCCTGCGGCTTTGTAGTCCATGGTCGTGCTCCTATTGTTTGGAAGGCATGTAACTGATGCATCTGTTGGCGGCTACCCCTGGGGCGATTGATGACGGGAAAGAACCTGTCGATTTAGGACAAACGCCTGCCGATGTTGTGGTGATTTCTGCGGCAGATACCGAATTGGCGGCTTTGTCGGCTGCACGGGGTGAGATGAAAGATGCACCGGCTGTACGGTTGGCCAGCATGATGCATCTGATCCACCCGATGTCGGTGGATTTGCACCTTGATCAATGCGCCACAAAATCACGGTTGGTGATTGCACGGGTTTTGGGCGGGGCTGGATATTGGACTTACGGGGTCGAGCAATACGCCGCACGGTTACGGGCGGCCGGCGTTCCTTTTGCGTTACTCCCCGGGGATGACAAAGAAGACGCCGAATTGCGCGCACTGTCGACCATTGCCGACGCTGACTACGATGCCTTGTGGTCGTATTTGGTGGAAGGTGGACCCGAAAACGCGGTGAACTTTTTGGCCTTTGCCAAGGCAATGTTAGACGGCGTTGAAACACCGGACCCTGCACGCCCGTTGTTGAAGGCGGGGGTTTATTGGCCTGGTGAGGGTGTGAGCGGTTTGGAAACGGCGCAGGCGGCGTGGGTTGTTGGCGCACCTGTTGTACCGATCGTGTTTTACCGCGCCTTGGTGCAAGGTGCGGGTTTGCAGCCGATCAATCGGTTGGTGAAAGGGCTATTGCGCGCTGGGTTGAACCCGCTACCGGTGTTTGTTGCGTCGCTGAAAGATCCGTTGTCGCAGGCGACTGTTGAAACCCTGTTTCGTGCGGCACCGCCCGATGTGATCTTGAATTGCACATCTTTTGCAGTGGGTTCGCCCCATGCGGGAGATGCCGCCACGGTGAACCCGTTGGCCGCAGATTATGCCAATAATGCGCCGGTGTTTCAGGTGGTGTTAGCCGCGTCATCCGAAGAGGCATGGGCCGAGGGCCTAACCGGCCTATCATCACGCGACATCGCGATGAACGTCGCCCTCCCCGAAGTAGACGGACGTGTGTTGACCCGCGCGATCAGTTTTAAGGGCGAAGCCTATTTCGATGAGGCCACCGAATGTCCGATTGCGACTTATCGCGCAGTCGGGGACCGTGTGGACTGGGTTGTGAAACTGGCGGCAAGCTGGGCCGCGTTGCGGGGGAAAGCCGTATCGCAAAAGCGCGTGGCGTTGGTGTTGGCGAACTACCCCAACAAGGACGGGCGTTTGGCGAATGGCGTGGGGCTAGATACGCCCGCCGCAACAGTCCATACGTTGGGGTTATTGAACCAAGCGGGCTATGACGTTTCGCTGCCGGTCGACGCACAGGCGTTGATGGATACGATGATGGCTGGGCCCACCAATTGGTTGACAGACCGGGCTGACCGGGAGGGGGGAGAGGTTCTTCCGCTAGAGGTTTATCAAAGCTATTTTGACGACCTTCCTTGGGCCGTGAAGGAACAGATCACCACCCGCTGGGGTGCGCCGGCTGACGACCCGTTTTTGCGAAGCGATGGATTTGCGCTGTCCGTCCATCGGTTTGGGAATGCCGTTGTTGGGCTGCAACCTGCACGCGGCTATAACATAGACCCGACAGAGACCTATCACAGCCCCGATTTGGTGCCGCCACACAATTATTTGGCGTTCTATTTCTGGCTGCGTCACCATTGGGGCGCGGATGCGATTGTTCACATGGGCAAGCACGGGAATTTGGAATGGTTACCAGGTAAGGCGACGGCGCTATCTGAAACCTGCTGGCCTGAGGTTGTGTTGGGGACGACGCCCCATGTGTACCCGTTTATCGTGAACGACCCCGGTGAAGGGACACAGGCGAAACGGCGGGCGGCGGCGGTGATTATCGACCATTTGACGCCGCCGTTAACGCGCGCCGAAAGCTATGGGCCATTGCGCGACCTTGAGGCCTTGGTGGATGAATATTACGAGGCGGCTGGGGTAGACCCGCGCCGCATTGAACATTTACGTCGCGAGATTTTGTCGCTTTCGGATGTGACAGGTTTAGCGTCAGACGTTGGGTTTGATGGCGATGAAGACGGTGATCTGGCTAAGCTGGACGCCTATTTATGCGAGCTGAAAGAAGCGCAAATTCGCGACGGGTTGCACGTGTTTGGGCAATCGCCAGAAGGCGAGCAGCTGCGCGATTTGACAATCGCACTGGCCCGTATTCCACGCAGCGATGGCGCGGGGGGCGATGCATCCTTGTTGCGGGCCATGGCCGGTGATTTAGGGGTGTCGTTTGACCCATTGGATTGTGATTTGGCCGCCGTTGCCACTGAAAAGCCAAAGGTTCTCGTCGGGCTGTCAGATGACACATGGCGGACATTGGGCGATACCGTTGAGCGGCTAGAGCTGCTGGCGATCGCGTTGTTAGACGGTGAAGCCAGCGCGCCAGGGCCGCAGACATTGGCGGTTTTGGAAGAGATCATGACGACGATCCGACCGCGGGTCACGGAATGTGGTTTGCGCGAGGGGGACGGGTTGCTGCGTGCCCTTGCTGGGCAGTTCGTCGCCCCTGCCCCGTCAGGCGCACCGACGCGTGGCCGGTTGGATGTTTTGCCGACAGGTGGGAATTTCTACAGTGTTGATGCACGTGCAGTGCCCACGCCGACCGCTTGGACGTTGGGGTGGAAGTCGGCCAATTTGTTGATCGAAAAGCACCTTCAGGATCACGGGGATTGGCCGCGTTCAATGTTGGTGACGGCGTGGGGCACTGCCAACATGCGCACGGGTGGTGATGACATTGCGCAGGCCATGGCCCTGATGGGGGTAAAGCCGAAATGGGATGCTGCCAACCGCCGTGTCACTGGGTTTGAGGTATTGCCTGAAGGTGTTCTGGGACGCCCGCGTGTAGATGTAACACTGCGGATCAGTGGGTTTTTCCGCGATGCGTTTCCGCAGTTGATTGCGTTGTTTGATAGTGCAGCCAAAGCGGTGCAAGCGCTGGATGAAAGCGATGGCCAGAACCCTGCTGCCGCGCGCGCAAAGGCCGGTGAAACAACGACGCGGGTATATGGGTCGAAGCCCGGGGCCTACGGCGCTGGTTTGCAGGCGATGATTGATGAACGCCTTTGGAAGGGGCGCGCCGATTTGGGTGAGGCCTATTTGGAATGGGGCAGTTACGCCTATGGTGCGGGCGTCGAGGGCGCGCGGGACCGTGCTGGGTTTGAAGCGCGGTTGGGTCAGGTTGAGGCGATTGTACAAAACCAAGACAACCGCGAACACGACATTTTAGACAGCGACGATTACTACCAGTTTGAAGGCGGCGCGGCGGCGGCGATTAACAGCCTGCAAGGGCGGGATCGACCCATCTATCACAACGATCATTCTCGGCCTGAGCGGCCTGTCATTCGCACGTTGGATGATGAAATTGGACGGGTTGTACGCAGCCGCGTGGTAAACCCCAAATGGATCGATGGGGTCAAGCGACATGGGTACAAGGGCGCGTTTGAAATGGCGGCGACGGTGGATTACCTGTTCGCGTTTGCCGCAACGACGGGCGTTGTAAAGAACCATCATTTCGATCTGGTCGAAGATGCGTTTTTGGCGAACGATGAAACGCGCGACTTTATCGCAGATCACAATGAACCGGCATTGTTGGAAATTGCGCAGCGGCTGCAAGAAGCCATTGATCGTGATATATGGGTCCCGCGCAGCAATTCAGCACGCGCAAGGATCGCGGAGATTTTGGAATGTCAGATGCCACGGAACAAGCAGCGGTAAAACACGGCCATTGTCTGTGTGGAGCGATTGGGTTCGCCTATGACAGCGTCGAGTTATTTAAGGGCACTTGTCATTGCGAGAGCTGCCGAAGGCAAACGGCCAGCCCATTCACGACCTTCATGGGCGTTGCGAACGGGACCTGGCGCTGGACGGGTGAAACCCCAAAAACGTATGAAAGCAGTCCAGGTCAGGTCCGGTATTTTTGCGGAACCTGCGGTGCACCGGTGGCCTATAGTTCGGCGCGTTGGCCTGACGAGATCCACTTTTACGCGGCGCTATTGAACGACGCGCACACGTTTGTTCCAAACGAACATTATCATTGGGAAGAGCGGCTAGAGTGGGCCGCTCCGCCCGATGACTTGCCCAAACACACGGGCACCATTCAAGCACTTTCACAAAAAGGGGACAGCCCTAGCTAAAACCCAGCCGCAAAAGCGGCCGCGCCCAAATAGGCGAACAACAGAAAACAAGTTACAAATCGCATGGGCCATCCCCTCCTTAAGTTAGTAAAGCGAAAAACGCGCCCTTCGGTTAGGGGAAAAGTTAGCATTTTCTGACCCTTACATCACAACCAGAGCGAAATTGCTGATTGATCGCGCACCTCTTGCGTGCAGACGGATTCGTTATAATCGGATCCAGCTTTTTGTTAAAAAAGACATTGGCATTGGGCCCAGAAAGCGGGAATGATGTGCATCGCACCTTCGCAACCGTTTCATGGAGCTTGTTATGACCGATACAACCGCAGACGCCGACCGCCACGCAATGAAAATGGCCAAGAAAAAGGCCGCGCGCGATAAGATCATGGCGACCAAGACCGACAAAAAAGGGTTGATCATTGTCCATACGGGCAAAGGTAAGGGCAAGTCTTCGGCTGCGTTTGGCATGATTTTTCGCCACATCGCCCATGGGATGAAGTCGGCAGTCGTTCAATTCATCAAGGGTGGCATGAGCACGGGTGAACGGGATTTGATTTTGAACAAATTTGCGGACGAGTGCGCGTTCCACACGATGGGCGAAGGGTTTACATGGGAAACCCAAGACAAGACACGCGATACGGAAATGGCGATGGCGGCTTGGGAAAAGGCCAAAGAGCTGATCCGCGATGAAAGCAATTCAATGGTGTTGCTGGACGAGATCAACATCGCGATCCGGTATGATTATGTGCCAATTGCAGACGTGGTTCAGTTTTTGGTCGAAGAAAAACCAGACATGACCCATGTGGTTTTGACGGGGCGCAATGCCCATGATGATTTGATCGAGATTGCCGATCTGGTCACCGAGATGGAACTGGTGAAACACCCGTTCCGGTCTGGGGTGAAGGCGCAGGTTGGCGTCGAATACTAAGATGGAAATGGGCCAGCACCATTGGGATGCACTGCAGGATGTGATGGAGTGGCGCCGCGACGTGCGTCATTTCAAGACAGACCCGATTGCGCCGGATGTCTTGGACCAACTGCGCCGCGCGATGGATTTTGCGCCCGCTGTGGGCAATGCGCGCCCTTGGCGGGTGATGCAGGTTGAAGACGCAGAATTGCGGGCCGAAATGGTTTCGAATTTCGAAGCCGCGAATGCAGAGGCCGCGACACAATACGATGGTGAAAAAGCGGCCAAGTACACGGCACTAAAGCTGTCCGGAATGGTTGAAGCCCCCGTGCACTTAGCGGTTTGGACAGACACAGCGCCGGTTGAAGGTGCAGGCCTTGGGCGCCAAACCATGCCAGAAATGTTGGCCTATTCGACGGTCACGGCAATCCATACATTGTGGTTGGCGGCACGGGCACACAACATCGGGGTTGGCTGGGTATCTATCCTTGATCCTGCCCCTGTGAAGGCGCTGTTTGATGTGCCCGAAAACTGGGACCTGACGGGATATTTGTGCCTTGGGTACCCTGCCGAAACATCTGACACGCCGCTGTTGCATCGCAATGGATGGCAGGAAAACACGGCAACATATTGGGAGATTGTCTAATGGCGACACGGTTGCTGACAGAATTTGGCATGGGCACATCGTTGCGCAGGCAAGACTATACGCAAGCCGCTAAGCGGGCATTGCAGGACGCGCTTTGGCACAATTCGATCAACTTAGCGGAACTGTATGGCAAACAGAAAGAAGACATGCAGATTACCGTGGAAATTGGCGTGCAAAAGCCCGAAGCGGTCGACACAGAGGCCTTGGGTGACATTTTTCCTTACGGTCAACTGACGTTTTCAGTCGTTGAAGGGGGCCTAGATGTGCCACGCCCTGACGGATTACCGACGGTGATTGCGAACGTCGCGCTGTCTGTTGCATTGGAGTTGGATGGATGAGTGACCAGCGGTTTATCATCGAGATGGGTATGGGCAACGACCTGTACGGACAAGATTACACCAAGGCAGCGGGTCGTGCGATTGAGGATGCTTTGCGGCATTCATCTATTCCGTTGTTTGAAGCTACGGGGCTAAGCCATGACGCTATGCGCGTTGAGGTGACCGTGGGGGTGCAAGACCCAGATGCCGTGGATTGCGATGCTTTGGTTTCCAAGCTTCCGCGCGGGAGGGCGCACGTCCGCGCTGTCAAAGGTGGATTGAACGTCGTGAACCCGGACAATGGGAACGTGATTGTGGTTGCCGCTGCATCAGTTGAGGCGTTTTTGCCCAAGCAGGCATAAGGCTGGCAAGATGGGTGGAAACGCCAAGTAACAAGATTTGGAGATAATATGGCCTATCTTTTGGGAATTTCTGGTTCGCTACGCAAAGAAGCAACCAACACGAAGCTAATCCGCGCGGCCGCCGCTGCCTATGGTGGGGACTACGTGGAAGGTGATTTACGCGTTCCGCTATATGACGGCGATTTGGAAACGGCTGAAGGTGTTCCTGAAGCGGTCCAGTTATTGGCAGACCAGATTGCAGGGGCTGAGGCGGTGATCATTTCTTCGCCTGAATACAACAAACGCATTTCGGGTGTTTTGAAGAACGCACTGGACTGGGTCAGCAGGACAAACAGCAACCCTTGGAAGAACAAGCCATTGGCCATCATGTCTGCCACGGCAGGTCGCGCAGGCGGTGAGCGGGCGCAATTTGACCTGCGGTTGTGCATGGTGCCGTTTCGGGCGCAGATCATCCAAGGGCCGGAGCTGTTGCTGGCCGATTCAAGCAACCAGTTTGACGATGATGGCGGGTTGGTGAGCCCGATCTACGCTGCCAAGGTCCAAGATTTGATGACAGCCCTGAAGGACGAGGTCGCTCGGGGCTGAGACTTGCGGTTTTGGGTGGGATTGGCCAACGTTAGGCATGACTGAACAAAGCCAAACCATACCCGATGTCATGGACCCTGCCCGCGCACGCGCGTTGCAAGCGACGTTGGGGTTAGAGATGACGGCAGATGTGGGCACGGCCCTGCCACCGTTTTTCCACCACATCTATTTTTGGACGCCGCAGCCGCCGGAAAATTTAGGGCGCGATGGGCACCCTGCCCTTGGTGGGTTCATGCCCGACATGGGACTACCGCGCCGGATGTGGGCGGCGGGTCGGTTGTTGTTTCATGGGGCGATGCTGGCTGGTGTGAAGGCTGAAAAGACATCGATGATTGAAGGTGTCACGCGCAAAGACGGGCGGTCCGGACCGTTGGCATTTGTGCGGATCAGGCACGATATTCGGCAACGTGGAACGATTGTTTTGAGCGAGTGGCAGGATGTTGTTTACCGCCAAGATGGCGGTGAAACAGCTGAACGCCCAATAGCGCCTGAAGGCCCTGCGCATGAGGAAGTTGTTACGTTCGATAGCACCACGTTGTTTCGGTATTCTGCGCTAACGTTTAATGGGCATCGCATCCATTACGACGACCCTTATGCGAAGGCGGTTGAAGGATATGATGGGCTGGTCGTTCATGGGCCGTTGTTGGCGCAACACCTGATGCTGCTCGGCACACGGATGTTGGGTCGGCCGTTAAGCGAAGTGACCTACCGCGCGACAGCCCCCTTAATTGCACCACAGCAGGCGGCATTATGTTGGGCGGATGGCCAAGCATGGGTGCGTGGCCCACAGGGCGAGCAATGCATGGTGGCGCAGATGCGTTAAAGACTGGCGATTGGCGCGAAGTCCGGTGGCAATGTGTTTTCGCCCGTCAGCACCAGATCAGCCAACTTTTCGGACGCGAGGGGTGCCATCCCGAACCCGATTTTAAACCCACCATTGGCGATGAACTGCCCTTTGTTGAACGGGTGCGCCCCGACCATTGGCGCGCGGGTGCGTGCACGGGGGCGAATGCCAGCCCAACGCCTGATTTCTGGCGCGTCAGCCAATACGGGGACGGCGGCGCGGGCGCGGGCGAGCAGGTCATCGGCCTGCGCATCTGTGGCAGTTGGGTTGGCCCAGTCGCGTTCGGTCGTGGAACCGATTGCGGTTGTTCCATCGAAATGGGGAATAATGTGAAGGCCGTCGATAAATAGCTGTGGTTGGGTGCGGGCGTCGTAATCAAGCAAAATGGCCTGCCCTTTGATGCCTGCGCCAACCAAGCGGGTGTGGCGCGCCGTGAGCTGTTCGAGGCCCTGATAACCGGTCGCCCAGATGACGTGACCTTCGTCGGGGGCATCAGAGGCAAAGTCAGCGCCTTTGGCGGAAAGCGCCGCAGCGAGGGACGCGCAGGCCTGTGCGGGGTGGATACGGCCAGACAGGGTGTCGTGGATAAGTTCGCCCGTGTCAGTGGGAGGCGCAAAACCAGTGATGGCTGGAATAACCTCCCAAATGGCGCGACCCTGCCAAAGAGTTTCGGCACCTTTTGCCCGTGACAGGGCCAGATCGCGGGTGTTTTCGACAAGTGGTTGCAGACGGCCTGTGCGGCCATACCCCGAGGGCGTTCTGCCAGCGGCCTCGACCTCGGGCCACCATGTTTCAGACAGCAAAAGGCTTTCGAGTTGGAACGCCTTTTTGGGGTTCCATTGTTCGGGTACATGGGGGGCCAGTGCGCCGACGATGCCGCCAGAGGCCCCAGCACCTACGCCATTTGGGTCGATGATGCGCACGGTTGCACCGCGTTTCACGCAGGCCCACGCGGCAGATAATCCGGCCACCCCTGCCCCGCGCACTGTTATATCGATTGCCATTGTCTGCGCCTGCTTTCATTGTCCGCCCAAACAAATAGGACGGAACGGCATGACAGACCAGCGGGCAGATTTAGAGTGGCGCGACAGCGGCGTGCCGGTGTCACTGCGGTTTGATGACCCCTATTATTCGCTGGACGACGGCGTGGCGGAGACGCGTCACGTGTTTCTGTCTGGAAACGACCTGCCCGACCGGTTTCGCGATGGGTTTCATGTGGCTGAGTTGGGGTTTGGAACAGGATTGAATTTTCTGGTCACCCTTGCCGCGTGGCGAGATGCCGGTGTCGCGGGGCGATTGCAGTTTACCAGCTTTGAAGCCTTTCCGTTGCCGTTTGCAGATTTGGAGAAAGCGCTTGGGCACTTTGACGGTTTGCCCGTGGAGGTCTTTAAAGAAAACGATGGGCGATTGGCGTCATCCATCACAGGGCCAGACTTTGATCTGCGGATCGTTGAAGGCGATGCCCGCGACACGTTGCCAAAGTGGGACGGGGCAGCAGATGCGTGGTATTTGGATGGGTTTTCGCCAGCCAAGAACCCCGAGTTATGGGGAGACGAGTTGATGACGTCTGTAGGCGACCATACCGCCCAAGGCGGGACCTTTGCGACCTACACGGCGGCGGGGTTTGTGCGCCGTGCGCTGGAAACCGCAGGATTTGAGATAGAACGCACATCCGGATTTGGCCGCAAACGCCATATGACACGCGGGGTGTTGCGGTGAACAATCCACGCCTTGGGATCTGGATGATGATCCTTACCACTTTTGTTTTCGCGGTACAGGACGGGATTAGCCGCCATTTGGCAGGCGAGTACAACGTGTTGATGATTGTCACGATACGGTATTGGTTTTTTGCGGCCTTTGTTATTGCATTGGCCAAACAACAGGTTGGTTCAATTCGCAAGGCCGCCGCGACGAAACAACCAGTCTTGCAAGCCTTTCGAGGCGTTCTTTTGGTGACTGAGATCTGCGTTCTGGTCGCCGCGTTCGTGCGATTGGGGTTGGTGGAATCCCATGCGATTTTTGCCTGCTATCCATTGTTGATTGCGGCGCTGTCTGGCCCTGTTTTGGGAGAGACCGTTGGGTGGCGCCGCTGGGGTGCGATTGGTGTTGGCTTTGTCGGGGTACTGATCATTCTCAAACCGGGATTCACAGTGTTTAGCCCTTGGGCCTTCGTGGCGCTGTCGTCTGCATTTATGTTTGCGTTGTATGGTTTGCTGACGCGATATGCGGCACGCAAAGACACTGCAGCAACTTCGTTTTTCTGGACGGGGACAGTTGGCGCTGTGGTCATGACGCCTTTGGGCATTTGGAATTGGGAGCCGATGGTTGGCGGCGATTGGTATTGGATGGGGGCGCTGTGTTTGACGGGCGCGTTTGCCCATTGGTTGCTGATCAAGACATACGAGGTGGCCGAGGCAAGTGCGGTGCAGCCTTTCGCCTACCTGCAGCTAGTATTCGCAAGCACGATTGGGCTGCTGGTATTCAAAGAAACCTTGGCCCCCAATGTTGTTTTAGGCGCGACGCTGGTCGTTGCTGCAGGACTATTTACGCTTTGGCGGGCCCGCAGAGCCGCGTAGCCGTTTATTCGCCGGCCCGCGCAACAGGGCGTACGGATTGCGGACCTGTTGGTGCCGACGGGGCCAATTCGCCCGCGCGGCGAACTGGCGGACGATCGTTTTCAGGTTCAACCGCAGCCTCGGGTTCGGGGGCTCGATTAGGTCGTGCGATGGGGCGTACCAAGGGCGCTGCACCGACTAGAATATCGGTAAAGGCGACGGGGCCAATTTGACCTGTCAGGCGGGCACGATAAACGGGGATACCTTCGGTGACACGCATGACGTAGTTGCGGGTTTCGCGGAAAGGAATGTGTTCGATCCAGTCGACAACATCTACGGGGTTTGGGTTTGTAAAACTGCGACGTGGATCGCCTCGTTCATCCATCCATTGTTTGGGGCGACTTGGCCCCGCGTTATAGCCAGCGGCGATCATGACCGGTGTATCGCCAAATTCGCGCGTAAGAAATGCAAGGTATTCGCTGCCCAAAGTGGCGTTATATTCCCAGTCGGTGGTCAGACGCCCTCGGCTGTAGGGCAGATCAACCCAACCGGCGACCTCTTGTGCGGTGGCGGGCATGAGTTGCATCAAACCAAGGGCACCAACGGAGCTGCCCGCATCTGTTCGGAATTCAGATTCTTGACGGGCGATCGCCAATGCAAGGGCAGGTTCGACCGGCAAGTCGAGGTCAGCCATTGGGTGGATCGGGAAGTAGACGTCTTGAACCAACACTCCATTGCGGGCCGCAGATTTGGCGGCAAGGACGGCGTAGAACGGTTCTTGAATATCCATGAGCATTTGACCGAGTTGGCCAACTTGCTGACGCGACAGTTCGAGGGCCGCGTCACGGATAAACAAAACTGCCGCCCCCCGTTGACCGGCTTCTAGAAGGGACAGACCCGCCTGCACACGAGGGTTTTGCAACAGCGTGCTGGTACGCCAATCCCCAAAGTTTTCACCGCCGACGATGTCGGGGTTAAGGGTGAGCCCCAGATGTTCAGCTGCAAGCAGGCCATAGAAGGAGGTTTGGTGCTGTGCAGCGTCCTGATAGGCAGCGATCGCAGCGGTGCCATTCCCGAGTTTTTCCTGCGCACGACCAATCCAATATCCGGCACGTCCTTTGGAAATAGGCGAGGAAACAGCCCCGTCAAAGTTTTGAAAATGAGACAGCGCGCGAGGGTAATCGCCAAGGTAGGTCAGCGCGAGGTAGCCCGCGACCCATTCAAGATCCGCGTAATTAGTTTCGTCTGGCGCAATGAAATGATCAGCCGCGAGGGCATATGCGCGGTCAATATTGCCTTCCCGCATTTGCCAGCGCGCAAGAATGCGACGCCATGACCCCCAACGCCAAGGCACACCCAAAGCATCGGCACTGGTAGACGTTGCAAGCAAAAGTTCGGACGCGTCTGTCCAATCGCCTTTGTCGGCCAGCCAGTTGAACCGGTCATAGGTTAGGCCTGGATCACCCCGCATTTGATCAGGGACCGCTGAAAGACGGTCTGAAATATCGCCGCTTCGGGTAATGTAGGCCGTACGGGCGCGAACGAGTGCTTGTTCGCCTTCGTCTAGCAGAGGCAAAACGTTTTCCGCATCGCTGGTGCGCCAACGCCAAAGCAACATATCCGCGCGGGTCGTGTGATGGGGCGCAATGACATCAGGGTAGGCATTTACGATGGCGCGGTGGCCGTCATTCGTAAGGGCCGAGGTCGTCCAGATATCAACGATTACCGCTTCAGCATCTGCTGTGCGGCCAGCGGCGATCAACGCATCGGCCAAGGCGACAGTGCCTTCGCCGGTTTCGGGACGAACACCATCAAGGAACGCAAGGATTTCTGAATTGGGGGTATCTTCGTCGATCGCGCGTTCTGCGGCGGCCTGAAGGCGTGTTAAGGTTGGCCAGTTTGGATGTGCCTTTATGAAGGCCGCAATTTCGGAAAATTCGCCATTACCGCTGCGGTAATGCAACCAACGCGCCACATCGGCCGTAACCGGATCGGCACCAGCCATGAGGGCTGTTGCGACGGCTGAATCACCTTCGTCTAATGCAACCATGATGTCCGAGAGCCCCGGATTTTCTGACGATTCTTGTGCCAGAACGCTGCCAGAGAAACAGAAAGCTGCAGCAATGGCTGCGAGTATTGGCTTCATCTGGCGCGTCCTTTCCGACCGAAATGTTAGGTCTGTAGTGTCACATAGGTAGGGTTTCG
Source organism: uncultured Paracoccaceae bacterium (assembly GCA_947493255.1). Classification (GTDB taxonomy): domain Bacteria; phylum Pseudomonadota; class Alphaproteobacteria; order Rhodobacterales; family Rhodobacteraceae; genus Octadecabacter. The sequence continues at coordinate 78,486 of CANLQK010000006.1, forward strand.
ATCATTGCACGCAACTCACAAACTTGGCAAAGGCGGAAAACCCCACTAAGGGACGGGTATTGATATCGGGCGATTTTGCCCCTCAACGAAAGGATGCGTATCATGCTTAAAGGGTCTCTCCCTGCTTTGGTCACGCCGTTTAAAAACGGCCAGCTGGATCTCGATACGCTCAAGAAACTTGTTGAGTGGCATATCGAGCAAGGATCCCATGGGTTGGTGCCAGTGGGCACAACCGGTGAAAGCCCCACGTTGACACACGAAGAGCACGATTTGGTTGTCGAAACCGTTGTGCAGGCAGCGGCGGGACGTATTCCCGTTGTGGCTGGCGCTGGGTCAAACAACACAGCCGAAACCGTTCGTTTGGTTAAAGCCGCTAAGGCGGCAGGCGCGGATGCGGCACTGGTCGTGACGCCGTACTACAACAAGCCAACGCAGCGCGGATTGATCGAACATTTCACGGCAGCGGCTGACTGCGGTTTGCCGATTGTGATTTACAACATTCCTGGTCGATCTGTCGTCGATATGACGCCAGAGACAATGGGCGTTTTGGCAAAGCACGAGAACATTGTCGCCGTAAAAGACGCAACCGGCGATTTGGCCCGTGTGCCAAATCAACGTCTCACCTGTGGGCCGGATTTCATTCAATTATCTGGTGAAGACCCTACCGCGATTGGGTTCAACGCGCAGGGCGGCATTGGTTGTATTTCTGTAACTGCGAATGTGGCGCCTGCGCTATGTGCACAGATGCAAGAGGCCACACAGAATGGCGACTATGACACTGCGTTGACCCTAAATGACCGCCTGATGCCGCTGCACAAAGCCATCTTTACTGAACCTGGTTTGGTTGGGGCGAAGTATGGCATGTCATTGTTGGGGCTGTGCGAAGAAGACGTTCGCTCGCCGTTGACCGGATTGGAAGACAGCACGAAGACCCTGATGCGTAATGCAATGGTCCATGCAGGCCTGCTGAACTAGGCGCCAATCAAAGAATCTAGGAAACGGGCGGAGCATGGCTCCGCCCGTTTGCATTTGGATCAAACCCCGGCCACTTCGGCGCTGTTTTCGAACCGGTCGTTGAGGCGCCAAAGCCCCCAAGCCAGCGGGATTGCTGCCAACCCCCCAACCACATAGGCAAACGGTTCGTCGTAGAAGGTCTCGAACGCTTGGGTGTAGGCGTGAATGGCGCCAAACGTCATGGCCGCATTGAAGATGCCGCGACGGTTGGTATGGCCTGACCAAACGGCTGCAACCACCAGCAAAATAGCCCAAACAATAGAATAGACATGTTCGCTAATGTGGAGCGCCGTTGCATCAAAGGCATCACGCGCTGCGCGATAGTCTTCGTAGTTGCCATCAAAGCGCCAGCTGGAACGGCCCGGACCCCAAAGCGTTAGACCGATGGTGTCACCAAACAGGCTGCCGACGAGGAAACACAGGTTCGCCACGATAAAGGCCATGATGCCAAACATATGAGTGTGGCGGCGGTACCTATCAGTCAGGACTTTGGCTAAGGCAATACAAACGGCCATAGCGGCCAAGAGCTGCAGGATAGAAAGGGTCGGTTCGGGGCTGTAGAACGCATACATCGCCGACCAGTAGAAGGTGCCCGTTTCAAGCATTTGTGCAAAAGGCACGATCGCCAGCGCGGTTATTAGCCGGACATCAATCAGCATTCCGACTGCGATAAACATAGCCGCAACATAGCCGTGGATCAGGGTGATCGGCACACCGGACAGGTCTACAGCGTACCCCCAGATATAGAGACCAGCCACGTGCAAGGCACCCGCAAGTAAGATCAGGCTACCCGTCAGAAAACGGGTGTGGAGTGGGCTTCGCAAGAAAGCGGCTAAGGTCACGACAAGGGCAACCGCGCCAATTGCGATAAGCGCGAGCCCCCCATTTTTTTCGCCTAGTTTATCAACCAAATCGAACATGCCGCCAAAGGTGAGCATTCCCGCCCCGATCAGTGCGGACGCATTTCCCAGCATGCGGTACAACGCATCGGTTTTCAGCAGGATGTAGGTACCGCTCGCCAAGAAAAGCCCACCTACGATAGCAACCGCGAGAGCGTTGCCGAGCCACAGTACAAAACCAATTGCAGCGGCGATGATCCCGAAACACAGGACCGAGTTAATGACGAGAGAAACCATGACCTGCCGCGAACGGCGGGCGATGATCGAGCCCTGGTCGGCGGTTAGGATACCTTCCGCGACAAGGGTTTCGGTTTGGACGACGTGGGGCATTCTAGACCTCCATTGCAAAATATGAACAGCGTTCATGTCCTTATGGATCAAAAATGAACGCCGTTCAAGTATTTTTCTTTAGCCACCCTGCGGCCCAATCTACCGACTTACTGCCGACAAAGGTTGCGACGCGGTCGACCTCAGATGTAAGAGCGGCGATGCGGGCCTTCCCCATGCGAATACCGTTCTCTGGCCAAAAGGCTGTGACGAGCGTGGTATCACCGTCGCGTTTTGTATCGATGCGACCAATCATACGGTCGCCCTGCATAACTGGAAAAACGTAATAGCCGTATTTGCGTTTTGGCGCGGGGACAAAGATTTCGATGCGATAATGAAAATCAAACAGCCTTTCGGCGCGCTTTCGGTCGCGCAACGCGGGATCAAACGGGGACAGCAACCTGACGCGCGCGTTCGGGTTATCTGGTGTTTCATCTGGTGTTTGTGGCCACATGAAAGACCGGCGCAGGGTGCCATCTGCCGATTGGATGTCGGCCTCTGCCACAAGTTGGTCAGCCAAAGCACGGGCGCACCAGTCTTTGGCCTGTGCTGGGGTGATGATGTCGTAGAAGGCGGCAATTTCACCTGACGTTGCAAAGCCAAGCCGGTCTAATGCAGTGCGACACGCCCAATCGACCATTTCGTCTTCGGACACACGTGCATTGAGGTGTTCGGCCGGAATAACACGTTCGGTCAGGTCGTAATGTTTGCGGAACCCTTGGCGGTGACAAACCGAAATTTCGCCGGATCGCCAGAGATATTCGAGCGCCGTTTTGGAGGGGTGCCAGTCCCACCAACCGCCAGATTTGCGTTTTTCATCACTGCCGACGTCCATGGACGAACAGGCGCCCTGGTCGTTGATCTGTTGAAGGACAGCGTCGAGTTTTTCGCGAAACCCTTCGCGACGCCATGCATCCCAACGGCGGTCCATGAACGCCTTATCTTTCGCGAACTTATGCCGCCACATTGGGAAACTAGACATGCTGATAACAGACGCATCGTGTGTCCAATGTTCAAATGCGCCACGGGTCTTCAAGTGTTTGGGAAGGTTGGGGGCCCGGTATTGCTGACGGCGGGACCACAAAATGAGGTCATGGGCGCGCGCCAAAGTATTCACGCTATCGACCTGCACAAAGCCAAGGTGATCGATCACCGATTGAAGGTCGTCCCCCTTGCCTGCCCCGCTCCGCGCGCCAAGCAACATGTGGCGGTCCAGAAAAAGGCGGCGAGCGGTTTGATTGTCGATTACAGGGCGCATCTGGGGTCTTTCAGTGTGTTGAACATCACCCTACGGGTTGTAGCGCGGCCTGTCGTGGCCTATTTGCGAGGGACTATGGCAAAGAAAAAAGATGTAAACCCGAACTATAAGGTGATCGCCGAGAACCGGCGCGCACGGTATGACTATGCCATCGAGGATGACATAGAATGCGGGATTATACTTTCTGGGTCCGAGGTGAAGTCGCTGCGCGTTGGGCAGTCGAACATCGCGGACAGCTACGCGTCTGTTGATGATGGCGAACTTTGGCTGACCAACTGTTACATCGCGCCTTATAAACAGGCGATGTTTCCCCATGAAGAACGGGCGAAACGGAAACTGCTGGTGTCGCGGCGTGAATTGGCCCGATTGTGGAACGCCACCCAACGTAACGGTATGACTTTGGTGCCACTGGTCATGTATTTCAACGACAAAGGCCGCGTGAAAATTAAGATCGCGACCGCCAAGGGTAAGCAAAAGCAAGATAAACGCGCCAGTGACGCCAAGCGCGATTGGGGCCGACAGAAGGCCCGTTTACTGCGCAACGGCGCCTAGGGTTTCCGCCACGTCCCGAGGGGAAAAGGGTCGAAATTCTCCCACTGTTGAAAAATTAGGCACTTCTGGTACGATCTAATGGCACAACCAGTGGTGGGTCTGGCTGTGGTCAATTCAATATATGCCCATCACATGGAAGGATTGGGACAAATGGAAATGATTCTTGGACTGCTGATTCCGGCGTTATCTGGCGCTGCGGGCGGTAACATTATTGGTAAAGTTGCAGGCGCTCTTAACGGCGGTGGCATGATGAACACTGTGCTTGGTGCAGTTGGCGGCCTTGGCGCTGGCTCAATCTTGGGCGGCCTAGGTGTAGACGCGGCAAGCGGTGCAGACGCAGCAGCAGCCGTTTCTAACTTCGACATTGGCACACTGGTTTCCGGTATTGCCGGCGGTGGTGCTGGTGGTGCTGCATTGGGCGGCATCGGCGGTGTCATCAAAAACATGATGAACAAAGGCTAATTCTCGTTCGTAACGAGTAATAGAGGGCGTTGTGGTCTTGTTCCGCAGCGCCCTTTTTGCGTGCGGTCTTGCGCAAAACCCAGCACAGCGTTAGGGACTAGACGATAGAAATTTGCCTGCAATCCAAGGGAATGCCATGGCCATTGACGACCCCAAAACGCTTGTTTCGACCAGTTGGCTGGCCGATCACCTAAAAGACCCTGATCTCCGGATATTGGACGCAACGTGGTTCATGCCCAATGAGGCACGAGACGCACGCGCTGAATATGACGCTGCACACATTCCAGGCGCCCGCTTTTTTGATATCGACGACATCAGTGACCATCGATCTGAACTACCGCATATGGTCCCGCCTGTTGAAAAATTCATGAGCCGATTGCGCGCAATGGGCGTTGGCGATGGGCATCAGGTGGTTGTTTACGACAGCTTGGGCATTTTCAGCGCAGCACGCGTTTGGTGGATGTTCCGCTTGATGGGAAAAATGGACATTGCGGTGCTGGATGGCGGGTTTGCAAAATGGCAAGCCGAAGGTCACCCTGTTGAGGATTTGGCACCGGTTATTCGCGACCGTCACATGATCGTTAGTCGACAGAACCACATGGTGAAAGATGTCACGCAGGTCGCGGCGGCCTCCAAGTTGGGTGACTACGTGATCGTAGATGCCCGTGCGCCAGAACGATTCCGCGGAGACGTTGAAGAACCCCGCGAAGGGCTACGTTCGGGGCATATCCCGAACAGCCGCAATGTGTTTTTCCGTGATCTTTTGAAACCCGATGGGACGATGAAGACCGCAGATGCCATGCGCGGAATTTTCGAAAAGGCAGGCGTCGACCTGGCCAAACCCGCGATCTTGTCGTGTGGGTCTGGTGTTACGGCGGCGATCCTTGCTTTGGCGATGGAACGGTTGGGCAAAACCGACCACGCTGTGTACGACGGAAGCTGGTCCGAATGGGGCACCTTCCATGACCTTCCTTTAGCAACCGGAGACGCATGATGCTGGAGCATCTTTCCGAACAACCCAAAGATAAAATTCTGGCCCTTATGGCTGCCTATCGCGCGGATGAGCGTGAACCGAAGGTGGACCTCGGTGTTGGTGTGTACAAAGACGCATCGGGCAATACGCCTGTTATGCGCGCAGTCAAAAAGGCCGAACGCCTTTTGGTCAAGGAACAGAAAAGCAAATCTTATACTGGGTTGGCTGGCGATCCGGCGTTTTCGGACGCGATGATTGATCTGGTTCTGGGCGATTCAGTTGCACGCAACCGTGTGGCGGCAGTGGCGACACCCGGCGGTACTGGTGCGATCCGCCAGGCGTTGGAACTGATCAAGCTGGCTGCCCCTGGTGCAACCGTTTGGTTGTCTGACCCGACATGGCCAAACCACCCGTCGATCATCAAATATCTTGGTATGAAGACCAAGAGCTACCGCTATTTCGACCGTGAGACACGCAATGTAGACTACATTGGCATGTTGACCGATTTGGGCGCTGTGTTGCCCGGCGATGTCGTATTGCTGCATGGCTGCTGTCACAACCCGACTGGCGCGAACCTGACGTTGCCGCAATGGGATGGCGTGATCAATCTGCTGAAAGAAAAGTCCGCGACGCCTTTCATCGATATCGCTTACCAAGGCTTCGGCGACGGGCTGGACAAAGACGCAGCAGCAACCCGCAAAGTCGCGGCTGCGTTCGACAACGTGTTGATTGCAGCATCTTGTTCCAAGAACTTCGGCATCTACCGCGAGCGGACTGGCATTCTGATGGCGATCGCTAAAGACGAAGGTATTCGCGATGTCGCGCAACAGAACCTTTCGTACCTCAATCGCCAGAACTTTAGCTTTCCACCTGATCACGGTGCACGGATTGTTACAACGATCCTGAATAACCCTGAACTGCGCGCCGATTGGGAAGCCGAGCTGGAAGACGTTCGTTTGGGCATGTTGGAACTGCGCACGCAGCTGGCCGCTGAGTTGCGCCGCCTGTCTAATTCTGACCGGTTCGATTTCTTGGCAGAACACCGTGGAATGTTCAGCCTGCTGGGCACGTCCCCTGACAAGGTTGAAGCACTGCGCGCCGATCATGGAATTTATATGGTTGGCGACAGCCGTATGAACATTGCAGGATTGAACAAGAAAACCATTCCGGTTCTGGCGCAAGCGATTATTGACGCAGGCATCTAAGACTTAAAGCAATTTAAATTTTATCGCGGCGTGCCTTGTTGAACGGAGCACGCCGCGTTTCTTTTTGGGATGGGTCTAATCGACAGGAATGGCCACTGTGAATGTGCCGCGCCCTGATTGCGGATCAAACCGTTTATCATAGCATTCGTATTCTGGTGCACAGCGCGGTGTTAACCCCTGTTCGGGAATCGACTTATTCCAAATCGTATGAAACATTTTTGGCATGTCAGATACGTGCCCGCTATGTTCAAATACGGCGTATCGGCCTGCTGGAATATCAACAACGTCCATGTCCTTTGGCGCGGTGTCACCTGACAATTGCGCGGCGGCCATATAGTCGAATGTGCCTTCTTCGGTGACGTTGTAACTTACGCCGTAGGCCGCTGATTGATCGAGCCCATCTTCAAAAAACCGTTCGTTGAAACGTACCCAAAGGGGCGTGATGTCAGCATTGTTATCTTTGGAGCAGGAGATTGAAAGGCCAGCAACGCGCAAGGCAGGGCGTTCCTCGATGTTTGGTGTGGCGAGGTCAAGAAAGTCATTGGTTTGCATTGGAATTGGATCCTGTAGCGGTAGGGTTGCGATGATGTTCGTGCGGCGCAGATCCCGTGGAGGGCAACCGAACATGGTGGTGAATGCACGAGTAAATGCCTCGTGAGACGCATATTGCGCATCCAGTGCAACCGAGAGGATGTCGTCCTTGCCGTGTGCCAATGCCAAAGCCGCGATCGACAGGCGGCGACGGCGCAAGTAACCCATGGGGGCCAGTCCCGTCCCCGCGCGAAAAGCACGGTTCATGTGATAAGGACTTATGGCGCACAGGTCGGCCAGCTGTTGTGTCGTCAGCGGGTCCTTAAGATGACGTTCCAATTGCCAGATGATTTTGTCGACAAGCGCCATGAAGCACGATCCTATTTCAAGTTGCACCCTTACCCTAGCGCGACTTGGTTAGCCCCGCTTGATCACCATTGCTGATCTATCCACAAACGGCAAAAGGCCCCGCTGTTACCAGCGGGGCCTTTCATTTCGCTAAAGGCTAGAGCTGAATTAGCCCTTAGTGAAATCAGGGTATGCTTCCATGCCCAGTTCAGCTGTATCGAGGCCTTGGATCTCTGCCTCTTCGGAGACGCGGATGCCCATGACTGCTTTCAGGATAAACCAGACAACCAAGGAGACTACGAAAGTGAAGATACCGTAAGCAAGGATACCTGTGATCTGAGCACCGATTGTTGCGGAACCAGAGAAGGCAACTGCGATTGTGCCCCAGATACCAGCGATCAAGTGTACTGGGATCGCACCAACAACGTCATCGATTTTGAACTTGTCGAGCATTGGAACCGTGAAGACCACGATCACACCACCAACACCACCGATCAGCAAGGAGCCGAACAAGGAAGGTGCGAGAGGTTCAGCTGTGATGGACACAAGACCAGCAAGTGCACCGTTCAGAACCATAGTCAGGTCGACCTTTTTGTACATGATCTGAGTAAGGATCAGCGCAGCAAGGGAACCAGAGGCAGCCGCCATGTTGGTGTTCGCGAAGATGCGGCCAACGTCTGTGATGTCGCCAACAGTACCCGCAGCAAGCTGGGAACCACCGTTGAAGCCGAACCAACCGAGCCACAGGATGAATGTACCCAGAGTAGCAAGTGCAAGGTTAGAACCTGGCATTGGAACTGTACGGCCGTCTTTGTACTTGCCGATACGTGGGCCAAGTACGATGGCACCAGCCAAAGCAGCCCAACCACCAACAGAGTGTACAACTGTGGAACCGGCGAAGTCAGAGAAACCAAGCTCGGACAACCAGCCGCCGCCCCACTGCCAAGAACCAGTGATCGGGTACATGAAGCCTGTCAGGACGATTACGAAGATCAGGAATGGCCAAAGTTTGATGCGCTCTGCAAGAGCACCGGAAACGATGGAAGCCGTTGCTGCAACGAACATCAACTGGAAGAAGAAGTCAGACGCAACGGATGCGTAATCCAGCGCAGCGTCAGCAGCGGACAGGCCAACTGGTTCCAGAACTGTTGGAACGAAGTTCAGCGCAAAGTAGCCGTTGAAGTCACCAGGGTACATCAGGTTGAAACCAACCAACCAGTACATAACAGCGGCGATGGAGAACAAAGCCATGTTCTTTGTCAGCTGCATGGTGACGTTTTTGGAACGCACCAGACCAGCTTCGAGCATGGCAAAACCAGCTGCCATCCAGAACACCAAGAAGCCGCCCACGAGGAACAGCAATGTGGTCATGATATATGGGCCGATTTCGTCAAAGCCCGGTGCTGCGTCTTGCGCCAGCGCGAGGGTTGGAAGTGCCGCGAGGCCACCAGCAACCGAAAGTGTTTTTAGGAATTTCATCTGTCTTCTTTCCCTTGTCCGCGATTAAAGCGCGTCGTCGTTTGTTTCGCCAGTACGGACGCGCAGAGCGCTTTCCACATCGAGCGTAAAGATTTTGCCATCACCGATTTTGTCGGTCTTGGCGGTGGTTGCGATTGTTTGAACCACTTCGTCAGCCATGGCGGCAGCTACTACGATTTCGAGCTTCACCTTTGGTACGAAGTTCACAGCGTATTCTGCGCCGCGGTAGATTTCTGTATGGCCAGATTGAGAGCCGAAGCCCTTGATTTCTGTCACCATCATGCCGCGCACGCCGATGGAGGTGAGTGCCTCGCGGACTTCCTCCAGCTTGAACGGTTTGATTGTTGCGATAATGAGTTTCACGTTAGTCCCTTCCGATATGTTCGGTTAGCAAGCCCCAGGGGCTGCGCTGGTCGTAGAAAGGTCGTGAATGCCTTGGCATCTCAAGGTTCGGCGAGCGAAAATCAGGCGCTTTATGAACGCGGCTGCCCAAAAAATGCACAATTTAATCAAGAAGCCTAAAAATTAATCAAGTAGAAAAGTGCTGAATTAAGACTTTCACAACTCTACTTTTGGAATCAGTGGATGTATCATGCAGGCAAGAGACGCCGAAAAAGGCGCGATATGGTGAGTGAGCAGTATGACTGGTAAACGAGGATCAAAGCCGCCTTTGGTGGCCGAAAAGCGCAGCAAACCTGCGCCTAAACCCCGCAAGGCACCCAAGAAGCCAACGAAAAAGGCGGTGAAACGCGCCGCACCCAAACGTACCGGCGTTTTGGGAACGTTATTGTGGCCGTTCAAATGGGCGTTGATCCTTCTTTGGCGCATGATGTGGCGCGGTGCAGTGGTGGTATTTGGGATCGTTGCAATTGGTGTATTCTATTTTGCGTCGACCTTGCCGCCGATCGAAGAACTTGTCGACGGACGGACGCGTGGGTCGGTGACATTACTAGACGCGCGCGGCGAAACGTTCGCTTGGCGCGGTGACCAGTTTGGCGGAATGATTACCACCGATACGGTCAGCGAACATCTCCGCAATGCGATCGTCGCAACCGAGGACAAACGGTTTTATCGGTTTTATCACATCGGCATCGACTTTTATGCGACCGGCGCTGCGATGGTGCGCAACCAACGTCTATACGGAAACCCATTGTCTGGCGCCGGGGGGTCATCGCTTACCCAGCAAACAGCCAAACTGTTATGTTTTGGCCGCCCGTTCGACCCGAATGAATGGGAAGACGAAACCGCCTACGAGGCTGATTGCCGCCGCACTACCCTTTGGCGAAAGATCGTTGAAGCGACTTATGCAATCGCGATGGAGACGCGATACACCAAGGACGAAATCCTGACCGTATATATGAACCGCGCTTATTTGGGCGCGGGCAGTCGTGGTTTCGAAGCTGCATCGCAACGGTATTTTGGGATCTCTGCTGCACAAGTAAATGCACCACAGGCCGCGATGTTGGCTGGCTTGTTGCGGGCACCATCGGCAACGGCGCCCACACGAAACCTACAACGTGCACAAGATCGCGGGGCGACCGTTTTGCGCCTGATGCGGGAAGAAGGTTATTTGACGCCAGAAGAAGAAGCTGTGGCGCAGGCGAACCCTGCGACATTGTCTGCCGCAGCACGTCAACGGGCCGGTGGGTATTTTGCTGATTGGGTCATGGACAGTGGACCGAGCTTTTTTACGGAAAGCACGACCGAGGATGTGATCATCCGCACCACATTGGACCCACGCATACAGGCGGCAGCCGAAGAGGCGTTGGTTTGGGTCTTTGAGAATAAGGTCCGTGAAGGATCCGAAGCGCAAGCGGCGATTGTTGTAATGTCTGCAGATGGGGCGGTTCGCGGTATGGTAGGCGGACGTGATTTGACCGTATCCGGAGCCTTTAACCGCGCCACACAGGCATTGCGGCAAACAGGTTCAGCGTTCAAACCATTTATCTATGCGGCTGCACTTGATATTGGCATGTCGCCATTTGACATCCTTTTAGATGAACGCACCTGTTGGGATGTCCCTGGCCCAGATGACTATTGCCCTGAAAACTATACCAACCGGTTTGAAGGCGAAGTCACGATGGTCGAAGCACTACAGCAATCGCTGAACATTCCCGCAGTGGCCTTGTCCGAACTTGTTGGACGGGCATCGGTACGCGCAGTCGCAGAGGGTTTTGGGGTTGATCGCGACCTGGCTGATGGCCCTGCCTTGGCGCTTGGGGTTTCGGAAAGCACGCTAATCGAAATGACCGGCGCCTATGCGGGTATTTTGAATGGCGGGTCGGCAGTTAAACCATATGGCCTTACTGAATTGCGACTCGCCGGCGATGATGCTCCGCTTCTAGAGGCCACGGGCGGCATTCGTGAACGGGTCATTCAAGAAAACGCCGCGCGAGAGCTAACTTGGATGATGTATCAGGTGGTCGAGGGTGGGTCTGGCCGACGAGCCGCTGTTGAAGGTTGGGAAATTGCGGGTAAGACGGGCACGACCCAAGGGGCGCGGGATGCTTGGTTTATCGGGTTCTCGGGCGATTATGTTGCCGGTATTTGGATGGGCTATGACAACAACACGCCACTGACAGGTGTTACCGGATCGGGCTTGCCTGCCGAGATTTGGCACGAAACCATGCGCCGCGTTTTGGATGGCCTGACACCTACGCCATTACCAATGGCAATTCCTGCGGCAGCGCAACCTGTACCTGACGCGCAGAGCGGTGGGACCAGTGAAGGATTGGGTCTACCGCCTGCAGTTGCCGATGACCTGATCAACGACCTGTTGCGCGAACTGCAAAGTAACGGTGGTTAAAACGGCCTACTCGGTTTCGGCGCTGACGGGTTCTGCCGTGTCGGAACCAGTTTCGGCGCACCGCGAATAGCGGAAGGCATACCCGTCCCAGACCATGATGATGCCGTCGCTTTCGGCATCATTCATGAGCATGGCGCGTTCTGTCCAGATTTGATCATCGCCTGAGCAGCTCATGGTATATAGGGTCGCATCCATGGACACGACGTTTACAGGGCGCGTCATGCGGCATTCCATGTCCACGCCGTAAAAGATACCGTCTTCGATTTTCAATGCGCCGCCGTCCGCGCCGACTAGCGCGCATTCGGCATTCGCATTCTGTCTGTACGTACCATCAAACGGTGTGGCCGCAGCAACGACAGGCGCAAGAATAAAGGCGACAGCCAAACGCATTAGGCCAGATCCCGGATCAATGCATCTAGGTTACCGCCGCGGGCATCAAGCATAGCACCGATTTCCGCACGTTCGCTGAGCAACATGTTTACGCCTTCAACGATCAAGTTAAAGAAAACAGGGCGCCCGATACGGTCGGACACATGGAAGTCGACCTGAAACGGAGATTGGTTACGCAGCACTGCGAGGGTTTGCACCTCGATATAGCTGTTAACAGCCCGGGACCCCTGGACCTGAATTTGCCCACCTGCGAATTCATTAAACCGGCGGCCATATTTGTTCGCGAGGTAGACGCCAAACGCGTCACTAAAGGCGCGCTTTTGCGAGTCAGATGCCGAGCGGCCGTCGTTGCCCAATGCATAGGCCGCGAGATAAGCTGTGTCGGCATAACGATCAAAGATGCCTTTGAAGCTGTTCACCATCGAATTGATCGACGCGCCAGATGCGATCACGCCGTTGATTTCACCAACAGCCGTATTCACTAAGCCTTGGGCCTGTGATGCGTTCAACGCAAAGCTCGGCAACGGAACGGCAGATACAAGTGCGGCGCTGCCGGCAGCGGTCAACAGACGGCGACGGGAAAACGTCATGTTTGACATTACTCAAATCCTTCAAGGTTCAGATCATCTGCAAATGGATCAATCTCTTCTGCAGCGGTTATTGTGTCACCTAAGTCGAAACGGCGGTTTTGCAAGTATGCCAAACGCGCCTGTGAATAGCTGTCGGCGCTATCGTACAGCACGCTGTCGATCGTCTCCATAAACCGGCCACGCGTGATCGCAAGATCGAGGCCGCGGGACGCAGTACCGTAGTCGTTCAACGTTGACAGCCCTACATTTTCAAGCGGATCGAGGAACAGATCCACAACAAAACCAACTGCATCGCGTTGGGTTGAGGGGCCCAAGACAGGCATTTCGACATAGGCGCCTTCGCCCACGCCCCAAACGGCCAGTGTTTCGCCAAAGTCTGTCTTTTCTTCGGTCAAACCGATCCCTCCAGCGGGATCAAGCAAGCCACCAACACCAACCGTCGTGTTGACTACAAAACGCATCGTGTTGGTTGCCGCCCCACCAATGTCGCCCTGCAGCAGGCCATTAGCGACGGCACCAGGCAAACCCACATTGTCTGCGAAATTACTGATCGGGCCTGAAATTTCTTCGGGGGTGGCAGCGGCGACCTGTCCTGCAGGACGCAACAGGTTTCGATCCAAACCTTTGTTGAACGCATGGATTTGGCGGTTGGTTTGTTCGTAGGGGTCGTTAATCAACTGGCCGGTTTCTCCAGTCGTGCAGGCAGACAGCCCTGCGCATGCAACAAATACGCAACCTGTTTTGAAAAGATCGTTGAGTAGACGCGACAAATGCTATCCGTTCATAAAGTTAGTAATATAAGCGAAAGGCCCGTTTGAAATAAATCGGGCGGCTAAGACGTACCTTCTTTACTAGGGGGTGGACCATAGACGATACAGTTTCAACCCCAAGAGGCAATTCGCCTTTGGAAATTATTAGCAAAAGGCAAGTTCTCGCCCATGTCAGCAAAAGAACCAACCAAGGCAGAGATAACTGAGGGCAGATCAGAACTGTTAGAGGTCCGAAAGCGGTCGCGCGGGCTGTATTGGTTCGTGGCCATTTTCAGTGGCTTCGTGAATGCGTTGATGTTGACCGGGCCGCTTTACATGCTGAACGTTTATGACCGCGTTCTTGGATCGCGTTCATACGAAACCTTGATCGCGTTGTCGGTGCTGGTGGGGTTCATGTATTTGATGATGGGCATATTGGATTATGCGCGTGGGCGAATAATGGGCCGTGTTGGAGCGCAGTTCCAAACTGATTTGGACGAACGCGTTTTCAACGCTGGCTTGCGTGCAAAGGCGACGGGACGCGCGCAAGCGGAAGCCGCTACCGGACAAAGCGACCTTCAAGCCATTCAGCGCGCCATTACTTCACCAGTTGCAACTGCGCCTTTTGACTTACCTTGGTCCATCGTTTTCATGTTGGGCATTTTCATCTTCCACCCCTTTTTGGGATATTTGGCTTTGGCCGGCGGATTTATTTTGATTGCGGTCGCAATCATCAACCAAGTGAGCAGCAGGCGCCCGTTGGCCGACGCAAACGAAGCAACATATCACGCCGAAACCATGGGCAACCAATTGCGCACAGGTGCTGACACAATCCAAGCATTAGGCATGCGCCAAGCCGCATTTCAACGTTGGTTGGAGTTGCGCAACAAATCTTTGCGTGCCGCAATAAAAGCCGGTGATTTGGGGGGCAGTTTTGGAAGTGTTACGAAGACGTTTCGTCTGTTCTTACAATCCGCGATGTTGGGGCTTGGCGCCTACCTTGTTTTAGAAGGCGAACTGACACCTGGTGCGATGATTGCAGGGTCCATTTTGATGGGACGCGCATTAGCGCCAATTGAAATGCTGGTAAACCAGTGGCCGGTCTTAAACCGTGCGCGCACCGGTTGGGCAAACCTTTCGCGGTTGTTGGGCGCCGTACCAGTACCCCGCCAACACACGAACCTGCCACGCCCTGCTGCAAAAATTGTGGCTGATCAGGTCACCATTTTGCCGCCCGGAGAAACGAAAGCAAGTCTTCGGATGTTGTCGTTCAAGGTAAATCCCGGCGAGGCCGTTGGTGTTATTGGACCATCCGGCGCGGGCAAATCTACACTTGCCCGAGCATTGGCGGGGCTGTGGCACCCGGCGGGTGGTACGATCAGATTGGATGGGGCGACGTTGGATCAATATGATGCGGACGTGCTGGGGAGTTATATTGGGTATCTGCCTCAGACGGTTACGCTTTTGCAGGGGACGATCCGCGACAATATTGCTCGAATGTCACGCGAACCTGACGATGAGGCGGTCATTCGAGCAGCCCAAAAAGCCGCTGCTCATGAAATGATTTTGAAGCTGCCCGACGGGTACAACACAGTTGTAGATGAAAGTGGTGGGCGGTTGTCCGGCGGACAGATCCAACGAGTTGGGCTGGCCCGTGCGATGTATGGCGACCCTGTTTACCTTGTGTTGGATGAACCGAACTCGAACCTAGATAATGAGGGGTCGATTGCGGTGAACAACGCCATCAAACTCATGCGCGAAGAAGGGCGTTGTGTGTTCGTCATGGCGCACCGGCCTGCAGCAATCGAACAGTGTGACAAGTTGATGTATATTGATGGTGGTGTTTTGAAAGCCTTTGGCCCGACCGAAGACGTTAAAGCGCAAATCCTTGCGAACCGGCAAAGCATTTCCAAAGGCAAAGGCACAGGCGGAGGTGTGACATGAGAACCGAATGGTCTGCCCGCCGCCCTTTAACGTTGGGCCTGCTGGCATTGGTTATATTGGTGGGTGGATTTGGCGGTTGGGCGGTCACTGCGCAAATCACCGGTGCCGTCATTGCAAGCGGATTGATCGAAGTCGACCAAAACAGGCAGATTGTTCAGCATCTGGATGGCGGTGTTGTAACTGAAATTTTGGTGGATGAGGGCGCATTGGTTGAGGCCGGTGACCTATTGATCAGGTTAGATGCCCAGGATCTAAACGCCAACCTTTCGGTGGTCGAAGGACAGCTGTTCGAAATTCTTGCCCGGCGAGCACGGTTCGAAGCCGAACGCGACGGCTCAGACGAAATGGTGTTTGACCGTTTAATGAACGAAGGCCCGACAGATGTGATAGAAGGGTTACAGGCCGGTCAGATTAACCTGTTTCAAGCCCGCCTAGAAAGTGTTGCGCGGCAAACTGAGCAACTGCTGAACCGCAAGGACCAAATCGCATCGCAAATTCGAGGGGTGATTTCGCAACAAGAGGCGCTGCAAACGCAATTGGGTTTGATTGACGAAGAACTGGGGAACCAGCAAGCCTTGCTTGACCGAGGATTGGCGCAGGCTGGCACAGTTTTGAACCTAGAACGCGAACGTGCGCGCCTTTTGGGGCAGGCTGGGGAACTTGCAGCCAGTGCTGCGGGCGCGGAGGAACGCATTACCGAGATCGAGATCGAAATCTTAGGTCTGCGCACAACACGCCGCGAAGAGGCGATCACCCGTCTACGGGATTTGCAGTTCAACGAATTGGAGCTGCGTGAACAACGCACCACGCTTGTTCGCCAACTTGACCGTTTGGACATTCGCGCACCTGTAGGGGGCGTTGTGTATGGCATGCAAGTTTTCGGGACCCGTGCGGTGATCCGTGCCGCTGACCCGTTGTTGTACATTGTGCCACAAGATCGCCCGTTGGTTATTGCCACACAAGTTTCGCCCACGGACATTGACGCCCTGACAATTGGACAAGAAGTTAGTGTTCGCTTTTCAGCATTGGACCAACGCACCACACCCGAACTTTATGGGCGGGTCGCGATTGTGTCCGCAGATGCGTTTACCGATGACGCAACCCGTGCGTCATATTACCGTGCCGAGATCACATTAAACGAAGGCGAAACAAGCCGACTACCAGAAGGGGCAACGTTGATACCGGGGATGCCCGTCGAAGCATTCATACGTACGGCTGATCGGACCCCACTGAACTACCTGACGCGACCCTTGATGGATTATATCGCTCGGACGTTCAGAGACGGATGATTGCATCGACAGATCGTGGTGATAGGGATGTAGGGAACCTTTAGAAGGAATTTGTATATGTCTATCGAAACACGTTTGGCTGAACTAGGCGTCACACTGCCGGATGCCCCTGCGCCCGCCGCAAACTACGTGCCGTGGGTACGCACGGGCAACCAGTTGTTTGTGTCTGGTCAAATTTCGGCCAACGCGGACGGGATGATCAAGGGCAAGCTTGGCGACGACATGAGCGTTGAAGACGGCGCAGCCGCAGCAAAGGCATGCGCCATCAGCCTGTTGGCGCAATTGAAAGCAGGTTGCGGTGGGGACATCGAAAAGCTTGTTCGTGTGGTTAAGCTGGTTGGTTTCGTAAATTCCACGCCCGATTTTGGCGAACAGCCGGCAGTGATAAACGGGTGTTCGGATTTCATGGTTGAAGCACTGGGCGACAAAGGGCGCCATGCACGTAGTGCGGTTTCAGCGGCATCACTGCCGTTTGGCGTTGCTGTTGAAATCGAAGCGATCTTCGAAATCGCATGACCCTACCCGCGTCTTTCCTGACGCGCCCATTGGCGCACCGTGCCCTGCATAATGATCAGGTTGCGGAAAATTCTATTGGTGCGGTCGAGGCAGCAATCGCCAATGGTTATGGCATTGAGGTCGATATTCAACCGTCCAAAGACGGTGTGCCGATGGTTTTTCATGACTACGACCTTAGGCGATTAACACCAGCGACCGGTCCAATCGCCCAACGCACCGCCCAAGAGCTGAATGGCATCGCGCTGACAGGTGGTGGCGGCGGTGTTCCGACGCTTACGCAGGTTCTAGACCTTATTGGTGGGCGCGTGCCGATCCTGATCGAGATCAAGGATCAAGATGGCGGCTTAGGCCCCAAGGTTGGCCCGCTGGAAGAGGCGGTTTGCAAGGCGTTAGAAGGCTATGAAGGCGACGCCGCCTTGATGTCGTTCAACCCGAATTCAGTTGCTGCTTGTGCAACCTTTGCACCGCATATTCCACGAGGCATCATCACCTGTCCGTATCCTGCAGAGGACTGGCCAACCGTGCCAGCCAATGTCCGCAAAGAGCAGGCGTTGATTCCTGATTTTGACCGAGTTGGCGCCTGTTTCATTTCCCATCAGCAAGACGACCTTGGATCCCCTCATGTGGCAAAACTAAAGGCCAATGGCGTGCCCGTTTTGTGTTGGACGATCAGAAGCGCCGCGATGGAAGCAGTCGCACGTAAGGTCGCCGATAACATAACGTTCGAGGGTTACCATGCTTGACCTTTGCGTGGTTAGGCCCACCTGATGCCTATGGACGGTAGCGCGATTGAAATTACAGCACACGCCAGTTTGGATGCGATTGCACCTGAAGACTGGGACGCCTGTGCATGTCCAGAGGCCACCACGGGCCGCGCGATCGACCCATTCACGACTTACCGGTTCTTAAAGGCGTTAGAAGACAGCCGCAGTGTGGGAGTCGGAACAGGTTGGGACCCACGTTATCTTGCGGCTGTTCAAGATGGGCAAGTCATCGCGGTGGCCCCGTTATTTGGGAAATCGCACAGTCAGGGCGAATACATGTTCGACCACAATTTCGCCCATGCGTTTGAGCGGGCGGGTGGGCGATATTATCCCAAACTCCAAATCGCCGCGCCGTTTACGCCAGTTACAGGCCGGCGTTTTTTGACACGTCCCGGGTTCGAGACGATTGGCATGTCTGCCCTTGTGCAAGGGGCCGTACAGCTGGCCGCCGACAATGACCTGTCATCGGTACATGCTACGTTTTGCACCGAAGCAGAGGCACTTGCGGGTGCTGAAATGGGTCTGTTGCACCGCACATCGCAGCAATATCACTGGGCCAACAACGGTTACGCCGATTGGGATGGTTTTCTAGCGGCGCTATCATCGCGCAAACGCAAAACATTGCGAAAGGAACGACGCACCGCTCAGGATTTTGGCGGCGAGTTTGTTCAACTCACTGGTGATGACATTCAACCAGAACACTGGGACGCGTTTTGGGAGTTCTATCAAGACACCGGTGCGCGCAAATGGGGGCAGCCCTACCTCACCCGGAAGTTTTTTGAGATCGCCCATGAAACAATGCGCGATGACATTCTGTTGGTCTTCGCCATGCGTGACGGCGTGCCCATTGCCGGCGCTTTGAACATGATCGGGCGCGAAACGTTGTTCGGGCGGTATTGGGGCTGTACGGAACACCACGCCTGCATGCATTTCGAGGTCTGCTATTATCAGGCAATTGATTACGCCATTGCGCACGGGTTGACGGGCGTTGAGGCGGGGGCGCAGGGTGAACACAAGCTGGCGCGCGGGTATCTTCCGGTCACGACCCATTCGTTGCACTGGTTTGCGGATGAAGGATTCCGAGTGGCCGTCGCGGATTACTTAAAGGCGGAGCGTGCCGCGATTGATGAGGAGATTGAAGTTCTGACCACTTACGGACCGTTCAAAAAGATCCATGTAGAGGAACAAGAATGAGCACGCCAATTGATCAAACAGGTCGCGATACACTTGCAACATCCGGCTGGACCGTCGGCGAAACATCAGCCGAAAAGACGTTTGTGTTTGCTAATTTCGTAGATGCGTTTGGATGGATGACCTCGGTCGCAATTTGCGCCGAAAAACTGAACCATCACCCTGAATGGTTTAACGTCTACAAGACCGTCAAGGTCACGCTGACAACCCACGATACAGGCGGGTTGTCAGATTTGGATGTGAAGCTAGCCCAGAAGATGAACCAGCTCGCGGGGTAGTAAACCGCGTTTACATGTCGTCCAGAAGGCCTTCGCCAGCGGATGTTTCGCAGGTGCCCGGGCTTTCTTCGACGTTCAGCACTTTGACTTCGCCATCCATTACCAACATCGCGTAGCGCTTGGAACGGTTGATAAGGCCGGCTGGCGGCGCAGAAAATTCCATCCCAAGTGCCTTTGTGAATTCAGCAGCTGGGTCGCCCAACATTGCAATGCCTGCTTCGGCTGCACCGGTACTGTCGCCCCAGTTTTCCATCACGAAGGGGTCGTTTACGGAAACGCAGATAATCTCTTCAACGCCACGTTCTTCAAACTCACCCTTGGTGCGGATAAAGGATGGAACATGGGCAGTTGTGCAAACGCCAGTATAGGCACCAGGTACTGCAAAGATCACAACATTGCGGCCTTCGGTCAGGGTAGAGACGGAAATTTGTTCTGGCCCTTCTTCGCCCATCTTGATCAACATTGCGTCGGGAAGTTTATCACCCACAGAAATCGTCATTGTATGCCCCTTTCGGCAATTGCGTTTGATGTTACCTGCAATATAGGGTCCGATCTTGGGACCACCAGTCAGGATCTGTACCATGAGCCATATTGTTGTCATAGGCGCCGGACAAGCGGGCGCATCATTGGTTGCGAAACTACGCGCAGACGGGTTCGACGGAGAGATCACCGTGATCGGGGCGGAAACGGCCCCTCCTTATCAGCGCCCTGCCCTGTCGAAGGCCTATCTGCTGGGCGAGATGGAGCGTGAACGTTTGTTTTTGCGCCCGCGCGACTGGTATGAAACCAACAATATTACGCTCCACACCGGCACCCGCGCGGTGTCTGTGGATAGCGCCGCAAAAACCGTGACATTGGAGGGCGATGAGGTGATCAATTTTGATCACCTGGCGTTCACCACGGGGTCCCATCCGCGCCAATTGCCAAGTGCGATAGGCGGCGATTTAGATGGTGTTTATACGGTCCGAGATTTGGCGGACACGGATGCGATAACGCCGGAGTTCACAGCGGGCCGAAAGGTGCTGATCATCGGCGGTGGCTACATCGGCCTAGAGGCGGCAGCGGTTGCTGCCAAACGAGGGTTAGATGTTGTTCTGGTCGAAATGGCGGACCGGATTTTGCAACGTGTCGCTGCCCCCGAAACTTCCGATTATTTCCGCACGCTACACCAGAGCCATGGCGTCGACATCCGTGAAGGTGTTGGGTTGCAACGTTTGGTCGGGGACGAACGCGTAACTGGTGCCGTGTTGTCGGACGGGACCGAATTAGATGTTGATTTTGCGATTGTTGGGGTTGGGATTTATCCCGCATCCGTATTGGCAGAAACGGCCGGCGTGGCCTGCACTGATGGGATTGTGACAGACGCCTTTGGGCAAACATCTGTGCCCGGAATTTGGGCCGCGGGCGATTGTGCAACGCTAGATTGGCACGGCGCGCAGATCCGTTTGGAAAGTGTGGGCAACGCGATTGATCAAGCAGAAATCGTTGCACAGAACATGATGGGCGCGAACAAATCTTATGCGCCGAAGCCGTGGTTTTGGTCGGATCAATACGACTGCAAACTGCAGATCGCAGGTTTGAATTTGGGGTACACAGATATCGTTACACGCAAGACAGACGCTGCACAGTCGCATTGGTATTACAAAGGCGACACGTTGGTCGCCGTAGATGCAATGAATGACCCGCGCAGTTACATGATCGGGAAACGGTTGATCGAGGCCGGGAAATCGCCAGCTAAGGGTGCCATTGCAGACCCTGACACCGACATGAAAGCGCTGTTGCGCGCGTGAGGATCATTGCAGGACAACATCGCGGCCTGACTTTAGCCAGCGTCGGTAAGGGTGATGCTGCGGCTCATTTGCGGCCCACGCCAGATCGCGTGCGTGAAAGCCTGTTCAACGTGCTGATGGGGTATGGGTTGCCGCAAGGTGCCCGTGTGTTGGACCTGTTCGCGGGGACCGGCGCATTGGGGTTAGAGGCGCTTTCGCGTGGCGCGACGCACACAACCTTTGTGGACAACGGGCGCGTGGCGCAAAAGCTGATCCGCGAAAACATTAGCAAAACGCGGCGCGAAACGGACACAGATCTATTGACCTGTGCGGTCGACAAACTGCCTAACGCCCCTGCCCCCTGCGATTTAATCTTCTTGGATCCGCCATACGGAAAATCATTGGGTGCTGCTGCAATTGCGGTCGCCCAGAAACAAGGGTGGATAGCGCCAGAGGCATTGATTGTGTTGGAAGACAGCAAGCCGCAAGCTGTGGCTGGATATGAGGTGTTAGATCAACGGCGCTATGGCGACACGCATATTGCGTTATTGCGCGCGCCCTAGCCCGACCTAATAGGTCGGGTGGAACGTGCCGCTTGGCGACAATGTAAAAATGTCTGCCCCGTCCGCTGTGATACCGATTGAATGTTCGAACTGCGCAGACAGCGATTTGTCGCGCGTTACTGCTGTCCAATCATCGGCTAGAATTTTGGTTTCTGGACGGCCCAGGTTCACCATGGGTTCAATGGTAAAGAACATACCTTCTTCCAATGTCGGCCCAGTACCAGCACGCCCGTAGTGCAAAACATTCGGCGGGGCGTGGAAGACAACACCAAGACCATGGCCACAGAAATCGCGCACGACTGACATGCGCTGCGCTTCGACATAGGACTGAATCGCGTGACCAATGTCGCCAAACGTATTGCCCGGCTTTGCTGCCTCGATGCCCAGCATCAGGGCGTCGTGCGTGACTTGGATTAGACGTTCGGCTTTGCGGTTTGGCTTGCCGCCAGCCACATACATGCGGCTGGTATCACCGAACCAACCATCAACGATGACTGTGACATCGATGTTTAAGATATCGCCCGATTTAATGGTCTTAGAACTTGGGATGCCGTGGCACACGACGTGGTTCACTGAAATACAGCTGGCGTGTTTGTAGCCTTTGTAACCGATGGTCGCAGACACAGCACCAGCCTCGTCCACCCACTGAGTGATAAGGCGGTCCAGCTCGGCTGTCGTTTGGCCGGGTGTCACATGCTCTGCGATACGGTCCAGAATCTCGGCGGCAAGACGGCCTGCACCATGCATGCCTGCGAAATCGCTCGCCTCGTACAGGCGAATTCCATCTTTGGTAAGCTGTGCTTTAGCTGTGTTCACGTCGTTCATCCTTTTCGCTTGGCTTTCAAATAAGACAAACAGAGGCGCATCTAAACCCCCCTTGGGAAATGTTCTGGCCGTTTAGTCAAAAGGCAGGGTATTGCGCACTGAAATACCCTGCGACGTAACGGTGCAATCGATGCACATGACCTCCACACCTGCGTCCATCGCAGTGGCAAATGCAGCGGCATAGGTCGGGTCGATGTCGTCGGCAAGCGTCACGCGGGTACAGTCGGACCGTTGGACAAGGAACAGTAGAACCGCGCGGTGGCCTTGAGCGACCATAGCCGCCAAATCGCCAAGGTGTTTAGCACCGCGTGCTGTGACGGAATCGGGAAATTCTGCCAAACCCGTTTGCCGGGATAAGGTGACCGATTTCACTTCAAGGTAGCAATCGGGCCTGTCAGATGCGGACAGCAAGAAATCGACACGGCTTTTTTCACGGTATTTCACCTCGGGGCGGATGGTGTCGTAACCGGTCAACCCGTCGATACCTGCCGCTAAGGCTTGTGCGACAACGCGGTTTGCTGCACCGGTATCGATCCCGACGAAGGTTTCGGGCAATTCAACCAATCGCCACCCCCAATCGAGTTTTTTACGGGGGTCATCATTGCCTTCAAGCCAAACGCGCAGACCTTCATCCTTTAGCCCCATCATGGAACCAGGGTTTGGGCAATGCGCCTTAACGATGTCGCCGGTATCGAGTTCAACATCAGACAAGAACCGCATGTAGCGACGGATTAGGCGGCCAGAAACGAGGGGAGTGGAAAACTGCATGGCTCCGACTTATACCAAGACAACACGCAGGAGAAGATGATGCCAAACCCAACAGCCGCGATGCTTGTCATCGGCGATGAAATTTTATCCGGCCGGACACGCGATGCGAATATGTACTATCTGGCGGGCGAGCTAACGGCGATTGGCATAGACCTGAAAGAAGTCCGTGTTGTCAGCGATGATGCAGATGCGATTGTAGCCGCGATTAAGGCCTTGTCGGATGCATATGATACCGTCGTGACCTCGGGTGGGATTGGGCCAACCCACGACGACATTACAGCCGATTGTGTCGCGGCCGCGTTTGGCGATGGCATTGATGTGCGCGACGATGCGCGCGCCTTGTTGAAGGCACACTACGACAGCACTGGTAAAGAACTGAACGAAGCCCGTCTGCGAATGGCACGCATCCCAGACAGTGCAACACTCATCGACAACCCTGTCAGCATTGCACCTGGGTTCAAGGTGCAGAATGTTCATGTCATGGCGGGGGTGCCATCTGTGTTTAAGGCGATGGTTGCCAGCGTGCTGCCAACGTTGTCGGGCGGCGCACCATTGCTGTCTGAAACATACAGAATTGATCGCGGTGAAGGCGATATCGCGGGTCCTTTGGGCGCATTGGCAGAAAGTTACAGCGACCTTTCAATCGGATCTTATCCATTCCAACTAGACGGCAAATACGGAGCAAACATCGTTTTGCGTGGCACGGATAGCGCACGCATTCAGGCGGCGTTGGCTGAACTTAAAGCCGCGTTTCCAGCATGACACCGGAAACCCTTACATCCTTGATTGATGGGACTTGGCCCGCGAAAAATAGCAGCGCTATTGGAGGTTGGACGATCCGAGAGGGTGCTGGGGCGGGAAGCAGGGTGAGTGCAGCTTCCCAGATTGCACCAGATGCAAAGATCGAAGACGCAGAAGCCGCCATGCGGGCCATTAAGCAACCCCGCCTTTTCATGGTTCGAGAGGGAGAGGACACGTTGGACGCAGAATTGGCTGGGCGCGGCTACGTCATCAAGGACCCCGTCACGTTTTACTGCGCACCTACAGAGGTTTTGGCGACTGAACGCCCTCAGCCCGCGACCTGTTTCGAAGTTTGGCCACCGTTAGCGACACAAGCTGAGATCTGGGATGCCGGTGGCATCGATGATGCTCGGTTGGCTGTGATGGCACGGACAGTGGGGCCGAAAACCACGGTTCTGGGGCGTGTACATGATACCCCAGCGGGTACGGCATTTGGTGCAATTCATGATGGTACAGCGATGCTGCACGCGATTGAGACGTCATCGGCATTTCGGCGGAACGGGGTTGGTCGCAATATGATGCGGGCTTTGGCGTTCTGGGCGCAATCGCGCAACGCTCATACGATTGCGTTGCTTGTAACGAAGGCAAACACGGGCGCAAATGCGCTCTACACTTCCCTCGGGATGGTCCCTGTGGGAGGGTACCATTACCGAATACATCCGGAAGCCTAAACAGATGATCCGAACTGCCCTGTTTTGCCTATTTGCTCCCTTGCCTGCTGTCGCGGTGACATTAGACATGCCCAGCAACGCCAACATGACAACGCAAGACGTGACGGCCGTGGGCAGCTATGCAATGCCAACAGCCGCGTGGACATCAGATGGACTCCCCGTGTTGACTGGTACGGGCGAAGTTCGGCAGCAGGCTTGGAAAGTCGATTCAGCAGGTTTGACAACATTGCAGTTGATTGGCCCTCTGCAGAAACAATTGGACGCCGCCGGTTTTGAGACCCTGTTTTCCTGCACCGATGAGGCCTGCGGTGGGTTTGATTTTCGGTTCGCGATGGAAGTTTTGCCGGCACCCGACATGCACGTTGATCTGGGCGACTATCGTTACCTTGCCACCCAACGGGGCGAAGGGGACGCGGCGGAACTGGTTAGCCTATTGGCAAGCCGATCTAGTGTGGCTGGATACGTTCAGGTGACGCGCGTAGGGGCGGCCGAAAACGCACCCGTGGCAGAGGCACAGGCACCCGCAGTGCGGGCTGTAGCCGCCACAATCACCGGAGATCTGGCGCAAGAATTGGAAACAACGGGGCGGTTCATTTTGTCGGACTTAACGTTTGAAACCGGCTCTGCCCAGCTGGGCGATGCCACATTCGCGACCCTGCAAGACCTTGCAGCTTACCTGATATCGAACCCTGACCGAACAGTTGCTTTGGTTGGCCACACGGATTCTGTCGGGTCGCTCGACGGAAACGTCGCCCTTTCCAAAAGGCGAGCAGGTTCTGTTTTGGAACGTCTCGTTAGCTCCTTCAACGTTCCCCGCCAGCAGTTGGAGGCAGAAGGCGTAGGTTATCTGACGCCAATTGCGACGAACCTAACCGTGGACGGCCGCGATCAAAACCGTCGCGTCGAAGTCATCATCACATCTACCCAAGAATAAGAGAACGCGGCCACCAATTTATAAGCTGGCTTTGCGGACCTTTCAGCGAATGCCTGCACGTGAAAGTGAGTTGGGGTGCATGTGTGCTGCTAGAAGAAGGTTTCGAGCAAACATATCGTTGGTACCTTGAACAACACTTTTCAGAGTTTCATGCGGTTTAACGTCAAGCTGAGATCTGCGCATCTTTACTGTTCCTAAACCAATTATGCGTTTGCTCGGCTTTCAAAAGATTAGAAGTTGTTGGCAAATCAGTTAAAGTCGTCGTGTATCTTCTGCTAAGACCGGCATTAGCTCCAAAGGAATTTTTATGTCAGCAATTGTATATCCGCTTCTGTTGTGTGGAGGGACCGGGTCCAGACTTTGGCCGCTTAGCCGGAAAAGCTACCCGAAACAATTCACGAAGCTAACAGGCGACGAGAGCCTGTTTCAGGGTGCCGCGAAGCTTCTAAATGGTTCCTTTTTCGGTGCGCCTTATGTGATCACCGGTTCAGATTTTCGTTTTGTTGTGATAGAACAGCTAGCTGCCGCAGAAATTTCTCCAAGTATGGTTTTGATAGAGCCGGAAGGAAAAAATACGGCGCCGGCCGTTCTTGCCGGCGCACTTGCACTCGCGCAACATGACCCAGATGCATTGATGTTGGTCGCACCATCAGACCATGTCATCCCAGAGCAAGACAAGTTCAGGGCCGCGGTCGAAACTGCTATTCCCGTCGCAAAAGAAGGGCAGTTGGTTACATTCGGCATTAAGCCAAGTCGCGCAGAAACCGGTTATGGGTGGCTCGCCATGAGCCAACCAGCGACCGAAGATTTCGGGCCGACGCCGCAGCCGCTCAAGGGATTTGTAGAAAAGCCAAATAAAGAAGTCGCTAAACAACTTCTGGATGGCGGGGAACATCTTTGGAATGCAGGGATTTTCTTGTTCTCAGTCAAGGCCATCATCGAGGCATTTGAGATGCACGCGCCGGATGTCACCAAACAAGTTCGCGCCTCAGTGGCAGATGCAGAGAAAGATCTAGGCTTTACGCGCCTTGCACCGGCGCCTTGGTCTGACGTCGAAGATATCTCAATCGACTATGCCGTTATGGAAAAGGCCACCAACCTTACGGTGGTACCTTACAATGGGGTTTGGTCTGATTTGGGGGAATGGGAATCTGTTTGGCGTGAATCCGAACCCGATGAAACCGGTCTTGCAATGTACGGGCCAGCAACCGCGATAGACTGTTCGAACACCTTACTTCGCGCTGAGGATCCTCAGCAAGAATTGGTAGGCATCGGGCTGGAGAATATCGTTGCTATCGCTATGGAAGATGCTGTTTTGGTCGCCGACATCAAACGGTCACAAGACGTCAAACAGGCGGTCGCAGTTCTGAAAGAAAAACAGGTTGCTCAAGCGGAAACTCTCCCAAGAGATTATCGCCCATGGGGATGGTATGAAAGCTTGGCTGTTGGTAGCCGTTTCCAGGTGAAACGCATTCATGTTAATCCAGGCGCAGCCCTTAGCCTACAAAGCCATCACCACCGTTCCGAACACTGGATCGCGGTAGAAGGCACTGCAAAGGTAACGGTCGGCGAAACCGTGCAACTCGTAACAGAAAACCAGTCTGTTTATATCCCACTTGGTGCAGTCCATCGCATGGAAAATCCAGGTAAGGTGCCAATGGTTCTTATTGAAGTGCAGACCGGCGCATACTTAGGTGAAGACGACATCATACGATACGATGATATTTATGCACGAGGGCAAGGTGCTAAAGGGTAAGGTGCGCCCCTTGCTCGGCTGAGAGGCTCTGTCGCAGACTCCTAGATTACGGAGCTGACTGCCACGCTGAGATAAACGCCGGTCATTGTTGAATCAGCGGATAAGCCTAAATCGGCGCCACTGGAGAACCATCGATAAAAAAACCACCCGAATTATGGATTTCATTACTCTCCAAAAAGAAACGGTTACTAGAATTCGATACACCTTTTCTATACTCATACGTGTATTCACGCGTGTGCGTTCATTGTTCAAAGAAAAATAAAGATATCTGTTTATGTGTATTCTCTGCTCGGCCTTTCAGCCAGAAACCTGCCCGTCCAATGAAATGGCCAGTACTGGCGTCGTTATTACAGAAGGTGTAGATGCCGCCTCCGGGGTTACGACTATTTATTCAATGGACGTTGACGACACGTTTAATGGCACGCTTTTTGTCGGGGATACGGATTGGATAGCGATCACCTTGGAAGCTGGCGAAACTTACGAGATTTCGCTTGAAGGCGCAGGAAGCGGTGCGGGCACCGTGCAAGATACCTATCTTACGATCTATGATGCAAATGGCCGCTACGTCACCCAAAACGATGATGGAGGGGCGGACTTCGATTCGCGTGTTAACGCATTTACAGCTACAACAAACGGTACCTACTACATCTCTGCAGGGTCATACGCTGATAGCTACAGTGGGACATATACGGTGAGTGTCACCGGTGTTGAGGCGCCCGATCCGACTGACGTCGGGACCTTTGAAGAAATGGCCGACTTCCTGATTGATGGGTATTGGGACGGATATCAGTTCGACACGTCAGACAGCAACATTCTGACAGTTGATTTGACAGACCTAACAAATGCTGGCCAACAATTGGCGCGATGGGCGTTGGATGCTTGGGAAATGGTTGCGGATCTTGAATTCGTAGAGGTTTTCAACGGCGCCGAAATTACCTTTGATGATGAGGATAGCGGTGCCTATGCCGGACCCGATGAATTAGCGGCTGACGGGTCGACAATTATCGAGTCTATTGTCAACGTGGATTCCAACTGGATCACCTGGTACGGCGGCGACCTGAACAGCTATACGATGCTGACCTATATACATGAAATCGGGCATGCGCTGGGTCTTGGTCATCAAGGCGATTACAATGGGGCCGGAACGTACGGAGTTGATAATACGTTTGCCAATGACAGCTGGCAGGTATCGGTCATGTCGTACTTTAGCCAGCTTGATAACACGACGGTTGATGCGACAGAAGCCTTACCGGTTACGGCGATGCTGGTTGATATCATTGCTATCCAAGAATTGTATGGCGCATCTACACTGTCGCAAGGGGACACCATTTGGGGAGACGGCGGTTCGTTCGGCACTTATTTGGACGATGTAGTTGACGGCCTAGCTGGTGGCGATGGCAATGGTAACCTGGAAGGTAGCTTCGATCTTGCACTGACGATTTATGACCACAGCGGCACAGATACGATTGATCTCTCGTTCCTAACGTCCGAAATCTCTTTGAACCTGAATGGCGGGACATTTTCCGATATCAACGGCGGGATCGGCAATCTCGCCATCGCCGTCGACACAGTTATCGAGAACGCCAATCTGGGCAGCGGTAACGACTACGTAACAGCCAACGGAGTTGCGAACGTTATCTCAACAGGCGGAGGTAACGACACCATTTATGATGTTTCGACGGGTGATGAGATTGATGGTGGTTCCGGAGCGGACACCGTCCATATCGACATCGACGTCTCCGACATCATTGACGGTTCCTATGACGGCGAAACGATCACTATTTTCACCGTTGATGGGCAGCAGGAATTTATCGGTGTCGAACACTTCTTGTTTAACGACCAATCCTTGGACGAAGGTGACCTTATCACCCTTGTCGAAGATTTAGAAAGCAACCGCACAACGATCATTGGGTCCACCGGCAACGATGCTCTTCTGTTAGGGACAAATGCAGCGGACGACATCAATGCGCGTGCAGGCAGCGACTATGTCGAGGCCTTAGGTGGCGATGATATCGTGGCAGGCGGAATAGGCGCAGACGTTATATATGGCGGGAATGGCGACGACGAAGTACGGGGCGCTGATGGCTTCGATAGCATCTACGGTGACGACGGCGACGATACCCTGTTCGGCAACAACGGGTCGGACCTGCTTAGCGGTGGCGCAGGCAATGATAGCATTTCTGGCGGACTGGGCGCGGACGATATTTCTGGTGGTATCGGAAACGATATCTTGTCGGGTGACAATGGGGCCGACATTTTGTCAGGCGATGACGGGCAGGACACTTTGTTCGGCAACTTTGGCAATGACACGCTGAACGGTGGCAATGGTTCTGACGTCTTGTATGGCGGCTTGGGCTTTGACGAATTGCATGGCGATAGTGGCGGTGACGAAATCTTTGGCATGGCGGGTGCGGACTCTGTCTATGGCGGCGACGGTAATGACACGCTGAACGGCAATGACGGCCACGATTTTGTGTATGGCGATACCGGCGACGATTTTATCTATGGTGGTCTGGCAAACGACCAGCTCTTCGGTGGTGCAGGAGATGATACGATCAGTGGCGCGAACGGACGAGATATCTTGTACGGCGGTGTGGACAATGACGTGCTCTACGGTGGTGGCGGGAATGATACGCTTGAAGGCGGCAGCGGGAACGACGTTATAGGGGGAGGAACTGGAGTAGATACGTTCATCTTCGAGACCGGAGACGGGAGCGACACTATAACCGATTTCGCAGCTGGTGCGGATACGCTGGAACTGTCTTACGAACTGTTGGACGGCCTTAGCTTGCAAAATTTCGCAAACACAGTCGGCGGCAATCTGACATTGACGTTCGATTCTGGTGACGAACTGACATTCACCAATGGCTTGTCTCTTACGCAATTGGAGAGCAGCGTCACCTACTTCTATGAGATAATTTAATTGATTTCACGACCTTGAACAAATATAGGCCTACTGCGCTGGCCCCGTCTATTGCGGTGTGGTTGAATGATCTAGGTAGTTATCAAATGCTTGTTGAGCCGACGAACTTATCGGGTGTGGTTGTTATTACGCCGTCACGGTTCGGGGATCATCGCGGGTTCTTCAGCGAGAGCTACAATCAGGCAAAACTTGCAGAAGTTGGGATTGATCTGACGTTTGTACAGGACAACCATTCGTTGTCAGATACAGTCGGCACGGTGCGCGGACTTCATTTTCAAGCGCCACCCAAAGCCCAAGATAAATTGGTGCGCTGTGGCAAGGGCCGCCTGTTCGATGTGGCCGTCGATATTCGCAAGGGATCGCCCACGTTTGGGCAATCGTTCGGGATTGAATTGAGCTTTGAGAACGGTAAGCAGCTTTTGGTGCCAGCGGGATTTGCCCATGGGTTTGTGACCCGAGAGGCTGGCACAGAGATCATCTACAAATGTTCGAACGACTACGCACCGGAAACAGAAGGGGCATTGTTGTGGAACGATCCGTCCCTGTGCATCGACTGGGGTGTTGACGATGCGTCAGCAGTTTTGTCTGACAAAGACAAGATTGCGCCGCGATTGGTCGAACTGGACAGCCCATTCACATTCGATGAGGGTACCACGTGACATTATTGGTGACAGGGGGTGCGGGTTTCATCGGATCGGCGGTGGTGCGATTGGCGATTTCACGTGGGATGCGTGTCGTAAACCTTGATGCACTGACCTATGCCGCGTGCCTTGAGAACGTCGCGGCTTGCGCAGACGATCCGCTGTACACTTTCGTTAAGGCGGACTTGCGGGATCGCGATGCGCTTGATGCGGTGTTTGAGACATATAAACCGACGCAGGTTTTGAATTTAGCCGCTGAGTCCCATGTAGATCGATCCATCGACGGGCCAGCAGCGTTTATGGACACCAACGTAATCGGGACGTTCAACCTGTTAGACGCTGCACGCCAGTTTTGGGACGGAGCCGACCGGCCTGACGGATTTCGCTTTCATCACGTGTCCACAGACGAGGTATTCGGGTCGCTTGGGACAGAGGGGCAGTTTACGGAAACCACGCCGTATGATCCGCGGTCGCCATATTCAGCTTCCAAGGCGGCGTCGGATCATCTGGTGCGAGCGTGGCATGAAACCTATGGTTTGCCAGTTGTTCTGACGAACTGCTCCAACAATTACGGCCCCTATCATTTCCCCGAAAAACTGGTCCCAGTGGTTATCTTGAACGCGTTAGCGGGGAAGGATTTGCCCATCTACGGAGACGGGTCGAACGTGCGCGACTGGCTTTATGTAGAAGATCACGCCGACGCTTTGTTAAAGGTCTTGGCCGAGGGCGAGACGGGCCGCAGTTACAACATCGGCGGCGAGAACGAGAAAACCAATCTGGAATTGGTGAATATCCTATGTGCCGCGCTGGATCGCATGCAGCCGCGCAGTGATGGCGAGTCCTACGCTAACCAGATCACATTTGTTTCCGACCGGCCCGGCCATGATGCGCGCTACGCCATTGACCCAACGCGGATCCGAACCGAGCTAGGCTGGCGTCCATCAGTAACGGTTGAGGAAGGTCTGGAGAAAACGGTGCGTTGGTATTTAGACAACGAGGCATGGTGGCGTCCGTTGCAAAAACGCAATGGCGTTGGTGTTCGGCTAGGGACGGTGAACCCTTGAAGATTTTGATGTTCGGAGCCACAGGACAGGTGGCGAGGGAAGTTCGTCGACAAGCCGAAGTGATTGCATTGGGCCGTGACGATGCCGATCTAACACGACCCGAAGAGTGCCGCGCCGCAATTGAAGCGCACGCGCCCGATGCCGTGATCAATGCTGCGGCCTATACGGCGGTGGATCGCGCCGAAGAGCACGAGGCCACCGCGTTTCTCGTCAATTGCGAAGCGCCCAAGGCTATGGCTATTTGCTGCGCCTCGCGTGACATCCCATTTGTGACGATTTCGACAGATTACGTTTTTGACGGACAGGGCGAGCGTCCATGGAAGCCCGATGACTTGACGGGACCGCTGGGGGCATACGGGCGTACGAAACTTGCTGGAGAACGCGCTGTGCTGGCGGCTGGTGGGCGCTGCGCGGTTTTGCGCACGTCATGGGTGTTTTCAGCCCACGGCAACAATTTCGTTAAAACTATGCTGCGGCTTGGGGCGGAGCGTGATGCATTGAGCATTGTGAGTGATCAGGTGGGCGGACCAACATCCGCGGACGCGATTGCGCAGGCCTGTTTGCGGATGGCGCGCATGTTGGCCGACGACTCTGAACTGGCAGGAATTTATCATTTCAGCGGGACCCCTGATGTCAGTTGGGACATCTTTGCGACCGCAATTTTTGAGCAAGCAGGTCTGGACTGCGCCGTAACGCCGATTTCATCGGCAGAGTACCCGACAGCGGCAGCACGACCCATGAATTCGCGCCTGGATTGCACTAGCTTGGAAAGGGCGTTTGATATCCCACGGCCCGATTGGCTTAAATCACTAGCAAGTGTTCTGGCTGAATTATAGTGTCGAAAAAACACGCTTTGGCTAGAATGAAGACAGGAACACCCAATTATGACGGATAGAAAAGGTATCATTCTGGCGGGCGGTTCTGGCACCCGTCTGTACCCGATCACTATTGGAGTGTCTAAGCAGCTGCTGCCAATCTACGACAAGCCGATGATTTACTATCCGCTGTCGGTCTTGATGCTAGCCGGTATCCGCGAGATTGCTGTGATCACGACGCCAGAAGATCAAGAGCAATTTAGGCGCACCCTTGGGGACGGAAGCCAGTGGGGTTTGGCGCTGACCTATATCGTGCAGCCGTCACCGGATGGTTTAGCCCAAGCGTATCTTTTGGCAGAGGACTTTCTGGACGGCGCAGCCAGCGCGATGGTGTTGGGGGACAACATCTTTTTCGGGCACAATCTGTCTGAAACGCTGGCGTCCGCCAATGCGGTGGACGTTGGCGGCGTCGTGTTTGGCTACCACGTGAGTGATCCAGAACGTTATGGTGTGGTGGAATTTGACGAGAACGGGCAGGTTAAGGCGATTGTCGAGAAGCCCGAGAACCCGCCATCAAAATATGCCGTGACCGGACTTTATTTTCTGGATGGCACAGCGCCTGCCCGTGCCGCCGAGGTCAAACCGTCTTCCCGCGGCGAGTTGGAAATCGTGACATTGCTGGAAAGTTATCTGGCCGATGGGACGTTGAAGGTGGAACGTATGGGGCGCGGGTTTGCGTGGTTGGATACGGGAACACATGCCAGCCTGTTGGATGCTGGAAATTTTGTGCGTACATTGAACAACCGGCAGGGACTGCAAACCGGTTGTCTCGAAGAGGTCGCGTACCGCAATGGCTGGATAGATCGCGAAGCACTTTTGAAGCAGGCGGCCCGGTTCTCCAAGAATGCCTATGGCAGCTATTTGGAGGCATTGGCAGAGGATTGAGGATCGTCGGATCAACCGTGTGCGGTCTTCACAAGAAAGGTATTAAGAGTTCGTAAAAGGGAAGAACGGTCGCTCAAGAGATCGTTCAGCATCCAAAGGTAGAGTTTGCATATCGCATTGCAGCACTGGAGCTTACCCGATGTCCGAAACCTCGCCCATTCTTGGCCTGCCTTATATTCAGCCGGCACAAGCGCAAAAACATGTCACCCATAACGAAGCCATCCAGATGCTGGATGCTTTGGTTCAATTGGTAGTCATAGCGCAAGATCAAACAGCCCCACCGAATAGCGCGCAAAGTGGCGCGCGCTATATTGTTGCAACGGGCGGGCAAGGCGATTGGGCCGACCATGACGGCGACGTTGCCGTTTACAATGGCAACGGTTGGATCTTCCTGACACCACAACGGGGATGGACCGCTTATGTCACTGACACGGAATCGCAAACGCTCTTTGACGGAACAAGCTGGAGCGCCTTGTCCAGCGATATGGTTGACCGGTTAGGGATTAATACATCCGCTGATGATACCAATCGGCTTAGTGTGTCGTCTGACGCGGTTCTCCTGAACCATAACGGGACAGGCCATCAGTTGAAGGTGAACAAAGCGGCCAATGTGGACACTGCATCGTTGTTGTTCCAAACGGGTTTTTCGGGCCGTGCGGAAATGGGAACGGCGGGGAACGATGATTTTTCAATCAAGGTGAGCGCGGACGGCACGACATGGACCGAGGCGTTGCGCATAGATGCCGCAACAGGACAAGTTGACCTGCTACAATCTGGGCTGCGTGAGGTCCTGCTGGCACCGCGCACCTATTTTGTCGATCCCGCAAACGGCAACGACAGCAACACAGGATTGATTGCAGTAACGGATGCTTTTGCGACTTTGGATGCGGCGATCGCAGCGGCGCTTGCACTGGATGGTGCGGGGCACGACGTGACGATCCAATTGGCCGACGCGACGTATGCCATTCCGACGTCACTGATGTTTGACACACCACTGACCGGAATCCCGATCTTAAATATCGTCGGAAATCTAAGCGCGCCCGAAATGGTTGTCATGTCGGCTACGCGTGAGGTTTTTGAAGTACGGCAAGGAACGCTGGCGTTGTCTGGCATGCGACTCCAGACAACAAGTTCAAGCCTTGCACTACTGAACATCTCTGGGCGTGGTACAGTAACTGTGGACGCTGTCGATTTTGGTGTCGCAGGTGGCCACGTGACAGTTAGCCAGTTCGGAATGATGACAGCGGTGGGCGACTATAGCATTTCGGGGGATGCAAAGTACCATGTCAGAGCAGAGGAAGGCGGTTATGTGTCTTTGCTGTGTGATACCATCGACATCTTAGGAACCCCGGATTTTTCTTCCTCTTTCGCGGTTTCGACACGGGGCAGCATTCTGCTGTCTTCAAAGCCAGTATTTCAAGGCACGGCAACTGGCCGACGCTATGCCATCAACAACAATGGTGTGATTTCAACGAACGGAAACGGTGAGACCTATTTTCCTGGCGACTCTGCCGGCTTTATTGCAACGGGTGGGCAGTATTCCTGAGCTCACACAGAATGAAGATGCGACCAATTTTTCCCGGCTGCTCACCTTGTTTGAGTTAGCGGATCTGACAAGGAATTGAAGTGTCACTTGGTGTGTTCTCCGAGACCGCGCACTCATGGCAAGGCTGATCTGTCAGCCTTTATTAGGGGGCAATGGGAAATCCTTCTGGGTGGCGCTGATAGCGTCGTAAAGGTGGTGACAACTTTGTCTTATAGAACAAGCCCCCAACAAGCCTGAGCGCGTCTTAGGGCTTCAATCCTTGATCGATTGTGAGACTACTTATGGTGAGGGGGCCCACGACAAAGGCAACAGATGCAGTTACGTTAGATTTTGAAGCGCACCGGCCCTTAAGTATTGTTGCGTGAAACCCAAATATGGCGCGCTAAAGCAATCGTATCATCGATAGTAAGATCTTGTGACGACGGTTCTGCCGGTACTTTGGGTTGCCCAAACAAAGGGCCATCCAAGTCAGGGAAATAAGTTCGCTGCAGCGTGTTGTAAGAGTCTTTGTAGTGCTCGGTGATGCGCGCTGCGATTTCCGGCGGCATAGAGAATTTCCCGCCACCCGCAAAACCGCGAAGAACTTCGACGATGTTGCCCCGTTCACTGTTGAATTTACCATCCAGAATGCGCGGCAGGTCTTCGTTGAGTTCGCGCAGGAACATCAAAGGCTTGATGCCCATCGACTCGTTCTGAATGTCGCCCGACTGCATTTTCTCAAACGGAAGACCGATTTTGTCGGCAAAATCTTCTAGGATGTCACCACTCTTCAGCACAGACCGTTCAAAGCGATGTACCTGAACAGCGCCACTACCGAAGACGGCAGACCAATTCTGAACCATCCGCTGCCAATCAGCAGCGCGTAGAAATCCGGGGGTTAGGTCGGTCGGAAACGGCTGACTTCCGCCGCTCGCAATCACTGTGGAATACCAACTGTTATAAAAGCTGACAGGTTCACGAATGTAGAGCAATACATTAACCCGGTCACAGAACTCATAAAGCAGATCCCGCAAACGTTCGATTTCTTCTAGGGAACGAAGCCGTGAGGAGCAATGCTCGTTACTCAAGACCATTTCGCTTGCCGAAGAGCTTTCTATTTCCTGCCGAAGACCCGTGCGCACGTTCGCACGAAATTCATCCAAGCTGGCGAATTTATTCGCACCAGCGGTAACACGCATCTCTTCCATGCCTTTGGAATCATCCAAAGCGTAGGCCGTTAGTCCGATATGGTTAAATGCCCCAGGTGTTTTAGGAAACAATATATCTTCGTTCCCTAAAACAGCACGATTAGCCTGAAGCCATTTCTGTAAAGTTGTGGTGCCTGTCTTTTCGGCACCTATATGAAGCCAGATACGGTCAATCATTACGAGTACTTTGCCCTTCAGGTTGCACATTCCCCAAAACGCGCTGACGGATTGTCAATGACAGCTTCATACACGCTGATTTCAGCCCACCCAAGCGAAAAGCGCTTGCCTTTTCATGAAGATCGCTGGCGATCGTTTCAAAACAAGTGTCTTCAATGTTCTTCAGCGCCATAATTCCTGCCTCGGTGATCACAATGGTGATCACATGGGTTTCTGGGTCGGGGCGGTGCAGCGCGACCAGCCCCATACCTTCGAGAGATCGGGCTAGTTTCACAACATGTTTGCGCGGCAAGTTGAGGGCGCGACCCAGTTCAACGGGGCGTTCAAAAGCTGTGTAGCACACCTGATCAAGCAGGGCCCATTGCGTCAAGGTCAGCTCTGTTCCGGTGTCCTCGCTGAGCGCCTGTAGCCCATTGCCGACTTTGGCAATCTGCAACATCAAATCCTGTATATCCGCACCACCGAACGTCGCAGAAGTGGCTTTGGTTGCATCATTGTTTTGAGTTGTTTTCTCTTCGGGCATGCAAAAAAATCTTTCTAGAATTAAAGTGCTGAACCTAGGAACATTTGGGTCCGCTGGCAATCTGTTTTGAAGCGTTGCCGTCGCGCGACCCTTGCACTGAACTTCAAAAAAAGTGAAGAAGAAACCTGGTGCTGCCGCCGGAAAACGGACGGAAATTAATCACCTGTTCAATTGTGCGAAAAAATAATAACCACCAGATATACTGCCTGACGATCAAAATTGATGAAAGTGCGAACGTGACAGACCAAAAAACAACGCTGATTGTGCACGCCGGATTTGGAAAAACGGGAACCTCGTCGATCCAAAGCACGCTGCGGTCAAATTCAACCACGTTGAAAAAGGACGGGATCAAATATCTGGGCCGTATGCTTGAAAATTGCGATGACCCAGAGGCACAAGGCTGGCGGACCAGCGGAAACACAACCTTTCTAAAGGGACCCGTGGACGAGACCTCTGTGACCGAGGTGATCCAAGTTTTGGGTGATGAACTGGACCGACTGAGTCAAGACGCCATCCATACCGCTGTCTGGAGCCATGAGGCGATCGCCGGTCGGTTAGACCGAGTGTTGCCCGTGATACAGGCCATGAAAGCAAAAGGGCACGATGTAAAGGTTGTGGCCTATGTCCGACGCCATGACAGTTGGGCGAAAAGCGCCTATGTACAGTGGGGCATCAAGCACAAAACTTATCCAGGGAAATTGCGGAACTTTGCTGACTGGATCACGGAGCGCCCAATCAAGTTTAAGACAAAGATCGAAAGTTGGAGCGGGGCACTTGGTGACGGTTTTCACCTACGCAACTACGATGCGGCAGATGATGTCGTTTTGGATTTCCTATCGTTTATCGGTGCCGCGCCACTGCCGCTAGACAAAACCAATACGGCACCCGCACCCGAGGTGACCGCTGCATGGGCTGTCTATAATGCACAGTTCCGCCAACGAAACTCGGCACGTGACTTTTCATTGTTTGTCCGCGACTTGGGGATCGGCAGTGCTAACGAAGCAAAGTTACCCGACTTGCAAGACATGTTCCCCAGCACGTCACAATTGGCCGACCTTGTCGCCGGTGAAAAGGAAGATATCGCTGCGGTGAACGCCATGCTTAAGGCGCAAGGCCAGCCGGAGCTGTCGTTTGAGAAACCACTGCGCGAGACCCCGTTAGCGACAAGTTGGGAGATGGATCAAATGTTGCTTCGGATGGTGTTTGCATTGCAACGACAAGTGAATGAATTGCAAACCAAACTAGAAGTTCAAACGGGCTCTGGTCGTATACAGGCCCGAGAACGCCGTAGGGCAAAGTCTCCTGAACTGGCGCAAAAGGACTAAGGGGTTGGTTACTGAACAATCGTTGCTATGATTAGCTATCTGAAAGCCCAAAAGGCCGCCTAGACCACTGATGAATATACGATAAACCAATTTAAAATTTGCGATTTAATGATTTAGAATAGGGAGCCCCGATGGAGTCTTCTAAAAACAGCAGCCTGAAGTGCATGCTTGAGGCGGTGTCAAATGACGGCGGTATTATCGGCTGGGCAATTGACCTAGATGTGCCGACAAAACCAGTGACATTAGCGCTTAGTGTAGGCGACCAACTGGTAGCAACAGTCGAAACCAATCGCAGCCGCGGCGACGTCTGCTCCGTCTTTGAATTGCCTGATGACGGTGACGTATTTCCTGGGTTCCAGTTTGGGCCAGAGGTATTTTACGACATCTCCGGCTTGCCCGATATGTCGCCGGACGACCCCGTGATTGTCAGCGTCCAAGGTACCGGAATTGTTCTGGAAAGCACATCAACCTTGCTGACCGTCGGTGATTGCA
The DNA here is from genome assembly GCA_947493255.1 of uncultured Paracoccaceae bacterium. Taxonomy (GTDB): domain Bacteria; phylum Pseudomonadota; class Alphaproteobacteria; order Rhodobacterales; family Rhodobacteraceae; genus Octadecabacter. Next base: position 117,776 of record CANLQK010000006.1, read on the forward strand.
TCGAGTTGGCAGATGCCTCGTCTGAATTGTTTGGTCTTACCAATCAAGTGAGCCAGTTTGCCGATTTGTCTACAGGCCTTGATCAACTTGCCCGCGAAGCGCAAGTTCTCACAAGCCTTGCCGGAGAACGCAAACGCCGCGCAGGGATACTTGAATCAATCACCCGTCTTGAAGGTGGATTGTATTTTGTCACTGGCTGGTTTGAAAGTAGTACTTTGGTAGAGTTTCCTGCCGTCATTCTTGGGCAGAAATCATGGCCAGCCGCCATGGCTTTGTGTACTTTTGAACGTGAAGATTTGGGGGCCGGTGCGCTGGCCTTTCTTGGTGTGATCCGCACCGATTGGCTGCCCAAACAACAGTCCGAAGACATCATGGTTGGTTACCGAGAAAACGGGAAATTTCTGGTTCTGGAACGTCTTGCCGAGCGCCGCAACTATCTACGATCCGAAATCGAACAGCTGATTAATGATGCTGAACCCAAAACAGATGCCCCTGAACGACTATCTGAAATTCGCACGCTCGTTGGGCAAGACTCCGACTGGAAAGTCACAACGTCGGGCACCAATTGGTTAGAAATTGATCGTGCTGTATTGCTGCCTGGCTTTGGCCTTTTCCTGAACGGATGGTTCCTGAGTGCCGGACAACACCGGATTACGTCTTTGCAGGTGCGCGGCGGGGAATCCGTTGCGCGGTTGGATCGCAGCACGCTTTACAACCATTCGCGCCTAGATCTGCAAACAGCCTTCCCCGAGGTGAAAGATGAAGCACTAGACGCCGGTTTCGTGACCGTCTTGCGAGGCGACATCAAGCCAGAAAGCATCTCAGCCCTCCTGGTACGCGCTGAATTTTCAGACAGCAAGGCGATGGTCAAACCGATCGATGTCAGCAAAGTCAAAGTCCTGAGGACTGAACAAGGGCTTAAGTCACTCGCGGAATATTACCCGCGACTTGATGTCGAATCTTTTGCGCCCGGCGTTAAGCGCGCTGCGGTCCGAGCCCTGCGCTCACGTCTGCAATGCTTGGCCGTGAAAGGGTGCACTGCTGACAGAGCAGTGGTGGTCCATTTATCGCAAGATCCGTCAGATCTGCAGGTCACGCTGTCATCGCTTTACGCATCCATCAAAGACTGGCCTGACGATGTAAGTTTAATATTGATGGCTGACAGCCGTGCACCGCGCAAAACCGTACAAAGCTGGCTTGGGGATATCAACCGCAAGGCCAAGACCGAGGTTGGCCACTTCCGGCTGATCGGCGAACATGGCCCATTACAACTTGGGACTCTATTGCGCCAGACCGACACGAAGACCTTCGGCTATGTGAAAACCGGCGCTGTGATGAAACCAAAGATGTGGGCGAAGCTCGCGAACCGTGTCGCGGGTGCGGCCCCTGCCCCTGTGATTTACGGCACAGCGCATGCGCAAACGGGTAACCCGCGCGAGGATCAACTCGGTGCATTGGTTTGGAACGATGAGGGGCTGTACGACTGGATCCGCGCTAACCGGTTGCGGTTCGATCAGGCGTACCTTGCCGATCTGGCATCGCAGGACGGATGTGAAATTGTGGATGATGCCTGCTACGTCATTCCGCGCCTTCCGCAATCGCTGTTCTTGACGCGGCTTGACGCAAATCTTCAGGAGTGACCAACGTTATGGCGAAACTTGATGAAAACGCCGTGATCGGCGTGCTATCTCACACCCATCCAGACCTGACCAAAGGTGGCGCAGAAATTAGTGCCTATTCGGTTTTCCAAGGTCTGAAGACATTGGGATACAAAGCAGTTTTTATCTATGTTCATAAGGACACGGATATCGGCCGCCTAGAACCAGTCGAAGACGAAGTAGGCATTGTTTTTGATCCGGCGGAATATGATTTTTTCTATCATATCGGCCCAGCTGGGTTGGAACAGAAGTTGCGCGCGGTAATCAAAGATCGCGGCATCACAGTCTTGAACCTGCATCACTATTTGAACTTTGGCATCAACACCTTTGGCATGCTCCAAGACCTCGACATTCCACAGTATGCGACCTTGCACGAGTATCTGGCGATCTGCCAGCACCACGGCCAAATGGTAACGAACCCCGATCGTGTTTTGTGCCGTCAGGCCAGCCGTCTGCGGTGCCAAACGTGTTTCCCCGAACGTTTCGGTGAAGAATTTGACCTGCGGCGCGACACGTTCCAGTCAGTGCTCGGGAATATGGCAGGATACATCGCGCCAAGCAAATTTCTGGCTGATCGGTATATAGATTGGGGTATGTCCGCGGACAAAATGCATGTTATCGAAAACGGCCTTCTTGCGCAAAAGGTAGGGACCGTGGACGAGAGCCTGACCCCTACTGCAACGGAAACACGGGCCGCTTCGCTTGGCTCGGATACCGACGACCGACCCTTTGTCTTGGGATATTTCGGCCAAATTACACCATTCAAAGGGGTAGACGTTCTGCTCGACGCACTTGAAGTGCTCAGTCGCAAGAAGAAGTATAAGAGCCGTATCCGCCTGCGGGTCCACGGCAATCTGGTTGGGATGTCTGAAAGTTTCACGAAACGGTTTGACGCGCTGATTGCAACCGGGCTGGTAGAATACTTGGGCCCCTACGATAATTCAGATGTGCGGAACCTGATGCGCAACTGTGATTATGTCGTGATCCCATCACGTTGGTGGGAAAATTCGCCTGTGGTTATTCAAGAAGCCTACGCAGCCGGCCGCCCGCTGATTGCCAGTAACATCGGAGGCCTTGCCGAAAAGGTCGTTGATGGAAAAACGGGCCTTCATTTTCAGGTCGGAAATGCCAACTCACTGGCCAATACATTGAAGGCGGCCTGTGCCCCTGATATTCACGCTGAGCTGTGTGAAAACCTGCCAAAGGTTCTGAGCAGTGAAGACATGGCGCGGGCTTACCTTGATGTTATGTCGGGGTAATCCTACTGTTGTTAACGATTTACCCTAATTTGCAGAACGGACCCTAGTATGATCAGAGGAAGCTTGGACGTCGTCGGACCCAATCACGTTGCAGGATGGCTCTATTCCAGCGCTGAAACGCTTAACGGACATATTGTGCAGGCCTTTATTGGCGAAAAGTGTGTTGGCGCAGGGCAGATTGATATTCATCGCCCCGATCTTGAGGCTGCTGGACTGGGCGACGGCATGTGCGGGTTTTCGTTCAATACCACGGACGCTGTCCCGCTTGAGGCCCTGAAGGTCAAGCTGGAAGGCAGTGATTTGTTTCTAGCCCGCGCGGATGATGCTTTGCTCGATGTGGCTACACCAACCCAAAACGCTAACGTGGTGGGCCCAACGGTTATGACAAATTTCGAACGGGAACGGCAGTTGCAGACCTACCAGCTAATGCGCGACAAAAATTGGGTGTCCGCGTCCGAGTATCAGTTTCTAAAACGGCTGATCAACAACGGGTTTTTCAAACTTGACGGCGGGGCTGACAGTGATGTTGCAGCCGCAATGGAAAAACACTTTGGACTGCGTGACATGAAACGTCCGGCGCTAACAGATGAGGCGCTGACGGTTGAGACACTTGAAGAACGTATAAGCAAAATGGCGGACGCAAATCGGGATCGTATTAATCCGGTACTCGCCCTAACGTTTGAAACGGCAGTCACAGCCCAATTGCCCCCCGGGGTCCATATCGACGATGAGGCGGATGAGGCGATGATGCCGATCAATCTAGACGTCGCCCCCAGTGATATTCTGTTTCTAGACTGCCAGATCGTAAAGGCGCTTATTTTACCTGAAGGGACGTCCTTTACGGCTACCTACCAAGCTATCTAAGCTCGCTGCGATACAGTCACAGCCAGTTACACCTGTCACCCGGTTTCCGCTAGCCGTTTAGATAACGAATTCCAAACGCCAGAAAGGGCCGCATGTTTGCCGGTGGGCCTGTCAAAGTGCCTTCAATTTGTGCGGCGGCAAATTTGGACCATTCAACGGTCCAGTCTTTGCGGCTCATGGCGTCGTAAATGGGGCCGCGCGCGATGCTGTGATCAAAAGTCTCACCCGTCCAATGTGCTTGAAGAAAAACGTATTTTAGCTTGCCGCATCACAGCTCGCGCAGATCGGTATCCCCAAATAGCACGATCTTCTAACTCAACACGGCTCAGGTTTTGGGCTCCCCTGCAGTCATACAGCCATTGCATCATTGCCGATGTGCAGAGCTCTTTCTCACTGTATTGTTCGGGCGGGTTGTTAAGATTTCGAGTAACGTCGTACTTGCGTCTACCTTTAGTGTCTTGTCTTTGACGTCAATCTTTTCCGCCAATTTGGCAATGCACGCAGCGCGTCTTGGTGGGACAGTCAGCCCATCTAGAATAGCAAGGGCTGCGCTAGCCGCTTTGTATTAGCGTCACGAAGACGCGTAAGGGAGCAGCTAGGCTCGCTTTGACGCGCAACTTAGGGTTCTCCCATCACAAGGGCTTGCGCCTCTTTCTCAATCGCTTTGCGCAAAGTTACGGCACTTTCGGCTGGTAGGTCGGTCGGGATCAACGACTTAAAAGTAGCTAAGAATAAGAGGCTGTGATGGCAACGCACGCGATTTCGATGAAGCTTCTCGAAAAGCCCGCCAAACGAACCGACATTTCACTCGATGACGAGGTGGTTAGAAACGACCTAAACCTATTCTCGATTGCGTATACAGAGTTCATTATGGACGTCGAAGAGGAATTCGGCGTAGGCATCGATCTAGATCAGATCGATATTCCGATGATGCGCGTAGGCGCGATGTTTGACCGGTTGGAACAGCTTGTAATGCTAGGTTAGATCGTTTCCGTTTTGATCAGATTTCCGTAAGCTCAAAGCCTTCTTTCTTAATCGCAGCAATAAGCCGTTTCGCTGTTTTTCTGGCTGCTGGACGTTCTTCAAGCCAGAGTTTGCGACGCTCTTCCGCATCCTTCGGCAAATTATCGCCTTTGCTGTCGCGCCAGATAGTGCGCGCGAAACGGCGGCGCAGTTTCTGCTCAGGTGTTTTGGCGGTGACAGTCTTTTCTGCTTCAGTCGTCATAACAAGTTCCTTTGGATAATTAATTTTATTTGGATAGGACACAGGGTTTGACGTTGCAACATCAAAAGGCTTGACCCTAGGTTGCCTAGCCAGACGGCTCTAGACGCCTTGACGGCCACTGGTTCAGAATTCCCCCACACTCCAGATTTGCGATTAGAGTACAGTTTCTAGACCGAATTCACGCACTAGAATTTCATCTGTTTCTACGAACGCTTTCATCTTTTCACGGTTCTCAGGCTGTTCAAGTAGCGCCATCAAATCGTCCCAACGGGATCCCCGTGATGGCGGCGGACCGGTGTTCACTCGCGTCGTTTGCAAATTGATTTTCGCGCCAAGTGCTTTGCCCAGATCGACTTCTAGTCGGTCCAGTTCCTTGATGCCATAAATCCCTGTTATTGCCTTTGAACCATCCAGCGCCCGTTCGATCCGTTCAGATTGAGTTAGGTCCTGAATCTCTTGCCAGCCGCGGATTCTGCGCGTGATCAAATAGTTAGAATAAAAGTTGTCGTAATGATCGTGAATAAAGGTCTGCCAGCGCTTCGGGCCGCCGAAAAAGTACTCGTCCGCCGATAGTTCCAAGATTTTGCGTTGACCGGTGCGTTCTTTTTGCAAAAGCGCCTCGGCCGTCTGGTTCTCCGCCTCGCGCTTAAGGAAGAAGTAAAATGACGCCAACCTTTCACGCGGGCTGCGTAATACAGTGAAACTGAACAAGTCATCATCCAGCGTTTCCAGATCGACCCAATCAATATGCCCCGCATAGACGCGGTAGCCCTTTGGCATCTGCGCATCAGGAGCAGCCTGCGAATGGGTGCGCACAGGCGAATGACGTGCATCCCCGCACACACGGCGCAATTCCTTGGTGATAGACTGTCCCGCCGTCTTGGGAATATGTAAAAATGCAACCTGACGCTCGGTATTTTGGTGCGCTAGCTTGTTCTTCACTTGTTTCACTTTTTGAAAGATTTTGGTGTCGCGAAAATTTGGCTTCATTCTAGACAGGTTCAAGACGCGGCCCTTTGGTCCCGAATATCGGGCAAATCGCGTTGTCCATGCATCGGGGACCTTTGCGCCAAAACGTGCTGCAATTTCTTCGTATTGCGGAGCCAGAACCTCAAGCATATTCTGCTCCACCGCTTCGGGCAACGATACCTTTTTGCCCTCGTTTACGGCTTCTTTCACGCTGATATCGAACCGTTCAATCCCTGCAAAGTCCGACAGACGGTGAACCGTATCTTGGGCAAACAGGTTCTCGTAGAATACCACCTCGGCTTTGACGCCCGCAGTCTGTAACGCGTCAAGCGTCTGCACATAATTCGCCCTGTAGACCAACTCCTTGCGCATCTCTTTGCATTTCTGATTGGCCATCTCGATGCAGCGTTCTTCAAAATTGGGCTCACCCGTTTGGCAAGCCATTCGGATTTGCGACCACAACCGGGCGACCGGATCGCGCATAATAAAGACGAACCGGACATCCCCCATGGCGCTGATCTCAGCGAAATTTTCGGCGCTCAACCCGCTGTAGGACGGCGTAAAATCGCACACAACAGAGGCATCGCCACATTCTTTGGTTAGGGCAGTGATATATGCACTGTGATCGCCATGTTCGGTAGCATAGGGCGCAAGCATGTCAGACAACCACTCGACCTTATGCAACGCCTTTGCGTTGGCCTTCGTGATATTTACAGACAGTGAATTGACCGCGTCTTGCAGCTTTTCGATCCTTGGAGCGACAAAGGCTGACGCCTGATTCAACCACACAACGTCGAAATAGTGCCGTTCTTTCACCCGCCCCCGATGGACCTGAGGTGAAAGCGTCATTTGTTCAAACAACCAGGAAGTACCAGCCTTCTGCGCCCCAATACAGCACAACAGTGTGACGCCCTTGGGAAGAGTGGCGGTCTTCGCGTCCGCCACAGCTGCACCTAAGGGGCTTGGCAAGGGGGTGGTGCTATTCGGACGCCGGTCGCCTTGCCTTAACATGAAACGCGACACGACATTTGCGGTCCTTAAATCGCGAGGGCTTCGGTTGAAAAACCCGTGCCCTGCGTCCGACAGTTCAACCATCCTATGCCGCTTGGCTGGCCAAAGGGCTGCAAACTTGCGCGAGTCGCCAATCGGAACAACATCGTCCTGCTCCCCATGTGCGATGAAACAGGGCATACGGTTCAAGATCTCACTACCAGCGTAGCGCCTTAGTGGTGAAATTTCGGAATGGATCTCAGGCTTCACGACGCGGTTGGCAAAACCGTCCGGCCCTGTGTTTGTTACAGGGTTTAACAAAATCAAACCAGTCACGCCATCCGCCTGTTTTAGAACACAGTCAAGTGCCAACAGACCACCAAACGAGGCTCCCAAAACCCAAAGCCCTTTTGGAAACCGCTGTTTAGCCCAAGCAAGCGCGGCCGCTGCATCCTCTAACATGTTGTCCAAACTGGCGTCTGGATCGGTGGTCAACGTCCGGTATTGCGCTACTGCCAAACAAACCTGCGCCTTTTCACTCAACAAAGTGCCAAATTGATCCATCATCGCTGGGTCGCCAGCAACGCCGCCGCCACCATGAAAACACAAGACACCGACATCCGCAGCCGATTGCCCGATAAGACGAACACTTTGGCCATCACGGATAAGATCCGTCGCTATCGTCAAATTTCGATCCTCGATCATGGCAATACCTTAAGTACTAAATCACTTTCAAAGCTCCTTAGCAGCGTGACAAAGCAGAGGAAAGGGACGGCCATGGATCGGGTGATTGTACAAAGACTGATTGAACACCGCCCATTGCACTTATCCAACCAATAGAAGATACATCAACAGGTTGTGCCGCCAACGCGCTTTCGATTTTGGAAACTAACTTATGCTCAAGAAATTGGGAGATTTGAGAACCCGCTTTAGGGATGTCCACTTCTCCAAACAGGCCGCTCCCCGTGATATTCTGGCGACAGACGGCACCAAGGTCGGATTTATCGACAACGTCGCCTATGCTGGCGGAGCTTTGCGCATTGTCGGTTGGTTAACAACGAATGACACTGTCTGTTTACGGGCAGGTGGCATTGAACGTTTAGTTCAAGCGCATGAAACCCGCATTGATGTGTCCCAAGAACTTAACATCGACCCAAAAGTCGGCTTTGACATCACTCTGAACCTGACAACAGAGCAATTCTTGCGCGTTCCCCACGCTCTACTGTCTTTTGTGTCAGCAGATGATAGCCCCACGATCGATCCTATCGAGATTTCATTTTTGCCACTGTACAAGGCACGAATTCGGACTGATCTGCAATTTGCGTGCGCAATCACGAAGATCCTTCCTCGAATATCCAAATGGCTGATCTCGCGCGATCCTGCGCTGCGTGCGTACATACTTGAACACCTGAATATCCACGCTGCAACAACAACATCTCAGTTCAATCCTGATCTATTTGCGCCTGCGCAAGTGGTGCGCACCGCGAACGCAGATCAACAGATTTCGATTGTGATGCCGGTCTATAACGCTTTTGATCTGTTACCGCTTGTGCTTGACAGATTGGAACGACACACTGACCTACCCTACCATCTGATCCTGATCGAAGACGCCTCCCCAGACCAACAGGTTCGCCCGTTCCTACAGGACTGGGTCAAGCGCAAGACCGACCAGAAGATCACTTTGCTTGAGAACGATGAAAACCTTGGATTTATCGGGTCAGTCAATCGCGGCTTGACCTATGTTTTGGAAGACCCTGCCCAGACAGGTCCGGTCATTTTGTTCAATTCAGATGCTTTTGTCCCCGCTGGCTGGGCTTCGCGGCTTATTCATCCGCTTCTGTCCAATCCAACAGTCGCATCCACGACGCCCATGTCAAATGACGCTGAAATCATGAATGTGCCGATCCAATGCCAGCTCAGCACCTTGCCCGAAGGGGCTATTGACCGCCTTGATGCTGCCGCCCAGCGCCTTAATCCGGATGCAGCCACGGCGTTGTTGCCAACAGGCGTCGGGTTCTGCATGGCTATATCCCAACGCTGGCTGCAGACCGTACCTCAGCTTGATCCAGTTTTCGGGCGCGGCTACGGCGAAGAAGTCGACTGGTGCCAAAAGATCCGCGCTAAGGGCGGGCATCATATAGCTGTAGGCAATTTGTTCGTTGAGCACCGTGGCGGGTCCAGCTTTGGCAGTGCCGAGAAACTGGCTATGATCACCAAAAACAACGGCATCGTGTCGTCGCGCTATCCTGACTACGACGCCGAAGTGCAAGCATTCATCAAGACCGATCCGCTGTTGTCGACCCGTGTAGCGTTAGCCGTGGCATGGGCAGATACGGTAGCGCCGGGTGCAGTTCCTGTCTATTTTGCCCACGCGATGGGCGGCGGAGCGGAAAACTGGTTGCAGCACCGCATTACGTCCGATTTGCAATCTATCGGCGCAGCCATTGTCGTGCGTGTTGGAACAAGCGCCACTTGGCAAGTCGAGGTATATGCCCCGACTGGTCAAATCAATGCATGCATTCAAGACACAGACACACTGGTCCAATTGCTTAATCTGTTAACCAAACGCCACGTGATTTACTCCTGCGGCGTTGGCGGACAAGATCCGGCGACTTTGCCCGAGAGCATGCTGCGACTGATGGTCTCCGATACGGATCAATTAGCTGTCCTCGTGCATGACTTTTTCATGGTGTCACCATCCTATAATTTGCTGGGCTCCGACGGCAGCTACGGGCGCTTTGAACAGGGGCAAGGCCCATTGATCCTAAACGACCCCGCTCACCACATTACCGACGCCAAAGGTCAGACCGTGACGCTTGTGGACTGGCAATCTCGCTGGCACAGGCTCTTGTTGCGCGCTGATGAGATCACGGCATTCTCAAACACCAGCAAGAGTCTTTTGACAGCCGTCTGGCCCGATATTGACTCCAAGATCGTTGTCAAACCGCACAGCCTGCCCCACAATATCACCCCAATTGATCCACCTGCCACTTCTGCCGACACCGCAATCGGAGTTCTTGGCGGAATCGGATTCCAGAAGGGTGCGGCAGTTCTTCAAAGCCTTGCGAAGGCGCGTCCAGATTTGAACATCGTCATCGTCGGAAAGGTAGACCCGGCGTTTACCATGCCCGCAAATGTCACGATCCACGGGCAATACGACCCGACTGACATCACAAAGCTGGCGCAAACCTATAAGATATCCGACTGGCTGATCCCCTCCATTTGGCCCGAAACCTTCTCCTATGCGACACACGAGGCGCTTGCGACGGGCCTGCCTGTGTTCGCCTTTGACCTTGGCGCACAAGGCGAGGCCGTCTCTCGCGCTCCCAACGGGCATCTGATTGACCTCGCGCCAGATATGACACTCTCAACTGGCAATTTGACGACCGCCGTGATTGACTGCCTTAATTCAATTAGAAGATCCGTTTAGGAAAACGATGCAAGTTTCAACAAAAGCCCTTTGTAACAAAGGGATCGAGGTGCTGGACCGCCCCGGTGGCACAATCTCATTGCCAGAAAAGACAATCATTGAGGCACCTAGCGGCCTGAAATGGACGAAATACGAACACAGCCTTTCTCTTGGTGCATTTTCCTATCAGGTGTCGGGTTATTGCGCAGGCGCAAACATCGGACGGTATTGCTCCTTTGGCGAAGATGTTCAAATCGGCCGCCAAAGTCACCCGACCACATGGGCAAGCACAAGTCCTGCGTTTTATCTCGGAGATCGAATTTTCGACCTGAAAGACGGCTTTACAGGATCAAGCGACTACCACACTTATTCTTCCAGCCCGTCAGAGGCCCCGACAAAACTCAAACTGACCGAGATCGGGCATGACGTCTATATTGGCCACGGAGCATTCATCAGCGCAGGCGTAACCATCGGTACAGGCGCAATAGTGGCCGCTAAATCTGTTGTGGCCAAGGATGTGCCAGATTATGCCATCGTCGCGGGCAACCCAGCGGTGATCAAAGGATTTCGTCTGCCTACCAGCATCATTAGCCCGCTTCTCAAAAGTAATTGGTGGCAGTTTGCACCATGGCAACTTAGCCACCTGGATCCAGCAAAACCGTTCGCATTTCTTCAAGGTGTGCGTAAAATCACCGAAGCGCCATTTGAACCGGACGTCGTGGATTTGCGCACGACCGACTTGTCATGACCTCTCCGCTCAACGTCGGACCGTGACCGGAGGTTTCGCCTTGACCAGCTCCGAAAACACAATTGAGACGTGCCGCGTCGCAATCATACTACCTACCTATAACGGTGCTACCTATCTCGGTGCATTACTTGACAGCATCGGCGATCAAACCTCGTCCGCCTGGCATCTTTTGGCCAGCGATGATGGGTCAAGCGACACCAGCAAGGAAATCCTACAAGCATTCAAAGCGCAATATCCCGAACAGGTCTCGCTCTTTGACGGGCCGCAAAACGGGATCACGGCGAATTACCTGTCACTGATCAACCGAGTTGACTCGAACACCGCAATTACAGCGTTTTGCGATCAAGACGACATATGGCTCGACACCCGCCTCTCGCGGATTATCGAGGCGCTCGGCGATGAACAGACGCCGACGCTTTACTGCGGGCGAACACAGTTAATCGATGCACAGGGCAAGCAGCTGCGCCTGTCCCCAGCCCGTCTGCGCCCCCCGTCTTTTGAAAATGCTCTGTGCCAGAACATCGCTAGCGGGAACACAATGGCGTTCAACACCACCGCCCTGCGAATGCTGCAACGCAACAGCTCCACGGCACAAGATATTCCATTTCATGATTGGTGGGCTTACCAATTGATCACGGGCGCTGCGGGGCGTGTTGTCCATGACGTAATCCCGACCCTTCTGTATCGACAACATTCGGCCAACGCCGTTGGCGCTGCTACTGGTTTTCGCGGCGCATTGCGACGGGTAGGACGTGTCGCCGTTCGCGATCTCTCGACTGACGTCGATCTACATCTTGCCGCACTAGAAGCCGCAGACGACATCCTGACCCCACAAAACGCCCGCTTGGTGGGAAAACTACAGCAAAGTCGGCGATCCGGGCCGCTTAGTCGGCTTTTCGGCACGTTAAAAGGGGGGTTATACCGACAAACCCGCGCCGGAACACTTGGTCTGTGGGCGTCGGCACTGTTGGGAAGGTTCTGATGGCCGTCAGAACACGCATCGCATTTTTGGGGGGCGACGGTGGCGTGTCCGGCGTGCCGCGTCACATCAAGCAACTGTGCGACCTGCTCGGCGGGCGCATGGACATTACCGTCTTCTCTGACGTCAACACAGGCGGCTATGACTTTGCGACAGTCCCGCATCTGAAACATGTCGTGGTTCCAGGCCTATCGAGTTCTTTGAACCCTCGCCGCATCGCAAAGGCATCATCCGCATTCCAGACGGCGATAACAGATGCCGGCCCGTTTGACATCATCTGGGCACATGCACGTCTGACTCTGCCGTTTAGTCGACGGTATCTGAACAAAACCGACGACGACCGTACGCGTCTGATCGTTACTTATCATGGTAGTCCATTAACGGGGCGCACACGCGCCATTGCCGCCACCACACGGCAAGTCGAGAAGAACCAGCTTGTCACCGCCCCGCCTCACGATCTGGTGTTTTTGTCGCAAACCGACCGAGACAGTTTTGACGGGCTGCCGTTGCATCGACACCAGCTACACATCATTCCCAATTGCTCGGACCTTGGTGACCTGCCCCCTCCAAATCCACCGGCACATCCGACGGTTATCATGACGACACGGGCAAGCCGCCAAAAGAACCTGACCGCAGCGGCCAGAATCTTTGCCGCCTTACCTCCTGATCATCGGTTAATCCTGCTTGGCATGGGAACCGACACCAAAGCCAAAGCCCTTTTTCACAAAATCATCGGCCCAGAGGCCAGCGCGCGCGTCACGTTCGTTGGCCCTGTCGCTGACGTGCGTCCCTACCTTGTCGCGGCCGATTGTTACCTGCTGACATCACATTACGAAGGTCTGTCAATCGGCGCATTGGAAGCCTTCGAAGCCGGTCTACCTGTGGTCATGCCCAACATTGGTGGCGCTGCAGACATCGCGCGCGTCCATCGACAGTTTCGCGAGATTGACACCTCTAATCCGGCCACCAGCGCACGGGTGATACAAGACACCATCGCCATATTTCGCGCTGATCGCAGCGCTCATATCTCCACCAACCATGCGGCTTGGAGCAGTGCATTTCACCGCGATGTCTGGGCTGGACGTATCACCGATCTACTGGCGAACGATCCACGTCTGGCAAGACTCCGTTAAACGTCTGGTCAAAAGGTGTGGTTTCGCAGTACAATCTCCGAAAATTAACAGGTTCGAGTAGTCCGTTTTGAACGCTAAGACTCCCCCAAAAGATACCTCGAAGAACGCAGGCAAGCCCAACAAGGGTGCCCGCGAAAATGACGACATCAAAAAAATCCAGGAAAACCGACGACGCATGGTTAAGGAAATCCAGGAACTCAAAGCCGAAAAGGCCAAGAGAGAACTGGACGCCCTCGTCGCTGAGAAAGAGGCATTTCCAAAGGAAGGGGCCGAGCCCCCCCATAAAGCGATTGAAACGGCACCCATCTCACACGTTGCCCCCCCTGCTGCGAAAGCCCGGATGAAAGTCCGGCACGTTGGTGCGTTTTTTAGCTTTTTGATCTTTGCCTTGGCCCCACCAGCGGCCACTGCCTGGTATATGTGGGACCGCGCCGCGGACCGATACATTTCAAACGCAGGGTTCTCCGTTCGCACCGAGGAGGTCGGCTCAGCTTTTGAATTTCTAGGCGGTGTCGCGGAATTATCCGGCTCATCCTCTAGCGATTCAGAAATTTTGTATCAGTTTATCCAAAGTCAGGAACTAGTGCGCACAATCGATGATGCGCTGGACCTACGCGCATTGTGGAGCAAAGGTGATCCAGACAAAGATCCGATCTTTAACTACAACGGCGACGATACCATTGAGGACTTAACAGATTACTGGGAAAAGATGGTTAAAGTCTTTTCGGACAGTGGCACAGGGCTGATCGACATCGAGGTTCAGGCCTTTACCGCCGATGACGCTTACCAAATCAATCAGGCGATCTACAATGAAAGCCTTTCAATGATTAACCGTCTGTCGGCCATCGCCCGCGAAGACGGAACACGCTACGCCCGCGAAGACCTAAACTCTGCGGTGGAACGGGTTCGCGACGCCCGCCTCGCTTTGATGGAATTTCGCAACCGCACACAGATCGTTGACCCGGCACAATCCATCCAAAGCCAAATGGGGATCATGGCGTCCCTACAATCGGCATTGGCAGAAGAACTTATTGAACTAGACATCCTGCTTCAATCGACCAGCCAGGATGATCCCAGAATTGTCCGCGCGCAGCAGCGGGTTGACGTCATCGAAGCCCGCATCGAAGAAGAACGCGCAAAATTTGGCATTGGCCAGAATGCCCCTACAGACAGCGACGAACCAGCCTTCGCTGAACTGGTCGGTGAGTATGAAAGCCTCGCTGTGACGCTAGAGTTCGCTGAAAGTACCTTTCTCGCCTCGCAAGCAACCCTTGATGCCGCCCTGGCGGAATCGAGGCGTCAAAGCCGTTATTTGGCAGCACACATCAACCCGACCCTCCCCGAAAGCCCGCAGGCGCCGTATCGACTACAGACCACCCTTTTGGTTGCCATGTTTTCAATGCTCTTTTGGGCCATCGGTCTCCTGAGCGCTTATGCCTTACGGGATCGCAGATAGAGGTTCGAATGATCGTTCTGGAAAACCTGACGAAGACGTTCTACATGCATGGCGTCCGCAAGACCGTGGTCAACAATGTTAACTTTGTCTTTCCGACAGGCGTGTCCGTCGCGCTTATGGGGCGAAATGGCGCGGGTAAATCAACGCTTTTAAAGATGCTAGCCGGTACGACAGATCCAACATCAGGGCGTGTTTTGTCCGACGGTGCGGTTTCATTTCCGGTGGGTCTTGCTACGTCGCTTCATCCGCATCTGACAGGCGCGCAGAATGTCAAATTCGTGGCCCGAATCTACGGGGTCGACACCGACGCATTAATCGATTTTGTCCGAGATTTCGCCGAGCTCGGCAGCCATTTCGACCTCCCCATTCGCACCTATTCTTCAGGAATGCGGGGCCGCCTTAGTTTTGGCGTGAACATGGGTCTCAAATTCGACACGTACCTCATCGACGAGATCAGCGCTGTGGGCGATGCGCGGTTCTCCGACAAAAGCCGTAGTGTTTTTCGTGACCGTTTGAAAAATGCAGGCGCCGTTTTTGTCAGTCACAGCCCGGGCCTGGTCAAACAAATGTGCACAGCTGGCGCGATTCTTGAGAAAGGGAAGCTGCGTTATTTTCCCGACATCAACGAAGCCCTTGACGTGCACGAACACAATATGAGGCGCGCATGACCGGCACGACCGATCAGAACACCGGTGCGCGTGAAGCAGACACCACCATTCCGCCACCCCAGCGCCCGGCCCACCACCACAGTGATGACCTGAAAGAAATCGGGCGTCTCCCCTCCTTCGCAACACTGCGTGCGATCATCGCCCTAATGTTGCGTGAAATGACCTCAACCTACGGACGCTCACCGGGGGGGTACATTTGGGCAGTGTTAGAGCCTGTTATGTTGATAGGCGTCATGGTCGCAATCTTTTCAACCGGCCTACGTACACCTCCTTTGGGAACAAATTTCGCAATCTATTACGCTTCGGGCGTGATGCCATATGTGATGTTCATGATCACAAACACGAAGGTCTCGCAGGCGATCAATTATTCCAAGCAGCTGTTGGAATATCCGCGGGTCACGTTCTGGGATGCGATCATCGCCCGATGGTCCCTGACCGTGATCATACAACTTGCGGTCAGCTATATAATCTTTTCGATCATTCTGTTGACCATGGAGACCCGCACGATCCTTAATTTACCTCTGATCGCAAATGCCTTTTTGATGGCCGCCCTACTGGGCCTTGGTGTAGGGCTTTTGAACTGTGTTCTCACGTCCAGATATGCGCTGTGGCATACAATATGGTCGGTTACTAACCGCCCCATGATCATCATTTCCGGTGTGATTATTCCAATTGATCGCATCCCCGAACCGTATCGCGGCTGGCTTGAATGGAACCCCGTTCTGCACCTCGTCGCACAGTCCCGCGATGGGTTCTACTACTCTTACGACGGAGCATGGATTGATCAAATTTATGTCTATAGTTTTGCGATTGTTTGCGGTTTTTTCGGGCTAATGTTTGTGCGCCGCTTCTTTCGCAACAACATGGAACGTTAACCCCAATCAAGGGCTAGCCATACTTTCTCTAGGGAAACATTGCCCGAAAATTCAAGCGTATCTTCTAGGCCGAAAACCAGCAGCAGCGACCCGCTGTCTGTCCAGCTATGAACGTCTACGAGAGATTGAAAATCAATGACGTCTTCGGCCCATCCAACCAAGTAAATTTGCACGCTATCCAGGTTAGATTCGAACCCTCTAATCTGGTCATTACCACCTGTGAAAATGAATGTGTCCGCCCCCAGCCCGCCAAACACCACATCATCCCCTGCCCCTCCCGACACCACATCATCGCCAAAGCCTCCGAATAGGATATCGTTTCCGTCACCTCCAAACAGATGGTCGAATCCGTTCTCCCCTCGCAAAACATCATCACCATTGTCGCCCTCAATGATATCGTGATTAATGCCTCCTTCCACTACATCATCCCCGTCACCGCCAAACAGATGATCCGCACCCGCGTTTCCGAACAGAGTGTCGTAGCCGGCATCACCATATAGACTGTCTGCGCCATCCCCACCTGAAAGTGCATCATTACCTGTACCGCCAAACAACTGATCAGGACTAAACCCGCCTTCAAGGACGTCGTTCTCTGCGCCGCCATAAAGATCATCAAAGCCAGCGTTTCCAAACAAATTGTCATCACCGGAATCGCCAAACAAAACGTCGGCGCCGGCCTCTCCGAACAAGTCGTCATCAGACGCACCACCATACAAATGATCGATTCCTAATCCACCGCGCAGGTCGTCGCTATCGCGGCCGCCGTACAGCCTATCGTTACCGTTATTACCGGTGATCACGTCCCCGCCATCACCCCCAAAAAGCTGGTCGTAACCGTCGCTTCCTTTCAACTGGTCGTCACCTTCGTCGCCATAAATAGTGTCCCAACCAATCCCGCCAAAAAGGATGTCGTTTCCCTCCCCTCCCGCTAAGTAATCACTGTCGGCGTTTCCATTGATCACATCCTCCCCACCTCCGCCAAAAATCGAATCTGACCCACCCAAGCCCGACAAAAAGTCAGCGGATTCTAAACCCGAGATTAGGTCCTCCATACTATTTCCGACAATGCTATCCGCACCTGCGGTTCCCATCAGGGTTCTAGGCCCGTTTTCTTCATTCGGGTCTGGGTCGGGGTCTACATCGGGGAACTGCCACGTAGATAGCGTCCGGTTGGTGCCAGTCGTAACCGCGGCGTCCAGCTCCTCCCAGGTGATCGGAGCCCCAAAAGCCGAGAAGATACGCAATTCTTCGCCGCCATAGATCAGCCGTGCCCCATTGTTCATCACATTGACCGTCACTTCAGCAAAATCGCGAAAGTAGGCCCATCCGGACAAGTCCAACATGTCGACCCCAACTTCAAAATCGGCTATGTAGTTGACCTCTCTGTCGCCAAGTACGACAAACATGTCCGCGCCCGCACCACCCTCGAACGTGTCCGACCCTAACGTGTCGACAAAAACGTCCGCACCTACCCCGCCGATATGATGGTCGTTCCCATCTGTGCCCACTAGAAGATCGCCGTGCTCGAACATATCCACCCTGTAAGAGGTGATCCCCGTTTCGTTCTGCGAGCCAACAAATACGAGCAGCGCATTGCCCTGTACCTGAACATCGATGGATGAGACGTTGTTCAACGTCGTGTCAAGCTGGTCTTCAATCGTTGCCAGATGCAGCAACCGCCCCGTAGGCAAAAGCTCAAACAAGCTCAGGCCGTCATCGGATCCAGCCGCTACAACAAAAACCCGACCACCTATTTCCACTATGGCCAACTCTTGAGCACCGCCAAACCGTGTGTCCCGAGAATCCACAAGGTGATCGGTGATCGACATCTCCCCGCCCTCATCCACTTGCACTACCGTCAACGACGACGACCCCGCAGAAGCGACCACGGCGAAGGTCGCGTCACCAACGACAACTCCTTCGACATCCATGGGCGCCGAAACCCAGAAACCCTGTGCGGCATCGAGAAGATCAATCTGGTTTTGCAGGAACTCGCCCTGTAACGAATAACTTTCAAGCGTATTGGTGTTTGCGTTCACCGCAAAGGCAATGTCACTTACACCGACCGCATCCCAGACAATGAACACATCGGTAAACGTGCCCGGACCATCGGTGTGTTCTGTTACTGACACAATGGCCCCTAACGCGCCGCTATCGGTCACATTTATTGTAACCTCCAACCCATCACCCAGTCCGGTCAGGGACAAGCCACCAACATCCAGAACTGCCAAGGAAGGGTTCGGGGATGTATGCGCGTCAAACTCGATTTCAACTGCATTCAACGGGGTCAAACCCCCTTCCGCATCCACTCGATAGGATGTCAAAACAGCCGTTTCCCCAGTCGATAGCGCATACAGAAAGGTTAACCCACCTTCTGTAACCAAAACAGTGTCCCTCACCCCTGTCGCGCCTCCGACAAGTGCTTCTGACACAGTTTCAATATGTTCAAAATTCAGCACGCAACACCCCGGGACAAATGTCCTGCAAATGTCACGGTTCAATTAGCAATGGAGGCGCAGATTCCACGGCGAAGCTATGGTTTTTGCCGCTAATTTAAGAGTTACTCTCCCAAAATTTGACGCGATTGGGTTTCTAGTTCAATTGATTGGCCAGTCCGAACGTGGCCCCAACCAAACCCAAGATAGAACCAATCGCAGTCACTGGGCTTTCCGTAACGTACACAACATCGCCAGATTGGATGTCAAACTGGCTTGCGGAGAACAACCCGTCCGCAGTTGTCAGGTCGACAGTAAACACAGTGCGGGGGTGTGAAGGTCCCGTCCCGTCTGTCCGAACGGCAGAGACCGGATAACGCCGCAGGATCAGAATACCTCCTGCATCAGCCCGTGTGTCTGTCACACCACCGATAATCGCCAAAGCCTCTATTGCGGTGACGCTTTCGGTAGGAAACGGGTGGATCGCTTCAGTACCAGCAGCACCAAGCGACAGGAATGACCGTTCATCGGATTCCACAAAGACACGGTCACCCGCCACCATCGTCGTGTTGAAACGGGGCGTTTCCAAAAGTCGTGACGCCGAAATCCCATAGGTCGTGCCATTGCGCTGCAACCGCATCTGCGGGTTGTTCAAGCTGCTAGAAATACCACCACCGTCTGCAATCAATTCAAGGAGAGTGTAGTCATTGTGCGGCAGCGTGAACGTCCCCGGCTGCGACACGCCACTGATCAAACTGACCGTGCGCCCCCGCCCTTCTTGAAGCTCCAGCTGGACCTGTGCGGAGGGGGAAACAGCATCGTACGCCTCACTGATGCGTTCACGGGCACTCTCCGGACTCATCCCTCGAACTGCAACATTCCCGACGTATGGTAGAAAGACACTTCCAGACGGGCTGACCTGCACCGGCGGCAACGCAACAAACCGCTGCCCCGTGGTTGTCAGCAAGCCATTGTCTTCGTTTGTCCAGATCGTCAAATTTAGAGTATCGCCCGCTGCAATGATGCGATTGTTCGGCTGATCGACACGATTTATCCAATGGTAATGTGCTGAATCTGCCAGTGGCCAACCTAGAAACGATGTGACGTTCGAACGGCTAACAATCTCAACCGCGAACTCGGGCGTAGCCGTTTCGGACAGATCCGACGCCTGAGACAAGATCTCGGATTGCAGGGCCGCACCGCGTGGAATTGCAGCACACGCGGACAGGGTCAAAAAGCCCAATAGCACAACGATAGATCGGATCATTTTCGCCCCCCAGCGATATGTATTTTATATATACTGTATACATGCTGGACAGCTTATTGAAAGCCTACGCAGCCGAAGAATTCCGCAATCGGAAAATACTGGACGTTGAAATTCCGCGACCTTCAAAGAGCCATAACATATTGTTATAAATAAATTTTACATGAAACACTATCGTAATCGCCCTTATACAACTTAGTTTTACCCAGCCAAAGTGACGGCTCGCGGGACCTTATTCGTAGCCAAGGTTCGGTCTACCCAAGCTTAACCACCCGAACTGCGACAGCCTTTTCCAGTTGTGCACGGCCGATGGTGGAGAAAACTCGCTCAAATTCAATCGCAAGCCGCCAGAAGGTGGCCATGCATTCGACATGCCCAGCACAAGTTCAAATATTGAAGTTTACCTTAGCCTTACCGGTATCTGCCGCCCCCGGCTTGGAATTGGCGTGCGTGCCTTGCGTCAAGTCATCGGGGCATTGCCTGACCTCAGTCCACGCCTCTCGAACATGACGGCGCAGCACACTTTTCACCGGAACAAGCGCGTCAGAAACTGAAGACGCTAGGTATTTGGTTTTCCAGCAATTGAAGTCTTACCAATCAAAAGGAAACAGCAGCCGGAACTATGACTAATTGAACTGCCCAGGGTGGACCGCTCACAATCATTCCTAGTACTATGTTATAGGCTTTCAAAGTACCTCGAACATGCCTAGCCAACACCATACATCTAGACAAGAGGACCATCTAAAAATGCCACCAAAGTTTGGGACCAGCGGCCTACGCGGTCTTGTCACAGAACTAACACCAGACCTTGTCCAGTCTTATACTTTCGCTTTTCTAGAATCCTGTGCGACGGGTTCGACCATTCACATTGGGTGGGATCTGCGACCATCATCGCCTGCAATTGCAGATAGCATTTCCAATGCCATAAAGTCATCCGGCCGTGTTGCCATCGTTCATGGGGCAGTCCCAACGCCCGCGCTGGCGCTCGCCGCAAAAAGCGCAGGTAATAGCGCCATAATGATCACCGGTAGTCACATCCCCGCTGACCGAAACGGATTGAAATTCTACACAGTTGATGGCGAGCTCTCGAAAGATGATGAGGTTCGTATCCTTGCCGCGCTTGGCACCTTCCCTAACTCAGCGGCGCACGAAGGCACTATTCAAACGGCCAAAGACACGGCCATGGCAGCGTTTATTGAACGCTATATTTCGGCGTTTGGGGGCAATGCCTTAACCGGAATGCGTGTAGGTATTTATCAACATTCATCAGTAGCCCGAGATTTGATGGTCGATGCCATCAATGGGCTGGGCGGCGTTGCAATCCCGCTCGCCTGTTCAGATACTTTTATCCCAGTCGACACCGAGGCCATTGATCCCGAGACCCGTACGTTACTGACTGGTTGGTGTCACAACAACAATCTTGACGCGTTAATCTCTACCGATGGCGACGCCGACCGACCAATGGTTGCAGACACTAATGGCAGTATCATTCCCGGCGATGTGCTTGGCGTGATCACCGCCCGAATGATCGGTGCAAATATCATTTGCACGCCGATTTCATCCAACACAATGCTCACGCAGTTGCCTGAGTTCGATCACATTGAACTGACCCGTATCGGGTCCCCGTTTGTTATCGCTGCCATGGAACAGGTACTAAATGCCGATGCCGCGGCCAAAGTTGCCGGATTTGAAGCAAATGGCGGTTTCTTGCTCGGATTTACTGCGCAGGGACCGAACGGCCCCCTTTCGCCGCTGATGACTCGTGATTGCCTGTTGCCGATCGTCGCTCCTCTGGCTTTTGCACGTCAATCAAACCAGTCCTTAGCCAAAGTCGTCAAGAACCTGCCCAATCGGTTCACTGCAGCCGACCGGCTAACAGGAATTGAACCTTCGGAGTCTGCACCGTTTTTAAAAAACCTGATCGAAAACCCCTTAGCCCGACAAATGTATTTTTCTGCATTGGGCGAGGAGCGGACAGTCGACTTGACCGATGGCCTGCGCATTACTTTTGCATCTGGCGATGTCGTGCACCTTCGTCCATCAGGAAACGCGCCCGAGTTCCGTTGCTACACCGAGGCGGGCACGGCGTCGCGTGCACAGGACATCTTGAATACCTGCTTTACTCAACTCACCGAAAGCTTGCCCCAACCAGTGTCGACATCGTCCTGAGCCAACTACAAAACTTTGCTAACGTAGGGATGACCGCAACCTCCGAACCAACATTGCTATCAATTTTGTGAACCGGCTTTACGTGACCACAACATCGACCAACTGCATATCACTCAACGTTTAGCACACACTCCAAACGCTTTTTCCAACAAACGTGCCGAAAAAGAAACGAACAGTCACATCTGTCAAGTGGCGCATAGGCTGATGATTCGGCGCCCAAAAAAGCAGCAAACACGCACACCGTCCATGCAATCGCAAGCATTTCTGAGCTCTAAGCGCGGTATCAAACCAACAAA
The DNA here is from genome assembly GCA_947493255.1 of uncultured Paracoccaceae bacterium. GTDB lineage: Bacteria > Pseudomonadota > Alphaproteobacteria > Rhodobacterales > Rhodobacteraceae > Octadecabacter. The sequence goes on from CANLQK010000006.1 coordinate 140,173, forward strand.
TTTATGGTATTAAACATATATATTTCAAAGAACTAAACATTTATGTCGCAACTATTCGCCCATTTTTTTCGCTTTCGCCTTTTTGACTCGCTCCATCATTTCGATGACCATATCAAGACGAGCATAAACACGGTTATTTTTACGAAAGTTACTTGTTGATGAGATTAGCCTCCCTAAAACGCTATTCTGCGAGATATGGGTCACGGCTCGAGCGCTCTGTAGCTGGGCTTTCGCGCACCACAAAGTCAACAGCACTTTTGATCATCGACATCGCACTTGTACCATTCTCCCTGATCGTTATCGGGCTGATATGGTCGGGTGGAACCATATTTCCACACAATAATATGGCGTCTCTATTAACTGTTATGGCGATTGCGGCTGGCATTAGCTCTGTGCTCCTTGGCCTTCCACGAATAAAGCTCAACACCTATGAACAAACAGGAATTCAGCGCACTGCTGCCTACGCGGCGATTACTGGCTTCGTGGGCATCACATTTTCACAGCTAGCGCCGGGTCAGAATGCCAGCTTCACTTTCTTAATGATGGTGGCGATGGCGCTAATTATTTTCTCGGTCAGCGTACGATTGATTATGCGTAGCGTCTTGATCTTGATCTACCGTTCTGGGCAAAAGCGGCAGCGCGTTTTGATCTATGGCGCGGGTCAGACAGGCGTACAGCTGGCGACAGCACTGGGTACCGACGAAACCGTAGAAGCCGTTGCCTTTATCGATGACAACCCGACACTCCGGTCCGTCGTTGTTGCCGGGTTACCAGTATATTCACCGGTACAAATAAAGAAAATCGTCCGAGAAAACTCGATCGACCGTATCGTGCTTGCCATGCCGTCCAACAGCCAACCGAAACAGGCACGCCTGGCACGGCACCTAGAAGATACCGGATGCGAAGTATCTATGCTCCCGTCTTTTGCATCGCTCGTTAACGAAGGCGAGCTTATGGACAGAATCCAGCCAGTCAATCCATCGACTTATCTTGGCCGTGATGGCGTTGACGAAGATTTACAGGATGTTTGTGACATCTACCATAACAGCACAATCATGATAACAGGAGCCGGCGGCTCGATTGGTGGTGAATTAACGCGCCAAATATTGCGATGCCACCCTGGGAAAATTGTTCTCTTCGAGATAAGCGAACACGCGTTGTATCAGCTTGATCGAGAATTGCGTGACATTGCGTCTGATCGCGTCGACTGCGAAATCGTTCCAGTCCTGGGTTCCGTCACTGACGAAAAGCAGGTACTGCGTACCCTGCGCACGCACAAGGTTGACACCATTTTGCATGCAGCGGCCTACAAACACGTCACAATGGTCGAGAAGAATCCTCTGCCCTCTCTTCACAACAACGTTGTAGGCACGCGGATTGTGGCAAGGGCGGCGCGCGAATGCGGCGTTGGCGATTTCATCCTTGTTTCGACCGACAAAGCCGTTCACCCGAAAAATGTGATGGGCGCATCTAAACGCTTCGCAGAGATGATCATCCAAGACGCTGCTTCACGAAGTGTGACAACCCGCTTTGGTATTGTTCGATTTGGCAACGTACTTGGCTCATCAGGATCGGTGGTTCCATTATTCGAGGAACAGATCAACCGAGGGGGTCCAATCACACTATCACACGAGGAAGTCACCCGTTACTTCATGACCATCACCGAGGCCGCATGCCTTGTTCTTCGTGTAAGTAGTCTGGTGAATAAACAAAACGAACGTGGCGAAGTATTTGTTTTGGATATGGGAAAACCTGTTCAGATTAAAGAGCTGGCACGCCAGATGATTACTGACGCTGGGTATACGGTTTGTAATGCGAACAATCCCAACGGTGACATTGAAATCACGATCACGGGGCTTTTGCCCGGTGAGAAACTGCACGAAGAGCTAACAATGCGTGGCAACAGCATCGTGGCAACCGATCACCCGAAAATTCTACGGGTCGAAGAAGCGTGCCTTTCCGAAATCGAGATCGCAACAGCACTGCGTGCGCTAGACGAGGCCCTAGACAATGGCGACCAGCAGGCAGCCCGGGATGTTCTTACGCGTTGGGTCGGCGCGGACAGTTCAATTGCCAAATACGGCGAGTTTTCAGACCAACCTTTACTGACAAGCTAGATCAGTCGCCCTTCGGTCACACGTTGCCAGAAACTTTTGTGAGCAAATCTGAATTGCCGCGAACTGTTGCGAAAACCGACCTCAACCAAAACGTTTGCGCCTATTTGGAAACCACTGCCCCGTCTTTTCGCACCATGCGCCTCACCTATCATAACCGACCAACACGCGATGTAGCCCAAAACAGCTCAGGATATTGCAGCAGGGTCCAACGGGCCCGCAGGATTGGCAGTCACCGATATGATCGCGCAGTGAAGGTTCTTGCATCACACCCAATTTCGCCAATGGTGAACCGATGCTCGCAGTGTCCTTGATCGCGCGATGCGCCGCACCGACCTGACCGATTTCGCCAATCGCTCTGGTCACAGTCTATCGGATGGGGCAATAGCAATGCTACAGGCAGGCGCCATTCTCCAAGGATAACCCTTCTTGTCCATCGACGCACAGCTTGATTGCATCCCTGACCAACGATGAACTGAAAGGCCCGCACAGCTTCACCACATTGCCCGCATGCTGCATAGCGTTTGCCGTTTGGGCTATCGTGTCGCTGGTTCCGCCCAATTTGAACGATGACACATTCGCGAGCAGGCAAGACCTTGCAAATTACCTGATATCTATCCATGGCCGAATAGTTGTCTTGGGTAGCTGTTCGGATTTTGTAGAGTACCTGGACGAAACGTCACCCTTTCCAGAAAGACGGGCTGGTTCTTATTTAAAAGGCTCGTCAGTTCCTTCAACCTATTCTGCCAGCGGTTGGAGGCAGAGTGGGTCGGTTACCTAATGCCAATTGCGACGAATCTAACTGTGGACTGATACAATCGGAACCATCGCGTCGAAGTCATCTACACCGCTACCCAAGAATAAAAAAACGCAGCCACCAAGTGCTTGGCAGGCTGCGTTCAGGTGGGGTGTTGCACCCTGGGATTTCAATTTCGCTTACCAGGCCTCGGGGCCCTTTTCAGCGAATGCATGCACGAGAAAGTCGATGAACGCGCGGACCTTTGGCTGTGTGAAGCGGCCTGGTGGGTACACGGCGTAAATGCCTTGCGTTTCAACCGGCAGGTCAGGAATTGCTTCTTCGACGAGACCTTTTTCCATTGCCTCTGCGTAGAGGAAGGAAGGCAAGTAGGCGATGCCAAGGCCCGAGATCGCTGCGTTTAGCAACGACTGACCGTCATTTACAGTTAGCCAGCCGGCTGTACGCACCTGACGTTTTTCACCAGATGGTGCAGTCAATTTCCAAACGGCCGAATTGGCTTGGTTGGAATAGTGAAGCAGCTTGTGTTCGTTCAGATCATCGATCTTTTGAGGACGACCATATTGTTCGAAATATCCGGGTGACGCGACCATGCGACGGGATGTTTCTGTCAATTTGCGGGCACGCAGGGTGCTGTCTTCCAGCTCACCAATGCGGACGGCCATATCAAAGCCTTCTGAAATCAGTTCAACGTAGCGGTTGTTCAGCACCATGTTGACCGTGATGTCAGGAAATTCACCAAGGAAATCACCAAGAACCGGAGAAAGGTGGTTTACACCAAAATCGGTCGCAACACTGATCCGCAACAACCCTGATGGGGCTGACTGCATAGATGTGACCAAGGCGTCGGCCTCGCCTGCATCGTTGAGAACGCGACGGGCGCGGTCGTAATAGGCCAAGCCAATTTCCGTTGGGCTGACGCGACGGGTCGTGCGGTTCAGCAAGCGCGCACCAAGGCGGGCTTCAAGGCTAGAGACGTGCTTAGAGACAGCGGATTTTGAAATCCCCATCTTTTTGGCAGCGTCTGTAAATCCACCCTGATCCACAACAGTGGCGAAGGCTTCCATTTCCGTAAGGCGATCCATTCGGTGTCCTCGGTTTGCGTCTTAATTCGAGGAACAGATATCAGGGTGAAATCGGGCAGGACTGGGGCGCTGGCCTGACAATTGCGGGGTTTCTAGGGGACTGTTGCGAGGCAGGAAACAAGGAAACAGGGTGTTTCCTATGGTTTTCGCCAGATTAACCCGCCAGAAAGAGGCCAGCAGTTTTTGAGGAAAGCAATGCAAAAGACAGAGCAGTTGTTGGGGTCACCTATTACGCAAACCGAATGGCCCGCCCCAAATCTTACACCTATGCAGGGCCAAACATGTAATTTGGAGCCACTGGGCCAAGATCACTTGGATGATCTTTGGCAGCACGCAAAGGCGCATCCAACCAGCTTCAACTATTTGCGGTACGGTCCGTTCGACAAGAGAGAGGCCCTGCAGAGCTTGTTGTCAGATATAACCACGCGTGTAGATCAACCGTTCTGGGCGGTGTGCGCCATTGGGGGAGGTGCGAAGGGTTGGCTTTCCATTTGTGACATTGACCAAGCCAACAGCAGCATCGAAATTGGTAGCATCTGGTTTTCACCCGACCTTCAGGGAACGCGTGCGGCTCGAGAGGCGATCTTTCTGGCGATGTGTCATTGTATGGACGATCTGGGGTACGAGCGGCTTGTTTGGCGTTGTCAGGCCGAAAACACCAAATCATTTAGGGCGGCTGAAAACTTGGGCTTCACCTTCGAGGGGACATGGAGAAATGCAGCCGTGACGAAAGGGCGTCAACGGGGGGTCGCATGGTTTTCGATCCTTAAAGATGAATGGCCAGCCCGCCGCACAGCAATCGCGACTTGGCTGGCCGATGAGAATTTCGACGCCGACGGAAAACAACGGGCGCGACTAGGTGAACGCTAAGCACTCACCTAACCGCACGGCTTATTTATAGCCCCGCGACCAAACGGGTCCCTTGATCGATCGCGCGCTTCGCATCCAGTTCAACTGCGACATCCGCCCCACCGATCACATGTGGTTTTACGCCGATTGTTTCCAGTTCGTCTGCAAGGCTGCGGTCCGGTAGTTGCCCCGCGCACAGAACAATGGTGTCTGCTTCAATCAAAGTAGGACGTTCGCGGGCTTCACCGTAGCTGACGTGCAGCCCTTCAGCATCAATGCGCTCGTAATTCACACCGCCCACCATTTCGACACCTTTCATTTTAAGCGCGGCGCGGTGGATCCAGCCGGTTGTTTTGCCCAACCCTTTTCCCAGCTTCTGGGCCTTTCGTTGCAAAAGGGTGACTTGACGAATTGCCGCCTCTGGGTCGGGCCCTTCGGGGTGCAATCCACCACGAGACGTTTCAGGGTCACCGACGCCCCATTCTTCGAGCCACTCTTCTAGATTTTCTGTGGGGCTTTCGCCGGTCACAAGATATTCGGCAACGTCGAAACCGATACCACCTGCCCCAATGATCGCGACCTTGTTGCCGACGTCTGCCTTGCCACGCAGCACATCGATATAAGTCAACACATTCGGCCCGTCCTGACCTGCGATTTTCGGGTCGCGTGGTTTGACACCGGTGGCGATGACCACTTCGTCAAAACCAGCCAAATCATCAACGGTCGCGTCTGCGTCCAGCTTTACCGTAATGCCCGCGTTTTTCACTGCGGCGCGGTAATAATCTACCAATCCCCAGAACTCTTCTTTGCCTGGCACTTGTTTAGCCATGTTCAACTGTCCACCAATTTCGGTAGCACGGTCAAATACGGTCACATCCATGCCCCGCTCGGCGGCAGCTAACGCCGCGGCTAAGCCAGCTGGCCCTGCACCAACGATGCCGATAGATTTAGTTGATGGCGCGAGAACAATTTCGGTTTCATGGGCGGCCTTGGGGTTCACCAAACAGGACGCAATTTTCATCGAGAATGTATGATCGAGGCACGCCTGATTGCAGGCAATACAAGGTGCGATCATCTCTGCCTTGCCCTCTTCGGCTTTCACTACGAAGTCAGGGTCCGCCAAAAATGGCCGGGCCATGCTGACCATGTCAGCACAGCCGTCAGCCAAAACATCTTCGCCAACCTGTGGGGTATTGATGCGGTTTGACGTAATGACGGGAATACTGACTTCGCCCATCAGTTTCTTTGTGACCCACGTAAATGCGCGCCTCGGTACGGATGTCGCAATGGTCGGAATGCGGGCCTCGTGCCACCCGATGCCGGTGTTCAAGATCGTGGCGCCAGCAGCCTCAATCGCCTTGGCCAAGGTCACAACTTCGTCCCATGTTGACCCGTTCGGGATCAGGTCGATCATACTAAGGCGATAGATCACGATGAAGTCCGGTCCGACCGCTTCGCGGACACGCCGAACGACCTCGATCGGTAAACGCATACGGTTTTCGTATGTGCCCCCCCAGCGGTCTTGGCGTTTATTGGTATGGGTCACAAGAAATTGGTTTAAGAAATAACCTTCAGACCCCATGATCTCGACCCCGTCATATCCGGCCTCTTTGGCGCGGATAGCCGCAGTAACCATGTCACTGATCTGTGCCGCAATTCCGTCTTCGTCCAGCTCTTGCGGAGGAAACGGCGAAATGGGTGATTTAACTGGTGAAGGTGCAACGCAGTTTTTCGAATAGGCGTATCGCCCAGCATGCAAGATCTGCATGGCGATCTTTCCGCCGGCTTCATGTACGCGATCAGTGACCACTTTGTGATTTGCAATATCCTGTTCGTTGAACAACCCAGCGGCACCGGGAAAAACGCCGCCCTCTGGGTTAGGCGCCATGCCGCCAGTTACCATCAAGGCAACACCGCCACGTGCACGCGCAGCATAGAATTCGGCAACGCGGTTCCAGTCCCGTGTTTCTTCAAGGCCTGTGTGCATCGACCCCATCAGCACGCGGTTTTTCAATGTCGTGAACCCAAGGTCCAGTGGTTTCAAAAGATGCGGATAGGTTGTCATTGGCGTGCTCCCTGCTGGCTTTACCAAACATGACCTAGCCTGACGTGAACGTCACCTTAAACGCGGCGTCATGTTTCGTTGGTTCTAAAGCACAAAGGCGGACACCACTATGCGGTCGCTCGTCGACTTTTGTTCAAGCAGCCGCCCAATTGGCCGAAACTTAGCCCATCGTCTCGACACAGTGGCGGCGAAATGCCTTTTTTAACATGTCGAGCTCGGCACGTAACAGCGATAGTTCTGCACGAATATCTTCCGCCAAAGCATCACCAGCCACGATCGAAAAGCTACCGAGAACGTCATCTTCACGCATGTCTCTAATTACGAACGTCTGTACACCATCTGCGATCCGGTCTGTTGGAATGGGAATACGTAATACCCAATGTTCCTCAACGCGATCTTGAACAACCTCGACACCATCTACCGGAAAATCCAGATGTGTAACCTCGATTCGAGGCTCCCAATCCGCATCACCATCCTTTTTGATTGCACCGTGCCAAACACCCTCAGAGATGCGCAGCTTGGTCAGTTCTATCGTGCCAGCCATGTCTATCTCTCCTAAAGTTCAGCGCGTGGATTGCGTGAGAAGGTCACATCGCGGATTGTGACTTGGTTCATTTCCGGACCCTCAAATATCAAATCGACCCACATCGCTTCAACGCGTTTTTCGTTCAGCTTGGTGTAGGCAAGGTCAAATTCGACCACGATAGAATCATCATGCAACGGAAGTTCACGAACAATCTGTTCCGTATTTGGGCCATGTCGCACATTCAAACGCGCGAAAATCTCTAGCGGTTTCTCCACTTCAACGATTGCCTCTAGGCGCAACAAATGTGTTCGAAGCAATCCTTGGCAACCACTGTTGGGCAAGTTCAAAACGAGGCTAAGGAACGAGCCATCAAACCGGAACACGTCCATCCGCAAACCAAACGGTGCAAGGTCGGCCTCTTTGGTGTTGCGCAGTTGGCGAAGGGTTAACTCTGAGATGTCGCAGTCGTGGAATACCGTAACCTCATCCCCTAGCTTGGTCTTACTTTCCACCGCACTAAGCCCTTTGAAAGGCAACGCGCCACGCCAAAGTTGGGGGCGCCAAGACCAATCTGTGCCTGCCGGTTTAGGAAATGAGGATGATCCAATACGTGGCAATGCGAGACGGTTGTCCGCCGTAAAAGTCAATTCATCTAGTTTTTGACGTAAAATTCGTGCCTCGGTCCGACGGCGACGTAGTACTGAAAGGTCCGTCGAATGCGCGGCATTGGCGGCCCGCGACCAGAAAGCCCGTGCGCGGCGCATCAAAACGCGTTCCAATATTCCTGATCTGTATTCAGCCATCGTGCCTGTGCCACTTTCCTATCACGACACCATACCTGCCAAATTGTTTCACAAAAGGAAACAATTTGCAGAGCATTCCCCGTAGCCTTTATGTGTTTTCATCTGAAGGTTGCGCCAAGCTGTTCGCCCCTGCGATTTCGCTCATTGCTAGGATTAGCAGACGCTCTGCCTCAGAACGACTCAATTCGTTGCGGTCGAATTTCAAAACAGAAACGGTTGCTAGGCGGCCATTCACATCCATGAACCCCCGCCATTGTTCGCCGCTTGTCCCAGCAAACACTGGGCCTGAAGCGTCTGAAAACCGAACCAAGACACCGGACCGGTCAGATACGACAGCAACGTCTGACAAGCTGGCGGCATCCCCGTTCGCAGACAAAATTCGACGACCGGCATCAGACATCAGGAACGCCGAGAATGGCTCTTCGTTTCCGGCTACGCTCGCGGTGTTTTCATCCCCAAATTGCACGGTAATCAGCCCATCAAGCCTGGGCATTACGACCGCTTCGTCTGATAGCAACGCACAACCCGCCAGCACTGCGAACCCGCGCCGCGCATCACTGGCGGCTTGGTCAACGCAATAGCCTTCGGGGCCTCGAACACGAACATCGCCGCCTAACAGCCCCAATGTCCGGATGCCTTCGTTCGTTGCATCAGTAGGCCCGCCAATATTGGCGAGCCCATTGGCGACGCGGTCACCCACCTCAGCACATCCGACAAGGCCAAACACGGCCATACTCAATACACACGCACGCATAAACATGACCCTTATAGGTCCATGTAGATATGACGTTCTTCTTTTGCACCCGGATGTGTGACAGCCCCTTTTAGGGCACCGCCTACAAGCTGCGAGTACTTCCAAAGCGCGCCAGACGCGTAGATCGTTTCTTTCGGGCCTTTCCAGTCAGCTTTGCGTTGTGCCAATTCATCATCAGACAAAGCCACAGAAAGTTCACCTGAGACGGCATCAATGGTGATCATGTCGCCGTCTTTCAGTAGGCCAATAGGGCCAGCATGCGCGGCTTCTGGGCCAACGTGTCCAACGCAGAACCCGCGTGTTGCGCCAGAGAAACGGCCATCGGTGATAAGCGCCACCTTCTTGCCCATGCCCTGACCGGAAAGAGCAGCAGTTGTCGCCAGCATTTCACGCATACCTGGGCCACCTGATGGACCTTCGTTGCGAATGACCAGAACTTCACCCTCTTTGTATTCCCGTTTCTTGACGGCATCGAATGCGTCTTCTTCGCTTTCAAATACGCGCGCTGGGCCGGTGAAGGATTGTTCTTCGGCGGACATGCCAGCGACCTTAACAATCGCGCCTTCAGGTGCGAGGTTGCCTTTCAAGCCAACAACACCACCCGTTGCTGTGATTGGTGTCGCCACTGGATAAATCACAGTGCCATCAGCATCGCGGTCGATCTTGTCGAGTTCTGCGCCGATGGTTTCACCTGTCGCCGTCATGCAGTCTTCGTGCATTAGACCTGCTTTGCGAAGTTCACGCATAACCACTGGTACGCCGCCTACTTCATAGAGGTCCTTAGCCACATATTGCCCACCCGGCTTCAGGTCGACAAAGTACGGCGTGTCGCGGAAGATTTCGCAGACATCCATCAGGTCGAAGTCGATGCCAGCTTCATGAGCAATGGCAGGCAAGTGCAGACCCGCGTTGGTGGAGCCACCGGTACAGGCAACAACGCGCGCCGCATTTTCAAGTGACTTGCGTGTGACGATGTCGCGGGCGCGGATATTCTTTTCGATCAACGCCATAACTGCTTCGCCAGAGGCTTTGCCGTATTGGTCGCGGGATTCATATGGTGCGGGCGCACCCGAAGAGTTTGGCAGCGCAAGGCCAATGGCTTCGGACACACAAGCCATTGTGTTCGCGGTGAACTGACCGCCACATGCACCAGCGGATGGGCATGCGACGCGCTCGAGCACTTCCAATTCTGCTTCGGACATGGTGCCGTTTTGTTGGCGACCAACCGCTTCGAACATGTCTTGCACGGTCAAATCACGGTTCGCAAAATCCTCTGGCACTTGGGCACCCGTAGGGGCGCGACCCGGTAGAATTGACCCGCCGTAGATGAATACAGATGGTGTGTTCAAACGAACCATCGCCATCATCATGCCAGGCAAGGATTTGTCACAGCCGGCCAAACCAACGATCGCGTCATAGCAGTGGCCGCGCATTGTCAGTTCAACGGTATCGGCAATTGCTTCGCGTGATGCCAAAGAAGACCGCATGCCTTCATGGCCCATTGCGATACCATCAGTCACCGTGATCGTCGTAAATTCGCGCGGGGTGCCTTTGGCCGTCTTAACGCCAAGTTTCACTGATTGCGCCTGACGGTTCAGGGAGATGTTACAAGGTGCGGCTTCGTTCCAGCAGGTGGCGACACCAACTAGAGGTTGGTAAATTTCCTCTTCGGTCATACCCATCGCATAGTAGTAGGACCGGTGCGGCGCACGGGCTGGGCCGACTGAAACGTGGCGGCTGGGCAGGTTCGGCTTGGTGGTTTTGCCTGTGGTCATGGGTATTCCTCCGGAAAATCGCGTTGCAAGGGGTCTAAATTGCCAACGCCGTCGGGACAAGCACGATCTGTTGTATCTGCATGCACCCTTTCCACACCACGGGAATTCGGACAGTGTATCGCTATGAACCTAACCTTCACGCCTTTGCCTGACGAATACGCCATTGTCCGCCTTGCCCATAACGCAACCGTACCCGCCTGGGTTGGCACCAGCGGTCTAGCTTCTGTGACCCGCGCAGATGATGAATTGTCGATTGTTTGCAAAACGGACAACGTTCCAAAAGACGAAATCGCTGATAAAGGATGGGCTGCGCTGCGCGTTGATCTGTTGGCGGATTTGGATGAGCCAGGCGTTGTAATGGCCGCGATCACACCAATTTCAAGCGCTGGTTTGGGTGTATTTGTCCTTTCCACGCATCTGCGCGACTACATCCTTGTGCGGTTTCGCGAACTTGACCACGTGAAAGACGTATTAGAAAAAGCTGGGCATAACGTGCTTTGATTGCAATTGTTGACGTAGCGGCTTATCTGACGGGCAACTAAATTCGAGGCTTCTATGAACTGGATTTCTAACTACGTCCGCCCACACATCAATTCGATCTTTTCGCGCCGCGAGACGCCTGACAACCTTTGGACCAAATGTACCGACTGCGGGACAATGCTGTTCCATCGCGAGCTGTCTGAAAATCTGAATGTTTGCACATCTTGTGGGCATCACATGGCGATCTCTCCGCGCGATCGGTTCATTGCCTTGTTCGATGGCGGGATTTTTGTCGAAATCGATGTACCTGAACCAACAGCAGATCCTCTGAACTTTCGCGATCAAAAGAAGTATCCGGACCGCATGAAAGCCGCCCAAAAGAAAACGGGTGAAAAAGAAGCGATGTTGGTTGCCGAAGGCGAAATCGGTCGCACGCCAATTGTGGCATGTGCCCAAGACTTTGGTTTCATGGGCGGTTCGATGTCCATGTATGTAGGTAACGCAATTATTGCTGCAGCCGAGCGCGCGATTGAATTGAAACGCCCGTTGGTCCTGTTTTCCGCGGCGGGCGGTGCTCGTATGCAAGAAGGCATCCTTGGCCTGATGCAAATGCCGCGCACTACAATTGCTGTGGAAATGCTAAAGGAAGCGGGGCTGCCTTATATCGTGGTTTTGACGCACCCGACGACCGGTGGCGTCACTGCATCCTACGCGATGTTGGGTGATGTGCAGATTGCAGAGCCAAACGCGTTGATCGGTTTTGCCGGCGCACGTGTGATCGAACAAACCATCCGTGAAAAGCTGCCCGAAGGGTTCCAACGCGCAGAATACCTGTTGGACCACGGAATGTTGGACCGTGTGACGCCACGGGGCGACATGCGCGACGAGCTGATCACCATTATCCGCATGCTGATGGGGCTTGATCCGGTTGTGGTGGGAGACTTGCCCGCACCGACCAAAGAGGAGAAAGCCGAAACCGCGCCAACCGAGGATGCAGATAAGTGAGCAACGGGTCGGACATCATCCTAGAACGGATGATGGCGTTGCACCCCAAGGTCATTGACTTGACCTTGGACCGCATGTGGCGGCTGCTTGATGCTTTGGGCAATCCTCAAGACCGGCTGCCGCCGGTCATTCATATTGCGGGAACCAACGGCAAAGGGTCGACCCAAGCGATGATACGCGCAGGGTTAGAGGCATCCGGAGCAAAGGTTCATGCCTATACTTCACCGCACTTAGCGCGATTTCACGAACGCATACGGTTAGCCGGCACATTGATCACCGAACAGGCGTTAACGGAAACGTTGGACCGTTGCTACGTCGCGAATGATGGGGCAGACATAACGTATTTCGAAATAACGACGTGCGCGGCATTGCTCGCATTTGCAGAGACACCTGCTGATTTTACATTGCTAGAAGTGGGTTTGGGCGGACGCTTAGACGCGACCAATGTGATGACTCCGAAACTGTCGATCATCACTCCTGTCGATCTGGACCACCAACAATTCCTCGGTGAAACGCTACCTGAAATCGCCGGTGAAAAGGCCGGGATCATCAAACGTGGCGTACCGTGCATCGTTGGCCCACAACAAGATGACGCAATGGATGTGATTGAACGCACCGCGATGCGTATCGGCGCACCACTTTTCGCGTATTCACAACACTTTCATGTCACCGAAGAACATGAACGGCTAATCTATCAGGACGAAACCAGCCTGCTGGACCTCCCTTTGCCTTCCCTGCCCGGCCCACATCAAATTCAAAACGCTGGAGCAGTCTTGGCGGCCCTTCGCCATCTTGGTGCCGATGAATTGGCCTGTGAAGCCGCCATGACACAAGCCTCGTGGCCTGCCCGAATGCAGCGCCTGACACAGGGGCGGTTCGTCGACCAAGCCGGCACCGCAGAAGTTTGGCTGGATGGCGGGCACAACCCTGCAGCCGCTAACGCAATTGCAGCAACTTTGGCGCGCCTACCAGATCGGCCGACACACCTAATTTGCGGAATGTTGAATACGAAGGATGTCGCTGGATTTATGAAGCCCTTATCAGGACTTGCCGCATCTTTGACGGCGTGTTCGATCCCGGGGGAAAAAAACACACTGCCTGCCGAAACGACTGCGGCGGCCGCCAAGGATGCCGGACTACCAGCAACCACAGCGGACACTGTAGAAATGGCGATTGATGCGATCATTGCGACCGAACCGAATGCCCGGATATTGATCTGTGGGTCGTTATATTTCGCAGGCCATTTTATGCGAGAAAACCAATGATCCGCTGTGTTGCTTTGTTGGCCTGCCTTGCGACCACAGCTAACGCTGCAGAGTTCGAGTTTTGCTGGGAAGGTGCGAACGAATATCGAATGGAAGGTTGGATGAGCGTACCGGACGAGGCAATGTCGAAGCCACTGGTTACCCACGATGACATTACAGGGTTCTTCATTCAGGGCTTTCATGGAGATGTCCCATTAGGGGCCTGGGACCTAAGCCAACTGACTGTTTTCACCAGTTGGAACTTATCTTTTGACCCACGCGGAATGGTGTTCCCTACTGGCGGGATGCATAACAGCCCGAAAGGCCAAGCCTGGAACGCTGGAGGGCGTGCCGATGACTGTGGAAACCCCGGTTTTGGTTTTAATTCCGGCACAAACGCACAAGACATCTGCGTCAATAATGTTTGGCGAACCGACAGTATGATTTCGCGTTACACGCGATTTCCTGTGTTTGTCGCGGGCACCGCAAACCTTGATTGTGGGGGTGTCGCTTTGCTGGGCAGCCTGCAAACAGGGCGCGGTTCGGCCAGTCGCTAACCAAAAAACCATAAAAAAACGAATCATCGATTCGTTTTTCCTTTGACGGCCGAATCGCATTGCCTCTATATCTAGAACTTAAATCTATTTGAGCGCAGGCCTGCCAGCCGTTGCACTACATGTTGCGCTCATATCGTTGGGGGACGAGGGATGAAACGCACCGTTTTGGCGTGCATCGCAATCGGAACATCAAGTGCAGCTGTCGCCCAGACGCTGCCGGTAACCGCTGACGCTGTATTCACATTCAACGGCCAAGAAATCACGATTTCCCGTTCCGCGACTTTACCAGCTGACAGTTTTGACGTTGTAAGCCGTGCCTATTCGGACTGCCCTGCGCCATGTTTGTCCCCAATGATTGTCGCATCCGGTGTAGCCACTTTTGGTGAGCTCGACGTAATTGAATTTATGTCTGGACCTGTCGAGGACGGTGACGGGTTACTAATCGACGCACGTCTCCCTGCAGACCGTCAGGCTGGCGGGTTTATCCCGGCATCCGTGAACATTCCTAGCGCGACCGTCGCACCGGAAAACCCGTACCGCGACGAGATATTTTTGGCGCTTGGCGTTGAACAGTTTCAGGGAATTTTCTCCTTTGACGCTGCATTATCACTCGTCGTTTTTGACGACGGTCCCGCAACACAGGACGCACCAACCTTCATCACCGACATGGTAGACGCCGGATATCCCCCTGAAAAAATCAGCTACTACCGCGGCGGCATGCAGGTTTGGACGACACTTGGACTAACGACACAAAAGGGCGGTCAGTGAACGCCGAGCTCGATCAAGGCGAGCTATCAGAATTCGGAGCCGATTAGGGCTCACACGATCTTGGCAGGGCGGGGGAGCGAGCCTGAGGCTCGTTCTTCTGTTTACGACAGGCAAAGCCGGTGGTTGGAGTAGGGGTACGCCCGAACCACTGGGAAAAACAAAAAGGGCGTGCCCCACGAATACAGAGGCCGAGAGGTCCAGAAATGAAAGGGCAGATAACATGATCAGAACAATCGCAACTGCGACTTGCATTCTGGCCGCTGGCACGATGGCGCAAGCCCAAGATGTTCGCATTACTACGTTCAAGTCAGAAAGCACGTTTTCACTCAACGGGATCACGTTCACTGTAACCCGTGATCAAAACACGAATGCCGTGTTACAGGGAGAATTCACACGCACTTCACGCGCTTGCCCACCACATTGTTTGCAACCCATTTCCTTGGGTTCAGGTGTAGAGACATTCGGCGAGTTAGAAGTGATGTCTTACCTAGAAACAAGTGTATCTGACGGCATCGGTTTGCTTGTCGACGCAAGGTCGCCGCAAGAGTTTGCTATCAGCGCGATCCCGGGCTCTGTGAATGTGCCATTCATAACGCTCGCCGCAGAAAACAGGTTCAGGCCTGACATTTTGCGGGCATTGGGGGCTGTTGATGTTGCTGGTGGCGCCATGGATTTCTCTGGTGCGATGGATCTTGCTGTCTATAGCGGTGGCGTTTGGTCCAATGACGCGCCAATGGCTATTCAAAATCTGATCGAAGCGGGTTATCCCGCTGAAAAAATTCACTATTACAGGGGTGGCATGCAGGCGTGGACACACGTTGGCCTCTCCACCATCTCTTCCGCTAACCCCGGCTAATCCCCCACGAGGTCCAGTTTATGATCCGCACCGTTGTTGTTCTTTTTGCCTTTGCCGTTGTGCTATGTGGGCTAATTGTTTTTGGCCCTTTCGGCGATGATGAAGACGTCGCAAACCAAGACCGATTAGGCACACCTTTAGAAGCTGATGTCGAAGTTACACGCGCTGCGGTTACACCTGAAACAGACATTGCCGCGATTGCCCAAGCCGCCGTTTCGGTAACCGAGGCCGCTGCCGCGCCTCAACAGGCTGTTGTCGAGGCACCTCAGCGGGTCGATGTAGCCCGCCCAAACACCGATAATACCCGACTGTCAGACATGACAAACAACGTCTTGGCGGAACTTGGGTTTGCCGGCGTCGAACACGTGACGACAAATTCCGAAGTCCAACGTGAATCTACATCGCAAATACTTGCAGGAATTGAAGCTGCAACAGGCCAAAGTTCAATTCTTCAAGAAAGCGAAACACTAGAAGCGATTGTCATTGCAGCGCTGCGCGCCGGCGAAAGTGACGAAGCGATCGATCAGATCGTCAATAACGCAGCGGCCGCTGGGTCGGTTGCGGTTCCTGAGATTCTGGTGACGTCTGATGGCCGTGTAGACACCCATGTATTGCTCAACAACATTGTGACCCAAGCCCAGATCGCGGCAGGCGGGGCTGCACCAGCCGTTCCAGAACTCTCCCCAGAAGATGTACAAGGTCTGGAAGTTCGGGTCGTGCAACAAGCCACGACAGATGTGCAGGCGCGTTTCTATACGGTCCAAAGCGGCGACAGCCTTGGCGCAATCTCGATCAAGTTCTTTGGGTCGACTGAGCACTTCAACGCAATCTTCGAGGCAAATCGTGGGCTCCTATCGAGCCCTGACCGTATTCGTATTGGTCAGCGTTTGGTTATTCCTGAACTAGATAACGTCTAGGCGCGACCCCAGTCTTCGCCCTGCATTTCACGAAGGCGGCTTGCGGTACGTTCAAACTCAAACACGCCTTCGCCCTCGAGATACAGCATCTCTGGCGCAGACGCCGCAGTGGCAATTAGTCGAACTTGAGCTTCATACAAGGTGTCCACCAAAGTGACGAAACGTTTGGCTTCGTTAAAGTTTGAACGACTGAGTTGCGGGATATCTTCTAATACCAAAACCCGCACGACCTCGGCGATTGCGAGGTAGTCAGCTGCACCCAGCGGCAAGCCGCAGAGGTCATGAAATTTCGCACGAGCCACACCGTTTGAAAACGCAGGCAACACAACGTCACGGCCCTTGACCCGCACCGTAAGCGGATCGTTCGCATTGCCCGTCAGCTCTGCCCAGACGGCGTCGATTTTTGCTCGCGCTTCGGCATCATTCGGCGAGAAGTAAACAGGCGAACCACTAAGGAATGTTTGGCGGTAGTCAGTTTCACTGGCCAGTTCGTGAACATCCATCCGGTCTTTGAGCTGATCAATAAACGGGAGGAACAGCTGTCGGTTCAGCCCGTCCTTGTACAGATCATCAGGCACACGGTTTGACGTCGTAACAACGACTACTCCGGCAGAAAACAATGCTTCGAAAAGACGGCCAACGATCATCGCATCCGTAATGTCAGAGATCTGCATTTCATCAAACGCCAAAAACCGCACGCGGCTCGCCAAATCTGCAGCAACCGGAGCGATTGCATCATCAACACCTTTGGCGCGGGCGTCGGCTATAGTGGCATGGACCCACTGCATGAAAGCGTGAAAATGGCTTCGTTGTTTGGGGACCTCTATCTGGTCATAAAGCAGATCCATCAACATTGATTTGCCCCGACCAACGCCGCCCCAAAGGTACAAACCTTTTGGCCCGACGACCGGTGCTGCCTTTCGGAAAAGCCCACGTTTAGGAGCGGGCGGAACGGCGAGTACAGCTTTTCGGACCTGCTCAAGCGCTGGCAAGGCCTGTCGTTGGATCGGATCATCCTGCAGCGTTCCCGCTGCAATACGCCCATCATATTCATCTTGTATCGTTGCCATTCCCCCGCATAACGTCGTTCCGGTTCGGCGACAATTCCAGAATCGAGCCCTATGAGGTCAATGTCGGTGATTGTTACCATCACAATTTGACGTTTGACCGCGCAATCTGTTCCCGACAATGTTTGCGGATGAAACATGATCAACGCCTCGTCACTCCCGTGCTTGTCGCGGGGTGTATTATCATCATGGTCAGCTTTGCTGTCCGCGCGTCGTTTGGGGTGTTCCAGATCCCTGTGGCCGAGGAATTTGGCTGGGCCCGCGCTGAATTTTCCCTTGCGATCGCGTTGCAAAACCTTGCTTGGGGGATCGGGCAACCGATCTTCGGGGCGCTTGCCGAACGGTTATCAGACAGAAAGGCAATCATCCTCGGGGCAATTATTTATGCTGCGGGTTTGGTTCTAACGTCTAATTCCATTTCTCCGATCGGGCACCAAGCCTACGCGTGGTTAGTCGGATTTGGCATCGCCGGAACGGGATTTGGTGTCATTTTAGCCGTCGTTGGGCGGGCTGCGTCTGATGAACACCGGTCCATGGCGCTGGCCATTGCGACCGCCGCTGGATCCGCTGGCCAGGTCTTTGGCGCGCCGTTGGCCGAGTTTTTGCTGACGATGATGTCATGGCAATCGGTGTTTTTGGTCTTTGCCGGCCTCGTGCTGGCGTCACTAGCGACCTTGCCAATGATGAAGGCGCCCAATGTAGCGTCCAAGGCCGAATTGGAAGAATCAATTGGTCAGGTCATCACACGCGCGTTCAAAGACCCCTCATACACGCTCATCTTTCTCGGCTTCTTTTCGTGTGGGTACCAACTGGCATTTATCACTGCACACTTTCCAGCGATGATTACAGAAATGTGCGGGCCAATTTTACCCGGCGGGGCATTGCACAACATCGGTATCACGACGACATCCGCACTTGGGGCGATTGCAATTTCGCTAATCGGTTTGGCCAATATCGCAGGGACGTTGTTGGCTGGCTGGGCCGGAAAACGGTACTCTAAGAAGTATTTGTTGGCAGGTATCTACACGGGCCGCACAATTGCTGCAGCGTTGTTCATTGCATTCCCTATCACCCCCATGACAGTGATCATTTTCTCGGTCGTTATGGGATCTTTGTGGTTGGCGACAGTCCCTTTGACCAGCGGTCTGGTCGCGCATATTTACGGTTTACGGTATATGGGCACACTATATGGGATCGTCTTTTTCTCGCACCAACTAGGGTCTTTCATGGGCGTCTGGTTGGGAGGTCGACTATATGATGCTTACGGATCATACACCGCAGTTTGGTGGGTTGGCGTGGCCGTTGGGGCGTTCTCGGCGATTGTGCATTTACCAATCAAAGAAGACCGATCTCCCAAAGCCGTTCCAGCCTGAACTTAGTTTTCGACCAAGATATCGCGTAAAACTACGGTTACTTGCTTGGAATGGGTGTATGGGATCGCATGGTCGGCCCCATTAATCACTTCTTGTCGCACAGAACGATTCCATTGGGACAGCGCCCCAAGCGAACGAAGCGGAATTACCTCGTCTTTTTCGGCCCAGATCCCGACCACTGGAATGTCCGCCCGACCAATGGAACGATGTTCCTCTTCGAGCTGTCTTGACAGCAAATGACGGCGGCTGGACAACATGGACCGCAAGAATCCTTTGCCTTCGTATTCTGCCAATTGCAGTTCTGTGATCCCTTTGATGTCAAACGCCCGCCCCAGCTGCTTTCGGATATGACGGCGGTCTTTGCGGGCTAGAACGACATGAAAAAGCCAGTCGCCAATGAAAGGGACATTGCAGCTGAAGTCGGTCAGCCTGTCATTTCGGATGGCCATTCCAGCACCGGCCAACAAGATAACGCGGTGTACGCGATCTGGGTGTGCAGCAGCAAATGCAGAAACGATAGCGCCACCCATGGAGTACCCCATGAGCGTTACACCATCTTGGATGTCTTGATGGTCTAACAGGTCGTTTAACTGTCTGTTAAAAAACGCGGCAGATTGAGGGGCCCGTGGAGCATCAGAAAAACCACGCCCGTAGAGGTCGTAAATCAGAACACGAAAGCCCATTTTTCCCAACCCTTCAGCCAGTGCATACCAAACGGGACTTGGCGTACTCAGTCCATGGACACAGACAATGATCGGTCCGCGAGTTGCGCCCAACCATTGGTAGTGGGTCACTCCCTGACTGAGCTTAGCGAACCGGCCAGGCGCTTGGGCACGGAAGGCATCCGAGGCGTGCCTGGAACGTTCTGCAAGCCATGGAAGCGCGGCCAATACGGCCAAAACAACCAGCGGAATGATCCATCCCATCACGAGTTCCTTTTTTTCCAATTCTCAAGAATGTAGCGGCTGGTCATCAGGTCCAGATGCGCCCCGCCACCGTTCTTGAACATTGTAATTTCATCTTGCGATTTTCGCTTGAAAGCACGTAAATCGTAATAGTCCGCAATGACGTGGTCGGGCGAAATCACACCACTGGTCAATGGAATTTTCAGTTCGCCAATGTGGTTCATTGTGGTTGAGAAACTGTCAACAAACACATTGGATTTCGCAACAGCTACGTCATCCGCCTCGCGCATGTCGGGGCGGTAAGCACCTATTAGGTCAATGTGCTGGCCAGGCTGGAACCAATCACCCTTCAAGATAGGGTCGGTGGTCATGGTGGCCGATGTAACGATATCGGCAGCCTTTACCGCCTGTTCTAAATCATGAGCGATCGAGACGTCGGGACAGTTTTTCACAAAGGCTTCGGCACCCGCAACCGAACGGTTCCAGACTGAAAACCGAGCGTTTGGGAATGCTGCAGAATAGGCTTCTAGCAGCGTTTTCCCCACAGTTCCCGCCCCAACAATAAGAATGTTTTCGCTGTCGGGGCGTGCCAAACGACGGGCAGCCAATAGGCTGTCACCCGCAGTTTTCCATTTCGTCACGAGGTGAAAGTCTACGATGGCATCCAATTGGCCATTGGTTGCTGAAAACAAGTTTACAGCCCCGTTTACCATAGGCAGGCCTTCCGCCTTATTCTCCGGAAAAATTGTCGCGCATTTAACTGCCAAACCCATGCCTTCGATCCATGCTGACCGGTTCAACAGGGTGTTGGGGTCACCATAAAGGAATACATCTTCAACCTGCGCACGTGGTAGGTCATGGCCAGCGGCCAGCGCGTCTGTCAGCTCAAGCCAATCAAGCCCGATTTCACCTTCGTCAAAGGGGATCATTTCAGTCATTGCGCGGCCTCCGCGGTTAGAAGACCCTCAGCGACCAAACGATCTGCCCAACCTTGTGCATCCGTATACAAATGTCCGTGCCACCCGCGTGCCGTTGCCGCGTTGATGTTGTCTTGTCGATCATCCGCAAACAACAACTGGTCCGGCGGAATTCCGCAATCGTCTTCGACCATTTTGTAGATGTCAGCGTCGGGTTTGATCACCCCCATGTGTCCTGAAATATAACGTTTATCGAACTCTTCAAGAAACGGATATTCGCGTAGGCCAATTTCAAAAGTTTGAATCCCGAAATTCGACAAAGCAAAAACGGGATGACCCGCGCGGCGCAATGCCCGCAGCAGTCGAACGGAATGGTCAATCGCAGGGCACGCCATTTCGATCCAACGGTCATGCCACATCAATATTTCATCTGCCCAATCTGGATAGGCCGTAGCCGTTTCAGCAATGACGTCGTAAAAAGTTTCGCCTCGATCTACACGATCATTCATCCCGTGTAGATCAATCGCACCGAAAAACGCACGTCTTTGGTCTTCGCCAATGGCGTTGTCGTAAAACCGTTCGGGCTGCCACTCGATCAGCACATTACCAATGTCAAAAACTACCGCTTGGATCGCCATGAACACTTCCTTTTTACGGGCAAACTTTCGGGTTAGGCGCGCGCCGCGGCGCGCAGTTCACGTTCGAGTGCATCTAAGAACCGCGAACGGTCCGCCTTTGAGAATGCGCGACCGCCCCCTGCCCGAAACGGGTCGGCTGCGCGAATGTCCGCCATCAAATCACGCGTTGCCAGAATGTTACCGATATTGGCTTGGGTCAACGCTTCGCCGTTATGTTTAAGAACACGGGCACCGGACTCAACACAGCGAGCCGCCAACGGAATGTCACCCGTAATTACAACATCGCCCATCTTTGCACGGTCTGCGATCCACATATCAGCAACGTCAGGGCCATCGGGAACGATTACCGTTTCAACCAGCGGATTGGCTGACGGGCGCAAGCCGCCGTTGGAAACGATAAACATGCGTACCTTGTGCCGTGTACCGACCTTTTCGACTTCGGCCTTAACGGGGCATGCATCTGCATCAACATAGATCATCGCCACAACGCCTCGGCGTGGAAATTCACATGGTCTTCCATAAACGTCGCGATGAAGAAGTAGCTATGATCATACCCTTTTTGGAGGCGCAATTCGCCGTCTTGTTTGGCGGCCACCATTGCCGCTGCAAACGCTTCGGTGCCCAGCAGGTCCCAAAATTGGTCATGTGTTCCGGTGTCGATCAACATTGGCCCGTCGAACCCTTCGCTTCCCATCAGAACCGTCGCATCATGTGGTCCCCAATTGGCTTCATCACCCCAATAGGCCGCAAATTGTTTGCGACCCCAGTCGCTGACTGTCGGATTACAAATAGGGGCAAACGCAGACACTGACCGGAACCGACCGGGCAACGCCATTGCCATCGTCAACGCGCCGTGCCCACCCATTGAATGCCCTGTGATGGACTGACGATCCATGTCCAACGGAAATGTTTCCCCAATCAAAGCAGGCAACTCTTCTGCCACATATGTCCACATTCTGAAATGATCTGACCACGGCGCCTGCGTCGCATCGATGTAAAAGCCAGCGCCTTGACCAAGGTCGTAGGCCTCGTCGTTTGGAACATCGTTCCCCCGTGGAGACGTGTCAGGAAAACACAACGCGATGCCCTGTTCTGCAGCCCATGCCTGTGCGCATGCTTTGGTCATTGCGTTTTCATGAGTACAAGTCAGCCCGGACAAAAACCACAAAAGCGGAACAGGGCCATCTTTTGCTTCGGCAGGCAGGAATAGCGCGAACGTCATGTCCGTTCCGGTCGCGGTTGAACGATGTTTGTAGACGCCTTGCACGCCGCCAAAACAGGTATTTTCGGACTGAGTTTCCATCAACTGCTTCCTTCATATGTCGTCAGGATTTCATCCAGCGGCTTCTTCTCCTTTGCGATCGCGGGTACCGTCGCGCTGTCTGCAGGGTGCCCAACGGCCAAGATCATGATCGGCTTTTCGTTTTCGGGACGATCACAAAGCTCGTTCAGAAACTTCATCGGGTTCGGCGTGTGCGTCAGGCAGGACAGGCCAGCCGTATGGAGCGCTGTTATCAACATGCCCGTCGCAATGCCCACGCTTTCAGGTACATAATAATGCTTCACACGTTCGCCATCGCGCGTTCCCCAACGCTGTGCAAAAATGACAATTAGCCAAGGAGCAATATCCAAATGCGGTTTTGAAGCGTCTGTACCGATTGGTTCCAATGCCTTCAGCCAAGCATCGCCGCCCCCACCGCCATAGAACTTCTGCTCTTCCTCTTCCGCAGCGGCACGAATACGCGCTTTCATTGCCGGATCGTTAATCGCAACGAAATGCCACGGCTGCTGGTTTGCCCCGCTTGGGGCGGTTCCGGCGGCGCGGACACATGCTTCGATTACCGACTTAGGTACTGGCCGATCAATATAATCACGGATGGAATGGCGCGTTTTGACATGATCGTAGAACCGATCAGCCTCTGCCTGCATCTGTGCATCGTCAAAGTCCGCGCGGTCTGGAAGCGGCAGCGCCTGATAGGTTGGTGGGGTCTGGTCTGTCATGGTCGTCCTAACGGGTAACAGCGGCAATAATTGCTGAAAGAGTAAACACGCTTACAGCAGTGGAGATAAGGATAGAGGCAGACACCCTTGAAGGGGCAACCCCATAGTGTTGCGCAAGGATGAAGACATTCCCTGCCACGGGCAAGGCCGCAGCCGAAATCATAACACCCGCAGCATAGGGGTCGACCGGCAACATGACCAATGCCGCGAATGCCACGGCCGCTGGGTGCAGCACCAATTTCGCGAATGACAACCAGCCCGCGACGGCGACACGCTCGGCCGACTTGGTGGCTAAAGACGCACCAATCACAAACAACGCGCAAGGGGTCGCTGCAGCGCCAAGAATTGATAAAAACTGGTCAGAGGGTTCTGGCAACGGAAATGGAAGGGAGGAAAAGATCAAACCAAGCGAAATTGATACGATCATCGGATTTTTCAGCAGCCCCACCCCAACGGTTCTCAAGATGCCAACCGACATTCTGCCATCGCGGGATCCAGTAATTAGAATGACAATCAACGAGCCAAAGACAATCAGATCTACTGCCAGGACCAGCATAACTGGTCCAATAGCCTGTTCTCCTAGCAATAACACCAACATTGGTATCCCAAGAAAGCCGACATTCCCAACGACTGCGCATTGCGCCTCTACTGCAGCTTCTTCGACATCCCGCTTTCGCAGTAGGGCGACACCAGTCACGAGGAGATACACAAAAAGAGTGCCCCAGAGGTAGGCCAACACAAACGTCAGATCGAAGACATCGGACAGTGAAAGATTCGCCGAAAACCGGAACAACATAGCTGACAGTGCGAAGTAGAACACAAATTTCGTCAAATATGCTGTGGCTTGGGCGGGAAAGAAACCCGTTCGTGCCGCACCGTAACCGACGCCAATCAACGCGAAAAAAGGAAGTGTCTGAAGAAATATTTCTGTCATGCGAAAGGCTTAGCATTCTAACGGGTAGGCGCAAAACAAATGCGGGTTCAGTTTGGGAAAAGAAAGTGAACTAATTCGTTCACTTTTTCATTGTAAACTAAACTGTTCGGTTTACATACGATGTCAGAAGCCACGATTTAGAGAAGGAACTGGCATGAAACTAACAGTATTCACACTTGCGGCGGGCCTATTGGTGGCAACATCTGCCAGCGCTGGCGGTATTATTTTCGAACTACCCAATCTAGAATTCCCCGCACCCGAAACAGTAACCGTAGCTAAAGATTGTGCGCTTCCTGACGCACAGTCAGGCCTGTGTACCGCTGATAGGTAGTCCCAACTCCTTGCCTGCACTAAACGGGTCAGTTTATACCAGCAGGCAGGGAGACCTTAATGGCTGATGGACAACCAACAGTAAAACGCGGACGAAAATTCGACCAAGTGCTTGAAGGCGCGCGGGACATTTTCATGGCTGACGGTTTTGAAGGCGCGAGTGTCGATGACATTGCGCGGGCGGCTGGCGTTTCCAAAGCCACGCTTTATTCTTATTTTCCGGACAAACGTTTGCTGTTCATGGAGGTCGCGAAATCCGAGTGCATCCGGCAAGCGGATTCTGCGGTTGAAACAATCGACCCAAACGCCCCTGTCGCCACGATTTTGACCGAAGCGGCATGGCAGATGGTGAATTTCTTCACGTCTGATTTTGGGCAACGCGTGTTTCGGCTATGCGTCGCAGAAAGCGACCGGTTCCCCGAACTCGGACGTGAATTTTACGATAGCGGACCAGCATTGGTCCGCGGCCGGCTTATCGAATTCATGCAATGCGCTATTGAGCAAGATGAATTGAAGATCGATGATTTGCCTTTAGCGGCAGACCAATTCAGCGAACTCTGTAAGGCTGACCTTTTCCCACGCATGGTGTTCAGCATGGACAACGCATTCGACGATACACAAAAGAAGCGTATCGTCGATGGCGCTGTAAGAACGTTTCTGGCCGCATATGCGACCTAAGGTTCACAGCCCCTTGGATTAATATTGCACGACTGAACGGATGCTTTTGCCCGCGTGCATAAGATCGAACCCTCTATTGATATCATCCAACCCCATTGTGTGGGTGATCATAGGATCAATCTCGATCTTACCTTCCATGTACCAATCTACAATCTGAGGCACATCAGTTCGACCACGGGCACCGCCAAACGCAGTCCCACGCCAACTGCGGCCAGTGACCAACTGGAAAGGGCGTGTGGCGATCTCGGCACCCGCAGGAGCCACACCAATAATGATGCTTTCGCCCCAACCTTTGTGCGCGGACTCCAATGCAGTGCGCATGACATCGACGTTGCCCGTGGCATCAAATGTATAATCAGCGCCACCCTTGGTCAGCGCAACTAGGTATGCTACCAGATCGCCATCAACCTCAGCTGGGTTCACAAAGTCAGTCATACCAAAACGGGTCGCCATTTCGACCTTGTTTGGGTTCAGGTCAACACCAACGATTTGATCTGCTCCTGCCAGACGCAGCCCTTGGATCACGTTCAACCCAATACCACCCAGACCAAATACAATCGCGCGGCAACCAATTTCGGCTTTTGCGGTATTGATTACCGCACCGATACCCGTTGTCACACCGCAGCCGATGTAGCAGATCTTATCAAACGGCGCGTCTTCGCGTACCTTAGCTAAAGCAATTTCTGGCAGGACAGTGTGGTTCGCGAAGGTAGAACATCCCATGTAATGCAAAATCGGATCACCATCCAAAGTGCTAAATCGCGATGTTCCGTCAGGCATTAAACCTTGCCCCTGTGTCGACCGGATCGACTGGCACAGGTTGGTTTTTGGGTTCAAACAGTATTCGCATTCACGACATTCTGGTGTGTACAGCGGTATAACATGATCGCCCTTCTTCAGGCTGGTCACTCCCGGGCCGACATCTACAACAACGCCTGCGCCTTCATGACCCAAGATAGCAGGAAAAAGCCCCTCTGGGTCGGCACCAGACAATGTAAATTCATCTGTATGGCAAATTCCGGTCGCCTTAATCTCCACCATGACCTCGCCCTCGCGCGGTCCATCTAGATTTACGTCCATGACTTCCAAAGGCTTTCCAGCGGCGACGGCAACAGCTGCACGGGTACGCATTATATCTCTCCCTCTTGTTGCGCGCATGCTGTGGGAAATGCGTCGACCATGCAATCCCCGTTGCGCGACTTTTCATTCCCGTGAATAGTATGTTCATGAAACATATTACCCTTGTACTGCCGTTTTTGATGCTTGCCGCATGTGACGTGCCATCAGTGTCACCACCCCTCAACCCAATTCCACCCGCTGGGCAGGACACTTGCAATGCTGCACGGTATGCCAATCTGGTTGGAGAAAATGCCACAGCGCTCGAGAGGGTCCTAATAATGGGACAAGTGCGAATCATAAGGCCTGGCCAACCGGTGACGATGGATTTCCGTCCAGACCGTATCAATTTCAACATCAATTCAGAGAATGCAGTCGCGTCTATTCGATGCGGTTAGGGATTATCGAAGTCACCTCGGAGGCACGACTGGGTGGGGGCTGATACACCGCGCCTCCAAGGGACTTACAATAGCTCCTGTTTCACGGCCAAATGTGGCCAGAATAAGCGACGATAGCGGTCTTTTTACGCACATTTGCTCCGGTGGGTTGATTTGCCCGCAGGAAGGCGCAAGTCTTTGGTTATGAATGCGCCCACACCCTTCCCCGGCCCGCCCACAATGCAGATTGCGTTTCACCGGACGGAACTGAATTTGATCTTGTCGTTGTATGGGCGCTTTGTGGCAGCTGGAGAATGGCGAGACTACGGGATCTCGCACCTCAAGGATGTCGCAGTCTTTTCTGTTTTCCGCCGCGCGGCAGAGCACCCGATGTATCGGATTGAAAAACGACCCAGCCTTCGAATGAAACAAGGTCAATACATCGTATTGGGAATGGATGGCCAGATATTGAAACGCGGGAATGACCTACGCCAGGTTTTGCGCATTCTTGAACGTAAGCTTATTCGCGCGATCGACTAATGCGCACGTTTGCGGGCCAAAACGTCACCATCGCCCTGCGCCTTGATCCGTAATGTCGCCTGTTCTAAACCTTCATAAACGGTGGACATATGATGGGCGTTTGCATGAATAAGGGTCTGTTCATCGACCATCATCGCGACATGACCTTTCCAAAACAGCAGGTCACCACGTTTTAAGGATTCTCCATCAGGAATGAGCTGGCCAAAACTGTCCATCTGCATGTCACTATCGCCCTGGCACAAGTGGCCACAGGCAAGATAAGCGGCCTGAACAAGCCCTGAACAGTCGATTCCACGAGACGAGTTCCCCCCCCAAAGGTATGGTGTTCCAAAGAAAACTTGGGCAACAGTTGCTGGGTCGGAAAATGGCTGCCCCAACGGGCGAAGGTGTTTTTTAGGAACATATCCAAATTGGGTTTCGAACATTTTATGACGTTCATCGACAACAGTCACTTCTGCACCGAATGGCAGATGCAAAAGGTCGCGCGACTTAAAGCTTTCGCCTTCAAATGCATGGGTCGCCAGTGTCGCAACACGATGTGATGGTTGGCTAGGCTTGATGAGCGCTGATTCTGGGACATACCCAACGTACCCATCTCGTTTTGACTGGATGAACGCCCAACCGTCACGACGTTCGTAGACAATTACCGAGGTCCCTAACAAAACCTGACGGTCACGTTTTCCCTGCGGTGAGGCACAAAGGTCGACAACGACCTGACCGATTGTGGCGGCATCACCGTCTACAAAGCTTTCGGCATCTATAGCCCCGATCAAATGCTTTGCAGCGACGCGACCGTTCGCAGGGGTTAGTCGGCGATCGCTCATAGCCCAAGAACCTTTGGCAACGCCGCAAAAAGAGCCCGAGCGCCTTGCCCAGCGCCACCTTTGGGCCGTGCCGGACCTGCGGTTGGGTTCCACCCGTAAACGTCAAAATGGGTGTACGACGTTTGCTTTACAAACCGTCGCAGGAAGAGCGCTGCTGTAATGGACCCCGCAAAACCACCAGCAGGCGCGTTGTCCAGATCCGCGATCTGCGGTTCGATCATACGTTCATAGGGATCGTGAAACGGCATTTCCCAAACTGGGTCCGCAACGGTCTTCGCAGCCTGCGGCAATGCCTGCGCCATCACATCATCTGTAGTGTAAAATGGCGCCAAGTCTGGGCCAACAGCAACTCGGGCCGCTCCTGTAAGAGTCGCCATTGAAATAATATGGTCAGGTGCATCTTCTTCTGCAAACGCCAAAGCGTCGGCCAAAACCAACCGGCCTTCGGCATCGGTATTGTTAATTTCGACCGTCAGCCCGCTTCGGCTTTTTAGCACGTCACCCGGCCTAAATGCAGATCCGTCGACCGCGTTTTCAACGGCAGGGATCAAAACCCGCAATTGAACGGGAACATTTAACGCCATGATCATATGGGCCAGCCCAAGAACAGTTGCAGCACCACCCATGTCTTTCTTCATCAGGCCCATCGATGCGCCCGGCTTCAAGTTCAATCCGCCTGTATCGAAACAAACGCCCTTGCCGACCAAGGTCAGTTTTGGCCCACGTTTACCCCAAGACATATCTAACAATCGAGGTGGGCGATTTGTGGCGCGGCCGACGGTGTGAATCATCGGGAAATTCTGATTAAGCAGCGCATCCCCAATGATGCTTGAAAACGTCGCCCCGTGTTCTTTGGCCAAACCTTCAGCAGCGGCCTCTAACTGTTGTGGCCCCATGTCGGACGCCGGCGTGTTGATCAGATCGCGGGTCAACGCCTCGCCAGCAGCCATCGCCTCAATCCTGTCAACGTCTATGCCTAAAGGCGCTACGAATTGGCGATCTGGAGCAGTTTGCGCTTTATATCGATCAAAGTGATATCCAGACAAAAGTAAGCCCAATGCAGCCTCATCTAACGCTGCGCCTGTAAGGGACGTCGATAATTCGTAGATCCCCGCCGGTAGTTTTGTGGCCGCAGCGGCAAGGGCGAAACGGACCCGATTTTGCCCAACCGCCCCGAGCCCAACATAAACAGCACCAATACTGCCATCTTGTGACGGGCAGGCACACATCGTCCCAATGCTGGCGCTAAAATCATTTGCCAACAACCATTCAGAAGTCGGCGAAGGGGCCGCACCAATCACATCATCCAGATCATCAACACTAACTGCGACAAGCGGCATTGCTTTTGAGGTAGGCTGGGCAAATTTCAAGGACATCAGGTTGTTCTTTCAGTGGGTTTCAGAACCAACCTAAACCACGTCCGTTCAGAGGGCCACGCCATTCATGTTGCTTTAATAATCTGCAAACGGTCCGGCTGCCTGTTCAAGCGCCTGAGACATCAAACGCATCAAACGCGATAACGTTGCTGGAAGCGCGGCATTCTCTGGGTCATCCAAACAATACAAAACGTCAGCGGCGACTTGCCCGATCTGACGAAGGCCCAGTTGATCCGCCAGCAGTACGACATTTCTGGCGCGCGCGCCCAACCTCTCAAATCGTGCTGTTTGATAGTCATCATCAAGCCATCGAATATGACGGGACATTTCTTCGAGACCTGAACACATAAAATCACTGACCTCAAAATCACCGGCCGACGCGTTAAAGGGCACAAGCCCCCGCAACTCAGCGCCAAACGGCTCACGTGGTTGCAACTGCATGACAGTCGCACGCGCTCTCACTTCACGGTTTTTCATTCCGCTCCACTCCTCATGTTCACCCGTGAACCGAGTTAAGGAAACATCGTTTCCAAGAGGTTGCTGATCGCGCGAAAAATCCTTCCAATTTCTTAAAAATTGGCCCGATCAATGTGCGGAATATCTGAAACCGATTGCATCAAGTCGATTGCAATTGGCCCACGGTAGCCGCTCACTAGACACCATTGATCAACCAATCGCGAAAGGCCGTCACTTCTGAACGGTTCACTGCATCATTTCCTACAATCATGTAATATGCTTCGCGAATTGGTAGGTGGTAATCGAATGGGCTGACCAAAAGGCCTTGGTCCAAATATGGGCGCGCGAAGCTTTCGTGCAAAATCGCGGCCCCACTCCCACCCAGTAAGATTTGCAGAGCCATAAGCGATGAGTCCGCCGTAATTGTATGATCCGCGGAACCGAGTTCTAGTGAATACTGTGTGGACAGGCGTTGCCATTCCACTTCAGAACCCATGACCAAAACTCGTCGATCCATGGCGACCTTGGAAATGTCTAGCTTAGGTCCAAATTTCGCGGCGTGGTCCGCACGGCAAACGACAACACCGGTTTCTTGGGAAAGCTGCCAAATGTGCGGTTCAGACCAGTTTCCAGTGCCGTAGCGAATGTCGATGTCGATATTGGGATCGTCCAACCTGTCAGACCAAACTGCTGTCGTCACGTGCAGTTCGATATCGGGATGGCGCGTTGAAAATTCAGCAAGCCGCGGCGCAAGGACCAATGCGCCGTATGTCACTGATGTGCGAATATGCAAATGCCGCTTGGTACGGCGCGCAAACAGACCCGCTGTTGCATCCTGCATTTCGGTAAATGCTTTGCGGATAGGCAAGGCATAGGCCTGCCCCCTATCTGTCAATGTGACACCATGGGGCAATCGTTTGAACAAGTCATCGCCCAAGTGTTTTTCTAATAATCGAATATGTTGGCTGACCGCTGCTGGCGTAAGGTTCAGCTCATCGGCAGCGCCGGAAAAGCTGCTGTGGCGTGCAGCGGCCTCGAAGGCCCGCAGCCACGTGACATGAGGAAGTTTGGACATGGGCTACTCCGGTTCAGTTTTCGCTTCTTGGACTAAATTTGATGTTATGAAAATAGCCCCTATACAGGCCAGTATTAAATATTTTGACCCCTCAGCAAACAGATCGGTTGTTTGTACAAGGTCGCCGCAAACGGCAAACATGTTCAACACTTTACGGAGCATGGGCCTGTGGCGGAGTTTGATTACATCATTATCGGAGCTGGGTCCGCAGGCTGTGTTTTGGCCGACAAACTAACGACGGATGGCCGTGCACGAGTATTGGTGCTGGAATCTGGTGGGTCTGATGCGCGATTCTGGATCAAGGTCCCCTTGGGCTATGCCTACACGCACAACGATCCCAAACTAACCGTCGACTGCAAAACGGATGAAGACGAAGGCCTTGCCGGGCGACGTATTTCGTGGCCTCGCGGTCGTGTTGTCGGTGGGTGCAGTTCGGTTAATGCGATGGCCTACATGCGCGGCTTGGCTCATGATTTCGACGATTGGGAAGTTGCCGGAGCCAAAGGTTGGGGCTGGTCGACAGCAAAAGACGTATATGAAGAGCTAGAAGGTGGTCCGGTACACGTCAGCGACCTAAGCCGCCACATGCATCCATTTTCAAAACAATTCCTAACGGCCGCACAGCAGGTCGGCTGGCCAGTATTGGGCGACTTGAACGTCGGCCACGCTGGCATGGGTCGTTATCGTAGCACAGTCAAAAACGGGAGACGGTGGTCTTGCGCGGATGCCTTTTTGCGGCCAGCCATACGCCGTGGGAACGTAAGGCTTGAAACCAGAGCACATGTTCAACACGTCGACATTGTCGACGGTACAGCGCGTGGCGTTATCTACAAACAAAACGGCAGAACACTGCGCGCGACGGCACGGTATGAAGTCATCCTTTCCGCAGGTGCAGTTCATTCGCCACAACTTTTGCAGTTGTCTGGCATCGGGGATGGAGACCTTCTGCAACGACATGGGATCGCCGTGCAGAACCCATTGGCGCAGGTGGGGAAAGGTCTGCAAGATCATTTGGCCGTCACCTATAGCTTTGCAGCACACCCACTAACGTTGAATTCCGTCTTGGGCCGCGCAATGGGTCGTTTGACCAGCGGCCTACGTTATATCGCGACGCGCGGCGGGCCATTGGCCGTTCCGGTGAACCAAATTGGTGGTTACCTTTCATCCAATAACGCGGGTCAACCAGACACCCAAATCTATTGTAACCCACTTGCCTACACACAAGGGCCAAACGGCCCAACTGTAACGTCTTCGCCTGGGTATATTGTGTCGGCGCAACCATGTCGGCCAGACAGCCGAGGGGAGATCATGATCGCGTCACCCTCTCCATATGATGAACCTATTATTCGGCCCAATTCCCTTAGCACTGAAACCGACAAAAATGGCGCGATCCGCGCGGGACGGTTACTGCAGAAGCTGATTAGGAGCGCAGCGTTACGTACGGCGACTAAAGGCGCAATCGGACCCGACCTGGCGACGTTGGACGATGCTGCCTTGCTGCAAGATTTCCGCGAACGGGCATCAACCGTTTATCACCCAAGTTGTACATGCCGGATGGGCAACGACCCAAAGACCTCAGTTCTCGATGCGCGCCTGCGGGTGCATGGCACCAGCCGTCTTCGGGTCGTAGATGCGTCATCCTTTCCAAACATCACATCCGGCAATACCAATGCCCCAACCATGATGCTGGCCGCACGAGCGGCAAAGTTAATCCTAGAGGACAACAAATGACTGACATTGCGAAATTCTACATCAATGGCGAATGGGTTGCCCCACAGGGCAAACAAACAATGCCAATTCTGAATCCAGCGACCAACGGGCAGATCGGAACGCTGTCTATGGGCAACAAGGATGATGTGAATAGCGCAGTCGCCGCAGCAACAAATGCTTTTGAGACATGGGGCCTGACACCCAAGGCTGAACGCCGCGCACTGCTGGCACGTCTATTGGAAATCTCCAAAGCCCGCGAAGAAGAAATGGCGCAGGCGATTACAGCTGAAATGGGTGCCCCGATTACCCTGTCACGTGAACAACAGGCGGCATCGGGCACAGGCCATCTAGCAGCCTTTCTTGATGCGTTTGATGCATTGGACGAAGAGAAGGTATTGCCGAACGGCGATATCTTGTCACATGAACCCATTGGTGTTTGCGGGTTGATCACCCCGTGGAACTGGCCGGTGAACCAGATTTCACTGAAGGTTATTCCAGCATTGGCGGCAGGTAACACCTGCGTCCTAAAACCGTCCGAACATACGCCCCTGTCTGCAAAAATTTACGCTGAAATGATCCACGACGCAGGGTTCCCCGCTGGCGTGTTCAACCTCGTTTACGGTGATGGCCCTAGCGTTGGATCAGCTATGTCGACGCACCCTGATGTGTCCATGATGTCGTTTACTGGTTCTACCCGCGCTGGTGCAATGGTCACCAAAGATGCGGCTGACAGCGTGAAACGTGTGGCTTTGGAATTGGGCGGCAAATCCCCCAACGTGATCTTCGCAGATGCTGACTTGGACGCTCGTATTCCAGAAGGTGTGTTCAATTGTTTCTCCAACACGGGCCAATCCTGCAATGCACCAACGCGGATGCTGGTTGAACGCAGCGCGTATGACCGCGCTGTAGAATTGGCGATAGATGCCGCAAAAGCGCAGGCTGTAGGTGACCCATTGGAAGAAGGCGATCATATCGGCCCATTGTTCGACCAAATTCAGTATGACCGGGTGCAGATCATGATCCAAAAAGGCATCGACGAAGGTGCTCGCCTTGCTGTCGGCGGCACCGGCAAGCCAGAAGGGTTTGAGGACGGGTGGTTTGTGAAACCGACGTTATTTACTGATGTCACCAACGACATGGCCATCGCTCAGGAGGAGGTGTTCGGTCCGGTCCTGGTCATGGTTCCGTTCGACACCGAGGACGAGGCAATCACAATCGCCAATGACACGCCCTACGGGTTGGACGCATATGTTTCCACCAGTGACGAAGCACGGGCGTTGCGTGTTGTTCGCCGCCTTCGTGCGGGCGGCATCCACATCAATGGTCGCGGCACAGACTATGGGTCGCCGTTTGGTGGGTTCAAACAATCTGGCAACGGCCGCGAAGGTGGGTCGCACGGGTTGTCCGAATTTTACGAAGTGAAGGTTCGTCCTCCGTTCAGTGCCTAACAAAAAAGGCCGGGTGAACGCCCGGCCTTTTGCAACTCTGTTTAGGGCGTGAACTGAATTAGGCGCGGCCCGTCGGGATCACTTCGTAGCCCTCTTCTTCTGGTTCATCATCTGTTAGTTCCGTCGGGAACCCAGGTGCTGTGATGTCTAGGCCAGTTGCATCTTCCAGACGTTTGATAATGTTAGGGGATAGTTCTCGTGGTCCGTACTTTGCGATACCATCGTCAAACATCGACACCATCAGCGGGCTGATTTCTAGCGGAACACCCGCATCCTCAGCAATTTTCTGGAACAAACCAATATCTTTCTTCACCAGATCCATGGTGAATGAAATATCGCGCGACCCATTCAGAATCACCTGACTTTCAGTTTCGTGTACAAACGACGTACCTGACGAAATTTTCATCGCCTCATATGTTGTGTTCAGATCAATGCCCGCAGCTTTCATGGTCACCAATGCTTCGCAACATGTAAGCAAGTTCGCAGTTGCCAGATAGTTGGTCATGACCTTTAGAACAGATGCGGTGCCAATATCGCCCGTATGTAGCACTCGACGCCCAAGGGTTGTCAGCAATGGCAGAACCCGTTCAAACGTCGGGCGATCACAGCCCGCAAAGATCGAAATATTACCGGTGTCTGCGCGATGGCAACCGCCAGAAACAGGGCATTCCACCACGGACCCACCCGCCGCGTGCACCTGCTCGGCGAGGTCTTTCATCACGGCTTCGTCGGTCGTGGACATTTCCATCCACGTTTTACCCGCAGTCACTTCTGGTATCATTTCAGTGACTGTTGCTTCGCAAATGGCCGGCGATGGCAAGCAAGTGACAACAGTATCATTGTCGCGCATTAAGGCTGCTGCACTGTCCGCTTGCCCAGCGCCACGTGCTACAAATTCTGCAACTTTCTCGGCATCCAGATCAAAGACCGTCAGGTCATGACCATTGCGCAACAGACTTCCTGCCAGCTTTGCACCGACATTGCCCAATCCAATAAATCCAACTTTCATGATCTGTCCTTCCATTAGACTTTGCGGCACAGTGAAGTCACACGTCGAAAACGTAAAACGACCGATGCTTACCCCGAGGGGTCGTTTTTGTTGCATCCGGTCAACTGGAGGCAAGATGGCAACAAGAATGGGCGTGGCACTAATTGGGGCCGGCATGATAGCCAAAACCCACGTTGCCGCATTATCCGCAGCATCGCGTGATCTGCAATTGGTTTATGTCGTTTCCCGACGGCCTGAAAAGGCCGCATATTTGGCCGACGTGTATGATGGCGATGCCCCTAGTTTTTCATCAAATGTTGCTTTGGTTTCAAATGACCCGGACATAACGTTCGCCATTGTTGCCACCCCGCCAAGCGTACGGATCGAGCTAATTCGGCAGCTGGCAACGGCGGGCAAACACATTCTGTTGGAGAAACCCGTTGGCAGAAACACATCCGAAGCCGCCGAAGTTGTCGAGATTTGTGAAAAGGCGGGTGTGAAACTGGGCGTTCTTTTCCAACATCGCGTCCGCGCGCCATCAATCGCTGCGCGTCGCTATGTGGATAGCGGTGAGTTGGGGGCGCTCGGGTTAGTCGAAATCAATGTACCCCTTTGGCGGGATCAAAGTTATTACGATGAACTGGGCCGCGGTACATATGAACGAGATGGAGGCGGCGTTATGATCACAAATGCGATCCACTCCATAGATCTGGCGTTAAGCCTTGCGGGGCCAGTGACGCAGGTTCAGGCCATGACTGCGACCACACCGCTTCACGATATGGAGGCCGAAGACCTAGCAATCGCGGGGCTAAAATTCGCCAACGGAGCGTCGGGGGTGTTTATGGCCAGCACTGCGATGTTCCCGCACCGGACAGAGATCATCCGCCTACATTTTGAAAAGGGATCACTGCGCATTGATAAAGATGGGCTACAAATTGATTGGCGCGACGGTAACTCTGAATATGAGGCTGCGGGCATGCCCACGTCACCCAACATCCCACTACAGGGCGGCAAGTACGAGTGGCATCAAGCTGTAATTGAAGATTTCGCCGCCGCCATTCAGGATGATCGCCCGCCTTTGGTCACAGGACGAGAAGCACTTTCATCCCACCTGTTGATTGAGGCAATTGAAACATCATCGCAGGATGGCAAGCCCATCAAGCTATAAAAAAGCCGCCGGACCCATAGCAGATCCGGCGGCATATTTTTCGTCTCAATTGCGGCTTAGCCCTTTTTCAGGACCCGCGCGCCGAGCGTTTCTGCGATTTGCACCGCGTTCAACGCAGCGCCTTTGCGCAGGTTGTCAGACACGCACCACAGGTTCAGACCATTATCGATTGTGCTGTCTTGGCGAATGCGGCTGATGAATGTGGCGAAGTCGCCAACACATTCAACAGGCGTCACGTATCCACCGTCTTCGCGTTTATCGATGACCATGATGCCGGGTGCTTCGCGCAGGATGTCACGGGCTTCGTCTTCATCGAGGAAATCCTCAAACTCGATGTTGATCGATTCAGAGTGGCCCACGAAAACTGGAACACGCACGCAGGTCGCGGTGACCTTGATGCTTGGGTCGACGATCTTCTTCGTCTCAGCGACCATCTTCCATTCTTCTTTGGTGGTGCCATCTTCCATGAACACGTCAATATGCGGAATCACGTTGAACGCGATCTGCTTTGGATATGCTTTTGGCGCGACTTCCTGACCTGGTACATAAACGCCTTTGGTCTGGTTCCACAGCTCATCAATCGCGTCTTTGCCGCTGCCAGAAACAGACTGGTATGTGCTGACAACAACGCGCTTGATTTTCGCACGATCATGCAGCGGCTTAAGCGCCACAACCATCTGTGCAGTCGAACAGTTCGGGTTCGCGATGATATTCTTCTTCGCGTAATCCAGAACGGCTTCTGGGTTCACTTCTGGCACAACCAAAGGCACGTCAGGGTCATAGCGATACAGCGAGGAGTTATCGATGACGATACAGCCCTGCTCAGCCGCGACCGGCGCGTATTTCTTTGTTGCTTCGGACCCAACTGCGAAGAACGCGATGTCGTAACCGGTGAAGTCGAACGTATCCAAGTCTAGGGTTTTCAGCGTCGTGTCGCCAAAGCTCACTTCTGTGCCAAGGGACTTGCGGGATGCCAAAACGACAACCTCGTCCGTTGGGAACTGGCGCTCTGCCAGAATGTTGAGCATTTCGCGGCCCACGTTACCTGTGGCGCCGACGACTACGACCTTATAGCCCATCTGCTTGGTTCCTTATATAGACTCAGCCTCGGAGTGAGGCATGGGCCTCTTACCCCCTGTAGACGTTAAGCGAAAGGGGGGTCAGTCCGTGCGGTCGGTGCTAAATGCATAGATGGCAAGCCCGCAACATAACAAAATGCCGTAAAACCCGAACAGGATTGAATAGGCGTAAGGTGCAAGCGACGGGTCCGACTGCAAGAACGACATCAAGCGACCGGTCACAAACTGCATGACACCAGCGCCACCAATTCCAAAGAGGTTCAATACGGTCACCCCGCGCCCCGTCAAATGCGTTGGAATGAAAGGGCGCGCGTGCGCCATGATCATTGGAAACGAGGCACCAGAAAGCCCCACAAGGCCTAACAACGCAGTCGCAGTCCAAACACCAGACGTCATGGGCAACATAGCAAGAATCAAACATCCAACAGCGCCCATCGCGTTACCAACGAAGACGACCCATTTACGGGTCCCGAACAAACGATCCAAAGGGCCGTAAGCAAAATTGCCTGCAATCATCGACAAGGCCATCACAAGGGTCATGGTGCCAATGAGGGCGGTATCAGCCCCGAACTGCTCGGTCCCATACGGCCCAATCCAAAGCCCCCGCAACCCAGCAGCGGGGGCGTAATTGACGAACATCATGGGGATAATCAGCCATAACGCCTTTATCTTCAAAACATCAAAGACCGACCCTTTTGGGCCCACGTTTTCTGCTTTCGGTGGGTCCTTAACAAATGCAAGCAGTGTAACGGCCACACCTAATGTCACGCACGCCAAACCGAACATCGTCTCTCGCCAACCAAACGTTTCAACAGCCCAAGCCATGGGGGCAGAGCTGGCGAGATTTCCGATAGATCCCACGCCAATGACCACGCCGGCCAAGGTTGCGAATGCAGCCGGCGGGTAAACCTTGGCGAAGATGTAATAGCTGGCCATCAAGATTGGCGAACACCCGATTCCGATCAATACCATCGCGATGTTGATATGCGCCGGCGTCTGCGCCACCCCAAACACAAACGCACCGCCCGCACCACCGAACGCGAACAAGACGGCTGCCGTTATGCGCGGACCAATCCGGTCAAGCGCCGCGCCGACTGGGATTTGCATGAGCGCAAAGATGAAAAACCAAAGCCCCGATGCGGTTGCAAGATCAGCCGATGTTGCGCCGAGATCAGATTCTAGAACAGGCGTTAAGACTGCCAAAAAGGCACGATAAAACTGGCTTAGGACATAGCCTAGAACCAAGCATAAAACGCCAACACGCATAGAACTTCTCCCTTGCGGGCAAAGGACACGAGCAAACAAAGAAACACAAGGCGCTTATTCCCGACAAAAACGATTGGCCATAACCGGCCGGATCGGATAGCAGGCTGCCATGAACGACAGCGCGCATATACCGGACAAACCTACGTGGTTCATGGCGGATAAGGCCATTGCAGTAATGGTGTTCATTATTGCGGGGTTTTGCATTTTGCCACACGTTGCGGTGTTATTGGCTTCGTTGACTGGCGACACCGACACCCTAAAGCACTTGTCCGAAACCGTGCTAGATGACTACAGCATCAATACCCTTGCACTGGTCGCGATCGTCGGTACAGCGACATTCATGATCGGAACTGGTGCTGCGTGGTTGGTTACCATGACGGATTTTCCAGGCCGTCGTTGGATAGAGATTGCCTTGGTTATACCTCTGGCGTTTCCAGCATATGTTTTAGCCTATGCCTATACCGATATTCTGGACCACCCAGGCATCGTTCAAACCGCATTGCGCGACCTGACAGGCTGGGGCCCCCGCGACTATTGGTTCCCCGAAATTCGGTCCTTGGGCGGGGCAGCAGCCATGTTGTCACTAGTCCTTTACCCTTATGTCTACCTCCTCGCGCGGGCGGCGTTTATTGGGCAAAGCGCAACGACCTTTCTTGCGGCACGTTCGTTAGGCAAATCACCAGCAGGCGCTTTTCTATCAGTGTCATTACCACTTGCCCGCCCTGCGATTGCGGCGGGTGTCCTTTTGACAATGATGGAAACCATCGCCGACTTCGGGACCGTGTCGTATTTTGGCGTCCAAACGTTCGCCACCGGCATTTACACCAGTTGGTTTTCTATGGCCGACCGTGGCGCAGCCGCGCAACTGTCGCTCGGCTTGCTTGCGTTCGCATTGCTTTTGGCAATGCTTGAACGCGCCAATCGCGGCCGCGCGCAGTTTGCTAACGGAAAACGACAAGAAGTCATCGCCCGCTTACGCCTTTCGCGCTCTGCGGAAATCGGGGCGATGGTCTTGTGCGGGTTGCCTGTGTTGTTCGGGGTTATTATCCCGGTCGTTGCGCTGTCTGTTATGGCAACGGGATCAGAACAGAACCTTTTCAGTTCGCGCTACGTTCGGTTCATCACGAATTCGCTGACACTGGCATCGCTCGCGGCAGTGGTCACTGTGACAGCTGCAATCTTGTTGGGCAGCTTTGCGCGGTTAAGAAAGAGCCGCGCGTCATCCGGCGCGCTTTATGTTGGGCGGATCGGCTACGCAGTTCCCGGGGGTGTTATCGCCGTTGGGTTGATGGTTCCGTTTGCGGCCTTCGATAACGCGCTAGACGCATGGATGCGAGCGACTTTCGATGTGTCTACGGGGCTGCTGTTTACGGGCTCCATTTGGTTGCTCATCGGTGCCTACATGATCCGATTCCTCGCCGCTGCCTTAGGCGCGTATGAAGGAGGCATCGCCAGCGTCAGCCGAAACATTGATGCCGCTTCACGTGTGTTGGGGCAAAATTCATTTGGAACAATGCGACGTGTGCATGTACCGATCCTAACGCCCAGCCTTTTGACAGCTGCACTGATCGTGTTTGTCGATGTCATGAAAGAGCTGCCTGCAACGCTGATCATGCGCCCGTTCAATTTTGATACACTCGCGGTACAGGCCCATCGTCTTGCCTCGGACGAACGCCTAAGCGGCGCAGCAGTGCCTAGCCTTGTGATAGTCGCATTGGGTCTGTTGCCTGTTATCTTGCTTTGCCGCCGTGTCGCGCGACATCAGGCCTGACACCTCTTACGTTCTGTTATTTCGCAAAATATCCAGAATTAACGACGGCCTCAGTTTCGTCGTGGCCTGGCAAAACAGCGCTAAAACCATTGATGATTTGATCCCTGAATTCGGAAAATTCGGCCATCTCTGGCGAATGGTAAAACCGTGAAGCAGCTTCAAAACTATCAAGTTTATAGATCACCATGTGTGAGTAGTCAGAGGTACCAGTCAGCGTTTTCACTGGCGAACCAACTAGGACTGTCGCACCATACTTTTCGGCGATCTTAAGAGATTTCGGTCCCAACTGATCAACGCGATCCCGGTCGATGATATTGTAATGATGAACAACGTACCCAGCCATGATGTTTCCTCGTCGGGTTCACTTGTTCGGACCATGGCATACGGCATGGCAGATCGACAGATAATCCTTGCACCCACCACAACAAAAAGGGCGCCAACCTTCGTTGACGCCCTCATAAACTTATCGACTAGGATTTATTCCCAACCAACGTCGTTGAAGATCTGTTGAGCAAGGCCAACATTTGCAGCAACTTCGGATAGGTCAACGTCATCAGGCTTGAAGATACCCAAAGATGCGACGCTTGGGGAAATACCAACACCTGGTACGGCTGGATATTCATCATTACCCGCAGAGAAGTACTGCTGCGCTTGGTCAGATGCGAGGTATTCCATGAACTTGATCGCGTTGTCATAGTTCGGTGCATGCGCTGCAACACCGCCGCCGGACAGGTTCATGTGCGCGCCTTCAGCTTCTTGGGATGGGAACACCCAACCGATGTCTGCACGTGCGTCTGCTGGCAGGCCGTCTACGTCCTTACGGATGGAGCGTGCGAAGTAGTATGTGTTGGAGATAGAGATATCACACTCGCCAGAAACCAAGCCACGCAGCTGGTCGGTATCGCCGCCCTGTGGGTCACGTGCAAAGTTGTGAACGACACCGGCAGCCCATTCACGTGCAACTTCTTCACCGTGGTTTTCGATGATGGAAGACAACAATGTCTGGGAATAAACGTTGGATGAAGACCGGTGACATACCATGCCTTCATAGGCGTGATCTGCGAGATCAAGGTAGGTCGCAGGTGCGTTTTCAACATCATTCTTATCGAAGAAGATGATACGCGCGCGTTGGGACAAACCAAACCACTGATTGTCAGCGTCCTGCAAATAGTTTGGGATACGTGCTTCCAGAACATCGCTGTCGATTGACTGAAGAACACCAGCGTTCTTCGCGCGCTCAAGGCGGGATGTGTCAACTGTCAGCAGAACATCAGCAGGAGAGTTTACACCTTCCGCTTCCATGCGTGCGATCAACTCGTCCGCGTTGCCTTCAATGCGGTTAATGGTGATGCCAGTCGCTTCTTCAAAGTCAGAATACAGGCGTTCGTCTGTGTCATAGTGGCGTGAGGAATAAAGGTTCAGTTCACCTTCAGCGAAAGCGGGTGCTGCAGTGCTCAGCAAAAGCGCCGCAAGTGTGAATTTTTTGGTCATCAGGAAGATCCTTCTTATTTCTGACTTTTTCACTCAACTACAAACCTCACATCGAGTCGTCAAGGATAGTCGACTAAAATAATCAGAAATAAATCGAACGGTTTTTCTTGACGCAAAGCTGGTTTTTATCCCCTGTGGTTCAAGAGGGGATGCTAATGGCCAAACACACACTTTCAGACACACCAAGATTGCGCAGTTATGACGTCGTCATCATTGGTGGAGCGATGTACGGATCTGCGGTCGCTTGGTTCCTAACCGACAACCCTGACTTTGACGGTAGTATTCTCGTCATCGAACGTGACCCTAGCTACGCAAATAGTGCAACGGCACATACGAATTCTTGCATCCGGCAACAGTTCAGCAATCCACTGAACGTGGAAATATCTAGATTTGGCGCTGAGTTCATTAAAGGGTTCAAAGGCTTTATGGGGCATGACCCGCGCGTGCCAGAATTGACGATACAGAGTTATGGTTACATGTATCTTGCCGATACGGACACGTTTGCGAGTCAGCTAAGAGCGGCGCATGCGGTGCAACAGAAAGCAGGGGCCGCAACCCAGTTAATGACGCCGGACGAAATTCAAGCCGCCTACCCATTTTACAACGTTGATGACCTTAAATTGGGCAGCATCAATACCGTTGACGAAGGGTACTGGGATGGTGGAACGGTATTCGACTGGTGGCGCAGATCAGCGCAAGAACGGGGCGCAGAATACGTGAATGGAGACGTCATTTCCATGAACCGCAATGGCCGTAAGGTCGAAAGCGTAACGCTTGCTAACGGCTGCGTTGTGTCTTGCGGAAAAGTCGTAAATGCGACCGGACCGCGGGGCGCGAAGACTGCCGCAATGGCGGGGATTGAAATACCGGTCGAACCCCGTAAACGGTTCACTTGGATCTTCTCGGCCGAGCAACCTTTAGACCGTGACCTGCCCCTGACAATCGACCCATCCGGAGTGCATTTTCGCCAAGACGGGCCGCAAACCTATCTGGCCGGAGGTCAT
This sequence comes from uncultured Paracoccaceae bacterium, assembly GCA_947493255.1. GTDB lineage: Bacteria > Pseudomonadota > Alphaproteobacteria > Rhodobacterales > Rhodobacteraceae > Octadecabacter. The sequence continues at coordinate 183,260 of CANLQK010000006.1, forward strand.
TCTAACTATGACCCTGCTGTTCCCTTTGATGACTTCACGATGGACCATAGCATTTGGGAAGATAAGGTTTGGCCAACAATCGCCGCCCGCATACCACAGTTCGAGGCGATAAAAGTCGTCACAGAATGGGCCGGCCATTACGATTTTAATACCTTCGATCACAATGCAATTCTTGGCCCCCACACCGAAGTCGAAAACTTCTTTTTTGTGAACGGTTTCTCGGGCCACGGATTGCAACAATCACCTGCGATGGGGCGTGGTACGGCTGAACTGCTGACCTACGGCGAATACCGAACGCTAGATCTTAGCCCGTTTGGTTATGACCGGATCGCAACTGGGCGAAAATTCACGGAAACAGCCATCATTTAGGTTTTGATTGGTCGTCAGGGTGGCGCCCAATCCAACGTAGGACCGGCCCTGCCCGCATATAGGTCCCCGTTTCATGACGGGACCGAGTGCGCAGAACAGGGGTCGTCGAAGTATCGTCTGCTTTGCTTTCTCGCAGAACAATATATAGGCCAGACGCGATAATAATGGACGCCCCAATCAACGTTCCACGATCAATGTTCTCATCGAACAAGAGAGCTCCAAACAACGCTGCCCAAATGATTTGGCTGTACTGCATCGGCGCAATAATAGCGGCCTCGCCGGATTGATACGCGGTAATGATGCAGCGGTTTGCGACCCACGCAAATGCGGCGACCAAGGCAACAAGACCAAGGTGTTCAATCGGCATAGGTTTGTACACGAAATACAATGCGCCACCCATAAGGATGAAGTTCGCCATCAATGGATAAATCAACATAACGATTGGGCGTTCGTCCGCCCCAATGCGGCGCACAATGATCGACGCCAAAGAGCTGCCGACAGCTGCAGCCAAAGCCGCTGCATGGCCTAATGTTAGGTCAGTGGACCCTGGACGAAGCACGACCAAGACCCCCGTCAGACCAACAAGCACCGCCATCCAACGACGCAAGCGAACCTTTTCCCCCAAAACTGGAATTGCGAGAATCGTGATAAGCAACGGGGCTGCGAAAAGGATTGCGTAGGTCTGCGCCAATGGAAGCACAGTAAACGCATAAAACGCACAAATCGCGGTTGTCACTGCAGACGCAGTTCGCAACGCCATCCACCACGGATGGCGAGGCACCAACGTGCCCGGTTGGGCGTCACGCATCAAAACGATCATCGCTAATGGAAAACTAAACAACACCGAAAAGAACACGATCTGAAACGGCGAATATACGGCCCCGAGGGTCTTAACGAACACGTCATGGGTCGCGAAAATCGCGAATGCAAGAAGTGCCAGCAAGGCGCCTTTGATGTTTGGGGACATGCCGTAAGACCTGCTACTCAAGTTGGTGATCTTATCACCATTCATCGCCCAACGGAAATTAGCAAGCGCCTCGAGCAGATTGGGGGAGCTGTGGCCGCCATCACCGGCGACCACATTGTTCTTTTACAAAGATGCGTCGAGCGCTGCGAGGATCGCGTCACCCATTCCGGATGTAGACACTGGAGTTGTGTCTTCGTCACCCAACAGGTCGCCAGTGCGCACACCGTCAGCAAGCACTTTTTCTACGGCTTGCTCCAAACGCGTCGCTTCATCGCCTTTGTCGAAGGAATAGCGCAGCGCCATCGCGAACGACAGAACACAAGCGATTGGGTTCGCTTTACCCTGCCCTGTGATGTCTGGCGCAGAACCGTGTACTGGTTCGTACATTGCCTTCGGGCGGCCATTCGCCATCGGCGCACCCAATGATGCAGATGGCAACATTCCCAAGGACCCTGTCAGCATCGCGGCACAGTCGGACAAGATGTCGCCGAACAGGTTGTCTGTGTAAATCACGTCAAACTGCTTAGGCGCGCGTACCAACTGCATTGCGCCGTTGTCTGCGTACATGTGGGACAGTTCTACCTCTGGATAATCGGCGTGAACTTCGGTCACGACGTCGCGCCACAGAATGCCAGATTCCATAACGTTTGCTTTTTCCATGGAGCACAAACGCTTGTCGCGCTTCATCGCCAATTCAAACGCAGCCCGTGCACCGCGTTCAATCTCGGCTTCGGTGTAGCGCTGGGTGTTCACACCAACGCGAAGGTTGTCTTCCATGTGAATGCCGCGTGGTTCGCCAAAGTAAACACCAGACGTCAGTTCGCGCACGATCATGATGTCGAGGCCAGCAACGATATCTGTTTTCAAAGACGAGAAATCCGCCAATGCGTCAAAACACTGCGCAGGGCGCAGGTTTGCGAACAGATCCATTTCCTTACGCAAGCGCAGCAGGCCGCGCTCAGGCTTCACTGAAAAATCGAGGTTGTCGTATTTCGGGCCGCCAACAGCGCCAAGAAGGACAGCGTCGACTTCTTGCGCTTTGGCCATTGTGTCGTCGTGCAACGGAACACCATGTTTGTCATAGGCAGCACCGCCAACAAGATCTTCTGACACGTCAAACGCCAAATCACGCTTTGCACCGAACCAGTCGATGATGCGGCGAACTTCGACCATGACTTCGGCACCGATGCCGTCACCAGGCAGGATCAATAGGGATGGGTTGGACATGTCATATTTCCTTGGCTAAATCGCGTTGCCATGCGCCTAGCCCGTCTTCCCCCAAGGGTCAAGAAACGAGAGGCTTCATCCCCTCTGCCAACAGGTCCCAGACGCGGCGAATTCTTGGCGTTTCACGCATTGCTTCGTGGGCTGTTAACCAAATGGGCAAAGCGGGAATTGGGAACCCTGTTTCGATCGCAACAAGTTCCGGATCATTCGCAACGATGTTTCCTTGTGAAAAGCCAACCCCGCAGCCTGACCTAATGAGGGCCAAAAAGGTCGAATGATCATCGCAACGCGTCTTGAAAAAATCTCGCGTTACCTCGAGCCCCGCCCTTTTGAACCCATCAATGATGGCTGTGCTTGTGTCGAAACCTACGAAATCATGGTGCTTGAAATCCTGAGGCCCCGTCAAAGGGCCCGCCTTTTTGAGGTAAGACTGTGACGCACACAGGACCAGTTTAATGTCGCCAAGGTACTGCGTCACCAAATCAAGTTGCGTCGGGCGATACATGCGAAGCGCTATGTCTGCTTCGCGATATAGCAAATTACTGCTGGCATCTGACGGGGCAAGTTCGATTGAGATCGCCGGTTCAAGGCGGCGAATTTCTGCGATGATATTTGGCAAGTGATATAGGGCCGTCATGGTGCTGGCCGTAATCCGCACTGTTCCTTCGATCTGCACTGACCGGCCAGCAGCAGCCAATGATATTTCATGCATTGCATCCCGCATAGCCCGCGCAGGCGCCATCAGCGCCGCGCCTGTTTCGGTCAGCACCAAACCACGGGGTTGCCGCGTAAACAGCTCGGCCTGCAACTGTTGTTCAAGGGTCTTAACTTGACGACCCAGCGTAGGCTGGCTGGCCCGAAGAGCGCGCGCAGCAGCAGACAAAGAGCCTTCTTCTGCCACGGCTAGGAAAGCCTGAACGAGCGACCAGTCTGCGGGGGTTATCAATTTATCCATTCACAAATGAATACATGATCTACACATTTTGGCAATTAACCAATGAAGTTGAATAGGTGACAACAGGCCAACAGAAGGAGAATCGACATGAAACCTATCGTTCTTATCCTTGGCTCAAACGGCCGCATGGGCCGCAACGCCGCCATCGCATTCAAAGACAACGGGTGGGATGTCCGCCGGTTTAACCGGAAGAAAGATACGCTTTGGGATGCCGCGTGGGGTGCATCGGTTATCGTAAACGCATGGAACCCGCCCTATCAGGATTGGGCAGACCAAGTGCCAAAGATGACTGATGAGATCATTGAGGTCGCAAAGGCGAGCAACGCGACCGTGATTCTGCCCGGGAACGTCTACGTTTATGGCGAACGTGCACCTGCTGAGTTCGGATCTGACACACCGCACCTTGCTGAAAACCCTTTAGGGCGTATCCGCATCAACATGGAGGCTTCGTATCGTGCTGCCGATATCCAAACGATTGTGGTTCGCGGCGGCGATTACATCGACACCGAAGCCTCAGGCAACTGGTTCGACATGATTATGTCGAAGAAGGTTTCGAAGGGGGTGTTTACCTCACCTGGCCCATTGGATTGCCCGCGCGCGTATTCCTATTTGCCGGATGTCGCAGCAACTATGGTTGCATTGGCCAACAAACGCCAAGACTTGGCCAAGTTCGTCGACGTCAATGCGCCAAGCTATACGTTGACAGGTAAACAGTTTGCAGACGCAATTAGCGCTGCACTTGATAAACAGGTTTTCGCCAAAGAAATGACGTGGTGGCCCATCAAGTTGCTACGCCCCGTTTGGCCAATGGCGCGCGGCATCTGTGAAATGCAGTATCTTTGGTCAAAGCCGCACTTCCTGTCGACTGACCGCCAGATGGAGCTATGCCCAGACGTCCAAAGGACACCATTGAAGGAGGCTTTAATTCGCGCTCTCGATCATCAAATCAACCCAGACAAGGTGGTGAGCACCGGCCATGCCGTTCCCGCCGAGTAGATCAAAATACCGGTCATCGGGTGCAGGCCAGAACACACCTGCGTCCGTGACCGTCAGATCAGCAGACGGCAAAATATAGGACACACGCAAATTTCCCGGTGTCTCATCGGGCCAATCTGCTGTGTCGAGGGCCGGCGGACCATTGTGGTTTGGGTCAGCGGCCAACTGTGCCCCTTCGCTTTTGGGCATTGGGTCTTGTAAGGCAGGGTGCGCAAGAAGCCGGATCATTGCGTCCCGCAAACCATCCCCATCGAATGGATCGATATTGGCATTTCCGATCAAGACTGGCGCGATTGGAACTGCAGCCAGTTGCCCGCCCAAAACAGCCTCCCAGACAAGCAGTTCCCCACGGTTGCGCAACCCGTTGAAATCTTCGGGACCATCAAAGACAGGAGGCGTTGCATCAAATGCCATCAACGAAATGCCTGCCCCAGCGATGTCTATGGGGATGATCCAATGAGCGGTTGACGACACAGGCAGCACTTCGAAAACGTCTGCCGATGGAAAAGTCACGTCACCGCGTTCTGGGAGGCTCGCATTAGGGACATCTGCCCAAAGCAATTGAGTGAGGTCGATGATGTCTTCCGTTCGAATTGGATATCGAGACAACACAGCCATTCCGCCGTCTCCGAAAAACCGCCCATAGCCTAGCGCATCACGGGCATCACCACTTCGCCCATCTCCGTCCAGATCAAGACCAGCCTGCACACCAGAATTCGGTGGGCCTGCAAACAAATACGGAAAGGGCGCCGCAAGGGCCTGTGAAAACGTGCTCAAGGCCGCTGCGCCAGCGTCGAAATCGATGTCTGTTAGCACCAAGATATCAGGAGCCACATGATTTATCACGTCCAGCGTCGCCAAGATTTGAGGGTCATCACCCTTAAGAATATCTTGTAACAGCAAACCCGGTCCAGCACGGCTGAGCGGTGATGCGTATGTTGCGACACGAAGATCTATGGCTTCGGAAGAGACCACCCATGGCCATAACAGAAGTGTTGCGGTTAAGCAGGTACGCCGTCTTCTTTGGCATCCAAGTATGCCCGTTCCCGTTGCATCACGATCATCTGCGCGACACGCAGTATCGCAATTCCGCGCATGATCATGCTTGCAGGAAGAAAGGCCCATGCTGTCATCATCCAAATCAAAGTGTGCGGGTTCTGCAGCTGAATTGGGTTGAACATGTCAGATGCGAGCTTAACCAGCGCCGGGATCAAGAAGGGGAGTAGAAACCCTAATATTAGGTTAACTTGCCCATCGCGTTCGAGCCGTTCGACCACATCGCCACCTGCGGTAGGATCAAACGTCGGAAGGTTGGTCCATATATTGAAGCCACCCTTTTGGCTTGGCCAGTTGTTCAAGCGAAACGTAAGCACGAAAAACGCAAGAGACAGTAACGAAACCAGGTAGCTCAACCCAGCCGCGGTGCGCACGCTGTTGATCAGCGTCAAATCCGCCTCAGATGGAAGCATCAACACGACCAAACGAACCGGCGAATACGGGAAATCCATTGCTTGTGCCAAAGACCCACCAATGATCGTAAACAATCGCGTGAGAGTGGTTGGATCGGTCACACCCTTGGCGATGATCGCCAACGCAAATACAGTCGCGCAGAGGCCAAAAAACCGAACGCGGTTAAATGGCGGTGCGTCGCGAAATTCGATGAGACTAGGCGAATCGGAATTGTATTCGAAGAAGGTAAAAACGGCTGCTGAGATACAAACCAATACAACGATTAGCGCCGTGTCCGCCGTCGTGCTCGTGAGCACCAACGAAGGAAGAGCAATCATCAAGATCACCATTGCTGCCCGCAGGACAGCACCTGAAAGACGTGAAACCACTGCCTTGTTACCCTCAATTCGGTCGGACGCGATACTTTGCCGTGCCCTTGTCCCGGTCTGATCCTGCACTTGATCGGCAGGTTTCATCATAGTTGCCATATTTCTGCCCACATTCAGTTATCGTAGCAAGTCGATCCCGCTTTAATGCTGCCCATTTCGGGCCGATTTACGGCAACACTGGTGCGAGAATGCAACCATTCCAAAGCATTAACGAGAATTGCGCTAGATGTAGGGGGACTGCCAATACCGACACACAAGTCACGATTAACGTGCTGTTAGCACCTGTGACAAAAGAAAGAGGGTGCCAACATGGCACCCTCTTCCCAAGTTATTACATTTTCCCGAAATCGGGCGCGTCTGGAATTAGACCCAAGGACGTTCGGCGGAAACCTGTGTTTCGAATGTGTCGATAGAAGCGGCCTTTTCCATTGTCAGGCCGATGTCATCAAGACCATTCATCAAGCAGTGCTTTTTGAACTCATCAACTTCGAACGAGAATGTTTCGCCATCTGACGACGTGACGGTCTGTGCTTCAAGGTCTACAGAGATGCGTGCGTTCGCCCCCTTTTCTGCATCCTTCATCAGCACGTCACGCTGATCTTCTGGCAGAACGATGGGCAAAATGCCGTTCTTGAAACAGTTGTTATAGAAAATATCCGCGAAGGACGTTGAGATCACGCAACGGATACCAAAATCGGCGATGGCCCATGGCGCGTGCTCACGGGATGACCCACAACCGAAGTTGTCACCCGCGACAAGAATAGAGGCTTCGCGGTAAGCTGGTTGGTTCAAAACGAAATCTGGGATTTCGTTGCCTTGGCGGTCAAAACGCATTTCATCAAACAGGTTCACCCCGAGGCCAGAACGTTTGATTGTCTTCAAGAACACCTTCGGAATGATCATGTCTGTGTCGATGTTCACCAGCGGCATTGGCGCGGCGATTCCGGACAGTTGGTCAAATTTTTGCATTGGAGTTTCCTTTCGGGGCGTTAACCCTTTGGAGCTTTCACGTTCATCTTTGTGAACGGATTGTTCATCAATTTCGTCAGTATGGGTCGGGTATTGCTCTGGTATGGGTTTGGTATTGCTCTGAACCTTGCTGGCGACCGTTTTCGCAGATGCGACAACGGAGCCTTTCGGGCGAATCCAAACCTGACTGCGGGCCCATTTGCCGGCTTTGGTTGTCCCCTGAAGGGGGCCCAAAATACCGCGCGATGACATATCACGCATCAGCTGTTCCGCCTGATCCATCCCTAGCCCCAACCGTTTGGCGAGGGTGAAGACAGAAAACGAAACATCCGATTGCGCATGATAGATCGCCGCGTGAAGGGCGGAGGCGGGATAACCCGCCTTAGCCGCAGCACCAAGCGACGCGGACGGCAAAAGCGGGGCAGCGAAAGCACCCCCCAACATTTGCAAAAATCCGCGACGCTTCATGGTCATTACATCAAGTCCCGTACGTCTGTCAGTTTACCGGTAAGAGCAGCGGCAGCGGCCATACCCGGAGACACAAGGTGTGTCCGGCCTTTGTAGCCCTGACGGCCTTCAAAGTTCCGGTTGGAGGTGGACGCACAACGTTCGTCTTCGGCCAACTGATCTGGGTTCATGGCAAGACACATGGAACAACCAGCCATGCGCCATTCGAAACCTGCCTCTTTGAAGATGTCGGCAAGACCTTCTTCTTCGGCTTGTGCACGAACGAGGCCAGAGCCCGGAACGACCATGGCGCGATTGACCTTGATCTTTTTACCTTTGAGAACCTCAGCAGCGGCACGCAAATCTTCGATACGGCCGTTGGTACAGGACCCGATGAACACCGTGTCGATTTCGATGTCTGTGAGTTTCTGACCAGCCTTCAGGCCCATGTATTCGATAGAACGCGCAGCGGCGTCGACTTTACCACCTTCAAAGGAAGATGGGTCAGGCACGACAGCGTCGATTGGCAGAACGTCTTCTGGAGATGTGCCCCATGTGACGGATGGCGCGATGTCTTCGCCTTTCAGCGTTACAACCAAATCCCATTCAGCGTCGTCGTCAGAGTACAGTGTTTTCCACCATGCTTCGGCGGCTTCCCATTCGGCGCCTTTTGGGGCGTGTGGGCGGCCTTTGCAGTAGTCGAATGTTTTCTGGTCTGGTGCGATCAGGCCAGCGCGGGCGCCACCCTCAATGGCCATGTTGCAGACGGTCATGCGGCCTTCCATGGAAAGGTCTTCGATAGCTGTGCCACAGTATTCGATCACGTAACCAGTACCACCGGCGGTGCCGGTTTTTCCGATGACGGACATGGTGATGTCTTTCGCGGTGACACCTGGTTTCAGGTGGCCCGTGATTTCGACCTTCATGTTTTTGGATTTCTTCTGGATAAGCGTTTGCGTCGCCAGAACGTGTTCGACTTCGGATGTGCCGATGCCGTGGGCCAGCGCGCCGAATGCGCCGTGGGTCGCTGTGTGGCTGTCGCCGCAGACAACTGTCATGCCTGGCAATGTCCAACCCTGTTCAGGGCCAACGATGTGCACGATGCCCTGACGAACGTCGGACACGGGGTAGTAGTGGATACCGAAGTCTTTGGCGTTCTTGTCGAGCGCGTCGACCTGAATGCGGCTGTCTTCGGTCATGGTTTCAGCGTTCGCACGGTCCAGCGTTGTTGGAACGTTGTGATCTGGAACAGCGATTGTTTTTTCTGGCGCGCGGACCTTGCGGCCCGCCATGCGCAGGCCTTCGAAGGCTTGCGGTGATGTCACTTCGTGCACGAGGTGACGATCGATGTACAACAGACATGTGCCGTCTTCGGATTCGTGGGCGACGTGGGCATCCCAGATTTTATCGTAAAGCGTTTTGGGGGACATGTGGTCCTCTCCCGTTATTAGTGTGGCTGTGGAGATGGCTTGGGTTTTGGACACGCGGGACGAGCCCGCGTGGAGATCATAGGTGTGCGAGGATGGTGCAGGTTGCACCATAAAAGCGCCAAGGCAGGCGCGCGCGGTCATCCATGTCGAAAACTTGTGTCATGGGGGTCAGATATACACGAAGACCGAGTCTCGCAAGGGTGATCGGGAAATCGGTTGTATTGCAGGGACCTCACCATTTGCTGAGAAAACGTTATTGGCACATAAGCGGGTCGTCGCAGAAAGTACCCCAAATTTCGTGGGAAAGGTCGGCATTATGTTCTGTCAAAATTCGGTATCTCTAAGGGGGCTTCTGGCTGCGGCGACATTGGCGACCTTTGCCTTTGGGCAATCAGTGGTCGCACAAGGGACGGACCAGTTGCCTGGCTATGTGGTCCAAGAATACGGCACACCACCGGCAGTTCCGCAGGGCGACATCGCCCCAGAAATCATGGATGCCTTACAGATCGTGTTTGTTGACAGCCTAGAGCTGAGCGAATGGGGCAACCGTGAATCCCTTGCCTTGGAGCAAGTCGCCCAAACCGGTGACCCACGTTTGGCATGGATCATTACAGATATGATGCGGTTCACGTGGCGCCAGACGTTTGATGACGCATTGGCGCAAACCGCTGCTGGGTTATTGGAGATAGAGCTGGAAACGCCAAATCGCTGGCATGAATTAACCGACCATCTGATCGCGTGGGATATTCCGGCTTACCCCGGTTACCTGCCGCATAAGCGCGCGATTTTCACGCGGTTCTTGGATGGATGGGATGATATTTTCATTGAAGGCGATATTGACTGGCGCATGGTGTCATGGGGCGGCGTACCAATCGACAATCGCGCCTATGACCGGACCGATATTTTGTGTAACTGCATCCCCGCAGCCGATAACCCCGAGGTCAGCAGCGCGGAAGATGCAACGTGGTTGGACGATGACGACATCGTATTCGGCATAGGGATAAACGGCGAATATCGCGCGTATCCGCGCCAAATCATGGAAGTCCGTGAGATGGTGAATGACACCTTAGGTGGACGCGATTTGGGCATTCCATACTGCACGTTGTGCGGAGCTGCGCAGGCCTATTTCACCGACAACATGCCTGCCGGTGTAGAACGCCCTGTGTTGCGGACATCCGGTTTGTTGATCCGTTCCAACAAGGTGATGTTTGACGTGAATACCTATTCAGTATTCGACACGTTTCTTGGGACCGCATTGACGGGCCCATTGAACGACATCGGTTTGCAGCTGGAACAGGCCACCGTGATCACCACCGATTGGGGCACATGGAAAGAAACCCACCCTGAAACGACCGTTTTGATCGAAGCGTTAGCCTTGGGACGCGATTTTGATTTCCGCAATGGTCGCGACGCAAATGGCCCGATCTTTCCGATCGGTGATGTGGACCCGCGTTTGCCAGTTCAGGACGACATTATTGGTGTTGTAACCGCAAGTGGCGAACCAGTTGCCTTCCCTCGCGGGCCCGCATTGCTGGCACTGAACAGTGGCGCTGAAATCTCGTATGAAAATGTCGTTCTGGAATTGGACGCTGGTGGCATTCGGGCGGTTGACCAAGACGGGTCCGATTTGGGTAGCCATGAGGCGTTTTGGTTCGCATGGTCACAGTTCCACCCAGACACAGCATTGTGGACGCCAAACTAACCTATTCTTTGATGGCCAAGACTTGCCTGATGCTGCGGCGTCAGCTTTGATTGGCTTATGTTTGGATTGATCAGACCAATCTTGTTGGCAACGGTCTTGTGGCTTCCCGTATCTGCGTTCGCAGAGCGGGAGGTTCATGTTGTGAGCCTTGTAAACGGGCGTGACCAACCTGGTTACGTGCTGGCGGTGCCTGACACGGAAATCTACGTTGACCGGCCGGGACAAAGCGTAACCTTGGTTCTGGTTTCTCGTACGCCTTTGAAATGGAATGTGTCCCATAGCGACGGGACGTTGATTGAAAGCATTCTTTTAGGCGGTGATGCGTTGAGTGATACACAACTTACCCTTTCAGGCATCACAATGGACGCCGAAACGTTCTCTGGATTGCCGATTACGACGCAGCCCATTGGCGCCCCATTTCGAAGACTGGTGTCAAACGTGACGGACCACATTGGGCTGGATGCCATAAACAGCTTTTACGGGCGGTACGATGCGCCGGATACGCCTATTACTATCGACACTAACTTTGCCCAATTGGATGCATTCAACCCCAATTATCTAAGCAGCGCCATTGGGCCCTTGGGCGACGTACCACACGTATTGCGTGATTGGCAAAACCACCTTCCGCGCGGCCCTATCGTCCGATTTGACGCCGAAGGAGTGCAACTGGGTGATGACGCGCTGCTTGAGGTGACCGAGGACGTACCGCCCATATTTTTGCCACAAGCAGCCGTTTATGACCCAATCGAAGAGATGATCTATGCGATGTCTCTTGGGGGCGTTGGGTATGTTTACAGAGTCGACAGGAGAACGGGCGTCTGGGACGTTTTCGCGGAGTTGGATGGGTTCGACGGTGCGCAGATGCATTTCGACCATGATGGTCAGCGGCTTATTCTGACTGGCGCGTTCGGGCGCCCAGGTGAAATCTTGGTTCTGGGGTTGGACGGCAGTGCAGACACCTTCACTTTGCCGGTTCAAATGTTTGCTGGTTTGACCGACCTTTACGACTATGGCCAAGACGACCCGCCAAGCCTTGTGCCGTTGGAAACCGACGGCGATTGGGTGCTATTGTCGGCAAGCACGCCGCCATCGGAAGCCTATCGAATTTACGCCTTGAATTTGGCCAACCGGAACATTCGCTTGCTGGCATATCGCAACGCGTTCTAGGGTATTGAAGCGAGGTGCAGCAAGGTCACGCCGAAAGGACTGAATGGAACAAGACGAAACAGCTGATCTGACCCAGCAAGCCGCCGAGATTGCAGAGATCGGTCAAGGGCTATGGGGTCAGGCGCTTGTATTTGGTGAAAGCCTGTTAAGGCCTTGGAACGCGTACCAGTTAGGGATCATACTGATCACGTTTTTGGTCGCGCAAGCGGTTGGTACGTTTGTCGCGCCCAAGCTTCATCAGTGGCTGCGCACACGAGAAGGTTGGCCCAAATGGCGACTGCGTTGGGCGCTTGTCGTACATAAACGGATACGAGGAATGGTCTTCGTTACGTTGATCTGGATCGTCTTGATGGTCATGCGGGAGGCCACTTGGCCATCTCGATCCTACATCATCGCAATTGCTGCAAACCTTGCGCTTGCGTGGCTTATCGTGACTTTGGCAACGCGGTTGATTGGGAACCCGTTCATGCGGTCCATCGTGCGGTATGGGGCGTGGGCGTGGATTTCGCTGCGGATATTAGGGCTTACAGAACCGACTGTCGGTGTGCTGGACGCGATTTCGTACGAGGCCGGTGATTTTAGGTTGTCGCTGTGGCTGGTTTTGCAGGGTGTATTCATCCTGTCGGTTTTCTTTCTCATCGCACGGTTTATTTCGCGGCAAACATCCACTCGGGTGAAGTCGAACGATGACATCAGCCCGTCGATGCAGGTTTTGCTGGTGAAGTTTGTGCAGGTCGTTCTGTACGGTGCTGCGTTTTTCATTGGCCTCAAGGCCGTTGGGTTTGACCTGACGGGTTTGGCCGTGCTTTCGGGTGCGATTGGTGTGGGCCTTGGGTTTGGTTTGCAGAAGGTCGTTTCGAACCTTGTGTCCGGGATTATCATCTTGCTGGATAAGTCCATCAAACCCGGCGACGTTATTACCGTTGGTCAGACGTTTGGTTGGATCAATTCGCTGGGTGCGCGGTATGTGAGCATTACAACACGGGATGGGCGCGAATACCTGATCCCGAACGAGGACCTGATTACAACGCAGGTGGTGAACTGGTCGCATTCCAATGACTTTGTGCGCCTCGATATCAATTTCGGCACCGCCTATGACGACGACCCGCATGAGGTCAGAAAGCTAGCGATAGATGCGGCACTGAGCGTTGATCGCGTGCTGAATTTCCGCCCGCCGGTTTGCCACATCATCGGGTTTGGTGACAGCAGCGTGGACTACGTGCTTCGGTTCTGGATCAAAGACCCCACTGGCGGGCTGACCAACATTCGGGGGAACGTTTATTTAGCCCTATGGGATGCGTTCAAAGAACATGGAATTTCAATTCCGTTCCCACAACGCGAGGTGAAGGTGTTGGGCGGTTCGGATACGGCGATGGGCGATTAAACCGCCTCCAAAATATCCGCGGGTTGGCAGTCTAGCGCGTCACACAATTTGCCCAAGGTTTCGAACCTGATTCCTTTGACCTTTCCTGATTTTAGAAGGCTCAGGTTTTGTTCGGTGATTCCAATCTGCGCGGCCAGTTCACGGCCCTTTATTTTGCGTTTGGCCATCATCACATCAAGACGAACGACAATTTCCATCAAACAAATTCCCGATTCTCTGCTGCGATTTTCGTCGCCTCTGACATGGACCAGCCTATCAGGGACAACAACCCAGCGACCAGAATGAACCCAATGGTGCTGCTGTTGAGACTGATTGAAATAGACCGTTGGCCAACAGGGTTACCAAGCGACATGAGCAATGATTGCACCGGGACAACTGCAATGATCAAAATGGCACCAATCATCAAATTTCCGCCAATCGATTTGATCAAGGGTCCGGCATCTGGAGCAAGGGGATCCCCCAAGCGGTAAAGCGCGAAAAGGGACCGCATTTTGTTCACCGCGAGCCAGAAAAATACTGCAGGCAAGAAGCCAACCATCAATCCAATCCAAGTGACCAAGGACCAGTCCGAACGAGGTACTTCGGAGAACGTTGGAAGTTGAAACATGGCCATTGAAGGGACCGCGATAGCCCAGAGAATTGCCAACGGGAGCAGGACAAGTGCACAGGTTGCCAAGAGTTGAAGGCCCATTGCTATTCTTGGGAGGCGCTGTTCAGTCATTTTCAATTCCTTCTTGCTATGTGATATTTTTTATTGTTTTACATTAAACATTGATCGTCAATGGAGAATCACAATGCGTTCCTTTTTTATTACTTCTGTCGCGACACTGTTGCTCACGGCCTGCACAAGTGTTGTGCCGGCAACGCTTATACGACTAAGCGCGCTGGACCCGTTAACCGCAGACCCTGCGGGATTTGCAGTTGCGTTAGAAACAGACGATGGGATCAGCGTAACCCCTGGAACTACAGTCATGAGCTTTGTGGCAACGCAAAGTCCAAGCGGAGAAAGCAGGCGCGAAGATTTAGTGCTTCTTGAAGATCGCGCCGATGACGGGCGCCTTACCTACAGAATTTCCCCCGAAGGGATTCGCGCCCTTCGGGAGCTTCAACAAGCAGTGCTGCCTTGGAAAGAAACGTCGGATGGAAACAGCTCTTTCAGCCTTGGCGTAACGGCTGATGGCTGCCTCATGCCAGGGTTTGACGTTCCTGAAGATCCGCGTGTGTCGATATTCATACAGCTTGCCGCTGATGCACCGATGCGACCATTGGTGCGCAATGGGCCGCTGAGCGCGCTTTTTAGCCTTGAAGAACTGGCAGAATTACCGCAGTGCGACAGCTAACTTTTGTGTTTATTGAAATGCAATGTTCGCCTTGTTAAGTTAGGGCATGCCCAGCGCCGGGGATTTGTCGGCGCGATCTAAGGAGGACAATGATCTGTCTCTTTCTTCAATGGCAGGAAACCCTGCCGCAGCTGGTGCCCGCGCTATGAGCGTGCAAGCCCCAGACGCCGAGAGCACGCTGGCCGCGGTTCTTAAATCCCTTGATGATGACAAAGCCGAAGACGTTGTGCAGGTCGACCTGCGCGGCAAGTCCGAGATGGGCGATTACATGGTGATCGCGTCTGGCCGGTCTTCGCGTCAGGTATCGTCGATGGCCGAAAAGCTGACCGACCGCCTAAAGCAAACCTATGGCATTCTGTCCAAGGTCGAAGGCCGCGCGACGGGCGATTGGGTTTTGATCGACACGGGCGATGTGGTTGTTCACGTTTTCCGCCCAGAAGTGCGCGAATTCTACCAGTTGGAAAAAATGTGGTTGAGCCCTGAAGAGGCCGCGAGAGCGGACTGAGTTTGCGGGTAACCCTATGCGTAGTGGGCCGCCTGCGGGCGGGCCCCGAACGCGAACTGATCGATGACTATGTGACGCGGTTTGACCGCACCGGGCGGGCCCTTGGGCTTGGCCCTATTGACGTGCGCGAAGTCGAAGATCGCAAAGGTGGTGGTATGGCCGCTGAAGCTGTGTTGCTGGAAAAGGCGATACCATCTGGCGCCGTTGTTGTTGCCTTGGATGAACGTGGCAAGGTGAAGACTTCACCCGAGTTTGCCAACGATTTGGCGCGTTGGCGTGATGACGGGCGCCAAGATGTGGCGTTCATCATTGGTGGTGCTGACGGGATTGACCCAAGCCTGCGTGCGAAGGTGGATGCCAAGCTTTCGTTTGGGAAAATGGTCTGGCCGCACATGATGGTGCGCGTGATGTTGACCGAACAGTTATACCGCGC
Source organism: uncultured Paracoccaceae bacterium (assembly GCA_947493255.1). GTDB lineage: Bacteria > Pseudomonadota > Alphaproteobacteria > Rhodobacterales > Rhodobacteraceae > Octadecabacter. Next base: position 198,989 of record CANLQK010000006.1, read on the forward strand.
GGCGAGCATATTAGCGGGATCCCCCTACCATCGCGTTTAAGAGCGGTGTTTTTTGCCGCTTTGGGCTGGCAGTGGTTTTCGTTTCCTTGGTTGCGCGTTAGAAGGTGGCAACACCCAAGAGAGGATTGATTATGACCACGCCGAAGCCTGTTGTTCTTTGTATTCTGGACGGATGGGGCAAACGCGCCGAAACGGTCGGTAATGCGCCTGCGTTGGCGAAGACACCCGCGTTTGACAGTGTGATGCAGGGGCCCAATGCGGAACTGATCACCCATGGGCCGGATGTTGGTTTGCCAAAAGGGCAGATGGGCAATTCGGAAGTGGGGCACACAAACATTGGTGCAGGCCGCGTTGTGGCCATGGATTTGGGCGCAATCGATCTGGCGATTGAGGAAGGCACGTTTTTCGACAATGACGCGTTGGTCGCATGGGCAGATGGCCTAAAGGCGAGCGGCGGCACCGCACATATCATGGGCTTGGTCAGTGATGGTGGCGTGCATGGGCATATCGTTCATATTCAGGCCGCGTTGAAGGCTGTGGCGGATCGTGGTGTTCCGGTTGTTTTGCATGCGATCACCGATGGCCGCGATGTTGCGCCGAAATCCGGTGTGGAATTTCTTGAAGATCTTGTGGCGAATATGCCGAGCGGTGTTGTGATCGGGTCGATCAGCGGCCGGTATTACGCAATGGATCGCGACAACCGTTGGGAACGGGTTGAAACCGCGTACCGCGCGATGGTCGATGGTGCTGGTCCCAAGGGTGTGGATGCGGTTTCAGTTGTGAAGGCCGCTTATGCAGAAGATGTGACCGATGAGTTCGTTCCGGCAACCGTTCTGGGCGATTACGCAGGGATGGCGGCAGGCGATGGTGTGTTTTGCCTGAACTTCCGTGCGGACCGTGCGCGTGAGATTTTGGCGGCCATGGGCGCGCCTGCGTTTGACGGGTTTGATGTGACGACGCGCCCTGCGCTGAACTTGTTGGGGATGGTGAACTATTCCGATGATCACAACACCTACATGACCACCTGTTACCCAAAGCAAGAGATCAAGAATACGTTAGGCGCGTGGGTCGCCCAAAAGGGGTTGCGCCAGTTCCGTGTGGCGGAAACCGAGAAGTACCCCCATGTGACGTTCTTTTTGAACGGCGGCATTGAGACACCTGAGGCAGGCGAAGACCGGTTTATGGCGCCGTCCCCCAAAGTTGCGACCTATGATTTGCAGCCAGAAATGTCAGCCGCCGAGGTCGCGGGTGCGTTCGTTGGCGCGATCGAGGATGGGTATGACCTGATCGTTTGCAATTTTGCGAACCCCGATATGGTTGGTCACACGGGTGATATTGATGCAGCGATAGCGGCATGTGAAGCGGTGGACAACGGTTTGGGCAAGGTCTTGGTTGCCCTTGAAAAAGCCGGTGGCGCGATGATCGTGACGGCGGATCACGGAAATTGCGAAACGATGATTGACCCCGAAACCGGCGGTCCACACACGGCCCACACGATCAATCCGGTGCCTGTTGCATTGGTTGGTGGGCCTGAAGGCGCAACATTGCGCAATGGGCGTTTGGCGGATTTGGCGCCAACACTGCTGGACCTGATGGGGCTTGATTTGCCACCCGAGATGACCGGAGAAACATTGATCTCTTGAGAGTTCTTGCGCTGATATCATTGTTGTGGGCTGGTCCTGTTTGGGCGCAGTCACCGGCCGATGATGCGTTGATCGCGGCGCAAAGTCTGACGCAGGCGCGGACCGCGCTGGAAACGGCAAGTGGGCGGTCTGATCGGGTTGCGGCATTGACGCAGACAGTTCAGGCCTATGAGGATGGATTGGCGGCCTTGCGCGATGGGTTGCGCCGCGCAGCCATTCGACAACTTACATTGGAAACAGACCTAGAAGCCCGATCGGACGAGGTCGCACGCTTGTTAGGTGTTTTGCAGACCATGGGCCGTGCCCCTGCCCCGATATTGTTGCTGCACCCCAGTGGCCCAACGGGCACTGCGCGGTCCGGCATGATGCTGGCGGATGTCACGCCCGCCTTACAGGATAAGGTCACAGAACTGCGCGAGCAGTTAGACGAGGTCGCGATACTGCGCGGGTTACAAAACGATGCATTGGCCATTCTGGAAGACGGGCTTTCAGGTGCGCAAACCGCGCGCGCGGAGCTAAGCGCGGCGATTGCGGACCGCACAGATTTACCGCGTCGTTTTTCGGAAGACCCAGCGCAAACCGCCGTTTTGCTTGCCAGTTCGGAAACCTTGCAGGCCTTTGCAAGCGGATTGGCCCAAACGCAAACAAACGGCGGCCCTGATGCAAACACGGTAAAGGGGAACATTCCGCTGCCTGTCGATGGACGGGTCATCCGGATGTACGAAGAGCCTGATGCGGCGGGTATTGCACGACCGGGAATTTTGATTGCCGTACGCCCACGAGCTTTGGTCACCACTCCGATCTCGGCGACCATTCGATATGCGGGACCGCTGTTGGATTACGGCAACGTGGTCATCCTTGAACCCGCTGCCGATGTGATGTGGGTGCTTGCAGGGCTTGAACAGGTCTTTGGTGAGGTCGGGCAGATCGTTCCTGATGGAACTCCTGTCGGCTTGATGGGAGGCATTATAACGGACGCTCAAGGTATTTTGACTGAAAGCGCGCAGGGTTCCGCTGGTGAACGCACTGAAACGCTTTATCTTGAGGTCAGAGACAGGCAGAGTGCCGTGAACCCTGCCGAATGGTTTGTTTTTCAATGAGCCAACACGCGGGACGTAAAGAAATGATGGGATTGAGTGAATGAAGAAATTTGCGATGGCTGCTACTGGCGGCATCTTGTTGGGCGCAGTCGCCACCACGCAGGTGGCCGGCCCATTGTTAGCGCAGGAGGCCAGCAACAACGCAAGCGTCTATGAACAGTTGGATCTGTTTGGAGACATCTTTGAGCGTATCCGCGCACAATACGTGGAAGAAGTCGACGAAAGCGCGCTGATCGAAGCCGCGATTGACGGCATGTTAACGTCGCTTGATCCGCATTCCAGCTATCTGTCACCAGACGATGCGGCAGACATGCGGGAACAAACACGTGGTGAATTCGGCGGCTTGGGCATCGAAGTGACCCAAGAAGACGGTTTCGTTAAGGTCGTTTCGCCAATTGATGGCACACCAGCCAGCGAAGCGGGCATCGAATCCGGTGATTTCATCACTGCGGTCGATGGCGAAAACCTGTTGGGGCTGACACTGGATGAAGCGGTTGAGCTGATGCGTGGGCCGGTCGGGTCCGAGATCATCATCACAATTGTACGCGAAGGTGCGAGTGAGCCGTTTGAGGTTTCGATCATTCGCGACACCATCAAATTGACCGCCGTGCGCAGCCGCGTTGAAGGCGAAACAGTTGTATTGCGGATTGTGACATTCAGCGACCAAACCTACCCGAGCCTTGAAGAGCAACTGGCAGAACAGGTTGCGGAAGCGGGTGGCATCGAAAACGTCAACGGTTTCGTCATCGATTTGCGCAACAACCCTGGTGGTTTGCTGAACCAAGCGATTGCCGTGTCGGATGCGTTTTTGGACGCTGGCGAGATTACATCGACCCGTGGGCGCGAACCAAGCGACGGCCAACGTTGGAATGCACGTGAAGGCGATTTGGCCGAAGGTTTGCCGATTGTTGTGTTGATCAACGGCGGCTCTGCATCCGCGTCGGAAATTGTTGCAGGTGCGTTGCAAGATCACCGCCGCGCAGTCGTGATTGGAACCAATTCGTTTGGCAAAGGGTCCGTTCAGACGGTGATGCCGCTGCGCGGTGAAAGCGCGATGCGTTTGACAACAGCGCGTTATTACACGCCATCTGGCCGGTCCATTCAGGCGTTGGGCATTTCGCCCGACATTATCGTTGAACAACCCCGTCGGGATCCAAATGCGGAGATCGAAGAGGACGAAGACGTCGGGTTCACACGTTCAGAAGCGGACCTGCGGGGCGCGTTGAACAACGACAGCCTAACGGATGATGAGATTGAACAGATCCAAGCGGACCGTTTGCGCGCCGAAGATGCGGCAGCTTTGCGTGAAGAGGACTATCAACTCGCTTACGCGATCGACATTCTTAAAGGTCTTGGCGTGCTAGAAAGCGGCGACAACTAAGTTCCAAATTGGGACACCACGCCGCCGAGATGAATCTCGGCGGCGTTTTCATTTGAAGGACAACGTCATGACACCGGACGAAATTTCAAAACTCCCTTACCGCCCGTGCGTTGGCCTGATGGTTGTAAATACGGAAGGGAATGTCTTCGTCGGCCAACGCGTTGATCACGATCAGGACGCATGGCAGATGCCGCAAGGTGGCATTGATAAAGGCGAAGACGTATTAACGGCGGCCCTACGTGAGCTGGCAGAAGAAACCGGTATCACATCCGATCTCGTCACCGTTGAGGCCGAAACCGAAGGATGGATTCCCTATGACCTGCCCCATGATATCGTTCCAAAGATCTGGAAGGGTCGCTTTCGTGGTCAGGAACAAAAATGGGTTCTTTTGCGGTTCCACGGCACCGATGAAAACATCAATATTGTTCAGCCGCACCAAGAGTTTTCTGAATGGAAGTGGATTTCCCCAAAGGATCTGATTGCGAACATTGTCCCATTCAAACGGACCGTCTATTCGTCGGTGATGGATGAATTCGGGGACAGGATTTAGGTCCGACCAGCAAACTGTCGCTTAAACGGCCGCTGAAGGGGCACTATGCCTTGAATCGTCTGTCCCACGTCGTAGGTGTTTGGAATGAAAAAAATACTCGTCCTATCCGCCCTAGCCCTTTCCGTAGCGACACAAGCCTCGGCCTTGTCATGCCTGCGCCCTGACGTTGTTCGAAGCTACAACAACGCAGCTGCCGCCGACGTAAGCTTTGCCATTTTGCTTGGTGAGTTTGATTTTTCAGCTCCTGCGGAAAACAACGCCGAACAAGGCCAGCAAGTGACGGCGCAGTTTAGCGGGCAGGCTATGACCGCCCAAGGATTTGATGCAATAAACCCAATGGTTGTTGACCTTTTGACGACATGCTCCGGCAGTTGGTGTGGGCACTTTCCAGCCCCCGGAACTGAGGTACTGGCCTTCGCGCAGCAAACACAAAACGGATTCATACTTTCGTTAGGCGCTTGTGGCGGATCTGTGTTTGGCGCAGATGAAGCGCCCATCGTCGAAGCATGCGTGCTTGGTCAAAAATGCGAAGAAGGTGCCGCGTTCCGTTAAATCACCTACGAGTCCGTTTCACTTTACGGGCCGTTTTTGCCGCCTTCTTTCTGCCTTTCGACATTTTGCGGCGGGGGGCCTTCCCACGCGATTTAGACGGGCCTTTGGCCAAGGCCTTGCCGTCCAATTCGACCAATTCCACGATTAACCCGCCGGTTACGGGCGCTGCTTCAACCAGTTTCACGATGGCCCGTTGGCCAAGCCCAATGATTTGGCCCGTGTCACCGCCCATTAGGGTTTGGCTGTCTGCGTCATAGTGGAAGTATTCATTGCCAAGGTTGCGCATGGGGATCATGCCGTCCGCACCGGTTTCATCGAGTTTGACGAAAACACCGAATTTGGCGATGCCACTAATACGACCCGTCATGACTGCCCCAAGACGATCGTTCAGGAATGCCGCAAGGTAGCGGTCGGTCGTGTCGCGTTCGGCCATCATGGAACGGCGTTCGGTATCAGAAATGGCTTTGGCGGTGTCGCCCAACATGGCTTCATCTTCGGGGGTCAAACCGTCATCGCCCCATCCATGGGCGCTGACCAAGGCGCGGTGCACGATAAGATCAGCGTAGCGGCGGATGGGGGATGTGAAGTGGGCATACGCCTGCAGTGCCAAGCCGAAGTGTCCGAAATTGTCGGGACTGTAATAGGCTTGGGTCATGGACCGCAGGGTCGAAATGTTGATCAGTTCTGCGTTGTCCGTCCCTTCGGCCTGTGCAAGCAATCGGTTGAGATGCGCGGTTTTTAGAACCTGACCCTTCGCCAATTGCAGGCCTGAGGCGGCGGCGGTTTCGCGCAAGGATTCCAGTTTTTCTTGGCTGGGTTCTTCGTGGACGCGAAAGAGTTGCGGGGTGCGCTTGGCGATCAGGGTTTCGGCAGCGGCGACGTTGGCCAGCACCATGAATTCTTCGATCAGACGGTGCGCATCGAGACGATCTTTGAAAGCGACGTCTTGAACTTCGCCTTCATCTGTCAGCACGATCTGGCGTTCAGGGAGGTCCAGTTCGAGCGGTTGACGGACTTCGCGGGCTTTGCGCAGGGCACCATAGCAGGCGTAAAGCGGTTTGATGACATCCTCGAACAAGGGCGCGACTTTGTCGTTGATGTCACCGTCGATGGCGGCCTGTACTTCTTCGTAGTTCAGGGACGCAGGGGAGGTCATGAGACCGCGCACAAAACGGTGGGAGGTTTTGTTCCCTGCACCATCGATTTGCATTTCTACGGCGAGACAGGCCCGTTCGACCCCTTCGTGGAGGGAGCATAAATCGCCGGACAGGATGTCGGGCAACATGGGCACGACACGGTCGGGAAAATAGGTAGAGTTGCCGCGTTTGCGGGCCTCGCGGTCGAGTTCGGACCCCGGGGTTACGTAGTGCGCGACGTCGGCAATGGCGACCCAGAGGGCAAAGCCGCCATCAGCGTTAGGAATGACGCAGCAGGCGTCATCGTGGTCGCGGGCGTCCCATGGGTCGATGGTAACCAAGGGCAGGTCGCGCAGATCTTCGCGTTTGCCGATGGGGGCGGGTTTGGCGTTGTCGGCTTCGGCGATAACGGCATCGGGGAAGTGATCTGGGATGCCGTGTTGGTGGATCGCGATCAGGGAGACCGCGCGCGGTTCAGTGGGGTCGCCCAAGCGGGTTACGATTTTGGCTTTGGGTAGGCCCATGCGCCCCTTAGGGCCGGATTGTTCAGCCTCGACCAGCTCGCCATCTTTGGCGCCACCGGTTGCACCTGCGGCGACGATCCATTCTTTCTGAGACCCTTTGTCGACGGGCAAGATGCGCCCCCCTTCGGAGCCTGCGCGAAACACACCCAACACACGTTCTGGGTTGGTGCCGATCCGGCGAATGAGACGCGCGGTGTGGGTGAAATCTTCGCCCTTTACCTCGGTCAGACGACCGAGAATACGGTTGCCAGCGCCCAGCGCTGGATCGGACGATTTCAGGGTCAGCAGAATACGGGGTTCTGGGCCTTCACCATTCCATTCCATCGGACGCGCAAAGAGGTCGCCGTCAGCATCCGGTGCCAGCACCTCGAGGACAGTGACGGGGGGCAGGCTTTCGGGATCACGGTATGACGATTTACGCTTCTGAAGCTTACCTTCGTCCTCAAGCTCGCGCAGTAGCCGCTTGAGGTCGATGCGCGCAGCGCCTTTGATCCCAAAAGCCTTCGCGATGTCGCGTTTGGCAGTTTGGGTTGGGTTTTCAGAGATCCATTGGAGGATTTCGGCTTTGGAAGGTATGCGTTTCATAGGGTCTGCCTATCACGCGGATTGGTGAAGGTCAGACCCATTCGTCATTGGTTTTAGCCTGCCGAGTGCAGTTTACGCAAAAAAATCGGTCAATATGCGGGTGTAGATCGATTTGAGCTGGGTGATCTGTTCGATCGGAACGCATTCATCCACTTGGTGCATGGTTTTCCCGACCAAACCGAATTCGACCACAGGGCAATGGTTTTTCACGAAACGCGCATCAGAGGTGCCGCCCGTGGTGGACAGTTCTGGCGTGATACCTGTTTCAGCTTGCACGGCGGCAGACACGAGGTCGGACAGCGCACCGGGGGGGGTGAGGAAACTTTCACCAGACACGCGGGTTTGAACGTCGATCTGGACGCCGAATTCTTGGGCGACGTCGCCCGCCTCGGATTGCATCCAGTTGATGACGCTTTCGGATGTGTGAAGGTCATTGAACCGGACATTTGCGCTGGCTTTGCACACAGCGGGGATAACGTTGGTCGCGGGGTTACCGGTGTCGATGGTGACGACGGCCAACGTTGAGGGATCGAAATGATCAGACCCTTGGTCCAGCTCGTGGCTGGCGAGACGGTCTACCAAGCGTGCCATGGCTGGCAGCGGGTTGATCGCGCGATGTGGATAGGCAGCGTGGCCTTGTTTACCGGTGACCGTGAAATGAGAGGTCAGGGAGCCGCGACGGCCGACCTTGATCATTTCGCCCATGGTTTCGGGACAAGTGGGTTCGCCGACCAAACAGGCGGTCATGGCTTCGCCTTGAGTTTGCATCCAATCGAGTAGGGCAATGGTGCCATCGGTTGATGGGCCTTCTTCGTCGCCCGTGATGGCCAAAATGACGGCACCGTCGGGCGGCGTATCGGTGACAAAATCAATTGCGGCAGCAGCAAAGGCAGCGACGCCGGATTTCATATCGGTAGCGCCACGCCCGTACATGATGCCATCGCGGATTTCTGCGCCGAAGGGATCAACCGTCCATGCGGCCTCGTCACCAACGGGAACAACATCGGTATGGCCGTTGAACCCAAATGATTTGTTGGCCCCGCGGTTGCCCCAACGGGCATAAAGGTTCGGAGTGCCTTCACGATCCACGCGCCAGGTCTCGAACCCTGCGTCAGACAGAAGCCGATCGAGCAACTGCAAGGCACCGCCTTCGATTGGGGTGACGCTAGGGCAGCGGATAAGATCAGCGGTTAAAGCAATGGGATCTATGGGCATTAAAATTCTCCTGTGGTCACTGCGTTACCCGTGAAAACTGCCCGATGCAAACAATGGTGGCTGTGTCTTGACCGTCACATATGAAACAGGACCAAGCGCCGATTTACGAATACCCGCAGAAATTCCGCAATATTAACGTATAGTTAACACAATAACATAGACCCGAGGCAGGGCAGACATCGAGCGGACCCCAAATGGTCCATAGGTCGCAACGTCGACCACTAGATATAGGTATTTCGTGCGGATCCCCGTACGAAGACCGTCTGGCTTGTCTCACCTTGAGCAGGTGGACGATATGGTTGCTGGCGTAGAACTTGACTATGAAACCAATGCAAACGCGATGGAGATGGCCAATACCATCTTTGGAAACGGCATAACTGTCGAAAGTGCGTCCTATTCCGGTTCCAGCTATTCATCTGCAATCTATTCAAATGGCGATAGCGTTTCGGACTTTGTGACCCCAAGCGACACCGGCGTCATTTTGTCGACCGGTAGCGCGACGCGATTTACGAACAATTCTAGCCAGTCAAACCTAAGCAACAGCACCAGTGTTAACTCACAAGGTGCGAACAACGATTCTGATTTTAACAGCGTTGCGGGTACAAGCACGTATGACGCGTCATTTCTGACGGTCGATTTCACCCCGGATGCCGGGCTGGACACGATGACAATGCAGTTCGTCTTTTCGTCCGATGAGTACCCCGAGTATGTAAATTCGATCTACAACGACGTTGTTGGTGTGTGGATCAACGGGTCCCATGTTCCGTTGTCGGTTGCAGAAGGCGGGACCGAGATTAACTCGGTCAACCAGAACGAAAACGTCAACTTGTACAACGACAACACGTCAGATCAGTACAATACTGAAATGGACGGCTTCACCGTTACGATGACGCTAACCATTCCGATCATTCCGGGTCAAACCAACACCATTAAGATCGGTATCGCCGATGTCGGTGATAGCAGCTACGATTCAAACTTGTTGATCGCGTCAGACTCTGTTCAGGCGATGTTGATCGCCGAACAAGACTACGTGACGATGCAGGACAGTGTCACAAAAACCGTAGATGTGTTGGGCAATGATCTGAACAACACTACCGGCACGCTACAGATCACGCACATCAATGGTATCGAAGTCGTGGCGGGACAAACGGTTACCTTGGCTACTGGTCAAACGGTAAAACTGAACGCCGACGGCACCTTTGACATCACAACCGACAGTGACTTTGAAACACAAAGTTTCACCTATGAAGTGGCGTCGTTGGATTCATCAGGCAACGTGCTGGAAACTGACGTTGGTTTTGTGACGGTTGAAACGATCCCTTGTTTTGTTGCAGGCACGATGATCGAGACGGTTGACGGCCCTCGCGCTGTTGAAAGCCTGTGTGCCGATGACATGGTCATCACCCGCGATGACGGACCACAGCCGGTGCGCTGGATTGGGCGCCGCGTTGTGCCTGCCGTTGGAAAGATGGCACCAATTTGCCTACAAGAAAACGCCTTGGGCGAGCACGGCGCATTGAGGGTGTCGCCATTGCATCGGATTTTGATAAAGGACGCGTTGGCCGAACTGTTGTTCGGTGAAGACGAAGTTCTTATTGCGGCCAAGGATCTTGTTAATGACAGCACCATTCGTTCGGTTGAAGGTGACTCTGTGGAATATGTGCATCTGCTGTTTGACCGACATCAGGTGATTTATTCCGAAGGTCTGCCTACTGAAAGCTTCCTTCCGGGCCCGCAAACAACCAAGTCATTCGAGGAAGATATCATCGAAGAGATCACGACGATCTTCCCAGAGCTAGATGTGAAAACTGGCGAAGGTTACGGGCCGGCCGCGCGCCCCTTGCTGAAGCGATATGAAGCCGAAGCGCTTCGCAATGAGGTCGCTTAAAACAGCATGTCCCTGAACTGGATCGCCACACGCACACAAGAAACGGGAACCTTTCATTCTAAGGGCCTTGGGTCTTTGCAAACTCCACCGCCTGTTGGGCTGGAACTGCTGACGCGTGGGAGTGTCTTGCTCGAGACGAAAACACGTCCCCTATCCCACCCAGTGAATTTGTTGCGCTATGGCGTTCTGGACCCTTGGCCTTCAGGCCTGACAATTTGTCTGGAACCTGACGGGACAGTGCGGTTGTTGATGCGCCAAGGCGGGCGGAACTTGGAAGCGTCGCTTAAGACCGGCCTTGGTGGTAAAGTCGAAACCGCCCACATTGCGTATATTTGGGACGCACCACGCAGGCGCGGCCGGTTAAGCGTTTACGTCCCAGATCATGGGTTGTTGTGGCAGACGGACGTGATTGCACCTTTCCCGATCGCACTTCGAGACGCAAAAAGAATTGCAAACGACTGGACGAATGCGACCATCGACTCTGATGTAAATTTCTTGGCTATTTCTGATGCACCTTGCCCACTCGGACCAGTGCCCGGCCTGTCAGGGTCTGCCGCAGTTGAAACACCCGAAGGTCCACGCGCATTACGTGACGTTAAGGCCGGCGATTATGTGTGCGCCCAAGGTCGCAGTCCTGTGCGTGTTTTATGGTCGGGTCATGCCACAGTTCCAACGCTTGGCCGGTTCGCATCGATGACATTGCGGCGACCTTATATGGGGCTGTGGGATGACCTAGTTTCCGCAAAGGACCAGCGGGTCTGCCTTTCTGGGTCTGAAGTTGAATATCTGTTTGGCGAAGAACGCGTTTCGACCGCTGTTCGGCATTTGGAAATTCGGAACTGTGCAACCCCGACCAAAAACATGCCGCCTGTCGCCACGTACCACCAGATCCTGTTGGAAAGCCACGAGATCATCACCGTAAACGGTGCGCCTGTGGAGAGCTTTGATGGATCCGCGGTTTTGGACAGCCGTGGAGCGATTGCAACGTCGGTGCTTGCGGATATGGACCCGCAGTTTCGCCCCAAACAAATCGGCCTCGCGGCCCCTGTATTACAGGGTTATGAAGCGTTGACACTGACAGGTGTCACGATCGGTTAATGTAGAGTGTCGTTAGATGGGTCGTCGAAAAACGGTGTCATCTGTGCGACGATAACTGAGTTTTCTTCGAGCGCCCTTTGCATCAACGCCCGTTCTTCGTCGGGGATGTCGTGGCCTTCGGCCAGACGCTCGTCCAAGGTGCCATATCCCGAAACATCCAGCGGATTCACATCGGCTTGCTTTAGGATCGCGACAGTTTCGCGGACCGCTTCTGCCTCATCCACGCCCGAAGCATAAACCATCAACGCAGCGCCAGTGCTTTCGGCTGGAAGGCCGTCACCGTCTTTGCGGCCAACCTCGACCAACAAGGTAAATACCTGTTGGCGGGAGACCTTTTTGGGTTTCGATTTTGAGGCCGATTTGGCCTTTGGTTTTTCACTCATATGGATCGGGTAGACTTAACAAACGGATAGGTCAACGCCCAAGCCCGTTGACGATTTGGCCTGAACGTTGCAAAGGGATACGAACTTGGGGAAAAGAAATGAATTTTGTTCGTGTTTCACTGACGTTCTTACTGCTATCGGTGACAGCTCTTCCGGCGTTAGCGCAAGATGACACGCTGTCATTCGCCACAATTGAACGCCCGCCGTTTTCGACGACCCGCGGCGGTGTTCCGTCAGGATTTAGCCTCGACCTTATGAAAGCGATCGCCGCAGAGCTTGATCGCTCTGTGGAGTTCAAATTTTACGACAGCTTTCCTGCAATGCTGTCCGCCGTATCTGTCGGAATTCATGATGGCGGCGTCGCCAATATTTCGATCACCGCTGACCGTGAAAGCCAAATGGATTTCAGCCAGCCCATTTTTGAAAGCGGGATCGGTGTGCTGTTGCCCGAAGACTCTGGAGGGAACCCGATTTGGCAGGCTTTGTTAACACGCGATTTCTTGACCTCAGTTGTTATTGCCCTTGGGGTTCTATTTGGAAGCGGAATGTTGATGTGGCTGTTCGAACGCCGTGTACAGCCATATTTTGATCGCCCAGCCCGCGAGGCATTGTTCCCATCATTCTGGTGGGCCCTTAATGTTGTTGTGAACGGTGGCTTTGAAGAACGGATGCCACAGTCGGGCCTTGGCCGGTTCTTCGCAATTATTCTTGTGGTATCAAGCCTGTTCGTTGTGTCGATCTTTGTCGCAACGATTACATCGGCGACCACTGTGGCCGCGCTAAGAGACAACGTCGAGTCTATCAATGATTTGGAAGGTCGGAACGTAGCGACTGTTTCTGGTTCAACTTCGGCAAACTTCTTAGATGCGCGTGATATCAACTACCTGGGCTATCAGTCACCAAACCAGATTTTTGAAGCACTCGAAGCGGGGCGCGTAGAAGCTGTCGTTTTCGACGCTCCGATCCTCGCCTATTATTCATCAATAACAACCGAGCCTGAGACACGGCTGATGTCACGCATTTACCGACGCGAAAATTACGGTATCGCGCTTCCGACTGGCAGTGTTTTGAAAGAAGAGATCGATCAAGCGCTTTTGCGCCTGCGCGAGGACGGAACCTACGATGAGCTCGTGCAACAGTGGTTTGGGAGCCAACACTAAGTTTGGTCTTCTCTATCCTCAAAACGCGACTTTGCGGCCCAAAGCGATGAAAAGATCAAAACCGCCTGTATCGGGATAAACGCGACCGCAAACAGGGCAACGATTGTTGCCCAGAGCGGGAAGTTGGCTTGGTCTGTCAGATTTTGGAAAGGGCCGAACAAGGCCACGCCCAAGGCTATCAAAACCGCAGCATCAAACACCACAGGCATCCATGCGGCCGCCCATGTCGGACGCTCGCCGCGCGCAATGCGGGCTTTGGCAAGCGTCCGAGACAGTATCATTAGTCGCGCAACAGTTCGTTGATGCCCGTCTTGGAACGTGTGCGTTCGTCGACACGTTTGACGATCACGGCGCAGTAGAGGTTCACGCCGTTCTTGGACGGCATAGAGCCTGCAACGACAACTGAATATGGTGGCACTTCACCGTACATGACTTCGCCAGTTTCGCGGTCGAGGATCTTGGTGGACTGGCCGATAAACACGCCCATGCCCAGAACAGAGCCTTCGCGCACGATGCAGCCCTCGACGACTTCGGAGCGGGCGCCGATGAAGCAGTTGTCTTCGATGATTGTGGGGCCAGCTTGCATAGGTTCAAGAACGCCGCCGATACCAACGCCACCAGACAGGTGCACGTTTTTACCGATCTGCGCACAGGAGCCAACGGTGGCCCATGTGTCGACCATGGTGCCTTCGTCAACGTAGGCGCCCAAGTTCACGAAGGATGGCATCAGGACAACGCCTGGTGCGATGAATGCAGATTTGCGCACAACACAGTTTGGAACAGCGCGGAAACCAGCGGCCTTCCATTGGTCTTCGCCCCAGCCTTTGAATTTGCTGTCGACTTTGTCCCACCAGCCAGCGCCTTGTGGGCCACCGTCATGCATTTCCATATCTTTGATGCGGAACCCCAAGAGCACGGCCTTTTTGGCCCACTGGTTTACATGCCAGCTGCCGTCGTCCTGTTTTTCGGCCACGCGGAGTGTGCCGCTGTCGAGGGCGTTTAGCGTGTCTTCGATGGCTTCCCGTGTTTCGCCTGTGGTCGCAGGTGTGATCGTGTCACGGGCGTCCCATGCGGATTCGATTGCGGATTCTAGCTGTGCGTTGGACATAAAGGCCCCCGATTGTGCGTTACGTTTGCGCCCCAATACCGTGGTCTTGCAGTTTGGGCAATCAGATCGGCCAATCAGACGGGAATGGGCGCAGGGTTTGCGCCGCACAACAAGACGGCCACCTTTTCACCCTTGGCAGGAACATAGGCGCCTGACATCACCGCGGCCAATGCCGCAGCGCCAGCCGGTTCAACAAGTTGGCGAAGGTTTTGCCACAACGCCGTTTGCGCCTTAGCGACAGCATCGTCAGTTACCAACACTGTCTGGAGGTCATTCTCTTTGGCCAGATCATAGGACAAACGCCCAATGCGGCGCGCACCCAATGCGTTTGCACAAATGCCGGACACATCGACATCGGTTTCAGGGCCATGGGCCAGGGCGGCGTGCATTGCGTTGGTTGTTTCGGTTTCGACCCCAATGATGTTGCGCCCGCTAAACCAAGACATCGCACCACCGATTAGGCCACCACCGCCGATTGCTATGAGGACAGTGTCAGCATCCAAGCCTTGGTCTTCCCATTCTGCGAAACACGTTCCCTGCCCTGTCAGTGTCGCAGGCGCATCGTAGGGGTGGATGTCGAGGGCACCGGTTTTGGATTGATGGGTATTGGCGCCGGCCGCTGCATCCGCATAGGCCCCGGGCACAACATGTAAGGTGGCACCGGTTTGACGGATGACATCGATTTTTGCAAGCCCCGAAATTTCGGGCACAAAGATATGTGCATCGTGCCCCATAGTGCGTGCCGCATGCGCGACGGCGGCACCATGGTTGCCACCGGATGCGGCAACAATACCAGCCGCCGGAACATCAGAGGTCAGCACAGAGTTAAACGCGCCGCGCGCCTTAAAGCTGCCCGTCACTTGGGTGTGTTCCAATTTGAACTGCAATGGCACCCCGAATGCATCAGACCGCATCACCGGCGTCTTGTGGACGTACGGGGCAATGCGTTTGGCAGCAGCAGAGATATCGGAGCGCGAAATTGACATGTAACACCTACGGGATTGGACAATCGTGGGGCAACCTGCCACTAAAATGGAAAGATAAACAATACGCCTTCGGAGCAGACCACATGAAAGATGACAACCGCCGCCACCCTTTGCGCGATAGCAAACAAGACCGCGCTGAAGCAGTTCAAGTGCCCGATACGCCGCAGACCCGTTCACCCGCGTATGCGCTGGCGTTCGCGGACGAGGATTTCATGTGCCGTGACGAGCTGCGCCCCGTTCGACTGCAGTTGGAATTGCTGAAGCCTGAATTGATGCTGGACGAACAGGGTATCGTTTCAACCGTCGTGATGTTTGGCGGTGCACGTATTCCTGAGCCTGCGAAAAAAGACACGGCCCGCACAAAGACCTTGGCTGAGCTTTCTGAGTATTACGACGAAGCCCGTAAATTCGCTGAATTGATGACCCTAAAGGGTGACCCGAACGAGAACGTTATCGTCACTGGTGGTGGACCAGGTGTAATGGAAGCGGGCAACCGTGGCGCTATTGATGCGGGTGGAAAATCGATTGGACTGAACATCGTGCTGCCGCATGAGCAAGCGCCGAATGAATATGTGACACCCGAGTTGTGCTTTAACTTCCATTACTTTGCGATCCGCAAAATGCATTTCTTAATGCGCGCCAATGCGATCACAGTTTTCCCAGGTGGGTTTGGGACGTTGGACGAAATGTTCGAAGCGCTGACACTGATCCAAACCGGCCGCATGGAAAAAGTTCCGTTCCTACTGTTTGGGCGCGCCTTCTGGGAAAGCATTATCAACTGGGATGCTTTATCTGAAGCAGGTACAATTTCTGCCGAGGATTTGGATCTGTTCAAGTTTGTAGACACGGCCGAAGAAGCTGTCGCGGCATTGGAGAACTGGGAAGGTGCGGGCGAAAAACGCGGTGCAATTCCTGGTCGGTAATCGATATGAAGATCGTTGTTATGGGCGTGGCAGGGTCGGGTAAATCAACACTCGGCGCCGCCATTGCCCAAGAATTGAGTTGCCGCTTCATTGATGCAGACGACCTGCACCCTGAAGAGAACATCACCCACATGAGCAGCGGGCGCCCGTTGACTGATGCAATGCGTTGGCCATGGCTGGACGCATGTGGCGCTGCGCTGAAGGAAAGCGATACCGTTGTCTTAGGGTGTTCTGCTTTGAAACGGTCGTATCGGGATCATTTGCGGCTTTTCGTGCCTGATTTGCGGTTGGTTTACCCAAACGTCCCCGAAGCCGTTATTCGCAAACGTTTCGAACAACGCGAAGGGCATTTTATGCCAGACCAGTTGATTACGTCACAATTTGAAACGCTGGAAGAACCACATGCAGACGAAGATGCAACCGAGATTGCGGCGTCACTTTCTATTGGTCAGGCAGCCAAATTAGCCGCATCACAGATGTTGGCAAAGTAGTCAGCTTAGAAGTCGGGTTTTTCAAGAAACTGCATTGGAGGTTCGCCTGGCTGTCGAACCGCCTGCATCGCGGCACGTGCCACGAATGCGCCCGCCGCTGTAACATCTTCAAAAACTGTTAGAATTCCGGGACGAAACCATTCCAAAATCGAGACAGCTTCTTTTGCGAACACATCAATGTCGTCACCCAGCGTCCGTCCCACCTTTTCCAACGACGCTACAGACGCCATAGCAGCAGAGGTAGACGCACAAATAATGCCATCAATATTTGGGTTATCCAAAAGAAATGACTTCACCTCATCGGTCAATGGCACGCGAGGGAAATCACTTGTGACTGTTGGGTGTGTCGTGACCTGAACACCCAGATCTGCGGCGGCGGCATTGCAGCCTTCGATCATATGTTTGGCATAAAACTGATCGCGCGGTGGCGCGATGAGGAGGATATTTTTGCGGCCGCGTTTGACGAGCCTGCGCAATGCGAGGTTCCCAACGATCTCATTGTCGAAGTCGTAGTAAGGGTGCTGGTCACACCAAAGGCTTCGACCGTGGGTCACAAATGGGAACTTGTGATCCATAAGGTATTTCACCCGTTCATCTTCGGGCGTAACTTGATTGAGAATAATGGCATCCGCCGACCGCGTTTCAACGATGTAGCGGATGGGTTTCATAATGTCTTCTTCGGGGAAGTAGGGGGTAACGTTCATATGGAACGGGGTGCCCTGCATTGCGCCCGCAATTGACGAAATCAAAGACCCTGTATGGTTCGTCAAATCGTGTTGCGTGGACAGAACGAGGCTAATGACGTTGGTGCGTCCGGTACGTAAACGCACGCCTGCGCGATTCGGAACGTAGCCGATTCTTTCGGCGATTTCGCGAATTTTTACTTTCGTCGCCTTTTTGATGTCGGGCGCATCGTTCAAAGCACGGCTAACTGTCGGTACAGCAAGGCCGCTGAGACGCGATATCGTCTTGAGCGTTGGTTTTTCACCTTTTTCCAGCTGTTTTTCTTCCGACACAGGCTTTCACCATTCCCTTAACACTCAGAACTAACGCTTCCTCCTACCCACAGGATTCAAACTGTAAAGGTCCGCAGGCAAGTTCTTTAATTTTATTTCTTGTCAGACCTTTCTAAATCGATATAGATTTTTCTACAACGATTTAGAATCAGGGAGGATATGGATCGTGAAACTATCAACCAAACTTTTGGCCGCGACTGCGATGGTCGCCGCACCTGCTGTTCATGCAGCAGAACTTGAAGTCACACACTGGTGGACATCGGGCGGTGAAGCCGCTGCTGTCTCCAAACTTGCCGAAGCGTGGGAGGCCGCAGGCAACACATGGATCGACGGTGCGATCGCCGGTTCCGGCGGCACAGCACGCCCAATCATTATTTCCCGCATCATCGGCGGTGACCCAATGGCAGCGACACAGCTGAACCATGGTCGTCAAGCTGAAGAGCTGATCGAAGCTGGTCTTTTGACAGACCTGACCGAAGTTGCTGAGGCAAACAACTGGGCTGACCTGATCAACCCACCAAGCCTTCTGGATGCATGTACATTCGAAGGCCGCGTTTACTGCGCACCTTTGAACATCCACTCCGCGCAGTGGTTGTGGCTGTCACACGACGCCTTTGAAACCGCAGGTGTCGATGTTCCTGCTGATTGGAACGAATTCGTAGCTGCGGCACCAGCATTGGAAGAAGCTGGCCTTCTGCCTCTCGCAATGGGTCAGCAGGGTTGGCAGCAGAACATCGCATTCGGCACAATCACAATCGGCATCGCCGGTGTTGATAACTGGTTGGCTGTGAACCGCGACAAGAACATCGAAGTTGCAGAAGGCCCGGCCTACACAGCTGTTTTCGAAGCAGTTGAAGCCGCGCGTGCACTTGCCGCTGACTCAAGCGTTCAAGACTGGAACCTCGCGACAAACCTCGTGATCACAGGTCAGGCCGGTGGCCAGATTATGGGTGACTGGGCACAGGGTGAATTCCAAGTTGCTGAACAGGTCGCTGGCGAAGACTATTCCTGCCTTCCAGGCCTTGGTCTGAACGCAGTCTTGGATACGGGCGGTGACGCTTTCTACTTCCCTGTGATCGATGATGAAGAAACACGTGCGGCACAGCTGGAAATGGCTGCAATGCTGGTTTCTCCTGAAGTTCAGGTCGACTTCAACCTCGCGAAGGGTTCCTTGCCTGTACGTGGCGACGTTGATCTGTCTGCAGCAAACGACTGCATGCAGAAAGGTCTGGCTATCCTCGCATCTGGCGAAGGTATCCTGCCGTCCGGCGACATGAACTTGTCCGCTGATACACAGACACAGGTAGAAGATCTGATGGCCGAATTCTGGTCCTCCGACTTGTCCGCCGCTGACGCCCAAGCGCGTTATGTCGATATCATCCGCAGCGCTGACTAAACCAATCAGCTTGCACTTGGGGCGCGGGTTTTCCCCCGCGCTCCTTCCTCTTACTCCGGATTTTTTCTGATGTCTGACCACGTGTCTGAGCAGTCCGCTCCTGCGAAGCGGCCCGTACAGCTGTTCCGCAATATGAGCGCAAAAATCGCGTCGATCCCGATGATCCTGACAGCCCTTGTGGTGTTTGTCGGGGGCACAACATGGACCGTCGTGCATTCCTTCACATCTTCACGCCTTCTACCGAAACTCGATTTCGTTGGGCTTGATCAATATGAACGTCTTTGGTCCACGCCACGTTGGCTGATCTCGATCGAGAACCTTGCCATCTACGGGCTGTGCAGCATGATCCTGACGCTGACCATTGGATTTACCTTGGCAGCGCTGCTTGACCGCAAGATCCGGTTCGAGAACACGTTCCGTACCATTTTCCTTTATCCGTTCGCGCTGTCCTTTGTTGTGACCGGCCTTGCGTGGCAGTGGATTTTGAACCCTGATTTCGGCCTGCAACAGGTTGTGCGTGACTGGGGTTGGGAAAGCTTTGCGTTTGATCCGCTGAACAATTCCAAGATCGTGATCTTCGGTATTCTAATTGCTGGCATTTGGCAGGGATCAGGCCTGATCATGTGCATCATGCTGGCTGGCCTGCGCGGCATTGACGAAGACATCTGGAAAGCCGCGCGTGTTGACGGGATTGGCACCGTAAAGACCTATCTCCGCGTGATCATTCCGATGATGCGCCCCGTGTTTATTACATCTCTCGTTCTCATCGCCTCAGGCATTATCAAACTTTATGATCTGGTCGTTGCGCAAACCAACGGCGGACCGGGCATCAGTTCCGAAGTCCCTGCAAAATACGTGATCGAATATATGTTCCGCGCCCAAAACCTTGCTCAAGGTTTTGCAGCCTCAACCATGATGCTGGTGAGTGTGGTCGTGATCTTGATCCCTTGGGCCTATCTCGAATTTGGAGGACGTAAACGTGGTTGATGTTGCAATGAGCGGGCCACGCGGCCCGAAACCGAAGAAGGCATTTTCGACCCGTAACATCATGCTTTACGGCACGTTGATTCTGGTCAGTGTTTACTACCTCTTGCCGCTTTATGTGATGATCGTCACATCATTGAAAGGCATGCCCGAAATCCGCCTCGGCAATGTGTTTTCCCCACCTCTGGAGATTACCACCGCAGCATGGACCAAAGCATGGTCAGAGGCCTGCACAGGGATCAACTGCGACGGCCTGAGCCGCGGGTTCTGGAATTCGGTACAAATTTTGATCCCATCTGTGGTGCTGTCTATCGCGGTGGCGTCTGTGAACGGTTACGCGCTGAGCCATTGGAAGTTCAAAGGGTCCGAACTATTCTTCACCATCCTGATCATCGGGGCGTTCATCCCTTATCAGACGATGCTGTACCCTATCGTGATCTTGCTCCGTGAAATCGGATTGATGGGCGATTTGGGCGGGTTGGTTTTGGTGCACACCGTGTTCGGGATGCCTATTCTGACGCTGCTTTTCCGTAACTATTTCACATCGATCCCCGAAGAGCTGTTCAAAGCAGCGCGGGTCGATGGAGCGCGGTTCTGGGGCATTTATTTCCGCATCATGTTGCCGATGGCATTGCCGATCTTTGTGGTCGCGATGATCTTGCAGGTAACGGGTATCTGGAACGATTTCTTGTTCGGTGTGATCTACACCAAACCGGATACATACCCGATGACGGTTCAGCTCAATAACATCGTGAACTCGGTGCAGGGCGTCAAAGAATACAATGTGAATATGGCGGCGACACTGCTGACCGGCCTCGTGCCTTTGGTCATCTATTTCGCCTCTGGGAAGCTGTTCGTGCGCGGCATCGCTGCTGGCGCAGTAAAGGGATAATCATGTCAAACCATTCCGTAGAAATCAGAAACCTCGACTTATCGTTTGGTGCAGTCGAAGTTCTTAAAGACCTCAACCTTGATATCCATGAAGGTGAATTCCTTGTCCTTCTTGGGTCATCTGGCTGTGGTAAATCAACGCTGTTGAATTGCATTGCTGGCCTCCTGGACGTCACGGACGGCCAGATCTTCATCAAAGGCAAGAACGTGACATGGGCCGAACCCAGCGATCGTGGCATCGGCATGGTGTTCCAATCCTATGCGCTTTACCCGCAGATGACGGTTGAGGGTAACCTGTCGTTCGGGTTGAAGAACGCACGGCTGCCAAAGGACGAAATCGAAAAACGCGTGGCACGTGCCGCCGAGATTTTGCAGATTGGGCCGCTTCTAAAACGCAAACCTGGTGCATTGTCTGGCGGACAGCGCCAGCGTGTCGCGATTGGCCGTGCGTTGGTTCGTGATGTGGATGTTTTCTTGTTTGATGAACCGCTGTCGAACCTTGATGCAAAGCTGCGTGCCGATCTGCGTGTAGAGTTGAAGCGGCTACATGAGCAGCTGCAAAACACCATGATTTATGTGACCCATGATCAGGTAGAGGCCATGACTTTGGCAGATCGGATTGCCATTATGAAGGGCGGGCAGGTCATGCAACTCGACAGCCCTGCCAACATCTACAACAAGCCGCGCAACCGGTATGTTGCGGGTTTCATCGGCTCGCCTGCGATGAACTTTATCGAGGGTGAGTTATCTGGTGGTGTATTCAAGGCAGACGGGTTCGAGGCCAGCCTAGCAGGCTATGATTGGGCTTCCGAAACACCCGCCGACGGACCTGTAACCTTGGGCCTGCGCCCCGAACATATTCTGACAGAAGACCAAGTCGACAACGGTACAGTGACCACTGAAGTGTTGGCCGATCTGGTTGAACCGATGGGCGCCGACACGTTGGTATGGTCCAGCTTGGCTGGGCATCCGTTCCGTTTCCGTATGGATGGGCAAGCCACCGTTAAGGGCGGCGACACAGTGCGCATTGGCATCGACATGACCCGCGCTTCTGTCTTCGACGTCACATCCGAACTTCGACTCTAACGCCTCTAAGGACTTAAATTATGAACCTGTCATACCAACTGTATTCCTCTCGCAATTGGCCTTTGTCTGACACGCTAAAAATGGTGTCTGACATTGGGTATAAAGAGGTCGAAGCCTATGCTGCGCTGTTCGATAACGTCGACGAACTAAAGACAGCCGTGGCCGAAAACGGCCTGACTGTTTCGTCGTGCCACATGGATATCAGTGCACTTGAGGGTGACGTCGACGCCTGTATCGCACTGGGCAACGACGTGGGTACGAAACGCATTTACGGCCCCTACCTAAACGAAGACATCCGCCCAAAAACGAAGGCGGAATGGGAAGCATTTGCCCAACGTTTAATGGCAATCAAACCATCAATCGAGGCGGCCGGTTTCGTCTTTGGATGGCATAACCACGATTTCGAATTTGTCGACCTTGGCGATGGCGTGACACCGATGGATATTCTTGCTGATGCAGGCATTCCGTTTGAATTGGATTTAGGTTGGGTGCATGTGGCCGGTTTTGATGTCATCGAAACCATCAAGAAATACGCCCCTTTGATCCGCACGGCGCACATCAAAGACCGCGCACCAGAAGGCGAAAAGACCGACGAAGACGGTTGGGCCGATGCTGGTGCAGGCGTGTTGGATTGGGCGCCGATCATGGCCGCGCTGAAAGACGCAGGCATCACCCATTGCGTTATCGAACACGACAACCCGAGCGACCATGAACGGTTCGCCCGGGCGTCTTATGAACACATCACAAGCCTTTAGGACAGATTATGAAGACTCTTGGTATCGGCCTTATTGGCTGCGGTAACATTTCCACCACCTATCTGGATCTTGCCCCGTTGTTTAAGGGCGTTGAAATCCGAAGTGTGACCGACCTGAACGCTGAATTGGCGGCAGAGAAGGCCGAAACCTATGGCGTGCGATCTGAATCGTTGGACGCTATGTTGGCGGCGGATGATATTGAAATGGTCGTGAACTTGACCATTCCCGAAGCCCACTACGCTATCTCGAAACAGGCGTTAGAAGCCGGCAAGCACGTTTATTCGGAAAAGCCGTTTGTTCTATCGCTGGAAGAAGGTTTGGAACTGACTGCTTTGGCGAAAGCCAAGGGTGTCCGTTTGGGGTCATCGCCAGATACGTTTTTAGGGGGTTCTCACCAACAAGCGCGCGCGGTTTTGGATGCAGGCGAAGTTGGAGACATCGTGTCTGGTACTTGCCACATCATGGGGCATGGCATGGAAGACTGGCACCCTAACCCAGACTTTTTCTATCGTGAAGGCGGCGGGCCCATTTTGGATATGGGGCCCTATTACCTAACAAATCTGGTGCAACTGTTGGGCCCAGTGGCGCGTGTTCAGGCGGTTTCTGATACGCCATTCAAGACCCGAACAATCGCCAATGGCCCACGCAATGGCGAAGACGTTCCTGTGACAACACCGACGACGTTCCATGCGATTTTGCAATTCGCGAATGGTGCGATCATCACATTGGGCGCGTCTTGGGATGTTTGGAAACACCGTCATGATCACATGGAACTGTACGGCACTAAGGGAAGCCTGTTTCTGCCCGACCCCAATTTCTTCGGAGATGTTGTGAAGATGGCCAAACCAGGTGGCGAGATCGAAGATCTTGCTGTCACCACTCACCCGTTCCATGCCGACAACCAAGGAACACAGGCCAACTATCGCACAGCGGGCGCTGCTGACATGGCGCAAGCTGTTTTGGAAGGTCGTCCACACCGTTGCAACGGTGATTTAGCTCTCCATGTTGTTGAAGTGATGACAAGTATCTTGAAAGCAGGGGAAACAGGCCAAGCATTGGAAATGCAGACATCTTGCGAACGTCCACTACCACTGGGCGAGAATGACGCGGCGGCACTGTTGAACTAAAGGAAACGAGGGCGTTATGCCCGCAAACGTCCTTGGATGGGATGAAAGGGGCCGAGCGGTGACACCACGCTCGGCCCCTTTTCTTTGGCAGGTTTAAAGGCCTGCTTCGGCTTCAATCTGTTTACGCGATTTGCGAGCGCGTTCGGTCGCCGACTTAAGTTGCCCGCACGCGGCCATGATGTCTTCGCCGCGTGGCTTGCGAACCGGAGACGAATAACCCGCATTATAGACAATATCAGCGAAAGCCTTGATGCGGTTGTTCGAGGAACGCTCATAAGGTGCACCAGGCCATTCGTTGAATGGGATCAAATTGATCTTGGCAGGAATGCCTTTGATCAGCTGAACCAATCGGCGCGCATCTTCGTCGCTGTCGTTGACGTCTTTCAACATAACGTATTCGAATGTGATGCGTTCGGAGTTAGAAACTTTGGGATAAGCTGCCAAGGCTTTGAGCAGCTCCTCGATGTTCCAACGTTTATTGATGGGCACCAATTTATCGCGCACTTCATCCGTCGTGGCGTGGAAGGACACGGCCAACTGGCATCCGATTTCTTCGGCTGTGCGCGCGATTTCTGGAACCACACCAGACGTGGACAATGTGATGCGGCGACGTGACAGAGCGATGCCTTCGGGGTCCATCGCGATTTTCATCGCGTCACGAACGCTTTCGAAATTATAAAGCGGCTCGCCCATACCCATCAGAACAATATTGGACAAAAGGCGTGGGCCTTGGTCGGCGGTGCTGACGCCAGCTTCGGGCCACTCATCCAGATCATCACGGGCCAGCATGACTTGACCGATGATTTCACCAGCGGTCAGGTTACGTACCAATTTCTGGGTGCCCGTGTGACAGAACGAACAGGTCAATGTGCACCCCACTTGGGACGAAATGCAGAGCGTGCCACGGTCGGTTTCTGGAATATAAACGACCTCGACTTCATGCCCACCAGCGATCCGCACAAGGTATTTGCGTGTGCCGTCTTCTGACACGTGTTTAGAGACGACTTCGGGGAGCTGGATGACGAAATTTTCAGACAGCGTCGCGCGCAGATCTTTTGCAAGGTTCGTCATTTCCGCGAAATCGCGGACGCCCCAATGGTAGAGCCATTGCCAGATTTGGTTCACCCGCATCTTGGCCTGCTTTTCCTTTACGCCAACACCGATCAAGGCGTCGCGCATTTCAGTACGCGATAAGCCAACGATGTTTGTCGCACCGCCCTCGGGCAGTTTGCGTTTGATCGTCATGACGTCTTGGGTGATGGGCGCTGAAGGCTCCATGGGAATCGCTCCGGTTTGGGTTGCGGGCTCTATATAGTGCAAAGGGCCGGTTTCCAAAGAAAACCGGCCCTGCAAAATTGTAGTAGGTCGCGATTAGCTGCAGCGGTTTGCAGCCTCTTCCACGCCAGCAGTGAAGCCGAGCAAAGAGAAGGAGTCGCGTGTGACTGTGCCACGACCGGAACGCGCGGACACGACAGCCTCGGCGCCACGTTTCATCGCCGCAACGATTTGCGCGTCTGCCTCTGGTGTTGCTGGCCACGCCCATTCACCTTCGGTGAACAGCTCGAACTTCGTGCCGCCGATGTCTAGTTCTGCAGTTGAACCGGATGCAAACGGGTAGCCGCCTGTGAACGTCACCTGCCCCTGCACGCCTGCGCCAGGACGGTAGAACACGAACAACAAAATCTCGCCGCGGCGCACGGAAACAACCTGCCCATCGCGTGAGTTTACAGTCTCCTTGGGCGCGGAAACGGCCCAGCATTCTGTTGGGTCAGTTTCGACAAATACTGACCAGTCCGTATTCGCAGCAACCCGGTTGGAACTCGCCTCTTGCGCCGACACAGCCGTAGACGATGCCAAAAGTGCAATCGCACCCAACACTTGCCCAATCTTTGGGGAAATCTTTGAAATCATAAATACAGCCTCCAAGCTGTCTTTTGCCTCTGATGCCCTTGCTAATACCAGCACCTCTGACGGGTACCTTTTCGGCTAGAAAGAGCGGTTTCAACTCGATACCTGTACCAGTAGCAAGTTTTTGCCCAAATGGGAAAGCCTTTTGGACACATATAAATGCGCGGGATGTCGCGCACTTTGGGGAAAATAATGGGTACTTCAGTGAATTTAGTCGAACTTTGGCGTGGTGGCCGCATGGAAAGCGCGCATACGGGCCATGCGGTTGTGATGGATTCGACAGGGCAGATCGTCCAGTCTTGGGGTGATCCGGACCATGTGACGTTTCCAAGATCGTCTGCAAAGATATTGCAGGCTGTCCCGATGGTTGAAAGTGGCGTGGCCGATAAAATGGGGCTGACGCAGGCCCAATTGGCATTGTCGTGTGCGTCACATTCCGGTGCGGCGATCCACACTAACCCAGTCCAAAGCTGGGTTCACGACCTTGGTTTCGATGACAACGCGTTTGTTTGTGGACCACAGTGGCCCGCAGATTTGCCAGCCCGAAATGGGTTGGTGAAGACGGATGCCACGCCGTGTCGACACCACAACAACTGTTCCGGCAAACATTGCGGGTTTCTGACAATGGTAAAGGCCAATGGATGGGGCCCAGAATACGCTGAAATCGACCATCCGCTTCAGATTGTCATCAAACAAGCCTTCGAAGAGCTGACCGAAGAAACCTCTGCGGGTTGGGGGATTGATGGCTGTTCTGCGCCTAACCATGCTGTTTCAATCCGTGGTATGGCCCGCGCTATGGCAACAATTGCAGCCGCTGACGACAGCACCACGCGCGGGGCAGCCCTGGTTCGTCTGCGTGCAGCAACGATGGCCCACCCTGAGCTTGTCGCCAACGTAGACCGCGCCTGTACCCATTTGATGCGTGCTGGAAAAGGACGGGTGTCGGTGAAGACAGGGGCCGAAGGATATTTCATCGCAATCATTCCCGAAAAGAAGATGGGCGTTGCATTGAAGATTATGGATGGCACCACCCGTGCATCTGAATGTGCCATGGCCGCGATCTTGTGCCAGCTAGGTGTTTTGGATGCGAACGACCCGCTGGTCAGCCGATATGCCAATCCAACGCTCAAGAACTTTGCCGGTCTGGTGACCGGTGACATGCGCGCAGTTTTATAAGGCTAGGGAAGCCAGTCTGCGATCTGGTTTGCAATGCTTTGGCGGTCCGTATCTTGCAGACTCGAAACCGTGAAGCGTTTCTTGATGACCGGTTCATGGCGCGCACGCGAAGACCGGTAGCTGGGATCATAGTGATCTTGCATCAGGGTCCTCGCAAGGGCGTTGGTTTGCCCAGCGTTCAACATTTCTAGCCATTCGTCGGCCTTCGCACCACGGTGACGACGCAGGACCTCTAGCTTTTCTGCGAACCTTTTGGTGTCTTCGTTTAAGTCACCATAAGCCTGTTCCAGATACAGCGCGCGAGCATCTAAGGTGGCGTCGATTTCTATACGAGGGGCGGATTTCATGGCGGTCCACAAGGACGGCGGAATGATGCGCGCACCAATCTTGCTGCTTTCTGCTTCGACTAAGACGGGGCGGGTTGGGTCAAGTCGCGCCAATGCGCAGGCCAGTGCGGTTTCAAACCCCTTTTGCGCCGGCTGGCCATCGGGATAATCCCCCAACAGCGACCCACGGTGGTTCGCCATACCTTCTAGGTCGATGACCTGCACACCAAGGGTTGCAAGACGGTGCAAGATGTCGGTTTTTCCGGTGCCCGTGTTTCCATCAAGCAAGTACAGGTTCAGCGACAATGGTAGGTCATACAGGAACGAATGCACATGGCGGCGGAATGCCTGATAGCCCCCACTTATAACCCCTGCCCGCCAGCCAATCTGGCTTAGGATAGACGCAAAAGAGCCAGACCGTTGCCCGCCGCGCCAACAGTAGACCAAAGGTTTCCATCCGCCGTCCTTCTGCGCGAGCGGTCCCTCGAGATGGGCAGCAACATTCTTGGCGACCAATGCCGCGCCAATTTTGCGGGCTTTGAAAGGATCATCTTGAACGTAAATCGTTCCGACCTCTGCCCGTTCCGCATTGGACAGAGCGGGCAGGTTGATAGCGCCCGGCACGTGGTCTTCTGCGAATTCAGCGGGGGAACGCACATCGATAACCGTGTCAAATCCGTGTGCCAACATGTCGGCCAATGTATCAAACGAGATGCCCATATTTCTGCATACCTGAGCTTCGAGCACGCCGAAAGGTACAAGGTTATAGCGACGTTGCCTGGGGCCGGTTAGTATCTTGATATGGAATTTGAAACGCTCGACATCAGCACCGACCACGACCGCGTTGCAGCCCTATTTCAGGCCGCTTCAGATTACGTTGAGTTGGAAAGCGGGCAACCACCAACAAATCAAACCGTGATCGATTTTTTCGAGGAGCGGCCCCCAACGCTAACCGCCGATGACACCCATCACATAGGGGTTGTTAAACACGGTCGGTTGGTTGGCCTTACGGGGCTTTGTTTTGGCTACCCACAGACGTTTGATTGCTACATCGGAATGTTAATTTTTGAACCGGCTGCGCGAGGTCAACGGCTTGGTCGGAGAACCGTTGATCATGTCGCAGCCTATGCACGGTCTCGCGGTGCAAACCGCCTGTTGATCGCCGT
Source organism: uncultured Paracoccaceae bacterium (assembly GCA_947493255.1). Taxonomy (GTDB): domain Bacteria; phylum Pseudomonadota; class Alphaproteobacteria; order Rhodobacterales; family Rhodobacteraceae; genus Octadecabacter. The sequence continues at coordinate 227,543 of CANLQK010000006.1, forward strand.
TTTAGATGCCAACCCTAAAGGGCGCGCGTTTTGGGAACGAAATGGGTTTGTTTTAGAACAAACCTTTCCTCCCAGCGATGATGCACACACACGGCACCGGATGATCCGCACCCTTTAGGGGGTCAACGGTGTCCGCCCAGCCTCGTCCAAAGTGAACCATTTACCATCATCAAACACGGCAGGCACCAAAGTGCGGCCGCGGCCCGCGCCGCCATCAAGGTTAATTCGGTTGCCGTGATGCACAGGAAAATCGAGCGCCGTGTGGCCGTGGACGACCATGTGATCAAGCGGCCCTACGTAATCGAGCCAGCCATCGCGGATCCAGACGAGATCATCGCGCGTTTGGTCTTCCATCGCGACACCAGGCCGGATGCCCGCGTGGACAAACAGGTGATTGTCAGGCCCTTCGATAAAGAGAGGCAAATTGATCAACCAATCGAGGTGCGCTTTGATGGTCGCATCTTTGCGAGCGGCCTTGGACACCGTATCGAGCAGGTCGTCAGACGCATCATTGCCAAGCCCATGTTCAAGGACATGATCCCAGCTGATCCACTCTGGGTGGTCGATTGGCGTGTCTTTCATGTAGGAATACAGCGTCGTCATCCCGCCCAGCCGGCTGTTCGTCCATGACAGATCAACGCGCAGTTCGGGGTCAAAACGGTTACGGCCGGTTTTGACGAATTCGTAAAACATCAGGTCGTGGTTGCCGAGGATTGCCTGCCACGGTCGGCCCGCCGCCTGCGCATCCATGATGTTTTGAATGACAGATTTACAATCCGGCCCGCGATCCGAAAAATCGCCGAGGAAATATAGTGGCGCGTCTTTGCCGCCGTCTGCTGCTATCAGATCTAGGCCCCGATCGAATTTATCCTGAAACCCGTGAATGTCACCCAAAACGTAAAACATGATCTGATCCTTTGGTCTTAAAATAGAAACGGCCGCGCGCTGGTTAAGCACGCGGCCGAAATGGGGCGTACCCCGAGTACGTAAAGATTAAGCGACGTCGAAGGTCAACGGTTTCACTTGTGTGAAGTGACCGGTTGCTTCGAGTGCCTTCAAAGCGGCCTCAGGTGCTGGCGCATCGATGTAAAGCATAGCAATCGCTTCACCCGCTTCCTCGGCACGACCTAAGGTGAAGTTCGCGATGTTGACGTTGTTTTCGCCCATGATTTTGCCCAGCGTACCAATGATGCCAGGCGCATCCTTGTTGGTGGTGTAGACCATGTTCGCACCCAATTCAGCGTCGATGTTGATGCCTTTGATCTGGATGAAACGTGGTTTGCCATCAGAGAACACGGTGCCCGCAACGGAACGTTCGCGTTTGTCTGTGACAACGGTCACTTTGATGTAGCCGTCGAATGCGCCGGATTTGTCCTGCTTGGTTGTACTGATCTGAATACCGCGTTCTTTGGCGATCACGGGCGCGCTGACCATGTTGGTGTCAGGGTTCGCCTTTTTCATGATGCCGGCCAGAACAGCAGCTGTCAGCGCCTTGAGGTTCATTTCAGAAACGGAACCATCGTACAGGATGTTGATCGCTGTGATCGGCTCGTCTGTCATCTGGCCGGTGAAGTTACCAAGGTGACCGGACAGGTCGATCCATGGGCCCATGATTTTGGCTTCTTCGGCGGTAACAGACGGCATGTTCAGCGCGTTTGTCACAGCGCCTGTCAGCAGGTAGTCGGACATCTGTTCTGCAACTTGAAGCGCCACGTTTTCTTGGGCTTCCGTAGTAGCCGCGCCGAGGTGCGGTGTGACGACAACGTTTGGCAGGTTGAACAATGCGTTTTCTTTTGCAGGCTCTTCCGCGAACACGTCGAACGCTGCACCAGCCACATGGCCGGATTTCAGCAATTCTGCCAGTGCTTCTTCGTCAACCAGACCACCACGGGCACAGTTGATGATGCGAACACCTTTCTTGGTTTTCGCGAGGTTTTCAGCAGACAGGATGTTTTCTGTTACGCCTGCGATGAACGGGACGTGAAGCGTGATGAAATCAGCAGTTTCGAGAAGCTCGTCCAACTCAACTTTTTGAACGCCCATTTCGTCAGCTTTTTCTTCACCAAGGTAGGGATCGTATGCTTTGACTTTCATTTTCAGGCCACGGGCACGGTCGCAAACGATACCACCGATGTTACCAGCGCCGATCACGCCGAGTGTTTTACCTGTCAGCTCTACACCCATGAATTTGGATTTTTCCCATTTGCCAGCGTGTGTGGATTCAGACGCTTCAGGGATTTGACGGGCTACGGCGAACATCATTGCAATCGCATGTTCAGCAGTTGTGATCATGTTGCCGAAAGGCGTGTTCATGACGATCACACCTTTTTTGGAAGCAGCTTCTTTATCGACGTTGTCAGTCCCGATACCGGCGCGACCGATGACTTTGAGGTTGTCCGCGCTTTCCAGCAGTTTTGCTGTGGCTTTTGTCGCAGAACGGATCGCCAAACCATCGTATTGGTCGATGATTTCAGCGAGCTTTTCTTTGTCTTTGCCAAGTTCGGGCATGAAGTCGACGTCGATGCCGCGGTCGCGGAAGATTTGAACAGCTGTTTCAGACAGTTTGTCAGATACGAGAACCTTAGGTGCCATGTTGAGCATCCTTATATTTGTGTTGGGGTGTGGGGCCGCGTCCAGCGCGGCCGCCTAAATTCAAGCGTTGATTTCAGCGTGGAAGGCCCACTCGAGCCAAGGGAGCATCGCTTCGATGTCCGAGGTCTCGACCGTGGCGCCACACCAGATCCGCAGACCGGCAGGAGCATCGCGGTATGCGCCGATATCCAGAGCGATCCCTTCAACCTCAAGACGTTTTGCAACGGCTTTGGCAAAGGCTGCGCCATCTGTGATGCGGTCATCGGTGAACTTCAGACAGACAGATGTGTTGGACCGAGTGTCCTTGGCCACGGCCAAGTTATCGATCCAGTCACGAGTCGCACAGAAATTCCAAACCGCACGGGCGTTTGCGTCCGCGCGCAATTTCAACGCGTCGAGGCCACCGATGGATTTCGCCCAGTTCAGGCCGAACAGGTAATCTTCGACACACAACATGGAAGGCGTGTTGATTGTGGCGCCGGTAAAGATACCGTCGATCAGCTTGCCGCCTTTGGTGAGGCGGAAGATTTTTGGCATTGGCCACGCTGGTGTGTAGGATTCAAGGCGTTCAACAGCACGTGGGCTGAGGATCAGCATGCCGTGGGCTGCTTCGCCACCCATGACTTTCTGCCAAGAGAATGTGGTTACATCCAATTTGTCCCACGGCAGGTCCTGCGCGAAAGCCGCAGAAGTTGCGTCACAGATTGTGAGGCCAGTACGGTTCGCCGGGATCGCATCGCCGTTTGGCATGCGCACGCCGGATGTGGTGCCGTTCCATGTGAAGACGACGTCTTGGTCGTAGTCCAAGGCGGCCATATCAACGATTTCGCCATAGTCGGCGACGTGTTTCGTTGCGTCGATTTTCAGCTGGTTCACAACATCGGATACCCAGCCAGAGCCGAAGCTTTCCCAGGCAACCATCTGCACAGGGCGTTCACCCAGCAGAGACCACATGGCCATTTCAACAGCGCCTGTGTCAGACGCCGGAACAATGCCGATTTTGTAATCTGCAGGGATACCCAACACGTCGCGTGTTGTTTCGATCGCTGCTTTCAATTTTTCTTTGCCCACGGCGGCGCGGTGGGAGCGACCAAGAGGTGCATCCTGCAGTGCGTCTAACGTCCATGTGGGGGGTTTGGCACAGGGGCCAGAGGAAAAACGCGGGTTTGCCGGCCGCGTAGCCGGTTGTTGAGTCGTCATTGCTGGTATCCTCGCAGATAAATGCCCTTCGTTGGGGAAGGGTGTCCCACCGCCGGACATAAGGGGATCAGGCCGGTGTCACAACAGCCAAAATGACGCATTTTCGGTCGTTCGAGATTTTTATCTCTTGTCGGGGCGCCAATCGGAAACTTTTTAGGGGCACATGCGATCGTCGATCAGTGAACGGAATGTTTTGGGAGAGCTTCAAAAGTTAGGCCAAAACCACCTTCCAAAAAACTTCTTCTATGCGCCCCAGTTTCGAACGAATTTCCTGATTGAACCAACCCAAGATTTTTGACCAAGGGTATTTTTATGCGATCTATTTTGGGTGCGTCTGCAGGTTTAGCCTGTTCGGTCTTGGCCTTGGCCACGGCGTCGGTCTTCTTCCCAATTGAAGGTTCAGGAACCGCAAAAACAGGTACGTCAACAGTTTCAGACGTTTCTTTGACGGCCGAGACCGTTGAGGTTGCGATGGACGCGAATTCTGAAAATGTGGAAACAACCATTGATCCGGAGCCGGTTACGCAATCAACGCCGGAAACCATTGAACCGGAAACGGCTGAATTCAACGTTGCAGATCTTACTGTTGAACAATTGGCTACGCTGCGGTCGGATGCACTGGAGCAAATAAGCCAAGTCGAGCAGACGAAGTACGAACTGTTTCTTGAAGGTTTCGCAGCGATGAAATCTGTGGCCCTTCGTCCGGAAGCGGACCTACAGTTTGCGGAAAGTGAACGACCCGTTGCTTCGCAATTGCGCGAATCCTGTGCGCAAGGTGATGCCGATGCCTGTGCGGGTCTTTCGGGTCACTACATGTTTGGGCAAGGTGTTTTACAAGACCAACCGCTTGGCGCTGCAATTGCATTTCTGGCCTGTGAAGAGGGTGCGGATGAAGGGTGTATTCATTTCCATAATTGGGAAAATATCAGCCAATACGATTATGAAGGGCCATACCCGCATGTCGGCCATTTCGCGCAGCGATGTGCAGAAGGGAACGGTGAGTTCTGCTATCTTTTGGGCTTTCTCACAAAATACGGGCTACATAGCGTCGTAGAGGATGAATCGGCTGCTCAAAGCCTATTCGCGCAGTCCTGTGAACTGGCATATCCAATGGGATGCGCAGCGGTCGGTGAGAGCGAAAAATTCAATGAACTGGTGCTCGCGTTGTGTGGTCAAGACGACGCCGAGGCGTGCTATTCGGTTGGACGCCTACATGAACGGGGCCAGTTTGAAGGAATTTCAGAACTAAACGCGCTATCCTACTACCGTCTGTCCTGCGATCTCGAGCCGGGGTACGCCTGTACGAAAGCCGCGCGCATCCTAACGGACGGCGAGAGTATTTCAGAAGACCTACTAGGGGCTTTCAACTTGCTGGAAAGGGCATGTATCGCAAACCATTCTCAGAGTTGCGTGGATGCTGCCGGTTATTTGGTGGCGGGCACTGTGGTGCCGCAAGATTTGGACGGTGCACAAGCATACCTTGAAACCGCATGTATTGGGTCGCGTTCATATGAACACTGCGCCGAACTTAGGGAATTGGCACCGGATCACCCATTGGTCCGAGAGGTCAGTCATGAAACGATCAAAGCCGAGGTTGCGAGCCTAAATGCTGCAGAAGGCCCCCTAGCAGCAGCGCTTTCGGATAATTTGGATATGTTCCATCCGTCTTATTACGGACAAGTCCAACGTGTGCGCACAGAATGCGCCGCTGATGACGCCCGATCCTGCATTTACCTCGCGCACTATCTTTACGGCGAATATTCTGGCGGCGGCTCACACGGTCTTCTTTATGATGCTGTGAACCGCCCAGCCGCACGTGCTGTTTTGGAGCGGGCGTGTGACCTGGGCAACGCACAGGGCTGTTATGAATGGGCTGACAGTTACATGTATATCGGTGAAGAGACCGATTTGGATTCTGCCTTTCCGATTTTTGAAAGAGCTTGCGACATGGACCATGCTGCAGCGTGCCATTCTTTCGCGACATTTTACGAAGACGGGACAGTAGTCGAAGAAGACTTCGTGCAGGCTGGGGAATTGTACTCAAAGTCATGTGCCCTTGGCGCAGATTATGGCTGTCATCGATTGGGAAGCCTTTGGGACATTGAAGACGAAGCCTTGTTTCTGAGAAACATGTTAGAGAGCTGCGTTAACGGTCAAGGGAACAACTGTGAACGCCTCGCGCAGAATTTCGAAGGCGGGCACTATGGACTTAGCGAGAACGCCGAAGTTACGACCGCACTGTTGCAATTGGGCTGTGAGCTTCAGAATGAAAGATCATGCGCAGCAATCAGCGACACAAACTAATATGCGACCGTGAACACCAAGCGGACCAGGCGCCCCAACGCATTGTTGGGTGACTATGACGCTGCAAATTCGGTGAATGCATGGTTTTTTGACCAGAACGTGGGAGTTCGGGTTGCGATTTCGGTCGGAACGGGTTTTTTGGGCCCGAGAATTTGAAAACAAAGGATCCGCCCATGTTCGTTGTCACATTGATTGCCGCAGCAGGTGGTTTACAGCCTGCTTTGGTCGAAAGCCTACGAAACGCATGGGGCGGGCAATCGGCGCAGTGGTTGGCCGCGGATGAAGCCGCCGAATTCGCTATGGACACATTGCCCGACAATGTCGACACCGTTTGGAGCGATCTGCAGGATCAGAAAGTTGACCTTGTGGTTCAACCGATCGAGGGTCGCCGCAAGAAAATGCTGTTGGCGGATATGGACAGCACCATGATCCAGCAAGAATGCATTGACGAGCTGGCCGCCGAGGCCGGTGTTGGTGAGCGGGTCGCCGACATTACCGCGCGTGCGATGAACGGTGAGCTAGATTTCGAAGAGGCGATCGATGAACGCGTTGGATTACTGAGAGGCTTACCAGAAAGCATCATCGCAAAGGTTTTGTCCGAGCGGATCGATTTCATGCCCGGTGGCCGCGCGTTGGTTCAAACGATGAAAGCGAACGGCGGGTATTCTGCGTTGGTGTCGGGTGGCTTTACCGCATTCACAGCGCTTGTTGCTGATGAACTTGGGTTTGATGAAAATCGGGCAAACACCTTAGAGATCGCCGATGCGACACTCACTGGCAAAGTAGTACGGCCGATTTTAGGGCAGCAAGCAAAGCTGGTCGCCCTTAATGAGATCACCGAACGTTTGGGCATCACTGCGGCCGATGTATTGGCCGTGGGTGACGGGATGAACGATTTGTTGATGTTGCAGAATGCGGGCACAGGCGTCGCGCTGCATGGCAAACCTGCGCTACAAGAAAAGTGCAAAGTGCGGGTGAACCACGGCGACCTGACGGCTTTGCTGTACATCCAAGGTTACGCAAAAACCGAGTTCGCCTAGGCCAATCTAGCGATGCCTAAATGCGTTAGGGTCTGGCGGGAAATGGCGCATAGCCCTTCATGGGACCGGCCACGGTAAAAGGCCAATGCAACGGTCGCAGCATAAAGTGCCCATCCTTTTGCGCGCGCCCATTCAGGTTCTGTCGCTGCGCAGGTCGTGCGGAACGTTGCCCGCCCAGATGGTGGGAGCCACGTCCAAGCGGCTGCAAGGTCAACAGCTCTATCGCCGATAGCGGACAAGCCCCAGTCAATAACCGCCACGAGCTTTCCATCTTTCGCCAAAAGATTATCGGCTTTGATGTCGCCGTGCACCCACGTCAATTCGCGGGCGGGCGGAGCGCAACAGGCGTCGTTCCAAATTTGACGCGCTGCTTTCGTGTCCAATTCATCTGCGAGGCTCTCGATGTCGCTGAGTACTTTGCCTGTCAGCAGGTCTAGCGCCACACCTCGATTGTGATTTTGGTTGCCGGCGATGGGCCCGCCATAGGTTCCCACATCACGAAGAGCATTCAAGAATTCACCAAGGTCACGGGCGCCCTGTTGCGGGTCCTTGATTTGATCCAAGCTCGCGGGGTTTCCGTCGATCCATTTGAATAGCCCGAAACGATCCTGCGGTTCGGCGTTTGCCGTTGCAAACAGCACTTGCGGGGTTTGGAGAGGCAAGCCGTGAAGGCGCGGCAAGATCTGTAGTTCCTTTGCCAACAAGGGCACTGCGCTTGGCCGTTTAGCGACACGTAGAACCGCTCCCGCACCCAGCCGAAACATCGCATTGTCTGTTCCGCTCGTCTGCAACGCCTGCACAGGTAAGTCGGCCCAATCAGGCGCTTGCGCCCTCAGGAGGGCCGTTACCTGTTCAGGACCAATGACCGAGCCATCATTCCAATCTTGATCACCCGTCATCAAAAACCACACCCGGCTCATCGGTAATCTCGCCGATGATATGGATGCCTTGTGTCCCTGCCAGACGTTGCGCCAATGACTTAGGGATTGCGGCCAATAATCCGCCGCCAGTTTGGGGGTCAAACATGAGCGCGGCGCGGGCGGTGTCCGGCGCGGTGACGCCTTCGATTGCACGGTTGTCGGGGTATATCGTCGATCGTACGCCCGTCTCAGCAAGGTGCAAAGCGCCCTCCATTAAGGGTACATCGGACAGCTTCACCCGCGCCCCAACGCCAGACGCGCCACACATCCCAGCGAGGTGACCCGCCAACCCAAAACCGGTGACATCTGTCATCGCGTTGGCCTTGGCCAAAGCCAGCGCTGCCTGCGCCTGCCCGCGTTGCATGTGAACAAGGCAAGCCTGCACATCTGCACCATGGGCAAGGCGCCGCATATCTGCCGCCATGATTGTTCCCGAACCGATTGGTTTGGTCAGAACCAAGGCATCACCAGGTTTTGCCCCTGCCAAGGTGATCGGTTTTGCTTTGCAAAGGCCTGTCACCGTGAGGCCGATGGCCATTTCTGCGCCCATGGATGTATGTCCACCAACGAGGGCCGCACCGGCATCTGCCAACACTTGCGCGGCGGTTTTTGTTATTTCGGCCACAGTGCGGGCCTGCAATGCAGCCGTCATCCGCGGGAGCGTTATTGAAAGTGTTGCGGCTTGTGGCGCTGCCCTCATAGCCCAGACATCGCCCAGCGCATGCACCGTCGCAATATTGGCCAATGTAACCGGATCATCGGTGATCGCGTTCAAATGATCCGTTGTTAGCACCTGTCGTGTGCGCCCCATTGTAAGCAATGCCGCATCATCACCAGCCAACGGAGTGACATCTTTGCGCGTGGTAGCCGGCAAACCAGACAGTGCGGTATCTAATGCGGCGCGCCCAACTTTAGCACCGCAGCCCCCGCATTGAGGTACGTCGCCCATCACCTCAACCACCCCATCGGCCACAGGGCTAGGCAGCTTGGTTTTCATCGCTGGCAGGGTGTCGAACTGGTTCATGAACTTGCGGTCAATTTGGTTTTTCCACCGCCAAAGCAATGCACCCCGACGCGCCGTGCCCAACTTTTCGGCCAAGGCCTCTTTACCGCCCAGTGAAATGAGTTTGAGATAATCTTTTTGCGGCTTGTAGGGCCGTAATGTACCCCCCGACAAATGCGCACGTAGATTGTCGAAAAGCACGGGTGCCTGCCGCACCGCAAATACGCCCGCCTTGGGCCGCGGATCGTGGGTTAAATGCGCGCAATCCCCGACCGCAAAAACGTCGTCATGCGATGTCTGAAGCGTTGGACCGACCTTTAAGAAACCTTCGTGCAGGTCCAACCCAATTTCTGACACCCAATCGTGTGGGCGCGCACCAGCCGCACCCGTGGTAAAACCAGACGCAATCTTGCGGCCATCCGCAAGGCAAACCGCATCGGTACGAACTTCGGAAACATCGGCACCTTCGACTAAGGTAACACCGAGTTCGTCCAAAGCCGCCAGAAGCCGGTCACGTGTTGGGCGATTGAAACCATCCAACACTTCACCGCGATCGATTAGCGAGATTTCTGGTGATCGGTCGCGCAGGGCATAGGCCATTGCCATTGCCAGTTCAGCGCCCGCAACACCGCCGCCGATGATCGCTATCTTGGGGTCCTTCGCATCTGCGCGAAACGCATCCCAACGCGATGCAAAAATACCCAATGGTTTTGCAGGCACGCCGTGTTCTGAGAAGCCATCCAGCTTGGGCATCTCGGACGTAATTCCGACATCGATCGCCGCGACGTCATAGGCAACCGGCGGGCGGCCCGGAACGGTGATTTCTTTTGTCACTGGGTCAATTGCCGTGGCTTTGCCGTTGATCAGTCGGGCGCCCGCAAACCGGCACAGCTTGACCAGATCAATGTCTAATTCGTCGCGCGTATAATGACCGGCTACAAACCCGGGCAACATGCCCGAATAGGGTGCAGTCGGGCCGGGATTTATCACCGTTACGCGCACGCCAGGCAGCGGGTTCATGCCCCATGATCGAAGAACAAGCGCGTGGGTATGACCACCGCCAACAAAAACGAGGTCACGGGTGTATGGGATTTGCTTTTTCATGAATTCTTCCTAGCCCGTCACTTCACGCAATGGGAGGGGTTCACGGAAAAGTCACTCATACCCTGTCATTTCCAAATACCCTCTGCCTTGGTGGCTACCTTCGATGACCACGGGCCCTTCCCAATAAGGAATCGATGTCGTCATCCATGCCTGAGGGTTGATCGCATAGACGTCCACATCGACGCCACGGTCACCCAACTGAACAGACCAACCAGTGGGAACATCACGCCCATTCACTGACGTTGTATTGGTAGGCTCGGCCGTAAACGCCCCGTCAGGATAGGCCGTTGTTTCACCATTGGGCGCGATCCATGTGGCGGCGGTGTAATAGGTGTCATCGGTCTGTCGAAGGCGGAAACCCATTAATTTTCCTTCTTCCAAGGAAAGCGAAAACCAATCCCATCCTGTTTGGTTTTCAGATAGGGGCTGAGACGACCATTCGCGATCTAGCCATGCCTGCCCCGTAACGGCCACCTCACCATTCGGCAGATTTAGGATCCCCTCGATCGCATAGAACGGTTGTGAATAGTAATAGCTGGCCTGCCCCTCGGCAGACTTTACGGAATAGCCATCCTCCCCATGAAAGATGAGCGGGCCTTGGGCGGTAAGTTCCATGTCGTAAGAAAAATCCGGCCCGCTGGCTGTCATGCGGAGATCGTCGAAGTTAGGGCCCGCCAATTGCCAATCGTCTATCCATGCCTCGAAGGGGGCTGCCGTAACGCCCGCCTGCCCGATCCCGCCACGCGCCAACCGTTCTGTGACATAGTGAGCGTCCGGCGTCGTCACTGCCGCGTGGCCCATCCATAACTGCGGCGACGTCCAACCGTCGCCCTCACCAACGGCTAGGGCTGTTCTAAACAAAGTCCACTGAAGTCCATAATCGGTTCCGTCGTCGGCCTGTAAATTCGCAGTCAGATACCACCATTCAATCCGGTAATCTGGATGCGGGCCATGATCGGCGGGAAAAGAAAATGCAGCGGGACGTTGCGGCGTTGCGAAGTCTTCGGTCGCTGTGCCAAGGCCAGCAAAACCTTGGGCTGATACGACACTCGGTAGCAACAAAAAAATCAGGGCTTTAACGTTCATTGGAAAACACCTTTAGCAAGTCGGATGGACGTGTGCGTGCCAATTTACGGGCCGGCCAAAGTGCGGCTAAGATTGCGGCGCCGACCGCGAAAACCGCTAAACGTGCGTAGTCTAGCGGGAACAGGAACATCGGCAAACGCCACCCAAAGGCTTCGACGTTGACAACAGCAAGCAACGTCCACGCCAACCCCAATCCTAAGGGTAGAGCCAAAATCGTTGTAAGCAGCGCCAACATGACGGCGCGCAGAATTTCTATTCGCCCCAACCGAGCCCGTGTCAGCCCCTGTGACCAAACCGGTGCAAGCTGCGGAAGCCGCATCGTTGCGAGGGTTAGAAGGCTCATCAAGATTGCAAAGCCAGCCACTGCCAAGGTTAACACATTTAGGGCCCCTGTTACGGTAAACGTGCGGTCAAATACATCCAAAGAGAATGCCTTGATTCCCGCCTGATTGACCATATTCGCCTCTGATAGGTCGAACATTTCGCGCAATTCTATGGTGAGGGCAGTTACATTTTCAGGGTCCATGCGCACCCCAAATCGCAAGGCGCGGATATCGGGGAAAAGGGCTTCGAACACAGCTTCGGTCACGATGACCTGACCTATGGGATTACCGTAGTCACCATAGATCCCGAGCACATCAAACCGTTCGCCGGCAAGGGTGATCTGGTCGCCAATGGCAAGACCTGCACGGCGGGCGAGCTGTTCGTTGATAGCTGCGCCTTCCCCATTCTCAATACGCGTCCAAGCGTTGGGGGCGTCCTGCAAGAACACCCAATTATCGCGGTATGTGGCGTGGGGGGTTGGGCCGTAAATTTCAGATGGAAGACCCCGAATATCTTGACTGATGGATTGAATCGGAAGGACCTTTTCGACCCTTGGTTTTAGGTAGTCCTGTAGCTGGCTGGCTTGGGCCGCATCATCTGCATAGATATAAAGTTCAGATGCCAACCGTTGGTCCAAAAACCCTGTAAACGTCAACCGAAACGAACTGACCATAGTCGAGACACCAACGTTTGCTGCCATCGCCAAAAGCAGTGCCATGAGCGCAAGCGAAAGGCCTGGAAGTTGTTGACGGGTATCAGCCCAAAACCATTCAGCCATAACGCTACGCGCCCGCGATGCCCCGAAGGCCAGCACACGGTCCAGCAACAATGGTAGCGCCAAGGCCGCGCCGATCAGGAGGGCCGCCAACATACCAAAACCGGCCGCCAAGCCGCTGCCGAACACACCCAACAGCGCTGCCGCCACAAGAAGCCCCACAGCCAGAACACCTTGCGCCTTTCGGCCCTGTCCTGCCTGCATTGCCCATGCGCGCGGGCGTGCAGATGCCAATAGTGGCATCTTTGCCAACCGCCACAGGGACGCCGCGGCCGCCAGCGCCGTGCCGCCGACAGCAATTGCCAACCCCGAAAGCCACCATTCTGGGCGGAGTTGCAAATTGCCGGAAACAGATGCGCCGTAAAGGCCCGACAGGGTCGCCGCCACATCTGGCAACAAGGCCGCAGCAACGACATAACCCAGCCCGACGCCAATCGCGCCAGCAACCAAGGACAACACCAAGAGTTCCGCCGCGATCAAGCCAACCAATCTGCGCAACGGAAAGCCCAGCGCCCGCAATGTCCGAATAACGGGACGACGTTGTTCAAATGCCAACCCAATCGCGCCGTGAACAATGAATATTCCTACAGCAAAAGACAGCAACCCAAACGCTGTCAGGTTCAAATGGAAGCTATCCGTCAACCGCGCCACATCTGACCCGCCTTGGGGTGGGCGCAAGGTCAGGTTGGGTACCACTTGGTCAAGCGGGATCTGTGTAACTGGTTGGTTTGGCGCAACGATGAAACGGGTCAGTTCGCCATCCATCCGCAGCAGCCTTTGCGCGGTGCCGACATCGGTCAGAATGACGTTCGGGGCCACGTCCCCAGATACGATTTTTGTTATGTCGACATCGACTAACCGGTCCAGCGTGGCTTGGGTGCCGAACAGCACCCCACCTAACAAAGTTTCGACCGTCAATGCGCCGTCTGTAAAGTCTACGGGGCCTAACCCGTTGGGGGCCGTCAACGCATCTAACCCCACCAATCGAATACCCTGCAACCGGCCTTCGGCGACAGGGCTGACCAACCAACCCGCGCGGCGCAATGCGACGTAATCCGATTGGGCAATGGCACCATCAGCGCTGGTAATTTGCGCGAATTGCCCTTCACCCAAGGTTTCGGCTGCAGCATCATAGGACGCGCGTGCCTCGGCGTTTACGGCTTGAACCCCAGACCAAAGCGCGGTTGCCAGCGACAACCCTACAACCAACGTAAACAACTGCATCGGATTGCGCCGCCAATGAGACAGCAGCGCTAACAAACCAGCCTTGGTCATGCGACTTTCCCAGCGCGCAATTGCAATCGACGGCTCATTCGCGCGGCCAGACGTTCTGAGTGGGTCACCATCAACAAAGCCGCCTGTGTTTCGGCCACTAGGTTCAGCATTAGGTCCATCACGGCATCTGCGGTTGTTTCGTCCAAGTTGCCTGTTGGTTCATCCGCCAAAACCAGTTTCGGGCGCGCAGCCAATGTGCGCGCTATTGCGACACGTTGTTGTTGGCCGCCAGAAAGCTGTTCTGGGTATTTGGTTAGTTGGTCTGCCAACCCCATTCGATCTGCCAGTTCACCTGACCATGCGACATCTTCGCGGCCAGCAAGGCGTGCTTGGAATGCAATGTTGGATGCGACCGTTAGAGATGGAATGAGATTGAACTGTTGAAAAATCACCCCAACCGTTTCGCGACGGATGGCCGCGCGACCGGCATCATCAAGCATGCCAATATTGACACCTTCGATATTCACCTCGCCACTGTCTGGTTGGTCTAACCCACCGACCAAATGCAGCAACGTGCTTTTTCCGCTTCCAGATTCACCGGTCAGGGCCAATGTTTCACCGGCTTCCAGTGTCATGCCGATACCATTCAAAACGGGAATTGCGCCATCCGGCCCAGCAAAGGATTTATGCAAATCTGATACGCGCAAAAACATAAAAATACCCTGTTCGTTGTTACACCTGACTATCTAGCGGGAATCTCTGATTGAAAAGGACGAACCCACTGCGGTGCCGCGTTGTTTCGTCGCTTTGCGTCGTTACGTCAGACTTGGGAACGCACCAAGACTGTTTAAGGTACAGCCGAAATCAAAAGGAAATGTCATGTCAGATATCGTCATCTTATCCGGAGCCAGAACCGCCATTGGTACTTTCGGCGGCAGCCTAGCGGGTACAACCCCGATCGACCTTGGCGCAACAGTGAGTGCGGCGGCATTGGAACGGGGTGGCGTCGACCCAAAACAAGTTGGGCATGTCGCCTTTGGTCACGTGATCAACACTGAACCCCGCGACATGTATCTCAGCCGTGTCGCCGCAATGACAGCAGGTGTTCCTGACAGCGTTCCGGCAATGAACGTGAACCGTTTGTGTGGCTCGGGGGTTCAGGCCATCGTATCTGTTATTCAGTCACTCATGTTAGGTGATGCCGATTTCGGCCTCGCCGGTGGCGCCGAAAACATGAGCAGATCACCTTTCATTTTGCCGGATGCCCGTTGGGGTGCAAAGATGGGTGATGTTGGCGCCCGCGACATGATGTTGGGCGCGTTAAACTGCCCCTTCGGAACTGGACACATGGGTGTCACCGCCGAAAACGTGGCTTCCGAACATGACGTTAGCCGTGCTGACCAAGACGAATTTGCAATGGCGTCACAAGAACGAGCTGCCGCCGCGATTGAGGCTGGATATTTCGACGACCAAATCGTGCCGGTTGATGTGAAAGTAAAACGCGATCTTGTGCCTTTCTCGGTAGACGAACACCCGAAAGCCACTTCTCTCGATACGTTAGGTGGGTTGCGTACGGTGTTCCAAAAAGACGGAACAGTCACAGCGGGCAACGCATCTGGCATCAACGACGGGGCGGCGGCAGTTGTTTTGGCGCGCGCGGATGCAGCCGAGGCTGCGGGCCTAACGCCGAAATTTAAGGTTTTGGGGTATGCGCATGCAGGTGTGCGCCCCGAGGTGATGGGAATTGGCCCAGTACCAGCTGTTCAAAACTTGTTGGCTAAAACCGGTATGTCTGTTGCCGATTTTGATGTGATTGAAAGCAACGAGGCCTTTGCTGCGCAAGCCATCGCCGTAAGCCGTGAACTGGGCCTAGACCCGGCCCGCGTTAACCCTAATGGTGGCGCCATTGCTTTGGGTCATCCAGTCGGCGCAACCGGTGCAATCATTACCGTGAAAGCGATGTATGAATTAGAACGTACAGGCTGCAAACGTGCGTTGATCACGATGTGCATTGGTGGCGGTCAGGGCATCGCATTGGCGATTGAACGGATCTAGGCCTTTTCCGGATAGTCGCGCACGAACGTCAGCTTTGTGTCACCCTCGCTAAGGTCCGGATCAAACGCATAGCCACCCATATTGAAGCCGCGCAAGTCATCGACAGATGTTGCGCGGTTTTCTACAACATGACGTGCCATCGCACCGCGTGCCCGTTTAGCGAAGAAAGAAACAATGCGCGGCTTGTTGTCTTTTACTTCCATGAACACCGGTGTGATGACTTTGAGCTTTAGTGCCTTGGTGTCCGCCGCGCCGAAATATTCCTGACTGGCGCAATTGACCAACAGATCGGTATCTTGTTCTTCGCCCAACGTGTTGAGAGCTTTGGAAATCGTGTCGCCCCAGTAATCGTACAGCGATGTCCCACGACGGGTTTTCAACCGGCTGCCCATTTCCAAACGGTAGGGTTGGATCGCGTCCAACGGTCGTAACAAGCCATACAGTCCAGATAAGATCCGCAGGTGGTCTTGGGCATATGCCATGTCGTGATCGGACAGTGTTTTAGCCTCTAGGCCCTGATAGGTGTCGCCATTGAACGCCAAGGCTGCTGGCTTAATCCGGTCTGCCGATGGCGTTTCTTCAAATGCTTTGAACCGGTCGCGGTTCAGCTTTGCCAGATCATCGGAAATCGACATCAATTTCTTCAAAGCGCCAAGCGTCAAGTTGCGTGACGTCTTTGCCAGCCTAACTGCGTCATCCTGAAATTCGGGCGCCGTCGCCTGCACATCAACGGGATCCATATCGAGTGACTTGGCAGGTGAGATAACGGTGAGCATGGCGCGACCTTCAAGATGATGACGATTGATATTTAATGCAGCTTGCAGCGGAGAAGATAGACCATTCTAGGGCGCCGTCGAGCGGATTACGCGGACGACAGGACATCAAGGAATGCAGGACCAAAACGTTCTGTGTATTTTTCACCAATCAGCCGTTCTAGCGCGGCAGTATCGCGCGGTTTTGTGCTTGCAACTTTGGCCAGCAATGACGCCGAGCAGGACAACGGTTTATCGGTACCGTCAGCACCACGGGTCAGGTCCGCCTGTGCTTCGAGCAAGCGATCATAGATCGTTCCTTCGTTTCGACCGGCAAGCTTTTGGCGCCGCGGATGCAAGGCTTCGGCTTCGCCGTTGATGACCTCTAGAAAGGCCGCGCCGTATTTGTCCAACTTTTTAGCCCCGACACCCCCAATGGCCGCCATGTCGTCTAAAGTGACAGGGCGCTTTTCAGCCATTTCAATCAACGTGCGGTCGTTGAAGATGATGTAAGCTGGCCCCCCCGCCTGTTCGGCAAAGAACCGGCGTTTTGCTTTGAGGGCTGACAGCAACGGGGCGTCTTCTTCGGAGACCATCTGTTTAACCTTCGGCCCGCTACGCGCAGCTTTGATGGTGTCACGACGCAGGTCGATTTTTGCTTCGTCTCGCAAAATTGGGCGGGCGCGTTCTGTCATCCGTAATGCGCCATGGCGTTCGGCATCTGGGCGCATCAGGTCGTGCCCCATCATCTGCCGAAAAATCGCCTGCCACTGGACGCGAGAATATTCTTTACCGACACCAAAGGTCGGCAATTGGTCGTGGTTCCACTGCGCGACCTTATCGGTGTGGTTCCCCAACAAAATGTCGATCAAATGACCAGACCCAAACCGTTCATCGGTGCGCAACGCAGCAGACAAGGCCATGCGAACTGGTGTCGTCCCATCAAACACATCGGCGGGCTTGTCGCATAGGTCGCAATGTCCGCATTTTTCGGGGTTTTCGCCAAAGTAAGACAACAGGTTTTGGCGGCGGCAAACCAATGCTTCGGCCAAACCCAAAAGAGCGTTCAACCTGCCATGGTCCGCAACCCGCCGTTCCGGTGGCGCGAGACCTTCGTCGATTTGTTGGCGACGATACCGAATGTCGTCTGGGCCAAACAACGTAAGGGTTTCAGCGGGGGCACCGTCACGGCCTGCACGGCCAATTTCCTGATAGTAGCTTTCGATGGATTTTGGCAAATCAGCATGGGCGACCCACCGGATATCAGGTTTGTCTATGCCCATCCCAAAGGCGACCGTCGCGCACACGATAAGCCCGTCTTCTTGTTGGAACCGGCGTTCAACATGACGACGATCGTCAGCGTCCATCCCGCCGTGGTAATGGCAGGCAGTGTGGCCTGCATCACGTAACGCCTTGGCTAAGGTTTCGGTTTTGGCTCGGGTTCCGCAATACACAATCCCGGCCTGATCACGGCGGTTTCCTGCGAAGGTTAGGATTTGTGCGCGTGGGCCATCCTTGGCGGCAAAAGCAAGATGGATATTGGGCCGATCAAAACCATGTAGGAACGTTTCGGGTGGTTCGCCGTCAAACAGTTTCTGGACAATTTCATCGCGTGTTTCGGCATCTGCTGTCGCCGTGAACGCCGCCAAGGGCACGCCCAGCGCGCGACGCAGTTCACCGATGCGCAAGTAGTCTGGCCTAAAATCGTGCCCCCATTGGGACACACAATGTGCTTCGTCCACTGCAATCAGGGACACGCCTGCATTGGCCAGCATGCGCCGCGCACCGTTAGACGCAAGCCGTTCAGGAGCGATATAAAGGAGCTTGAGTGTGCCAGCCTCGAGCGCGCGCCAAACATCATGGGTTTCTTCTTCGGTATTGCCTGACGTTAATGCGCCCGCGACAACTCCGTTTTCCTGCAAGAACCGGACCTGATCGCGCATCAATGCAATCAGGGGCGAAATCACAACAGTCACACCATCGCGCACCAAAGCGGGAAGTTGGAAACACAGAGATTTGCCACCGCCTGTCGGCATGATGGCAAGGGTGTTCTTTCCGTCGGTGACGGCTTGCACGATGTCTTGCTGACCCGGACGGAAACCGTCGAAGCCAAATACATCGCGAAGAAGCGTGGCAGCGCTCATGCGGGGACCCTGTGGAATTATTGTTTCTGCTCGTTGGCGTTACAATCCCACAGGGTGGATTCAGGGGCAAGCCTTTGCGGCGTGCAACTGATTTTAGGTCAGGACGATGCGAATAGCCTCGAGCCCCAACAATGCCACAAGCGGGCTAAGGTCAATGCCACCCATGTTAGGCAAGACGCGGCGGATCGGGCCATAAATTGGTTCGAGAAGTCGGTTAAGACCATACCAGATTTGCGACACAAATTCCTGACGGATGTTGAGGACTTGGAACTGGATCAACCATGACATGATGAAATGTGCGATAATGAATGTACGCAAAACACCGATAAGCATCAGCAGGATTTCAATAAGCGAGTCCATGATAGGTCCTTTAGTTTGTCTCACCTGCAGGTAAGCACGCATTCCTTAAAGGGCAATAACTTTCCGTCGCGTTAGTGATTGACGTTAACGTCAATATAGCGTCTTTAGGTTGCATGTACCCATTTATTCGCCTTGGTTTGACCTTGTTTAACTCGCGTCGGTTGCCACCGATGGACCCGCTCGACCTTCATGTTTCGCAACACAGGTGTTGGCCCGTCGATTGTGACATCTTCATGGAAATGAACAACGGTCGCATCCTGACATTGTACGAAATGGGACGGTTTCAGGCATCGGTTCGCATGGGGCTTTGGCCACTGCTGAAGAAGAACCGCTGGGGGCTGACGGTTGCTGGCACGTCTATTCGGTATCGCCGCCGCATTACCCCGCTAGAACGTTATGAAACACGCACCAAAATTGCGACGTGGGACGAACGGTTCGTTTACATCGAACAAGGTATGTACAAAACGAACGGCGAATGCGCGAGCCATGTGTTGTTCCGCACTGCAGTCGTTGAAAAAGGGCGCGCTGTGCCGACCGGCCGACTGATGGAGGCTTTGGGAATTACGCAAGAGCGCCCAACGCCGGCACCGTGGGTTCAAAACTGGATCGACGCGGAAGCAACGCGCGTTTGGCCGCCGGAATTGAACCCATAGAAAAATCAGTGTTGGTCTAACCTTCCGTCAAGCCACTGCCCCATTGCCAGTTTGATGTTTTGCCTATCTTATTGTCGGCAAACGGGGGGTAGGACATGGCAACGGTTTCAAAGAAACGAATTTGGGGATGGATGGCGTTCGATTGGGCGTCGCAACCTTTTTACACATTGGGTCTGACGTTTATTTTCGGACCTTATTTTGCTGCCGTCGCAGCCGAATATTTCATGACCGGTGGCATGACTGAAGACGGCGCAAAGGCGCAGGCACAAACCATCTGGTCAGGTGGGCAAACAATCGCCGGGTTATTCATTGCATTTACCGCACCATTTCTGGGCGCGTTTGCAGACAATTCGGGGCGAAAAATGCCATGGATCGCATTCTTTTCGATAATCTACCTAATCGCCACTTCAGCCCTTTGGTTTCTTTACCCTGATGGCACGAACCTTTTTCTTGTCCTGATCATTTTCTACGTCGGCTTTATTGCCGCTGAATCAGCGCTGAACTTTACCAACGCAATTCTGCCAAGTCTGGGCACAAAAGACGAAGTCGGAAAAATTAGCGGTTCGGGCGCTGCTTTCGGATATTGGGGCGGCGTTTCAGCCTTGGCGATCATGCTTTTGCTATTTGTCGAACAAGACAATGGACGCACTATTTTCGTTAATCTCGAACCGGCGCTTGGGTTGGACGCTGACCAAAAGGAAGGCACACGGTTTGTTGGCCCCTTCATCGCGATTTGGTTTGCCGTCTTTATGATCCCATTCTTTCTGTACGTCCGAGACGACCCAAAGGCAGGCGGAAACCCCACCAACATCCGCGCTGTGGCGGCCGACCTTTGGGCGACACTGAAATCGGTTAAAGAACGCAAAAGCCTTTTGAACTTTCTCGTGGGGTCCATGTTTTATCGCGACGCGTTGAATGCGCTTTACGCGTTTGGAGGCGTTTACGCAGCGCTGGTTCTAGATTGGAGCGTAACATCGATTGGTGTGTTCGGCGTTATTGCCGCCATTGCAGCGGCAATAACGACTTGGATAGCTGGACTAGCGGACCGCCGTTTTGGGCCAAAGCCGGTAATACGTATCGCGGTTTGGTGCCTCATTTTGGTGTCGATCACGATCGTAGCCATGTCCCGTGAGCAGTTGTTCTGGATTGCCCTACCGGCTGGGTCTTCTGTGCCAGATACAGTGTTCTTTATTTGTGGCGCGGTGATCGGGGGCGCCGGTGGCGCAGTATATTCGGCAAGCCGTTCGATGATGGTGCGGCACACACACCCCGAACGCCCTGCAGAAGCCTTTGGGCTTTTCGCATTGTCAGGGAAGGCCACGGCGTTTCTAGCGCCTGCAGGCATTACATTCTTCACGTGGCTCACAGGAAATACGCAGCTGGGGTTCTTACCGGTGATCTTCCTTTTCTTGTTGGGTTTAGTTTTGTTACGATGGGTTAAAGCAGAAGGAGATGCAGACGAATGGGCAGTTTCGTAAAAGTTGGCGTTATGGTTGCGGTGTTGGCCGTGACTGCAAGTTGCCGCAATAACGATGTTACGCGGAATGATCCTTCGCTTCCGGCGGCATCAACGGCTGCACAGAATGCGGGTGATGATCGTGTTGCGAAACAGGTTTTTGGCCACATCCCGACTGCATCCAACCAGCAATCCGAGGCGATTGGTGGCTACGCCAGAGGCTGCCAAGCCGGTGCAGTAGAACTGCCCGAAACTGGCCCCACTTGGCAGGCGATGCGCCTGTCGCGCAACCGCAACTGGGCGCAACCAACCACTGTTGATTACATTCAGGACCTCAGCCGTTTTGCCGCGACCCTGCCTGGGTGGGAAGGCATCTATGTAGGCGACATGAGCCAGCCGCGAGGCGGGCCGATGTTAACGGGGCATGCGTCGCACCAATCTGGTTTGGATGCAGATATTTGGATGCTGCCACCGAACCGCCTGAACCTATCCCGCCAAGAACGCGAAGACCTATCTTCGATTTCTATGCGTCGCGAACGTGGCGCCTATACGAATTCGGACTGGACCGAAGAACATATGCGCCTTCTGCGCGCGGCTGCCAGCGATGACCGTACAGCGCGAATTTTCGTGTTTCCTGGCGCGAAGGTTGCCATGTGCAACTGGGAAACTGGTGACCGGTCTTGGTTGAATAAGATCCGCCCTTGGTGGGGGCACCATTACCATTTCCACGTGCGTTTAACCTGCCCACGCGGTGATTCATCCTGTGAGAACCAGGCACCGCCACCCGCCGGTGATGGTTGTGCAGACGCACAGACTTGGGTGAACAACATTCTAAACCCACCCCCGCCTGACCCGAACGCTACGCCATCGCCATCACGTGGGCCGTTGACGATGGCACGGCTGCCAGCGCAATGCACAAGCGTAGCCAACAGCAACTAATCGTTTGACAAGGTGGACGCCGGTCACTTAAGACGCGGCGTCCTGCATGAGGCAGGGCCAAGTGTCCGACTACCTTGTCAAAACGGATTGTTATTATGACCCGAATTCTTCCTGGCGTTCTCGCCATGGCCGCCGTTGTTGTGGCCTCTAACATCCTTGTTCAGTTTTTGATCCTTGATGGATTGCTGACATGGGGTGCGTTCACCTACCCGATTGCGTTTCTTGTGACGGACGTAATGAACCGCGTTTACGGTGCCGCTGCTGCGCGCCGTGTAGTGTTGATTGGTTTTGTTGTAGGGATCATTTGTTCCCTGATCGGCAGCCAGATCATGATCCAAGGAGATGGTTACGAATTCCCTGCTGTAGCGTTCCGTGTCGCGATTGGGTCCGCAACAGCGTTCCTTGTAGCGCAAATGCTGGACGTTTTGATCTTTTCCAAACTGCGTGATGGCGCGTGGTGGCGTGCGCCGCTGGCGTCTACTTTGATTGGGTCCACTGTTGATACCATCCTGTTTTTCACCATTGCTTTCAGTGCGTTCGTATCTTTCGGCGCCGCGGCAGATGGCGAAATATCATGGGCGTGGGACGCTGTTCCATTCCTGAACGTTGGTGGCATGGTGCCGTTGTGGGTTTCATTGGCTGTCGCCGATTGGGCTGTCAAAGTGACCATCGCACTTATCGCACTTGTTCCATTCCGCCTGATTGTTGGGCGGATGCAACAAACTGCCTAGGTGTTGTCATTTTTCTTTTGGTGATCCCCACAAGTTGTGGTTTCCTACCTGTAGGCGAAACAACGAAAGGAGGTGATCCAGTGTCAAGAAAGATAGTGGAGAAGTGTGACGGGACAACTATGAGGAGCCGTGTCTAGGGCAGCCCTTGGGCACGTTGAACCATAGGTGAGAGTCGTTTTTGACGCGCTTTTTGTGCTCCTCTAACCGCCCCACCTCCGGAACTTTCGAAGGGCCGCTTCCTCGCCGAAGCGGCCCTTTTTCCGTGTATGATTGCTGTACACAACCTGTACACACCTTGTATGTACACGGTGCACTTAAGGGTCGGCATATGGGACTGCACATAACAGACACGATCGAAATCGCGGATTGGGAGCTTACGGAAAGCTTTGTTCGGGCATCTGGACCCGGCGGCCAGAACGTTAACAAAGTGTCGACGGCGGTTGAATTGCGGTTCGAGGCGGAGCGGTCACCCGCGTTAACTGGGCCCGTAAAAGCCCGACTTCGCCGATTAGCTGGACGTAAATGGACGGCCGATGGTGCGATCATTTTGTTCGTGCAAGACACCCGTTCACAGGCGCGCAACCGCGAACTGGCACGAGAACGATTGGCCGAGATGATCCGTAAGGCGTTGGTCGCGCCGAAAAGACGGGTCAAAACACGGGTCTCACAAAACCAAAAACGCAAACGTGTGGACGCCAAGAAAAAACGTGGCGAAGTAAAAAGCCTGCGTGGCAAGGTAGAAGAGTAACCGCTTAGATTTCTAGCGCCGCTGTGCCCGCGATTTCACTTAGGTCAAAGAGATCGGATGGACCGATCAGAACATGATCAGCCCCATCATCGGTCCATGAGACAAAATCAAATTCGCCGTTAGACGTTTCTGCAAACGGGGCTGGCCCGCTTTTACTTGTTGCCTGCAGACATAGCGCGATGACGGTTCCATCAGCCGTCGTATACATGAGCTGCGCGACGGGCTTACCGTTCGCAACGACCAACCGACCACCTTCAAACGTCAACCCGTGAGATGTGAGATCTGGGATCGTGAAGCTGGCACCAATCGTGTTGCCAAGCCATGTCTCGATGTGGTCGGATTCATCCGCACCAACCTCGACAAGGTGACGACCCTGACTGGCGTAGACCGCGTGATATTCCGCAATTGCTGCGATCCAACCTTTGGGTTCCGCCGTTTGGGTTTGCCCCTTGAAGGTATAGCCACCAAAACCGCCAATCATAAACACGGCAAGCCCTGCCGCGAGCATTCCCCAAATAGGGCGACGTTGGGTATTGGCCGGCACCGGGGTGCCATCTTCGAGGTCGGCAGTCATGATCATCTTGGCCAGATCGAAGGGTACAGGTGCATCCAGTTCTTCGGCATAATATTCTTGAGCCGATGTGTCGGCCATCATCAATGCGTCCAGCTCGGCCTGCGCCTCGAGATCGTTCGCGAGGAGTGTTTCTATTTCGGCTGCGTCTGCGGGGTCGAGTTCCCCATCCAGATAAGCGCTAAGACGTTGCGAGAGATCCAGCTGTATCATTGGATGTTCTCCTGTGCATTCATCTCGGTCAGCAGGAGCTTTCTAGCGCGGTGAATGCGGCTCATCACTGTTCCGATAGGCACATCCAACATTTCAGCGGCCTCCTTATAACTAAAGCCTTCGGCGCAAACTAACATAAGCGGTTGCGCCAAGTCTGTCCCAAGTGCGGTCACTTTCTGGCGAACTTGTTGTGCAGCCAATACGTCGATGGCGGTACTTTGCACACTCAATTCTACAGTTTCTTCATCAGCAGGCACTTGGCCTTCGCCTTGTCGTACTTTGCGTTTACGGATTTCAGAAATCCAATGGTTGCGAAGAATTCGGAACATCCAGCGGTCCAAAGGTTGGGAGGCATCGTATTGCTTCCATTTTTGGAGTGCCGCTGAACACGCGTCTTGCAGTAAATCGTCTGCGTCGGGGCCCGATTTGGTTAAGGTCAACGCGAAACGGCGCAACCTTGGTAAGAGGTCGATCATTTCGGATTTGAATTGATCTGCGTTCATGGTTTCACTTCAAATGGCCCAGCACGTCGCTGCAATGCTGGGCCATAGTCGGTGAAAAAATCTTAACTTTCAACGGTGATGTTTACAGGCTGTTTGCTGGTCACATACCGCTGAAACAGATCAGATTTTGATTACTCGGCAACGTGCCAAACACCGCCAACGCCGTCACCGGTTTTGTCACCTGGGTTTTGGTCGCCAGCCCAGTAGTACAATGGCTCGCCGTCTTTGGCCCACTGCTGCGTGCCGTCGCGACGTTCGATCAATGTCAGGCCGTCACGCGTTGCGCCTGTTTCGCCGAGGAACGGAGGCCAGCTTGCGGCGCATCCGTCGTAGCAGTTGGATGTGTTGGCTGTGTCGTTGTCGAAGGTGTACAGGGTCATGCCTGCGTCGTCTGTGAGGATAGCGTGACCGCCAGCGTAAGCGTCTTCGCAGCCCGCAACGAGGAGGCCGAGTGTGAGTGCAGAAATGAGTTTCATGGTATGATCCTTTGTGTGTTTTTGAGCAGCGTCTTTGCTGCTCTCACAAGGGTTACGCATGGGAGGTGGGTTTTATTCTGGGGGAGTAAGATAACTTTGTACGATCTTAAGACCTGTGCAAAGATGCTTAACTATCCCGAATTTTTCTATACTCACCAGCCTTCTCGACCAAATTCAAGTGACTGTATCTATCAGAACTAGAAATTGGATGGGTCGAGTAAACCAATTTAATGAAATCATTCCAGTACTTTTTGCTAGAAACATCGATAATATGGTCTATCGACTGTTTCTCAGTTTTACTTAAAATGAAGTCATGGCCCTTGCCCTTGAGAGAAAACAATCTCTTTAGTGACCCGTGCCTATTCGGAATTTCCTTTACCTTGAATAACTCAGGGTACTTATCTACCGTTTTTTTGACATCCCAAACAAATGGACCATAGTTGTCGAAGTACCATTTAATCTCCGAAATTTGTCCCTTGCCCCTCAGACAGTTTCGCCAGTCCGCAAGGTAGACCATTTTCGTTACACGCGCATTAGACAGTTCATCCTGCATAGACTCAGGATAATTTTCTAGAATGTAGCCAACGATATCCTTCAGATTTGCCATCATAGACCCTCGCTCTGAGCAAGATTTGGATTTGGTAGGTAGTCTTTCCACGTTGTCAGAAGAATTGAACAATTCAGCGCCGCTTCGTGCATCAATTCTCTAAGCGTATCCTCTTCGAATGCTTGTCGCTTGGTTGATTCTATCACGATCACTGCGACGGGGCGATCACTTTTGTCAATAACTTTTTTAACCGCCATCAATCTGGGGTTCATTGTTAGTTTCTTGTGCTCTGCTTTTCCCAACCCGTACTTTTCTTTTTGGTAGTCCACGTTTTCATCGAGGTCGTCTGGAAATTTATTGTCAAAATGCCAATCACGCTCCCAGCCAAATGCAATACATCCCTCAGTGTCCTTAAAGAAACTTCTACCCTTCTGCTCGAGCCTCGAATTGTGTGAACGTCGGGCGAGACAAAAAAAGCGACCATGCGTTGGCTCGTGGAGATACAGACTAATTCGTGAAACTCCACTTGAATCGAAGCCAATCTTCTTTGCCTGCTCCCAAAGAAAACCCTCCAGACAGAATTGCACGTGATCTGTTATTGCCTCAAACTTTTGAGATTGGGATTCCAACTCTTCCTTAAGGTTCTCTCTGGTCGGGGACATCAAGCTCAGGAAGATGTTTGCAAAACCTAACAAAAGTGCGGTGACGAACAGCACCCAGAACCAACTATGATGCTCCAAGATATCGAACACACCAGGCCAACTTGGATATTTCATGCGAAGTTTCGAAAAATCAAAACCTAGGATAAATCCGGAAATTGCTACTAGAATTGAAAGCGCAGGCGCAGCTAACCGTATGGTAGCTTTCTCGATTTTCTCAACCCACTTCATTTGTGATAAGCACCCGCAAAAGTACAAAATGCGTCTTGTATTTAACAACTAAACAACAACCTCAAGGTGTTTTTGTTTCCCCACCCCAAACACCCGTTTATACCGCTCGACTTCAGAGGCCGGTCCCATCGCCTTATTAGGGTTGTCGCTGAGTTTTACGGTTGGGTTTCCGTTCGCCGACACTGCTTTGCAGACCAGTGAGAATGGGGCGAGGGTGTCGTCTGGGGTGAGGCCTTTGAAGTCGTTCGTCAGCATCGTGCCCCAACCGAACGATACGCGGGTTCGGTTTTGGAATTGGGTGTGCAGGGTGGTGATTTTGTCGGCGTCTAACCCGTCCGAGAAGATCACCAGTTTTTTGGTCGGGTCTTCGCCACGGTCTTTCCACCATTTGATTGCGGTTTCGGCGGCGGTTGCGGGGTCGCCGCTGTCTACGCGGATGCCTGTCCAACCGGCCAACCAGTCGGGCGCGTTTTCGAGGAACCCTTTGGTGCCATAGGTGTCGGGCAGGATGATGCGCAGGTTGCCGTCGTGTTCTTCTTGCCAATCTGACAGCACATCATAGGGCGCGCGGGCCAGTTCGGCGTCGGTTTCGGCCAAGGCGGAGTAGACCATGGGCAGTTCGTGGGCGTTTGTGCCGATTGCTTCGAGGTCGCGGTTTTTGGCGATGAGGCAGTTGGAGGTGCCAAGGAAGTTGCCCCCCAGCCCTTCGCGCATGGCCTGCACGCACCAGTCTTGCCACAAGAAGCTATGGCGGCGGCGGGTGCCAAAGTCTGCCACGCGCAGGTTGTCCAGCGGTTGGAGTTGTTCGATCTTTTCCCACAGTTTGGTCATGGCGCGGGCGTAGAGGACTTGGAGTTCAAAACGACCCATGGTGCCCAACACAGCGCGGCCGCGCAGTTCCATCAAGATCGACAGTGCGGGGATTTCCCAAAGCATAACCTCGGGCCATGAGCCTTCAAACGTCAGCTCGTATTGGCCGTCGCGTTTTTCGAGGTGATAGGGGGGAAGGCGAAGGTTTTCGAACCAGTCCATAAACTCTGGACTGAACATTTGGCGTTTGCCGTAAAAGGTGTTGCCGCGCATCCATGTGCTTTCGCCGCGGGTGAGCGAGAGGGAGCGGACATGGTCGAGCTGTTCGCGCAGTTCACCTTCGTCGATGAGGTCCGCCAAGCGCACGGATTTGGTGCGGTTGATCAGGGAAAAGGTAACTTGTGTATCCGGTTTGTTGCGAAACACGGATTGGCACATCAGAAGTTTATAAAAGTCGGTATCGATCAAGGACCGGACGATCGGGTCGATCTTCCATTTGTGATTCCAGACGCGGGTGGCGATGTCGACCATTGTGTGCTTCCTTCGGTTTGTATGGTGTTAGACCAAAGCGAAGGGCGGCTTGCAATGAAGATGACGCGAATGATTACGGCGGTGGAAGCCCACGCCGAGGGTGAAGGCGGACGGGTGATTACCGGAGGGATGCCGTTGCTGAAGGGCAATTCGGTGTTCGAGAAGATGCAGGACATGCAGGCGCACCATGATGACATCAGGTTGTTGATGCTGCGCGAACCACGGGGGAACCCAGCGTTGTGTTGTAATGCGATTGTGCCGCCTTGCGACCCAACGGCGGATGCCGGGTTTATCGTAATGGAGCAGACCGAATATGCGCCCATGTCTGGCAGCAATGCGATTTGTGTGACCACGGTTTTGTTGGAAACCGGAGTTGTGCCGATGATCGAGCCGGTAACGACGCTGCGTTTGGAAGCACCCGCAGGTGTGATCGAGGTTCGTGCGACGTGTCGAGATGGCAAGGTTGAGCGCGTGGAGTTCGAGAACGTGCCTGCGTTTGTTGCGCATCTTGGTGTGCCGCTTGAGGTGGCCGGTTTTGGGACAGTTGACGTTGATATCGCTTGGGGCGGTATGTGGTTTGTGATTGGCAATGCGGCGGCATTTGGAATTGACCCCGTGGCGGAGAATGGTGGCGCGAGTGTGCGCGCAATTGAGGCCATGCGCCATGCGGCGGCCGAGCAGTACCCCGTGAGCCACCCCGACAACCCCGATTTACGCGGCCCGACGATTGGGCAGATCGTAGCGCCCCCGATCGAAGACGGGACGGATGGGCGCGGTGCGATTTCTGTATCGTCCGGCCCGTTTGACCCCGCACGGCCCAATGCGTTAACGGGCGCTTTGGACAGATCGCCCTGCGGTACAGGCACCTGCGCAAAGATGGCGGTGTTACATGCCAAGGGGCAGCTGGAAGTTGGGCAAGACTATGTGAATGCGTCCCCCATCGGAACACGGTTTACGGGGCGCATTGAGAGATTGACGAACGTGGGGGATTACCCCGCCATTGTTCCGAGCCTGTCTGGGCGCGGATGGATTTCTGGCGTGTCGCAATGGATGTTGGACCCAAGCGACCCGTTTCCGGAAGGTTTTACAATTGGAGATATTTGGGGATGAGTTTGATTGCAGATGGGCAGAACCTATTCGTTGTTGATTTGCATTACGTCGTATCGCTCGATGAGGTTGAGCCGCATCTTGATGATCATGTTGCCTACCTAGAAGACTGTTATGCTAATGGGCATTTCGTATTTTCGGGGCCGAAGGAGCCGCGCACGGGTGGCGTAATTATTGCGGCCGCGGCATCGCGGGCGGCGCTGGATTCGGTACTGAAGCTTGATCCGTTTATGGCGCATGGGGTGGCGAAATACACAGTGACCGAGTTTAGGCCTTCGATGATGGCAGCCGCATTGCAGAGTTAGACGTTCGGTCATTTCATAAAACAGGTGATTGGCGCAAAGTTTGCGCTAACCCACCCTTGCCAAGCCGAAAGAACGGTGGTGAGTTACTGATATTCTCAGGGCGGGGCGAAATTCCCCACCGGCGGTAAGCAGTAATGTAAGCCCGCGAGCGCCCTCATCGCTGAGGGGTCAAGCAGATCAGGTGTGATTCCTGAGCCGACGGTCATAGTCCGGATGAAAGAGAATGTGCGCATGGCCCATGTTAGGTGGGTCTTGTTTGCATGTGATCGCCTTGGGTGAAGTGTCGCTACGAAGGAGATCATTATGACACCCACCCGATATGCCTTTATCAAGGCAAACTGGCATTCAGAAATCGTCGACCAAGCATTGGTCGGGTTTCAAGAGCTTATACCAGCCGATCAGATCGATGTGTTCGACGTACCCGGTGCATTTGAAATGCCGTTGATGGCGAAACGTTTGGCCAAGACTGGCAAATACGATGCGGTCGCAGCCGCTGCGCTGGTCGTTGATGGCGGGATTTACCGGCATGATTTTGTCGCGCAGGCCGTGGTGAGTGGACTGATGCAAGCAGGGTTGGAAACCGACGTTCCAGTGTTGTCTGTTTCTTTGACGCCGCACCATTTCCAAGAAACCGAACACCACATTGGGATTTACCGCGACCATTTCGTCGAGAAGGGGCGCGAGGCCGCGAGGGCGGCATTGGCGATGACCCAGGCACGTATTGAAGCCGTCGCCTAATTTGAAACCATGAAAAAGGGGCGCTGCTGATTGCAACGCCCCGATCAATTTACCGGTTTGGCAGTAACGGGTTATAGCCCGTTACTTGTCGCACCGTCGATTTTGTCGTGTGTCATTGGAACGCCCGCCTTTTCACGACGTGAGTCGTTATAGGCGGCCTTCACCAATGCGATCGCCATCAAGGCCATCACGATTGAGAAGGGTAGTGCGCCGATCACCATCGCGGTCTGGATCGCGGAGGTGCCGCCCGAGATGAGCAACCCACCAACAACCAGTGCCAGCGCCGCCCCCCAGAACAAGATATGTGGACGCGCCTTCGGGCCTTCGTCGCCAGCCGCGTTGATCGTATTCACAATCAGCACCGCTGAGTCAGCAGACGTGACAAGGAATGTCATCAGCAAGACCACAATCAGAACAGCCATGCCCCACGCCAGTGCTTCGGCAATTGGTGCAAGCATGAATTCAGTCATGGCAAAGATTTTATCGCCATTCGCTGCATCAAAGATGACACCACCTGCACCGCCGTTGAGTTCTAGGTCAATGGCTGTACCGCCTGCCCAAGAGAACCAGACGAAGCACATCAAGGCCGGAACGATGAGTGCACCGAGAACGAATTCGCGGATGGTCCGGCCACGAGAAATACGTGCCAAGAACAAGCCAACGAAAGGTGCGAATGCGATCCACCATGCCCAATAGAACACCGGCCACCACCCTTGCCATTGCGCCAGCAAGAAGGATTCTGAGCCATCGACACCATCGGTCCGGAAGACGTTAAAGCTGAGTTCCGGGAAGGCGATTAGGTAGTCCCAGATGCCAACAAAGAAGGCATTGAAACCGAACCACGTTGCGCCGAACAAGATGAAGAACCCCAAGAGCACGATCGACAGAACCATGTTGATGTTGGACAGCCATTTGATGCCCTTACCAACCCCTGACAACGCGGACAGCGTAGATGCACCCATGATGAACAACAACGCGACGACGATACCCATTGTGGTGACGGCGCCGTCTGCATCCGACAATCCGCCAATGCCGATCCGGGTTAGGCCTGCAGCGAACTGTTCAACACCAAAGCCCAAAGTCTGTGCGACACCAAGGATAGTGGCAACAACCGCGACGATATCGATGATGTGACCAAGAATACCTGCAAGGCTATTGCCAAACAGCGGCGTCAAACCTGACCGAATTGTAAGCGGCAAGCCGCGACGGTAGCTAAAGAATGCAAGTGACAGCCCACAAATCGCATAGCATGCCCATGCGCCCAGCCCCCAATGCAAGAAGGACCATTTGTAGGCCATGCGAATGTTATCTTCTGCGCCACCCGTCGTTAGCCCCATGATCGTTTCGGGGTTGCTTTGAAAATGTGCGACTGGTTCAGCCACAGCCCATGTCAACATGCCCACACCGATACCGGCGCCGAACATCATCGAGAACCAAGAGAAGTTCGAGAACTCGGGTTTCTCGCCATCGACCCCTAAGTTCAGTCGACCGGATGCGGGCCATAGAGCCAATGCAAAACTGACGATCACGAAGAACGCAACGACCCAGATATACCAAGCGGCGAAGTTTTGGAGGATGAATCCGTTAAACCCATTGAGGACTTTACCCGACTGTACGGGCCAAAAGATCGCCCAAACAACAAGCGCTGAGATTATGATTTTCGCGGGCACCGCAACGGACGTTGCGAAACCATTATAGAACCCACCTTCGGTGGTGTTGATATCCAGCTCCGTCAACGGCGTACTGATATTAGTTCGACTTTCAGACATTTCTCACTCCCTATTTACCTATTTCTCCCATGGTCAGCCTGACAGACAGATGTCGTTTGCACAGCAAAAATGTCGCGTTTAAGGGCATAAACACGACATTTTACGCTTTTTAGGGTGTAAAAACGCGGTTTAGGCGCGTTTCTGGATGTGATCAAAGGCTGACGCCAGCCACTTTCATGCCGTCTGTGGCAGCCTTTAGCGACCCGTCAAAATCAATTGCGCGGCACAGATCCATCCGAACGGTGACGTTAAAACCAAGTTTTGCAGCGTCGACAGCGGAGTAATTTACACAGAAATCAGTAGCGAGACCCACCATGGTTAGATCGGTGATCCCGCGTGTGCGCAGGTACCCCTCTAGGCCCGTTGGCGTGGTGTGGTCGTTTTCAAAAAACGCTGAATAGCTGTCGATTGCAGGATTGAAACCCTTGCGAATAATCAAGTCTGCGGCATCGACATTGAGGTCCTTGTGAAAAGACGCGCCCGCTGTGCCGATGACACAATGATCCGGCCAAAGGACCTGTGGGCCGTATGGCATCTGCGTCATGGTCATGGGGTCAGCGTTGTGGCTGGATGCAAACGAGCTGTGGCCTGCTGGATGCCAGTCTTGGGTCAGGATGACTGCATCGTAATCTGGCATGATCGCGTTAATCGGAGCGACAATGTCGTCGCCACCCGCAACAGCGAGCGCCCCACCGGGACAAAAATCGTTCTGAACATCGATGATGATAAGGGCGTGCATGGCAGGTTCCTGTTTCGGTTTAGACCAACCTAACCTGTGGGGGTGCGGCGTCAATCAACGAGGTATGGGTAGGGTTGCATCGGGTTTTGCAATTGCTTAGGGACCCACGTTTTGCAGGAGGGTGCCATGGCGGCTATCGGGATAGATTTCGGGACATCGAACACCGCAGCCGGTGTGATTGAAAACGGCACAGCGCAGATTTTGAAGTTGGAAGGTGGGAAAGACACCATGCCAACCGCTATTTTTCTGGATTTCGCGAACCATGACACCCTTTACGGGCGGGCCGCGGCACAGGCGATGATCGACGGGCAAGATGGCCGGTTTATGAGGTCGCTTAAGTCGATCCTAGGTACGCCGTTGGCACGAGAGAAGCGCCAGTTTTTGAACGAACGTTTGACGTTGATCGATGTGATCGCGCGGTTTCTGAACGAAATTCGCGAACGGGCCGAGCACGCCAAGGGGACGTCGTTCAGGCAGGTGCTGTCGGGCCGACCGGTCAGGTTTCATTCCAAATCTGATGCAGCAAATGCACAGGCCTTGGTTGATCTAGAAGACGCCTACCGCCTTGCCGGTTTTGACGAGGTTTCGTTTTTGCCCGAACCAGAAGCCGCGGCAATTGCGGCCCAAGGGTCGGGACGCATTTTGATCGTTGATATTGGGGGCGGCACATCGGATTTCACGGTGTTTGAACGTGAAAACGGGGCGACTAAGTTGCTTGCGTCTGAAGGGATCCGGTTGGGCGGAACAGATTTTGACCGCGACCTGAACGTTGCCCATGTCATGCCGCTGCTTGGGTATGATGCAGAGATCCGCAATGAGATGGGGCCAGATAGCCATAGCGCGCCACGATCTGTGTTTCGGGATTTGGCGACGTGGGAAAAGATTGCGTTTATGTATAGCCCCGCATTGCTGCGTGATGTGCGGCGGTGGGAAAGGTTAGCGGCGGACCCGGTATTATTTGCCCGCCTTGGCGAGGTTCTGGAAATGCATTTGGGGCACGACATTGCCTATGCGGTTGAGGCCGGAAAGATCGCCGCGAATGCATCGTCTATGGGGCGCATCGACCTAGGCATCGTCGAGAAAGGGTTGGCCGCCGAATTGCCCAACCACATGTTGCAGATGCAACTGATCGATGCGGCCAACAAGATTGCCGCATGTGCGAGTGAAACGATTGCACTGGCAGGATGCCGACCTGACCAGATTGACCGCGTTGTATTTGTGGGTGGGTCCAGCCTGTTGGGCGTCATCCAAAACCGGATCGCACAACTGTTGCCGGAAGCCCAATTGGAAACATCAGAGGTTTTCACCGCTGTTGTTGATGGGCTTGCGATTGCGTCAGGCAAAGCATGAGCGTCTGCCCTCTTGTTGTGGGGGCGGCTTGGGCTTAAATGGGCGCCATGTATACTGTTGCTGCGCTATATCATTTCACCCCATTCGAGGATCCGGCTGCGTTGAAAGGCCCGTTGGCTGCTGCGTGCTGCGCGAACGACGTGATGGGAACATTGCTGTTGGCCCGCGAAGGGATCAACGGGACAATCGCGGGATCACGCGAGGGTATCGATGCGGCGTTGGCCCATATTCGCGCCCTGCCCGGGTGTGCAAATTTCGAATGGAAAGAAAGCACCGCAAGTGTCCCGCCGTTCAACCGCATGAAGGTACGGTTGAAAAAAGAGATCGTAACGATGGGGCAGCCGGACGTGGACCCAACGGCATCGGTTGGCCGTTATGTGGACCCAGCGGATTGGAACGAATTGATCACGTCACCGGATGTTGCTGTGATTGATACGCGCAACGATTACGAGGTCGCGATTGGCACCTTTGATGGTGCAATTGACCCTGAGACCAAGAGCTTTGGTGAGTTTCCCGCATGGTGGGAAAAGAACAAAGAACGGTTTCACAATAAGAAGATCGCGATGTTCTGCACCGGTGGCATCCGGTGTGAAAAGTCGACCAATTTCTTGATCGGCCAAGGTGTTGACGATGTGTACCACCTGAAAGGTGGCATCCTAAAATATCTTGAAGAGGTTCCACAGGAAGACAGCACATGGGACGGCGAATGTTTTGTGTTTGATGCACGCGTCAGCGTTGGGCATGGTTTGGAAGAAGGCCCGCATGTGCTGTGTTATGCCTGTCGGCGGCCCTTAATGCCCGAAGATCGGAATTTACCGGAATTTGAATTGGGTGTGTCCTGCCACCAGTGTGCTGGTGAAACATCGGATCGAGACAAGGACCGGTTCCGCGAGCGCCAAAAGCAGATCGCGTTATCGGCGGCACGTGGTGAAAACCATGTAGGGCCGAAAAGCTAAATAGGCACCAAACTTGCGAAATTTTGGAAATCGGCGCCTAATAAGGGTCTGGTTTTTGAAAGGTATGGTCATGGCAAAGTTTTTATTGGCATTTCACGGCGGGGGTATGCCCGATAGCCCTAAGGACGTCGAAGCGGCAATTGCAGCTTGGGGCGTGTGGTACCAAGGAATGGGGGCTGCTGTCGTTGACGGCGGATCACCGGTTGGGAAGTCACATACAGTTAGCGCTGCTGGGCATGTCGCGGACGGCGGCCCAAACCCGATTTCGGGGTTTTCCATTATCGAAGCAGACAGTTATGAGGCCGCCTGCGCACATGCCGCGAATAACCCGATGGTTCTTGACGGGTCCGGGTCTGTCGAAGTTGCGGAAATGGTCCACATCTAGGCTGGATTATCTGGGATGATTGGGGTCATGTTGGCGCAAAGGAGATTTGCGCGATGATAACCCCTGACTTGTTGGATGACGTTCGATCCAAGTTTGCCCATGTAGACACCTGCCCGTTCCAAGGCTCGCGTGTGTTTTTCGAGAATGCTGGCGGTGCGCTGACGTTGAATTCGGTTGTGGAAACATCAGCACGGTTTGCGGCAATTCCGGACAATCAGGGGCGGGATAACCCCGCATCTAAGGCGCTTGTCGATATCATCAAAGAGGCGAAAGCCGGTGCGATGGATTGGTTTAACGCGCCATCTGGGCAAGTGATTGTAGGTGAAAGCGGCACCGAACTGTTGTTCCGTTTGGTGCGCACGGCAATGTCCAAGACGGAAGCTGGTGTGGTATTGGGGTCATCCGTTGAACACCCCGCGTCAGTTTCGCCACGGGTGCGCTGGGCTGAAACCTTTGGACATACAAACTTGGACGCGCCCCATGATGATGGGTTGGGGTTGGTCACCCCCGAGGCCTACGCCGCAACAGTCACACCGGATACTCGTGTGGCAACGATTTTGCACACGTCACCGGTGACAGGCATGGGCATGGATTTGGCTGGGATCGCAGCGGCAATTCGGGCCGTCGCGCCCGAATGTTTTATCATCGTGGACGGCATCCAACATGCATCCCACGGGCTGGTTGACGTAGACGCAGCGGACGTGGATGCCTATGTGGTTTCGCCTTACAAAATGTTTGCACGGCACGGATATGGCGTTGCTTGGGTCAACGATAGAATGACCGCCCTTGGCCCCGAACAATTGTTAAAGGGGCCAGAGGCCAATTGGGAATTTGGGACAAGGGACACAGGGGCCTATGCAACGTTCCACGATGTGGTCGACTATTTTGATTGGCTTGGCGGTAAGGTTGGATCCGCCACAACGCGACGCGGTCGCATTGAAGACGCGGGAGCAGCGATCAAGGCGCATGAAAAGACACTGACCGATGCCATGTTGCATGGCGTGGGCAACCTAAAGGGATTGGCCGATTACGAAGGTGTCCATGTGGTCGGTGGCATTGATAACCCAGCACGCGAAGGGTTGGTTTGTTTTTGGGCGGATACCATTTCAGCGCCGGATATTGTGGAGCGCCTTAACGCAGAAGGCATTCGAACGCATGTTCGCAAGGCGGACCATTACAGCGGAAACATCCTGACCCCATTGGGCCAGAGCGCGGCTGTGCGGGTTTCGATGTGCCATTACAATTCTGAGGCTGAGGTAGCGCAGTTTCTGAGCGTGTTTGCCGATATTAACAGCAAGGCATCCGTGAAATAGGTTTGGTGGTCGCGCCGTTAGAGCCCGCTAAACGAGCGCGATCCCGATCCGGGTACTCAGCTGTGCTGATGCCTTGATTTCAGGGCGTTTGACGATGTCGTCTTCCCAACAAGACCGCATGTCATCCGAGAAATGGATATCGTCGAACAAAACAATTGCGTTCTCGGCCAAATAGGGCCGCATGATTTCGTATTGTTTGGTCACGAATTCACCGGTGTGGATTGCATCGATGAAGGCGAGACCAACGGTGCCTTCTTTTAACGTCGTTGCAGCGTTTTCTTCGAAGGTGCCATTTGTAAGCGTGAACCGGTCCGACACAGAGGATAGGTTTTCGCGTGCGAAGGTCACCCAATCTTTGTTGGGTTCATAGGTCATCAGGTGGCCGTGACCAGCTGCTTCTAATCCATGGAGCCAGTACATTCCGGACACACCAAAGGCTGTCCCAAATTCAACAACCGTTTCAGGGCGGCGTTGCTGTACCAGCCAAGAGAAAAATCCACCGACACGTGGCCGTGTGCTGACCTGTTTAGCGGATCGGGCGCCCGATGTGTTTCGCGGGTAATCCTTTACCTCTGCGTAGCCTTCCCAAAGCGGCCGGCGTTCCCCGTCGGCAGTTTGGTTAGCTTGGCGATGTATTTCACGAAACGTACCTTTGGGGTGACCTTCAAAGTTATTCAGAAACGCCAACCCCCCGTTCCCTGAATTGACGAATTCGAAGATCGATTCTTTCTGTTCAGAGTCTGCCATGGGTCAGGTCCTTGATTTGTCTTAGAAGTCGAGGTTTTCGACGGATAGCGCGTTTTGCTGGATGAATTCACGGCGAGGTTCTACGACGTCGCCCATCAGTTTGGTAAACAGATCGTCGGCTTCGGCCACGTCTTCGACTTTGACCTGCAACAATGTGCGGGCGTCGGGGTCGAGTGTGGTTTCCCAAAGTTGGTCGGGGTTCATCTCGCCCAAGCCTTTGTAGCGCTGGAGGGATAGGCCGCGTTCGCCCTCTTCCAAGATTGCTTTCAACAAATCCAGTGGACCGTAGATGTTTTGCACGCGGTCTTTGCGGATCAATGTTGCAGGTGTCGAGTAGACGTCTTGAAGGCCTTGCGTGAAGGAGCCGGTTTTACGAGCCTCACCGGAGCGCAACATCGGGCCGTCCATGGTGCGGACTTCTTCGACGCCGCGCAGAATGCGAGTCAGACGAATGCCTTTGTCTTGGGTGATACGGCCTTGCCAACCGCGTTCCCATTCGTTCGCGATAAGGTCGAGGCGCGCCGCGACGCGGTCAGCCACACCTTGAAGGTCGCTATCAACGGCGCCGGCAACGAACGCACCCGCGATCGCAGCCTGTTCAAGGATGTGACGCGGGTAATGGGTTGGGAAAGCGTCTAAGACACGCTTTAGACGAGCTGCATCATCGACAACGCGGCGCAGGTCGGCGCCTGTGATTTCTTCGCCGTTGCCCTGACGTAGGATCGCGCCTTCGATGCCTTGTTCAACAAGATACTCATCCATTGCGGCTTGGTCTTTGAGGTATACCTCGGACTTACCGCGGCTAACTTTGTAGAGCGGCGGCTGCGCGATGTAGAGATACCCGTTTTCGATAAGTTCCGGCATTTGACGGAAGAAGAACGTCAGTAGCAGCGTGCGGATGTGCGCACCGTCAACGTCCGCATCGGTCATGATGACGATCTTGTGGTAACGGAGTTTTTCGATGTTGAATTCATCGCGGCCAATACCCGTGCCAAGCGCCATCACCAGGTTGCCGATTTCTTGGGAGCCAAGCATCCGGTCAAAACGGGCGCGTTCGACGTTTAGGATTTTACCTTTCAGCGGCAGAATGGCCTGCGTTTGGCGGTCACGGCCGGTTTGGGCAGAACCACCAGCAGAGTCACCCTCCACCAAGAAGACTTCGGTTTTAGACGGGTCTTTCTCGGAGCAATCTTTTAGCTTACCGGCGAGGAAGTTCACGTCCATCGCCGTCTTACGGCGGGTCAGTTCGCGCGCCTTACGGGCGGCTTCGCGGGCGTGGGCGGCTTCGATGATTTTGCTAACAACCGTGCGGGCGATTGCGGGGTTTTCTTCGAACCATTCGGCCAGCTTCTCGTTCATCAAGGATTCAACCGCTGGGCGGACCTCGGAAGACACCAATTTATCCTTCGTCTGGGACGAGAATTTCGGGTCAGGCACTTTGACGGACAACACGCAGGTCAGACCTTCACGGGCGTCATCGCCGGTAAAGCTGACTTTTTCCTTTTTTGCGATGCCCGAGGATTGCGCGTAGTTGTTGATGGTACGGGTCAAAGCGGCGCGGAAACCTGCCATGTGTGTCCCGCCGTCGCGCTGTGGAATGTTGTTGGTAAAGGGCAGCACCATTTCGTTGTAGCTGTCGTTCCACCACATAGCGACTTCAACGCCGATGTCGTCTTTTTCACCAATCACATAGATCGGCTCGTCGAGCATCGAGGCCTTGGATCGGTCGATGTATTTGACGAATTCTTTGACGCCACCTTCATAATACAGCTCGGTACGGAGCGGCTCGGCGGGACGTTCATCTTCGACGATGATACGCGCGCCAGAGTTTAGGAAGGCCAATTCGCGCAGACGCTTTTCAAGCGTTTCGAACGAGTAGTCGCGGTTGGAGAATGTTTCGACAGACGCCATGAAACGGACCTCGGTACCGGTACGGTCACCGCATTCGCCAACAACCTCGAGAGAGCGCGTGGTAAAACCACCCTCGAACCGTGCGATATGTTCTTTTCCGTCGCGCCAAATGCGCAATTCCAGCCAATCGGACAGGGCATTAACAACGGACACACCCACACCGTGCAGACCACCGGAAACCTTGTAGGAGTTGCTGTCGAATTTACCGCCAGCGTGCAGCTGGGTCATGATGACCTCGGCTGCGGAAACGCCTTCTTCTTCGTGGATACCAACGGGGATTCCTCGCCCGTTGTCAGACACTGAAACAGACCCATCCGCGTGAATTTTAACGTTCACAGCATCTGCGTGACCCGCCAAGGCTTCATCAATACCGTTATCCACGACCTCATAGACCATGTGGTGCAAACCCGAGCCATCATCGGTGTCACCAATGTACATCCCAGGGCGTTTACGGACGGCCTCTAAGCCTTTGAGAACTTTAATAGAATCCGCGCCGTATTCTTCTGGGCTTTGCTGCTCGTCGGTCATGACCGTTATTCCTTGTTATTTGGGTCATTTTATACCGTTTTCTTGCTGGGTTGTCACGCAATTGAGAGCATTTTCCCGATGCTTAGACCTCGCGCAGGGCCGAGGAACGCACGGTGGCAATCCAGCCGTCCACCTTGGGTTTGTCTGCCTCTGAGGCGCCGGAGAAATAGAGGGGGCGTTTGGGTGCAAAACCAACGAATTTGAGGATTTGACGGTGGATGTTTTTGATCATTGCGCGGCCGTAAAGCAGTCGAAAGGCCCACATGGGGGTATCGGAGGTCAGGATCACCTGCGCCGTTCGACCGCCCAGCATTGGCGTCGGCATCCCCATTTTCAGAACCTTCGTATTGAACGTACGGCCCGGGACGAGCATCCGGTCAAACAGGCCTTTGAGTAACGCCGGAGGGCCACCCCACCACATAGGTGTCGCGATGACGAGGTGGTCACACCATTCGAGGGCCTGAAGAAGCTCTTCGAGGTCGGGTTCAAGTGGTTTGAACTTTGAATAGTTGCCTTGACCAAAATCGGGATCGAAATCCAGTTCTGACAAATTGAATTGGCGTACCTCTGCACCGGATGCCTGAAGCGTTTCAGCATAGGTCGCTGCAAATTGTTGCGACAAGGAATTGGGGGCGGGGTGGCCGTTGAGAACCACGGTTCGTTTGGTTGGCATACGAATCTCCTAAAAGTGACTACGGTCAATTAATTTACAAAAATGACCACGGTCAATATAAATTTGACTACGGTCAGAATTTGAGGAATATGACCGCATGACACGTGCCCCACAGAAACGCCGACTTGTTACGCGCGCCCGCCTTCTGGAGGCCGCGCAAAATTTGATTGCTGAAAAAGGGCATGATGCGCTGCGCGTTGAAGACGTGGTGGCGAAAGCTGGCGTGGCGAAGGGAACCTTCTTTTCGCATTTTGAAGATAAGGACCGACTGCTGTCTGAAATCATTGGCGCGGACATGCATGCGTCCTTGGAAAAGATGGCAGCCCAGCAACCTGCAACCATCCAAAAAATGGCCGATGCACACCAACCCTATTTTGATGTCATTGCGCAGAACCGAACAACCGTGGACGTGACCGTCCGATATTCGGGTGCAGCAGCAATCGAAGATTTGGGGCCCATCACGATGGCATTTGGTCGCCACCTCGACGTGGTCGCGGACTGGATGGAAAACATGCCCGCTGGCCAGTTACGAACCGATCTAGACACCGCGTTTCTTGCGGAGGGAATACAGGCGTTTGCAGTTCAGGCGATCGCGCTCAACTTCTGCGCCCTGCATTCCAGCGTCGAAATTTCGGACCGGTTTCGGGCGTACTTAGAAGCGTGGCTCGCGCCGTCTAGGTAAACGGAATAACGCAACCAACGCCGATCATGAGGTATCCGGCGGTCAAGTTCATGCGACGCACCGACTTTGGAGACGTCAATAGGCGGCGCACGCGATCGATCATGGCGGCCATGAATAGGTTTCCGACGAGAGGAACCAAAGCTGACATAGAGGCCACCGCGATGATGTCCGCATGGGTGAATGCCCCCAAATCAAAGAAGCCAGGCAACATGCCCATATAGAACAGGATCGCTTTGGGATTCCCCAAGATCACGGCAAGGCCGGCGATGAACCCGGCCCACACACCGGGTCTTGTGAGGCGGCTGTCAGCCTTGGAAAGATCTTTGTCAGCTGATTTCAAGATCAGGTAACCCATGAGGATGAAGGTTGCACAGGCAACCCATTTTAGAGCGGTAAGGGTGCCGGGAGATTGATCGACCACCCAAGCCATGCCGAGCACTGCAAAGAGGGACCACATGACATCGCCGATCACGACCCCCATGGTCAGCGGCCATGCGGCGCGAAAACCGCCTGAAAGCGCGCGTGCGATGAGGCCAACCCAGACAGGACCGGGGGTTAGGAATAGGATAGCCAGGGCGCCAGCATAAAGGGCCAGCTCGGTCGGTGT
This sequence comes from uncultured Paracoccaceae bacterium, assembly GCA_947493255.1. Lineage (GTDB taxonomy): Bacteria > Pseudomonadota > Alphaproteobacteria > Rhodobacterales > Rhodobacteraceae > Octadecabacter. The sequence continues at coordinate 269,295 of CANLQK010000006.1, forward strand.
GATGGTCATGTTTGTACCGTGTTTGAGATGCCTGCATCATCCGTGACAACGACGGATTGGGCCCGGTCGTTCAATTCGGCGAACAATTCTGGGCCCGTGCCCGTCATGAAGGCCTGCGATTTGAGGGCAACTATTTCGTCATAGAGCGCTGCACGGCGGGTCGCGTCTAGGTGGGCGGCGACTTCATCCAGCAGAAGGATGGGCGCGGCGCCAAAATCGTCGGACAGAGCCCGCGCGTTTGCGAGGATCAAAGAGATGAGGAGCGCCTTTTGTTCGCCAGTAGAACAATCTTTGGCGGGAACGTTTTTGGCAGCAAACACGGCGTATAGGTCGGCGCGGTGAGGGCCGATCAATGTCCGTCCCGCAGCAAGGTCGCGGGGACGACTGGCCGCAAACGCATCCTGCAAGGCACCAGCGTCATAAGGTGCATCACAGGCAGGTTCGGGGTGGGTCAGCGTCAAGGTTGCCGTTGGGAACGCGGTTTCAGCGGCTTCTTGCGCCTCGGTCAGACGGGACAAAGCATGGGCACGGTTGCGGTAGATTGTGGCCCCAGCCTCGCCCATTTGCCGCTCGAGAGCGGCGTACCAATGGGCGTCGCGCACCATGTCTTTAAGCAAGCGGTTGCGTTCTCGCATTGCCTTTTCATAGGTAAGAACGGCTTCGGCATGGGCCGGTTCGAAAGACAGTGTTGCGCGGTCGAGAAAACGGCGACGGCCTTCTGCGCCTTCTATCCATAGGCGGTCCATCGCGGGAATAAGCCACAGGACACGGGCGATGCGGCCCAGCGCGATCTGTGCAGACGCTTTGCCATCAATCTTGGTTTGACGAGATGCGCCGCCTTCGGACCATGTTTCAATCTCGTGGTTTTGCGAGAGTGAGGTTAGGTCAGCCGTGACCTTCCACCCCAATGCTTCTGGTCGACGTGTCATATCCTCGGACGAGGCGCGACGCAGGCCACGGCCGGGTGACAAGATGGATACCGCTTCGAGAATGTTGGTTTTACCGGCGCCATTGGGTCCGTGAATAGCAACCGGCCTGCCGTCTAGTTCGAGTTTGGCGCGACGGTGCGATCGAAAGTGAGAGAGGGTTAGCGCAGACAGAAAAAGGGCCGACATTAGTAGCGGCCCTTTTCAAAAATCTGGTGCATTGCGGCCAAGTTAGACGCGCATCGGCATAACGACGTAGACTGCGGAGGTATCGTTGCCTTCGCGCATCAAGGTCGGGTCGCCAGAGCTGTTGAACATGAAGACTGCGTTTTCACGGTCCACCTGAGACGCGATTTCCAGAAGGTATTTCGCGTTAAAGCCAATTTCGAGACGTTCGTCATTGTAAGCAACTGCAAGTTCTTCTTCCGCGGCACCGCTGTCGGGCGCGTTGACGGACAGGACCAAACGGTCTTCGTCGAGTTGCAATTTAACTGCGCGGGACCGTTCAGACGAAACTGTCGCCACACGATCCACCGCCTTGGCAAATTCGGATGCGTCGACTTCGAGTTTGCGGGTGTTCCCCTGCGGGATCACGCGGGTGTAATCGGGGAATGTGCCGTCGATGACTTTGGACGTCAGTGTGATGTCTGGCGTCGCGAAACGGATTTTGGTTTCGGAAACGGAGACGGCAATTTTCATGTCGTCGTCATCAAGAAGCTTGCGAAGTTCGCCGACGGTTTTGCGGGGCACGATGACGCCAGCCATGTCGGCGGCACCTTCGGGTAGGTCCGCATCGATGCGGGCAAGACGGTGACCGTCTGTAGCGACGCAGCGCAGAACTTTTCCACCGTCGGATTCGGAAACATGCATGTATACACCGTTGAGGTAGTAACGTGTTTCTTCAGTCGAGATGGCGAATTTGGATTTATCAAACAGGCGGCGCAATACAGGTGCGGGCGCTGAAAAGTTTGCGGCATAGTCGGACGTCGCCATCACTGGGAAGTCTTCTTTGGGCAAGGTTGCGAGGCTGAAGTTGGAACGGCCTGCTTCGATGGTCAGACGCCCAGAGGCGCTGTCCTCAGTAAGGGTGACCAATGCACCGTCCGGCAATTTGCGAACGATTTCATTTAGCGTAACGGCTGACACTGTCGTGGCCCCTGCCCGTTCTACCTGTGCCGGTGCTTTGTCGACGACTTCGATATCGAGGTCAGTGGCACGGAACGTGGCATCGGAGCCTTCTGCCTCGATCAAGACGTTCGCGAGAATTGGAATAGTGTTGCGGCGTTCGACAACTGACTGGGCTTGCGCCACGGCTTTGAGCAATGTTGCGCGTTCGATGCTGAGTTTCATGGCCCTGTCTCCGTCCTGCGTACCCCGTAGGGTTGGGGTGCTGAAATTAGAGGATTTTGCGCCCTCCACAAGAGGTTTGTGAAGGGTTCGGACAGTTTAGACAAGACTATGGTGTCTTAATCTTCCAATGCGCGGCGCAAGAGTTCCAAATCGTCGGCGATTTGACTGTCAGATTGGCGCAATTCGTCGATTTTGCGCACGCCATGCATAATGGTCGTGTGATCGCGTTTGCCAAATTTGCGGCCAATCTCTGGCAAGCTGCGGCTGGTGAGTTGCTTGCACAACCACATTGCCACCTGACGTGGACGCGCGAGGCTGCGTGTGCGTTTTGGGCCCAGCATGTCGGACAGACGAATGTCGTAGTGTTCGGACACTTTGCGTTGAATTTCTTCAATCGTCATTTTGCGATCAGACGCACGCAGGATGTCAGACAGACAGTCTTGGGCCATTTCAACCGTGACCTTGCGGCCGACAAGAGACGCCAACGCGTAAAGACGGTTGAGCGCGCCTTCGAGAACACGAACGTTGCTTGAAATGCGGTGCGCGAGGAATTCCAAAACGCCCGGAGCAATTTCAACACCCGGATAAACGTTGAGGTAGGTTTCTTGTTTCGCGTGCAGGATACCCAGACGCAATTCAAAATCGGTTGGGTGCAGATCGACAACTAGGCCGCATTGCAAACGGGATTTGATACGTTCGCTCAGGTCGCGAATTTCACCCGGTGCACGGTCGGCAGAGATGATCAGTTGTTTGTTCTGATCAACAAGCGCGTTGAAGGTGTGGAAGAATTCCTCTTGCGTGGAATCTTTGCCTTCGAGGAATTGAATGTCGTCCACCATCAAGACGTCGACAGACCGGAAGTGCTGTTTGAAGTCCATCATTTTGCGATCGCGCAGGGCGGAAATGAACCGGTAAATGAACTGATCAGCAGAGATATAGAGAACGTTCAAGTCGGGGCGCTTTTCGCTCAACTCATGTGCGATAGCGTGCATGAGGTGCGTTTTACCCAAACCAACGCCACCATAGAGGAACAATGGATTGAATGTAGTTGGACCGCCTTCGGCAACACGTTTGGCCGCAGCATGGGCCAATTCGTTGGGCTTCCCGACAACGAACGTGTCGAATGTGAAACGTTGATCAGGCTGGGCATCACCGGATTGAGCGCTTGATTTGGTAGATGCCGCGGCTGGCTGAGCGGCTGTGGCAGGCTTTGCTGTAACGGCTGAGCCTTCGACGTCGAAAGCAAGGCGTTGGACGGACAGCCCCTGACGGTTCAAGTGGTAGATGATCTGGTCGCCATAGGTCTTACCAACATAGTCACCCACAAACGGATTTGGGGCAGAAACACGTGCAACGCCTTCGGATGCGGTGACGAAAGACAATGGTTCGATCCAGCTTTTATAATTGCCTGCCCCAATTGCCGACCGCATATCAGCTTTGATCTGTTCCCAGTTCGCCTGTGTCATAGTCTACCCGTTTATCCCGTTCTTCGTGTCCCGCAGCGCCAGCAGACGCCGAATTATGCGAGTCATCGTCCCTGTCACGCATCCGGATGGGTTAATCGCCGCAGAAACTGTGCGGTGACCTGCCGTTTTGACCGGTGCGTAAAGCCAACTGACAAGGGAAGATACCCCCCCAACCAATCAGCGCCACAGAATACATGGTACCACTCTGTACGGCTGGGCTCCCACACCTCGCCAACACATTGTGTCGCAAAACTTAGCCTTATTTTTAAGGCTTTTGTAAGGACCCGGCTGCAGAGCAAGGGTAACCCAAATTTGTTTTGCTGTCCCACGTTCCCCCAGGAACGAAATGAATCGCTTAGCAAAACTAGCCCTTTGGCCGAGGCGATTTCAACAACAACGATAGGCTTGACAGAGATCGTTTTGAAACGAATCTTTTGAAGCCTTGAATCTCAAGGAAAAGTCGCATGCTCGGTCGGCAAAAATGCGACGCTGGAACTAAAAAAGGCGACCCGTTTGGGTCGCCTTTCGTTAGGTCACAAAAAGAATCGGTGTTGCCGAAACTTAACCGATCGCTTTAACGCGTGCGGACAGACGGGACATTTTCCGTGCTGCTGTGTTTTTGTGGAATACGCCTTTGGTCACGCCGCGCATCAATTCTGGCTGGAGCGCACGAACAGCAGCTGTTGCTGCTTCTTTGTCACCGGATGCGATTGCTTCTTCAGCTTTACGCAGGAACGTACGGATGCGCGAACGGCGTGCTTTGTTTACTTGAAAACGTGCTTCGTTTTGACGTGCGCGTTTTTTAGCCTGTGCAGTATTTGCCATGGGTCAGTTTCTTTCGGGTTCGTTTCGTTTCAATTTCATTAACGCACGCAACCCACCGGCAAACCACAACCGGGATTGATTCGAGCCTAAGCGGGCATCACGCGCATTTCAGCGCCGCGTATAGGCCGCGGCGCCAGGTATTGCAACTGTTTGGTTTACTTGTCGCGGAACTGCGGTTCACGCTTTTCAATATAGGAGGCCATGCCTTCTGCCTGATCTTCTGTCGCGAAGAGCGACTGGAACATGCGGCGCTCGTAATTGATGCCTTCCGCGAGGGTTGTTTCGTAGGCACGATTGACTGTGTCCTTAACAGCCATCGACGCCAGAATCGATTTTTCCGCGATCTTGTTGGCTGCAGATAGTGCTTCTTCGCGCAGCTTCTTTGCAGGGACAACACGGCTTACGAGACCGGATTGTTCTGCCTCTGCCGCATCCATGAAGCGGCCCGTAAGGTGCATGTCCATTGATTTCGATTTGCCGACAAAACGCGTCAAACGTTGTGTGCCGCCAATACCGGCAATCACACCAAGGTTGATTTCCGGTTGTCCGAATTTCGCAGTATCGGCGGCAATAATGAAGTCACACATCATCGCCAGTTCGCAACCACCGCCCAGCGCAAAACCGGCAACGGCAGCGATGATGGGTTTGCGTGTTTTCAAGAATTTGTCGGTTTCTTCACCAAAGAAGTTGCTTCTGTACATGTCGACAAACGACTGTTCCGCCATTTCTTTAATGTCAGCGCCGGCTGCAAATGCTTTTTCGGAACCGGTTAGAACAATACACCGGATTTTCTTATCCGCATCTGCATCGGCCACGGCCTGTGCCAGTTCGCCAAGCAGCTTCCCGTTGAGGGCATTAAGCGCCTCAGGGCGGTTGAGCGTGATGACGGCAACGTCATCGACATTCTCTAGAATGATCGTTTCAAAGGCCATTATGGGTAGGCTCCTCGCAGATTCCATAAGCGCCTACGAATACCTCAGCCAGCGCCGTTATCAAGCTATCTTTGACATTGCGGGCAATAGAAGGTCGATCGTCCCGACTGTGTGATACGGGCGATTAGACCTGTACAATCAGGGGTTTGGCAAGGATTCCCTTCACGATCGTAAGCCTGAAATCCGTGTTGAAAATAACCTAATTCACCATCCGCTTGACGATAATCGCGCAGGGATGAGCCACCCGCCGCGATGGCTTCTGACAGGACATCACGGATGATTGGGACAAGGGAATTGACCCGCTGTTTCGAGAGCGACCCCGCCTTACGTTTGGGGTTAATTCGGGCACGATATAGAACTTCACAAACGTAGATATTACCCAAACCAGCAACGATCCGTTGATCGAGAAGCGCCGTCTTTATGGGGGTGTTCTTACCTGTGAGCTTGTCGACAAGGTATGGCGCATTAAAGGCATTGCCCAACGGTTCTGGGCCAATGGGCTTGATCAGCCAATGTTCATCAAGGGCCGTGGTTTTGGCGAGATCCATTGCCCCGAACCGACGAGGGTCATTGAAGGTGATGCGTGCGCCATTTTCCATGTGAAACACAACGTGGTCATGTTTTTCAGGCGCGGGATGGTCGTGATGAAATTGTCCCAATGGGTCACCCGATACTGTCATGCGACCTGACATGCCCAAATGGATGATCAAGGTTTCGCCAGAATCGAGATCGGCCAACACATATTTGGAACGTCGCCGCAACGCCATCACACGCGCGCCGGTTAAGCGCGCGGCCATGTTTTCGGGAAACGGCCAACGCAGATCGGGTCGATTCACATCGGCACGTATGATGATCTGCTTTTCCATCGACGGCGCGAGGCCGGTTCGGACGGTTTCAACCTCGGGAAGTTCGGGCATTGCGCACCTTTCGTGTGGCCATGAGGGACGCCATCGCCTTGAGTTTGGGGTCGAATTCACCGAGCCGCGTGAGCAGCTCGCTGTAACCGCTAAAGGATGCCAGAATGCGCATTTTGTCACCAGACGCCGCATGAATGACAATGCCCCCTGCAAAGGATTTTCCGTGTGGGGCAACAGATGCAATGTCTGCAAAGCTGATAAATTGGCGACGGTGTAACACGCGACGGCGTTCAAGCCGGTCCGCGTGGACATAGATGCAGGTTTGCGAAACCTCGATCGCGGCCATTCCCAGAATCGTAAAGATCAGCAAGCCAGAAAATGTAAGCCAGTCTTTCGTCGTCACGTCGGGTGACTGCAGGACGACAAGGGCATAGAACACCGTGCCGCCACCAAAAAAGAAGACTGCGAACCAGATCATCCCTCCCAACCCGTTCTGGCGCATCACCAAGACCTCGGTGGTGCCAATGCCAGTTTCATGGCGAATGTGTGTGCGGTCAGCATCTGCCCAGTGGCCATGAGTTCTGCTGGCGATTGACCGTTTCGTCGACCGATGGATCACCCAATATTTGAACCAGATCAGGACGCCGCCGATTGAGAAGGCGATTAAGAAGACGATGGGGGCTTGGGCAATGGCCGCTGGAAGCCCTGCGATTGCTTCAAATCGATCTGTGAAATAACTGCCCATTTGAACCGCGCTGATTTGGCCATTTGTATCCGAAGGTTGGACGCTATATCTGCTAGGTGAACTTCGCAAGGTGACCGCTATGACAGACAACCAAACAACCCATTTCGGTTTTGAAACCGTACCGGAGGCCGAAAAGGCTGGCCGCGTGCAGGGCGTGTTTTCAAGCGTCGCCAGCAAATACGACGTGATGAACGATGCAATGAGCCTCGGGATCCACCGCATTTGGAAAGATGCGATGATGGATTGGCTGGCACCGCGACCTGGCCAGCGGTTGCTGGATGTGGCCGGTGGCACGGGCGACATTTCGTTTCGGTTCTTGAAACGCGCCGGCGAAGCCCACGCAACCGTTTTGGACCTAACAGAGCCGATGTTGGTAGAAGGCCGCAAACGTGCAGAGGCCGCCCAACAACAAGAAAGCCTTGATTGGGTCGTAGGTGACGCGATGGCGCTGCCGTTCGCGGACAACACGTTCGATGTTTACACGATCAGTTTCGGCATTCGAAACGTGACCCGCCCCCAAGAGGCCTTGAACGAAGCCTACCGCGTGTTGAAGCCAGGTGGTCGGTTGATGGTGTTGGAATTCAACAAAATTCCAAACGACATGCTGCAAAAAATGTACGACGTGTATTCGTTCAACGCGATACCCGTCATGGGTCAGGTGATTACGGGCGACCGAGACAGCTACCAATATTTGGTGGAATCGATCCGGAAGTTCCCAGACCAAGACACGTTCTTGGACATGGTAAAGACCGCCGGTTTTGACAACGCCAAATACCGCAACCTAAGCCTTGGGATTGCGTGTTTGCATTCCGGTTGGAAGCTCTGACATGCGGGGGCCGCACAATATTATTCGCCTGATCCGTACAGGTGCCACCCTTGAACGTACTGGCGCGATGAAGGTCGTTTTAGATGCTGCAAATGCGCCGCGACTGATGCGGTTTGTATTGCGCGGGCTGGTTTGGCCGATCCAATGGCTGGGACTGAAAGGCGATGTTTCGCAGCCACCTGTGACACGCGCGTTGCAAGCGTTGGGGCCAGCCTACATCAAGTTTGGGCAAGTCTTGTCGACCCGCCCTGATGTGGTCGGGAGCGAACTGGCAGTTCAGCTGCGGGTCTTGCAAGACAAGCTTCCCCCCTTCCCTGTTGATGTGGCCATTGAAGAAGTAACGCGCGAACTAGGCCGCCCAATGGACGAGATGTATTCGGAGTTTTCCGAACCCGTCGCCGCGGCCTCGATCGCGCAGGTTCACAAAGCTCGGTTGGTGTCTGACGGTCAATATGTGGCCGTGAAGGTACTGCGCCCCGGTGTGGAAAGGGCGTTCCAAAAAGACATCGATGCGTTCTATTTTGCGGCGTCCATGGTTGATACCTTGTCGCCGGCTTCGCGGCGTTTGCGCCCATTGGATGTGGTTGAGCATTTCGAAGGGATTGTTGCGAGCGAGTTAGACTTGCGGTTGGAAAGCGCATCCGCGTCTGAATTTGCCAACAACACAAAGGACGATGCGGGGTTCACCCTGCCAAATGTGCATTGGGGATTGTCTGCAAAACGCGTTATGACGCTGGAATGGGCCGAAGGGATTAACGCAGCCGACGTTGATGCCATTGCAGCTGCAGGACATGATCTGACCGAGCTGTCCGAACGGGTGTTGCAACTGTTTTTGAACCACGCGTTGCGTGATGGATTTTTCCATGGCGACATGCACCACGGAAACCTGAAGATTGCGGAGAATGGTGACATCATTGCTTATGATTTCGGGATCATGGGGCATTTGGATGAATACACACGCCGCGTTTACGCCGAAATCTTGTTTGGGTTCATTCGCCGCGATTACAAACGTGTCGCCGAAGTGCATTTTGAAGCTGGTTACGTGCCCGCGGATCAAGACGTAGATGAATTCGCACGCGCATTACGAGCCGTTGGCGAACCAATTTTCGGGATGAACGCCGAACAAATTTCCATGGCTCGGCTTTTGTCATATCTGTTTGAAGTGACAGAACGTTTTGGTATGGAAACACGTACCGAACTGATTTTGCTTCAGCGGACAATGGTTGTTGTCGAAGGGGTCGCCCGCACATTTGACCACCGCATGAACATCTGGGACGCAGCAAAACCGGTGGTCGAAACATACATCAAAGACAGCATTGGGCCCCGCGCAGCCATGGCGGATCTGGCGAAAACTGCGAAGGTGATGTCACGGTTCGGGCCACGATTGCCGGCGCTGGCCGAAGCGGCACTGATCAAGCTAAGCGAAGACCCTGCACCCGCTCCGCGCCGAAGCTATTGGGCCGCGATCGGGTGGTCCGGATTTGGAGCCATGTTAACAGTAGCGGCAATGTTCTTGTACAACCTGCTTAGCTAGACTCTTCGCGGATCGCGCTGACAGTTGAAGACAATACTGCGACGTCGCCTTCCATCATGAGGATGATTTCACCAGCTTCGCTGCGCACCTCTTGGACAGATGCATAGACATCGGCCAGATCATCGAGAAGGACCTCTCCGTTAGAGGAGCTCACCACCCGAAATTCATACAATCCGTGTTCATATGGAGTACCGTCGGCTGACGTACCCGACCATTCGATAGGGTCGGCAGAGACTGGGGTTTCGCTTCGTTCAACTTCGTTCCCATCGCTGTCATAGACGACCAGTTCCACCGTATCAGCGGTGGCAACCGGGTTCGGAGCGATCGTGATTGCGCTACCCGAGAAATGGGCAGGCATCGCTGCCCGTGCCTCTTTTCCGACCCAGTCAGCTATTTGCGCCATTCCGGTCGCATTCATCTGCGTCATCAGGGATGTCAAAAGATCGTTCGTTAAAACCTGTTGTTCGACACCTGAAAACGTAGCCAGCTGCATCGCGTATTCTGCGGAATCGGTAGGATCGAGAGGGTCCTGATTTTCCATCTGGACAGTCAACATTTTCAAGAATGTCTCGAAGTCAGAACTGATGACAGTTTCCGACGTCGTTGAGTCTGCCACATAAGTGGTCGTTGCTGATGTGACTTGGGTAAGGTCCATAATTTATCCGATCAAAGTTTTAGGTCGAGCCCGCTAGATGCGGTATGTCGAGGCGTTGAAATTTCTGGTTGCGTCAACACGACATCTGCCGACATGCCGTCGGATGACGTGGGCGATTGTTTTGAGGGGCTCTCACCATCGGTGTCGCCGTCGCTTTGGAAGTCGAACGTAGGGTTGTCGTAACCAAGTTCCGAGAAGTCTTGCAGCAGGCTGTCGATGTTGCGCCGCATAAGATCTGCGGTTTCAGGGCGTTCTGCGACAATGTTAACAACCAGCCCCGCCTCGTTTGATGACAACGATATTCGGACCCGCCCGAGCTCTTCCGGGTTCAAGGCGATTTGCGTGCTTTGGCCTGAAGATTGTGCCAGTGCAGCAGCGATTTGTTGCACAACCGTTGGGGCCGCTGTTTTCACAGTGTTGGCCGCGTTCATGGCGGAATTAGACAGTGAAACAGACGTGGTCGAGTTTAGGACAAGTTCTTCGGACAGTTCTTCAATTGCACCAAGCAATGACACGTGACCCAGAACCGAATTTGCCTCGCCTACGACGTTCATAAAAAGGTCAGGCGCCACAAAAGCGTTCGTGATTGTTGCTGATGGTGGCCGGTTGTTGGTCAATCCGAATTGAAAGGAAGATCCATTTGGAGCAATGGAAAACTCGGATCGAGGAGGGTGGAGTTCGTTGGCTTGAACATCCCTTTGAAGAACGGCTTTCGGTTGAAAGGTAGTTAAGCCATTCATCGTTGAAGGCGGAGTCGTTTTTGCAAGTTCGACGGGGTCTGCGTGAGCCAGTTCAGTTGTTTTACTGTGGTTCCCCGTGCTCGGCTGCGCCTGAACCTGAGCATTCAAAACCTGCTTATCTGTTACGCCCTGAAAAGTTTGGACGTCCGTACTTTCTTTAGAGTCAGCCAACTCCGCTGAGGTGCTGAGGTGCTGACTTGCCTGACCTATGTTCACTTGCGAACGATGGTCTTTCACGTTCTTTGATATCCGGTCAGGTTCGGGTAGATCGCCATGCGGAGCGCGTGTCGGTGGTGCTGACATCTGGGGCAGTGGATGCGCTAAGGCACCAACCTCACCGATCGATCCATCGATAGGCTGATCCGAATTTTCGTTCCTATTGGTTGTGGTTCTTTGCGCGTCGTTCGTTACGACCAAACCGCCCTCTGACATCACGTCATCTGGAAGTTCTGTATCTTCTCCTGCTTGTTCCACCTCGTCCTCGCCATCGACAGAACGCCATTTACTGTCTCCTTCCCTCGGTTGTTCGGACCAGGCTTTTAGGAAGGCACCTTCATCCTCGATCAAGGGCACAGCAGACTGTTCACCTTGAGAGGTCGCAGCCGAGCCTGGCTGCCCTTGCAAGACCTGTGAAAGAATCATCGGCTTCTCCGACTCAATTAAAACTAGGTCGTCTTACGCCACTGATCCTTACTGATTGTTTACCGCTCACCGCTAAAGATCGGAAAAGTAATTCTTGTTGGGAGTCTCATCCATGGAAATTCAGCGCGCGTACCAACCTCAACTTGAGGTCGGCCGGCCGACCACACGGGAGGATTCACAGTTGATGGCCGTCGCTAAGAACCTTGAGGCAGCGTTCCTCGCTGAAATGCTCAAATCAGTTGGTTTTGGCGACACTCCGGAAAGCTTTGGGGGCGGTGCGGGGGAGGATCAGTTCGGATCATTTTTGAGGGAGGAGCAAGCCAAACGTATGGCAGATGCTGGGGGCATCGGGCTTGCAGAATCGCTATTTGAGGCAATGTCCGGTTACCGCAATGAGTAGACGAGCAATTGATCGGCTCTTGCGGCTTTTGGATCTTGAGCGGCGCGCACTATTGAAAGGCGACTTAGACACTGTTGTTGGCTTGATCGGAGAAAAGGAAGAGCTGGTGACCCAATTTGAAGAGACTGGGCCGGCAGAATTGCGGGCCTTATCGTTCAAGTTGGCCCAAAATGGGCGACTATTGGAGGCTGCCAAATTAGGTGTGGGCGATGCCTTGTCCACAGTGAAAAAACTACAGCAGGCCCGTTCATCGCTTTCGAGTTACGACAGTACAGGTAAGGCGACAGAGATCCGTCAAACACCTGGATCGACCGACCGACGTTTTTAGAAAATTGAACTTAAAATCAAAGTATTGAGCGGCCATGAATTAAGCTCTCGTTAGGAGAACCCCGCGATGTTGACCCTGCACCACGTATTGGTGGCGCTTTTGATCAATTGACCAAAAGCAACCGTCAGAATGACGTTCCTTCCATTCCTGTCAGGAATGGTTCTTGAAAAACTGGCGCAAAATGCGCCCCTAAATTACGGAACATAAAATATGTCCAGCATTCTGACAAACACCAGCGCAATGACAGCATTGCAAACTCTCAAATCCATCAACACCGACTTGGCCAGCACGCAATCAATGATTTCGACCGGTCTGGAAGTTGGGTCTGCAAAAGACAACGCGGCGGTTTGGGCAATTTCCAAAACTATGGAAAGTGATGTTCAGGGTTTCAAAGCGATTTCTGACAGCCTTAGCCTTGGTCAATCCACTATCGCAGTGGCCCGAAACGCATCCGAAACGGTGACCGACCTTCTGACCGACATGAAGTCCAAGATTGTCGCTGCTCAGGAAGAGAACGTTGATACAAGCAAGCTTCAAACAGACATCGAAGCACTGACCGATCAGATCAAATCTGTCGTCGGGGCTGCGCAGTTCAACGGTCTGAACCTTGTTGACGGATCCCAGACTGATTTTAACTCTGATGGCAACGAAGGCATCGATGTCTTGTCATCTCTTGATCGCAACAGCTCCGGTGGAGTTATTGCGTCTCAGATTGGCGTTGCAACCCAAAACCTGTCAACGACAGCCGGTGATGACATCACTGCAGGATCGGACACTGGTGAAATTGACGTTACAACTTTGGCTGCAAACGGCGGTGCGGATACCGTTACGATTTCAACCTTTGCATTCCTTGATACGTCGGGCGGTGCAGCCGGTGCATCGGCGGTAAAAGCGAGTACAGCTGGCGTTGATGATACCGTGACAGATGGCCTTGTCGTTGGTGACGCAATCGAAGTTAAGATCGGTGATATCCAGGGGACGTATCGCATCCGCGAGAATGATACCGCTGAGTCAGTTGCGACGGGTATTAAAGATGCGTTGCAAAACGCGGGCCTTTCAACCGATGATTATTCTTTCGATCTTGCGTCCACACCTGGTGAGCTGGCGATTACTAACCTCACTAGTGATGCGGACATTGATGTTGAATATGGCGTTTCACGCGGTACCGGTCTTTTGGCTGATCTTGAGGAAATTGACGTAACTTCAGACCCTGCAGCAGCGTTGTCCATGATCGAAGGAATGTTAGCTGGTGCCATCGATTCTGCGGCAGCCTTTGGTTCTGCGGAAGGCCGTTTGGAGACGCAGGCTGATTTCATCAGTTCGCTGTCTGACAGCCTAACCACTGGTATCGGATCAATGGTTGATGCCGATATGGAAGAGGCGTCTGCCAAACTGCAGGCTCTGCAAGTTCAGCAGCAGCTTGGGGTGCAATCATTGTCGATTGCAAACCAGTCCCCACAATCGATCCTCTCATTGTTCGGATAATGAAACTAGCCCGAGGCGTGATCAGTCGTCTCGGGCCACTATTCACAATGTGGCAAAGCCACATGTTTAAGTATCCGTCTCGAAAGGACACCCCGTGAATATCATTGAACAGGCTCGGCAGGCATATTCGCCCCAAACGTCTTCCCTTCGCATTGGACGATCGGCAGAACATCAACTTTTCTCCGAAACGACGAACCGGCTGCGCAGTGCAGCGGCGCAATTACCGAAAGGCTTCGCCGCTTTTGCGGAGGCGATACATGCAAATCGAGCGATCTGGACTCATTTTGCATCACAGGTCGCCGACGAAGAGAATGCGTTGTCTGATGATCTAAGGGCGCGAATATTTTACCTTTCCGAGTTCACCGCATTTCATTCTCGAAAAGTCTTGAAGGGCGAAGCGGATATTGCGCCACTCATAGAAATCAATATTGCGATGATGCGTGGGCTAAGCCCAAAGGGTGGCTTGTGATGTCAGGTCTAGTTCTCAAACTTGGTCCCAAGGAACGTGTGTTGGTCAATGGTGCGGTTATCGAAAACGGTGATCGGCGTTCGCGCCTTTCGATACTTACCCCGAATGCAAATATATTGCGGCTAAGGGATGCTATTCGCCCTGATGAAGTGAATACGCCCGTGCGAAGGGTTTGTTATATCGCGCAGCTTGTTCTTTCCGGTGATGCCGATCAGGAAAAGGGGAGGTCCCAATTACTGCAGGGCGTTGAGCAACTTAGCCAAGTGCTGACGGATTCAGATAGTCGCCAACAACTTGCAGAAGCCTCCGAAGCATTTGTTCGAGAAGAATACTATCGTGGTCTTAAAAAACTCCGCGGACTATTGGCTAGAGAAGAACGCCTCCTAGCCGCTATCCCGAGAATGTCATGAGCTTCCAACCAATCGTTCCACTGAGTGGTTATAGCGGATGGTTGTTCCTAGAACGCACTGCGGAAACTCAGAAGGAGGCATTCAGCGAAAGCGCGGAAGTCGTTCGTGCCACAGATGCGTTCCGTGAACGTATTGGTGAGATTACAACGGCAGAAGATCTGGTGGCGGACAGAGAACTTCTGTCCGTTGCGCTAGGTGCGTTTGGGTTAGACGATGACATCGATAGTAAGTTCTTCATTCAGAAAATTCTGGAAGAAGGCACATCGGATTCTGACGCGTTGGCGAACAAACTGTCCGACAGCCGGTACGCAGCATTTAGTGAAGCATTTGGCTTTGGCGAGATCGGGCCGCCTCGCACTGGGCTTTCTGTTTTCCCCGATGAAATCATAGAACGCTATGAGGCAGAGCAATTCGAGATTGCAGTTGGTGAGCAGAACAACGATCTGCGTATCGCTCTTAATCTAGAAACCGCATTATCAGACGTTGTAGATGGCAGCAGTACCAACGACGCCAGGTGGTTTTCGATGATGGGCAATACCGTATTGAGGACGACGTTTGAAACCGCTCTTGGGTTTCCATCCAGTTTCGGGACCGTCGATATTGATCAGCAGTTGGTTCAATTCAAAGAGCGTGCAGAACGGACGTTTGGAACCGATCAGATGGCTGACCTAACAAGCGGTGAGAACCAGGAAAAACTGATCCGGCTGTATATGCTACAATCAGAAATCAGCGCCTTTTCCAGCTCGAGTGGGGCCTCTGTCGCGTTAACGCTGTTACAACAGATCTAGGTTCGTTTCCTTTATTCTAACGCCAACGCACGTTGAAGAAGGTGAAAAGAACCGGCTGTGCTTTGTTCGCCTTGTGTCGAAATGAATGCCTCTAGCTTTTCATGCACTGCGATACTTTCATCAATCTTAGCGTCCGATCCAGCTGCATAAAGGCCCGCCTGAATCATAAGTTCTGCTTGCGCGTACGTCCCCATATGTTGGCGCGCTTTTTGGATCAGTTTATTCTCAGATGGATTGGCCGCTTCTGGCAAGGAACGGGAAACCGACCGCGGTACATCGATTGCTGGGTAACGCCCACGCTCAGCAATTGTCCGGTCAAGGATAACGTGGCCATCCAGTACACCGCGCAACATATCCGCGACGGGTTCTTCCATGTCAGAACCAGAAACCAGAACAGTGTAGATTGCCGTAATATCCCCCTGCGCATCCTGTCCGGGCCCAGCACGTTCGCATAGCCCGGCAATGGCGGTGGGTGTCGAAGCGGGGTGACCGCGCAGATTGGCCGTTTCGCCGCTCGCGACTGCGACCTCCCTGTGGGCTTCCGCGAACCGTGTAATGCTGTCCATTAACAACAGGACCTGTTTCCCTTGATCCCTAAAGTATTCGGCCACCGCTGTGGCGGCAAGCGGGCATCTTTTTCGTGTTTGAGCCGCCCGATCTGAAGTGGCGGCGACGATCACGCTGCGCGCCATCCCCTCTGGACCCAGTGATTTTGTCACAAATTCCCGCAGTTCACGCCCTCGTTCGCCAACCAAACCGATGACAATAACATCAGCATCAACGCGTTTTGCCAATGATGCCAGCAATGTAGACTTCCCCACGCCAGACCCTGCGAACAGGCCGATTCTCTGGCCTCGGACGATTGGAAGAACGGTGTCAAAAATTGCAAATCCGGTAGAAAGCCTGTCGCCCATTTGCCGGCGTTCCGCAGCTGGTGGCGGATCAGCATGAATGTGGCGTGGACGTGTGCCAGGCAACAATGGGCGTGAATCGAGAGGTAGGCCATCCGGGTCGACAATACGCCCGATCCAACCATCGTGGGGCGAAAAAACGGGACGTGGGGTAAGCGCGACATAGGTGCCAAGACCCAAACCTTCGCTCGACCCTTCGATCATTGCATCAAGTGTAGTTGCTGATGAACGCAACACTTCGCCCTTCATTTCAGGCCCTAAGACGCGAAGCCGATCACCGACGCGCGCATGGGTCGAGAGGCCTGAAACCTTAATTAGGTTACCCGCAATTTCAGTAATTCGCCCAGCAGGCATGGTTGCCTTTGCGCGCTGCACGGCTGCGGTCATTCGATCAAAAATATCTTCGGTCATCGGCCCTCACTGAATTAGCGACAACCAATTCTTAGGGAATCATCATTAAGGCTTAGTTGAAACCAATCGAGGGAGAAGCCCCGGTGTTCGAAGACCTGAAAGTATTTCAGACATCCTTTGCGATGGCCCAACATGCGGGCGCAAGACAGGCCGTGACTGCCGCCAACATGGCGAATGCAGATACGCCCGGATATCGCGCTCAGTCTATTGCCCCTTTTTCTGATACGTTTGACACCGCGCGCCACAACACTTTACGGACCACTCGCGCCAATCATATCGGGGCCGAAGGCACCTTTGCCCCTGCCCAATCTGGCTATTCTGATGCCGAAGCCTCCCCCAACGGAAATACCGTTTCCCTTGAACAAGAGATGATCAATTCCGTTGAAATTCAACGGGAGCATAATCGTGCACTGGCAATCTACAAACACTCGCTCGACGTTTTGCGTCTGAGCATAGGTCGGAGATAACGATGGCTGATTTTTCTGAAGCAATGAACATCACAGCAAGCGGTATGCGGGCACAGGCGGCTCGTCTGCGGCACGTTTCTGAGAACATCGCAAATGCGGACACGCCTGGATACCAGCGCAAGACGATCAGCTTTGAAGCCGTCATGGAAGCAGGCCAAAGCACGGGGTTGGTTGAAACTGGAAACGTGCGGTTGGACCGAACCGAACTTGCCCAGATCCATGACCCATCCCACCCTTTGGCGGATGACTCAGGAAATTACTCGGGGTCCAACGTCAATCTTCTCATTGAAGTTGCAGACGCGCGTGAGGCGCAGCGCAGTTATGAGGCCAATCTAAAACTGTTCGATCAGGTTCGGCAAATGTCGACATCCCTGATGGAACTCCTACGCAGATAAGAGGACATATTATGGATATTCGTTCAAGTTTCGTCGCGAATAGCTACGCCGCGAACAAACCCGCAACAGCACCAGACCCGAGCGCCGAGGCCGGCACCGCATTTGGGAAGGCCGCCGAATCGTTCATCGAAACGTTGCAGCAAAGCGAAAACACGGCAATGGCGGCGATGTCAGGCGGGGCCGATCCACATGCACTGGTACAGGCATTGGCGCAAACCGAGTTGGCTGTCGAAACGGCGGTAACGGTGCGTGATAAAGTTGTTGAGGCTTACCAAGAAATTCTGCGGATGCCTGTTTAATGGATGAAGCATTGTTCTACGACACGCTTCGACAGGGGCTTTGGGTTGCGACACTTGTTTCGCTTCCAATTCTGTCGGTCGCATTGATTGCGGGCTTAACCGTAGGGCTGTTTCAGGCACTGACATCTATTCAAGAAATGACGCTGACGTTTGTCCCCAAATTGGCAGCAATCGTTGGAGTGTTTTGGATCACGATGGGGTTCATGACCGAAACGTTGGTTTCATTTTTCCAAAACACGCTCGTTCCAATAATTGCAGGAGGCTGACCAATGGAGAATGCAACCTACACAGCGCTGACGCGTCAATCGGGGTTAATGAACCAAATGCGGGTCGTCGCCAACAACATCGCGAACCTTTCGACGACGGGCTACCGCTCTGAAGGTGTCATTTTTTCCGAACACGTCTCTGCATTGGGTCGCAACGACGAGTCTTTGTCCATGGCCACCGCTGCCGGACGAAACACGTTGGCGTCCCAAGGGGCCTTGGCCCAGACGGGTGGATCATTCGATCTCGCGATCGAAGGAGACGGCTATTTTCTCATTGAAACTCCAGAAGGTGAACGGCTGACCCGTGCCGGCGCGTTCACCCCAAATGAGAACGGCGACTTGGTTACACCAGAAGGGCACCGCGTACTTGATGCTGGTGGTGCTCCTGTTTTCATTCCAACGGGCGCGGGGCCTGTCGGGATAGCACCTGACGGAACGGTGAGCGCGGGTGGCCAACCAGTTGGACAGGTTGGCCTTGTTGTGCCGAGTGACCCACTGGAAATGGTTCGTGAAGGCGGCGTTCGGTTTCGCGCAGATAGTGGCGTTGAGCCCGCCTTAGAAGGGCGCATGCTGCAAGGTTTTCTGGAGGAATCGAACGTCGATCCAATACTGGAAATCACCCGGATGATCGAAGTTCAAAGAGCTTACGAGCTTGGGCAAAGTTTCATGGACAAAGAAGATGAACGCATCCGTGGCGCAATTCGCGCCTTGGGTCAGTAAGCATTAAGGAGGCCGAATTATGCGCGCTTTAAGGATTGCCGCAGCCGGAATGGCGGCGCAACAAACCCGTGTAGAGGTCATCTCAAACAACCTCGCCAACATGAGCACCACCGGATACAACACCCGCCGCGCTGAATTTGCGGATCTGCATTATCAGCAATTGCAACGCCCCGGCACCATCAACGCATCGGACGGGACCGTGGTTCCAACTGGGGTTCAGTTGGGGTTAGGGGTTCGACCAACTTCAGTCTCTGTGATGCTCTCACAAGGGTCTTTAGCCGCAACAGGCGGAGATTTGGATCTTGCGATCGAAGGCAACGGCTACTTAGAGGTCACCCTTCCGGACGGCCGTTCTGCCTATACGCGCGACGGTGGTTTAAAACGTACTGGCGATGGATTGATCGTAACTTCCGACGGCTACCCTGTTGTTCCCGACATCACCATCCCGAGTGATGCTCGGTCGGTTTCTATCAACTCTGAGGGCGAGGTTTACGCCTATTTCCTAGATCAGGTAGAGCCCCAATTATTGGGCCAGTTTACAGTGACAGGATTTACCAACGCCAAGGGGCTAGAAGCGATTGGGTCCAACCTATTTTTGGAAACACCAGCATCCGGCACCCCCGCATCTTCAACACCAGGACAGGACGGGTTGGGCGTTTTGCGTCAGGGTTATCTTGAAGACAGTTCTGTTGATCCAGTGCAAGAGATCACTGACCTCATTAAAGCCCAGCGCGGTTATGAACTGAATTCAAAGGTCATTTCTGCTGCAGATCAAATGTTGAGCGCTATGGTGCAAATTCGATGATCCGTTTGACCGCAGTTATGTTGCTTTTGTCCACATCAGCAGGGGCAGAGGCACTCGTCGCTACACGCACTATTCCGGCACGTAGCATCATCGGACCGGAAGACCTGTTGCTGCGCGACGTCACTATCGTTGGCGGTATCAGTGACCCGTCGGAGGCAATTGGCCAGGAAGCACGCGTCGCACTTTACGCTGGCCGACCAATCCGCGCCGGCGACATTTCGGCACCCGCAATTGTAGAAAGAAATCAACTCATCCAGTTGATCTACCAAAATGGAGCCGTCGTCATTTCTACGGAAGGAAGAGCATTGGAGCGAGCCGGTGCCGGAGACTGGATTAGGGTCATGAACCTATCGTCACGAACCTCTGTAACGGCACAGGTTTTGGAAACGGGCGCCGCCCAAGTCAACAATTAGGAGCCAAAATGCGCAATTCGAGACTCATGTTCCTGCTGCTCGCCCTATCTGCTTGTGCCCGCATTCAAGACGTCGGGCAAGCGCCAGATTTTACGCCGCCACAGGCCACAACTGAAGCAAATGCTATGATGACGTTTGGATTGTCGAGTGAGCTGTCCGCAGCCCCGGTTCGCAATGATACGCCGTCCCTGTGGACAGGCGAGCGCGGTTCCCTGTTAGGGGATAGACGCGCTGTGCAACGCGGTGACATTCTGACCGTGGTGATCGAGATTGACGATAGCGCCTCGATTTCAAACTCCACCGACCGATCTAGGAGCGGATCGGAAAGCCTTTCTGTACCTGATTTTGTTGGCGTGCCCCAACGGGTTGATGAATCTCTCCCCGACGGCGCGACGCTCAGTTCGGCAGTGAACCTCAATTCCAGTGGGTCTTTTGCCGGTGACGGATCGGTAAGTCGGAATGAACAGTTAGAACTCCGCATTGCCGCTACTATTGTTGGCGTTATGCCCAATGGTGTTTTGTCCATCCAGGGTTCGCAAGAAGTGCGTGTGAACTTTGAGCTGCGGGAACTGCTTGTTTCAGGATTTGTGCGACCCGAGGACATTAGCCGCCAAAACGAAATCACCTATGATAAACTTGCATCGGCGCGCATTTCTTATGGCGGACGAGGTCAAATCACAGATGTGCAACAACCTCGCATTGGCCAACAGGTCGCTGACATTGTTCTGCCCTTCTAGGAGCCTCTCATGAAAAAGTTGATCTTACCCGTGATTTTGATGTTGGCAGGCGTGGGCGGCGGCGTTGGTGCGGGGCTTGCGTTAATGTCCGAGGATGACCCCGACGGTGTAGCGATGAACCCCTGTGGCGAGGTCGCACATCAAGAAGAAATGATGGCAGAACCGACGCCGGAACCCGTTGCATTGGACGACCGTGAATATGCACGCATGAACAACCAGTTTGTGGTGCCTATTGTAACGAATGAGAGAGTTACTGGCCTAATGGTCATGTCGCTTAGCATTGAGGTTTTGAGTGGTGGTCAAGAGGCGGTGTTCGCGCATGAACCCCGTCTTCGAGACGCTTTTTTACAGGTCATGTTTGATCACGCAAATATTGGTGGTTTCAACGGGGCGTTCACCTCCTCGTCAAACATGCGACTGCTTCGTGAAGCCTTGCGCGGTGCCGCTGACCAGGTCATGCAAGGTCACATCACCGACGTGTTGATCGTAGATATTGTGCGGCAGGACGTCACCAACTAGCACGACGTTCTGCTTCTTCTTTATCCGCTTTGGACAGTCGAACGCTGAGCTTGCGCGTAGCCTCGAGCTTCGCAAGTGCGTTAGCGACAACGACCCGCTCATTTTCGCGGTCGCGTGCGGCGAGTGCCAGTTCTTTCATGATCAATTTGCGTCGATCTTGCACCCAAGTATCCCACAAAACATCTGCACCGGCACGTGTCGCAGGCGCGTCCAAATCTGCATCCTGCGGCCTGTCGAGAGACGCCAACTGAGCCTTTAAATCAATTATTCTTTGGTTGATTTTGGCTAGTCGCGTTTGTTTCGCCCGGAAGACCGCATCCAAGATAGGAATGAGGTCCAGTATCTGAGACGATTTAGAGCTCATGTCCTTGCCATTTTCTTAATCCGATCGGCGAACCGGATCGCAGCAGCGACCGCCTTGAAATGATCACGTGGGATCTGTTCCCCGATTTCGACGGATGCAAATAATGCTCGCGCGGTCGGTGGATCTGAATGAATTGGAACGGCGTGTTCTTGGGCCTTTTCGCGAATTCTTGCCGCGATTTCATCAACCCCTTTAGCAACACATTCGGGCGCACCACCAACGGTTCGATCCCATTTCAGTGCTACGGCATAATGCGTCGGGTTTACCACGATAACGTCTGCGTCTGGAACGTCTGCCAACATCTGGTTCATCGCAATCGCGACACCTTTTTGGCGGCGCTGCTGTTTCATCGCTGGATCACCGTCAGAGTTTTTGGCCTCGTCTGTCAATTCCTTACGCGACATCCGGTTCTTTCGAAGATGTTCTGCGCGCTGCCAACTGTAGTCGATAACCCCCAACGAGATCGCGATAACGAGCACGATCGACATCAATGACATGCAAAGTTGGAGTAGAGTCGTGATCACCTGGCCTGACGACAAGGCCATTGCACCCATAATTTCCGGTAAACGTCCATAAAGGAAAAAGAACAAAACGCTCGAATACAGGACAAGCTTTACCGTGCTTTTCCCAAATTCAAAGAGCCCGCTTCTTCCAAACTTATTTTTTGCCTGAGAGATCGGCGAGATTCGAGAAAGTTTGAACTCTAGTTTTGTTGGGGCAAACACAAAACTGCGCTGAATTAACAGGGACAGAATCACAATACATGCCGGAATGGCAAACCAAGGGCTCAACTGTATTCCGATGTTTCGCACGAACCCGCCCATAAGTGGTGCTCCCGAGGCGCCAAAAACCTGTGATGATAAGGTATCTGATTGAGAAATGAGCGAGCTCAGATCACTACCGATATTGATCAAAGTTACGCCACCAATTGTAAACCCAACACCTAGTAATCCCGCATAGGCTGCGGCGGTATTCAGGTCGACGGATCGCGGAAACTCGCCCTTTTTGCGGGCTTCATCAAGCTTGTTTTGAGAGGCCTCATATTGCTTATCATCATCGTTTTGATCGCTCATGGTTGACCTCGGAATGGATCGATCAAGAACTGCCCTAATGCATTAACCCACAACGACAGCATCAAAGGAGCGGCCAACGTCAAAATTATTAAGCCTCCAGCAGTTATGGCTGGCGCACCCACAAACGCGACCATCAGCTGTGGCATTGCTTTGTTAATGATCCCCAATGTGACGTTATAGACCAGTGAAGCAATCACGAACGGAGCGGCCAAAGTGAAACCCAGCGCGAAGCTTTTCCCAACTTCTGCCACACCAGCACGTGTCACCATCTCAGCGGGGATCACGTTTCCCATTGGTACCATTGTATAGCTATGGATCATAAACTCGGCGAACTGAATATGGAGGCCAAATAGGGTGGCCAACGCCAATCCACCAATAACCAACACATGACCCATGGCGGGGAGTGGATCCATTCCACCACCACCAAACAATTGCGACAGGGACGTTGATTGGGCTGCGATAGAGCCTGCAATCTGGATCGCTAACACAAACAACCGCAACATCAGCCCCAAAAACAAACCGGTTAAAGTCTCGGCGAATAACAAGCTCACACTTTCAAGGAGTGACACAATCAGCGGGACGGTTGGGGCAGCGGGTACAATGATAGCCGTAAACGCAATTGCGACCCCAAGTTTGACCCGTGTCGGAATGGATTGTTCACCAAAAACCGGAAGCAACGACACCATCGCACCGACCCGCAGAAAGACGACAAAAGCCTTGGTCAGCATTTCTTGCCCAAGGCCAGTTACCAAAGCGAGGTCTTCAATCACGCAGACACCAATCCGACCAACGCCGGTTGGGCATCTATTCCTATTTCTTCAAACGACAAGACCGGGTTAGGCAGACCTTTTGCCGAAAGTACTGTTTTCAAGAAACGTCGGCGCTTCATTGAGGTCACGACCGCGGGATAAGCACCGGCTTCGCCAGCTGTCGTGACCTTATCCGATATCGCGTTGGCTAAGCGATTGAATTCTTCTGGCGGTAGCGCGACATCTCCTGGTCCGCGTTCTGTGACAATTTGATAGGTCGCGAACGTATCTTCCCATTCCGGCGCCAACTGAACCAGCGGGATGGTACCATCAGGGCGGCGCATTTCGGCAACGAGTTGGAACCCTAACCTTTGCCGAACATGTTCCGTCACACCCTCAACGGATGGATAAAGTTGCCTCCCCTCTGCCGTCGCTTCAATAATGAGTGACAGATTGCGAATGGAGACTCGTTCTTCCAGTAGAAGGCGAAGCACGGATAACAACATATCAATTGGCACTTTATCTGGTACAAGTTCATCTAGCATTTTGCGGTTCGCCTCGGCCCGAACCGCATCCGAGAGGCTACACATTTCATCCATTAATCGCCGTAGAGCTTTTAAGGTCATGAGACGGCCAAAGTTCTTTTTGATGACTTCCAAAAGGTGAGTTGCCAAAACCTCTGTTGGGTGAACTGTCGTCAATCCATTTAGTGACGCAACTTCTTGGTCTTCGGGATGAATCCATCGAGCTGGTGCGCCGTACACTGGTTCGTCCACATCTTGACCTTCAGGTGCTGGTGCTTCCGGACCAGCAAGCAAAGTGAGGATACGGCCAGGTTGCAAACGATTTCGGACTTGTTCGACGCCTTGGACAAGAATGCGATAATGATTTTCAGGAAGTGTAACATTATCGGTCAACCTGATCTCAGGCAGAAGTACCCCAAATTCAGTGGCAACATGGTTTCGCATATTCCCAATTCGAACATCAAGCCCTACGCCAGGATCAAGAACCATATCGACAAGGTCAGCTGAAAACTCGACATGGATATCGTCTAAATCCAAAAGATCGCCCAAACGCTCGCGCGCAGGGGCGGCCTCTGGTTGGATCGAAGCAGCGATCGCATCAGCCTCCTCCTTTTCCAATCTTATTTTTCCGAACCATGCTGCGGCACCTAAAACCATAGACCCCACCACGAATGGAAGAAATGGAAGCCCCGGAACCAGAGCAAACAAGAACATCAGGACACCAACCGTCGCTAACGCAGCAGGATGCCCACCCAACTGTGCGGACAAGGCCTGATCAGTAGCGCCAGTTGCCCCACCACGCGCAAGTAATAGCGCGGCAGAAATTGAGATGATTACAGATGGAATCTGGTTTACCAAACCATCACCAACGGTGAGAATAGCGTATGTTTCAAATGCCGTGCCAAGAGGCATACCGTGAACCGCGGCTCCCATTATAAGCCCCATAATCAAGTTGAGTGCCGTGATTAAGAGCCCGGCAATCGCGTCCCCCTTAACAAACTTCGATGCCCCATCAAGTGAACCGAAAAAGGTTGTCTCAGCCTGCTCTATTTCGCGGCGGCGTTTGGCTTCTGTATGGTCGATTGCGCCAGCGCTCATGTCGCTGTCGATCGCAAGCTGTTTGCCTGGCATTCCGTCTAGCGCAAATCGAGCGCCAACTTCCGCCATCCGCGTTGCGCCCTTATTAATGACAACGAAGTTAACAATGAGCAAAACACCAAAAACGACGAGCCCAAGAAAAACACTTCCGCCCATGACGAAACTCGCAAAGCCTTCAATCACATCACCAGCCGCACCTGTACCGGTGTGACCCTGCCCGATTATCAATTTCGTGGACGATACATTTAACGATAATCGTAACATCAATGACGCAAGTAAGATCGTGGGGAAGGCCGAGAAATCTAGAGGGCGTTCGATGAAAAGCGTAACTGTGAAGATCAAGATTGCCAAACCAAACGATGCGGCAAGCCCAACATCAAGTACCCATGACGGCATCGGCAAGATCATCATGACAATGATTGCCATCAACGCCAAAGCAAGCAAAATTGTAGGTTGGAATATTGATCGCAAAGTTAGGTTAGGCATGCCTAACCTCTTCTTCATCCCAAAACTTCCTTGATCCGGCGTCGTTATATTTTTTCATGGCCATGCGCTTTCTGCTGCAAGTCCATCTACGGTTAGAGATCAAACGTTTCGAAATAGTAACCAGAGCTATTGACTGGCAGGTGTCACTCCATCGAAACGAAGAAGAAGATTTTCGACCGTACGGCGGCTTTCTTGTGATTGAGCGAGCAGAGCGCGTCGATCGGCTAAGCTAGCGGTAGCATCCAATCCGCTTTCCGAAATTACTGTTCTAGCGAAATCTGCTAGAACGGGGTCGCTTTCTAACGTCAATCGTTCCCAAGCCTCAGCCCTAAATTGAAGGTCCGGCGTTGAAGCCGCTTGATCACCCTCCAAAGCTTCAATTGCGTCTCTATATTCGCCAAGCCCAGAATAAGCCGCTGCGCGTAGACTACGGGACCTCTCGTCGGTCATACCTTGAAGGACTTCAATAGTTTGCGCGTAATTCTCTAGGTCTAACGAAGCTTCCGCCCGAAGGAAGCGCCGTTCTGCTGCGTGCTCCCTTACCCCACTGCCAGTCATGATATTGAGAGCACTGTCAGGGAAACCAAGGCTAATTAGACGGCTAGCCATCGCATTTTCGGTTTTGTCTGAAAGGAAATCGGGACGCTCGTTCATTGCTAAATTCAGGAAAACGCCTGAAGGGCCTTTTTCGGTAAGTTGCAGATAGATTGCATCGCTTACCTGATTGCCTGATTCATCTGACCTATCATTGATCGTACCGAGTGCACGAACAAATTCACCACGTGCGGCCCAGCCGAGTGCTTCGGTCGCCGTCAGCTCATGGGAAACACTTTGTTCTTCAAATTCTACTGCCAATGCCTGCAGTAAAATCAAGTCCGACTCTGTCGGAACTTCCCCATCTTCCAACTTGAGAGTTACCAATCGAATTGCCGCTCTTGGCGATAGCCTTACGGAATCGTTTGCTTGAGTTCGTAAGAGTTCAAGGGCCCTTTGTAGGTCATTGTTCTGTTCTGCGACAAAGGCACGCGCAACCTGAACATCAGGATCTTGTTCAGCATCATGTCCTTTTATTGAACGTAAAACTTGATCTGCGCGATCCGGCATCTCTACTGTCAGAAATGCCTCGGATAGCCTTGGCGCGATGTGCCCACGGAGCGGTTGCGGCAACTGTAAAAATGACTTCATTATATCATTGGCTTGGGTGTTGGTTTCTAGCATTTGCGGCATCGCAACAAATGCCCAGAATGCACCTGCCGTTTCACAGTGCCTTTGAGAGCTTAACAGCGGATAATCGGTGTCCCTTTCGTCAAATAAATTTGCGAGTTCGATTAGGACTTGGCGGGATTGACTGGCCGATTGGGTGATCGACAAGGCCACCAAAGCTTCGGCTCCAAACCCAAAGTGCAAGTAGAGGCGTGCAAGGTCTGTTTCCGCTTCAACAGGCTCTTCTCCGAACTCTCCGGCAAGCACATCTGACAACGCGGCAACTTGTTCATACAAACCGTTTCCATCACCCCAGTTTTCTATCTGGAACAGTTCTGCTGGCAAACAGCGCTGTCCCATTGAACCAAGTAACGCGGAGCCTAAGCCCGCAAGATTCTCATCAAGCGCAGTCGATACATCTAAACCAGGTAGCGGAAATACAGTATAATTTTCAGTCTGCTCTAACGGTACAGGCTCCGAATGCGGGTCAAGAGATTCCGCGTTTACCATCGATTCACCCGGTAGGTTTTGGAGGTTTGGAACTAAAAACCCTTGAGAAGCTGCACGTGCGATTCCCTCAAGCAAAGTCGCTTCGAAAACGTTGACTTGTTCGGTTGTGTCGAGATCATTGACTTGAGGCATCGCGCGATACTTTGTCAGCGAGAGGCCACCGGCAAATTCCCTTATATCCGGCAAAACTGTGTTTTCTGACTGCGGCATGACAACACTCGGAGAGACCGGTACAAAGGCTGGCTCCTTAGCGATCTCTGCTTCTTCCGCATCGAGAATATCTAGAACAAGCCGGTCGGAACGCCAAAGAAACGTTTCGATAGAACACGCGCATGATAGCTGTAGTTCCAACGTATCTTGTTTCACTTGCACAAGCCTCTGAAGCCGTGTGCGTGGAATGCGCTCAAAGACTTCGCTGATGTCGAATCCGTCGGTCTGCCCATCTAACAACAGTCGATAACCTTTGTCAGTTTGGTCAACACTCCAGACCGCGCCGTCAGAAATAGACAGGACCAGTCGGGAGAAGTTTTCATGTTCCCCACTCCGGACTGACACCACGTCCGCAAATGCGGGAATTGGAACTAACAACATTAGGAGCAATTGGCGGATCATGCGGCTTCCTGTTTGACAGCTTTCAAAGCGTCTTCGAGATCTGAAAAACTCGGCCTGCAGTGTCCTGGGGTGTTTTGACGTCCAACCTCGATACAGATGTTTGGTGCGTGTTGATAAAGATTAGCTACGAGCACCTCTCTAATCAGCTGGTAAAAGTGCCCATCTTCCTCAACAACAGTCTGAACCTTACCTGCAAACGGACCAACGAGACCGTACGCCAGAAAGACCCCGAGGAAAGTCCCGACAAGGGCACCGCCGATCATCTTTCCCAATACTTCCGGCGGTTGGTCGATTGATCCCATCGTTTTAATGACACCCAAGACCGCGGCAACAATCCCCAACGCCGGAAGACCATCTGCAACAGACTGCAACGCATGTGTTCCATGCATGCTGTGATGCAAATTCGCCTCGATCCTCTTTTCAAGAACTTCTTCAACTTGATGCGGGTCATCGTAATTCATTGATGCGGAGCGCAATGTATCGCAAATCAAGGCGACAGCTTCATTGTCCGCGAGAATTTTGGGGTATCGAGAAAAGACGGAGCTGTCTTGGGGTTCTTCAATATGGGATTCGAGTGCGACAGGATTTGACCTCGCGATCCGGATCAACTCGAATAGCAAACACAAGAGATCACGGTAATCGTCTGATTTCCATTTGGTTCCCTTAAAGACCTTTCCAACGTCCTTCAGTGTATGTTTGATTCCTGGCATATCGTTAGAAATTACAAATGCCCCAATGGCTGCCCCACCGATCATGATCATTTCAAATGGAAGGGCTTTCAGAATGAGGCCCATCTTCCCGCCTGCCAAAATATAGCCTCCGAAGACCATCACAAAAATAATAACGATTCCGACAATACCGATCATCAACCATGCCCCATTTGCTGTGGTCTGTGTTTCGCAAAGAAAAGTTAAAGTTCCGTCAGTAACAGCTATTCAACTGGTGCATTTGCGTTTCGACCTGCAATTATTGCGCTTACGGAATAAGCGACTTGCGGCTCCATCCCGGCCATGATCGCAGCAGCGGCATCAGGCCGCATCCTCACCAAAAAACCAGCCGAAAACTCTGGTGCCATCTGCCCAAATAGCCCAACAGCATCGGCAGGTTTCATACTTTCGTAAACAGCTGTGAGACGTGCAATATCATTATCATTTGCGGTCTCAGACAAAGCCAGCGCCGCCATTAACGATTGTTCAGCGGCCTCTAGTTCTGAAAGCCTTTCTTTCAGCTCCTGCTCGGCAACTGTGAGCGCACGAAGTCGATCGTCGATCGCCAGTTCTCGTTCATTGATCCGACTCTCGCGTTCAGTCATAGCCGTTAGAACAAGGTCGACATCTTCTTCATGTGTTTCATCCTGCACCACGGGTTCTTCGACGCGCGCCTGAGCAATTGCCATCGCAGGCCCCATACCAATTACGATTCGGATCGCACCGGACATCGAAAGCAAGACCGCCACGGTCACAAGGACCTGTTTTTGCCTCAAACGTTTCGCCATTGTTAACGCACCTCTCCATCTACGAGAGGTTGGCGAACAAAAAACGGGTCGATAGGCGTCTCTGCTTCAGCTGGTTCTGGAAGATCATGCAAGGACGCCATCAGGAGCTCAAGCCGCTTAGCGGCTGCTTCTGCCGATCTAGACTGTGTGGCCAAGCCATTCGCAGACGCGGCAGTCGCAGCTTCGGCTTTCCGAAGTGCCTTAGAAAGATCATCGACCTGAACGGAAAGCACCGCAATGGCCCCTCCAACGCCCTGTTCAAGATCTGTGAAACGACGCAAACGCCGTGACAGAATAAAACAATACAAAGCGGCAGACATTGCCCCCGCCGCCAGTAAAATATCGGCGATAAATGCCATAGCTGTCCCCTTCTAGTTCAGCACAAATTCCATAATGAGAATGTCATTGACCCTACCGTCACCAACGACGACTTGAACCCGTCGCAACATTTGTGCACGCAACCGAATCAACGCTGTCGGGTCTTCAAGATCGGACAACTTTACAGCTCTAAGGTACCCATTCAGAACGTCCACCACACGTGGCAAGAGGCTGGCCACCTCTTCCGAATGCTCGGGGTTCACTTCTAATTGCGCCGTGAACAACAGATGGCGAGCAGCGGCCGATTCCGGCAGATTGATGACGAGCGTTTCCAAAGGAACGAAGGCTAAAGCCGGCAACTCCTCTGCTACCTCTACCGCAGCAACGTGTTCGTCAGGCGCGCTCCCTCCGATCAAGCCGGATTTAACAGCCATAAAGCCACCACCACCGCCTATTAGCGCGAGAACAACACCGATGATCAGTGGCAACTTCGAACGCTTTACAGGCGCGTCATCCAATAGGTCTTCATCTGCGGTTGCGTCGTCAGCCATACGCTATTCCTTTCTCATCTCAATCTTCATTAACCGCAAAGGCACTAACCGATTGTTAAGGCTGAACGGACTATTGAAGGACATCGGCAGAATTCGGTGGATGAGGGAGAACCCCATTGAGCAATTTAGAATCGGTTTGGACAAATCTGAGCGGACGTAAAAAGTTAACAGCCGTAGGCGCGGCGCTTGCTGTGTTCACTGCAGTTTTTTTGATGTCGCGGAACACCAATTCTGCAGACTTGTCACTACTATATGCCGGTTTGGACAACGGTGCTGCAGGCGAAGTCATCACGGCATTGGACCAACTCGGCGTCGCCTACGATGTACGCGGCGCTTCAATATTTGTTCCAACTAGCGACAGAGACCGCTTACGTATGACCTTAGCCAGTGAGGGTTTACCGACCAATTCATCTCGGGGCTACGAGCTTCTCGATTCGCTGTCTGGTTTCGGTACAACGTCGCAAATGTTCGATGCTGCATATTGGCGTGCAAAGGAGGGTGAATTAGCGCGGACAATGTTGGCGAGTCCACACATTCGAGCCGCAAGGGTCCATATTTCCGCAACTTCAGCACAGCCATTTCGCCGCGAACAGGCGCCAACAGCGGCAGTTAACGTTACAACGGCGAATGGAACCTTGGAGGTTTCACAGGCAGATGCACTCAGATTTCTAGTGGCCTCAGCCGTACCAGGTCTAGCCCCCGTAGATGTTGCTGTAATTGACGGTGTCGGCGGCCTAATTTCAGGCTCGGACGACTCGGGTATCGCGCCTGATTCACAAGAACGAGCGGCCGAAATACGTATGCGGGTAGAGCGCCTGTTATCCGCCCGCGTAGGGCCTGGTAATGCCGTTGTGGAGGTCAGCGTCGACACCGTTATGGAGAGTGAGTCCATAATTGAACGTCGTTTTGACCCGGAAACGCGGGTCGCGATCAGTACCGATGTTCAAGAAAGTACTACATCTTCACAGGACACTGGAGGTGGCGATGTGACGATCGCATCAAATCTACCTGACGGAGACGGCGCGGGAAATAGCGGAACCGCAACAAACGAAAATTCTGAAAGTCGCGCCGTTACAAACTATGAAGTATCTGAAACTCAGCGCGAAATATTGCGGGCACCCGGCGCTATCCGGAGAGTTACCGTAGCTGTTTTGGTGAATGACACAACGAGCATCAATGATGCCGGTGAAGTAGTAACGACCCCGCGCCCTGCTGAAGAACTAGAAGATCTGCGCGACCTTGTGGCTTCAGCAGTTGGATTCGACTCGGAACGGGGTGACGGAATTACCATTAGATCTATGGCCTTTGATGCACTCCCGTCGCAAGGAACGGACGCGATTGCGCCGACCGTTGCCAGTTCCGCCTTGAACTTGATGCAATTAATCCAGACTGGTGTACTCGCTTTGGTGGCGTTAATTCTGGGACTCTTCGTCGTGCGCCCAATCTTAACATCATCCAAGCCGGCCCCAGCGTTGCTTGATGATAGCGGCCGAGCTGTCGGCCCCGCCTTGGTCCGGAACGATGACACCATCATTGAAAGTACTGCAGCAAATGCCGCAGTTTCTGATATCGGCGCTCCAACGCAAAGCAGCACGCCTCTGACAACAGAAGAAAGCCCCGTCGAACGGTTAAGAGAATTGATCGATGGCCGGCGTGATGAAGCTATACAAGTTCTTCAGTCTTGGATTGATGAACCCGCTGCTGAAGGGACAAAATGATGGCCTCCCCAATTTCCCTCGAGAGTTTTGACACAGGCACACCTGTCGCCGTTCCTGAAAGTCCTGATTATGAGCGTGGGTACCAACACGGATTAACCCAAGCGCAAGCGCAAACAGAGACAAAGTTATTGGCTGCGGTTTCAGATTTATCTGCGACGCTAACTGACCTGTCATTTGGGTATGAAGAGGCGCTCCAGCACGTGCTGTCAAAACTATCACCTTTGATGTCCCAGATCGCAGAGCTCATTGTGCCAGAGGTCTTATCAAATACATTCGAGTTGCATCTCGCTGAAACGCTTCAATACGCAGTAGCGGCCGAGTGCGAGGGTGGTTTTCAGGTCTTGGTACCCCCCGAAACCGCTGCACTCATGCAATCGACAGAACAAATATCTACGATGCCTTGTGACATCCTTGCCTGCTCTGATCTTGGCATTGGTCAGGCCCTCATCAGCTACGGTGAGACTTCCAATCAAGTTTTGGATCTCCCCGCTCTCTCAAATGCTCTGCAAACTGCACTTCAGGGCATCGGTCAAAAAGAATGGAGCCGAAAAGATGGATGAAGATCTTTCAAAGTCACCCCACCCGCTTCGAAACATCCCAGTAGAAGTAACAGTTTCGGTTGGGCGTGCTCGTCCACTGGTAAAGGAACTGTTGGAACTTGAAGAAAATGCAATCCTCGCTTTAGACAAGAAAATAGCTGACCCTGTAGACATTTTTGTTGGTGGCCGATTGATCGCGCGGGGACAGCTAGAACAGATAGAAGGTGATGGAACCGGACAGCTGGCCGTTCGGCTAACAGACGTTATTTCAGATAGTGTAAACGATGTCTAAAGTCAGCAGAGCGGCATTAATCATTGGGCTAACGCTCTTAATCTGCCAACCTGCAAGTGCACAAGACCTATCAATATCGTTAGGTGAAGATGGGTCTTTGGCGACAAGGTCGATCCAACTGTTCGTCCTTGTCACGCTATTGAGTGTCGTTCCAGGCCTGGCAATCATGATTACCAGTTTCCCGTTTATGGTTACCGTGTTGTCAATTTTAAGACAGGGCATCGGGTTACAACAATCGCCACCAAACATGTTGATCGTAAGCCTCGCTCTGTTCCTAACCTACTTTGTGATGGAACCTGTTTTCGTAGTCGCCTGGGAAAATGGGGTTGATCCATTTGTGAACGGCGGCATTCCGCTTGAAGAGGCGTTTGTTAAAACCTTAGACCCTTTTCGAACATTTATGTCTGGCCGTATCGCAGAAGATACTTTTGAAGAGTTGGCAAGCTTACGGCCTACCCTAGATATTACTCTTCCTGTTGAATCATCTCCACTGTCGATTTTAGTCCCGTCATTTCTCTTGAGCGAGATCGAACGCGCCTTTCAGATTGGCTTTATGATCTTTCTTCCGTTCTTGATAATTGACTTAGTGGTCGCTGCTATTCTGATGTCGATGGGAATGATGATGGTACCACCTGCAATCGTTTCGCTGCCCTTTAAATTGGGTTTTTTCGTTGTTGCTGACGGCTGGGGCTTAATAGCCAGTAGTCTGGTTAGAGGATATTTCTAACCAGACGGCTAGTTATAGCTATCGTACTATGAACTCTGCATGTAGTGCACCCGCCGCTTTGATGCTTTTCAAAATATCGATCATGTCACGTGGTGAAACCCCAAGGGCGTTCAGCCCTGCAACGACCTCGGACAAAGATGTACTTTCCTGAATTTCAGCTAGTCCGATACCAGGTTCTTCTTCGATCTGGGCATTTGTGTTGGGAACAACGATCGTCTCTCCATCGGAAAACGGATTCGGTTGAATAACGATTGGAGTTTCTTGGATTCTCAAAGTCAGGTTCCCCTGACTAACAGCAACACGTGAGATTCGTACATCTTCGCCCATAACAATTGTTCCCGACCGTTGGTCGACGACCACCCGTGCTCGGCGTTCAGGTTCTACAAGAATGTTCTCCACCCTCACAAGAGCATGGGCTGGAGAAATGGCTCGGGTAGCCGCAATATCTAAACGAACAGTTCCTGCATCGAGCATTATGGCGACCCCACGTCCGAACGTTTGGTTTATAGCGGCCTCGATACGTGACGCGGTTGTGAAATCCGGTGTTCTTAGTGCAAGTCGGATGACCTCCAAATCAGAGAACTCAAAAGCTACTTCCCTTTCGACGGTCGCGCCGGCCGGGATGACGCCTGACGTAGGCACACCTTGAATAACACCTCCACCTTCGCCTTGAGCCGAAACGCCTCCTGCGATGATCGTGCCCTGAGCAACGGCGTAAATTTCCCCGTCAGCAGCATTCAACGGTGTCATGATAAGAGTTCCACCCAGCAAGCTATCTGCATCACCAATTGCGGAGATTGTTACATCGATTGGGCTTCCTGATCTCGCAAACGGGGGCAGACTCGCCGTTACAAGCACTGCAGCAACATTGTTTGGCCTAAACTGCTCTCCAGTGACATTAACCCCTAACCTTTCAAGAATGTTGCTCATTATCTCTTCAGTAAATGGAGAGTTTCGCAAACCATCACCGGTGCCATTCAGACCAACAACCAAGCCATACCCAACAAGGTCATTTGATCGAACCCCATCAAATTCAACGAGGTCTTTTATTCGAATAGGGGTTGCCGACGCGGTGGTGCAAAAAGAAAGAAAAAGCAGGGCTGAAATTAGTCTAATCAACGCAAATACTCCGTCAATGAGAGGCTCGAGAGCCGTGCGGTTAACGTATATTGAGTTTCGAGTTGCAACTGGACAGCTTCAAGTCGAGTTACTGTTTCAAATGGATCAGCCGAAACCAATTCGCTTCTGGCGATACCGAACGAGGTTTGCTCTGCAGTGTTCCTTGCGGTTGCCTCTTCAACTCGGCTTTCCACAAAGCCCAAGCTTGATTGAAAAACCGCAATCTTTTCTGCTGAGTTCAGAAGGCCAACTGCAGACTCTTGTTGCAGATCGCGGCTTTCTTCAATGCTCAAGTTGAGAGAGCTTTCCGTGGCAAAAATACCTTTGGCTAGAGATTTCAAGGTTTCTCTGATTGCGTCATCATCCGCACGCGCCGACACGGTTATATATTGATTTGTATCCAATGGTTTTTCCATGAACCCCGTCACATCGCCTTGATACCCAATAGCGTCAAACCCACCTCCAACATCATCGAACCATGAATCAATCGCTGCAGAAATATCAACGGCAGTCGAAAGACCTGAAAGAGACGTCTTGAGATCTGTGAGCATGACTTCCGCATCAGCCAAGGGAGCATCTTCAATGTTTGTTCCGCCGAATAGGGAACGATCACCGTAGCGGGTATTCAATGCAGAAACGGTTGCCTCAAAACTTGCCAACGCAACATCCGATGCGTTTGACATTTGAGACAGAGAACTTGCACCTCCAATTGTAAGCAACGTTTCATTCGCGTTTGATCTCAACGTATCTACGTTTTCTAAAACAGACTGCATCGTAGACAACATGTGAGAAGTTTGGGTATTCACTTGCTCGTATTTTTCTAGAAGCGCCAATTGTCGGTCCAGTCCATTCAAGGCAGTCTGGGAGCCGCCCAAATGCGCGGTTAAGTCGGAATGTTCACCAGTTGTCAGCTCTTCAACCAAAGTACTAAGTTCGGTCTTGAGCCTTGTGTTGCTTTGGCTTGTAAGAAAATGCTGACGTAGGTCGCCGATGGTTGATAGTGGCATGATCTAGATCTCCATCAAGCGTTGCATGAGTGTATCAACCGTTTGAACAACCCGCGCGTTCGCAGCATATGCTTGCTCGACCCGTAGCAACATTTGCAATTCGTAATCCGTGTCGACACCATCTGCAGCTTCTGCTTCAGTCAAACTTGTCCAACGGGAAGTTTCGAAACTCAGGTCTGCTTCATATGTAAGCCTTTGCGACCCGATCCCTGCTTCGATGTTGGCTGCGCGCCCCGCTGCAGAAAGCATCGTTGGATCTAAACCAACAGCTCTTGGTTCTGACAGAACGGCACTCAATGCCTGAAGAAGAGACGAGTCGCCTGAGGAACCTGCAACGGTCGCGTTTACACCATCTCTTATGTTTGTGACCACACCACCTTGAGCGGGATCGACGGAAGCATTCAACGAAATTCGCGACGCTAGTCCAGTGACAGACGTCCCATCATATGCTGCGCCGGCATCCGTTAATAGCCCCGCATCACCGGGTGATAGTGTCGAATCTAGACCCGGATCTTGAAAGCGGGTGATTAAGTCAGCAGCCATAATGTCCAGATTGCTTTGGGCATCTACGAGATCAACATCTCTGACCTGAAATGCAGCTGCAAGGCTACCGCCAGACATTCGCCCAATTCCGTCTGACGAGATTGCAACTCCATCGATGGTAATGCCGCCTAACCCACCGCTCGCTAATGTCATATCAGGCGTAATTGTCGCGTTGGGACTAAAGCCAAAGACCTTTGCGGTGCCGTCGAGCAACGTTTCGCCGGAGGTGGTCATCAATGCGACCTGACCATTGTCTCGCTGAAACTGTTTGATCGGAACGATCTCTGCAATTGAATCAATGATCTGTTGTCGTGTGTCCATTAAGCCCGACACATCGACGCCAGAACTACGTGCGGCAACTATGTCTTTGTTCAAATCCTCGACTTGCCCGAGGGCCGTATTAAGAGCATCGACCTGATCTGCAATGAAAGTATCCGCTTCAACGCGCTTTGCTTGTATGCTGTCAGAAGCTGTATTGAGGCTGCTGGCCAATTCGGTGAACCGTTGACCAAGCGCAGTAAGGCTAACGTCTGACGAGGGATCAGCGGCTGCTTCCACCAATGCGGCTTCTACCGCGACAATGCGCGCCGACAGCGAACCTTCTTCGCCGGCACTGCCAATGATTCCTTCGACATCGCTAATGGTGTTTGCAAGGAACGATGCTGCACCCATGCTCGCATCAGAAAGGCGACGGCTGGATAAAAGTCCTAAATCTACGTGGCGGGTGACACCCGAAATTTGGACACCAGCGCCTCGACCACCGACAGATGCCGAAGAGAGATCTAACGTTCGGCGTGCATAACCATCAGTCAATGCATTCGACACATTTGAAGAAACGACTTCCGCCAACCGCGAAGCGGCTGTCATCCCTGATAGGGCATTTGAAAGGGAGTGGGTAATACTCATGACTGCCGCCTATATGTTATCGTTTGATGTTGGTGGTTTCCTGCAGCATCTCGTCGACGGTCTGGATGACCTTCGCGTTTGAGGAATACGCACGTTGAGTTTGAATAAGTTGGGTGAGTTCGCCCGCGACATCTGTTGAAGATTCCTCACGCGCATAACTTACAATATCGCCCGTTGGCCCATCCCCGGCGTCCCAAAGGTAAAAGTCTCCGCTGTCCAAGGTAATTGAATAGCTCTGATTATCGGCCGTTGAGAGACCGTTCTCATTCGCTACATTTGCCAGAGGTACTTGATAAATGGTTCGCGAGACCCCGGAGTCGAAGAACGCTACGACGAAACCGTTCGGGTCAACTTCAACGGATGTTAAGTTGCCGACCGGAGAGCCATCCTTATCGATCGAAACAGGTGCGAAGGTATCAGAAAGTTGCGACAGACCGCCGGCTTCGCCGATCAAGCCTAACCCAAAGTCTATTGTGCCACCGTCGACAGCGACCGCTACGGTGCCGTCTGTTACATCATAAGCGCCACCTACAGTATTCGTCACCGAAAGAAGCCTGCCACCCGCTCCGGCTGTATCGTCAAATTCAAGTTCATATTCACCAACGACGGCACCGCCACTGGCGCTGTCTTCGATCAACATTGTCCACGTGTTGGAGGCTCCGGTCGCGGGCACCGTTGGTACAAAGCTGACCGACAGGGTCTCGGCGATTCCAAGGTTATTGTAGTATTCAACTGTGATCGCTTCGGTGCCACCTGCTGCGCCTGCTTCGGTCGCTGTCGCAGGGAGATTGAGGGACAAATCAACAGACGTGGTAGGGTTGGCTGTGAATTGGCTATTGTTCAGCTGAACCGGTTTAAGGCCAGACACACTGTCCCGTGGGAAACTTGGAATCGAGCCATCAGGGTTTGCAGGCCAGCCGAGAAGTGACAGGCCACTTTCGGTTACGAGGTAACCATCTGAGTTCGCGCGGAAGGACCCAGTCGTCGCAAACAGGAGAGGGAAGTCACCTTCGTCCCCGGCGGTAAGCGACGAGTAGTCTGTGACTGGCAACATACCTTTATCCAAAACCGCCAAGTCGGTTGCGTTGGTGGTGGAAACAACGGCGCCGCGTTCATCAATCAAGCGCTGGCTTGTCGTTCGAACACCTCCTGCGGAATAGGACCCAGCAGAGTTATTGATGACCATGGAATGAAAATCAGTTTCGGCCCGCTTATACCCATAAGTTGCCGAGTTTGCGATGTTATCAGAGATCGTGGCAAGGCGACTAGCATTGGATGCAAGCCCCGCCACACTAGCATTTAGAGAAGATGAAATGGTCATAAACTGGGCCTTTCTGCCACAAGGTTCGAACTGTCTGACGCAAGACCTACACAACCTCCCTTAACGGCGACCTAATAGATAAAATGCCAACTAGTTTGGTCTACGATCCGTTCTCAACAACGTAATTTCGATTCTATTATTTCTAACTGAGAGCGCCTGTGAACGAGCTAGATCTCTATCTGCATGCCCAGTAGTTCGCGCGATTCTTTCGACGTCTAGTCCGCCCTCTTCCAACAACAGACGTACTGTTTCTGCACGCCCATTCGAGATGTCCCATAGACGCCGGTCGGCAATAACAACTGGAAGCGACCGACTATGACCCGCAATAGCCACGGGGTTGGTGACCAGATCAAAGACACTTGCAAACATTTGGGTCAAATCGATCAGAACGGGGGCTGGAACAGAGCCACCATCCAAAAACAATGGTGCATTCTCGCGAGCAAAGACTTCAATGATCAAACCCTCATCGGTCAGCTTTGTAACCACGTGACGGAGGGCTTCTTGTTGAATCAGGCTTTCACCTCCAAGGCCCAGCAACGTGGTTTCAACATCTAACAACGCGGCAACCTCTGCAGCCTCATCCTCTGCCGCTTCGAAATCGCCCTCGAACGGAACACCACCAGCTTCACCTGTGCCATCCTGCACCATGGTGTCGTCTGTCATGATATTGGTCCCACCAAACATTCCTTCGCCGCCACCAGAAATACGGTTCACAGGTATCGTCGGCGAAAAGTAATCTGCAAGTCCTTTGCGTTGTTGTTCAGTGGTGGCATTCAGCAACCACATCAACAAAAAAAACGCCATCATTGCGGTCACGAAATCCGCATAGGCCACCTTCCAAGCGCCCCCATGGTGACCGCCGCCGGCGATCACTTTTTTTCGCTTAATGATGATCGGGGCATTCGATCCGTTTGACATGCGTCCACTCCAGTTCTTACTGGCTCAGAGCTAGAGCTGGAGTGGTCTTTCACTTGGTCCGAATTGTGGTGTAGTTATGAAGAACGTTTAAAATACATTTCATCTGGTCCGCAAAATTCGATCAGATCATAGCCGTTCTCATCCATCAGTTTCTTGATAGCAGGCGTACCTGTGTTGTTTTCGATCGCCCAGATCGCAACGTTATGGTCTTTGAATGGGAACGACTTCAGGCATTCCAATTCACCACCTTCAATGTCCAACGACACAAAGTCCGGGTCGGGCGTGCCTGACTCATTCAGAATTGCCGACAATGTCTTTGTCTTAACCTTCAGCACATTTTCTTTGTGCTGCTTGTTCTTGCGTACGGTTGAAAGCAGGGCTTTGTCATAGGAACCTGCAAGGCCAGACATTTGCGTGTACCCTTGCGTGATCTCAATGAATTCGGCTTCACCCTCGTTCGGTGCAACCGCAACGCCAAGGCAGGGGCAACGACGGATGGTTTCGGCCTTTTCCAACTGCATGGAAACAGGTTCGACCAACGTGCCGGTCCAACCGCGATGCGTCTCAAGAAAGAAAGTGTTCGACCCTGTCACGCCGTCATAGCCGCCAACATCCACGAAGGTACCATTGCGCTTCCCCTTCATAACCTGATCAACCACCAGATCCTGACCGGCTTGCGAAGTAAACGCATAAGCTGGTTGCATCATCCGGCGCACTTCATGCAAACGGCGCACAATTGGGCCGCGTTTGCGCGATTTTTCTTCATCTAGTTTCTGGGCCAATCGGCGCGCTTCGCCCAGAAGAATTTTATGAGCTTCTTTTAGTGAATCTTTCATGTTTCGACTCCGTGATCGGCGTATGATTTTTCTTCGATCAAGGCAGAGCCTAACAGAAGATTGATTTTCTTTTTGACGTCTGCGCGGCGGTCATTTGTGATATAGACAGCCCGGGCGAGACGAATGAATGTTTTTCCGAAATCTTTAGCCTTTTCGCAATCGCGAATATCGTCTTCGATCACCCAAAGGTCTGCGTTGATTTGGTATAGCTCTTCCCACAGCGCCTTTAATTCTGCGCTGGAAGGGATATGAGCATCGGCTGTCTTCATCAATGCTTCTTTCTCGACCTGAACATTCGCAACCTTCGCAGGATCCGCGATGCGTTCTTCCTTCAGGCGTAAGATGGTCAGCTTATCAATCAACTCGCCAGGGGCAGTTGGAACCAAAATATGGTCAGTCACGGTGAGTTACCTTTTCTTCAAGGGCGGAATAAACAGCGTCAAAAACAGGCGCCCAATCCATCGGTTTAGCTTGTCGGAACAATCGCATGGACGGATACCATTTTGTGGACTCGCCTGCATGTCGGTAAACCCAAAATGCATCCCAATGCAAAATTACCCACGTCGGAATTCCTAAAGACCCGGCGATGTGCGCGGTAGCTGTGTCGGATGTAATAACCAGATCCATTTCACGCATGGTCGCGGCGCAGTCCGCAAAATCACGGTCTGTACTGGCGGTATCAACAATCAAGGCAGCTGACCCATCCTTTTGAAACGCTTCTAGGAAGGGCCCCTTATAGAGCGAGAACATTTGCACATCTGGCAAGCCAGCCAATGGCAAAAATTCTCGATGCGTGAATGACCGAAACGTATTGGCCTTATAGGTCGCCGAGCCGGACCAAACGATCCCAACCTTAAACATGCCTTCATGTTGCGCCGTGATCGACTTGGCCCGAGCCACAGCATCTTCCGGCAGCTTCAGTTGGGTTGGCGTGGGCACTGTACCCTGGTCATCTGAACCATAAACCAATTTCGGGAGATCCATCAGGCTTACCCAATAGTCGACCGGATCGTCTGCTTTTGCAGACTTTCCGATCCATTCAACCCCCTCGATCCCATCAAGCAATCGCAACAATGGGCCCTTCGCAACCAACCGCACTTTAACTCCCATTGCAGCAATCAATGGAATGAAACGGACCATTAAAACCATATCACCAAAACCCTGTTCAGGGAGGATCAACAGCGTCTTGCCCTTTAAATCCGTTCCATCGGTCCATTTTGGAAATGGAACCTCTGCAGGTGAAATTTCGTCTGTTTTCCAACGGGCATCGTATGTGCGGAATGCGGCTCCAT
Source organism: uncultured Paracoccaceae bacterium (assembly GCA_947493255.1). Classification (GTDB taxonomy): domain Bacteria; phylum Pseudomonadota; class Alphaproteobacteria; order Rhodobacterales; family Rhodobacteraceae; genus Octadecabacter. The sequence continues at coordinate 310,817 of CANLQK010000006.1, forward strand.
AGTCACCTGCTCCCAACTGTGCAAACGCAAGCTGAAGCTCAATTTCAGGTTCTTCAGGAAACCTCGAGACCAATGGTGTTAAGTACTCAATTGCGTCTCTATACCGGCCTAAACCACGGTAACATCGACCAATCATTGCGTGGTGCATCAGGTGAGATGGGTCCATTGCTAGCGACTGAAAACGCAGCTCGATCGACCGTTCATATTCACCCAAGTCTGATAAAATATTCGCGTAGTTATTTAGAATGCCTTTATCATCTGGGTTCAAATAATGTGCACGCTTTTGGGCCAACCGCGCCATCTCATGACGTCCTGATGATCGGTAAAGCGCGCCCAAGTTCGTCCAAATCCCAGCGTCTTTCGGATGTCGTGTCAGATATGCTGTATAGCCATCCAACGCACCCGCCAAATCGCCCGCTTTGTGCGCATTCACGGCCCCTAGTCGGAGCGACGCACTCGTTTCACCTGACATCGATCAATCCTTGGAACGTTTGCGCGCGATCGGCTTAAGCAACGTTTCTGGCCGTCTTTCTTCTGCAGCTTCAAACAAAGAGAACGTTTGGTTGACGTAGTTAACCGCACCGGAAATCATGTCCATGTATTCGGTTAATTCAGGCGTCACTTCGGTCTCTGTCACCACGACACTGCGTTCGGGCGAAACAGTCTCGAACCCAGCATAAAACAGCGGATCACCACGTTTGATTTTGATCGGCTTATCTGGCTCATGCCATTCAAATGCCCACATCAACGGGCGTGGCCAAACATTGATCGGGAACCGTCCGCCAAAAATCGTTCCAGGCAATGGAGTGCGGTTGTAGTGCATGAACGGGCTAATCTGACTCATGTAGACGGGCTCGTCAGAGATAAACACATATGGAAGCGACAGCTGAATCGTCGGCACGCCCTTGGTCCGCCACTCGACCTCATTGGTCAGATGCAGCTTTTCGCCCAATTTATTCCCACGAATTCCACTTTGCGTACCCGCTAAATTCCGTAGAATGCCTTTTCCGTCCTTGTCACGATCAAACCCGATGTGGATGTCGAAAGGACACTTTACCATAAAGTATCGGCTTTCCATGTTGATCACGGCGGGACAACGCGATGCTGACTTTGCATGTTCGCGATTCATCTCTACGGACCGAACCCGCTCGGGGGCATCATAAATAATACCGCCCTTCTTTTCGGTCAAAAACCACCCGACCTGAACCGGTCCACGCGCGGACGGCGTATCCTGCGTATTTTCAAATGTAACTGACAAACGCATTCCGGTCTCCATTACGATATTTTCCGCTAAGTGAATCGTAATACCCCTCCCAAGTCAAAGCGTTGAGGTGGAATTCTTTAGTTTTCACCCGCTAGGCCCACAAATTACCACGATCCCTTTCCGTCAACATATGTCGCAACCAGACCTAGACAGACGTCTAAGCCGATGGTCTCGTATATCTACAAGTCCTAACCGGAGAATTAAGCATGAAAGATCAGTATCGCGTCGTGGTCATCGGGGGTGGTGTAGTCGGAGCCTCAGTTCTATATCACCTCGCCAAATTCGGCTGGACCGACGTGGCGATCATTGAACGCAACGTCCTAACAGCCGGATCATCATGGCACGCAGCAGGCGGCATCCATGCCTTGAATGCCGATCCGAACATGGCCGCATTGCAGGCCTATACGATTGATCTGCTGTCTGAGGTTGAGGCGGAATCCGGGATTGATATCGGCCTTCATATGACAGGCGGTATCACTGTCGCATGTGATCCGAACCGTTGGGAATGGCTACAGGGGGCTTACCGCACCTTTCAAACCATCGGCATCGATGATTGCCATTTGATGACGCCGGACGAGATCAAAGAAAAGTGCCCTATCATGGACACCAAAGGCGTAATCGGCGGGCTTTGGGCCGATCGGGAAGGCTATGTTGATACCACCGGAACAGTTCATGCATATGCCCGTGCTGCTAAAAAACGTGGCGCCGACATTATCGAACACAACAAAGTTGAAGAGCTAAATTGGAAAGGGGATCATTGGGAAGTCGTTTCTGAAAAAGGTACTATTAAAGCCGAACACGTCGTAAATGCCGGTGGGCTTTGGGCCAAACAATGTGGCCGCATGGTCGGGTTGGATCTGCCGGTTTCTCCTTTGTCCCACCACTATTTCCTAACCGAAACGATCCCCGAACTGGAACAGATCGACTTTGAAGTCCCGATGACTGTGGACCTCGAGGGATTCACCTACATGCGCCAAGATAAGAAGGGCATACTTGTGGGTATCTATGAGACCAATCACCAACATTGGATGATGGATGGTGCTCCTTGGAACTATGGGATCGAATTGCTTCAAGAAGACACCGACCGGATTGAACACGAATTGACCATGGCATTCGAACGATACCCTTGTTTGAACACCGTTGGGATTAGCGATTGGGTGAATGGCGCATTTACGTTTTCTCCAGACGGCAACCCGCTGGTTGGTCCAGTCGAAAGCGTTCCAAACTACTGGCTCGCTTGCGGTGTGATGGCTGGGTTTCTTCAGGGTGGTGGGGTTGGTAAAACTCTCGCTGAATGGATGATTCATGGTGATACAGAGACTGACGCTTGGTCTATGGATATCGCTCGTTACGGCCCACAACATTCAAATAAAGAATACATCAAACAAACGACAGGTCAGTTCTATTCACGTCGCTTCGTGATGACCTACCCCAACGAACAATTGCCTGCAGGGCGCCCGTTGCGCATGGCACCTGCCCACGACGCGATGACCGAAGCGGGGTGTCGTTGGGGCCAATCATGGGGTCTTGAAACCCCCTTATATTTCGCTCCCAAAGATTTTGTTGAAACCCCTTCCCTCAGCCGATCAGATGCAGCGCCCTTCATCGAGGCCGAATGCAAAGCTGTAAGAGAAGACGTTGGGCTGCTCGATATTACCGGTTTCTCACGTTTCGAGGTTTATGGGCCTGGCGCCGAGGCATGGCTAAATAAGATCTTCGCAACAAAGCTCCCTGATCCAGGCCGCGCACGCCTTGCAGTCATGCTTTCTCCAGAGGGTAAATTGAAAGGCGACCTAACACTCTTCAATTGGGGCGACGGAAAGTGGTGGATCATGGGGTCATATTACCTTCGCAAATGGCACGCGCGCTGGTTCCGTGACCATGAGGGAGACAACATGATCATTCGCGACATTTCGGATGATGTTTGCGGGTTCTCATTGTCGGGGCCACGGTCACGAGACGTCATGCAAAAGCTCGTCGAAAACGATATCACGCCGATGCCGTTCTTGGGGTGTGCGAGCTTCGCGGTAGGAATGTTGAACTGCAAAGTCGGTCGGCTTTCTGTGACCGGTGAGTTGGGTTACGAAATTCATTGTCGTGCGAACGAACATATTGCGTTGCGCCGGATGCTTCTAGAGGCAGGGGCCGAGTTTGGCATCCGAGAGATTGGGTTTAACGCGCTGTTGTCTCTTCGGATTGAGAAATCCTATGGGATTTGGTCTGCCGAATTCACGCAAGACCGTACCGCGGCCATGACCGGAATGGATCGGTGGATTGATTGGCAAAAACCCGAGTTTATCGGACGAAACGCCGCTATGGCCGAACGTGAAAATGGCGCCGATCAGCTGCTTGTCACTCTTGGCTTGGATAGCCCAAACGCTGATTGCTCTGGCTACGAACCCGTTTGGTCGAACGGCAAACGCATCGGGTTCACCACGTCGGGCGCATACGGTTACACCGTCGGTCAATCCATCGCGATGGCGATGGTGGACAAGGCTTTTGCCGAACCGGGAACCGATCTTTCAGTTCATGTCGTCGGGATTGAACAGCAGGCCAAAGTGCTAGCGCCGTCGCCATATGACCCGCTCGGAAAAGCGATGCGTGTATGACCAAACGTCAAGGGCGTAAAGCACGCGGTGCAACTTCGGTGAGACGTAAAGTCGACTACAAAACTCTACGTAACCCGTTTCCTCCGCTACCTGCATTCTCCGATGATAGGATAGACGCCATTCATGACGCCGCGTTGGATGTCCTAAGCAGACTTGGCATCAAAGTCCTTCTGCCCGAAGCGCGAGATTTGTTTGAGGAAGCCGGTGCCACCATTGATGGAGAAATGGTCTATCTTCCGCCGCAGCTGGTGGAAGATAGGATAGCCATGGCCCCAAAATCTATCCTGCTGAAAGGTGGCAACTCTGAGCGCGACGTCACGTTGGAGCTTGGCTCACTAATTTTTCAGCCCGGAGCAGGTGCACCACATGCGACCGACCTTGAGCGCGGGCGGCGCCCTGGGACCTTAAACGACTTCATAGAACTCACGAAACTGACACACTACTTTGACGCCTTACACATGCTGCCACCTTTGGTCGAACCACAAGACGTACCCATGAATGTTCGACATTACGCAATGATGCGGGGCCAGCTGGTAAACTCCGACAAGATCCCGTTCGTCTACTCACGTGGTACACCACAAGTCGCTGAAAGTTTTACGATGCTAAGGGCTTTTCGTGGTTTAACAGAGTCTGACTTTGCGAAGAACGCCTACTGCTATACTATCATTAACACCAATTCGCCCCGCCAATTGGATATTCCTATGGCACAAGGCATCATCGATTTTGCCCGTGCAGGCCAAGTATCGATTGTCACACCATTCACTTTGATGGGGGCAATGGCACCGGTTACCGTTGCCGGCGCGCTAACCTTGTCGCATGCCGAAGCAATGGCTGCGATTGCGCTAGGTCAGATTGCCCGCGAAGGGGCGCCCATGACCTACGGTACATTCACGAGCAATGTAGATATGAAAACCGGAGCGCCCGCCTTCGGAACACCGGAACAAGTCAAGGCATCACTTGGCGCTGGACAACTCGCCCGCAAGCTGGGTCTTCCATGGCGGTGTGCAGCAGGAGCGGCGGCGAACATCAACGATGCACAGGCGGCTCATGAAACAGAGATTTCAGGCTGGGGCGCATTTCTTGCTGGAGCAACGGTCGTTATACACTCTGCCGGTTGGCTCGAGGGTGGTTTAACCGTTTCCTACGAAAAGCTCATCACAGACATGGACATGGTTCAAACCTTTGCCGAACTTTGCATAGCAACCGAAGCTGACGACGATGCCATCGCTTTAACTGCTTTGGCAGAAGTCGAACCAGGAGGGCACTTCTTTGGCGCAGCACATACAATGGAACGCTACCAAACTGCATTCTACGACCCTGTTGGCATGGATTGGGCAAACATCGGCACTTGGAAAGAACGCGGCTCTCAAGACGCGAACACACGGGCAACCGCGACATGGAAGGCGATCTTAAGTGAATTCATACCGGCTCCGGTACCCGCTGACAAAGTGGAAGATCTAGACGCCTATATTGCAGCCCGTACAGCTGCAGGCGGCGCCCCTCCCGAAAGCTAACGCCTCTCACGTTGGTGATCAGATTGAAACGCCACTGGTAATTCCACCAATACGATCCATATCATAACAACAACAGGCGAGTGAGGATCATGATGACCAAGTATGACAAGAACCCAGATGTAATCGCTACGTTAACACCAGAGCAGTTTCGCGTAACTCAAGAGAACGGCACTGAACGCCCATGGACTGGGCCTTACCTCGACAACAAGGACGCGGGTATTTACGTTGATATCGTCTCTGGTGAACCGCTTTTCGCTTCTTCAGACAAATACGAATCCGGTTGCGGGTGGCCAAGTTTCACCAAACCGATCGACACAAAGAACATGAAAGAGCTGTCCGACACGACACTTGGGATGGTTCGCACCGAAGTCCGTTCGGCCCACGGCGACAGCCATCTTGGTCACGTGTTTCCCGATGGCCCATCCGACCGTGGCGGACTACGGTATTGTATCAACGGCGCATCACTGCGTTTCATCGCAAAGGCCGATATGGAAGCCGAAGGATATGGCGACTACATAGACCAAGTGGAGGATGTTTAAATGACTGAACGCGCAGTTCTGGCTGGTGGATGTTTTTGGGGCATGGAGGATCTGATCCGCAAGCTCCCGGGGGTACGATCCACACGAGTTGGATACACCGGCGGTGACGTTGCCAACGCGACCTACCGCAACCACGGCACTCATGCCGAAGGGATCGAGATCATTTTTGACCCTTCACAGATCACATACCGTCGCTTGTTAGAATTCTTCTTTCAAATCCATGACCCAACCACAGTGAATCGCCAAGGCAACGATCGCGGCATGTCATATCGCTCGGCAATCTATTTTGTGGACGATGCCCAAAAAGGCATAGCAGAAGACACGATTAAGGATGTAGACGCCTCCGGCATCTGGCCAGGTAAGGTTGTGACCGAACTCGAGCCAGTTGGCGATTTTTGGGAAGCCGAACCTGAACATCAAGACTATCTGGAACGCATTCCCAATGGCTACACCTGCCATTTCATCCGCCCCGACTGGGTGCTGCCCAAACGCGACGCCGCTGAATAATTAACGCGCAATACGCGGACGGCCACGCGCCGTTATGCGCATTGTGGCTTCTACGAACATGACCCGAGCCTCGATCTGTGCTTCTTGCAGATCGAGGCTCTCCGTTATCCGGGCATCTTCAACCCCCGCACGCCGCGCGCCTTCGATGGCTTTGTCCGTCAAAGCAGCCCGCAACGCGTCGATCGCTTCATTTTTGTCGTTAAACTGTTGTGGCCCATCCGGAAGGTGAGCGCGAAAGGCCCCTTCACCAGCACCGGTGACGCTTCCATCAACATGGACAGAAACTTGACCGACGACTGCCCCAATTGCATTTGCGACACCGCCGTCTTTTGGCAATATAGTTTCACATGTTAGCTGCTCACCAATAACGCTGTAGTAGTTTTGCGCTGATGCTCCCAAACCGATCACCGGCATACTTAGACCGACCGCAATCCGCACGATTCCGTCACGATCAGACAACCCAGCGTCAACCAACGGGTGGCGAGCCAACACTGCTGGGTCTGCCCATCCCTCTTCGGCAAAACCAGTCTCTAATAAGGCCCAAGTAGTCTGTTTTGTAAGCCTGTTGATTACCGCCTGTGCCAACACGCTTGCGTCAGTCGCAAGTCGATTACCGCTTCCTGTTCGGCGTTTCGCCATAAGCGTCAAAGCCTTGGTTGCAGCGCCACTATCCCAGTCGTTCAATCGCTCTAAGACATGGCTTGCATCCGATGGCGTTACCCCCGCCATCAAGACCAAACCACGTTGCACCAACCGTGACAGCGCAGGAATTTCTACGCGAGATGTAACCGCGCTCGACCATGGTAATGGCCCAGCTTCAAGCCTCTCAGCGACAGCCGCCTCTCGTGGATCCAATCCTTCTGGCATTTCTGCCCATTGTGGGACAGCAAATTTCGTTGCTTCCTCGGGTGGGGTTTCCAATGACAACGCCCGATCCAACACCTCGTGGACAACCTGTTGGTGATTTGCAGCAAGCAGCGATACCGGCATTACGCGCCGCGGACCCAACGACAATTCCCCATCCAATCCTTCGGAAACCGTAACCTCACTGTCTCCGCCCAAACCAAAAGTTCGCATCGCCACTGCCTCTACCATCGTACGGTAGCGCCCAACTTTCGCACCTTTTAGGTCAATTTGCGGACGACCATCACGCAACACACAAACGTCGGTTGTTGTTCCACCGATGTCGCTGACCAGTGCATCCTGCGCTCCGGTTAACCACTGGGCACCCGCGATGCTGGCTGCGGGCCCACTCAGAATTGTTTCAATGGGTCGTTCCTTCGCTAGTTCAGCAGAAACCAAGGCTCCATCACCACGAACCACCATCAGGCGGGCCGATATCCCGCGACGACGCAGATGATCCTCTGTAGCGGCAATCAAACGGTCAATCAGACCAATCAGCCGTGCATTCAAAACGGCTGTCAGGGCGCGTTTTGGTCCACCCAGCGCCTGACTCAACTCGTGCGAACAAGTAACAGGGACCGCTAATTCCGCACGAATCCGGTCTCGAGCTTGAATTTCATGCGCGGGGTTTCTCGTCGCAAACTTACTGGCAATAGCAATACCTGTTACCCCAGAAAAAGACTCTATTCCGGCTGAAATTGCAGCAATATCCAACGATTCAACTTCTGCACCGGAATGCCCATGCCCACCGGAAACGAACACAACTGGGTCATCTCCCAACGCTTCCGCAAGATCTGCGCGTGTCAGCTCTGTCTGATCAAACCCGATAAACACCAAACCCACGCGACCGCCTTGCCCTTCGACCAATGCGTTCGTTGCCAAAGTCGTAGACAAGGACACCATCGCAATATCAGTGACTGGAATCGAACATTCCGCCAAAACAGCGTCCACGGCAGCACCAATACCAACAGCCAAGTCAGGGCGTGTCGTCAGGGACTTGGCACTCGCGATTACTTTGTCGCACGCGTCATCTAGCACCACCGCGTCGGTGTACGTGCCGCCTGTATCGATCCCCAGAAGAAATGCCATGTCTGCCCTCGTTTCTTGTCGACGTTAATCGCCAGATAGCTTTCGTCTTGCCCAATGGCGACACGTTTTAGGTCTTTGACAAGCTTTCCAGTTCAATCACGGTGCCGTCCGCAGCCTTTGCATCATCAACGTCATGGGTAACCATCAGAACAGGCAATTGCCTTTCACGCGCATTCCGGAACACCACGTCACGAACTTGCGTACGCAACTCAGCATCCAATCGTGAAAAAGCCTCATCCAACAACAATGCCCGTGGTTTCGATAACAACATGCGCACCAAAGCAACCCGCGCCTTTTGCCCACCGGACAGTGTTTCGGGATCACGGTCTGCGTAACCCTCCAGATCGACATCAGCCAAGGCACTCTCAATGGCGGCCCTTCGTTCAGCGCGAGAACCTCCCGCTTTCATCCCGAAGGCAAGGTTCGCACCTACGCTCATATGTGGGAACAAGAGATCGTCTTGAAACAGGATCCCAACCTGCCGTTTGTGCGGTGGAAGTTGGGAAATATCGGCACCATCAAGCGCGATCCCGCCCGTTGCCTCGAACACAGGTGCAAGAGTGCCGGTAATGTAAGCCAACAACGTCGACTTTCCCACACCAGACGGCCCCATTATCGTCAATACGTCACCTGGCGCGATATGGTGGTCCACCTCAATCAAAGGTGAGCCATCGCGCATGATGCAAACTTTCTGAAGCGTTAGACCCTTATTCATGTAACCCCCTACGGTTCCGCCAAATGATTGTCGGCAGGACGAGCGCGAAGGTAAAGGGAAGCAACGCTGCCAAAGTTTGCAACAATCCATACACACCAATCGCACGCCTATCGCCGCCGGATGCTAACGCAACTGCCTCGGTTGTTAACGTTGAAACACGCCCCCCACCAATCAAGAGCGTAGCCAAATATTGCCCTACAGACACAGCGACCCCGACGGCCATTGCCGTCAATACTGGACGCAGCAACATTGGTAACCGAATGGTCCAAAACACACGTACCGGACTGGCACCAAGTGCTTGCGCAACTGTCGCATTGCGCACGTCCCATGACCTCCACGGGTCGCCAAGCGACAAGAATACATATGGCAAAACGAACACCAAATGGGCAAAGACGACGGGAACCAGCCCAACATCCGCACCCACATTCAAAAGCAGCGACTGAAGCCCGGGCAAAAACGCGGTTTGCGGCACCAACAATGGCAAATACAGCAACCAAACCCCGAAACGGCCCATTTGTCGCCCGCTACGATATTCAGCCTCTAGACATCCAAGCACCAACCCCAGCGCGAAAACCACAGCAATTCCAGCAACCAGAAATGTCTCACCCATCGTGGCGAACGCATCAGGCCCATGGCGGGTCCACGTTCGCATAGAAAAACTGTCTGGTAAAACGTCAGGAAACGACCAAAATCCAGCAACAGACCATACAGCCAAGCTCGCGAGTCCGAACAACACTGGCACCGCTGCCAAGGCGCCAAGCCCAAGGGCAATACCTCGGCTTATCCGGTCGTGTGAACCGCGATGCCCTGACTGGATCCACCGATTCCCCAAAGCGGCAACTAATCGTTCCCCAAACCACCAAAACACCAAGACCAGAACGACCAACCCAAGCTGTAATAGCGCCGCAGCGGCCCCTGTTGACCGCATAGACAGGTCAGGGTCGCCCATCCATTTAACAATCTGCACAGACAGCGTTGGCGGCGTGGATGGCCCTAGAATAACAGCCACGTCAACGACACTCATCGAATAGGCGATCACCACATAAACCGGTAAACGAATTTGGCGATAGACCCGCGGGAAGACAGTTTTCAACCATCCGGTGATGCGCCCATAGCCCAGCGCCTGCGCCACCAACAAGGACCTGCGCGGCTGGGCTTGCCCCATTGCCGCAATGGTCATCAACAACAGGAAGGGCACTTCTTTCAACACCAAGCCTGCAATCATGGCCAACCCTAACGGATCCTGCACAATCAACAGGTCTGGCGGGCGATCCCAGCCGGTTATTGCGGGTGACAACGCCCTTGCGATCCAACCCGATGGCGCAATCAAGAACGCCAAGCCAAACGCGGCCGCAGCATGGGGAACCGACAAAAGAGGCGATAAGGCACGTTCCATAAACCGGAACGGCCGTGTCCCCGACCAGCCCGCGGTTATCAAAGCGACGATCATTAAGGACAGCGCAGTTGCAACCACACCGGTCGTTATTGACAAGCGGACCGCTTTCCCCAAACCACCCCAGCTGAACAGCGCATGAAACGGGTCAAATGACGGGCCAGTGAGCCCCGCAGCGGGTATATGCCCAAACGCAGGCAACACCGTACCCCAGAGGCCCGCAAGAACGGGCCCCAACATTGCAAACAACGTCAGTGCAGGTAGAAACCGCAGCACCGTTGGAACGTTATTGACCAGAGCCGTAACGCATAACCCAATCATCTGTTACGCGGGTCATCCAGCTTGGGTGCGGTTCGTCTTGGACCGCCCCTAGATCAGCGGGCGACAACGTTGCAACCCCTAGGTCTAATGCATCAAACGCTGCGCGATCTTCCGCGCCGAGTGCGTCCATATTCAAAACAGTGCCGTAGCCCAAAATTTCTGGATCGTGTTGACGCACCTGAGATTCCGCAGACAACATAAAGTTTGCTACAACCATCGCGCCAGCAGCAGAACCTGAATTATAGGGCACAGCAACGAAAGATGCGTTGCCAATCGTGCCTTTGTCCAGAACGAAGGTCCGAACAGTGTCTGGTAGTTGGTCGTTTGCAATTGCAGCCGTCGCTTCACCTGGGCTGAAAGAAATCGCCAAGTCGACTTCCCCATCGGCGATCAACTGTAGCTGTGCTGGGCCGGTCGCAGGGTAGGCACGGCCTTCACGCCATAACACTGGTGTCAGTTCATCCAAGTATGCCCAAAGCGGCGCGGTGACTTCATCATAAGTTTCATCAGACACAGGGGCCTGCAAAACACTAGGGTCTTCCAATAGATCAACCAATGCCTGTTTCAAAAATGTGGAACCCAAGAAGTCTGGTGGCTGTGGGTATGTAAACCGGCCGGGGTGAGCTTGTGCCCATTCAAGAATTGCGGACATGGACCCAAGTGGTGCAGCGATGTCTGCAGTGTCATACATGAACACGACCTGCGCCATCGCCCATGGGGACTCGTACCCTTCAACTGGCACGGTAAAATCGGTCTGAACCGTCTTGCCTTCGCTATCGACAATTGCCCAGTTCGGTAGCTGCTCTGCGAACGGGCCAAACAATAGGTCAGCCTCTTTCATCGCTGCAAAGTTAGCGCCATTGATCCAAATCATATCGATCGCGCCATCGTCGTTTTCGCCGGCTTCCTTTTCCGCTAGCACGCGTGTCACTGCATCGGCAGTATCCGTTAACTTCACATGTTCCAACGTAACGCCATACTCTTCGAAGACACGGTCGCCGACCCATGCAATGAAATCATTGGTGGTCGTGGATCCACCCCAGGCATTCCAGTAAACGGTTTGCCCTTCGGCTTCTGCAACGACGGCATCCCAGTCTGCAGGATCGGGGGTTGCAAACGCCGCAAACGGGGCAGCAGCCAGCGCTGCAATCATAGCAAAGTTCTTCATTGGTCTTCCTTTAGTGAAGTAAATACACGCCGTGCGGCGATCAAGCGAAGGGTCGCAGTAGCAAAACACAACGCACCGAAAACCCACGCAATTGGGGCAAAGTATGCGGGCAACAGACACAATAACACAAAGAAAATGATCGTCTCAGTGCCCTCAAGTAGGCCATTGGAATAATATAGCGATTTGACGCCTTGCGCATCGGTTTCGATGCCGCGCTTTTCCGCCAAAATAGCATAGCCTAAAAAGCTGGTTCCATTGAAATAGAAGCTGGTCAACAGCCAGGCACCCGCAACTGCGTTTGCCGAAGGATCCATGACCACAAATGCAAACGGGATCGCGCCGTAAAACAAGAAATCACAAGCGATATCCAGATACCCACCAAAGTCGGTCTTTTGGGTGGCCCGCGCAACAGCACCATCAAGCCCATCGGCAAGCCGTGATGCCAACAATGCGACCAGCCCCGCACCGACCCAGCCCAGCGCTATAAACAACGCGGCGATCAAACCAAGGCCCAGTCCAACGAGTGTAACACTGTCAGCAGTCACACCACTGGCGCCCAGTTTTTTGCCAATCGCATTCAGTGGCGGGTCAATCAATTTTCGTGCAGCCGCGTCGAGCATCGTTCCTCCCTAACTCTGGGCGATATGTGACCGATGAACGAGCATCACGCAATTGCACTGACAGTATTGTTACAAAACAAACGTTTCTTAGAATGCAGGGAACGCCGCAGATTCTCACAGTCTTTGAAAACAAAACCCGGTTGGTCTTTATTCCTCAGCAGCGCCAAGCGTTGCTAAAAATGCATACATATTCAATGCATCTTCTTCCGTCCGCACACGATATGCCATTTTGCTCCGCGCGCGACTATCGTCCAGTGCCTCGCGCAACCAACCTGTAGGATCTTGAACATAAGAAACGAAATCCGCTTCTGTCCAAACAGCTCCCGCCGCGCCTAACGCAATAATCCCGTCGCCGTACCGGAACCCATCAACCGCCGCCAATTCTCGGCCGGCAATTCCATACAAGTTCGGCCCAGTTCGTGCATTGCGTCCAGCCAAAACATTCCCATCTGCGTCAGCTACAACATGACATGCAATACATTGACGATTGAACTTTGTTTCTCCCGCTTCAGCATCACCAGTTGCAATATGCCCTTCCGCAAAAAGGGGTCCTGCCACAGCAAATGTGAAAGCCGCAGCTGCGTAGATCGACGTTTTCATTGATCTTTCCTTTTCGCAAAATCAATTATCCCGACCGACAACATACCCCGATGCGCGCCCCAACGCGAGGCTGAAATCCATGACACCGCGTTACCCATTGCCGCAGCTCGGCTATGAAAGCGACGTAATAACGTGCTGTTATCCACCTCTGCTTTCGGGCAATACACCACCATTCGACCCAAACTAAGCGCAAGGCACCATCTTAATGACAATGATTCCAGCATGGATTGATGGCACACTCACGCCTGTCGAAAAGCTAGAGGTGCATATCAAAGGCATCAAACACAAGGCCGTGTCCGTTTTTGTCATGGATGGCCCGAACGTCCTCATCCAGAAACGTGCGCTTTCGAAATATCACACACCCGGTCTTTGGGCGAACAGCTGCTGTACTCATCCAAATTGGGATGAGGATCCACGAGAATGCGCGGTAAGGCGCCTCGAAGAAGAACTCGGGATCGCTGGATTAGAGCCTGTTTTCCGCGATCAGCTGGAATATCGTGCAGATGTCGGCGGTGGCCTGACAGAGCACGAGGTAGTGGACCTTTTCGTTGCGCAGGCGTCCGCAGTGACATTAGCGCTTTCACCAAATCCGAATGAAGTTGGAGAAACGAAATGGGTGAACATTTATGAGTTGGCTACATCGGTATTAGAGCAACCCGAAAAATACACCCCATGGCTTAGAATATATCTGGAAAACCACCTTGAGCTCGTCATCAAGCCCTAATTCTCTAGCGTCGAAACGGGCCAAACTGCGGTTCCCAAAGCGTCGCGCGCCTTGTGTCCATATGTGATGACCAAAATCTTTTGTTTGCCGCTCTTGGTGGGTGCCAACGACATAACCAAATAACAAGATCTCGAAAGTCGTTTAAAATAGCTCAAAACCGGCCCCAATCGTGATATTCTAGGGCCCAGATAAGTGAAACGAACGTTTCTGCAGCAATTAATTTTACCGTGCTCTTAAACCGGCGGATTCCCACGCAACCTAGCTGACTGCATCCAAGTGTCTAATTCAGCGATCTGCGTTGCATCCATCCTCAACCCAAGCTTGTTGCGCCTCCAAACCACATCGTCCGCTCGAACGGCGAATTCTTTGTCCATGAGCCACCGAACTTCCGCCTCGTACAAGGTCGCGCCAAAATCCTGTCCCAAATCGACCAAGGCTCCAGCATCTCCCAATATCGCACGAGCTTCTGTCCCATATGCCCGCACCAAACGCTTGGCCCATTGTTGATCCAAAAAAGGGTAATCCGCGATCAAATCAGCGATCAGTTGATCCACCCCATCAACAGCAAAATCACCGCCAGGCAATGAAACACCTGCTGTCCAATCCCCCGAAACTCCATCGAAATAGTCACTAATCTTGCCCAAAGCGCTTTGTGCTAGACGACGGTAGGTTGTGATCTTTCCGCCAAAAATATTCAAGATTGGGGCGCCACCATTGGTGTCTACCTTCAGCGTATAATCGCGGGTTGCTGCTGTCGCGCTGCTTGCACCGTCAGCGTACAACGGCCGCACTCCTGAATAGGTCCAAACGACATCATCAACTGTTATATCTTGCTTGAAATAGCTGTTTGCGAACGCGACGAGATAATCTCTCTCTTCATCGGTGCAGACCGGTTCGTTATCCGGGTCTGCATGCTCAGCATCTGTTGTACCAATCAGCGTGAAATCGGTTTCGTAAGGAATGGCAAAAATAATCCGCCCATCTGTTCCCTGAAAGAAATAGCTTTTGTCGTGTTCGAACAACCGTTTGGTCACAATGTGTGACCCCCGAACCAGCCGGACGCCTTCAGTAGTATTCAGTCGAACTTTTTGTTGGATAATATCACCAACCCAAGGCCCCGCTGCATTCACCAACATCTTCGCCCGCAAGGTGGTCTCGGCACCTGTCACCTCGTCGCGCAGCTGCACAACCCAATGATCATCATGGCGAATGGTCGATGTCACTTTTGTGCGGACCATAATCTTCGCGCCGCGATCTTCGGCATCCCGAGCGTTCAAAACCACCAATCGTGAATCTTCTATCCAGCAGTCCGAATACTCGAATGCCTTTTCAAACCGGTCTTCGATTCCTTTGCCTTCGGGCGCAGTTTTCAAATCAACAGTCGCTGTACCGGGTAAGATCTGGCGCCCACCAAGATTGTCGTACAAGAACAATCCAAACCGGATGAGCCAAGCAGGCCGACGCCCCTTCATCCACGGCATAACAAAGCTCAATACCTTTGACGTAGGTGTGTCGCTCTCAAACCGCATGCCTTTGTGATAGGGCAGTACAAACCGCATCGGCCAAGAAATATGGGGCATCGCTCGCAGCAGGGTCTCTCTTTCGATCAACGCCTCGCGTACCAATCGGACTTCAAAATATTCTAGGTACCGTAGACCACCATGGAATAGCTTTGTCGACGCGCTCGATGTGGCCGACGCCAGGTCATTCATTTCAGCCAACCCAACAGAAAGCCCACGCCCCGCCGCATCACGTGCGATACCGCATCCATTGATGCCGCCACCAATAATGAAAAGGTCGAAATCCGTGTCCGTGGTCATAACGCGATCCAATTACTGACTGTCGTTGGTAACGGCTCTACCAATCTTACCGAAAAAGAAAACAGCGAACCCGAATTATGTTCGTTTGTGTTCAAAACGAACATAACGTGATAGCAAGATATGATGATTCCAAGACACCTCAAAATACTTGATCTTACCAGACGGGACAGCAAGGTCCGTGTTGAATACCTCGCAAAGGCGTTGAACGTGACCTTACAAACCATACGGCGTGATCTCGTTTTTTTGGCTGAACAGGGTCTAATCGAACGCGTCCATGGTGGGGCAACACTGCCCTCTGGCCTTCGCAATATCGGGTACGAACAACGCAGTCAGCTCAATGACACTGCAAAATCCCGCATCGGGGACGCCTGTGCAAGCGAAGTCAAAAACGGCAGCACCGTCTTCCTTGGTATCGGAACAACCTGCGAATCTGTGGCTCGCGCCCTGATCCATCGAACCGGTCTTATGGTCATGACCAACAATCTAAACGCAATCCCGATTCTGTCTGCAGGTGGAAAGAACACCGTAATGGTCACTGGCGGTCGCTTGCGAGAATCCGACGCTGGGCTTGTTGGCCCTGCCGCTGTCACCAGCCTCCGCCAATTCAAGTTCGACCTCGCAATCATCGGCTGTTCCGCCCTTGATGAAAACGGGGACCTTTTTGATTACGATCTGGACGAAGTGATGGTGAGCCAAGCCGTGATCGAAACCAGCCGCAAGACCGTTCTGGTCGCCGACAACGCAAAATTTGACCGAACCGCACCAGCGCGCATCGCATCCCTGTCTGACGTCAGCTTGTTTTGCACGGACGAACCCCCGCACCAACTGCATCCTGCCACCGTTGGGGCGGGGCCAAATCTGCTTATTGCGCCGAAATAGACTCTTTTACCAATCAAACGTTGGCGCGGTTTCGCGATGGCACAAGGTCATGATGTCGGACACATGCACCATAGGTGACAGATCAACATCCGACTCACCCAGACGCACCAATTCAGCCATGCGCGCGTACAAGGCGGGGTATTCACCAAGCTCTGAAATGGCTTGTGATGCGCCATTCACCAAACACCGGTTTCCACCATCCAATAGATCAACCGTTGTTCCGTCTGTGGCGACAAATCTCATCTGCCAAAGCTGATCACCCGTCTTGAGCCAATCAAACGACGCCGTAACACCACCCGTAAACGTCAACTCAGCCGAGATGGGCGTCTGCCGATTGCTCGGTACATGCATCACGCCCGACTTTAAATGCACGGGCGCTGGCAAAACTTCGGTCAGGATCGACAGCGCATTGATACCAGGATCCAAAACACCCATGCCGCCAGGTTCAAACACCCAATCTTGGTTCGGGTGCCACTGGCGCACGTTTTCTTTCCAATCAATGTGGGCACTCTCGATCGTCTTGCCCGCCAACGCCGCTTTTGCCGCTCCGACACCCTTGGCCATCCGGCTATGCCACGTCGCAAACAAGACCTTTCCAACGTCCGCTGCGATCGTTTCTAGCGCGTGAACCTCAGCCAATGTCGCACCGGGTGGCTTTTCCAACATTACATGCCGCCCAGCGCGCAAACAGGCCGCCGCGTATTCGAACCGTGGAACAGGCGGCAAACATAGGCTGACCACCTCAACATCCGTGTTTTCTGCCAACATAGTGTCTATATCTGTGTAGGCTACAACACCATCAACCGATCCCGCACGGCTCACTGTTGCGGCCAATTCCCAGTCATCCGATGCGGCGATCGATGGCACATGTTGATCCTGCGCAATCTTGCCAATGCCAACCAATGCAACCTTCATCAATGGGACTCCCGCGCCACTTCGTTTCCACGGCGACCGACAAGGAAATCAAAGTCAGCGCCCTGATCCGCGCGGTTCACCTTGTCATGATACAACATCGCATAACCGCTCTCAGGTGGTTGAACATTCGGCGTCCAATCCGCCAAACGCGCGGCCAATTCTTCATCCGAAATGTCTAAATGCAAACGGCGGTTCGGCACATCAAGGTCGATCATGTCACCGGATTTCACAACGGCCAACGGCCCACCAGCAGCTGCCTCGGGGGCGGTGTGCAAAACAACGGTGCCATAGGCGGTGCCCGACATTCGCGCATCAGAAATGCGTACCATGTCCCGCACGCCTGCTTTCAACAGTTTCGCGGGCAAAGCCATGTCCCCAACCTCGGCCATGCCAGGGTATCCTTTGGGGCCGCAGTTTTTCAAAACCATTACACAAGTTTCATCAATATCCAGATCAGGCAAATCAACCCGCGCTTTGTAATCGTCGATGTCCTCAAAAACGACAGCCCGACCACGATGCACCATCAGATCAGGTGATGCAGCGGAGGGTTTCAAAATCGCACCGTTGGGCGCAAGGTTGCCCCGCAAAACAGCAATTCCGCCCGATTTGCGCAGCGCCTTTTCAGTCGGAACGATGACATCCTCGTTCCAGTTCTGAACGTCTTTCACCTCGTCCCAAATAGATCCGCCAGACACAGTCAACGAGTCCTTGTGCAGCAGGCCCATTTCACCCAGCCGCTTAATGACAACCGGCAATCCGCCCGCAAAGAAAAACTCTTCCATCAACCATTTGCCTGACGGCAACAGGTTCACAATCGTAGGCACATCCTTGCCGCACCGGTCCCAATCTTCCAACGTCAGGTCCACTTCGCATCGGCCCGCCAAGGCCTGCAAATGCACCACCGCATTGGTCGACCCGCCAATTGCGCCATTGGTGCGGATCGCATTTTCAAACGCATCTTTGGTCATAATGTCGGATGGCTTCAAATCATCCTTCACCATCTGCACAATACGTCGACCTGTCAGCTGGCTCATCATCCGGCGGCGGCTGTCCACTGCAGGAATCGCCGCGTTTCCAGAGAGAGCCATGCCCAGTGCTTCCGCCATAGATGCCATCGTGCTGGCCGTGCCCATGGTGTTGCACCCGCCCGCGGACCGCGACATCGAACCTTCTGCTTCGACAAATTCTTCGGGCGTCATTTCGCCGGCTTTGACTGCTTCATTGAACCGACGGATGTGAGTGCCCGATCCAACACGTTCGCCCCGGAAATGCCCATTCAGCATAGGCCCACCGGACACAACAATCGCCGGCAAATCGACAGACGCAGCGCCCATCAACAAAGCCGGTGTCGTCTTGTCACAGCCTGCCATCAAGACGACGCCATCAATCGGCTTGCCGCGTAACGCTTCTTCCACGTCCATCGCGCACAAGTTTCGGAACATCATCGCCGTAGGGCGCAGCGCGCTTTCCGATGGGCTGAACACAGGAAACTCAACAGGGAAACCACCAGCTTCCCAAACACCGTTCTTCACCTTCTCGGCAAGTTCACGCAGATGCCCGTTGCACGGCGTTAAGTCAGACCACGTATTGCAAATGCCAATGATCGGCCGCCCATCAAACAGGTCATCAGGATAGCCTTGGTTTTTCATCCAGCCACGATGATAGATCGCATCCTTGCTGGTTCCTCCGAACCATTCTTGCGAGCGCAACTTTCGTGGCCATTTAGCAGGCGTAAATGTCATGGCATCCTCATGTGTCGTGATGCCATAGCTTTCACCCTACTTTCCGACAGATGCAAGATAGCGCGCAACGTAATCCGCCTTACCCGATCCATATATCGGGTAAGGCATTGTTATAGTTTGTTAAAAACAGACTATTCAGCCGCGTCGAGATATTCTTCCATCGGAGGGCAGGTACAAGTCAAATTCCGATCACCCCAGACATTGTCCACGCGGTTAACGGGTGGCCAATACTTATCGACACGGAATGCACCTGGTGGAAAGCACCCCGTTTCGCGTGAATAGGGACGGTTCCAGTTTTTCACGAGGTCTTCCATCGTATGCGGCGCGTTCTTCAACGGGTTATCTTCCGCATCGATTTGGCCGGTTTCAATATCTGAAATCTCTGACCGGATGGCGAGCATCGCATCACAGAATCGGTCGAGTTCCGCCTTGGTTTCTGATTCGGTTGGCTCGATCATCAGCGTCCCCGCGACGGGCCAAGACATGGTCGGCGCGTGGAAGCCGCAATCGATCAGACGTTTGGCAATATCATCAACGGTAACGCCTGCGCTGTCCGCGAAGGGGCGCGTGTCGATGATGCATTCATGTGCCACGCGACCTGATGGCCCCTTGTACAAAACATCAAATGCGCCTTCCAAACGTTTGGCGATATAGTTTGCGTTCAAAATCGCCACACGGGTTGCCTGCGTCAGGCCTTCACCACCCATCATCAAACAATAGGCCCATGAAATCGGCAGCAAGCTAGGGGATCCATATGGCGCAGCAGACACCGCTCCTTCACCTGTGTTCGGATCACCGGGCAAGTGCGCAATCAGATGGTCTTTTACACCAATTGGCCCCATGCCCGGCCCACCGCCACCATGCGGAATGCAAAACGTTTTGTGCAGGTTCAAATGGCTCACATCACCGCCCAAATCACCTGGGCGCGACAAACCAACCATGGCGTTCATGTTGGCGCCATCGATGTACACCTGCCCGCCGTTGTCATGGGTGATCTTACACACTTCGATCACGGTTTCTTCGAACACGCCGTGGGTCGATGGATAGGTAATCATACAGCCCGCAAGACGATCAGCATGCTCAATCGCCTTGGCGCGGAAGTCGTCCAGATCAATGTCACCGTTCTCGGCGGATTTCACAGGCACAACTTTCCATCCTACCATCTGTGCAGACGCAGGGTTGGTGCCGTGTGCGCTCATTGGGATAAGGCAAATGTCGCGATGGCCCTCGCCATTGGCACGGTGATACGCGGCAATCGTCAACAGACCTGCATATTCGCCCTGCGCACCGGAATTGGGCTGCATCGAAATCGCATCATAACCGGTGACATCGCACAACTTCGCTGACAGATCGTCGATCATTTGGGAATAACCTGCCGCCTGATCTGCGGGAATGAACGGGTGAAGCAATGAAAATTCATCCCATGTCACCGGCATCATTTCAGCCGCTGAGTTTAGCTTCATCGTACAAGACCCAAGTGGGATCATGGCGCGATCAAGCGCCAAGTCACGATCGGCAAGACGGCGCATGTACCGCATCATCTCGGTCTCGGCACGGTTCATATGGAAAACGGGGTGCGTCAGATATTCAGACGTTCGGATCAGTTTTTCCGGCATGTTGTAGTGTGGAGTGTAGTCTTTATCCTCGCGCTCAATTCCAAAGGCACGCCAAACGGCTTCGATCGTTGCAGGACGGGTGCGTTCATCCAACGTGATGCCAACCTTGTCGGTGCCCACAGCGCGCAGGTTAATGCCTTCGTCTACCGCCGATTTCATCACAGCCTGTTGCAGTGGCCCAACCTCAACCGTGATCGTGTCAAAGAAGCTCGCAGGGCGAATTTCGAACCCAGCCAGCTTCAGACCTTCGGCCAACCGTGCGGTTTTACGGTGGATACGCTGCGCAATCGCACGCAACCCATCCGGCCCGTGGAACACCGCATAGAAACCCGCCATCACTGCCAACAACGCCTGTGCCGTACACACGTTTGACGTCGCCTTTTCGCGGCGAATGTGCTGTTCGCGCGTTTGCAAGGATAGGCGATAAGCACGGTTGCCGTGGCTATCAATCGATACACCCACAATCCGGCCCGGCATGTTGCGGGCGTAGGCCTTTTTCGTCGACATATAGGCAGCGTGTGGACCGCCATACCCGATGGGCACGCCAAAGCGTTGCGTTGACCCCACCGCAATATCCGCACCCATTGCGCCCGGTTCTTTCAACAGTGTCAGCGCCATTGGGTCAGCCGCAACAATCCCGATTGCTTTAGTGTCATGCAGCTTTTCGATCTCGGGCGTGAAATCTCGGACATGCCCGTGCGTGCCCGGATACTGGAAAATCGCACCAAACACGGCCCCTGCGTCCAGATCATCAGGTTTACCCACGATGATCTCGATGCCCAGCGGCGCCGCACGGGTTTTCATCACCGCAATGTTCTGCGGGTGGCAGTTCTCATCAATGAAGAACCCTTTGACCTTCGACTTTGACACACGCTGCGCCATGGTCATTGCTTCGGCACAGGCCGTGGCTTCGTCCAACAGCGACGCATTGGCAATTTCCAAACCCGTCAAATCGCTGACCATTGTTTGAAAATTCAACAACGCCTCAAGCCGACCTTGTGAAATCTCGGGCTGGTACGGGGTATAGGCCGTGTACCATGCCGGGTTTTCCAAAATGTTGCGTTGAATTGCAGGTGGCGTCACCGTGCCATGATACCCCTGCCCGATCAGCGAGGTCAGAACCTTGTTCTTGCCAGCCACGTCTTTCATGTGGCGCAGCAGTTCTGCCTCGGACATGGGCCGCCCAAAATCCAATGGCTCTTTCTGCCGAATTTGAGGTGGCAGTGTATCGTCGATCAGGGCATTCAAATCTTTCGCCCCCACAACATTCAACATCTCAGTCATTTCAACGGGTGATGGCCCAATGTGACGACGGTTGGCAAAGTCGTAAGGCAGATAATCTGTGGGGGTGAAAGTCATGGCAAGCTCCGACGGTTAAGCGATCAATTTGAGGTAAGCGGCTTCGGTCATGTATTCGTCCATCTGGGACGCATCGGACGCTTCGATTTTAAAGAACCAACCATTGCCAAGAGGGTCTTCGTTGGCCAATGCAGGGTTGTCTGCCAAGGCTTCATTCACTTCGACAATCACGCCATCAATTGGCGCCATAATGTCAGAGGCGGCTTTAACGGATTCAATCACAACAATCTCTTCGTCTTTGGTCACGGTCGCGCCGACTTCAGGCAGTTCCACGAAAACGATGTCGCCAAGCTGTGTTGTTGCGTGTTCTGTAATGCCAACAACAACGCCGTCATCTTCGGGGCGTAGCCATTCGTGTTCTTCTGTAAATTTCATGGGGTCTCTCCGTTGCTATCGTTTGAAGTTTGCTGGGATAAAGGGAAGCGCGGTCACCGTCACGGGCAAACGTTTGCCCCGCAGTTCACCATAAAGTTTGGTGCCTGGTTCATGTAGGCTGTCGGCGACAATGCCGATGGCCACCGGCGCACCAACCGATGGGCCAAACGCACCAGAAGTGATGAACCCGATCTGTCTGCCGCCTTCTTCATTTTCAAAAAGTGGCACTGCCTGGCGCATGGGCGCACGGCCGTCGGGCTTTAGCCCAACACGATGACGGCCAACACCATTTTCCAGAGCGGGCAAAATAACATCCGCGCCGGGGAACCCACCCGCGCGCTCACCACCTGTGCGGCGCACCTTTTGAATAGCCCATGACAAAGATGCTTCGACTGGGTTCAACCCATCATCCATGTCTTGCCCATACAGGCACAGACCCGCCTCTAGGCGCAGACTGTCCCGTGCACCAAGACCGATGGGCTCTACATCATCGTGAGCGAGCAACGCTTGGGCCAAAGCCACGGCTTCACCTGCGGGCACTGAAATCTCATATCCGTCTTCGCCTGTGTATCCCGAACGGGACACCCAGCAGGTTGACCCATTCAACGTCAGGTCCGCGACATCCATAAACTTCATGTCCGCAGCTTTCGGATCCATCGCAGCCAGCACACTTTCTGATGCAGGCCCTTGCAATGCCAGAAGCGCGCGGTCGGTTACCTCTGTCACCTCAACACCGCTCAGCGACTTCATGTGTTCAATGTCGGACACCTTGCAGGCCGCATTCACAACGACAAACACGTGGTCACCACGGTTCGCCAACATCAGGTCATCCTTGATGCCCCCTTTGTCGTTCGTGAAAAACCCGTACCTCTGACGGTTTTCACCAAGCCCAAGAATGCTCACAGGGATCAGTGTTTCCAAAGCGGCAGCTGCAGCCGCATAATCCGCCCCCTTAACAATCACCTGCCCCATATGGCTGACATCAAACAGCCCCGCCTTGGCGCGGGTATGCAGATGTTCCTGCATCACTCCCATCGGATATTGAACTGGCATGGAATAGCCCGCGAACGGAACCATCTTTGCCCCCAATTCGACGTGCATATCGTACAGCGGCGTTTGCAATAGATCAGACATCAACAGCCTCTTTTATTCTGGCCGTTCGATACTGAAGGTATCTGCGGCACCACATTAACGCACAGCTCGCCTGTACGCGTGATGCCCCCTCTGTCCGTGTGCCTGAGATTGCTATCCCTTCGGCGGGTGCGTTTGCACCACTCTCCAGAGTCGTCTTTACGGCGTCGGTCCCGTGGCCTGAGAGTTTCCGGGGCGGTTGCTCCTTCGGCACCAGTAAACTGGTTCTCCCGACGTCGTGGCGCGAAACTGCCCAAAATGCCGATCACGTGCAAGTAATTTTTCCGGAAAGTTATCTCGACAGAGCATTAACACAACTTAACGGCGATGCGCATTCTGTGATCGATTCCAACCAAATTGCCCGATTATCGCCCAACAGGAAGACGATTCACATGGCCTGCCTGCTTACAAATTAATCAAATCAAGCCAAAGGTGCGTAATTTATAACCAGTACACCCCAACGGGTAAACTCTACCAACTGGTATACTTGTCTTTAGTCGCCACTCGAACGAGCGTTTGCTTGCTTTCGAAATAAAAGCACTGCGCAGAGGGCTAATCTTGGCGGATCCATCCCCCTGCACAGCTACAACTAACGTTGCGTGTATGAGTTAAGGTTTGTTGGTGCATGTTTGCAAGGTGAACCTGACAATTCATGGACGCGCTCAATGGGGACGACCTAATGAACGTAAAATCTAAACTTTCCTTGTCTGCTGCTTTTTGCATGGGCCTTACAGCCACAACAGCCGCTGCTGAATGTGCTGACCCAATCAAAGTTGGCGTGCTGCACTCTCTCTCCGGCACCATGGCGATTTCCGAAACAACATTGAAAGACACAATGGAACTGCTGATCGCTCAGCAGAACGAAGCCGGCGGTCTGCTTGGCTGCGAAATCGAAGCCGTTGTTGTTGACCCAGCTTCTGACTGGCCACTGTTCGCTGAAAAAGCACGTGAGCTTCTGACAGTTTCCGAAGTCGACGTTATCTTCGGGTCTTGGACATCCGTGTCTCGTAAATCTGCTCTGCCAGTTCTCGAAGAACTGAACGGCCTGATGTTCTACCCTGTTCAATACGAAGGTGAAGAATCTTCCCGCAACGTATTCTACACGGGTGCTGCTCCAAACCAGCAAGCGATCCCAGCAACTGATTACTTCCTCGAAGAGCTCGGTGTTGAAAAGTTCGCGCTGCTCGGCACAGACTATGTGTACCCACGTACAACAAACAACATCCTCGAAAGCTACCTTCAGGAAAACGGCATCGCTGCTGAAGATATTTTCGTAAACTACACACCATTCGGTCACTCCGACTGGTCCACAATCGTAGCAGACGTAGTTGAACTGGGCGCAGACGGCTCTCAGGTTGGCGTTATCTCTACAATCAACGGCGACGCAAACATCGGCTTCTACAAAGAACTCGCTGCTGCTGGCATCTCTGCTGACGATATCCCAGTTGTTGCATTCTCCGTTGGTGAAGAAGAGCTTTCTGGCCTCGACACATCTGACCTCGTTGGTCACTTGGCTGCTTGGAACTACTTCCAGTCCGCTGAATCCGAGTTGAACGACAACTGGGTTGAAGCATGGAAAGCATCCATGGGCGAAGAGCGCGTCACAAACGACCCAATGGAAGCACACTTCATCGGCTTCAACATGTGGGTCAACGCTGTAACTGACGCTGGCACAACAGACGTGGATGCAGTTCGCGAAGCGATGTACGGCCAAGAGTTCCCGAACCTGACTGGCGGTACAGCTGTTATGCTGCCTAACCACCACTTGGCGAAACCGGTTCTGATCGGTGAAATCCAAGCTGACGGTCAGTTCGACATCATCAGCCAGACAACAGAAGTTCCTGGCGATGCATGGACAGACTTCCTGCCAGAATCCGCTGTTCTGACATCTGATTGGAAAGACCTTGGTTGCGGCATGTACAACACAGAAACAGAAACCTGTGTTCAGCTGACATCTAACTACTAATCCTCCCTACCCGGGCGCGGTCCCAGATCGCGCCCGGGTTCCTTTGAATACCCCTCTTTGAGTTTGGAAATACCCAGATGCGCCGCCTCTTCCTTAGTCTTGCGTGGTTGATGGCATTTGCCACATCTGCGTTCGCCCAAGATCTCCAATCCATCTTACAAACCCACGCCGAAGAGGTCGCGAAACCATCGCGAAACTCTGTTGGTGTTGTCATGGACGATCTCGTGGCCTCTGGGCTGCCCCAGACCACCGCCTTCCTCGAACAATGGGCCGAACGTAACATTTGGCAAAACGATGAAACCGGTTCGTTCTTTATCGGCATCGAAGACGGTGATGATCTAACACTCACAGACATCGACAGCGGGGAAGAAACATCCGTTTCTGCC
Source organism: uncultured Paracoccaceae bacterium (assembly GCA_947493255.1). GTDB lineage: Bacteria > Pseudomonadota > Alphaproteobacteria > Rhodobacterales > Rhodobacteraceae > Octadecabacter. Next base: position 336,972 of record CANLQK010000006.1, read on the forward strand.
GACGGATACAGCCAACTGCGCCCCAATGGTGGTGTGCGCCGCGTCATCGGCACAGCCCTCGTGCAGTTCCAACTGTCCGACCCTGATCCCGAACGTCGCCTTTCAGCCCTTGAAAGCATCGGCCGCCGCGCAGACGCTTCCCAACTCCCACTTCTCATCGCCTCCCTTGAAGGCGAAGACGATGCCGCCATCCGCGCGCGCAAAGAACAGCTGATCAACTTCCTCACCGCCCGTTTCGGTGAAAACACAGACGACCGTATCGCAGCCATCAACAGCCTGTCCAAAGACACCTCTGTCGAAGCACGTGCCGTCCTTAACCAAATCCTCGCCACAGAGGTGAAGATCGCGGATGCACTTCCGCAAGATGATAATGTCGCCGACGTCATCAATACTCTGTCTGATCACACAGCATATTACGCGCAATTGGTCGATGCGGACCTCGCCCCTGCTATGGTTTCATCAGGCGATGTTCTTGCAGCTCTTGAAGCAAACGTCGTGGAAGGCCGTGTCGGGGGCATTCCTCTCGCTCAGCTAAACTCCGAAGACGCGCGCAACGCGGCCTATGTTGAACTTGCAGCAGCAGGCACCGTTCCGCCCCTCGTAACAGCAGACGATGTTACCGCGACGTTGGACGATTTTTATTTCTACTCCGCCTACGACGAGCCCGATGCTGCCATCACGGATGCAGCCCGCGCGGCGCTCGACTCTGTGGAAACACGCGTTGGGTGGTCCCAATTCCTCGACCTCTCGCTCGACGGTCTCTCCCTCGCTTCAATCTACTTCCTTGCTGCAATCGGCCTCGCCATCACCTTCGGGCAGATGGGCGTCATCAACATGGCGCACGGTGAATTCATCATGATGGGCGCCTACACCGGCTACGTCGTGCAGCTGTTCGTACCCGATTACACCATTTCCTTGCTCATCGCTTTGCCGCTGGCCTTTGCCGTAACGTTCGGCGCGGGCGTCGCGATGGAACGGTTGGTAATCCGTCACCTGTACCATCGTCCGTTGGAAACGCTGCTTGCGACATTTGGTATATCTATTGCGCTACAGCAAATCGCGAAAAACATCTTCGGCACACAGGCCCGCCCGCTAACTTCCCCTGAATGGCTCAGCGGCGCGTTGGTCATCTCTGACGTGATCCAAATCAGCTATATCCGCATCGCCATCTTCGTACTGGCGCTGATCTTCCTCTGCGTCTTGCTCTACATCCTCAAACGCACTCGACTGGGGCTGGAAGTACGGGCAGTAACTCAAAACCCCGGCATGGCGGCCTCCATGGGCATCAACCCAGATCGCATCAACATGATGACCTTCGGCCTCGGCTCTGGCATCGCAGGTGTCGCTGGTGTCAGCATCGGCCTCTATGCACAGGTCACATCCGAAATGGGTGCCAACTACATCGTACAAAGCTTCATGACAGTCGTTGTCGGCGGCGTTGGGTCCGTGTTCGGGACACTCGCAGGCGCTGGGCTTATTGGCTTCCTTCAGAAGGGTATCGAATGGTTAAACCCGTCCAACACTTTGGCGGCACAAACCTACATGATCCTCTTCATCATCTTGTTCATTCAATTCCGGCCAAAGGGCATCGTTGCCCTTAAAGGTCGCGCAGCGGCGGATTGATCCCATGAAAAATACATTCATCGCTCGTAACCCTTCGGTTCTTTGGTTCCTTGCCGCGCTTGGCCTGTTTACTGCCCTCGTGACAATCGCATCCGAAGCGACCGGTGCAGGCCTCATCTCAACCTCCTTCGTCAAGACATTGGGCAAAACCCTGTGCCTGTGCCTGATCGCCATCGCAATGGATGTGGTGTGGGGCTACTGCGGTATCCTGTCCCTTGGCCATTTCGCGTTCTTCGGCATTGGCGGCTATTCCATCGGTATGTGGCTCATGTATGCCCGCACCGAAATCATCGTCACTGAAAGCCTCGCAGGCCGCACCATCCCCGCCACACCGCAAGAAGTATCAGACGCCATCGGCAACCAGATCTTCGGCGTCGTTGGCTCGTCTGAATTCCCGCTCATTTGGGCCTTTGCCGATAGTTTCTGGATGCAAATGGCATTCGTCATCCTCATCCCCGGCCTCCTTGCACTCGTCTTTGGCTGGCTCGCCTTCCGCAGCCGCGTTACAGGCGTGTACTTGTCCATTCTGACACAGGCGATGACCCTCGCCCTTGCGCTCTACTTGTTCCAAAACGACAGCGGCTTGCGCGGTAACAACGGCCTCTCAGGTCTACAAAATCTCCCCGGAATGGATGACGTCAGCCAAGCAACCGTTTCGCTGGCCTTCTTCCTCGCATCTGCCGCAGCCCTTGCGCTGGGCTACCTTCTGTTCGCATGGATCACAGACAGCAAACTGGGCAACATCATCCAAGCCATCCGCGACGATGAAGCCCGCGTGCGGTTCTTGGGCTACCACGTCGAAAGCTACAAGCTTTTCGTCTTCACAATTACAGCCATCATCGCGGGCATCGCCGGCGCGCTCTATTATCCGCAGGCCGGCATCATCAACCCCGCGGAAATCGCACCCATCGCGTCTATCTATCTCGCCGTATGGGTTGCAATCGGTGGTCGTGGCCGCCTCTACGGTGCGGTCCTTGGTGCCGCCTTCGTTTCGCTTCTCTCATCTTGGTTCACCGGTGGCGGTGCACCAAACATCAACCTTGGTTTCTATACCGTCCAGTGGGTGGATTGGTGGCTGGTGCTCTTGGGTCTGTCGTTCGTGCTCGTCACGCTTTACGCACCCAAGGGTATCGGTGGACTGTTTGACAAATTGGTGCGCAAATCATGATCAGCCTTCTTGAAATGTCTGGCGTCTCTGTCTCCTTCGACGGGTTTCGCGCTATCAACAATCTTAGCCTGCAAATCGGCCAGCCCGAACTGCGCGCAGTCATCGGCCCGAACGGTGCTGGCAAAACCACCTTCATGGATATCATCACCGGCAAAACCAAACCGGATGAAGGCACTATCCTGTTCGGCGAAGATAACCTTTCACTCATTGGGAAATCGGAAAGCGAAATCGCCCGTCTTGGCATTGGGCGAAAATTCCAAAAACCCACTGTGTTCGAAGCACAAACCGTTCGCGAAAACCTCGCCATGGCGTTGAAAAACCCGCGCGGCCCGTTCTCGGTTCTGTTCTATCGAAAATCCGCCGATAGTTCCGCACGGCTGGAAGAAATCGCAGATGAAATTAACCTGACAGACCATCTGACCCGCCCCGCAGGCGAGTTAAGCCACGGGCAAAAACAATGGTTAGAAATCGGAATGCTTCTGGCCCAAGACCCGCAGCTCTTGTTGGTCGATGAACCCGCCGCAGGCATGACCGCACAGGAACGGGAACAAACGACCGACATCCTCAAAAAGGCCGCCGAAACCCGCGCCGTGATCGTGGTTGAACACGACATGGAATTCGTGCGCCGCCTTGATTGCAAAGTCACCGTTCTGCACGAAGGCTCCTCTCTCGCCGAAGGCACACTCGATCACGTGACCAGCGATCCAACTGTAATTGACGTATATCTGGGGCGCGCTGATGCTCGAACTTAATGACCTGACACTGCATTACGGGCAGTCCCAAATCCTCCATGACATCACCATGACCGCCCCCAAGGGGCAGGTAACCTGCGTCATGGGCACAAACGGCGTTGGCAAAACCAGCCTGCTCAAGGCCATCGCGGGCCGCCACCCCTATTCCGGTGGAACAGTCACTGTTGATGGCGCTTCTGTACCCTCCGGTAACGCCGCCAAGGGTGCAATGACAGGTGTTGGCTATGTCCCGCAGGGCCGCGAAATCTTCCCGCTCATGACGGTCGAAGAAAACCTCGAAACGGGCTTTGCGTGCCTTCCGAAATCCGAACATTTCATCCCCGATGACATCTATGAATTGTTCCCGGTCCTGAATGATATGAAAGCCCGCCGCGGCGGTGACCTTTCGGGTGGTCAACAGCAACAGCTGTCCATCGCACGGGCCCTGATCACCAAACCCAAGGTGTTGTTGCTAGATGAACCGACCGAAGGCATTCAGCCCAACATCATCCAGCTGATCGGTAAAACCATCCGCCTGCTACGCGAACGCGGCGACATTGCCATCGTGCTCGTCGAACAAAACTTCGACTTCGCCTACGATTTCTCTGACACGTTCTACGTTATGGAACGCGGCGCTATCGTCCGGCAAAGCGCGAAAGCAGAAACAGATCGGCAAACCCTTCTCGATACGCTTGCACTATAAAATCGATCCGGCCGGACTGTCATTCCAGTCCGGCCAGTTCGAATTGAAGACCCTAAAACTTGGCGACCAAGTTTAGGAATACGCCTTCGTCGTCATAGGTCAGATCCGTAAGATCATCCGAGAAGGTTCCAAAGTTGTATCCAACGCCAACCTTAAAGTTGTTCCCAAAATGACGGTACGCCGCTGCAAGGGCAGCTGTTTCTGACGTACCCGCCTGAATGGTCTGGAAATTACGCAATTCAAACAACATGTCCCAGTTGTGGACCAGATGATACCGCATGCTGATCGCGGTCAGCATCGCATCGTTTTGGACAAACGGTGACGTTTCATCGGCAGACGTTTCCGAAATCCGGTAACCGAATTTCCCGCCCAGCGTCCAACGTTCGTTTAGGTCATAACTGGCATCAACACTCAGCACATGGCTGCGTTGCCGCGGGCCGTTCTCGTCGATGTCATCAACCCGTTGACCATACATGTCATGCAAGAACCTGTAGCGCGCCAATACATTTAGGCGGTCATGTTCTGTCGGGCGATAGGCATAACCAACTGAAAGCTCACCATACTCGCCATCGATCGCGACGCTGTCATTTGTATCCGTGTCGGTCACGTTCAAACCAAAAACCAAACGGGCATCTGGGCTGATGATGTAGTCAGCATTCGCCGCCAAAACAAAGGTTTCGGAGTTCAATGGGTTTCCAGACCGCGTCCCTTCTTCCTGCCGGTATTCAAGACGACCAGACAACGTAAGGTCTTCTGTCTCTCGGCGCACGCCAAGCGAAACGGCCGTACGGTCAAAATCATTCCCTGCGTCGTCCTCTACACTTCCAAGTTCGAAGGCAATCGTCGAAGACCAAAGATCTGTCGGCGCGTAAGTCAGGCCATATGCAGACGCAAGCGAGCGGTAGCTGCCAAAGGCATCATACGTATTTTCACCAAATATGGTGACTTCGTCGCTAACCTGACGTGTCCCACCGACAATGTAGCGGCCACGATCACGACCGACCAAGGTGGTTCCATCAAGTTCACGACCGGCTTCCAGCTCGTACCCAATGTAGGATGTATTTCCTTCGCCATCCTCATATTCAGCAATAATGCGGGCGCCTTCCCCTTCAGAACCGTCTGAAATTTCACCGGCCACAGCCCAACCATTTTCAAACTGGTAAACTCCGCCAACTCCGTAACGGTCTGCTCGGTCTAACCCGCTCACGGCAACTGAATTTTGGCCAAAGATATAGACCTCGGCGTTGTCGGCCAGTGCATAGTCCAGCCGCGCTGCGATATCTGTCCGCGTGCCCAAATCAGACGCGTTATCAAGGTCTACGTGCTCAATGCCGAGCCCAAGGATCGTGCGGTCTGACAGCGCAAAACTAGCCTCTGCACCAATGGTACGGTCCACTTCGCCAGCATCGTTTTCATAGCTGTCTGCATAAACGGTATAACGGAACGTGTCGCTTGGGGCCACATCCGCATAAAGCCCCCAAAGGGTTTCATCGCCGGTCGCTGCAAGAACTTGGTAGTCTAGGTTCGAAAACCCTTCGGTGCGGTGTTCAAAGTACCCCCCAATCGAACCATCCACATCAAACCCAAGATCAGCCAACCCAAATCGGGCATCCAGCTTGATTGCTTCACCGGCACCGCTCGCGAGATCGTCTGTATCAACAACCAGACCACCATCGTTCGAGAAGGTGCTTGTAAACCCAGTGCCCTCAGTGCGCGCAAACTCGGCAGACACGAACGTGTCATCATTCAAACGCCACAGCGCATCCACACCGACCACCGTATGATCAACCGCTCCGCTTTCGTCGACCATGGCATTGGCGCCAATCCGGAACTGGTCCGTCACCCAAACTTCACCACGGCCACCGTAGGCAAAACCGTCGATGTCTGTCAGCGTTGGTGTGTATTCGTATTGCGCAACCAAAACGAGGTCAGGGTCGCTGCCGCTAATGATCAGCCCACTGTCCAACGTGCTGGCCAGCGGCTTTGCAAGCGTCACAATACCCTGAATGTAATTAATATCGTAGTCGATGCCTGGCTGTAATTCGACTGTATCAAGGATACGACCCGTGTCGGGGTCGCGCAGCTGTGCGAACACAGTCGCTGTGCCGCTCAGAACATCCTGACGTTCAAGGAAGTAGACGGAACCGCCCGTGCCTAGAAACACATCGCGCTGTGCCAACTGGTCTGGTTGCGCAGCATACAACATTACGCGCGCGCGCGCCTCGCCTTCGTCGGTTGTTTGGGCCGTCGCATACGCACCTTGCAAGCCGTATAGCGAACGGTTGTTGTTCACGAGGGTGTTGCCATCCAGATCGGCCTCAAAATCACCGAACTGAACAAAATTCCCTTCACGTTCTATACGCAGATACACACGCCCCGATGTAGGTGTGTTGTCGAAGGATGTGCTGTCGTCCCCGTATGTCGGGTACAGATCATCAGGATCGACCCGCAACGAAAGCTGTCGAGGGTCTTTCTCTTGGAGACGACTAAAGATGTCTTCCAAATCGCCGTTTCCAGTATCGATACTCGCAGTGATTTCCACCCCGTTCTCGGTGCGTCCATCGACATAGCCAGCTAGACGGCCTTCTTGATAGGATTCCGTTGTGCCTGCTGCGCCATCAGTCCGGCGTCCAAGGGTCAAATCTGCAACGGCGACATAAAACCATTCAGATGCCGGAATATCTACGTCACGGGTCAGGTCTACGTTTTGGCCAACACCGTTAACCCGGACGTTTACCGGGTATTCACCTGCTGGCAAAATACGTTGAATAACGAAACCACCAGACGGATCAGGCCGAATTTGTTCGCCAAGTGCCGCAACAGTTGCCCCAGCGGGAACACCAGTGCCAGATACCGTAACTGCGCCGCCGTAAACTGGAATGCGACGGAATGCGGTTTGGTCTGTCCCCTCTTCCACGCCTTCAGCATCAGCGCGGCGATCCGCACGACTAACTGGGATAGGGGCAGTCGCATCAAAACGCCCATTTTCATCGTAAACACGATGAACCAACGCTATGTCTTCACCTTCTGGCACTGTCAGTGTCGTACGTCCGTTCGGAGCAATCGGAACGATCCCGATCACCCGTGGCCCGCCACGCGCAGCCAAATCAACAACGCGAATTTCTGCGCGTTCCACGTAAGCCGGATAGTTCAGTTCGGATTGAACCGTAACGCTTTCACCAGCCCTAAACACACGCGGGCCACCCAAAAGTTGCAGATCAAGCCGCGGCGTTCCGCCAAGACCATCATAAACAACCTGCACATCGGCCTGCGCCAGTTGCACGTCGGTGCGGCGAATTTCATCCCGCACACCCGTATCACCGACAATCGCATCACCATTTATGGAAATGACAAAACCCTGAGGCGCCCCCACGGGTGGCACACCTTGGCTCGTGTTTTCTTGCCGCGGCATCTCGACAACAATAGGCGGGCTGTCCCCGTCTGACTTGGCAACTTGCGCCGGAACGACAAGCGCGGTTGCCCCTAAAAGAGCGGCAAGTGCGGATTTTTTGTTTTTGATCATCATCACTCTTACTCGTCTTTCTACTGCAACCGGTTGATCGTGCGTTCGATAGGCAGACGGCCGGTACCGTTTCTACGCCATTGATCACGGATCAAGGCTTCTAAACCATCCATCCGATCACGCGCCAACTGTTGGCTTTCATCTGCGCGGTAATAGGTTAGCCGCAGTATGGATGGGTCTTGTTGTAATGCGGTAACCAGTTGGTCGACCCCCGCTCTCAACGCCGGTGTCATCTCTGCCGAACCAGGCGCAAATGCGCTATCCATCAGATCGATGTCCACCACAGTAGCGATCGTCGCACCAAAGTTCATCCGTGCAAGCGTCCCCGCTGTTACGCGAATGACCCGTGGGTTTTCCGTGGTGACCTGATAACCGCTTGGCAATGAACGGGTGTCCAATTTCAATGTAAAGTTCGCCCCAGTATCACCGGGCAATTCCGCACATGGTACGCTGAAACGGCCATATTCATCTGTGGTGATAATTGTACCAGTTACCGTTGAAAGACGAACGTTCGCCAATCCAGGTTCACTATTTGGTTCAATAATTTCTGGTGCAATCTGGAACTTTCCATCCGCGTAGTAGTTCTGGTCGGAAATTTCACCAGCATCGGAAACACCGTCCTGATAGCCGTTCATATTCCGGTCATCAAAGACCTTACCAATGATGTCCGCACAATCGAACACTGCTTCAACTGGCAAGCGCAGTGTCGCAGTCGCAAGGTTAGATACACGTGCGCCGCTTGGGTCCAAGACGTAGGCTTCGTTTACGATATCCCCTAGACCACCGTCAGTCACACGGGCTTGCACTGTCAGTGTCACAGTATCCCCAGCCGGGATGGTCACATTGCGCCACAACAACGTGCGACCTTCAACATCAGGCTGTGGAGTGCTGGCCCCATTATAGGTGGCACTGCCCACTGTGTACGTTAAGCCCGCAGGCATCGCGTCAACCAAGGTCAGGTTGGCTTCATCCGTCACCAAGTTATTGGTGAACGTCATCGTGTACGTCACCGTTTGACCGACAGTTGCGTTGTCAGGCGTCACCGTTTTGGTTGCCAAAATGTCAGGGTCAGCTCCGGCGATAATTGATGTTGCCGCGCTGACAGCCGCCGCGATCCGGTCAGACGTTGCACTAAATACGTTGTCGCCCGCTGGTTGCCCATTGGTCACGTCATAAACAACGGTCAAATCAATTCTACCAGTCACACCTGGTGCAAGCGATGAATCTGTCGACGCCAACAAGATGTCGCTCGTTCCATTAAAGTCAGAATTCGCTGTCCCACTCGTAAACCCACTCAGAACTGGCGTGTCTACAGACGACAATGTTGCTGGCGCAACGAACACCGTTAGATCGTCTTCAAGGTTCAAGCCAGTCTGGGTTACGTTTCCGGTATTCTGCAACGTCATCGTAAACGTTACTTCAAACAAGTTTGGCGCGATCCGCGTCGGTGTCGATGCCACCTTCGTCGCAATCATTGTATCCGTCTGCGTGATTGGCGCAGGCGTTGGCGTGCTGCCATCGCCGCCTGTAGGTACATCAGACACATCAGAAACAGCACTGCCGTTTGGCGCAGTACCTGTCGCAGTTGCGGTGTTAATTACACCACCACTGTCAATGTCATCTTGGGTCAGGACATAAGAGACCGCGTAGGTAATGAAATCACCCACCTGCAGCGACGCAGGATCAGCAGATGGAGCCGACACTGTGACAGGCGACAGAACTGTCCCATCATTGTTGGTCATCGTATCTGCAATCGTGATGTTGCTTAGCGTTGCGGTACCCGTGTTGGTCACAGTGATCAGGTACTCAACAGTCTCACCAACCGCATCACCAACGGAAACCAACTCTTTTATAGTCGTCAGTTCTGGCACTGGAACAATCTCAAAACGGGTGTCGTCGTCCACCGTGTTGCCATCGGAATCGTCGCCATTGTCAGATTGATCACTAACGATTTCGTTGTCTGGGGCTGTCCCGCCAGCTGTTGCAGTGTTTGAGAGGCCGCCAGCGTCGACGTCGT
>CANLQK010000007.1 GCA_947493255.1 uncultured Paracoccaceae bacterium
CGACAGCGGTAACGCCAAAATGCCCGTCATAACAATGGACCCCGTCATCATCAAAGACAGGTTCATGAAAGCAGTGGTTTCCTGAAATGTGGTCAGCCGCTGATCACTTACACTCTGCAAATGATGCACGGCGGTTGGCAAAACGTCGCCTACCTTGGATGGTCTTTGACTATATAGACGGTGCGGCAGGGAGTGAAACAGGAGCAGCGCGTAACCGTGCTGCCTTGGATGCATTGAACCTAAAGCCTAGGATTTTACGAAATGTAGAAAACCGAGATTTGTCGTCCTCAATACTCGGAACAACTACAAAAATGCCCTTCGGCATTGCTCCGATGGGCATGTGTAACCTTTGCAGGCCAGGGGCAGATCTTATGTTGGCGCGTCTTGCGGCACGTCATAGCGTACCTCTCGGGGTGTCGACTGTTGCATCGACTCCACTAGAAGAGATTCTCGAAGTTTCTGAAGGAAACGCTTGGTTTCAGCTTTACTTCAGTGGGGATGGGGGCGGATCTTTTAAGCTGGTCGAACGGGCGAAACTGGCAGGATACAAAACGCTTGTTTTGACAGTGGATGTCCCCGAGGTTGGCCGTCGCCCCCGAGAATTACGCCATGGTTTCAAAATGCCATTCCGCATTGGACCAAGGCAGTTTCTTGATTTTGCATTACACCCAGGATGGTCTGTTCGATCATTGGTGGCGGGTAAACCGCGAATGGCCAATTTCGATATGCAAGGGTTTGAATTTGACAGAACAGAAAGTCGCGCTGCAGCTGATTGGGATACCTTAAGGCAATTGCGGGATGCGTGGGACGGACACTTGGTTATCAAGGGCGTTCTGAATGTAGATGACGCAGTTGCCTTAAAGGTGGCTGGTGTGGATGCAATCCAAGTTTCTAGCCATGGGTCGCGGCAGCTTGAAAGTGCGCCTGAACCAATCACCATGTTGCCTCCGATTAGGTCAGCGGTAGGGGCGGATTTCCCATTGTTCTTTGATACGGGATTGCGTTCAGGGGAAGATGTTATGAAGGCACTAACGCAAGGTGCAAATTTCACTTTCTTTGGCCGAATCCTACAGTTTGCAATCGCCGCTGGAGGCGAAGACGGGTTGAAGCGTATGTGGGATATTTTGACAGAAGAGCTGTCATCGGCGATGGCGCAAACAGGTGTCACACAGATCGCTGATATCCAATCTGGGGATCTATAAGAAGGCTAAAGATCTAACACCCTAGATATCGGGAATATTGAATGGTGTGATGACCTGAATGTTCGTTGTATCGGACTTAAAGGTGCTCTGCATTAATCTGTGGTGTTGTAAAAACGCATGAAACACGTTCAACAAGTCGGCCTTTAGGTCATGATGAAGAATGAAATCTAGTCTACCCTCTATGATCAGACCTCGGTTGGCGCGATCGAGGTCATGGGCAACGTAAACATCTGGTGCCAAGCCACATGCATCGAGCCTATCAAGGATTGTTCTGTTCCCACCACCCGCTGAATAGACCGCGCGTAGGTCTTTCAGTTGATCTATGGCGTCGTCGATAACTTGTGCAGTCGCGCGGTGGATCCCGCCCCCGCCACTGATGTCGAGCAGTCGGAGGTCGGGCCTTGATTGTTCAAGAGCTTGCGTGAAAGCAATTTCGCGTTCTTCTTCTCCCCTGAACTGGTCGTTGCTGCGGGTAACCAACACTGTACCGGTCGCTTGCCCCAACGCTGTTGCGACAAGATAGGCGGCCGTACGCCCGGCGCTTTCGTTGTCTAGGCCGACATACGCAATTCGGCCTGTTGTGCGCACGTCAGTTACCAAAGTAACGACAGGAATACCCGCTGCGGCCAAACCCTCAATTGCGGTCCTCACCGCTGGGATATCACGGGCCTTTATACACACCCCTTGGCTGCCGCGTTTGGCGATGCGGGCAATTGTTTTCACGACCTCATCTTCAGTCATGACCTCTTGTATCACAAAGCGAGGACGGCAAACCGCAATGCCTATTTCTGGAATAACCTGTTCGGCGGCAAGTTGAACTTCGCGGCTGAAACGGGACGGGGCCTCGATTACGAAGTCGAAAAACATGCGCCGCCCACGCGCAGACAACTGCGCCTCTTGTCCTTCAAGCTCGGCGAGTGCGGCATTGACCCGTGCTCGTGTTTGCGGGCTGACATGGGCGCGATTGTTGATGACACGATCAACTGTCGCCAACCCAAGGCCAGCCTGACGTGCAATTTCTTTGATGGGGAAACGATGGGTCATTTGATGTGTTTTTGATGCGTTTTCTTGCGCAACACAAGCCCGCGCCAAAGTACGATTGCAGAAAGCTATCGGAGAAACCCAATGAACACCCGCGATCAAACATATGCTGCGTATTTTGAATCCACTGCCTGCGATGTCGCTGACTTACAGGCCCTGATTAACCAAACCCAAAGCATCGAATCTGTGCCCTTTGCCTGTGATGTGCAATGCAACGTGCCAATTTACGATATGATGAAGTTGCGCCCAATGCTGAAAACAACTGAGAAGCGGCGCGAAATCATGGCGGAATGGGCGCATGTTATGTTGTTGGGTGCGGGTATTATCGTGTTGAAACGTGCCTATGCCGAAACGAGAGTTCTGGATGAAGCGTCAGTGGTTTTTGAAAAAATAATCGCTGCTGAGAAAGCAAGTAATGGGAATGGTTCCGACCATTTTGCGGCCGAAGGGGCCAACGATCGGATATGGAATTCTCTTCAAAAGCTCTGTGCCGAAAACCCTGATGTGTTCTTGCGGTACTTTGCCAACACAACAATCGCGGCAGCGAGTGAGGCATGGTTGGGCCCAAACTATCAAATGACTGCGCAAGTCAATTTGGTGCACCCAAGTGGTGCAGCTCAACAGGTCCATCGAGACTACCACCTTGGGTTTCAAACCGAAGAAGACGTCGCGAAATATCCAGCACATGTTCACGATCTCTCTCCAGTCCTGACCTTGCAAGGCGCCATTGCGCATTGTGACATGCCAGTTGAAAGCGGCCCGACTAAGTTGCTGCCGTTTTCGCAGTTGTATCGACCAGGGTACGCTGCATGGCGGCGCGAAGACTTTAAGGAATTGTTTGAGGATCGTTACGTGCAGTTGCCTCTCGATAAAGGCGATGCATTATTTTTCAATCCAGCAGTTCTGCATGCGGCCGGTGCTAATACCACCAGTAACACCCATAGGATGGCCAACCTGCTACAAGTCGGGTCGGCAATGGGGAGAGTACTAGAAGCCATTGATCGAAAGACGATGTGTTCGCAGATCTATCCGTATGCCTTGAAGGCATATCAATCTGGGGCGATCGACTCCGGTGCTTTGACTGCTGCCATCGGTGCCGCCGCAGAAGGTTATCCATTCCCTACCTCTCTTGATCGCGATCCACCTGTCGGCGGACTGGCCCCCGAAAGTCAGAAAGCCTACTTTTTGCGCGCACTAAAAGAGGGGCAAACTGCAGAGGAATTTAATCGCTATCTCGACATTATGACGGCGAAGCAAAGGGCCTAAGGGCAAACAGAAAATGTTCGGTTTAGTCTTTTCCGATTGGTGCTAGGGACGCAAAAGGGATCCCTGTCTCATCAAAGAACTCCACCTCATCCCAAAAGCCGATCAGAATACCCGTTGATGCGGCATCCTTCTGGCTTTCTAAAACCTTTGGGGTGGCAGTCACGCGGGTGTGGTGACGGGTGGCCCATCTTAAAAGCGCTGCCTCCATCCGCGTCCGAACATCAATGTGTACGGTCGCTCTTGAAGTGCCGAGATCGACCAGTTCGTCTGGGTCGTTCTTAAGGTCAAACATGATAGGTTCGAACCCTTCACACCGAATGTATTTCCAGCGACCATCAAAAATCATTTTTGTATGGGCGTTTTCCTGCGGCTGGCCCAACGTTTCGGCCATGTCGGACCAGTGATAGTCGTGTTCGCTGATGGCGTAGTTCCGACTAAACCCGTCTGTGCCATGCAAGATAGGTGTCAGGTCGCGACCCTCGATGACATGGGGTTTGGCGTCACAACCAAGGGCGGCCATGAAGGTCGGAGTAAGGTCAATCATTTCGACCAAGGCATCTGTCGTTTCGCCACGGGTGCTGTTCGCTTCGGGGCGTGGGTCCGCGATGATCATTGGAACTTTAACAGCCATTTCGTGGTAAAAGTCTTTATCTCCCATCCAGTGGTCACCCATGTAGTCACCATGATCAGACGTAAAGGCGATGATTGTATTGTCGCTGTGGCCTTCTTCGTCCATCCAAGCGAACAAGCGGCCTAGATTGTCATCTAACTGTTTAATCAGCCCCATATATGCTGGAATCACATGCTCGCGGACATGATCCCGGGCAAAACTTTTGCAGACGCGCGCGTTTAGGTAGGCTTGCATCAGGGGATGTACGGTGTCGCGCTCGGCAGCCGCACGTATCGGTGGGACGATGTGACTTTCATCGTACATGTCATGATAAGGTGCGGGCACGATGTATGGCCAATGTGGTTTGATATATGACAGGTGGCAAACCCAAGGTTGACTATCCTTGGCGGCGTCGGTCATGAAGTCCATCGCGCGGTCGGTCATGTAGGCCGTTTCGGAATGTTGCTCCGGAACATTGGCCGCGAGCCGTGAATTTTTCAGAAGCCACGCTGACAGTAATTCGCCATCTGCGTCGACTCCAGAGTTTGCGAATTCACCCCATGGATTGTCTGCCATAAACCCGTGTGCGACCAGATAATCATCATACGCCGACCATCGTTGCCGCGGGCTGTTGGGGTGCAACCCATCGTCACGTTCAGCCGGTTCAAATCCGCATTCTGATACGCGCACGCCAATTTCACTTTCTGGGTCGATTCCAAGCCATGCCATACCCTCGACGTCTGCTGTCATATGGGTTTTCCCGACAAGCACAGCTCGCGCACCAGCTTCCCGCAGATGGTCACCCAATGTAGGTTCGCCAACGCGCAGTGGCGTCCCGTTCCATGTTGCGCCATGACTACGGACATAGCGCCCAGTGTAGGCTGACATGCGAGATGGCCCGCATACAGGGGATTGCACGTAAGCATTGGTAAAGCGAACACCTCGCGCCGCCAAAGCATCGATATGGGGCGTGTGTAAATGCGGGTGGCCGTAACAACTCAGGTAATCAAACCGAAGCTGGTCTGCCATGATCCAAAGCACATTTGGGCGTTCTGTCATTTTGATACTTCTTATCCGAAAATTCGAGACCATTGATGACACACAGCACCAACACACAAAATTGGTAACGGACCATAGACCTGCTGCCAACGCTTCACAGAACTAATGACGAATGAATTTGAATAGAAACTCGATTTATGAACCCACCAGCTCATTAGGTAGGTTTTGATAACAGACTGGGCGTAGGAACCGGCGAATTGCCAAAGTCCCTACCGATGTGGCTCCGAAGTTTGTCGATGCGGGGTAGGGCCCGCCGTGGACCATTGCATCGCTGACTTCTACGCCAGTGGGGAACCCGTTCGCCAATATTCGGCCAGCTTTACGTTCAAGGATTGGCATCAAGGTGCGTGCAGCATCAATATCTGCATCGTCCATGTGAATGGTACAGGTTAACTGACCTTCTAATGAACGGGCAATGTCAGTCATCTCAGAAAAGTCCTTCACGTGGACAATTAGCCCAAGTGGGCCGAAAACTTCTTCTCCAAGTGTTTCGTTACCTAGCCAGTCGTTTCCTGTTGTTTCGTACAAGTATGGCATGGCTGTACGCGATCCACATGTGGACGTGACCAGTTCTGTCACACCCTTTGTTTCTGCGACGCGATCACGGCCAGCGCGGTAGGCTGCGGCAATCCCATCGGTCAACATGGTCTGACCCGGTGCATCCTCTAGTGCAGCGATTGCTGCTTGGGCGAAGGTGTTTGCGGCGGCACCGTCTTGGACGATTGCAATTCCAGGGTTTGTGCAGAATTGGCCTGCACCCATCATCAACGAAGCGGCCCACCCTGAGCCAATGTCACCACCGCGTGTTTCGGTAGCTGACGGCAAAAGGAACATTGGGTTTACGGATCCAAGTTCGCCAAAGAACGGGATTGGCGTCGGGCGCTGGGCACACAGATCGAACAAGGCACGACCGCCGGCCAGAGACCCTGTGAATCCAACAGCATTGATCAACGGGTGCTGTACCAATGCGGTTCCAACATCGCGTTTGCCGCCTTGAATAAGGGAAAAGACGCCAGCGTGGAGTCCGCAATTTTCAATCGCAGCATGAATGGCCTCAGCAATGATTTCACCAGTTCCAGGGTGCGCACTATGCCCCTTGACGACCACAGGACATCCCGCCGCCAATGCTGATGCAGTATCACCACCCGCTGTAGAGAACGCCAAGGGAAAGTTCGATGCGCCAAAAACAGCAACTGGCCCGATAGGGCGCTGCACCAATTTTAGGTCGGGTCGGGGCATTGGCATGCGATCCGGCTGGGCTACGTCGTGTCGTCGATCTAGGTAGTCACCTTGCAAGATGTGACTTGCAAACAAGCGCAACTGGCCTGTCGTGCGGCCGCGCTCTCCGTCCAAGCGGGCCGCTGGTAGGCCTGTTTCTTGCGTTCCGATTTCAGTGATTTGTTTGCCACGTGCTTCAATCTGATCAGCGATAGCGTTTAAAAAAGCAGCGCGAACCTCGCGGGAGGAAGAACCATAGGACCAAAACGCGTCCTCTGCGGCAACACAGGCATCGTCGATCATTTGGGGGGTGCCGACCGAAAAGGAATGGGCCACACCATGTGCAGGGTCGGAGTCAAAGGTTGCAGATCCGGCTACCCATTCTCCTGCGATCAGGTGTTTTCCGTGTGGCGTAAAGGTCATTTTCAGGCTCATTTCTTTTTGGCATCATGGTCGAAAGGTGGCTGTAACGACGACCTAGCGGTCATTTTCTGTACGCCATTTTTCGAAATCTTCTAGGTTTTCTTTTTTGGTGGCGGGATACAGTCCGATGATCGTCGCACCGGATTTAACTCTGCTCATGACAAAATCCTCATATGCCGTCATTTCGACGGCTTCGGCGGCTATTTCATCTGCCAAATGGGCGGGAATAACGATGACACTGTCATCATCACCGACAATGATATCGCCTGGGAATACGGCTGCGTCGCCACAGCCAATAGGAACATTGATATCGATTGCCTCGTTCAGGGTCAGGTTCGTAGGGCTAGACGGGCGATTGTGGTAGGCTGGCATATCCAGTTCGCCAATGTTCATTGCGTCTCGAAACCCGCCATCCGTAACAACACCCGCCGCTCCGCGTTTCATCAAGCGCGTGACCAAGATGTCACCTGCCGATGCTGCGCGGGCATCTTTTCGGCTGTCCATCACTAACACCGCGCCCTCTGGGCAAGTTTCTACGGCATGACGTTGTGGATGTTTGGGGTTTCGGAATTCGACCAATTGGTTGCGGTCTTCTCGGGCTGGCATGTAGCGCAACGTATACGCGGGCCCGACCATGTTGCGCCCTTTTGCTTTCACGGGGCGTACATCTTGAATGACCTGACTGCGAAGGCCGCGCTTGTACAGGGCGGTCGCCAATGTCGCCACAGACACGTCTTTTAGGAATTCGATTGAAGCAGACGAGACGGGTGTTTCAGACATTGAAATTCCTTTCAGGCAATAATGCCCAAATATCATCAGGTTCACCTGCAATATTGTAAATTTCAATTATGGATTGTTGTGATATAGTAATTGTATCAAATGCGAGGCGCTGATGGCAAAAGGGCAATTCGAGTATTTCCAAATGCGCTGCTTTGTAGCGGTCGCCGAAGAGCTAAATTTCAGGCGCGCGGCTGACCGTATGAACATGACCCAGCCTCCGCTTTCTCGTCAGATCAAACTGTTGGAAGAACGGCTAGGCCTTACCCTGTTCGAACGTAGTAACCGCCATGTCCGGCTCACTCCCGCCGGCGAAAATTTTTACGGCAGTGCTGTCGATATCATCCAGCGGTCTGAACACGCGGTTCTGAATGCTCGACAGGCTGAACGCGGTGAAACCGGTGCGATTGCACTGGGGTTTGTCCCTTCTGCGGCCTTCAAATTCGTTCCATTGATCGCAGTACGCATGGCCGAGGAAATGCCAAAGGTCGTACTCACTCCCATCGAAATGATGGGGTATGAAGTGATCGAGGCACAAAGGTCTGGTCGGATCGATCTCGGGTTGACCCGTATGGAAACCCCTCGCGCCGAGATTGACCGCGCTCGGGTTGTCAGCGAGCCCTTTGTTGCGGCACTGCCGCATACCCATGCGCTGGCCGGGAAGCCGACCCTGTCGATTGCTGACTTTGACGGCGTGCCTTACATTTCATTTACCAAAGACCGCGGCGGCTATTTGAAAGAGACGTTAGACGCGCTTTTTTATGCGGCTGAGATACTTCCTGAAACGCGCTTGGAAGCAAGCCAGACCCATGCAGTGATCAGCCTCGTTGGTCATGGCTTGGGCGTTGCATTGGTTCCACGGTCTGCGCAGGTGTTACAGATGCCTGGGGTTGTTTATCGAGAAATTAACCTGCCATCTCAGTTTCGCTCCGACATGTATTTGGTATCACGATCTGGTCGAAGCACCGTTGTACGTGACCGTGTTAGGTCGCTTATCACAGACGTTCTGGCTCCTTATCGGGACATGGCCGACAAGATGTAAAGTGAACTAACTTGTTTAGATGCCTTTCCCTCACCCGATAGTCAGATTATGGTGCGTTCAAAGGAATATAAACATGACGAATATTGTAGAGGTCTCGAACCTTACCAAGCGTTACGATGGCGGTTTTGAGGCGTTATCATCAGTGGATCTTTCTATTGAACAGGGCGAGATAATTGCACTGTTGGGACCGAACGGCGCAGGAAAAACGACGTTGATCTCCACAATATGTGGGATCACGCGTTCGACATCTGGCGAGGTGAAGATTGGCGGCCATGACAACGTCACGGACTTCCGTGCAGCTCGTGCGTTGGTTGGCCTTGTACCGCAAGAGATTAACCTCGAGCCCTTTGAAAAGGTCATCAATACCGTCAAGTTTTCTCGTGGGTTGTTCGGCAAGGCGCCTAATGATGCCTATTTGGAAAAGATACTGCGTTCGTTGTCCCTGTGGGACAAAAAGGACTCCAAAGTCATGATGCTTTCGGGCGGTATGAAGCGGCGTGTATTGATCGCAAAAGCGTTAGCCCACGAACCGCGTATACTGTTCTTGGATGAACCGACGGCCGGTGTTGATGTTGAATTGCGCAAAGACATGTGGGACGTCGTCGCAAAGTTGAAAGAAGATGGAGTCACCATCATTCTTACAACGCACTATATCGAAGAGGCCGAAGCAATCGCCGACCGGATCGGGATCATCGCCAAGGGTGAAATCCTTTTGGTCGAGGACAAAGACCACTTGATGAAACGCATGGGCAAAAAATCTCTCAAGGTTGAACTTGCAGAGCCCGCCACCGAGATTCCCGAAGAATTGGCCGATTACAATTTATCGTTGGATGCTGGGAACTTGGTCTACACCTATGACACAACAACCGATCGTACCGGAATTACGAGCCTTTTGGGGGACCTTCAAAAAGCGGGTTTCCGGATGACCGATCTTCAGACACAACAGTCCTCGCTAGAAGAGATTTTCGTGTCTCTCGTGGCCGACAAGGAGGGCGTGGCATGAATTTTCAAGCTGTAAAGTCCATCTACATCTTCGAAATGGCTCGGTTTTTTCGAACATTGATGCAGAGTTTCATAAGCCCAGTAATCTCAACGTCGCTATACTTTGTCGTTTTCGGCACTGCCATCGGTAGCCGCATTCAAGAAGTCGAGGGCGTTGGTTACGGGGCCTTTATCGTTCCGGGGTTGATCATGCTGTCTGTCATGACACAGGCCACGAGCAATGCATCGTTCGGAATCTATTTCCCGAAATTTATCGGTACAATTTACGAATTGCTGTCCGCGCCGGTCAGCTTCTTGGAAATCACTATCGGCTATGTCGGCGCAGCCGCAACGAAAGCGATGTTCATCGGACTGGTGATCTTAGGGACGTCATTCTTGTTCGTCGACATTACGATCCAGCACCCGATTGCAATGTTTGCGTTCCTGACGTTGACTTGCTTATCGTTCTCACTGCTTGGGTTTATCATCGGTATTTGGGCAGGGAACTTTGAGCAGTTGCAGCTGATCCCTCTGCTGATCATTACACCGTTGGTGTTCTTGGGCGGGTCATTCTATTCGGTGTCCATGTTGCCACCAGTCTGGCAAACGATCACCATGTTTAACCCAGTTGTCTACTTGATCTCGGGGTTTCGCTGGTCGTTCTTCGGCACCGCGGATGTGCCAATCGGACTGAGCTTGTTTGCTATTGCGCTATTTACTGCACTTTGTGTCGGCGTCATCGCATGGATATTCAAAACAGGGTGGCGGATTCGACAGTAGGGTCGGCCTTGTTTTCAGCCGTTAACCGACTTAGATGCTAGCCCATGAAACGCTGGATCCCATTCGTAAAGA
Organism: uncultured Paracoccaceae bacterium; assembly: GCA_947493255.1. Taxonomy (GTDB): domain Bacteria; phylum Pseudomonadota; class Alphaproteobacteria; order Rhodobacterales; family Rhodobacteraceae; genus Octadecabacter. The sequence continues at coordinate 10,472 of CANLQK010000007.1, forward strand.
CGCCGCCCCATGTTGCCATCATTCGCTTGCAAGGTGCGATTGCTACCTCTGGGCGTGCGCTTTCGGATCGTGGACTGGCTGATGCCATTGAAAAGGCGTTCAAATCCAAACCAGCTGCCGTCGCGTTAGAGATTTCCAGCCCAGGAGGTTCGCCTGTGCAATCATCCTTGATTGGCGCACGCATTCGCCGGTTGGCTGATGAAGAAGATATCCCCGTTTATGCGTTCGTCGAAGACGTAGCCGCGTCTGGTGGATACTGGCTCGCGGTTGCTGCTGATGAAATCTATGTCGATCGTGGGTCCGTCGTCGGGTCTATTGGTGTGATTTCGTCTGGCTTTGGCTTACAGGGTACATTGGAGAAGATTGGCGCCGAACGCCGCGTCTATACGGCAGGTAAATCAAAGAGCATGCTAGATCCGTTTCAGGCTGAAAAACCGGCCGACGTTAAACGCTTGAAGGTGCTCTTGGATGACATGCATGTCTATTTCAAAGACCACGTCACAGCCCGTCGTGCCAACAAACTTGATATTGAAAAAGACCTGTTCACCGGCGAAATCTGGATTGGCGAAAAAGCGATCGAGGTTGGATTGGCTGACCACGTGGGTCATCTTGTTCCGGTGATGAAAGACAAGCTGGGCGAAAAGGTTGGGTTCCGCCGGTTTGGCCAGAAACGGTCATTCGTTTCGCGGTTTGGCGCGCAGATCGTAGATGACGCCGTAGCGGGCATAGAAGAACGCGCCGCCTATGCTCGGTTTGGCCTTTAGATGATTTTCAAGATTGTTTCCCTCTTTCTTATCGGTATGGGTGTGCTTGCTATGTTCGGCAAGCTGACGTTGCCGGGGGCGAAACAACTGACCAAAGCCAAGTGTTCCCGTTGTGGAAAATTTACGTTTGGCAAAACATGTGACTGCAAGGAACGACATTAATGGCGGACTGGCTATCCCTTCCCCCGGGGCCTGTAACTGATTGGGTTTTTACGATTATTGGTTTGGTGTTGTTGCTTTTGGCTGGGGATAGTCTTGTCAAAGGCGCGGTGAATTTATCGCTGCGGCTTGGCGTTCCGGCCCTGATTGTATCGTTGACGATTGTTGCGTTCGGGACTTCAGCACCCGAGCTGTTGATTTCCATTCAAGCGATTTGGGACGGTGTCCCTGATTTGGCATTGGGTAACGTAGTTGGTTCAAACACGGCAAACGTTTTGCTGGTCTTGGGCGTGCCTGCGTTAATGGCTGTCATGCGGACAGGTGAATGCAACACACGTGTTTCTTACCTTCAAATGTTAGGTGCAACGGTTCTATTTATCGCTCTGGCCTGCCGAGGAAAATTTGATTGGATCGCGGGTATCATTTTGTTGTTGGCTTTGGTTGCAATGCTTACGCATGCCGCACTAGAAGCCCGTCGCCATCGAAAGAGGGGCGAGGCACCGGCAGAGGATGACCTAGAAGACCTTGAAGGCGCTGACCCAGATCTTCCGTGGTCAAAAATCGGCTTGTTTTTGCTTTTGGGTATGATCGGCCTGCCATTAGGCGCGAACCTTTTGGTCGAAGGTGCATCAAGCATTGCGACTGATTTCGGTGTCAGCCAAGCGGTGATTGGGCTGACCCTTGTGGCGATCGGTACGTCACTACCCGAATTAGCAACCACCGTTATGGCCGCGTTGCGCCAACAGGCAGACGTGGCATTGGGCAATGTTATCGGGTCGAACATGTTCAATTTGCTGGGTATTATCGGTGTTGCATCACTGGTTGGGCCAATCCCGGTTAGTCCAAATTTCTTTGCGTTTGATTTCTGGGTTATGCTCGGCGCGACCCTTTTGCTGATACCATTTGTCTTCTTTGGTCAAAACCTGACAAGGATTTGGGGCGTTATTTTGTCGGCGGCGTATGTGACCTATCTTGTGGTGGTGCTGTAATGCCGGCGGCCTTGGTCACGGGTGGAGCAGCGCGACTTGGTCGCGCGATGGCGTTATATCTCGCAGACCGAGGCTATGATGTCGCGATCCACTTCCATTCTAATGCTGCAGCCGCGAATGAAGTCGTGGATTTTATCAAAGGCAAGGGCCAGAATGCGGTGGCCCTTCAAGCTGACCTCTTAAACGAGGAAGAAATTGAACGCCTGCTTCCGGCAGCTGTGTTGGGGTTGGGCGCCCCTATCTCAGTTCTAATCAATAATGCATCTGTGTTCGAGTATGACACGGTGCGTACCGCGACGAAAGAAAGTTGGGACCGGCATATTGGTTCAAACCTTCGGGCGCCGTTTGTTTTGACCCAAGCCCTGGCTGCACAGGTGCCTGACGCTGTAGCCGATGAAAGCGGGGAACCGGCCGCGTCTGGTCTCGTTATTAATATGGTGGACCAACGTGTTCGAAAGTTAACCCCCGAGTTCATGACCTACACCATCGCCAAGATGGGCTTGTGGGCATTTACACAAACCGCGGCCCAAGGGTTGGCGCCACATGTCCGTGTCAATGCAATCGGTCCCGGGCCGACGTTGCAGGGCGCGCGGCAGTCTGAAGATCATTTTACCAACCAGCGGCAGAACACTGTTTTGAACCGTGGGTCGAACCCGGCTGACATCACTGCAGCGTTGGGGTATTTTTTAGATGCACCAGCCGTGACGGGGCAATTGTTGTGTGTAGATGGCGGGCAACACCTTGGTTGGCGCACGCCTGATGTTCTCGGCGTGGAGTGATTTTGGAGTTTTGTCAGTAAAGAGTTGTGCACTGACCTAAGCTCACCTTCACAAATCATTTACTTTCCTTAATGTTTTCAGATATTTGCCGCGCGTAAATAATTTTCTGCATACGTTTCAATGGCTTGCGGTTGTGCCTAAAAAATAGGCAATTAGGTGAACCCCCCTGTAAACAACGGAAAAAGCGACGCGTCCCAGATTAACCCACGGGGTTATCCACAGATTCAGTGGGTATGTTTAAGCTTGCTACACGCGCTATCTCATTGCAGCGAAGCCAGAGAATCATAAGTTAGACCCATGAGCATTGAAGCAACTCCGACCAAGACCGGCCATGAGGTCATTCACGACTATCTACGCACATTGGATTCGTCACCTGGCGTCTACCGGATGCTCGATAGTGAAAGCCGTGTGCTCTATGTGGGGAAAGCGCGAAATCTGAAGAACCGTGTCAGCAATTATGCACGACAGTCCGGCCATTCAGGGCGGATTGCAACGATGATCTCGCATACGGCCTCGATGATGTTCTTGACGACGAAGACGGAAACCGAAGCGTTGTTGCTAGAGCAGAACCTGATCAAACAGCTGAAGCCAAAGTACAATGTGCTGCTCCGCGATGATAAGTCGTTCCCCAATATCTTGATCTCGAAAGACCACGACTTTCCGCGGATCGACAAGCATCGCGGTGCGAAGAAAAAGAAGGGAACCTATTTTGGCCCCTTCGCCAGCGCAGGTGCCGTGAACCAAACCTTGAACACGTTACAACGTGCGTTTCTTCTCCGGACATGTTCTGACAGCGACTATGAAAGCCGAACTCGGCCTTGTTTACAGCATCAGATCAAGAGGTGCAGCGCGCCCTGTGTGGGAAAAGTTCCGCAGAGTGAATACAAGCAGCTGGTGAAAGACGCCGAACGGTTTTTGTCCGGTAAGTCGACTGAAATGCAGGCCCAGCTCGCAGAACAGATGCAGGCCGCGAGCGCCGATATGGAATTTGAACGGGCTGCAGCGCTGCGTGACCGGATCAAGGCGCTTACGCAGGTGCAAACGTCACAAGGGATCAACCCGCGTGGTGTCACAGAAGCCGATGTGATCGCGTTACATCCCGAGGGCGGTCAGGCTTGTGTGCAGGTTTTCTTTATCCGGGCAAATCAGAACTGGGGAAACCGCGACTATTACCCTCGTGTCAGCGGGGATGAGGACCCGTCTGAGGTGATGCAAGCATTCATCGGGCAGTTCTATTCTGACCGTGAACCGCCACGTATGCTGCTTGTGTCCCATGGCGTGGATGATGAAGATTTGGTGCTAGAAGCATTGTCAGACAAGGCTGGCCGAAAAGTTGAATTGATTGTGCCCCAGCGTGGCGAAAAAGCTGAACTGGTCAGCAATGCCGCCCGCAACGCTCGCGAAAGTTTAGGGCGCAAGATGGCTGAAACCGCAACACAAGCTCGATTGTTGCGTGGTCTGAAGGACGCGTTTAATCTGCCGGCCGTTCCCCAGCGGGTCGAAGTCTATGATAACTCGCACATCCAAGGCGCATTCGCAGTTGGCGCGATGATCGTTGCTGGGCCCGAAGGGTTCGACAAAAACCAATACCGCAAGTTCAACATCAAGGGTGAAGAGCTGACGCCCGGTGACGACTTTGGCATGATGAAAGAAGTCCTGACACGGCGTTTCAAGCGGTTGCTAAAGGAAGACCCTGACCGCGAATTGGGGACCTGGCCGGGGCTGTTGTTGATCGACGGCGGTGCTGGGCAAGTGTCAGCAGTGCGAGAAATCATGAATGACCTTGGGGTGTCGGATGTGCCCATGGTTGGCGTTGCCAAAGGTGTAGACCGCGATCACGGTAAAGAAGAGTTTTACCGAACGGGTCAGCCGGTGATGGCACTGCAACGCAACGACCCTGTGCTTTACTTTATTCAGCGCCTTAGGGACGAGGCCCACCGTTTTGCCATTGGTACGCACCGAGCGAAACGGTCCAAGGCAATCGGTGCAACTCCGCTGGACGATGTCCCTGGTGTCGGGGCGACCCGAAAACGGGCGTTGTTACAACACTTTGGATCTGCAAAGGCCGTTGGTCGCGCCGCGTTAGCAGACCTTAAGGCCGTGGACGGGATATCGGACAATATGGCAGAAACGATTTATGGTTACTTCAATGAGAAAGGGTGAGCTTGTCCGTGGGAAATGTTCTCATTTGTTAACAGTTCGCGAATGAGTTTCTTGGGGGGCGACACGCCTCGTTGATAGACTTTCGGTGTGGCAGAGTTTTTTTGAGCTAAAGACGTGCGGGTGTGGTGTGTCACCTTTTAAGGGCGTAAAAGACGATATGACTTGGAACATCCCTAATATTCTGACGCTTTTGCGTCTTCTGGCTGCACCTGGCGTTGCGGTTATGTTTTTGTATTTCGCACGGCCTTGGGCGGATTGGTTTGCGTTGATCCTATTTGTCGTGGCGGCGTCTACGGATTGGCTTGACGGGTATTTGGCCCGTGCATGGAACCAACAAACTAAATTCGGCGCGATGTTGGACCCAATCGCCGACAAAGCTATGGTAATTATTGCGTTGTTGGTGATCACCGGATTTTCCGGAATGAACCCATGGATTTTGCTGCCTGCGACACTCATCATGTTCCGCGAAACATTTGTTTCTGGTTTGCGTGAATTCTTGGGCGACACTGCCGGCACCTTGAAGGTGACGAAACTGGCTAAGTGGAAAACAGCCGCACAGATGACTGCTATTGCAGTTTTGTTTTCAACAGGTGCATTCGAGACTTATTTCAACATGGCGATTGAAGGCATGGACCAAGCTACGTTTGATGGAATTCGGGCTGGAACCATTGAAGACGAAGGTGGCGTCATGTGGAAACTGAATGGGATGCAAACGTCATGGTGGATTGGCATCGTTCTCTTGTGGGTCGCAATGGTTCTGACAGTTGTGACCGGCGCTGATTACCTGCGTAAGGCGACGCCATACCTCAAAGACGAATGATAATTTTACAAAGGTGCACGTGATGCAGATTCTATATTTCGCATGGGTGCGCGAACGCATCGGACTTCCACGAGAGAACGTGGAAACGTCTGCGAAAACTGTGAATGAGCTTGTTGCAGAACTGTCTGCACGTGAGGAACGTTATGCGGTGGCATTCGCGGATACGTCCGCGTTACGTGTGGCGCTTGATCAAGAGCTGTCCGAGTTTGATGCGCCGCTTGAAGGCGTTCGAGAAGTTGCATTCTTTCCACCGATGACAGGGGGGTAGGATCAATGATCCGTGTCCAAGCGGCCGCGTTTGACGCTGGTGCTGAACTAAACATGTTTACGGAACAGACAGCCGGTGCGGGCGCAGTCGTGAGTTTCACTGGCATCGTTCGTGATGTTGATGGCGGCTTGTCAGGGATGGAGATTGAGCACTACCCAGGTATGACGGAAAAGGCGCTCGGCACTATCCGCGACGAAGCGATGCAGCGATGGTCCTTGGCTGGTGCATTGGTCATTCATCGGCACGGTCCTTTAGCAACGCATGACACAATTATGATGGTGGCCACCGCGTCTAAGCACCGAAAGGATGCCTTTGAAGCTGCGGAATTCTTGATGGATTATTTGAAGTCGCGAGCGCCGTTCTGGAAAAAAGAGATGACATCGGATGGCCAGGATTGGGTCGCGTCTAAGGCCGAAGATGAAGATGCGTTGACACGTTGGTAAATTTACGCGAGAGCCCTGCATTTTTCATGTTGTGGGCAATTGATGAGGTGGTCATTTACCAATCCGCAGGCCTCCATCCACGCATAGACAATGGTGGGACCACAAAATTTGAATCCCATCTTTTTGAGGTCCTTTGAGAATTGCGCTGAAACTTCCGTCGACGGAGGGACATCGTCGAGGGTTTCAAACCGATTTTGTTGTGGTGTACCCCCAACATATGACCAGCATAATGCGGAAAAATCTTCGATCTCTAAATAAGCTTGGGCGTTTGTGATAGTGGCTTCTATCTTGCCACGGTGGCGGATGATGCCTTCGTTTTGAAGTAACTTCTCGACTTCAGATTCGCCCCATGTCGCGATGATTTCAGGGTTAAACCCTTCAAACGCCGCTCGAAAATTATCACGTTTCTTCAAGATTGTGATCCAGCTAAGGCCGGCCTGAAATCCATCAAGGACCAGTTTTTCCCACAAGGCTCGACTGTCCCATTCGGGTACACCCCATTCGGTGTCGTGATAGTCTGTGTAGATCTTTTCTGATCCGGCCCAACCGCAGCGTTCCGACATGTGGTCCTCCACTTAATGTTAACAATTGATTTCAAATTGAAGACCTTTACCAGCCCTTAAACGCTTTTGGCCTAACTTAACGTGCGATGTCGGAAAGGGCGGTAAAGCGGTGGTGAAGTCATTGGAAGCATGGGATGATCAGGTCCCCCGAGATCCGTTGGAATATGCGGTCAGCGTACGAGATCGCGATGTGTTATCTATGGTACGCGATGCTTTGGCCACCAACAATTGCCGCCTGGCTTTACAGCCAGTTTGTGCAGCGCACAGCAATTTTCCAGTCGCGTTCCATGAGTGTCTGATCAGGGTGATGGATGTGACTGGTCGCATCATTCCAGCTGCGCAATTCATGGGGCAAATTGAAGACACCACATTGGGGCGCGATATTGATGTGGCCAGCCTGAAACTAGCGTTTCAACTTCTTAAGCAGTCACCTGATTTAAGGCTTTCGGTGAATGTTTCGGCTCGGTCTTTAGGGGATGCTGCATGGCGCCGTGTTCTAGACGCTGAATTGGCGAACGCAGCACTTCATGCAGAACGGATGATTTTAGAAATCTCTGAAGACAGTGCGATGCAATTACCCGAGGTTGTGATCCGCTTTATGGAAGAAATGCAGCCACATGGCATCGCGTTTGCGCTTGATGATTTCGGGGCAGGCATGACCGCATTCAGGTATCTTAAGGACTTCTTATTTGACCTAGTAAAGGTCGATGGCCACTTCGTACGCAACATTCACAATGATCCTGACAATCAAGTGTTGGCGGAATCCCTTATCACTGTCGCACATCAATTCGAGATGTTTGCAGTTGCGGAAGGTGTGGAAAGCCAAAGCGAAGCAGATTTCCTACTGTCGATTGGGGTGGACTGCGTCCAAGGTTATCATTTTGGTGTACCAAAATTCTCACTTTGATGAACCCAAGTAGAACGGCGTCTGAATGCGCGTGACAGTTTGCGGCAGTGCAGCATTGCGGTTTTCGCACCGACAGCATATGCATGACGCAACGGCGGGCGGAGGCTCGTTTCAACCAGTAGCGATCGCACCGATTGATACTTGGGGCCTCTGATATTCCGCCGCGCCGGTTGGAATAGCAGGAGGACTTACTTAATGACCAACGTCGTAATCGCATCAGCTGCCCGGACTGCCGTCGGCAGTTTTGGTGGATCATTCGCCAATACACCCGCACATGACTTGGGGGCCGCAGTTTTGGAGGAGGTTGTTGCCCGCGCTGGCATCGACAAATCTGAAGTTTCAGAAACGATACTCGGCCAGGTTTTGACAGCTGGACAGGGCCAAAACCCTGCTCGTCAGGCACATGTTAACGCCGGTTTGGCAAAAGAAGCCGCGGCATGGTCAATTAACCAGGTCTGCGGGTCTGGGCTTCGCGCTGTTGCGCTTGGTGCACAGCACATCATGCTCGGAGACGCGTCTATTGTCGCAGCTGGCGGTCAAGAAAACATGACGTTGTCCCCGCACGCACAAGGCATCCGCGCAGGGCAAAAGATGGGTGATATGAAGCTTATCGATACGATGATCAAAGACGGTCTTTGGGATGCGTTTAACCAGTACCATATGGGGCAAACAGCGGAAAACGTGGCCGAGCAGTGGCAAATCTCCCGAGATATGCAGGACGAATTTGCGGTTGCTTCGCAGAACAAGGCGGAAGCCGCGCAGAAGGCCGGCAAGTTTGCAGATGAAATCGCTGCCTATACCGTAAAGACCCGTAAAGGAGGCATCATCGTGGATAGCGATGAATACATCCGGCATGGCGCAAACATCGAGGCGATGGCAAAGATGCGCCCCGCCTTTGCAAAAGACGGGTCAGTTACAGCGGCCAATGCCTCTGGTCTGAATGACGGCGCTGCTGCCACCCTTTTGATGTCCGCGGATGATGCCGAAAAACGTGGGATCGAACCTCTTGCCAGGATTGTGTCCTATGCGACAGCAGGTTTGGACCCATCCATCATGGGGGTCGGTCCGATTTATGCATCGCGTAAGGCACTGGACAAAGCTGGTTGGTCCGTTGCGGATCTTGACTTGGTTGAAGCGAACGAAGCTTTTGCTGCACAGGCATGTGCAGTCAACAAGGACATGGGTTGGGACCCGTCCATCGTTAACGTAAATGGCGGCGCAATTGCGATTGGTCACCCGATTGGTGCGTCTGGGTGCCGTGTCCTGAATACGCTTTTGTTTGAAATGAAGCGCCGTGACGCTAAAAAGGGCCTAGCAACATTATGTATCGGCGGCGGTATGGGCGTTGCGATGTGTGTTGAGCGGCCTTAATTCGTAATTTCTCTGCGCAATATTGTTGCGCAGGGAGTTCTTTGCGGGTAATTAGATTTCAGGGAAAATATGATACAGGAGAGAACTATGGGACGAGTTGCACTGGTCACCGGGGGGAGCCGCGGAATAGGCGAAGCGATTTCCAAGAAACTCAAGGCCGACGGTTACACAGTTGCAGCGACGTATGCTGGCAACGACGAAGCAGCAGCCAAGTTTACCGAAGCTACAGGCATCAAAACATACAAATGGGATGTGGCAGACTACGAAAGTTCGGCCGCAGGCATCGCACAAATCGAAGCTGATCTTGGCCCGATTGAAGTCGTTGTTGCAAATGCAGGTATCACCCGCGATGCACCGTTCCATAAAATGAAGCCAGAACAGTGGAAAGAGGTCATCGACACCAATTTGACCGGTGTTTTCAACACCGTTCACCCTGTTTGGCCTGGCATGCGCGAACGTAAATTTGGGCGGGTGATCGTCATCTCTTCGATCAACGGCCAGAAAGGGCAGTTCGCTCAGGTGAATTATGCTGCAACTAAAGCGGGCGATCTGGGGATTGTGAAATCGCTGGCGCAAGAAGGTGCCCGTGCCGGGATCACAGCGAACGCTGTGTGCCCTGGTTATATCGGGACTGAGATGGTGATGGCGGTTCCAGAAAAGGTCCGTGAAAGTATTATCGGTCAAATTCCGGCTGGCCGATTGGGCGAACCAGATGAGATTGCACGATGCGTCGCGTTTTTGGCATCGGACGAGAGCGGGTTTATCAACGGCTCTACGATTTCTGCCAATGGTGCCCAGTTCTTCGTGTAAAGCTGGTACTCAAACGACAAAAGGGCGGGGTTATCCCCGCCCTTTTTGTTTACGGCAAAGGCGTTTAGCGATGGAAGATGCCTTTGAACAAGCGAGACATAGCTTTGTTGCGCTCGATGCTTGCACGTTTGATCAGTTGATCAATCTCTTTTTGGTTTAGTTGGTGGTACATCGGAGTTCTCCGTCGGTGTGTGGTTCCTCCCACACGGAGAACGTAACGGCCATAGGTCGTTGAAAAAACCTCTTAACTCGCAGGTCCGCGTTGCAGTTTTTGCAAAGCTATCAAAGGCTCGTAAATTAGAATGCGGCCATCCCAAGTTGGGATGGCCTGTCACCGTTCGGCTGGACTGGTGGTTGACCTAAGCCTGCCGCAGCGATGTTTTTCGGCGAAACATGCCTTTCAGAACGGCACCGCGTTCGGCATGGGCTGTACGAATGGCATCTCGGGTGCGGGCGTTTGTGGTTGCTTCGAACATTGTATGTCCTTTCATGGCTGTCTTTGCTTGCTGTTAAGATGGACTTATTCGAGCAGCCTTACAAACGAGACTTCCTATGTCTTCAGTTAAGTTATACTAATGTGAAATGAATGATCGATTACCCCCCCTGACGGCTTTACGCGCATTTGATGCTGCTGCGCGCCATATGTCTTTTGCACTGGCTGCTGCAGAGCTGAATGTGACCCCCGCTGCGCTGTCGTTTCAAATCAAGTCGCTTGAAGCACATTTGGGACAACCTGTGTTCCGCCGTTTGAACCGGGCCGTGGAGCTGACTGAAGCCGGGAGAATGTTGATGCCAGGAGTGGCTGATGGGTTCTCTGCCTTGTCTGCCGCATGGCGAAATACCCAAAGATCATTTGATAACAACATCTTGAATGTGACGGCAGGACCTGCCTTTACATCTAAATGGTTGGCGCCACGGCTGTATGAGTTTGCCCAAGCACACCCAGAAACCGAGCTGCGCTTTTCGGCGTCGTTGCGGTTGATGGATTTTGACCGAGACGAGGTCGACGTCGCCATTCGGTTTGGAGTTTCGAACGACGAGGGCCTCTTTTCCGAACCATTGGTACAAGAATGGTTAACGCCGATGATGAGCCCTGAACTTGCACAGAAATACGACACACCAGAAAAGCTTTCGGATGCGGTGCTCATACACGACGATTCTATTGCTTTTTTGGACCACCCGGTAAATTGGGCAACCTGGGCGCAAGCGGCAGGGATGAACTTTGATACCGGGTCTGGGCCACGCTTTAGTCAAGCAGACCATGCATTGGATGCAGCCATTTCAGGGGCAGGGGTAACCTTGGGCCGGATTTCATTGACATCTCGCGCGTTAGAGGTGGGAAACCTCGTTGCGCCCTATGACATCGGTGTTTGGAGCCAAGGGCAGTTCAGGGTGATTTGCCCGAAAGGAACACAAGATAGGCCCCATGTTGCGGCGTTTCGGAAGTGGGTTTTTCATGAAATGCAGGGTGTGTCTGCTTTTGCAGATGGTCGTACAATCGTCGATCCATTGCGTTAGGCGTTGGCACCATTGTGCCAACGCCATTTAAATTACACTGCCGTTAGGCGTGAAATCTCTTCTTTAAGGTGGAGTTTTTCTTTCTTGAGGCGCGAGACCTCAAGACCATCAATGCCGGGACTTCGTTGCGCTTGTTCAACAGCGTTGGAAAGGTCTTCGTGCTTTCGCTTCAGTTCCTGTAGGTGGGACGTCAAGCTCATGGGTATCCTCCGTAACTGATAAAATTGGTAGCCCGTTGATAGGACCACATTTGGGGCCACCTGTCACGCCGCACGGCAGAAAATCGCCCTCGCCTAAGGACACACTGAAATTGTTGCCAAATAGTTAATCAGTGAAAGGGAAAGCTGCACCATTGCGCAAGACTGCCGAAACTTCGGCACGATAGTCTTCGCCATCTTGAATGTGTGATGGGCCTTCATGCAAAGGTACAGACGCAGCAAGGCGAAACGCCGCACGCCCGCCTTTTCGTGCTTGAAGCAAAATGCGATCGGCATCCCGACCCAAACGGCCGCAGATCGGAGTTACCACAACGGATCCAAGGCGATCATCGATCGCATGAAGAACATCCAAGGTCCGGTGTGCTTTAATGATCAACGTAAAGTGGCCCTTGGGCTTTAGCCGCCGTGTGGCGACGTCGACCCAATCGGCTAAATCAGTGTCTCCTGCGAAGGCGATGTCTTTGTCCGCCGACTTACTTGGGTTTCCCGACGTTCGATCAAAATAGGGCGGGTTGGCGATGACATGATCAAAGGTCATTTCCCGTAGCGGAGGCGGGAGGGTCCGTAAGTCCGTAGTATGAATGGTCGCTGAGATGCCATTGGTTCCCGCATTCTCTCGGCACAGGTCAGCGTAGGGCGCCTGCACCTCGACACCGTGTAGTTCCAAACCAGCAACCCGCGCGGCTAGGCACAACAATGCGGCGCCTGTCCCACACCCAAGTTCCAATACCGATTGTCCGGCCTTTGCTTTGATGGCCGAGGCTAACAGGACCGGATCAACACCCGCGCGGTATCCGACGACAGGTTGCCTTAGTCGAATCCGTCCCCCAAGGAACGCGTCATTTGTTGTATCAGAACCCGAGGTCAATTTCGTTGGCTTTCAAAACAGAGGTCGCGAGGAAGTGGTCTTTGTCTAAAACCATAAGGCGGCGTGGCAATATGCCCAAGGACCCATCTAGTATGCTCATATTTACGTCCATCTCGAACACCTCTATATCCTCTCCTTGAAGAAGGGCTTTGGCAAAGGCGATGGCGGTCATGTCATTGGTGCGTAAAAGTTCTTTCATAGTCCAGACATAGGGTGCTTTGTCAGCCTTTGTCGAGCAACTGACGGAGCCGTGATGAGCCTGGACCACGCCGCAACGAAACCTCATGAACGCCTTGCTGCTGCATTGGCCGACGAAATGGCTGATGTGAATGTCTTGATCCGCGACAGGATGGCATCTGAACATGCACCGCGCATTCCCGAAGTCACGGCCCACTTGGTCGAAGCAGGTGGTAAGCGGTTGCGCCCGATGATGACGTTGGCGGCAGCCAAGATGTGTGGCTATCACGGTCCGTACCATGTGCATCTGGCTGCAACGGTTGAATTTATTCACACAGCGACCTTGCTGCATGATGATGTTGTTGACGAAAGCGAGCAGCGCCGTGGGCGCCCGACGGCTAATCTGTTGTGGGACAACACCAGCAGTGTTTTAGTGGGGGACTATTTGTTTGCGCGTTCGTTCCAGCTGATGACTGAAACTGGAAATTTGGACGTCCTGCGTATTCTATCGAACGCAGCGGCTACAATCGCGGAAGGCGAAGTTCTGCAACTAACTGCAGCACGAGACTTAACCACAACAGAAGATATTTACCTAAAGGTCGTGCGCGGAAAAACCGCGGCACTGTTTTCGGCGGCAATGGAAGTGGGCGGTGTCATTGCCGGCAAAGACGCGGAATTAGTGAAGGCTTTGTATGACTACGGCGATGCGTTGGGCGTTGGTTTCCAGATCGTGGATGACTTGTTAGATTACACGGGCACGGATGCAACAGGTAAAAACATCGGTGACGATTTCCGTGAACGCAAACTGACCCTGCCCGTGATTAAAGCCATCGCATTGGCAGATGATGAAGAGCAGGCATTCTGGGTTCGAACAATCGAAAAAGGACGTCAGAACGACGGCGATGTGGACACTGCCATCTCGATCATGACAGCACATAACACGCTCGAGACTACCCGTCTCGAGGCGTTGGATTGGATGGAGACCGCCAAGGCCGCGCTTGCGCCTTTGCCGGACCATGACATCAAAGATATGCTGCTCGATCTGGCGGATTATGTCGTTGCGCGGGTGCGCTAAACGTCAAACTTCGGCTGCACCTGTTTCAGCAACCCACCAATCTGGATGTGCGACCCTTAGGTTTGAGGCCGCCGCATCCCGCGTGTCGGCGTCTTCAAAAATCGCGAAACACGTCGCGCCAGAGCCAGACATCCGTACCAGTTGACAACCGGTTTGCACTAAGAACGCATCAATCACGACATTTATTTCCGGGGCGATTGTGCATGCAGGTGTTTCAAGATCATTGCGCTGGGCGATGACCCAGCTCGTCCAAGTATCGGCGTTCGATGGATCTGGCATGTCGTTTGGCATTGCCGCGTTGGTCTTGGTAGCAAGCCCTTTGAAAACCTTTGGCGTTGGAACTGCGACACCGGGATTGACTAAGATCATGTTTAACGGTGGTGCCGCGCCGAGGTGGTCTAACACATCTCCAACCCCACGCATGCGTGTCAATTCACGGGTCATGCAAACAGGTACATCCGCACCTAACTGCACCTGTGCATCACGTGGTGGGACCGGTAGGTCCCATAGCTGGGACAGCGCGCGCAAAGTTGCTGCTGCATCCGCTGACCCGCCGCCGATGCCTGACGCAACGGGGAGGTTTTTCGTTAACGTAATTGCAGCACCTCTGTCGGTGCCGAATAACCGCGCGGCTTGAAATACAAGATTGTCGTGCCCTGCCGACAAACCAGCTGAAAATGGCCCCTCAATCGTAAGTGAAAGATGGTCAGACGGTGCGACCGTAATGACGTCGCCGACCACGGTAAAGACGACCAGTGAGTCAAGCAAATGGTACCCGTCAGGGCGTTGGCCTGTTACGTGCAATGACAGGTTGATCTTGGCGTTTGCGGGTTCAGATACTGCGCCACTAATTGGCGTCATTTGCGACCTCTAGCGATGGCATGTCTTGGCCCTCTTCAGCATAGACTGCTGTAAGCCCGATTTCCAGCTTCCGCCGGATGCGTTCCGCTTCGTCTTCTTCAGGATTAAACGAAAGCGCGCGACGCCATTGGAAACGGGCTTCAATTTCACGGCCAACCATCCAATAAATGTCACCCAAATGGTCGCTTACAACGGGATCATTTGGCTCTAGCTCCACGGCTTTTTCCATAGGGGAAACGGCGTCTTCGAACCTGCCCAATTTGTAATAGACCCAAGCGAGGCTATCGATGATCGCTCCACTGTTTGGACGAAGGGACGCGGCAGTTTCGATCATGCCTAACGCCTCGTCATATTTGAATCCGCGATCCACAAGGGAATAGCCGAGGTAATTCAAAATCGACGGGTTTTCGGGGTTGAGTGCTAACGCAGCGCGGAAGTCGCGTTCGGCTTCATCCCACTTGTCCAGCCTCTCGAAGGTGATTCCGCGCGAATACAACAGCCACCAGCGAACGGGGGCATCTTCGCTGAACCCATTCAGAGCCTCTTCATAGGCTGAATTCGCGTTTTCGAAATCCCTTTGCTGACGGTAAATGTCGCCCAGGGATGCATATGTCATCGGTTGGTCCGGTTGGCTGCGGGCCAATTGCGATAAGACCTCCACAGCTTGGTCCAGCCTTCCGGCACGCCGCAATGCATCCGCGCGCCCCATTTCAGCGCTTTGATAGGCAGCACTTTCCGTCGAAACTTGCGCGAAGGTGTTCGATGCTGCGTCGTATTGCTCCATAGCGTTCAAAAGCCGCGCCGACGCAAGATGCGTATCAGGGTCGTGCGGCGCAATGAAACGGGCTGCCTGTGTGTACAGCAACAGATAGCTTGCGTTTGCCTCGTCTTGTAGGACGTCGGCAAGTCCAAGGAATGCGACGGCAACACCTTCACTTGGGTTTGACACCATACTCTCTAACGGCGGTACCTGCTGTGATTGGATCGCTTCGCGGAACGTGGCGACTTCGGGCGCTGTATCAGACGAAAATACACGAGACATCAGATCGGACGCCCGGTCAAAATCGCCCAAACGGCATAGGATTTGCAAGTGCGCCAAGACTGACCCACGCGTAGGCGTTAGACCTTGATCAGGTGGTAGCGAATAAATTTCGTCGGCGGCGGACAAATCGCCCATAACGGTCAATGCCATAGCTTTATGGTGTTGCCCAAACGAACGCATACCGGGTGTAACGATGACTTCATCAAAACTACCTAGCGCACGGTCCATTTGCCCTTTGCCGACATATGCCCATGATTGCACCAATCCATCCAAAAGTGGCCCAACTTCATGGCCGGCCTCGATCTGGCTGAAAAGAGCGTCCCAATCTTCGGCCTTTACGGATTGCGCCATGATCGCAATATTGGCGGCTTGGCTTTCAGCACCAGCGTCGATCAGTGCCTTTCCCAGTTCTGCGGCATTTTCGACCTGCCCTGTGCCCAGGGCCGCTGTCATTGCTTGTTCTAACAATTGCAGATTACCTGGGTCCGCGATGAGAGCATCTTGAAAAAATACAGACGCAGAGGTGTAGTCACCGTCAATACCAGCTTGGCGCGCCGCAAGATACGCGCCTGCATCCGGTTCCGCCCAAGTGGGGGTGGACAAGCACGACACTGATAAAGCGAGGAAAACTGTAGAGCGAAGGCGGCTTCGTAGGCGCAATTTCAAGGGCGATTCCAATCTTTGTTCAAGAAAAGGTTAGGGATCGCGGCGGCAAGGCGCAAATAACTTATTGTGAAGTACGCGATTTACTGCGCCTATTTTCGCTATCGCCTTCAGAAATTAAGGGCCCCGCAGTGCGGAGCCCCTATTTCTTACATATTTGGGTAATTCGGCCCATCTCCGCCTTGGGGAACCGTCCAAGTGATGTTTTCGCTTGGATCTTTGATATCGCAAGTTTTGCAATGGACGCAGTTCTGAAAGTTGATGACGAATTTGTCGTCTACAATTTCATAGACCCCAGCCGGACAATATCGTTGCGCGGGTTCTGCAAATTCGGGCACGTTAACAGCCGTCGGAATGCTCGGGTCCTTTAGATGCAGGTGGGCAGGTTGGCTTTCTTCATGATTTGTCATTGAAAAGCTGACATTGGTAAGGCGATCGAACGAAAGTTTGCCATCTGGTTTTGGATAGTCGATTGGCTTGAAATCTGCCGCCTTCCCGGTGGACTGCGCATCGTTCTTGCCGTGTTTAAGGGTGCCAAATATCGAGAAACCGAATGTGTTGGTCCACATGTCCAAGCCCCCGCCAACAAGCGATGCCAGCATGCCGTATTTGGACCATAGCGGTTTTACATTGCGGACTTTTTTCAGATCTTTGCCGATCGCACCTTCGCGAACTTCGGCTTCATAATCAGTTAACTCATCGGACGCGCGGCCTGCGGAAATCGCCCTGTGTGCGGCTTCTGCGGCTGCTTTACCAGACAGCATGGCGTTATGGTTGCCTTTAATGCGCGGGACGTTGACCATACCAACCGAACAGCCAAGCAATGCGACGCCTGGCGCCGTCATCTTCGGCATCGATTGATAGCCACCTTCGGTGATGGCCCGTGCGCCGTAAGCAATGCGTTTCCCGCCTTCCAAAAGGTCCGCGATCATTGGGTGATGTTTGAACCGCTGGAATTCCATATAGGGGAACAGATGCGGGTTCTCGTAATTCAAGTGTACCACGAAACCAACGTACACTTGGTTGTTCTCAAGGTGATAAATAAATGAACCGCCGCCTGCGTTACTACCCAACGGCCAACCCGACGTGTGCGTTACTGTGCCTTCTTTGTGTTTGGCGGGGTCAATTTCCCAAATCTCTTTCATGCCAAGGCCAAATTTCTGCGGTTCTGAATCTTTGGCAAGGTCGTATTTTTCGATCACCTCTTTGGAAAGGGAACCCCGAACACCTTCTGACAGGAAGACGTATTTGCCGTGTAATTCCATTCCTGGTTCGGTGTTTTCACCGATCGAGCCATCAGCTTCGAGCCCGAATACGCCTGCAACTACACCTTTAACTTCGCCATTGTCGCCAAACACGAGTTCGGAACAGGCCATACCAGGGAAGATTTCAACGCCTAATTCTTCGGCTTGCTCTGCCATCCAGCGGCAAACATTGCCCATAGAGACAATGTAATTGCCGTGGTTGTTCATCAATGGCGGCATAGGGAAGTTTGGAATGCGTATTTTTCCCGCTTCGCCTAGAACATAGAAATTGTCTTCTTCAACCGGCGTGTTCAAAGGTGCGCCTTTAGCCTTCCAATCCGGAATCAAGGAATCCAAACCTGATGGGTCCAGCACTGCACCCGACAAGATATGTGCGCCGACTTCTGACCCTTTTTCCAGAACGACCACATTCAGGTCTGCATCTAGTTGCTTCAGTCGGATAGCTGCTGACAGGCCAGCAGGGCCCGCACCAACGATGACAACGTCGTATTCCATTGATTCGCGTTCGATATCGGCCATGTTCCGCTCCTTGGCTAAACGGGTTTTACTATTCTCGATATTCCATATCTTACGGCTGCACGCGCAGCAATCTCGCCGCGACATAAAATTGCGCTTAGACGTCGGAAACGTAACGTATGCAAATAACAGCCCAACGATGTGTTAAGCCTCTTGAGGATCAAGGTGCGGGCAGGTTATGCAAGAGCACTTGGAAAATCAGACCTCTTCGGGACAACCGCCATGGACAAGATACCGCTGACTCGCGCCGGATTCGACAAACTGGATGCTGAACTCAAACATCTGAAATCTGTTGAACGCCCAGCGATCATCCGTGCAATTTCAGAAGCGCGTGAACATGGCGACCTGTCAGAGAACGCGGAATACCATTCTGCCAAGGAAAAACAGTCTTTCATCGAAGGACGTGTTAAGGAATTAGAAGGCGTGATTTCGCTGGCCGATGTCATTGATCCGGCGAAATTGTCTGGCACGATCAAATTTGGTGCAACGGTCACGTTGGTGGACGAAGACACAGACGAAGAGAAAACCTATCAGATCGTTGGCGAATACGAAGCCGACATCGAGAATGGTAAGCTGAACATCAAGTCACCCATTGCACGGGCACTGATTGGCAAAGAGGACGGCGATAGCGTCGAAGTCCGCACACCAGGTGGTCAAAAATCTTACGAGATCCTTGAAATCGTCTACAAATAGGGCCCTTGCTCAATGACGGATGGTTCGAACAAAACTGAAGCCCAACAGCGTTCCGGTACAAACGGTCCGGCCATTCAGGTGACCGCAATCGAAGTGATTGCGATTGTTGTTAGCTTGATCTGGCTTATCGGTGTTGCATTGTTTTTCTTGGTCCTTCCGGGGGCAGATGACGGAGCGTCGCAGATAGATAGCCTTCGATTTGTAATGACTTTGATGGCAATCTTCTTGCCGATTGCGATGATCTGGATTGCCGCAATGGCGGCCCGTTCAGCCCGCGTGGTGCGCGAAGAAAGCCAGCGTTTGCAGGCGGCGATTGACGGGATACGGCAGACCTATTTGGCGGACCGCAATGCGCGCGGGGCGGGGATAGAACCAACCGTCGAACGCAAATTGAACGAAATCGCACGTGCGACCCAGAAGACAGAAACAACGCTAGCGACATTTGCAACATCACGCCCCACCGCGACTGTCGCTGCGGCCCCTCGGCCAGCGCCAACCTCGGGTGATGATCAGCCTAGCCTAGCCTTGGGAACCACCGCAGAAGAAATTTCCCCGCCCATTTCCAAACCAGATTTGGTGCGTGCGCTAAATTTCCCTGACACGGAAGCAGACGAAGTCGGGTTTGCGGCATTGCGACGTGCGTTGAAGGACCGAACTGCGAAACAGTTGATCCAAGCGAGCCAAGACGTCCTGACGTTGTTAAGCCAAGACGGGATTTATATGGATGACTTGCGTCCAGATCGCGCGCGGCCCGAAATTTGGCGCCGCTTTGCTGGTGGCGAACGAGGTAAAACCGTTGCGCCTTTAGGCGGCGTTCGCGACCGGTCGTCGCTTGCGTTGACTGCTGGACGCATGCGTGAAGACATGATCTTCCGCGATACAGCTCACCATTTTTTGCGTAAATATGATCAAATGTTGGTGGCCTTCGAACAAGATGCATCGGACGAAGACATCGCCGCTTTGGCTGAAACACGCACAAGCCGTGCCTTTATGCTGTTGGGCCGTGTAACTGGTGCATTTGACTAACCGGTACTAAACTTGACGGATCATTGGCGTTGCCGTTTTGAACCCAAATACATGGCGTAGTAGTCCAAGTTTTTGTGCGGGCAGGGCGATGAACCCTAGTCTTTCATAAAGGGCACGTGCACGGGGGTTCGAGTCGATGACATCAAGCCGAACCTCTTTGTAACCACGGTCTCTTGCTTCTGCCGTGACGGCGTCAAGTAACATGGTCCCCACGCCTTGCCCTCGGGCAATATCGCGCACGAAAATACCATCCATCAGGAACCGTTCGTTTTCGACATCACGTTCCAACAACGACAGCAGCACTGCCCGCCAGATTGCGCCGAACCAACCGTAATGACGCAGCATGTCGTTCCAGGTGCCGCCAACTAGCGCGCTTTCAAAGGTCTTGAACCCGACAACTCCCAGTAACATCCCTTTTTCGTCGCGGGCGCAGATGGCGTGCGTTGGGTCCAACATTTCGCAAAGAAACGCAATCGCCCTATCATCTGGCCCCATAACGCGACCAAGCTTTGATCCAAAAGCTTGCCAATACATTTGTGCAACAAGCTCACGTTCATGTTCATCAAAGCCTTTTGTCACAACCATTGAGTTGCGATTTCTAGTTGCTGTGGTGTGTTGATATTGAAAAACGCGTCCGGGACTGTGGTTGCAAAGACGGCCGTCGCGGCGTTGTGCTGTTCGGTGAACGTGCGTACCTTCCGATGTCCTTGATCCAAGAATTCACGCAAAGGTTCGATCAATTTTGTTGGCCAAATTCCGAACGTTCCATGCAACCCATCAGTCGTTATAGCGATGGCGAATCCGTCCGGGTGATTTAACCCTGCAAGGATCAAGTTTGGGGTCAGGTCGCAGGGAAAAAACGGTGTGTCCACAGCAACGGTCACGATGTGGGAATGGTCGTGCGTATGTGCATATTCTAATCCTGAAAGTACGCCAGCAAGCGGGCCTAAATGCCCGGTCATACTATCGGCGATCACGGGCAGTTTTGTCTGAACAGGCGCATTGGCGACGACGACGACATCACAACTTTGCGGCGCTAATCGCCCTTCACAACGGGCCAACAGCGTTTCAGATCCCAAAGCCAGATCGCCCTTAGGCACCATGCCCATTCGGGTGCCCTTACCACCGGCCAAAATAACACCAAGTGGTTCACGCATGGTGCAGTTCCTTATGGCCGACAGTTGGTGAGTACTGCGTAGCGGTTAGGTTGTATTGCATTATTTTGACCGTTAACTGGTTTAAGTAAATGTAGGACAGAACCATGACCGAGGCGACCGGGAAATTATACTACTGGATGGGCTTTCGTGCGGGCCTGCCTTTTCTCTTGGTGGTCATGCCATTCGGGTTGTTGTTTGGTGTCGTCGCATCGGAAGCCGGATTGACGCCGGTACAGGTATTGGCGTTTTCATCCGTCGTTTTCGCAGGGGCAGCCCAATTCGCGGCTTTGCAATTGATGGTCGATAATGCGCCAATCTTGATTGTGGTCGCAACAGCGTTGGCTGTGAACCTGCGCATGGCGATGTATTCGGCATCGCTAGCTTTGTGGTTGGGTAAAGCGCCATTGTGGCAGCGGGCGCTGGTTGGTTACGTCAATGTTGATCAAAGCTATGCGGTGTCTATCAACAAATTCGAAGATGCTCCCGACCTGACGACCGGCCAACGGATCGCATATTTTTTCGGTGCAGTGTCACCGGTTTGCCCGATGTGGGTTGTCGCGACGGCGTTGGGCGTTTGGTTAGGGGATGGCATCCCTGAATGGATGGCGTTGGATTTTGCCGTGCCGATCTGTTTCTTGGCAATAATTGCACCAATGATGAGGACGTTAGCGCATATGCTGGCGGCCGTCGCATCGATCGTGTTCGCGTTGTTGTTTGCCGGTCTACCGTACAACTTGGGGCTACTGATCGCGGCTGTGATTGCATTGGTCGTTGGTGCACAGGTCGAGCTCTGGTTCGAACGGAGGGCGGCACAATGACAGATGGCTATATCTGGATCATAATCATCGTGCTGGGCATTGGCACCTATATCATCCGCTTTTCGTTTCTTGGGCTGATCGGAGGTCAAGATCTACCAGAATGGATCCTGCGCCATCTGCGTTACACGGCCGTTGCGGTTCTGCCAGGTTTGGTCGCACCATTGGTGTTGTGGCCAGCTGCCACGCAGGGCGAGGTTGACCCTGCACGCCTTTGCGCGGCTTTGGTTACATTTGGTGTTGGGCTCGTCACACGCAATGTCGTCGCCGCAATCCTTTGCGGCGGGATGACATTGTTTGGAATGATTTGGGCGCTTGGCGCCTATTGATGGGCCAAGTTACCGTGTGACATTGGCACAAGCCGCTTACAGTGTCGGCGTTGGTCCGGTAAGGGCACGATCGATCTCATCGGCGGCAACGGATTTGTCGTCGCTGTCTGATTCAAAATACTCGCGCGACCGCACGCCAGGAATCTGGGCAAACTGATCGGCCAGGTTATTTGGGAAGAACGATGATTTGATGTGGGTAAAGCCCGGCAATTGCGCCAACAAACGCGATGTATGGCGGGTGCAGTTGGCCTTTGCTGTTGGGCCATTTGCTATGGCCAAGCGCAAGGCCATTTCGGCGACTTCCGGAGACACATCAATCTCTTGAATGAGGGTATAATACGTCACGCGCGAATGGAACGAGATATAAAATTGTTCAATCCGCGGTGTGATTCCGAAGTGGACGTCGTTACGCTCTGGGATGGACGGATGCCCAAACGTCCCAGCTGGGTCCCACAAAATACGTTGGCTTGCGTTTATGAACATGCCGGTGTGCGCGCCGTTACCTGACCCCGTGTTCTTCATCGTCATCAGGGTCAACGATTTCGGGCCTGGGTGAACATAGGCCACCCGGTCTACTTCTGCTTGCGACGCAAGCACTTCATCGCGCAACACGACATCTGTACAACCTACCAGCAGCGCTGGTGCACCAATCAAGAACGCGCGACGTTTCATTTGCTTACCCGTTGATCAGAGCAAGAAGAACGAGTGCGACAATACAGATTATAGAGCCCTTAGTGACCATGCTGATGAAACCATCAAAGGTTTTTTCTTGAACCGTGGTGTCCATTTCGCCGTGCTTATGATCAGCCATTTTGTTTTTCCTCTAAATACGTTGGGTGTGGCTTAGCC
Source organism: uncultured Paracoccaceae bacterium (assembly GCA_947493255.1). GTDB lineage: Bacteria > Pseudomonadota > Alphaproteobacteria > Rhodobacterales > Rhodobacteraceae > Octadecabacter. The sequence goes on from CANLQK010000007.1 coordinate 33,580, forward strand.
GATTCAACTGTGCTTGTCAGCCCCGAACGACGGGTCAGGACGTCACATCTGCGTTGTCTAGATCTGCTGCCAAACGAAACCCAATCCTGTTGGGCTCTTCGGTTTCCATTTGTTTGGGCAGCGCGCGCAGCATGACCGACAATTGACTAACGTGTTGAACAAGCTGAGTCTTTGCACCGGTCGGGTCAGACCCGTAAAACGTAATAATGTCAGGGTCAAAATACCCCATCCCTTCAATCCGGATGACGCCAGTTTCGCCACCAGCAAATCCCATCGCGACTTCGTGTTCGTTGTCCAACGTTTTCTCAAAATTCTGAATATACAGAATCAACCGCTCATAGGCCCAGCGTGACGGGCTTTTCGGGCAGTCAGAGCCTTTGATTGCGCTCGCATCAGGCGCCGTTTGCTCAGGATCTGTGTGAACCTCGTGAAGGTGCGGGATTGCCGCGGCCTCTAAGGCTTCGGCAGAGGTCTTGATGTCGTTGTCCATAAATCGTCCTTCACAGCGGTAATGCGGTCGTATCTTTCAAATCTTCCATAACGAAACTTGCGGAAATATCCGATACAGAAATGCGTGATGTCAGACGTTTATAGAAATGGTCATACGCGGCGACATCTGCAAGACGCACCATTAACACATAGTCTAGGTCGCCCGTCATTCGGTGCGCCGATGTTATTTCAGGCATGGCTGATACTGCTGATGCGAATTCCTTTCGCCATTCATCTGAATGATGGTCTGTTCGGATCAAGACCAGCGCAGACAGCGGGCAGCCGATCTTTTTTGGGTCCAACAAGGCAACGCGCTTTCGGATGATGCCCCCAGCTTCCATCACCTTAATGCGCCGCCAACAGGCATTGCGCGAAAGGGCGACTTGCTCGGAAATGGTGTCGATAGATGCGCTGCTGTCTTTTTGCAGAATCGCGAGGATTTTGTGGTCCAGTATGTCGATTTCTAATGTCATGATGGGATTTAATCCCAAGTAACGCCAAAAGTAACGACAAATTTGGGACCTGTTCTTGTTTGTTCAAGCCTATTCTAAAGGTATCTCAATTCTTAAGGTTCTAGAATGCACCAAACTAATGCCTCCTCCCGATCTGGTTTGTTGAACCGTTGGTTCTTGTCCCACCCAGCATCCGTTGATGAAACGTATTTTCAGCACATGCGCTTTGCGTTCAGTTTTGCGTTCTGGCTTGGCCTTGCTGGTTGCGCCGCGCTGGTGCACGCCGTGTTTCCGGCGCTGTGTGAAACCACGGCAAGTCGTATTTTGCGCAGGCTGATGGCGCGTATGGAGGCGCGTCACTGATGTGTCGAATTGCAGCGTATTGCGGTCCATCCATTCCGCTTGAAAACATTGTCGTTCGGCCGCGGCATTCCTTGCTTGAACAAAGCCAACATGCTGTTGAATCGAAACTGGCTGTTAACGGTGATGGCTTTGGCATCGCATGGTATGGGTCGCACGAACGTCCCGGTGTTTACAAAGATGTTTTGCCAGCTTGGGCAGACGGAAACCTAACTAATCTGTGTCGCATGGTGCAATCTGGATTGTTCTTAGCCCACGTGCGTGCGTCGACGATCGGCGAGACAAGCCGCCAAAATTGCCACCCGTTTGCTTTTGGCCGTTGGTCGTTCTGCCACAATGGGCAGGTTCCGCATTTCCCAAAGATACGCCGTAAGCTCGAAGAAGCATTGCCTGATGATTTGTATGACGCGCGGGTCGGGTCCACCGACAGCGAAATGATTTTCCTAACCCTGTTGGCCAATGGTTTGGACCAAGATCCAGACCGCGCTATGGCCCTAACACTTCATCAATTCGGCGTCGGATCTTTACCCGTTAAAATCACGTGTGTCTTTACAGATGGTTCTAACCTTTATGGGTTTCGGTACGCGTCCGTTGGCCGTGCGCCCACCCTTTATAAGTCGGGGTTGCTAGACAGTGGTGGCCGTGCATTCGCGTCAGAGCCACTGAATGGACTGCAATGGGATAAAGTTCCTGAAGGACAGATCGTCACCTTGCCATCGTCTGTCGCTCAGGCCGCTTGAAACCAATAGGCGCCGTCCCGCAGTTCGCGTGTGGCGGCCCCGATTTGGTGAAGGTGGTTCAGGTGGGCTAACGCCTCGACCAAGGCCAAACCATATTCGCCCTCGCCGATGTCGCGTTTGAACAGCGGCTTAAAACAATCGCCCGCCCGCTTAGGTTTGTCGATATAGGCGACCAACCGCTTCAACGCACCATGGTGGTTTTCAATCAACTGTTGCATGCGTTTTGGCAGACCAATGAAAGGCAGCTTGTGCCCGCCAAGGACCAGTTGGTCGGCTTTGGCAAAAGGGGCCAATCGTTCGCAAGCCTCTAGCCATTCTGCCAACGGGTCAGCGTCGGGTTCTGTAGGGTATACGCCGATGTTAGGGCTGATCGATGGAAGCAATTGGTCGCCCCCAATGACCAAGTTGTCGTCGCGGCTCCAGAATGTTGCATGTTCAGGAGCGTGTCCGTTGCCCATGCGAATGTCCCATGTCCGCCCTGCCATCGTGATTTCACCGCCTTCTTGAAGGCGCGTAAAGCCAAGGGGCATGGGGTGAACACAATCCGCAAAATTGAACGGTCGGTCGGTTTCGCGCTTTGACAAAATAGCCGCGTCCATTCCCGCGCGCCGATAAAAATCTATCGTCCGAGATGGGTAGGTGGGCTGTTCATCCAACGTCAGCATCCGCGCCATCAACCACGCTGTTCGTGGCATCGCCAGATCGGCACCAGCCTCTTGAAACCAACCTGCCAACCCAATGTGGTCTGGGTGATGATGAGTACCAATCACGCGTGTCACGGGTTTCCCCGATAATGGGCCCGACAAAAGGGTGTCCCAAATCGCGCGGGTTTTGCGGCTGTCGAATCCCGTGTCGATCACGGTCCATCCGTCACCGTCATCCAAGGCGTAGACGTTCACGTGGTCCAATGCCATCGGCAGCGGAAGGCGCAGCCACAAAATGCCATCAGCAACTTGTGTCGCCTCGCCAGTGGCCGGCGGTTCTGGCCAAGGGTATTGGATTGTATCAGCCATTGCGCGGGTGTCCTTTGGCAAGGCGTTCGTTCCCTCGCCGATAGTTTCCAGTCAACCTTGCCATGATTTCCTGCGCTTCGGCGTCGTCGGTCCCGTCCATGTCTTCAAGAAACTCAGATGCTTTTTCGTTGCGCAATGTAGTTGCCCGCCGCCCATGATGGGAAATCACAACGTCTCCGTTTTTCTGGTTTCGAAAACTAAAGCCGGAAGGCGCATTTGTCATGAAGCTAAGTCGTCCAGTGTTATTGCCATCAGGTCGCTCGCGCCTTCGCGCACATGGGCCAACAGGGCTGCGTGTTCTGGCAATAGCCGTTTGATATAGAATGTTGCAAGGCGTTCGCGTCCTTCGTCACCCTGCAGCGCCGCCAGTAAATGGTAGTGTCCGCCCAAGACACGCGCAAAAGCACGCAAGTAGGGAACAGCGCCAGCAAAACGGTCTGGCATGTCCTGTGCAACCAACCATTCGGTTGTTTCGCGCAGTGTTTCGCAAGCCTGCCAAACAGGTTCTACCAGTTCGGGTGCCTTGTCACGCGCGGCTTCTGCCGTTGCCTCGATTTCGTCGAACAGCGCGAATGCGGCATCACCGCCATCCATCATTTTACGGGCTACAAGATCCATCGCTTGAATGCCGTTTGTGCCTTCATAAATTGCAGTCACACGGACATCGCGCAGGTATTGGGCTGCGCCCGTTTCTTCGATGAACCCCATACCGCCATGTGTTTGAATTCCCGCTTCAGCGACGTCTATACCGGTATCCGTTCCAAATGCCTTTGACAGCGGCGTCAATAGCGCGGCACGTGCCTTCCAAGCGGCATCAGATGTCGCTGTGCTCATATCAATCGCGACGGCATTTGCCATTGCAATGGCGCGTGCCACGTAGGTGTCTGCTTTCATTGTCGCCAGCATCCGGCGAACATCAGCATGTTCGACAATTGTGCCGGTGCCGCCTGCTTTGCCTTGTTTGCGGTCCATCGCATAGGCCAACGCATGCTGGTAAGCGGCTTCAGCCACGCCGATACCCTGTGTCGCAACGCCCAAACGAGCGTTGTTCATCATTGTAAACATGGCTGCCATACCGCCATGTTCCGGTCCAACCAGCCAGCCCTTTGCACCGTCAAACTGCATCACAGCGGTGGGCGACCCGTGTAGGCCCATTTTGTGTTCAAGGCTGACAACCCGCAGGCTGTTTCTCTCGCCCATTGTGCCGTCGTCATTTGGAATGATTTTGGGGACCATGAAAAGGCTAATGCCTTTGGTGCCCGCCGCGCCGTCCGGCAATCGCGCAAGAACAAGGTGGCATACGTTTTCGGTAAAATCGTTGTCACCCCACGAGATGTAAATTTTCTGGCCTGTCACCGCATAGCTGCCATCGCCATTGGGTTCGGCTTTTGACCGCAATGCGCCGACGTCGGAGCCGGCCTGTGGTTCGGTCAGGTTCATGGTGCCTGTCCATTCGCCGGAAATCAGCTTGGGCAGATAGATGTCTTTGATCGTATCCGAGGCATGATGTTCCAATGCTTCGATCTGGCCTTGGCACATCAACGGATTCAGCTGCAGTGACAAACAGGCGCCAGCCATCATATCGTTTACGGCTGTGGTTAGCGTAAGGGGGAGCCCCATTCCGCCGTATTCCGGGTCAGCAGACATGCCGATCCAGCCACCTTCTGCGATAGCTTTGAAACCATCGGCAAAACCTGGCGACGTACGCACGACACCGTTTTCCAGGACGGCGGGGTGCAGGTCACCGGGCCGTTGCAATGGCGCGAGAATTTCATCGCTCAGCTTTGCCGCTTCAGTCAGGATTGCATCGCAGGTGTCAGATGTTGCGTCTGCAAATCGATCCGTCGCCGCGACCTGTGCAAAGTCCACGACATGGTCCATCAAAAAGCGAAAATCAGCGGTGGGCGATTGATAGGGCACGGATGGATTCCTTTAACGTTCTTGGATTCAGCGCGGCGCGCGCGTATGTGGTCGTTGTAGCAGAGGCTAATACCATGGGTCTGTCCCGCAACCAGAACGCAGCGTCATGAGCGATATAAGCACACAGATATTTACCTCTCAGCCTAATGGATTGGCAAAAGCAGCCGAAACACTGGGCAAGGGCGGGCTCGTCGCCTTTCCGACCGAGACTGTTTACGGCCTTGGGGTCGATGCACGCAACACCGAAGCTGTGGCGCGGCTTTATGCCGCAAAAGGCCGGCCCAGTTTTAACCCATTGATCGTGCATGTTGCATCCCTTGATATTGCTGAAACACTGGTCGAATTCGATGAAACAGCCCGCAATCTGGCGCGCACATTTTGGCCGGGTGCGCTGACATTGGTTTTGCCACTACGAACGGGTGCGGGCATCTCACCTTTGGTGACAGCAGGGCTAGAAACGCTCGCGATCCGGTTGCCCGATCACCAAGTTGCAGCGGGACTATTGCAGGCGTTTTCGGGCCCAATTGCAGCGCCCTCTGCGAACCCGTCTGGTCAGGTTAGCCCGACAAACGCGCGCCATGTCATTGATCACATGACTGGCCGCATTGAGGGGATCGTCGATGGTGGGGTGTGTGGCGTTGGCGTTGAATCGACGATTGTTGCGACCACGCCCGTTCCAACCTTATTGCGGGCAGGCGGCATTCCAGCCGAGGTTATTGAGCAAGCCATTGACCGTGATCTAGCGCATGCTGGCGAATCCGCAGCCCCGTCATCCCCGGGTCAACTGGCGTCCCACTATGCGCCACAGGGAACAGTTCGCTTGAGTGCAGACACAGTGGAGGATGGTGAGATCCTTCTGGGGTTCGGCAACGTAGATGCCGAAATCAATCTATCAAAAACGGGTGATTTGGTTGAAGCTGCATCGCGCCTGTTTGATGCGTTGCACCAACTGAATGCGCTTGGCGCGCAACGCATTGCGGTATCGCCTATCCCAGAACATGGGCTTGGCGCCGCGATAAACGACAGGTTGCGCCGCGCCGCCGCGCCGCGCTAGGCCGACCCGCCCGAAGCAGACAACAATAACGGATCGATCCCCAGCACCTTTAATGCGGCTGTCCATTTGTGTTCTGCCGCGCGGCCAAACAGAATGTCTTCGTTGGCATCACATACCAACCAGCCGTTCTGCACCAATTCGCCTTCTAATTGGGCAGGGCCCCAACCGGCGTATCCCAACCCCAACATCGATCGTTTCGGCCCACTGCCAGACGCGATGTCTTCCAAAATATCCAGCGTTGCGGTCATGCCTATTCCGTCGGCGACATCCATCGTGCCTGCGCCAGATGTATAATCGGATGTGTGCAACACAAAACCGCGGCCCGTTTCAACCGGACCACCGTAATGAACCCGAACATCTGCTGCCATATCACCATCATCAATAGACAGTTGTTCCAGCAGGTCCGTCAGGCGAATTTCGGGTGTCGGTTTGTTTACAATCAACCCCATTGCCCCCTCGGGGGAATGTGAACACATATAAATGACCGCGTTTTCAAATCGCGGATCCCCCATGTCGGGCATTGCAATCAAAAGCTTGCCGGTAAGATCGGTACTGTTGCTCATACCACGATAGTGGTGGGTGGCGCGTTGGTGTGCAAGGTCTACGATCTGGAGTTATGACATGCACCTGACCCAAACGTGACTTTCACTAACCAGCCGATTGCGAGAAGAAGGGGCATGATGAATCGCATTTTCACCTCTGTCGCAGCCTTGTGTGTTGCATTCCCTGTCCTTGCAGGCCCCGCCGATGGTGTGGTCGAGCTAGAGGTTTTACCTGGGTGGCGCACAGAAACCGGCACCCATATCGCGGGTCTTCAAATTACTTTGGCACCAGGGTGGAAAACGTATTGGCGCGTTCCTGGTGATGGCGGCATTCCCCCACGTTTTGCGTGGGATGGGTCGCAAAACATGAACGAGATCGGGTTTCATTGGCCGGTACCAGAAGTGCACCACATCAACAGCATGCGATCTATCGGTTACGAAGGGATCGTTGTCATTCCAATGGAAGTGACGCTTGACGATGCTTCGGAACCGGCTCGGATGACGGGACAGGTGCAAATCGGTGTGTGTGAAGAAATCTGCGTGCCTGTGACGTTGCCGATCGATGCTGTTTTGGCACCAGATGGCCGGCGCGACCCTGCGATCGTTGCCGCATTGGTAGACCGCCCTCAAACCGCGAACGAAGCAAATGTTGGTGCTGTTACATGTGCTATTGCACCCATTTCTGATGGCTTGCAAATCACGGCGCGCATCGCCATGCCGGCTATCGGTTCTAACGAAGAGGTTGTGATCGAAACCGGCGATCAGCAGGTCTGGGTTTCTGAACCAAAAACGCAGCGCGAAGGAAATGTGCTCGTTGCGCAGTCCGACATGATTCACGTGAACGGCGGCGGTTTTGCCGTCAACCGGTCCGAAATGCGCATCACGGTTTTCGCGGGCAATCAGGCTGTCGACATTCAAGGATGCAGCGCGGGTTAGGCCCCTATCTTTCAGCGGCTCGATGCAATCACCAACGCCGTGACACAATAAACAGCCAATAGCCAAACCAACGTTGCCGCGACGAACAGCCCAATTGCAGCCAAGACACTTGAATCAATCATCGGCAAACGGTCTGACAGAATAGACCAAGCGGCTCCTGTTGCCAAAACAGGCAACACGATCGCGGCAAACAAACCAAACGTTCCCAAAGCAGCTAGCCGCGTCGGTAAAGCGATTGCGCGTGTCGAGCTAGAGAATGCGCGTTTCGCTGATTGGATCTGCACAGCAACATCACCCTGCATCGCCATCAGTGACGGTACGATGAACAAAACCAACACCATTCCAAAGCCCAACCCATAGACCAACGTGATAACCGTCGGTTTTAGAAATTCGGCCTGTGAGGACCCTTCGTACAATAACGGGGCGAGCCCCAAAACTGTGGTTAATGTCGTCAGCAGAACGGGCCGTAATCGGTCACTCACCCCATCGATAATTGCGGGCACACGTCCACGGGTTTCGGCGTACTCATCGATTGTTCGCACCAACACAATTGAATCATTGATAATAATTCCGGTCATGCCCAGCAGCCCGATCACAGTGAACATCGACAACGGGACGCCCCACTGGGCGTGTCCGTAGATCGTCCCGATCAAGCCAAACGGAATAATTGCCATAACAACCATCGGTCGAGTCCAGCTTTGGAAAATCCACGAAAGGGTCAAAAAGATACCTGTCAGGCAAAACACCAATCCAATGCGCGCATCGTTCAAGAAATCGTTTTCCTGCTCGCTTAGGCCGGAAAGAGAGGTCGAAACGCTATAAGCAGATTCAATGCGCGGGAGGATGTCGTCTTGGATAAGTTGTTGAATTTCAGCGGCGCGGTCATCGTCATCATCGGTCAAATCGCCAGTTACAGAAATCAATTGTACCCCGTTTTCGCGGGTCACTGTGCTGAAACCAGTACGCGACTGAACCGTAACAATATCGGCCAAAGGTACGTAGATGCCGCTTTGGGCACGCATTTGTGTGCGATCAAGGAAATCTGCCGTCAGTTCGCCATCGGGCAATTCAACACGGATCGTCGCAGACCGTGGCCCATCAGGGTAGGTCGCCGCCTCGATCCCGCCCAACCGGTCGCGCAAAACGTTCCCTAATGCGTCAATCGTAAACCCCAACGCTTGGCCCTGTGGCGTCAGCTCAAGGATCAGCTCTTCTTTGTCATAGGCAAGGGAATCCTCGACAGCAGAGATTTCACCGAACTGGGCCAGCTCGGCCTTCAGCGCCTCGGCGGCCGCTTTCAAAATTTCGGAATTTGCCCCGAACAGTTCAACATCAATGTCATCACCACCAGGCCCAGACCCAAACGACCGGAAGCTGACAGTTTCGACCATAGGGTGGCGAACCACGCGGCTTTGCAGGTCGGCAACGAAGGCAAAGCTTGAATAGGGGCGGCTGTCGGCATCGATCAATTCAATCGCGATGGCGCCCAATTGATCCGCGTCTTTTGTTTCAGTGCCTGCAATGCCTCGGCCGGAGTTCCCGCCAATTTCGGCGATTACGTAATCAAGCGGGTTTACGCCATGTTCGGCCTCGTATTCAGCGCCCAATGCTTCTGTCACCTCTTGCAGAGACGCCATCATTTCCAAAGTATCTTCGCGGGTCGCACCGGGCAGCATGGCGAAGTTGCCTGTTACGCTGCCTTGTTCGGGTGCGTTAAAGAACCGCCATTGAACATCACCGCGAATAAAGACGGCGGCTTGCGACGCCAGCAATAAAAGCGCCAACGCCATCACTGGATAACGTGCCCAAATGACGCCTGCCATGAAGGGCCGGAATAAGTGCAATTTCACCCAGTCAAACCCAATGTTCACTATACGTGACGGCATATCGTACCAACGATCTCCGCGGGCGCTTGCGGACAGCGCTTTGTACATGTGGTGAGGCAAGATAAAGAAACATTCAATCAACGATGCGATTAGGACGACGATCACTGTAAACGGGATATCGGCAATAAGGTCGCCAAACCGCCCGCCGACCAACACCAGCCCAAAGAATGCGATGATCGTGGTCAGCGTTGCGGAAAACACTGGACTGAACATTTTTTTGGCCGCGTTTTCGGCGGCTTCTGCTGGGCTTTCACCTAAATGCCGGAACCGATAATCGGCGTGTTCGCCCACGACAATTGCATCGTCCACCACAATGCCCAACGTGATGATCAGCGCGAACAGTGAAATCATGTTAATGGTCAGCCCCGCCGCCCACATCAACGCAATTGCGCCACACATCGCGACAGGAATACCGGCTGCGACCCAAAACGCGGTACGTGCGTTCAGGAACAGAAACAATAGCGTCACGACCAAGGCAAGGCCCACCAAGGCGTTTTCATATAGAATGGTCAGGCGGCCTGTAATCAGTTCGGCCCGCGCGCGGATCAATTCAATCGATGTACCAGCGGGCAGGGTGGCAGCGTAAATGTCAGCCGTTTCTTGTACGATGTTTTGGACTTCGATCGCATCGCCAGTCGCTGGCCTATCCACGCGGATTGTGATCGCCGAGTCCGAACCAACGAAATAGGCGCGCACGCGATCGACCCCTTCCACATAGACATCCCCGACATCCCCAATCGTTAGCGTGGCACCACTTGCGTCTGTGCGCAGGGCAATTGCCTCAATCTCGTCAGCTGACCGTTTCTCGACACCGGTGCGCACGCGTGCCGCTCCGCTGACATCACCTGCAGGATCTGCGTTCACCTCTTCTGAAATCGCGCTCGCGATCTCTTGCATGCTGATGTCGTATTGGATCAACGCAAGCGAAGGGACTTCGATGATCGTCGATGGAGCGGCAATGCCGCGAATAGTGGTGTTCGTCACGCCTTGGGCAAAAAGGCGAACGGTGAATTCGTCTGCAAACCGCCCGAGCTGCGCTGGGTCAACGGGCCCCGTAATAACAACATCTGTAACACGATCGGACCATTGCCCGCGTCGCACGCTGGGGTCTTCGGCATCTTCGGGAAGGTCCGAAGTTGCATCGACGGCCAGCTGCACATCTTCGGCAGCCTTGGCCATATCCCAACCTGGTTCAAATTCCATCCGGATACGGGCGCTTCCCTCCGAAGAGGTCGAAGTGGTGTTCGTCACGCCTTCAACGGCCAAAAGGGCGGGTTGCAACACCTGTACCACGGCATTGTCGACATCTTCTGCACCCGCACCAGACCATTGAGCAGTGACCGTCACGTTGTCCACGATCACATCAGGAAAGAACTGTGCGCGCATTTTTGGGTAGGCGGCAAATCCAGCTGCTAGCAGGATCACCATCAAAAGGTTCGCGGCGGTGCGGTGGCGAGTTAGGTAGGAAAGAACACCTTTGGTCATGGCCTAGGTCCCCATCCGTTCTTCTAACCGCTCAATGACATCTGACGGGACCTCGTCCTGTTCAAGCTGCTCCAATATACGTGTTTTCACTGGCGGGGGCATTCTGCTTTCTTCGACAAACGCAACCAAACGAGCGCGCCGGTCGGGCGCAAGGGTAACCATTTCCGGTGCCTCTGGCGCGACGGTTTCTGCATTGGGGTCGATGGGCTGCACCGCAATCCCTTGCCCTAACAACGGCGACCGTTCTGCCACGATCTGCCGGCCATACGTTTCACGCCCACGGATAAGAACATCATCACCTTGACGGCGGACCAGTTCGATCTCGACCTCCTCCAGTCTATTCTCATCACCAAGAACGAGGACCGTTTCGTTTGCACCTACAGCGGTGGACGGCACGCGCGCCACGCCGCGCAATTCCGGTTCGGTCACTGTGACTGTCACAAAATCACCTGGCCGTAGTGCAGCGGATGTTTCGAGTTTCGCAAAAATCAAACGGCCTGTCTGACCTTCGCCCACCAATGCGCTTTCTCGTGAAATCTGACCTTTTGCGGTGATCGTCAGCCCTTGGGCTTCTAAAGTGACCAGTATGTCGGCGTTGCTAAGGTTTCCATCCTCTCCGACCAGTCGTGCATACTGGGCGGTAGAAAGGCGGAAAGAAACTTCTAGGTCGTCTTTGCGAATAAGTTCCCCCAGCCGTTCGTTGGCTGTTACACGAACCCCTGTCGCAACACTGACATCCGCTAAAGTTCCAGAAAACGGCGCAAGGATTTCGGTATCGGCCAAAACGCGATCCGCATCCGCAAGGTTAAGCTGTTCGCGGCTTAGCTGAGTTGCGGCTTGGTCCAATCGAGCTTGTGCCTGCGCGTCGGCCTGTCTGCGCGACAGGACCGCTTGGCGGGCAGAAGACAGCGCCAATTCAGCCGTTTCGGTTGCGGCTGCCGTGCCAACGCCCCTTTGTTCAAGGTCCCGTTGACGGGTCAAAGCCTGTTGACGAAGTTCGGCTTGTTCAACCGCTGCCGCCATTTCGTCTTGTGCCAGAACCAGCGCGCGCTCTGCATCTCGTTTTTCAGCCTCTGCGTCGCGCAAATCTGCGGCGACGCGATCACGTGCAGATTGAGCGTCTCGTGCGTCAATCCGCACCAAGACTTCGCCTTCCGACACCCGCCCACCGTCAACAAAATTTTCTGAAACTTCGAGGATTGTTCCGCCAGATAACGCCCGAATGCCAAGCGTGTTTGCGCTGTCCAACTGACCAAACACGACCAGCTCCGGTGCAACTGTTTGGGGGGTGACGGTTACAACATTTACGGACAAAACCCGTTCTCGCTGGGGAAAACTTCGAGGTTCGGCGTTCATCCGTTCCTGAACGGCCAACCGAACTGTATTTCCTGCCCAAGCAAACAACGCCAAAGTTACCGCCAGCAGGAAAATGCCAATCAGGCTTCTGCGAATGAACTGCATCTTATAAAATTCTCCGTTTGCCCATAAAAGACAGATAGCCCGCGCGGCCAATTAGCAAAGGCAATTAAGCGTTATACGTAGCAGCACACTATTTCCGTCGCTGATGTTCGTCCAATCGCGGTAGAATTTCTACAAAGTTGCAAGGACGGTGCCGATAGTCCAGTTGCCACACCAAAATGTCATCCCATGCGTCTTTGCACGCGCCAGTGCTGCCGGGCAAAGCAAACAGATAGGTGCCATTTGCAACGCCCCCGGTTGCCCTAGATTGCACGGCGCTTGTGCCGATCTTCTTCATCGACACCATCGTGAAAACCGTCCCGAACGCGTCGATCTCTTTTTCGTAAACGTCACGGTGCGCCTCGACTGTCACATCCCGTCCTGTCAGGCCGGTTCCGCCAGTCGACAATACAACGTCAATGTCAGGGTCCGCGCACCATGCGCGCAGTTGGTCAGCAATTTGCTCCCGCTCATCGCGCACCATCTTGCGGTCGGCCAGATGGTGGCCCGCTTTTTCAAGGCGATCCACCAGTGTTTGGCCTGATCGATCGTCATCCAACCCGCGGGTGTCACTGACGCTCAATACAGCGATGCGTACAGGAATAAATTCGCGAGTTTCATCTAGGCTCATCAGTGATCTTTCATTCGAGATTTTAGCGCCAAAAGGTCTGCCCACGCATCGCGCTTGGAAGGTCCGTTGGTCAAAAGGTAGCTGGGTGCGAACACAGGTAGGGCAGGCACGTTTTCGACGTCGGCCCATTTGCCGCGCAGGCGGGTCATACCACTGCGACCCATCAATGCGTGACACGGGCCGTTGCCCATCAAAACCAAAACTTTTGGGGCAGCGAGTTCGATATGGCGTTTCAAGAAAGGCACCATCATGGCCAATTCAGTTGCATTCGGGTCGCGGTTTTGCGGCGGGTTCCAAGGGATGACCGGTGCCATATAAACCGCGTTGTCACCGGTTCTGGCGAGCCCGATGGCCGCAAACATTTTGTCAAACAACACACCGGCGCGTCCGGCCATCAATTGCCCTGCGCGATCGTCATCGCGGTCTGGCGCATCGGTGATGATCATCACGTCAGACCCAGCGGTCCCGTCAGAAAAAATGAAATTACGTGCGGCTGCTTTCAAATCGCAATGTTCAAACGCCAACATCGCGGCGCGCAAGCCGTCCAAATCTTGTGCCGCTTGTGCTGTGCTTTGGGCAATGGCAGCGGTATCTACCTGCGGTTCTGGCGTGGGTTCTGGCGGTGCCGTATCTGCCGGTTTCACCTTAGGTGCAGGCTTCTTGTCTTCCAGCGCATACCGATCAATGGGTTCATCGCACATAGCCTCGTCTGCGCCCATCTCGACCTGCCAGTCGAGAAGCGCTTTCGATGTCCAATAATCCACAGCCGATTCCATGCCCCATGTTAGCGCGCCCTGCATAGGACTTCACGCTCGTTCTTACCTCTCTGGCTTGCCCCGTCTGGCCGTCGTCCCTATAAGCAGCCAAACCAGATCGGAGGCTTCATGGCATTTCGCGCATCGCACCTTTTGGGCATCGAACATCTCCACCCCACGGAAATAACGACTTTGTTGGATTTGGCGGACCGTTACGCCGAAGATAACCGGCTGGGTCGCCCACACCGTGACGTGCTGGAGGGGCTGACCCAAATCAATATGTTTTTCGAAAACTCGACCCGTACACAGGCGAGTTTTGAAATTGCTGGGAAACGTTTGGGGGCCGATGTGATGAACATGGCGATGCAGGCCAGTTCCATCAAGAAGGGCGAAACGCTGATCGATACAGCCCTAACCTTGAACGCCATGCACCCTGACCTGTTGGTCGTGCGCCACCCTAATTCTGGTGCGGTGGATCTTTTGTCCCAAAAGGTGAACTGCGCAGTACTGAATGCAGGGGACGGTAAACACGAACATCCCACACAAGCACTGTTAGACGCGCTGACAATCCGTCGTGCCAAGGGCCGTTTGCACCGCCTGTCGATCGCAATTTGCGGCGACGTTGCCCATAGTCGCGTGGCGCGTTCGAACATCATGTTGCTGGGTAAAATGGAAAACCGCGTGCGGCTTGTTGGCCCTCCGACCTTGCTGCCATCTGGCATTGAACATTTCGGCGTCGAGGTTTTTCATGACATGCGCGAAGGTTTGAAAGACGTCGACGTCGTGATGATGTTGCGTCTTCAAAAAGAACGCATGGATGGTGGGTTTATCCCGTCCGAACGCGAATATTTCCATCGCTACGGGTTGGACGCAGAGAAATTAAGCCATGCCAAAGACGACGCAATCGTCATGCACCCAGGGCCAATGAACCGCGGCGTTGAAATCGACGGCACAATCGCGGATGACATCAACCGCAGCGTTATCCAGGAACAGGTCGAGATGGGCGTCGCCGTCCGTATGGCTGCAATGGATCTTCTGGCGCGTAATTTGAAGGCCAAACGCGGTGCAAAAGCAGCAGGGGTTATGGTTTGACCAAAGGCCTTCCTCCGCTTGAAGACGATGAAACCGTATTGCACGACCATGTGCCGAGCATGCGGAAATTTCGCAAAGCGGCCTTGATTGCTATCGCAATCACGCTCGTCCCAACGGTGGTCTTTGCTGCGCTTTGGCCAGACACTGGCGCAGCTGTTGTGCCGCTTTTGTTAACCTGCGTTGTGTTGGTGCAAGAACGGCTAACATTGGGTCGCCACCGTGCGTGGGTCACAAACCAAAGGGTGATCTTGCAAGGTGGACGTGACGCGCCGCTGTGGGATGTTGCAGGGGTTACGCCGCGCTGGGCTGGCGTTATCCTCGATGGGGTCGATCTCCGGCTTGCTTATGTGGCCGACGTACAGGTTTTGCGCGATGTCATTACGTTCGCCCAATCAAAAGGTGACACATGACTGACGTTGTTGGCGAATACGAACATGGGGTCGTGCGGGTCTTCCTTCTCGACGCCGGGTTGCGTGCCGAAATTCAAGAAACAGGGGCCTACGATGCGTTCTGCACGGCGCTGGGCATCACGGGTATCAACGCCGACGACGTGCTACAGCTCGAAACGCTGTCGCTGGAAGATATGCCATTGGCAGATTTTTTGCAGTCGGGATATGACGCCAACGAAGATGACCTGACCGAGTATCAGTTCCAGCTCGACGCAGTCAGCGACAGTGATGCAATGGTTTTGATCGTTCGCTCTGGTGCGTTTGTTGAACGCCCAGCGACGTTCGCCACCGAAGGCCCCGCCCGCCTGATCGCCACGCTGCGCGAACCCGATTTCGAGGTCCCAATGACACCGCTGCCGAACCCAGACCCAACAGCGGTTCTTGAAGATGTCCCCGCAAAAAAGAAACCATCAGACGCCGCAATGTCGGGTCGCATCGCGACCATCGCGTTGTTGCTGATGGCGTTGCTGGTTTGGTTGATGATTAGGATTGCTGGATGACGCAAACAACACAGCCCTCTGAATGGAAAAATATCTTGTCTGAAGACGAGAATATCCTTTGGCAGGGTGCGCCGGATAGATCGTTTCACGTTCCGCCAAAGAACCTTTTCCTTGTCATCTTTGGTTTGTTCTTCGCGGGTTTCGCATTGTTTTGGATGACGATGGCCTACAGTGCCGGCGGAACATTCTGGATGTTCGGGCTTCTGCATTTTTCCGTTGGTGTCGGGATCATCGCGATTGCCCTATTTGGTGGGACGTATAAGCGCCGTCACACGTTTTACACGCTTACAGACCAAAACGCCTATATCGCGACGAACTTGCCAATCGTCGGCAGAAAGCTGAACACGTTTCGGATAACAGATACTACGCCGATTTCTTATGCACCTGGGCATCTCGCAACGGTTCACTTTGCTACAAAACAGGTGCGTACCAAGAACGGGTATCGCACAGTTGATATAGGGTTTGAACGCATCGAGGATGGCGGCGACGTGTATCGGTTGATACGTCAACTCCAAGACCCAAAAGAAGGGGACATGTAATGACCTGTTCCTTGAAACTAAAACGAGCCACTGGTGAAGGGTAAATATGCGCACTCTTTTTGAAAACGCCCGACTGATTGATCCCGAAGCAGGGACAGACACGCTGGGGTCCCTGATGGTTGAAGACGGTTATATCGTCGATGTTGGCGGAAAAGCGGACCAAGTGATCGACTGTCGCGGTAAATGTCTTGCGCCGGGTATTGTAGATATCGGCGTGAAAGTGTCCGAACCGGGCGAACGCCACAAAGAGAGTTTCGCCTCTGCTGGTCGTGCTGCGGTGGCTGGCGGGGTGACCACAATGGTAACACGTCCCGACACAGACCCGGCCATCGACACGCCAGAAACATTGGAATTTGTCGAACGCCGCGCGTCAATCGATGCCGCCGTGAATGTTTTGCCGATGGCGGCCCTGACGAAAGGGCGCGATGGCCGCGAGATGACCGAGATTGGTTTTCTGATGGATGCAGGCGCGATTGCCTTCACAGATTGTGACCGCGTGGTCACCGACACAAAAGTGTTCACACGTGCGCTGACCTACGCCAAATCTTGCGGCGCCCTGGTGATTGGCCATGTGCAGGAACCGGGATTGTCGAAAGGTGCGGCAGTCACATCCGGGAAATTCGCGTCGCTACGGGGCTTGCCGGGTGTGTCTCCGATGGCTGAACGCATGGGCGTGGACCGCGATGTTGCCTTGTTGGAAATGACAGGCGCGGCCTATCATATTGACCAGATCACAACAGCACGTGCGCTGCCAGCACTGGAACGCGCGAAAGCCAATGGGCTTAACATCACTGCGGGGGTCGGCATCCACCACCTGACGCTGAACGAACTCGACGTGGCCGACTACCGGACGTTCTTTAAACTTAAGCCACCGCTGCGGTCCGAAGACGACCGGCTGGCTGTGGTTGAAGCGGTCGCAACTGGTGTGATCGATATCATTTCGTCTATGCATACGCCGCAAGACGAAGAGTCTAAAAGGTTGCCATATGAGGAAGCTGCAAGCGGGGCGGTGGCCCTTGAAACGTTGCTGCCTGCGGCGCTTCGATTGGTCCATGCAGGACATATGGACCTGCCACAACTGTTCCGCGCGCTTTCGCTAAACCCTTCAAAACGTTTGGGTTTGAGCTGCGGTCGCCTGACCGTTGGGGCGCCGGCGGATTTGGTTTTGTTCGACCCAGATGCAAGCCTGAAGCTGGATCGTTTCAAGCTTAAGTCGAAGTCCAAAAACACGCCATTTGACGGGGCTATGTTGCAAGGTAAGGTGATCGCGACCTATGTGGGTGGCGTGAACAAGACTGAAAGCCTGACCGATGCCTGAGATTGTAAACACCATTGCGACCTTCGGCATTTGGGCTGTCATTGCCTACCTGATCGGGTCGATCCCCTCGGGTGTGATCATTGCGCGCGTGATGGGGTTGGGCAATTTGCGCGAAATTGGTTCGGGCAACATCGGGGCCACAAACGTACTGCGCACGGGGTCCAAAAAGGCCGCCGCGTCTACCCTTCTACTTGATATGGGCAAGGGGCTCGCGGCGGTGTGGTTGGCGTCGGCATTTGCTGGACCGGACGTGGCGCAAGTGGCTGGTTTTGTTGTTCTAATTGGCCATTGTTTTCCTGTTTGGTTGGGGTTTCGGGGTGGCAAGGGTGTCGCCACATTCTTTGGGGTTCTGTTTGGCCTTGCTTGGCCTTTGGGGATCATCGCGGCCGTCGCATGGCTTGGCACTGCGGCGCTCTTTCGGATCTCTTCATTGGCGGCCTTGGTGGCAAGCCTGAGCGCCCCCGTCGCGGCCTATTTCATCGGACCACAAACCGTGTTCTTTTTGATGGTTTGCCTGTGTTCGCTGATTTTCCTGCGCCACCGCGGCAACATTCAGCGGTTGGTTGATGGCACTGAGACCAAGATAGGGTCGAAGGGTTAACGGCCCGTCCGCACAAGTTCCAAAATCCGCGCGACTCAAAGGTTAATGCCTTATTTTGCTACGTTCTGGCGATATGGGTCGGGTATGGGGGCAGTATGGGTTTGGTATTGCTCTGGACCCAACATTTGCATGGTTAACACACCGAACTGTGGGGTTTGTTAAGAGGTGTGGTTGCAGCGAATGGCTGCTTGTAGAGCCAAGCCCACCTAGTCGTACTTATCGTTCCCTATTTACGTAAAAACATAGCCTATTGGCTGTTTTGCTTTTGACGTTTCCTGAAGGCCGCGACTTTCGCACGATTGCCGCATACCGCTTGGCTACACCATCTGCGGCGGTGGCCCTTTGTCCGGTCATAGAACCACATTGTGCACGGGCCGTTATGACAGTTTCGAATAAGGTCGAAATCGCCGTTACATAGAAGGTCAGCCATCGCTGCAGCCAACGGTGCAAGCAGATCATCGGAGTTTTGCCAAGACCGTTTGGCGGCCAAGCGCAATCCTGTGTCTTGAACGTCTTCGATATGCTGAAAGGATACACCCTGGGCTAGGATCGCATTCAATCGATCGATGTCTGTGGGCGATAACGCACCAGTGCCAGATGTTTTCACCTGAACAAGCACGTCGCGAAACCATTCACGTAAAGTAACCGCATCTCGCGCAGTCTGGTCTAAAGCCTGTGATGAGAACTGCGACAAGACGTTTTGCGCTTCGTGCTGTTCGATCACGTTCGTTCTAACCAGCCACGCCACGAAATCAGGTCCGTTTGCAATCCAATCGACCATTTCTCCGTTTGAATCTGCGAACGAGTTCAAAAAATCAAGCGCAACATGATCGCCCACCAATGCGGGTGGCTGGCGGCCGGTTGGGTCGTGGGAAAGTGCGATATCGGTCATCACAAGTTTGTAACCCAATAAATAGCCGTTGACAAGTTACAGGTAGATGTAACATGTAAAAGAACACTTAAACGGTTACACGTGAGAAAGAACCATCATGACCGTCATACAACCGCAACATCCAACTGCTGATGGAAACACCAAATGAAATTCCTTCAGCTCTTCAGAAAGAAAAAACCAATGACAAAAGTTGTACTTATTACCGGCGCATCCAGTGGCTTTGGCCGTGACACCGCTGAAACCCTAGCCCAAGCAGGTCACACAGTGTTTGCCGGCGTCCGCGATCACGAAGGTCGCAATAGCAGTGTCGCAGAGGAACTGCGCGCAAAGGGAATTGAGCCGGTTGACCTGGATGTCACCGATGAAGCAACCATAACTGCGGCTGTAGCAGCCGTGCTTTCAAAATCTGGCGGCAAACTTGATGTTGTCATCAACAACGCAGGCATTGCTTCGGCAGGCGTGTCTGAAAGCTTTACGCCAGAGCAGGTGCGTGACTTGTACGACGTAAATGTCTTCGGCATCCAACGCGTATTACGCGCAACATTGCCAACGCTACGGTCAGCGGGTGATGGCCTTGTCATCAACGTGGGGTCTATCCTCGGTCGTGTAACATTCCCATTCTTCGGCCATTACGGTGCTTCGAAATTCGCTGTCGAAGCGATGACCGAAAGCTATCGCTATGAGTTGTCTAAGATGGGTGTTGATGTTGTCTTGGTGCAGCCAAGTGCTTATCCGACCAATATGTATGCCGCGGCACAGCAGCCATCCGACACAGCGCGTGCAACAAGTTACGGTGAAATTGGCGAAATACCGGGGAAGATGTTCGAGACGTTTATGGGCATCTTTGCGGCAGACGATGCACCTAATCCGCATGACATTGCTGAGAACATCGTCACACTTATCGATACAAAGAATGGGGAACGCCCTGACCGTATCGTTGTAGGCCAACCATTTGGTGCAGATGCCGTTAACACCGCTGTACACCCGATCCAGAAAAGCGTCCTCGAAGGCCTTGGGCTCGGTGACCTTGAAACCCTAGAAACCAAATAGAACCATGCCCAGTGCCGTGCGACGAACGGCACTGGGCAGATTTTTGTTTCCACACAGCGGTGAATGAAGCGGCCTTTCAACAGCCATCTGACGAAACCATGAGCCCAAACCGAGTGATGGATCTGCGGTCATTTCATAATCAAATGGCGGTTGGTCGAAGACAACAAGCGGTTCCGTTGTCCGCAAAGTGCCCTCTTGCGTGCGCTTAGTAACTATACGCGTCGTAGATTTTGCTGAGGTCACCGTTCCAGTCGCCGTTGTAGTGGTCGAGGAGTTCGTCGGCGGGCGTCTTGCCGGTCTCGATGCTTTCTTTCAGGGCGTTGAGGAAGTGGGTTTCGTCGGGGACCAAACCGCCTGCACCGGGCATGGCGCGATTTTTGAGGCCAGTTTCGGCGATGGCCACAACCTCGCGGGCGATGTCATGCATGGATTGGCCGTTTACCTTTGCCTGTAATCCGTGAACGGAGGCTTCGACGCGCCATGCTTCGCGGGTTTCGGCATCCCAGTCTTTGCACAGGTCCCACGCGGCATCGAGGGCCGTTTGATCGTAGGTCAGGCCGACCCAGAAGGCGGGCAGGGCACAGAGGCGGCGCCATGGACCACCGTCGGCGCCGCGCATTTCGATGAACTGTTTTAGGCGCGCTTCGGGGAAGGCGGTTGTGAGATGGTCGGCCCAATCGGACAGGGTTGGCTTTTCACCTGGTAGGGCGGGCAGTTCGCCTTTGAGGAAGTCGCGGAAGGATTGACCCAAGGCGTCGACATATTGGCCGTCGCGGTAGACGAAATACATGGGCACATCGAGGGCGTATTGCACCCAAGCCTCGAACCCGAAGCCATCATCAAACACAAATGGCAACATACCTGTGCGGTCGTCATCAAGGTGGCGCCAGATGCGGCTGCGCCATGATTTGTGACCGTTTGGCTTGCCCTCGAAAAATGGCGAGTTCGCGAACAGCGCGGTGGCGACCGGTTGCAGGGCCAAGGCCACGCGCATTTTTTGCACCATGTCGGATTCAGATCCGAAATCGAGGTTCACCTGAACGGTACAGGTGCGGCGCATCATCATTTTGCCCGATGTGCCGACCTTGTCCATGTAGGCGTCCATCAGTTTGTAGCGCCCTTTTGGCATGAGGGGCATTTGGTCGTGGGTCCATTCAGGGGCCGCGCCGAGGCCGATGAATTTCACGCCAATGTGGTCGGCGATGGATTTTACTTCTTCGAGGTGGGAATTCACTTCGTCACAGGTTTGGTGGATGGATTCGACCGGTGCGCCGGATAGTTCCAGCGCGCCACCTGGTTCGAGCGATACGTTTGCGCCGTTCTTTTCCAGACCGATCAGAAACCCGCCTTCAGTAACCGGTGCCCAGCCGTATTTGTCGCGCAACCCGCTTAGCACGGCCTCGATCGAGCGTTCGCCCGAGAACGGCAGAGGTTTATGTGTGTCTTTGCAATAGCCGAACTTTTCATGCTCGGTGCCGATGCGCCAGTCGGCTTTGGGTTTGCACCCATCTGCCAGATATTGTGCTAGCTGATCATGATGTTCGATTGGGCCGCCGCCGGACTGTGGAATGGACATGGGTTACTGGCTCCAATTGCTATTCGGTTTTGAACGGTTGGCCCGCCGCTGCAGGAGTGTCAATGCAACACTTCATACGGTTTGTGGTCTGGGGCCATCCAAACGGTCATTTGTGCGTGAGTTGCGCTGTTCAAAACAGACAACATGTATTCGGTTTTGATGCCGGGCAGGGCGATAAACACGTCAAACAGGGCCTCTACGCCTTTGGCATTGGTTGGAATGTCCAGATATGTCCGGTCTGCGTTAATTAATCGCCAAGCCGAAGCTGCTGTCAGGTCCAATTGCACCATCAAATCCAATTCCGCGACGCCGCCGTCCAGCGGGCCTAAATATGTAACACGGCGTTCGTCGAGGGTTACAACACCGGGCCCATTATCCAACGATTGAAACCGGACCTTTTGTGCGGCCGACATGGCCAGTGCGATGCCCAACCCAAAGATGGCCCATCCGATCCATTCCATGATCCCAAAAGAAGCGAATGCGAACCACATGCCCAAACCGGCAAGGCCCAATGCCGCCAGAACTTCGCGCCAACGCCAAATCCCATCTTTGATTTCTGGGCGGATCATGTCCAATCCCCCAGTGTGGCCTGCCAAAGGGTCATTGCCGCCACAGCCGCGGTTTCCGCCCGCAAAATACGTGGCCCCAGCCCGATCGACAGAATGGTGCCTTGGTGGTCGTTGGTTAGGCTGGCTTTTTCATCGGGTGAAAAACCACCTTCTGGACCGATCAAGATTGCCCATGGTCCAGCGGGGCGGGTGAATTGAGACAGGCCGTTGTGGGCCTGCGCATCGGCCATGTCTTCGTCGCAGTGCAAAATCATGCGTTCTGCGTCCCATTGCGACAAAACAGTCTTTAGCTTTTGAACATCCAAAACCTGCGGGACATACAGTGCCTCGCATTGTTCTGCGGCCTCGGTCGCGGTGGCCTGCAATTTGTCTTGGCGTACTCGGTTTGCCCCTTGGGTGAATTCGGTTTGCACGGGGACAATTTTTGAAACGCCCAACTCCACGGCTTTTTCCACCATGAACGCCATGCGTTCTTTGCGGATGGGGGCACACAACAGCCACAGGTCGGGGGGTGTTGATTGGACGCGCGTTTGCTGGTCGCAGACCAATACGCCGCCCTTTTTGCCGGCTTCGGAAACGCTGGCCTGCCATTCCCCGTCCGCGCCATTAAACACGATCACAGAATCGCCCACGGTCATCCGCATCACGTTGAACAAATAATGCGCTTGGTCCCGCGACAGAGGGACCCGTTGCGCAGCGGATAAAGGGTGATCTACATAGAGACGACGAAGTGAAGCATTCCGAACCATACGGGGAACATATGACCGACACCGACCGGACACCAGAGCCCGTCATTGCCGATTCCGTGAAAGGCAATTGGGTTGATGTTTATGCGCCCGCCGCCGCACGCCCCTATTTGCGTCTAAGCCGCGCAGATCGGCCGATTGGCACTTGGTTATTGTTGTTGCCCTGTTGGTGGGCGTTGCTGTTGGCAATGCTTCATACCGGACAGGCCAGCTGGTTTGATGCATGGATCGCGCTGGGCTGCGCCATTGGAGCGTTTTTGATGCGTGGGGCGGGGTGCACGTGGAACGACATTACGGACCGCCACATAGATGGATCGGTCGAGCGCACGGCAAACCGGCCCATTCCAGCGGGGCAGGTGACAGTAAAGGGAGCCGTTGTCTGGATGGCGATACAGGCGTTGGTGTCTTTGTTGATCCTGCTGACGTTTAACCTGAACGCTATTTTGCTGGGCTTTGCGTCGATCATCCCTGTCGTAATTTACCCCTTCGCCAAACGGTTCACGTGGTGGCCGCAGGCGTTTCTGGGTATCGCGTTAAACTGGGGCGCTTTGCTGGTGTGGACCGCGCATACGGGCACCTTGGGTTGGCCTGCTGTGGCCCTTTATATTGGTGGCATTGCATGGACCCTGTTTTACGACACGATCTATGCCCATCAGGATGCGGATGACGACGCGCTGATTGGTGTGAAATCTACCGCGCGGCTGTTTGGCGATAAGACGCAGCTTTGGTTGCGCTATTTCCTTGTGGCGACTGTTACCTTTATGGGCATCGCGGTGATCATGGCCGTGCTTGGGACCTCACCTTTGGCGCTGGCTTTGGCGTTGGGTGGCCCATGGGCGATGGGGTGGCACCTTGCGTGGCAGCAACGTGGTTTTGACGCCGACGACAGCGAAGGATTGTTGCGGGCCTTTCGTTCAAACCGTGACGCAGGGCTCATACCCTTGCCGTTTTTCGCCGTAGCGCTGTTGCTATGATTGAACCTTTGGCAACAACCGCCTAAGCACGATGCAACGTTTCTAAAGGACCGGAACATGCGGCTTTCTGAACTATTTATTCGATTGGGTGCTTTTGGGCTGGCTGCTGTTGTTTGCGGTTTCGGTGCGCGGGTTGCAGTTGCGACCGTTGAAAGTCGGTCGGTCGAAGCTGTCCAGCTGTCTTTGGAAGAGAACGGGCATGGCTTTGCGACAGTGCTGGGCGATGGGCTTCAGGTTATCTTGCAAGGTGAAGCCCCGTCGGAAGCTATTCGGTTCCGTGCAATTTCGACAGCGGGTGGAATGGTGGATGCCAGCCGCGTCATCGACAATATGACCGTCGAAGACAGTGCTGATTTGGAAGCGCCAGAATTTTCGATGGAGATTTTGCGCAACGACAGTGGGATTTCGATTATCGGTCTTGTTCCGGTTTCGATTGATCGGGAAGAATTGACCGAAACGCTATCGGACATGGCAGGGGAAGACGCCAGCTTTGCCGATCTTTTGGAATCTGCTGACTATGCTGAACCCGAAGGTTGGGACGACGCCGTTGGTTTTGCGCTACGCGCCCTAGAGCGTTTGCCACGATCCAAAATATCTGTGCGTGCAGGACGGGTCACCATCGAAGCGATTTCGGACTCCCGCGAAGAAAAAGCAAGATTAGAAGCCGAGCTGCGCCGGATCAGCCCGCGGGGTTTAGCAACGGCACTAGACATCATGGCGCCGCGCCCTGTTGTTTCGCCTTATGTCACCCGTTTCATTCTGGACGATGAAGGCGCGCGTTTTGACAGCTGCGTTGCCGACACTGCGCAGGCTGAACGCCGTATCGTTGCGGCCGCCCAAGCTGCTGGTGTGGGTGAACGGGTTGGGTGCACTTTGGCGCTTGGGTCGCCGACAACCCAATGGGCTGATGCGGTCGCGCTTGCGATTGCTTCGGTTGAAGATTTGGGTGGTGGCGCGGTCACGATCTCGGACGCGGATGTGACCCTTGTTGCGCCGATTGGGACTGCGCAAGGCAATTTTGATCGCGTCGCAGGTGAGCTGGAAAATGCCCTTCCTGAAGTTTTCGCGCTTGATGCTGTTCTGCCGGAAGCCCCCGCGGCCGGTAACGAAGGCCCCCCACAGTTTATTGCAACCCTAAGCCCTGAAGGTTTGGTGCAATTGCGCGGCCGTGTTTCTGATGATTTGTTGAATACAACCGCAGAAAACTTCGCCCGAGCCAAATTTGGGTCTGCCGACATTTCAATGGCAACCCTCGTTTCCGACGGTATGCCAACCGGTTGGCCGGTGCGCGTTTTGGCTGGGATCGAGGCCTTGTCGAAACTTTCTAACGGGTCGGTCACGGTTGAACCCACATCCATTGTTGTGCGTGGCAACACCGGTTCTGAAAGCGCTGGTGGCGAAATCACACGTTTGCTGGTTGAAAAGCTTGGGTCGACTGATGCGTTTTCGGTTGATGTAACCTACGTCGAGGCATTGGACCCAATCGCGGCGCTGCCCACTGAGGATGAATGCCTAGAGCAGATCGGTACAGTCACCGAGACGCGCAAGATCACATTCGAGCCGGGGTCTGCGACGATTGCAGGCGAAGGGGCTGGCATCATCGATGACATTGCCGAAATTTTACAAAAGTGCGCAGAGCTGCGCCTTGAAATTGCCGGGTATACGGACAGCCAAGGGTCAGAAGACGGCAACCAACGACTGAGCCAACAACGGGCAGATGCGGTTTTGGATGCGCTACGAATTCGACGGGTTCCTGTTTCCAAATTCCGTGCAATCGGGTATGGCGAAGAAAATCCGATTGCGGATAATGAAACCGAAGACGGTCGTGAAGCGAACCGCCGGATTGAATTTACGCTGATCATGCCAGAAAGCACCGAAGAACCTTCGGCACTTGATCAGATAGAAGAAGAGGCCGCGACAGCGGCTGAAGAAGGCGCCGAGGCCGCGGACGGGGCCACTGATGGGGACGGAACGACCGAATGAACAGAACTGAATTCATTGTCGCGACAGCGATTATCCTGTTTGTGGCATTTTGTTTAGGCTGGTTCGCAAGCTGGTTGATCAATCGGTTCACACGCGTGTCAAAAGCTGAGGTTGGCGAATTAGACCGCATGGCACAGGCATTGCACGAAGCCGAAGAAACCCGCGATCAGGCGATTACCTATCTTCAGCAACGCGAAGCAGAAATCACCAACCAGCTGAGCCAAACCGAAGCCGAACTTCGCGCGGCCATGGATGGTCTTCGTGATGCACGTCAAGAAGCAGAAGAGCTGCGGTCTTACATCGAACGCCAGAACGCAGGCTAGTTGGCCTAAGGCGCGCACCCGCTTTCACCGTCAAAGGTCCAACAAATTGTGTTTCGACCGGCATCTTTTGCCCGATACAGCATTTGATCGACCCGTTTCAGGAACGTATCCGCTGTGTCGTCAGGTTGGAGACTGCAACAGCCCACGCTCACAGTCAGCGAAAACTGCTGGTCGCCATATGTTAGCTGCGCGTGCTGCACCTCGGTTTTGATACGCAATGCCATGTCTTTGACTGCGGCTTGGTCGATATTTGGGAGGATGACCATAAACTCCTCCCCGCCAAATCGGCATAACTTGTCTTCCGAACGTGTGTTCCGTCGCAGGATTTCAGCGAATTCTTGTAAAGCGTAGTCGCCGGCATCATGGCCGAATTTATCGTTCACGTTCTTAAAGTGATCTATGTCAAACATCAGCAATGAAGGCATTTTGCCGTTTTCTAATGCAGCTGCCACGGCACGCTCGAATTCGGTTTCAAAATACCTTCGATTGCCGAGCCCAGACAGGGTATCTGTTTGGGCCTGGACGAGGGACCTGCGTGCGCTTTGGGTTGCTTGGATGCTCAATTCATGAAAATGCTGTCTGCTTTTCACTTCTTGGCGAACAGATGGGTAGACCACAAAAATAGCTAGAACGCAGGACACCAGCATCAAAAGAAAGAGCAAGAAAGCCTCTGTCTGAGAGTAAAGAGTTGTAGGTGCGACTGTGATTAACACCTCGCGAACGCCACGCACATCACCGACTTTCCAGTCGTGGCGGGCTAGCTCCCAACTGATGTCGTTGTGACATGCAACGCAGCCTTCGCGCATGATGATTGGGACGGCAAGACGGACCCTTTGCCGACCATCAGGCAAGGTTTCGATTTGGCGCATTTCGGTGCGGTCCCCTTTAGATAGGGTTTCCAGCGCACGCTGAGCAAATTCGTCTAACTGGCGGTCTCTGGTCGATTCAAAGGGGTAATTGCTGTATATCTGGAATTGGCTTTCAGGGTGGTCTGCGTTGAAAAAGCGCGTGTAAGTTCGACCGAACGTTGCCGGATACATCAGCGCATTTGATGTTATTTCCGGAGTGGTCGTGAATTCAACGCCGGTCACGTTCGAAATATTTATGGTGTAGTGTTCTTGGGTAAGTTCAAAAAAGTCTGACAGCATCCCGGCAGTTTCAAACGCCCGATTGACGACATCTTCGGTTGCGCGTTTTGATTGGCTGAACAGTGCAAGTAGGCAAACCAACAATGCCGCCACCAGCAGAATCACCGAACCTTCAGATTTGTTGAGACTAAACATTACCATTCCCCAAATGGTTGAAATGTGGCTACGCGTTAAACGTTAACCAATTCTCTATACGCAGCAAGAAATGGATGATCCTCTATAAATCTTGCTGATTTATAGCGAATTCGGCTGTCTGGTTGGTGAAATCGAGTTTGGGATGGTGCCGATAATTTCTGAAATTGCTGAGACTGCTATAAATGATGCATTGCGCAGCGACGGGACAAGCCCGATTGGGCCTTGCAGCCGGGACAAGTCATCATCGGCCACGCCCAACCCGCGCAGCGTTTCTAGACGCATCTGATGTGTTCTGCGGCTGCCAAGGCTGCCGATGAAATGTGCCTTTGTCTTCAGCGCGGATTTCAACAAGAACGGTTCCCAATCGTGGTCGTGAAACAGGGTCACAAAGGCTGAATGAGGGTCCAGAACGTCCAATGCGATATCGGTATCTGGTGTGGTCAAATGTTGTGACGTTAAGGTGGTAACGGCACGAACGGCATCCAAGTCTTCCAGATCGGGCGAAATCGCAGCGACCTCAAAACCGGTCGATCGCCCGACCTGTGCCATCGCCCGAAAAATTGCGCCCCGGCCTGCCAGCACCAATCGGAAGACTGGGGCGTATGTGAACGTAAACGAAGACTGGTTTAGGCCCGCATCTGACGGCACCGAAAATTCCAGCGAAACAGTTTCGCGTGCGCTGAATGCGTTTTGTGCCGCTAATATGGCGGCGTGGTCTGGCGCCGGATCTATCAGGATCGTTAAGGCCCCGCCGCATGGGAGTTTGAGATCGAGAAACCGTGACCCTTCGCCGTAGCGGATGACCTTCTTTTCAGATGTCGCAAGTGCATCCAACGCCTGAAGCTGGATATCTTTATCGATACATCCGTTTGATAGATATCCGGTCATCAGGCCGCTTTCCTCAACCAAGGCAAGCGACCCGGTTTCGCGGGCCGCGCCACCTTCGATGGCCAAGGATGTGATCAAAACAAAACGCCGAGACTGACGGATCAACTCCGCAGCCTTGGCGATAATGTCTGACGCATGTTCAGCGTAAACGATTTGATCAGGCAACGGCGTCCTCATCGACCACACTTGCAAAGGATTTAAAGAACTTCGCGGCCAGTTTTTTGGCCGTGCTTTGGATCAAACGGCTGCCAAGTTGTGCCAGCTTGCCACCTATGTCTGCTTTTGCTTCGTAGCGAAGGATTGTTTTGTCTGGGCCATCTTCGGTTAACGTCACATCAGCACCGCCCTTGGCGTGACCAGCGGCACCGCCGTTGCCCTGACCTGTCAATGAAAACGCATCCGGCGCACCAGAGGTATCCAATACAACATCCCCACTAAACTTTGCTTTAACAGGGCCGACCTTCAACACCACTTTGGCTTCTAGTTCTGTGTCGGAATGTTTGATCAGCTCTTCGCATCCGGGGATGCACTGTTTCAAAATTTCTGGGTCGTTCAGGGCTTCATAAACGCGTGCCTTGGGTGCGTTGATGATGATTTCGTCCGCGAGTTCCATGTGTTTTCGTCCTTTTTAACAACAAGGGAATTTTATTGACGCAAGCTGGTCTGCTTGTTCAGGGGTAAGGGCGGCCTTTCGGCGCAATCGGGTAATCCATGACAAAAGCGATTTCATGAGCTTTCCTCCAGATCTACCAAATTTTCGTATGCCTCAGGTGTGTCGATATCCGTGTAAAAGCCCCGCGCAGTTAGATTCTGAAACTGTACATGGTCCGGATGGCTTCGTGTGAATTTTTTGCACCCTGGCGCGCGTGGATCTTCGAGGAGACGCGCATGCAAATGAGCTGGGATAACAATGGGGTTGCCGCGGGCCCCGTTGTGCATGGGAATAGAGATGCGGCCTGCATCAGCATTTTCGTGTGCAGAGATAAGGGTGTTAAGGTTGGCGGCGGTCAACAATGGTTGATCACCCAGGCCCATCAGAACCATATCCGCGTCCGGCGCGTTCCGAAGGCCGCAAGCGACGGATGTTGCTTGTCCCAACTCATAATCGGGATTGAAATGGGTCGCGGCCATGCTGCCTTTCAATGCCGCTTCGACCTTGGCGTGTTCATGTCCTGTCACCACAAGGATCGGGCAATTGGTGGCCTTTTCATAGACGTTCACCATGTGGCGGATCATCGGTGTGCCATTGACGGGCAACAGTAGTTTGTTGCGCGCGCCCATGCGGCGGGACAGGCCCGCGGCCAAAAGGATTGTTGCCACCTTAGCCATTGCGGGCCACCACAGCGCGTCGGACCTGCACAAGGTCTGCCAAGATCGACAGTGCGATTTCTTCAGGTGTGACCGCCCCGATATTAAGGCCAGCTGGGGCTTTCACCGCGTCAATGGCTGCGCTGTCGAAACCGGCGTCTGCCAATTTGCCAGCGAGGGTTGCGAATTTGCGGGCGCTGCCAACGAAGGCGATATGTTCTGCGCCGCTGGTGAGCGCCGACTTTAGCGCATCCATGTCGCCTTGGCCTTGGGTCGCAATGACGATGAATTGTTTTGCCGCTGTTGGTTCGACACCGGAGTCCGGTGAAACGGCCCAATGAAATTGCGGTGCCAATTCTGCAAGCGCCTGAGCGACGGGGGAGGCGCCCAGCACCACAAGTCTTGGCATGGGCAAACAAGGTTCGATGAAAATATCCACGGTCCCACGCGAGGGGCATCCGTTGCGCGCGAATTTCGTACCGTCCACTTCATCGCCTGCGGCGATCCCTTTTTCGGCCAACAGATCTTCGGGTGTGACTGAAACAAGTTGTGGATTGCCATCGGTCAATGCCTGCAACGCGGCGCGTTTTACGGCCCCACGGGTGCATCCGCCGCCAAGCCAGCCGTGGATGATTGTTCCGTCAGGGCCCAACAGTGCCTTTGCCCCCGGTTTTGCCGCTGTTGAACCGACGGTGCGCACGATTGTCGCGAATGCAAAAGGTTCTGCACGGTCGCGGAAGTCTTGCGCGACTTCGGCCAAATCGGTTGAAAGGAATTCAGCAGGGGTCATAACGCGACAAGCTCCTGTTCCAATGCGGCGAGATCGCCGAGCGTGTTGGCGGCCTTGAACAGGTCTAGATGTGGCAAGGCGGCGGCCATTCCGGAGGCGATGGGTTCGTAGTCTTTCCAACCTTTAAGGGGGTTCAGCCAGATGATTTTACACCCTCGTTTGCGCAATTTGGCCAAGGCTGCGCCCATGATTTCGGGGGCGGCGGTGTCGTAGCCATCAGACAGGATCAGCACGACGGTGCGGCCATCTACAAAACGGCGGGCATATGTGTCGGCGAACCGTACCAGCGACGGCCCAATTTCGGACCCGCCGCCAAAGCCGTCTGCCATCAGGGACATCCGGCCAATGGCGCGCATGGCGTCTTTGTCGCGCAGGGCTTCGGTGATGCGCACAAGACGGGTGTGGAACAGATAGGCGTCAGCGGCTGTATCGGCGCGCATGAGGCCCGCAAGGAAGGCAAGAAACACCTGCGCATAGATTGACATAGAGCCTGACACATCACAGAGCGCCACGATCTTGCGGGTGCGGTCGGGGCGTTTTTTATGGAGCAAGCGGATCGGTTCGCCGCCCGTCGACAGGCTGTGACGCATGATTTTGCGGAAATGCAGCCGGTCGCCTTTGCGGGCTGCAATGCGGCGGCGCGAACGTTTGTCGCGCAGGGCAGCGCCAAGACGGCGGGCCACATCTTCGGCCGCGGCGATTTCTTCGGGGCGAACCAGATCGCGCAGGTCTTTGCGGTTGAGATTGCGGACTTCGGTCGCGATGAGTTTGCCGGTGCCGTCACTGTCGGCATCCCCGCCGCCGTGATCATCGGGGGCCGTGGCCTGACCCGCCGAGCCTGATTGTTCGCCTTTGGCATCGCGTGATGAATGCACATCGTCGTTCATGGTTTGGGACGTGGTGGGCACAGATTTTTGGCGCACGCGGCCCATGTCCATCCAATAGCTTGTGAACAGTTCATCGAACCGTTCGGCTTCTTCTTTGCAGCCTGTGCACACGGCGCGCAGCGCGCTTCGTGTTTCATCGGGTTTCGCGGCCTCAACATGGATGAGCGCGGAGAGGGCGGTGTCCGCTTCGGCCACACCCAAACGCAACCCGTTGTCCCGCAGATGCGCGATAAATCCCGCAACGCGGGCCGAGGCCCCATCGTCGCGGGCAGCAAAGCGGGTGACGCGGCTCATGCGGCTTTCCCTGCGATGCGGCCTGCCACCTCTTTGGTGATATGGGCTTGATCGCTTTGCGTTTTCAAAAGGGTCGTGAGCGTGGATTGCAGCACTTCGGGATCATCGGTGAGATCAGCGATCCCAAGGCCCATCAGCGCGGCGGCGAAATCGAGCATCTCAGCAATGCCCGGTGTTTTTTCCAATTCCTCTTCGCGTAGTTTTTGTACGAAGCCGACGACCTGATTGCCCAAGTGGGCCTCGATCTCGGGGCAGCGGGATTTCAGGATGGCGAGTTCTGTTTCGCGGTCTGGGTATTCAACGTAGGTATACAGGCAGCGGCGGCGCAACGCGTCGGACAGATCGCGTGTGCCGTTGCAGGTGAGGATGACAATCGGGCGGCTGGTTGCCGTGATCGTGCCCAGCTCGGGCACGGACACTTGGTAGTCAGACAGAATTTCCAGCAGGTAGGCTTCGAATTCTTCATCGGCGCGGTCGACTTCGTCGATCAGCAACACCGGTGGTGTGTCTTTGGTGATGGCCGCCAAAAGCGGGCGTTCGAGCAGGAAGTCGCGGGAGAAAATACGTTCCTCGACCGCTTTGCCTGTTTCACCATCTTCAGCAGCGGCGCGGATTGCCAGCAGTTGCCGTTGATAATTCCATTCGTAAATCGCTTGGGCAGCATCCAGACCTTCGTAACACTGAAGGCGGATCAATTCGGCATCACGCGATGCGGCCAATGTGCGGGCCACTTCGGTTTTGCCAACACCTGCGGCACCTTCAAGCAGCAAAGGCCGGCCCAAGGTGAGCGCAAGATGCAGGGCAACAGACAGGTCGTCTGATGCGACGTATCCTTCGCGCCCCAGCGCGGTTTGTAAGTCAGTCCAAGTCATCAAAATTCTCCGCGTTGGGTGGGACGTGCGCCCCACCCAGACTTTGGTTTAGTCGTGCAGGCCCAGTTCATTGGCGGTTTTCCAGATCCGCCAGTGATCGTGAGGCATGTTGGTGTGCGTGTTGCCAAAGGCACGGAACGCATCCTGCACAGCGTTGGAGAAACACGGAACACCGCCCACGTGGGGGCTTTCGCCCACACCCTTTGCACCAATCGGGTGGTGCGGGGACGGGGTGACCGTGTAGTCGGTTTCGTAGTTTGGCACTTCCCATGCGGTTGGCAGGAAGAAGTCCATCAACGTACCGGTCTTGACGTTGCCCATATCGTCATAGGCAATTTCTTGGCCCAATGCGACGGCGAGAGCCTCGGTCAAACCGCCATGCACCTGACCTTCGATGACCATCGGGTTGATCCGTGTGCCGCAGTCATCCAGCGCATAGAAGCGGCGGATTTCGGTGACACCTGTATCAACGTCGATGTCCATCACGCAGACATAGGCCCCGAACGGGTAGGTCATGTTTGGCGGATCATAGTAACTAACCGCTTCAAGACCAGGCTCGATACCAGGGATCGCTTGGTTATAGGCGGCGAAGGCAATTTCCTTCATCGTCTTGAACCGTTCTGGCGCACCTTTCACGACGAACCGATCAACGTCGAATTCCACGTCGTTGTCGTGCACTTCGAGAAGATAGGCTGCGATCATCTGCGCCTTGGCGCGGATTTTACGGCCAGCCATCGCCGTTGCGGCACCGGCCACTGGAGTGGAACGGGACCCGTAGGTGCCCAGACCGTAAGGCGCGGTGTCGGTGTCGCCTTCTTCAATGGTGATGCTGTCCGCCGACAGGCCAATTTCCGTCGCCAAGATTTGCGCGAATGTTGTCGCGTGACCCTGACCTTGGGAAATGGTGCCCAGCCGTGCAATCGCGGACCCTGTTGGGTGGATGCGGATTTCACAACTGTCGAACATACCAAGCCCGAGGATGTCACAGTTTTTGACTGGACCAGCGCCCACAATTTCTGTGAAGAAAGATAGACCAACACCCATCAGTTTGCGGGTCTTGCCAGCCTTAAAGTCCTCGACCCTCTGGGCCTGTTCAGCGCGCAGACCGTCATAATCGACTGCCTTTAGCGCCTTGTCCCATGCGGTGTGGTAATCACCGGAGTCGTACTCCCATCCAAGGGCAGCCTTATAAGGGAACTGCTCTTTCTTGATGAAGTTGATCCGGCGTAGCTCGGCCGCGTCCATGTCCAGTTTGATCGCAAGAACTTCGATCATCCGTTCGATGAAATACACAGCCTCGGTCACGCGGAAAGAACAACGATAAGACACGCCGCCTGGTGCTTTGTTTGTGTAAACACCATCAACAGCCAGATAGGCGGTCGGGATGTCATACGACCCCGTACAGATGTTCATGAACCCAGCTGGGAACTTGGTCGGGTCGGCACAGGCGTCGAAACCGCCGTGGTCGGCTGTCACATGACAATGCAGACCTGTGATCTTGCCCTCTGGCGTGGCAGAGATTTTGCCCTTCATCCAATAATCACGCGCAAAGGCAGTGGTCATCAGATTGTCCATCCGGTCTTCGATCCATTTCACAGGCTTGCCCGTGACGATGGACGCAACGACGGAACACACATAGCCGGGGTAGGCGCCAACCTTGTTGCCGAACCCGCCGCCGATGTCTGGCGAAATTACACGAATGTTGTGCTCTTCAATGCCGGAAATCAGGGAAACGATGGTACGAATGGCGTGTGGTGCTTGGAATGTGCCCCACAACGTCAGCTTACCGTTGACCTTGTCCATCGACGCAACACAGCCACATGTTTCCAGTGGGCAGGGGTGCGTACGGTGGTAGTACATTTCCTCTTCGGCAACGACGTCTGCGTTCGCGATTACTTCTTCGGTTGGGTCTTTGTCACCGGCTTCCCATGTGAAGATATGGTTGGGGTGGTTGCGTGGGCCGTGGGCGCCATCAACCGCTTTACCGTTTTCATCAACCGTGTCTGGGCGCAAAATCACATCGGATTTCAGGGCCTCAAACGGGTTCACCAAAACCTGCAGCTCTTCGTATTCAACCTCGACGGCTTCAATTCCGTCTGCAGCGGCGTAACGATCTTCGGCAACCACATAGGCAACCTCTTGGCCTTGGAACAGAACCTTGCCGTCCGCCAAAACCATCTGCTTGTCGCCCGCCAATGTGGGCATCCAATGCAGACCAAGCGGTTCCAGATCAGCAGCTGTCAAGACGGCCAGAACACCTGGTACTTTCAGGGCTGCTTCTGTGTTGATGCTTTTGATGTTGGCGTGTGCATAGGGAGAGCGCACGAAGTCACCAAACAACATTCCATCAAGTTTTACGTCATCGACGTAATTGCCTTTGCCTTGTGTGAAACGGGCATCTTCGACCCGTTTGCGTGAACACCCCATACCTTTGAGGTTGTCGACGCGTTCCTCGCGACTAATTTCGTCCTTCATTCTGCGGCCTCCTTGGCTGCATTCATTTCAGTGGCCGCAGCCTGAATGGATTTCACGATGTTCTGGTAGCCCGTGCAGCGGCAAATGTTGCCGGCCATGCCAAACCGAATTTCTTCTTCGGTTGGGTTTGGGTTTTCTTCCAGAAGTTTGGTGGCACGGGTGATCATGCCCGGTGTGCAATAGCCGCACTGCAACCCGTGGTGTTCTTTGAACGCCTCTTGCAGCGGGTGCAGATCGTCTGGACCGCCGATGCCTTCGATTGTGGTAACGTCTTTGCCCTCGGCCTGAACTGTATACATGGTGCAGGATTTGATGGACTTGCCATTAATCGTGACAGTACACGCGCCGCAGTGAGACGTTTCGCAACCAATATGCGGGCCAGTGATGTTGAGCCGCTCGCGCAGCGTATAGATCAACAGCTCACGTGGTTCGGCGAGGAATTCTTCCTCTTTGCCATTCACGTTCAGTTTGATGTGTTTTTTGTTCGACATGTTCGTCCTCCCTTACGCCCGTGACCAAGCTCGTTCGATGGTGCGGCGTAGGATCACGCCAGCAACATGGTTTTTGAATGCGACAGGGCCGCGGTTGTCTTCGGATGGGTCGATGTCGTCCAACATGGCCGCAATCGCAGCCTTGATCGCTGCATCATCGACCTTTGTGCCAACCAACGCGTCAACCGCGTCTGCGGAATAGATTGGTGTATCGCTCAGGTTGGTCATCGCCACAGACGCAAAGGTGCAGGTGTCGCCGTCTTTGACGATTTGAACGGCAGCGGCGGCTGTCGCGTAATCGCCAATTTTGCGTTTCTGCTTTTCGTAGGCGTAGCCGCCCTGCGGTGTTGGAATGGTAACACCCGTCAGAACTTCGTCATCTTCGCGGTCGGTCATATAGGCCGCCTCGTAGAAATCTCGCGCGGCGACATCGCGGGCGCCATCAGGTCCTACCAAATGGAACGTCGCATCCAAACACTGCATCAAACCTGGCATGTCGTTGCCCGGGTCGCCGTTGGCGACGTTGCCACCAATCGTGCCCATGTAACGCACTTGCGGGTCTGCGATTTGCAGTGCCGCTTC
The DNA here is from genome assembly GCA_947493255.1 of uncultured Paracoccaceae bacterium. Lineage (GTDB taxonomy): Bacteria > Pseudomonadota > Alphaproteobacteria > Rhodobacterales > Rhodobacteraceae > Octadecabacter. Next base: position 69,783 of record CANLQK010000007.1, read on the forward strand.
ACGTAAAATTGGCGCTGCTTTTGTCAGGCCAGCGTGATCGATCAGGTCTGCTTGTGTGACCATTGCACCAATCTTGATGCTGTCGGCTGACACAACAATGTCGGACAGGTCAGGTACATCTTGAAGATCGATCAAATGCGGGACGTCGGCCATCCGCAGTTTCATCATCGGGATAAGGCTGTGCCCCCCCGCCATAACACGGGCATCGTCCCCGTGTTCCGCAAGGATGGACAGGACTGCCTCCATATCCTTGGGTCGATAATAATCAAATGCCGCTGGAATCATCGGCTCTCCTCCCTAAAAGCGATTGTTCTGGCTAGGAGGTCAGACTGCATACGTCCGTATGCCGCGGCTGTAGTTAATCAATGAAACACGGGTGTTTTGCACGAAATGCGCCGCAGCTTGCACGAATTGCGCGGACCTGCGCCCGCGTTTCAACCTAAACGGATAGCGCGTCTTGGATTGGTTTCAATTTTGACCGACTCACCGGTGCAGGCGGTACGTTGTCGCCGTCAAAGAAACAGCGGCCCTTGTCTTTGGCACGTTCGAACCGCGCCACATGTGCGGGGTTCACCAGATAGCTGCGGTGCGATTGCAGGAACCCTTCGGGCAACAAACGTTTCGTGGCTTCGGTGATGGGCCAAGTGCAAAACAGGTGGCCGGTCGTGGTGTAGACTTGGGTGTAATGGCCATCTGCACGCACGAACAACACGTCGCTGGCAGGCACAAAAAGGCGGTTGCCATCACGTTCGCATGGCACCTGGAGCCGTGGCGCAGGGGCGTTCGCAGTTGGGGGCGTTGCGGCTGGCGTGCTGTCGACCAAATAGGTGACGCTGACCCACAGGCACGCCCCGAAGATTACAAAGCTGAAGAAGACCACCCCAAGGGCAAGCGTTTCATTGCTAATCGAGGGGCCGAATTCAGCCAAAACCGGTTCGGCCACGAATGACGTGCCCGCCATAGCGAGGAAATGCACAGACGCGACAGCGACAGCGAAACATAAAGTCCCAAGTAGGATGTTACGGTTCGTGCGGTGCCCATAGGCGATCCAAATTGCCAAAATGCACAGACCAATTGCAACAATCGAAGACGCAATAACTGTCGGAACCGAGTAAATCGCACGACACAGTTCCAGCCCGGCCATGCCAATATAATGCATCACCAAAATCCCCGCGCCCACGATGGTGCCGGCGGCGGTTATGACGAGGGGCGTGCGTTCTGCGAAATGCAGCAAGATCAACGCGGCCCCGACGATCAGAATAGCAGATAGGGCAGACACCAATGTGATTGCCGCGTCGTAGTAAAATAATATTGGCATCTGCAGGCCCAACATGGACACGAAATGCATGGCCCATATGCCGCCACCCAAGGCAATGGACGCCAACGCAACCGAAGCTTGCTTTTGAAACATTGGTTTGCTGGACAGGTTTCGCGTTAAAGAAAGCCCCGTAAAGCCAGCAATGACAGCAACGATGCAAGACATCGTTATCAAGAAGGTGCTGTGGCTAACGTCTAGAAAATCCATTTTCGCAAAATGACCGATGAATTGGCACTTGGCAAATATATTGGGCTAGGCGTCGTCATTTATGATCGCGGTTAGGATGGCTTTGGCGTTTTCGCTGGCCCAATCGGCGTCTCCGATCAGGCGTGCGATCTCTTGGCCTTGGGGATCAAGGATCAGGGTGACCGGTAGGCCGATGACGCCCATGTCCCGGGCCAATGCGGAATTTCCGTCAGTGTGCAGCGGTAGGTTATCCACGCCGATTTCGGCCAAAAACCGTTGCATCGCTGGGCGTTGGTTTACACCGGTTGCCACTGTGACGACCTGAAAGTCGTCACCACCAAATTCGGTCTGCAACTCGGACAGATGCGGCATTTCTTTACGGCACGGCGCACACCACGTGGCCCAGAAATTCAAAACCACGTGTTGGCCTTCGTATGCGGCCAAAGTGATGTCTTCCCCGTCCTCAGAGGTGAACGTAACATCAGACCCGCGATCCGCACCAAATTGCAGTTTCAACATGTCACCCTCGCGCATCGCTTCGAATGCGGTGAAGTCGCGCGTTTCAACAGCAGGGCTTTCCCCTTGGCCCAAGGCCAAGTATAGCCCTCCGGCAATACCGATGACGGCGGCGGCTGCAAATATCAGTGGCTTCTTCATTGGATAAACCCGCGGTTGGAGACCAGAAACATGTCGGACAAAACATCGTCAAATGCAATGTGGGGCGGGCGCTTTGCCGCAGGTCCAGATGCCATCATGGAAGCGATCAACGCATCCATCGGTTTTGACCGTCGTTTGGCGAAACAAGACATCGAAGGCTCCCGTGCACATGCGGCGATGTTGGCCGCTCAAGGTATTATTACGGCTAACGATGCTGAAGCCATTCGTGAAGGCCTCCTCACGGTGTTGTCAGAAATTGAGGGTGATACGTTCCCCTATCGTGTGGAGCTTGAAGACATTCACATGAATGTCGAAGCGCGTTTGAAAGAAATCGTTGGCGAACCGGCTGGACGTTTGCACACGGGCCGGTCCCGCAACGACCAAGTCGCGACCGATTTCCGTCTTTGGGTGCGTGACCAATGTGATGCTGCTGATACGGCGTTGAAGGCGTTGATGGAGGCGTTGATTGGCCAAGCCGAAGAAGGTGCTGATTGGGTGATGCCCGGGTTCACGCACTTGCAGGTCGCACAGCCCGTGACGTGGGGCCACCACATGATGGCCTATGTTGAAATGTTTTCCCGCGACCGTTCGCGGTTTGCCGATGCGCGCAAACGGATGAATGAATCGCCCTTGGGTGCTGCCGCCCTTGCAGGTACGTCTTTCCCGCTGGATCGTCAGATGACGGCGGACGCGCTGGGCTTTGATGCACCGATGGCCAACTCGCTGGATGCGGTGGCAGCGCGGGACTATGCGCTCGAATTCCTATCTGCCGCGTCTATTTGCGCCATGCACCTTAGTCGTCTGGCCGAAGAATTGGTGATCTGGTCGTCTGCACAGTTTCGGTTTGTGTCTATGTCGGACCGTTGGTCTACTGGTTCGTCCATCATGCCGCAGAAACGCAACCCAGATGCGGCCGAACTGTTGCGCGCTAAAATTGGCCGTATCTTTGGGGCCAATGTTGCCTTGATGACGGTGATGAAGGGGCTTCCGCTGACCTATTCCAAGGACATGCAGGAAGACAAAGAACAAACGTTTGATGCGGCTGACAGCCTGATGCTGGGTTTGGCGGCGATGACAGGCATGGTCGCCGATATGAAAGGCCGCCCTGATGATTTGCGCGTGGCGGCGGCCATGGGCTTTTCCACGGCGACCGACCTTGCCGATTGGTTGGTACGCGAGCTGAACCTGCCGTTCCGCGATGCGCACCACGTCACAGGATCCTTGGTGGCGATGGCCGAAGACAAAGGCATTGACTTGCCGGAATTGACCCTATCAGACATGCAGTCTGTTCACGCGGACATTTCCGAGGCTATCTTTGAGGTGTTGGGTGTGGACAATTCCGTTCGCAGCCGCATGTCATATGGGGGCACCGCACCGGACAACGTCCGCGCACAGATTGCCCGCTGGAAAAAGGACCTCGCATGATCCGACTGATTGCCATTGCCGCCCTTACGTTTGTTGCCGCTTGCGGTGCGGATGATCCACCGTTTCGCCCGACTGGGAATGTCGGAGTGAGTGTGGGGCCAAATGGCGTGACGCCATCTGTCGGCGTCGGGGCAACCAACGGTACATTCAACGTCGGGCTTAGCCTGTAATGCGGTGGGTGTTCCTTGCGCTGGCCGTATGGGGCACCATCCACCCGATGTATTATTTCATCACGTGGTTTCAGGCCAACACATGGGACATCATGGCGATGGTCGATGCGTGGCACGCGAACGCGGCAGCATCCGGTTTGGTCTGGGATCTGACCGTTGCTGCGATCGCCCTGACCATATGGGTGATTTACGAGACGATGCAGACCCGCCAATGGGTCCGCCTTATCGCAATCCCCGCAACCTTTTGCATTGGCGTTAGCTGCGGGCTGCCCCTGTATATCTTTATCCGCATGTCGAAATCGCTGACTTAACCAGAATTGGTTTTTCAACCAGATGAAGGGTTAAGCTTTCCGCATGATCTGCTAGGACTGGTCGAAATTCGAATCCGGAGAGTTTCATGGATCATTTTCTGTACCGTGATGGCCAACTGATGGCCGAAGATGTGGCTATCGCTGAGATCGCGGCGAAGGTCGGCACGCCGTTCTACGTTTATTCATCCGCTACATTGTTGCGCCACTTTAAACTGTTCGACGACGCGTTGGATGGCATGGACCATTTGGTGTGTTTCGCGATGAAATCCTTGTCTAATCAGGCAGTTCTGAAACTGTTGGGCGATGCGGGCGCTGGGATGGATGTGGTGTCTGGCGGCGAATATCGCCGCGCGCGTGCGGCCGGTATTCCGGGCGATCGCATTGTGTTTTCCGGCATCGGCAAAACCCGCGAAGAAATGCACACCGCGCTCACCGGCGGTATCCGCCAGTTCAATGTCGAATCCGAACCCGAAATGCAGGCGCTTTCTGCGGTCGCCACAGAACTGGGTGTCGAAGCGCCCATTACCGTGCGGGTGAACCCCGATGTGGACGCGAAAACACACGCGAAAATTTCGACCGGTAAAAAAGAAGACAAATTCGGTATCCCCATCAGCCGTGCCCGCGAAGTTTACGCAATGGCGGCGTCTTTGCCGGGCCTAAAGGTCATCGGCATTGATGTGCACATCGGATCCCAACTGACTGACCTTGAACCGTTCCGGCTGGCGTACCGCAAGGTTGCTGAATTGACAGAACAACTGCGCGCAGATGGCCACGAAATCACCCGCCTCGATTTGGGCGGCGGTTTAGGCATTCCTTACGCCCGCTCTAACGAGGCCCCACCACTGCCAACGGACTACGGCGCGATGGTGAAAGAAGAAGTCGGCCATCTTGGGTGCGAGATTGAAATCGAACCGGGCCGATTGATTTCGGGCAATGCCGGTCTTTTGGTTGCTGGAGTGATTTATGTGAAATCGGGTGAGGGGCGTAAATTCCTCATTCTGGATGCGGCCATGAACGATTTGATCCGCCCTGCCATGTACGAAGCCCACCATGACATCGTTCCTGTGATCGAACCGGCCCCTGCCGTTGATCAAACCGAATATGACATTGTTGGGCCCGTCTGCGAAAGCGGTGACACCTTTGCCAAAGGCAGAATGATGCCGACATTAACCGCAGGTGATCTTATCGCCTTCCGTTCTGCCGGCGCATATGGTGCAGTGATGGCAAGTGAATACAACTCGCGCCCCCTCATCCCAGAGGTTCTCGTCCACGGTGATCAATTTGCGGTTATTCGTGAACGTCCAACCTTTGACGAAATGATCAATCGCGATACCATACCTGAATGGCTGTAACCGTTTCGGTGCAGTCCTAAACGCAGGAGAGGGCCTCTGACCCCCAAAAGCACCTCTGGTGGCGCCGCCCCAAGGCATCTTAAGATGCCCATCGCATTGACCCATGCTGGCTTGATCGCCGAGCGTGTAACGCAAGCATTCTGGCCGTTCTGGACGGTGCTGTTCTTTGCGATCGCGCCGTTGATGATGGGGTGGCAAGACGTTGTTCCCGTCGAAGGTTTGTGGGCTTTTGCCGTCATTGCGGTGTGTGCCTTGCTTTGGTCGCTGGTCTACGGGATCCGAAAACTGGACTGGCCGACACGCGAACAAGCTGTCGCACGTGTGGATGCGCGATTGCCAGGCCGACCTATTGCCGCGCTTAACGACGTGCAGGCGATTGGGGCAGGTGATGCCGCATCCGAGGCTGTTTGGTCTGCCCACCTTGAACGGATGGCACAGCAGACGAAGCAAGCAAAAGCTGTTGAACCTGACTTGCGTGTTTCGTCAGCGGACCCTTTTGGCATTCGTTACATGGCCGTTCTTGCGATGGTCGTTGCCCTGTTGTTTGGGTCTATCTGGCGGGTTGGTACCGTGGCTGAGGCGGCGAACGGTGGCGTTGACGTGCTGGCCACCGGCCCTGTCTGGGAAGGCTGGATCGAGCCGCCAGCCTACACCGGCAAGCCGACGCTGTATTTGTCTGACATCATCGCAAACCGCGTCCAAATTCCGCAAGGATCATTTGTGACCATCCGGCTTTATGGCGATGTGGGCGACCTTACGGTTGCTGAAACCGTGTCGGGGCGCACAGAAGACATCGGTGCTGCAACCGACCAACAGCAAGGTTTCGAAGTGACCCAAGCGGGCACCTTGTCTATCGACGGCGAAGGGGGCGCATCGTGGGAAATTTTGCTGCTGCCAGACGCTGCGCCGACCGTTGAATTGACCGGCCCTATCGAGGCCGATGCATCTGGTGAAATGTCACAGCCATTCTCGGCGATGGACGATTACGCCGTGGTTGCGGGCACTGCCACCATTGCGCTTGATCTGGCCAACACTGAACGTTTGCACGGGCTGGTCATCGACCCAGACCCACGCGACGCCGTTGTGGTCGACCTGCCGATGCCGTTTACAGGGGACCGATCTGATTTCGAAGAATTCCTGATCGATGATTTCAGTGAACACCCTTTCGCGAACCTGCCTGTGACGTTGACCCTGCAGGTCGAAGACGCGTTAGGGCAGATTGGCACCAGCATGACCGAAGAGCTGGTATTGCCGGGTCGTCGGTTTTTCCAACCGATTGCACGGGCCGTTATCGAACAGCGCCGCGACCTATTGTGGTCAAAGGCCAATGCGCCGCGCGTCGCGCAGGTTTTACGGGCAGTCTCGCACCGCCCCGAAGACATTTTTCCTGACGAAACAACCTACCTGCGCCTGCGTTTCATCATCCGCCGTTTGGAAAACATGGAAGAGTTTGGCCTGTCAGACGAGGTTCGTGACGAAGTGGTCGAAGCCCTATGGGAACTAGCTGTTCAGTTAGAAGAGGGATCGCTGTCTGATGCGCGTGCCCGCCTAGAGCGCGCACAGGAGCGCCTAGAAGAAGCCATGCGCAACGGGGCTTCGGACGAAGAAATCGCCGAACTGATGCAAGAACTGCGCGAGGCGACGAACGATTACATGAACCTGCTCGCTCAAAATGCGGAGCCGAGCGAAAACGGAACGGATCAGCCTGACCAAGGTGGCGAAAACAACCAGATTTCGCAGGACGAAATTCAGGCCCTGATGGATCGCATTCAGGAATTGATGGAAGAAGGCCGTATGGCCGAAGCCATGGAGCTGATGGAACAGCTGAACGAGCTGATGGAGAACCTGCGCGTTACACAAGGTGAAGGTGGCGAAGGCGGGCCCCAAACGCCGGGTGAACGATCCATGGAAGACTTGGCCGAAACCCTGCGCGATCAGCAACAGCTGAACGACGAAGCCTTCCGTGAACTGCAAGAACAGTTCAACCAAGGCCAAGAGCAGGGCCAACAGCAAGGTCAGCAAGAGGGTCAACAGCAAGGCCAGCAAGAGGGCCAGCAGCCGGGCCAACAACAGGGCCAGCAGCCGGGGCAGCAAGGCCAACAGGGCCAAGACGGCAATCAGGGGCAAGGCCAACAAGGCCAGCAACAGGGCCAAGGCCAAGGGCAGGGCGACAACACCCAAGGTGGCCTGACAGATGAGGGTGGCCAAGGCGGTGAAGGTGGCAGCCAGCAAAGCCTTGCAGAACGCCAAGAAGCCCTGCGCAACGGGTTAAACCAACTGCGCGAAGGGTTGCCTGGCCTGTCGGGCGATGCCGCGGACAACGCCGAACGCTCACTTGAACGCGCCGAGGGCGCAATGGATGGCGCCGAGGACGCGTTGCGTGACGGCGACCTACCCGAAGCCATCAATCGCCAAGCCGAAGCGTTAGATGCCCTGCGGGACGGAATGCGAAATCTGGGCGAGGCTTTGGCCGAAAATCAGCCAGATCAACTCGAAGAAGGTCAAGGCACCCAAACCGGTAATGCAGAAGGCCGCCCTGAACCAGAACGCCGTGACCCGTTGGGCCGACAGCTTGGAAATTCTGGTCAATTTGGGACCGAGGAATCCTTGCTTCAAGACGAGATTAACCGCCGCGCCGAAGAATTGCTGCGCGAATTGCGGGACCGGTCAGCGGAACAGGAACGCCCACAATTGGAATTGGATTATCTGCGCAGGTTGTTGGACAGGTTCTAGCAATATCCAATTGTCGGAGAGGCGATGAAAGAAACGACTTTACCAATCCACCCCGATGCCAGATCTCCGGCTGGTGCAGACATTCGTTTCATTATGGATGGCGCGACTGGAAATATGATCCACAGCACCGTTCCTGCTGGGCAGGTGAATAGGGCGACTGTTCATAGCACCGTTAGCGAATTTTGGCATGTCCTTGAAGGAGAGGGCGAGATTTGGCGCCGTTTTGAAAACGTCGAAAAAATCACCTCTCTTACATCCGGTGTGTCTATCGACATTCCTGTTGGGACCGCTTTTCAATATCGCAATACGGGCACATCGCCGCTGAAATTCATTTGCATTTCAATGCCGCCATGGCCGGGCGACCATGAAGCGTCGCATTTAGAAGGTGCATGGCCTGCGACCGTGGGTGAATAGGTAACAAGCAGGCACGCCCGCCATCCCATTAGCCTTCTGGTGCGGCCTCTGGCTCGGCCGGAACGTCTGGCGCATCGGTTGTGATGTCTGCTGGTGCAACGTCGGTCGCCTCTGGTGCGGCGTCACCGGCGACGCCGCCATCGGCGCTATCAACAAACCCCTGAATCTTGGCGTCTAACCATAACCGCAGCCCATCGACCCAATTCACATATGACGTCAAAGCCGGTTCCAGCTGGGGAACCGCTGCGCTGATTTGGGGTGCGAAAATGTAAACAAGCAAAGCGATCAGTGCCAGCAACACCATAAACATAAACCCGCGGCGGAACCCGCTGCGTTTGCGTGGCGCATCTTCTATATAATCTGCTTCGGTGGGCGCAGCATCTGGTCGCAGGCTCGAATTGATTTCTTCAATGTCAGGCAAAAGCTCTCGGCGGGGCGCATTTGCGTCTTCAGCCATTGTGGCGCTGACTGCAGCGCCAACATCCGCTTCCCCGCGCAACCGAGACAGGCGATCACGTGCTTCTTTGCTGCGCCGGTCTTCTTCGGGGTCGTGGGACAAATCCAAATCCGGTTGGGTTTCAAGCGGGGATTGTTCTGCTTCACGTGCAGCTTGTTCGAACTCGGCCTCTTCGCGCAAAATATCAGCCACGTCCGGCGAAAGCTCTCTGCGGACAGGCTCGTCTTCTGGTTCTGGTGTTGGTTCTTGGGCTGGCGCAGGTTCAGGATCCGGTGCCGTTTCGGGCTCTGGTGTCGGTTCGGGCGCAGTTTCAGGGGCGGCTTGTTGCTCTGGCGCGGTGCCCTCCTCGGCAGGGCGGCCCAATTCGTCAGCAACAGATTTGCCGGGGTGTTCGAACCACGTATGTCCACAGTTGGAACATTGAACGTCGCGGCCGGCCTGAGGGATCACATCATCGGCAACCTCATATTGTGCACCGCAATTTGGGCAAATCAGTCGCATTCTCGTCAATCCTCGGCTCGGTCGGGGTATTCTACCCTTAGTATTGTGCAAATCTTACCCACGTAAATGCCCGCGCGTAAAGGTTTTCCAGCAAAATCAATGTCACGGAAGATTGCATGTGTCGCATCTTTGCGCCAAAACCTTAAGCAATGAACGGGGGCGACCGTGATCGAGCTAGACAATGTAGCCTATAGTTATGGTGGTGCGGAATTGTTTTCCGGCCTTAATCTGGCGCTGGCGCCGGGGTCTTTTCACTTTTTGACAGGTCCCTCCGGCGCAGGCAAAACGACGTTGCTCAAACTTTGTTATGGGGCGTTGATCGCGACAGGCGGACAGGTGCGCCTATTTGGGCAAGACGCACGAACGCTCGATCGTGATGCCGTTGCGCTGTGCAGGCGCAAAATCGGTGTCGTCCATCAAGATTGCCAGTTCTTGGACCATCTGACTGTTGCGGAAAACATTTCGCTGCCCCTAACCGTGTCTGGTCGTGTGGCCCATGCATCTGATGTAACGGACTTGCTGGGGTGGGTTGGTTTGACCCAACAGGCGCAGCAATTACCGCCCGAACTGTCTGGCGGCGAACGTCAGCGCGCAGCCTTGGCACGTGCGGTTATCATGTCGCCCGAGGTTATTTTGGCCGATGAGCCCACCGGCAATGTCGATTGGGAAATGTCGCAACGGCTGTTGGCGTTGTTAGTTGAACTTAACAAAATGGGAAAAACCGTTCTTATCGCCACCCATGACCTTAGCCTTATCCGCACAGCGAAATCGCAGGTTTCGGCGCGGGTCTTGCGTTTGAAAGACCGCAAGCTGCAATTGGCGGGGGCCGACCTATGAGCGATGTTCCTCGCCGTATCATGGATTTTATCGCGGGCGACCCACAGGCCGACCGTGCTGTCCCACCCACCGGTTTCACCGCACGTCTGACTTTCCTATCAGCCGCGGCGATGGCGTTTTTGGCGGTCTTCGCCTTGGCGCTTTCCTTGGCCACAGGCCGATTGGCGGACCGTTGGTCTGCCGAATTGGCCAAAACGTCGACGCTGCGCATTTCTGCGCCATCTGGTCAGATGGCGGCACAAACGACAGCCGCGCTTGCGGTTCTTGAAACCACCCCCGGTGTGGCCGAAGCCCGCGCATTGGATGCGGATGAACAGCGTGCGCTCTTGGCGCCTTGGTTTGGGCCGGACTTGCCGGTTGAAACGCTGCCGGTGCCGCAGCTGATTGAAATCGTCGAAGATGCGGATGGATACGACGCCGCAGGTTTGCGTGCACGGCTTCAGGCTGAAGTGCCTGGTGCGGTCCTTGACGATCATGGCCGCTGGCGCGAACCCTTGGTCGAAGCCGCGTCACGCCTGCGCCTTCTTGGCTTTGTGTCGATGGTGCTGATTGCCGGCGCGACCGCCGCAATGATCACGTTGGCCGCAAACGCCGCGCTGGCCGCAAATGCGCAAGTTATCCGCGTGATGCGCCTAGTTGGGGCGCAAGACATTTATATCGCCGGTGCCTTCGTGCGCCGGTTTACCATTCGGTCCCTGTTGGGCGCTGCTGCTGGAACGTTGCTTGGGACCCTGGCGGTTCTTTTGCTGCCCCGTGCAGATGCCGCGGGCGGTTTTTTGACGGGTCTTGGGTTTCAGGGATGGCACTGGATGTGGCCGCTTGTCATTCCCGTTCTCGCCGCAACTGTCGCCTTTTTCGCAACACGCCAGGCGGCCCTACGCACTTTGAAGGAACAAACATGAGATATGCGTTTCAGTGGGTGCGATCCCTGATCTTTATCATCCAGTTCTATATTATGCTGCTGCCGTGGGGCATTGTTTTTGCCATCCCCGCCATCTTTTCGCGCCGTGCCGCAATTTTCTGTTGCCGGTCGTTTTGCTGGTACCAAATGTGGGTCGCAGGGTGGTTGATCGGGCTGAAATGCGAAATTCGCGGGACCCCACCCACAGACGAAGTGTTGATTGCGGCGAAACACCAATCCTTCCTTGATGTTTTGATGATTTACAGCGCCATCCCGACCGGCCGCTTCATCATGAAGGATATCTTGAAATTTGCACCCATCGTTGGGCAGTTCGGCCTGCGTGTGGGCTGTATTCCGGTCAAACGCGGTAAACGCGGGGCTGCCATCAAAAAGATGGTTGCAGACGTCGAAGCAGGGCGCGCCTTGCCGGGGCAGTTGATTATCTACAGCCAAGGCACACGCATCGCACCCGGTGTCAAAGCGCCCTATAAGGTCGGAACCGGGGTGCTGTACAAAGAGCTTGAACAGGACTGCGTGCCTGTTGCGACCAACGTGGGTGTGTTCTGGCCCAAACGCGGGATCTACCGCAAACCTGGGGTCGCAGTGGTTGAATTTTTGCCGCGCATTTCGGCGGGGATCGAGCTCGATGCGTTCATGGCGCAACTCGAAAACACTGTCGAAACCAAATCTGATGAATTGATGAGGGAGGCGGGTTTCACCGCATTCGATACATGAAAACCATTCAATCAATCGACGACCTCGAAACGTTGTACGACGCTGCTGTTCCGGCGTCGTTAACGAAAGTCATCACGCGGATCACGCCCCATTACGCCGCATGGATCAATGCCGCAAAATTCTGCGTGCTGACCACCGTTGGCCCCGAAGGCACCGACGGAAGCCCGCGCGGCGACACCGGACCCGTGTTGCGCCTGATCGACGATAAAACCCTTCATCTGCCCGATTGGCGCGGGAACAATCGCATCGACAGCCTGCGCAACATTGTGCGCGACGGGCGTGTAAGCCTAATGCTGATGGTGCCCGGCGCGAACAACGTCATTCGTATCAACGGCACGGCTGTTTTGTCGGCCGACCCCGCGGTGACAGAAACCTTTGAACAACGTGGCAAACACCCCAAATCAGTGATCGTTATCACCGTGGCCGAGGCATATTTCCAATGTGCGAAAGCCATCATGCGGTCCGACCTGTGGGGTGGCGATGCTGCAGACGGGCTGCCAACAGCGGGTCAAATGATCAAAGAACAACAGGCGGAATTCGACGGGCAAAGCTATGATGATAACTATGCCGAATACGCCAAAACGCGGATGTGGTAAGTGAAACGGCTGGGCTTTCTGACCGGCGCGGTACTGGCGGGAATCGGCGTCTTCCTGTTCAACCAATGGCGCCACGTCAGTGATGATGATCGTTTAATTGCCGTGTTGGCTGACCATTGTATCCCCTACGTTCAGACGGGCGAGACCCCATTTCAAAACCTTGGCCGTGCCCCAGGTGTTTATGATGCTGCCGGACCAGACAATACTTTAACGGACGGTGGCGCGCGCCTCATTTTTGATTTGCGTTTTATCGCGCATTGGGGTGTGTCCACAGACGATCAGGCTTCTCGGCGGGTGTGCAAGGTGTTGCCAACCTATGGTGACGCGACGGTGCCGTTCTTTAGCACAAACACCAACGACCTTACCGCGCGCTTGCCGCGACATATCCCAATGCTCGGTTCGCTTACGGCCGAAAATAACCAATTGGGGGGCGATGTTGTAACATACGGGTGGCGCGCCGCCGCAGGCGATGACACTGATCTTCAGGTCGTTCTTCTTGCTGGTCCTGCACAGGTGTCTAACGTGGTTGTCACCGCCATTGTCGACGCCCAATGAGGCTTCCTTGGCAAACATCAGACCTGCATCCCCACGCGCTGACCCTTACAGAAGACGCCCTTGAAAGAGGGGACCTTACTGATGCTTTGGCTGCTGATCTTGCCGCATTTAACCCGCCCGATACGATCCATCGATACAGGGTCATTGCATTGGCGGGGGAACATGAACAGACCTTGCGTGCCAACGGGTTTGCCGCCACTCGGTTAACGACCCTTACCGATCTGCCCCTTGATCTGGTGTCGCACGACTTGCTTGACGTGACCCTGCCAGAAACACTGTCGGTCCATTGGTTCACCCGAAAAGAACGTGCCCCATGGGGTGGGTGGATTGGCCAGCATTGGCGCCACTATCAGGCGACGCACCAGTCCAATCCACCACGTGAACCGGTCAAAGGGTTGCGGAAAATTTTTATTGGCACGGACCTTGTCGAAGGTTTGGCGCTGCGCGAGGGGCCGCAAGGGCGTGTGCGTGGGTTTGCGAGCCTGCGCGACAATCAGGAACTTGGGTGGATAGGTGGCGGAGCGGACCTGCTGCCCCATCTTCTGGCGGCATGTCTGCGCCGCGCCACGGCGCTTGGGTGGACGTCGGCCACCGTCGAGGTTGATGATGACGACCGTGATCTATGGGCGCTGATAACAGCACTGGGGGTGCCACCCCAACAGACGTTCGTGACATGGCACCGCGAACGCGACCCCGCACGAAAACCTAACTAAGCGGGCAGTCCGCGACGTCGACATCAACCACCACAAACACCTGCGGGCCATAGTCCAACCCGCCGACATCGACGTACAGTTTGGACCCCTCAACGAAAATGGCATCGTCAGCCAGTTCGACAGTTGAATTGGCCGTGTCTTGTGCGGCCCCATTGAACAGGACGCAGTCGGTCAGAAAGTCCAATACGTAGCCGTTGAATTCCGGTTCTGGAAACGTGCCGCCCACTGTGTCGGGGTAAGTCAGGATGATCTGGCTGTCACGAATGTCGATGATGGATGGCACAATGTCCCAGCCATTCTGCGACCCTTCGGGCCCCAATCCGTATTCGATCGAACTGCTGACAATCGCTGGATGCCGTTCACCTACAAAAATAGGCGTTTCAACATCGTCATAGGCCAATGCACCAAACGTTACTGTTCGGTCCATCAATCCACCAGCCGCAACCGTATGTGCGCACAGCGCAAACGCAGCGGCCAGCCGGATCAAGCGGCCAGACCTTTTTGACCCAGTTCCAGATATTTGCGGCGGCGCGACTGTTTCAGCCCGTCTGGTGATTTGCCTTCAAGCTCTGCCAACAAAGACTCGATTGCCTTGCCCACATTCGCGATGCTTTCAGCCTTGTGGCGGTGTGCCCCACCGACCGGTTCGTCAATAATCCGGTCACAGACACCCAGCTCGTGTAGCTCGCTTGATGTCAAACGCAGCGCTTCTGCGGCTTCGCGCATCTTTTCGGCGTCTTTCCACAGGATCGACGCACAGCCCTCGGGCGAGATCACCGAATAAACGGAGTGCTGCAACATCGCCACGCGGTCAGCCGTTGCAAATGCAATCGCACCACCAGACCCGCCTTCGCCAATGATGACGCTGATCAGCGGCACCGTTAACTGCAAACATTTCTGTGTCGAGCGCGCAATCGCTTCGGATTGGCCCCGTTCTTCTGCGCCTTTGCCCGGGTACGCGCCTGGCGTGTCCACCAATGTAATGACTGGCAAGCCAAACTTGTCGGCCATTTCCATCAGACGAATGGCTTTACGGTAGCCCTCTGGGCGGGCCATGCCGAAATTGCGTTCGATCCGCGACTTGGTGTCATTGCCCTTTTCATGGCCAATGACCATCACCGGCTTATCGTTGAAACGGGCGAGGCCGCCCATAACCGCATGGTCATCGGCAAAGTTTCGGTCGCCTGCCAGTGGCGTGTATTCGGTGAACAAGGTTTCAATGTAATCTTTGCAATGGGGCCGATCTGCGTGACGCGCCACCTGACATTTCCGCCAAGGCGTCAGATCTTTGTACAGCTGGATCAACAGTGCATCGGCTTTTTTGTCTAGCGCGACGGCTTCTGCCTCGACGTCCATTTCCTCGTTTGCTTTGGCCAGAGCCCGCAGCTCGGCTGCCTTGCCTTCAATCTCGGCCAGCGGTTTTTCAAAATCGAGGTAATTGGTCATATCTATCGGCTCCAGAACTCACTTGCGCCCGATATAAGGCGGACATGCCCCACAATGCAATGACGCCCGCGCCGTTACGTCAATTCTGGCAATTTCTCGTGTGTTTCTATCGCTCCATGACCCTACAGGTTTTGGCATCGCACCTGCGTAGAGTTGCGGCTCGGTGCGGGACCTCTTAAAGACCTGTTCAAAATCGCGGGTTAGGAGAAAGCCAATTATGACGTCCGAAGGCAACCACCTAGACCCTGAAAACTGGGACGACTTCAGCCGCGATATGCACGCGTTGATGGATCAATGTCTGGACAGGATGAAACAGGCGCGCGATCTGCCGTGGCAACCCAAACCCGATGATCTGGCTGAACGGTTGGCCTTGGGTAATGCATACACGGGGGCAGGGGCCGCGCAATCCTTCGAACAGCTGGCGCAAGACGTCATGCCCTATGCCACGGGCAACACACATCCGAAATTCTTTGGTTGGGTTCACGGGGCGGGATTGCCCGTGTCTGTGGGGGCCGAACTGGTTGCCGCGACGATGAACAGTAATTGCGGTGGCCGTGACCACGGTGCGATTGAAGTCGAACGCGCCACGTTGGATTGGCTTTTGGGTGTTTCAGGGCTGCCTGAAACGGCGTCGGCAATTCTAACAACGGGCACATCACAGGCGACGATCCTTGCGCTGATCGCCGCACGCAACCGCCAGTTTGGGCACGATGTTCGCAAGACCGGTATCCAGACTTTGCCCAAGGTCGCTGTCTACGTGCGCAAGGGCACCCATTCGTGCATTAGCAAAGCCCTCGAAGCCATCGGTTTTGGTTCGGACTCTGTTCATGTGGTGGACACAAACCCAGACATGCGCATGAACCTGTCTTCGCTTGCGCAAGCCGTCGCCAAAGATCGGGCCGACGGGCGCGTTCCCTTGGCGATCATCGGGACCGCTGGTTCGGTCAACACGGGTTCATTTGACGACCTTTCCGCCATTGCCGATTTCTGTGCGCAGGAAAATATTTGGTTCCACGTCGATGCTGCGTTCGGCTTTTGGGCGACCCTTGCGGATTCCCCTTGGTCGCAGCTGGCAAACGGCATGGAGCGCGCCAATTCAATCTCTTGCGATTTCCACAAATGGATGTCCGTGCCGTATGATTGCGGGGCCTGCATGATTTATGACCGCACGCTGCATTTCGACAGCTTCACCTCGCGGCCCAACTACCTTGCACAACAAGACCAAGGTTTGGGCGGTGGCGACCTGTGGTTCTGTGATTACGGGTTAGAACTGTCGCGTGGCTTCCGGGCGCTTAAAGTCTGGACGGCCATCAAATCTATCGGCGTGGATGCCTTTTCGAAGTCTATCACCGACAATTGCAAACAAACCGCGTTGATGGCCGACTTGGTGAATGCGTCGGACCACCTGACGCTGGCTTTTCCGGTCGTATCTAATGTGTGCTGTTTTTCCGTCGCACATGGGGACGTGAACAAGATCGCGGCCGAGCTTCAGATCAATGGTTCTGCGGTCTTCTCGACAACCGTTATCCATGGCGTGCCCTGTTTGCGGGCTGCGTTGGTCAATCACCGCACAACGTCGGACGACATTCATCAGGCCATCGCCGCAGTCGAAGAGGCGGTCAAACGGGCCTGACACCCCAGTTATGGTCGCGGACTTTTCGGCGCCCGTTTCTTTGATTTCAAAGGTTAATCGGCCGCGTATGGTGGTTTAGCAATACCGGACCCATACCAAACCCATACCGGCCCCATATGCAGGGCCGGTGGGAAAATATTGCAAAGATTAATGGCCTGCGATCATCTCGGATTGGCGCACGATAACTTCGGCCTGTTTGATGCTGGCAATGTCCACCAACCGGCCTTTGTAAACGGTCGCGCCTTCGCCGCGCGCTTTGGCGTCTTCCATCGCAGCCAAAATCTCGCGGGCCTCTGCGACGACTTCGTCAGACGGGGTGAATACCTCGTTGGCCAGTGCAATTTGTTTTGGGTGGATGGCCCATTTGCCGACCATGCCCAAGGTGGCGGACCGGCGAGCCTGCGCGCGGTATCCTTCGTCGTCGCTGAAATCGCCGAACGGGCCATCAACAGGTAAAACACCGTGGGTTCTGCAGGCTGCCACAATCGCGGCCTGCGCCCAATGCCACGGGTCGGAATAATGGCGGGTATCCCCTTGTAGCATATAATAATTGTCCTGCGTGCCGCCGATGCCAGTGGTCTGCATTCCCATAGATGCTGCAAAATCTGCGGCACCAAGGCTCATCGCTTGCAGGCGGGGGCTGGCGGCTGCGATTTCTTCCACGTGGGCGATGCCGGCAGCGCTTTCGATGATCACCTCAAACCCGATGGGTTTTGTGCGGCCCTTCGCGGTTTCAATCGCCGTGACGAGGGCGTCGACCGCATAAATGTCTGCCGCACAGCCGACCTTCGGGATCATGATGATATCCAGCCGGTCACCGGCTTGTTCCAGCACATCGACGACGTCACGATACCAATATGGCGTGTCCAACCCGTTGATGCGGACGGACAGCGTTTTGGTGCCCCAGTCGATGGTATTGATCGCCTCGATCACATTCACACGCGCGCTGTCTTTGTCTGAAGGGCTGACGGAATCTTCGAGGTCCAGATTGATAACATCAGCCGCAGACGCCGCCATCTTTGGGTGCAGTTTGGCGTTGCTTCCTGGGCCAAACAATTGGCAACGGTTCGGACGGGCAACGGGGGCAGGCTGAAGGCGAAAAGACATCGGAAATCCTGTGGGTAATGATATTACGTATTTGTCACGCTTTCTGGTATATTGTTGCGTTCGTTTCTGCAAGTGCGAATTCGCACCTGCAGCATGGCGGGTATTTGAATATTTTCGCGTAAAGATGAGAGATGGCGCACTAAAGATGCAAGTAGATGTCATTTTCCCAGAAAATTCGGACCAAAATTCTTGTGGGGCACCCCAATCTACGCAAAACAAATGGAGCCTGCCATGATTCCCACACCTTATCTTCTGTTCTTGGGTGACGCGCCCGACCAACTCGCCGCTAAAGTTGCACAAGGCATCAAAGACTGGCGGCCCGACAATGCTGTTGGGCAGTTCCGGCTTGCTGGCTGTGGTGCTGATGTCGGCCTTTCCGACATGACGTTGCAGGAGGCGAAAGACGCCGGCGCGCAAACATTGGTCATTGGCGTGGCCAACCGAGGTGGCGTAATTTCAGCAGCATGGAAAGAGGTTCTGGTCCAGGCTTTGGAGATGGGTTTCGACCTGGCATCTGGCCTGCATAACCTGCTGCGCGACGAAGACGATTTGGTTGCCGCCGCGAAGGTGAATGGGCGGACATTGCATGATGTGCGTATCCCGTCGACGGCTTATCCGATTGCGAATGGCGTTAAGCGCACAGGCAAGCGGTGCCTTGCGGTTGGAACAGATTGTTCCGTTGGCAAGATGTATACTGGCCTTGCGATGGATGCAGAGATGCGCAAGCGCGGTCTGAAAACAACTTTCCGTCCCACTGGCCAGACAGGTATCTTGATCACTGGTGGGGGCGTTCCGTTGGACGCTGTTGTGGCTGATTTTATGGCCGGTGCGGTGGAATATTTGACGCCGGACAATGATGCTGATCATTGGGACCACATTGAAGGGCAGGGAAGCCTGTTCCACGTCAGTTATTCAGGTGTAACGATGGCGCTTATTCATGGTGGCCAACCTGATGCGCTGATTTTGTCGCACGAGCCAACCCGCAGCCATATGCGCGGTTTGCCGACCTACCAACAGCCTTCTTTGGAAGACCTACGGGATGCAGCGCTTTCGATGGCGCGGGTCGCGAACCCAGCGTGTGAAGTTGTTGGGATTTCGGTAAACACTCAACATATGTCCGAAGATGAAGCGACGGCTTATATGGCTGAAGTTGAAGCCCGCATGGGGCTGCCGACGGTGGATCCGTTCCGCAATGGCGCTGAACGACTGGTGGATGCCCTGATCGCGATGTAGGTCTGGGCGACCAACGTCGGAGCCGCCGGCGGAGAATTGGGAACCAAATAAAAGGGGAACTTATGCCCATTCAAGTGGTGCAAGATGTCTTTCGGTTGGCAGAAGTGTTCACGATCAGCCGAGGGTCGCGCACGGAGGCCAAGGTATTAACGGTGTCTGTCACCCGTGATGGGCAGGTTGGACGCGGCGAATGCGTTCCCTATGCAAGATATGGTGAAACGATGGACAGTGTTGCGGAAGAGATCGCAGCATTGCCGGAAGACGTAACCCGCGAAGGGCTTTACGACCTTCTCGGGGCTGGTGCCGCACGAAACGCAGTGGACTGTGCATTGTGGGATCTGGAAGCGAAAACAGCGGGCAAACGTGTCTGGGAATTGTTGGGCGCCGCCGAACCAAAACCTTGCATTACAGCGTTTACGCTTTCGTTGGGCACCCCAGAAAGCATGCAAATTGCGGCGGCAAAACATGCGCACCGACCTTTGTTAAAGATTAAGTTGGGGACGCCCGATGACATGGCGCGCCTAGAGGCTGTTCGCGCAGGTGCGCCGGACAGTACGATTATTGTTGATGCCAATGAAGGTTGGACCGCCGAAGTCTATACAGAGCTGGCGCCGCATTTGTTGCGGTTGGGCGTGACAATGGTCGAACAACCGATGCCTGCAGGCGAAGATGGCATGCTGGCCGAAATTGAAAGGCCTTTACCGGTATGTGCCGATGAAAGCTGTCATGACACAGCAACCCTTGCTGGGCTTGCCGGAAAATATGACATGGTGAACATCAAGTTGGACAAAACAGGTGGCCTAACGGAAGCCATGCGATTGAACGCAGCCGCACGCGCTGAGGGGTACCGCGTCATGGTTGGCTGCATGGTCGGATCGTCTTTGGCGATGGCGCCTGCGACGATTGTTGCGCAAGGCGCAGAGGTCGTGGACCTTGACGGCCCGCTTCTTCTGGCCGAAGACCGTGCTGAACCTTTGAATTTTGACGCAGCTGGGGTGCACCCACCCAAGCCAGCCCTATGGGGATAACGACATGAGCCGCACAGTATACTTAAACGGATCCTACCTGCCTGAAGAAGAAGCGACAGTTTCAATCTTTGATCGCTCTTTCTTGATGGCGGATGGCGTTTACGAGGTTACCTCGGTGCTGGATGGGAAATTGATTGATTTTGATGGCCACCGCGTGCGTCTAGAACGGTCGTTGAACGAACTGGGCATGCAAAAACCAGAAGCATTTGATGACCTGCTGGACATTCACCGTGAACTGGTTCGTGTGAATGAGATCAACGAAGGGCTTGTCTACCTTCAGGTTAGCCGCGGCAGCGATGGCGACCGTGATTTCGCCTACCCATCAGACGATGTGAAGCCAACTTTGGTTTTGTTCACTCAAAACAAGCCCGGACTTGCGAACAGCCCCGCGGCGAAAACCGGCATCAAAGTAATCTCGATTGAAGATCAACGTTGGGGCCGTCGCGACATCAAGACGACGCAACTGTTGTACCCGTCGATGGGTAAGATGATGGCCAAGGCCGCTGGTGCGGATGATGCATGGATGGTCGAAGATGGCGCTGTAACAGAGGGCACTTCGAACAACGCCTATATCGTCAAAGGGAACACCATCATCACCCGCCAACTGAGCAATGACATTTTGCACGGCATCACGCGGGCGGCGGTACTGCGCTTTGCGAAAGAAGCCCAGATGAAAGTCGTCGAGCGGGCCTTCACGATCGAAGAAGCAAAAGAGGCCGACGAAGCCTTTGTGACTTCTGCCTCGACGTTCGTAATGCCTGTTGTTGAAATGGACGGCACCGCGATTGGCGACGGAAAACCAGGGAGCGTTGCAGCGCGCCTTCGGGAAATTTACCTAGAAGAAAGCCTGAAAACCGGAATCTAAATCGCAGTGACGTTCCGATGAGAATTCTCCCCATTGCTTTTGCAGCAAATTTGAGCAGAGTGGCGGGGAGAAGACGGAGGCGAATGTGCGTAAGCTAGTTGGTGGGATTGTATTAGTCGCAGGTTTTGGTGGGCTAGGTTATGTGGCCACGACCAACCATGCCGAGCGAATGGAAGACGCTATTTCTGAAGGTGCAAGCGGTGTTTCAGACGCTGCGGTTTTGCCGGTAGATGTGCGCGTATCAGGGCGAGACCTGTCTGTTTCAGGTCAAGCCGTAGATCAGGCTGGGCTTGATGCATTGAAGGCAAGCTACCAAGGCATTGATGGCGTTCGCGTCGTCAATGTTGATGGCGTGGACTTGTTGCCAGTCGCTGACCCGTTTGAAATTCAAATAACGAAAGCAGCTGATGGCGCGATGTCAGCGGTTGGGAATGTGCCATCTTACGCAGCGCAGGCGCAGCTAGGCGAGATTGCGGCTGACCTGCCGTTGGCAACAGGCGCACCTGACGGTTGGGCTGCGGTTGCTGCTTCTGGACAGGCCGCGCTCGGCCCCTTGAATTCTGGTGAGATGACGCTGTCAGGGAATAATTTGCAGTTGTCAGGCGAGGCGAACAGCCCTGCAGAGCACGCAGCCGCAATGGCCGCGTTGGGGGCGCTGCCCGATGGGTTTGCGTCCGATGTGCAAATTGATGTTTTGGATGACGGGACACCGTTGCGTTTGAACCTTGTTGTCGCGGATAGCGTGGCATCGGGTTCGGCCAAATTACCGGCAGACCTTGAAGGCGATGATGCGTTTGCCGGATTTGAAACGGTGCAGTCACCGTTGGCATCGGCTGACGCTGATTGGCCAGACGCTGCGCGCAACGTCGCCCAAGCCGCCAATTCGCTGATTGAAGGTGAGCTGTCGTTAGAAGAGCAAACACTGACGGTGCTCGGTCAAGCCAGCCCAGAGGGTAAGGCCGCCGCAGAAGCAGCGCTTACGAATTTGCCGTCAAATTATGATCAAGACGTTCAGATCGATCTTTGGGACGATGGCACGCCCTTGCAGGTTACCATGGAATGGGACGGCACCGCTGCGACAGCGAACGGCAAGCTACCTGCGGACTTCCAGTTGAACGGCCCGTCCGGAACACGTGTAGACCCAGAAGGAACAGTTAGCTTCCGACCAGACAGCGACGGCGCATTTACGGCCAACGCTGATGCGGGGGTTGCGGCTCTTAGCTCTTTGCAGGAAGGCACTTTGGTTGCGACTGCGAACAGCATCGCATTGACGGGCACCGCGACATCTCCGCAAGTGAATGCCGATTTGGATGCTATCCTTGCGAACGCTGCGCCGAACACCGAAGTTACACGCGAATTTACGTATCTTGATGACGGGTCTCCGGCGTCTTGGGTGCTGACATATGATGCAGTCTCAGGCGGTGAAATCGAAGGTCGTTTACCAACGACCCTTGAAACGAGTGATTTCCAAGATGCATTGGGCTTGGCCGAATTGCCTGGTTCAACAAGCGTTGCATTGGATGATGACGAAGCTGGCCCAGCGGTCGAGGTTCTGAATGTCTCGGCTGGGTATCTTCCTGAAATTGAGACGCTTAAACTGTCACGGGATGGGGATGGCACGGTTCTTGATTTGGTTATGGCGCCAGGCGTCGATATTGACCTAATCGCTGCCGATTTGGCTGAACGGTTGCCTGCAGATACAGCTTTTTCCATTAGCCCAACAGAAAACTTGCCAGATCAAGGTGCCTACCGGGTAAATGCGGCGACGGGCCTTGGAGAGGTTTATTTGAATGGGTTTTGGATCCCCGATTTAAATTTTGTTACGTCGGTTGAGGGCTGTAGTGAACAGACAAGTCAGCAGATGACTCAAGGTGGTATAACCTTCTTGTCAGGGTCCGCCCGACTTGATGCGACGTCTATACGCACAATTAATGCGTTGGCAGCGATTGCGGTTCCTTGTGTCGAGGCAGACCTTGAACTTGAAGTCGCGGGCCATACCGATGCATCTGGCGACGCCGATCAAAACCAGATCCTAAGCCAAGATCGTGCAGCGACAGTACGCGATGCCCTAATTGCACGCGGTGTTCCTGAACGCGCGATTACATCTATCGGGTTCGGCCAGACCCAACCTATTGCTGATAACGAAACGCCAGAAGGGCGCGCAGAAAATCGTCGAACCGAAATTGAATGGTTTGAACGTGGCGCCCTACGCAACCCATAAGTAGACGGAAGGAACCACACATGTTTAAAGAATGGGGCTTCTTGCTCACTGAGATTTGGGTGCTTCTTGCACTTATGGCGCTTATTGGTCTGTTTGCAGGCTGGTTGATTTGGGGCCGCGGTGCGGACTGCAGTGAGTGCGAGCAAGCATCCGCCGCCAAAGACGCAGAACTGCGGCGTTTGCGTGCCGAGCTAGACGCAGAAAAGGCACGCATAGTCGAGCCAGCACCTGCACCAGCGCCAATCCCGACGCCAACCCCAGTTGCCGCGCCCGCCGCCGCACCGGTTGTAGAAGAGGCCGCATCGGAAGTGGGTGTGAAACCGCAAGGCTTAGACGCCGCACGTGACGGCATACCGGACGATCTGAAACTGATCAAAGGTGTCGGCCCGAAAATGGAAAAGCTCTGCAATTCGCTGGGCTATTACCACTTTGACCAAATCGCGGCATGGTCACCAAGCGAAGTCGCATGGGTTGATGATAACCTTGAGGGCTTCAAAGGGCGCGTGACACGTGACAGCTGGGTCTCTCAGGCGAAAGTTCTCGCTAAGTCTTAAGGCGAGATAGGCAGTAATTTAGAAAGGGCGGCATCGTTGATGCTGCCCTTTTGTTTTTGGAATATGTGGGTTGAACGCGGATCAGCCCTTTTTGACGTTTTCGTCGAACGCGGTTTTGAATGCGTCATTCTGGGCTGGCGTCGCATCGGTTTGATAATTTGCCTTCCAGTCAGCCATTGTCATTCCGTAGAACGCCTCGCGTCCTTCGTCTTTTGACATTTCGATCCCGCGTTCTGCTGCGGCCTCTTGGTACCAACGGCTAAGACAGTTGCGACAGAACCCAGCCAAGTTCATCATGTCGATGTTTTGGACATCTGTGCGGTCATCCATCAGGTGTTTTTGCAAACGGCGAAAGGCTGCTGCCTCGAGTTCTATTTGGGTTTGCGCGTCGATATCAGGCATTTTTGCCTCCTGAGTTTTAGGTTATTTTCTAAGACATATAGGAAGCGCACGATAATTGGCATCCCAAGCAATTGTCGTCATCAAACTGTTATTTCTGGTATGTCAGTTGTGAACCTAAAGGAAATGCGCAATAAGGCGCTAAATTTGTTAGCGGTAACTTTTTCATGTGCCGCCAAAAGCTCACGAGGCAAACCACTATGAAACGCGACCGCAACGTCAAGATTGTAGCAACCCTTGGCCCTGCATCTGATGATTACAAAATGATCCGGGCCCTGCACGAAGCAGGCGCAGACGTATTTCGTCTGAACATGAGCCACGGCGATCACGCCGAAATCAAGGTTCGTCATGAAATCATCCGTAAGGTTGAAAAAGATCTCGACAGCCCGATTGCGATTCTGGCTGATCTTCAGGGACCGAAGCTGCGCGTTGGTGTTTTTGCATCTGATGATGGTGAAATGCTTGAAGTTGGGGCGTCGTTCCGCCTCGATCTGGATGACACGCCCGGCACAGTCGAACGTGTTCAGTTGCCACACAAAGAAATTTTCGATGCGCTAGAGCCCGGTGCACACCTGTTGGTCAACGACGGGAAAATTAAGCTGCGCGTCAAAGACTGCGGTCGTGATTTTGCCGATTGCGAAGTTATTGTTGGCGGCGTGATTTCCAACCGCAAGGGCGTGAACGTCCCTGACGTTGTTTTGCCATTGGCTGCGTTGTCAGAAAAAGACCGCAAAGATCTAGAATTCGTTTGCGAACTGGGTGTTGATTGGTTGGCTTTGTCATTCGTGCAACGCCCTGCTGACGTCGAAGAAGCACGGAAGCTGTGCAAAGGTCGCGCTGCAATCCTATCGAAGATTGAAAAGCCGACTGCGGTAACTTCTTTCGATTCAATTCTCGAAGTTTCAGACGGTATCATGGTCGCACGTGGGGATCTGGGTGTTGAACTGCCAGTGCAGAATGTCCCGCCAATTCAAAAGCAACTTATCCGTAAGTGCCGTGCGGCCGCTAAGCCTGTCATCGTGGCGACACAGATGTTGGAATCGATGATCGACTCTCCGATGCCCACACGTGCCGAGGTGTCTGACGTTGCGACTGCAATTTATGAAGGCACCGACGCGATCATGTTGTCCGCTGAATCTGCTGCGGGCGATTTCCCAATCGAAGCAGTCACAACAATGGACAACGTTGCGATCGAAGTAGAAGCCGATCCGACATATACAGAGATCCTAGAGGCAAGCCGCAAGACATCTGGTAAGACCGTTGCGGACGGTATTGTTGCTGCGGCGCGTGAAATTGCCGAGACATCTGATGTTAAAGCAATCTGCTGTTATTCTCAGTCTGGTACGACAGCGGCATTGGTGTCGCGCGAGCGTCCACGTGTTCCAATCATCGTTTTATCTAGTGATGTTAAGACAACACGTCGTTTGTCCCTGAGCTGGGGTACAAACTGTGTGAAGTCGGTTAAAGTTGTCGACCGGTTTAAGACTGCCGTGCTCGAAGCTGTCCGAGCCGCATTGGCATCTGGCCTGGCCTCGAAGTCAGATATGGTTGTCGTTACGGCGGGTGTTCCGTTCAACACGCCGGGCAGCACAAACATCCTTCGCGTTGCCCCTTGTGACGAACGTTTGATTCATGCCGGTGATGTAGAGTAACGTTCCCACAACGGTTTAACGTTGAGGGGTAGGGAATGGATCCGGATCTGATGTTGGTCATCGGCCTTGTGGTTGGTGGGTTTTCAATTCCGTCAATAATGGGCGCGCTCGCGGACGGGCGCGTACCACGTGCGGCGGCAATTGCTGTGATGGTTGCGGGGGGGCTTATTGTTCTTGCAGTACGCGAACAACCTGGTGGATATGCGCTGAATGACATCCCAGACGTGTTTGTCGAAGTTGTTGCCAGATACATAAACTAAACCGCCCCGAATCTACTTGCCATGAACGTTTGACCGCGGTACATGCGCCTTTCTAACCGCACGACCGGCCAGTTTGGCATGCCGAGTCGTGTTCAATAACCGCACCTTAGAGGAGACGGAAATGCCTAAGATGAAGACGAAATCGAGCTGCAAAAAGCGGTTCAAAATGACGGCGAAGGGCAAAGTTAAAGCTGCTCAGGCCGGTAAACAGCACGGCATGATTAAACGCACGAACAAGTTCCTGCGCAATGCGCGTGGCACAACAACCCTTTCTGCTCCTGATGCTAAGATCATCAAGGGCATGATGCCATACGCACGTTAAGGAGAATTTGATATGCGAGTTAAAGGTGGTACAGTCACTCATCGTCGTCACAAGAAGGTAACAGATGCAGCGAAAGGCTATTACGGCCGCCGCTCCAATACCTTCAAAGTAGCGCGTCAGGCCGTCGACAAGGCGAACCAGTACGCAACACGTGACCGTCACAATCGTAAGCGCAACTTCCGCGCTTTGTGGATCCAGCGTATCAACGCTGCTGTTCGCTCTATCGACGAGACATTGACATATTCACGTTTTATCAACGGTCTGAACTTGGCTGGTATCGAAGTGGACCGTAAGGTTCTTGCTGATCTGGCCGTGAACGAGCCTGAAGCATTCGGTGCGATCGTTGAAAAAGCGAAAGCAGCAATGGCGTAAGCCTCTTGCGAACGACATTAGAAAGGCCGCTCCATTCGGGGCGGCCTTTTTCGTTCCGCCCTACAGCGTTAGTTCACATAGACTGGTGACTTGAATCTGTGTTTTTGAATTCGGATTTCATTCTTCACCACGACCACACCCTTGCGCCACTGATCGCCTTTCATGACCGCCGCGTAAGACTTTCCGTAATCTCGGAATCTGTCATTGGTGACCGCAAACGAGATCGGCAGATGTTTGAGGCTATCCAAGATGAACTTGTCCGCTTGAACACCCGAGGGCACGACGTAAATTTCATCTGGGCCAATATCAAAACTTCGTTGAAGCGTTTCAATCGAATGGCGCTTTCCGGTCGGGGCGCCGCCATTCTCAATTAATGTGAAATGGATGTTGGCATCAAAGAAACAAACAACGCGATATCCTTCGGCGCGCAACTGACGGGCAATCAAACCTAACACGCGGGGCCCCATGTTTTCGGCCAGGCCAAAATGATAGAGATTGCTGCCATCGAAAATCACAGTTTTTTGGCGCAATTCTAGATCTTTCATAAACCCCTGCTGATCGTGCGCTAGCAGGGGATGCTGCGGTGTCTTGGGGTGCTGATTTTGAACTTTGCGCCGCTGAAGCCTTGTCACGACCCACAATGCACAAACGACAATTGCAGTTGTCGCCACAGCCTCTGTTTGGGGGTCTCCGACCGCCCACCAAACAGGTATCGCGGTTAAGATCGTGAGCAACAGAACGTTTACTGTATTGAGCACCCCAAGAACGACCCGTTGACCTAGGCTAGGGGCGGTCGAAGACGGGAGTTTGTTTAACGCCTCGCCTAGTGTCTTGGGATTGTCTGTCATGTTGCATTATCATTCCGTAGGTTGTGCACGTATTAGGCGAGCGATTATGCGGTTACCAGATCAATTTGCGCGTCTTATCGACGACGTGCCAAACCTTGCAACCGACGCCCCATTTCGCTACCTGAACCTCAAGCGATAAAGGGCACGCACATGGACGATCTTAAATCCAAATATCTCGACCTCATCGGTAACGCCGCAGATGAAGCTACTCTTGAAGAGTTGCGCGTGCAGGCCGTTGGCAAAAAGGGCGAGATTAGCCTGCAAATGCGCTCGCTCGGTAAAATGTCTCCCGAGGAACGTCAGGTTGCTGGCCCTGCGCTGAATGCCCTGAAGGATGAGATCAATGCGGCGTTGACTGCGAAGAAGGCTGGTCTTGCTGACGCAGCCCTTGACGCGCGTCTGAAATCGGAATGGTTGGATGTGACGTTGCCTGCGCGTGATCGTCGTCAGGGTACGATCCACCCCGTGTCTCAGGTCTGGGAAGAATGCACCGCTATCTTCGCCGACATGGGGTTCGCGACGGCGGAAGGTCCGCAGATTGAATCCGATTGGTATAACTTTGACGCGCTGAACATTCCGGGCCACCACCCTGCGCGCGCTGAAATGGACACGTTCTATACCCACCGTGCCGAGGGCGATAATCGCCCACCGCACGTGTTGCGCACCCACACATCGCCAGTGCAAATCCGGTCGATGGAAGAGCAGGGCGCGCCGATCCGTATTATTTGCCCGGGTCGCGTGTACCGTGCCGATTACGACCAAACGCATACGCCGATGTTCCACCAGATCGAAGGTCTGGCCATCGACAAAGACATCTCGATGGCGAACCTGAAATGGACGTTGGAAGAGTTCTTTACGGCCTATTTTGGTACAAAGGTGAAAACCCGTTTCCGCGCGTCGCACTTCCCGTTCACGGAACCTTCTGCTGAGGTCGACATCCAATGCGATTTCTCTGGCGGGACTGTGAAAGTGGGCGAGGGCGATGATTGGCTCGAAGTCCTTGGGTCCGGTATGGTGCACCCGAAGGTTTTGAAAGCCGGTGGGATTGACCCCAATGAATGGCAAGGGTTTGCATTCGGCATGGGCATCGACCGTATCGCCATGCTGAAATACGGCATTCCCGACCTACGCGCTTTCTTCGAAAGCGACCTGCGCTGGTTGAAGCATTATGGGTTTAGCGCGTTGCAGGTGCCGACGGTGCACGGGGGGTAGGGGATTGCGGAGATTTCAATCCAAAGTTCTGATGGCGCTAAGCTTTCTGATTGTCGGCCCAATGGTTTGTATGAGTGCTTTTGGTTACTTTGCTGGCTTCTCCGCCATAACTCAGCCATTGGCTACGATCTTTGCCGCCATAGTAGTACCCTCGATTGGTGTGCTGGCATATCTTGTCCAGAAGAGGGTTGAACACAGCTACGAGATGGCTCGAGAAGCCCGTTCAGTTAGTCGCGAGTTCATAGACGCTTCAACCAAATACCAGATCGAGCTTCTTTCTGGGGATAGTGCAGGCCAACTGAATGCCCTGAAGGAATATCAATCCAATTGGTTCCGCCTGCAAACAGCACTTTCGACCAAACAGAAGGAGCTGATTTCTGACTCCCTTGCAGTGCATTGGGAAGGGCTAAGAGACTTGCAGGTCCTTCGACACAATATGATGTCTGGACGTGAAATAGAAGATAAGCTGCAAAAAAAGGTGATAGAGCGCCTGCAAACTTCCGAGACGATTCTTGTGGAAAACCTTGCGCAGATTTCCCAGTCCGAAACCGCTTCAAGGGATCAAGAAGCGGATTTCCTGAGAGCCAACGTCGCGCGTTACAGTCGAGGCAATATCCTAATTCAAGGCAATTCATACCTGACGAAAGAGGAAATCGCTCGATTTGAGAAAAACCTTAAAGCAGAGACGCGAGAACCAAATAGTGAAATCGTGAAGCGCTTAAAGGAAAAATAGTTCTATCCATTTAGGGTTCGAACTGACCCACACGCGAGGAATCCCATCATGCCCGTATACGAAGACCTACAAGAAACTTACCCCGGTGCGGGGACGTTTAAATTTGGCTATGACGCTGAAAGCTCACGCGACCTCGTAAACCGTGTGCGGCGCGGCAAAAAACGCGCGATCTGCGCACCATTGGCCGAGTTTGAGGGCGAACCAGAAGCCATGCCTGTCGCGGGCCGTACCGACATTGTCGCGCTGTGGGACAACACCCCTGCCTTGGTCGTTAAAACCGTGCGTGTTGATCAGGTACGCTATTGCGACGTGAACACCAACATGGCGGCCTCGGATTTGGGCGAAGACGATTTTATCGGCTGGCGCAAAGCCACAAAGGCGGCGATCAAACGGGACCATAAGTTTGATCCCGAAATGATGCTGGTGTTCGAATTTTTCCAGCTGATTGAAGACCTCGACGGCCGCCAAATCGAACCGCGCTCTTAGGTCCGATCAGCCTTTCCCATTTTGGCCTGATCCGCTAAACCCTCCCCAACACATATTCGCGGGACGTAAACGATGAAATTCACCCTCTCTTGGCTCAAAACGCACATCGACACAGATGCGTCTGTTGACGAAATTGCAGATACGCTTACCGACCTCGGGCTCGAAGTTGAGGGCATTGAAAACCCCGCCGCGAAGTTGAGCGATTTTGTGATCGGCAAAGTCACCGCAGCCGAAAAACACCCAGACGCCGACAAGCTGCGCGTTTGTACGGTTGAGGCGGGCGAGGGCCCCACGCAGATCATTTGTGGTGCGCCAAACGCGCGCGAGGGGATCACCGTCGTCGTCGCCAAGCCCGGTACCTACATCCCCGGTCTTGATATCACCATCTCCGTCGGCAAAATCCGTGGGATTGAATCCTTCGGCATGATGGCCTCTGAAAAGGAGCTTGAGCTGTCGGATGAGCACAACGGCATCATCGAACTGCCTGCTGGTGAGGTGGGGCAGTCCTTTGCGGATTATCTGGCCGAACATGACCCTGCACAGGTCGACCCTGTGATCGAGATCGCCATCACGCCAAACCGCCCCGATGCCTTGGGCGTGCGCGGCGTTGCGCGCGATTTGGCGGCTCGTGGTTTGGGCACCTTGATCGACAACACAATCGAACCTGTTCCTGCGACATTCGCGAACCCTGTGTCCGTGTCCATCGACGCCGACACATTGGACCAAGCGCCGGTGTTTTATGGCCGCGTGATCAAAGGCGTGAAAAACGGGCCATCCCCCGTCTGGCTGCAACAGAAACTCAAAGCAATCGGCCTGCGCCCGATCAGCTTCCTCGTCGATGTGACCAACTGGTTCACCTACGATCTGAATCGCCCGCTGCACGTGTTCGACGCCGATAAAATCAACGGCAACACCCTGCGCTTGCACCGCGCTGCTGGCGATGAAAAATTGGTTGGCCTTGACGAAAAAGAATACACATTGCCCGAAGGTGCGACTGTGATTTCCGACGCCGAAGGGCCTGAAAGTATTGGTGGCGTGATGGGTGGATTGCGTACTGGTGTGAGCGATGACACCGTTAATGTGTTCGTAGAAGCAGCCTATTTTGATACTGTGCGGACTGCTTACACAGGGCGCGCGCTGAAACTGAACACTGATGCGCGTTACCGGTTTGAACGCGGCATCGACCCTGCCTTCACACCGGATGGCATGGAACACGCGGTGCGTATGATTGTCGATATCGCAGGTGGTGAAGCGTCTGAGGTCGTGCAGGCTGGCGAAATTCCTGACACATCGCGCGCTTATAAACTCGACACAGCGCGTTGTTCTTCGCTTGTTGGCATGGACATTCCTGCCGACACCCAACGCGATACGCTTACCAAGCTGGGCTTCGTGATGGACGGTGATATGGCACAGGTGCCTGCATGGCGCCCTGACGTGCAAGGTGAAGCGGACTTGGTGGAAGAAGTCGCACGCATGGCGTCGCTTTCTAACCTCGAGCCTAAGCCGCTCCCGCGCCCGGCTGGCGTACCTGCACCTATTTTGACACCGATTCAAAAACGTCTGGCCACTGCACGTCGCACGACGGCTGGTTTAGGCTACAATGAATGTGTGACCTATTCGTTCATCGATCAGGCAGCGGCTGAGCTGTTTGGCGGCGGTACCGACGCAACCATGTTGGCCAACCCGATCAGTTCTGAAATGTCGCATATGCGCCCTGCGTTGTTGCCTGGCCTTTTGCAGGCTGCGGCCAGAAATCAGGCGCGCGGCATGGCAAACCTTGCTTTGTTTGAGGCGGGCGATGCCTTCCACGGTGGCGAACCAGGTGAGCAGCACACAGCCGTAACGGGTATTTTGGTCGGTAAGACCGCGTCCAAAGACGTGCATGGTGCATCGCGTGATGTCGATATCTTTGATGCCAAAGCAGACGCTGAAGCAATATTGGCTGCAATGGGCGCCCCCGCCAAAGTGCAAATTTTGCGCGGTGCAGGTGATGCATGGCATCCGGGTCGTCATGGCCAGATCTGCCTAGGTCCCAAGAAGGTCCTTGGTGTGTTTGGTGAAATCCACCCGAAAATTCTGTCCGCGCTCAACGTAAAGGGCCCGGTTGTGGGTTTCACATTGTACCCAGCAGAGATTCCGATGCCGAAAAAGCAAACCGCCAACCGTGGTGCTGCAACGATCCCGGATCTTCAGGCGGTTGAACGCGATTTCGCCTTTGTTATGGATGCAAAAGTTGACGCACTGACAGCGGTAAATGCCGCAGCAGGAGCCGATAAAGCCCTTATCGAAAATGTTCGCGTCTTCGATGAATTCATTGGTGGCAGCTTGGGCGACGATCAGAAATCACTTGCAATGACTGTTCGTCTCCAGCCGACTGATGCGACGCTTAAGGAAGCGGACATCGAGGCAGTAAGTGCTAAGATCGTTGAAAAGGTTTCTAAAGCAACCGGTGGCGTGCTGCGTGGCTAAACGGGTTCAGGGTGCCTAAAGGCGCCCGCAGTTCCGTTGAGCGCGCGCAAGTCGCCATTCGTAGCTGCGATTGTCGGTGCTTTGATCACGTAGTACTTGGTTGCCTGTGATCCGCATACACCTTGCTACTTTGTCAGACGCTGTTTCGGCACCTTCTGCGACTTGGGACAAGACTGCAGCACTTAGACCAACTATGGCCGCAGTTAGAACGACCCAATCGACTGTCACCGCACCATCTTGCGAACGACGGAAACGTGAGAAGGTTGTTCTAATCGAATTTGACATGGCTATTTTCCAAGATATCTGACTACATAATTTACCCTAGGTAAGCTTGCCAGTGAGCGAAACTAAGACCAGATTGTGACATCTTTAGTTCCCTTTTCGGTCGGCGAGGGCTTGGGCCAATACGTCGAACACAAGCCGGATTTTTGGGTTCGTATGGATTTCGCGATGCGCGACCAGCCAGATGGGAAACGTGATTTCCCCTACGTTTGGCAAGACCCGTTCCATTCCGATCGCAGTGTCGCCGACTGCCGCGTCCATGGGGCACAAGCCTAACCCCGCCTTCGCGAGTTCCCATGCGACCAACCCATTCGCCGATGAAACACGACATGCATTTTCGTCTAGTGGAATGTCCAATGCTGCAAGATATCGGATCATTTCGTCGACATCCCCAAAAGACACCCAATCCATCGCGGCCAGTTCTGTTTTGGATTGGGGGCGACCGAAACGGTCTAAGAACGTTTTCGAACCGTAAAAATACCCATTTGCGTCTGTGACCTTGCGGGCAAGAAGATCGGGTTGATCTGGGCGGACGTGCCGAATAGCGATATCGGCTTCGCGCCGCATCAGATCGCTGATGTCATTTGTCGCAACAACATCCACCTTTAACTGCGGAGCCAGTCGCCGCACTTGTGCCACCACATCGGGCATTATGTGTGCCGACATGATATCGCTGGCCGTAATGCGCACCCAACCTGTCAAATCAGATTGCTGACCGTTCGCAGTGATCGCGGTGCGCTGCGCGGCCAAGCCCATGTCTTGCACGTGGTTTAAGAGTTCGCGCCCTGCATCGGTCAGGGCTAAGCCCCGTCCAACACGTTCGAACAACATCAACGATAGTGTCTCTTCTAGTGCGGCGACCTGCCGGCTTAACGTGGGCTGTGTCAAACCCAACCGGCGTGCGGCGCCAGACAACGACTGTGCCTCTGCCGTGGCCAAAAATGCGCGGAGGTGGTTCCAATCTAGGTGGTCAGCATCAATATCCATACGTAAATGTATAGAAGTCTTTCAGATTTCGTCAATTTTACTGACACTCATACGTTTGTAGGGTGTTGGAAAGGAGATCATGATGACTGATGCCGTAAAATTCTGGGATAAGATTGCCCCCAAGTACGCCCAAGATCCCATTAAAGATTTGGCCGCCTACGAATATACGCGTGGCCGAACGCAGTCTTACCTCACAGAAGACAGCTATGTTCTTGAAATCGGCTGCGGTACCGGATCAACCGCGATCGAGCTTTCCCATGCCGCGCGCCAGATTGTTGCCGCCGACATTTCACCAGCGATGATTGGGATTGCAAAAACCAAGGCGGAAACGGCTGGCATTTCTAACGTGGATTTTCGTGCGATGAGCGCGGAAGATGCGGCTAAACTGACTGAACCATTTGACGTGGTGATGGCGTTTAACATTTTCCATCTTGCGCCCAATGCCGACGATATCTTTGGTGATATCTACCGAAACCTTCCGAGTGGTGGCTATTTCATTTCGAAAACGCCGTGTTTGGCTGACCCGTCCTTGGGGGTGAAGCGGTTCATTTTCAAACCCATGATTGGTTTACTCCAGATGATCGGTAAAGCGCCGGCCGTACGTTCCTTTACCCACGCCGAACTAGAGGCTGCCATTACTTTCGCAGGATTTGAAATCGTCGAATCCGGAAACTTCCCTGCAATGTCACGCTACATCGTGGCACGCAAAAAATGACGTGCTACATGTGGTCCCAACGAAAGGGGGCCACATGCTCAACGTTTATCTATCCGGTGAAATTCACACCGACTGGCGCGACCAAATCATCAACGGTGCCAAAGATCTTGATGTGACATTTAACAGCCCAGTTACCGATCATGCTGCATCGGATGATTGTGGTGTCACGATATTGGGTGAAGAACCCAACAAGTATTGGCACGATCATAAAGGTGCGATGATTAACGCGATCCGGACCCGCAAAGGCATCGAAGATGCTGATGTTGTTGTGGTTCGTTTTGGCGAAAAATACCGCCAGTGGAACGCCGCCTTTGACGCAGGGTTCGCGGCTGCGTTGGGAAAGTCGTTGATTGTTTTGCAGCAGCCCGATCATGATCACGCGCTGAAAGAGGTCGATGCAGCGGCGCTTGCCGTGGCGCGGGACCCGTCGCAGGTTGTTGAAATTCTGCGGTATGTGCTGGACGGCAGTTTGCCAGCCTAGTTTTTTGTAAGCAGATGAAACGGCCCCATGGAATTCTATCAGCGGGGCCGTTTCGGTTGTGATGTAGGGCTATCCTTCACGGGGTGGAATGTTTCGGGCTTTTTTGACAGCGGGGCGGTCAAAGAAACGTTCAACGTATGCAGGAACATGTTTTAGGTCGCTGTACCCGGTCACGTCTTTTGCGCCGTAAAAGTCTAGTGCGTTCAACCACGGTGCAAGGGCGATGTCCGCGATCGAAAAGTCACCCGCGATCCAGTCTTTCCCCTCTAGCTGCTGTTCTACGACTGCCAAAAGGCGTTTGGCCTCGTTGATGTAGCGTTCGCGGGGGCGAGGGTCGTCGATTTCAGATCCTGCAAATTTAACGAAGTACCCCATCTGGCCAAACATGGGGCCGACACCGCCCATCTGAAACATCAACCATTGGATGATCTTTGCCTTTTCTGTTGCTGTGGTGCCCAATAGCTTCCCAGCCTTCTCGGCGAGGTAAATCAATATTGCGCCGCTTTCCCAAATGCCGATGGGCGCACCATCCGGACCGTTTGGGTCGATGATCGCTGGTATTTTGTTGTTTGGGTTAAGGCTCAGGAATTCAGCGCTTTTGACATCTGCGTCTGACAGCGTGACGCGGTGGGCTTCATAGGCAAGGCCCAATTCTTCCAGTGCGATTGAGATTTTTACACCATTTGGCGTTGGGAACGAAAAAAGCTGAATGACATCAGGATTTTGAGGTGCCCATTTTTGGGTAATGGGAAATGCTGATAGGTCTGCCATGTTAAGTTTCCTTGTTTGTGTTGACCCCTGGTAAGTAAGGGGAATGGTCGCCAAATTTAACCCTTTGGGGATGTGCATAAACTGAGGTAACGTGTGCGCGTGGGAAGGGGCGCCATTTTTGCGCCTGCACGTAAACTAAGTGGGAAGAAAAAATGCTTAAAGAATTCAAAGACTTCATCGCCAAGGGCAATGTCATGGACATGGCTGTTGGTATCATCATCGGTGCAGCGTTCACAGCGATCGTTGGCAGCTTGGTTGACGATCTGATCAATCCGCTGATCGGTATTTTCATGGGTGGCGTAGACTTTGGTGGTTTGTCTGCCTCTGTTGGCGATGCTGTATTCACATACGGTAACTTCATCATGGCGATCATCAACTTCTTGGTCATCGCGTTTGTTGTCTTCATGTTGGTTCGTCAGGTGAACAAACTGAAGAAAACTGAAGAAGAAGCACCAGCAGCGCCAGCTGGCCCAACTCAGGAAGAGTTGTTGGCTGACATCTTGGCCGCACTGAAGAAGTAATCGAAGTATATTCGATGGAAAGGCCCGCCAGTGTCGGCGGGCCTTTTTTGCGTTTAGGCCTTTAGTGCCAGTTGTGGGGCAATCACATCGATCCCCAACGCCTTTCCGACCGCGTAATAGGTCAGTTGCCCGGCATGTACGTTTAGACCATTCAGCAAATGCGGGTCGTCTTCACAGGCTTGACGCCAGCCCTTGTCTGCCAAGGCCAACATGAACGGCATCGTCGCATTCGACAGCGCAATGGTTGAAGTACGCGCAACAGCCCCCGGCATGTTGGCGACGCAGTAGTGCATGATGCCGTCGACGTCATAAATCGGGTCTTGATGCGTTGTCGCCTTTGATGTTTCAAAACACCCACCTTGGTCGATTGCCACATCCACAATAACCGCACCTTGTTTCATTTCGGACAACTGGGCACGGCTAATGAGCTTTGGAGCAGCTGCGCCAGGGATCAGAACAGCGCCAATGACCATGTCGGCTTCGCGCGCCATTTCAATAGTGTTGCCTGCGCTTGCGTACATGGTTTTGAAATCACGAGAAAACACGTCATCCAGATAGCGCATGCGAGGCAAGGAACGATCCAACACAGTCACATCCGCGCCCATCCCAGCCGCGACCCGTGCTGCATGCGTGCCTACCACGCCGCCGCCAATGACCACGACCTTCGCAGGTCCCACGCCCGGCACGCCCCCCATTAGGACGCCACGCCCCCCGTTCGCTTTTTGTAATGTCCAGCTGCCGACCTGTGGTGCCAAACGTCCTGCGACTTCTGACATTGGTGCCAGCAAGGGCAAGCCACCTGACGCATCAGTAACAGTTTCATAGGCAATTGCCGTACAGCCAGACACGAGCAAGTCATGAGTTTGGTCAGGGTCGGGCGCGAGGTGAAGGTAAGTGAACAACAACTGTCCTTCGCGCAACATCTTACGTTCCGCCGATTGCGGCTCTTTTACTTTTACAATCATGTCTGCGGAGGCAAACACCTCGGCCGCGGTTTCAAGCACTGCGGCACCGGCTGCAATGTAGTCTTCGTCAGTAAACCCAGCACCGTTTCCGGCACGGGTTTCAACACTGACAGTGTGCCCGTGGGCAATGGCTTCACGTGCTGCGTTTGGGGTTAATCCAACACGGAATTCTTGGGGTTTGATTTCTTTTGGGCAACCGATGTGCATGGGGTGTTCTCCTCTAACTGAATTCAGCTTGGCACCGAGGCAGCGGGAAAGTACTGGCAACTTTTGGCGTGTTAGCGATATAAGTTGCAAAATCTTTAGGCCCTTATCTGTATATTATGGAAAAATATTGCGTGAATGAGCTCGACCCCACCGACCGACGACTTTTGGCTGCCCTACAACGTGAAGGCCGGTTGTCGAATGCTGAACTGTCAGAAAAAGTTAACCTTTCTCCTTCGGCTTGCCACCGTCGTGTTCAGCGTTTGGAGAAAGATGGGTTCATCGACGGCTATGTCGCGCTTGTGAATCCCCGTAAGGTTGAACGCAAAACGACCGTGTTTGTCGAAATCACGTTGCGGGCGCAGGCCGATGATGTGTTGGATGCATTTGAAAAAGCGGCAGCGCGAATTCCGGATGTTTTGGAATGTCACCTCATGGCTGGGCAGGCCGACTATTTGCTGAAAGTCGTTGCTAGCGATGCCGAAGATTTTGCTCGGATCCATCGCCGGTATCTTGCAAGATTACCGGGCGTTCAGGGGATGCAGTCGTCTTTTGCGCTGCGGACTGTGCGCCAAACGACAGAACTGCCGGTTTAAGAAACCAAGAGCGCAATTATGGCTATGACCGCTGGTGCTGTCTGCACATAGATAATCCGTTTGCTGACGCTCATATAGCCGTAAATGCCAGCAACAGCGACGCAGATTAGGAAGAACATCGCAACGTTTTGCGACCACGTCGGGTCACCAATGATAAGCGACCAAAGAAGGCCGGCGGCCAAGAAACCGTTATAGAGCCCTTGATTGGCGGCCATTGCCTTTGTCTTGGGGAACAGATCTTTAGGGAAGCCCGCAAATACCTTTGGTCCGCGGCTTTCCCACGCAAACATTTCGAACCACAAAATATAGAAATGTAAAAGTGCGATGAGCCCGATGAGGATGTTTGCAAGGATGGCCATGTGGTTGTTCTCCGGTATGTTTGGGCACGCCTAACACGCAAAAACGCTTGGGCCAAAGAAAAACCCCGCGTCATACGCGGGGTTTCCCTAATTCTTAAACATGTCGAAAGGGGTGCTTAGAGCATTCCCTCGCGCTGTGCTTTCTTCCGAGCCAGCTTGCGCTGACGGCGAATGGCCTCGGCCTTCTCGCGCGCCTTTTTCTCGGACGGCTTTTCGAAATGTTGCTTAAGCTTCATTTCACGAAAAACGCCCTCACGCTGGAGCTTTTTCTTCAGGGCACGAAGCGCCTGATCGACGTTGTTGTCACGAACACTAACCTGCATGTGGTTTTCACCACCTCTCTAAGTTAAATTTGCAATAAGTTGCAGGAGCGGTCCATATAGCCGCAGTGCCTGCATTTGTCCAGTATGCTACAGATGCCTGAAAAGGAGTCCGCAATGCCAGTGACCAACATCATGCTATTGGAAGCCATTTTGCCCCATGTGGCGTTTGATGGTTGGAACGATACCGCCTTTCGGGCTGCTTGTGATGATCTGGAAATTTCTGTGGCTGAGGCCAAGGGCATTTGTCCACGCGGTGCAACAGACCTAGCGATTCTGTTTCATAAACAGGGCGACGTCGCGATGGTAAATGCATTGGCCGCCGCTGATCTGTCAGACCTTCGGTTTCGCGATAAGGTGGCCCATGCGATCCGCCTGCGGCTAGAAACGGTGGATGATAAAGAAGCCGTGCGCAGAGGGACGGTGTTGTTCGCATTGCCGCATATGGCGCCCGAAGGATCGAAGTTAATTTGGGGAACTGCGGATGCAATTTGGACGGCTTTGGGCGACACGTCCGAAGACGTGAATTGGTACACAAAGCGTGCGACCTTGTCCGCTGTTTACGGCTCGGTCGTATTGTTTTGGTTGGGTGATGACAGCATTGATGGCCAAGCGACGATAGATTTCATCGACCGACGTATCGAAAACGTCATGCAGTTTGAAACGTTTAAGGCAGCGGTCAATAAAAACCCGCTGACCAAACCGTTTGCAGCGGCCTTCGCCCAAATGACCACGCGGGTGAAAGCGCCCGCAGACGTTCCGAATGACTTACCTGGATCATGGAAAACACCTCAATGAAAGCGATCGAAATTGCCCAAGCGGGCGGGCCTGAGGTTTTAACATTAGCGGATGTTCCCACGCCTGAACCTGCACACGGGCAAGTGCGGATCAAGGTCGCGTATGCCGGCGTGAACCGCCCAGATGCGCTTCAGCGAGCCGGATTATATAACCCACCAAAAGGGGCCAGCCCTTTGCCCGGCTTAGAGGCGTCAGGCACCATCAGTGCTGTCGGTGCAGGTGTCACAGATTGGGTGATTGGGGATCAAGTGTGTGCCCTTTTGCCCGGTGGAGGTTACGCGCAAGAGGTCGTCGCGCCAGCTGCTCATTGCTTGCCTATTCCGAATGGTTTGTCGCTAAAACAAGCGGCCTGTCTTCCTGAAACGTTCTTTACCGTTTGGTCCAACGTGTTCATGCGAGGCGGGTTGAAGGCGGGTGAACGGTTCTTGGTGCACGGCGGGTCGTCCGGCATCGGCACGACTGCAATTCAGCTTGCATCAGCTTTTGGCGCGCGCGTTTTCACCACTGCAGGGGCTGATGAAAAGTGCACAGCATGTTTGGCGTTAGGCGCAGAAATCGCAGTGAACTATCGTAACGAAGACTTTGTTGAGATGATGAAGGCCCACGGTGGTGCACATTTGATCCTTGATATGGTCGGTGGAGACTATCTGCCTCGCAATGTGCGGGCCTTGGCTGATGATGGACGACTGGTGCAAATCGCATTTTTGCAAGGGCCGAAAATTGAATTGAACTTCGCCCAAATGATGATGCGCCGTTTGACGATAACAGGGTCTACCCTGCGCCCCCAATCAGATTTGGCGAAAGCCGAAATCGCGCAGCAGCTGCGACGTCACGTTTGGCCATTGCTTGAAGCGGGCAAAGTTACCCCTGTGATGGACCAAGAATTCTTGCTGGCTGATGCAGCGGCAGCCCATTCCCGAATGGAAAGCAGTGCGCACATTGGGAAAATTGTTCTCAAGGTTGAATAGGTTGCTTGCGAACCAAACCGCTAACGAGATTGTTTCAGGAAATCGGAACCAAAACGGGAAGTAATGTAGTCCACTTGGGGGGCAGTTCGCTCTTCCAAAATTTTTAGTACATCTTGGGGCAGGAAAACGGGTGCGGTTTTGTGAAATACCTTTGATGGTTCTGGATAATCATATTCGGACAATTCGCAATGGTCTTCGATTTTGCGAAGCAACTTGAGTGGTTCGGACCTGATCATGCCATACGGCAAATAGAGCAGTTGGTCTGGTGTGAAATACGTGTCCCAAAGAGGGATGTGGTTCATGTAATCACCACGTGTTGCCATGGCCGACATGTCCAAAAGAAGTTGCCAGTCATCAAATTCTGGGTCGCGTCGCATCTTGCGAGATGCGTTCATCTTAAATTGAGAGACCAGCCTGTCGTAGGGGTGACGGATCAGGTAAATGAGTTTTGAATTGGGTAGAAACTTCTTAAAGAATTGAATGCCTTCATCTCCGATGCAACTGTATTCAGGTGTTACATCTAAACAAGCCGAGGTGGCGGGCGCGCGGCTGAAAATGGATTGATACCACGTTCCGTTCAACATGGGTTTTTCGCCGAGGCGCTTGAGGTGTTCTAGGTATTCGGAATCAGGCTCGGGGGTCTTTTCGATATGGCGCTCTTTCGCACTTTTTAGCCCACGTTTGACGTGCCCAGTGGCCCATTCACGACATTCTTCGATGAATTTATTATCGAAAAAATGAAGTTCTTTGAACGGGGGAACCCAGACGTCCGACCGCCGCCCAAGGGTGTTGTGCAGCCACGTTGTTCCTGCCTTTTGCGCGCCGATGCAAACGATATCGGGCTTGCGACCTTTGGTCATATTTTGCCTCACATCTTTTAACCCACGCTAAAGACCGAGGAGTTAGGTTCAAGCGGA
The DNA here is from genome assembly GCA_947493255.1 of uncultured Paracoccaceae bacterium. Taxonomy (GTDB): domain Bacteria; phylum Pseudomonadota; class Alphaproteobacteria; order Rhodobacterales; family Rhodobacteraceae; genus Octadecabacter. The sequence goes on from CANLQK010000007.1 coordinate 111,368, forward strand.
GAACAAAGCGGGCGTTAAAACGAATGTCACAACTGTTCAATTTGCCACGCATCGCTTCATTGCCACCCAGGGCAGTACAGCGCCTCACTTTGCTTATCGTATCGGGTCAAACAAAGCGTCGTTTAGGGTGCAATCACGGATAACATCGGAACCACAGTCGCGCGGTTCCAGGTCTTTGGTTAGGCAAATGCGCGCCTCTTGGATGCGATCGGCACGGCAAGTGATCGTGATCTGATCTGGTGAGAGTTGCGTGTTTTCCTTTAGGAATGCTTCCTCTATGAGCGAGGCAGGCAAGGTGACAGACCGGTCTAGGTCACGCAAAATTTGCGGGCGTGTAATGTAGCCATATGCGTCGCGGGACAGCGCGAAATAGTCATCTGGTGAAAGGCCACTGCAGGACCCGTGCTTGTTCCATTGATGCCACGCCAACCCGGACGTTCCCATAATATCCGCCATCGCGGCAGTGTCGCTACGCGAGGGGTTGCGGAAGGAATGGCGGCAATCGGCTGGCCAGCCGTCCTCGTATTGTGGCCACAGCCCGTGCAGAACCCAGCCGAAATCTTTGTCGTCATCGCATTGCGGTGAACCTCGAGAATCGCCTTCGATTGCGCACCATGTTGGCGACCACGACAGGGACAAAACATAGTAGTCAAAGTCACCGGATGTGTGTTGGGCGCGTGCTGGTAGGGCCAGAACAATAAACAGGACAATCAATCGTAACATTTGGGGTCTTTCCTTGGGACGTTGGCGCGACTATATAGAAGATAAGTTCCCCGACAACGTGAACCCGGCCCGAAACGGTCTGCCCCTTCAAGGGCGTGGGAAAGGCGTGTCTATTGACCAAGGAGAAACGCGATGAGCGGCACACCGATTATGGCAAAAGCCACAGCTGTTTGGCTGTGTGACAACACAACGATCACCTTCAAACAGATCGCGGATTTCTGTGGCCTGCACGAGCTGGAAGTCCAAGGCATTGCTGATGGTGATGTTGCGACTGGAGTAAAAGGGTTCGACCCGATTGCGAACAAACAGTTGACCCAAGAGGAAATTGATGCGGCCGAAGCTGCGCCGCTGCACAAACTGAAACTGTTGTATAACCCTGCATCAGCTGGCGAAGAGAAACGTCGCGGTCCACGGTATACACCGTTGTCCAAACGTCAGGATCGTCCGGCGTCCATTTACTGGTTGGTGAAATTCCACCCCGAGCTGTCTGATGGTCAGATTTCTAAATTGGTCGGCACAACCAAGCCAACCATTCAGGCGATCCGTGAACGGACACACTGGAATATCAACAACATCGAACCGATCGATCCGGTTGCTTTGGGCATGTGTAAGCAGTCTGAACTGGATGCAGCTGTTCAAAAGGCCAACGCAAAGAAAGCCAAAGAAGGCAGCGTTATGACGGATGACGAACGCCGCAAATTGGTGTCCACCGAGCAGAGCCTTGGAATGGATCCAGAGCCGAAGATGCCATCTTCAATGGCCGGCCTTGAAGCGTTCACTTTGTCTAACGACACACCCGAACCCGAAGAAGATACATCTGTTCCAGATGCAGATACGTTCTTTAATCTGCCAGATGACGCGGGCAACGACGAAGATTGATCTCGCGATCAACTCGATAAAGAACAAAAAACCCCGAGCAGTAATGTCTGGGGTTTTTTTATTAGAGAGATTTGCGCGCATTCAGCGCAGCAGTGATTGTTCCGTCATCAAGGTAATCCAGTTCTCCGCCAACAGGCACACCTTGTGCAAGTGTGGTTACCTCGACGCCCTGCAACTCGTCTGCGATGTAATGGGCAGTTGTTTGGCCGTCTATCGTTGCGCCAAGAGCGAGGATGACTTCGGTCACATCTTCGCTGGTAATGCGGTCGCGCAGTTTGGGAATACGTAATTCGTCGGGGCCAATATCATCAAGGGCAGACAGCGTTCCACCTAGGACATGGTAGCGTCCTTTGAAGACACCTGAACGTTCCATTGCCCAAAGATCGGCGACGTCTTCGACGACACAAATCTGGCCAGTCGCACGTTTATTGCTTTCGCAGATCGTGCAGATGTCAGCCGTACCAATGTTTCCACAATTCAGACATTCGCGGGCCGTTTCACCCACTTTTGCCATGGCTTCGGCCAGCGGATTTAACAGCTGGCCACGCTTTTTGATAAGATGAAGCACCGCACGCCGCGCTGAACGTGGACCAAGGCCCGGCAGGCGGGCCATAAGCTCGATCAGGGCGTCGATATCTTTGGGTGCTTCACTCACGTTCTAAAATGGAAGTTTCATGTCTGCGGGGAGGCCAAGACCTTCGGTCAGTTTGGCCATTTCTTCTTGTGCCTTATCAGATGCTTTGCCTTGCGCGTCTTTGATTGCAGCAAGGATAAGGTCTTCGACAACTTCTTTGTCGTCGCCGTTAAAAATGGATGGGTCAATGTCCAAGGCTTTCAGCTCGCCTTTGGCAGATGCCGTAGCTTTCACAAGACCTGCGCCGCTTTCACCTGTGACCATGACGTTGTGCAGTTCGTCCTGCAAGGCAGCCATGTCTGTCTGCATTTGCTGCGCTTTTTTCATCATACCGGCCATATCGCCGAGGCCGCCAAGTCCTTTGAACATTTCTGTCTCCTGAATACGTTTCGACCTAGATAAGCGGAGGGGCGTCGTCCCGCAAGGCAACTGTCCTTGATCAACGCGCTTTGGTGGTTTTGTTCCGTCGGGCGAGGATAAATGTTGTCACTGTAAGGAGGCCGGTTATTGCCAGGCTAAGGTTTTGCGAGCCAATGCAGCCCTCCATCACTGCGAAGTAACGAAACCCGGTTGGGTCCGGGAAGGCAGGATTGATGATCAGGGACAAAAAGAGCATGGCAGATACGGCAAAACTGGCCCAGAGCAGCCATGGTCTTCGCACTGCGATTGCAATTAGAAATAAGATCGCGGCGAAAATGCCGATTGGCGACAAAAAGAGATGCAAAGCTTCACTGAGTGCGGATCCCTGCGTGCCTTGTTCCAGAAGTGGGCGTTCTTTGTCGCAAACTTCTGCAGCAGCCTGAATCGGTATTAGGCCGAGAATTATTCCTCTTCGAAGGGATCCCATTCGTCCTCAACCTCTTGAAGGGCGTCTTGTTGGGCCTCGGCCGCTAGGGCCTTGGGGGTGCGAATTTCACTGATTGTGGCGCTTGGGAACTGGGCAAACACGGCCTTCACTAGCGGGTGTTCAGCAGCCTTGTTCTTTAGGGCAATCATTTCTGCATCGCGAACTTCAGCAATGCTGGGCGCTCCTCCTTCATTTACAACGGTCACGGCCCAACGGTTGCCAGTCCATGCCTGTAAGCGAGAGCCGAGCCGCTGCGCTAAATCCTGAGGCGTGTTCGGGGCCGGTTCAAATTCGATCCGCCCGGGTTGGTAGGCCGCAAGGCGAAGGCCTGTTTCAACCTCTACCAGCAATTTCACATCGCGGTGCCGGCGGATAAGTTCGACTACATGTTCAAAGGTAGGGTAATGCGCCAGTGCTTCGTCTTGGGCAATTGCCACGGCAGCGCCACCCACGGACATTGTTGTGCCGCTAGGGCCAGAGTGCGTCGGTGTTGGTGACCCTTGCGCGTGCGTTGTTGTGGGCGCTGGGCGGGCGCCGCCACCCCCACCGCCAGGACCACCGGTTGGGGGAGATTGCCCATCGAGTTTACGCACAAGTTCTTCGGGGCTAGGCAGGTCCGCGACGTGGGTTAAACGGATGATCGCCATTTCCGCCGCCATCATCGCGTTTGGGGCAATGGAAACTTCCTCCAAGGCCTTCAACAACATCTGCCAAAGGCGTGTCAGAACACGCATTGGCAGGTCTTGTGCCATTTGGGTCCCGCGTGTGCGTTCATCTGGCGACACGGTTGGGTCTTCGGCGGCATCTGGCGTGATCTTGATAACGCTCACCCAGTGCGAGATTTCGGCCAGATCGCGCAATACAGCCATCGGGTCCGCGCCGTCGGCATATTGGCCGGACAGTTCGGTCAGCGCTTCGGCGGCCTGGCCTTTGAGGATCATGTCGAACAGGTCCAAGACGCGCCCGCGGTCTGCAAGACCCAACATAGCGCGGACCTGTTCGGCGGTGGTTTCACCAGCTCCATGCGAAATTGCCTGATCAAGCAATGATTGCGCATCTCGCGCAGACCCTTCGGCGGCACGGGTGATAAGCGCAAGCGCATCATCAGTAATTTCAGCACCCTCGGCTGTCGCAATTTTGCGTAACAGACCTATTTGGTCTTCCGGTTCGATGCGGCGCAAATCAAACCGCTGACAGCGGGACAATACGGTCACTGGAACCTTGCGAATTTCGGTCGTCGCGAAGATGAATTTCACGTGTGCTGGGGGTTCTTCCAACGTCTTCAACAACGCGTTGAACGCGCTGGTAGACAGCATGTGAACCTCATCGATGATGTAGATTTTATAGCGGGCAGACGCTGCGCGGTAATGGACGCTTTCGATGATTTCACGGATATCACCCACACCGGTGCGTGATGCAGCATCCATTTCCATAACGTCCACATGGCGACCTTCCATGATTGCCACACAGTTTTCGCATTTGCCGCAGGGTTCGGTCGTTGGGCCGCCGTTGCCGTCTTCACCGACACAGTTCATGCCTTTGGCAATGATCCGCGCGGTCGTTGTTTTTCCTGTCCCGCGGATACCTGTCATGATGAACGCCTGCGCGATCCTGTCGGCAGCAAAGGCGTTTTTCAGCGTCCGTACCATGGCGTCTTGCCCCACAAGATCCGCGAAGGTCTCTGGGCGGTATTTGCGGGCAAGGACTTGGTACTGCGGGGTATCGGATTCGGTCATACGCATAGGGTATTCCGGCAAGGTCGTGGCGTCTAGCTAGACTGACCCATTAGCGCGCTCTTGCGGGATGTAAAAAGCTATTGTACCAAACAAGCGCCCGTTGGGGGGCATTCAGGTTCGCGAAAAGCCGAATACGGCACCCTCATATATCGAAGAACAGACCATATCCGGTCTTTCTCATGCCCGTGTTAGCGAACCCGTGGGATATGTGTTGAGGAAGCCGATGACAAAAGACCCATTAGAAAATTACCGTCGTGCCGCGAAGGCATTGAAAGCCAGTTTTGAAACAGGCGCACCAGACGCCTTGGTTCGCGTGCGTGCAAATGATCCGCGTCGTGATGGTGCAGAGTTGAAACATGCAGATTATTTGCACGTGATTGCGCGCGAAAATCAGTTCACTAGTTGGCCCATGATGAAAGAGGTGATTGCGCGCCTCGGCATGGATCGTGCCCAGCGACAGCAACGTCTTAAAGTTGCCCTTTGGCATGGGCAAACGCAGGTCATTCGCGACCTCGTTTGGGAAGACCCTGATGTAGCTGATGGTGCGGTCGGGTTGCAATGTGCGCTATATGAACCGCGGTTCTTAGAGGCCCTAGAGGAAGATCCGACGGTTCCAGAAACCAGTTACGGTGGGCGACGCCCATTGTTGCATCTGGCATTTTCTAAAGCGTTTGGCGCGTTTCCTGACCGCAAGCCGCAGATGTTGAAAATTGCGCAAGCCTTGGTCGATGCGGGTGCTGACGTAAATGATAGCTTCCCAGCGCCGGGGGATGAGGAAAACCCGCTTTCGGCATTGTATGGGGCGATCGGACATGCCGGTAATTTGGAGCTGGGGCAGTGGTTGCTGGATCATGGGGCTAACCCTGATGACGGTGAATCGCTCTATCATGCCTGTGAAATTGGATCGTCCGCGGGTGTCCGGATGCTGTTGACTGCTGGGGCCAACCCGAATGGAACCAACGCGTTGAAACGGGCGATGGATTTCGACAACTTGGACATGGTGCAGATGATGTTGGATGCGGGTGCTGACCCTAATGAGGGGTATGACGGCTGGACGGCGTTGCACCATGCTGCCCTGCGCATGTCTAGCGAACCTGTTTGCCGTGCGCTTATGGATGCGGGGGCTGATCCGTCAAAGGTTGGTAAGGGAATCACAGCCTATGCCGCGGCAAAAGTGTACGGCAACGCACCTTTGGCAAATTTGATGACGTCGGTGCCTTTGTCGACGGATGAATTGATTTTATCGCGCGCAGCCGAAGGGGACGTGGCGGAGAACACCTTTATCGATCCGGCTAAACTGCCGGAAGTTTATGTGGACCTTGTGCGTGAATTTGCGGGTGCGGTCGATAAACTCGACCACCTTGCTGCGCTGATTAAATTAGGTATGCCGTGGGACAGGCCCGATGGGGCTGGGGTTACGCCGGTTCAGATCGCTGGCTGGTTGGGACGGCCGCAAAACTTGGCGTTCTTTCTAAAGCTAAAGCCAAATTTGGGTCACGTGAACGCCTACGGCGGCACGTTGTTTAGCACCATTTTGCATGGTGCGGATAACAACCCGGAACGCGCAAAGGGCGATTATGTGGGGTGTTTACGCCTTGCTTTGGAAGAAGGTGTTGCATTGCCGCGTCGCGCGATAAAGGCTGCGGGCAACAGTGATATTCGGTCGTTCCTGTCAGATTGGGCGAATGAAAAACCGGGACAGGTGGTAGAACATGGCGTCGTCTGATTTTGCGATATTTCCGATCATCGTGGGGGCAGGGCAGGTCGCTTTGTCCCCCGTGCCTGGGCGGAATGGGCGTTACGAAAATGACCTGTCTGCAATCCTGCGCTGGGCGCCTGACATTGTTCTGACAATGACGGGATCGGCCGAACTTGACCGCGTAGGTGCCGGTGGGTTCGGCGATGATTTACGTATGGCAGATGTCAAATGGCAGCATTTACCGATTGTTGATTTCAGCACCCCCAGTCCAGAAATTGAAACGTTATGGCCAGAGGTTTCTGCACAATGTGCGAAGGTTCTCGTACAGGGTGGCCGTATTCTAAGCCATTGTTTTGGCGGCTGTGGGCGGTCAGGGATGATGGCATTGCGCTTGATGGTCGAACATGGCGAGGACCCACACGTTGCATTGGCGCGTCTGCGCACGGTCCGCCCCTGTGCCGTTGAAAAAGACGCGCAGTTTACCTGGGCCGCCCGCGCCGTTTAGCGGCGCCACGTTCTTTTCCTGCATCGTACATCTTTTGCAGCCGTTTTAGGTGCCCGCGATTTTCACCAACTGTTGCTGTGTTGAAGCGATTTTCGCGTTCTAGTTTGCGCCACCTTTCAATTCTGTCAGCATCTAGTGTCCCGTCTTCAATAGCGGCGCGCACCATGCAGCCTGGTTCGGTCTGGTGGGCGCAGTCATTGAATTTGCACTGTGCTGCAAGTTCGGTGATGTCAGAAAAGACTTCTTCCACCCCTTCCTCAGCATCCAATAAGCGCAATTCGCGCATTCCCGGGGTGTCGATCAGCCAGCCACCTGCCGTTGTGGCGCGAAGGTTTCGGTTTGTTGTGGTATGCCGCCCTTTTGCATCATCAGACCTGATGTCTTGGGTCGTGTCGATCTGCCCCGTCAAAAGGTTCTGGATCGTGGTCTTTCCAACGCCTGATGACCCGACCAAAGCCAAGGTTTGGCCGTTCGAACACCATGGGTTTAACCGCTCGACGTCATCAAGGTCTTTTGCGTTTATTGCCAGCGCTGTTATCATCGGTGACAGTTTTTCTGCTTGTTTAACGTAGTCACGTGCATCTTCAACCAGATCGGCCTTCGTCAAAATGACCAGTGGCAGACAGCCCGACGCGCTGCACATGGCCAAGTAGCGTTCAAGGCGCGCGACGTTGAAATCTGCGTTGCAGCTGGTCACGATTCCCAAGGTATCAACATTCGCCGCGATAAGTTGCGGTTTCGATTCCTCACCTGCCGCACGACGCGAAATGGCTGTGGTGCGGTCCAGCGGCTCGGAGGCAGCGGCGCCTGTGGCGATGACCCAATCACCAACTGCATAGCGCCCGGCCTCGACCGTAGGGGAAAGAGAAACCGTACCGGATTCTTGGAAACCATCCAGACGTGAACGATGCACAGCGGAAATGCGAGTGGGTGCCATTGTTTCATCGAGGTTTGCTTGACCCGCGAAATGGTCAGACCAACCGAGAGATGTAAGGCGTGATGTCATAGGGATCGTTTTATCCTATAAAGGGTCCCCGCAAAAGCATCGCATTCACGCAGTCCCTATTTGCGAATTTGCGAAGCAAAGGCGCAAGAGGTGAGAGGCTGGACATCGACCCAAGTGGGGCTCGTTGTGGCTGCTTCCTTCCGGACCTGACCAGGTTGGCGAGGCACTTGCCCGCGCCAACCTCTCACGGGTCATATACGAACCGAATTGTGATGATGCAAGGGGGCGCCCACTTGCACCGCTTGGCTACCCATGTAATCGACATAGAATGAAACATGCAGAACACGTCACTTTTGGCGGATCCGGTTTGGATCGTGCCGCTGAACTTCGCACCGATATCGCGCCTGTATTGGCTGACCCATCCGCGAGAACAATCGTTCTTTGGCGCGGGAAAGTGCTGTTAACCCACGTTGACGGCCCATTGGCACGTGTAGAGCTCGATCATCCCGTAACACGAGACGCCGGTTCGCAGCGATTATTTTTGGGGCGCGACGACACAGGACCCGTTTTTGCGGTGTCGCTGGATGCGTGGGACCCAGAGTTGCCGGAAGCCGACGAGATGGGTAGCTTTCTGGACCCGACATTGCAGCAACACCCAGAAACAGGCGACGCTGTGTTTGCGGAATTGCGTGCCGTGATGACGACGATTTCCGCGCGTGATGCAGAATTAGCCGCAACGGCAAAAGCGGTGACCAGCTGGCACACTAGCCACCGTTTCTGTTCGTCCTGCGGCCATGAAAGCGAAAGCGCGGATGCAGGTTGGCGCCGCCATTGCCCGGCATGTGATGTGTCACATTTTCCGCGAACAGATCCCGTGGTGATCATGTTGATCGTTTCGGGAGAAAACGTTTTGGTTGGCCGTTCACCTGGGTGGCCAGAGGGGATGTATTCCCTATTGGCGGGGTTCGTGGAACCCGGGGAAACCATGCAGGCGGCGGTCCGACGTGAGGTGTTTGAAGAAGCAGGCGTCCGAGTCGGAGATGTGTCATTCCTTGCAAGCCAGCCTTGGGCGTTTCCGTCTTCTTTAATGTTGGGATGCTATGGGCAGGCTGAAACTACTGACATCACAATCGACCCCGTTGAGTTGGAAGATGCTATGTGGGTCAGCCGAGCGGACATGCGCCGCGCAGCACTTGGGGAACACCCCACGATCAAACCCGCGCGAAAAGGCGCCATTGCGCACTTTTTGCTAGAGAACTGGTTGGCCAATACGTTAGATTAGAATTTAAGTTTTAATACGTGCCGGTAAAGGCCGAACCACAGGCAGAGATAGCTATGAAAATCAGTACGCGTGAAGATATCGAAGCTCCCATCGACTATGTGTTCAGGCAAGTGATCGATTTCGGGAGCTTTGAACGTTCGATTATGCGGCGTGGAGGCGATGTTGAACGAACTGAGAAAGGTGAAACAAACGGGTTGGGCGCTAAATGGCGGGTCAAGTTCCATATGCGTGGTGTGGAACGCGATGTGGTTGCAACCGTTACCGAAGTTACTGAACCTACGTCACTAGCTATGGACGTGACATCGCGCAGCGCGGATGCTGTTTTGAATGTCGAATTGGTTCCACTGTCGCGTGCCCGCACACGTCTAAATATTCACTTAGAAGCATCCGCCAAGACGATTGCAACAAAACTGCTGTTCCAGTCAGTACGTTTTGCAAAACAGAAAACCGAAGGGCGGTTCAAATCAATCGTTAAAGGTTTCGCCAGGGATTTAGAAAAACGCCATCGGCGCTAGCCGTTGGGTTTTTCGTGCCGCCGCGGCGCAGCAGGGAAAACACCCATGAGCCGAATGTGGTCTGTGAAATAGTCTAACTCTTCCATAGCCAGTTGCACATTCCGGTCATCAGGATGGCCTTCCACTTCGGCGTAGAATTGCGTCGCGGTGAATTGTCCGCCAACCATATAGCTTTCTAGCTTTGTCATGTTCACGCCATTTGTCGCGAAACCACCCATCGCTTTATATAGCGCAGCGGGAATGTTTCGAACGCGGAAAACAAAACTAGTGACCATACCGTGGTTACCACGCCGTTTGAAATCTGGTTCGCGTGACATAATTAAAAAACGGGTTGTATTCCGGTCATGGTCTTCAATGTGGCGGGCCAAAACGTCCAAGCCGTAAATTTCGGCTGCCATTTCAGACGCGAGTGCTGCAGCAGTCATGTCGTCACCAGCTGCAACATCCATCGCTGCGCGTGCATTGTCTGGGCTAACTTGCGGGTGAATTCTATTTTCGCGCAGAAATTTTCCGCATTGAGGCAAGATAACAATATGGCCGCTAGCTGTTTTGATTTGGTCAACCTTCGCACCTGCTTTGCCCAGCAAATTGATGTGAACCCGTACAAATGCCTCGTCGACGATATGTAATCCGCTTTCGGGGAGGAGCGTGTGCACATCCCCAACGCGACCATATGTAGAATTTTCAACGGCGATCATGCCCAATTCCGCATCACCTTTGCGCACGGCTTCGATTGCAGAATCAAAGGTTGGGCAGGGCAAAGGGTCGTAGTCAGGTCGTGCTTCTACACAGGCTTGGTGCCCGTATGCGCCTGGTTCGCCCTGAAATGCGATGCGTTTGGTCATCTTCATCCCCTTTATTACCCAAGAATTCACAAAATGGGCGTTTGGTCGCGGTGCTACACCTTGATTATTGGCAGGGGAAGCGGATACACGGCGTTTAAAGAATTCAAAACAGGACGCGACATGTTCGACACAATGACAATGACCAAGATTTTGGGCGGCGTATGCGGCACTTTTCTGGTGTTTTTGCTTGGCAAGTTTGCCGCTGAAGAAATTTACCACGGCGGTGGCCACGGTGACCACCATGAAGCTGGCTACGTTGTGCCTGTCGAAGTGGCAGACAATGCCGGTGCTGAAGTTGACGAAGGTCCAGCATTTGAAGAAGTTTTCGCAATGGCTGACGCCGCGGCAGGTGAAGGCCAGTGGCGCGCATGTTCCGCCTGTCACGCCCTTGAAGACGGCGTAAACGGTGTCGGTCCAACGCTGTACGGTATTGTTGGTCGTGACGTAGCTGCGGTTGACGGTTTCGGTTATTCTGGCAACCTGATCGCGGTGAACGATGTCTGGACGCCTGAAGAGTTGAACGACTTCCTCGAATCGCCCCGTAATTACGCCCCTGGTACTGCGATGGGTTACAACGGCATGCGTAAGATCGAAGACCGTGCAAATCTAATTGCGTACCTTGAGACAATTGGCGGCTAAATAGCACCCAGCAGGAAACATCTAGAGCCGCTTCTTTGGAAGCGGCTTTTTTGTTGTTCTAATTCGGTTGATCACGCGGTTCTCACGTATTCTCAACTTGATTGTTCGACAGTTCGCGATTTAGCCTGAATTATGCGGAAAGCCGTATTGATAGGAGTACCTGATGAAAACCAACACCCAACGCCGTTCAGCAAAAGCCATCGCTGCGTCACGAAAATCAGACGCGTTGAGGTGGAGCATGTTTTTGGCAGGGTCAGTTTTGGCGATCGGGGCTGCGACATTGGTTCGGGCTGAGGGCCACGAAGACGTCACCACATCACACGGGTATACCAACTTCGGTGAGTTGAAATACCCCGCTGACATGACCCATCTGGACTACGTAAATCCAGACGCCCCGAAGGGCGGCGAGATCAGTGTGTGGACACGCGGGACATTTGATACATTCAACAACTTTACGCGCGAAGGTGCCGCTGCTGCTGGCACAACAGTGTTGTACGAAAGTATTTTGGTCGCGACTGCGGATGACCCTTATGGATCATATTGCTACCTTTGCACCACACTGGAATATCCCGAAAGCAGAGATTGGGTGATCTTTAACCTTCGCGAAGACATTACATTTTCTGACGGTTCACCGTTTGATGCAGAAGACCTGGAATTTGCACATAACTTGGTTATGGAACAGGGCCTACCCGAGTATGTGGCTGTGGTGGAAGGGTTTATCGAATCCGTTGAGGTTCTCGATCCGTACCGTATCAAATTCAATTTTTCCGAAGAAGCGCCTCGCCGAGATGTCATTACGTTTGCAGGTGGGACACGGGCGTTTTCGAAAGCTTGGTTCGAAGAAACCGGCGCACGTTTGGATGAAAGCACAGATGTCCCGTTTCTGGGCACTGGCGCATACGTTTTGGGGGACTATGACACCAACCGCTATGTGACCTATGATCGTGACCCAGATTGGTGGGGCGCTGATATTCCGCTCAACGTGGGGCAAGGTAACTTTGACACGATCCGCTATGAATACTTCTCTGATGCGTCTACCGCGTTCGAAGCGTTCAAAGCAGGTGAATATACATTCCGAACCGAAAACTCGTCCTTGCAATGGGCGACGGGTTACGACTTCCCAGCTATCGAAAACGGGTGGGTGAAGACTGAAGAATTGGCTGATGGTTCCATCGGATCGGCACAGGCGTTTATTTTCAATCTACGTGACGAGAAATTTCAAGACCCAGCTGTTCGCGAAGCCATCGGGCTGATGTTCAATTTCGAATGGTCTAATGAAACCCTCTTTTATGGGCTGTACGACAGAGTGGAGTCCTTTTGGCAGAACACTGAACTGCAAGCACAAGGGGCGCCGACCCAAGGTGAATTGGACCTGTTGCAGCCGTTGGTTGATGAGGGCCTTTTGGACGCCTCCATCTTGAGCGATGATGCAGCGCTCCCCCCGACGTCTGACGCACGACGTCCGACTGATAGGGCCAATCTTCGTAGAGCGTCCGAGCTTTTGGATGCCGCGGGCTGGATCGCAGGCGACGATGGTATGCGCCGAAAAGACGGTGAATTGTTAACGATTGAATTCTTACAAGCCTCACCGGGGTTTGATCGGATCGTGAACCCCTATGTGGAAAGCCTTCGACGCCTCGGAGTGGATGCATCGCTCAACCGAGTTGATTTCGCGCAGTACGTTGACCGCCTTCAAGCTCCGGTGGACTTTGACTTTATCAACCACACAATGACTCAAGGCTTTGAGCCAGGGAGTGGTATGCACCAATGGTTTGGATCAAAGACAGCTGATGACAGTTCGCGTAACTTGATGGGCCTAAAGGATGATGCAGTCGATCAGCTTATCGATATTGTGATTGCCGCTGAAACACTGGAAGACATGCAGACAGCAAGCCGTGCGCTAGATCGTGTTTTGCGTGCGAAGGAGTTCTGGGTGCCACAATGGTATAAGTCTAGCCATACAGTCGCCTACTATGATGTCTTCGGGTATCCGGAAAACCTGCCGCCTTATTCGCTAGGTCACCTTTCATTCTGGTGGTATGACGCAGAAAAAGCAGCAGAACTCGAAGCCGCAGGTGCGCTCTAAGTATGACGGCGAAGAGTCAGAACAAGACCAAAAAAGGCAAAGTCTGAATGGGCGCCTACATACTCAAACGTTTGTTGCTGGTGATCCCCACCTTATTGGGGATCATGATCGTCAACTTTGCGCTGACACAATTTGTTCCAGGTGGGCCAATTGACCAGATCATCGCGCAATTAGAGGGCGGCGGTGATGTATTCGAAGGAATCTCTGGCGGCGGGTCCGAAATCATTGAAGACGGAGGTAACGACAGCGTCGGTGCACGGGGCCTCCCGCAAGAGTTCTTGGATGAGCTGGAAGTCGAATTCAATTTTTCCCGCATCGTATGTGAGGCTGGGTTCACTGGCGAACCGGATCTTGACGCAGACGAATGCGAAACTGTGCCAATTCCCGCACTCGAACGTTTCTTCTTGATGATGTGGGATTATGTCCGGTTTGATTTTGGTGAAAGCTATTTCAGATCGGTCACGGTGGTCGACCTGATCTTAGAGAAAATGCCGGTGTCTATTACGCTTGGCCTTTGGTCCACGTTGATTGCCTACATGGTGTCGATCCCGCTTGGCATCAAAAAGGCCGTGCGTGACGGATCGTCGTTTGACACATGGACGTCTGCAGCGATCATCGTTGGCTACGCTATTCCGGGATTCTTGTTCGCGATCTTGTTGATTGTCCTATTTGCATCAAACAACTGCTTTCGCATTCCTGGTTTTGGGTTTTTAGAAGACAACGCCGTGTTGTGGTGGCTGTATGACTGGAACCCGACATGTAACCGCTTGTTCCCGCTGCGTGGGTTGACCTCGCCAGATTGGGAAGAATTCAGCACGTGGGGTAAAATCGTCGATTATTTCCACCACATTGCACTGCCGGTTCTGGCATCTACGATTTCAGCGTTCGCGACCCTGACCTTGCTGACGAAAAATTCGTTCTTGGACGAGATTAAAAAGCAGTATGTCATAACCGCTAAAGCCAAAGGTTTGACGGAATCTCGCGTGCTTTACGGTCACGTTTTCCGCAACGCGATGCTTATCGTCATTTCCGGCTTTCCTGCATTGTTTATTGGTGTGTTCTTCGGTGGGTCACTGATCATCGAAACCCTGTTCTCGCTTGACGGTCTTGGCCGCCTCGGGTTTGAGGCAACGTTACAACGCGATTATCCTGTTATGTTTGGAACGCTGTTTGCGTTCTCGCTCATGGGGCTGGTCGTAGGGATCATCACGGACATCACCTATGTCCTGATCGACCCGCGCATTGATTTTGAGAGGAGGGGCTAATGGACGATATGACCCTTCCTACCGCACCACGAAAACGGTGGTTTCATCTGTCGCCGCTGAACAAGCGACGCTGGACCAATTTCACGCGAAATCGGCGGGCCTATTGGTCGCTTTGGATATTCTTGTTTTTGTTTGTCCTTTCGTTGTTTGCGGAGTTTTTGGCGAACGACAAACCGATCCTTGTAAAATATCGCGGCGAAATCCGTATGCCGGTTTTCAACTTCTACAGCGAGCAATCCTATGGTGGCGATTTCCCCACGGAAGCAGAATACAAAGACATTGAAGTGAAATGCCTGATCGAGACCGGTGGTCTGGAGGATTGTTTTTACGAGCCCGAGGAATTGATCGCGGCCGCCCAAACCGGCGAGATCGACAATGCGGACTTTGAAAAAGGATGGCTACTTTGGCCGCCAATTCCTTACAGTTATAACACCATCGTCGATATCCCCGGCGTGGCACCATCTGCGCCTGACAGCAACAATTGGCTCGGCACTGATGACACCAAACGCGACGTCGTTGCGCGGGTGATCTATGGATTCCGACTGTCGATATTGTTCACAATTATTGTGACAACTTGTGCGTCGGCGATTGGGATAATCGCGGGTGCAATACAGGGCTATTTTGGTGGTTGGGTTGATTTGGTGTTCCAGCGATTGTTGGAAATTTGGGGCTCTACACCTTCGCTGTATGTGATCATCATTCTATTCGCGATCTTGGGGCGAAGTTTCTGGCTGCTTGTTTTCCTGACCATCCTATTCGGCTGGCCTGCTTTGGTGGGCGTTGTCAGGGCTGAATTCTTGCGAGCGCGGAACTTTGAATATGTGCGTGCAGCGAAAGCGCTGGGCGTTTCCGACCGCACCATCATGTTCCGCCATATGTTGCCCAATGCAATGGTCGCAACCGTCACGATGTTGCCATTCCTCATCACGGGGACCATTGCAACACTTGCATCGCTCGATTTCCTTGGGTTTGGCTTACCATCCTCAGCGCCTTCGCTGGGCGAGATGACGCTGCAGGCTAAACAAAACCTGCAGGCCCCATGGTTGGGCTTCACCGCGTTCTTCACCTTTGCGATCATGTTGTCGCTGTTGGTGTTCATTTTTGAAGGCGTGCGCGATGCCTTTGATCCCCGAAAGACCTTTTCATGACGCGAATTCTTGACGTCCAAAACCTAACAGTCGATTTCCGTCAGGATGGAGAAACCACGCACGCCGTGCGCGGTGTTTCGTTCCACGTAGACAAGGGCGAAACGGTGGCTTTGGTGGGGGAATCCGGTTCGGGTAAATCTGTGTCGGCGTTGTCGACTGTGCAGCTGTTGGGCGATAGCGCGACAGTTGGTGGGTCCATCACCTATGACGGCGAGCAAATGGTTGGCGCAACCGAGGCCAAGCTGCGCCAAGTGCGCGGTAACGACATCAGTTTCATTTTCCAAGAGCCGATGACCTCTTTGAACCCGCTGCACACAATTGAAAAGCAGCTTCGTGAAAGCATCGAGCTTCACCAAGGGCTGCGCGGTGATGCGGTGCGTGATCGGATCATTGAATTGTTGGAACAGGTCGGAATCCACGACCCCGCCAGCCGGTTGTCTGCCTACCCACATCAGTTGTCTGGGGGGCAACGGCAACGCGTGATGATTGCGATGGCGCTGGCAAACGGGCCGGAGCTATTGATCGCGGACGAACCAACAACAGCCTTGGATGTTACTATTCAAGCGCAAATTCTGGACCTTCTTGCTGACCTCAAACGCGACCTTGGGATGAGCCTTTTGTTTATCACCCATGATCTGACAATTGTTCGCAAAATTGCCGACCGTGTCTGTGTGATGAAAGACGGTGAGATTGTAGAAACCGGCCCAACGTCCGAATTGTTTGCCAACCCCCAACATCCGTACACTCGCATGTTGCTAGAAGCGGAAAGCACAGGCGTACCAGACCCAGTGGCAGAAGGTGCCGAAGTTCTGGCTGAGGCCGAGAACTTAAGGATTTGGTTCCCGATTCAGACTGGTTTGCTGCGCCGAACGACGGGGTATGTCAAAGCGGTAAACGATGCGAGCTTTGCTGTGCGCGCTGGTGAAACCGTTGGGATCGTTGGTGAATCGGGATCCGGAAAAACGACGTTGGCTTTGGCAATGATGCGGTTGATCCGTTCCGAAGGGCGGATCGTGTTCATGGGCAACGACATTCAGGGTCTACGAGAAACCCAGATGCGCCCGTTACGTACAGATATGCAGATTGTGTTCCAAGATCCCTATGGGTCGTTGTCGCCGCGTATGACTGTTGAACAGATCATCGCCGAAGGATTGACCGTGCACGGAACAAGCGGTGATAGAAAGCCGCGTGAACTAGTCGCCGAGATCATGGGCGAAGTCGGGCTTCAACCGGATATGATGGACCGATACCCACACGAATTTTCTGGTGGTCAACGGCAACGAATTGCCATCGCCCGCGCAATGATTTTGCGCCCTAAATTGGTGGTCCTTGATGAACCGACATCTGCGCTGGATATGACTGTGCAGGTCCAGATCGTGGACCTTTTGCGAAACCTTCAGAAGAAATACAAGTTAGGTTACTTGTTCATCTCGCATGATTTGAAAGTCGTGCGTGCGCTTTCACACAAGGTAATGGTGATGAAACGGGGCGACGTAGTCGAGGCCGGCGATGCCGACGCGATTTTCGACGCACCCGAGACAGAGTACACCCGCGAGCTGATGAAAGCGGCGTTTGATTAAGCGCTAATGGTGACGACGGCGGGCGACAGCCCCTCGATCTCGCAGGTACATGTCTGACCCTTGGCAATTGGGCCAACGCCAGATGGTGTACCTGTCATGATGACGTCGCCTGGGTGCAATTCAACGTAGGTCGACAGGATCGAAATGATTTCAGGAACGGACCAAATCAACTTGGTCAAATCGCTGTCCTGACGTGTTTCACCGTCGACATCTGCGCGGACATATCCGGCATCTAGGTGGCCAACTTCTTCGACAGGGTGGATTGTTCCGATAACGGCTGAATTATCGAAACCTTTAGACATGTCCCAAGGCCAGCGCTTTTCTTTGGCAAGGTTCTGCAAGTCACGGCGGGTTAGGTCGTTGCCGGACGCATAGCCATAGACGTGGTTCAGTGCGTTTTCTTCGGCAATATCTTTCCCGCCGGTTTTTATGACTACGACCAACTCGGCCTCGTGGTGAAGGTTGTCGGTTTGTGTGGGGTAGGGGATCGTCGCGCCAGAAGGAACGTAGCAGGTCGGCGGTTTCAGAAAGAAAATCGGTGTATTCGTTTTCGGGTCCCCACCCATTTCAACGACATGGGCGTTGTAGTTCTTGCCGACGCAAAGAATGCGATGAATCCCAATCGTATCGTCCGCCTTGCTTGACGTCAGGGTTGGTACAGCTGGCGGGCGAATGTCGACTGCGGGCATTTTGTCTCCGATCGGGGGCAATAGTGTTGTTTTAGTCCGGTCCGATCATGAAGCACGTCGTGCCCCTTGCTTGCAAGCGTGCACAGGCCAATTCGGCTCCATCACGGGTCAAACCCATGAAATTTGCATCGAATCCGCGGCTCGACTGGTTAACACGGCGCAAGCTACCGTCGAGTGTCGACATTTCATTCAGAGCAACACGTAGCAAAACGCGCTCGGCCTGATAGCGGGACCCGTACCGTCCAACGTTGATACCCCAAAGGCGGCTTCCTGACGTGGAAATGCGTGTCACGACCTCAGGCTCACTCGGAACGGGGGTTGCTTGTTGTACAGCTGCAAGCACCACGTCGCCTGGGCGTTCGGGGGGTGTTGGGGTTTGATTGGGGGCCGCAGCTGCCGTTTGCAACACTTCGGTGACCGTGTTTTCGATCACGTCCGCGTTCACGACCAAGACTTCCGCTGGGGCGGTTTCTGGTGTTGCAACATCCGGTACCGCGCGCGCTTGTGGGCGCAGGGATCTTGCGACCAGACCGTTTACACGAACGGTGCGTGCTGTCGTTCCTGGTGCTGGGGCGTCCGCTCCGCCAGATCCTTGTGGTGCGACGGGGCTTGGGCGGTCAATGCGAGCGGTGCTTGGAGCACGCGCAAAACCCATATCCAAAAGTTCGGCCACACGTGCGTTACGCTGAGCTGTGGACGACCCACCAAACATCGTTGCGATAATACGTTCTTGGCCACGTTCTGCAGAGGCCACAAGGTTGAACCCAGCTGCGCGGGTGTAACCCGTTTTGATCCCATCAGCGCCACGGTAGGCACCAAGGAAACGACGGTTTGTGTTTGCAACTTCACGAACACCTGCATCGGTCGTGATACGGCTGAAAATGTTATAATACTGGGGGAAATCGTAAATCATGTGGCGACCAAGGGTGGTCATATCGCGGGCTGTAGATAGGTGACCTGCCTCAGTTAGGCCGTGGGCATTGCGGAACGTTGTCCGTGTCATGCCCATCGCACGGGCCGTTGCCGTCATGCGGCGTGCAAAGGCGGCTTCGTTGCCCTCAAGCGCGATCCCAATCGCTGTGGCCGCGTCGTTTGCCGACTTCACCGCGGCTGCACGTACAAGATAACGGAATTGAATACGTTGGCCTGAAACCAACCCCAACTTCGATGGAGGTTCGTTTGCAGACAACGGTGTGATCGTCACCGTGTCGTCTAACGAGATTTCACCGCGTTCGACCGCTTGGAACGCGATATAGAGCGTCATCATTTTTGTCAGTGACGCAGGGTGTAGCTGCGTGTCTGCATTTCGAGAATGCAAAATCTCACCCGTTCGCGCATCCATGACCATTGCGGCATAGGGAGCGGATTTCGCTGTTGCAGGCGCCAAGGCTGCCAAAAACAGAGTGAACAATAGAAGAATGCCCGCGAACGCGGGAGTTTGAATACGACGTGTCACGCCACTGCCTCTTTACTGCCTCGTGAGCCCCTGTTTTTTTAGTGGGGTCTCATCATTACAGAAAAACGTAACACAACAGGCCGTTTCAGAAAACACCTTATTTTCAAAGGCTTTCGGTGTGACATACATGCACATTGGGGCATATGTAGCGGGTGACGTAGCGAAAGACCGCTATATGGCGGTATCATGGTCGGACTATGACAAACCTGTGATCAGGTCCGGCAACTGGGACAACGCGGAAATTTGCCGAAAATGTCGATGGGGCATAGGTGCTTCGGCCTTTTCATATTCCCAAGTTAATTCATGAGGCACATGGACACCCCAAAGCCCAGCTTCCAGTGCGGGGATGACATCAGACCTTAGTGAATTGCCCACCATCATTTGGTGCGGCGTATCGTGGGACGCAAAGATATGAGCATAGATATCTGCGGTTTTGTCGCTGACAATTTCAACGCGGTCGAACAGCGGACCTAGCCCAGATTGGGCGAGCTTGCGTTCTTGGTCCAGAAGGTCGCCTTTGGTGATGAGTAGAATGTCCGCGAACGGTTTCACGGCCTCTATCGCGTCTTGTACACCTTCCAGCAGCTCCACTGGATCAGCCAACATGGCACGGCCCATGGATAGAAGTTCGGCAATGACATCGTTGGAAACCTGGTGGTTTGTAACGTCGATAGCTGTTTCAACCATCGATAAGACAAATCCTTTAACGCCGAATCCGTAGGTCGCTAGGTTTCGTTTTTCCGCAGCAAGCAGTCTTGCCATCAAGTCCGTCGGTTCGGCCCAGTCCGACAACATTTCCGCAAAGCGGTCTTGCGTCATTCGAAAGCCACGTTCGTTGTGCCAAAGCGTATCATCTGCATCAAAAGCGATGGTCCAAGTGTGTTGCATAGAGGCTCCTGAAAGGCCCCCCTTTTCATAAGGGGCATGAAGACTATATTAAGCCGCTGTAGAGGCGCTCCACCAGTGACTCGTTTTTAGGAATCGTTATGTTGCAGAACGTTTTGATGATGGCTGACAAAGACAGTGATGACGACGGTGAAATCGGCGTTAAACTTGAAACACGCCCAAAGACCAAGCGCCCGCCGCTGTATAAGGTCATGATCCTGAACGACGATTACACACCAATGGAATTCGTTGTTATGGTGTTGGAACGGTTCTTCGGTATGAACCATGCGCAATCTGTTGAATTGATGTTGACGGTTCACCAGAAAGGCTTGGCTGTTGTTGGTGTGTTCAGTCACGAGATCGCAGAGACCAAAGTTGCCATGGTGATGGATTTTGCGACCCGTCACGAACATCCGTTGCAATGCACGATGGAGAAAGAGTAGGGCCGCGGCCTAGCTTGAAAACACATGAAATATTCCCGTTTATTCACCGCGCTGGCCGAGGGTTTGGTCGTGGACGGCCCTATGCATGTCCTGCGTCCGCCTGCTGGTTATGATCTTGCGGGGATGCCTGATGTCAGTGTCGAGGCGACTTTCTTGCCAGATTATCGGTATTGGCAAGCGATGGGGGTTACGGGCGCTGGGGACACACGCGCAGCGACGCTGGTTGTATTACCAAGGTCCAAAACGCTTGCTCGGTTGATGGTCAATGACGCTATCGCGCACGGCGGTTTGGTGATTGTGGATGGCCAAAAAACCGATGGTGTCGAAAGCATATACAAGGATATTCGCAAGGTGTGTGACGTGTCTGGTGTCATAACAAAAGGCCATGGCCGGTTGTTTTGGTTCACGGCGGGTGATGCACCCAATTGGGCTGTAGATGTGAAGTCACCAGATGGGTTCGAAACAGTTGCCGGTGTGTTTTCGGAATCGAAAGTTGATGCTGGGTCCGCGTTGCTGGCGCCATATGTGCAAGGCTTGAAAGGCGATGTCGCAGATTTGGGGGCAGGGTGGGGCTACCTGAGCCGTGCCATTTTGGACAATGATACGGTGACGCGGCTAGACATGGTTGAGGCCGAGAGAACTGCTTTGGACTGCGCCGTCAAGAATACGAATGACCCCCGCGCATCAGCACACTGGGCCGATGCATTGACGTTTGAAGGCGGGCCGTATGACGTTGTTGTTTCAAACCCACCGTTTCACGCGTCGCGAGATGGCGACCCCGAATTGGGCCGTGGTTTCATCGCCACAGCTGCGCGGATCTTGAAGCCTCGTGGAACGTTCTTGATGGTCGCGAACCGGCATTTGCCGTACGAGGCCACGCTCGGGGCGTTGTTTGGTCACGTCGAAGACCTTGAGGGATCTGGCGCGTTCAAATTGTTTAAGGCGACTCGCCCCAAACGCTAGAATCGCTTAGCGTGGCCGAAGCCGTAGGAGATTGCATGACGTTTTCCATTGCAGGTAAGACCGCAATTGTAACAGGGGCCGCCAATGGTGTGGGCCTTGCGATTGGACGCCATTTTGTGTCGGAAGGCGCAAATGTTGTCTTTGCAGACATGGACGAGGAACGACTGGGAGCGGAACTGGGATCCGCTGATGTCGAACCCGAACGTTACCGTAGCTTTGCCTGTGACTTGCGAAAGAAGTTGTCGATCAACAACTTATTGTCCATGACCATCGACAGTTTCGAGCGGGTCGATATCCTTGTGAATGCGTCTCGCCAGATCATGACGTCGGACCCTTTGGATCCGAAAGAAGACCAAGTCGAAACCTTATTGAACCAGAACCTGATGACGTCGTTGCGCCTAACACAGGCCATTTCCAAGCGGATGATGAAACAGGCCGAAGGCGACGATGAAGGGCCCGTTGGATCAATCATCAACCTAAGTTCTATCGCAGCGCGTCGCGCCAATCCGGACTTGCTGGGCTATTCGATCTCGACTGCGGCGCTCGATCAGATGACCCGTTCGATGGCGGTCGCTTTGGCACCCAACCGCATTCGGGTGAACGCTGTTGCGTTTGGGTCAGTGATGTCGTCGAGCCTGAAGCATCAGCTTAAAGGCAACGAAGAATATCGGTCTGACATTATCGATCACACGCCGCTGGGCCGCATAGCGGGTCCGGGCGAGGTTTCGGATGCAGTACAATACCTTGCATCAGACGCGTCGAGCTTTGTGACGGGGCAAATCATCACCGTTGACGGGGGCCGCACGTTGATTGATCCGGTAGAAGCCCCCGCGCACTAGCTCTTATTCTGGATGCACTGCAATGCACTGCTGAATCGCGGCTTGCGCTTGCGCGGCTGCCTGTGTTCGACGTTGCTGCAGTTGGGTCAATTTAACCCGTTCTTCAGCGATATTCAGAGCGACCGGTTCGCGTCGTGTGAAGGTTTCCGTTTTGTCACACTGATACCGAAATACCGTTCCGTCGTCGCGGGTGTCTTCACAGGTGCGACGCAGAACGCGAACGTCTTCGGTTTCGAAAATTCCAAAGCCGCGATCGATGTTTCCTTGGGTTTCAGCGATAAGTCGATCGAGCGTGGCGACCTGACGATTGGCCCCGCCAATGCATTGTTCGCGAGGGGTTGAACACGCGGCGAGCGCGACCAGTGGGAGGAGGATCAAAGAAGATCGCATCATGTTTGTATTCCTTTAGCAGAGAGCCACCTGAGACACGGTGGCGCAGGTGTTGGCCTGCACGAACAATCAATGTTAGGTGGCATTGATAAGCAATAACAAGGGCGCGAACCATGGCTGCTAACGATATGTTGACCGAGAAAGCTAAGGCATCGGCATGGTTTCGCACATTGCGCGACAGCATCGTTCAAGCCTTTGAAACGCTTGAAGATACGCAGGCAGAAGGCCCAACCGCGAGCCTTGCTGCTGGACGGTTTGAGGTGAGCGAAACAACGCGCACCGGCGACGAAGCCGAAGACGCAGGTGGCGGTTTGATGTCAGTGATGCGCGGTGGCCGTGTGTTTGAAAAGGTCGGGGTCAATATCTCGACTGTCTATGGGTCTTTGGGGGAACGGGCCCAGAACGCCATGGCTGCACGTAAGGGCATTCCGGGGATGAAAGATGACCCACAGTTTTGGGCGTCCGGCATCAGCCTTGTGGCCCATATGCAGAACCCCCACGCGCCTGCAGTACACATGAATACACGCATGTTCTGGACGCCCCATGCATGGTGGTTTGGCGGTGGATCCGACCTGAACCCCTGCATCGAATATGACGACGACACAGCCCATTTTCACGCCACCCAAAAGGCGTGGTTGGACCCCCACGGCGAGGACCATTACCCTAAGCTAAAGACTTGGGCAGATGAGTATTTTTACATCCCGCATCGCCACCGTGCACGTGGGGTTGGAGGCATCTTCATGGATGACCTTTGTACGGGCGATTGGGCTGCCGATTTCGCCCTGACCCAAGACATCGGGCGGGCGTTTTTACCGGCCTATTTGCCGCTTGTCGAAGGCCGCAGGAACACCGAATGGAGCGAGGCCGATAAGGATGCGCAACTGGTGCATCGCGGGCTCTATGCGGAGTATAATCTGGTCTATGATCGGGGTACGAAATTTGGGTTGGAAACGGGACATGACGCGAATGCGGTTTTGATGTCCCTGCCGCCACTGGCGAAATGGGTGTGATTGGTTAACGCTGCGATCCTTAAAACGCTCGATCCATACGACTCGTGGGTTAACGCCTTATTTTACGACGTTTTGGCAATATGGAACCGGTATGGGTCGAGTATGGGTCTGGTATTGCCATGAGGATGGGTTTTGCTGGGTTAACGCACCGAACGGTGGGGTGCGTTAAGGATTACGCGGACCAGCGACGGCAGGTCTAAATTTGCGTTGTCGTATTTGAAGGCCCGCAGGTTTTGTCCGGCGTCTATTGCACCTGCTCCATGGGGCGGAATTCCCAGTGTTATCGGAAAACGGTGTCTTCGCCTGTTGGGGCGGACGACAAAACGTGCGGGACGGGTAAGTGATGTTTCCAAATCATCACCCAGGAGACACCCGATACGACCCCACTCATGAACACACACCACAAGACGATGACAATACCTGCGCGGACCGCGCGGCGTTGAAGAATTGTTTTGTGATCGACCTTTGAAAAACACGACACGAAATCAATGAAAGATTTAACCATGAAGAAACTTATGTTCCTTGCCATTCTTGGCCTAAGCGCCTGTGAATCGCCTGCAGAAATCGCTGCACGCGAGCAACTGGATGCGGCCTGTATAGAGGGCGACTTACAAGCCTGCGCAGCCGTTCAGCAAAGGGTGGCTGCTGAAAATCAGGCGCTGGCGACGTCCCTTATTGGGGATTGGGATTGATCATCCATGCGTTGACGTTGGTTGACCCTAACAGGATTGACCGGCGTTGAATGCGGGCTGTTGCGATGGGGGCAATGTCATCCTTTGCACGGTCTAACCTTTCCCGTTTGAGCAGGGAAATTGAAGACTGTTTCCATCCACAGCGCCCTTGCTGTGGATGGGATGGTCGTTGACAGTCTGGGATATTGGGCGGTCCCTATTGGACAAAGAAATTGGACATCGGATGACTTTGGAAAACGCGATTTATTTGATCACAATTGGGATCTGTTTGTTCTGTGCACATCTTTTGGTGCTGAGGCGGCGGGACACCGAAGTTTATCTGCCTCTTGCATTGTTGTTTTTATTTAAGGCCGCGGCGACGTCTGTTGCCGTTGTTGCGCAGGTGTATGACCCTGATGGGCTGGGGGTTCTGGTTCGGCTTAGTATTCTTGTCGGGGGGTTAGAAATCGCGTCGCCGTTTCTATTCTGGCTTTATGTGCGGGCCCTGACCACGGAAGGCCAAGCGGAACGTATCCCAAAGTTGCGGTATCACGTTATTCCAATGGTGTTCGTTTTGGCGGCGTTTTGGAGCCTATTGCTATTGCCATCTGATCTTCAGGACATGGAGCTGGAGAGCGATGACCCGCGCCTGTTGAAGTTTGTACTGATTGCTATTGCGGCTGTGGCTGCAGATCTCGTGTTCAAAGTCATGATTGCGACGTACATTTATATGACCATCCGCCGGCTGATGGCCTATCGTGCGCGATTGAAGGACGTTTTCGCTAGTACAGAAAACAGAGAGCTGAACTGGATCTGGGTGATCTTGGCCTGTGTCGTGGTTTATCTGTGTGTTGGGATTGCATTTACATTGTCCGCTGTCACCGGCGTATTCGCAGAGGCCGCTTTTGAAAGCCAGTTGCGGATATTGGACGCCTTGGTGCTGTTGGGGATGTTTTGGGTGATTGGCGTTTGGGGGCTACGACAACGGCCCGGAATGACACGGCAGCCTGTTGTGGCTGCGCCAGAGCCCGAACCTGCCCCCACGCGTAAATACGAAAAGTCTGCCCTTGATGAGGACCGTTTGCGACGTATCGCTGATAAGGTCGAAGCGGCGATGGAAAATGATCTGCTGTATCGTGATCCAAACCTGTCGTTGTGGGATTTGGCAAAGCACCTCGGCGTCACCGGACATTACGTGTCACAGGCGCTTAATACCTACCTGAACAAAAGCTTTTTTGATTTGGTGAATGGTTGGCGGATCAAGGATGCGATCACGCAGTTGAATACAACAGAGGAGACGATCCTTGTGATCGCTTATGACGTTGGGTTCAATTCTCGCTCGGCGTTCTACAAGGCGTTTAAACGTGAGACAGGCAAAACCCCGTCGGACCTACGCAAGTAAAGTTGACCCTGGTGATCCAAACAAAAAAGCCGCTCCCGGAGGAGCGGCTTTCTTAAATCGAAAGGCGGATGGCTTAGAAGCCGAGGCCTTCGTATTTCTTTTTGAATTTGGAAACGCGACCGCCTGTGTCAAGCAGACGAGCGCCGCCGCCTGTCCATGCTGGGTGCACAGTTGGGTCGATGTCCAAAGCCAACTGGTCGCCTTCGGCGCCCCAAGTGGATTTCATCTGGTAAACCGTACCATCGGTCATTTTGACGTCGATGACGTGGTAATCTGGGTGAATGTCTTTTTTCATGCCAACAATCCTTATGCGTCTGCGCCGCTAGACAGCGGGCGATAGTTGGTTTTTTCAGCGATACGAGCGGACTTACCACGACGGGCGCGCAGGTAGTACAGTTTCGCGCGACGAACACGGCCACGGCGAACAACTGTGATGCTGTCGATGTTGGTGGAGTGCAGTGGGAACACACGTTCCACGCCTTCACCAAAGGAAATTTTGCGAACGGTGAAAGAGCCAGCAATGCCGGAACCATTTTTACGAGAGATGCAAACACCTTCGTAGTTTTGGACACGTGTACGTGTGCCTTCGGTTACTTTGTAACCAACACGGATGGTGTCACCCGCTTTAAAGTCTGGGATATCTTTGCCCAGTGCGGCGATTTGTTCCGCCTCGAGTTGTGCGATCAGGTTCATTGACCGATCTCCTATTAGACGCGCGGTTTGCCCGCGGATGTGAAAGACGCCAGAGCTTTGGTCTTCATCGGGTCACTCGCAGTGCCCACCAAAGGGTTCGCATCCTGTGCTTTTACTAGGTGGCGGGTTCGCGGTGAAGAGGTCGCGGCCAATACCAAACAGATCCAAACGACTCGTTCAAGTCGTGGACAGGGGGCGTATAGTGCTGTGCGCCCTTTGTGGCAAGGGGCAAAGCGGGGCGGAGCGGTTAGAATACAGTGTTACCCGGTGAATCCGGGCCGCTAAGGTTTTGTTTAGGTTTGATCCCTAGGCTGAAGGGAGCAGCAAAGAGTAATGACATGAAATATCGCGCACAAAGGTATCCCACCCGTTACCCTGTTACCATTCGGGTTGGTGCGGTTGGATTTAGGGCCACAGCGACAAGCGTAAGCGCCAGCGGTGTTTGCATTGCGATGGATGATGCGGTGCCAGCGATCGGCGAAGCGGTGATGGTTGAAAGCCCGGCAGGGAAGTTCAAAGGCGAAATTCGCTGGGTCAATGATGATAAAGTCGGGGTTAAATTCTCCCAAGCGATCCATAAATCTGTGTTGGAACGCATCCGGTATGGTTTGCAGGTTTCACACCAGATGCGCAGACCAAAGATCGGATTTGCCGAACTTCGTTAGTTTGATGAGTCTTGGTGACGTTTCCAGAGATCGGGTCGACGTGCGGCCGTGATTTCTTCGGACTTTTCGCGACGCCATTTCGCGACTTTTCCATGATCACCAGAGGTGAGGACACTGGGAATTTCGTGGCCTTCCCATTCTGCAGGGCGGGTATACTGGGGGTGTTCCAGTAAGCCGTTTGAATGGCTTTCTTCGACCGCGCTTTCTGCATTTCCTAAAACGCCCGGCAAAAGGCGAACACAGGCGTCGATCAGCGTCATGGCCGGAAGTTCACCACCTGTCAGAACATAATCCCCCATAGAAATCTCCATGATGTCATAGTGCTCTAAAACACGTTCATCGACGCCTTCGAACCGGCCGCACAGCAAGGTGACACCGTCTTGTTCGCTAAGGTCTTGGGCAATTTTTTGAGTGAAGGGGACACCACGTGGGCTGAGATAGAGTAAGGGCATACGCCCCTTTGCGCGGCGGCGGGTATCGCCAATGGCATTGGCAACCACATCCGCGCGCAGCACCATGCCCGCGCCGCCACCCGATGGGGTGTCATCCACGTTGCGGTGTTTGCCCACACCAAACCGACGCAAATCAGTTGTTTGTAGTTGCCAAAGGTCGTCTTTGAGCGCTTTGCCCGTCAGGCTTTCGCCCAGCAAACCAGGGAATGCGTCCGGGAAGAGAGTGATGACCTGCGCGGTCCATGCTTTCGCAAGGTTCGGTTTGCCTGTCATCAATTCTTGCGGTTTAGCGCTGACCTGAACGGACTTGCGGCCAATCGATTTCATGGGCTTTCGCTTTTCCGTCATTGGGTACGTCCTTTTTTGAGCAAGTCTTTTTTGGCAGTGGCGAGGTCGTCGTCTGGCAAGTTAGAGCGATTGAGTTCTAGCAAGGCATCCAGCAGGTCATCGCTTGGGCTGATGTTTTTACGGGCTACCGGTTCGAACGCGGCACGCCGATGCGGTGGTAAGCCAACCAGATCAAGCAGTGGTTCGGCAGGGCCTTCAGGGCCGGTTAGTGTGGTTAGATCGGCAGTGGTGACCATTCCAGTGACTTTGCTGGTGACCGCGTCCACGGCGGCTGAAAGGTCGGACGCTGGGCTGTAGGTGTCTTGGTATTCGGCGAAGTCCAACGTCAGGCGCGTGCTGGTTAGAATGTGTTTGTACGTTGAACGTAGCCATGCATCCGGTGCGCGTGTCGTGAAGTGGAACACGACATCGGTTTCCGCGCCAAAGATATCGCAGACCACGTCTTCGGTGCGGGCCATTAGTGTCGGGGTGGAGGCGTATGACAGTATGTTGTCTCTGCCGGGCATTCGGCCTGCGAGATTTTCTTCGCTAATCAATAGCTTACGGTCTTCACCGACGTCGATTGCGGATAGCGCAGTTTTTAGGTCGTTAGCATAGGCATCGAGGAGTGCGGGTGTTTGGAACTGTGAATAGCGAGTGGCCATACGTGCCGCATTATTGCGTAAATGGCGCGGCAAAGCGAGGCGACACCGTTTCCAAAGGTGTTTTGCGTTGGCATTAAGAAAATGTTGGACCGTTGTCGTGCCGGTCTTGTGAAAGCCAGCGTGGATGATCACGCGGCGACCGGGCATTAGCTGAGACCTTCGAACAGGCCACCGGGAGGGTCAAGGATGATACGGCCGGCGGAGAGATCGACAGTTGGGACTATAGCCTTGGTGAACGGGACCAATACGCTGTCCTTCAATGTAGGGTCTGTGATCTCGAGAAGGTCATCGGCGCCGTTCGATTGGACGGCCTTCACACGGCCCAGACGAGTGCCACCGGTGTCGAACGCGGTTAGGCCCATGAGGTCTGTGTGGTAAAATTCGTCGTCAGGTAATGACGGAAGCTGGTCGCGCAATGCGAGCAGTTCTGTGCCGCGCAGGGCGTCGGCCTGTTCTTTGGTAGTAATACCGTCAATCCGGACAATCAGGGCCCCTTTTGTTTGGCCTTTGATCACAAGTGTGGCGACGGTTTCACCATCGCTGCGGGTCAACGGGGTATAATCCGCGATTGCGGTGGGGTCGGCACAGAAAGATTTTAGGCGAACGTCACCATGGACGCCGAAAGCGCCTGAGATCGATCCAACTGTTATGCGTTCATCTGACATTTTATGCCTTTGGTCTGGTTGGGCGAGCGGCGACAAGATCGCGCCCGCCCAGCCATGTTAGTAGATTATTCTGCAGCTGCTTCTTCTGCAGGTGCTTCGGCTGGAGCTTCCGCAGGTGCGGCAGCAGCTTCGGCAGCAGCTGCTGCTTTAGCGGCTTTTTCTTCAGCGCGGTCTTGTGCTTTTTTGCCTGGCTCACCTTTTTTCAGGTTTGCGCGTTCTTTCTTAGGTGTGTGACCTGCTGCTTCGAGGAAGCGGGAGATACGGTCAGTCGGCTGGGCGCCTTGGTCGAGCCAGTACTGAACACGTTCCATGTCCATTTTCACGCGCTCTTCGCTGTCTTTGGCGAGGAGTGGGTTATATGTGCCGAGTTTTTCAACATAACGGCCGTCGCGTGGCATGCGGGAGTCCGCAGCAACGATACGGTAAAATGGGCGCTTCTTGGAGCCACCGCGAGCGAGGCGAATTTTCATAGCCATGGTTTGGTTTCCTTTAGGTTTTATCGATGTGATTTGTGGTGCTGAATAAC
Organism: uncultured Paracoccaceae bacterium; assembly: GCA_947493255.1. GTDB lineage: Bacteria > Pseudomonadota > Alphaproteobacteria > Rhodobacterales > Rhodobacteraceae > Octadecabacter. Next base: position 141,438 of record CANLQK010000007.1, read on the forward strand.
TTCAGCGATGATGAAGTTGAGAAACTTCTTGGCGAATTCAGGGTCAAGATCGGCCCTGTTTGCCAAATCTTCTAGCCGTGCGATCTGCGCCTCTTCGCGCTTTGGATCGGACGGGGGAAGGTCGTGGCTGGCTTTGAGTTTCCCCACAGCCTGCGTGTGTTTGAACCGCTCGCCCAATGTATAGACGAGGATCGCATCGAGGCGGTCGATGCTTTCACGGTGTTCTTTGAGGATGTCTGCCGCGCGCAATGTGTCGGTCATGTCATTGCCCCTTTGTGGTGACGGTAGATGTTTACGAACGTGGTGGCGTTTTCAAATTCGCCGCCCGGTGCGTTGGCCGTTTTGGTGGTGACGGGATCGAATTTCGTGCCAAGCGCGAGGGCCACTGCGACGGAGGGATCATTGCCTTCGTCGATATGGGATTGCGCGGTATCGACGCCCATCACATCCCATGCCCATGGGATGATCGTGCGCATGGCTTCGGTGACGTAGCCTTTGCCTTCGTGGGCCGGGTCATAAAGCGTCCAGCCGAATTCGGGTTCTTCTTGATTGAAGAGGGGGTGGAAGATGCCGAACCCGCCGATCACGTCAATTGGTGTGTCTTTTAGGGCGGCCATGAACAACCCGTAGCCGCGCAGAGCCCACTGGCCTGCGATTGCGGCAAATTGTGTGGCTGCGGCTGCGGCATCAATCGGGCCGCCTGTGAATTTGGACCGTTCCGATGTTTTGAAGCCGGTATAAGCGCCAAGATCAGACGTACGAGGTGCGCGCAGGATCAAGCGATCTGTTTCCAATGTGGGGATCGTGAAGGTGGAGGTCATTGCGCGGCCTCCAGTCTAAACGTCATCATATCGGGCGCATAGTGCGGACCAGCGACACTAGGATCATGGGTATAACCAAGACGTTCAGCGACGTTAACGGACCGCGTATTCGTTGGCATGACATGCACTGTTAGAGGTGCGCCTTTCCATGCCGCCAAAACGGCTTGCGCGGCTTCAGAGGCGTAACCAAACCCTTCATGCACAGCGTCCCAAAGGGTCCAGGTTAGTTCAATTGGATCAGTTTCATCGTAATGCATGACGCCGGTATGACCGATGGCTGTTCCGTTAAGGTCAATAGCATAGCGGCCATAGCCGCGCAGGGCCCATTGACCCAATATCGCCATGAATTGTTTGACCGCCAGATGCCGTGGTTTTGGTCCACCAACACCACCGGTGCGATCACCTGTGTAATAGGCGACGTAGCCTTCGAGATCTCGCATCTCGAAGGGACGGAGCGTGAGACGCTCGGTGGATATGGTGGTTGGAAGGGTCATAGGCCGAGTTCATCCACAGTTGCGCCTGTTAAAACAGGTTTGGTGAATGAGCGGTCAAAGCGGCGGATGCATTTGGTGCGTTTGGAGTGGGCATAGGCACGTTGGCATTCTGGGTCGTTGTGCATTTCTTCACGGTAGGCTTCGTAGTCCGCCAAAGACGGGAACGAGAAATGTGCATAGGCGATGTCGTTCGGGCCCTCATGGGGGAGGTGGTAGCCGTGATGAGTGCCGCCCAGTTTTTCAACAAGGTGAATCCATGCTTTGCCATAGACCGTGAAGGCCTCTAGCTGATCTGGATCAATCTCGTATCTGAGGGTGCAGGTGATCATTTCTTTTTACCGAAACCTGACAAGCCGGGGGGAAGGCCAGCGCCGCCCAAACCGGGCAAGCCGCCACCCATACCGCCAGGCATTTTTGCGCCCAGTTGTTTGGCGGCTGCTTCCATTGCGGCGGGATCGTTCATGTCGGGCATGCCTTCGGGGCCGCCTTTGCCGAACATGCCTTTCATGGCTTGTTTCAGCATGCCGCCTTTGCCCATTTTACCCATCTTTTTCATCATGTCCGCCATTTGGCGGTGCATTTTCAAAAGTTGGTTCAATTCGCGCACTTCGAGGCCAGCACCGGCGGCGATCCGTTTCTTACGGGATGCCTGCAGCAGTTGCGGGTTGGCGCGTTCTTTTTTGGTCATTGAGTTTATGAGGGCGATCTGGCGTTTGAAAACGCTGTCGTCCATGCCAGATTCTTCGATCTGTTTGGCCGCCTTTTTCATGCCAGGCATCATGCCCATCATGCCTTCCATGCCGCCCATTTTCATCATCTGTTCGAGCTGCATTTTCATGTCGTTCATGTTGAAGCGGCCCTTTTGGAACCGTTTCATCATGCGTTCGGCCTGTTCGGCCTCGATGGTTTCTTGAGCTTTTTCGACGAGGGAGACGATGTCGCCCATGCCAAGGATACGGCCCGCGACGCGTTCTGCGTGGAATTCTTCGATCGCGTCCATTTTTTCGCCTAGACCCACATAGCGGATCGGGCGACCGGTGACGGCACGCATGGACAGGGCTGCACCGCCACGCCCGTCACCATCCATACGGGTGAGGACAACGCCGGTGATGCCGATACGGTCATCGAAGTTTTCGGCGGTGTGCACGGCGTCCTGACCTGTCAGGCCATCGACCACCAACATGGTTTCGCGCGGGTTGGCGACATCGCGCACCGCTTCGACCTGTTGCATCAGTTCTTCGTCGATGGACAGGCGGCCCGCAGTGTCGAGCATATAGACGTCATAGCCGCCAAGGGACGCCTGCGTTTTGGCGCGTTTGGCGATTTGAACGGGATCTTCGCCTTTGACGATCGGCAATGTGTCGACGCCGATTTGTCCACCTAGGATTTGCAGCTGCTCCATGGCGGCGGGGCGGTTCACGTCGAGTGACGCCATGAGCACGCGTTTGCCTTCGCGTTCTTTCAAACGCTTTGCTAGCTTCGCGGTGGTGGTCGTTTTACCGGAACCCTGCAGACCGACCATCAGGATCGGGGCAGGCGGGTTGTCGATTTTCAGGGAACCAACGTCTTCGTCGCCAGCCAGAACATGCACCAGTTCGTCGTGCACGATCTTGACGACCTGTTGGCCCGGTGTGACGGATTTGGTGACGGACTGGCCGGTGGCCTTTGCCTGAACCGCTTTAACAAAGTCGCGCGCGATGGGAAGTGAAACGTCAGCCTCAAGCAGGGCAACACGTACTTCGCGTAGGGCAGTTTTTACGTCGTCCTCGGATAGGGCGCCCTGTTTTGTGAGGCGGTCGAAGACACCGCCAAGGCGTTCTGACAGATTCTCAAACATAGGCGCGTCCTTTGCGTCGTTTCAGGTTGCCCCTATGTAGGGGCGGTTCAGTTCAATTTCACCCCAAGGTGTAATCCAAACGATAAGCGCCCCAGTGGGCGCAACGCGCTGACTGGGGGCGATCCTTGGACATGCCATAGGACCGGAAAGACAATGCTCTCCGGAGTTATGGAGCGTTTAGGCCTGTGGGGGCTATGAGTCAAGCGGTGTGGCAGGGTGATTGGCGGAAGGGCGGGTGTCGACGGTTCGATGCGCCGAGAGCCAGTCATTGATCACCTTTTGACACCAATGGATGTCCATCTCTTTGCCGCGGCCAAGGAAAATCGGCGTTTTGCGGGATTTGATGTTCAGGACGAGGCGGAAACTTTGCTTTGTGGTTTCACGGCCTCGCCGGTTTTTGACGGTGTAGGTGTACGTCATAAACTCCGCACCTTCAATTTGGTCCAAGGCGAACCGTTTCGGGCTTTGACGCGCACCCCATTTGCCTTCGTGGAATGCCACTAGATTATATTCGGCTTCGAAGATGAGTTGCCAGTTTTTGTATGTGTTCCGTACCCATTGAAAGAGGGCAAAGGGACCAAATGCCGCAAGCCCAAGCAGGACAAGCCGTTCGACCAGATCGCCGCCAAGTAGGCCGAGCCTATAGGCGAGCCAGATCCAAATAGGTGTCAGGAGCATAAACAAAAAGGCGGCCGCAAACCGGTGCCAGTTGTAGCCTTTAATGATCAGAGTATCTGGCTTGTCTTTGACTACTTTCATGACCGGCGCTTTGATTCCTGTTTCTTGGCTTTACGCCAGTGTTTCATCCAGTCGCTTATAAGCGCTGACGCCTCTAGGGCCTCTGGCGCGCGGACGGGGCGGATTGCGATTTTGTGGCGGCCTTCGTCCATACCTTCACGGACGTAGAGAGATATGAAACGTTTTGGGTCCTTGTCGGCGGGTTTGCGGATGTAGGTACGGCGGGTGACGCGGGTGGATTGAACTTCGTCCAAGGGCCAGCGCATGTGTTCCAACCCGCGGATGGTGCGGTGGCTGAGGTCTGCCATGCCGTTGGTTGCATTTAACGTTAGCATGGAGCGTTCGGCGCGGTAGATCGCCAAGGGTGCCATCCAACCGACTGTCAACAAGAGCGACAGGAAGAGCGCAATGCCGCTTAGACCGGGGCCAGTGGCGATTAGGCCAATCACGCCTAGACACCATAAGGACCAGAAGGCCCAAATAAGGGGGCCTTCCCAGCGGGTGAACCGCAGGACCAAAAGGTCCGGTGTGTTGTGGGTGACTTTCATGCGCCGCAGTCAAACGCGACACATGAAAGGTGTCCAGTGCTTATGCGGCGATCAGGTCTTTTGCCGTGTGAATTTCCACATCGGTGATGCCGATGAAGCCGAGGAAAAATTTGAGGTGGGACGTCAGGAAATCGGCGTCTGACCCAACGGACACACCGCCCGAAGCCACGGCTATGATCGCTTTCTTATCTTTGAGGAGGCCTTCGGGACCGTTTTCGGTGTAGTGGAATGTGACGCGAGGCCGCGCGACGAGGTCCATCCAGGCTTTCAGGGAGGCAGGGCCTGCGAAGTTATAGATCGGGCTGCCGATGACGATGGTGTCGGCGTCTTGCAGTTCTTTGATCAGTTCATCGGAGAGGGCCAATGCCGCCGCTTCGTCCAGCGTGCGGTCTTCGGGGGCTTTGAGGCGGGCGTCGGCCCATGTGGCGTCGACAAAAGGAAGGGCGCCATCAGAAAGGTCGCGGTAGGTGACGGTGCCGCCAAGGTCCGCCACGATCTGCGCGGATGCCATGCGGCTGGTGGAGGTGTCGTAGTGGGCGGAGGCGTCGATATGAAGAATATTTGGCATGAGAGTTTGTCCTGTTTTGGTGTGGTTGAAGCAATATGGTGGTTGCATTGGCGAACGAAACATCCCAAATTCAACACCAACTGTTCATCAGTGCACAGGAGTGAACATGGACAACTGGGATGAAATTCGCACCGCTTATGAAGTGGCCCGCGCAGGCACAGTTAGTGGCGCGGCTGAGGTGTTGGGGGTTCATCATGCGACGGTGATCCGCCACATCGATGCGTTAGAAGCGCGGATGAAGGTGAAATTGTTTCAGCGACACGCCCGAGGCTACACCGCCACCGAAGCCGGGCAGGATTTATTGCAGGTCGCGACCGCGACTGATGACCAATTTACCCAGCTGGCGGGGCGTCTGCGCGGACGAGGCGAAGGTGTGTCAGGTGATTTGGTTGTGACGTCGCTTGCGGTGCTGTCACCGATGTTGGCGCCAACGTTGGCGAGGTTCAGAAAGGCGCATCCCGATGTGAAGATCCGGTATTTGACCGGTGACCGTGTGTTTCGGTTGGAATACGGAGAAGCGCATGTGGCGATCCGCGCTGGGCGTGCACCTGAAGAGTTAGATAATGTGGTGCAGCCTTTCATCCCCCAGTCGATGCATTTGGTCGCGTCGCCTGCGTATATCGCGGATTATGGCTGCCCTAAGGATGAGGTGGATTTGGTGAACCATTGGTTTATCGGTTCGGATGACCCCGAAAGCCGTGCGCCTTTCAATAAATGGTTGTCGTCAACGTTGCCGGCCGAGCGCATTGCATACCGTGTTACCGATAGCCGTGGAATTATGGATGCGGTCCTTGCAGGGGCGGGTATTGGGTTTGTGTCCAAGTGGGAAATGGAGCGGCACCCTGAGCTTGTTGAGGTGATCCCGCCAAAGCCCGTTTGGTCGGGTGAATTGTGGTTGGTCACCCATGTTGATTTGCACCGGTCTACGAAGGTTCAGACGTTTTTGAAATTCCTTAAGGGAGAGATGGCTCGCTGATCGGACTAAACGTTGGCGCGCCAGTTTTAACTGCAGCTCATTTCTTTAACTTCACGCACGATGTCTTGCGCTCTCAAATTCACGTCTCGGAACACGTTGAAAAAATAGTCGCGATCATCTGGTGTTAAGCTGACAATCGCGAGCACGGGTTTAGCTGCCCACCTATCAAGGAAATCGGGCCTTGGGACCTGTGGGTATTCCCAGCCTGCACAAACGTCGATTTCGTGGTGTACTGCGCACCCCAGATCAGTTTCTGGGAAGCAATTAATAACGCGTACAGTGTCGTCCGAATAAGGATACCCGTAAGGCAGTCTGTTATCATGATCACGTTCGTCATGGGTGAACAAGAAATACTCATCGCGCGCAGTTCGAGTAAAAACCTGATCGGGGTTGCTTTGGTCGATGAAGCTAACGCTCCAAAAATCTCGAAACCCCGTGAGTGGTGTGAGAAGGATGGACATATGGTTCTGAGCGTCGCGCCGATAACCGCGTTGGCGCACGGCCAAGAAATCTCCCGCGCCCCCTTGTCTAATTGTTCGAGGGCCGCTCAACACAAAATCAACCAGAGTGAAACGCACGCCTTCGATTAATTCGGGGCAAATCTCTATGCTCCGCTGGGAGCCATCGTATGAATTGATCGCGCTTTCGATTGAAGCACGACAGTCAGCGAAGTCTTCGGTTGTGTTTCTAAGCGCTGAGTCAGTATCAGCCGCGACAGGAAGGCTGGCCGCAACGGTCAACACAACGCCTAACGAAAACCGCATCAGAGCCGTTTTGAGTGTGTAGGATGTTTGTTGAAAAGTGCACTTAGGTTTCATTGAAATCCGTTTTATCACATGTCTTGTTCATTGCCCGAAGGTATGTCTACGCCTATTTGTATCTCGGCTTCTAGGAAGCGTTCGAATGCATCTAGGTTCACGGCTTCGAATTGACCGAAGCCTTGCATCCAAACGGATGCTTCGCGCATGGCGTCGGGTTCTAGTTTGCACCATTTCACCCGCCCGCGTTTTTCCTGTGAGATCAGGCCTGCATTTGAAAGCACCACAAGGTGTTTGGAAATTGCAGCAAGCGACATGTCGAATGGGGCTGCGACATCGGTCACAGCCATGTCGTCTTCGAGCAGCATCGCGAGGATGGCGCGGCGCGTTGGGTCTGCGAGGGCAGCAAAGACGTTATCTAGGGCGGGTGTCATGTGGGGTATCAAACGGAAGCTGTGGGAAACGTCAACCAAATGGTTGAATATCAGTTTGAGGTAGGTTTGCGCGATTTAAGAGGTTTGTGCTGGCGCGGATCTTTTCAAAATCGTTATAAATCAATGTATTAGTTTGGTGAATGGCGTTGTTGACTCTATTGGGCCTGCATCCTAAACCCTGCGCAACCAAGGTAGGGGCTAATTTCCGTGTCCGATCCGACCGAAACCGATGATCACGCAGCGCGCATGGCCGCACTGGATGAAAAGATCGCGGCGCTAAAGGGCGGGGAAGAACGGCGGCCTCACCAGGACGAACACTACTCTCAGGCGCAGATGGCCTGGCGGATGGTGATCGAACTGGTAGCCGGTCTCGGGATCGGTTTTGGCATTGGGTACGGATTGGATGCTGTTTTTGGCACCACACCGTGGCTGATGATTGTATTTATTCTGTTTGGCCTCGCAGCCGGTGTGAAAACCATGATGCGATCCGCCGAAGAGATCCAAAAGGACCAGCTGGCAAAACAAGCCGGCGAGATGAAGGAAGACTGACGTGGCAGACGAAGCACACAGCGAAGGCGGATTGTCCTTTCACCCACTCGATCAGTTCGAAGTGAAACGTTTGTTCGGTGAAGGCGCCATCGAATGGTACACGATTACGAACGTCACAATGTGGATGGCGATTGCCGTTGTCTGTATCGTGTTGTTGCTGGTTATCGGGACATCCAAACGCGCGATCGTTCCAACACGCACACAGTCAGTTGCAGAAACGTTGTACGGTTTCGTCTACACAATGGTCGAAGACGTGACGGGTAAAGATGGGATCAAATATTTCCCTTACATCTTCACACTGTTCATTTTCATTCTGATTTCGAACTTCTTGGGCCTGTTGCCTATGTCGTTCACAACAACTTCGCACATCGCGGTCACAGCGATCCTAGCTTTTGCAGTTTTCTTCACGGTTACCATCATTGGTTTCGTTAAGAACGGCGCTGCGTTCTTGGGTCTGTTCTGGGTGTCCAGCGCGCCACTGCCGCTGCGTCCAGTTCTCGCGATCATCGAAGTTATCTCATACTTCGTTCGTCCGGTTAGCCACTCTATTCGTTTGGCAGGCAACCTGATGGCGGGTCACGCAGTTCTCAAGGTTTTCGCAGGGTTCGCACAGGTTGGTTTGATCATTGCGCCAGTTGCTATCCTTGGTGTTGTCGCGATCTACGCACTCGAAGTTCTCGTGTCGGCCATTCAGGCCTACGTATTCACTATTCTGACGTGCGTTTATCTGAAAGACGCGCTTCACCCGTCACACTAAGTTTCAAGAATGCCTCGCTGGGGGGAGCCCCGGCGAAAGCTTAACTTCCAATCGTAAGGAGATACATTATGGAAGGCGAACTCGCACACATCGGCGCTGGCTTGGCTGCAATTGGTTCCGGCGCTGCCGCAATCGGTGTTGGTCACGTGGCTGGCAACTTCCTCGCTGGCGCATTGCGCAACCCGTCTGCTGCTGCAGGCCAGACAGCTACACTTTTCATCGGCATCGCGTTTGCTGAAGCTTTGGGGATCTTCTCGTTCCTCGTCGCTTTGCTGCTGATGTTCGCTGTTTAAGCATTAGCTTATTCCTTACGAGCGGCGGAGGGCCTTTGCCCTTCGCCGTTGTAAGGCGAAAATCTTCAGCGACCGGCGGTCTCCGCCTTTCGCTACACCGGATTGTCTAGAGGGACGTGAACTATGGCTGATACAGCAGTCGAACATGGGGCCGAGGCCGGCGGAGCAGGAATGCCACAGCTGGACTTCTCGACGTTCCCGAACCAGATTTTCTGGCTTTTGGTCACGCTTGTCGTGGTCTACTTCATTTTGTCTCGTGTGGCGCTGCCACGGATTGCTTCGGTTTTGGCCGAACGTCAGGGGACAATAACAAACGACATCGCCGCAGCTGAAGAGCTGAAAACGCGCGCACAGGAGGCCGAGGCCGCCTATGACAAAGCGCTGGTGGATGCCCGTGCCGAAGCTGCAAAGATTGTAGCGGACGCGAAGGCTGAAATTCAGGCTGAGTTGGATGTCGAAATGCAAAAGGCTGACGCTGAAATTGCTGCGCAAACAGCAGAGAGCGAAAAAGCTATTGCCGAAATTCAGGCGGGTGCCGCGGACGCTGTGAAAACAGTTGCCAAAGACACTGCCAAAGAGATTGTTGCTGCATTGGGCGGCAAAGCAGATGCACGGTCTATTACGGCTGCCATCAACGCACGGATGAAAGGGTAAGGACATGAAACATTCTTTGACTGCCCTCTTGGTCTTGGCGGCATCGCCTGCTTTGGCTGCAAGCAAGAACCCATTCTCTGCTGACTTCTGGTCACTGAGCAACACAGACATGATCGTGTTGATCGCGTTCCTCATCTTTGCAGGTGTGCTGATCAAATTCAAAGTGCCTGGTATGCTGACTGGCTTGTTGGACAAACGCGCTGACGGAATCAAATCTGACCTCGAAGAAGCAAAGTCCTTGCGCGAAGAAGCGCAGACATTGCTGGCCAGCTACGAGCGCAAACAGCGCGAAGTGCAAGAACAAGCTGACCGTATTGTTGCCAGTGCTAAAGACGAGGCGTCACGCGCTGCGGAACAAGCGAAAGCAGACATCAAGACATCTGTTGCACGCCGTTTGGCTGCCGCAGAAGACCAGATCACAAGCGCCAAAGATTCTGCAATCCGTGACGTGCGCAACCAAGCAGCGACCGTTGCTGTTGCCGCTGCACAGGATGTGATCGCCAAGCAGACAACAGCTGCGGACGCGAACAAGCTGATCGAAGACGCAATTGCCGAGGTTGGTGCAAAGCTGCACTAAGCTAAGTAAAGAAATCGAAAAGGGCCTGATACAGAAATGTGTCGGGCCTTTTTTGCGTTATGATGGCCAAGTTGACGTCAAATTTCACGGCAGTGATCGCGATGTGGAGAATTCTGCTGAAATTACTCAGGCGTCGAACGATTGACCCGCCCTTTTCGAGCTAGTCGACCCTAGCTGCGTTCTGCGTGTTGCAAACGTTTTTGGGCGATGGCGTCGTTACGTTCGGCTTTGTCTTGTTCGAATAGCGCGTTTTCAACAAACCCAAGGTGAGCAGCGACCGCAGCGCGCGCGCCTGCTGCATCACGTGCCTGTAGCGCGTCATTGATCGCGCGGTGTTGGTCAAGCAATTGATCACGCGTTGTGCGCTGTTTGAACATGATTTGACGGTTGTAGAAGACGCCTTCGCGCAACAGTTGGTACATAGACCGCATCATGTGCAGCATGATCACGTTGTGGCTGGCTTCGATAATGCTGAGATGGAAATCAGCGTCGAGGCCGGCTTCTTCGGTTGGGTTCCGCTTTGTGTGGGCGGTTTCCATTTTCTTGAACAGTGTATCGATGACCTTGAGGTCTGTATCCGTACCCATCGTTGCGGCACGTTCGGCGGCCAGACCTTCCATGTCGCGACGGAAGGTTATGTAGTCGAAGACCGCTTCGTCATGGTTCGCGAACAACCGCACCAGCGTTTCTGAAAATGCAGACCCTAAAACATCGCCAACGAAAACACCGGCACCCGCGCGACTGGTCAGCAGGCCGCTTTCTTGGAGGTCGGAAAGCGCTTCGCGCAAAGAGGGGCGAGAGACACGAAGACGTTCAGATAGTTCGCGTTCCGAAGGTAATCGTTCGCCTGGTTTCAGGATGCCACGTAAGATCAATTGTTCAATCTGGCGCACGACCGAGTGCGAGATTTTTTCTGGGTGAACCGGTTCAAATGGCATGAGCGACCTTTCGGGAATTGGTCAAATCATATGACCAACGGCAGGTTGCCGCAAATGAAAAGGGCCACCCAATTGAATGGGCGGCCCTTTTTGTCGATGTTACGCAGGATTAACCGTTTGGCGTGATTGTGATTTCCACGCGGCGGTTGAGGGCGCGGCCCTCTGGCGTAAGGTTAGACGCGATCGGTGCGTCTTCGCCGCGACCGATTGAACGGATACGACCCGGGTTCACACCACTGCTGATCAAGGCAGAAGAGACAGCCTGCGCACGACGCGCGGACAAGTCTTGGTTATACGCGGCGCCACCAGTGTTGTCGGCATGGCCAATGACGTTGATCGTAGTATTCGGGTAGTTGTTGATAGAGGCCGCCAGCGCAGTAAGGTCGCTGCGCAGGCCACCTGTCAGGGCTGCACTATCAGTTGCGAACAAGATGTCCTGTGGCAGGCTAACGATCAGCTGCTCACCCGTGTTGGTGATGGTCGCGTTTGACCCCAGCTGTTGACGCAGTTCAGCTTCTTGCTGATCAAGCAGAACGCCTGTGCCGGCACCCAGACCTGCGCCAAGCGCTGCGCCGACAAGGATGCTGCGGTTACGCGCACCGGCATCGCCGTCTGAACGGGCAGCACCAATTAGTGCGCCAACGCCAGCACCAACAAGTGCGCCAGTCTGTGTGTTGCGGTTTGGATTGTTCGGGTCGGTGACCGTTTCACAAGCGGTCAAAGCCAAGACGCCGGACAGGGCTACTGTGAGAGACATTTTGGACAGGGTCATACGTATATTCCATTGTTAGGCGCAAACGGCGCGTTTCATCCATCAGGATATGGGCGAAAGGCGGGTGATATCCAATAACGAGGTTGTTTGAGCGGGATTTCGCGCGGGTTTCAGCCTGCGTCTTCGCGTGCGCTTTCCCATGCAAGTAAGGCGCGTTTAACTGGCAGGCCCCAATGATATCCACCCAAGGCCCCCGATTTGCGCAGGGCGCGGTGGCAGGGAATAAGCCAACTGACTGGGTTGCGCCCAACGGCGGTGCCAACGGCGCGCACAGCTTTGGGTGACCCGATTGTTTGTGCGATTTCCGAATAGGTAGTGACATGGCCCGACGGGATGGTCAGCAAGGCCTCCCAGACTTTCAACTGAAACGGTGCGCCCATCATATATAGCGGGGCTTTGTCTTTGGTGGCGGAAACGCCAAATGCGGTGTCGACCCATGGGCGCAGGCGCGAGACGTCTTCTACGAAATCTGCGTTTGGCCAGCGGCGCAGCAAATCCTCCATCGCGGCTTCGGCACCCATTTCATCAGCAAAACCCAAACCGCAGATACCTTTGTCGGTGCCCATGACGATGGCAGGGCCAAAGGGGCTTTCGAACCAGCCCCAATAAATGGTCAGGTCAGCGCCGCCTTTGGCAAAGTCGCCCGGCGACATGGCTTCCCATTTCAGGAACATATCGTGCAGGCGGCCAGAGCCAGACAGACCCACCGCGTCGGCCGTTGCGAGGGTGGTGAAGTTTTCTGACAACAATGTTTTGGCATGCCCAAGGGCAAGGTATTGTTGATAGCGTTTGGGTGACACGCCAACCCAGCGGGAAAATACCCGTTGGAAATGGGCAGGTGACATATCCATGCGCTGCGCAAGTTCGTCCAAGGACAAGGTGCCGTCGGCGGCATCGATGTGATCCAAGGCGCGGCGGATAACGTTGTAGTGGTATCGGTCAGAGTGTTCCATGCCAGAACCCTAGCTATCGTTCCCGATCTAAGCGACCCGATTATTGCGCCTTTGTTGCATCTTGTGCGCGGGGCGGTGGACAGGCACAAAGGCGCTATGCCAAAGCTAACCAAACAACTTGATTACACTACGATCCGCGAGATTTTCACGCGGTTTCGCGATTCTGAACCAGAGCCCAAGGGCGAGCTGGATCATGTGAATGCCTATACTTTGGTGGTCGCTGTCGCGCTGTCTGCGCAGGCGACCGACAAGGGCGTGAACAAGGCGACTGCTGAATTGTTCAAGATTGCGGATACCCCACAAAAGATGTTGGACCTTGGGATCGACGCGGTGACGGACCACATCAAAACCATTGGGCTGTATCGCCAAAAGGCGAAGAACGTCATGAAGACGGCGCAGATTTTGGTGGATGAATACGGGGGCGAGGTGCCCAATTCGCGCGCTGCATTGCAGTCTTTGCCGGGGGTTGGCCGAAAAACGGCGAATGTTGTTTTGAATATGTGGTGGCAACAACCGGCGCAGGCCGTAGACACGCATATTTACCGCCTTGGAAACCGCAGTGGCATTGCACCTGGTAAGGATGTTGATGCCGTGGAACGCGCGATTGAAGACAATATTCCAGCGGATTTTCAATTACACGCACACCACTGGATGATTTTGCACGGACGCTATATCTGCGTCGCGAGAAAACCGAAATGTCAGGCCTGTCACATCCGTGATCTGTGCCTTTACGAGGATAAAACTGAATGAACTATGATGTAATTGGCATCGGCAATGCGATGGTTGATGTGATTTCCCCTGCGCCGGACACGTTTTTGGACCAGATGGGAATCACCAAGGGGATCATGCAGCTGATTGAACGCGATCGGGCTGAATTGCTTTATGCATCTATGTCCGAACGTACCGAAGCGCCTGGTGGGTCAGTTGCCAATACGATTGCCGGTATTGGCGAACTTGGATTGCAGACGGCGTTCATCGGCAAGGTGAAAGACGATGCGTTGGGCAAGTTTTATGCTGATGCGTTGGATAAGGCGGGCACGGCGTTTCCATTGCCACCACAGGATGTGGATCTGCCAACATCGCGGTCGATGATTTTTGTGTCGCCGGATGGCGAACGATCGATGAATACGTATTTGGGTGCTGGTGCAGACATTTCGTCGGCTGATGTGCCTAACGTCTTTGGAAACGGATTGCTGTTTCTTGAGGGTTATTTGTTCGACAAAGATGAAGGAAAAACAGCGTTTTCCGAGGCCGCGGCAAAGATGAAGGCTGCAGGCGGACGTTCTGCAATTACAATTTCTGATCCGTTTTGTGCAGAACGTCACCGCGACGATTTTAAACGGTTGATTGCCGAGGACATGGACATTGCCATCGGGAACGATGCGGAATGGAAGACGCTGTATGAAACCGATGATCTGGACGCAGCGCTGCGCCAAGCCGCAGAGGTTTGCGATATTGTGGCCTGCACGCGGTCTGGCGATGCTGTTTGGGTGCAACAAGGTGCGCAGCGATTTGAGGCCGAGGTAATACCGGTAACGCCTGTGGATGCCACAGGTGCAGGTGACCAGTTCGCAGCTGGGTTTTTGTACGGTGTCTGTACGGGCAAGCCGTTGGATGTTGCTGCCCAGATGGGTGTGATGTGCGCGGCCGAAGTGATTGGTCATCTGGGCCCACGCCCTGAGGCCAACATGCTGGCTGCGTTTAAAACAGCTGGTCTTGTTTAACTAAGACGAGATTGACGCTAACCAAGCGGCGTCAATCTCATCTATGATGGCTGTATCGAAACGGCTTTCTTCTTTCCAATATTTCCCCGATGGCACCATGTAGCCAGCTTTGGCTTCTAGATTTAATGCGTGGGCAACCTGTTGAGGGGCAATCACAGCACGTGCGTTCAAATCCTTCGGAGTGCCGCGGGGAAAGACCAGCCGGCTGTCTGATGTGCTGAGGTTTAACGTGGCACATCCCTGTTGCGCGGCAATGGCCTGTAGGCGGGCTGATTTTGCTTCTAACGACCGAAGTGACACATCCGCACGTAAAGGGTCGGCTGCTCCGTTCCCGTAGAAATGCGTTTGCGGCGCGTCATACGTCATATCGCACCCGAGAAAACACAGATGTGTTGGGCGGAGGGCATATAAGGCCCAATAGCCTGCTGTAAACGCCATCGTCCCACCGGCGTACACGAAGCCGCCTAAGGCGTTTTGCGCGGGTACATAGTCGCGGAAAGTGATGATCTGTTGATGATCTTGAAGCGCGGGGGGCTGACGTTCGGGCGGAAAGTCTGATGGGTGAATCAAAAAATCCCAATCTGGGCGCACACGCCATGCGTTATTGATAGACACGATCTTATCAAACGGCGCGCGGCCCCAATCCTTTGCCTGTGTGACATTGGGGCCGCTTCCCAATATGAGTACTTTCATAGATCGCTCCTACACCGAATATCTAGAAATCTAGCGCATAGGGACAAGGGGACTAGTGGGCACTTTCAGGTGTCTAAACACTTGCCCTTACGTGTCGCGGGCAAGTGAATATGATTAGCTGCCTAGCTTGGCGTGGACTTCGTCCAGATCGATTTCACCGATTGGCATTTTGTTGCCCGGGTTTTCAAAGTCATATTGGAAAAGATGGAAATCTTTTTTGTAGATTTCATAGACCAGATGCATTGAAAGATCGTCGAAATAGTCTTCGACCGGATGGGCACGTTTGGGGCCGTGACCTTCGGATTCGTTAAAACGGGGTATGTCGTTTACGTCGACCTTTTGTTTGGTATCGATTTCGTCGAGAACCTTTTGCATCCCGTCGTTGAACTGTTCTGTCCAGAAGATGTTGTCGTATCGACCACCGTTTACGATGTACGTAGAAATGTGGCCCGACATTGCGGACCAGTGGATGTCAGGGTCCATCGGGCGGCGCCAACGGATGGTGTCGCGTGCGAACAGCAAGAATCGACGGAAGGACTGAATCTGGTCAAATTCAAATCCGTCTTCTGGTGACCCGACCTCGATCCCGTATTTCTGGATCAACAGGGGAACCAGATTGCCACGATAGCGTTTGCCATTGCGTTGGATGCCGCAAATTTTGTCAAAGAACGACGACAGGATGCGTGTGTACGGATTACGCACGCAGGTGAACGCGTAGCTTTTATGGTTCTGCACGTTTTCAGTGATCAGCGGCTGGCTGTCTTCCATCGCCCATTTGTGCATGCCGCCCTGTGCGTCATGAATGTCACCGTCGAAGAATTCACCGTGATCCGAATAATACATGATCTGGCCAATGGTGGAGCAAGCACATTTGGGCACCACGCGGTACACAACGCTCTCGCTTTCGGTCATCCAAGTGCCGGGAAAGCCCATCTGATCGTCCTCATACAATGCGGTTGTCTTGTCGTCAGTCACCGCTTTTACGCAAAAAAGCAAAAAATTCGTGTTTATTCAATGCGTCTTCGCGTCTACACATAAAAAACACTCGGACCTTAAGTGGATTATTGTTTCCAAAATGGCAAATATCGCGTTCATTCTTCTTTGTCACAAAGACCCTGAGGCGATTGTGCAACAGGCTGAACAGCTGACGGCCGTGGGTGATTACATTGCGATTCACTTTGACGCGCGTGCGCCCAAAGAAGCGTATGCCTACATCCAAGGCGCGCTAAAGGATAATCCTAACGTAGCTTACGCAACGAAACGCATCAAATGCGGTTGGGGAGAGTGGAGCCTTGTTCAGGCCACGCTGTATGCGATTGAGGCGGCTGTTGAGGCGTTTCCGCGAGCGACCCATTTTTATATGGTATCCGGCGATTGCATGGCGATTAAGTCTGCCAAGTTCGCCAAGGAATTTTTGGACAACGATGATTGCGACTACATTGAAAGTTTCGACTTCTTTGAGAGTGATTGGATCAAAACGGGCATGAAAGAAGAGCGGTTGATTTACCGCCATTTCTTTAATGAACGGACCCATAAATCGTTGTTCTACAATTCATGGTGGGCACAGCGAAAGCTGGGGTTGGAACGCAAAATTCCATCCGATTTGCAGATTATGATTGGGTCGCAATGGTGGTGTTTACGTCGTCGGACGGTCGAATGGATTTTGGACATGACCCGCACCCGGAAAGATGTGATGCGGTTTTTCCGCACCACTTGGATCCCGGATGAGACGTTCTTCCAAACGCTGGTGCGCCACTTAGTGCCGGAGCCAGAAATACGAACGCGGACGCTGACGTTTTTGATGTTTACGGATTACGGGATGCCCGTGACGTTTTACAATGATCACTATGATCTGTTGCTTGGACAGGACTTTTTGTTTGCACGTAAGATTAGCCCGGAAGCGTCTGCGCTGAAGGAAGAGTTGGGCAAACTTTATGCTTCCGAGCGAGATGATTTCCGGATTTCAAACGAAGGTTCGCGGCTGTTTGGCTTTTTGACAGGGAGGGGGCGTATCGGACGCCGGTTTGCCCCACGTTTCTGGGAAACTGAGACATCGCTTGGCCGTGAACGAGAACTGTTGATTGTGGCGTGTAAGAAGTGGCACGTGGCGAAACGCCTGCTTGGGTCAATCAAACACCACACAGATATTCCGGCGATTGATTATTTGTTCAACGAGGAAGACACGTATCTGCCTGATCTTGGCGGAATTCAGTCGACTTTGGAAAAACGCACACGTCACCGGCGTGCGCTGATGCGTATGTTGTTTGATTACTACGACACTGACCGGCTGATTATTTGCCTGGACACCGTAAACATCGATCTCATGCAGGACTTCTTTTCGGACAGGTCAACGACGCGCCTGCTGGAAATTGAATGCGACTTTTCGGATGAATACCTGATTGGCCATGCCAAAAGAGTAGGGTTGGCGGGAGAGCAGACGGGCGATGAAACGATGCAGCAATTGTTGCCGACCATTCGCTATGACGTCGTTTATGAAAGCGACAGGATTAGGGACGCTGGGTTTGAAAACCACCTACGTATTCGCGAACGCGACAAGCTAGAAGATAACCAAAAAGCACTGGTTGAATTTTTGACGGTGTCAGATGAAGTTGCGCATGGTTTGGCGCAGACCCCATATTTATTCTCTGATTAAGGAGTGACCGTAATGTCATTCGAATACGACGACCAAAATATTTTCGCGAAAATTCTGCGTGGAGAGATCCCGAACCAGACGGTCTTTGAAAGCGAACATGCGCTGGCGTTCAACGATATTAACCCAGCCGCGCCAGTACATGTGCTGGTGATCCCGAAGGGGCCTTATGTTTCTATGGACCATTTTTGCCAGCAAGCAAAAGCTGACGAAATAGAAGGGTTCATGCGTGCTGTCGGTGAGGTGTGCAAGATTGTTGATGTTGAAGGCGGGTTCCGTGTGATTTCAAACGCCCGCGAAGACGCGGTTCAAGAAGTTCCGCACCTGCATTTCCATGTGATTGGCGGGCGGCCTTTAGGGCCTATTTTGACCAAGGTTTAAATTACCCTAGTTTGCCTAGTGAACCCATTCCAATGTGTTCACGGTCAACGAACATAGCAAATCAGCTGCGCGTGAGATCGAGGAAGACGTCTTCTAGATCTGGGTCTTCTGTTCGAACATCTTTGATGCTGATCCCTGCGGATTTTATCACGTCGAGGACGTCATCAGCGCGGGTTTGGCTGGTTTTGTAGGTAAAGGCGAGCGTGCCGTTTTCGCGCAGTTGGCCTGTGACTGCATTGGGCAATACCGGAAGCGTGGTTGGCGCGTCGGGTGTTATGACCAAAGTCTTAGCGTCCAGCTGGCTTAGCAAATTGGATGTCGTGTCGTTGGCGATTACGCTGCCATGATTGATGATTGCGATCTGGTCGCACATTTGTTCGGCTTCTTCGAGGTAGTGTGTCGTCAAGATGATGGTCATGCCCTCATCGTTGAGCCGACGCACATTTTGCCACAGCAAGTTACGCAATTCGATGTCGACCCCAGCAGTCGGTTCGTCAAGAACAAGGATTTGTGGGCTATGCACCAAGGCTTTACCAAGCAGCAAACGACGCCGCATACCGCCTGAAAGGGACCGCGCATAGGCGTTTGCCTTGTCGGTTAGGCCGGTCAGTTCTAACAGCTCGTCGGTACGTCGTTGGGATTTAGGGACGCCGTAAAGGCCCGCCTGCACATCCAACGATCCGCGCGGGGTGAAGAACGGGTCGAGGTTGGGTTCTTGGGGCATGATGCCGATGGCCGCACGAGACTGGCGCGGGTTTTCGTCTTGATCAAACCCCCAAATTTTGACCGTTCCCGCAGATTTTGTGACCAAACCTGCGAGAATATTAATGAGAGTCGATTTGCCTGCGCCGTTGGGCCCTAACAGGCCGAAGATTGACCCGCGTGGAACGTTTAGATCGACCCCGTTGAGTGCATCTTTGGCATCTGTGCGTTTGGTGGCCGCATATGTCTTGCGCAGGCCTGTAATTTCGATGGCATTCTCGGTCACGCGTTGTTTTCCAGTCTTGTCCGTAGCCTTAGGATCGCTAGTATGTCGCGCGACCCATTTATGCAAAAGCACCTAGCGTGCCACTAGCCCAGAGGCAAATACATGACCGTTCCAGCGCCAGAAACCAAGACCGTATCTCAACGGCGAATTGCCTGTGATGGTGGGGATGGTGGCCTTGGTCATCCACGCGTTTGGCTGCAAATCCCTTTGGATGCCGGATTCGTGGAATGCCCGTATTGCGATTGCAAATACGTTTATGACGCTGAGGCTAAGTCCGCTTGATCCGTTTCTTTTTCAAGTGCGTCGGGTGGGCGTTGGTCCCTGCCGCGGTGTACTTGGCAGTTGCGTTTTTAGGGGCCTTTGTTCCGTCGTTTGGCCGTGAAGACGTTGAGGCCGGAACCGGTGAGCAGGAGATCATCCTTGCAGCTGGTGTCATCCATTACGATATCTTGTTGCCCTTGAACGATGAAACACGCGCGAAGTTTTCGTTTTTGGAAACTACACGGTTGCCCCTTGATGAGGGGGAATGGCTGTCCGTGGGGTGGGGTAGCGAGGCATTCTATACTAGTGCCGGGCAATACAGCGATGTAACTTGGGGCGCATTGGGCAAAGCAATCACTTGGGACCGCAGTGCCATGCGGTTTGAGGTTTACGGCGATTTGCCGATCCACCCCGATTTGCAGCGCGTGACAATCAGCGATGCCCAGTTGGATGCCTTGCGGACCAGTATCTATAACGATCTTGATATGATTAACGCACCTTTAGAGGCCAAAGGGCTTTCGGAAACGGATGTGTTTTTCGCGGCGCAGGGTGCGTTTAATATGGCTCGGACCTGCAACGTTTGGATCGGGTCCAAGCTATTGGACGCCGGTGTGAAGATGGGTCTTTGGACGCCGACGCCCTATTCCGTGCGATTGTCATTGTGGTGGAACGGCGTTTTGGACGGCTGACTACTGGCATGTTGGCAATGTTCGTGGCACATCAGAGGGGTCTTCAAGGAGAGTTCTCATGGCGTTTGGCAAAGGTTGTCATTTACATCTGATCGACGGGTCAGCGTTCATTTTTCGCGCTTATCATGCGTTGCCTCCGCTTACGCGAAAATCCGATGGTTTGCCTGTGGGCGCTGTGTCCGGTTTTTGCAATATGCTGCAGCGCTATGTTGAAGGTAATGTCGGTGGTGACGTGACCCATGTGGCGGTCATTTTCGACAAAGGCAGCCATACGTTCCGCAATGATTTGTATGACCAATACAAGGCCAACCGCGATGCGATGCCAGAGGACCTGCGCCCGCAAATGCCATTGACCCGCGAGGCGACGCGTGCGTTCAACATTGCCTGCGAAGAGATCGAAGGATTTGAGGCCGACGATATTATGGCCACGCTAGCGCGACAAGCGCGCGAGGCTGGTGGCCGCTGCACGATCATTTCAAGCGATAAGGATTTGATGCAGTTGGTCGGTGACGGCGTGGTGATGATGGATGCCATGAAAGGCAACAAGATCATTGATCGTGACGGTGTTGAGGAAAAATTTGGCGTTGGTCCTGAACGTGTGATCGATGTGCAAGCGCTGGCTGGTGACAGTGTTGATAACGTGCCCGGCGCGCCGGGGATCGGCATTAAGACAGCGGCGTTGTTGATCAATGAATATGGTGATCTGGAAACGCTTTTGGACCGCGCCGAGGAGATCAAGCAACCCAAACGCCGGCAGACGTTAATTGATAACCGTGCACAGATTGAGTTGTCGAAACAGCTGGTGACGTTAGATGTGAACATGGAATTGCCATTCACCTTGGATGACCTTGAGGTACGCGATGTAGAACCCGATATGTTGATGGAATTCTTGGCGAAAATGGAATTCCGGACCATCGTAAAACGGATGTCCGAAAAATTGAACGTGGATGCACCGGTGATCGCGGATGCGCCCGTGGCCGCGCCCGCTGCAGATGATGCGCCAGAACAGCCTGCCATTGATCCCGAAAAATACGAATGGGTTAAGGATGCTGCGGCGTTGCAGGTGTGGATCGAAAAGATTTACGCGCGAGGCTATGTGGCCGTTGACACCGAAACCACGGGCCTGAACGAAATGCGTGCAGATTTGGTCGGTGTGTCTTTGTGTGTTGAGGCGGGCGAGGCCTGCTACATCCCGCTGACCCACAAGGGCGGTGCTGCGGATGACCTGTTTGGGGACGATGCGCTTGCCGAAGGGCAGATGGATTTTGAAGTGGCATTGGCGATTTTGAAACCGATGCTGGAAGACGACAGCATCATGAAGGTGTTCCAGAACGCCAAATATGACACCAAGATTTTCGCACGATTGAAGATCGATGTGACCCCCATCGATGATACGATGCTGATGTCTTATGCGATGAATGCTGGGATGCATAACCATGGTATGGACCGTCTGTCCGAGACCTATCTTGGCCATACCCCAATCCCAATCAAACCGTTGTTGGGGACGGGCAAGTCGGCGATTACATTTGATCGTGTGCCGGTAGACGAGGCTGTGAAATATGCGGCTGAGGATGCGGATATCACCCTGCGTCTGTGGCAGATTTTCAAACCGCAGCTGCACCAGAAACGGGTGACGTCGGTTTATGAAACCATGGAGCGTCCTTTGGTGCCTGTATTGGCCAAAATGGAAATGTCCGGGATCAAGGTGGATCGCGATGCGCTGAGCCGGATGTCCAATGCCTTTGCCCAGAAAATGGCCGGGCTTGAGGCGGAAATTCACGAACTGGCGGGACGTTCGTTCAACGTCGGATCACCAGCGCAGGTGGGTGAGGTGCTGTTTGATGAGATGGGCCTTGAGGGCGGCAAAAAGGGTAAGACCGGTAAATATTCCACCGGCGCTGACATTCTGGAAGACCTTGCAACCGAACATGCAATGCCCGGTTTGGTTCTGGATTGGCGGCAGCTGAGCAAGCTGAAATCGACTTATACCGATGCCTTGCAGACGCATATCAATGACGAAACCGGGCGTGTTCATACGTCCTATTCTATCACCGGTGCGAACACGGGGCGTTTGTCGTCCAATGATCCGAACTTGCAGAATATTCCTATCCGGTCCGAGGAAGGCCGCCGCATCCGCGAGGCATTTGTTGCTGAAGAGGGCAAGGTGTTGGTCGCGCTGGATTACAGCCAGATCGAGTTGCGTATTCTGGCTCACGTGGCCGGAATTGATGCGCTCAAACAGGCGTTCCGCGATGGGCATGATATTCATGCCATGACCGCGTCCGAGATGTTCAATGTGCCGTTGGACGAGATGACATCAGACATCCGCCGTCAGGCAAAGGCGATCAACTTTGGTGTGATCTACGGGATTTCGGGGTTTGGTTTGGCACGCAACCTGCGCATTCCGCGGGCCGAGGCGCAGGGGTTTATTGACCGGTACTTCGAACGCTTCCCCGGTATTCGGACATTCATGGATGACACGGTGGCTTTTGCGAAGGAACACAACCGCGTGGAGACGTTGTTTGGGCGTCAAATCCACACGCCAGAGATTAATGCCAAAGGGCCCGGGGCAGGGTTCGCCAAACGTGCGGCCATCAACGCGCCTATTCAAGGGACGGCGGCAGATGTTATCCGCCGCGCGATGATCCGCATGGATGACGCGATTGCCCATCTGCCTGCGCGGATGCTGCTACAAGTCCACGATGAACTGGTGTTTGAGGTGGATAAGGATGCGGCGGATGACCTGATTGGAGCCGCGCGCGACGTCATGGAAAACGCGGCCAATCCGGTGGTGAAATTTGATGTGCCGTTGGTTGTGGATGCAGGGATTGGGGATACTTGGGCTGAGGCGCATTGATGTCCATTGCGAAATACAAGGCTGCGTAATTGGCGCGGTCACGTAAATTTTCGTTCGGAGAATGCGCGGTTGTTCTCTGCGTTGTCGTCATGGCGGCTGGGCTTGGTTCATGGCTCAACACCAAGAATACACATGAGCTTGTTATCACAATCGTCCACACAGATGTTCCAGTGGAATGCAGGCCGTATTCATCGGTACGAAGCCGATACAGAATATTTGCAAGAGAGCGCTATAGATCGTCCGAGCCGAGGGTAGGCGTTTGGGGGTATTGCGGTGTGATTGAGGCTGAGAATGGATTTTATCACTTGCCGAATACCACGAATTCATTTGGTCGACATGCGCTGAGAGCCGATCTCCTATCTGAATTGCGTCCTGGTTGTTCGTATCGCGTGAAAATCGCGGGTTCGGGGCCTCCGTTTGAAGCTCCCGCGGTTCTGACAAATCAATACACACATATGATCTCACGGATCTTGGAGGCATTGCCTTGTGGCACGGTATAAGAACGCCCGCGCTGAGGGAGGGCAGCTCGGGCGTTGACGTCTTGGGAGGAGACGTTTTGGTGTTTCGCGTGTATTGTGTGCTCAATCGCTGCCTCTCACCTGCGGTTCGAACGCGATTGATCACTCGTGATTTAGGAGCCGCGAAACCCCTTGGTTAGTTCACCTTTTCGGCTTCAATCACATCCTGCGGGGAGGGCGCAGTTTTGGTGATTTCGATCCGGCGTGGTTTGAGCGCCTCTGGCACTTCGCGGACCAGATCGATGTGGAGCATGCCGTTTTCGTGGGATGCACCTGTCACGCGCACGTGGTCGGCCAGATGGAACCGGCGGCTAAAGGCACGGGTCGCGATGCCGCGGTGGAGGTAGGTCTTTTCACCTTCGTCTTCGGCTTTTTTGGCCGTGACGTGGAGTGCGTTTTCCTTCACCTCGATAGCGAGATCTTCGTCGGAAAAACCGGCCACGGCGATGGAAATGCGCCAGCCGTCATCAGCGAGTTTTTCGATGTTATATGGGGGGTAGCTCTGGCTGCTGGTGTCGTTCGTCAGGACGCGGTCCATCAGGTCCGCAATCTGGTCAAAGCCAACGGTTGCACGGTGCAGCGGGGCAAAATCAAAAGTTCGCATGGGTATCCTCCATTGAGCGATAATACGATTATGTATGCCGTCCCGAACGGGCACGGCGGGGTGGTACAAGACCCTATCTAGGCGCCTTGTTTAAATTATTTGGGGAGGTGTTTTGCAGCTTTCAAGGGGCTGACGTGCAGATTTAAGGGCGCACGAACAACGCACCCGTGTCAGCGCGTTCGCCGGGGCGAATTCGACGTGCTGTGGTTGGGGTGTCTTCTGTTTGCCGTGTCAGCCGGGTCTGCTGGCCTTGAATCTGGGACAACATGAAGGGCAGGGGCTCTGCAAGGTCGGGGGCTAGTGATACATCCTGGCCTTCGATTTCGGCCATGGCCGATACGACTGATACGAGGCGTGGTTGCCCGTTTTCATAACGAAAAACGGGAGAGCCTGACGCGCCGAAATTTACGTTACAATCCATGATCAGCACACCGTCTTGTGCGCCAAGCAGGTTGCAGATTTGTTGCAATGAGGGCGCTTCTTCGCGTCCTTCGGCATAAGAAATGACGCCAATTTCCGTGCCGCTTTGCGCTGTCTGAGAGACCTCAAAGGCTTCGATCTCGGTCGCGCGGATAGGCTGATTGAGAACGATTAGCGCAACGTCGTAGCGCAATCGGCTGATGGTTTCGCCATCGGCATGGTCATAGGAGGGATGCACAAGAAAGCTGCGTGCGCTGCGGACGGCTTCTGGGCGCCCATTTCGCAAACCTGCAAGGAATTCGATATCGGCAACATCGACCGCGGTTTCACCAGCTGAATCAAACAGGCAATGTGCAGCAGTCAGAACCAGATCAGGTTGGATCAAGGTGCCGGTACAAAAGCCTTTTCCAACGATATCCAGACGGCCGACAGCCTCCCAACCGCGTGCTTCGTTGCCCGTGTTGAGTTCTTGCAGGCCGGTGCTTTGTGCAAAGCTAGCGGTCGCTGTTAAGGCAGCAAAGAGAAATGAGATTAGGGTTGTGCGCATTCGTGCCTCGGTGATTGTGGCGATTTGCTAACAATCGACTAAGGCACAAATGTGACAGGTGCGGTTGGTTATCGCAAGATCGGGACAGGCGATGCTGTCTTGCCGGTGTTGCTAAAGGCGGGTGGTTTTGGCCCGCCCGTAGCCCAATCGAGCAATTCTACAGTGTGGACAATAGGGATGTCCGTTCCGCTGCCGATTTGCATCATACAGCCGATGTTACCAGCTGCGATGATATCGGGCTGCACCGCTTCCAAAGTCTGCACTTTACGGGTCTTGAGTTGCTTTGAGATCTCAGGCTGCATCAGGTTGTAGGTGCCCGCAGAGCCGCAGCACAGGTGGCTGTCCGCCGGTTCAGCCACCTTGAAACCAGCTGTTCGCAGCAGGTCCTTGGGGAATGTCTTAATTTTCTGGCCGTGCTGCAAAGAACACGCGGCATGATAGGCAACAGTCATATCTGGTGCCCCGCCCTCTGGCAGGTTGAGTTTCATCAACACCTCAGAAACATCCATTGCCAAGCCCGCAACGACCTTCGCGTCATCGGCGAGATCCGTTTCGGCGAACATATGTCCATAGTCTTTTACAGTTGTACCGCATCCGGATGTATTGATGACGATGGCATCGAGGCCACCGTTCTTAAGTTCGTGTATCCAAGATTTGATGTTCTTGGCTGCGGATGCATGGCTTTCGCTTGTTTTGCCCATGTGGTGGGTCAACGCACCGCAACAACCCATGCCGTCAGGAATGACAACTTCGGCGCCAAGACGGGTCAGGAGGCGGATGGTTGCATCATTGATGTCCGTGTTGAGCGCCTTTTGCGCGCAGCCTGTCATTAACGCGACGCGCATCTTTTTGGTTTGGGTTGGGAATGTCTGCGGGTCGTCGTTGCGCGACACTGGCGGGATGGTTTTAGGGGCCATTTCTAACATTGCCCGCAGGCGGGCATCTGGCATCAGCCGAGCAAACGGGCGGCCTATTTTTGCCCCCAGCAGCGCCACACGGAACCGCATGGGATAGGGTAAGATTTTTGACAAAACCCAACGCAGCAAGCGGTCCGACAGGGGCCGCTTGTAGGTATTTTCAATGTACTCTCGGGCGTGATCGACCAAGTGCATATAGTGAACACCGCTCGGGCAGGTTGTCATGCAAGCAAGGCAGGACAGACATCTGTCGATGTGTTGCACTGTCTTTTCATCTGGAACACGTTCGTTTTCCAGCATGTCTTTGATGAGGTAAATGCGGCCTCGTGGGCTGTCTAGTTCGTCACCAAGGACCTGATAGGTCGGACAGGTTGCTGTGCAAAAACCGCAATGGACGCAAGCCCTCAGGATTTCGTTTGCGCGTGCTGTTCCGAGATCTTTGAGTTGCTCATCGGTAAAAGTGGTTTGCATGTTAACGGCCCGCCATTGCGTACTGAAGGAAAGCAAGGTGCGTAACAAAGACTACACCGAGAGAAAGCATCATCCGGTTCCAGACAGAAACGGACGGACGCCAAAGGAGGAGCGGAATAAGAACCACACCAGAAAGTACAGATGCAGTGGCCACCGGGAAAAGGATTTTGGTCAATACAGTGCCAATGCTAGCGAACAAAAAGGCAAGACCGAGACCACCAGCAACGGCCGCTGCGGCCAACGTCCAATGGCGGGCTGCCCAACCTACCAAGATAGCAGCCGCGCATGGCACCAACATGAATATTAGATATGGCCCGTTCATGACATGAGCCCAGTGTTTAGGATGTTGCGTGGGTCAAATTTAGCACGCAGAGCTGCAGATAAGGTGGCGACCGTAGCGGCCTCTGGCTGGAAAACGGAGCTGGATGTGCGCATTGACGTGGATGCCTTGAAAAGGGTGGCATGCCCGCCTTCACGTTTGGCGATTTGTTGAAGTTGCTGGTGGATGGTTGTGGCTTTGGCGTCATCCCCGCGCAGCCCGACCCACATTAGACCGCCCCCCCAATCAAGCGCGACATCGACATTTGCGTTGCCTTCGAGGGCGTTGGCAACTTTAGGTGCCACGCTAGGCTGGACAGAAACGCGGGTCACAGTCGGGTGGTCCTTAAAGACTTCGACGTTCTTGATGTTGCGCCACAGTTTGGTGCTTGGGGCATGGGCGACGCGGCCGATCGCGCCATATTGCGCAAGCAGGGTGCTCAGCTGATCCGCGCGATAAGCAACAGATGCGTCGAAACCTTCGAGCCTCAGATAGGTTGCGCCCGACACCATCGCCGCCCCAGAGATTTCATAGGCTGACCCCAGCGCGGCAGACATGGCCGCAACGCTGTCCCCAATCGACAGGTCATCCAGCCGCAAGGTCATAGAGGTTTCCGGTTTTGGGAGCACTTTCATAGAGACCTCTGACAAAACACCAAGCGTGCCATAAGACCCTGCCATCAGTTTAACCAAGTCGTATCCGGTGACGTTTTTCATAACACGCCCCCCGTTTTTGACGATGTTTCCCTGACCATCGACAAACCGAACACCCAGCAAATGATCGCGACAGGCGCCGACAGCAATCCTGCGCGCACCGCTGACGTTGGCCGCAACAACGCCGCCAATTGTGGGGGTGCCGCTGGTGCCCAACAGCACGCGGTGGTCCATAGGTTCAAACGCGAACCGTTGGTTTTCGGCATCTAACGCAGCCTCGATCGTGGCGATCGGGGTACCGGCTTGGGCAACCAATGTCAGTGCGCCGGGTTCGTATAGCGTGATGCCGCTTAGGCCAGTTGTGCGAAGGAGTTCACCATCGACCGGCTTTCCAATGTCACGTGTAGCACCACCTTTGACCTGTAGTGGTCCGGTGGCCGCTTTGATCACGTCTGCTAATTCAGCTTCAGTCGTGGGCGTCATGTCGTGCTTTCTATGGTTCTAAAATTCTACCGAGTGGAGGTCGACAAAGCGGCGATGCCTATTCGGCTGCGACCCTGCGGGCTTCGCTTGTGTCGAGGGGGAAGACCTTTGCTGGGTTCAGCAACCATGCTGGGTCAAACACGTCCTTCACGGCCATTTGTGCCTCTAGGTCATTGGTGGTGAATTGGTGTTTCATCAAATCGCGCTTTTCTACGCCGACACCGTGTTCGCCCGTTAAACAGCCGCCAACATCGACACATAGCTTTAGGACTTCCGCGCCCATTGCTTCGCAGAGTTCCAGATCGCCGGGTTTGTTGGCATCAAACAGGATCAAAGGGTGCATGTTGCCATCGCCTGCGTGGAAGACATTCCCGACTTTCAGGCCATACTTTTCGGACAGTTCCTTGGTTTTGCGAAGAACAAGCGGAAGAGCAGATACAGGGATTGTCCCGTCTAAGCACATGTAGTCGTTGATTTGCCCCATCGCGCCGAACGCTGATTTGCGTCCTAACCAGATTGCGGCGCTTTCTTCTGCAGACTTACTTTCACGCAGTTCGACTGGATTATGACGCCGAGCGATTTCGTTGATGAGGCTAAGCTGGTGATCGATTTCGGCTTCTGAGCCTTCGACTTCGACGATTAGCAGCGCTTCGCACATAGGGTAGCCCGCATTGGAGAATGCATCGGTTGCTTCGATGCATAGGCGGTCCATGAACTCTATGGCGACAGGCAACACGCCGGCCTTGATAATATCGCTGACGCAGGCACCCGCGACTTCGGTGTCGTCAAAACCCATTAGTACTGGGCGTGCGCCTTCGGGTTTGTGGAGGATGCGTAACGTTGCTTCTGTGACGACGCCGAGCTGACCTTCGGAGCCGCAAATTAACCCCAACAGGTCAAGACCGGCGGCATCAAGGTGGGCACCGCCGATGTCGGTGATCGTGCCGTCCATCAGCACCATCTTAACGCCTAGCAAGTTGTTCGTTGTCACACCGTATTTTAGGCAATGTGCCCCACCGGAGTTCATCGCGATGTTGCCTGCGATCGCGCAGGCCAATTGGCTAGATGGATCCGGGGCATAGAAGAAACCATTTTCTTCAACCGCGCCGGTCACACTGAGGTTGGTGCGGCCCGATTGCACGCGAATATAACGGTCTGGGTAGTTGGTTTCCAAAACGCCGTTCAGCCGCGCTGTCCCAAGAATCACGCAGTCCGCGGTGGGTAACGCGCCCCCTGCCAATGATGTGCCAGAGCCGCGTGGGACGACGGGAATGTTAAGTTCGTTGCAGACCTTCAGGGCGGCAGACACCTCTTCGGTGGAAGCGGGCAGGATCGCGCAAAGGGGCGGGCATTTGTATGCGGTCAAGGCGTCGCATTCGTAGGCACGGACCTCGGATTCGGTATGGATAACCGCTCCTTTCGGGAGAACACCTTGTAAACGTTCGATGATTTGCCCCTTTCGGGACAAGATCGCTGGGTTTGGGGTTGGCATTTGCATTGCGCTCTCCTTTGGATTGGTAAGGAAATATAACCAATTTAGCCCCGTGTCCATCCCAAGGTTTGTCGATAGGGTGCGCGTTATGGATATTGGTATCGCATTTGAAACCCTGACTTGGTTGGATTTGGCTCTTGTGGGGGTTCTGTTGGTCTCGTGGCAGGTCCTGAGTTGGTGGATTGAACACCCCTCATCAAAACGTCCTTCGGTGTCGATATTGATGTCCGAATATAGACGGGAATGGATGCGTGTTTTCGTAACAAGAGAGCCGCGCATTTTCGACTCGCAGGTTTTGATGAGCCTCCGGCAAGGGACGTCGTTTTTCGCATCAACCTGCTTGTTGGCAATGGGCGGGCTATTGGCACTGATCGGAAACGTTGACCCATTGTTGGGCGTGACCGAAAGCATCGGACAGCTCGAAAGCCCAGCCGCTGTGTTGCAGGTTAAGCTATTGTTGGTGTTGTTCTTTTTGGGGAACGGATTTCTTAAGTTCGTTTGGGCGAACCGTGTGTTCGGATATTGTGGTGTTTTGATGGGGGCCGTTCCAAACGACCCTGAAGAACCAACAGCTTACCCGCTGGCAGCGAAGGCGGCCGAGCTAAACATACGCGCCGCGTTGAATTTTAATCGCGGATTGCGGTCGATGTATTTTGCATTGGGTGCGCTTGCATGGTTGGCCGGACCAGTCGCCTTGGCTGTGGCGGTTGTTTTGACAACTTGGCTTGTTTGGTCGCGCGAATTTGCGTCTATCCCGCGTTCGATTGTGTTGACTGGAACAAAACCGTGACTTGGAATTTCGGAATTAGGGGGTATGTAGGACGCATGAAGCATGTGCTGCCCTTAGTGATGTTTGCCGCCCCAGCGTTTGCGGATGCGCCAACAGTCGAAGAAGTCACCTACAACAGTGGCCGATTTAGCGTGACCCTTTCTCATGGCGACACGGGATGGGATGATTACGCAGATGGTTGGCGTGTTGAATTGGCGGATGGAACTGTCATTGGTACACGCGTACTCGCGCACCCACATGTGGATGAACAGCCTTTTACTCGGTCGTCTTCCATTTCTGTTCCGGCTGGTGTGAACGAAGTTTTCATTCGTGCGTCCACCAATACGGGTGGTTGGGCATCTGACACGGTACGTTACCAGCTGCGTTAACGCCGCCCTTCGCGCACCCAAGCGCCAATCACCAACAAACCAGCAAGCAACAACGCAGCCCATGCAGGCAGAAGCGGTGTGACGCTAACATCTGCCGTGCGGTAGGCGTCGCGCGGGGTGATGCCGATCCAGCCGTTGCCCAACGCGGGTCGGCCTGCACGCACATCGCGCAATGATGGTAGCCCGTCTTCGATAACCGTGACGCCGCCATTGGTGCTGGCTGCAACGTCCACCAGCAATTCCCCAGTTGCGATGGTTTGTTCAAATTCACGCGGCGCGGCAGGCCCAAGGGCGATAACCGTTTCTGTTTGCCCATCGCGTAGGCGGTACAGCCCGACCTCCGGGGTTTCCCATAGCAGTTCGTAGCGACCTGGCGAGATTTCTTCTAAGGTGACGGTGGTTTCTGTGCCGTCGGGAGCGATGATTGTGACGTCGCCTGTGGTGTCTTCCAAGGTTCGCCGAATAATCCGCATCGTCAGGCCATTGGGCTCTGCCCAAAGCGCTTCTTCTTCGAGATCAGGTTCTTTCATCATCCAGTGGGCAAGACGGCGGAGTAGTTCTAATTGTGGTCCGCCCCCTTCATAACCGCGGTCCCACAACCAAGAATGGTCAGATGCGATAAGGGCAACACGGCCTTCACCGACACGTTCCAACATCAATAGCGGTTGATCGTTGATACCGGTCATGACGACGTCCGCGTCTGCGGTCGGCTGTACCTCGATCTGGCGGAACCAGCGCCCCCAACCGGGGAGGCCATCTTCGGACGGGTTAGGTGCAAATGCTTCTAGGCCTTCAGTGACAGGGTGACGCTGCCCAAGGTCTGATATTTGCGGTGTAAAGCCTTCTTCGTAAACGCGCGCGGTAGGGTTTCCCGGAAGCACGGCCCCCAGGGACGAACGAAAGATGCTGTCGGCTGAAGCATAATCGGGACCTGCCGAGATTAGGACCGCACCACCGCTTTGCACGTAGGTTGCAATGCTGTCGAAATAGGCGGATGGCAGAATGCCCCGGCGTTTGTAACGGTCAAAAATGATCAGATCGAATTCGTCGATCTTTTCGAGGAACAGTTCGCGTGTCGGGAAAGCGATAAGGCTAAGTTCATTGACTGGAACACCGTCTTGTTTTTCTGGTGGGCGCAAAATGGTGAAATGCACGAGATCGACAGAGCTGTCGGATTTCAGAAGGTTGCGCCATGTTCGTTCACCTGCATGGGGTTCGCCGGAAACCAATAGAACGCGCAAACGGTCGCGAACGCCATTGATCTGCACGACGGCTTCGTTGTTACGGTCTGTTAGTTCACCGTTCACGGCAGGCGTTGCGAATTGCATAACGTTCATGCCGCCATGAGGCAGGTCGATGGGCAATTCTATGTCTTCGTTAACCGGGATCTGGAATGCCAGTGGTGTTCCGCCGTCTATGGCGATGGTCAGATCGACGAGATCTGTTTCCGGTGCTGCACCTTGGTCTTCGATACGTAATGTTAGGGTGACGGGCTCGCCCAAAATCGCGAAAGCGGGCGCGTTGCGGACGACCAAGCGACGGTCCCAATCTGTATCGCGTCCAGTAAGAAGCACATGTAATGGGGCGGGCAGATTGGTAGGTGCCGAGGACAGGTCGTGCGCGCGGCCATCTGTTAGTAAAACCATACCAGCAACACGTGCGCTTGGTTCTTCTGACAAAGCTTCTGACAGCGCTGTCATCAATTGGGTGCCACCATCGCCATCGGCGTCACCCAAGGTAACGGTGCGCAGTTCTGTGTTGGGGCGCCGAGTGACTTCGGTCTGAAGGTTTTCCAGGGCCCGTGTGGTTTGCTCTGGCCGGTCGCTGATAAGCTGGCTTGCGCTTTCGTCGACAACAGCGATGACAATGTCTGACAGCGCGGCGCGGTCTTCTTGTTGTAAGGATGGGTTCGCGATCGCACAGAGGATGACCACAGCTGCCAAGGCGCGCAACACCCAGCCAACCATACCACGCCAAACGGCGACAAGCAGGCCTGCAACGGCGATTGAGGTCAGAACATAAAGAACAGGCAATGGGATGAGGGGGGCAAGAACAATAGATCCAATCATGATTACTGCCCCAACCTGTCTAGCAATGCAGGTACATGAACCTGATCAGATTTATAGTTCCCTGTCAGTACATGCATGATTAGGTTCACACCAAAGCGAAGCGCGATTTCACGTTGCCGTTCGCCAGCCAATCCGCGCCCGATGGGCACCAACGGGTTCCCGGTATCGGTTTGCGCCCATGCTGAGGCCCAATCGTTTCCTCCTACAACAACGGGTGTAACGCCGTCATTCAGGTCGCGAAACGGCATCCCGTCTGCGAGTTCTGCTGTCGCGGGTGCTGCTTCAACCCAGACATCACGACTAGCATGCCGGCCTGGGAATTCTTGCAACAAATAGAATGTACGCGTCAGGACGTGGTCTTGGGGAATTGGTTCGAGAGCGGGGATATCTAGACCCACCGCAATGGTTTGTAATTTGCGCCCTTCGGGACTGGCCGAACCAAACCGTGCAAGGTCTGCATCACGTGTATCGAATAAGATCATGCCGCCAGTGCGCAGATACCGGTTAAGGCGGGTATAGGCTTCGCGGGTGGGAAGGGGTTGGTCTGCCGTTATGGGCCAGTAGATGAAGGGGAAAAATGCGAGTTCGTCTGCTTCAAGGTCGATGCCGACAGGCAACGCGGGTTCGATCGACGTGCGTTGAAACAAGGTGTTAGACAATCCGTACAGACCGGCCTTTGACATGTCATCGACACGCGCGTCACCCGTGATGACATAGGCCAAGACGACGTTGGCTGTAGAATCGATGGCGAAACTGTCGTCCGTTTGGGCTTTTAACTGTGGTGCAATCATCAGCGCCAGCAAAGCTGTTGACAAGGTCGCGGCGCGTGGCCCGCGCAGGCGCCCAGATAGCGCGAGAGAAGCAATGATATCGATGGTCAGCAGTGCCAAAGCGGCGGCCAGCACCCAGCCTTTTAAAAGTGTTTCGCGCACCGTTTCTAAGCCTTCAACTGTTATCCGTGCTGGCCAGTTTGACGAAGACAACGTGTCATCTGTGCCAATGACATTGACGGCGATGCGCCGGTCTTCTCCTGCATATAGGCCCGGTTGCATTGCCGCGGAAGGCGCGGCGGTTGCGATGTCTTCACCGGCTACACTTGGTAAGGTGTCGGCGCGTTCGAGATCGCCATATGCCGTTAGAATATCTTCGGGAAGCCAAGACGTACCTTCCAAGTCTTCTGCCGTTGGGACCGCAGGACGTGTTGAAATTGCCAAGCGTTCTAGCATCTGAACAAACAAACCAGACAGCGGCAGGGTCGACCATTCGGCGTTTGCCGTCACGTGGAACAGCACAACGGACCCTTCGCCCAGCGCCTTGCGCGTTACCAGCGGTGTGCCGTCGGCCAGTTGTGCAATAACGCGGTCTGCCAAGGTGGGGTCGGGTTGGGCCATGACCTGAGCGGTGACCGTGACGTCATTTGGAATGGCAAGGCCATAGAACGGGCTAGTCTCGTTGAAAGGTGCAAGCGATTTAGGTTCACCCCACGACATTGCCCCGCCGATGGAACGGCCACCGACCCGTAAACGCACCGGCATTAGCGGGTCTTCGTCAGCGCGGCTGAGATCGGATGCTGCCAAGCGTGGCCCTGCAAAGCGGACCAAAAGGCCACCGGTTTCGACCCAGTCTTGGGTTGCGTCTGCTTCTACCGCTGTAAGGCTTGCGACATCCGCCAAGATTATGGCGTCAGGGTTGGCTAAGAGCACGTCTTCAAGGGTGCCTTCGATTAGGTCTGCGGTTGGGACCAATGCTTGGTTCAGATAGTGCAGAGGCGCGAGTAATTCGAGGGTTTCGCGGTCTGATGCGCCTTCGATCAGGGCGACTTCACGGCGTTTGAGGGCATCGTCGGTTAGGGAAACGGCACCTGCGGATTGTACGCCTTGTAGTTCGAAACGTGTGACGCGATTGCGTAGTTCTGGTGGCAAATCGAACAACGCTGTGGCTGTGGTTTCGTTTGTGTCAAAGGTTGCGGTGGCGATCGCTAGGCGGCGTTCGATACCTGCTGGGTCAAGGCCGATTGCAACGATGTCGATGTCGGTTGTTGCACCTGCTGTTGCGCGAAGTGCTGTCACTGAAACCTCACCGTCTGTGATTTGCGCTGGGCGAATACCTAGAACCGGACGGGGGCTTTCAAATACAGAAACGGATCCGTGTGTTTCAAGGGCGGCAAGAAGTGGTTCGCGGCTTTCGCGGTCCAACCCGTCTGATATCCAGAACGTGTCAAAAGATCCGTCGAGCGATGCAGCCCATGCTGCCAACGCGTCACCGCTGGGGGCGAATGGGTTTGGCTGCAGGTTCGGCAATTGTTGACTAACGGCTTGGGCGTCTTGGAAGACCACTCCATCTGGTGGAAGGTTTGTTAAGTTGACCAGTGCGGTTGGCCTGCCGTCGCGGGCTGCTTCTGATAGGGCAGCGTCAATGCGGTCAGCCCTGCGTGCCCAGTCACGGGCCGAAGCCCATGTACCATCGCTGACGACCAGCAAAGGGCCACGACCTGCTGTGCGATCTTGTGGGTTTAGGACAGGGCCAGCGAAGGCTGCGATGAGTGCGGCAACTGCCAAAAGGCGCAACAACAAAAGCCACCATGGGGTTCGGTCGGTTTGGCTGTCGTCGTCGGTTAGACCTAATAATAGGGCCACGCCGGGGAAGCGACGTGTGATTGGGGCAGGTGGCACTGCCCGCAACAGGATCCATAGGATCGGCAAAATGATGAGCCCAAGCAAAAGCCATGGCGTAGTGAACGCAAGGGGGCCAAGGTTTAGCATTAGGTTCTGCTTTCAAGCGCTGTGAAGGTCCACAGAAGCGCGGATGCAGCGCTGTCATCTGTGTGGTGGGTGTGAAATTGCCAGCCAATCGTGCGCGCTAGGGTCGCCAAGCGGTCTTTGCGTTCGGCAAGGCGGTTAAGGTAGCGGTCGCGCAAGTCGCGTGCTTTTAAGGTTTCATGCGATACCGCGCCTGTCATGCTTTCAAAAATTGTGCGCCCGTCGAATGGGAAGGCTTCCTCGACAGGGTCGAGGATTTGCACAAGGGCGCCGCGTACGTCACGGTCTGCAGCCTTGGCCATTGCGGTTTCGATTGAAGAAAGGTCGCCCATAAAGTCCGATACAAACAAGGCGCGTGAATGAGGTAACATGCCGGATGCATCAGGAGTGCCAAAGTCATCGGTGTTATCAGCGGACAGCAGTTGGGCCAGCTGCGTAACCTGTGTTTCGCCGCGTCTAGGGGGCAGTAGGTTGCCCGTTAAGCCAACCCGTTCGCCGCCACGCAATAGCAGAATGGCAATCGCTAAGGCCAATGTTCGGGCGCGGTCGCCTTTGGTCAGTTCAGATTTTAGCGATGAGAACGACATCGAAGCAGATTGATCGACCCAAAGCAAAATGGATTGCGCGATTTGCCATTCTTTGTCTTGGACGAATTGGCTGTCTGATCGTGCGGAGCGTCGCCAGTCGATTGTGCGCATTTCGTCGTGATTTTGCGCTGGGCGATATTGCCAGAACGTATCACCCACGCCAGCACGTCTGCGACCATGGTCGCCTACCAACACCGACGCGGCGAGCTGTTCAGCTTCGGCCAGCAAAGGTGGGAATGGCGAGGCAAGGTTTTCGGCGTTTGACCTTAGGGTGAGGGGGGTATCGGTCATGCGGCGGCAGTGACCTGTGTAACCTGTTCAGCGACCTGATCGATCACCGCAGCGAGGTTTTCACCGCGCGCGCGGGCCGCGAAGCTGAGCGCCATACGGTGGGACAATACGGGCGCCGCCATGCGACGCACGTCTTCGGCGGAGGGCACAAGACGACCACGTAGCAGGGCTTCGGCACGCACGGTTAGCATCAATGCCTGCGCCGCACGTGGACCGGGGCCCCAACTGACGTTGTTTTTGACCATTTCTGGTGCCGTGTCGTCATCTGGGCGACAGGCGCGGACCAGATCAAGGATCATTTCGACAATTGCGTCACCGACAGGAACACGGCGCAACAATGTTTGCGCGGCCAAGAGTTCATCCGTGGTGAAGACGGCGGTTGCTTCGTCTTCGTCTACGCCGGTCGTGGCGATCAAGATGTCGCGTTCGGTGGCGCGGTCAGGATACGGAACATCGATTTGAACCAAGAAACGGTCAAGCTGCGCCTCTGGGAGCGGATAAGTGCCTTCTTGTTCTAGCGGGTTTTGGGTGGCCAACACGTGGAACGGCACGCCAAGCGGGCGGTGTTCGCCAGCAATGGTAACTTCCTTTTCTTGCATCGCTTGCAACAGTGCTGATTGGGTCCGTGGGGACGCGCGGTTGATTTCATCGGCCATAAGCAACTGGCAGAACACTGGTCCCTCGATAAACCGGAAGCTGCGGCTGCCATCATCAGCGGTTTCTAAGACCTCAGACCCCAGGATGTCGGCTGGCATAAGGTCAGGCGTAAACTGGATACGATTTCCGTTCAGCCCCATGACCGTTGATAGCGTGTCGACAAGTCGGGTTTTCCCAAGGCCAGGCAGGCCAATCAACAGAGCGTGCCCGCCACATAAAAGCGATGTTAGTGTCAGGTCGACAACGTCGTCCTGCCCAATGAAGCGTTTGGCGATGGAGGTGCGTGCCTCTGCCAGTTTGGCACCCAAGGCTTCGATTTGAGGGACGAGGTCCGCGTCGTGGGCTGTTTCGGGGGCCATGGCAATTTGTCTCCTCACGGTCATATACTATCAGTAACAGTTGAACAGATATCGCGATGGACCCCAATGGCAAAAACAAACCAAAGTGATGGCGCAGTAACAGTGTCAGCGGAAAGCCTCGCATCATCCGCCCGCGCCGCCGGAAAAGGGCGCGGTTTGCCGCCGGTCGAAAGCTGGAATCCCCCGTTTTGTGGGGATTTGGACATGCGGATCGCCCGCGATGGGACGTGGTTTTATTTGGGTACACCTATTGGGCGGCCTGAACTTGTCCGCCTGTTTTCGACAATCATTCGACGCGATGGCGACGATTATTTTCTGGTCACCCCCGTCGAAAAGGTAGGAATCACCGTCGATGATGCCCCGTTCGTGGCCGTTGATTTCGAAGCCGAAGACGGCAGTTTGCGATTTACAACCAATGTGGGGGACACGGCAGTTGCGGGGCCGGATCATCCGATCCGCGTTGTACGGCATCCCGAAACTGGCGAACCCTCCCCCTATGTTTTGATCCGCCGAAACCTTGAGGCGCTGATTGACCGCAAGTCATTCTATCGATTGGTGGACATTGGAACGGTCGCGCCGTTTGATGGAATAGATTGGTTTGGGGTGACGTCGTCAGGCCAGTTTTTTCCGATCATTCCGGCGTCTGAATTGGAAGTCTAATGCCCAAATTTTGTGCCAACCTGACGATGCTGTTCACAGAGGTGCCCCTGTTAGAACGCCCGTTGGCCGCGAAAGTATCGGGGTTTGATGCGGTCGAGGTGCTATTTCCCTACGATGAAAACGCGGCTGAGTTGGGAACGGCGATTGCGCGTGCTGGGCTGCCGTTAGCGTTGATAAACTGCCCACCGCCAAATTACGCAGACCCAGACGGGCCCCGTGGCTTTGCGGCCATCCCAGACGAACAAGATAGGTTTCAGCAGGCGTTTCGCCGTTCATTGCGCTATGCGGGTGCATTGGGAGCAGAATTTTTGCATGTGATGGCAGGGGCCGCACAGGGCGACGAGGCCCGCAAGGTGTTCGTTGAAAATTTGAAATGGGCGGCCGCGTTTGCAGGCCGTCAAAAGATCACAATCGAACCGATAAACACACAAGACATGCCCGGCTATTTTCTGAATGATTTCGATTTGGCCGTTGAGGTGTTGGCCGAGGTGAACGCACCCAATGTCGGACTGCAGTTTGATGCTTATCATGCCGCAAAAATCACGGGAGATGTGTTGGGCACATGGGAAAGGGTGCGCGATCATGTCACCCATGTTCAGGTCGGCGGCATCCCTGATCGCAGTGAACCCATTGCAGGCGCGTTCGATTATCCTGCGTTCTTTGCGCAGTTGGATGAACAGCGGTTTAACGGGTGGGTCAGCGGCGAATACCGACCAAGTGGGCGCACCGAAGAAAATCTTTCTTGGATCACCTGATCGGATGCTGACAGTATGCTGTCAGCAGGGGTGTGTCAGAAGGGTCTCATCAACAAAACTGGAGATGAGATATGACACAAACAATGACCGCGTGGGTAGAGATCCCCGTAACAGACTTGGAGGCATCAGTGGCCTATTACGATGAAGTCTTCGGATGGAAATCCACCATTCGCACCGACATGGGCCCCAACCCTATTGCCAACCTGAACGATGGGATGGATGCCGGTGGTGCGCATCTGTACCCGGGCATGGCAGGCGCCGGCACGGGATCAACCACGCATTTGGCGATTTCCGACACAATCGAAGCGGCGGCCGAACGTGTCGTGAAAGCAGGTGGTCAGGTTATCGGCCCTGTGGTGGATATCCCACCGGGGCGGTTTCAGTACACATTGGATCTGGATGGAAATTCCATCGGCCTGTTTGAACCAAAGGTCGCCTAAATGAGACGCGCTGACCGCCTTTTTCAGATTGTTCAATATCTTAGGGGCGGTCGGCTGCTGACTGCGGCAACTTTGGCTGAACGGTTGGAGGTCACGAAGCGCACGATCTATCGTGACGTGGCCGACTTGATCGGATCTGGCGTGCCAATCGAAGGCGAGGCCGGAGTCGGTTACGTTATGCGAGCGGGGTACGACCTGCCGCCGTTGATGTTCAATTCGGAAGAGATTGTTGCATTAGTGGCCGGTGCGCGCATGATCCGTGCGTGGGGTGGCGCGCAAATGGCAGCCGCCGCCGAGGAAGCATTGGTTAAAATCGAGGCCGTATTGCCGGAAGATGCACGGGCAAAGGCGGTGTCGGTTCCTGTTCATGCGCTGCCCATGGGAAATCTAAGTGACGAGGTCCGCAGGTTGATTGACCAAATTGAAGCTGCTGCTGACAATAGCATCCGATTGGACATGGATTATGCAGATGAAAAGGGCGTTTCTTCTAGCCGGGTAATTCGCCCCTTGGGGCTTTGGTTCTGGGGGAAAGTTTGGACAGTTGTTGGCTGGTGCGAGCTGCGCGACGACTTTCGTATGTTCCGGTTGGACCGGATCAAAGGTGTGGAAGAGATTGGTCCATTCAAACCCGAAAAAGGCAAGACATTGCGGGACTTCTACAACTCGCCTGACACGAGCCGCCCACAGGGTGCGTCATGAGAGAGAGTTTGCGGAGAAAAGCCGTCGCCATTTGCGATCAAAAAATCGCAAAGAAAGGCGATGCCGTCGGCCTTTCATTTTACGCGTTTTTTGCGAACAAGAACGATGACCCCGAACGGCTGATGGAGGCGGCAGAATGGTGGATAAAGACCCACCAGCTGGACCATTTCGAAAAAGCCGAAAAAATACGCGAGATGATACTTTCGGGAAAATAAGAAGGGCCAGCTTCGGTGTTGAAGCCGGCCTTTCTGATGTGTGTGATGGCCACTAGTTGGCCAGAGATTGCGCCAGTCGCATCAGTTGCACGGCTTCGGTGCGGTAACCAAACGGGTCTTCGCCACGATTGGCATTGGCCAGCGCGATGGCATCGCCGTAGCCCCAATCGCCCAAATATGTGTCGTCCCGCAACAGTTGTCCAAAGCCTGCGATGGCGGCGGCAAAGGCAGCTTCGGCGTTTGGCTGACTGACCGTCACGAACGCGGTTTCGATCAGCTGGCTGGTGTCGTCGCCCGGCGCTTTGTAACGCAAGCGCAGGAACCCGAGTTCGTCGCTGGTCGTGGTGGTTTCAGCAGCCTGATATCGCAATGGATCGCTAAGCTGAGCGGGAGAGCCAACAGGTGTGACTTCGTAAATCGCTGTCACGGAATGGCCCGCCCCCAATTCCCCTGCATCCACGGCGTCGTTGTTGAAATCTTCCCGTGCTAGAGCGCGGGTTTCATAGCCGATGAGGCGGTATTCGGCGACCTCAGCAGGGTTAAACTCAACCTGAATTTTCACGTCATTGGCGATGGGGAATAACGCGCCTGTTAGGTTATCCACCAACACCTTTTGGGCCTCTGACAGGGTGTCGATGTAGGCCGCCGTACCGTTTCCGTTTTGGGCCAGCGCCTGCATGGTCGCGTCTTGAAGGTTGCCACGTCCGAACCCGAGAACGGAAAGGTAGGTACCACTTTCGCGTTTGTCTTCGATATAAGCCTCGAGCCCACGTGGGTCAGAAAGCCCAACGTTGAAATCCCCATCAGTGGCAAGGATCACGCGCGACACGTCATCACCTTCGGTCATCTGTTCGGCCAGCGTATAGGCTTGCTCCAATCCGCCTTGCCCGTTCGTTCCGCCGCCTGCTGTCAAAGCATTAAGCGCTGCCAAAATAGTGCTGCGGTTTTCGGCGGCGGTGGGTTCCAGGGCAATGGTCGACGACCCCGCATAGGTGACAATCGCAACCTCGTCTTCGGGGCGCAGGTTATCCAGCATCAGGCGGAACGACTGACGCAAAAGCGGCAGTTTGTTGGGCTGGTTCATGGAGCCTGATGTGTCGATAAGGAACACAAGGTTCAGTGGTGGGCGATCCTCGACAGCTGGCATTTCGCCTTGGATGCCGATGTGCACCAGCTGCGTGTCCGCGTTCCACGGGGTTTCGAATACATTCACCGTGGGCTGAAACGGATGCGGGCCATTAGGGGTGGTGTAATCGTAGGGGAAGTAGTTGATCAGTTCTTCGATGCGGACGGCATCGGGGTTGGGCAAATGCCCTGCGGTGAGGGAGGAGCGGACGAGGGAATAGGCCGCGGTGTCAACGTCG
Source organism: uncultured Paracoccaceae bacterium (assembly GCA_947493255.1). Classification (GTDB taxonomy): domain Bacteria; phylum Pseudomonadota; class Alphaproteobacteria; order Rhodobacterales; family Rhodobacteraceae; genus Octadecabacter. Next base: position 182,785 of record CANLQK010000007.1, read on the forward strand.
ATGGAGAACGTGGAAACAGGTTCATCGCTGGTGATCTTCAGCGGGTTTGGCGCGTCGTTGGCGAAGATTTCGGTGTTGCCTTGGGGCGGCGCGATGTAAAGATCGGTCGGTTCGGACTGGATCTGGGCGCTGGTCCCAACCGCAGGTGCAGCACGAGAAAGTAGCTGTGGCGCTGCCGGTGCCATCTCGACTTGATCAAGCGTGGCGGTTTCTAGGGATAGCCCCTCGGTTTCTGGGGTCGCTAGGGCAAGCACATCCTCTTCAATGGCCTCCCTTACAGCGGCGCCATCGGTCGGCGCTTGGAGCTGTTCCAATGCACGAACAGCTTGGGATTCAAAATCAGCGGCAAGCTCGTTGACCTCTGGTTCGACTGCTGGCACCGGTTCTCGCAAAAGTTCCGTTGGCTCTGGCGTGACCTCTGGGATCGCTTGGCCTGGGTCAACGGCTGTCGGTTCAATAACCGGCATAGGTGTACGCAACAGGTCACGGCCAAAGGGCGTGGTGATGATAAAGCCGCAGGCGACGATGGCGGTGGTGACGGTTAGGCCGCCGCGAGAGGTAAGGGTGTTCAACATGAGTTTCGTCCTTGTCCAGATTTTGCTTCTGAACGTCAGACGGGGCTGAGTGCGCGATCCTTGGAAATCGGTGAAGTTTTTTGTGGCAAGCGCGATATTTTCCGCGCGGCGCTGGGCGTCCGGCGCAGGTGTTGCGTCATTCAATAGGGATTTGAGGTCGTCTAGATCGTCGTTCATTTATACGTCCTCCTTTTCCTTGAGGGTTTTAAGGTGTTTGCGGGCCTCGGACAGGCGCCATGATACGGTGCCTTCCGAGATCCCCAAAATGTCGGCCGTTTCGGCGTGGGTCATATCGTCGAGCACAAGGGCCAGCGTGTCCCGCAGGTCGTTGGGCAGCGCGTTCATGGCGGTGGTCAGCCAATCGGCGCGGTCCGCATTTTCGGCGATTGCGGCTTGGCGGTTTACCTCCCAATCGCCCCAACCATCGGCAGCGCGCGTATGGCTGGCCTGTTTGCGGCGGCGGTCATGGGCGGCATTCACGGCCACGCGGTACAGCCAAGTGGTGACTTTGGACTGCTGTTTATAACTGGCCAGCTTGGCAGGCAGGGCGGCGCAAATGTCTTGCGTCAAATCCTCTGCCTCGGCCTTTGCTCCAGTCAGGCGAAAACACAGGCGAAACAGGCGGTCATACTGACGGGCGATCAGGCTGGAAAAGGCCTGTTCGTCGCCATTTTGGGCCGCTATCGCGAGGTCTTCATCGGTTACTGTCATACGCATTACTAAGGTATGACGCGCACCGTTGGTCAATCCTTGGAAAAAAGTTCAAATAAACCAAAATGGTTTAACGACTACGACCCAAAGTACGGCAATAACCCCCAAAACGCTTATTTCATTGAAGATGCGCAGGTACATATCGCTTTCGCGGAATTCGCCACGTTTGGCGCGCACGACCATGCCGCCGGTCATCATGTAGTGGATAACCAATAGACCAACGAGACCGAGTTTGACCCAGACCCATGGGGCAAATGCCCATCGGGCGACGCCAAGCCAGACACCTGTGATCAGTGCAATGACCATCAAACCGGCAGAAAACCGATAAAGGCGGCGGGTTAAATCGCCCAAGGGGCCCATTTCGCCCATGTTGGCATATTCGCGTTTCCAGAAAATCAACGCCCGCGGCACGGCAAAGATGGATGTCATCCAGCCCATGACGCAGAGAATATGTATGATTTTGACGTAATCCATGCGGGCTGTTGTGGCCGATCATCGGCAGCGGCGCAAGGCGCAGCCTGTCGCAGTTTGGGCGCTCGAACTTTCACAAAACTGCAATCTACGTGTTACTGCGGTGTCACGAAAGCTGATCAGACCCTTGTTGAAATCATCACGAGGGGATCAGGACCAATGTCCACCAAGTTTTTCACTATGACATCCGTGTTTGCGCTGACGGCCTCAATGGCCACAGCACAAGACATGGCGTTCAATCGTATCGCATCGTTTGAAACTGCAACGAACAACGCCGACTACATGGCTGAATCCTCAGCCGAGATTATTGCGGCGACAGCTGATGGCATGACGCTTGTTTATACCGACAGCCCTATGGGTGTGATCGGCATGATCGACATCACAACCCCAAGCGAGCCGCAGCCGGCTGGCACTGTCGCCCTGAACGGTGAGCCGACATCAGTTTCCGTCGTCGGCAATGTCGCCATCGTCGGCGTGAACACCTCTGAAAGCTACACCGCGCCGTCGGGCAATGTCGTTTCCATCAACCTCGCCGATGGCACGATCACCGACAGCTGTGATTTGGGCGGTCAGCCTGACAGCGTCGCAATCGCCAAAGACGGCAGCTTTGCCGTGATCGCGATTGAAAACGAACGTGACGAAGATTTGGGCGATGGCCGCACAGGGCAAATGCCCGCTGGATATCTGTCCATGGTTGAACTCACATCCGAAGGCCAACTCGATTGCGACACGACCCGCGCGATTGAGATGACTGGCCTTGCCGAAATCGATGGCCACGACCCAGAGCCCGAATTCGTTGACGTAAACAGCCTTGGCGAAACCGTGGTTACGATGCAGGAAAACAACCACCTCGCCATCGTCGCCGCTAATGGGTCGATCGTGAACCACTTCTCTGCTGGTTCCGTCACCCTTGAAAACATCGACGAAGACGAAGAAGGCGCGCTGAACTTCACCGCGACACAAGAAAACGTCGTGCGTGAACCGGACGCCGTAAAATGGATCGACGATGAGCACTTCGCCACTGCCAATGAGGGCGACATGGACGGCGGGTCGCGCGGCTGGACGATTTGGAACAAGGACGGCACAGTCGTCTATGAAAGCGGCACGGATTTCGAGGTCGCCTTGATCCAGATGGGCCACTACCCCGAAGAGCGGTCCGGCAACAAAGGCGTCGAACCCGAAAGCATCGAGTTCAACACATTCAACGGCACGCCAATGGTATTCGTGGGCGCAGAACGCTCCTCCGCTGTCGGCGTTTACGATGTGTCTGATCTGGCAACCCCTGTCTTGATGCAGGTCCTGCCGTCGGGCATCGGGCCAGAAGGCTATGTCACTTTGCCAGAGCGCAATCTGCTCGTCTCCGCCAACGAAGTTGACCTGATCGATGACGGCGGCGTGCGCGCCCATGTCATGATGTATGAATACGGTGCCGGCACAGCCCAATACCCAACGCTCACCTCCGCAGGCGCAGATGAGCTGATCGGCTGGGGCGCGATTTCCGGCATGGTCGCGGGTGAAAACGGTATGGTCTATGCAGTGAACGACAGCTTCTACCGCGCGCAGCCCTCTATCTTTACTATCGACACCACCCAAACACCGGCAGCGATTGTCGATGTCACACGCGTCACGCGTGAAGGTGGCTTTGCGGCCCAAAAGCTGGACCTCGAAGGCATCGCGCTGGACGGCGAAGGCGGGTTTTTCCTTGCCTCAGAGGGTCGCACAGACCGTCTGATCCCGCACGCGATTTACCACGTTGATGCCAGCGGTGAAATTCAGGACGAAATCCCGTTCCCCGCAGAACTGCTCGCAGTTGAGCGTCGCTTCGGGTCCGAAGGGATCACCAAAATCGGCGACACCCTCTGGATCGCGATCCAGCGCAACTGGGCTGATGATGACGGCAATGACGTTAAACTGGTGTCCTACAACCTTGAGACCGAAGAATGGGGCGCGGTCACCTACCCGACCGAAGATCCTGAAACCGGTTGGGTTGGCCTGTCTGAGATCACCGTTCACGGCGATTACGTCTACCTCATCGAGCGCGACAACCAAATCGGCTCAAACGCGGTCCTCAAACAGATCACCCGCGTTTCACTCGACCAAATGCATCCCGCACCTTTGGGTGGCGATCTGCCAATGGTCGAAAAAGAAATCGTGCGCGATTTGATCCCTGATCTGGCCGCCTACAACGGCTACATCGTCGACAAGGTCGAAGGCCTTGCCATTTTCGAAGATGGAACTGCGTTTGTGTCCACAGACAACGATGGTGTGGACGACAGCTCCGGCGAGACATTTTTCTGGTCCGTCGCGTTGGGCGAATAACAACCAACGATGTTCAGAACCAAATTATTTCAGCATGATTTCACGGGGGCCCTAAAAGGGGCCCCGTTTTTTGGTCTGCGGATGATTAGACGCTTGTACAGATGTATTTCATTTCCAAATAATCCTCGATCCCGTGGTGCGATCCTTCGCGGCCCAAACCGGATTGTTTGACACCACCAAAGGGCGCGACTTCGGTAGAAATGATGCCGGTGTTCACGCCGACGATCCCGTATTCCAATGCTTCGGCCACCTTTGTAACTCGGCTTAGATCGTTGGCATAGAAATAGGACGCGAGGCCAAAGATCGTGTCGTTTGCTTGGGCAATTACATCATCCTCGTCTTCAAACTTAAACAACGGCGCGAATGGCCCGAATGTTTCATCTGTGGCCACCAACATGTCTTTGGTCGCACCGGTTACGATGGTCGGCGCGATAAACTGGCCTGGCTGATCATCGCTGCCGCCGGTTAGAACTTTGGCACCTTTTGCCAACGCGTCAGACAAATGTTCGTTCACCTTAGCAAGCGCAGCAGGCGCAATGAGCGGCCCAAGGTCGGTGCCATCTTCCAGACCATCACCAATCTTGAGGGCCTCAACCGCGGTCTTCAATTTTTCGGCAAAGGCATCGTAAACACCCGCCTGAACATAAATGCGGTTCGCGCAGACACAGGTCTGGCCGTTATTGCGGAATTTGCAGGCAATTGCGCCGGTGACGGCTGCGTCCAGGTCTGCATCATCAAAGACGATGAAAGGCGCGTTGCCTCCCAGTTCCATGGAACATTTCATCACTTGATCTGCAGCTTGCTGCAACAGAATGCGTCCCACACGGGTCGACCCAGTGAATGTCAATTTGCGCACTGTTTCGTTTTCGCAGAATTCTTTGCCCGCGCCAGAGGCATCCGTGCAGGTCACCACCGAAAACAATCCGTCAGGAATACCAGCTTCCTGCGCAAGTTTGGCCATGGCCAACGCAGAGAGGGGCGTCAGTTCGGAGGGGCGAATGACAAAACCACACCCAGCAGCCAAGGCAGGCGCGACTTTGCGGGCGATCATCGCATTTGGGAAATTCCAGGGTGTGATGCCTGCGGCCACGCCGATTGGTTGTTTGATGACGGTGATGCGGGCGTTGGGCAAATGGGCGGGGATCGTTTCGCCATAGATGCGTTTTGCTTCTTCGGCGAACCATTCCACAAAGGACGCCCCATAGGCGATTTCGCCACGGGCCTCGGCCAATGGCTTGCCTTGTTCTGCGGTCATGATCACGGCAAGGTCTTCTTGATTGGCCATCATCAATTCGAACCATTTGCGCAAAACGTTGGCGCGGTCTTTGCCGGTGCGGGAAGCCCATGCGTGGCGTGCAGCATCAGCGGCGGCGATGGCGTCTGCGATTTCAGCGCGCCCCAGATCTGCGACTGTCGCGATAACATCCCCACGGGCTGGGTTCGTCACATCGAATGTTTTGCCATCCTTGGCCTGAACCCATTTGCCGCCAACAAAGGCATCGCTACAGATAAGGTCGGGGCGTGTCAGCCGAGACGGGAGGTCTGTGATGGAATCAAGCATTCTGTTCTCCGATATTCAATTACGTTACAGCTAAGGGGAAAACCGCGATTGTCCAAGTGGAGGATGCATGGACTTAGACGACGCATATGCCAATAGCGCCTATATCCCAGACGGCGAACGTTATTTTGCGCGCTGGGCGAATGATGCGGTGGCGTTTCGCGCGTTGCAAAGCGGGGCGCAGATTGGCGTGCCTTATGGCCCTGCGCCGCGCCAGACCTTTGATGTGTTTCAGCCAAACGTAACACCCAAAGGTACGGTGGTTATTGTGCATGGCGGCTATTGGATGGCCTGCAGCCCACAAGATTTTTCTCATTTGGCCAAAGGTGCAATTGATGCGGGGTATCGGTGTGCGATGCCATCTTACACATTGGCACCGGATGCGCGGATTTCCGAAATAACGGCTGAAATCGCCAGCGCCATCGCCGAAATCGCGGCACACACGCAGGGCCCACTTTATTTGACTGGCCATTCGGCCGGTGGGCATTTGGTAGCGCGGATGATGTGCGATGATATTTCGGCGGACTGGCAAAGCCGGATTGCCCATGTGGTGCCAATTTCCCCGTTGGGTGATTTGGCGCCGCTTATGCGGACCAGTATGAATAATACCCTGCACATCGACGCGGCTGAGGCGCGATCTGAAAGCCCGATCCATCATCAACCTTTGGATATTCCGGTGACGGTTTGGGTTGGCGGTGCGGAACGTCCTGCGTTTTTGCAGCAAGCCAAAGACTTGGCAGGTGCATGGGGCGTTGGGCATGTGATTGACCCCGACCGCCACCATTTCGATGTGATCGAAGGGTTACAGGATGCTGACAGCCTGATGATGAAAACCTTGTTACAGACTTGCTAGATACACCGCCCGCCGTCGACTTCTAATGCGACGCCAGTAATCATGCTGGCCTCGTCCGAACATAGGAACGCCGCAGTGTTTCCGATGTCTTCTGGCGTTGAAAACCGGCCAAGCGGGATCGTGGATAAAAATTTCGCCCGCATTTCGGGCGTGTCCTCGCCCATGAAGCTCGGCAAAAGGGGTGTTTCGCCCGCAACAGGGTTGATCGCATTTACGCGGATGCCAAAGGGGGCCAATTCAACGGCCATGGCCTTGGTCGCAGTGATCATCCAGCCTTTAGACGCATTGTACCAACTTAAGTTGGGGCGAGGGCTGATGCCAGCGGTGGACGCGATGTTCAAGATTGCGCCGGATCTATGATCTTTCATATTCGGCACGAAATGGCGTGCCATCAAGAAAACCGATTTTGCGTTTACATCTAACACGCGGTCAAAGTCTTCGTCACTGACGTCTTCCATCGGTTGGGGCAAATGCGTGATGCCAGCATTGTTGACGATGATGTCCGGATTGGGCAGCTTGCCTGCCATTCGCCGAACCGACGTGTTGTCGGAAACGTCGACGACCCATGGGCGTGCGCCAATTGCCGACGCGACTGCATTTGCGGCGTCACCATTGATGTCTGCCACCAACACTTGCGCGCCTTCTGCGACGAATTTTGCGGCTATACCTGCGCCAAAACCAGAGCCAGCCCCGGTCACGATTGCGGTTTTTCCTGAAAGTCTCATGCTCCCAACATGTGTGGCAATGGAGCAAAATTCCACAATTTTATCGTAACATGCTGTTTGGAACTGGTTTGATGGCGAAGCTGCCTGTTAGAGTTGCGTGAAATACAAACTGATCGAGGTCTTATGCTATCTTCTCTTTCTCGCTCCCGTCTGGTTCTTTCTGCCGCAGCGTTGGCAATTCTTGCAGCCTGTTCCACGCAAGAGGAGTTGATTGGCGGGGTGCCCGCGAATGAAGTTATAGACGGATATGGTTTGATCGAAGATGGGGACTTCACGCTCCCACCGATCCCTGCAGAATACCTTGATGACATCAATCAGCGTGCATTTGTCGAATATAATGGCCCCGATGCAGCTGGAACAATTGTCGTCGATCCGCATGCCAAGCTTCTCTATTTTGTCGAAGATGATGGCATGGCCCATCGGTACGCGATTGCAGTTGGTCGCCAAGGCCTGCGTATGAGCCGCCCATCTACGGTACGTTTGAAACGTGAATGGCCCGGTTGGACGCCGACACAAAACATGTTGCGCACTCAGCCGGAGGTGTACGGCCCGTTTGCGGCTGGCGTTGAAGGTGGGCTTGCAAGCCCACTTGGTGCGCGTGCGTTGTATTTGTTCCAGAACGGGCGCGACACACATTTCCGTATTCACGGGACCAATGATTTACCATCTATCGGGAATTCCGGTTCTGCGGGCTGCATCCGTATGTTCAACCATGACATCATTGATCTGTACGAACGTGTGCCCAACGGGACGCGTGTTGTCGTGCGCACGAAGGCACAATCCGTTGAGTTGGAAGGCGAGGAATTGGCCAATCGCGGTATAATTCTGCAGCCCAATATCATCGACCCCGACCTGATCTATGGAACAGATGACGAGGAAGGGCTTGAGGTGGAGGCCGAAGCAGAGACTTAACTGCGTAACCGAAACCAGAACTTCGAAAAGGGACGATTTTTTAGGTTTCTACCTACGCGTGCCCTCAAAATTCCGTTAACAATACCTATATATCACTCAACCGTTATTTAAAGTGAGGACCCCATATGGCCGATTTCGACGCCCAAATCCGTGAATCCCAGTCGCAAGTGCAAGAAGCACAATCCAAAATTTCAGAACTGACCAGCCGGATCGAATCCGCGCGTCAGAAAATGGCTGAAGGCACGGATATTGCCGTCGATATCGAAAACGCCACATTGGACGACGTGCACGCGCATACAGAACTGATGAATGCAAACATCGCTGAACTGATCATGGGGCTTGATGATGTTACCGCCGGGTTCCAGACCGATTTTGACGAAATGCGCAATAAAACCGGTATGGAGAAACTCATTGGTATTTTCTCCAAAGGCAAATCCGAAAGCATGCGTCAGGAACGTATGCGTACGGCTTCTGTGGATGACAAACTGCAAGATCTGATTTCAAAATCCGACGTGATCACCAAACTGCTTGAAGACCAACTGGCCACGCTTGAGGAACAAAAGGTCAAGGTCGAAGGCAACCTGACTGTGACGTTGGATGAGCGCGAAACGGTGGTGAGTGAGCTTGAGTCTGTCCGTGCAGATATCCTCGCGATGGACCCGAAAATTATTGAGCTTGAGAACAAAATTTCGGTCGAACAAGACGCGGCTGCAAGAACCAAGCTGGAATCCGAACTGGCGGCGATGAACACGTCCTACAACGAGGCGGTTCAGCAAGAACAAGTGAAGCTCGCGAAATCCCAGACGTTGGAGCGCTATATCGAAAAGGGCAAAACCTGGATCGACTCCCTGCAAAACCAAGCGGCGACGCAGATGGTGTTGATCAACAAGCTACAGACAGACACGAAACAACGTGTGGTTCTTTATGATGCGCTCACGAAATCCTTGAAGACGGCGCAGCAACAAGACGTGGCGCACCGGATCAACGAAATCGGCGTGAAAACGGACCAAGAAGCCCAGACAGCCATGGCCGCAATCGGCTCTGCCACGAACGCACGGATGGCCGATATGTTGGAAGCCCACGAAGATCACATGGTCTTTGCCCGTGAGGTGCTTGAGCAGAAGGCCAAGGCCGACGATCGTTTCATGCGCCGGTTCGCCAAGATCGTAGAAAAGCACGACAGCAACCAGTACGGGGCTTAAGCCGATGTCCCGGCTATTTTTCTGCTCCACGATTGTCGCATTCGTTGGTTCGGTAGCTCACGCCCAATCCGTCGACGAAGGTACGATGCTAACTTGCGCCGAAGAGCTAACGCTTTTGGTTGGCAAAGTTGACGTTGATGTACCTCACAGTGTTGCGCGAGGAATCCACGTTCAGATGTTTCGTTCTGGAGAGGTGTTCGCTGGGCATTTGCCATTTGCGTTGCAGGCTTTGAGTGACTGTAGTGTTGGAGCGGCGGGGAGCTTGAATCCCCAAGATCGTGAAGCATTTGAGGAAGGATGGGCTGTTTGGGATGAAGCCAAAGGTGGCTACTTTTCGATTCCTCCGACAGAGGTCGCCGAATTGATCAAAGAGCAAACAGGTCAGTGATACCTACATGACTGACACTGGCCAAGATCATTTTCAGCTTGAAGACACCCGCGTTACGCGGCGGTATTTCGGCAAATTCGAACGCATCATTGGCCATCTAGCCCGTGTTGCGGGCGTGCTCGAAGCTGAAAACCGGCTGTCCAAACGCGACGTTGAGGTGATGACCCGCTATATTGTGGGTCTGAATTACACCTTTACAGCGCTGGCCCATAAATACCATTTCAGTGGGCGGCTTCCTCATGCGGGCAAACTGACGTTTGATCGTGTGGAGAGCGGGTTCCCCGTCTATTCCGAATTGCTGACCATGGCGAATGACGCGGCCCAAGCCTCGCGCCACTTAGAGGGGATGCGGTCGGTTGACGGGTTGAAGCAAGACATGGTGCGCGTGATCCTGTCAGAACAGCAAGTGCCAACCAAACTGCAATATGCGTTGTCGCAGCGTCTTTACTATGAAGAATTGGAAAAGGGTGAATTGTTCTGGGCCCGTAATGACCCCGAAGCGATTTGGCTAGGCAACGAAGCGTCCATGCGCCGCAAGTTTTTGATCCACTGGGCGGTGTATGACAGCCAGATCAACCTGCCCACGATCTACCTGATGGAACTGGAAGACACGGGTAAGGTTGGCTTGCCCAAGGACGATCGTCGTTGGCCGGAAGCACAGGCGCATCTGATGGCGCAATCGGTGGCGGGGCTAAAACTGCTGACCATTGCACGCGGGTTTGACGAAGACTTCGCCGATTTGCACCCCAAACGCCTGCGCCGGTTCCATGTGGGGCCAATGTATAGCCACGCATTTACCCAGCAGTCCGGCCCACTGCGTAAAGTCTTGGAAGAGGCTCGTTCGCCTGTGGGTGAAGACTGGGCTTTGGTTTGGACCGAGGAAGAGCTGGTGTCAGAGGATACCCGCCGCGAAAAGGCGGGTTGGTTCGGGTCCGTGCAGCGCGAGATTTTCGCCCTTGATCCGTTCGAAGGGCAGGGCGCCGAAAGCGGGGCATCGAAAGTTGAACGGTCGATCATCCTTCCACAACGCCCCTATCAAGCCCTAGAGGAACGTCGGCCACCTGGGTTCTCGGACGTGCGAAAGTTCGTCGTCTCGCCCAAGGGTCGGGTGTTAAGCTACCGATAGAGATTTGAGTTTGTAATTTTAAGAATTTGAGGACGTCATGAGCCAGACAAGCGACACAATGGAATTGCGCGAAGAAGATATCGTAAAGCACTACGATGCTGCGACGGCCATGGTGCAGGGGTTTGATCATACACCGCGCATTGCCGAGGCAAAGGATGCCCCTGCGCAGGAAAAGTCAGCTGGCATTGGCACGCGCCGCAGATTTCGCACAACTACACCTGGTCTAGTGACACGGCGCACAACCCGCACCGAAGGCGTGCAATTATTGGCCCGTATCGAAGGCGCAGATGGTGGCGATGAATTGGTTTCACCGGCGCAAGCGACTGTTTTGCAGGTGGTGCGCCGCGCCATTGCCGTGGCGCTGGCAGTATCTGAACAATACGCCGAACGGACTGGGCTGGCCGATCTGAAACGTGCCAACCTCGAAGGGTCATTACCAGCCGGTAAGAAGGCCGAGTTCAGTGAGTTTTTGACCGCCGAAGCCTTGGTCACGTTGTCCGTGTTTGCGAATGCAACCTCCTTCCTTCTTGCGCCACATGCCGGTGAAGAGACCGTTGAAGTTGGCGAAGTTGAAGAGGTTTTAACAGACAACGGCATGTTGGCCCTGCACGGCGCAATTTGGGAATTGGACCAAGACATTGGTGTCTTTGCGGACACCGAGGGCAAACTGGTTGCCACTGTGTTGGCCTTTGCCGAAGCGTTGATGGGCAAGGTTGAGGCGCGCGCCTCGACTGCAGGGCGATTGGACCCATTCACATCTGCATCATGGACAGTCGAAGAAGACGGGTTAACCATTCGCGGCTTCACACCGTCCAGGGCGGCCAAATCGTCAAAGCTGACGATGTCGTTCAAGAAACCGAATGAAGTCGTCGGTAACCACATCGCCAAATATCAGGCGATGAAACTGGCCAAGATGGTGATGGCCTATGATTTTGAACGCAAACTGAACCCGTTTGCGGAACTGGGCGGATTTATCTTTACGTTCATGGGCGACGGCGCACCGGGCACGGGTAAAACCACTTTGATCCAGATGATGGCGGGTTTGATCAATGATTACTGTCAGGTGGCAGGCTATCCATTCCGCTATCAAAACCTAAGCACCGACAATATCGACAGCTACCAGGGTAAATCGGGTCAAAACGCCAAGGCGTTTATTAACAACGTGATCGATCCGAATGTCATCGGATTTGGTACGATTGACGACATCGACCAGCTGGCCGGTAAACGTGGTGATCGTCAATCATCCGCCGGACAGTTGGAAATCACTGCCGTTTTGATGGAAAGTTTCGCCGGCGCCAACACGGTCGTGCGTGGCAATTGCACGTTTGGAATGTTCTCCAACTATCCTGAAAACGTGGACGATGCGCTTCGTCAGCGAGCTGGGGCGCGGTTCTTGGTGGACGGTCCGCAGACGCGGGAAGATTACGTCGACATCCTCTATCTGCTGATGGGAAAGAACCACGATATCCCCGTGGGCGATCATGAGGTGTTCAGCGCGCAAGAGATCAAGAAGGCCGTTGCCGCGTCGTTTGAAAGCCACAGCAAACCCCATGAACCGGGCCTGATGAATGTCTTTGATCGGGTGAGTTCTGAGATTGGTGAGCTGGACACGATTAACAAGCTGGGTACGTACCTCAAAGGTATTCAAGAAGCTGACAGTCGTTTCACAGGTCGTGCGATCAAGAACATCACCGACGCTGTCAAAGTGCGGGCGATGGATTTTGAACTGCCCGATGAGTGGATGGAGAACCCGGAACTGTTCTTGACGAAGGGTTACGACACCAAGAAGGCGATGATCGAAGAGATGCGCCAGCCGATCACGGTGGACATGGTCATTCAGGAAATCAACCGCTACGCCGACAGCGAATTCCGGTATGCCGACAAATCCGATGAAGTGGCCATTGAAAACATGGTCCGCGATTACGGGCGTCAGGAAGAAGCGAAAAAGCGGTATCTTGGGGACAAAGGATAAGGGGCGAATTTGGCTGACGCATTTTCATCAGGCCTGATCCTCCCCGCGCTAATTTTGGCTGCGCTGGGCTGGTTCGTGCCCCGTGTGTTTGCGCTGTTTTGGCCCGAAGGGGTGAAGTGGCTGATGCTTCTGGCGCTGGTGTCGACCATCGTTATGGCGCTTTGCGGGGCTGCATTTTTCGCGATTATCTATGAGGCCAATGGCGTGAATGTTGATGACCTATGGGAAACAGGGGGCATCGCGGTGCTGTTCCATTTTGTGCGGCTGAGCTTGATTTCTGCGCTTATGTGGGCCCCGCTTATGGTGTTGTCGGTGGCCGGTATCCCCAAGAATTGGGTAAAGGAGGTTTGGTGAAATGATTTTGACGATTGCAATTACTCTCGCGGCGGCGGTGATCGGTTTTGTCTTACCCTTGCGCTGGGGCGTGCTTGGGTTTCTTGGCGCGGTGGCAGTTTTGTTCTTTGCGCAAATGTTGATAAGCGCGGCGGGCGGGTATGCGGGATCACCGCTCAGCGAAAGCCTTCTATTGTTCGGTGGCTCATGGGTGTCCTACCTAGGGTTTAATGCACAAATCACCTACCGCGCCTTCATGGTGCCGGTTGTGGTTTTGGGAGCCGTTATGATTTGGCGGCAGCGGAGGCCGAGTTGAGGGAGCAACGTAATGAGTTTTCAACGATGGCTAGCGCGGGGCAAAGACAGGTTGATCTGCTTGTAACGCAAGGTGAAATCTATGCAGGCGAACAGCGTCAACGCAGAGAGATCGAAGAGAACGAACTTCTGGCTCCTCAGGTCAGAGCTGTTGAAAAGTTCGTGAGAAACGATATCGGCCCAAAGTGGGCACACCATGTGGCCGACGGTCGAGACGGCGGAACTAAAGGGCGCGAAATGATTGGTTCGTATCTAGCTCCAAGGATGAATGAGGAAATGGCGTTTGCGAATATAGTTCAGAATGACCAACTCCAATTGGATGATGACAAGTATGGGGGTGATGGTGATGCATAAGCTAATTGAAAAAGGTTTGATGTTCGGAAACCTGATCCCAGTGATCAGCCCTGTTTTGGTGGAACGCTATAACCGTGCGTTGGAACGATTGACTGGCAAACAGACCAAGTTGACAGATTTTCACGTCGATATTTCAGGCTATTCACCCGAAATCGGGGATGAATTGGGGGATGATCTATACCTCAATCATGCTGGCGTTAACCGTCAATTTATTCTGTTAACGACGGATCAAAAAACCGCGCCCCTGTTGAATGCAAAGTTTTCAACCTCTCGCGGGATATTGCGCCAATGGATTGAAGCCAACGAGGCCCAATTGTTTGCGCTGACCGCCCGAGATGCCGTGGCAGGTGAATTGGTGAATTCGGTATACTCCATGACCAAACCCGCACGGCTTTTGGATGTTGGCAGCGTTACTATTGAAGCTGATACGACCGACGGGGCTGTCGCGTCTGCAACAGAGCTAGGCGGCAAAATAGACCAGTTCATGAGCCAAGATGGCGCGTGGCATGACGATGTGCTGATCGCAGAAATGATTGGGCTCGCTAAAGAAACAGGGGATATCACGCGTAATCCGGTTCATCTGAACTCTGAAACGTATCAACAGCGCAACTTCTGGAGCGACCACTTTGGGGGGGTCTATATTTTCCGCGACGTGGAAAACCCAACTGCCATCGCGGTGTCCGACAAAGGGGCGTTGAAGGGTTTGAAAATTAACGCGATCTTGGGAGGGGATGAACGTTCCGCGATTGCGCAATTTTTGAAAGCCAATGATTTGGCCGAGCCGATCGTCGAAGCGCGCGGTATCGATAGTGGCGCGATCCTACGCCAAAAGATGGATTTCATGGTTGCAGATATTGCAGCGAGTTTGGGTGAGGATTTAAGCGGGACATCACGCCGAGAACTGCGCCAGTTGGGGCGTCGGTACTTTGACAAACTGCCTGCCGCTTGGCAGGGCCTTGCAGACCTTGTCCGTTGGGCAGAGGACGAAGGGCCATGGCCGCGCATAGACAGCGAACACCCCGCCTATTTCTACACATTGCGCGCCAAAGATCACGTGGACGCTGATTTGGTGAACATGTTGCTGGCCGAGCTGACCCCCATGGATGTGCGCCAGTTGTTCATCTGTCATAAGGACGCATTTTATGCAGCCTATATGGGGTGGCCGGAGGAGAAAAAAGACTACGTGGCGGATTTCCTGTCGACAGAGTATCAAGTTGACAAGGCGGGCACCCGGGATGCGTTGTTCGGGCATGAGGCGACGATGGAAGAACCTCAGCGTCCGAAAAAGCAGAAACAACGCGACCTGATTGACCGGGTCGGCCCATGGGGCGCGGTAAGGAGACGATAAATGGCATTTTTCCGATTGGTATTTTTCGGCTTTCTGGGTTTGAGCGTTTTATACGTTTGCATTTCGCTGTATTCGCGCTCTGTGCGACGTGAGAAACTCGAAAAAGAATGGGACGCCAACCCGAAAGAAGGGGCCACACCAGAAGCGCGTTCGTCATTTATTGATGAGGGCATGGCCGTTTATGAAAGCGGTTTGCGCAAGAAACTCATTTTGTTGGTCTTCGTCATCCCGCCAATGGTGGTGGGAACAATCATTTACCTGATCAATTGAAAGGTCAGACCATGCGTAACATTCGCCGAATCCTTCGTATCGCCCTGTTCTTAATTGTTGGGCTCTTCTTGCATTATGTGATGCCACAACAGGATATTGCTCGGATCACATCAACCGAAATTATCCGTACAGACTTTTCATCATTGAACCGGATGTTTTATGCGCAAGCGGATAGCGGAACGGTTGAAAACCCTACGCGTGACTTGCGCCTGATTAATACGGAACGCAAAGCGACATATCTGTTTGGTCTGATCCGTGGGAACAATGAAACAATGGTCTTCCGGAACGAAGATACAGGCTGGATTTATCCACCATATTTCAAGTTTGACAGTTCCGATTTGCAGGCTGAATCTGCGGCATCCATTTCAACGGTGGAACCCTATGATTGGGTCGTGATCACGCATTATGGATGGCGCGTGCGTTGGGCGTCTATCTATCCCAACGCAGTTGCTGTTCGGCCAGCGGATAGCGAAGATTTCCGCCCATTTCCTTGGGTGAACCTTGTGATCTTCGTTGTCCTGATTGGCGGGTTGCTGTTTTTGCGGGCCATGTGGCGGCAGTTCCGCGAACGCACATTGGACCCGATGGCTGACAAGGCAGGCGACCGGTTGGATCATGTGAATGCTGATCTTGCCGAACGTAAAGGGCGCATTGGCCGTTGGCTTGATACGTGGAAGTCGAAATAACGATCTACGATCAGGTCCTGCGGACGGCAGGGGGCGCCCCTTCGGGGCGCCTTGATCATTTCTTGCGACGACGGGTGCGGGCGAACTGCCAATATTGATAGATCGCTGCAAAAAGGAAAATTACCGATCCCGTGCCCCAGACCAATCCAGATTGTTCCAACATCACGGTAGCTGTATCGGGGTCAAAACATCGGCCCAGTTCGTTAAAACAACCCCGCCATTTGAAGTAGCGGTCATAATAGGCTGCGCCCAGCAGAACGGCGAGCATTAGGCAAATTGCAGATAGGAATAGCCTGATCATGCGATCTCCGATGCGCTGCTTTGCTTTAATCCACGTTATTCCCCGTAAGGGATCCAGATGGTTTTGATTTCGGTAGATTGCGCGCGCCAAATGGCCGAAGGCCAATCACGTGAAGCGCCATTATTGACCCATGTGCGTTTAAGCGATGCGGCGGATTTTGCTTCGATCACTGTTGAAACATCAGCCGTTGAAAACGACCAAACGGCATCGATATTGGCGTGTGCCCCCACGTGAGGGGCCAATTCAGTGTGGCTGCCAGTCAGGATGTTAACAACGCCGGCTGGCACGTCTGACGTTTCTAGCACCTGGTAAAAATCTGTCGCCGCGAGTGGAAAGGCCTGTGACGCCGCAATGGTGATGCGGTTTCCCATAGCCAAGGCGGGTGCCAGTGGTTCGATCAGGCCCATCAAAGGGCGCGTGTCGTCAGACAATACCGCAATGTTTCCGACTGGTTCGTGCATGGCCAATGCGACACCGCGGATGGGAACACCTTTGGCGGCGCCATCGTGTTTGTCGGCCCAGGCAGCCCAAGTGAACAGCCAGTTGATAGCGTCCTCTACTTCTGATGCACCGGTTTTTGCGCCTGTTAGGGCATTGATCCGCGCAGCAAATTCATCGGCACGCGCAGATAAGTTTTCACCGATGTAGTATAAGATTTGCGCCCGCAGATGGCCCGTGGTCTTGGACCACCCTTTGGCGGCGGACATGGCTTCAACCGCATTCCGCAAATCTTTTCGGTTTGCATCGGAGGCATGCCCCAAAAGTTTACCGGACTTGTTATAGACAGGCGTGGAGTAGCCGCCATCAGCGCGCGCCTGTTTGCCACCGATGTAAAGCTTGGCGGTTCTGTCCAATGGATCAGCAGGAGTTCCGTCATCTGTGGTGAAGGCTTTTGGAGCTTTCAAAGCCGTCGCTTTGCCTTTGGGTTTAGTGTAGGCGAGGAGGCCTTCCCAGCCGCCTTCGCGACCAAACCCGCTTTCGCGAACACCACCAAAACCTGCGGCTGCATCGAGCATGTTGGTCCCGTTGACCCAAACCACGCCAGCGATCAACTTGGGGGCGATGTCGAGTGTAAGGTTGATGTTCTCGGACCAGACAGAGGCGGCCAATCCATAACGGGTGTTGTTTGCCAACTCGACCGCCTCGGCGGGCGTACGGAAGGTGCAGGACACTAGCACAGGGCCGAAGATCTCATCCTGCATCAGCGGGTCAGACGGTGCGAGACCGGTGATCAATGTGGGCGGGTAAAAGCACCCTTCGGGAGCTGAGCATTGATAAGTTGTGCCTGCAGTGTTGGCGTCGACCAAGGACTTGATCTGCGCCAACTGGCTAGGATCGACGATGGCACCAATGTCGATGCATTTATCGAGCGGGTCGCCCACCCGTAAACCATCCATCCGCGCCTTTAACTTCGCGTAAAACCGATCTGCGATGCCTTCCTGCACCAACAGGCGCGATCCTGCGCAACAGACTTGCCCTTGGTTGAACCAGATCGCGTCGACCAAGCCTTCGACAGCGCTGTCAATGTCGGCATCTTCAAACACAATGTAAGGGGATTTTCCGCCGAGTTCCAAAGTAAGTGCTTTGCCGGAGCCGGCTGTTTGCTCGCGGATCATGCGACCTACAGCGGTGGAGCCAGTAAAGGCAATTTTGTCGACGTCCGCGTCGACCAAGGCTGCGCCGGTTTCGCCATCGCCAGTGACGATGTTTACCACGCCCGGGGGGACGCCCGCAGCGGTGCAAATTTCGGCGAAAACCATTGCGGTCATCGGGGTGAACTCGGCGGGTTTCAAGACAACGGTGTTGCCCATCGCCAAAGCAGGCGCGATTTTCCATGCCAACATCAGCAGCGGGAAATTCCATGGAATGATCTGTCCACACACGCCAAGGGCTTCGGCGTTTGGCAATTCGTCGTCCATCAACTGGGCAAATCCCGCATGGTGGTAGAAGTGGCGAATGGCCAAGGGAACGTCGATGTCGCGGGATTCACGGATGGGTTTGCCGTTGTCCAACGTTTCCATCACCGCCAGAAGCCGCGCATTTTTTTGCATAAGGCGTGCGATCGCGTACATCACTCGTGCGCGAGCTTTGCCGCTCTTGGCCCATTTGGGTTGGGCCTTGCGCGCCACTGTAACAGCCGCCGTGACCTCTTCTGCGGTGCCCTTGGAAACACCTGCAAGCTTTTCGCCCGTTGCTGGGTTGGAGGTTGCGAAATCATCGCGCACGCCAGTCCATTTGCCGCCAATAAAGTGGCCTGCGATCCCGCCGCGTTCGGCGATCCACGCGAAAGCCTCTTTGGCGTCTTCAGGGGCGGGGCCGTATTCCATGGATTCAAAAATATCTTTTACGGTCATCGGATTATCCAATCGCGTGGCGCCAGCCAGCGGAATAGCCGCCAGTGACGTGGTGTTCGAGTTGCCGTTCAATGTCGCCTAAAAGGGAACTAGCACCGAAACGGAATAGGTCTGGTTGCAGCCAACGGTCGCCAAGCTCGTCTTTGATCATAGAGAGATAGACAAGAGCGTCTTTTGCTTTGCTGATGCCACCCGCAGGTTTGTAGCCAACGCGCAGGCCGGTGCGTTCGTGGTAGTCGCGAATGGCACGGATCATTGTCAACGTCACAGGAAGAGTGGCATTAACCGGCTCTTTTCCGGTGGATGTTTTGATGAAGTCAGCACCGGCCATCATGCACACAACGCTGGCACGCGCGACGTTGCGCAAGGTTCCGAGTTCGCCAGTTGCGAGGATCGCTTTGACGTGAGCATTGCCGCAGGCGGCCCGCATTTCGGCCATTTCATCGTATAAGGCCTGCCAATTGCCTTGCAGCACATGGCGGCGTGAAATGACGATGTCGATTTCTTCTGCGCCTGCATTCACGCTCTCGCCAATCTCGGCAATACGCAGGTGGAACGGGGATAGACCCGCAGGAAAGCCCGTTGAGACTGCCGCGACGGGGATGCCTGTTCCACGAAGCGCGTCAACGGCTGTTTCGACCATGTCGTGATACACACAGATTGCACCTGTGGTTAGGCCTTCCATGTCGAGCGTTTTCAACAGGTCAGGGCGAACGGGTTGACGGGCCTTGGCGCACAGACGGCGCACGCGGCCTTCGCTGTCGTCACCCGACAAGGTTGTTAAGTCCATCAGGCTGATTGCTTTGCACAGCCAAGCCGCTTGATAGTCTTTCTTGACTGATCTGCGGCCAGGTAGGGATGCGGCACGGCGTTCGATCGCGGATGTGTTGGCCTGTATGGCCTTAACCCAAGACATGTCTAGCGCAATGCCGTCATTGCGGGGTTCTTGCACCTGCGGCAGGTGGGCGGGCTTTGATATTTGTTCAGAAGTTTTGGTCTGCATCGTCTGCGTCCGAATTGTGAACGAAAACACTGTCATGCGGCACTTGGCATTGCAAGATGCAACGCAAGGTTATGGGCGCGGTTGGATCAAATCCCTTTGGCGGGCCTTGCGATACCGTTGCGGTGTTTCACCAAACGCATCAAGAAACGTTTTGTGAAAATGGGATAGGTTTGGCAACCCGCAGTCGGTGGCGATTTCGGCCAAGGTATCGCCGGTTCCTGTTAGGCGACGGGCGGCATAGGCCATGCGTTGGGCGTTCACATAATCGGATGGGGTGACGCCCATATAGCGACGCAAGCTGCGCGATACATGGGGGTGGGCGCGCCCGCAGCTCGCAACGAAACCGGCGGCGCCTTCGCGAAAGACGTCAGGGGATTGTGCGGCGGTACAGGCGGCGACCAGCCAGTCTGGTGCGTCAGGTGACAACCCGTCTGGGCGACGATCAAGGGCGATTAGCAGGGGTAATAAGAAGGCTTCCAGATGGAGCTTTTGCCTTGGGCTGCGTTCTAAGTGAAGGGCGGCTTTGTTGAGGTCAGCGAGCTGGCGGATGTCGCGGTGGGTGATAGCGGGCAGGTGGCTGCCGGCCCAAAATGCGACGCCTTGCAGGTCTTCATGGCGGCTGCCAATTGCGCGGATGACTCCCGGCCTGACGGCCAAAGACACAACGATAGCGGCTTCGCCACGCCCTTGAACGCCGTGGGGTTGATCAGGGCCGATGAAGACCAAACCACCCTCTGCCAAATCGCGTTTCCCGTCTTCGTGATGCAGACGCACGGTGCCATTTTGCACCCAGAGCATCTCGTAGAAGTCTTGAACGTGTAGGGCTGGCGGGCGCCGGGTGTCGAGTTCGGCGCGGGTGAGTACGAAAGCCTCATTCGAAGCGAACATGTCAGAAGCAGAAAGTGTGAGATGATCCATGTGATAACGTTAACATGGATATTTGATCTGTGTAGGGCGTAAATCCTTGTGACAAGTGCGATTTTGCACGCTAGGACAGCATCAGACCATAAGGGGGTTAACAAAATGCCATTCGACCGTTCTATCAAGATTGCACCATCTATTTTGTCAGCCGATTTTGCCAACCTTGGCGCGGAAATCCGTGCGGTTGAAGAGCAGGGTGCAGATTGGATCCATGTTGACCCAATGGATGGACACTTTGTGCCGAACCTGACCATTGGACCAAACGTTGTGGCGGCCATTCGGCCCCATGTGAAAACGTTTATGGACGTGCATTTGATGATTTCGCCGGCCGATCCTTATATCGGTGATTTCGCCAAAGCTGGCAGTGATATGATCACGGTGCATGCTGAAGCGGGACCACATTTGCACCGGTCTTTGCAATCGGTTCGGGCCGAGGGAAAGCTGGCGGGTGTGGCGTTAAACATGACGACACCCTTGGATCATGTGTCTGATATCCTTGATGATATTGATATGATTCTCATCATGACGATCAACCCGGGTTTTGGTGGTCAGAAGTTCACCCACGCGATGGTCGACAAGGTTGCACGGTGCCGTGCGATGATTGGGGATCGTCCGATCCACATTCAGGTTGATGGCGGAATTGACCCAACAACCGCGCCTTTGGTTGCGAAAGCCGGCGCAGATGTTTTGGTTGCCGGATCCGCTGTATTCCGCGGTGGATCGGTCGACGAACCGCGGGTGTATGGCGACAATATTCGCGCCATTCGGGACGCCGCAAACGCCGTCATTTAGGTCTGCACATCTTCTGCACGTTTGTGCAGGAGGGTCTGCTGAACAGTCGTATTTATAGGGTATGGGTCCAGTATGGTTCTCGTATGGGTCCGGTATGGCTAATTTTGGTGGGAAGACCTGACATGACGATAAAGTATCGCAAAAATGTACCGACGAAATTGCAGATGGACGGTTGGTGGTTGGACCATGACAACCGCCCGTTTCCCAAACAGCTAATCGCAGCTAAAGTAACCGCTGAAACGGCACCCGAGGAGGCGCAGGGATGAGCGGTACGGTTTTGATCGTCGATGATGACGCGGATATCCGCGATGTTGTCCGCATTGCACTGATGCAAGCTGGGTTTCAGACAGAAGAAGCCGAAGATGGGCGTGCAGGGCTGGACGCGATTGAACGGGTGAAACCGGACTTGGTTGTGCTGGATATCGGTTTGCCAGAAATGGATGGGCTAGAGGTGTGCCGCACAGTGCGCGTGACATCTGATGTGCCGATTTTGTTTTTGACGGCACAGGGCGACGAGATTGACCGGATCGTTGGGTTGGAAATGGGGGCGGATGACTATCTGCCCAAACCGTTTTCACCACGTGAGTTGGTGGCGCGGGTCAAAGCAATTTTACGACGCGGTGGTGTACCGGTTGAAGAAAAACCATTGCGCCACGGGATATTGGAGGTCGATCCAGTCCGTCATTTATGCCGTGTGTCCGGGACATTGGTTGGACTGACATCCCGCGAGATGGACCTATTGGTCAAGCTGATGAAAAGGCCAGACCAAGTGCATGCGCGGCCTGACTTGGTTGACGCGATTTATGGCACGAACATTCACGTGAGCGACCGGACGATGGACAGTCATTTGCGCAATCTGCGAGCCAAGCTGGGCGCAGTGGGCTGTGGCGATGCTGTTGAAACAATGCACGGCATCGGCATTCGAATGGGGCCGTGTTTGGGCGAGACAGCCGCGTGACGCGGATACTAGTGAAATGGAGGCCACCGTTGTGGATGGTCGTTGGTGGCACTTTGGGCGTTGTATTGTGTTTGCCCATCATCGGAATTTTCTTTGTGCGCTACATGTGGCCTGTAATGGGGTACCGCGAGGCTGTCTGGGCGGCAGGGTTCGGTGTACTGTTTGCGACGTTTGCCTTGGGGTGGATGTTGTGGCGGATTTTGTTGCGCCCCATGATCGAATTGCGGGACAGGGCGGCAGCGTTGAAGGCCGCACGCGCAGGCGCGTTGGACCCATTGGATCACTACGGCACGTCCGACATGCAATCGCTGGGGCAATCTTTTTTGGACATGGGCCGCACCCTACAAAGCCGAGAAACCGTTTTGCGCAGCTATGCCGATCATGTGACCCATGAGTTAAAGTCGCCCATTACGGTCGTGCGAGGGGCAGCTGAATTGTTGGCATCCGATGGATTACCTGTGCCCGAACGGGACCGATTGATTGCACGGATCGAAGGTGCCGCTGACCGTATGACTGCGTTGTTGGATGCACAGCGATCTTTAGCCCAAGCGCAAGAACCTGCCGCACGAGGTGAGGTCCGATTGTCGGACGTTGCGATAGATGCAGAGGTTTTGCATGACGGGGTCGTCCCGTTGAGCCGAGAGACATTAACGGTTGTTTTGGAACATTTGGTCGGAAATGCTAAGGCGCATGGTGCCCAAAGTGTTCAGGTGTCTTTTGATGGGGCGTTGACGGTTAAGGACGACGGACCAGGTATTTCTGATGGAAATCGGTCGCGTATATTTGAGCCGTTTTTCACGACGCGGCGTGATGATGGTGGAACGGGTATGGGGTTGGCCATCGTGCGCCGCATGCTTGAGGCGCACGACGCACAGATTGAACTGGTCCCAAGCGACGTTGGCGCCGCCTTTGAGATTACGTTTTAGGGGTTCATTGATTTCTTGGTGAGGAAAGACGGTAGTTTTTGACCGCTAGGTTCGGTTTGGGCCGGTTCCCTTGTCGTCGGGGTTTCGTCTTGCGTTGTTTCGGTCATGGCTTGAATGGCCGCGACCCCGCTTTCACCCAAAGGTATCGTTGCGAATGGCCCACCGATGCAAAGTTGTGCACGGTCAGACGGGTCTGCTGGTGCGGCGGCGGCAAACAGGCTTTCGGCCCAATTTTCGGCGTTATCTTTTGGGTGATAGCCTAGGAACGCGGCTTTGGCATTGTTGACCGGTGCGCGGTCGTTGGCAGAAACACCCCAGACGACGGTAAATCCAGTGGTTGTGGCTGTTACAGATCGTTCGATAAGGTGGCGCAGGTCGTCAAAGCTGAGCCATGTCCGAAGCGCGCGGACGTTTTGTGGGACTTTGGTGCAAGAGAAAATGCGCAGGTGCACGGATTCCATGCCACGTTTGGCCCAGTATAGTTTCCCGAGGTCTTCGGAGAAGCATTTGGCGAGGCCGTAAAACGTGTCGGGGGCGTGGTCGACATCTAGGTCGGCGCCAGCCGCGTTTTCGACCATGCCGACTGCGTGTACTGACGACGCATAGATGACCCTTTGGACGCCGTGGCGATGGCCCGCTTCCCAAACGTTATAAGAACTTAGGAAGTTGGGGCCGAGGAGTTCGTCGAAGGGGCGTTCATCCGGAATAGACGCGAAGTGCACGGCAATGTTGGCATTTTCCATCAAGGGAAGAACCTGATCCAATACCGCGCAATCGGCCTGTGCGAAGGTTTCGTTCGGCAAAAGCTCTGTAGGGGCGTCTGCAATGTCGACCGACAGCAATTCGTCGCACAGATCCGCGAGAGTGGCGCGAATTTCCATACCTAAGGAGCCGCAAGCGCCGGTGAGGACGATTTTCTTGTAGAGTTTTGCCATGGATTTCGCCCCTTTGATGTTTCGCGCCACGGTCTGACTTTGACGCGATTAGGTCAAGGGATGATTACGGGGCAATGGGGAATGCCGCGCGGATTTTTGCGTCTTGGTCGGCGGAAAGATGTTCAGGTTGATGTGTGGCTAGGATGTGGTCGACGCGGGTTTTCGCGCGATCAAATGCAGTTTGGGCGCCGGTATCAGCCCATGTTTGCGGTTGCTCGCGGTCCGCTAGGGATGGGTAGTGATAATCGCGTTCCATGGCTTGGTAGGTGTGGTCGGACCCCAAGAAGTGCCCGTCGCCTAAAACGGCCCCGCAGATGGCGTCGAAACCAAGATTGTCTTCGGTTACTTCGATGCCACGGAGGGCGCGGTAGGTCATGGCGTGCATTTCGTCATCAAGCACGAAGGCCTCAAAAGATGCGCCGAGGAGAGAGGCGGTCATGCCGCTGGATTCATAGATAAGGTTGCCACCCGCAAGGGCGGCTGCGAGGGATGTCATCGCCTTTTCTGCACCGTATTGAGCGTCGATGGCTTTGGCGTCGGTCATTGATGACGCGACGCCCGACGGCAGACCTATCCAATTAGACAGCTGCGCTGAGGCTGCATTCAGGACAGTGGTTTCGCCGCCGCCGCCCGCGAAGGCGCCTGTGCGCAGGTCAATCACCAGCGGCCAATTGGAAAAGATCATCGGGTGACCCGGTTTAATGACATTGACCATGACGAGGCTGGCCAGTGTTTCAGCCAGCGACATTGCGAGAAAACCGGCGAGCGTTGCGGGGGCTGTGGCACCAGCCTGTGCTGCGGTAATGCAGGACACGGGGATATTGTGTTCGAGGCAGGCATAGGTGACATCGACCGCATCTTCACCAAACCGCATGGGCGAAATGACAGGGCTGATGTGCGCCTTAACAAACGGGCGTTTCGCAAATTCGCCGTCGCCGCCGGCCGCGATGTCAAACAGTTGCACAAGCGGGGCGACGTGATTGGCCAGTGTAAATGCTGTGGCTACGGGTTTCGTCGTTCCACGCATCAAGGCGTAGGCGGTATTAACGTCGAGGTCCCATTCGCTGGTCATGTCGGTCGCGATGCAGCAGCGGGTGAACCACGCGACATTATCCAGCGCGTCTTGGAGGCGGGTGAAGTCGTGCAGGTCTTGCAAAGTCGATGGCCTGTAAAGCCCAGTGGATCGATCCAGTGTGTTAACGGCGGCACCACCTGTTCCAAAATAAACACGGTCACCGCCGACTTCGATGGTGCGATTAGGGTCGCGGCCATGCAAGGGGAAGGTCTTTGCCGCCTTGTCTATGCAGTCTTCGATCAGTGCAGGAGGAAGGGACAGACGGTCGTTTCCCAGATCGACGGCGCCTGCAGCTGTCAAATCGTCCCACAAACGTTTGGGGACTTCCCCCATACCCAGTTCTGACAAGAGCCGAACGGCGGCGTTGTAGATGTTTTGGCAATCGCTGTCGGAAAGGGGGCGGTATTGTCCGCCGCGCTGACCGGGGGCAGCAGGGTTAATTGGGGGTGGGGCCGCACGATGGGCGAGGCGGGCTTTTCGGCCAGATCGGATTTTGTTCATCTGTTCAGCGTGGGGCGAGGCTAAAATTCAAACAAGGGTTCTGGACAAGTTGAGGTAAAACCGAAATCATGATTTTGATATGGAAAACACAGACCCACCTTTCACGTTTCGCGCGGCACAGGTTTTTGTTGCCGCTGTAGAGGCTCAATCGATCACCCGCGCGGCGCACCGTTTGGGGATCGCGCCATCGTCCGTGTCGCAACAACTGTCTGGGCTAGAGGTAGCGTTGGGGGCCAAGTTAATTGAACGTACAGCCCGCCAGTTTCGGTTGACCAAGGCGGGCGAGCTATTTTTAGAACCTGCACGTCAATTGTTGGATGATGTGACTGCGGCCAAAGCGTGTTTGGTCATGGCGGATCAAATGCCTCCGATGTCGGTGCGGATCGCTTCGCTGGAAGAATTGGATGCTACTGTCGTGGCGCCTTGGTTGTTGGCGTTGACGAAGACGTTTCCGAATATCAATTTCACCCTGAATTCAGGTGCCAGTCATGAGAACCACGAAGCTTTGAGCTCTCGGGCGGCTGATTTGATGCTGGCAGTGGATACGGTGGGGCAAGTTGACTGGATCGAGCAATACCCGATCTTGCGGGACCCGTTTGTATTGGTAGCGGCGCCGGATGTGACGATGACGGACCTGTCAGACAAACCCTTTGTGCGCTATGCGAGCGATTTGCAGATTGGTCGGCAGATCGAAGCACAATTGCGTCGGTCTGGGCGCCAGCCTGCGCGCGGATTTGAGTTTTCGTCCAATCAGGCGATGTTTGCAATGACGGCCGAAGTCGGCGGTTGGGCGATCACCACAGCGTTGGCGTACTTTGGCACTCCGTTGGCGGCGGACTTGGTGCGCGTTCATCCATTGCCTGTTCCTTCGTTTTCGCGACGATTAGCATTGCATGCACGGTCTGGCGCCTTGGGTGAACTGCCCGAGCGGATGGCCGAAGAGATAAGGGCAAACTTGAAAACGCGGATCGTTGAGCGGGCTGCTGAGAAACTTCCCTTCTTAGAAGACGGGTTTCAAGTTCTTTAGGTAAATCGAAATCATATATTTTCCGTTGGAAACTTGGTGTTTTCTTAATTGATCGGAATCGTGTGTTCTGTTGGACTGCATTCAAACGCCAACAAGGATGCTTGCTATGAAAACCCAGACTAGAGCTGTAGTGATTGGCGGCGGGATCGCCGGCTGTTCAACATTGTATCATTTGACCCAAGAAGGCTGGACAGATGTTGTTCTGGTTGAACGTGATGAGCTGACATCAGGCACAACGTGGCATTCTGCGGCTCAGGTGACGAATTTCGGCGGCAATCAGACGATGGTTGGTCTGAAGACGCATTCAATCAATCTGTACAAAGAACTGCGCGATGATGCGGACTACCCTGTCCAGTACAATCATGGTGATGGCGGCATTCGTTTGGCCAACACCGAAGAGCAGATGGACGGCTATCGCCATTTTGCATCTATGGCGCGGGGTATGGGCGTTGAGTTTGAAGTGCTGGATGCCGAGGAATGCGCACGCCGTCACCCCCTGATTTCGACCGACAACCTGTTGGGAGGTTTATGGGATGGAAACGACGGGGATATTGACCCTGCATCCTTATGTCAGGCGTTAGCCCGTCGTGCACGCAAGGCGGGCGCGGAAGTGTACCGCCAGACCAACGTGACGGGCCTAACGCAGCACAAGGATGACAGCTGGACCGTGCATACCAACAAGGGTGATATCGACTGTGAGGTTGTGATCAACGCCTGTGGGTACCGCGTGAACGAAGTGGGCGCGATGATGGGGGTGCATCACCCCGTTGCCTCGATGGAGCACCAGTATTTTGTGACGGATGAAATTCCGGCGATCACTGAGGCTGGGCACCGGATGCCGCTGCTGCGGTGTCCGATTTCTGACTACTATTGCCGTCAGGAAAAGAACGGATTGCTGTTAGGGTTTTACGAGCAAGATTGTAAAACGTGGGGCATGGACGGCATTTCGCCCGATTTTTCTAATGATTTATGCCCGGATGATTTGGACCGCGTGACAGATGTGTTGGAAGGCGCGTTTGAGCGTATGCCGGCGTTGATGGAAGTTGGCATTAAGAACATCGTGAACGGGCCGATTACGTATACCATTGATGGTGCGCCATTGGTTGGACCAATCCCGGGTAAGCGCAATGCGTTTTGTATTATCGGTCTACGTGCTGGTCTGGGGGAAGGCGGCGGCCATGGTTGGCTTTTGGCGCAACAGATTGTCCATGGTGAAGCGCAGTATGACACGTGGTGCATTGATCCACGCCGTTTCACTGGTCACACGAACGTGGAACTGACAGCGCTGAAGGCGATTGAGGATTACCAGAACGAATTCCGGTTCCATTTCCCGAACGAACACCGCCCTGCGGGTCGCGACGCCAAGACCACGCCAATCACGCCGATACTGGAAGCAGAAGGGGCGGAGTTTACGATCGTAAACGGTTGGGAACGTGTTGAGTTTATGAAACCGACACCTGAATTCCACATCACGCACACATTCAAGTTCGATGAGAGCTTTGACATCGTGGGCGAAGAAGTGGCGGCTGTGCAAAATGGTGTCGGCATTTGTGAAGTGAACGGATTTAACCGGTTCGAGATCACGGGCGAAGACCGCCACGCATTTCTAGATCGTATGTTCTGTGGTCGCGTGACCAAGAAGGACGGTCGCGTGGGGCTTGGCTATATGTTGAACGACCACGGCATGGTGAAAGGTGAAGCGACGATCGCAAACCTGCCAGCCACGGACCGAGGCCCACAACGGGCATGGTTTGGGTCTGCGGCGGCGGCTGAATTCCACGATATGGATTGGTTGCAGATGCACATGCGTGATGATGAAGATGTGCAAATCAAATCGCTGACCAATGATCAAACGATTTTGGTGATTGCTGGGCCCAAAGCACGAGATGTTCTGTCGGCTGTGTCCCGTTTGGATTGGTCGCGCGATGCTTTTCCTTGGTTAAGCGCCCGTGAATGTTTCATCGGGTTTGCGCCAGCGACCGTATTGGGCGTGAGTTTTTCCGGCGAGCTGGCCTATGAGATCCATATCCCGAATGCGCATTTGTACAATGCCTACAAGACACTGCGCAAAGTGGGTGAAGCATTTGGGATGCGGATGTTTGGCGCTAAGGCCGTGGATAGCATGCGGATGGAGAAAGGTTTCCTGCATTGGAAGGCTGATATTCTGACCGAATTCGACCCGTTTGAAACTGGTTTGGATCGGTTTGTGAAAATGGACAAAGGGGATTTCATCGGCAAAACGGCGTTGGAAAAACGTGTGGCGGCAGGCAAACGGGTACAGCTCGTGACGATGGAGTTGGACACCAAAGATGCCGCGGCCCATGGTGGGTCATCTGTGATGGTGGGCAAAGATGTCGTCGGTACGGTAACGTCGGGTGATTGGGGATATCGCACGGGTAAAAACCTCGCTTATGCGTTTGTAAAACCCGATTTCGCGGAGGATGGCACAACGTTGGTGGTGGACGTCTTGGGCCAGCGCGTACCGGCTAAAGTAATTCCAATGGGACCCTACGATCCTGACTATTCGCAGATGCGAAGCTAAGCTAACGTGGGCGGGCTTTAATAGGAGCTCGCCCATGACGACACTGCCCCGCAAAGACCTGTTCGACCTGCCAGATGGCATGATTTACCTGGATGGAAACTCATTAGGGCCACTCCCCAAATCTGTGCCCGCACGGCTGGACGCGATGTTGCGCGATGAATGGGGGGGTAATCTAATCAAAGGTTGGAACGCCTGTGCATGGATGGATCAACCCGCGCGGGTGGGAAACCGTGTTGGCGCGTTGATTGGTGCACCGAAGGCATCGGTCACTATGGGCGATACATTGTCGGTGAAGGTATATCAGGCGTTGTCGGCGGCGGTGAAGATGCGGCCAGACCGAAAGGTGATTTTGTCAGATAACGGCAATTTTCCTTCGGACTTATACATGGCGCAGGGTTTGATTGAGCAATTGGGGCAGGGGCATGAATTGCGTCTGGTCGACCCCGAAGACGTTGCAGGTTCGATCACAGATGATGTGGCGGCGGTCATGATCACACAGGTCGATTATCGATCTGGACGGATGCACAACATGAATGCGATCACGGCTGCGGCACATGCGGCTGGCGCTGTTATGATTTGGGACTTGGCCCATTCGGCTGGGGCTGTTCCGGTTGACGTCGTGGGCTGTGGTTGCGAATTTGCGGTTGGCTGTACGTATAAATACTTGAACGGCGGGCCAGGCGCGCCAGCATTCATTTATGTTGATCCCGCAATCATTGAAGACATCAAACCGGCGTTATCGGGGTGGTTAGGGCATGATGCGCCGTTTGCGTTTGATCTGGACTATCGCCCTGGCATGGGAATTGAGCGGATGCGCGTTGGGACGCCGCCTGTGATGCAGTTGACCGCATTAGAGGTAGCGTTGGACGCCTGGGACGACGTTGCAATGGAAGACCTGCGGGCTGCATCAATGCGGCTGACTGATCTGTTTATTCAACAGGTTGAGGAACGTTGCCCTGAGCTGACATTGGCATCACCGCGAGATTCGAGCCAGCGGGGGAGCCAAGTGTCGTTTGCCCATGCAGATGGGTACGCGGTAATGCAGGCATTGATAGCCCGCGATGTGATTGGTGATTTCCGCGCGCCGAACCTGATCAGGTTCGGGTTTACTCCGCTGTACATCGACGAGACCGACGTAATCGGCGCTGTCGATGTTTTAGCGGATATCTTGGACAACCGGCTATGGGACGCGCCCGAATACAAAACCCGATCGCGCGTGACCTAAGGTTTAGGGGGCCAGCGTAACGGGTTGTCCTGTTTCCCAAGAGAGCGTTGCCGCGTCTGCCATGCGCTGGGCAGCGAGCCCATCATGGATTGTCGGAATTGGCACTGTAGGGTCAGACAAATGGGCGATAAAGCGGTCCATTTCGATCCGGTAAGCAGCCTCGTACCGTTCAAGGAAGAAATTCATCGTTGGTGCGGTTTGAAAACCATCGGCATTTGCCAATTGGGCTGTGTTTTCCAGCACATTTGCCGCGCTGAGCATGCCGCCTGAACCGTGAACCTCGATCCGTTGGTCATAGCCATATGTCGCGCGACGTGAGTTGCTGATTGTGCAGACCTTGCCAGAAGCGGTGTTTAGGGTGACGGCCGCCGTGTCGACATCGCCTGCTTTGCCGATTTCCGGGTCTACAAGGGCAGAGCCTACTGCGAAAATGGTAACGGCATCTTCGCCCAAAAGAAAACGGGCCATGTCGAAATCGTGGATCATCATGTCACGGAAAATGCCGCCCGATGATTTGATGTAGTCAATCGGAGGCGGGGTAGGGTCACGCGACAGGATGGTGACGATTTCGACGTTACCGATTTCACCGCCTGCAATACGTGCTTGGACGTTGGCAAAATTGGGGTCGAAGCGGCGGTTAAAGGCGGTGAAGAAGGGCACTTTGGCCGCTTCGACGTGGGTGATGAGTGTGCGGATATTGTCAGCTGACATATCCACCGGTTTTTCGCAAAAGATCGCTTTGCCCGCCGCCGCCGCATTTTTGATTATGTCAAAATGCGTGTCTGTTGGGGTGCCGACAATGATTGCGTCAATGTCATCGCTTGCGATGATGTCATCGGTGCTGCGCACGTCCGCGCTGCAGGTATCTGCAAGCGCTTTTGCAGCCTCGGGGAAGAAGTCGGACACGGCGACAATTTTTGCATTTTCCAGTGTGCGCAAGGTTTTGGCGTGAACCTGGCCGATGCGGCCACAGCCGAGAATTCCGATACGGATCATTGGTGTGTTCCTTTAAAGGCTTGCAACACGGTGCGGGTGGCGGCCACCAACGGGTCGTGTGTGTCTTTTAGGATTGTGTTGCGATCAAAGCGGTCTGCGTCGCTATTGACTGCCGAGCGTAACGCTGCCCCGAAGGCCATGCGCAATTCAGTGCCGATGTTAAATTTGCAGATGTTGGACGTTTGGGCGAGCGAAGTTCGCTGCGCCATAGGTACGCCGGAGCCGCCGTGTATGACGAGCGGGACGTTTGTGATAGTTTCGATGGCGCGAATGCGGGGTTCGTCCAATCCACCGTCTTTGTCTTGTTGCAGGTGTACGTTGCCTACTGAAATTGCCATTGCGTCGACGTCTGTCTCGGCTGCGAATTTTGCAGCCTCGGACGGGTCGGTGCCAGCAGATTGTTCGCCATCCGCGTAACCGACGAACCCTATTTCACCTTCACAGGAAATGTTCGCTGCATGAGACATTTCGGCGATGCGGGCGGTTTCGTCGATGTTTTGCTGTAGTGGCTTGCGAGAGCCGTCAAACATGAGGGATGTGAAACCGCTGTCGAGCGCGATTTTGCAATCCTCAAACGTATAACCATGGTCGAGGTGGGCCACGACTGGGACGGATGCGTTTTCGGCGAGGTAGCGGAACATTTTGCCTAAGATTGGAAGCGGCGTGTGTTCGCGACAACCGGGGCCAGCCTGTAAGATGACAGGCGTGTTTTCAGCTTCGGCTGCGGCGACATAGGCGCGCATGTCTTCCCAGCCAAGTGTGACGAGGCCCGCGACGGCGTGGCCGTTTTTCAACGCAGGTTGAAGGACATCGGCGAGTGTGACCAATGGCATATCGTTTCCTTTACTGCGGCCTAACAATGCCGCTGATTTAGGTGTTATTTGAACTTGGCGATCATGTCTTTGATGCCTGGGATCGTTTCGATCTGGTAGGCATGAGTTGGTTGGAAAAACTGAACCAAGCTGCGTTGGCTGAGGCCGCCGAGGATGGTGAAGTAATACATCTCATAGCCCGGCATCACGACGCAGGGGTGATACCCTGATCCCAGCAAAATTGTTGAACGGTCCATCAATTGATAGGCGTCGCCCGGTTTGCCTTCTTCGTGCTGGATGATTTGCACCGCGGAACCATGGTTGGGGCGGAACCGGAAATTGTAGGTTTCGTCGTGACGGGTTTCGATCAAATTGCCCGCGTCATCCCAACGGTCGGTGTCGTGCTTGTGGGCTGGAAAACCGGACCAACCGCCTTGGCCGACTGTGAACAATTCGGACACCAGCAAGCGCCCGACTTTGTCGTGCTGTTTTTGACCCAAGATGTGTTTGATGCTGCGATGGGTTTTCGTGTCGTCCGACCCATATTGCACGTAGTCGTGTTCGCGGACATCGAACGGATCTAGGACCTTGTCGTACTTTGCGCCTGCAATGAACGTTTCGGTTTCATCGCTTTCGCATATGATTGTCGCCTTTGCACCGGACGGAATATAGACGCCTTGCGGGTCGCCATCCCATACATCAACACCACGACCGCCGAGCGCAGTGAAGGTGATGCCTTCGACTTCAACCGTAACCGTTCCTGTCGCGGGGACGATGCAGGTTTCATAGCCGGGAACCTGATAACTAAAAGCCTGACCTTTCGCCAATTTGACGATGTTGAAATAATTCAGCGGGACCGTGGGGTCATCTGCATCGACGATGGGTTTGTTGTGATTGTCATGGGGCGCGATGTGCATAGGTGGTCCTCACATTGTGGGGCCGGCGGTCGGGCCGGGGTGATCAATTAGAAAAGATTTAAGCTCGGTCGTGTCGGGCATGGCGGGCGCGCAGCCTGGTTTGGCGACCACGATAGAAGCACAGGCGGACCCGTGCAGGATGGCGGTTTCAAGATCATGATCTTGCGACAAAGCCGCCAAGAAACCCGCCATAAAACTGTCACCCGCGCCGGTTGGTTTTACAGCCTGCGCAGGGTAGATTCCGGTTGGGATTTCGTCGGTCTGGGTAAAGGTTACTGCGCCGTGCTGTCCCATCTTGTAGACCACGATTTCACAGGTTGATTGAGCTAGTTCGCGGGCCTTGGCGCGCCCCTTTTCCATTCCGCCTGCCATAAAGCCAAATTCTTCGTCGTTGCCAACGATCACGTCTGACATCGCGGCCGCACGTGAAAGCACGTCGGCAGCGACCTGAGGGCTGGGCCATGAATAGGGGCGGTAATCCACGTCAAAGATGATGGGTAGGCCAGCCTGTTTCGCCAATTCGAACGCACGGAACGCTGCGGTGCGGCTTGGTTCGGCAGCGAATACAGTGCCAGCGGTGATCAACGCGGTGAATTGACTATAATCGATGTTTTCAACGTCTTGCAGGGACATTTGAAAATCCGCTGCGTTGTTGCGGTAAATGACCGATTGATGATCCTCAACGCGGGTTTCATAGACGGCCAGCGATGTCCGTTCTTCACCGCTGATGGTGCGTACATGGCTGCGGCCTACGCCGTAAGCATCCAGCTGGTTCAGGCAATAGCGGCCCACAGCATCATCGGATACGCAGGTGACTAGATCGGCTGATAGCCCTAGTTTCACAAGCCCCGCAGCGATATTCGCTGACGACCCGCCCATTGCGACAAACATGTCGGTCGCATGTTCTGTCTGGGCGCGATCGGTTGGAGACAGATCCATCCCGACACGACCCACGACGACGAACTTGCCGCCTTTAATTCCGTTGAGCGCGTTCATCAGAGGCCCCGACGTTGTTTGGGGCGGGAGGATTCCCAATCTGTGTGAGCATCACGGACTTTGGCGCTTTCAGAAACTTCTGGGGTGCCGACTTCCCACCATGCGTGGCCTTCGGTTGTCCACCCCTCATAGGCGTCGACGTTCATCACGATCACGGATGTTTTGTCCGCAGCTTTGGCCCGTTTAAAGGCCTCGCCCAATTCGTCAGGGTTCGACACGGTTTCAGCGTTGGCGCCCATGGCGCGGGCGTGGGCCTCGAAATCGACATCCACTTGGTTAGTGGCGGTCGGCGTATCTGCGATGAGGTTGTTAAAGCTTTCATTGCCGGTGTTATTTTGCAGTTTGTTGATGACCGCAAAACCACCGTTATCCAGAACAAGGATGATCATTTTCTTGTTCGTTAGAACTGAAGAATAGACATCAGAGTTCATCAATAGGTAAGACCCGTCACCGGTGAACACGATTGTATCGCTGTCAGGTTCGCGTTCAGCCTGTGCGATTCGCGCGCCCCAGCCGCCTGCAATTTCATAACCCATACAGGAAAATCCAAATTCAACATCGACGGTGCCGATGTCGAGGGTGCGCCAGTTTGCTGTGACTTCGGCTGGCAAACCACCGGCCGCAGCAACAACGCGATCGCGCGGGTCGCACAGGGCGTTCACGACGCCGATGGCTTGAGCGTAAGAGTTGGGTCGATTCCCGGGTTTCACGTTCTCAGCGACATAAGTGTCCCATTTGGCGCGTTCGTCTTGGGCGTATTTTGTCCACGTTTTTGGAGATTTGTAGTCGGTTGCAAGCGAAGCCAAGCAAATGGCTGCGTCGCCGACCACTGTTTGGGATTGGTGTTTGGCGGCGTCGTGGCGACCAACGTTGATTCCGATGATTTTGGCGTCTTTGGCAAAGGCAGACCATGAACCGGTGGTGAAATCTTGAAGTCGGGTGCCGACAGCCAAGATAACGTCAGCCTTTTCGGCGATCGCGTTGGCGCTGTCGGAACCGGTGACGCCGATGGGACCGCAATTGAGCGGGTGGTCGTTGAGCATGTTGGCACGCCCAGCAATTGTTTCGACCACAGGGATGCCTGTTTCTTCGGCAAATGAGGTGAGTTCAGCCACGGCGCCTGAATATTGCACGCCACCACCTGCAATGATCATTGGACGTTCTGCTGTTTGGAGGAGAGCGACCGCATCGATCACTTCTTCCATGTCTGGGGCTTGGCGACGAATGCGGTGCACGCGTTTTTCAAAGAACGCGACAGGGTAATCGTAGGCCCAACCTTGGATGTCTTGGGGCAGGCCAATGAATGCGGGGCCACAATCTGCTGGGTCTAGCATCGTGGCCAGTGCGTTGGGCAACGATTGGATGATCTGTGCGGGGTGCGTGATACGGTCCCAGTACCGGCTTACGGCTTTGAATGCGTCGTTTACGCCAAAAGTCGGGTCGCCAAAGTGTTCGAGTTGTTGCAACACCGGATCGGGTAGGCGGGTGGCAAAGGTGTCGCCGCACAGCATCAGCACAGGTAAACGGTTAGCGTGTGCCAGAGCAGCAGACGTGAGAAGGTTGGCCGTTCCCGGGCCTGCGGATGCGGTGCACAACATGAAGCGTTGGCGCAGCCATTGCTTTGCATATGCCGCTGCAGCGAATCCCATGCCTTGTTCATTTTGACCGCGGTACAGCGGTAAGGTGTCTTGAACACCGTAAAGCGCCTCGCCCAGACAGGTGACGTTGCCATGGCCGAAAATACCAAAGCCGCCGCCGCAGACGCGCAGTTCTTCTCCATCGATTTCAATGAATTGGTTGTCCAGATATCGAATGATGGCTTGCGCGGTGGTCAAGCGAATGGTTGCGTCCTGCATGGGGCGCGTCTCCTCCAAAAATCTCTTTCGTGCAGTTTGCGACTTGCACGTTTCAGACTCAGACGATAACCATTTTGCAACCGGTTGCAAACTGGTTTTCAAAAAAGGACATGCAATGACTGAAATTGGCATCGGAATCTTAGGTGGCGGATATATGGGGAAAGCCCATTCTGTTGCGATGTCTGCGGTGGGTGCTGTGTTTAATACAGCGCTGCGCCCACGGTTAGAGATGATTTGTGCATCGACCCCCGAATCGGCGGAGCGATACCGCGCGGCCTTTGGGTTTGCGCGGGCGACGGATGACTGGCGTGTTTTGGTGAATGATCCAAAGGTGGGTGCGATTGTGATTGCGACGCCGCAAGCGTTTCACCGCGAGATCGCAGAAGCCGCATTTGAGCTGGGGAAACCAGTTTTATGCGAAAAGCCGATGGGAGCAGACATTGAGGATGCCGCGGCAATGGTTGCCGCGGCCGAAGCGACAGGTGTCGCGAATATGGTTGCCTACAACTACGTCCGTACACCAGCGACAGAATACGCACGTGCGCTGATTGCCGATGGTGTGATCGGTGAAGTGACGTGGTTTCGAGGCGAACATACAGAAGATTTCTTGGCTGATCCGCAGGCACCTGCCACATGGCGCACGGATGGAATGGCGAATGGCACAATGGGGGACTTGGCCCCACATATGATCAATGCGGCTTTGGCGTTGATTGGTCCGATCAAAGAAGTTTCAGCTGAAGTGGAAACGGTACACAAAACGCGCCCCGGCGGCACGGTCACCAATGATGACCATGCGCAAATGATGTGTCGGTTTGAAAGCGGTGTCATGGGGCATATGTATTTCAGCCGCGTCGCGACAGGCCGCAAGATGGGCTATGCTTATGAAGTGAGTGGCACCAAGGGTGCAATCCGGTTTGATCAAGAAGATCAGAACGCGATTTGGCTTTATAAAATGGATGGCCCAGAGGCGGAGCGTGGATTTCGCAAGATCCTTACGGGCCCCGCGCACCCCAATTACGAACCGTTCTGCCAGGGTCCAGGCCACGGCACGGGGTACCAAGATCAGATCATCATAGAGGCGCGCGATTTTCTGCATGCCATTCATTCGGGCGAGGCCGTTTGGCCCACGTTCCGCGACGGGCTGGACGTGGCCCGTATCGTTCACACCGCTCTCCAGTCTGCGCAAACACGTAGCTGGATGGCCGTTCAATAAGCACCTGAGATAAAGGTTTAGAAAAATGACAATTCGTATAGGCAATGCGCCCTGCAGCTGGGGCGTGGAATTTGCAGATGATGACCGTAACCCTGCGTGGCGCGAGGTTTTGCGCCAGTGTCAGGAGGCTGGTTATAAGGGCATTGAGTTGGGTCCAGTTGGGTTTATGCCCGAAGATCCTGCAGAGCTGTCAGAGGCGTTGAGCGAGTTTGATCAAGAGCTGATTGGCGGCGTTGTGTTTCGCCCGTATCACGATCCTGCCGCGGCGGACGATGTGATGGATGGCACGTTACGGACGTGTAAAGCGTTGCAGGCGCATGGCGCGAAACATCTGGTTTTGATCGATTCAATTTCACCAAGACGCGCGCCTACAGCAGGTCGTGCGGATGAGGCGGAACAAATGGATAAGGCTGAATGGGCGGCCTACCGAGACCGTATTGTTGAAAGCGCGAAGGTAGGCGTCGACCATGGTTTGACCGTTGGTATTCACGCCCATGCCGGTGGGTTTATGGATTTTGAATCAGAGCTAGACCGGCTGTTGAATGAGGTCGACGAAAGCCTGCTGAAGATATGTTTCGACACAGGCCACCATTCATACGCGGGGTTTGATCCGGTTGCGTTCATGAAACGCAATGTGGGTCGTATTTCCTACATGCATTTCAAAGATATTGATCCGAAGGTGAAGGCGTCTGTCGTTGCGAACCGAACCGATTTTTACACCGCCTGTGGGGATGGCATTTTCTGTAATCTCGGACAGGGTGATGTGGATTTTTCTGCTGTCCGTCAGGTATTGCTGGACGCAGGATTTGAAGGCTGGTGCACGGTTGAACAAGACTGTGATCCGACACTGCCCGGTACGCCGATGGAAGATGCACAAGCGAACCGCGCCTATCTGGAAAGCATTGGTTTTTAAGGGTAAACCCCAAAGGGAGACGAGAGATGACACGATTGAATTGGGGTATGATTGGCGGCGGTGAGGGCAGCCAGATTGGGCCAGCTCACCGTTTGGGAGCGCAGGCAGATGGTAACTTTGTTCTGGCAGCAGGTGCGTTAGACCATGATGCCGACCGCGGTCGCGAATATGCGCAGCGTTTGGGGGTCGCCGAAGGGCGGGCTTATGGTGATTGGCGCGAGATGTTGGAAGGTGAAAAAGGACGCGTTGATAAGGTCGATTTAGTTACGGTCGCGACACCGAACTCCACCCACTTTGAAATCACGAAATCCTTCCTCGAGGCGGGGTTCAATGTGCTGTGCGAAAAGCCAATGACAATGACCGTCGAGGAGGGCGAAGAGATTGTAAAGATCGCCGAGGCTACGGGACAGATCTGCGCTGTGAACTACTGCTACTCTGCCTACCCGATGGTACGTGAAATGAAGCACATGGTGGCCACAGGGCAGGTGGGTAAGGTCCGTTTGGTGGTTGCCAACTTCAGCCATGGACATCACGGCGATGCGACGGATGCAGATAATCCGCGCGTGCGGTGGCGGTATGATCCGGCGATGGCGGGCGTGTCAGGGCAGTTTGCTGATTGTGGCATTCACGCGCTTCACATGGCGTCATTTATCGCGGGCGACGAAGTACGCACGTTGTCTGCTGATTTTGCATCAACGATTGCCAGCCGGGAGCTGGAAGACGATGCGATGGTGAACTTCCGGATGGAAGGCGGAACCGTTGGGCGGCTTTGGACCAGCTCGGTTGCGATTGGTCGTCAGCACGGTTTTGATATTCAGGTGTTTGGCGAAACCGGCGGCATGCGGTGGAGGTCTGAAGAACCAAACCAAGTGTATTACACACCGGTCGGTGGCCGCACACAGATCATGGAAAAGGGCGAAGCTGGATTAAGCGACGAGGCGCAACGTTTAAGCCGGGTCTCGATTGCGCACCCAGAAGGGTTCCCGTTGGCGGTGGCAAATATTTACGTGGATATTGCGGCGCAGATTCGTGGTGAACCACACGGCGCCTATCCAACAGCGCAGGATGGATTGCGGTCAATGGCGGCTGTGCACCAAGCGGTTGCGTCGGCTCAATCAAAAGGGGCTTGGGTGGATGCCCGCCCACCGATGTATCGCGATTAAGCGTGATCAAGAACGGGGCGCAATGTGCCCCGTTCGACCAACTGACAAGGGAACAATCGGACTTCTGGTGGGCTAGACGGATCGTCGAGCATAGACACCATTAGGTCGACAGATGATTGCAGGATACGATCAATCGGTTGGCTGATGGTGGTCAGATTGATATTTTCCCAGCCCGCCATTTCCATGTCGTTAAATCCAATAATACCAATGTCTTCTGGAACGCGCAGGCCCGCGTCAGATAGTGCGCTGAGAGCGCCGATAGACAAAACATCATCGCCACAGAAGAAGGCTTCGGGCATGTTGCCTTGGGAGATTCGGCGCTGCATTTCAGCGCGACCAGCATCAAACGAGTAGGCTGTCGCAAAGCTTTCTGAATGTCTAATGTCCGGATGTTTGGCGAGTTCTTGAAGAAAGCCGCGATGACGGTCTTGGGTGGATGTAGCCCGTTCTGGACCGCCCATGAAAGCGACGTTGGTATACCCACGTCGGATTAGTTCACGCGCAGCCAGACGACCACATTCAGAGTTATCGACACCTACCACGTGTACGTCGGGTGCCGTGGAAAAACGCCCAAACGAATTCACAACCGGTACGCCTGCATCACGAAAGGCTTTGGAGAATTCTGGCGGCAGAGTGGAAGAAGAGACAATGGCCCCATCAACCGAATATTGCTGCAACATGCGAACGGCTGTTTTCGCATCGGTTTCACCCGTCAAGTTCAGCAGCAACGGACGCAGGCCGCGATCTTGGAGTTTGCGGGTCAATAGGTCGAAGACCTGCAAGAAGATCGGGTTGTGGAAGTTGTTGGAAACCAAGCCAATGAGTTTTGTGCGGCCGGTCGTGAGTGAGGACGCCAGCGCGTTTGGAGAATAGCCCAAATGTTCGGCAGCCTCTTCCACTTTTTGACGCATTTTTTCGGATACAGACGCCCCATCTGTGAACGTTCGCGAAACCGCCGACGTGGAAACACCGGCGCGAATTGCTACGTCTTTCAGCGTCACTGGCATAAAGTGGTCTCCTACTTGGGTGCGGTTTCAACGTGTTTACATTGTATTTTATTGGGGCGCAGTAGGCATTTTGAAACAAATTTTTGCAACCGGTTGCAAAAGTGGGCGACTCATGCTTTGATTACCTTGAGGGAGGCGTCGAACCGCCCTTTGACATGTGGAAGAAAGATTCCTTGGGAGGAAAATTAATGAAAACGATGAACAAACTGTTGGCGACTGCTGCCGTTTTTGCGGCTCCGTTTGCTGTTGCGACAACCGCCGTTGCGGACGGTCATGGCGATGATCTGACTTACGTTCTGATCAGCCACGCACCTGACTCTGATAGCTGGTGGAACACAATCAAGAACGGTATCGCCCTTGCGGGAGAGCAAGTTGGTGTATCCGTAGAATACCGCAACCCGCCAACAGGTGACCTTGCAGACATGGCTCGCATTATCGAGCAGGCCGCTGCGTCTAACCCTGATGGTATCATCACAACGCTTGCCGATTACGACGTACTTTCTGGCCCAATCTCTGCTGCTGTAGATGCCGGTATCGACGTGATCATTATGAACACAGGTACACCAGAGCAAGCCCGCGAAGTGGGCGCGTTGATGTACGTTGGTCAGCCAGAGTATGACGCGGGCTACGCCGCTGGTCTGCGCGCTGCTGGCGACGGTGTTGGTAGCTTCTTGTGCGTTAACCACTACATCGTTCAGCCGTCTTCGACTGATCGCTGCCAAGGTTTCGCTGACGGTTTGGGTGTCGATCTGGGCAACCAAATGATTGATGCGGGTCAAGACCCTGCCGAGATCAAAAACCGTGTTCAGGCTTACTTGAACTCCAACCCTGATACAGACGCTGTTCTGACATTGGGCCCAGTTTCGGCTGATCCAACGATCCTCGCGCTTGAGGAAATGGGTCTGGCTGGCGATATGTATTTCGGTACTTTCGATTTGGGTGAAGAAATTGTCAAAGGCATCAAGGCTGGCACAATTGAATGGGGCATCGATCAGCAGCCATTCCTGCAGGCTTATCTGCCGGTTGTGGTTCTGGCCAACTGGGATCGCTACGGCGTTCTTCCAGGCAACAACATCAACTCTGGTCCTGGTTTCGTTACAGCCGATGGCCTGACAAAGGTTGAAGAATTTGCCGGTGAATACCGCTAAGATCTAGTATCCAGCGGGCGGCCTAAAGCGATTTGGGCCGCCCGTTTTCTATTAAAATGCAGGCTAGGGGGCCATGATGGCGGACACCGCACAAAACGACGCGGCATCGACCGACGAACGTGTCAAAGAAATATCACCGTTGCGAAAGGCGCTGATCCGTCCGGAATTGGGCGGAATTGTCGGCACTGTCGCGGTGTTTACTTTTTTCCTGTTGTTTGCCTTTGATAGTGGCATGTTCAACAGTCAGGGGGTTATCAACTGGTCGACGGTTTCAGCGCAATTCATGATTATCGCTGTCGGTGCCTGTCTATTGATGATCGCAGGTGAATTCGATCTAAGTGTCGGGTCGATGATTGGCTTCGCTGGCATGATGATTGCGATTTTCGCCGTGACTTACAGCTGGCCGGTTTGGATAGCTATTCTTGTGACGTTCGCGCTGTGTATCGCTGTCGGGGCGTTGAACGGAATTAT
The DNA here is from genome assembly GCA_947493255.1 of uncultured Paracoccaceae bacterium. GTDB lineage: Bacteria > Pseudomonadota > Alphaproteobacteria > Rhodobacterales > Rhodobacteraceae > Octadecabacter. The sequence goes on from CANLQK010000007.1 coordinate 224,955, forward strand.
TGTTGTCCGAACGGGATTGCCGAGCTTCATTGTGACATTGGCGTTCTTGTTCATTTTGCGCGGCTTTACGATTTTCCTACCTCAGGTGATCGAGCGCAAAACTATCATCGGTGGTGTGCGCGAAGCGGCTGAAGGCGATTGGTTGGCACCGTTGTTTGGAAGCAAAGTTTTCCAAGGAGTGTTCACGTGGATGGGCGAAAACGGCTGGATCGCCACGTTCACGCGGGGCAATCGGGCGGGTGAGCCGATCGTTGATGGCATTCCGGTGCTGATCATTTGGGCGATCGGGTTGGTGATTTTTGGCCATGTCCTGCTGACCAAAACCCGGTTCGGGAACTGGATTTATGCATCAGGCGGTGACGCGGATGCGGCGCGCAACTCCGGTGTTCCGGTAAATCGCGTAAAGATTTTGATGTTCATGTTTACGGCGTTCTGCGCGACTGTTTTTGCGACCTGTCAGGTTATGGAATTCGGGTCTGCTGGTGCTGACCGTGGTTTGTTGAAAGAATTCGAAGCAATCATCGCGGTGGTTATTGGCGGCGCATTGCTAACCGGCGGTTACGGATCGGTGATCGGTGCTGCTTTGGGCGCGCTGATTTTTGGCGTGGTCCAACAAGGCCTGTTCTTTGCGGGCGTTGAAAGTTCACTGTTCCGCGTGTTCCTCGGCGTGATCCTCCTCGCGGCGGTGATCCTGAACACTTACATCCGTCGTATCATCACGGGAGAACGCTAATGTCTGATCCTATTATCCAGATGAAAGACATCCAGAAACACTTTGGGCGTGTGATCGCGCTAGCCGGTGTGTCGGTGGATGTTCATGCGGGCGAATGCCATTGCCTGCTGGGTGACAACGGTGCGGGTAAGTCGACATTCATTAAGACGATGTCGGGTGTACACAAACCCACCAGCGGCGAGATCATTTTCGAAGGCAAACCGATGGATTTTGCTGACCCACGTGATGCAATGGAAGCTGGTATTGCGACAGTGCACCAGCACCTTGCGATGATCCCGTTGATGTCAGTCAGCCGGAACTTTTTCATGGGGAATGAGCCAGTGAAAAAGATCATGGGCTTGCCGTTCTTCGATCATGAAAAGGCGAACACCACCACGATGGAAGCCATGAAGAAGATGGGGATCAACTTGCGTGGGCCTGATCAAGCGGTTGGTACTTTGTCAGGCGGTGAACGTCAGACAGTGGCGATTTCGCGGGCTGTACATTTTGGGGCGAAGGTACTTATTTTGGACGAACCTACGTCGGCCCTAGGTGTGCGCCAGACGTCGAACGTTTTGGCGACCATCGACAAGGTCCGCAAACAGGGCGTTGCGGTGGTTTTCATCACCCACAATGTTCGTCACGCGTTGGCCGTGGGGGACAGGTTTACCGTTTTGAACCGTGGTAAAACGCTGGGGACGGCCGGAAAGGGAGAGATCACCCCTGAAGAGCTACAAGACATGATGGCTGGGGGTCAGGAAATGGCACAGTTGGAAGGAAGCCTTGGCGGCACCGTTTAACGAACCTGAAAGATCGAAATAAATTGACCCGCGCGGACCAATCGGTTCGCGCGGGTTTTTATTGCGCGTACTGTACGACAACGTTTGCCTTTCGTGCCGTCATCTGACCAACTGGTGCGAAGAATGTTGTAATTCCGGAGCGCTGCATGGGCCAATCTTCAGTTCGTCTTGGTGTCGATATTGGCGGCACGTTTACCGATGTTGTTTTGGAAAAGAACGGTGAGGCGTTTTCGACAAAGGTGCTGACGACCTATGCAGCCCCTGAAAACGCAATTATCGACGGTATGCATCAGGTGTGTGCCAAGGCTGGCGTTGACCCGTCGCAGATTGACCAGATCATTCATGGTACCACATTGGCCACCAATGCCCTGATCGAACGACGGGGCGCAAAGACGGCATTGATCACGACGACAGGATTTCGCGATGTAATCGAAATGCGCACCGAGTCGCGGTTTGAGCAATATGATTTGAACTTGAACCTTCCCGAACCACTGCTGCCACGTCATATGCGGTTTACGGTTGGTGGGCGGGTGGATGCCAACGGTGCGGTGCTGGTTGAAATGGACCGCGCCGAGGTTGAAGCGGTTGTTGATCGCATTGCGCTGGCTGGTTTCGAAAGTGTGGCTGTTGGGTTGATCCATTCCTACCTGAACCCCGCACATGAAGAACTGGTACGAGAGGTATTGGCTGAGAAAATGCCCAATGTGGCTGTTTCAATCTCTTCTGAGGTTTCGCCCCAAATGCGCGAATATGAGCGCTTCAATACGGTGGTTGCGAACGCCTATATCAAACCACTGATGGCGTCTTATCTGGGCCGATTGGAAGATCGGTTACAGGGGGAGGGCGTACGATGCCGAATATTCCTGATGCATTCGGGTGGAGGCATTATTTCAATTCAAAACGCAGCGGATTTCCCTGTCCGGCTAGTTGAATCCGGTCCTGCAGGCGGGGCCGTTTTTGCAGCACATATTGCTGCGCGGTATGGGTTGGATAAGGTTTTGTCGTTCGACATGGGGGGGACAACGGCAAAGATTTGCTTGATCAAAAACCAAACACCAAAGACCTCACGCGTGTTTGAAGTTGCACGGACGTATCGTTTTAAGAAAGGGTCGGGTATGCCGATTTCTATTCCGGTGATTGATATGGTCGAAATCGGCGCTGGTGGTGGGTCGTTGGCACATGTTGATGCGATGCGCCAAATCCGTGTTGGGCCTGAAAGTGCGGGATCTGAACCGGGACCAGCATGTTATGGTCGGGGTGGGGCGCACCCTGCAGTGACGGATGCTGATTTGGTTCTAGGGAAGCTAGATGCGGATAACTTTGCGGGTGGGTCTATTGCGTTGCACGTCGATGCGTCGAAGTCTGTCCTGTCGAAAGATTTAGGCGAGACGTTAGGTATGGATGCAGTCGAAGCCGCCTTTGGTGTGGCCGAGGTGGTGGATGAAAACATGGCCAATGCAGCCCGGGTACATGCGGTCGAAAACGGCGAAGACTTATCAGAATACACAATGATCGCGTTTGGTGGCGCCGCGCCGCTGCACGCGGGCCGCTTGTGTGAAAAGCTGGGGGTAGAGCGGTGTTTGGTTCCGCCCGGTGCGGGCGTTGGTTCGGCGATTGGTTTTTTGCGAGCCCCGTTTTCGTTCGAGGCAAACCGGTCTGTTTATATGAAGGTGTCCAACTTTGACGGTGAGCGGATCAAGAATTTGCTGGCGGAATTGCAGGCCGAGGCGACGGGGTTTGTACGGACCTGTGATGCTGAAAGTGAGATTCTGTCCGAGTTCAAAGCATACATGAGGTATTCTGGGCAGGGTTGGGAAATTCCGATCAACTTGACGCACGCACAGGCAATGGCCCCAGATGCCGAGACGTTTGAGGCTCGGTTTATCGAGGAATACACAAAGCTATTTGGTCGCCCAGTGATAGGCATGGATATTGAAATTACGGTTTGGTCGGTCAACGCGACGACACCGTTGGAGCAGGTTGCACGGGTCACTGAAGCGCAAGGAGGGGCTGTGGTTAAACCGACCGGGCGCCGTGATGTTTTTGATGCAGCATCAGCAAGTTTTCGGATGGCCGAGATCGTTCCACGGAAGGGTATGGTCGCCGGGGCACGTGTTGTTGGGCCCGTTGTTGTGGTCGAAGACGAGACAACCATTATTGTTCCGGCCAGTCGCGACGCGGTGCGTCAGCCTGATGGCTGTATCGATATGACGCTCAAGGGGGCATCCTAGTGAAACAGCAACATTCAACTGTGGCCTATCAAGTTATGTGGAACCGCCTGATTTCGGTTGTCGAAGAACAGGCGCAAGCGCTGGTGCGGACGGCGTTTTCCACGTCAGTTCGTGAGGCTGGCGATCTGTCGGCGGGTGTATATGACGTCCGTGGACAGATGTTGGCGCAGGCCGTTACCGGAACACCGGGTCATGTGAATGCGATGGCAGATGCGGTCGCCCATTTCATTCGCCGTATAGGACGAGAGAACATCAACGAAGGCGATGTCTACATCACCAATGACCCTTGGGAGGGTACGGGGCACTTGCATGACATCACGATGGTGACACCTTCGTTTTTCAACGGCACCCACGTTGGGTTCTTTGCCTGCACGGCACATGTCGTTGACGTGGGTGGGCGTGGTTTTGGTGCCGATGCCCAGAGCGTGTACGAGGAAGGGATCTATATCCCGATCATGAAGTTTGCCGACCGCGGCACAGTTGACGACACGCTTATCCGCATTGTGCGGGGGAATGTCCGTGAACCTGACCAATTGATCGGGGATATTTATGCCTTGGCGACTTGTAACGAGATCGGACACAGACGGCTGATTGAGATGATGCAGGAATTTGGGCTGAAAGACTTGGACGGCATCGCTGAGTTTATTCTAGACAATTCTCGTCGCGCGACCATTGAACGGATTGCCGCCTTGCCGCAAACGTCGGCGATAGGTGAAATGACCATGGACGGGTTTGACCAGCCTATTACCTTAAAGGTGAAAGTCAGCGTGATGGGCGACAGGATTGTGTCGGATTTCACGGGGTCTTCTGGCGTTGACAAAAAGGGCATCAACTGCCCGTTGGTCTACGCCAAGGCCTATGCGTGCTATGCGTTGAAAGTCGCGATTGCGCCAGAAATACCGAACAACGCGGCGTCGCTTGAACCTTTCGAAATTACGGCGCCTGAAAATACTATTGTAAATGCATTGCACCCCGCGCCAGTCGCGCTCCGCCACATCGTTGGCCACTTTGTCCCGGATGCAGTGTATGATGCATTTGATAAGATCGTACCGGAATTGGTCCCTGCAGAAGGTGCGGGATGTTTATGTAATTTTCAGGTGAGCTTGCGCCCTCGGGCTGATGGACCAGCCCCAGAAAATGCGCGGCGGTCTGAGGTGTTAACGTTTAATTCTGGAGGCAGCGGCGCGCGGCCTGATCATGATGGGTTGAATGCGACAGCCTTTCCGTCTGGCGTGATGACGATGCCGATTGAGGCCACCGAACATGCGGGACCTGTGATAATTTGGCGCAAGGAACTACGGCCGGATTCCGGCGGGGCAGGTCGGACGCGCGGTGGCTTAGGGCAATTCATGGAAGTTGGCGCACAAGAGGGGCACGAGTTTGATATTCAAGCGATGTTCGATCGTGTTGATCATCCTGCCCGAGGGCGCCGTGGTGGCGCCGCAGGGGCCGCGACCACAATCGAACGTGATGATGGTGTGGCGATGGCAGGTAAGGGCAAGCAATTTGTTCCCCATGGGCGGCGGGTTATCATGGCGTTTCCTGGGGGTGCTGGCTACGGGGATCCATCCGAGCGCTCTAAGGATCTGGTTAAACGAGATCTGGCGCGCGGGTATATTTCAGAGGAAACGGCCGCACGTGACTATGAGTTATCCGATGACGACATTGCGGAGGTTCAGAGCATGGTGGCCCGAGGCGATACTACCTGAGGCTGCAACTGAAGAATGTTGATGGCGGACAAATGGTATGACGGTCCTTCCTTGCCGTTGCCAGAGCAATCGCTGGCGCATTTTGCGCTCTCTCGCGGTCTTTAACTACCAGAAGAGGCTGGCCGGGATGATGCAAGACCATGCCAGTTTTTGGCCCATTTAGATAAACCATCACCGTTAACAGTCTGGAATAGTTTTGCGGGGCTGTTTGGGACACTTCTTCAATCCGCTCAATTTCTCAACCAGATATTAGTTGGCTATCGTTGCGACGAATGCCGGCACCACAAAAGCTGGCCGAACCCGTGGAATCGCGTCAACCTTCCGGATTTCGTTTTGATTGGCCCTCAATAGAAGCTCATGCTGAGCGTCACTGGATTTGTGTCCGTTCATCGGTCCGAAGGTTTGGATGGTGTTTTTAATCGGCGTGTTTGCGCAGAAACCGTGTCACGTCGTTGATGAATGGCAACCAGGCGGGTTCGTCGCCGAGAATGATGTGGTTTTGGCTGTCTAGCTCTACCAATTCTGCGTTTGGAATACCGGCGGCAAGGGCACGGCCGTGTCCTATTTTGATGCGTTGGTCGTTCGAAGCATGCATAACCAAAGTTGGTGCTTGGACCTGATCCAAAAGATGTCGCACATCGATGTCGCCGAAAGCCTCTTGAAACCGCACTGCATTTTCGGGTGAGGTTGTTCTGCGCTGAAATTCATCAAACCAATCTAGTCGTTTTTCATCGGCGCTAGGCATGAATGTTTGAGAAAAGATGCGCCGATACGCGGGGTTTTCTGTACCCCAACCATGTCGAGTTAAGGTCATGACAGCGTCGCGTTGCTCGATTTCTTCGGGTGTCATTCCAATACGCCAGCCCGCAGCGTATCCACCAACGAGAACCAATGACGAGACCCGTTCAGGATGGCGCGTTGCGAATGCAATGGCAACTGCGCAACCCTGTGACATTGCCAGTAGCGGAAACCGGTCGAGGTTTAGGCTGTCGGTGACGGTTTCAAGGTCATCCACAAAAGCATCAAAGCTAATATCGTCGACATCCCACTCTGACATGCCATTTCCGCGCCCGTCATATCTGATAAGGGTGTTTTCTACGGAAAGAGCTTCAAAGGTCTCGCCCCAGATTGGGCTGTCCCAATCAAGCTCGAGGTGGTTCAACCAATTCGCTGTTTTTACGATAGGCGGACCGGTACCAACTTTGGCGTACGCTATTTTGAACCCTTCCTTCGCGGTGCAATATTGAACGATCTGGGGTGTCTTTTCGTTCTTGCAAAGCGCCATTTCTGGGCCGGCGTCCCATAGTGAGGCCGCCATTGCATTGGACGCTAAATAGGCTTGTTTTACTTGGTTTGCTTCTGATTTGCGGTCTAACGCATTCAGGCATGTATAGACTGCGTGGTTAGCGGGAAAAGAGTTGGGAAGTTGGCGCGCCCAGAGTAGAGCCCAAGTGTATTTGGTTTGATCCAGAATATCTGGGTCTTTCAATATTTTCTGGATGATGTCGCCTCGTAACATCAGAAGTTTCTGCGTCGTCGAGTTCAGCCATTCGTCAAATTCCGGTGAGTAAGACAGGCTGCAATGAGCCAATGGATCGCGTACCAACATTGCGGCAGAGCGAATAAGGTTGGTTGATGAAGGCTTTAGAGTACTGCTGGTCTTTATAACGAAGTCTAAGTCCAATTCGATCTCGGTCAAATCCAACTCAACCGATGTGCGGGTCGCGCGAATGACGGTCGCGCCATCATCACCAAACATGTTGCGTATGCGTGATAGGGACCACCGCAATGCTCCCCGCGGGTCACTTGTGCGATCAAAGAATAGCTCGCACAACTCTTCGCGGGCTTGGGGGCCTTCCATGATGCACAAGTAGGTAAGTAGGGCACGTGTCTTGCGGGATTTCACCAACGGGACTTCTATCCCTCTGCGCTGCAATTCGGTTTTTCCTAGGATGCGGAGACTAAACTTCGAAGTCATGCTATCAGCTCTGCAATCCAAGATTGGTTCTGATGCAATACCACTTTCCGGTGATGTAAATTTTTGTGGAACTGTGTTGGCATATACGCCTCCCTCTCGCTGAGCATGTAACGGCTCGGTTGATGAGCATACGTTGGAGGGCGCCTGTTTATTCGGACCTATTCTTGAAAAGTTCAATTTCCGGTTGACGCACAAGTGACCTTTTGGCGCACTAGCACGGTTTTTTTCTGACTGAGTGGAATACTTCAGTTCGCATTGAAATTAACACGGTTTTTCACACGTTTAGGGGGGAGTGGTGCCCTAGGTATAGCTGTATAAGGAAGGGTGAACGCCCAGTTTTGGCAGTAAAGGAAGTGTTGGGGAACGGAATTGAAGTTTGCGCGAAGCAAATTGACAGCGCCCGATTGCGAACAAATTCGCGGCCTCGGGCGTAGACATATTAACGGTTAAGTTGACCTGCCCAATTAACTCTCCCTTAGGGGTGTTCTTGGGAGACCTCTTAGTTCTCAAATCGGCCAATGGCCTTGCTAACACAAAAGTTCAGGAAGAAAATGTCAGACACTCTCAACAAAATCCCGAGTGAAATCACTACAACTGTGAGCAACTATTTCCCTACGCAGATATTCTCCTATCAGCTTGAAGGCGATGTCCTTGAGGCCGTTAACGTGCCTGTGCGTGAAGCGCTTTATGCGGAACGAGAGCGTGACTCTGTCGGCATTCAACGATCCAATTTCCGCGCCTTAGGCGGTTGGCATAGCCACAACAATCTTCATAAAGAAGACGTATATGCACCTCTGGTGAAGGTGATTAAAGGTGCGAGTGCATCGGTCTGTGAGCAGAACGGGTATGTGGAAGGGTCACGGCTCAAAATTGGGACGATGTGGTCTGTTATCAACTCTCCAGGCAGCTCGAACCGAGCCCATATCCACCCTGGATGTCTATGGAGCGGGGTCTATTATGTGCAAGCTCCAGAAAATAGCGGGAATATCGAGTTCACAGATCCTCGGACAGTCAATTTGATGCAACCGGCCAAATTCAAGAAAAATGTAAAGCGTCCAAAGTCATGCTGGACCAAGGTGAACTTTACGCCAAAAGTAGGAAGAATGTTGATCTTCCCAAGCTGGCTTTATCATTCCGTGGCACCGAATTTGTCACAAGAAACTGGTGAAGGTGGCGAACGGGTGATTATCAGTTTCAACTTGAACCAATCCACCAAGTAACCATTGGTTTCTTGGTGAAACTACAGCGGTGATGCACACAGACGGCCTTTTGGGTTTTGATCTAGTCTATTCTAAAACTTAAGACTTCTAGTTCTGCCACCGATTGTGTCGTTTTGATGCATGCCGCGAAAGAAATACGGGCTTGTTGGTTGCAGCCCAACAGTTGGCGCGGTTTCGAACTGCGGTATGTTTCATTTGGCCATGCGATCGAGGGCATGGCCAATGGCCCTTTCACGTCAAAGTTCATTTTCTATTTGCTCGCCACTTGCCGAGGCCGTGGCGTGAATGCACTTTTCCTGATAATTTTGTATACCCTTTTCCGGGTATGTCGTTTGGCGGACACTGATGTATTGATGTCATAGGTTCGAGCAACAGTTGATTCGACGTTCAGCTGCTGATCACCAAGGTGAAATTTTGTGGCTCTGAGTGCATCTGATCAACGGACAGTATGCTGATTTACGGGCGCCTCCCCGAAAAAAATTGAATTTCTGGTCAAATTACCACGGTGTTTCACACGGTTTGAAGAATCACGTTTGCTATCAATCTGCTGAGTAAAAAACGGCGGAGGATATGATGGGTGAATACCAAGGATCTATTCCACTACAAAAAGTGGCTTGTTTAAGAAGCCCCCTTTCAATGGTCATTCGCCGTCAACGCGCCGCCCATAAAGAAGGTCTATTTTCTAGAGAATAGTTCCCCCCCCTCAAACGTAATCCCTGCATCAGACCACTAAAGGTTTGTGCAACCGACATGCCCGCGTCCTTCCCAAGTGGGCCCAACAACATCCACTCACGGAGCACCACCAGTTGGGCCCAAAGAGATCCATTCACGGAGAACCAAGATGACCATCGCTGATCCAAACACATTCGTCGCTGAACAACTCGTCTCCACAGGACACGCGGCTGAAACCCAACAAATCGTGACCCTGACGGATGGGTCTTTCCTTGTCCTTTATGGGCTAGCTGTTGAGATGTCGGGCCAGATCGAAATACAGCAGTTTGATCAATTCGGGAACAAAATCGGCGTCGCGCAGCAGCTTGTTGCACCGGATGTCGCCCCCGGGGTTCCGTTTGATGTTCTGGCGGTGGAAGACAACAAAATCGTTGTCGCCTATGAAACCTTATTGGGCACGACGCAGGTTCAATCCTACGAGGTCACAGCCGCAGGTGTTTCCGCAACGACGGACATCTCCGTTCAGGTTTCTGCCACGGGGCAAACCGCACTGGGCGAACAGGGGCCTGAGCTGTCTGGGACAAGCCTGAGCGATGTGGCGGTGCACACCCTGGTCGACGCGGGCGGGACGACCCAATTGGTGACCTTCACCGATTTGGACGCGGCCACGCCCACATCTAACGCTGTTGCGGTGTTTTGGGACGACTTAAGCGACCAGGAGGCCACAACGTTGGACGACGGGAACCGCGTTTTTGTTCTGATCTCTGACGGAACTGAATCCGGCAGTCCCAGTGATATCGACGTACTTCTTCTGGCGCCTGACGGCACTTTGGTCACGTCACTCACGCTGGCCGATCCGGGCCTCAATCCACGGGTCGAGGCCTTGGCCGGTGGTGGCTTTGTCGTTGCCTTTACCGAATTTGGAAGTAATGGCGAGGAGGTTTTGTATCAAGTGTTCAATGCCGCAGGGACGCCGATCACGGCTGCGGTCACTGTCGCTCAGGCGACCAACAACTCTGGCTCTACACCTGAGATTCAGGCGTTGTCTGATGGTGGGTTCATGTTGTTTTTCGTGCAAGTGCCAAGTTCGGATGACCCGGAAATCGTCGCTGCGCGCTTTGACGCGGTCGGCAACCAGATCGGGTCGCTCGTGGTTCTTGAGACCAGCACAAGCGACACCGCCGACATGCCAGTCGCGACTTTGTTGGAGGACGGTCTTGTCGCTTTTGCCCATACAGATGGCGCGGCTTTGAACGTTGAGATTATCGCGACGGAAGAGTTGGATATCGTGCTGACGGATGCGGATGAATCCGTCTTTGGCACGAACGGTGACGACACAATCGATGGCGGCGGGGGCAATGACTTCATTGACGGTCGCGAGGGAGATGACACCCTGATCGGCAACGACGACGACGACACAATAATCGGCGGTGACGGCGACGACAGCCTTACGGGCGGTGCGGGTAATGACACCCTGTTCGGCGATATTGACGGCGACGAAAGCAACGAAGGCGACGAAGGCGACGAAGGCGACGAAGACAACGAGGCCGACGAGAACAACGAAGGCGACGAAGGCGACGAAGGCAACGAGGCCGACGAAGGCAACGAAGACGACGAAGGCAACGAAGGCAACGAGGGCAACGAAAACGACTTGGACGACGAAGGCAACGAAGACAACGAAGGCGACGAGAGCGACGAAGGCGACGAAAACGACGAAGACGACGAAGGCAACGAAGGCAACGAAGGCGACGAAGGCAACGAAGGCGACGAAGGCATCGGATCCAATTTGGGCAACGAAGGCGACGAAGGCAACGAGAGCGACGAAGGCAACGAAAACGACGAAAACGACGAAGGCGACGAAGGCGACGAAGGCGACGAGGCCGACGAAGGCGACGAAAACGACGAAGACAACGAAGGCGACGAAAACAACGAAAACGACGAAGGCAACGAAGACAACGAGGCCGACGAAGGCGACGAGAACGACGAAGACGACGAAAACGACGAGGCCGACGAAGGCGACGAAAACGACGAGGACGACGAAGCCGACGAAGGCGATGAAGGTGACGAAGACAGCACCGCCAGCGACGACGACACCATGGCAGGTGGCGCGGGCGATGACCGGCTGTTTGGCGGCCGCGGGTCTGATGATCTAAGCGGCGGAGACGGTGACGACCTCCTTGAAGGCGGCAATGACGACGACGTCGTGTTTGGCGGCGACGGCAATGATGAAATTTACGGGGACATTGGGTTCTTCCCTGACGGCTCAACTCTCGGTGCGGACAACGGCGATCCTGCTGGGCTTGACGACGGTGATGAAGGAAACGAGGGCAACGAAAGCAGTGAAAGCGGCGAAATTACTGACGATAATCAAGGCGATGAAGGGGACGAATCCGTCTTCGGCGGTGACGACACGCTCTTTGGCGGCGCCGGTGACGACTCCATTTTTGGCGGAAACTTCAACGACCAGATCGAAGGTGGTGCGGGTGCCGATGAGCTGGATGGTGGCCAAGGGTTTGATACCGTGTCTTATGCGGGCTCCTTAACGGGCGTTAATGTTAACCTTGTTACCGACTCGGTTTCCGGTGGCGATGCCGAAGGCGATACAATCACAAATTTCGAAGGCATTATCGGGACGGATTTCAACGATACTCTGGCTTCTGACACTGGCGGGGAAACAACGATTTTTGGCGGCGAGGGGGACGACACAATCGTTGCCAACGGAGCTGAGGGTGCGTTTTTCGGTGGCAGTGGCGACGACACGTTCGTTGTTGGCCAAGAAGGTGATTCTGCCGCGATGACCTTTGCCGGTGGGTCAGGGAACGACACCCTCGACCTGTCACAACAGCACATCGATGAAGACTCTTTCGTCAATTTGGGCACCGGCGAGACCGGAGGGATGTTCGCAGGCTCGACAGTCAGCAGTTTCGAGAATTTCATAGGTTCAGATGAAAACGACGAGGTCGTCGGCACGAACGGCACGAACACCCTGTTCGGTGGGGCTGGCGGGTTTGACACCCTGTCTGGCGAAGGGGGTGCTGATTTCATCAACGCCATCTTCTCGGATCGCGCGGAAATCTATGGCGGCAGTGGCGCTGACATTATCGCGGGTTCACTGGTCGGCGAGGCCGACTACATCGAGGGCGGCGCAAGCCATGACGTGATCGAAGGCAACGGCTGGTTTGGACCTGACACCGACTCACCAATTGGCGTTATAGAAGAGATCTACGGCGGCAACGGAAACGACACCATTTTTGCGGTGTCGGCCGATAACATCTTTGGCTCTACTCAGGAATTCCTGCTTGATGGTGGATCAGGACTCGACACCATTTTCGGATCGCAAGGGGCTGACACCATTTTCGGCGGCAATGGAGACGATGACATCCAAGCTGCCGAAGGTGACAACGTGATCGATGCCGGTAACGGGGACGATACCGTCACAGCCGGTTCTGGAAACGACAGTGTTGCTGGCGGCGCGGGTGATGACCGCATCACGATCGACGGTGGCAACAACATAGTCGAAGCAGGCGATGGCGACGACAAGGTCACAACCGGGGATGGCGACGATTCCATCGACGGGGGTGCAGGCGACGACGACCTGTTTGGGGGTGCTGGCGATGATATTCTTGTCGGTGATGACGGCGACGAATTCAGCACCCATTTGGACAACAGAGACACCTTGAAGGGCGGGGCCGGCAATGACACCCTTTATGGTGGGAATGACGACGATGACCTAGATGGCGGCGACGGCGATGATGAGCTGTTCGGTGGCGCCGGCACCGATGCTCTAAGTGGCGGTGACGGCGACGACGAGATGCACGGCGGCGAACAACGCGATTTCTTGTTTGGTGGCGATGGGTCCGACATCATGTTTGGCGGTCGTGGACGTGACCTTATCAATGGCGGTGCCGGCAACGACGATCTCTTCGGCGGGACCGGTGCTGACGAAATTTTCGGCGGCGACGGGTCTGACGAGATTGTGGGGGGCTCTGGCCACGACACAATTACCGCTGGTGAAGGTGCGGATTTCATCGACGGCGGTTCGGGCCGGGATGAGATTTTCGCCAGTGCTATGAATGATGATGTCATTGGCGGCGACGGAAACGACATCATCACGGATGTTGAAGAATCAGAGGTCGAAGGCGGGGGAGGACTTGGCAACTTCGACGGCGGAAACGGTGACGATACCATTACGGTCACCTTTAGCAGCGGGAATATATCTGGCGGCGCTGGCAATGACCTGCTCTATGGCGGTGCGTTCGTTGACCTCATCCTAGGCGATTCCGGTGACGACGCCATCGAGGGGAATGGTGGCAATGACATCGTATTGGCCGGCACAGGAGATGACCAAGTTTTCGGGGGTGACGGAGTCGATGCCATTGCTGGTGACGCAGGTGCGGACAGTCTTTACGGTGGCGCCGGTGGCGACTTTATCGATGGTGGCGACGGTGATGATACCATTGAAGGCGGCGACGGTGATGACAGCGTGTTTGGCGACGCAGGCGCAGATATGTTCATCGCGGGCGCCGGTGCCGACACGATTAATGGTGGGACCGATTTCGATACGGTTGATTATTCCGGATCGGCCGCGGGGATCACCGTTGTCTTGGATCAATCTGCGACTGTGTTCGGATCAGGCATCGGCGGGGCAGCCCAGGGCGATGTTCTGATATCCGTTGAAAATGTCATCGGGTCCGGTTTTGACGACAACCTGACCGGCAACAGCAAGGACAATATTCTCATCGGCGGCGCAGGGGATGATGACCTCGACGGCGGGCTGGGTCAGGATGTTCTGGTCGGTGGTGATGGCGACGATTTCTTCATTGCCAATGGCGGTCTGAATTTCTTTGTCGGCGGGAACCTCGACCTTGATCTAAGTGATCCAGACCTTGCGGATTTCGTCTTTGGAGATGATACGGGGACCGATACGGTTCAATTCATCGGCGATTTCGCAGACTTCACGTTCGATCTGGTGCCGAGCTTTGACACTGCAGGAAATCCGATCATCGCGCTTATAGCGACCGCAGCCGATGGCGCTGAGGACTTCTTGATCGGGATCGAAACCCTTCAGTTCGATGACCAGATTGTCAGCGTGGCTGATCTGTTTGGGCCAACGGTGACAGAAGGTGACGACACGATTGATGGCACCGACGGTGATGATGTGATTGACGCCCTTGGCGGGGATGATGTTGTGAATGGCGGCGGAGGGGCTGATGCCCTTACTGGCGGCGCGGGGGCCGATGAAGTGTTTGGCGGCGGTGGCAACGACGACCTATTTGGCGGCGCCGGTGCTGATGTTTTGTTTGGCGGCAATGGCGCTGATGACTTGTCTGGGGGCAGCGGCGCTGATGATCTGTTTGGCGGCAATGGCGTTGATGACCTGTTTGGGGGCAACGGGGATGACAATTTGTTCAGTGGCGAGGGCAGTGACTTCGTCGATGGTGGAGCCGGAAACGATACATTGCATCTGTCTGGCGATCTTGCTGACTTCTCATTCGATGCCCCTCAAGACGATACATTACTTGTTTCTGTGACGGCAACCGATGAGGTCGACACCGTAACCAACGTCGAGTTCTTTGCCTTCGATGATCAAACGGTTTCCTTTGATGATTTGATCGCTCTCATTGGCGGAAGCACAGGTAGTCCTACTTCAGGCAATGACACTATCGACGGGACAAGCGGAGACGATGTGATTGATGCGCTGGCGGGTAACGATGTAATAAATGGCGGTGGCGGTAGCGACCAATTGAGCGGTAGCGCCGGCCGTGATGCATTGTTTGGCGGCGCTGCTGCCGATCTCCTGAGTGGTGGCAGCGGTGCGGACGAGTTGTTTGGCGGCGGTGGGGACGATTTCCTGATTGGAGGTAATGGTTCCGATGAATTGTTTGGTGGAAACGGCGGCGATACACTGGTTGCCGATGCCGGCGACGATGTGCTCACTGGAGGTGAAGGCGCGGATCAGTTTCTGTTCAGTGACAGCCTCAACGGCGCGTTTCCTTTGTCATCCGGCACAAATGTCATCACCGATTTTGACGTAGAGGTGGATGCGCTCGTGTTTGATTTCCAGTCGGGCTTTGAGGTTTCTGAAACTGACAGCGGGAATGCATTAGTTACGTGGGACGGAGACTCGGCGGGTTCCGTTGAGATCATTGGAGTTGATGCGGGGTTCTTTATTTTGGAATGATGATTAGCTACCTACCCGTCGTCGGGAAATCGGGAGCAATTGGGCCCAAAAAACACCGGCCTAAAGAGTGGTTTGAAGATGCGGCGTGCTGCAAAGTAGGCGGACGCCGCGCTTCAAAACCCCATCATCAGATATTTTCGATTTATCTGGGGGGCACATTGCCATGTCGAAGGTGAAATTTCGTATACTAGACCAACCTCGATAGGAAGGGCGGAAGCCCGTTCGTATTTTATAGTTAAAACTCTGGATGCAAATGCAAACAGAAGACACTGTGAACGGGTAAAACCAATTGATCCCTCGACCAGCACACGTCAGCCGAGGTTCTGCGTATGGCCGCTCAATCTGGTTGTTGTTGGAGCTCCTCTGGTCATCTCTGATGCCTGCTGAATGAATCGAGTAAGTCAGCCGGTTTAGTTGTGAATGCAGCCTCATCAAATCATCGGTTATCGGGTTTTCACCCTTGTAAGTCTGCGATGCGATCTTGGCTTTCAGAACGGCGACTTCATTTCGGACATTGTCGAAGTCACGCCGTGAGAACCCGTCTGACCCCAGGTCAGCGACGTCTTCTGGAAAGAGATGGGCTGCGCCCCCACGGGCGGCCGCAAGGTACATGACAACGGCATACATCTCTCATCGAGATATCGCTTTTGCCAGACCTCTGGTGGCCTGCGCAGTGGTGGGCTAAAAGATAAAGAAAATGTCAAATGACCGCAGCATCCACCTTTGCGGCACAGATAAAATCATTCTCAGATAGCCGCCCCAATTCATGTGAGGTGAATGTGACTTGGCAGTAGCCCCAACCAAAAGAAACATCCGCATGATGTCCTTCTTTATCGCTTAGGAATGCCACGAGGTTGGCAGTATAAACTGCTTTTGCAAAACCTTTGAACGTGAACTTGCGTGAAAGCGATTTGCTCTCGGTGTCCATTTTCCAGCTTGGATCAAGTTGGGATTTCATCTGCGCGATTTTGTCTTCCGTCAGAGGGGGGGCCCAGCCCTCACAAGCTGCACAGGTCTTAGAAGTCAATTCGGTCATCGTTTCAGCTCACCTTCTCTTTGGGTGGATATGTCGGTTCAAAAAGCCCCAGCGCCTTCGCTTGTCGAATGTCTTCAATCAAATCCCGGTCAGCCGCCTCAAGAAGTTGATCAACATCATCAAGAACGAAGTAGATGGGTTGGTTGATGTCGATACGATACGGTGTTCGTAGAATGTCGATAATATCAAACGGTTTGCGCACAACTTTCGGCTCATCCACGGAATGATGCAGCTCGCCGGGTGATGATGCCAATCCGGAGCCTAAAGCCTTAATCTCGCCGTCTTCACGGATCAGGCCAAATTCAACCGTGAACCAGTATAGGCGGATCAGCCAAGCATAGTCTGACTTGTCGCATCGCGTGCCAGTTTCACCAATCGCTAGCGAAAACTTGGCGAACCGCGGGTCCGTTAACAAGGGTGTGTGGCCGTAGATCTCATGGAAGATATCGGGCTCTTCAATGTAGTCGAAACTTTCACGATCACGAATGAAAGATGCTGCTGGGAATGTGGAATTCGATAGCATCTCAAAGAACCTAGAGAACCCGATTAATGCAGGCACTGGCTCAACCCGCCATCCCGTGAGGTCTATCAGTGTTTCGGACACCTCCACACATTGTGGGACGCGATCTGTTGGCAGGTTGAGCTTATTCTGCCCGTCAAGGAACGGGCGCGCTGCGAGCCTTTCGACGCTGGGCTGTTGTTGCGCAAACAGATCGCGCCACACCTCATTTTCCGCGTCCGAATAATGGATCCAGCCGTTTGAGTCAGCTTTCTTGGCGGCGTATTTTGTATCCTTTGGCATTACCATCCTCCATCTGGTGACGGCAATCTTGCGTCCCTTTTTGAGGAAAGTATTGCCTCAAGTCTCCATGAGTGGTTAAAGCTGGGTGATAATTTCCTGAAACAAGCTTAAATGAGGTAAAATTTGCTCGACAGATTTGAGCGGCAGATCCTGAAGGCACTGCAACGCAATGGGCGCACCAGTACGCAAGAGTTATCGGATGCGGTTGGGCTGTCGCCGTCGCCCTGCTGGCGACGTGTCAAACGGCTTGAAGACGAAGGATACATCCTGCGTTATGCTGCCATCTTGGACCGCAAAAAGCTTGGCTTGAATGCATTTGCCCATGTGCAGGTTTCCCTCATTGATCACAGCGAGGCATCGATTGAAGCGTTCCAAACCTTTATTGAACATGAGGAGCAAGTTCTGGAATGCGCGTCAATCACGGGGGATTTTGACTTTGCCCTCAAGGTTGCTGCGACAGACCCCGAAGCGCTTGAGCAATTCATTATGCATAAAATTCTGCGTCTGGGCGTTGTGCGCACAACGACAACGACCTTCATTTTGCGGCAAATGAAAGTGTCGGGTGCGCTACCAATTGAAGTGTGAGATTAGGTCAGATGACCAAGTGGCAGCGCGGTGTCATCCAACATTTCACCCATGACAACTTGGCTTTGCACCCTGCCGATGGATACATGCGGCAACAGCGTGTTCTGTATTAGATCGTTGAGGTCAGGTAAGCTTGGGCAAAAGACGCGAAAGATATAATCAGCTTCACCGGTCAAAGTCCAAGCCGCAACAATTTCAGGTTGGCTGTGCACAAGCGACAAAATCGACTGGTGCGTCGTCCCCGTTTGCGATTCCGTTTGGATTTGAATGAACGCCTGTACATTAAGCCCAAGCACCTTGGGGTTCAGTCGAAAGACAACACAGTCGATAAAGCCTTCTTGTTCTAACCGCTGTTTGCGCCGCCCGATCTGTGACGCGGACAGCCCCAGTTGTTTTGATAGATCAGCTGCGGATGATCGGCCTGCGTTTTGCAGGGCGGCAAGTAGCTTAATATCCATAGAATCAAGAAATGACATGCGGAAACACTGCGCTTTTTATGCACAACGTGCAATATCGGCGCGAATTATACTGAATTGTAAGCGCATTATGCGCACCCATTGCGTGCTGTTGGGCCTATCCTTTTTGGAAATAAGGAGAACGCCCATGGGACCTTTCCCGCATGATGCCCCCAAATCGAAAATCACCCCTGAAAACCCAGCAGGAACAGACGGATTTGAATTCGTCGAATTTTCGCATGAAAACCCAGCTGAGTTGCGGGAACTGTTTGGCAAGATGGGATACGTGCACACAGCGACCCACAAGACCAAAGACATCGAGCTTTGGCAGCAGGGCGACATCACTTATGTGATCAACAACGAACCAGACAGCCACGCACGCCGTTTTGTAGACGAACACGGCCCTTGCGCCCCTTCAATGGGTTGGCGGGTTGTAGATGCACAGCATGCGTTCAATCACGCTGTTTCAAAAGGTGCTACCCCGTACGAAGGCGACGACAAAACCATGGATGTTCCTGCGATTGAGGGCATCGGTGGATCACTGATCTACTTCATCGACACATATTATGAGCAGAACCCCTACAACGTAGAATTCGACTGGGTCAGCAGCACGCACCCAGACGGAGTTGGTTTTCATTACCTCGACCACCTGACCCATAACGTTCACAAAGGAAATATGGACGTTTGGTTCAGGTTCTATGGTGATCTGTTTGGGTTCAAGGAGATCCGGTTTTTCGACATTGAAGGCAAATTCACCGGACTTCTAAGCCGTGCGCTGACGTCGCCTTGCGGCCGTATTCGCATACCGATCAACGAGGACCGTGGTGAAACTGGGCAGATCGTTGAGTACCTTAAACGCTACAAGGGTGAGGGCATTCAGCACATCGCCGTGGGCGCCCACAACATTTATGACGCCACCGATGAAATCGCCTCACGTGGGATACAGTATATGAAAGGGCCGCCTGATACCTATTATGAGCTGAGCAAAACGCGCGTAGTTGACCACGAAGAACCGATTGATCGGATGAAGAAGAACGGAATCATGATCGATGGAGAAGGCGTCGTCGGCGGTGGTGAAACCCGCATTCTGCTCCAGATTTTCTCCAAAACAGTGATTGGGCCGATCTTTTTTGAGTTCATTCAGCGTAAAGGCGACGATGGTTTCGGCGAAGGTAACTTTAAAGCCTTGTTCGAAAGCATCGAAGCAGACCAGATCGAACGCGGTGTGTTAAGCAATGGTTGATATAAGCAAAACGGCCACGACTGCCCCGAAGAAAATCCCCACGCCGGCTGGCGCTCGTGCCCATTACATGCCCGGTTTTGGCAATGATTTTGAAACCGAGGCCCTTCCCGGTGCCCTGCCACAAGGCATGAATTCGCCTCAAAAATGCAATTACGGTCTTTACGGCGAGCAACTGTCCGGCACGGCCTTCACCGCGCCAAGCCATCAGAACGAACGCACGTGGTGCTACCGCATTCGTCCGTCGGTGAAGCACTCGCATCGCTACGAGAAGATCGATCTGCCGTACTGGAAATCGGCGCCGAATGTGGTCGAGGATGTGACCTCCCTTGGTCAGTATCGCTGGGATCCGGTCCCGCATTCTGACCAGCCGCTTACATGGCTCACCGGTATGCGCACGATGACCACGGCGGGCGATGTGAACACGCAGGTCGGCATGGCGACGCATGTGTACCTCGTCACGGAAAGCATGGTGGATGCCTATTTCTACTCTGCAGATTCAGAGATGTTGGTTGTCCCGCAAGAAGGGCGTTTGCGGTTCTGCACTGAGCTGGGTGTCATTGATGTTGAGCCGCAAGAGATCGCGATCCTGCCGCGTGGCCTTGTTTACCGTGTTGAGGTCCTTGATGGGCCGTGCCGCGGGTTTGTGTGCGAAAACTACGGCCAGAAGTTTGAGCTGCCGGGGCGGGGCCCGATTGGGGCGAATTGCATGGCCAACCCGCGTGATTTCAAAACGCCTGTTGCTGCGTTCGAGGATCGCGAAGTTCCCTCCACCGTGACAATCAAGTGGTGCGGTCAGTTCCACGAGACAAAGATCGGCCATAGCCCGCTGGACGTGGTTGCGTGGCACGGAAATTACGCGCCCTGCAAATATGACCTCAAAACATATTGTCCGGTTGGCGCGATCCTGTTTGACCACCCTGATCCCTCGATCTTCACGGTCCTAACCGCGCCGTCTGGCAAAGAGGGAACAGCGAACATCGACTTTGTGCTGTTCCGCGAACGCTGGGTGGTGGCCGAGGATACGTTCCGCCCGCCGTGGTATCACAAGAACATCATGTCCGAGCTCATGGGCAACATCTATGGCCAGTATGATGCAAAACCGAAAGGGTTCATTCCCGGCGGGATCAGCCTGCACAACATGATGCTGCCCCACGGGCCAGACAAGAACGCTTTTGAAGGGGCCTCAAACGCCGAGCTGAAGGCCGAGAAGTTGGACAACACCATGTCCTTCATGTTTGAGACCCGCTTCCCGCAACATCTGACATCCTTTGCCGGTAACGAAGCACCGCTGCAGGACGATTACATCGATTGCTGGACCGACATCGAAAAGAAATTCGATGGCACGCCGGGGGTCAAATGAAGCTTTACAGCTACTGGCGATCCACAACCTCCTATCGCGTGCGGGCCGCTCTGAACCTTAAAGGTGTCGCATACGAAACTCTGCCGGTTGATCTGGTGGCCGGTGCGCAATCTGCGCCCGAGTATCTGGCGCTCAATCCCGGGGCAGGGGTGCCGACGCTGGTGCTGGACGATGGAGCCGCGTTGACCCAATCCATGGCGATCCTCGATTACATCGACGCAACATGGCCAGAGCCGCGATTGATCCCTGCCGATCCGATGGAGCGCGCGCGGGTTTTGGCCGTGGCCCATGGCGTCGCGATGGATATCCATCCGGTGAACAACCTGCGCGTCATCAAAGCGCTGGGCACAGAATTCGGCGCGAGTGCTGAGCAGAAACAGGCGTGGATGCAGCACTGGATGATCGAAGGGTTCACAGCCATCGAGGCGCAGCTTTCGGGTGCAACACCCTTTGCGTTCGGGGACACGCCGAGCCTCGCAGATCTGTGCATCGGCTCCCAAATGTATAACGCCGAGCGTTGGGAGGTTCCTTTGGATGCCTTCCCGATCCTCAAAAAGATCACGGCGAATTGCCTCGCCATTCCGGCCATTCAGGCCGCCCATCCTGACAATCAACACGATGCGAAAGAAACAACATGACATTGCTGAAATCTTGGGTCGCGAGCGCGAATAGCGCCGAAACGCCCTTTCCTTTGAACAACCTCCCTTACGGGGTTTTCGCAACCGACGCAGAAACAATGCCGCGCTGCGGTGTCGCCATTGGCGATATGATTTTCGACCTGTGCAAAGCGGAAGGCGAAGGTCTGATTGATCTGGGCGTCGCGGTTTTTGACGTCCCTTATTGGAATGACGCAATGGATTTGGGTCCCGAGGCATGGGTCGCCCTGCGTGCGCGTTTGGTTGAGTTGTTGTCGGAGGGGGCAGAGGCACTTCCTGACTATCTGGTCGCGCAGGCGGATGTGACCATGCTCATGCCGTTCAAAGTGGTTGAGTTCACCGATTTCTACGCGGGCAAACATCACGCCATGAACGTTGGCACCATGTTCCGTGGCCCTGAGAACGCTCTGCCGCCAAACTGGCTGCACATTCCGATCGGCTATAACGGTCGTGCCTCCACTGTTGTTGTGTCCGGCACGGATATCGTGCGCCCGAATGGCCAAACCAAAGCGCCAGACGCTGAAGTGCCTTCCTTTGGTCCGTGCAAACGCCTTGATATCGAGCTTGAGATGGGCGCGATTATCGGTGGTGCGAATGCCATGGGTGAACCGGTGACTGTGCAACAGGCTGATGATATGATTTTTGGATATGTGCTGCTCAACGATTGGTCCGCACGCGACATCCAAGCATGGGAATATCAGCCGCTCGGACCGTTTCAGGCCAAGGCATTCGCGACCTCCATTAGCCCATGGATTGTGACGAAAGAGGCGCTTGAACCCTTCCGCATTAGCACGCCAAGTCGTGAGAAACCGCTATTGTCCCATTTGGTTGAGCCGGGCCCTATGCTTTATGACATAGACCTAGCGGTTACGATGGCCCCAAAGGGCAAAGCAGCGTCAACAATCGCGCGGACAAACTACAGCCAGATGTATTACTCTGCGGCCCAGCAACTGGCGCATCACGCGTCATCTGGTTGCGCGATGAATGTCGGCGACCTCATTGGGACAGGCACAGTCTCCGGCTCAGAAAAGTCTGAACGCGGCTCCCTGCTTGAACTCACTTGGGGCGGCAATGAACCAGTGACCTTGGATACTGGCGAGACACGTACGTTCATCGAAGACGGTGACACGATGATTCTGGAAGGTACTGCAAAGGGCGACGGCTACCAGATTGGGTTCGGATCTTGTGCCGGAACGATCTGCCCGGCCAAACCTTTTCCGAAATAGGGTCTCGGCAAGCACCTATGTCGGTGGTGAGTCATGTCTAGCTCAATAGCAGCTTTCAGTTGGTTTGCCAAAAGTCGCGCACAAGCCACGAACCCAGGGTCTACAAGGTTTGCCAGAATCTTGGCTCTGGAAAACTTTGGTGTTCGAAGACTAATCTGTAGATACAACGTTTAGGAAACGAAGGCGGGCAGGCGTCTTCTTCAGATGTAGATCGCATCACGGCGGGAAGCATAATTTAGGTCGGTCATTTCAACTTCCCCTCGGATTCGAAGGTATCGAAATTTTCATCCGCAAACCGAGCGAGATGCACCTACGAGGTTCAGCTGGGATTAAACTCCTAAAGCGCGCATTTCATTTCAATAAATCAATGGTTTAGAAAGAGGCTGGCTAGGGTGGTAGGATTCCCAGCGGATTTCTTAACCCATTGTGTTTGCGCTAAAAAAATTCGCAACACTTCACTACGTGATGCAGTTGTGTCGCACATAGAGGCTTGGCGGTCAATCAAAGCGGGTTCAACAATTGATTGTTCTCATCTCAGTAAGCGCGAAAGCCTAAAAGTCGTTGCCGTTCCTCCATGCGTTCTATTCTTACAGTGACGCACAGAAAATGCATTTAGTTCATGCGATGGATTACGTTCACAAAAGGTTGATGAATCTACCTACTGATAGGTTTTTTGCTTGACTGCCCGTCGGACCACGAATAGGCAGTGAAAACCTACCAATTGATAGATAGAGGTCAGATATGTCAAAGCTACTTATGAACCGCCGCAGCATGCTAGTCGGCACAGCAGCAACTACGCTAGCATCCCCAAGCATTGTCAGCGCGAACATCCTTGGCGGTGGTCCGCTTGGTCAAGGCACAACTCCCTTAGAACATGGCATCGTAACTGTTGCTGATTTTGGTGAAGTGAAAATCCACAGCTATCAAAGCCCTGACCTGACTGGTTGTGTCACTACACATATCATCGAAACCCCAGAACGTTTGGTGTTTGTGGACGGTCAACGTTCCGTCATCTACGGCCAGGAAGTTCGGGATTACGCGGAAAAAACCGGCAAGCCCGTTGACCGAATGATCATTTCGCACCTGCACCCTGACCACTGGTTCGGTGCGTATCAATTCCGCGATGTTCCGATCTATTCCTTTGTTGAAACGCAGGCTGAGATTGATCAGCTCGGGGATTTCTTCATCGAGATCAGCATCGAATCCCTTGGTGAGCACGTACCGCCAACCAAGGTTGTTCCGACCCATTTGATCGAGCATGGCGCGACCGAAGTCATCGATGGCGTAACGTTCGAATTCCGTCATGTCACGGATGCTGAATCAGACAACATGATGACGATCTATCTGCCTGATCAAAAAGTCCTGATCGCGCAAGATATGTTGTACAACAACTGTCACCTATTCTGTGGCCACGGCAATTTCGACGGCTGGAAAGCGGGTCTTGTTGAGATGCAGAGTGACACGTCCTTTGATCTGGTTCTGCCAGGCCACGGCCCAACCGCCGGTTCACGCCAAGCGATTGATGAAGCGCTGATTTACCTTGATCACACCCAAGCGGCCTATGCAAAAGCCGCAACTGGTGATGAGTTGAAGTCCGCAATTTTGGAACGGTACCCATCTTATTTGGCGGCAGGTCTGGTCGACATCCAGAACTTGTTTTTGTTCCCAAAAACTTAAACTATTCCGCCGCGGGCATCCAACTTGTGCCCGCGGCGAACCAAGTTTTGCAAAGCTATATTTCATGTCAGTCTGACGGCCTGACATCACCAATTGCCGGAGAACATCATGACTGGTCCACTGAACGGCGTACGCGTCATTGACCTTACAACAGTAATTTCCGGCCCTCTTGCGACGATGACCCTTGGCGATCAAGGGGCAGATATCATCAAAATCGAACAACCCAATGGCGGTGATTATTCACGTCATGTCGCGACCCGCCGCGCGGAGATGTCTGCGTCGTTCCTCAACAACAACCGCAATAAGCGTTCTGTCACCATAGACCTAAAAACCGAGAACGGATTGGCTGCCGTTCAAACAATGGCTGCGCAATCAGATGTCTTTATCCAGAACTTTCGCCCCGGAGTCGCCGAACGGTTGGGATTGGGCTACGACACATTGTCGGCCCTGAACCCGAAGTTAATTTATGTTTCGATAGCAGGATTTGGACATAAAGGTCCGCTTGCACAAAACCCCGTTTATGATCCTTTGATCCAAGCCATTTCAGCCTTAACCACCGTGCAAGCAGGATCTGACGAAGCGCAACCTCGTTTGGTGCGCACAATTTTGCCCGACAAACTGACCGGGATTCAAACCAGCCAGGCCATTGCATCGGCTTTGTTTGCGCGCGAACGCAGTGGCGAGGGGCAACACATCCAGATATCGATGCTCGATGTTATAATCGCATTCTTGTGGAGCTCGGACATGAATGGTCACACGTTTGTGGGCGACGAGCTAGAGAAAGAAGAAGCGCAATCCTATATTGATTTGATCTACGAAGTGGCTGATGGGTTCCTTAGCATTGCGGTCATGCAAGACAAGCAATGGCGCGGTTTCGCGTCAGCGGTCGACCGGCTTGATCTCTTGGACGATGTCCGTTTTTCTACGCCCGAGCTGCGAGAGGTCAATCGCGATGCGCGTCTGGAAGCCATCCAAGATGCGGTCAGAGGATGTGCCTCAGCTGATTTGATCAAACGCCTCGATGCAGAGAACGTACCAAATGCGCCCGTGTTGTCGCGAAGCCAAATGCGTCAACACCCACAGGTGCAAGCGAACGGTATTGTCGTGGAAACCCTACATCCGATCGCAGGCATGTTGCGGCAGGCGCGGCATCCTTCGAATTTTTCGAAAACGCCCACGTCTATCCGCCATCCCGCGCCAACATTAGGCCAGCATACGGATGAAGTTTTGGCGGAATTTGGCCTTGCTCCGATCAACACCGCCGGCAAGACATGATTGATTTCTACTTCTCTCCTACACCGAATGGCTGGAAAGTTGCGATCATGTTGCTCGAATTGGGTATTCCGTTCCAAACGCATCTTATGAACTTGCCGTCGGGCGATCAGCTAAAGCCTGAATTTCTTGCGATTAACCCCAATGGAAAGATCCCCGCGATTGTGGATCATACCAACCCAAAGGAACCGATAAGCGTGTTTGAAAGCGGCGCTATCCTTATATATTTGGCCGATAAACACGAAAAATTCGCACCAACAGCGCCGCTGGAACGCAAATCTATGTATGAATGGCTGTTCTGGCAGGCGGGCAACCAAGGCCCAATGGCAGGCCAGCTAAGCCATTTTGTAAACTATGCCGGAGGGGACCACCCTTATGCGTTGGACAGATACAAAAAAGAAACCGAAAGAAACCTCGCCGTTTTAGATAGGCACCTCGCGCAACAAGATTACATACTCGGGGCGTATTCAATTGCGGATATGATGGCTTTCCCTTGGGCCTTCATCAGTAAGAAGTTGGGCATCGATTTGGATCAGTTTCCTCATGTTGCGGACTGGCGGGGCCGGATAAAGAAACGCTCGGCTGTTGTATCGGCAATCGACCTGTTAAAAGAGCACCAGTTTTTGGGTAAAACTACGACAGAAAATAACAGTGTCTTGTTTAATCAAGGGGCCAATTCTGTGAAATCATAGGATGGCGATATGCACTCATTCTTCTCCGAAATTCTTGCGCAGGTTCCGCTGATCCAAGCCCCGATGGCAGGCGCGCAAGACGAAGAATTGGCAATCGCCGTGGCAAGGGCAGGCGGGGTTGGTTCCATTCCTTGTGCAGGGTTAAAGCCAAATGAAGTGTTGGCCTCTGTTGCACGGTTTAAGGCCAAGACGGTTGGGCCGTTGAACCTCAATTTCTTTTGTCACCCACAAACAGATTATGATCCCAAACAAGAGGCCGTTTGGTTGCAAGAATTGCAAAGGTTCTATGATGAACTTTCGCTCGCGCCCAACTATGCCACAGGGAGCCTCCCCAACGCGTTGGATGCCGCAATGGTAGATGCCATATGCGCCATCAAGCCAGCGGTCGTAAGTTTTCACTTTGGTCTTCCGGCGCCGCAGCTTATGGCTCGCATTCGCGAAACCGGAGCAAAAATCATAGCCACAGCCACCACCGTTGCAGAAGCTGTCTTCCTTGAGAAAAACGGATGTGATGCTGTCATCGCGCAAAGTCAGGATGCTGGCGGCCATCAGGGCCTGTTTTTGCAAACTGAGATCCCGGAGAGGGTGCCGACTACAGAATTGGTGTCTCGGATCACCAGAGAGTTACGGCGCGTGCCCGTTATTGCCGCAGGCGGCATTGCTGACGCGCGGGCGATCCGAACAGTGATGGGGGAAGGGGCATCGGGTGTTCAGGTTGGCACGCGTTTCTTGAAGTCGCCTGAATCCAAAATAACCCCGCTTCATCGGTCCATATTGATGGGCGGGCAAGACCGTGAGACCGCGATCACAAACGTGTTCACCGGGCGGCAGGCACGCGGGTTCGTCAATAAATTAGTTCGCGACATTGGTCCCATAAACAACAACGTACCGGCATTTCCTTTCGCAATTTCCGCGCTTGCACCTCTAAAGTCGGCCACGGCAGGCACCGAAGATTTCGTGTCTATGTGGGCGGGAGAAAGCTGGCGGACAGGGGATTTTAAACCGGCTGCTGCTATCGTCGAAGAACTGGCAAAAGGGTTTGCGCGCTCATCATGAAAAAGGCCCGCCTTAACCGAGTAAGACGGGCCGGTTTATTGGTTTGTGGCGGTAGCACCTATCCAAAAACGTAGAACGCCATTTTGTTGCCGTCCGGGTCACGGGCATACGCTCCGTAAAAGACGTCATCAATACGCTGACCAGGTTCACCTTCCGATGAAGCACCCAGAGACATCGCTTTGTTGTACAGTTCATTTACTTCGTCTTTGGAGGCCGCTGCAAAAGCCACCATAGAACCGTTACCGCAGCTTGGCGAATTGCCATCGAAGGGTTCACAGACGGCGATCATCGGTGCTTCAATTGTTTTGCCGATCATCGCCAAGCGACCGATGTCAACTTGGATTTCCGCATCAAAAAGCTCTGTATAGAACTTCTTTGCTTTTTCCATGTCTTTCACGCCAATCGTAGAATAGCCAATCATGTCGTTTCCTTTTTGTTAGATTGCATACCTACCAACTAGAAGGTTGACATTGAGCGTGCAACAATTTAAAACCACATCACCTAAATGTTATCATTCAAGGGTCAGGCTGGTCAGCTCAGTACATGTTCTTGTGAATGTCGCGGCTGATTTTACCTTCCATTTCATCCAGCTTTTTTTGGTCATAATTTTGGTGAGCAGACATAAGGTCACCCAAGCTTGGGGCTTGTTTTCGATCAATTTGTGAGGATGGGTCCCATAGCGCTGACCTACGGATCGCTTTGGAGCAATGTCCGTAGGCTTCTTCCACCTCAATCAACAATCCCACGGGCGGAATGCGGTCTTTAATCCCGCAGCGTTTCAACAGTTCTGGATCACGCGTTGCGTAGCCCTTACCGTTCACCCGCAATGTGTCAAAAACGCCAGGTATCATGAACATCACCGACACCGACGGATTTGTCAGCAGATTCCGGAAGGTATCAAACCGCTGGTTGCCCGGCCGATCCGGTATCAGCAAATGTTTGGGCGAGACTATTTCCACAAAACCTGCCGGATCACCGCGAGGTGTCGTATCTGCTTTTCCGTCTGCATCCTGTGAGGAGACAACGCAGAAGGGCGACAGTCGCACAAAATCCTGCATTGGCTCACTTAGGAAAGGGGCAACCTTGTCATAAACAAGTGGGCCCGTGTCCCCATATCGTTCGCGGAACTCGGGAATGTCTTTGATCAAGTATTCTTCTCTGATTGGTGAGGTCATGGGCGTCCTTTCAGGGTGTCCGCAACAAACGCACAACTAGGTCGCGCTGCAATTCTGCTTCGCCACTCGGTAAGTGCAGTCAAATCGCTTGGTATCATTACGCGCGGATA
Source organism: uncultured Paracoccaceae bacterium (assembly GCA_947493255.1). Lineage (GTDB taxonomy): Bacteria > Pseudomonadota > Alphaproteobacteria > Rhodobacterales > Rhodobacteraceae > Octadecabacter. The sequence goes on from CANLQK010000007.1 coordinate 253,803, forward strand.
GGTTTCAGAAAAATTCAAACCCGTGAAAACAGTGATATCCGCCATGGAAAAATTCTCGCCCGCAATAAACGGGGTTTCGCGTAGGACAGTGTCGAAATAACTCATTCCATCCAAGGTTTTTTGATAGTGTGCCTGCCCCCAGGCGGGGTTTTGATGTAGTTCGATTTCCGGCCCGAAACCCGGCGTTGCATGGTGGAAATAAGCACCGATGGCATCTACGATTTTCTGCTCGCCACGGCGCTGCATCATATGCACGACAGCGCGCTCTTGTGGGCCTACGCCTGTCAAGGAAATACCTTCAAACGCGTGATCGATATACTCGGTGATCGCTGTTGTTTCTGAAATCGCAATGCCATTGTCGAGCTCTAACAGAGGGACTGTGACGCTTGGGTTCTTGGCCTTGAAAGCGGCCGTCCTATGCTCGCCTTCCCACAGGTTTACCTGAACAATCTCCACCTGATCCAACACGCCCTTTTCTGCCAGTGCAATTCTAACGCGGTCAGGGTTTGGCAAACCGATGCTGTCGTAAAACTTCATAAGCTAGTTTCTCCATTTTCAATCCCCACACCTACTTTTTTGCGCGATTTGGGGGCGGTTTCCGTGGTGATGTTGACAAAAGGCTTAGCTACTACCTATTAGAAGGTAGACACAAAGTACAGACCAAAAGAGGATATCCCCATGTCAGATTCAACTAGCGTTTTTCACCAAGGAGAACGCAGCTTGCACGAAAAGCTGGATATCGCAGAGCGGCAACACCAACTGGGCCTGCGCATGATCCGCGATCATATGCCCGAACAACATCGCGATTTCTTTGGTCACTTGGAAAGCGTCCATATTGGCGCAGTTGATACAGCCGGTCATCCTTGGGCCATTATGCGAACCGGGCCTAAGGGTTTCATGACATCCCCAAACGACAAAACGTTGACAATAGCATCTAAACCTTTGCCGGGGGAGCCTGCGGACCTAAACCTTGCTGTTGGCGCAAAGACGAGCGTTGTCGGGATCGAGTTCGAAACCCAGCGACGCAACCGCCTAAACGCAACCATTGACGGGGCCGATGACGGCACCTTGTCTATGCAGGTTGATCAAAGTTATGGAAATTGCCCAAAGTACATTCAGGTCCGAAATAGGGTGGCTGCTGGCCCCTCTCAGCCGGAAACGCCGACCACAACGGCCGTGCTGAGCGAAGTCGACAAGTACCAAATTGGTAAGGCTGATACCTTGTTGATCGCATCGCGTGCCGCACAACTGGGGGATGACCCGCGCGCGGGAGTAGATATCAATCACCGCGGCGGAAATCCGGGTTTCGTCAGTATTCTGGACGAAAAAACGCTTCAGTTCCCTGACTACAAAGGGAACAGTTTTTATAACACCTTTGGCAACATCCTAACAGACGGACGTGTTGGCCTGCAGTTTGTTGATTTTGAAACTGGAATATTATTGAATATCAAGGGAACCGCTGAGGTGGTTGAAGAACTCAACGATGGTGAATTGCCATTAATGGGACGTGGGCTGCGCATTCGCATCGAAACCATTGTGCGCGCGCCCGGTGCGCTGCCTCTTCGGTACACGTTTGGATCTTATTCAGACCGTAATCCATCCATCAGCAACAACCTTATTTAAGTGTTTGACTTGAAGTCTACCTACTGATAGGTTGTCGAGGGGGGTGATACGCGGAATATGCCGCCTTGAAGCAAAAGGATGAGAAATAATGGAATTGAATGCTGATTTCAAAGAACGCGTTGTTGTCCACTCTGATCAATTGGATTGGCTGGCATCGCCGATGCCCGGCGTGGATCGCCGTATGCTCGATCGCATGGGCGGGGAGGTGGCGCGCGCTACAACAATCGTGCGCTACGCTCCGGATAGCAAATTTTCGGCGCATACGCACACAGGCGGCGAAGAATTTATCGTGCTAGATGGCGTGTTCCAAGATGAGCACGGCGATTTTCCTGAAGGCACCTATGTGCGCAACCCGCCAACAACCTCCCACACACCAGGTTCCGATCTTGGATGTACGATTTTCGTTAAGTTGTGGCAATTTGATATGGATGATCGCACTCAATTTCGCAAAGATATGGCAGACGAACTTGCAGCGCCAACGAATGGTGTAGCAACTGCTGAATTGCACCGCGATGACCGTGAGGTTGTGACATATCACCATTTGGATGCGGATGCTGTTCTCACCAAAGGCGAAGCAGGCGGAATCGAAGTGTTGGTGATTAGCGGTTCTGTCACTGAAGGCGGTGATACGCTTGGCAAAGGTGCATGGTTACGCCTGCCAGATGGTCAACAGTTGAAAGCAACAGCCGGCGAGAATGGCGCAAAGGTTTGGATCAAGACCGGTCATCTGGTCCATGCGCAACCACCAGCGGTTTAATTGCTATGCAAAAACCTTACGTAATCATCGCAGGTGCGGGGGCTGGCCTTGGTCAGTCCCTCTGTGCGCGTTTTCTAAGGGGTGGGTTCGAGGTTGTGGGGATTGGCCGCACAAAGCCAGCTCAATACGTTGGAGCCTTTTACAAGCTTGACCTCGCTGATGCAGATGCAATGCCTACCAAATTGTCGGACATCATCAACACCCATGGAGCCCCGAAAATCGTGGTACACAATACGGCAGAACTGGTTATCGCGCCTTTCGGCGACACCAGCCTGGTTGAGTTCGCCCGAACATGGACATCCATGGTGCAATCTGCGTTTCTGCTCGGGCAATCAACGTTGGCACCGATGGCAAATGCTGGCGGTGGTGCGTTCATTGTTTCAGGCGCAACGGCATCCTTGCGCGGCGGCGCTAAATTCGCGGCTTTCGCCAGTGCTAAATTTGCTCTTCGGGGTTTAACCCAATCATTGGCGCGCGAATATCAGCCCCAAGGCGTTCACGTTTGCCATGCCATTTTGGATGGCATCATTGACACGGATCGCTCACGAGACCTGCATAGCATCGATCCCGTTAAGATGATGAAACCCGATCACATTGCCGAAGCCTATTGGCAGTTGGCCCATCAGCCGCAATCCACATGGACGCACGAATTAGACCTGCGGCCTATGTCCGAAGGGTTTTGAACCATGACGACTCTGATTATCGGAGGTGGTTTGTCCGGTCTCGCTGTTGCACATGCATTGCAAGCTAGGGGGCAAGACTACTTTTTGGTCGAGGCCCGCACGCGCTTGGGCGGCCGGATCAAAACAGAACACCGTGATGGCGGCGCATTTGATATGGGCCCGACTTGGTTTTGGCCGGGGCAGCCGCGCATCGCTGATTTGATCGAGCGTTTGAATTTGTCAAAATTCGATCAATTTGCCGATGGCGACCTTGTTTATGAAAATGAACAGGGGCAAGTGCAACGTGGGCGCGGATTTTCGTCGATGCAAGGATCATGGCGCCTTGTCGGCGGGTTGAGCGCCTTGATTGATGCACTGGCTGATTCATTGCCTGTAGATAGGGTGCGTTTGGACGCCGAGGTCACCGCGTTGATAAAGACAAGCAACGGCATCGACGTGACCTTAAAAACCGGCGAAAGCTTACAGGCTGATCGCGTGATTTTCTGCATGCCGCCTCGAGTGGCCGCAAACCTCAGTTTTACCCCAGCATTGCCGGATAATGCGGCGATGGTGTTGCAAAACATTCCCACGTGGATGGCTGGCCAGGCTAAGGCGATTGCAATTTACGACACCCCAATTTGGCGCGAAGTTGGACTATCTGGCGATGGGCAAAGCCGTTTTGGGCCAATGGTTGAAATTCACGATGCCTCGCCCGAACAGGGAGGGCCTTATGCCTTGTTCGGGTTTATTGGCGTCCCGCCGCAAGGCCGCGCAGATGAAGACACTTTGCGTCAGCATCTTATCGCGCAATTGACGCGACTGTTTGGCTCAAACGCATCTAAGCCTACGCACTTGTTGATCAAAGATTGGGCTTTTGATTCATATACGGCGACCAAAGCTGATATCGCCCCGGTTCATGCGCACCCAAGCTATGGCCTTCCCGCAGCGTTAAAGGGACTATGGGACGACCAATTGCTGTTTTCTGGCAGTGAATTGGCTCCGCAGTTCGGGGGGTATCTCGAAGGGGCTTTGGAAGCGGCTGAAAACGTACTAAGTAGCTTGGAAAAGTAGATAGGTGATGAAAATGTCAACGACGGATACAAAAACTGCTTTGCTAAATTCCGCTGAGAATGCAGCGCGCACATTAGGTTTTGATGGATTTAGCTATGCTGATCTTGCCGAAGATGTTGGCATACGCAAAGCGAGCATCCATCATCATTTTCCATCTAAGGCAAAATTGTCGGTCGCCTTGATGCAGCGATATCATCAAAATTTCGAAGCAGTTTGTATGGGGATCAACGAAAATCATGGCACTGGCGGAACGCAATTGTCAGAATTGATTAAGCAATATCGTGCTGCCAGCGACAACGGTAAAAGATTATGCCTCTGTGTCTCTTTTTCTGCCAGTCGCGATAGTCTTCCATCGGATGTACTTGAACAAATCAGCCTGTTTCGGGAAATGGTTATCGCTTGGCTGACAGATGTTTTTGAAAAAGGTAGTGTGGATGGGTCGATCTCGAATGTTGCCGACCCCGCGTTAGAGGCAGTCACGACGCTATCCTTGTTGGAAGGCGCACAGCTAGCGGCCCGTTCCGAAGAAAACCCTCGTTTTTTCGACGAAGCTGTCAAGCTGTTAGGCATGCGCATCACCGCGTGAGTGGAAATACCATTGCATTGAAGTGAGGGACCTTTCTAAATATTGGGCCTTCAAATAGATTGAGCCACCGTCACAGTGCATGCTGCGAATATAAGCGCGACGCCGATCTCTTGACGCAGCGCGGGCAAACCGAACATCCCACGGTCGAAAATTATCAAGACTGTAATGATGGCCATCCAAAACAAGTTTCCTGGGAAAAACACAAACATCAGACACATCAACAGACCGCAACACCGAACACAATCAACACCATGTAGAAACCCCAATGTGAATTGGCTTTGCGACACACCTGAACTGCAAAGCGAGCAGATTGGAATCGGGGAAGATTTGAGCCGTGAAAGCTGGAATAAACCGATGATCAACAGCGTGCTAGCGCCAATAGACCAGCCGTTAAAATACAACCAATCGCTATTCTTAGCTGCCGACTGCAACACATAACCAAAGCCGTGCAATGCAATACCGACCACACTCCATACGGTCGTGTAACCAAGCACAGCCATATAGGAGACTCTTTGATTGTGCTTGAGGTTAGGGAAAGCCACTGGACCCATCATAGCGGCAAGCATCAACAACCAACTTGTAAGTAAAGCTAGGCCTCCGGTAACGCCCTTTTCAGCTAGGTTAATGCCACAAATATTTGCGAGCACACCGGCCAAAGTCCAATCACCATGATTTAAATAGGACGCGTGGCCCGAAAAGGTCATGGCCACGAGGGCGAGCCAAGCACCTGCTGTAACGCGCCAGCCGAGATCTAACTTATAATCTTGAATAGCTGTTGTCATAAATGGCTCCATATCGTGACCGGCGTGTGAAACGCCGGCCATTTGAATAGGTTCACGTCTAAGCAGCGTTCTTGGTGCTACAGAAACATGAAGAATAGACTTCGCGATCCGCACGGCTAAGGGCAAAATCAAGCTGAGGTTTGATCATTGCCGCGCCTTTGGTGTTGCCCATTGCGATATAGCAATCGTAAAGACCTTTTAGCGCCCAAACATTGTTCGGGTGGCGATTGGAGCGGATGCAAGTATCATCCATGCCAAGATCGGCCTCGTAGGCGGCGGCGGCTTCTTCGAAATGCCCTTGTTCTAACAACAATGCACCAAGCGGGTGCCGGCTTGGCATCATCCAAGGCCAAGGTTCATCATAGGGCAGGGCGTCTTCCAAAGCGACGGCTTTGCGCAAGTGATCAAAGGCGACATCGTAATTGCCACGGTGATATTCGACTTCACCGTTCAACATTTCGCGCGCGACTTCGAGAATTTGAGTACAGGCAACAACATGGATGTGCCGTGTTTCTGGAACCTTTGCCGCTGCGGTCTCAAAGTTCTCGCGCGCTTGATCGGCCTTATCGTGTTGCTTGAGCGCAGCATGTGCAATGCCTTTGCCGTACCAGTTGAGCGCGGTTGTCATGGAATAATCATTTGCATGTTCAGGCAAAGGATCATTAATCAATTCCTGCCAACGACCAAAGCGGATCAACGCATGTGTCTTGATCGACATGTACCCTTCGAGCCAGTCGGCCATGGGCGGATCTTCACAACGGATCAGTTCATCGGGAATTGTTTTCATCATTCCTTCAACTGCTTCCATCGCGGGGCGGAATTGCCCGAGGAACATCGCACCATAAAGTTTGAAGTGATAGTTGTGGACGCGGTACATAGAATAGAAATTCATCGCACCGGATTTTTCCCAATAAATCTCGTCTGCGACGATCCCTTTTTGGTTCCAAGTTACGACGTCCTGGTAATTACCACACAACACATCGATATGCGTCGCCATGTGGGCCAAGTGGCCGGCAGATGGGACCATTTCGCGTAGCTCGTCTGCACATCGCAGAGCTACTTCCGGGACAGCGGACATTTCCATGAGGTGAATGTAGAGGTGCAAAAGTCCTGGGTGTCGGGCCGGACCAGCGGCCTCAACTTTGGCTATTCCGTTTTCCAGTACGCGGCGACACTCTAGTGTGTCACCTGCCGGATTTGGCTCACCGGTACGTGGGTCCCACATTTGCCATGGCGTTCTGTTCATCATCGCTTCGGCAAATAATGTTGCGACATCAGAATCGTCAGGAAATGTAGCGTAAACGTTCCGCATTTCATTCGCGTATGCTGCGGACCATTTATAAAGATCAGGTACAGGTTCGTTCGATTGGTAGCGACTTTCCAATGCGACAATCAGTGCTTTCTCAACATCTGTTGCGCCATCCATTGCGGCCTTGGCCTTTTCGATAGCCTCCCGAGATTTTACAAGCGTCTCTTGCACTTGTTCAGGCGTGAAAAGCTCCCATGGTTTATTGTAGTTCGGTCCAATGATATAGGCCAATCCCCAGTGGGCCATAGGACACTCTGGATCCGCCTTCAGTGCATTTTCAAAACAAACGGCGGCCTCTTCATGGTGATATCCGAAAATCCAGTTCAAACCGCGGTCAAACCATATTTGTGCATCAGTTGAAGACGTTGTGATTGGGCGGCTATAGGCCCCTAGGTCGTACGGATAATCCAGCATGATGTGCCCTCTAAGTTTTTCTATATTGTAGAATTGCTTTCCATTTTTTGGCCAATCTTCTGACAAAGCAAGTACTTTCTTAGGAATTTCTTCGAAAATGCAGCGTAATTCTATATTGTGGAACAAAACCGAAGGGCTAGGCGATGACTGCATCTGATGCATTAAATTTGGGCGGTGTGCGACCCAACCCATCCCGCATCAATGCGGATTCCAAAATGCGGGCGAATCTTAAAAGCTTTGCATCAGAATGGCGCGGCCCAACAATTTGTATGCCGAATGGCATACCTTGATGGTCCATCCCACAAGGAAGCGTCACGATTGGGCTTCCCACCAATGACAGCGCCCAGGTGATCGCATACCAAGCATAATATTCCTTCAATGGTTTATTATTGATCGCGGCTGGATGGTTTTCTTCTAGCGGGAAGGGTGAAACTGACGTGGCTGGGCAAATGAGATAGTCCACCTCAGCAAAAATAGCCTGAAATCTCCGATAGATCTGTGTGTGCACTGCGTCAGCAAGCGCTGTGTCTGACAGACGAAGTGATTTGGCTTCAAGAATATTGTTTCTTACATTTGGTCCAATTAAATCTGGCTGATTTTCCGCCAATTCCCCGTAAGCGGCATAGAGGCTTTGTGCCCTGAGAACACGAAACGCAGCGGCTGCATCGGATAAATCAACATTCAGAACGCTAGTGGATTTGAAATGTTTGCCAATAATCGGTTGGCGTGACTCAAATAGCTCTGCGATCCCGCTATCAACCTCCGCGACACCCAAATCCGTTGAAAAGCCTATACGTGAATGGGCTAAATCCTCAATTGCATGGAAGTCCTTATACTTAATCTCTAAATTGGGAAAACAAAGCGGATCACGGGCATCAAAACCAGAAATCGCGGACAGCATAAAGGTCAGGTCTTCCACGGTGCGCGCCATCGGCCCGTCTGTCCAAAGATGTGAAAACCCGGACACATGACTCCGTGATGGAACAATGCCGGGCGATGGTCGCATCCCCACAATACCGCAAAATGATGCAGGAATTCGTAAGCTTCCTCCAAGATCAGATCCTGATGCAAGTGGGGCCATATTACTTGCCAAACCGGCAGCTGAACCGCCAGAAGAGCCGCCGGATGTGACTGTCGTATTATAGGGATTGCCCGTCGCGCCGAACACGAGATTTGAAGTGTTTGCCCCTGCGCCGAACTCTGGCGTATTCGTTTTGCCGAGAACAATTGCACCAGCAGCGCGCAAACGTTCTACGATGATGTCGTCATGATCCGGGACGTGGGCTTCAAAGCACCGGCTGCCAAAGGTTGTCCGCAATCCTTTTGTTCGGCTGAGGTCTTTGATCAAGACAGGTAGCCCGTGTAGCGGTGGTAGTGCCTCGCCGGCTTGTACCGCTGTATCCGCGATTTTCGCTTGGCGACGAGCTTCATCAAAATTGGTGGTAATGACCGCATTTACGAGTGGGTTTCGTTGTTCAATGCGGGTAATACAGGCTTCGAGCAATGCGCTTGGTGTCAATTCGCGGGCACCAATTTGACGGCGTGCTTCAACAGCACTCAATTCTGCTGGTGTATCCATCATAGAGTTTCTATGGCCAACGCGGGAACCACGCCGATCATGCTGTCGCGTGTCACCAGTTTTGCGAGATTCTCTTCGGACCAGTTTTCTGTTCCTTCTGGGCGTTTAGGCACAACCAGATAGCGCATGTCAGCGCTGCTGTCGTGTACCCGGACCTCTGTTGTCTCAGGTAAGATGGTCCCGAATTCGGCAAGAACCTTGCGTGGATTTTGAACAACATCTGAACGATAGGCGCGGCTTTTGTACCAATCGGGTGGCAAGCCAAGCAATGGCCAAGGATAGCACGAACATAAGGTGCAAACGACGACATTATGCACCGCATCGGTGTTTTCCAAAGCGATCAAGTTTAACCATGTTGGCTCCAGCCCAATGGATTTTGCGGCCTCGGTTGCATCACGACGCATGAGATCCAGATAGACCGGATCCGACCAAGCCTTGGCCACCATGCGTGCGCCATTATGCGGTCCGCGATCATCCATCATCTGATAGGTTTTGTGCAACTCCGCCTGAGTGATCACTTCCTTTTCAATCAGAAGTTCACGCAAGGCCATTTCCAATAAACGATACTCGGTGAACGGTCCGTCTTCTTCATCTGGCTGGTTGGGGTGTGGGTGATGATGGATGTGATCATGCATTAGTCGTCAGGCTCCAGCCAATGTTCAAAAATCTCTACTTCAAGAGTATCATGCGCCGCTCCGGCATAATCAGGCCAAATCTGGCGCATCGGCAGGCGGACTCTATATAGCGGCATGGCCGGTTGGCCATCTCGGCGGTAAGCAAGTTCTTCAGGGTTCGCAAAATTACCGCAATGGCGTTCAATTTCCCCAGTTAATCCACGGGTATAAAATGGCGTGCGGCAATGCCCGATTGGGTAAGCATCACGAATACGCACCTTATCGCCAACTCTGAACATAGGATCAGTCATGAGAAGCGAGCTTTGCCCGTATTGTTTCGACGCGCGCACCGATTTCTGCATCTGTTACAATGCCGCGTTCCAGCATGATTTGGCTGATGGCCCAAATCCATTGCTCATAATATGATAGGCGCTGATATCTTTCTTCGCCCAATCCCTCAACCGCGCGGCGTAACTCATCAACCCTTAGTAGCCCTTTTGTGGCCAACAATTCGCGCACAGCATGAACCCGTTTTTCCCAAGGTTCATAATCATGTTCATCGGGGGCAAAAGGCTCACACAACAGTCCGCCCAAGTCATGAATGCCGCGGTAATCTGTAAGAGATTTGTTGACCATTATGATTGCCTCCGTTTTTCACGAGCTTCTTTGACGGCGAGTTGATACGTCAAAATGCGATCTTTGAGGCCGGGACGACCTGCCGTTGCTACGACAGAAGCGATATCTTGGGCACGTGTATCATGTGTCGTTAAACTCCGCATGTGCTGCGTGCTGAATTTAGGCATTTGTACAGCCCGAGTGGTAAGCATATTAACAGTTTTTGACCAGTCGGATTGATCCACGATATCTGTCGCTAGGCCCAATGTCTTGGCTTCTGGTGCCGCTACGGTTCGCCCATCTAGCAGAATATCGAAAGCGGCATCTTTGCCAATCAAGCGTTCAAGGCGGCGTGTGCCTAAGGCCAGTTCAAAGTTCCACCCGGGAAAGCGTAGTTTGGCCTCTGGCGCGGCAAGGCGGTAAGTGCAGGCGGCGAACAAATCAGCACCGGCCCCGATGATATGCCCTTGTCCCAACGCGACTGTTGGGAATGGCGCATGATAGACAGCTTGCAGCATCGTTTCGATGCGCATAAACCGCCAAAGTAGATCCGCGTCGGAAAGCCGAGCCACATCGGACAAGTCAAAGCCAGCGCAAAAGTTCTTTCCATTCCCTTTGATCACAGCCAGACGGACAGTGTCCGCTGCTGTGATCGCTCCGAGAATCGCCTCGGCCATGTCCAACGACATCGCGTTGGATGCCACCGGACGATTGAGCGTCAGGGTCAGGATGCCCTCAGCCAGCGCAGTGGTGACAACAGGCGAGGTCATTGAGCCGCTTTCGCAGCACTCAGTTCCCCTAGAACAGCTTTTGTATCGGCCCCTAAAATCGGTGGCGTTGTACCAATTGGATTGGGCTTGCCGTCGAATATAAGCGGTGATCCGAAGGTTTTTGTTTCTACACCATTTGGCAATGTCAGATCCTGAACATAACCCATATGCGTCACTTGGGGGTCTGCTAATGCTTGGGAATATGTGTTGATGGGGCTTGATGGAACGCCCGCTGCCGCAAAGGCATCCAGCCAGTACTGAACCGTTTTCGTTGCAAACACATCTTCTAAAACTGCCAGCAACTCTTGTTGGTTGGCAGCCCTTTGTGTTGGGTTTGCGAACCGGTCTACGTTGACGAGATCCTGCCGCCCAACAACCCCGCAGACCGAAGCCCACAGCTTGTTGTTGCCGGCAGCCATTCCAAAATAACCATCCTGCGCTTTGAACGCCTGATAGGGCGCGTTGCGCGGGTGCGCTGATCCCAATTTACGCGGATCTTTTCCCGTGCCAAAATATTCGCTGGTTTGTAGCGCGCCAATTGCAAGTGTTGCCCCTAGCATCGCAATATCAATATGCGTTCCCTGACCTGTTTCCTTTGCGCTATGAAGCGCCGACACAAGGCCATATGCACCGTATAGTCCAGATACGAAATCACACAGGGGAACGCCGCATTTTACGGGTGCTCCGCCTGGTTCACCAGTAATGCTCATGACACCAGCCATGGCTTGCATCGTTAAATCAAAACCGCCTTCACGAGAACGGGGGCCCGATTGGCCAAAAGCCGAGATCGAACAATAAATTAGTTCCGGTTTCACTTTGGACATCTCTTCATATCCGATCCCATTGCGATCCATCACCCCTGGGCGAAAATTTTCTATCACGGCATCTGCTGACAGGATGAGATCGCGCGCGGCGCGGACGCCTTCCTCCGACTTCAAGTCTAGAACAACGGATTTTTTGCCACGGTTGATCGACGCAAAGTTCTCCGAGTACCCATCTGAAATTGGCGGCCATGATCGCATCGCGTCGCCCTGATTTCGTTCTACCTTGATCAGATCGGCGCCCATATCAGCAAGCAACATTCCACAAAACGGCCCAGCGGCCACCTCGCAAAATTCGATAATCGTAATGTCTTGAAGAGGTCGCATATTTTGTCCTTTAGCAATACCTAGCCATTCGCAGAACAAAATTGCTCTGCGTCGACACGGTCGGTGTTGTTTTTCTAGGCGGCTGAGTGGGCCCTGGAAGATATTGGTTTAGAAAGCGATGCGCTGGATCCCAGTATCTCCCACGCCTGCTCTGAGGCCCCCATGGCGAGCGATAATTGTTTTGCTTGGGACACTACATTCGGGGCGATGGTCTCTAATTCTTGGGCATCAAGGCGACTGGCTGGCCCGGAAATTCCGATTGCGGCAACCACCTTGCCATTCCCGTCAGCAATTGGTGCGGCCAACCCCAGAACATCGGCTCGCCATTCACCGCGGTTGATTGCATATTTTTGGGTCCGTATGCGCGACGCTTCTGTTTCGAATCTCTCAACCGTACTGATCGTCTTTTGGGTAAACACCTCGGCGTCCGCCAAAGTGTTCCGCCATACCCCAGGGTCTTCGAACGCCAGCATTGCCTTGCCCGTTGCCGTGCAATAAGCGGGCGCGCGGCCACCCAATTGTGTGTATGCTCTGACTGGCTCTGAGCTCTCGATTTTATCGAGGTAAAGAACTTCGCCGCGTTGGAGCTCTGAAAGGTGGACTGTTTCGCGCGTTATTCGAGCCAAATCCTCCATCATCGGTCGCGCCATTTGCCGAACGTTAAGCCGAGAAACGACTAGGCTGCCATATTCCCACAAGCGTAGACTTGCTCGATAGTTGCCTGACCCGCTCGCTTCAACGTAACCCAGCTCAATAAAGGTCTGCAGCAACCGATGAACGTTACTCTTTCCTAATCCAGTACCCTCAGACAGCGCCGTCACTCCCATTGGGATCTCGCTGCGAGCCAATACCTCGAGGACGTTGAACGCCTTTACTACCGATTTATCCAAAACTTCCTCCAATAAGGGGTGCACTTCGGATCAATACTATACTCGAAGTGCGTCGTGTCAATGCCTTTCCATTATTTGATATCGCGTTCTAAATTTAACATTCCAAGCGCCCCTTGGCTGGGATGTGCACGTTTATCATACCTTTATTCAGTTATGATCCGTGTCGGAATTTAGGTGCAAGAATCTCTGTTGACATTTTTGGAATGCAGTTCTAGATAGTGGAAAAATAAGCAAACTATACACCAAGGAAATAACATGACCCTTTTAGGATTCTTGTCTGCTTTTGCGATCGTATTGGCGGCGGCATATCTAGCCATTTCTATCGGAATTCTGGTGTTGTTGTGAGGGTGCGGTCGCGATCCTGGTTGGCTCTTGGGTGCGTCATACTGCTGCCTACCGAAATTTTTTCCGTTGATGCTTTAGCATGAATGACGCGAAACCCACCCGTATCTACCCTTTGCGTAAGCCTGACGATCATTGCCCTGTGGTGCAAAGATACTCTTCCTCGTTGGATTCTTCGGTGAGCTATGTTCGGGTCGTCGTGTTTGGCCAGCAAGGCCAAGTAGACGGATTCCAAAGTCTTCTGCGCCACCTCTTTGCGAGCCAAAACGCCCCGGATCATCGTGATGCTGCACAGTATACTGACCCTCAAGGCGTGAAGAGTATTTTCACGGTCTCTTATTGGCTTGACCCCATCAGCTATAGTGGATGGCGCGCGGATTTTGATGCCTGGCTTGCAACGCAAGACCCAAAGGAGGCGGATAACGGCTATTGGATTGAGACTTTTTCGGTGCCGACGCCTTATCGCGAGACTATTGCATTTAGAGAATACCTTCGTGGCCTATCGGCCTGTCCCTACTCCACAATCGAACCGATTGAAGAAAGCGCATATTGGGGTGCAGCACGAGATCGCTTTGCTGCCTCTGCATATGACACCCTGGGCCCCGCCGATGATCAATGCCTGAGCGCAGACACGGATCGCGACACACGCGGCAAGGTATTGCGCGTCGTAGGCTTTCCAAACAATCTTTGTGTCATTCGATCGGGTGTTTCATGGGCCTCATGCGGCGAAGAGCAACTGGAAAGCTATCAAAAGAACTTAGCCCCTAAACTTGACGCAGGCATGCAGTACTTACGCGACAACCCTGCGGAAACTGGCTGTGCATCGCTTCGGCAAGTCAGCTATTTGAATGCAGACGGGACTGAAGCCGCGGAAGCGTTCTCATTAGGTTTCTTCCTGAGCTTCAGTCACCTTGAACAATGGGCCGAACACCATCCATCCCACTTGGCTATCTATACAAAAGCACTCGCCGAACGAAAGAAGTATCAGGAACATCTTGAACTCAAAACGTATCATGAAATTTATGTTCTGAGTGACGACGCTGAATTTCTATATTTCAACTGCCACCCCAGTACTGGGCTGCTCCCTTACTTTGAAAACAGTCAGGCTTAACCAAGATGAAAAACTGGCAAGCTGCGCACCTCATGCCAGGGGTGTTGATCTGCTTAATCGTTGCAACAGCCGCACGGTTTCTTTCAGATCACTACGCCGCACCTACTATGCTATTTGCTCTTCTTCTGGGGTTGAGTCTGCATTTCTTGGTGGACGATGAAAAAGCTGCACCGGGAATAAAGTTCGCGGCGGCAGATCTGTTGAAATTGGGCGTTGCGTTGCTGGGCCTGCGGATCACGCTAACCGACATTGGCGATCTAGGGGCGGAGACAATTGGCCTCGTTATTGGGGGCGTGATCTTCACCATATCGGTTGGCATTGCTGTCTCGTTGCTATTTGGAAAAAATATCAATTTCGGCGTTTTGTCCGGCGGTGCGGTCGGTATCTGCGGGGCTTCAGCGGCCTTGGCCATTTCAGCGGTGTTGCCCGCGTCTGAAACGCATGAACGCGATACCGCCTTCATTGTGGTCGCCGTCACAACTCTCTCTACAATCTCAATGATTCTCTATCCAATCTTGGGACAGGGCTTGGGATTAGACGACCAGCACATTGGCATCCTTTTGGGGTTAACAATCCACGATGTTGCGCAAGTCGTCGGGGCAGGGTTTTCTGTTTCCGAAGAAGCGGGCAATACCGCAACCCTCATTAAGCTGTTTCGTGTATCACTTCTCGTACCTGTTATCATACTGATTTCTTTTGGATTTCGCAATCAAACGGCACAAAAAAGCCGCAACGGCGTTCCTTGGTTCGTTTATGGGTTCGCATTCGCGATCGTGCTCAACAGCCTGGGGTTCCTACCTGAACCGATCAGGGCGTTGCTCGCGACAATATCAACATGGCTATTGGTGATCGGCATTGTCGGGATCGGCATGAAAACCTCACTGAAAAGCCTAGGCAAAGTCGGGGGGGCGGCGCTCGGTATCGTTTGCTTAGAAACGGTGCTGCTTTTTGCAGTGGTGGCAGCCATCCTCGCACTTTCGCAACCAAATACGCTGGACATCCTATCCAAAGGAAATCTGCACGCCGAACCAGGGGCCTGCGGAATGGCGATCAGTGACGCGGCTCATGCGAGCTTCGGACCAAGTAACTGAAATGTAAAAGAGTTTTTCAATCGCAACCAAAGAAAACCATCTGGGCGCGAACTGCGACCCACAAAATACTAGGAAAGAAACGTGACTAAACAGCCAAAACTAACGACCTCTTTCGGGGCACCTGTGCCAGACAACCAAAACATTATGACGACAGGACCACGTGGCCCTGCGCTTCTTCAGGATGTTTGGTTTCTTGAAAAAATGGCGCATTTTGACCGCGAAGTGATCCCTGAACGCCGTATGCATGCCAAAGGTTCGGCGGCCTATGGGACCTTTACGGTGACCCATGACATTACAAAATACACCCGTGCAAAGGTTTTCTCGGAAGTTGGTAAGAAGACCGAAATGTTCTTGCGGTTTTCAACTGTAGCCGGTGAACGCGGCGCGGCTGACGCCGAGCGCGACATTCGTGGGTTTGCGGTGAAGTTTTACACCGAAGAAGGTAACTGGGATTTGGTTGGCAATAACACTCCGGTGTTCTTCTTACGGGACCCGATGAAATTCCCCGACCTGAACCACGCCGTAAAACGTGATCCACGTACGAACATGCGGAGTGCCGATAACAATTGGGATTTTTGGACAAACTTGCCCGAAGCTTTGCACCAAGTCACAATCGTGATGTCAGATCGCGGGCTTCCTGCAACCTACCGCCACATGGACGGTTTCGGCAGCCACACCTTTAGCTTCATAAATGCCGATAATGAACGGTATTGGGTCAAGTTCCACTTTAAAACGCGGCAAGGCATCAAGAACCTGACCGATGCAGAGGCGGCGCAAGTGGTTGCTGAGGACCGCGAAAGCCACCAGCGCGATCTTTACGAAAGCATCGAGAGCGGTGATTTTCCAAAGTGGATACTCTCTGTTCAAATCATGCCAGAGAAGGACGCGGGCAGCTATCACGTTAACCCATTTGATCTAACCAAAGTCTGGCCGCACGCAGATTATCCTCTGATCGAAGTGGGCGAGATGGAATTGAACTGTAACCCTGAAAATTACCATGCTGAGGTCGAGCAATCCGCATTCGCACCGTCCAACGTCGTGCCGGGGATTAGCTTCTCACCGGACAAAATGCTTCAAGGTCGGCTTTTTTCCTATGGCGACACGCAACGTCACCGTTTGGGTGTCAACCATGCCCAAATTCCAGTGAATGCCCCACGTTGCCCCGTTCATTCGTACCACCGTGATGGCGGCATGCGCATCGATGGTAATTCTGGGTCACGTATTGGGTACGAGCCAAACATGCACGGCGAATGGCAAGAGCAGCCAGATTTCTCCGAGCCACCTCTGACGATAGAAGGTTCGGCGGACCACTGGAACCATCGGGAAGACGATGATTATTACTCTCAGCCGGGCAACCTGTTCCGTTTGATGTCTTCAGAGCAGCAGCAGGTTTTGTTCGAAAACACAGGCCGTAGCCTTGGTGGTGCACGGATTGAAATCCAACACCGTCACCTGCGCAATTGCCACCGTGCCGATCCTGCCTACGCTCTCGGCGTTGCAAAAGCACTCGGTGTGGACATGGCGGATGTAAGCGACCTCTAAGGCCCTCTTTTTGAACTAATCCGTCTGCGTTGACATTTGTTGGCGCGGGCGGACCCCGATTGCGGGGAAGAACCTATTCCTAGATACGTTCTTCCTTGCGACGCATGACTGCAATTCTGTATTATCCGCTATTATGGAAAACACCGACGCAATATTATCTCTCCTCCCAACCCGATTAAAGGCGGCGCGCCGCGCCAAGGGCTTGTCTCTTGATGCTGTGGCCAAATTATCGGGGGTGTCCCGCAGTATGGTCAGCCAGATCGAACGGGGTGAATCCTCGCCTACGATCTCGACCTTGTGGAACCTGACCAAAGCGCTTCAGGTCGATTTCGCAGGGCTGCTGGAAGACGATCAAGACAACCGTGTTGAAGTGCTGCGCAGCGATGATGTTCCCACAATTGAAAACCATGGTGCAGGGTGTTCGATCCGCATTCTTTCACCCCCCGAACAAGCGGGCCTGCACGAGGTTTATGATCTTCGGTTTGGCAAGGATGGTGTGCTCGATAGCCTGCCGCACGCACAGGGTGCGCGAGAGCATTTGACCGTGATTGAAGGGCGCTTGAGCGTGACCAGTGGGGATGCTGTCGAACAGCTCTCGATCGGGGATACCGCCCGATACGCAGCAGATGTTTCTCATAAGATTAAGGCTGATGGCCCGGCGCGCGCATTCTTGGTGGTGCAAGGGGTTTAGAAAACTCCCTTATCACGGATTTTTGTGCACTTTAACGTAAATCCATTATTGCGGATTAAATTCCATTATGACATCACCGCTGGAAACGGAGGGTGTTATGACAACCGCATTTCTAGATCACATGACCAAAACGCTTGCCCAGATTGAGGCAGAGGGGATGACCAAACGCGAACGCCTTATCTCCTCCCCGCAAGGGGGGGGGATCATTGCGAACGGGAAAGCCGTTATCAACCTGTGTGCCAACAACTATCTTGGGTTGGCGGATCATCCTGACCTGATCGATGCAGCCAAGGACGCGATGAACACCAAGGGATTTGGCATGGCCTCGGTTCGGTTCATTTGTGGCACCCAAGACCTTCACCGAGAGCTCGAACAGAAATTGGCGCGGTTCCTCGGCAAGGAGGATTCGATCTTGTTTGCCGCTTGTTTTGACGCGAATGGCGGGCTGTTTGAGCCGCTGTTAGGTCCAGAGGACGCGATCATTTCGGATGCTTTAAACCACGCATCAATCATCGATGGCATCCGCTTATGTAAAGCGAAACGATACCGCTATGCCAACTCCGATATGGTAGATCTTGAGGCCCAGCTGAAGGCCGCAAAAGCGGGTGGTGCACGGTTCATCATGATCGCGACGGACGGCGTATTTAGCATGGATGGCTACCTCGCTAACCTACCTGAAATCACCAAACTAGCCGAAAAATACGGCGCCCTTGTCATGGTCGATGATTGCCATTCCACGGGTTTTATGGGGCCACAGGGACAAGGTACGCCTGCGCATTTCGGTGTGGATGTTGATCTCCTGACAGGGACGCTTGGTAAGGCGCTTGGCGGCGCGATTGGGGGGTATATCGCGGGCCCTCAGCCTGTGATTGATCTCTTGCGCCAACGAGCGCGGCCCTATCTTTTCTCAAATTCGTTGCCGCCCTCAATTGTAGCTGCGGGAATCGAAGCGCTTCGATTGATCGAAGAAGGCGATGAGCTGCGCGCGCAATTGTTCGAAAACGCCGCCTATTGGCGCGCCGGCCTAACCCGGTTGGGGTTCGACTTACTGCCCGGCGAACATCCGATCATCCCCGTTATGCTGGGCGAAGCGCATTTAGCGCAAGACATGGCCGCGCGCTTGTTTGAGGAAGGTGTTTACGTCAGCGGATTCTTCTTTCCTGTCGTTCCGCGCGGGCAAGCGCGCATTCGCACACAGATGAACGCAGCCCTGACGAAAGCGGATTTGGATCGCGCGCTGTCAGCGTTTGAGGTCGCAGGCCGGGCCCTTGGAGTGATAAAATGACCAATGAAATGAAAGTACTTGTCAAAGCACATGCACGCGAAGGGCTTTGGCTGCAAACGGCACCCATGCCAGAGATCGGGCCGGACGACGTGCTGATCCGGATCAATAAAACAGGGATTTGCGGCACCGATATCCACATCTGGAATTGGGATGAATGGGCGCAGAAAACGGTTCCTGTACCCCTGATCACGGGGCATGAATTTGCCGGTGAAATCGTTGAACTGGGCCGGAACGTCGAGGGCCTTGCGTTGGGCCAAAGGTGTAGTGGCGAAGGGCATCTAATCGGCAAACAATCCCGCCAAAGCCGTGCGGGGAAATTCCACCTCGACCCGCAAACGCGCGGCATCGGCGTGAACGAGCAAGGCGCGTTTGCTGAGTGTCTGTGTCTGCCTGCGTTCAATGTGGTGCCGTTGCCAGATGAAATCAGCGACGATATTGGCGCGATCCTCGACCCCCTTGGGAACGCTGTTCATACGGCTTTGTCGTTTGATCTGGTGGGCGAGGATGTGTTGATTACCGGCGCTGGCCCGATTGGGATCATGGCGGCGGCCGTTGCCCGCCACGCGGGGGCGCGCAATGTGGTGATCACCGACATCAACCAAGATCGGCTTGATCTTGCAGCCAAGGTTGCTGATGTAGTTCCGGTAAACGTGACCACAGATGATCTGGCCGACATTCAGGCGCAGCTGCAGATTACGCAGGGCTTTGATGTTGGGTTGGAAATGTCTGGCAACCAGATTGCGCTGGATCAGATGGTCGAGGCTATGGTGATGGGCGGGCGCATTGCGCTGTTGGGGATCCCGCCGGGCAAAAGCCCTGTGGATTGGAGCCGGATTGTATTCAAAGCCATCACGATAAAGGGCATCTATGGACGAGAGATTTTCGAGACGTGGTACAAGATGATTGCCATGTTGCAAAACGGGTTGGATGTATCAGGCGTCATCACCCACCGCTTTGGAGTACAGGATTACGCCGAAGGATTCGCCGCGATGAAGTCCGGACACTCAGGAAAGGTCGTGCTTGATTGGACTGCCCTCTAAATTTGGATGGGCTCAGGGGGGGCTAAAAACGACGCATCGCTTCAATTTTGCACGGGTCACGCCCCCCCCAAAAAAACCTAGCGAACGACATAGACCGAACAATTGGAATGCCTTACGACGCGTGCAGCGTTAGGCCCCAAGAGGTAGTCTTTGAAATCGGGTTTATGCGCGCCAATAACAATGAGGCTGGACTTGGCGGTCTCAGCCAGCTTGAGAACCTCTTCGTAGGCTGTGCCGGTTGCCACAATATGCCGAACCTTCTTGTTGGCCGCCGCCCCGATCGCTTCAACGACCGCGGCTTCAAGCGCGATCTTGGTTGACTCAACCAGTTTTGAGTGGTGATCGCTTTTGAAAAAACTGCCAACCATGCTCTTGCCATAGTCAGGCACGACCGTAATGACATCAAGGGAAACACCGGCCAGATCGGCCATTTTTTTGGCTGCGATAAGAACAGCGCCATCACCATTGGTATCCGAGATATCAATGGCGCACAGGACAGGACCGGTCATGCAATTTCTCCTGTTGGTGTTTCGCGCCGGACACGGCCGCGTTGCAGCATGAAAATGAAAGCCAAGAAGATGAGGGCCGGAATAAACACCAGCTCTTTTGGGGATTGGGGTTGCGGCGCCAAAACTTCTTTGACGGTCACAAATGCATCACCGTAGAAATCATAATCGGACAAAGCGCTGGAATGTGGCGAACCGAACATAGGCTCGTCCAGGGTCAACGTACCATCGTTGCTCAACAGGGAAAGGCCCATGGCCGACAAGCGATCTGCTGGCGCTTCGTCGCCAATCGCAAGAAGGATCGTGGTGTCGCGCAATTCGCTTGTATCAAAGTCGGGGCCATTGACGACCACCCGGATTTCGATGCCCGGTTCGGCCGCTTCAACCGCCTGAACAAGAGCGGATGGTTCGACATCCGTGAACGGCGGCTGAAAACGATCCATGAAGAAATCAGGCCGGAACAGCAAGAAGGCGATCAAGATCAGTGCGACACTTTCATAGATACGGCTTTTGGTAACAAACCATCCCATGGTGCCTGCGGTAAACACAAGGATCGCGATACTGGCCGATGTAAAGACCAATATGCCTTGCGCCCACCCAACATCGATCAATAATAGATCAGTGTTGAAGATGAATACGAAGGGTAGGGCGACCGTGCGCAAGCTGTAGAAGAACGCCACAAATCCCGTCTTGATCGCATCGCCCCCCGAAACAGCGGCAGCGGCGAAACTGGCCAAACCAACCGGCGGTGTCACATCCGCCATAATGCCGAAATAGAACACGAACAGATGCACAGCGATCAGCGGCACGATCAGGCCCGATTGGGCGCCAAGCTCGACAACCACGCCTGCCATCAAAGACGACACAACGATATAGTTCGCCGTGGTGGGCAGCCCCATCCCAAGGATCAGGGACAGCAGACCAACCATAATCAACATCAAGATCAGGTTTCCACCGGACAAAAATTCGACCAAATCAGCCATGACTTGACCAACACCCGTCAGTGTAACGGTGCCGACGATCACACCAGCCGTTGCGGTCGCAAGGCCGATACCAATCATGTTGCGTGCCCCATCAATCAGGCCCTGCAGCAGGTCCGCAACACCGTCTTTGAACCGCTCAACCAAGGCGCTTTCGCCGCGGAAAATGGCCTTCATTGGCTTTTGTGTCAGGAGGATTACGAACAATAACATCGTAGCCCAGAAAGCAGACAGGCCCGGTGATTTCTGTTCGATCATCAAGAAGTAAACCAACACGATGATCGGCAGTAAGAAGTACAGACCGGCTTTGTAGATTTCACCAACCACCGGCAGCTCAACGTCCTTGGCCTTTGGATCATCTGCCTGAAGATCGGGCACACCGGATGCTATATACAACAACCCAGCGTAGGCCAAAAACACAAGTGCGGATAAGATTAAGCCCGAGCTTGGAAGAATGCTTGTGATTGCCTTCACCGGGTATTGCACACCGTAACAAAGGGCTGCGAACCCGATGAAAAATCCGGCCATTCCCCCGACGGTACGCCCCATATGCACGACGCGGTTACCCAGCGTCGGCATGTTGTTTTTCACGGCCTCAAGGTGAACGATATAGACTAGCGCAATGTAAGAAATTGTTGCAGGCAGGAAGGCAGTCTTGATCACTTCAACATACGAAATGCCGACGTATTCAACCATCAAAAAGGCCGCAGCGCCCATAACAGGGGGCATGATTTGCCCGTTCACAGATGACGCCACTTCGACAGCGCCAGCTTTTTCAGATGAAAAACCGACGCGTTTCATGAGGGGAATGGTGAACGTACCCGTGGTCACGACATTGGCAATAGAAGACCCTGAGATCAGACCCGTCGCGGCAGATCCGACAACAGCGGCCTTGGCCGGACCGCCCTTAAGATGCCCTAGCGCGCCAAACGCCATTTTTATGAAATAATTGCCCGCGCCTGCCTTATCCAGCAAGGCCCCAAACAACACGAATAGAAACACGAATTTCGTCGAAACTCCCAACGCAATCCCGAACACCCCCTCAGAGGTGATCCACATATGGCTCATGGCTTTTTTCAGGGAGGCACCGCTCCAGCGGATGACATCGGGGAAGATACTCGAGGAACCAAAAAACACATAAAGCAGAAATACAACGGCGATGATGGCCATCGCGGGGCCTAGGGCGCGACGCGCGCCTTCGAACAACAAGATCAAGCCCGCAAGCGCGAACCATTTGTCTACATCATCGGCAAGGCCGCCGGACTGGACGATCTTTTCATAAAAGAAATAGCCGTAAAGCGCGACGAACACGCCGGCAAACCCCATGATCCAATCGTGGATCGGGATGTAATGACGGGGGCTGGATTTCAGGGCAGGGTAAGCCATGAAAGCAAGGAATATGGCAAAGGCGAGGTGTATTTGCCGTGAATTGTTCACGACCGACCCGGGGAGAAGTTGGTTCGAAAGCGGTGACGCGAGGATGACCTGAAACACCGACCAAGTAATCGCGATGATGGACAGGAACAGCCCGACAGTGCCAATTGGATTGCGGGCACCGGAGTCGGAAGAAGAGACAAGGTCCTGAAGCTCTGCTTCGCTAAGACCTGTGCTTTGATCTTGTTTGGTCGCCATGTAATCTTACTCCCCCTAAGTGTTTTCGTTCGCCAGTGACGAGCACCCTCGCAAAAGCGAGGGGGTAAACGCCAACCCCCTCGCTGCCTTCAGTGTGAAATCGGTTGGATTACTCGATCAGGCCTGCTTCGCGGTAATATTTTTCAGCACCCGCATGCAGTGGAGCCGACAAGCCAGCAGATGCCATTTCCGCTGGATCAAGGTTTGCGAAAGCGGGATGCAAACCGCGGAATGCATCGATGTTTTCAAATACGCCGGAAACGACGGCATAAACCGCATCCTCAGACACATCAGTCGAGCTTACAAACGTTGCCCCAACACCGAATGTTGTCACATCTTCGTCCGTGCCACGGTACATGCCGCCCGGAATGGTTGCAGTCCGATAAAAGCTATTGCCTGCAATCAAGGCATCAATTTCTGCGCCGGTTACGCTAACGATGATTGAGTCACAGGCTGTTGTTGCTTCTTGAATGGTGCCTGACGGGTGGCCCACAGTCACAACCATCGCGTCGATCTGGTTGTCGCAAAGAGCTGATGACTGCTCAGCGACCTTCATTTCCGATGCCAAAGCAAAGTCGTCAGTTGTCCAGCCTTTTGCTTCCATCAGTGCTTCCATTGTTCCACGCTGACCAGAACCTGGATTGCCGATGTTGACCCGTTTGCCGATCAGATCATCAAACGTTGTGATCCCTGAATCCGCACGTGCCACAACCGTGAAAGGTTCCGCATGAACCGAGAATACAGCGCGCAGACCTTCAAATGCACCAGCCTCTTCGAAACGGGAGGTGCCGTTGAACGCATGGTACTGCCAATCGGATTGGGCGACACCAAACTGAAGCTCGCCTTCGCGGATTGTGTTGATATTGTACACGGAACCGCCCGTGGATTCGACTGAACACCGAATGCCGTGTTCGCTGCGTCCTTGATTGACGAGGCGACAAATCGCGCCACCCGTCGGATAATAAACACCCGTAACGCCGCCTGTGCCAATTGTAATGAATTCTTCTGCAAACGCAGCAGGCGCAAACAGAGTCGCAAGCGCAGTCGCCGCCAAAGAAAATTTAAGTTTCGTATACATTTCATAACTCCCAGTTCTGATATCGCACGGCTTTTTGGTTAGGCTTCGTTGCCAGAGCCGCCTTCTTGTCACCTGCTGTTTCGTGAAACGCAGGCGCTAACGCCTTGGAGTTAACCGTATCTTTGTAGACCTTATTAGCGAGTTTTCGGACTTCCGTTTCATTCCGTTTTGGACTGGTTGAGGGCAAAATCTCATGCATCGTGGTTCAGCGCGGATTAACGGCCAAGATCTAGCAAACGCACATCTTTTGCCGGACAGAGTTCACACAACTTGCATCGCCCGCGCAATTTCTATTTTGAAATTCGTCTACAGACGGATATCGCGCATAACTGCTAGAGCCTGAGACACTTCCCGTATGGTGTTGTAATGACACATGGAGATACGAACGCAATCTGGCAACTCCAACGGCTGAAGAATGTTGCCGCTGTAATGATCTGCTTTGCGCATGTGGGTGCGAATGCCCTCTTTGTTGAGCATACCAACAACCTCAGACGACGCGATGCCTTGAACGACGAATGAAACCGTCCCTTCACGTTTCTGATTGTCTGGGCCCGCCAAAATTGTGATCTTTTCCATCTCACGGAGTCCAGGAAGATTTCCAGTTCCGTTGATCAAAGCATCGGTTAAGGCCGTTTCATAACGGTTGATCGCAGCGCCTGCGGCCTCGATTCGTTTGCGCGGGTCTGTTTCCTCGGAGACCTCACCGCCAAGCCAATCGAAATAGGCAACAACATCCGAAATCGCGGCAAATGCGCCTGTATCGCGCGTCCCCAATTCCCAGTTATCTATAGGTCCACCAACAAGAGCTTCGTGCGGCAACGCAGTTAACTTGTCAGAAATCCACGCAATACCGTATCCGTGGCGCGAAAAGACCTTGTAAGGCGAAATCGCATAGCCATCGATGTCATAGGCGGCCAGATCCATCTGTCCGTGCGCCGCATGTTGGATGCCGTCGACTATGATCATGCAATCGGGCGCCACAGCGCGGATTGTTTTGGAAATCGCGGCTACATCAAGTCCAATTCCAGTCACAGGCGAAGCATGCAAGATGGTCGCGACTGCCACATCAGGTGTCATGATTGCTGCATAATCGTCTGCCGTGACCGCACCATCGGTATCGTTATGTGGCACGTTCAGATAGTCCATCCCAACGCGATCGGCCCAATGGTGGGCGGCACTTCTACTGGAGGGGTGTTCAATCGAACTGCCGATGATTTTTGAACCTTTCGGTGCATTGAGGCAGGCCGTTCGGATCATACGGTACAAAAGTTCTGTCCCGGTTTCACCAATAATGAACTGACCGGATGTCGCGTTCATGAACACGGTCAAGTCCGACTTGGCCTTTTGAATTGTATCAGCCAATGCTTTGGCTGCCGGATTATCGCGGCCTTGATTGTCTGGAATGCCCGCATATTTCGCTGAGGTCTCAATCACTGATTTCAAAGTCAGGGCACCACCCCCATTCTCAAAATAGACACGCGGCCCGCCGATAGGGCAACTATCGACATTCGCAAATTTGTCGCGAATAGCGTTGATAAGCAGTGCGCTGTCTTGGATCATTGAACTTTTCCGTTCGCTTAATATGCCGTTGAAGACTGGGTAGCCGCGATCAACGCGATGCGTTGGCTGCCCTACAGGTGGCGCGCATACCTGTCATTGTTTGGAGGAAGATTGACCTACTTGGACGGAGACATAAAACGACTATTTGTCATCAGGAAATATCGAAAATGCGCATGAATGGACATATGCGCACCGGTGTTCGGCTTTAAATGAACACTAGTTTTGGTAGCTGCTTGCGAAATCACAATGTAATTGCGCAATCTCTATGATCTCTCGAATAAACGCATTTGGCCTGTCGTCTCGATACATTGCGACATACGGAATCGGGGGCAGGGGCGTTTCAGTTTCGATAACTTCAAGCTTTCCAGAATCTTCAAATTGCTTACAAAACTCGTAGGGGAGATATGCAACGCCAAGCCCAGCAACTGCCAAACCAAGCAGGGCCGTCATCGAATCGCAGACCAAGCTTTCTTGAAAGACGACCCCACGATCCTTTAGCCATTTATTAAGATACAATCCGGAACCGGATATGTGGCCTTGCGTCAAGACTGGAAACTCTGCCAAGTCTCTGTGCTTAATGGGCTTTTTTATATTCACGAGCCCTTTTTTTGCCATCCAACAGTTTCTTACTGTTGCCAATGGGAAAGAAGAGAATTCGGGTAACGTAAACGTCTCGGGAATGATAATCAGGTCCAGTTGGCTCTGTTCCAAATCAGTAAAGAGCGCGCGCGCCATATCGACTTTTGGCAATATTTGAACATTCCTAAACTTGCTTTTTATTGCCGATATCAGTTGTGGTAACCACGTAACCGTTGTCAGTTCTGTCACCCCAATTCGCAGCGTTTTTGGTTGGCTTGCTACACCCTGTTGGATGTCGTTGATCTGATCGTGAAGGAGAAGAATTTGTTTGGCCACTTCGAAAAGTTCTTCACCATGAGACGTCAACTTAGCCCCACGCATGCTGCGATCAAAAACCTCAATTCTGGATCCGCGCTCGAGTTCTTGCACACGTTTTGAGATCGCCGACTGTGTTGTATAGAGCCGCGCCGCCGCACGCTCAAACGTCCCCAGTTCAGCGATCCAATACAATGCCTCAAGTTGCTTGAGAGTGATGTTTGCGTTCATGGATTTCTTCAGAGGTCTGGACTTTAATTCATTCTATCATATCATCTTTCAGGGAATGTTGCACTCCTAGTTGGAATAAAAAATCTCTGCTTGGCTGCGAAACATCAAGTCTAAATTTCACATTTGAAACACTATCGATCTGCTGCAATTGAACCCGGAAAACATTAGTTTCCGCTTTGTGGCGGGATTCACGGTGTGAAAATTGAGCGGTGATCAAGACTGTTTTTATCTAGCTGGCAGCTGTGTAAACGGCGCGTCTGGTCTCTTTCTTTCCCAAGTCCCACGGCAAGCCGTGTGTCAATGATCGGTGCGCTCAGATCTTCTTCTCCACCATCATCCTTGCAGCTCCCGACATCTGTTGTTTATGTTTCCTGACCTAAGAACTGCGGTGCTTCAATTTCAACATTGTGAAACAAGATATTTACTATGAGCTGCAGGCCCTAACCAAAAAAATCATGTCGGAATGGCTACAAAATAAGACTGAACTAAAGAAACTGTGAATGCAGTCTTATCAGAAGCTTAGGTTGTTAGCTGCATTCATAGTTATTCAGTCATTTTTTGGTATTTCTTTGCTGATGTCACGCCGCAAAGAAACGCTCTACGTTACAAGTATAACGAAGCTCAGCTGATCCAATTGATGGATGATTCCAGTTCGTTGATGATAGCATCGGTGCTTTGGTGCTTTGGTGCTTTGGTGCTGCGGTGTAAGCCCTTGCCGATTATGTACGTAGACGGCCCTTAGCGGAGATTCAGCTCAAAACCAGATGCTGCGTCGCAGCTTCACCAGGTTGGAAGCCTGCGGTGCATGTGTGACCAAAGTGCAGTTGGAATGACAGCCTAACGGCTTTCCAAATCTTCTGCGGAAAAATTTGAATAACTGAATTAGCGAATCTTACAACCTGTCCGGCTTTTGGCGATCAGTAATACTGCTTGCCAAGGAATTCTAAGACTTGCTTGGACCAATGTGAAAATCACAGGGGTCTTGGCCTGGGCGGGTCGGAACGGCAAACTGTGGTCTAGCAACTCGGCTAAATCGTGAGTTTCATCC
Organism: uncultured Paracoccaceae bacterium; assembly: GCA_947493255.1. Classification (GTDB taxonomy): domain Bacteria; phylum Pseudomonadota; class Alphaproteobacteria; order Rhodobacterales; family Rhodobacteraceae; genus Octadecabacter. Next base: position 281,654 of record CANLQK010000007.1, read on the forward strand.
AATGAAGCCATGAAAGTCGGTCCCACAGAACGTACAGGTTGCCGCTCAGGGGGCGAACTTTAAAATAACCGTTCGAGTACCAGATGACGAACCTGTCGCTGGCGGGAGATTCGAACCGCCCGCTAACCCTTTCCATCTCAATGCAGGACCGGGTCATGAGCCACGGCGACGGCTTCGTCGATTAATTGCTGGATGCGCCGGAGTGATGGCGGACGCCCTTTGGATACTGCCGCCAGCACCCGTGCGATCAGGCGGTCGGTTACCTCGTCGAAGAGACACCCTGCGGCAAGGATGCGGATCAGGTTTGCCAGATCCTCCGCCGCTGGGTAGCCGATGTCGAACACACGGCAGCGGTCAAGAACTGGCGCGGGGATGCCTTCGCGGTCGTTGGCGGTCAGGATCCAGCTGATCTGGCTTATGTTGTAGTTGCGCCGGGTGTAAGGGCATTCCCATGACGTGGACGAAGACGGCTCGAGAAGGCCCAGTAGAGCGTCCGGCAGCGACACGCGTGACCCTCCACTGGCGGTCATTGTGCCTGCTTTTTCGATTTCATCGACAATCATGATTGGGTTGGCGATACCGGTCTTGGCGATCTCCTGAAGGGGCACGCCAGCCTGCGCTTTGCTCCAGGTCGCGTCACATCCGGCAACTGTAAAGCTTGCGTTCGAGCTGCCCACATCAAGTGTTCTAACTGGCGCACCGGACAGGGCCGCCAGCTTACGTGCGTAGGTAGACTTCCCGCAACCAGGCGGGCCGATCAGGATCACGGGCGGCAGCGCGAGCCATGTTTGTCCGGCGTTGTAGCGCGCACGAAGGGCCTTGTAGGCCCATGTTGAAACACCGGACATCCACGGTGCAGAGGCATGCAGTTCGGCGAACATTTCATCAACGGCGTGCAGCGTCGGCGGCCCCGCCAAGGTTGGATGGGATGTCGCGAGCTCTTGCACAAGCTTTTGCACCTCGTCCTTCGGCCCAGCATTTTTCAGGGCGCGGTCATGTAGTCCCGCTTCCATTCGGTGGTGCTCGCGCGCCGCCTCATAAACAAAACTGATTTGCACGGCATCCGTGACAGCCGCAATAAAATCTTCGTCCGGGTTTTTATGCGTGAAGCCAAGAAGTTCAATCTGGTCATGATCGATCAGACCACGTAGCTCGATGATCTCAGCCACGTTCGCGGTCATGAAATTGCTGATCTCTTCTTTGACGCGGTGCTCAACTGTCTTTTGGGAAACTGAGTTCTCACGGAGGAATTCGGTCATGCCAACAGCTTCCGCTTTCTGCAGAAAGTCGGCTTTCACGTCTTCAAGGTTGGGGTGTTTGGGAAGAAGTTCGGTGAAGGTCTCAAGGTAAAGTGTCATCAGTCCATGCCTATTGGGGGCCATCATTTATGGCGTCATCGGCACAACAGATCCGGGGATGCTTGATAGGACACACGTTGATCGGCCAGGCCGATCAGCCTGGTTTACAGCTTGGGTGCTGCGATAATTATTGGTGTGTGTATCAAAGTCATGGGGTCTATATCCGCCCTCAGTGGCTTCGTTTCAAGCCCCCTCAGAAGGGCTTGGTCCTTTTTTAACCAAGGCTGGGGTCATCACCCTCTACGTCTCTGACAATGTTCTGCGCGGTCTGCCTCGTTTCCGGATCGATATCGTGCCGCGTCAGGAATGCCCGGACTGTGCTGATATGTTCGTCCAATCGGAAGATACGCGCAAAGAGGTTGCTTTCCACGAACGCGAGGCGTTTGGCGAGCCTTACGATCTGTGTCCGGAGTTTGGGTGGCGCAGCTTTCATCGGTTTCAGATCCTGCATTGTCGTTTGTCCGGTCTCTGGCTCATAGCTGAGCGTTTCATTCTCGGCCTCGGACAAGACGGTTTCGATTGCTGTTACACCGGCTTCATAGGAGTCTTTAGCCCGTCTCGCCGCTGCCGCTTGTTCCTGCGCGTGCTTCCGTTCCGCTCTCACAGCGTTCTTTTCTTTTTCAATAGCCTCGGCCTCAAACGCCAATGTCGCTGCTAGTCTGACCTGGCGTGCCTCCAACGCTTCGATTTCTTCAGCCATCTGCGCCTGCTTCTTTTCCAGCCTTTGTCTATAGGTCTCTTTTCGTTTGATTTCTCTTTCCGTCAGTTCCGTCTTCATCTCCAACTTCGCCAGGTGTCTTTTGGTTTTTTCCACTGACGCCTTCTGTTCATTGATCTCTTCTTCCTTTGCCGCGATCTCCGCTTCCAGCGCGGCTTTCTCTTGGGGCAAGTCTTCGTGCAATTGCTTCACCGTCCGGTGAAGCGTGTCCGGGTAATCTGCCCCTGCCTTCAGCCGATCCTTCTTCTTGTTGCCGCGTTGGATTTCCGGCGCATAGCGCTGCATAACTTCAGCCGCCAAGCCTTGGATCTTGGATAGGTCACTTAGCTTTGTCGCGTCGCTAAGTGGTTCACCGTCGTCGTTGTACGCCCGCATCGTGAAATGCGCGTGGATTGCGGTTTCGTCCAAGTGGACGACCAGCGCTTCCAGCGATGTGCTCAAGAGTGCTGCGACCTCATGAGCCAGTTCCGTGAACGCACGATCTTGGGCCTCGTCCGGCAACCGATTGAACACGTCCTGAGCCTTGTGGCCGAATGTGATGACACCCACGGTCACCACCGCCGCATTCAATTTCATCCTACGGGTGCGACCCGCACGCATCCGCAGGACTTCGTTCTCGCGTTGAATGTCCGGTAATGGACGCAGCACCATAAGATGCCGGTTCAGATGTGTACGGTCGCCATCCACATAGGCAGGTTGCGCCCCGATCCGAAAATCATGCCGACGCTGGAACTTTGCCTTCGACATTGGTTTTGGCTCAATGCGGACGGACACCGCATTCGGGTTGGAGTCTTTGGCGTCTGGGCGGGTCTTGGGTTTTGTATTTGTCATGGGACAAGCATCCGCGCCCTTCATGAAAGTTCAAAACCATTCCTAAATAAATTATGTTTGTCATATACTTAATGAAGGCCAACCAACCACATAACCTACTCGGCATAACTGAAGTTATCCCGCTCCGGCGAAGGGACGTTGCCCCTTTCAAAACCCCACCAAAAGGACGCGTTGCTCCCTTTGGAAACCCAGAACCAAGGGTTGCTGCGCCCCTTTGGAAACCCATGCTGCCCCTGAATGGGCGGATTCTACTTCATCGCATTCAACCAAGCGTCGGCTGGTACTTGGTTCACGACAGGCGCCAGCTTTTCGAGGATTTGATCTCGGAAATCGATCATCTTGCGATACCGGCCATCTGTTTCATCTTGGTGTTTATGACCGACCAAATCTTTAACCAGTTCTTTCGGCACATCCGTGTCGTGGCGTAATACCGAGATGAAACGATGCCGGAAGCTGTGGAATGTCCGGCGTTGCGCGCGTTCACCGAGCTGGCTGTCCGTGATAGGTTTCCACTTCCCGTAGAACACATCGCCAAAGCTGCCGTTCTCATTCTGCGGTTTTAGCTCAGGGAAAAGGTCAGTCTCACCGCGCTCTCTCAGGTCAACAACGTAATCATGGAAACCTAACGCTTCTAAAGCGTTATGTAATGGCACCAATCGCTCGGATGCTGCATTCTTGAGGCGCCGATTGTGGTTCTTCCGAATGTGGAGGTGCGGATGTTTATGCGTGAGGTCGATCTCATCCAGCGTAATTCCCATGATCTCCTCGCGTCGCGTCCCTGTAACGCTGGCGACAATCGGAGCCCAAAAGAGACCGTCCTCAATGATCAACGCCCCCGCTTCATTGCGGCGCGTAGAGCTTCGACAGCCAGTCCAGACAGGATGCTGAGCGATATCCGCCATGTCGTTCTCTGAGAATGCCAGCCGTGCGCTTCGTTCATCGTCATCACAGGGCTTGCGCAAACACGACAGGTCCAAGATTTCAGCAGGCTTTGTCCCACGTGATTTTGCGAATTTCAGAAAGCCCTGAAGCGCTGTCACGTTCCGGTTGATCGTTGAAGGAGCAAGACCGACTTTATCCGCAGGAAGCTCCTCAGCACGCTCCAGGATCTCTTCCAATGTCCGGGCTTGGTCTTCTGGGCTTTTGCGATAGATCTTAGGCAGTCGCTCCAAAACGCTGATATAGTAGAACAAATCCTCCTGTCGCAGATCAGTCAGCTTTTCGACCTGTGTCGCTTCAACAAACTGAGCCAAGATAGCGCGTTGCTGCGAGACATCTTTTGCAATCTTCTTTTGTTCGGCGGGGTCATTCACGGCGCGGTCTCGGCTGCCGATGTAGTCGGACACGATCGAGGTCAGGACTTCACTGTACCGTTTGTTATCTTTTTCCGGCGGGCGTTCCGGTGCGGCTTGAGGTTCGATCCTTTCCCTTGGGGCGATTTCCCAACTTGGGGCTAGAGTGTCTGCTGTCCGGCGGTCAGACCGCTCCAGGGCTTCTGCCTCTGCCAATAAACGTAATGAACTTACTTTGCGCAAAGCGAAGGTGTCGCAATCAGGAAGCCGCAAGGCAGTGTTAGCCATTGTCCGGCTTTCGTCGATGTAGGTTTGAGACGCGAACTCGCTCTTGGTAATCGCGACCTGTGCCCGGACATGGTCGATGTCACAGCTTGAAAACCCGTCCTTTTCTAGCTCAGCGATGTCGTCGGGAAAGAGATCGGCAGCGACTCCTCTGGCGGCCACGAGACGCGCGGCAACAGCGCGACCTCTTTCATCGAGATATCGCTGCCGCCAATCTTCTGGCGATGAGGCATCTGGCTCATAGTAGCGTTCTTCTTCGATTTTCTCGAGCTCACGCACGACCAAATCAGACAAGAAGCGCTGGGCCTCTGCTTGAGTGATCCGCTGGCTCTTCATGCGGCTTATACAGGTCGCGAAACCAGCGTTTACAAGGTTTGCCAGAATCTTGGCTGTGGAAAACTTTGGAGTCCGGAGGCTGATCTGCAGGTAAGACGTCTGAGAAACCCAAGCGGGTAGGCGCCTTCGCCAAACGTAGATCGCACCACGGCGGGTTACATAATTTAAGCTGGCCATTTCAACTTCCCCTCGGATTCGAAGGTGCCGAAATTCTAGTTCGCAAACCGAGCGAGATGCATAGACGAGATGCACCTAAGAGATGCAGCTGGGAATCAACTCCCAAAACGCGCATCGCGACTCAATTAAATCAATGAGTTCGAAGAGAGCTGGCTGGGATGGTAGGATTCCCAGCGTGATAAACGTTGGTCGTTGTAAAGATATCGGGATAGGGGGGAGGAAGTTGGTAAACCTCAAATGCATCAGAAGAATATACCGGCCCATAGCGGACTTTGGCATTGTGACTTACAGCTGCTTTGCAGCTTCCCTTAAACGGACCTTCAGCGCCATCATTTCTCACATAGCGAAGACGACCCCTTAGGGGCACGGAGCTTCAATGTTCGAGTTTCTGACAGAAACAACTGGGCACTCTTCGTTTCTATTCCGCAACGATCAATGCTGCGCGCTCCTGTTGCAAGCGGTGGGATGATGCGCCCGGTTGCGCGCCCCAGACGGCGATCCATCGGTAGAATACGGGAGTCAGGAACAGGGTGAATACCGTTGCGAAGCCGAGCCCGCCGACGATGACCCAACCGACCGCAATACGCGCCTCTGCGCCTGCCCCGGAAGACAGGACGAGGGGCAGCCCGCCAAAGACAGTGGAGACCATCGTCATCATCACGGGCCGGATGCGCAGCCGCAGGGCTTCGCGAATGGCGCTGTCGATATCTTGGCCTGCCTCTCGAAGTTGGTTGGCAAATTCGACGAGTAGAATGCCGTTTTTCGCCATGACGCCGATTAGCAGGACCAAGCCGATCTGGCTGTAGTAGTTCAGCGAGCCACCAGTGATCGAAATCGCAAGAAGCGCTGCGGCAAGGCCGAAAGGAACCGTCAGCATGATCACTACAGCGCTCGCGATGCTTTCGAACTGCGCGGCGAGAACGAGGAACACCACGATCGCCGCCACGCCGAACACCATATACATGCCCGACTGGCTATCGCCCAGCGAAGCCGCCTCGCCTGTATAGACGATGCCCATCCCTTCGGGCAGGGCCTCAGTGGCAAGCTCTGCAACGCGGGCGACGGCCGTGCCGAGATCTACACCACCCGGAAGGTTGGCCTGAACAGAGACCGCCAAGGTGCCGCCCTGACGCTCAATCGTGGATTGGCTGACCGCCGGGCTCAGGGTTGCTGTTGCGGATAGGGGCACATATTCGCCACTGGGTAGGCGAAGTTGAATGTCCTCAAGATCGTTAGGATCGTTGATGGGCGGGCCACCGGGGACCACGCGGACATCAGTTTCTGTATCATCGACAAACACGCTAACTGCGACGGAGCCTTGGGTCAGAGCGCTGATCGTACGGGTGATATCAGCCTCGCTGAGGCCAAAGACGCCAGCCATGTCGTGATCCACAGTAACCTCATACTGGGCCTGCACGCTGTCGCCTGAAACCTGTGGGTTCGAGAAGGTGTCGTCTTGGGCCATGGCCGCCACGAGCGCGTCTGCTGCCACGGTCATTTCGTCGAGATTGGTTCCACTGACCGCGAAAGTGAGCCCGTTTCCGCCGCCGCGAATGTTCAGGCTGTTGGGTGAAATCGCGAAGACCTGCACGCCCGGCACCTTTGAGAGCATGCCGTTGATCGGCCCCATAAGCTCTTGTTGAGACCAGTCCCGATCCGCCCAATCAGGCAAGCGCGCAATGATGAACGCGGTCGTCCCATTGCCGATGCCGATGATGCTTTGAACCGTGGTGATTTGGCCGCTGTCCTGAAACGGCGCGAGGATGTCTTCGATCTGGGTGATTTGGGAGTCGAGGTATTCGGCCGTTGTATCGGACGCGCCGCGTGCCTGAATGAGAAAGAACCCACGATCCTCTGTCGGTGTAATCGTTGATGAAAGCGTGCCAGCTGCGCCCAGTGCAATCAGCGCGAACCCGAACGCGACAGCCAGTACGAGCAGAGGCGAGCGAATGGCGCGGTCTGTTACCCAGTCAAACCCGCGCGCCAATCGGGTCGGCGCGCGCGCGGTCACCGGTTGGGTGTCGGTCAGCTTGCCCGGATCCAAGAGGGCGGCCAAGACAGGGGCCATCGTCAACGCAGCAATCGAAGAGAGCGTAACGGCGAAGGCCAGCACAAAGCCGAATTCGCTGAACACGCCGCCCGCTTGTCCGGGCAGAAATGAAATCGGAATGAACACGGCTGCGAGCGTCGCTGTTGTCGAAATAACCGCGAAGAACACCTCATTAGTGCCAGCGGCAGCAGCGGCGAAGGCGCCCATGCCCTCTTTGCGTTTGCGCACGATGTTTTCCACCACAACGATGGCATCATCCACGACCATCCCTGTTGCCAAGACGAGGGCCAAAAGGCTGATTGTGTTGATCGAAAACCCTGTCAGCCAGATCGCTGCAACAGTGCCAACCAATGCAACGGGGATGGTGACAGCGGGGATGAGGGTCGCGCGTGGGGAGCGCAAGAAAGCGAAGATAACAAGGATCACGATCCCTGTCGCCATGCCGATGGATTTGATGACCTCGGTCAACGCACCTTCGATAAAAATACCATCATCGCTGGTGACGACCAATTCCACGCCCTCGGGGAGGATGTCGCGTAGCTCTTCTACGGCCTCTTGCACCGCGAGGGAAATTTCCAGGGTGTTGCCTTCGGATTGGCGGGTGATGTCCAGCCCGATGGCCGTCTGCCCGTTGACGCGGGTTGCGACGTCGGTGTCTTCGGGCAGCAATTGAACAAGCGCGACATCTCCAACACGTGTGGTGGTGTCGATCAGAATTTGCCCGATGCTGTCGACAGTGACATCTGCATTCCCAACCTGAAGGGCAATTGTCTGTGCATCTGTTTCCAGTGCGCCCAAAGGGGTGTCATCGCGCAGATCGGCAAGGGCCTCTGTAACGTCAAAAACCGTCAATCCGCGACTAAGCAAAAGACGGTCGTCGAGTGTGACGCGAAATTCGTTCGAGCGATCGCCACGGGTTGTGACCTCGGCAATACCATCAATAAGGGTCAGCCGGTCATAAATTGGGCCTTCAGCGAGGGTGGTCAATTCATCAAGGCTGGCATCGCCGAGCACCGCCAGTCGAATGATCGCGCTCGCGTTGCTGTCGGACTTGGAAACGGAGGGATCATCGTCAAGGTCATCGGGAAGCTGGCGTGTGGTGGCAGACACGATTTCGCGGGCCTCGTTGGCGGCCACATCTATATCGGTGCCATCTGACAGGTCGATCGTGATGCTGCTCGTTCCGGTGCTTGAGCTGGATTCGATGTAGGACAGACCTTCGAGCGCGCTCAGCGCGTCCTCCAGCACTTGCGTGATTTCCTGATCGACCGTCGCGGGTGTCGCGCCTTCATATGTGGTGCGGATTGAAAGTACCGGCTGATCGACATCGGGCATTTCCCGCACGTCTACTGAAATCAATGCGGTCAAGCCTGCAATAAGGATCAAGAGGTTGACGACGAAACCGAAGATTGGCCGTGCGACAAACAGGTCAGCAAAGCCGGAAGCCGCTCGTTGGATGCTGGGCGCCTTCATGTGGGTTCCTGACCTGATTGCGGTGGCAGAGCGTTCGCGTCCGTAATGGCTGCACCTGGCCGCAGCTTATGCGCGCCTTCCGTGATGATCATGGTGCCGGCTGGCAGATCAACGTCGAGCCAGACGTTCTCGTCGCGGCGATGCAGGATCGTAACCGGAGTGCTCTGTGCCTTGCCGTCATCCTCGAACCAAATGCTCGCACCATCTCGTGACCATGTGATCGCCGTTGTCGGTACTACCAAAAGTGGATCACTGAGATTATTGAGCCACGCAGTGAAGGTCATGCCCGGCCAGAGGACACCATCGGGATTTTGGACGCGGGCCTGCACCGTTACGCTGCGTGTGACGTCATCGATACGGCTGTCGAATGAAGTGATCTCACCCTCAAAAATCCGACCGGTGAGGGATGGCGTTTCAAGGGCAACGTCGCGCCCGAGTGACAAAAAGCCGACAGAGCGTTCCGGAAGTTCGAATTCGACAAGCAAGGCGTCGGAATTGTCGATGGTCGCAATCGGTGTGTTGGCGGTCAGATAGTCCCCGACATTCACATCGCTAAGCCCGATTTTGCCGGAGATACGCGCGCGGATCGTAAGGTCTTCTAACGCGAGCTCGGCCTGCGCGACAGCGGCTTGCGCAAGCCGCTCTGCCAGTTGCGCCTCGGCGAGCGTTACATTCGTAACTGTCAGGTTTCCCGATTGCTGCAAGCTTTCGTAGCGCTCGACAGTGGCGGTGGCTTGTTCCAACTCGCTCTGCGCGGTTTCGAGGGACAAAGTGGCAGTGCGCGCGTCAAGCTGCACGAGGACATCCCCCTGCGTGACCTGAGCGTTTGGCGTCAAAGAGGCCTCAACAATTCGGCCCGAAACGTCAGCCGTCACCGTGGCGCGCTGGATCGCTTCTGAGCTGCCGACAGCGCGGAACGTGTCCTCAAAGGGCTGAATGTCCAATGCCGTCAGCACAACAGTCGTTCCACCTGCGCCCGGAAATCCGCCTGGCCTACCTGGAGGTCCGCCTCTGGGCGGACCGCCTTGAGCTTGTGCCGCGGGTGTTGTGTCGTCCGCACCTGTCGGTCCTGCGCCTGGAACACCGAAAGACCAAAAGTAAGCGCCCGCAACAATGGCGAGTGAAGCACTAATATAGAGAATCTTTTTCATGATCGCGCCTCGTTTTTGTGAGTAGAAGCTAGAATTTCCGCCGCATTGGTCACTCCGTCCCAGACAACATCCAAAGCCGCGGCAAGAGTTAGGTCTTTTTCTTTTTGCCAAAGAAAAATCGTCGCTCTTATCGCGTCGGTGACATTCGCCGCGAGCGATACCGCCGATTGACGGTTGTCCAGACGCGCCAATAGCGCGTCCTTGAGCAAGCGACGCTCTGCCACAAGGATGCCTTCAAGGATGCCGCGTGCTTTGTCATTTGAGCGCAAAACGTGCCCGACCATCCGAATAATGTCTTCTCTTTCGGACAAAGCGGCGATTTGACTGTCCAAAAACTGCTTGAGGTCGGTGGCCAATGGCCCTGTGCCATCGCGCAAGGCGGCCATTTGGGAATCAGTGAACGCAGGCGGATGCCCGATCGCTGCGGCTTCCTTGTTGGGGTAGTAGTTGAAGAACGTTCTTGTGCTGATGCCCGATTTCGCTGCGATCTCATCAGTCGTCACACTGTCGAGACCGTTTTCCATGGCTAATTTCAGGGTTTCCTTCTGAATTTGAAACCCTGTTTCTTGTCGTCTTTTCTCTCGTAACGAAAGCGTCATCATTCTAAACCTTGCATAGTCTGCAAATTTTGCATACCGAGCAAATAAGAGCGTTGCAAGTCAAGGATTGGAGAGACAATGAAACATTTAGGAAAGATCGCCCTGCTGGTCGCCGTAATCGGGGCAAGTGCTGCGGCATTGATAGTTTTCGGGGCACGTTTAGGGTTGTGGGAACCGATCACGGGTTTCGGGCTTTACCGGACTTGGTTCAATCGTTTGGCAATGCTTGTCGCGGCTGTGGGGGCTGTGGTGTTGGTCATCCAACTTCTCCGCAAGGATAAGGGGCAGGCCATCTTGTCTGGTATTGCGGCCGCAATTGGTGTGGCAATGTTGGCGCCGATGATTTCATCCACGATCAATCCCCCCGTGCGTGGGGCCCCGATCAACGACATTACAACCGACACTGCCAATCCTTTGGCATTTTTGGTTTCTGAAACTCCAAAACCCTATGGCGGTGCAGAGGTGGCCGAGACACAGGCACGGGCTTATCCGGATATCTCACCACTGTTCACTGATCTTGATGCGGATGCAGCCTATGCGCGCGCCTTGGCCTTGGCCAATGACTTGAGCTGGGAGATCGTCGCCGAGGACGCGGAAAATCACCGCTTTGAGGCAATCGCCCGTACATCTGTTTTCTATTTCGAAGATGATGTCGTGGTCGTAGTCACACCACAAGACGAGGGAAGCCGCGTAGACATGCGTAGCGTGTCCCGTGTTGGCCGAAGCGATCAAGGCGTCAACGCTGCCCGAATTCGGGACTTTCAAGAACAATTCTGATCCAACCCGTGATACGAAAGGAAAGACCTATGAAAGCACTCACCCTCCTGTGCACAACAGCGTGCCTTGTGCTTCCCGCGACAGGTTTCGCACAAACGCCAACCATTCAAACAGAAGGGCCGATAATCCATCTTGCCGAAAACCTCGATGAAGCGGAGATGCTCGGCTGGTGTATCGACACTGAAGGCCGCGGGCAAAGCGAACAGTTGCACGCGCATTCGTGCAAGCCCACAGGTGATGATGTCCTGTTTTCCTATCTACCGGACAGTAACATGATCCAGTCCGCAACCTATGACGACGTTTGCATGGCCTACAACGCTCCCGAAGACGCTGAGAACCCGTTTGGGCTGATTGCCTGCGACCCTGCGGATGAGGCCCAAACGTTCGTCTATGACGAGGCCAGCATGGAAATTCGCCTCGGCACTGATGGAACGCACTGTGTGACGGTTTCTCAGACGATCGACAATGCCGGACCATACCAGTCTCGTGATCTCTTGCTCGCAGCGTGCGACACGTTGGAGCCAAGCTTTAAGCAATGGGTCATTCAAGGATGATCCACGGATCCGAACCTGCGCTCTATCGTGCGGGCTTGGACCTGCGAAACCACCATTCCAGCGAAACTGGTGAGAGCCAGGGTATCACTGGAAACAGCACACAGACGAAATCGAGCGACGACAAAGCTAAAAGAGAACCCGAACCGTTTCGGTCTTGTCAGCTGCTCATTTCATAGCTTCATGGCGGCGTTACTTGCTGCGTGATTTGAAGCCGCTGTTTCACATTGGCCCTGGCTGGATAAGACTGCCCTGTGCGAAACCCTTTAGGTTGATCATCCAGATTTGGTTGTGACTTGGTTCGTTGTGGCGCTGCTGTTGCGACGTGGGGTTTGGGAAATATTGTAAGCGAGGTTGGCCGGATGTGTTCCGTGGCAAAGACTGGACATGCCGGGTAACCGCCGTTGCCTATCAAGGCATCAGTCGATTTGAAAAACAAAGAGATCGGCTTGGCTACAACGCTTGTTTCAACTCGCGTACCTCTCGCGTGGCCGTTTATTTTGCGGTGCGGTGGCCCTGCTGCCCTAACTCGAGCGGCTCTCTTGTGCTCCGGGCGCGCGCAGCGAGAAAACCCAGTACTCGGATCAATCTCATTTTGAACTCTTGCGGTGTTTGCACATCGCAAAATGTATCCCGGCCTCAAATGTCAGCTACCTAAAAGACGCCCAACCTAGTTTGCAAAGGCAGATTTTCGCACTCTTTGACCACATCACGAACCTGTCGCTGGCGGGAGTCGCGAACCGCCCGCCAACCATCTCCGTTTTGATGTAGGACCGGATCCTCGCGCACGGTAGCGGCAACAAAACCTTCGTCGGGGTCTTCATGCACAAATCCCAGTAATTTAACCTGATCTGCGTCGATCAAATCGCGCTGTACGATAATCTGCGCCATGGCATCCGTCATGAAGCTACCGATCGCTTCTTTGACGCGGCGCTCAATGGTCTTTGATAAGACCGCCCTCACCCGCAAATCTGTTGATGTCGACGACTTCTGTTTCTTGCAGAAAGCCAGCTTTCACCTAGTCGAGGTTAGGGCGTTTGGGGAGGAGTTCGGTGAATGTTTCAAGGTAATGTATCATCAACCCATGCCTTTCTCTACGGTGCCCTCGAGGTCTAAATCTTATGTAAGAATCTGATATTAATATATTAATACTTATTGTTATCTACCCACTTGCTTAGCTCTAAAACCTTGCTGCGATAGATGCCAACGGGTGCTGGCTGTTACCGACGCAGAAACGTACGAAGACGCGCTTCCACAGCCGTCAACTATCGTCCGCAAGGTTCGTCTACCTGGTGACGGAGAAGGCCAGATTGAATGAGGATGTCGTCATTCGACACAGATGCCATAACGAGTGCTGCGCGAATCCCTCGCATCTGATCGAAGGGCCAGCGGCTGATGACAAACGGTATGATTGGGACTACTGGTCAAACGGTGTGGACTACGATCTGCAATAGCCTGTGGCTGGGGCCTTGAACCGGATTGGGGCTCTGACACCCTCAACACCCGCACACAGCAACTGTGGCATTCTTTGGGGCACCTTAGGCCTCAACCCACCTTAATCGGCATTCAAACTATAGGAAGGTTTCGCTGGCTGGGATGGTAGGATTCGAACCTACGGTACACTGTACCAAAAACAGTTGCCTTACCACTTGGCTACATCCCATCAGCGAGGTGGGTGATACGCAAATCCCGAAATAGGTTCAAGCCCTGAATTGACTGAATTTCGTTATTCCTTTGCGGCGTCCTCTCGCAGTAAATCTTCAACCTGTTCATCTTCACGTTCAGCTTCAATCATTCGGTCCAATGCAACGTCTGCATCAGCCGCGACAGGCGCGACGAGTGCGCTTTCTGCTGGGGGATGTTCAGGTACGGTTTTGGGATTCGTGGGGCGGGTTGGCGCGGCTGTGCCTTCCATCTGTAGGGTATACGTTGTGTTTGGTAGGCTGACACCAGAGGCTTCTATTGCGCGTTTGACAAGGCGCAATGCTTCGCCACGGGCGAGAACCATGGATGTTTCAGTCTGATCTATCCAACCGACCAAGATGATTTCAATTCCCGCGTCAGTGATTTCACCGATCCAAGCGTTCGCGGCCGGTTCGTTCAGGACGAAAGGTAAGGCCTGCACTGTGTCCAAGGCTAAGTCACGGGTGGCGCCAAGGTCAGCGGCACTGTCGATGCCGATTGTGAACGTAAAGCGACGTTCCCGGTTTTGGCTGAAGTTGATGATGCGGCTTTTGAAAACGGTCGCATTAGGAATACGGATATGGTTGCCGTCGAACGATAAAAGAATCGTCGCACGAGACGTCAGGCGTATGACCTTACCTTGGTCGCCATTGATTTCGACAACATCATTGGGACGGAACGGTTGCCGGACTGACAACATGACCGAAGCAATAAAGTTTTCGACGGTGTCACGTACGGCAAAACCAATTGCCAGACCAATCAAACCTGCTGCGCCCAAGATCGTAGACAACAACGCGGTTGCATTCATGATGTCGAGGGCGATGACAATAGCCGCGATCACGAATGCGATGCGGACCAATGTGCGAAACAAGTCTGCGATAAACGCGTTGGGGGCCAATCTGTCCCACGGGTTACGCCACCGTCCAACCCATGTGCCGACCCACACAACCAATAGGAAAACCGTCAGGGCGATCAACGCGAGCGGCAATTGGACCATCAGTTGTTCTATCCGGTTCATGAACCGGTCAACAGCAGGGTCTAGGCGTCTGCGGATGTTCGTGGTTTCGGTGACGTCGTTCTTGATTGCGACGACGCCTTCAATACGGGTTACGAGGGCGTCTAAGTCTTGGACTTCAACAAGGGATGTTGTGGTGCCGCGTAAGGTAACGACGCCGTCTGAAACTGTGACGGTTACATCATCGTAATTGCCCAATTCGCCGAGAATTTCACGAATGCGAACCGCGATGTTTGCGTCCATCTGATCGGATTGTTCAGCAGATATGCTACCAGTTAATGTGTCTTGTGCAGTTGAAACTGTTGCGGGCAGCAGAAAGGTTAGAAGAGCTAAAAGCCGAAAAAAATGCATAATTGGACCGCCGATCAAAATTGATACGGCGATGTTAGGCGCTTCGAGGGCGGTTCGCTAGGGGCTAGAGGCGGACGGGATCTTCCTTGGCGATCTTGTCGATTGCCATGAGGGTTTTGATAACTCCGTCCATGTCGGCGAGTTTGATCATATTCGGACCGTCAGATGGGGCGTTGTCTGGGTCTTCGTGCGTCTCAAGGAATACGGCACCAATGCCTAACGCCACAGCAGAACGGGCCAAGGCTGGTGCAAATTCACGCTGGCCGCCGCTGGAACCACCAAGGCCGCCGGGTTGTGCAACTGCATGCGTCGCGTCCATCACAACGGGGTAGCCGGTTTTCATCATTTCAGGCAGAGACCGCATGTCGGCGACAAGGGCGTTGTAGCCAAAGGAAACGCCACGTTCAGTTAACATAAGCTTTGTGTTGCCGGTGCTTTCGACTTTGGTGACGACATTTGCCATGTCCCATGGCGCCAAAAACTGACCTTTCTTGATATTCACGGCAGCGCCGCTTTCGCCTGCAGCCAACAACAGGTCTGTTTGGCGGCATAGAAAAGCGGGGATCTGCAAGATGTCGCAAACTTGGGCCACTGGTGTGCATTGGTCAGGTGCGTGGATATCGGTGAGGACAGGGCAGCCGAATTCTGCCTTGATGGCAGCGTGTATGGCCAAACCTTCGTCCATGCCAAGACCACGTTTACCAGACAACGAGGTCCGGTTTGCTTTGTCATAGCTGCCTTTGAACACAAACTGCGCACCGTGGGCGTCGCAAACGCGGGCCATTTCGGTGGCGATCATGCGGGCATGATCTAGCGATTCAAGTTGGCAAGGGCCCGCGATGACCGTCAATGGGCGGTCGTTGGAGGCCGTTACCGGACCAATAGAGACGTCTTTCATTACGCACTTACCTGTTCACGAAGGATGGATGATGTCAGCGAGATCATCAGGTAGATGCCCGAGAAAATCAGGAACGCCAAGACGGTATTTTCGAATGACTTGGGATAGGTCGGTACATCCGGTGCGATTGGTGAAACAGATACAGATAGATAGCGGACCTGTTTGTTCGCTTCGATCTGTGCAAGGTCCATCTGTCCACGGGCTGCTTCGAAGTTTAGAAGGGCTGAGGCATAGTTTTCCTCGGCCTCTCGAAGTTGTGCGTTTTGCGACACGATTGACCCACCGTCACCGGCAGACAATTGACCGCGCAGATTGGCGATTTGCCCTTCAAGTAACGCGATGGTTGTTTCAACCGCTTGAACGCGGGAGGCAAGTGGATTGCGTAGATCATTCAAGCTGGCTAAATTAATGCGTTCTTGGTCAAGCTCGACCTCTAACGTCACAATTCGTTGTTGAAGTGCAGTTGAGTCAGCAATGGGGTCAGCGCGACCAAGTTCTTCTTGAATTTGGACAAGTTGCGCCAACGCATCGCGACGGCGAGTTTCAGCTTGTTCAAAGACTTGAATGGAACCGGTCATTTGATCTTCGCGAACCCGTTGAGTGAGTCTGTCGACACGTTCTTCGGCATACCCGATCAATGCTTCAGAAAAATCCTGACTCTTTTCAGGATCCGCGGCGATGACTTCCATTCTTAGGATGCCCTCTGTCGGGTCGTAGCCAATTTGGACGCGATCGTTGAATACCCCATAGGCATCTTCGCCTGATGCGTCTTCAGGTAGTCGCTGAATTGCGTCAATTGCATCACTTGAAAAATGTTCGGTGAATCCAAGTTCACCATCAAGGCGCAAAAACGCCTCGCGGGATGTTAAGTAGGACTGAACAGATGTACTGTCTGTTTGGGTGGCAAGACCTGTTCCTGAGAACAGGCTATTAAGTCCACCACCTGCTGTAGCTTCAGCCTGTTGAATGATGAATTCTGACTTGGTGCCATACATAGGCGTCGCCAAATTATAGAAATAGTATCCAGCAGCAATCGTGGGTAGCAAAACGAACACTGCAAGCCTGCTGAACAACGCTATGATGTTGCGTCGGCGTCTACGCGCGATGTCGAGTTGGATTTGGCGGATTTCACGCCCGCGCTGTTCTGCAGCATTTGTTGCGGGGCTAACCTGAGTTGAGGGTAGGCTTTGTTTGCGGTCAACGGTTTGTGGCAGTTGCACGCGCGCCTGATCTGCGGGGACTTTGGCGGTGGCAGCCCTCATTTGACCGGCGGCGGCATCGGTCTGGCCGTCGTTCGGGGTGACCAACTCCAGCACGTTTGCCCGTTGGAACGGGTCGATGCCCTTTTCGCGGAGCTGACGTACAGCGTCAAAATCGGATGTGACCGCCAGCCCGTTTTTCTGAGCGACACGACGTGCCATGCGCAATTGGCGACCTGTCAGCCCTTCCTGACGGATTGTGTCGATGTTTGTTTCAGCGGCAACCGTCGCTGGGCTGTCCACGGTTCCATCCATCGCTTGCGCAGGCGCAGCGGTCTCGGGTGTTGAAGACGGCGTTTCAGCGTTGGGGCTGTTAGCCCCCGTAGAACGTCGTATCCGGAATTTCTGTGCCTTGGGTTTCGTAGTCATAGAGCTGTTTCGCTTCTTCCAAGGTTTCAAACATGGTCAGTTGGCCGTCATTCAAGACAGCCGCAGACCGGGCGAATTTTTCAAGTGTTGCAGGTTGGTGGGACACGATGATGACCGTGGTTGTGGCCAACCGTTCTTTCAATACATCCCCCGCTTTGCGGTTAAACTCCGCATCGGTGGTTTGTGGCATGCCCTCGTCGATGAGGTAGATGTCAAAGTCCAGCGCAAGCATCAGCGCGAAGTTAAATCGCGACCGCATACCAGAACTGTAGGTGCCAAGCGGCATTTCAAAGTATTCTTTAATGCCCGCGAGCCAGCGGCAGAAGGCTTCGACATAATCCGGGTCAAGCCCATAAAGGCGTGCAATATAGCGGCTGTTTTCACGCGCGCTATGTTTGCTAACGACTCCGCCCATAAACCCAAGCGGGAATGAGATATTACAGGTCCTATGAATTTGCCCTTCGTCGGGTTTTTCCAGACCGGCCATCATGTTGATCAGGGTGGTTTTGCCGGTCCCATTGGGTGCAAGGATGCCAAGCGAGTTCCCTAATTCTACGCGAAACGACGCCTGATCAAGAATGACCTTGCGCTGTGTTCCGGTCCAAAAGGACTTACTGACATTCACAAATTCAAGCATTACGCCCTACTACACCTCAAATGGTTCTGACTTAGGTGACAGATTTTCCATCTATTGTCCTCGATAGGAGAACAATCTGTCTATATTATGTCTGTGGTTTGGCGTTTGATACAATGGGCGTAACGGAAATTTTAGGGGGAAGCTTGGGCAATATGGATCGTGGTACTGTCATGTGTTGGATTTCGGCATAGTCTTGCACGTATGAAACTATGCAACGACATCAAGGCGTGTCGCATTTGTGCGGGCCGGTTTGCCGCGACACACACAGCGCACAGCCCACGGCCCATTGTCTGGTTTACGCCGTCCGCGCGCATTTTGATTGCGGGCCAAGCCCCGGGAATGCGGGTGCACAAGAGTGGACGGCCCTTTACGGACCCTTCTGGTGATAGGCTTCGGCAGTGGCTTGGCATAGACGATGCATGTTTCTACGACATGAGCCGTATTGCAATTGTGCCGATGGCGTTTTGCTTTCCAGGGTACGATGGGAAAGGGGCAGATTTGCCGCCGCCCAAGATTTGCGGTGAGACGTGGCATGACAACGTAATGGAAATGTTGCCAAATATTCGCCTAAGGGTGATCGTTGGTCGTGCGGCGCAACGGTTTCATTTGCAAACAAAAGCGGGTGTGACAGACACCGTACGCAATTGGCGCGCTCATGCCCCACACAGCTTTGCCTTGCCACATCCGTCGTGGCGCAATACGGGGTGGCTCAAGAAAAACCCGTGGTTTGATGCTGAAGTCCTGCCAGCATTGCAGGACCGCGTGCAAGAGGTGCTAAATGACTAACTTGACGGATCTGGACAGTGCCCACGCGGCGATGAGCGCGAACGACGAAGATGATATTGCCCGCCTTCGGTTTTATGAAAGATTGGCTGATACGGAGTTGTTCCTTTTGTTGGAGGCCGAGGCGGAAGGCGACCAAATTTCACCAGCGCTATTCGAGGTTGAGGATCAACAATTCGTGCTGATTTTTGACCGCGAAGAACGGATGGTCGAGTTTTACGGTAAAATCGCGCCTTATGCTGCGTTGTCGGGACGCGGGATGGCGCAGATGTTGGAAGGCCAGCGCATTGGAATGGCGTTGAACATGGGCGTGGCCCCATCAGCTATGTTGATCCCGGCAGAAGCGGTCGATTGGCTTTCACAGACATTGGGGGCGGACCCAGAACAGGTCGAGGGCCAAATCACTGAATTGACGCCTCCATCTGGCTTGCCGGAAAGCCTACTCGAGGCGTTGGATCGCAAGTTGGCCACAGCGGCTGGTTTGGCTGTTGAGGCGTATTTGTGCGGTGTTACCTATGAAGGCGGCGGTCGTGGGCATATGTTGGCGTTCGTTGGAACGATTGACGGCGCAGAAGGCGCATTAACGGCTGCGGTAAACGAGGCTTTGGTTTTTTCGGGGATCGAAGCGGGGATGTTGGACGTTGCCCATTTGGAAGGTGGCGATCCGATATCGGAACGCGTGGCCAAGGTTGGATTGCGGTTTGATCTGCCGACACCGCAAATGCCGCAGCAGCCTGGTTCAAATCCTGGTATGGACCCAAGCAAGCCGCCCAAATTACACTGAAATTAGGGCTAGTAGCCTGCTTTTCGGCCAACCACATGCAACAACGGTTGCCCAGTTTCACAACGCGTAATGTTTTGCGCAATCACCTTAGCCGCGGGTTCCGGACGGGTGGCAGACGCAATGTGGGGTGTTACTGTGATATTCGGATGGCTCCAGAACTTATGGTCGGCGGGCAAGGGTTCTTGGCGGAACGTGTCCAGCGTTGCATGGGACACCTGGCCCGTAGCAAGGGCGCTAAGAAGCGCGGTTTCGTCGATAAGCTGGCCGCGGCCGGGGTTGAGGATTACCGCACCTTTGGCCATTCGCGCGAAGGTTTCAGCGTTTAGGATGTTTTCGGTTTCGGGTGTTCGTGGCAGTAAGGCGACAACGATTTGCGCGCCATTGACCGCAGCCGTGACGTCACCATTAAGGCACCGAATTCCATCAATAGTTTTGGGCGATCGTGACCAACCCGTGACAGGAAAGCCCAAAGTGGCCAAAGCTTGGCTGCATGCCCGTCCCAGTGCCCCCAGACCAAGGACCGTGACTGGGCGCTGTGCCGCAAGTGGCGGTACAGTGTTGGCGCGCCAGAGCCCGTCTTGGCCGTTTATGTGCCGGTCCATACCAATATGATGGCGCATCACATGGGCGGTGACCCATTCGACCATTCCAGCGTCTAAGCCACCACCGACCATCCGGCAGATTGGGAATGTGATCGTGTCGTTGTGGACAACGTCTTCGACACCAGCCCAAAGGCGCAACATAGCCTTGCATCGCGAGAATGGTGAGAAATCGATAGGGGCGTGGGTGCCTGCCATAACGATGTAGTCAGTGTTCTTAGGCGTCGCATCAGGTGACAGCGCGATTGGGAAGGGCAATGCGGCAAGTTCAGCTTGTAAGGCGGGGCCGAATTCGTCCCAATGGGCGTCAGACCCGATGAATTTCACAACAAGGGTCATGGCCTAGCGCGGCTTGTGGACATGTGCCGATTGCATCAGGCCAAAAGCCACCATCAATACCAACATCGCAGACCCGCCATAGCTGACCAATGGCAACGGAACACCAACAACAGGCGCGAGCCCCATCACCATTGCCATGTTAACCGCGAAGAAAAGGAAGAACGTAACTGCTACTCCCATGGTCACCAGCGACGCAAATCGGTCTTTGTTAGAGATAGCAGACATGACGCAAAAAATGATGATCAACGTGTAGAGGATGAGCAGACCAAACGCGCCAACAAATCCGAATTCTTCCGCCAGAGTAGTGAAGATAAAGTCGGTATGTTTTTCGGGTAGGAAGTTTAGGCGACTTTGGGTGCCCTGCATAAATCCGCGGCCTGTCCAACCTCCGGACCCGAGGGCAATTTTGGCCTGCGTGATATGATAACCAGCGCCTAAAGGATCTTGGGTGGGGTCAATAAACGTGTCGATACGGCGGTATTGATAGTCTTTCAGAATTTGCCATGCCGTTCCACGCGATTGAAAAACAGCCGTAACCAACCCCACAGCGCCTGCAATGACCGTCGCGAAGTAGGCCCAATGGACGCCTGCCAAAAACATGATCGCACCGCCACCTGACACCAACAAAATCGTTGTACCAAGGTCCGGTTGGCTCAGAACCAAATACGCCGGCGCCGCAATGAAGAGAAGCGGTACAATGATCCAAAGGGGTTTGCTCACTTTGTTGAGGGGCAACCAGTCGTAGTAGGCTGCGAGCAACATGATCAGCGCAATTTTCATAAGCTCAGAGGGCTGTAAATCCATTGGTCCAAGGTCCAACCATCGTTGGGAACCATTGCGTTCAATCCCAACAAAGTCGACTGCGACAAGTAACACCAGAGAGATGACATAGGCGACGACGGCCATGTTTCGCCAAAACCAAATCGGGACCATTGCCATGAACAACATCACTGATAGGCCTAGCCCAAATCGTTGGACTTGTGGCGTGACCCATGGGGTCATTGAGCCACCTGCGACTGAGAACAACATCAAGAATCCAAAACCGGAAACTGCCGTGATTAAAAAAATGATCGGCCAGTTCAGGTGCAGCAATTTTCGGAACCCGCTGGGAACGTATTTAACCTGATACTCTAAATAGGACATCAGGTTTCCTCTGTCGTGCGGCCGGGTTGGATGTCGCGGATCAACGGGCTGAGACGGCGCTGTTGTTCCGCTATTTGTCCGCGTACGGCTGAAGGATAGGCACTAAGCGGTGGCGTGCCTTCGTATTGGGCTTGCAACAAGATATCACGGGCAATGGGAGCCGCTGCTGTCGAGCCACCACCGCCGTGTTCTACCACAATGGCAACCGCGTATTTTGGGTTTTCAGCGGGTGCGAAAGCTACATACAAAGCGTGATCGCGTGCTTCCCATGGAAGATCTGAGTTCCGAGTTATGACATTGCCATTTTCATCGCGCGCGATTGCGCGGACTTGGGATGTACCGGTTTTTCCGGCCATCTTGAACCGTTCTTCAGCGATGCGTGCGCGGTATGCGGTGCCGCGTGAATTGTTAGACACGTCAAACATTGCACGTCGAATACGGCGCAGGTTGTTTTCGTTTAGGCCGAGGCTTTCACCTGCGCCAGATGGTTGTTCGACTCCGTCGATTGAACGCACTAGTCGTGGCTTCACAGCGCGGCCTGTTGCAATGCGCGCGGTCATGACGGCCAATTGCAAAGGTGAGGTCGCAACATAGCCTTGGCCTATTGAAGCGTTAACTGTGTCACCCACGCGCCATTCCTCGTCGCGGGCTTCGCGTTTCCATTCTTTGTCCGGCATGATGCCGCTGCGGATTGCGGACATGGGAAGGTCGTGGCGTTCACCAAGGCCCAGTTTGCGCCCCATTGCCGCGATTTTATCGATACCGACGCGTTGCGAGATTTCGTAATAGTAGACATCGCAAGATTGTTTGAGGCTTTCGTTCAGGTTCATGTTGCCATGGCCTGATCTGCGCCAGCAATGGAACCGGACATCGAATACTTCGGAATGACCAACGCAGCGGACAGTTTCGTCTGCGGTTACTACACCGTCTTCCAGCGCGGCGAGGGCTGTGACCATCTTGAATGTAGACCCAGGTGGGTAGGTGCCTTGCACAGTTTTTGCGGCCAAGGGGCGACGATGCAGGCGGGTTTCAATCTCGCGTTCATTTAGTTCGTCCCAAAGTGCGACGGAAATTCCACGCACAAAGACATTGGGGTCATATGTGGGGGCAGACCCGATTCCTTTGATGTCGCCATTGGTAACGTCAATAACTACGGCCGCAGCAGATTCACCGTCAAGGCGTGCCTGAATATAGTTTTGGAGGCGGGCATCGACTGTCAGCTGAACATCGGCACCGGGGGTTCCTTCTTGGCGGTCTAGTTCACGCATCACACGACCAGCGGCGTTTACTTCAATCCGCTTAGTGCCTGCCGACCCACGCAATTCTCTTTCGAGCCGGTTCTCCACCATGGTCTTGCCGATTTGAAAACGCGGAATCTGCAAAAGCGGGTCCTGATCTTCGATGCGGCTAAGATCGTAGTCCGAGACCGGCCCAACATAACCCACTACATGGGCCATGTCTGCGCCTTGTGGGTAAATTCTGCTGCGCCCTAATTCGGCAACAACACCCGGTAAGGCTGGCGCGTTGACTGTCACGCGGGCGACGTCTTCCCATGAGATGCGTTGTGCAACGGTGACAGGGACGAATGGGCTGCGTTCCTTTAGTTCGGTTCGAGCTTTTTCTAGCTGTTCGGGCGCAATTGGGACGATGCGGTTCAGGCGGGCCAAAACCTCGTCCACGTCCCCTGCGCCTTCGCGGGTCATGGTGATGGTGTAGTGTTGTTCGTTGTCTGCCAACACAACGCCATTGCTATCGTAAACCAAACCACGGGCCGGTGGGATTAGGCCGATATTGATGCGGTTTTCCTCGGCCAACATGCGGAATTCGTCGGCTTGATCGACCTGAAGCGTCCCCATGCGTGCCCCAAGAATACCGACCAAGCCCAGCTGGGCCGTGCCCAGCAAGATGGCTCGTCGTGACATACGACGGGCGCCTTCTTCGGTTTCCTTTGGTCCGC
The DNA here is from genome assembly GCA_947493255.1 of uncultured Paracoccaceae bacterium. Taxonomy (GTDB): domain Bacteria; phylum Pseudomonadota; class Alphaproteobacteria; order Rhodobacterales; family Rhodobacteraceae; genus Octadecabacter. Next base: position 305,069 of record CANLQK010000007.1, read on the forward strand.
GTTTCATACTCTGTGACCCAATGCGTCCACTGCGCCGGGGGCAGGGCGGCTGACGCCAAAGACGGCGTAGGACACAAAGACCACCAGCGGATATGCCATTATTGTAAGGGCCAGTTGCAGCAAAGTCAGCCCCATTGACGCTTGTGGGACCAGAACCATCGTTAATGTGAACCGGTCGATCATCGTGATTGCAATGATCCCCATGGCAACAGTGCCCCATTCTATCCAGAATGGGAGCGTACGTAGCGACCGCGAACGGCCGCGCAGGATTTCAGTTAGGATCAATACCAAGCCTGCCCAAAGGCCTGGCGGACGTTGGAGAAGGAAGTCTGCCAATAGAAAAATTGCAGCAATAAGGAATGCTGGTGCAAACGAAGGGCGCCGCGCTGCCCAAGCAAGGGCCAATAGTAAAAGAATGTCGGGTGACATCCACCGAACTGGGTCAGGGATATAGGCGGCGCTATCTTGAGTTGCGCCAACGATATCATCGATAGCGTTCGGTCCGGTTGTATCAGTAACAACGATGCTCGGTCCGCCCAACGAAGGTGGGGCTGTTTCCAACGGTATCAAATGGCCCAGCACAAGGATGAACGAAAGAACGGCAAATATCGCTCGGCCAATCCACCGGCGGCGGTTTGGCGCATCAGCCATCTGTTTCACCCGTGTCTTCGGTGGGTGTCTCTTCAGGTTGGGGCAAAACGGGCTGCACCGTTGGCGCCAACAGTGAACCGGCCTCTTGGATCCGTGCGGCAGGCTGGCTGCGTAGAACGCGAAGGAATTCCAGGCGTTCCAAATCGGCAGACAAACGCGCCCGCAATCTGCCATCGGTGCCACGCGCCAACTGACCGACTAACAGATCTGCAGGAAAAACGCCGCCATCACCAGATGAAACAACACGGTCGCCGGGTTTGACCTGATCAGGGTCTTCAATGAAATCCAAAACAGGGTTGATCGTATTGTCGCCCGTTAGAATAGCCCGTTGACCAGAGGGTTGGATGGTTACGGGGATGTGGCTTGATGTATCGGTGACCAAAATCACCCGCGACGTTTCTTGGCCCACGCCTGAAATCCGCCCGACAAGACCGATACCATCCATCGCAGGCCAGCCGTCAAGGATACCGTCGCGCGACCCAACGTTGAGCAATACAGACTGTCGGAAAGGTGACCCGCTATCAGCCATCACGACTCCCGTGATCCGTGTGAGTTGCGGGTCTAGCTGGACGTTGATCAGGTCACGTAGGCGCGCGTTTTCCTGGTCGAGCTGGATGGCCGCTTCGCGCCAACTTTTCATATCTTGCAGTTCGCGACGCAGGTCAGAGTTTTGTTGGGCGAGTCGTTGATAAGACTGAAAGTCAGACAGCAAGTTTACGATGCCTGTAACGGGTGCCATGGCCCAGTCGAAATTTGGAACGACCGCATCAATAACGTTCATGCGGAACCGTTCAACGCGTGGGTTGTCGATGCGCCAAATTAGAAACGTACCCAACAGGAACAGCACCAGAACCCCGATAAGCAATCGGCGTACGGGGCTTACAAAATCCTCTATCTGGTCTCTTTTCGCCAAGGGGGGCGCCCCTAAATATTAGCTGTCGTAATCAATAACGTGGCGCAGCTGGGTTTCATATTCCAGTGCTTTACCGGTTCCTAGAGCGACGCAATTCAGGCTTTCGTCAGCGACCGAAATCGCAAGACCTGTTTGTTCGCGCAGGGCAAGGTCGAGTTCACCCAACAAGGCACCGCCGCCGGTCAGCATTACGCCACGATCCACAATATCGGCAGCCAAATCGGGTGGCGTTGCTTCGAGCGCTGTCATCACGGCTTCGCAAATTTGCTGAACCGGTTCGGCCAATGCTTCGGCGACTTGGGCTTGGGAAATTTCAGTTTCCTTTGGAACGCCATTCAGAAGGTCACGGCCACGGATTTGCATGGACTGGCCACGACCATCATCCGGCATACGCGCAGTTCCGATAGATGTTTTAATGCGTTCTGCTGTGGCCTCACCGATCAACAAATTATGTTGGCGGCGCAAGTAACTGATGATCGCTTCGTCCATACGGTCACCACCGACGCGCACGGAACGAGCATAAACAATGTCGCCCAGTGACAGAACCGCGACCTCGGTCGTACCGCCACCGATATCGACAACCATGTTACCGGTTGGGTCGGTGATTGGCATGCCAGCCCCGATTGCCGCTGCGATGGGTTCCGCAATTAGGCCCGCGCGGCGTGCGCCAGCTGACAAGACCGATTGACGGATCGCGCGTTTTTCAACGGGTGTTGCGCCGTGGGGCACGCAGACGATAATTTTGGGTTTCGAGAAGGTGGACCGTTTGTGCACCTTGCGGATGAAATGTTTGATCATTTCCTCGGCGGTATCAAAGTCGGCAATGACACCTTCGCGCATTGGGCGGATGGCTTCGATGCTGCCCGGTGTGCGGCCCAACATCAATTTCGCATCTTCGCCTACGGCGAGCACTTTCTTGGTGCCGTCTTTCATGTGGTAGGCCACGACGGAGGGTTCAGACAACACAACGCCCTTACCTTTGACGTAGACCAGCGTGTTCGCTGTCCCTAGGTCAATCGCCATATCTGAAGAAAAGAGGTTTCCCAAAAAGCCTAACATATAGAGTGCCGTTCCCATAGAGTTATGGCCCACGACTCCCCTATGAGCGCAGACTGCGAGGTGTATAGGATGCCCCGCGTTTGGGGGAAAGGGGGTGCCTTCAGATGAGCGGAGTTATTCCGCCTCGATTTGGTCGAAGACTGTCGAGGCCATTGCTTTCCCGTCGCTGTCAAAAAGCGTTTCTACGAAAAAGATACCAAGCTCGGGCGAGTATTTATGTTCGCTGCGTTGGGTGTAGCCATCCGCATACTCGATATCACGCTGAACCGTCCAAACATCGTATGGGCAACCGCCGATGCTGTGCGACCCCGTGTTGATAAGGCGCGATGTTTGTGTGCCTGTGTCGCTTACGACGCCATCGATCGAGAAGTCGAAATCCGAAATCCACGTTCCGGCTGCGGCAAGGTTGCGGAGCCCTGAGGTAGACACCGCGTATCGGGTGCCGGACGGAGTTCCTGCAAAGCTTGAAGCGAGCGGAAGCGCCAAGGGGGTAGAGTAGACAGATTTGTTCTCTGCGAGGGAACCATCGCTTAGGGTTGCTATAGTCGTAAGTTCGACCCCATCTGCCGTCGAACGATAGACATTTATAAGGCGGATTTCAGATGATGTGAGGCGAATGCCTCCAGCTAGATCACTCGCTGTGGGGCAATTGTTTGCTGCGGCGGAGAGCGGCGCAACCGCGGCGGCAAGCGCCGCGGCGAAGATCCGGTGGAACCTCTTCATTTGCCGGTATCTTTATAGCTTACGGCCTTTTCATCATAGCCGACGCTTGTTTGTTCGCGGCGGACAATCAAGCGGTTCAGTGCATTGATATAGGCCTTGGCTGATGCCACGACGGTATCGGTGTCCGCGGATTCACCGGTTGCGATGCGGCCTTCTTCTTCCATGCGTACAGACACAGTTGCCTGAGCGTCGGTCCCTTCAGTTACAGCATGCACTTGATACAGCTGCAGGCGGGCACCGTGTGGGAACAACTGTTTCACTGCGTTGAATGTCGCATCAACGGGGCCGTCGCCAGTGGCCTGTACAGTTTTATCGTCTCCGTCAATTTCCAGAACCATAGTTGCCTTTTGCGGGCCATTCATGCCGCAAATGACGGTCAGGTCTTTCAGTTTCAGGTGATCATCGGTGCCGTCGTTTTGGCGGATCAACGCGATCAGGTCTTCGTCGAAGACTTCTTTTTTGCGGTCTGCAAGGTCTTTGAAACGAACGAAGATATCCTTCAGCTCGTTGTCGCCCATTTCGACGCCCAGTTTTTCCAGCTTGTCACGCAGTGCAGCGCGCCCAGAGTGTTTGCCCAGCGGCAATGACGTGCCAGACAGGCCTACGTCTTCGGGGCGCATAACTTCGAATGTTTCGCGATTTTTCAGCATGCCGTCTTGGTGGATGCCGGATTCATGGGCAAATGCGTTTTTACCGACGATGGCTTTGTTAAACTGAACTGGGAAGCCGGACACGGTAGATACACGACGTGAAATGTTCATGATCTTCGTCGTATCGATGCGGGTTCCGTACGGCATGATGTCTTTGCGCACACGCATTGCCATCACGACTTCTTCCAATGCGGTGTTGCCAGCGCGTTCGCCCAAGCCATTGATTGTACATTCAATTTGGCGTGCGCCACCCGCGACAGCAGCCAGCGAGTTGGCTGTCGCCATACCAAGGTCGTTGTGACAATGGGTGGAAAAAATCACTGTGTCTGCGCCGTCGACCTCTTGGATCAGGCGTTTGATCAGGTCGGCGGATTCCACAGGCTCGGTGTAACCGACCGTGTCAGGTATGTTGATCGTGCTTGCGCCTGCCTTGATCGCGATATCGACGGTGCGTTTCAGGAAATCCCATTCTGTGCGGGTTGCATCCATGGATGACCATTGGACGTTGTCGCACAAGTTGCGGGCATGGGTGACGCAGTCGTGGATGCGTTCAGCCATTTGATCCATATCAAGGTTCGGGATCGCACGGTGCAGAGGCGAAGTGCCAATAAACGTGTGAATACGGGGACGTGCGGAATGTTTTACGGCTTCCCAGCAGCGGTCGATGTCTTTGAAATTGGCGCGGGACAGGCCGCAAATCTGGGCGTCTTTGCTGCGCTGGGCAATTTCTGACACGGCTTTGAAATCGCCTTCCGACGCGATTGGGAAACCAGCTTCGATGATGTCGACGCCCATGTCGTCCAGCATTTCAGCAATTTCAAGTTTCTCGGAATGAGTCATAGTCGCGCCTGGAGATTGTTCGCCATCGCGCAGTGTCGTGTCAAAGATCAATACATGATCGGTCATTTCAATGGTCCTTTGTTTTCCTTAGATTTTCTGGCGCGGCATCCCCTCTGAGCGGTCGCGCCGAAAGGCACGCTCAGAGGCGGCTAAGGAGTAGGCCTAGGAGGGCCAGTTTATGAGCGTTCATGTTCATGGGTTGATTTATACGGATGTTTTGCCGTTTGAAAAGGGGGCTTTGCAAAATCACTTTTTGTGGTGGATTAGCCCCACTTAGACTCTGGACTGACGCTGCCTTGGGACTATGTGGTTATTCATGAAAAAAGCAATGGTAATTGGCGCGTCTGGTGGCATTGGAGCCGCTCTGGCGCTTGAGTTGGAACTACGCGGTTTTTCGGTGACAGGGGTCTCACGTTCGCACGACGGTTTGGACATGACTGATGCCGCATCGGTCCAGCGCGTCCTTGGGGGCATGGATGGGCCGTATGATGTGGTCTTTGTGGCCGTCGGGACATTGGCAGCAGACGGAGTGCCAGAAAAGACGTTAGCTGCCTTAAAGCCTGAACGTATGTTAGACGTATTTGCAGTTAACGCAGTTGGACCTGCGTTGGTTTTGGCGCAAGCAGAACGTTTGTTGCGTGCGGATGGTCCTTGTTTTGTAGGGGTTTTGACAGCGCGTGTTGGGTCGATCGGGGACAACCGATTGGGCGGGTGGTATTCCTATCGGGCATCCAAAGCGGCAGCGAACCAGATCGTCCACGGCGCGGCTATTGAAATAGGGAGGCGGCGTAAAGAGGCTGTAGTGGTCGCGCTGCATCCAGGCACGGTGGAGACACCGTTTACCCAAAACTACAAAGGCCACGCGATGGTGTCGCCGCCGGAGGCGGCACGAAATTTGTGTGATGTCTTGCTTGAGCTTACACCAGATCAAAGCGGTGGGTTTTTTGATTATACAGGAAGCACCGTGCCTTGGTGATGGGACGCAAACCGCGATATGGGTCCGGTATTGCTTTGGTATGGGTCTGGTATTGCAACAGGCCCATTTTCCTCTCAGCATCATTATATGACTGAGTTTCGACAAATAGCGTCCGATGACCCCGATTTGGCTGAAGTGCTTGATGTAATGCGCATGGCATTTGCTGGGATGGAGGGGCGGATTGATCCGCCGTCGTCAATCGATGAGATGACACTGGTCAGCCTGTCAAAGACAGCTGCCACTTCCGAGGTTTGGGCAAGCGGTATGCCTGTTTCAGGCACTGTGGTTTTGACTCCGAAACCGCAGGTTCTGTATGTCGGAAAACTTGCCGTGCGCGATAGGAGGAGGGGGCTTGGGCGGCAATTGATGACACTGGCTGAAGATCGGGCGCGGGCGCTGGGCAAACGCTGGTTAGAGCTGCAAAGCCGCGTTGAACTGGTCGAAGTGCATGCGGTGTTTAAAGCGTTGGGCTTTCGGGAGGTCATGCGAACCACCCATGCAGGGTACGCCCAGCCGACAAGCATTACATTTCGTAAGGCGTTGTGAGGGACTGAGCGTACTTTAGTTTAACGATTAGCCTTCGCCATAGATTTCTTCGATCGTTGGAAGGCCGAGGTCTTTCATACGTTGTGCATCATATTCTTCGATGAATTTGCTGTCCTGCGCCGCCATGCAGCGGTCGAACCAATCGCGGACTAATCCTGTTTCCGGGATCAAGTGCGGGAACCACTGGAAGGGCGCGCTGACGAGCAGATCGGCAGCCGAGAGGTCGTCATCGATGAGGAATGTGTTTTTCGAGAGTGCCGTTTCGAGGGTTTTGAACATGGTGTCTTGGTCGCGGCACCAATCCCGAATGAGATCGTTGTCGGCGAGATCAAGGTAGGTGAGGTACAAGATCGGTTCGACGATGCTACCATAATAAAAAAGCCAACTTAGGTAATCGGGGCGAGATGGAGTGTTCGGACCACGGCCCAGTGGGCTGTCAAAATGATCGGTGAGCCAAAGTGTGATAGCACCGCGTTCGCGGATAAAATGGCCATCGACCTCTAGCAATGGAACCTTACCTTCTGGATGGGGGTTGTTCGGGTCTGTTTTTCCAAGCCCACCTTGGCGTTTGATGTGAACTGTTTGGATATCGACATCGGTTTCTTTGCCCATCATGCGCAACAGACTGAGGATGCCTGTCGATCGGGAGTTGGGGGAGTAGTAGAGTTTCATTGGTGCAAAGTTCCTTTTTGTTTGTCTTTGCCTTATCGCTGCACGCAACTGCCATTTTCTGTCAGTAGGATTTGGGCTAGAATGATTTATGGCCAAGTCAGATCGTTTATTTCGCCTTATGCAGCTTTTCCGGACGCTACCGCAGCCGACGAAGGCGTCTGTGTTGGCGGAACATTTGGAGGTGTCGCTGCGCACGCTGTATCGCGATATTGACGCGCTTCGGGCAGCGGGGGCGAAGATCGATGGGGAAGCGGGGGTCGGTTATACCTTGATCGAAGACTTCGCCATGCCGCCGCAAAACCTGACGCGACTGGAAACTGAGGCTTTGTCGATTGGATTGGCCGAAGTGCAATATCGTGGTGATCCGCAATTGGCGGCAGCAGCGCGTGATGCATTGGGGAAAATTACGGCGACCTTGGATGAAGGCAGGCAACGTGAGGTGTTGCACGCGGTCAGCCAAGTGTACCGGTTTTCGGTGCATGAGGCGTCGACGGTCGATATTTCGATGATCCGTGAAGCCTGTTGGGAGGAGCGTGCGCTGCATATCGAATACGAAGACCGAAAGGGCCGCGTGTCACAGCGACGGATTTTCCCATTGGCGGTTTTGTATTTTGAATACGCAGTGATTTTGTTGGCGCATTGCCAATTGCGCGACGACTACCGGTCGTTCCACGTTACGCATATTCGGAATGTCGAACCGTTGGATGAACGGTTTAGACCGCGGCGTGTGCCGTTGCTGAATGAATATGTTGAAGCACTGCGACGCCGCCTAGATGACCGGTCGGAAGAACTGACGATTCTCTAGACGAGGGGCCCCATAGACGGGGGGCGCCGCAGCTGGAGCTATTCGGTTGCTGTTGGCGTTTCGGTCACCGCTTCAGTCGCGGGGTTTGACGCGTTTTGGCTGACCAATGCGCCGTCCTGCCAGTCGCCTTCTGCGGTTTGGCCTGTGGCGTAGGTCATGGTGCCGTTGCCTTGGCGGCGGCCGGAGCGGAACTGGCCAGAGTAGACGTCACCGTTGGTGTAGGTTGCGACGCCGAGGCCCGAAATTTCACCTGCGTTCCATTGGCCTTCGTAGATGAAGCCATCGGGCATTGTGATTTTACCGTTGCCGTGGCGTTGGCCGTTCATGAATTCACCCTCATAGACGGTGCCGTCAGCATAGGTTGCTGTTCCGAAGCCTTCGCGTTGGCCGTTCGCCCATGCGCCAACGTAGGTATATCCGTCCGCATAGGTCATCGTGCCTTGGCCGTGGTTTTTGGCGTTGAGGAAGTTGCCTTCGTAAACAAGGCCGTTTGCATAGGTCGCGATGCCCGCACCATTGATGACGCCAGCGGACCATTCGCCCGCGTAGGTCGAGCCATCTGGGTAGGTGATTGTGCCCGTTCCGTCGGCTAGGTCATCGGCGAATGTACCGGAATAGGTGGACCCGTCCGGGTAAGTGACATCGCCGGTGCCTTCGATTTGGCCTTCGGACCATGCACCGGTGTAGCGGTATCCGTCTGCGCCAGTGAAGGAGCCTGTTCCATGGCGCAAATCGTTCAAGAAGTCGCCCTGATAGACGTCGCCATTGGCGTAGGTCACCGTGCCAGAGCCTGTGCGTTTGCCTGCAACAAGGTCGCCCTCGTAGATGTCGCCGTTGGGTTGGATCAGGCGGCCAGTGCCTTCGATTTGGCCGGCGGACCATGTGCCCTCATAGATCAAACCGTCTGGCATGGTGAGGGTGCCGACGCCTTCGCGTTCACCGTCTGCCAATGTGCCACTATAGACGGCGCCGTCTGGGTAGGTGATTTGGCCTTCGCCTTCTTTGGTGCCATTGACCCATGGGCCTTCGTAAATATAGCCGCCCGGTGAGGTCATTTTGCCCATGCCGTGGTGCATGGCGTTTCGGAAGTCGCCTTCGTAGACGACGCCATTGGCGTAGCGGGCAATGCCACGGCCTGTGATTTTGCCGTCGAGCCAGTCGCCTTCATAGGTGCCGCCATCTGCAAAATTTATCAGGCCGAAACCTTCGGGTTTGCCGGATGCGAATTGGCCTTCGTAGATGGAGCCGTTGGGGAAGTTGGCCTGGCCTTGGCCGCGAATTTCGCCTTCGAACCATTCGCCCTCATAGCGGTAGCCGTTGGGCAAGGTGTAGGTGCCCATGCCGTGTTGCAGTCCGTTGAGGAATTGGCCTTCGTAAATGCCGCCGTCGTCGTATTGTTTGGTTTGGACCGATTGTGCCAAGGCCGGTGTGGCCAGCATTAGTGCGGCGACAAGGTGCGGTGCAATGCGCATCATTTTGACGAAACTCCCCTACGTTCTGCGACAAGATAGGGGAGGGCGGCGGCCCGCGCAACGGGCGTTTCACAGCTTCGGCTTTCCCTTGCCGCCCAAGGGGATTAGATGAAGATAAGTTCCAAGAAAGGCCACGACATGACCGAACAATTCCGCCTGACGATTGCGCAGTTGAATCCAACAGTTGGTGACATTGATGGCAACGCCGCGAAAGCGCGCGATGCCTGGGCGCAGGCGAAGGCCGCGGGGGCTGACATGGTCATGCTGCCAGAGATGTTTTTGGTTGGCTATCAGACCCAAGATTTGGTGATGAAACCTGTGTTCGAACAGGTGTCGATGGCGGCGTTGACGGCATTGGCCGCAGATTGCGCGGATGGGCCGATGTTGGGCATAGGTGGGCCGCTGCGCGAGGGTGACAAACTGCGCAACGCGTATTTTGTGCTGAAAGATGGCAAGGTCCACAACACGACGCGCAAGTATTTTCTGCCTAATTTCAATGTGTTCGATGAGGTTCGCCTATTTAGCCGTGCCGAAATGCAAGGGCCTTGGGACGCTGGAGCGTTACGGATCGGGACGCCGATTTGTGAGGATGCATGGTACGAAGACGTTTGCGAAGCGATGGTCGAAAGCGGCGCAGAGATGTTGTTGGTGCCTAACGGCAGCCCATATTTCCGCGAAAAAAATGATGTGCGTTTGAACAATATGGTGGCCCGTGTCGTCGAAAACGATGTGCCACTGGTTTACCTGAACATGGTGGGTGGTCAGGATGATCAGGTGTTTGATGGTGGGTCGTTTGTATTGAACCCAGGGGGCGCATTGGCGGCGCAATTGCCGTGGTTTGAAGAAGCCGTGCGCACGATTGATTTCACAAAAACGTCAGACGGCTGGCGGGCTGAAGACGCTGACAAAGATGTTTTGCCCCATGCGTTCGAGACCGATTATGCGGCAATGGTGATGGGGCTGCGCGATTACATGGCTAAGACAGGGTTCAAAAAGGTCCTGTTGGGTCTGTCCGGTGGTGTCGATTCTGCGATTGTGGCGGCGATTGCCGCTGATGCGTTGGGGCCTGAAAACGTTCGTTGTGTGATGTTGCCGTCTGAATATACGTCTGAGGCATCGCTGACCGATGCAAAGGCGGCGGCTGCCGCGCTGGGCGTGAAGTACGATATCGTGCCGATTGCGGCCACGCGTGCCGCTGTAACCGAGACATTGGCACCCTTATTTGAAGGATTGGACGAAGGTTTAACCGAAGAGAATATTCAGAGCCGTATTCGCGGGTTGTTGTTGATGGCGCAGTCCAACAAGTTCGGGGAAATGTTGCTTACAACGGGTAACAAATCTGAGGTCGCCGTAGGCTATGCGACGATTTACGGGGATATGGCAGGTGGATATAACCCGATCAAAGACCTGTATAAAACGCGGGTATTTGATGTTTGCCGCTGGCGGAATACGAACCATCGCCCGTGGATGAAAGCCCCTGAAGGCGAGGTTATCCCGGTGGCGATTATCGACAAGCCGCCAAGTGCCGAGCTGCGCGATGATCAAAAAGACAGTGACAGCCTGCCGGAATATGATGTGTTAGACGGCATTTTGACGATGTTGGTTGATGAAGAGGCCAGCGTCGCGGATTGCGTGGCGGCAGGGTATGAACGTGATGTCGTCAAACGGGTCGAACACCTGCTGTATATTTCCGAATACAAACGGTTTCAGTCCGCGCCGGGGCCACGGTTGTCTAGAGCGGCGTTTTGGCTGGATCGTCGATACCCGATTGCGAGTCGTTGGCGCGATAACGGCTAGTTAGCGCTGTTTGGCCATTGGCCAAAGGCGCCCCACCCGCCGTCCCACATAACCCGTCGGGTCCAATAATCTGACATCAGTTTTGCTATCCTTGGCCATAGTTTGGCCTGCTTCTGCAGGTCTTTTGTTGGCGATATAATTTAATGGATAGATGTATGGACCCCCTTATTCTTTACCCGAGCAAGGACCGATTGAAAGTTGCGGCGATGGCGGCGGCGGCGTTGGTTGTTGTGCCGTTTGTGATTAACTTCGTTGGTTTGGGTGGGGTCATCCCGCAGTTCCCGATGCTGTCGATGGCGTCTATGGGGGGCGGCGCGGTTCTGTTCTACAACGTCATGAAGGCCCAACGGGTGAGTGTGCCGGTTTTTGCAGCGGATGCTTATGGGTTCTCGATTCGTGGCGGACGGAAATTACCTTGGGACCAGTTCAAGGGCGCAGATACGATGCCATTTGATACGGCGATCAAAATTGGAACCGGCGAATCCAAGCTGCGGCCCCATGTTGAGATTAAGACGCTTGAGCTGAGCGGGCCGGCACGTGAGATGGTTTCACAGATTGAAGACTATGCTGCCACGGCGGGCCGGGCCGCAGTGATGGGCAGCGCGGTGACATTGGGTGCGAAGCGCGTTGCGCGAGACGACGCTGTGCCGCCGACATTGGAAGAGATTTCCGGGTTTGGTCCGGCTGTGGCTGCAGTGCCTATACCTGCACGGGTTGCGCCGGTTCAAACCGCCGCGACGACTGTTGCGCCAATGGTTGACCCGGATGGTGGGCTATTGCCGCTTGAGCTGTTTCCAAGCGATGCAAGTCGACTGAAAGGTTTTGCTCTTGGTCTGGTCGCACTATTTTTCGCTTATAAGCTGGCAGGCGCGGCAGACGTTGAAAATGCGGTTTGGCTTGTTTGGGTATTTGGCGGGCTTGGTGTGATTGGCGTTGGGGCCTCTGTTTGGAGTTATTTGCGGCCAAGGCCCAGTTTTGCGGCCGATATTGACGGGTTTTCGGTGCGTGGGAAACGCAAGAGAAGCTGGGATGATTTCCGCAGTGTGAACGTGCATACGGTGCGGTATTGGTTTATCCCCGTGGCCCGCAATGTGGTCATCAGAACGGGTAAGTCGGTTATTGGTGGGCGTCAGCACATCCCGAATTATTTGATGAGTGGTTCGGCCAAGGAGATGGCTGCGGAGATTGCGCAATATGTGCGTGCGGTGCAGGTGGAGCGGCAGAACGGGGCGGCTGCAGTTTTGCAACGGACCGCGCCGGTCATGGCGCAGGCCGCACCACAGCCCGCAAAAGCGCAACGGGCAAGGCCGAACGCACAGCAGCCGGCGGCACCGCGCCCAACACGGAATGCGCAACCACAAGGTGATCCATTTATGGCGCGTCTGCAGGAGTCTGGCGGGGCGATTACAAGCGTTCCCCGTATGAGTGAGCGCATCTTTGGGCGCCGCAAGGTGAATTGAGCACCTTTTTATGTTAGCCTTCTTCAAAGGAGGCAAAGATGACTGGTAATAAGACGAAAGCGACTGAAGTTGATGTGGCGGCCTTTTTAGGTGCGGTGGAGCATCCTGTGCGGCGTAGCGATGCGGAACTTCTGGATCAGATGTTTCGACGGATCACGGGGTGGACGCCGCGTATGTGGGGACCGACGATTGTTGGCTATGGCAGCTACGCCTACAAATATGAAAGCGGGCGCGAGGGAACGTCGCTGGCGACGGGGTTCAGCCCGCGCAAGGCCAGTCAGAGCATTTATATTATGCCCGGATATCAGGACTATTCAGAGATTTTGGGGCGGCTTGGCAAGTACAAGATCGGCAAGGCCTGTCTGTATGTGAACAAGCTGGCGGATGTTGATTTAGGCGTTCTGGAAGAATTGGTGCAGGCGGGGTTACGTGATTTGGAAAAGATGTGGCCGATTGCGCCGACTTAAACACGTTGCATGCATGGGGAATGTGGACATTTGGTGCTGTGTGTGAGACTGGGCGGACAACAGGAGATGCCTCATGACAACGACTCGATTTGCCCCATCCCCGACCGGTTACCTGCACATTGGTAACTTGCGCGCGGCCTTGTTCAATTATGCGATTGCGCGTCAGGCGGGTGGCACGTTCGTTTTGCGGATTGATGACACCGATCCAGAACGGTCCAAGCAGGAATATGTGGATGCGATTCAAGAAGACCTGAAGTGGTTGGGGATTTCGTGGGACCGGATTGAATATCAATCGCAACGTTTGGCGCAATATGATGCGGCACGGGATGCGTTGATTGCATCGGGCCGGTTGTATGAGTGTTTTGAAACGCCAGTTGAATTGGATCTGAAGCGCAAGAAACAACTGAACATGGGTAAGCCGCCTGTGTACGATCGTGCTGCGCTGGAATTGACCGAAGACCAAAAGGCGGCATACCGCGCTGAGGGACGGACAGGCCACTGGCGGTTCAAGCTGGACCAAGAGCGGATTGAGTGGACGGACGCGATTTTGGGCGATCTGTCGATTGATGCGGCGTCTGTTTCGGACCCTGTTTTGATCCGTGGGGATGGCCAGTATTTGTATACGTTGGCGTCTGTCGTGGATGATACGGAATTTGGGATCACCCATGTTGTGCGTGGGTCTGACCATGTGACCAACACAGCAACACAAATCCAGATGATTAAAGCGCTGGGTGGGACTGTTCCGACATTTGCGCACCATTCCTTGCTGACAGGACCGCAGGGTGAGGCGTTGTCGAAACGTTTGGGCACGCTTGCGTTGCGTGATTTGCGCACAAACGGTGTGGCACCGATGGCGATTTTGTCGTTGATGGCGCGATTGGGGTCGTCTGACCCTGTTGAGTTGCGCGAAACAATTGATGAGGTCGTGGCGGGTTTCGATCTGTCGAAATTCGGGTCTGCGCCGACTAAATTTGATTCCGACGATCTGGCGCCGTTGACGGCTCGGTGGTTGGCTGCACGTCCATATGCGGATGTGGCAGATACGATTGGTGATCTGGGCGTTCCTTCAGAGGTGGGCGAACGGTTTTGGAATGTCGTACGCGAAAACATCACCAGTTTGGGCGAAATGGCTGATTGGTGGGCTGTGTTTAACGGCAGCGCGGATACGCCTGTGGCCGAAGAAGACGATGAATTTATCGCAACGGCGATTTCGATGCTTGGCGAACCACCCTATGCAGATGACACGTGGTCCACATGGACAGGTGCCGTGAAAGAAGCGACAGGGCGCAAAGGCAAAGGGTTGTTCATGCCATTGCGTTTGGCGATCACGGGGCGTGCACGCGGGCCGGAAATGGCGGAGGTAATGCCGCTGATGCAAGTCAAACCGCACGGTTAATCAAGCTGGATGGCAGTAAATTAGACCGAATTGTTGCTAGGCAATTCGGTCTTTTTTTATGCCCATTTGTTTGAGGGCGTCATCAACGGTTTCGCGAACTTCATCGGTGAGCGGTTGCGCGCGTGGATATTGCGGGGATGCACGGTCGTCTAGTACCGGAGCCCAGTCTGCGGTTGTTTCGAAGAAATGCGATGGGCCTTCATCGCCCATTAAGATCGCATAACCTCCGACGACGACATCGAGGTAGCTGAGCAAAATAGGGTTGTCTTTGGTCGATGGACCGGATGTGTCTGGGTTTGCTTCGTAGACGGCGGTGGGGCTTTTGAATTGGTCAGATACATCGCGGCGCAAGTAGGCATGTTCGCGTTCGTCCAAGGCTGCCCAATCGGCATTGGGGACAGCGGCGGTGATGCCGTGCAGCGTTGTGTCGTGCCGTTCAACGGATAAAAGCGCGACATGATGGTCTTCGGTTTTGCGCCAGACGCGCCGCCAGCCGGTTAGTGTGGCTGCTTCCACTTCGGGATAGGTGTGGGTTGCAAGGTTAACGAGGCTGCCGAAGCCGAAAAAACGAGGATGTGTCATTCTTTTGCGCGTAGCACGCGGGCGGGTTTGGCCGCAAGCGGACGCAATGCAAACAGCAGGCCCGCCAGCATCGTCGCAGCCATACCGCCCAAAATGATGGCACCTGCCGAAGACCAGATTGGGGTGAAGTCGGTTTCCATAATATAGGTGCTAACCGCCCAACCACCGGCGATACCGGCAGCAAGGGCCACAAGGCCTGCTGCCAAGCCTAACAGGGCAGAGCGCAGAGCGAAGCTGGCAAGGATTCGAGCGCGTGATGCGCCCAAGGTTTTGAGGACAGCGGATTCGTAGGTGCGGGCACGTTCGCCGGCGGCGGCTGCACCGATGAGGACCAGGAAGCCTGTGATCAAGGTGGCAAGTGCCCCGAAGCGGGTTGCGGTGGCGATTCCGCCGACCAAGACAACGACCTGATCGATGGCGTCGCGGACCCGGATTGCGGTGATGTTGGGGTATGCCGTCGCGAGATCGCGCAGAATGGCCGCTTCGGCCTCGGGGTCTGAATACACCGTGCTGATCCAAGAATGGGGTGCGCCCTGAAGGGCTGTGGGGTTCATGGACATGATGAAGCCAATACCCGCGTCTTCGAAGGACACTTCGCGGAAAGACGCGATGGTGGCAGTGATGTCGCGGCCCAAGATGTTGACGGTGAGCACGTCGCCAAGTTCGAGGCCCATTTCTAAGGCTTCTTCAGTGGCGAAGGAGATGAGGGGCGGGCCTGAATAGTCTTCGGGCCACCATTCGCCATGGGTGATGACTGTGCCTGTGGGTGGAGTGGCGGAGTAGGTGATGCCACGGTCGCCACGGGTGACCCAGTGGTTGGCGACCTCGCGGGCGGGACGGTCGTTGATGCGGGTCAGGATGCCGCGCAACATGGGGGCGGCTTCGTAGTCGGACACCTGCGGGTCGTCATCTAGGCGGGTACGGAACCCATCAATTTGGTCCGGTTGAATGTCGACGAAGAAATAGGACGGCGCGACTTGGGGAAGGTCGTTGTCGATGGCGCGGCGCATGTTTCCGTCGATCTGCCCGACGGCAGAAAGAACGGCAAGCCCGAGACCTAGGGAAAGCACGACTGACGTGGTTTCGCCGCCGCGCGCACCGATGGCACCCAAGGCAAACCGAAGGGCGGGGCGGCCGCGGGACAATGTGCGAAACTTGCGAGCGGTGAACCGTGCGAAGGCCGCGGCAAGGACGAGAAGGCCAAGGGCGAATGCAACGCCCCCCGCTGTCCAGAGGGTGAGGAATGCTGTGCCGGTAAAGAAGATTGCTGTTTTAATCAGGAGGGCGACAAGGGCAATTGTGAGCAATAGGTAACGGGTGGACGGCAGGGTGTTTCCGGCCCCAGTTGCATCTCGGAACAGGGTCGCTGCTTTGATGTCTTCGGTGCGCGCGAGCGGCCAGAGGGTGAAGATGAGGGCCGACAGCAGGCCGTAGATTGCGGCCTCGACCAATGGGCCAGACTGCAGTGTGAAATCTGTCGGGATCGGGAGGCGGGGTTCGATGAACGGGGCCGCGAGGAGGGGAATGGCGGCCCCCAGAACGAGGCCGATGGCGATGCCAACGAGGGTGAGGACAGCGACCTGTAAGAAATAGGTGAGAAAGATCGTGCGGCGGTTTGCGCCCAAAGTTTTTAAGGTGGCGATGACGGCTGTCTTACCAGCGAGATATGAGCGCACCGCAGCAGATACGCCAACACCCCCAACGGCCAACCCCGAAAGGCCGACGAGGACGAGGAACGCTGCGATCCGGTCTACGAACCGTGCGATGCGCGGGGCACCGGAGCGGCTGTCGCGCCACCGCACGCCATCATCGCGAAACAGGGTTTCGGCCTGATCTTCGAGCGATTGAAGGTCGGTCCCGTCAGGGAGGGCGAGGCGGTAGTTGGTTTCCATCAAGGTGCCGGTCGCAAGAAGGCCGGAGTTGGCAAGGTCGTCGAGGCGCACAATGGAACGCGGGCCAAGGCCAAAGCCGCCGCCAGCGTTGTCTGGGTAGCTGATAAGGATAGCGGAAAGGGTGAAGGTTTGGTCGCCGAGGTTAAAGGTGTCGCCGGTTTGAAGGCCGAGACGGTCTGCTAGAACACGTTCCATGACGCCGCCCGGATGGGTGGCGTTGCCATCGAGGGCATCGGAAAGCGACATGGCTGGTTCGAGGGTAACGGCGCCGATGAGAGGGTAGAGATTATCGACGGCTTGCACCTGCGTGAGGCCGCGTTCGATTGTGTCACGATTGACGACAACCATGGACCGAAAGTCTACCGTTTCGGACACGGCGGTGGCGGTTTGCGCCATCCAAGCGCGTTCTTCCTCGGTGGCGAACCGATAGGTCATGTTAAGGACGGCATCGCCACCCAAAAGAGATGCACCGTTATTGGCGAGTCCATCTTGGATCGAAGCGCGGACGGTGCCGATTGCGGCGATGGCAGCAACACCAAGGGCGAGGCACGCGAGGAATATGCGGAAACCCCGCAAGCCGCCGCGCAGCTCGCGTTTCGCGAAGGTCCAAGCGAGACGCATTATTCAGCGGCCTTTAAGGCCGTGTCGATGCGCCCGTCGCGCAGACGAATGGTGCGATCGCAACGGTTTGCGAGTTCGTTTGAATGGGTCACCATGATGAGGGTCGCGCCATGTTGTTCGCGCAAGGCAAAAAGCATGTCGATGATGGCGGCGCCATTGGTTTCATCCAAGTTACCCGTAGGCTCGTCGGCCAACAGGATTTTAGGGCGTGTGACCGAGGCGCGGGCAAGGGCCACACGTTGCTGTTCGCCGCCAGACATTTGAGCTGGGTAATGATCTGCGCGGTGGGATAGGCCGACGGCATCCAGTTCGGCCTGGGCGCGGTCGAATGCGTCGCGAACGCCGGCTAGTTCTAACGGGGTGGCGACGTTTTCCAGGGCGGTCATTGTGGGAATTAGGTGGAAGGATTGGAACACCACCCCCATATTGTTTTGACGAAAGCGTGCAAGGTCGTCTTCGCCCAAGTGGGTGATGTCGGTGCCAAGAACGCCAATTTGCCCAGAGGTGGCGGTTTCTAACCCGCCCATCACCATGAGGAGAGACGATTTGCCTGACCCGCTTGGCCCCACCAGCCCCAATGTTTCGCCGGTTTTAACTGTTAGCGAAATGTCGTGGAGGATGTTGACCCGCCCCGCGTTGCCATCAAGCGAAAGGGAAACGTCGGAAAGGGAGAGGGCGTCTGTCATGAGGGCGGCCTTTGATCGAGTGCGTTGTTTCACATATGGGGCGTTTCATAGCGCCCGCAACCTTACGATTTGTTTGATTTTAGGCATTGGCAGTGCGCACGCCGAAACGGTGACGATTGCGGCGCTGGGAGATTCATTGACACAGGGGTACGGATTGCCCCCCGAGGACGGGTTTGTCCCGCAATTACAGGCGTGGTTGGACGGGCAGGGGGCGGACGTTGTTTTGATAAATGCGGGTGTTTCCGGAGACACTACGGCGGGTGGTTTGAGCCGTGTGGCGTGGACGCTGACGCCCGATGTTGATGCGATGATTGTGGCGCTGGGCGGGAATGACGTTTTGCGGGGGATCGATCCGGCCGTGAGCCGCGCCAATCTGGATGGAATTCTACAGGCAGCGGTCGCGGCCGAGGTGGATATTCTGTTGGTTGGGATGGAGGCGCCATTGAATTATGGCACTGATTTCAAAGACAGATTTGACGGAATGTACACAGATTTGGCCGAGACATATGGCGTGGCACTGTACCCGACATTTTTTGATGGGTTGCTGGCACAGGGCGACATTGCAAACGCCCGTGCGCTGTACATGCAGCCCGATGGAATTCATCCCAATGCGGAAGGTGTTGAGGTGATTGTGGAGGCCATGGGCCCGTCCGTTTTGGAGCTGTTGCGGTAGGGGGGGAATGATGGCCCGACTTTCCCAGAGGGCGCACCCTTTGGTTTGAGCTACAACGGTGGTGCATTCTTGGAGGGAACGATCATGTCGATCGCTAAAGTCACTGAAGTTATCTCGTCGTCTTCGAAATCCTTTGACGACGCCGTTGAAAACGGAATCGAACGCGCATCCAAAACGCTGAAAGGCATTACGGGCGCATGGGTTGCCGACCAGAAGGTCACAGTAAAGGCCGGCAAAATTGACGAGTATCGCGTGGTGTTAAAAATCAGCTTTGTTCTGGACGATTGATCAACGCGAAAAATGTTAAAAACGGGCGTAGGGGGATGCTGCTGCGCCCGTTTTCTTTTGTCTAAACGATTCAGTGTTTGGAATAGATCGCGAAGGCCCAATATTTTTCTGAGCTTTTGGAGGTTCGTTTCCACCCCCGTTTTTTGAGATCGCGCGCGATTAAACGATTCATGATCCCATGGCCGAGCAAGAGAACGGCTCCCTCTTCATGGGCGTGCTGGGTGAGTTCTGCGCCACAGGTTGCGGCCCGCGCATTGGCCTGTGCAATCGATTCCCCGTTCTTTGAAAACCCGCAAAGCCAAAGGATGCGGAAGATTATGCACCACGTGAAGAAGGACAGTTTGGGCGTGTTCCAATTTAGGTAGGGCAGAGCGGATTCCGTGAAGAGGGGATCGATTTTCGCCTTGGCCGTTGTTTCAAGTTTCTCACTCGATTGGACGGCGCGTGGTAGATCGCTGCTGATCACGACAGGGCAACGGTCTGCGATATTTCGCGCGTCTTGCGGTGGAGCGGTGTTCGCGGAGAGCGCGGCCGTTTCATAGGCTTCGACGATTTTGCCAACGTCATTTGCGGACATGCGGCGACGTTTCAGGGTGTCGAGGTCCATCTCCGGCTGGCCGTGCCGCATCAATATTATCTGCATGGTGGGTCGGGTGCCTGCTGTAGTCCAAAGGGATGGGGAGAGCGCAAAACAAAGGCCGCACCTTGGGTAAGATGCGGCCTTATAGATTTTGAGTTGCTTAGTCGACGAGTGCCAGATTGATCGCGTTTTCGCGCCCATCGCGGCCTGCTTCGATGTCAAAAGTAACCTTTTGATCGTCAGCCAGACCGGTCAGACCGGAGCGTTCGACGGCAGAGATGTGAACGAACACATCCTTTGAACCACCTTCGGGTGCAATGAAGCCATACCCTTTTGTTGTATTGAACCATTTCACGGTACCATTAGCCATGCTGTTGTTCTCCCTGTGTTTTCCGCTCGCACCATGCAGCGGTTTGGCGCGTCAGTGCAGGATCGAAAGACTGGGCCGAAAGTGGAGCAGTACGGATCGTGAGTAACGTTGCAGGAAAAATATGCGTCTGGTCATTCGCTAAATCAAGAAAAATTAGAACTGCGAGGTTTTTGGGCGAAAGGCGACAAATGTGTGCCCGCCTGCAGAAGTGGGAAGTGGGGCTGTGGTTTCCCCTCGTGATGCAGAACGGGGTCCCATAGGGTGAGTTTAGGTTCAATTGGGGGTAGATATGTTTAAATTCTTGTTCGAAAAAATGGGCGCGAAAGCTGTTATTGAAACGCAGCGCGATACTGTTGTTCGCACTGTTGACGAGTTGAATGCCGTTTTGGCGTTGATGGCTGACAAACCAAAGGTTGGCGTGGATCTGAACACCGGTCTGCTGTCTGTCGAGTTGCCTGACCAGATGCCAGACGAGGCGCTGGCGTTACCTGCACCGACCGAGACAAAAGAAGATGCCGTAGATGAAGCGGTGGAACCAGCGGCTGAAGAGGTCGTCGAAGAAAAATCCGCAGCGTAAGTAAATTTTGTTTGTTTAGAACGAAAAAGGGCGGCCCATTGGGCCGCCCTTTCGAATTTCGTCAGGCGTTTGCCTTATGCGAGTGCGAGGTTCACTGCGGATTCGCGACCGTCGCGGCCAGCTTCGACGTCGAAAGTAACTTTCTGATCGTCTGCCAGACCTGTAAGGCCGGAACGCTCAACTGCGGAGATGTGAACGAAAACGTCCTTGCCGCCAGTTTCAGGAGCGATAAAGCCGAAGCCTTTTGTTGTGTTGAACCATTTGACTGTGCCGTTGGCCATGTCATGTCTTCCTTGTATTGGGCTGCCCGCGGAGTGCGACAGCTGTGGCTTGGTCAGTGCTAGGTCGAAGAACTGTAAGCCGGAAAGCGGAAGACAGGGGTCGATATAGAGTAACGTCTGCAGGCCCCATATGAGGGGCGGCAGGATATAAATCAAGGGTGTTGATGAAAACGCGGGCTACGGTTTCTTGTTGCGTCGGGCGATTGGTGGTAATTTTCGCCAACTTTTGAGATCAGCAGATCTATTGGATTTTGGGCGGGGCGGCGATGACATTGGATGTACTTGAATGGACCAAACATGGCGGTCAAAAGATCGACCATTTTCAAGTATTCGGTGAACGGCGGACGGGCACAAACTATGTTGCACAGTTGATTGATGACAACTTAGCCGTTGATCAGACAACGAAATACGGCTGGAAACATGGGTACCCAACAATGCCGTGCATCGCACGATCGGCGCTTTTGGTGATCGTTGTACGAGACCCGCTATCTTGGTTGTCGAGCCTTCATAACCGCCCATTTGCAAAGTCGCATGAGGGATTGGCGTTCGGCGAGTTTCTGCGCACGCAGTGGTATGACCAGTACCGCGCCAAAGATTTTGGCCATTCACGGTGGGGATATCAGGGAATGCCCAAGGATCGGTTGGTTGCGAATCAGCTCGACCGCCACCCAATTACGGGGAAACGGTTTGAGAATCCGTTGGAAATGCGGAGCGTGAAAAACGCGTGCTTTTTAGGATTGTTGGAGCGGGAATGTAATGCGGTTCTGGTCGACTACGAGATGGCGAAGAACACCCCGGCTGATATGTTGACCATCATTTCTGAACGCTATGACATTGCCGCGAAAGGTAAAATCGATGTGCCGGGGCATGTTGGGGCAAAAGGCCGTCCCGGTCAGCGGGTTTCTGATGTGGGTATTTCCAATGAAGACATGGCATTTATTCGCGCCCATTTGGACGTGGAACAAGAGACACGTTTAGGGTTTTGGGAAGATTTAAACGCGGCTTAGGCGCGTTTGTTACAGGCCGTCGAGGTACGTCATGAGGCGGTCGGTGGCGTGATCGCTCATTCTAACAGGGTACAGACCTTTGCCGCGGTTCGGCGGGATAACCTCGGGGCCGTCGTATTCGTAATCTGCAATAGCCACGGTGTAGCGGCAGCCAGATAGATGCGCGAGGCTGGCGAAATCGTCCCATCGGATTGTACCAGTTTGCAGGGTTCCCAGTTCGATAACATGCGTTTTGGCGGCAGCGTAAGCCATGTTGGTGAAACCTGCGCCGTGGTAGGACAACATGATGTCTGCGTTTTGCATTGCGCCGATCTGCGCCAATGGTGTGAGGTCTTCGAACAACACTTGTTGGAAACCACGTACGTATAGAAGATCGAGGAGTGCGGCCTCGTTTTTCAAAGACCTGTCGTGACCGCGCGCCGCGCGTCGGCCGAGCCAGAATTTGTTCGGCAGATGGTTGAAGGAAATACCATCTGTAACGTCCAGCGCACGTTCTCTTAGTTTGCGAAGGGCTGCGATGTTGCCATTCGCCATAAGGACTTTGCCTAACCGTGATGGATAGGCGTTGTTGGCGAGATCGTTTTTGGGGCCGATAAGGTTCGGGATGTGGTCGGTTGGGTTACCGAAATATGCAATATCACCGTGCCAAACGATCAAGGCCCGATCGAAGGTTGATGGGGTTTGGACCAGATCAACCCTATCTTTCAGTTCTGGAAATAGGGTTGCGATATGGGCCTGCACAAAACTGGGTAATGTGGTTGCCTTGGTGACAATCTTGATCCGGCCAGTGAAGGTTTTTTCGCACGCGACCATTGCGATCGTGGGCAGGGTTTCACGGACGAAATGAAAATAATTGGATAGGTTTCGTGCCTCTATCACCACGTCGAGGCCTGCAATCGTGCCGTCATGAGAGGGCAAGGTGCTGTCGTGTGTTTTGGCTTCGTCAAAATATGCTTTGATTTGAGTTGCCCATGTTTCGCGGCCTGAGGCACGTTTGATGGCGCGGAAATTTGCACCGAATGCGCGGTGGCCTGCGGTACCACTGAACAACCATTTCCCGTTTACGGCCTGAATATTCTCGTCGACAAATAGGTTGTCGGCGACAGCAAGTTGGCTGGAATATTCCACCGGTTTTTCAAACACTGTTTCAGTTTGCCATGCGGTCCATTGAGCGTTCCATCGGCGTTGAATGCGGCCATGTTCGGCCAAGGTGATGGTGTCAGTGGTGCCGCCTTTGATTGGGGTCCACGACGGGGTGGATGGGCCAACCAAGGCCAAACCCGTATCACGGCCAGGCATCCAAAAGGCGAGCCGAGGGTCTGTTTCGGGGGCGGGCGGGGTTATTGGCACGACAGGGCCTTCTTTTGCTCGAATGTTTTTGTTTCCTGTTGGGGGAGTGTAGCGGAGTCGCGCTGTTACGCGCAATGATTTGCCGAAGGTTGGTGGGCCCCGAATGCGGCGCGGGCTGCAATTTTCTTGCGGTTTGGGGCGGTTCCGTGTCTGACGGAATAAAGAACGTAGCAGGAGAATCGCCGTGCGGTGGGATGAATTGATGGACCGTGCTGGCGGTGTTTGCGAGTTTTGTGGCGCGATCGACGGGTTGGCGGGCGTAGACGTGCCGCCTGAGGATCAAGTTTTGTTGTGTGAGACATGCCGGAGCGAGGGTGCCCCAGATGCCCATTGGCGGTGTTTGGAAGGGGCGGCATGGTCGGTTACGCCTGCGGTACAGATTGCCGTTTGGCGCCGTTTGGGCGAGATCGACGAGATGTGGGCGTCTGATGCGCGCGAGAACATGATGATGGAGCCAGAGGTTTTAGCCCTTGCACAGGACGTCGAGCCTGTGGTCGAACATTTTGACAGTAACGGGATGCGGCTGGAACATGGCGATACGGTTGTGTTGATCAAGGACCTGCCCGTGAAGGGTGCGGGGTTTACGGCCAAACGCGGCACGGCAGTGCGCAACATTTCATTGGTCCCGGATAACGCGGCCCATATTGAGGGCCGCGTAGAAGGACAGCGGATTGTGATTTTGACGGAGTTCGTGAAGCGCAAATAAGGGTTTAGGTGCGTTTCAGGTTTGCGGCTGCAATGAAGAGAGTCGCCAGCGCGAAAATTACAACAGCGTGCCAGCCAAAGAACCACATTTGCCCAGCAAAGGTGTCTTCGGCGTATGACGCAGCGAAGCGGGTTTTGCCAACGTGCGCGATAGCGAATGACACAAGCGTGAGGCCCGCGAGGCCCCCAATGGCGCGTCCGTAGGGAAGGCGTGTTGACGCATATCCGAGGATTAGTCCGATTGGCGTGCCGAGGAGTATGGTTTTGTCGGCCCAGAACGGATGGGCGCCCAAGGTTTGTGTCGCCCCAGCGAAATACGCGGCGATTGCGACGGCGATACAGAGGCCGAATGGGAATGCGTATTGTTTCATGGCGGGGGCCTTTGGTTGTTGAGTTGAGGTGGTTTAACCGATTGTTTGTTTGTGGGGCAACCACGTCACGCCGGTTTGGGGGGACGGCAAAAGAAAGGGCGGCCCGAGAATGGCCGCCCGAAAACTTCAGAAATGTGGCTCGCTTATCTTGCGAATTTCTTGTGCTTCATACGTTTGGGTTCCATTGCATCGGCGCCAAGACGTTTCTTTTTGTCTTCTTCGTAGTCTTCAAAGTTACCTTGGAACCACTCAACATGGGCTTCACCCTCGAATGCGAGGATGTGTGTGCAGATCCGGTCGAGGAAGAAACGGTCGTGGGAGATGACCACGGCGCAGCCTGCGAAATCGACCAGGGCGTCTTCGAGGGCGCGCAGGGTTTCAACGTCGAGGTCGTTGGTCGGTTCATCGAGGAGAAGGACGTTACCGCCTGATTTTAGCAGTTTGGCCATGTGGACGCGGTTGCGTTCACCGCCAGACAGGACGCCGAGTTTCTTCTGCTGGTCGCCGCCTTTGAAGTTGAACGCCGAGCAATAGGCGCGGGAGTTCATTTCGGCGTCGCCAAGTTTGATGACTTCGCCACCAGAGGAGATTTCTTCCCAGACAGTGGCGTTTGCATCCAGATCGTCGCGTGATTGATCAACATAGGAGAGTTCAACCGTGTCGCCAAAGCTGACGGTGCCGGAATCGGGTTCGATTTGACCGGTGAGCATGCCGAACAGCGTAGATTTACCCGCACCGTTGGGGCCGATCACGCCTACGATGCCACCGGGTGGCAGGTCAAACGACAGGTTTTCGACCAAGAGCTTATCGCCCATGGCTTTGGTGAGGTTTTCAACCTCGATCACCTTGGACCCGAGACGTGGACCGTTTGGGATAATGATCTGGGCGCGGCCAAGTTTTTCTTTTTCGGATTGGTTGGCGAGGTCGTTGTAGGCGCTGATACGGGCCTTTGATTTGGCCTGACGAGCCTTGGCGCCTTGGCGCATCCAATCGAGTTCGCGTTCAAGCGTTTTCTGCTTGGATTTGTCGTCTTTGGCTTCGCGTTCCAGACGTTTTGCCTTGGCTTCGAGCCAGCTGGAATAATTGCCTTCGTGCGGGATGCCAGCGCCGCGATCGAGTTCCAAGATCCAGCCGGTGATGGCGTCGAGGAAGTAACGGTCGTGGGTTACGATCAGGATTGTGCCTTTGTAATCAATGAGGTGCTGTTGCAGCCATGCGATTGTTTCGGCGTCGAGGTGGTTGGTCGGTTCGTCGAGTAGCAGCATATCTGGCGCGTCGAGCAAGAGCTGACACAGGGCCACGCGGCGTTTTTCACCACCTGAGAGGGTTGTGACGTTGGCGTCATCAGCGGGGCAACGCAAAGCCTCCATCGAGACGTCGATTTGGGCGTCTAGATCCCAAAGGTTTTGGCTGTCGATTTCATCCTGAAGTTGGGCCATTTCGTCGGCCGTTTCATCGGAATAGTTCATAGCCAATTCGTTATAGCGATCGAGGATATCCTTTTTCGCTTTTACACCCAGCATCACGTTTTCGCGCACTGTCAGGTTTGGATCGAGTTCTGGTTCCTGTGGCAAGTAGCCGACGGTCGCGCCTTCGGCGGCCCATGCTTCGCCGGTGAATTCTTTGTCCTGGCCCGCCATGATGCGCATCAGGGTGGATTTACCGGTGCCGTTTACACCGACAACACCGATCTTCACGCCTGGAAGGAAGTTGAGGCGGATGTTTTCAAAGACTTTCTTACCACCGGGGTAAGTTTTGGAGACGCCGTCCATGAAGTAGACGAATTGATTGGCAGCCATGGTTGGACTCCTTGATGCTAAAACGCTTTGATTCCGTGAATACGCAAGGGGGGCGTGGGGTGCAATGGGAGGCGTTGGCAATTGCCTTTATCGGGGGGGCTGCGTAAGGACAGGGGATGGAACGTTATAAGGTACCATACGCCCGCGCCGGTCAGGTTGTGGGGTTGCTGGGAGGGTCGTTTGACCCTGCCCATGATGGCCATGTGCACATCACCAAAGCCGCGTTGGAACGGTTTGGGTTGGACAGTGTTTGGTGGATGGTAAGCCCGGGTAACCCGTTGAAAACGCGTGGGCCTGCCCCGATGGAAGCGCGGTTGGCTGCGGCGCGGGATGTGATGCGGCACCCTGCGGTCAAGATCACCGATATCGAGGCGCAACTGGGCACGCGCTATACGGCGGAGACGATAGCTGCGTTACAGGATCGGTATGTTGGGGTGCGGTTTGTGTGGCTGATGGGCGCAGATAATTTGGCGCAATTTCATCGGTGGCAGGATTGGCAGGAGATCATGGCGCGGGTGCCTGTTGGGGTTTTGGCGCGACCGGGTGACCGGATTGCTGCGCGTATGTCGAAGGCGGCGCGGATGTATCGCGCGAAACGGTTGATTGGTCGGGCTGCGCTAACCTTGGGGCGCTCTGACGCGCCGATGTGGTCATTCGTGAATTTGCCGATGTCGGAAAAGTCATCCACCGCGATTAGAAATGCAGGTAAATGGCAGGGGGGCTCTGTTGAAGGGCACCCTGACGAGGGCTAGGGTTTTTAGATGTCTGTACAGTTGACGCGTCGCGCGATCTTAAGTGGTCTTTTGTCTGGTGTGGCTGGTGCTGCGGTAGCGCAGGCGCCGTTGTCGAGTTTGCGACCTGTTGCGCGTTCCGGTTCGGCGGCGGTTGCACAGGCGCCGGAAGTGAGTGTGATTCCGAGGATTGCACCGCGGATACGCGCAAGTATTGAAAGTATCATTGCTGCCGCGGATCTGGAAGGCACTGTGGGGTGCGTGCTTGCAGATGCACGAACAGGCGAGGTTTTTGAACAGATTGAAGCGACCGAGGCGGTCCCGCCGGCGAGTGTCACCAAGGCTGTGACTGCGCTTTATGCTTTGGATGCTTTGGGCGGCGCGTTTCGGTTTGTAACGCGAATTTTTGCTAACGGGCCCGTAGAGGGCGGTGTTTTGCGTGGTGATTTGATTTTGGCAGGCGGAGGTGATCCCACGCTTTCTGCAGATCATTTGGCCCAGCTTGCGGATGATCTGAAGGCTGCAGGTGTGATGCGTGTTGAGGGGCGGTTTTTGTGTTGGCGTGGTGCATTGCCCTACGCTGAGGAGATTGAACCATCCCAGTTGGATTACCTTGGCTATAACCCAGCGGTCAGTGGGCTGAACCTAAATTACAATCGTGTTCATTTTGAGTGGCGCAGGGTCAGTGGCAATTGGCAAACGTCTATGGATGCGCGAACCGAGAACCGCGTGCCGCGCGTTTCAATGGCGCGGGTTCAGATTGTGGATCGTGGTTCGCCCGTGTTTGACACAAATGCGCCGGACCGCTGGACTGTGGCCCGATCAGCGTTGGGGAATGGCGGTTCGCGGTGGATGCCGGTTCGCCAACCCGCGTTGTACGCAGGCGATGTTTTTCAGACGGTAGCGCAAGAGATTGGTGTAACCGTACCATCGCCTGAGGTCGTGGATGATTTGCCGGAAGGTGGGACAGAGCTGGCGAGCCATCAAAGCCCGACGATGCGGACGATTTTGCAAGAAATGTTGCTGTATTCTACGAATTTGACAGCGGAAATCTGCGGGTTGTCAGCGACACAGGCGAAATTGGGGCGGTCGTTGAATATTGAACAATCGGCAGCAGAAATGACCCGCTGGATTGGTGAAACTTACGGTGCCGAGTGTGATTTCAAGGACCATTCCGGCCTGAGCGATGCGAACCGGATTTCTGCCGGTGCGATGGTCAAGGTGTTGTTGGCCGTCGGGCCTGATGGGCCATTGCGGCCAATCATGCGTAGGATTGCGATGCGGGATGCAGACAACAACCGATTGGAAGACTATCCGATTGAGGTGCGCGCCAAAACGGGGACATTGAATTTCGTGTCGTCTTTGGCGGGCTATGTCGAGACGGCGGATGGGTCTGATTTGGCGTTTGCAATATTTGCTGCCAACCTTGATCGGCGCGAGCGCGGTAAAGCGAGCGGCGACGAAGTGCCTGCAGGATCTATTGAATGGAACCGCCGTGCGCGACGGTTACAGCAACAATTGTTACAGCGCTGGGGGCTGATTGCGTCGATTGACGAGGCTGATGTTGTTGAATTGGAAGATTTAGGCGGCGTTGAACCAGTAAATTGATCGTTAGGGCCATCACGATGCATGGCCCCGTTGATGCGGTCAAATTTCGCCTAGAGGGTCATGTGCCGAGCACGCGCGCCACGTTCGATGGCGGCTGCGTGCAAACGGTCGATGGCTAGTTCGTAACGGACCTCTTCTAGCATGCGCAGTTCGGATTGGCGGATGTCGCCATCAGCGGCAGCAACGTCGCAGCACAATGCATAGGCTGTTTCGAACAAACGTGTTGGCAGGCTGTCGCGTATGAGGCCGAAGAGAGCATCAAGGCCGTCTTCTTGGCTGAAGAGGTCAAATACAGTCTGTGACATGCGGGGCACGTGGTCGGCGTCGTAATTGGCGAAAACGGGCAGGTTGTTGATGATGTTCGTGATCTTAACCAATTCGGCCGTGCGGATGTTTTCATCGCTTGCGGAGACCGCGATCATCAGGGCGCAGAGCGCGTCTTGGGAAGTCAGGGAAGGGGTGTCGGACATTGATGTCGCTCCTTTGGTTCCTTTCACATTTATTGACGAGGATGCTGCACTGCAATAGGACGCGCGGAACTGTGCCAATGGGGCGCAGGGTAACATAGAATGGATTTGTCCGATGACTGCTTTACGTGATGCTGCGATGACCTCGAAGGCTTGGCCCTTTGAAGAGGCCCGCCGGTTGCTGAAACGGGTAGAGCGGACGGGCAAAGACCATGTGTTGTTCGAGACGGGTTATGGGCCATCTGGATTGCCCCACATCGGCACGTTCGGTGAGGTGAGCCGTACGACGATGATCCGTCGTGCGTTTGAGGTTATTTCCGACATTCCGACACGTTTGATTTGTTTTTCAGATGATTTGGACGGGATGCGCAAAGTTCCAAGCAATGTGCCGAACCCTGAGCGGCTGGAGCAATATATGCAGCTGCCGCTGACAGATGTGCCGGACCCGTTCGATAAATACGAGAGCTTTGGCCACCATAATAACGCGATGTTGCGCCGGTTTTTGGACACCTTTGGATTTGAGTATGAGTTCTATTCCGCCAAGGAATACTATGAGTCTGGTCAGTTCGATGAGGTGCTGATGCGTGCCGTTGAGCGGTATGACGATGTCATGGCTGTGATGACAAAATCATTGCGTGAAGAGCGCCGCGAAACCTATTCGATCTTCTTGCCCAAGCACCCAGAAAGCGGGCGCATTATGTATGTGCCGATGAAGCATGTGGATGCGAAAGAAGGCACCGTCACGTTTGACGATGAAACGGGCCGTGAATGGACGGTGCCGGTGACGGGCGGCAATGTAAAATTGCAGTGGAAGCCAGATTTCGGTGCGCGTTGGGCCAGCCTTGATGTTGATTTCGAAATGTACGGCAAGGACCACAGCACGAATACGCCAATCTATGACCGGATCTGCGAAATTTTGGGCGGCAAGAAGCCGGAGCATTTCTCTTACGAATTGTTCTTGGATGATCAGGGTCACAAGATTTCCAAGACGTCCGGGAATGGTGTGTCGATTGACGAATGGCTGACCTATGCGGCGACGGAATCGCTGTCATATTTCATGTACCAGAAGCCAAAGACAGCGAAGCGGATGCATTTTGATGTAATCCCGAAGGCGGTGGACGAGTATCACCAGCAGCTGCGCGCATACCCTACGCAGGATGAGAAAGCACAGTGCAACAACCCTGTGTTCCACATTCACGGTGCGGATGTGCCTGCGTCGACTATGGTTGTGCCGTTTTCGATGTTGTTGAATTTGGCGTCTGTTTCGCAGGCCAAAGATAAGGACAAGTTGTGGGGGTTCATCCAGCGCTATGCGCCGGATGCGTCACCAGAAACGAATCCAGACTTGGATGCGGCGGCAGGCCATGCGGTGCGCTACTACAAAGACTTTGTTGAACCCAACAAAGAGTTCCGCGCGCCAGAGGCCGGTGAGGTCGCAGCGTTGCAGGCGTTGGCGGATGCGCTGAAGTCTGATGAGGCCGCGTTGGCGATCATCGCAGAGAAAAACGCGAAGGTTGGCAAAGACATGGAGTTGCCGGCCGTGGATTGGAACGACGACGAGTTTTTGCAATCGATCGTGTTTGCCGTTGGTAAGGTTCATGATTTTGAACCGCTGCGGACGTGGTTCTCGTGCCTGTATGAAGTGTTGTTGGGTGCGAAACAGGGGCCACGTTTTGGTGGATTCATTGCACTGTATGGCCGCGAGGAAAGTATCGCGTTGATCGAGGCGGGCCTGCGGGGCGAGTTAGCCTGATTTGACGAATGATCCCTGTGGGCTAGATTTTTGATCAGTCCGCAGGGAGATTTACCATGTTTAGAACTGCCATTTTGGCCGCATTGGTTTGCGCAGGTACGTCCGTTACAGCGCAAGACGCATCGATTGAAGGCGTTATTACAGAGCAGTTACAGGCGTTTAGAGATCGGGATGTGGGAACGGCATGGACGTTTGCCAGCCCAATGATCCAAGGCATTTTTCAAACCCCAGAGAATTTCGGCCGAATGGTCCAGAATGGCTACCCCATGGTGTGGGACAATTCTGATGTTCAGTTTTTGGAGCAACAAGAATTTGAAAGCCGGACACGACAAGAAGTTTTGATCAAGGGACCGGATGGTGCGTTTTATATTCTGGATTATCAAATGATCGAAACCGAAGCGGGTTGGCTGATCAATGGTGTTCAGGTGATCCCTGCGCCGGACATCGTGTCCTAACTGTTGCGTGCAGTCGCGCGGCATCGTTACGGTGCCGTTAGCCCGCGTTTACTTCGACGAATTACCCCTTTGATCGTGTGACCGGCACAGGCGCTTTTGCCTTTTGTGGGTTCAGCTTTTGAATAGGGGCGCGCGGCGCGGCCCCGAACATAGGGGTTTTGCGATGAATAAGGTAATCACCGATGGTCTCGAATTGATGCCACCTTCCTTTTCGGACGGTCTGGATGTTTGGTCGAGTGGAGACGGAACGCCAGGATCTGATACCTACGATGGATCTGGGAATGGGGCCTATATTCCGGCTGATCAGGATTTTGGTGCCGCACTTGAAGTGGTGAAAACCAGCAGTGTGCAGCAGGTTCGCTATATGGGTGAAACGACGATTTTACCGGGTTGCTATTTGCAGGTGACGGCACGGGTGAAGTGCCTGTCAGGGGCATTGCCGGATGTGCGTATCGCTGGCTGGGCTGGAGAGGCGGGCGGCGGCCATTTGGGTGGGGTCACAGAAGTTGGTCCGTCGGTTTCGTTGACGGGTTACGGCGAAGTATTTGAGGTGACCGCCATCATCGGCACTGGACAACGCAACGGTGTTGATATGGTCTGGGCCGATGCCAATTACGGCCATATCGGTTTGGATCTGACAGGATCTAATGGTGGCGTGGTTCGGATCGATGACATTGAGATCGTAGATATTACCGATGCGTTCCTGCGCGACATGTTGGGTATTGTTGATGTGCGTGATTACGGCGCGATCGGCGATGGAGTAACTGATGATTCCGACGCCTTCGAAGCGGCCGACGACGACGCGGATGGGCGTGAGGTATTGGTGACTGCAGGCACGTATTTCTTAGGGGGAAACGTGACCTTTCAAAACCAGGTGCGGTTCGAGGGCACCGTCAGTATGGCTGAAGAACATCGGTTGGTTCTACAGAAAAACTTTGACTACCCGACTTATGTAGATGCGTTTGGAAATGAAGAATTGGCCTTCAAGAAGGCGTTCCAAGCGTTGTTGAACTACCCCGACCATACGTCGCTGGATTTGGGCGGGCGCAGAATTGCGCTAACTGAGCCGGTTGATCTGCATGCAGCGGTTAGCAACAGGGAAACCTATGAATCGCGGGTCGTTGTTCATAATGGTTTGTTTTTTCCCGTATCGGGGGCGAATTGGGATGATGACGTCGTTACGTCGCAAGCGACTTACGACACTGACGATGCGTCTTACCTGACGAACGTTGCAAACATTGGTGCAATTCAAGTCGGGTCATTGGTGACGGGCAACGGTGTTGGCCGTGAAGTTTACGTGCATGAGGTTGATGTTGGGACGAGTACGGTCAAGTTGAGCGCTCAGTTGTTCGATGCGCAGGGGACGCAAGAATATACGTTCACGAGGTTCAAATACTTGCTGGATTTTAGCGGGTTTGAGAAGATTTCGGATTTTGTTTTTGATCAGATCGATTTTGACTGTGACGGCGATGCAAGTGCCGTATTGTTGGCACCTTCTGGCGTGTTGGTGCAGTTCCAAGACTGCTGGATCAAGCGCCCGAAGGATCGCGGAATCACATCCCATGGTGCTGGGTGTCAGGGGTTGATCATCGACAGATGCAATTTCGAGTCTGACGAGGCTGGCCTTCGAACGCAAGACCGGAAGTCCCTGTGTTTCAACACTAACAAGAACGATTGTAAGGTTCGCAATAACCGTGCAGCTAGGTTCCGCCATTTCGCGGTTATGAGCGGCACGGGAAGTATTGTCGCCAACAATCACTGGTTTATGGGCGACAATGAAGCGGTTGGTGTTCGTTTGGGGGGGCTTATTGTTGCCCATCAGAACCCGATGACAACGATCTCGGGCAACTATATCGATAATAACTTTGTCGAATGGACGAATGAGCATGATGCCGACCCTAGTGTGTCGGGTTATTCCTTTGGTGGTCTGACGATCAACAGCAATATTTTCACAAGCGTCGATGGGCAGGTTTCTTCGCGTTGCATTGTCGCCAAACCTTATGGGCCGGGGCATTACATCAATGGGTTAAACGTCCAAGGTAATGTGTTTCGGTCTTTCGGTCAGGATTTTGACCGAGTGGACGAGGTTGATACGACTTATGCGGAATTCGATTATGATCGGATGCGCCGGATTGTTTTCGAAGGCAACACGTATCATGGGATCGAGTTTGAAACCCAAAACCCGTTTGTAGGTGAATTCACTCAGGCTTCTGAGGATGAAACGTGGACGATTGATACGGAAACGTATTTGCCGTTTGGGGGCCGGGCCAAAAACATTGACGCTGTGATGGCGGTGGGGCCGATCCGCAATGACGATAATGATATCGTTTTTGCGCAACCCTATGCGCAGCCTGAACAGGGGGCAAATGATGATCAGTTTTATTTGGTCTGGCCTGAACCCGTTCGTGGTACAGTGCGATATTCGGTTCGGATGGACGAGCCGTCTTGATGGGTTGATTGATTAGAGAAAGGGGCGCCTGCTGGTGCCCCTTTTCATGTTAGGTCATCGGCGGTGAGGTGAAACGCCTTGCCAAAGCCGCCGTTTAGGTAGCCAATATTTACCTTAAGGTGGAAAATTTGGAAGTCGGCGAAGTCGTAATAGAGTTTTGCCTTTGGATGGTTGGTTAGCCATGTGTCCCGCAGTTTTGTTTTGTCTGCGGGTTCAGCTTTGCATTGTAGGGTAAGGCGTGGGTGGGTGAGGGGGTCACCTTTGGTGCCGGGTTCGCCCAGCAGCAAGGAACATGCGGGGTTGGCGGAAAGTGCTTTCGTGTGTTGTGACAGGGTAGAGACCAACAGATACGGAGCGCCGTTTATCCATGATACGGCGACGCGGGTGACCATCGGCACGCCTCCAGACAGAACACCAAGGGCCGCGTGTCGGGCGTTTTGCGTTAATGACTTTGCAAGGTCGCGGGCATCATCGTCGGTGGGGCGAATTGGGTTGGTCATGCGTGCAACATCGCGGCCGATTGGTGTTCGCGCAAGTGGTTATGACAGAGGTTGATCTGTTTGCGGGCAGGCGCGAAAGGCTTGCACCGCCGGCGCGGCATCACGGGTGTCTGCAGTGACGGATTGGTTGCCGCTGAAGGCCAGAAGATCGGTGTTGAACTCGATCCCGTCTAAGACGTTTCCAAAACCTCGGTCCCGAACTGTCAAAGTGGCACGGTCTGCGCTGAGCGTGTGGCGGGCGGTGCCGATGCGGCCTGTTTGCCCACCTGCAAATGCCATTTCGAAGGCAGGGCTTTCGCCCCACGTTTGGGTGCGCAAGGTGATGAACAGGGCATATTCCGGTTGGGTCGCATCAAAGGTGATGGCGATTTCTGCGTCCTCGGCTTGGTGGACGAGGGTGCAGATTGGGTCAGGGGAAAACTCCCACGCGGCGCAGGGCAAGGGGAGCAAGCAAAGGCAAATGACATATCGCATAGTTTTAATGTAGCGACCTTTGCGAGAATGGGTAGGGTAGGGCAAAAGGAGATTGCGATGACCCAGACACCAAAGGATTTAGTTGATGCGGCAGGCGCCGTCGTGCCTCAGATTTCTATCGAGGACGCGCAAGCGTTGCATGGCCAAGATGGTGTTGTGTTTTTGGACGTGCGTGAACCGGCTGAGGTAGCGGGTGGCAAGGTGGCGGGCGCGGTTGCGATCCCGCGCGGTGTGCTGGAATGGCAGACGGAACAGTTGGAAGGTGCGAAAACCGTTGTCGTTTATTGTGCGGCTGGCGGGCGTGCTGCGCTGGCTGGCGAGACGTTGAAAGAGCTCGGTTTTGAAGATGTCCGCAACGCTGGTGGGTACAAGGATTGGGCTGAAGCTGGCGGGGCTGTTGAATAGGGGCGAAATTTTCAAAAGATTTCACTACGACTTCATTTGATGAATTCGTAATGCTTTCCCTTGGATGAGGAGAGCCTCGTGCATGAAGATTTCAGGTTACTTAAGTGACGTGGATTCATGCTGCGGCAGCGAACGACGTCTTTGAGCCCTCATTGACTAATGCTTCGGCTTGCACGGGTTTCAGTTTTGGTGCCACAAATGTGCTTTGGGGGTTTGGAGCGTGTATTGGAACGGGTAGGCAAAATAATCCTTGTTGGCATTCAGTTGGTGGGGCTGGTGATCTCAGTTCTTCTTGTCGGTGTTACCTACTCAAGTCCGGAACAGGTCGAAGAACGCCTTAGACAGTTCGCAATTGTTGAAGTTGAAAGTGCGGCAACAGAATTTTGGACAGACAGAACAATAGAAGGAGACGAAGGCAGCCGAATAGAAAGGCTCATGGCTCTTTCGGGCAGCCTTGGCGTAAGTGCCGAGGTTCTTGATGCGGAGCGTCAAGAGATTGTCCCCGCAATACTCGCCTTAGCAAAGTCCGAAACTTGCCAAGACAATTGTGAATTTTGGTTGTTAGCCTCAGCGGCTACATACCCTGCCATGGTAGAACACGCCGCTCAATTTAGAGTTGGACAAAGCACGCTAGGCGACTTCGTCGTCGAACACTATGAAACATCAGTGCAAGGGTTGTTGACTGATTTACGAAGATTTGGCTTCGTAAATGTCGTAGTGCTTTCTTTGATGCTTGGCCTAGTGGTGTTTCAAAACCGCCTAAATTGGCGTTTCGCAGCACTCTCAGTCGTACTGACTGGGTATACTGCGTGGGCGGCCTACGGATATGTTTATAAACAAAATTGGGCTCTTGCGATCCTTTTTCAGGATTGGGCATCGCCCGGATACCTAGCCGCGATGGTTTTCTTTGCACTACTTTTCTTCGATTGGTTGTTTTTACGTGGAACTGTGACCCAAACGATTAGCAACGTGTTGGCCAGCGTTCTACCGAGCTAATGCGCTATTGATAAGACGCCCTGCCGTTAGCAGCGATTTACCTCGACAGAAACCGACATTGCTTAGGCAGAAGAAGACGGCAGAGAAGTTCGCAAAGCTGACATTGACCATGGGACGAGAAACCCGATCAACGTTTCCGCCTTGGTTTAACTCCGCCTCGTTGGCCTGGCCGTCCCGCCGTAGAACGGCCTTCGGCCTTTTTCGCGTCCGATACGGCCTTGTCGACTTGGTATTGACGGGCGAGGGGGTCGTCAGAGACCACCAGATCCACGGTTTCGAGGCGTTTAACTTCGTCGCGTAGGCGGGCGGCTTCTTCGAATTCCAAGTTCTCTGCGGCTTTGCGCATGTCGGTGCGCAGCCCTTCAAGAACAGCGGCGAGGTTCGCGCCAGCGGGGGCGTCGACCGTGGCGGTGACGCGGTTCATGTCGACGTCACCTTTGTAGAGGCCGGCCAAGATGTCTTCGACGTTCTTTTTTACCGTTGCGGGCGTGATGCAGTGTTCTTCGTTATAGGCAATTTGTTTGGCGCGGCGACGATCGGTTTCGCCCATGGCGCGTTCCATCGAACCGGTAACTTTATCGGCGTACATGATGACGCGGCCATCGGCGTTGCGCGCGGCGCGGCCGATGGTTTGAATGAGCGATGTTTCAGAGCGCAAGAAGCCTTCTTTGTCGGCGTCCAGAATGGCGACCAATCCACATTCGGGGATGTCCAAACCTTCGCGCAACAGGTTGATGCCGATCAGCACGTCAAAGGCACCTAAGCGGAGGTCGCGTAGAATTTCGATCCGTTCAATGGTGTCGATGTCGGAGTGCATGTAGCGCACTTTGATGCCGTTTTCGTGCAGGTATTCGGTGAGGTCTTCGGCCATCCGTTTGGTCAGTGTGGTGACCAAGGTACGGAACCCATCGGCGGACACTTTGCGGATTTCATCCATGACATCATCCACCTGTGTATCAACAGGGCGGATTTCGATCACTGGATCCAGCAGGCCGGTGGGGCGAATGATCTGTTCTGTGAACACACCGCCGGTTTGTTCCATTTCCCAAGATGCGGGAGTCGCTGAGACAAATACCGATTGTGGGCGCATCGCGTCCCATTCCTCGAATTTTAGCGGGCGGTTATCCATGCAGGACGGCAGGCGGAACCCATGTTCGGCAAGTGTCATTTTGCGCCTAAAGTCACCCTTATACATACCGCCGATTTGGGGAACGGACACATGGCTTTCATCGGCAAAGACGATTGCATGGTCTGGGATGAATTCGAACAGGGTGGGGGGCGGTTCACCCGGCGCTCGGCCGGTTAGGTATCGTGAGTAGTTTTCGATGCCGTTGCACACACCGGTGGCCTCTAACATTTCCAAGTCGAAATTGCAGCGCTGTTCGAGGCGTTGGGCTTCGAGCAGCTTGCCTTCGGCGACCAATTGGTCGAGCCGTTGGCGCAGTTCTTTTTTGATGCCGACAATGGCTTGCTGCATTGTGGGTTTGGGGGTGACGTAGTGGGAATTCGCGTAGACGCGGATTTTTTCCAATGTGTCGGTCTTTTCGCCGGTGAGGGGGTCAAATTCGGTGATCGCCTCTAGCTCTTCACCAAAAAAGGATAGACGCCATGCGCGGTCATCTAGGTGTGCGGGGAAGATTTCGAGGCTGTCGCCCCGCACGCGGAAGGTCCCGCGTTGGAAGGCTTGGTCGTTGCGTTTGTAAGCCTGCGCGATGAGGTCGGCCATGACGGCGCGTTGGTCGTAGGATTCGCCGACGACAATGTCTTGGGTCATTGCGCCGTATGTTTCGACAGACCCGATACCATAGATACAAGACACCGAGGCGACGATAATTACATCATCACGTTCCAACAGTGCCCGCGTGGCCGAGTGGCGCATACGGTCGATCTGTTCGTTGATTTGGCTTTCTTTCTCGATGAACGTATCAGAGCGCGCGACGTAGGCTTCTGGCTGGTAGTAGTCATAAAAGCTGACAAAATACTCGACGGAATTGTCGGGAAAGAACCCTTTGAATTCACCATAAAGCTGGGCTGCCAATGTTTTGTTCGGGGCAAGGATGATCGCAGGCCTTTGGGTTTCTTCGATCATCTTGGCCATTGTAAAGGTTTTACCGGTACCCGTGGCCCCCAGCAGGACTTGATCGCGTTCACCAGACAGGATCCCGGCGCAAAGTTCTTTGATTGCCGTTGGCTGATCACCGGCGGGTTCAAATTCTGAGTTTAGGACGAAGGCCTTACCACCCTCCATTTTCTCGCGGGTGCGCACGTCTTCGGCGGAATTGGAGAGATAGGTCGGGGTGTCTGACATGGTGATGCTCCTTGGGGGGCAATGTGACACTCGGTGCGCTGACTTCAAGGGGGTAGCTGACAACGATATGTCAGCAGTGTTTCAGCATCCGTTTGGTATTGTGTGCATCGAAGCGTGGAAAGCCACGCTCAACAAATAGGGTGATGGGGGGCAAGATAGGCTTCTTTGCATCGTTTTGTTGGCAAAGGCTTGCGCGGGCGAGGGGAATCTCCGATATAGCGACCTAGCTAAAGGAGCCTGTTATGCGCGCACGTATCTATCAGCCAGCGAAGACCGCTATGTCATCGGGAACAGCCAAGACCAAATCCTGGGTTTTGGAATTCGCACAGACATCTGCGCGGGAAGTTGACCCGTTGATGGGATGGACATCGTCCAGTGACACGCAAACGCAGGTGAAGATGTCGTTCGACACGAAAGAAGCTGCGATTGATTATGCCGCGGCAAACGGGATCGAAGTCTCTGTGCAGGATCCTAAAAAGCGCGGTGTTAACATTCGCGCAGGCGGTTACGGTGAGAATTTTGCGACGAACCGTCGTGGCGCGTGGACGCACTAAGGTCTTCTTTCTACCTAACGGTAAGCCTGTAATGGGTCAGTCTGCATAGCTGAGCCGCGTAGCGAATTTTCTTTTGCCGACGGAGCATCACCTGATGACCATCACAACTCTTGTTACCCATTCTGGCGGATTTCATGCAGATGAGCTTTTGTCATCGGTCATTCTGACGCGTCTGTTCCCTGATGCAGTGCTGATGCGGACGCGAGACACGGATTGGACGACGCCGGGCCAAGACCGGATCATTTATGATGTCGGACGCGACTATGATGCTGCCGAGTTAATTTTCGACCACCATCAGCGCCCGAACCCACTACGGGAAGATGGTCAGCCTTACAGTTCGTTCGGATTGATTTGGAAGCATTACGGTCAGGACTATTTGCGTGCGATGTCGGTTCCGGAGGCCGATATTGATGACATTCATTCCAGTATTGACCGTGGTTTCGTTCTGCCGGTCG
Source organism: uncultured Paracoccaceae bacterium (assembly GCA_947493255.1). Classification (GTDB taxonomy): domain Bacteria; phylum Pseudomonadota; class Alphaproteobacteria; order Rhodobacterales; family Rhodobacteraceae; genus Octadecabacter. The sequence goes on from CANLQK010000007.1 coordinate 344,433, forward strand.
ATTTGTTGGATAACGGTGCCTTGGAACCTTCTGTTGCGGGACCATTGGCAGGGATGACTTTGCCGGTCTTATTAGAAACGCTGAAACCTGCCTTTGATAACCGCAGCGCGGGGGCAGATGACACGGCGTTTATGGAAGCATTACCAGTTGCTCGTGCATTCGTGGAAGCGGCGGTAAATACAAAGGCGGCGAAACGGCGCGCCGAAACAATGGTCGAACAGGCTATTGTCGAAGCTGGAGACTCTCCGATCTTGGAACTGCCAATGGGGATGCCTTTCAGGTCAGCAATCGAAAAGGCCGGGGCAGACCATATGTTGTTCGTTATCCACCCACGTGATGACGACTGGGCGCTGACGACTATACGGAAGGGCGGCGGAACATTTGAATCGCGGGCGGATTTGCCAGAGGCATGGGCCGGGCTTTCGGATGCGGCCTTGGAAGACGCGAGTGGGGTATCGGGAGCGAAGTTCTGTCACAACGCCCGCTTCATTGCGGTGGCGTCTTCGAGGGACGGTATCATCCAGATGGCCAAGCAGGCCGTCGCAGACGTAAGCTGATATAAGGCGCCCACTGCGGGCGCCTTTTTCTTTGCTTCAACAAGAAACCGCCCCTTACGCAAGAATTTAGGAATCGATTCCACGCGAAAACTTCGATCCGATCCCAGAGTCGCACCTGAATCAGAGGTAAGTGCTTCTAGGGATGGGGGGATTCCCCAATATAGGTCGAAATCTTGGACGTGTTTGCGATCAAGACTTGGCGGTTGAGGGGCGATCGGAAGGCGGGCATTGCAGCAGAACCCTTATTTATATGGCGCAAAATGCTGCAGGTGCGAAAAAGTAAGAAAAAACGAAAAAGGTTGAAAAAAGCACTTGCGGGTTTGAGTGAGTAACCGTAGAACCCCCCTCACCGGCGGCGCTAACAAGCACCAACGGGG
>CANLQK010000008.1 GCA_947493255.1 uncultured Paracoccaceae bacterium
GTTGAAGTCCAAGACGTGGATACTGGCCCCGCACTGCAGGCCGCGATCGACAGCAAACAGGGCACCGTGATGGTCGTAAAATGCGACAGCGGTAACGCCAAAATGCCCGTCATAACAATGGACCCCGTCATCATCAAAGACAGGTTCATGAAAGCAGTGGACAGTTAAGCCACATATTATAGTGTAAACATTTCAAAGGGCTGCACGCGATCGTGCGGCCCTTTTGGGTTAGTAGGCGATCCGTCAGAAACAGTCATTTATTCAACACCCTACGGGGAAAAATAAATCCACCACGTCAAATCAAAGAAAAACCGGAACCATTAGAGCCGTGGATCGTTTTATAGACGAACCGACAAGCAAATGGAGTCAGACATGACCACTGATATTTTCATTGCAGGCTTGATCGGAATGACACTGATTGCCTTTGCGATTGCTGTACTTTCTTACTTGTACGGCCCTTGTGAAAATCAGGATCATGATGTTGTTGAGCCTTCGAGCCTGCCAAATTCTAAACGTCTTACGAAAAAGGCGTAACGTTTGAAACGCCCGGCAATCGCTGGGCGTTCTCTATTGGAGATTAGTAGTCTGGAGTTTCCGCCTTAAAGCTCTCTACATCGAACGACACTTGAATGTGGTATTGTTCTTCGGTCTCTTCGACGTGCATTGTACCGTTCAGCTGTGCCACGAATGCGCGGATCAACTGCTTACCCAATCCTGTAGAGTTGGACTTAACCCCGTCGGGATCGTAATACGCGCCACAACATGTGTTCTGCACATTTAGTGTGGCATGTGTTGCATCGGTCAATTTCAAAGAAATCGACATGGTTGGTGCATCTCCACCTACGTACTTCATTCCATTCGTCAGGGCTTCAGAGACTAGCATGGTCAGCGGTACGGCCTGATCCGGAAAAATGATCACAGGCTCAAGATCCATGTGAATGTCGACGCCGTTACCGTTTGCGGAACCGATTGCGCTGCTTTGTTGAACGAGTTGTTCGATCAAGGCTGCGGCGTTTACTTCGGTTAGGTTTTCCGCCTGATACAGCGTCCTGTGTACGCCAGACAGACCAAGGATGCGATCCTGTACCTGTGTCAACGCGCGCTTAGTTTCTGGCTCATGCGATTTACGGATTTGCATGTTCATTATTGATGAAATGATCTGCAGGTTGTTCTTTACGCGATGGTGAACTTCCTTAAGCAAAATCGTCTTTTCACGTAGACGTTCTTCTTGCATGGCTTCGTCACGGACGATGTCGTTCGCCATTGTGCTGAACACATTCTGAAGTTCTGATATTTCAGCAAGCTCGTCCCAACGTTCGTTTGTTCCGGCGGGTGCGGGCATTTTACGGGTCGCTGCAAAATCTTGCATTGCCGTGTTCAAAAGCTTGATGCGTTGAACGACAAAACGGTCGATGATGAACCACGCCACAAATAGGCTCGCCAGCCACATTAAAAACGGCAGTAAAGTACTGATAAAACGTGATACTGACCCGCCATTGGTAGATGCATCTGCGCGCCAAGACCCGAGGGCATAGGCGACGTCGGGGACTATAGGGATCACTGCATAAACAAGCTCTTTTCCGGATCTGCTTTCAGCCGTGATTGTCTGAGCTTGATCGCCGACCGCAAGGTCAACAAGATCAATGTCGGCCGGTAGCAATGCTTGTGCAAGTTGGGGGTTGTTCTCGGTGGTTAGAATGTCACCCGTCGAACTGAACGTGATGAGGGTGACTGGCTCAGCTTCAGCATCGTGGTCAGACACGTCTGAAATCGCTCTCACGGGGAGGGATATGGCCACAAAACCTTCAACAGTGCCGTTTACGGTATAAGGCTGTTCGAACAATACGACGGGCTCTTCAGCGCCATTCGATTCGTCCCGAACTTCTAAGATACGGCGCGGATTCTCAACTAGGTCTTCGAACATCTCATGGCCCGAGAAATCCATCTCATGGGCTTCTGATGAACACTGGCTCACCCCGTCAAGATCGACAAAACCAACGAATGTGAACTGCGACCGTTCGTTAACAAACCGTCCTAATGCCTCGCTGCAAGCAGCCGGATCTTCAAGCATAAAGCCTATGGTTGCATCAATGGCGCGCGCTGCACCAAAGATGCGTTGTATAGCAAATTTTTCGGTCGAGGCGGCCTGTTCTGTCAGCGCCAGCAAGGTCAGTTCCGACCGTTTTTCGATTTCGGCGTTTAGGCGTTGGTTCTGGACCATGCCGATAATGCCCAGCGGTACCAGCGCAAGGGTCAAGAACATCAAAACGCGGGCCGTAAGCCGCTGATGACGCGGGCACTCTTTCATTCCGGAACAGTCGTTCATTATCGTAAAGCGCCGTTTCCGCGCGATGTTACAACGGACATTGTGGCGCTGTCTGTCAATTCCATCGCTTCGTCAGCATTCAATCCCATTAATTCAGCCAGCTGTTTGCGCCCACGGTTAACGCGACTTTTCATTGTTCCCACCGCAACGTCACAGGTTTCGGCAGCTTCGTCGTACGAGAAACCGGATGCTCCAACAAGAATGAGCGCTTCGCGTTGTTCGTCTGGGAGCTGCACAAAAGCCCGTTGAAAGTCAGCCATCTGCAAACGGCCGTCATGATCGGGTTTCTGCGACAGGCTTTCTGTAAATACACCGTCAACATCGGCGACTTCGCGATTGGCTTTTCGGCGATTGGAATAATAGGTGTTGCGCAGGATCGTGAACAACCATGCCCGCAGGTTTGTGCCCGCTTCGAATTTGTCAATTTTGGTCCAGGCTTTGACCAATGTGTCTTGCACCATATCATCTGCCACAGCCGAGTTGCGGGTCAGTGACATTGCGAAAGCGCGCATGGCGGGCAAATGCTCCACCAATTGGTCTCTTGGGTCTGCGTTGCTCATTACTTTTCTCCGCCAGATTGATCTTCGGCGTCGTCTTGGGCTTTGAGCTGTGCGAGCAAGTCCTTAAAGCGATCAGGCACGTCTTGCGAAAGCATGTCGTCGTAAACACGCTTCAAATTTTCGTCAATCGTATCGCCGCCTGTTTGCTTCTTGGAGTCGTTCGCCATATCTGAGTAGAACCTTTGCAAAAGCATAATTTTGTATTTCGTTGGGAACTAAACTCGCCATAATGCGTTTGGTTCCATAAAAATAATCAAGGACGGCAAATAAATGGCAAATTTTGAAGATTTCACCGCTGGCGTTGGCGCCGCACTGCCGTACCTTCGTCGGTACGGGCGTGCATTGACCGGCGACCAAACCACTGGTGACAAGTACGCAGCGGCAGCATTAGAGGCTCTGTTGACGGACCGTCAAATTGCCATGGAATCAAGTAGTGTTAAGGTTGGTTTATTTAAGGTTTTCCATACCTTATGGAAAAGTTCCGGCTCTCCGATTGATGACCACGAAACAGGTCTGCGCGCGCAAGCGCAAAAGCACTTGGCGCGACTAACCGAGAACACACGCGAAGCATTATTGCTGTCCACTATTGAGAGCTTTAATCTGGACGAAGTGTCAGAAATTATGATGATCGATGGCGAAGAAGCCGCGCATTTGGTTAATGTTGCTCGCACCGAAATGGAAGATGCGATTTCGGGAAGCGTTATGATCATTGAAGACGAAGCCATTATCGCGATGGATCTGGAAGGCGTCGTTGCCGATATGGGCCACCGTGTTACAGGCATTGCACGCACCCGAACCGAAGCTGTCGCCTTGGCGAAGTCGGAAAAGCCCGACCTTATCCTGTCCGACATTCAGCTTGCCGATAATTCTTCTGGTATTGATGCTGTTCACGACATTCTGGCCGACTATGGTGATTTGCCTGTTATCTTTATCACGGCATTCCCTGAACGGCTGCTGACAGGCGAGCGCCCGGAGCCAGCGTTCCTGATTTCGAAACCCTATTCAGAGGCCCAGGTGCGCTCTGCCGTAAGCCAAGCAATGTTCTTTTCGTCTACGAAGCACCTGAAAAACTAAGCAATTATATAACCGTGTTTGTTTCAAAAGCCTTGCCCCAAACCGGCAAGGCTTTTGTCGTTTGGAAACCGGATGTTTTGATGGCAGAACGCGGTTACGCAGCAATTAATACTGAAAGAGACAATGGAAACCATCGAAACGCTCGCCGCTGAAACCACGGGGTGGTTCTCAACCTTGTTGGATCTGGAAATATACAATGGTCAGTCTTTGTCCGACTATCTGTCGTTGGATGTCTTGCTGTCGGTCGGTGGGTCCATTTTGGGTGCCGTTACCCTTCTTATCGTCGGGTTTTTCCTAGCGGGGTTTCTGGGGCGGCGGATCCGTAGGTTGGGGCTTGCGCATGCCCATTTAGACGACACGCTTTTTATCTTTATGGGCAATATTGTGCGCTACATCGTGTTGGCCTTTACGGTGCTGGTTGTGCTGAACACATTTGGCGTTCAAACCACATCGATCGTGGCCATAATGGGTGCCGCCAGTTTGGCCATTGGTTTGGCATTGCAGGGCACTTTGTCCAACGTTGCGGCCGGTGTGATGATCATCTTTTTTCGCCCGCTTAAGTTGGGGGATTTCGTGCAAGTAAACGGCGTAAGCGGCACGGTCAAAGACATCACGCTGAATTACACGGTCATCGCCGACATGGGGAACGTCAAAGTGGTGGTGCCAAACGCCAACGTTTGGGGCAACACGATCCACAATTACTCTGTCTACAAAACGCGCCGCGCGGAATGGGAGTTTGGCGTGGGCTATGGCGTCAATCTTGCTCAAGCTGAGCAGGTGATCCGCGACACGATCATGGCTGACGCTCGGTCGATGACAGATCCAGAACCCTTCATTCAGGTCAACAATTTGGGCGCCAGCAGTGTTGATTTTTTGGTGCGGGTTTGGTGCGCGTCCAGCGATTATTTTCAATATCAGGCCGACATGAAACGCAAAGTCAAAGAGGCGCTAGATGCTGCGGACATCAACATCCCGTTTCCAACACGTACACTCGTTTCAGAGAGTGCGGCTGATACCTGAGTTATCAAACTATCAATAAATAAAACGGCGGGCCAATGCGGACCCGCCGTTTTGCGTTAAGACCGACCTTCAGCGCGATCAACCAGAACCACAGGGGAAAATCTGTCGATCTCGTCGAATTCGTCCGCATCGCGGACCCACACGGTTCCATCGATGTCATCGTAAATCGCGACAGGTGATCTGTCCGCCTCCAATACGCCATACCCAAGCAAACGATACCCGCCGCCTTTCTTATGACGGTGCGTTGGATGCCAAGGTGTTTGTCCAAATAGGGGCGCGGGGGCAGGGGGGGGCTTTGGGGCGTCAGCCGCCCCAACCATCAATTTCTTTAGCCAACTCATGTAGATAATATCGATCCTGTGACAGCATTGGGTCGGTAAGTCGTACACCCTTTGCAGCCCGCGTCATAGGCGTTGCGATAAATGTCCTTAAAGTCCTCGAACGCAATGTCCTCAGGGCAGTTCACAGTCTTTGAAATCCCGCTGTCCACCCATTTTTGCGCAGCGGCCTGCATCGCGACATGGTCGTCTGGCGTCAAATCCGCAACCGTTACAAAGCTGTCTGGAAGAGGTGCATCGGCCCCAAACAGTTGGCTGAATTTCCAAACGGCATAGTCCATCACACGCTCCGTGGTTTTGGTGCCGTCTGGCGTCGTGATCAATCGATCGAACGACGTTGAAAACATGGGTTCAATCCCGGATGATACATTGCCTGCGAACATCGAGATTGTGCCAGTTGGCGCAACCGATGTCAGGGTCGCATTTCGCAAACCATAGGCCGCTATGTCTGCCCGCACATCCTCATCCAAGGACTGGATAGCTGGAACAGCCAGATGCACGTTTGGGTCATAGGCTTTGAACGGCCCACGTTCCTTGGCCAGCATCGCAGACGCTTGGTAGGCTGCGTTCTGAATTGTTTGCATCCAACTGCTCAACAAGAACACAGCCTTTGGCGACCCATATCGTGCGCCGAGCATCGCAATTGCATCGGCAACGCCCGTTACGCCAATCCCGATCCGCCGCTGTGTCTGAGCCATCTCAGCCTGCTCTGGCAGTGCAAACTTTGAAACGTCCAACACGTTATCAAGCAAACGTACCGCTGTCGCCGTCAATGACCGAAGTTGTGCTACATCCAGGCGTGCTTGCCCGGTGAAAGGTGCGTCGACCAGTTGTGCAAGATTGATCGACGTGAGCGGACAGGTTCCAAACGGGGGGAGGGGCTGTTCAGCACACGAATTGGTTGAGTTAATCGTTTCAATATGACGCAGCGGGTTCGCGTCGTTAATCCGGTCAATGAACAAGACCCCGGGCTCTGCCGCTGCATAGGTTTGCTTCATGATCGCGTTCCAAAGATCGCGTGCACGCAGGCGGCGCATCTGTTTGCCTTGCCAGTGCAAAGTCCAGGCGCGGTCCTGTTCGACCGCCTCCATGAACTCGTCTGTGACCATGACCGACAAGTTGAAATTGCGTAGGCGTGAGCGGTCGGACTTAACCATCACAAACGCTTCGATGTCGGGGTGATCACACCGCATGGTCGCCATCATGGCGCCACGGCCCATCCCTTTTACCAGCATCTTGCATGCTGAATCGAAAATATCCATCGCAGCCAGTGGCCCAGCCGCTGGGCAATCCAACCCGTTCACTACCGTGCCCGATGGCCGCAACGTGGAAAAGTCGAACCCAATACCCCCGCCCATCTGCATGGTCAGTGCGGCCTCTTTAAGCGTATCCATAATGCCCGCGACACTGTCCGGAATCGTCCGCATGACAAAAGTATTGGACAACGTGACATTGCGTGCGGTGCCACAACCCGCAAGTATACGCCCTGCTGGCAGCAATTTGAAACCTGTCATGGCGTGATGAAATTCGGCTTCAACATCGGCTTTGCGCGCATCAGTTTCGCAAGATGCCAAACCGGCTGCAACACGGCGCAACGTGTCATCTAGTGTCTTATCAATTTTCTTATCGTTGGACTTGTATTGGTATTTTGCCGCCCAAATTTGCTCCGCTATAAGTTGTGAAAATGCTTGTGCTGGCAGTGCCAAGCTGTTTGTCGTTTTCATTGTATATCCACCCAAGATATTTAGTTTATTAACTATTCTTTAACCGTCACGGTTAACAAAGAGTTAACAAAGAGTTAACTTTGGACTCTATCTAAGATTGAATTTAATATTGGTTCATTTGGCGCTGCAAATGTTAGGGGCCTGTTAAGCGCACATGGTTAGATATCGCTGTGGGGGCGTTCAATTGGGCGATGAAACGATGAAATTATATGCGTGTTTAGGATCTGGAAACTGTATGAAACCATGGTTGGCCTTGAACCAACTTGGTGCCTCATTCGAGCTGACTCTGATTGATGTATTGCAAGGGGAGCAATCCTCCGAAACTTACAAGGCAATTAATCCCCTTGCAGTGGTTCCCTTTCTGATAACCGATGCGGGGAGAGGTGTCGGGGAAAGCAATGCAATGTTGTGGCATATCTGTGAGGGATCTTACCTTATTCCGGACGATGCGAGTGATCGAGCCGAAGCATTGCAGTGGATGTTTTTCGAACAGACTAAATTGGAACCCTACATCTCGCCTGCACGTTTCTTTAATTATATTCTGCCATCAGATCGGGATGCCCGCGCTTCTGACATTGCGAATTGGCAAGAGAAAGCAAAGCCTGGTCTCGATCGTTTAAATGCTCATTTGGCTGACCGGGTGTTTATTTTAGATGTTGGTTACAGTGTCGCCGATATATCGGTGTTTGGTTATGTACATGTCTTGGAACAGGCTGGGTTGAATGGCCAGGATTTTCCCAATGTTATGCGTTGGATTAAAGCTGTGCGGGAAACCAAGAACTTTGTAGAGTTAGATGATTTAGGAATTTCAACAGCTAGTGCAGCTTAAACCGGTGTAATTAATTTCAACTTGTGGTAGTATTTCGCGCAGATGAACATCTCTCCGATCCCTGAACCTGAGAAACGGTCCGCTTCAAAAATACCAATGGTTGGAGCATCTTTCGATATTCTCTATCGAATGGATGTGGCTGTTTGGGTTTATGACATTGATAACGCGCAGATCGTTCATGCAAATCCAGCTGCATGCAAGATCTGGGGCGCAGAAGTTGAGTCTGAACTTCAAAGTCGAGATCTGAGGGAAGATATGTCGTCGACTGTTGGAAAGCGGTTGCGACAGTATCAGTCAGATTTTTTGGCGTCTGATTCAACATTTACTGAGCTTTGGACCCTCTATCCCAATGGTAGTCCAACTAGCGTGATGGTCATTTACCGTGGCTACGAGCTACTAGACGGGCGCATGGGCATGATTTGCGAGGTTGTCGGTGAATCCGAAGATACTCCCGAGAACCTTCGCAGCGCAGAAGCGCTTTTACACACTGATGTAATGATCATGTTGTTCGGTGTTTCTGGCCCCGCATTGTATCTTAATCCGGCGGCACGGAATTCGTTGCGAGCTCCGATCAGCGGTCTCGATGATATATTTGTCGATCCGCAAGACTTGTCGCGGGGGCTTGGCGAAATTGAAAGGGTCGGAGAACATCGAACGGTCACCAAGTTTCATACGGTGAATGGAGTGCGCTGGTTTGATGTTTCAATAAAAAGTTGCTCGGATGCTGTGACAGGGCAACCCGCGTTACTGCTAACCTCGATCGATGTTAGCGACCTTAAAGAGGCCCGTGATACTGCTCGTCATTTGGCAGATCGTGATCAGCTGACGAACTTGCACAATCGTTCTTATCTTCAAAACCATCTTGCATGGCTAGAGGACTGCGGCACTGCGGCTGGGTTGACGCTCATCATTTTTGATATCGATAAATTCAAAACGATCAATGATCGCCACGGCCATGACGCAGGGGATACTGTCTTGCGCCAGATTGCGACGCGTGCCCGTGCCGTCCTTCCTCCTCAAAATCTATTGGCAAGGTTTGGTGGAGATGAATTCGTTGTAGTTGTCTCTGAGCGTATTGGTGAAGCAGAGCTTGCCAACCAGATTGAGAAAATGCGAACCGCGATCGCTAAGCCTATTCAGCATGAACAGACTCGTCTCAACGTTTCGGTTAGTATTGGTGTGTCTCAATTCAACGATGATTATAGTCGTGCTGCTCAAGTTATGCGTGAGGCAGACATAGCTCTTTACGCATCCAAACAAGCCGGCAGGGACAGAGTAACCTATTTCAATGCTGAAATGGGGGATGCTGTTGCTGCACGTGATTTGCTGGAGGTTGAGCTGAATTCAGCGGTTGAGCGCGAAGAGTTTGTTTTACATTATCAACCAAGGCTTGACGTAACGAGCGGTAAGATTGTCGGCGCGGAAGGGCTCGTGCGCTGGAACCACCCTCGGGATGGTGTCTTGCTGCCAGGGGCTTTTATTTCGGTGTGCGAAGAGACTGGGTTAATTGATGACTTAGGTCGGCTTGTCCTTGAACTCGGCGTAACGCAGGCCATTAAATGGAACAAGGAAGGGCGGGGCCTCAACATTTCACTCAATGTGTCGCCACGACAGTTTTCAGATCCAACGTTCCTGTCGACGTTAAGCGAACTTGCTAAGCGTGCCGGTTTTCCAAAGGGTCGGGTTGAACTCGAAATCACTGAATCTGTACTTATTGGTGATCATCAACTGATCGCAGACAAGCTACGTGCGATCACCGCGATGGGGTACCAAATAGCGATCGATGATTTCGGGACCGGATACTCGAATCTATCTTATATTTCGCGTTTCCCTCTGACATGTTTAAAAATCGACAGGTCCTTCATCGACCAGTTGCCGGAAGCCGGGCCTATTGTTCAGTTAATTCTGACATTGGGAAAACAGATCGGTGCAACTGTCGTTTCTGAAGGTGTAGAAACCCAAGATCAGCTCGATTGGTTGACGGATCACGCCTGCGAAGAAGTTCAAGGTTTCTTGATCACAAAGGCGCTTCCGACTGACAAATTCGAGGCCTTTATCGGTGGCTTCTCTCTTCCCAAAAAACCAGCGGTTTCATGTTGAGGATCGGGTCTTTGTGGTCGGCGTAGTGGTGCCAAATCCGTAGGGTCACCATGATTTCCCTCGACAGAGGGCGGGAAATTGGTGCATGAATCTTCCGGAATAATTGGGTGCCGAACCAGATCTGGAAAGGCCCCCGTCGGGGAGGCGCACAGTCATGGACGGAAATAAGGTCAGGAACATGGAGGAGTTTGCGATGCTGAGCGGCATCTCTCGTCCAACCCTGTCCAAGTATTTTCACGACCCTGAAAGTGTCCGAAACTCGACGCGTGATCGCATTGAAAAGGCGTTGGCGGAATACGACTATCGTCCAAACATTTTCGCGATGAACCAAAACCGCAGAACGACCAATAACATTGGTATTGTTGTTCCGTTTTTGGCGGACCCTTTCTTTGCGGAAATCGCGCGGAACCTTGAACAGCGCTGTATTGCTGCTGGTTACTCACCAATCTTGTTCAGCGCACATGGTGACCCGGCGCTGGAAGTCGAGATTTTGGATAGCTTGCGATCACAAAAACCTGCTGGGGTCCTTTTGGCCCCTTTGGGCCGTGCGTCTGATCGCAGACATATCGAAAAATTTACGGCCGAAGTTCCGACAGTGCTGTTCGACAGTCGTATTCCAGACATGGGTTCGGCCTTTGTTGGCATGGATAACACCCAATCGATGCGGATGTTGGTGAATTACCTTTGTGAGTCTGGGTCCCCACCGAACTTTCTAGAGATGCGCGTCGCCGTTAACCCAAACGTAAATCGCCGCCGGATTGCGTATGTTTCGGCAATGGAAGCGCTGGGCCATATGCCAGAGATTGTTCGGATCGATGGTGAAGGCTGGGAATTTGAAGACATCGGACTTCAAGGTGGCCTGACGGCGTTTGCGACCGGTCGTTTCACGTCCAATACAATTTTGTGCAGTAATGACCGTTTGGCTATTGGTCTTTTGTCCGCGGCCTACCGCAGCAATTTAACTGTCGGCCGGGGTGAAAATACTGATTTCCGGATCGCTGGGCACGATGACCATCCGTTCTCGCGGTTCACTTGCCCGGCGTTAACAACCGTTTCACAAGATTATGGTTCGATCTCTGATAAGAGCTTGGAGATTCTTTTTGAGCTCATTAATTCAGAGAAAAGGAGCGAAATCGGCTCTGATTGCCTATTTGATGGCATCTTAATACCGCGTGCGTCTGCTTGATTTCATTGGGAAATCACTTTTTGACAAAAAAGAAGTTGACGCGCGTAAAGTTTCTAAGCATCGTACTACAACAACATCCAAAAACCAGGGAGGAAATAGGATGAAAATGAAGAGCGCACTCCGCGCGGCGACAGCAATGTCTTTGTTGGCCACAGGCGTATCTGCCGACGGTCACGCAACAGAGCTGACGATCGCTATCGTGAACAACGGTCACATGATCAACATGCAGACTGTTGCTGAAGCTTACACAGAAGAAACAGGCGTTGCCCTTACTTGGGTTTCTCTGGAAGAAGGCGTTCTGCGCGAGCAGGTTACTTCTGACACAGCAACCGGTGGTGGCCAGTACGACGTCATCAACATCGGTATGCAGGAAGCTCCAATTTGGGGTGAAGCAGGCTGGATCGAAGCTCTGGAATTCGGCGACGACTACGACGTAGACGACATGCTGCCAGCAATCCGTAACGGTCTGTCCGCAAACGGTACACTTTACGCTGCACCATTCTACGGCGAATCTTCTATGGTTATGTACCGTAAAGATCTTGCTGACGCTGCTGGCGTTGCAATCGCTGACAACGACAGCTGGGACAACGTTGCTGCAGCCGCTGCTGCAATGCACGACCCAGAAAACGACGTCTACGGTGTTTGCCTTCGCGGTAAGCCAGGTTGGGGCGACAACATGGCGTTCGTCACAACTGTTGTGAACTCCTTCGGCGGCGCATGGTTCGACGCAGACGGCCGTCCACAGTTGGATAGCGACGAATGGGCAGCTGCAATCAACTTCTACGTTGAATTGCTGGGCACATACGGCCCTCCAGGCTCCGAAGGTAACTCCTTCAACGAGATCCTCGCGCTGTACAACGAAGGCAAGTGTGGCATGTGGATTGACGCGACTATCGCTGCGTCCTTCCTTGAAGTTGACGGTGTAGCATACGCTCAGTCTCCAAACGCTGGTAACCCAGTGGGCGCGAACTGGCTGTGGGCTTGGGCAATGGCTGTTCCAGCTGGTTCCCCGAACGCAGAAGCTGCTAACGACTTCATCGAGTGGGCGACATCCAAAGCTTACGTTGAAGCTGTAGGTAACCACCCAGAGTTCGGTTGGGGTTCTGTTCCAACTGGTACACGTACTTCCACATACGCAATTCCTGAATTCCAGGCTGCTGCTGCATTCGCCGACGCCGAACTGGCTGCGATCGAATCCGCTGCTCCTGAAGCAACAGACCTGAAGCCATACGTTGGTGTTCAGTTTGCTGCTATCCCAGAATTCCCAGAAGTGGGTTCTGCGGTTGCTCAGGAAATCGCTGCGGCTCTGTCCGGTGCGAAAACTGTAGAAGAAGCTTTGGCTGACGGTCAGGCTGCTGCAGATGCGATCATGAAAGAAGCTGGCTACTACGAATAAGTAGAGGCCCTTCGGAAAGACCCGAACTTGTTTCGGGTCTTTCCTTCCACCCCGTCGCTTCTGTGCCTAAACTGAATAATTAGGCCTCATCGCGACATCCGTACATTCCATCCCCTATAGTCGTAGAACCAATCGATTCTACGGAGGAGAAGAGTCATGGCTAATCGGACGATACCCCGTCTGTTGCAGACACCAGCAGTCGTACTGTTGCTGTTCTGGATGTTAATTCCGCTAGGAATGACATTGTTTTTTTCATTCATCCGTTACGTTCTGAATAACTTGCGTAACCCCCACTGGACTTCGCCATCAATCGAAAACTGGCGTGGTTTTGGGAACTATCAATTTGTGTGGGGGCAAGATTCTTTCTGGCTCGCCATGAAGAATTCGCTCGTCATTGTGACCAGCATTTTGTTCCTGACCGTTATACTGGGCGTTTTGATCGCAGTCTTGATCAACCGGTCTTTCAAAGGTCGCGGTATTGTTCGAGTTCTGTTGATTTCCCCATTCTTTGTTATGCCAGCGGTTAACGGCGTTCTTTGGATCAACATGATCCTGGACCCAGTGCTCGGTTTGCAAGGTATTGCAGTCGGCGCCATCAACGATCTGCAGAATGCGCCTCTCGTGGGTTGGTTCTTCTCGTTGTGGCCAACACTTGAACCGATCTCGTTCCGTGCAACGCAAACGTCCTCAATCGCCGTTATTATGATGGTGGTCTGGCAGTGGACGCCGTTCGCGATCCTTATCTTCATGACGTCATTGCAGTCTGAAGATCAGCAGCAGAAAGAAGCTGCGGTTCTGGATGGCGCAAGCACGTGGTCTCAATTCCGCTTTCTTACGTTGCCACACCTTGGTCGCCCAATCGCGATTGTGGTGATGATCCAGGCGATTTTCCACCTCTCGCTTTATGCGGAAATCGAAATCGTCAGCCGTGGTAACGGCAACAAAAACTTGCCCTACTACATTGGGGAACTGGTGAACAACAACATCGGTGCTGCGTCCGCGGCGGGTATTTTTGCAGTCATTCTTGCCAACATCGTAGCGATTTTCTTGCTGCGCATGGTCGGCAAGACGTTGATGGAATAAGGGAGACGATCAGATGGCAATCGTTGCTACACAATCAAAACTAGGAAAGATCGTCTGGCCTGTTCTGGCTTGGACCGTCGCGCTGCTCTTCTTCTTCCCGATCTTCTGGATGATTTTGACCAGCTTCAAAACAGATGCCGATGCGGTAAAACCGGAATTCTTGTTCCGCTTTACGCCAACGTTGGAAAACTACACCAACATGACGGACAACTATGATTACTGGCGCTTTGCGACCAACTCGATCATCACGTCCGTGTCTGCGACACTCTTCACGTTGTTCGTGGCTGTGCCTTGTGCCTATGCCATGGCGTTCAACCCAAGCCGCGGCACCAAAGACATTCTGATGTGGATGCTTTCCACAAAGATGTTGCCAGCTGCTGCTGTGCTCTATCCGATGATCTTCCTCACTAAGTCCCTTGGGATTTATGACACGAAGTTCCTCATCGTCATGGTGCTCAGCCTCATCAACCTGCCGATCGCGATTTGGATGCTCTTTACCTACTTCAAAGACATTCCAAAGGACATCATCGAAGCAGGCCAGATGGATGGTTTGACGACATGGGGCGAAGTGAAAGAAATTCTCGTGCCATTGGCATGGGGTGGCATTGCCTCCACGGCGCTGCTGATCTTCATCTTCTGCTGGAACGAAGCATATTGGACTGTCCGTCTCACAACGACCGAGGCTGCAACACTGTCCAAACTCATCGAAGGCAACCGGGCTCCTGAGGGTCTGTTCTTTGGTCGCCTTTCTGCGGTGTCTACCGCAGCTGTCGGACCCATCATTGTGTTGGGTTGGTTTAGTCAAAAACAATTGGTCCAAGGTCTTACCTTTGGCGCCGTGAAATAAGGAGGAGACGACATGGGACGTATCCAACTCAAAGCTGTACAAAAGAAATTCGGTGACGTGGAAGTTATTCCACCATTGGATCTGACAATCGAAGATGGCGAGTTCGCTGTGTTTGTTGGCCCATCTGGCTGCGGTAAATCAACGCTTCTGCGTATGATCGCAGGCCTCGAAGAGCTCACATCGGGCCAAGTCGAGATTGACGGCAAAGACATGACACTTGCGCCACCGTCCACACGTGGCTTGGCGATGGTGTTCCAGTCATATGCGCTTTACCCGCACATGACGGTTCGCAAAAACATCGCGTTCCCTCTTCGGATGGAAAAAATGGACCCAGCAGAGATTGAAAAGCGCGTCGCGGTTGCGGCCAAATCTCTGAACCTGACAGACTATCTGGACCGTAAGCCGGGCCAGCTGTCTGGTGGTCAACGTCAGCGTGTGGCCATTGGCCGTGCGATTGTTCGTGAACCATCTGCGTTCTTGTTCGATGAACCGCTCTCTAACCTTGATGCGGCCCTTCGTGTGGGCATGCGTCTGGAGATTTCTGAACTGCACAAGCGTTTGGAAAACACGATGATCTACGTGACACACGATCAGGTCGAAGCCATGACAATGGCAGATAAAATCGTAGTTCTTCAGGCTGGTGTGATCGAACAGGTTGGTTCTCCGTTGGAACTGTATAATGCACCGCGCAACAAATTCGTTGGTGGCTTTATCGGATCGCCAAAGATGAACCAGCTCGAAGGCGAAGCTGCCAAGAAACGTGGGTGCACAACGATTGGTATGCGCCCGGAACACATCAGCGTTTCCCCTGACAGTGGCGAATTCAAAGGCACCGTTGGTGTTGCTGAACAGCTCGGCTCTGACACATTCTTCCACGTCCATGTCGAAGGACACGAGGAAACTGTGACAGTCCGTCAATCTGGTCAGGTGAACTACGGATATGGTGACACGATCTACTTCACACCCGAAGAAGACCGCGTCCACAAATTCGGCCCGGATGGCTTGCGGGTTGAATGAAACGGCTCGCGGGTAAAACCGCCCTCATTACGGGGGCCGCGCGTGGCATCGGCCGTGCTTTCGCGGAACGTTATGTTTCCGAAGGCGCAGTCGTAGCCATCGCGGATATCGATTTTGCCCGCGCGCAAGATACAGCTTCTCTCATCGGGGGGGGCTGTATTGCCGTTGAAATGGATGTGACCGATCAAGCCAGTATCGAAGCGGGGGTATACGCAACGATACAGGCCATCGGTCACATCGACATTCTAATTAACAATGCCGCTGTGTTTACAGCGGCCCCAATTACCGAAATCGACCACGCAGATTATGCCCGTGCCTTTGACGTTAACGTCGCTGGCACGCTTTTCACCCTTCAGGCTGTTGCAAAGCATATGATTGAACGCGGGCAGGGTGGGCGGATTATCAACATGGCCTCACAGGCAGGACGGCGCGGCGAACCGCTCGTCGCTGTCTACTGTGCGACCAAGGCGGCGGTCATCAGTTTGACCCAATCGGCGGGTTTGAACCTGATCGAACATGGGATCAACGTGAACGCGATTTCACCTGGTGTGGTGGACGGTGAACATTGGGACGGCGTCGATGCCTTTTTTGCCAAATACGAAGGCAAGGCACCGGGTCAAAAGAAAAAAGAAGTGGCAGCCGGCGTTCCGCATGGACGTATGGGGCTTGCTGAAGATCTAACCGGCATGGCGGTATTCCTCGCATCAGAAGATGCGAACTACGTCGTGGCTCAAACTTATAATGTGGATGGCGGCCAATGGATGAACTGATCCCCCTTTCGAACAAGACCCTAGGTGATCTACCTGCAGACGTGCGTGTGCCTCGCTATAACCGTGACGAATTGTCAGCCGGTATTGTGCATATCGGTCTGGGTAACTTTCACCGTGCCCATCAGGCGTGGTATTTGCACCGTCTCTTCGACGAAGGCCTTGCCCATGAATGGGCGATTGTCGGCGCAGGCGTGCGCGCACCCGATGCGGCGCAGCGCGAACGGTTGTTGTCGCAAGACTGCCTAACAACGCTTATCGAACTGGGGCCGTCGGGCCGCGCGGTCGAAGTTGTTGGCGCAATGATCGATTTTGCACCGGTCGAGGAACACAACATGTCCTTGATCGCCCAAATGGCCGACCCTGCGACACGTATCGTCGCCCTGACTGTAACAGAGGGCGGCTATTTCACGGATCCTGTGACTGGCGAATTCGCTGCGGATCATGATGACATCACGCATGACGTCGCCAATCCACGCAGCCCAAAAACAGCCTTTGGTGCGATGATCGAAGCCCTGCGTCAACGCCGCGACGCAGGCGCAGGCCCGTTCACAGGAATGAGCTGCGATAACCTGCAGGGCAACGGCGTGATCTTGCGTCAAACGGTGGTAAGTTTGGCCAAACTGATCGACGCCGACCTTGCTGACTGGATCGACAGCAACTGCACATTCCCGAACTCTATGGTCGACTGCATCGTTCCGGCTACCGGCCCTGCAGAACTCGAACTCGTGCGCGAACTTGGCATCGACGATGATGCGCCTGTGACACACGAAAACTTCCGCCAATGGGTCATCGAAGACAAATTTTGCGCAGGCCGTCCGGATTGGGACAAGGTCGGGGCTACCTTCACAGATGACGTTCATGACTTCGAGGCAATGAAAATCCGCCTGCTGAATGGTGGGCACCAAGTTTTGGCCAACGTCGGCGAGATCCTCGGGATAGAGCTTATCTCCGACGCGATGAGCCATCCATCCATCAAAGCCTTGTTTCACAAAGTTCAATCCACGGAAGTGGCACCGCATGTGCACGCCGTACCGGGCATGACCCCCGACGCATATATTTCTTTGATTGAATCGCGCTTTGCGAACCCTGCCATCATCGACACCACGCGTCGCGTGGCATTTGACGGGTCTTCGCGCCACACTGGGTTTATTCTCCCAACCCTGCGCGAAGCCTTGGCGAATGGGCAACCAGTTCAAGGTCTCGCATTGGTCGAAGCCCTTTGGGCGCGTATGTGCGAAGGAACCCGTGAAGACGGAACGCAGATTGCACCAAACGACCCCATCTGGGACGAGCTTACAGCTGCAGCAGCTGCGACCAAAACAGATCCGAAAGCGTGGTTGGCTCAAAGCAGCATCTATGGCGACTTGGCAGATGAACCGGCTTTCGCAGATGCATTTGTTCACTGGATGAACATCATTTGGGCGGACGGTTGCGAAGCCGCAATCGCGTCTTACGTAAAATAAGATCGCAACCCAAAAAACATCACAAACGACCGCCCCTCATATGTCGGGCGGTCGTTTTATGTTTGGCGTAACCTATAATCTCGCTGGACGTTTGCTCCCAACTGCTGTTGTTTGATCTCCCAACAGGAGGTTCGAAATGGCCGAATTGTCTCAGAAAATTTCACAAGGTCGCGGTGATAGCCCCGCAGATTTGGTTCTGCGCGGGGGGCAGGTGTTTGATGTTATCACCGGCGAAATGTTGACTGGCGATGTGGCCATCTGCGGCGATACAATTGTTGGAACCTGCGATAGCTACGATGGCCAACAGGTCGTGGATGTCACCGGTCTTACCCTTGTTCCGGGTTTCATTGACACGCACCTGCACATCGAAAGCAGCCTCGTCACACCGTTTGAATTTGACCGTCTCGTCACCCCTTTGGGCGTCACAACGGCCATCTGCGACCCGCACGAAATCGCAAATGTTTTGGGCGTTGAAGGGATCCAGTACTTTCTTGATGCAGCCCTCGAAACTGTGCTCGATATCCGTGTGAACCTAAGCTCCTGTGTGCCCTCAACCCATATGGAAACCACCGGCGCCCAGATCGAAGCAAATGACCTTATCCCGCTGCGCACCCACCCCCATGCCTTGGGTTTGGCAGAGGTTATGAATTACCCTGGCGTCATTCACCAAGACCCTGGAATCATGGCTAAGCTGCGTGCCTTTGAAGGGGCCCACATCGATGGCCACGCGCCTTTGCTGTCTGGCCGTGACCTCAACGCCTATATCGCGGCTGGTATTCGCACAGAACACGAAGCCACAACCGCGCAAGAAGCCAGCGAAAAATTGCAAAAAGGCCTGCGTGTGCTGATCCGCGAAGGGTCCGTGTCCAAAGACCTTGATGCGCTGTTACCGCTTTTGACAGAACGTACGGCGGCCTACATGTGCTTTTGTACAGACGACCGTAATCCGCTTGATATCGGCGAACATGGGCACCTCGACTACCTGATCCGCACCGCGATCGCGCGCGGCACATCGCCCGTTGCCGCCTACCGCGCGGCGTCACTATCTGCGGCCGAAGCCTTTGGATTAAAGGACCGTGGCCTCATCGCACCCGGTCAACGGGCCGACATCGTCTGCCTCGGCTCATTAGAAGACTGCGATGCTCAGATGACGTTTTGTGGCGGTGTTCGCGCCGGTGAGGCCGCCTTCAATGCTCGTAAAATCACACCACCCATTGGGCGAAACTCCGTTCAGGCCCCACAGGTTACGGCACAAGATTTCCGCACCTCGTCTAACCGCGCAGACACGGACGTCATCGGGGTTATTCCTGGTAAGATCATCACAGACCATTTGCATGAAACCATCGAACCCGAAAGCGGCGATAAACGTCCCGATATTGCCCGTGACCTAATCAAAATCGCGGTAATCGAACGGCATGGCATCAACGGCAATATCGCAACGGGGTTTGTCAAAGGCTTCGGATTGCAACGCGGTGCCATCGCGTCGACCGTGTGCCACGACCATCATAACATCGCCTGTGTCGGTGCCGACTATGACGACATGGCGCTTGCGGCCAACCGGTTGTCTGACATCGAAGGTGGCTTTGTAGTCGTCGAGGGTGGCAAAATACGCGCCGAACTCGCGCTTCCGGTTGCAGGGTTGATGAGCCTCGAACCCTTTGAACACGTTCGCGACAAACTCGAAATCTTGCGCGACGCGGCAAAAGATCTTGGGGTCACATTGGAAGAACCGTTCTTGCAATTGGCCTTCTTGGCACTGCCGGTCATTCCCATGCTCAAAATCACCGACCGCGGCATGGTCGATGTCACGAAATTCGAAATCATCGCGTCCTAAAGGCCGTTCACAGGCACCTTAAGCACAGGGTTTCCATTTTCGTCTGTCGGGACGTTTCCAGCACGCATGTTCACCTGCAGGGCAGGGATAATCAATTTTGGCACAGCCAATTGCGCGTCGCGTTCTGTGCGGAACTTGATAAATTCTTCGCGGGTTTTACCTCCGCCGACGTGAATATTTTCTGCCCGCTGTTCAGCCACCGTCGTTTCCCACGCAATCGCGCGGCCGTTCGGTCCGTAGTCGTGGCACATAAATAGGCGCATCTCATCGGGCAGGGCCAAGACCTTTTGAATGCTATCGTATAATTCGCCTGCATCCCCACCGGGAAAATCGGCGCGGGCAGATCCGCCGTCTGGCATGAATAGCGTATCACCAACAAAGGCCGCATTGCCCACCACATGCACCATGCACGCAGGCGTGTGACCAGGTGTGGCGATGGCACGGCAGGTCATTTTGCCGACTTGATAGGTGTCGCCATCCTCGAAAAGGGCGTCAAACTGTGATCCATCCCGCTGAAACTCTGTCCCCTCGTTGAACACTTTCCCAAAGGTTTCTTGGATGACCATGATTTTGGACCCAACACCAATTTTCCCGCCGAGTTCTTGTTGCAAATAGGGGGCCGCGCTTAGGTGGTCGGCGTGCACATGGGTCTCAATGATCCAATCCAAGGTCAAACCGCGTTCGCGAATGTGGGCAATAAGTCCGTCAGCGGCATCGGTCGTGATGCGACCAGCGGCATAATCAATGTCCATGACGCTGTCGATTATCGCACAATGGTCGCTGTCAGGGTCTTTCACGATATAGGTGATCGTGTTGGTCCCTTCGTCGAAAACACCTTCAACCTCGGGGATAACGTCCATCGAATATGTCATGCGTTGGCCTCGGCGCTGGTATTGCCGTTGCGGTTTTGCAGGGCTTTCGCAACAACGATACCGGCGATCATTGCAACCGTGAAGGTCAAGACGGCGGGGTGCAACGTTCCAACGGCTGGCAACGCACCACCGGGGCAAAACCCGGCCAATCCCCAACCAACCCCAAAGGCAATGGATCCACCAATCAAACGCGCATCAATGCTGCGCAATGTCGGTAGATGAAACACATCCGCCATCGCCGGTGCTGGGCGTTTCAGGACAAACCTGTACCCTAGTGCGGTGACGCCCAATGCGCCGCCCATAACAAAGGCCAAAGAGGGGTCCCACGTCCCTGCAATATCAAAGAAATTCAAAACCTTCGCAGGGTTTGCCATGCCGCCCAAAATGATGCCGACACCAAATATGAGGCCAATGAGATACGTCAAAATATACCGCATCATACCGCTCCTCCGATCACATGGCGCGTCACGTAAACGGTCACAAACGCTGCGGCCATAAACACCAATGTCGCCACAATCGACCGTGGAGAGACCCGCGCCATGCCGCAAACGCCGTGCCCAGATGTGCAACCGCCGCCAAACGTAACCCCAACGCCTACAATCAGCCCGCTGGCGATCATCGCTGCGGTAGAAACAGGAACCTGCACCTCAACCGGCGTACCGCTAACAAGGACATACAACGCAGGGGCTGTTACCATTCCGGCCAACAGCGTGGCCCGCCATGCCCAATCTTCGCGGCTGGTGGGCCAAACGAAACCGGCCAAAATGCCGGTCGCTCCCATGATGCGGCCCATAAAACCCATCAATAGGATTGATGCGATCCCAATCAATATGCCGCCCACAAGGGACGCAATTGGCGTAAATTCTGTCATTGCTCTGTTTCCAATCTAGGTTAGAAACAACATATCTCGATTTCGAGATATTTCAAGCGACCTCAAGTCCATCCAAACCAAACGTCACATCGGCGGGCAGGGTGCGCTCAATAACGGCCTGCGCGTTTGGCACATCGTTGCTGGTCGCACGCCGTGTGGCGGCGGCACTGCTTAACCCATGTCCCAACCAACGTTGGATCAACCGTGCCCGTAATTCAGGTAACGGAACATCTAGCCGTACAGACAACGTCCAAAGCGGCGCTAGGTTGAACCAAGGCGCTTCATCAAACAAAAGGTAATTGCCTTCCACGATGATCACTTCGGCCTCTGCCGGAATGACCCGTGCCCCAGCAATGGCCAAATCGCGTGACCGATCAAAAACAGGAACCACCACATCCGCGCGTTCCTTCAGGCGTCGCACCGTATGCACAAACCCTGCACCGTCAAAGGTATGAGGTGCGCCTTTCCGCCCCAAATCGCCACGGTCTTCCAACACCCGATTGTCCAGATGAAATCCGTCTTGAGGCACCACTGCGGTCAAACATTTTTGGTCGTTCAATCGGCGCGCCAGTTCATCAGCCAGCGTGGTTTTGCCGCTTGCAGGTGGGCCTGCAATGGCAACAATCGTCCGTGCGGGGGTATCGCGCAAAGGGTGGATTAAATCCGATAATTGGTTGATTTGAGGTGTAAGATCTATCAATCGAGGGGTCCCTTTTTACCCACTGTGCACCGATGGCACCGTTTTGGGAATCCCTGATTATCGAGGCGGCAACTTCCGGCTGGCGTCCTTAAACGCAAACGGCTTCATCGCTGCGCCGTGTTCGTCCAAAAATGCCCACACACGTGCTGCATCATGGCGTCCCAATTCGCGCAACCACCATGAAACCGACTTTTGAATAAACCAATCGGTGTCCTGAACGTACCCCGCAGCCCATCCCAATATCCGCTCGCGGGCTTCGGTTTCTTCGGGTTTGGGGTGGTTCTGTTTCGTCCAAGGCAGGGTCATGACCAACGCACTGCGTTTCGTCCACTTATGGTCAGACGTTGTCCATGTTTCGACCTCGTCCAACCGTGCGGGGTCAGCCGTCAACCGCCGTGATCCCGCACCGCAGGCGTGATCCGCCAAGGCCCACCCATCAAACGTCGGCACCCAAGACGCGATCAGTTGCCAAACATCTTCGTCTGGCTTGATCCGTGCCTGCACCAACAATTTCGCAGCTGCGACACGGGCCTCGTGTACATTGCTGTCCCATAGATCTGCAGCCAATGTAACGCGTTCTTCCAACGTCGCTTCCGCGCGCCAGCGTGCACAGGCGTCATAGATCACCGGGTTGGCAATACCATAAAAGGGGCGGTCGGATTTGTGATAGGCCGCCATCTCGCCAGCTTTATAGGCATCACCGAGTTCCGCCAGTTCCGCCAGCGCGTCTTCAACGTTCATTCTACGGTCACCGATTTTGCCAAATTGCGCGGTTGATCTACGTCAGTGCCTTTGGCCACCGCCGTGTGATAAGCCAACAGTTGGGCGGGAATAGCGTATAGAATTGGCGCTACAAATGGGTCGACCTCTGGCATCAAAATGGTTTCCCACACACCTGGTCCGGCCTCCTTTGCGCCTTGCGCATCCGTGATCAACAACACGCGGCCACCACGGGCCATAACTTCTTGCATGTTGGAAATGGTCTTGTCGAACAACGCGTCGCGCGGTGCCATTACGATCACCGGAACATGTTCGTCGACCAATGCAATGGGCCCGTGTTTTAGCTCACCTGATGCATAAGCTTCGGCGTGAATGTAGCTGATTTCTTTCAGCTTTAGCGCACCTTCATGGGCCAGCGCATACATTGGGCCACGTCCTAAAAATAGAATGTCGCGTGCTTCGGCCAGTTTGCGTGCCACCCCTTGGGTATAGCTGTCTTGCGACAAGGCATGGTTCATCAAGCCTGGGATCGACTTCACAGATTCCAGTGCCGCCGCGACCTGTTCGGCGTTCATCTCGCCTCGGTCCTGCGCGGCCTTGATCGCCAAAATTGCCAGAACTGTCAGCTGGCATGTAAACGCCTTTGTCGACGCCACGCCAATCTCTGTGCCGGCCAAAATGGGCAACGGTAAATCGCTTTCACGCGCGATTGAACTTTCTGGAACGTTGACCACAGAAATGATCTTGTCTGCCCGCCCTTCACAGTAACGCAACGCCGCCAAAGTATCGGCCGTTTCGCCGGACTGGCTGACAAACAGCGCCGCCGTCCCTTTGGAAATAGGAGGCTCTCGGTAGCGAAATTCAGACGCCACATCGATTTCTACGGGCAACCGCGCAACCTGTTCGAACCAGTACTTTGCGGTCAAACAGGCGTAAAATGCAGTGCCGCAGGCAACCATTGTTAACCGTTCGATTGACGCAAAATCAAATCCGGGGTCCGGCAGTTCGATTTTACCGTCGTTGATGTAATAGCCCAACGCGTTGGTCAAAACAGATGGTTGTTCTGCAATCTCTTTGGCCATGTAATGTTTATGACCACCTTTATCGACGGCGGCTGTATCGATCTTGATCGTGCGTTTTTCACGGTTCGCCAGCTCGCCCTGCGCGTCACGGATTTCAACGCTTTCGCGGGTCAAAATGGCCCAATCGCCTTCTTCCAAATACGTGATCTGGTCGGTCATGGGGGCCAACGCAATCGCGTCGGACCCGACAAAATTCTCGCCAACGCCGTGACCAATCGCCAAAGGCGAACCCTTACGTGCTGCGATCATCAAATCCTGCTCGCCCTCGAACAAGAAACAAAGGGCATATGCCCCTTCAAGCCGCGCGATGGTTTTCTCTGCCGCGTCGCGGGGGGCCAAACCGTCATCCAGAAAACTCTGCGTCAGCAGGGCGACGGTTTCTGTATCCGTATCCGTTTCATACCCAATCCCACGGGCCGCCAGTTCTTCGCGCAATTCACGGAAGTTCTCGACGATGCCGTTGTGAACCACCGCAACACGTCGGGTTTGGTGGGGGTGGGCGTTTTTGACGTTTGGTTCGCCGTGGGTGGCCCAGCGTGTATGACCAATGCCGGATTTTCCAGCCAAAGGGTTATGGACCAATAGATCCTGAAGGTTCACCAGTTTGCCAACCGCGCGGCGACGGTCCAACGCGCCGTCCAGAACGGTCGCAATGCCCGCACTGTCATACCCACGATATTCCAGCCGCTTTAGCGCTTCCACCAGAATGGGGGCCGCTTCATGTTTGCCCAGGACACCTACAATACCACACATTTTTACGCTCCCTTGCCCTGTTTGGCCTTCTTCGCCTTTAACTTTTCGAACATCCGACGGGCAAATCCGGCTTTGTTGTCTTGGCGTGCCCGTGCCACGGCCATGTCACCGTCAGGAACGTCGCGTGTCACGACAGTTCCAGTGGCTGTCATGCTTTCGTCGCCCAAAGTGACTGGGGCCACCAACATGGTGTTGGACCCGATGAACACATCGCTCCCGATGGTCGTTTTGTGTTTGAAAACACCATCGTAATTGCAGGTGATCGTACCAGCGCCAATGTTTGTGCGCTCACCAACGTGCGCATCGCCGATGTAACTCAGGTGGTTCACTTTAGCACCCGCATCAATCACGGCATTTTTGATTTCCACGAAATTCCCGACCTTCACGTTTTCAGCCAATTCAGCACCCGGACGCAGCCGCGCATAGGGGCCAACGACGCTCCCACGCGAAACATGACAGCCCTCTAGGTGGCTAAACGCGCGGATCGTCGCGTCGTTTTCAACGGTTACACCTTTGGCAAACACCACATTAGGTTCCACCACGGTATCGGACCCCAAATAGGTGTCATGGCTGAAATACACCGTGTCTGGTGCGTGCAACGTGACCCCGTTTTGCATGGCATCCAACCGTGCCTGCGTTTGAAATGCAGCTTCGGCCACGGCCAATTCTGGGCGGCTGTTAATCCCCATCGTTTCGGCTTCGTCACAACGCACAACACCGGCGCTCATGCCGCGGGTGCGTGCAATTGCGGGAATGTCAGTCAGGTAAAACTCGCCCGACGCATTTTCGTTTGTCACGGCATCCAACAGGTCAAACAGCACATCGGCTTTGGCGCAGACCACACCAGAATTGCAAAGGGTGATGGCACGCGTGGCCTCGTCGGCGTCTTTAAATTCGACGATCTCTAATAGGGCGTCGCCATCCGTCACCAAACGTCCGTACCGTCCTGGGTCTGCCGCTTCAAACCCCAAAACAACCACATCATGAGTCGCGCGGGCGCCCAACATGGCTTCCAGCGTCTCGCCGCTGATAAATGGCGTGTCGCCGTACAAAACAATCGCATCACCGTCGAACCCATCAAGGGCAGGGCGGGCCTGTAAAACAGCGTGGCCGGTGCCAAGCTGTTCGGTTTGAAGGGCTACATCAACATCGTCCGTCCAGTCGCGTGCGGCGGCTTCGACCGCTTCGGCACCATGGCCTGTCACGACAACGGTTTTCACAGGCTCGACCGATGCACCGGATTTCATGGCGTGCACCAACAGCGGCGCGCCCGCGACTTCGTGCAGCACTTTCGGCAGGTCGGATTGCATCCGTGTGCCCTTGCCTGCGGCCAAAATTATCAATGCGACTGACATACCTGCCTCATATTGTTGTTTTTGTCTTCATACCCGCAACATAGCGTAACACAAGGGTAAGACGGGGGTAGGGGGTTCACATCCCATGTCAGCCCGTTACATCTGTGGTGATTGAGCAAAGGAAATGTAATGAAAACAGTCATCTTCGATCTCGACGGCACCTTGGCCGACACATCCGGCGATTTGATCGCGGCTGCAAATGCCTGTTTCGAGGGTCTGGGTCTTGGCAAATTGCTTGATCCCAAAACAGATGCAGGCACCGCGCTGCGGGGCGGGCGGGCGATGCTGACCCTTGGGTTTAGTCGTGTGGACGGGTATGGCGAAGACGAAATTTCGCGCCAATACCCCATTCTTTTAAAGGCTTACGGTGAAAATATCGATACGCATACCGTGATGTATCCGGGCGCGATGGAGGCCGTCGAAACGTTGAAATCGCGTGGTTATGGCGTTGGTATTTGTACAAACAAACCCGAAGGGCTGGCCGAAACCCTGATGACAAACCTCGGGGTGCGAGGCGTTTTTGGTGCTTTGGTTGGGGCCGACACATTGCCTGTTCGCAAACCAAATCCCGAACCTTTGTTCGAAACGGCGCGTCGATTGGGCGGTGATCCGGCGGAAACCTGCCTGATTGGTGACAGTGATACGGACAGAAACACAGCCTTGGCCGCCGGTGTTCCATCTGTTTTGGTTACATTCGGTCCCTCGGGCGAAGATATGGCCGCGCTCAAACCAGAAGCATTGCTTGATGACTATGCTGATCTGCCAGACCTTATTGATCGTCTTTTCAGCTAAACGAAAACCCCATTGACGACGACCAGACCAGCCCCCCACAAATACACCATGACAGAGAATTTTTCAGGCGACTTCACGCAACAAGAACCGATCCCCCAAGCCGGGATCGATGCCGCATTGGCCGTATTACAACATGGCCGGCTGCACCGGTATAACACGGCAGGCGACGAAATTGCCGAAACCGCCCTGCTCGAAGAAGAATTTGCAGCCCAAACCGGTGCGCGATTCTGTCTTGCTGTGGCGTCGGGCGGTTACGCAATGACCACGGCACTGCGGGCTTGTGGCATAGGCCACGGTGACACGGTCCTAACGAATGCTTTCACGCTTGCACCTGTACCGGGCGCTATTGCCGCTGTGGGGGCGACGCCAATTTTTGTCGACGTCACAGAAGACCTCGTGATCGATCTGGACAACTTAAAGTCAAAACTCGACCAAGCCAGCGTTTTGCTTCTGTCCCACATGCGCGGCCACATCTGTGACATGGATGCGCTGATGGCCATGTGCGACGCGGCAAACGTCACGGTCATCGAAGATTGCGCGCATACAATGGGCGCACATTGGAACGGTACGCCTTCCGGCCGTTTCGGTAAATTCGGGTGCTATTCCTGCCAAACTTATAAACACGTTAATTCCGGCGAGGGGGGGCTGCTTATCAGCGACGACGCCGACCTTATGGCGCGCGCCATTATGTTGTCGGGCAGTTACATGTTGTTCGAACGTCACCGTGCTGCGCCATCCGCTGAAACCTTCGCGCAAATCAAATACGAAACGCCCAATATATCGGGCCGCATGGACAATCTGCGTGCTGCAATCCTGCGCCCGCAGCTGGCCGATCTCGCGACCCAAAGCGACAGGTGGAACGCGCGGTATCGTGTTTTGGAACAGGGTTTGCGCGAAACACCGGGCATGTCTTTGCCCAACCGCCCCGCACGCGAAGGGTTTGTTGCGTCTTCGTTCCAGTTCCTCCTGCTCGACTGGCCCTCTCAGGCGGTTCAAGATGTCCTGTTGCGTTGCCAGAAACGCGGGGTGGAATTGAAATGGTTCGGTGGCGCAGAGCCTGCAGGTTTCACATCCCGTTACGACAGTTGGCGTTATGTCGATGCTGCCCCCATGCCGAAAAGCGACCGGATTTTGGCCGGCATCATCGATATGCGTCTTCCCTTGACCTTCTCCGAAGACGACTGCGCCTTGATCGCAGCAATCATCCAAGCCGAGGTCTCCGCCGTTTGGCAATCCACCATTTCGCCTAAAACTTGACCCCATTTGTTAACGGTTCGTTAATTTTATCCCTCGTTTTGGCCCCAAAAAAGGGGCTTTTGGGCAAGAACCGGCATATGTTTGCTCACTCTTTGGTTAACGCCTGAATGAATGCTGGTTTTGAAAATGAAAGCCGGTAGGGTCAGTAAGACCTACAGCAACCAGAGGGTGACATGGCACCGCTCGCGAACGCATATGACAATATTCGGCTGGCACGCCGCAAGGTGACAATCGCGCAACAAGAGATCGCGCGCCACGCGCCTGGGCCGCGCAGGGATCTGGCCGTCTTGCAGGCGGCCTCCTTGACCGAGGACCTTGTCCGCGCGGTGCAGGATTTTGCGGAACTCGGTTTCGAACACGAGGTTGCGACGATGTTGACCCATCAGGTTGAGCGGGATTGGCGGACCGTGTCTGCGGTTCAGTAAATCTGCACGTCACACAATGGCCGTTTTTGCGCCCCCTCGACCTGCTCAGACCTTTGTCGTAAAGGGGGCAAAACTCGGACTGGAGCAGAGATATGGCGCGGCGCGGTGAACGACCGGAATTTTATTCGGGCATCCCTTGGGTTCAGGTCACGCCGCAACAGGCGCGTGGGCTCCCGCAGGGAAAGTTGAACACAGCCCTCTATGTGATCGGTCTCTATTTCATCGGTATTGGGCTATTTAAGTTCGGTGTCGTGTTATCCGTTGGTGCTGGTTTCGGGACCGCTGTGCTGAATGGGGTCTGGCCGGTGTTGACAGGAATAGGGCTATTGATGCGTGTGCCATGGTCCATAATTATGGCAATGGTTTCGGCAACGCTGACTGTTTGGTTCCTCATTCGGGGGACGCAAGTTGGCGTCGCAGACGGCAACAGCCTGATTCCCATGATCGAGACACTCATCAACGTTGGAATCTTGTTTTACCTTGTTGAAGGGGAACGCCCGAACCTCATTTACCGTCACCGATATAGAAAATACTCTGTAGAACAAGGCGACGACGAACCACAGTCGTGATCAGACATCCAGACAATCCGTGTCTTTGGGGCGTTGACCCTTTTGGCTGCGGGCGGTACATGAACACATCAACGCGCGTCGGCGCATTTCGATCGTTAGGAGCATCACAATGGAAGACTTTCTTCGGGAATATTTACCCATCGTGATTTTCCTTGGCCTCGCCATCGTTTTGGGCGCCGTACTGATCCTTGCAGCCGTTGTCTTGGCCGTGCGCAACCCTGATCCTGAAAAAGTGTCGGCTTACGAATGTGGCTTTAACGCGTTTGATGATGCGCGGATGAAATTTGACGTCCGGTTTTACCTTGTGTCGATCTTGTTCATTATCTTCGATCTGGAAATTGCGTTCTTGTTCCCTTGGGCCGTTGCCTTTGGCGACATTTCAATGGTCGGGTTCTGGTCAATGATGGTGTTCTTGGCGGTTCTTACTGTGGGCTTTGCCTACGAGTGGAAAAAAGGCGCGCTTGAGTGGGAATAACCCCACTCGTCCGCTGTGCCTAACCGGCTAGGCGGGATGTGAGCTTATCAGAATTTCGCCAACAGCCTCTTTGTCATCTGATAGATCGCTTTCTTGGTTCTGCGAGTCGTACCAGAATGCGCGTGCTGTCTTCGCTTCATACATCGCTGCGTCAGCAGTCATCATAAGCTCGCGCATGCTGACGCCCGGCTTGGAGATCGCCGCGCCCATCGACGCCTGAATAGCCACCTCAACACCGTCTGCCAGTTTGACCGCCTCTCGACCTGCTTCGGCGATCCGGCCAGTGATCAGCGTGACAATCGCTTGTGGATTGTCATCAATGATAACCAGAATGAACTCGTCCC
This sequence comes from uncultured Paracoccaceae bacterium, assembly GCA_947493255.1. GTDB lineage: Bacteria > Pseudomonadota > Alphaproteobacteria > Rhodobacterales > Rhodobacteraceae > Octadecabacter. The sequence continues at coordinate 29,783 of CANLQK010000008.1, forward strand.
CGCCCATGCGCGCCGCAATGTCATTTCTTCGCCCAATGGCCTGAATGCGTTGCGACATCACCTGCAAGGCTTGGTCGCCGGCGGCATGGCCGTAGGTGTCGTTCACCTCTTTGAAACGGTCCATGTCCAGCAAAACCAATGCCAGCCGATTCAGCTGCAGCGCGTTTTGGACGCGTCTGCTATCAAGCTCTTCCTCAAACCCAGCACGGTTCAACAGCCCTGTTAGACGGTCATTTCGCGCCTCGAAACTTTCGCGCAAAAACGCTTGGGCCAACCGCATGGTGATGCGCCCGACAATAAAATGGGCCAACGCGGTCAAGGCGCAGATGGCCGCAATCGCGCCGAGCGACTGTCGCAGAAGGATCGTACCCGATTTGGGCTGTTCCCACGATAAATGGGCCTGTTTGTCTGATCCGATCAATTCGATGGTAATGTTGCTGCTTGTTGCGGGGACCCCACCGAGTTTGAGCGACAGGTTATGGATGTCAAAACCGTCTGCCACATGATGAAAAATGTCGTCGTTCAGCATGACGATATTCATCAAAATTGGTAGGCCTTGGCGTGTGGTGTCACGTGGGTGGCGGGGGAACTCTGCGGCGGCGACAGCTGCAATCATTCCATCAATCTCGATAAATCCGGTCGTGACGGAACTGCTTTCGGGAATTGCCCTGCGAACCTGATCTATGAGTGCGGGTGCCGCACTCGGCGGCGGTATTGAAAGGTCGGATGCGTCCCCGCCAAATTCATATGCGTAAAGCAGCGTATCATCCGCGTCGTAAATGAAGCTGAAATCGAAATAACCGGATTCTGTCGTTGATGTTGCGATGTTCAAATAGATGCGGTCGGCGTCTTGTTCCGAGATCCATTGGTGTCCAGCGCCCCATCTGATGTCTTTTTGCGTTATAAGGCGCAAATGCTCGAGCTGATCTTCTAACGCCGACTGGACCAATTTTTGGTAAAGTTCCACGCTCTGCTCTTCAACAGTGCGTGACATCCAAACAGCCAACGCAACCATCGCTAAGGCCACACTGATTCCAGTCGCGCTCAACAGGCGCACAATCCGACGCGGGATATTGGATTCTCTCTTTAATTGGCGTTTCACGCGTGGCTTCCTGTGTTGCAACGGCCCTAGCGATACAGCTGAACTGCTTCAAAACGATTAACTGCTTAATTTTCCGCTTTCCTGCCCATTCGGACCCCCGCTGAACCTTGACCTTATGGCGGCCACGGCATACCCATCCTCCAGCTAGATGAACGTGCGCCGACGGGCGTCACAAACACGGAGTAGCCAAGACATGGGCATTGCGACTGGGGCAAACACGGCCGGAGCCGACATGGATTTTGCCACGCGGGAGTTGAACAGCGAACTGACCGACAAGGGTTTCCTCGTCACATCGTCCGCAGACCTTATCAACTGGGCCCGCACGGGTTCGTTGCACTGGATGACCTTTGGTCTTGCCTGCTGCGCGGTTGAAATGATGCACACGTCCATGCCGCGCTACGACGCTGAACGGTTTGGCATCGCCCCGCGTGCTTCCCCACGTCAGTCCGACGTCATGATTGTCGCTGGTACGCTGACCAACAAAATGGCACCGGCTCTGCGCAAGGTTTACGACCAAATGCCAGAACCGCGCTACGTGATCTCTATGGGGTCCTGCGCCAATGGCGGCGGCTACTACCACTACAGCTATTCTGTTGTGCGCGGCTGTGACCGGATCGTACCTGTCGACATCTACGTGCCAGGGTGCCCCCCAACAGCCGAAGCACTGCTGTATGGTATCTTGCAACTGCAACGTAAAATGCGCCGCACCGGCACGATCGTGAGGTAAGCACCATGTCGAACGAACTGACCCAACTGGGCGAACATATCGAACTGAAACGCCCCGATTGCGTGCTGTCATTTGACGTCACCGGCGGTGAGCTGACGATCGATGTGGCCCCTGCGAACCTGAATGGTTTTGTTGAATTCTTGCGCAACGACAGCGCCTGTAAATTCTCGACACTCGTAGACCTTACAGCGGTCGATTACCCGGGCCGCGCACAGCGGTTCGACGTGATCTATCACTTCTTGTCGATGTATCAAAACCACCGCATCCGCCTGCGCGTCAAAACCCGCGAAGACGAAATGGTACAATCCATCATGGATGTGCACCCATCCGCCAACTGGTTCGAACGCGAAGTGTTCGATATGTTCGGGATCATCTTCAAAGGTCACCCAGACCTGCGCCGCATCCTCACCGACTACGGCTTCCGCGGCTACCCGCTGCGCAAAGACTTCCCAACAACAGGCTACACTGAGGTTCGCTACGACGAAGTGCAAAAACGCGTCGTCTACGAACCCGTTTCCCTGACCCAAGAATACCGCCAGTTCGACTTTATGTCCCCATGGGAAGGTGCCGAATATATCCTTCCGGGCGATGACAAAGCGAAAGAGGAGGCGAAATGATGCAGCAGTACGTACCTATCGCTCTTTGGACTATTCTGCTTGCTATTCCGCTGGTCTTTCTCGTCCGGCGTTCGGGGCTTTCCAAACTGTGGATGTTACTTTTAGTGGTACCCTTTTTGGGCGGCGTCGCATTGCTTTGGGTTATTTCTTTCATGAAGTGGCCTGAGACGACTGATTTTGCGGAGGAGCCAAAATGATGGACGGCACCAACAACTTTGACGACGCCCTCACAGGCGAACAGCAGATCCGCAATTTCAACATCAACTTCGGCCCGCAGCACCCTGCGGCGCACGGGGTTCTCCGCCTTGTTCTCGAACTCGACGGCGAGATTGTTGAACGTTGCGACCCGCACATTGGCTTGCTGCACCGTGGCACCGAAAAGCTGATGGAAAGCCGGACGTACCTGCAAAACCTGCCGTATTTCGACCGCCTCGATTACGTGGCGCCGATGAACCAAGAACACGCTTGGTGTTTGGCGATTGAGAAACTGACAGGTACAGAAGTGCCTCGTCGCGCCTCGCTCATCCGCGTGCTTTATTCCGAAATCGGTCGTGTGCTGAACCACCTCATGAACGTCTGTACACAGGCGATGGATGTTGGCGCGCTGACACCGATTTCTTGGGGCTTTGAAGAACGCGAAAAACTGATGGTGTTCTACGAACGCGCCTGTGGTGCCCGCCTTCACGCGGCCTACTTCCGTCCGGGCGGTGTTCACCAAGATCTGCCAGATCAGCTGATCGAAGACATCGATACATGGGCCGAAGAATTCCCCAAAATCATCGATGACCTTGATGGGTTGCTGACCGAAAACCGTATCTTCAAACAGCGTAACGTCGACATCGGCATCGTGTCCGAAAAAGACATTCAGGATTGGGCGTTCTCGGGCGTCATGGTTCGCGGTTCCGGCTTTGCATGGGATTTGCGCCGCGCACAGCCATACGAATGCTACGACGAATTCGAATTCGAAATTCCTGTCGGTAAAAACGGCGACTGCTACGACCGTTACCTGTGCCGCATGGAAGAAATGCGTCAGTCCACATCCATCATCCGTCAATGTGTAGAAAAACTGCGCGTTGAAAAGGGCGATGTGATGGCGCGTGGTAAACTCACTCCACCAACACGCGGTGACATGAAAACGTCGATGGAAGCTTTGATCCATCACTTCAAACTCTACACTGAAGGGTTCCACGTTCCTGCGGGCGAAGTTTACGCCTGCGTCGAAGCGCCCAAAGGTGAATTCGGTGTGTTCCTTGTGTCTGACGGGTCCAACAAACCGTACCGCGCGAAGATCCGTGCACCCGGTTATCTGCACCTGCAGGCGATGGACCATGTCGCAACCAAACACCAACTGGCCGACGTTGCCGCGATCATCGGATCGTTGGACGTCGTGTTCGGGGAAATCGACCGTTGATCCGTTTCGCGTCTCTTTCTGTTGGGCTGCTCGCAGCGCCTGCATTTGCCCAAACGGCAGATGAGGTCGCGGCGATGACAGCAGCGGTAGAAGAGGCGGGGTGCGTCGTGACCGCCGACAACGGCGATGCGGTTCTTGCGGCCTCCGGTTTGAACGAAGAACAGACAATGGCTGTGATCGCTCAAATGTATGCCGATGGTCTTGTCGCACTGACAGAAACAGGGGACATGAAACTCACCAACGAGGTGTGTTCATGAATACCCGAGCAATACCGGAGCAATACCGGAGCAATACCAAACCCATATCAGCCCTGATTGACGGCGGTTTTACCGCTCAAGGCTTTGATGTTAATACTGAAAACGGCGTTTTTGCCGTAGGATCGTGTGCCCATGCTTAGACGCCTCCATCTTGAACAACCTGACAGCTTTGCTTTCACGCCAGACAACCTTGCGTGGGCTGAGGCACAGATTACAAAATACCCAGAAGGCCGTCAGGCGTCTGCGGTTATTCCGCTGTTATGGCGTGCGCAGGAACAAGAGGGTTGGTTGACCCGTCCGGCGATCGAACGTGTCGGTGAAATGCTTGATCTCGCGTATATGCGTGTGTTGGAAGTCGCGTCTTTCTATTTCATGTTTCAGCTGCAACCTGTTGGTTCTGTTGCACATATTCAAGTTTGCGGCACAACGTCCTGCATGATCTGTGGTGCCGAAGATTTGGTTGCTGTGTGCAAAGAAAAGATCGCCCCGAACGCTCATCAGGTGTCCGAAGATGGTAAATTTTCATGGGAAGAGGTCGAATGCCTCGGGTCCTGCACCAACGCGCCAATGGCTCAGATCGGCAAAGATTACTACGAAGACCTGACCGCAGCCCGTATGGGCGAGCTGATTGATGAATTGGCCGCTGGCAAGGTCCCAACACCGGGTCCACAAAATGGCCGCTACGCGTCCGAACCCCTTAAGGGTCTGACAACATTGACAGATCACGACAGCGGCAAGCACCAGTATAACGCATCGGTTCAGCTTGCGGACGATATTGGTGACACTGTTAAACGCATTGATGGCACCGAAGTACCGCTTTTGGCCCCGTGGGGGCAGGCGGCACCGACCAGCGGTGTGGTTCCACGTCCGGCAGGTAAACCAGCCAACGCGCAGAAGCCGACAGCCAAGAAAGCAGCGCCCAAAAAGGCCGCAGCGGCAAAAGCACCTGCAAAGAAAGCTGCAGCCAAAAAGGCAACAGCCCCTAAGGCCGCAACGCCTGCAGCATCAACGGGCGCTGAAAAGAAGCCACGCACAATGGCTGCGCCCCGCAAAGCAGGCGCTGACGATCTGAAACGCATCAGTGGTGTTGGGCCAAAGCTTGAGGGTGTGCTTAACGAATTGGGCTTCTGGCACTTCGACCAAATCGCCAAATGGACCGATGCCGAAGTCGCATGGGTCGACAGCCGCCTGAAATTCAAAGGCCGGATTGAACGCGATAATTGGATCGATCAGGCTGCTGCATTCGCTGCAGAATAGACAATCCGCGTAAAACTGCGACATTTAGGTTCCGAAAGCCGCTCAAATGCTACATTTGGGCGGCTTTTGCCGTTTCTCCCCCTTATCATGTGGATTTAGCCTGTTAGAGTTTGGCCAGTTGGGACGAAGGGGCTGCCCCTTCGGCTGGGAAAGTAACTGGAAGGGACGAACAATGAAGAAATCTGCGCCTAATAGTTTAGGTATTATTGCGATCGCAGCCCTGTTTGGGTTGGTCGCTTTGGTTGTGGCCTACGCACTCTTGCATTTTGCAGGCATGGCCTCGTTTGTGATCGGGCTGATTGTCGCAATAATCACTGCAATTGTTTTATGGATGGGCTGGGGTGATACCGAGGCTGGATCACACGAAACAGATAACATGGCTGCGTCATCTGGCGTCTCAGCGCCGTCTGCTTCACCGGCACCGAAGCCAACGCCAGCCGCGCCAATGTCATCTGGGACCACGACGTCCGCTACGACTTCTCCAGCGGCACCCGCTCCTGTGACAGCAGCACCAGTTGCCAAAGCTGAGCCGAAAGCCGAAACAGTGACGGAAGCACCAAAGAAGGCTGCGCCAAAAGCAGATGCAAAACCGAAAGCTGCCGCAAAAACAACGGCGAAGGCGTCGACGACCTCTAAATCCGCGGCCAAGCCGAAGGCAGCTAAGCCTAAAGCTGCGAAAGCAACAGAAAAGGCTACTCCGAAAGTTGCTGCAAAGGCCGCTCCGAAGGCTACTGCGAAGCCAGCAGCCAAAGTAGCGCCAAAACGTGCGCCAGTCGCTGCTGATGGTAAGCCTGAAATGTTGGCTAAGCCGCGCGGTGGTGCTGGCGATGATCTGAAGCAGATCAAAGGTGTTGGCCCAAAAATGGAAACGATGCTGAACACAATGGGCGTATGGCACTTTGACCAAGTCGCAGGTTGGCGAAAGAAAGAAGTCGAATGGGTTGATGATAACCTTGAAGGTTTCAAAGGTCGTGTCAGCCGGGACGAATGGGTCAAGCAGGCCAAAGTCCTTGCGAAGGGCGGAACGACTGAGTTCTCAAAGAAGGTCAAAAAGGGCGGCGTTTACTAGGACGCAACCAAAGACATTCAAAAAGGCCCGTAGCAACGCTGCGGGCCTTTTCATTTGCCCCTCTGTCAGGCTATGAGACGGGCCATGAATAAACCAAACGAAACAGACACAGCACGACAGGGGCGCATCATCGCGATCGTCATTGCATGCTCTGGTGTGTTGTCCATTGCAGCGCCGTCGATTGCGCGCATTTTGGGTGGTGGGTATCGTTTGGAAATGCTTCTTTTCTTAATGTCACTGGCTGGGTTCATTTGGTCTCTGGTCGTGACGTGGAAGCTGTGGCAAAAGACCAAAGAGAATTAGGACAAGCCCCGCTTCGGCGCAGCTAAAGGGAACCGTGTGATGCTTAGCGATCAGGACCGGATTTTTACAAACCTCTACGGGATGCATGACCGCACGCTTAAGGGCGCGCAGGCAAGGGGCCACTGGGATGGCACGGCCAAGATCATCCAAAAAGGTCGCGACTGGATTGTCGATCAGATGAAAGCATCTGGGCTGCGTGGCCGCGGTGGTGCGGGTTTCCCGACAGGTTTGAAATGGTCTTTCATGCCAAAAGAATCCGACGGACGCCCAGCCTACCTTGTTGTAAACGCTGATGAATCCGAGCCTGGTACATGTAAAGACCGCGAGATCATGCGCCATGATCCACATACGTTGATCGAAGGTTGTTTGATCGCGTCTTTCGCGATGAACGCGAACGCCTGCTACATCTACATTCGCGGCGAATACATCCGTGAAAAAGAAGCGCTGCAAGCCGCGATTGACGAAGCCTATGCCGCTGGTTTGGTTGGCAAGAACGCCGCTAAATCTGGTTGGGATTTCGAGATTTACCTGCACCACGGGGCAGGGGCATACATTTGCGGTGAAGAAACCGCGCTGATCGAATCTCTTGAAGGTAAAAAGGGCATGCCGCGGATGAAGCCGCCATTCCCTGCCGGTGCAGGTCTTTATGGCTGCCCCACAACCGTGAACAACGTCGAATCCATTGCTGTTGTTCCGACGATTTTACGCCGTGGCCCGGAATGGTTCTCTGGCTTTGGTCGCCCCAACAACGCGGGTACCAAGCTTTTTGCGATTTCTGGCCACGTCAACAACCCGTGTGTTGTTGAAGAAGCCATGTCGATTTCGTTCGAAGAACTGATCGAAAAGCACTGTGGTGGCATTCGAGGTGGCTGGGATAACCTGAAAGCGGTTATTCCGGGTGGGTCGTCGGTTCCCTGTGTACGCGGCGAAAACATGCGCGACGCGATTATGGATTTCGATGCGCTGAAGGAAAAAGGGTCCTCTTTGGGGACTGCTGCGGTCATCGTCATGGACGAATCCACAGACATCATCAAAGCGATCTGGCGTTTGTCGAAGTTCTACAAACACGAATCCTGTGGCCAGTGTACGCCGTGCCGCGAAGGAACCGGTTGGATGATGCGCGTGATGGAACGCTTGGTGCAGGGCAATGCGACAGTTGAAGAAATCGACATGTTGCATGACGTGACCAAGCAGGTGGAAGGCCATACAATTTGCGCGCTTGGCGATGCGGCGGCTTGGCCGATCCAAGGTTTGATCAAGAACTTCCGCGGCGAAATTGAGGACCGGATCAAGACGGCCCGCATCGCGGCTGAGTGAACTCGTTTTTGACGCGTTTGCTTCAGGCCAAACTTTGGAGCAAAAAAAACGCGCGCACCAAAAGACCTGCAGGCACTGCCCAAGTGGTGCCCGCATTGCCAACAGACCATGCGGCCGACTGATCAGCATAAAATATCCTGCCAGAGCGTGCCTTTGGAAACGATGATTGGGCGCTTTGTTTTTGGAACCGTTTTGGTTTTGGCCATCGCGGGGGGCGTATTCCTGGCCTTGATACTTGCTATGCTTGTCCTTGCGTCATCTTGAAGGCAATCTAAAGACGGTTGCTCTTGGACCTGATTTCGGTGAAATTTGCAGAAAATTACAGGACAATTATGAAACCCTTCTTAGACGGAACCGCCAGCGTTCTAGCCGCACTAGCGACGATTGTGATATGTGGCTTGCCGAGTTGGTTTACCTACAAAGCAATTGAAGCAGATGTAGCCCCATTGTGGGCATGGGCTGCGATTGCGGCTTTAGCCGGCGTCGGTATTTTGATGACATTTGCTTTTTTGCGCAAAGCGGTGTCCGGCATTGCCCCTTCTAGAGAAAGACGTCGTAAATGATCCGCTTTGTTTTGCTTGCTTTGGCTGGCCTTGCAGCTTGCGCAGCCCCAACAGCACCACCAAATCCAAATTCGGTTCCGGCCATTTTGGAGGACCTTACAGGTGCACGGGCCGCTTCTGGTGCTTTGTATGTTGTGGGTGGTCTATACAGCGGCGCGGCCATTGGGCAGACTACACGGTTTGTGGTGACGCCTACAGATCAGCTGATCTGCACCTTTCAAAGCGATCCAGTTGCTGGGCAAGAGGGCAGCTCGGAATTGGCGGCCTATCGCCAAAACAGCCCCGGCCTCTATGCAGCGTTTGGGGCGGCTATTTTGCCAAACACTGCACCAATCGAAGTTGAATACACCACGAACTTCACTGTGGAACATCAAGGGGCGGGCGGTTTAACGATCACCCAAACCGGATTTGGGGACCAACGGTTTGACAGACTTGTTTCTGTGTTCACGTCCTTTCCATCGCCCTGCTGGGCCTTTGGGTGAGGACTTTGATTTTTAGTCGCCAAAGTGCAGAAAGACCAAGGCGATAGACAGCTCTTAGCGCCCTTGTTACGGTCTCGTCAAACGGGGGCTTTATATGGATTTTGATCAGCTGTTCGGGTCAATAGGCACTGAGGGCACGCGGGGAACCCGATTGTTTACTGCGTTAATCGGTGCGGTAATTGGGGCGGGCTTGGGCTATGGCCTTGCAGCGCTGATGGAAACGTCTGTTCTGGCAAATGTGACTGTTGGCGCGCTTGTGGGTGGGGCGCTCGGTGCGCTGTTTTCTGCATTTGTCATTTTAGCGCTTTTCGTGATCCTGGCGGTTGCAGGCTATGTCGCGTTTAAGGTTTATCTAGGGGGATCCTAATGCATCTCGCTGAACTCAACATCGGGCGTTTGCTTGCTCCAACTGACGATCCACGGGTCGCGGAATTTATGGATAACTTGGACCGGATAAACGGTTTGGGAAAACGTATGCCGGGATTCGTTTGGATGTCCGAAGGGTCCGGTGAGCCGGGCACAGGGAATACGGAAAACGCCATCGATGGGGATCCGGAGATGGTGTTCAACCTGACAGTCTGGGAAGACCTACCGTCATTAGAAAAATTTGTGTTCAAGACCTTGCATGCGAAATTCATGGACCGCAAAACCGAATGGTTCGAGGTGTTGAAGCAACAACATTTCGTCATGTGGTGGGTTGAAGAAGGGCACCGTCCAACACAAGATGAGGCGCTCGCTCGGCTGGATGATCTACGTAAAAATGGCCCAAGCGAACGCGCGTTTGGATGGGACCATATTCGCGCGGGCAGGGTGACCCAGCCGAAGCGATCCCAAAGTGGATCAAAATGACCCAATCGCTGAAATTCGCCTATAATAGCCGATAACTTGCGGCTGCTATTGAATAGCATGCGGTTAATTGTGACATCTTGTTTAAACGCCATGCGTGATTTTGGCGGTGAATTTGGAGTAACAAGATGAAAAAGATTATCCCACTCGTTCTGGGAGCAACCCTTGCTGCCGGAAGCGCACAAGCACAATCGTCGCCGCGTGATGTAACAGGTGTGACCGAGGGATTGATTGCCGCAGGTATGGCGATTGAGCTGAGCGATTACTGTGACAGTGTTTCTGTGCGCATGGTCCGTGGCCTGAATTTCTTGCATGGACTGAAGGGTGATTTGCGGGACGCTGGATTCTCCAACGATCAGATCGATGCCTATATTGATGATGATCAAGAAAAGGATCGCCTCGAAGCGATTGCCCGTCGGCGGTTGGCCGATTTGGGGGTCGATACCAGCGATCGAGCAAGCTACTGCACCGTCGCCCGTAACCAGATGGCGCAAGGCACACAGGTCGGCGAGCTACTTCGCTAGTAATACCTGACTTTTATAGTCGGATTTCAGTTACTTCTGCTGAACAATCTGCTGTTAAAATTTGCTATTCGCGCTGGCAAACCCGAGCATCCCACGTTAGAACGCGGACCATATTGGTGACCCTTTGATTGGGGTCATTGATGGACCGCCAAACGGGAACAGGGAACACGCCCATGTCCGATCTGCGCAAGATCATTATCGACGACCGCGAAGTAGAAGTGCCGGGCGCTATGACGCTTATTCAGGCCTGTGAAGATGCTGGGATTGAAATTCCGCGTTTTTGTTATCACGAGCGTCTTTCGATTGCTGGCAACTGCCGCATGTGTCTGGTTGAAGTTGTGGGTGGCCCACCCAAACCAGCGGCGTCTTGCGCCATGCAGGTGCGCGATTTGCGCCCAGGCCCAGAAGGCCAACCGCCTGTAGTTAAAACGAATTCTCCGATGGTGAAGAAAGCACGTGAAGGCGTGATGGAATTCTTGCTCATCAACCACCCGTTGGATTGCCCGATTTGCGACCAAGGTGGTGAATGTGACTTGCAGGATCAAGCGATGGCTTATGGCGTCGATTTTTCCCGCTTCCGTGAACCAAAACGCGCCGCAACTGACCTTGATTTGGGCCCATTGGTTGAAACCCATATGACCCGCTGTATTTCGTGTACGCGTTGTGTGCGATTCACGACAGAGGTCGCTGGGATTACCCAGATGGGTCAAACTGGCCGCGGTGAAGATTCTGAAATTACCAGCTATTTGGGCGAGACACTCGATTCGAATATGCAGGGTAACATCATCGATCTGTGCCCGGTGGGTGCTTTGGTGTCTAAGCCTTACGCATTTACGGCCCGCCCTTGGGAACTGACGAAGACAGAATCTGTTGATGTGATGGATGCGTTAGGCGCAAACATTCGCATCGACACGAAGGGTCGCGAAGTTATGCGGTTTATGCCGCGCAACCATGATGGCGTGAATGAAGAGTGGATTTCTGATAAGACACGTTTCGTTTGGGATGGCCTGCGCCGGCAACGTTTGGATACGCCTTACATCCGTGAAAATGGCAAGCTGCGCAAAGCCGGCTGGGGTGAAGCACTAACAGCAGCTGCGGCTGCGATGGCTGGTAAGAAAGTCGTTGGCTTGGTTGGCGATCTGGCGTCTGCCGAAGCGGCGTTCTCGCTCAAAACTCTTGTTGAAGGGCAGGGCGGTGTTGTTGAATGCCGGACTGATGGTGCAAAGTTGCCAGCGGGTAACCGGTCTGCTTACGTTGGTACGGCGACTATCGAAGAGATCGATTCCGCTGAATACATCATGATGATCGGCACAGACCCAAGCGTTGAAGCGCCGGTTCTGAACGCACGTATCCGCAAGGCATGGCTCAACGGTACTGCTGTCGCGCGCATTGGTGCCCCTGCTGAGTTTTCATACGACGTTGTCGATATGGGGAATGATCGCGCTGCATTGCAAAAATTGACTGAACATAAGTTCGGTGAAGTTAAAGACAAAGCATCCATCGTCATCGTCGGCCAAGCGGCCTTGAACGAAGCAGATGGCGAAGCTGTTTTGGCCGCTGCAATGGACGTCGTTGAAAAGACCAACGGCAAGCTTTTGGTGCTGCACACTGCTGCTGGCCGTGTTGGTGCCATGGACGTAGGTGCAACAAACGCTGATGGCATGAAGGCTGTTGAAGGGGCTGACGTTGTTTACAACCTTGGTGCTGACGAAGTTGAAATCGCTGCCGGCCCGTTCGTGATTTACCAAGGCTCGCATGGCGACCGTGGTGCACACCGCGCAGATATCATTTTGCCGGGTGCTGCTTATACCGAAGAAAACGGTTTGTTTGTGAACACCGAAGGTCGCCCGCAGTTGGCCATGCGTGCAAGCTTTGCACCTGGTGAAGCCAAGGAAAACTGGGCGATCTTGCGGGCATTGTCTGCAGAACTGAACGCTACGCAAGAGTGGGACAGCCTTGCTGGCCTGCGCACCGCCATGGTTGCGGCACAGCCGCATCTGGCGAAGGTCGATGAGGTTGCCGCAAACGAATGGACGGCGCTGAAGCCCAAGAAGTTGGGCAAAGCAACCTTCCGGTCTGGCATTGCCGATTTCTACCTGACAAACCCAATCGCACGCGCCAGCCAGTTGATGGCTGAACTGAGTGCGAATGCTAAGAAACGGGCTGAAGCCCCGATTGCAGCGGAATAAATGATGCGGACGGCCCTCATAGCAACAACGGTTCTCGCAGGATGCGAAACTGTGCCGGACGCCCCGGATGGGGCGATCCGCTATGATGGCATCGAGACGCAATTGCTGGATGGGGATCTGGTGAATTTTAAGGTGCAAGTGGCCAATGCTACTGACCGCCAAGAGGTTTCGGATTATGCACAATGTGCCGCGGCACAATATGCTTTGATCCGAGGATATGGGTTTGCGCGAAACGTGCGCACGCTTGTCGACGAAGAGGGTGGCATTTGGACAGGGGATGCTGTTTACACCATCTCGCCTTCATTGCCACGTGGGCTAAGAACGATAGACGCGGAAGTGACGGTTGCAGATTGTGCAGCTCGATCGATCCCGACAGTCTGAGGGAATTGATATGGTTGAATTTTTCACCACCACCAATCTAGGGATCGTGTTGACGATCTTAGGTCAATGTCTGCTGATTTTGATCCCGCTTTTGGTTGCTTTGGCGTTTCTGATGTATGCGGACCGCAAGGTCTGGGCCGCTGTTCAGATGCGCAAAGGACCAAACGTGGTTGGTGCGTTTGGCCTGCTGCAAAGTTTTGCGGATTTCATCAAATATATCGTGAAAGAGGTCGTCGTTCCTGCTGGTGCGGACAAGGCAGTGTTCTTTCTTGCGCCAATGATCACGTTTGTTTTGGCGGTGATCGCTTGGGCGGTTATTCCGTTCAATGAAGGCTGGGTGATGTCAGACATCAACGTCGCGATCCTGTATGTCTTCGCGGTGTCGTCGCTCGAAGTGTACGGCGTTATTATGGGCGGTTGGGCATCCAACTCTAAATACCCATTCCTAGGGTCACTTCGCTCTGCGGCGCAGATGATTTCATATGAAGTTTCCATTGGTCTGATCATCATCGGTGTAATCATTTCCACGGGCTCTTTGAACTTTGGCGACATTGTTGCCGCGCAAGAAGGCGACTATGGCCTGCTGCACTGGTACTTTATCCCGCACTTCCCGATGTTGTTCTTGTTCTTTATCAGTGCCTTGGCTGAAACAAACCGTCCGCCGTTCGATCTGCCTGAGGCTGAATCAGAATTGGTTGCCGGTTACCAAGTTGAATACTCATCCACACCATTCTTGCTGTTCATGATCGGCGAATTGATGGCCGTCGTACTGATGTGCGCACTGGTTTCGCTCCTGTTCTTGGGCGGTTGGTTGTCCCCAATCGGGTTCTTGCCAGATGGTATTTTGTGGCTGATCGGTAAGATGGCGTTCTGCTTCTTCATCTTTGCGATGGTTAAAGCAATCGTACCGCGTTTCCGTTACGACCAGTTGATGCGTCTTGGTTGGAAAGTATTCCTTCCGATGTCTTTGGCTTGGGTTGTGTTGGTCGCGTTCCTTGCAAAATTCGAAGTGCTTGGCGGCTTCTGGGCTCGCTGGGCGATGGGAGGCTGATATGACACAGTTCGATTACACCCGCGCCGCTAAATATTTCCTGCTGGCTGATATCGCCAAAGGGTTTCAGCTCGGCTTGAAGTACTTCTTTTCGCCGAAGGCGACAGTGAATTACCCGCACGAAAAAGGGCCACTGTCCCCACGTTTTCGTGGCGAACATGCGCTTCGCCGTTATCCCAACGGTGAAGAACGCTGTATTGCTTGCAAATTGTGTGAAGCCGTCTGTCCTGCACAGGCCATCACCATCGACGCAGAACCACGCGATGACGGCAGCCGCCGTACCACACGCTATGACATCGATATGACCAAATGCATCTATTGCGGTTTCTGCCAAGAGGCTTGTCCGGTTGACGCGATTGTCGAAGGCCCGAACTTTGAATTCTCAACCGAGACCCGCGAAGAGCTGTTCTATGACAAAGACAAATTGCTGGATAACGGCGACCGTTGGGAAGCTGAAATCGCACGCAACCTAGAATTGGATGCACCTTACCGATGAGCGATCAAGCGAACCCTTTTGGAGCTTGGATGAAAGCGTCGCAGGACTGGGCCAAAGGCATCAGTCCTGAGTTTGCTGACGTCATGGCAAAATCCATGCAGGGGCTCGACGAGATTATGCCGACAATGCCCAAAGACATGATGGAAGCCTTTATGGGTAAAACCATGAATCCAGACGGTTTAGATGCCAAGACCCGCTTGCTGCTGACATTGCAAGGCATGGTTTTCCAGGGTTCGGTTGCGGAACCACAGATTAAGATGACAGTTCGCCACGCCCTCGAGGCCGGTGCGACACAGATCGAAATTACTGAAACCATCGCGCTGGCCGGCATGTTTGGCGGCGGGGCGGGGATGCCTAAGGCGATAGAGCTGGCGGGCGAGGTTTTTAAGAAGGACGAAACACCATGACACCAGCCGTGATTGCATTTTACGCATTCGCCGTGACGACCATTGGCGGCGGATTGATGACCGTAGTGAGCCGGAACCCTGTCCACTCGGTTCTTTGGTTGATCCTTTCATTCCTGTCTTCAGCGGGGTTGTTCGTACTTTTGGGTGCGGAATTCGTGGCGATGCTTTTGATCATCGTCTACGTCGGGGCGGTGGCGGTTTTGTTCCTGTTCGTGGTGATGATGCTGGACGTGGATTTTGCTGAACTAAAGGCTGAGATGGCCCGCTATATGCCGCTGGCGCTGTTGATCGGCGTTGTCTTGTTGATGCAACTGGCTTTAGCCTTTGGCGTCTGGGGCTTTTCTGAGGGTGTAGATACGCGGATCGCACAGCCAATTGGCGATATGGAAAACACCAAACAATTGGGCATCTTGTTGTATGACCAATATTTCCTTCTGTTCCAGCTGGCAGGCTTGATTCTGTTGGTCGCAATGATTGGCGCAATCGTCCTTACGCTGCGCCACCGGACAGATGTGAAGCGCCAAAATATCGTGGACCAGATCATGCGTGATCCAGTGCAGCAGATGGAACTCAAAGACGTTAAACCGGGGCAGGGGCTGTAATTATGATCGGACTTGAACACTATCTAACAGTCGCAGCAGCGCTGTTTGTTATCGGTATCTTTGGGCTTTTCTTGAACCGTAAGAACATCATCATTCTGCTGATGAGCATTGAGTTGATGCTGCTGGCTGTGAACATCAACATGGTCGCGTTCTCTAGCTTCCTTGGTGATCTCGTCGGGCAGGTGTTTACCTTGTTCGTCCTGACGGTCGCCGCCGCCGAGGCCGCGATTGGCCTTGCTATCCTTGTTTGTTTCTTCCGCAACCGCGGCACGATCGACGTTGAAGATGTCAACGTCATGAAAGGCTAAGACTAATGGAACAGATTATCCTCTTCGCCCCGCTGGTCGGTGCCATCATTGGCGGATTTGGCTGGAAGTTTATGGGCGAGACGGCCGCACAATGGCTGACAACGTCGTTGCTGTTTTTGGCGGCGATCCTGTCATGGGTTGTGTTCCTGACGTTTGATGCCTCTGCGCATGCAAACGGTTACTATACGATCGATATTTTGCGTTGGATTCAGTCTGGCACGTTGGATACGTCTTGGGCGATCCGGATGGATCGTCTGACCGCGACAATGTTGATTGTAATCAACACGGTATCGGCCTTGGTTCACCTATACTCGTTTGGCTACATGGCCCACGATGAACAATTCCCGGACACGCCATATAAGGCGCGTTTCTTTGCCTACCTTTCCTTCTTTACCTTTGCGATGTTGATGCTGGTGACAGCAGACAACCTTGTTCAGATGTTCTTTGGTTGGGAAGGCGTTGGCGTCGCATCATATCTGTTGATTGGCTTCTATTATAAAAAGCCAAGCGCGAACGCTGCCGCGATCAAAGCGTTTGTCGTGAACCGCGTTGGTGACTTTGGTTTTGCCTTGGGGATCTTCGCTATCTTCTTCGTGACCGGCTCCATCAACTTCGATGTGATCTTCACAGAGGCGCACCATATCTCTGAAACAACGTTGCACTTCTTGTGGCGTGATTGGAATGCGGCAGAGATCATTGCATTCCTGTTGTTCGTAGGTGCCATGGGTAAATCGGCTCAGCTGATTTTACACACGTGGCTGCCAGACGCGATGGAGGGTCCGACACCTGTGTCCGCGCTGATCCACGCGGCGACAATGGTTACCGCCGGCGTATTCCTGGTTTGCCGGATGTCTCCGATTATGGAATTCGCACCGTCTGCAACAAGCTTCATTGTGTTCTTGGGCGCGACGACGGCGTTCTTCGCGGCGACTGTTGGTTTGGTCCAAAACGACATCAAGCGCGTTATCGCGTATTCCACATGTTCCCAGCTTGGGTACATGTTCGTGGCCGCTGGCCTTGGGGTTTACTCGGTCGCAATGTTCCACCTTCTGACACATGCGTTCTTTAAGGCGATGTTGTTCTTGGGGGCGGGGTCTGTGATCCACGGTATGCACCACGAACAAGACATGCGGAATTACGGTGGCTTACGTCATAAATTGCCGTGGACCTTCCGCGCGATGATGATCGGGACGCTCGCGATTACCGGTTTCGGTGTGCCGCTGTTGTACCTTGGGTTCCCAGTTGGGTTCGCTGGCTTCGTGTCTAAAGATGCGATTATCGAATCCGCTTATGCTGCAGGCGATGGCTATGCCTTTTGGATGTTGGTTATCGCGGCGCTGTTCACTTCGTTCTACAGCTGGCGCCTGATCTTCCTGACGTTCTACGGTAAACCTCGTGGCGACAAGCATACGCACGATCATGCCCATGAAAGCCCCAAGGTTATGTTGGCCCCGCTTGCGATTTTGGCCTTTGGCGCAGTCTTCGCAGGTATGGTGTTTTACAAGCCGTTCTTCGGCAACGCGAAATACGTGGGTCAGTTTTTTGGCGTAAGCTATGCGGAACAGGCACATCACGGTGAGGGTCACGATGACCATGGCGACGATCACGGGGCAGACGCTTATGATGATCACGGCGATGACCATGCGACTGAAGAATCTCATGACGAGACGGCTGAGAACCACGGCGATGCGTCCCACAACGATGATGCGCATGGTTATGACAAGCCCGAAGGCAGCCACGATGACGGCCACGGGGAAACACACTACATGTTCACTGGCCAACCTGGGCAGGGCGCTATCTACGTCGCATCAGAAAACACGACGCTCGATGACGCGCACTCTGTCCCAGTTTGGGTGAAACTTGCGCCATTCTTTGCGATGTTGCTTGGGTTTATCACCGCTTACATTTTCTACATCCGTAAGCCAGAATTGCCCAAGAAGCTCGCCGAGCAGCAGGCTCCCTTGTATAACTTCTTGCTGAACAAATGGTATTTCGACGAGCTTTACGATGCGATCTTCGTGAAGCCTGCCATGTGGCTTGGTAAGTTCCTTTGGAAAAAGGGCGACACAAACGTCATCGACGGCGGGATCAACGGTTTGGCTATGGGCATCATCCCATTCCTGACCCGTCTCGCTGGCCGTGCACAATCTGGATATGTTTTCACCTACGCATTCGCCATGGTGATTGGGATCGCGGTGATCCTGACCTACTTCACGATCACCGGAGGGTATGAATAATGGATAACCTTCTTTCCATCACCACCTTCATCCCCGCAATTGCGGCGGCCATTCTGGCCCTGTTCCTGCGTGGCGATGACGAGGCGGCACAACGGAATGCTAAATGGCTGGCGGTTGCCGCCACTGTGATGACCTTCATCGTTTCACTGTTTATTTTGGCGGGCTTTGATGCTCAGGATACAGGGTTCCAATTCGTGGAAGACCGCGAATGGATCATGGGCCTGAACTACAAAATGGGCGTCGACGGGATTTCTATTCTATTCGTCATGCTTACCACGTTCTTGATGCCATTGGTCATCGCGTCGTGCTGGAACGTCAGCACCCGAGTAAAAGAATACATGATCGCGTTCCTCTTGCTGGAAACGTTGATGTTGGGCGTGTTCATGGCGCTTGATCTGGTGTTGTTCTATCTCTTCTTCGAGGCAGGCTTGATCCCAATGTTCCTGATCATCGGAGTTTGGGGCGGCAAAAACCGCATCTACGCGTCGTTCAAGTTCTTCCTGTACACCTTCCTTGGGTCTGTCCTGATGTTGGTCGCGATGGTTGCAATGTTTGCCGATGCTGGAACGACCGATATTCCGACATTGATGAACTGGACCTTTGGGACCGAAACCTTCTCGATCCTTGGTGTTCAGCTGATCGGCGGCATGCAGACATTGTTGTGGCTGGCGTTCTTCGCATCCTTCGCGGTGAAAATGCCAATGTGGCCGGTTCACACATGGTTACCCGATGCACACGTGCAGGCCCCAACGGCTGGTTCTGTTGTTCTGGCTGCTATCCTTTTGAAAATGGGTGGCTACGGTTTCTTGCGGTTCTCATTGCCGATGTTCCCAGTGGGGTCCGCTGTTATGGCTGACCTTGTCCTCTGGATGTCTGCAATCGCGATCGTCTACACCTCTCTTGTGGCGCTTGTTCAGCAAGACATGAAGAAATTGATTGCCTATTCGTCCGTTGCCCACATGGGTTTCGTGACGATGGGCATCTTCACATTCAACCAGCAGGGCCTTGATGGCGCGATTTTCCAGATGTTGTCGCACGGCTTTATTTCTGGTGCTTTGTTCTTGTGTGTTGGGGTCATCTATGACCGAATGCACACACGTGAAATCGACGCCTACGGTGGTCTTGTGAACCGCATGCCAGCCTATGCGCTAGTCTTTATGTTCTTCACAATGGCGAACGTGGGCCTTCCAGGCACATCAGGCTTTGTCGGCGAATTCCTGACGCTTATGGCCGCGTTCCAAGTGAACACTTGGGTGGCTGCAGTGGCCACAACAGGTGTGATCTTCTCGGCGGCCTATGCTCTTTGGTTGTACCGCCGAGTAGTGATGGGTGACCTGATCAAGGAAAGCTTGAAATCAATTACTGATATGACACCGCGTGAGCGCTTTATCTTTGCGCCGCTCGTGGTCATGACCCTCTTGTTGGGTGTCTATCCAAGTCTCGTCACTGATATTATCGGGCCGTCGGTCGCCGCATTGGTTGATCACGTTGAAGCCGCGCAATCGGCATTCGCTCCGACCACTCCAACCGCAGCCGCCTCGCATTAAGGAACGCAAAGATGTTGTCGCAAGATCTGAACACCATCCTGCCTGAAATCATCCTATCGCTTTATGCAATGGGCGCGCTTCTGGCTGGGGTTTACACTGTTAAAGACAAAGCCGCCCCGTTGTTGGTTTGGCTGACGTCGGGCCTGTTTGTTGTCGTCGCCTTTTGGATTGGCACAACGGGAGAGGGCGCAACGGCTGCGTTCTCTGGCATGTTTAACGACGATGCCTACAGCCGGTTCGCCAAGGTAGCGATCCTGCTTGCAGCCGCCGCGGTCTTGATCATGAGCCAAGAATACATGGCAAAACGGGACCTGCTACGTTTTGAATATCCGCTGCTCATCACTTTGGCCGTCGTTGGTATGATGGTCATGGTGTCCGCTGGTGACTTGATGTCACTTTACATGGGGCTCGAACTGCAATCTTTGGCGCTCTATGTGGTTGCATCCTTGCGCCGCGATAGCGTGAAATCGACCGAGGCTGGTTTGAAATATTTCGTGCTTGGGGCCTTGTCTTCGGGGCTGTTGCTGTACGGTGCTTCGCTTACGTACGGTTTTGCCGGTACAACGTCATTTGCCGGAATTATCGAGGCGACAGACGGTGGCGTTTCTTTGGGGCTGTTGTTCGGTCTTGTCTTCTTGTCTGCCGGTTTTGCGTTCAAGGTTTCAGCCGCACCGTTCCACATGTGGACACCAGACGTTTATGAAGGTTCGCCAACACCAGTAACGGCATTTTTCGCGACAGCGCCTAAATTGGCCGCGATGGCATTGTTTGCGCGGGTTGTGCACGATGCGTTTGGTAATTCTATCTCTGATTGGCAGCAGATTGTTGCATTCCTTTCCGTTGTTTCCATGTTCCTTGGTGCAATTGCAGCGATTGGTCAGAAAGACATCAAACGTCTTATGGCGTATTCCTCTATCGCACACATGGGTTTTGCCTTGATGGGCTTGGCCGCCGGAACTGCTTTGGGTGTCGAGGCGATGTTGGTCTATATGGGCATCTATGTTGCTATGAACATCGGGACATTTGCGTTCATCCTGTCCATGGAAAAAGACGGTATGCCGGTCACGAACATTGACGCCTTGAACATGTATTCCAAACGCGAACCTGTGAAGGCTTTGGCGATGTTGGTGCTGTTGTTCAGCCTTGCAGGTGTTCCGCCGATGTTAGGCTTCTTTGGCAAGTTCTACGTGCTTCAGGCGGCCTATGACGCTGGCCTTGCATGGTTGGCTGTCGCTGGTGTTGTGGCGTCGGTGATTGGTGCGTTTTATTACCTGCGTATCGTATTCTTTATGTATTTCGGCGTTGAACAGGAAGACGCCCGTTTGGATAGTGGCACTTCACCGATACTTTGGGGTTTCCTTGTGGCGTCGGCTGCTGTGATGGTTCTGGGTGTGGTCAACTTGTTTGGCATCGAACCCCTTGCCGAAGCAGCGTCTATCGCTCTTGTTAACTAATATGGAATGGCCGGCAAATGTCGGCCATTTCCCTTTTGCCGAAGTAACGTCAACACTTGACGTAGCGCGCGAAAAGGCCGGTCAGGTCGCATCCCCCACATGGATAACGGCAACACGCCAAACTGCCAGCCGTGGGCGGCGTGGGCGCCCTTGGGTCGCACCAGTGGGCAATTTCTATGGAACGTTGATGGTGCCCTGTTCTGATCCGATGCTTGCGTCATTGCGCAGCTTCGTGGCGGCATTGGCACTGCGTGACGCCTTGGATGCTGCGATGGGTGAGGGGCCAAAGCTGGCGCTTAAATGGCCCAATGATGTTTTGTTGAATTCAGGAAAAGTAGCAGGCATCCTACTTGAAAGCTTAACGGTGCAGGGCCGAATGTGGGGCGTAGCTGTTGGTATAGGCGTGAACCTTAACGCTTCACCAGACATCGCTCAGGTTGAAGAGCGAGCGGTCGTACCAGTTAACATTAAGGGTGAAAGCGGCGCAGATGTGACGCCAGATGTTTTCCTGAAATTGTTGGCGCCAGCTTTTGCCAAGTGGGACGCGCAGCTCATGACGTTTGGTTTTACACCAATCCGAAATGCATGGTTGGAAGACGCGGCACGGCTGGGCGAAACGATCACTGCCAGGCTGCCAAACGAAGAAATCACAGGGCGCTTTGAAACTGTGGACGAAAACGGTTATCTGATCCTCAACACCGCCAAAGGTCTGCGTTCTATCGCGGCGGCGGACGTCTTTTTCTAGGAACAACACACCATGTTGCTGTGCATCGATTGCGGAAATACAAATACGGTCTTCTCGTTGTGGGATGGCACAGAATTCGTATGCACCTTCCGTACGTCAACCGAATGGCAACGTACGGCGGACCAGTATTTCGTATGGTGGTCCACCTTGTTGAAACACAACAAAATCGAAGCCAATGTCGACGGTGTCATCATCTCGTCCACGGTGCCACGGGTTGTCTTTAACTTACGTGTGATGGCGGACCGCTATTTTGACACACGCCCTTTCGTCGTTGGTAAACCTGACTGCCTTTTGCCCGTCGCTGCGCGTGTGGACGAAGGAACGCAGGTTGGTCCGGACCGTTTGGTAAACACCGCTGGCGCATTCGACCGCCATGGCGGAAACTTGATCGTGGTAGATTTTGGTACCGCCACAACGTTTGATGTGGTCGCGAATGATGGCGCCTATGTGGGTGGTGTGATTTCACCGGGCGTAAACCTAAGCCTGGAGGCGCTGCACCAAGCTGCAGCCGCGCTCCCTCATGTTGATGTAACAAAACCTGCTTCGGTGATTGGAACCAACACCGTCGCTTGCATGCAATCAGGTGTTTTTTGGGGCTATGTTGGCCTCATCAACGGCATCTGTGATCGGATAAAGGGCGAATACGACCGCCCCATGAAAGTCGTAGGAACCGGGGGGCTGGCACCATTGTTTTCAAGCGGTTATGCCCTCTTTGATGAAATTGAAGACGATTTGACGATGCACGGATTGACCGTGATCCACGCCTTCAACAAGGAAAATATACTTTAAAATGACTAAATCTAGATTGATGTATCTCCCCCTCGGTGGCGCGGGCGAGATCGGTATGAATTGCTATGTTTATGGATATGGCCCTGAACATGCCGAACGCCTGATCGTTGTCGATCTGGGCGTTACTTTCCCTGATATGGACGGAACACCGGGCGTGGACCTCATCCTGCCCGATGTCAGCTGGCTCGAGGAACGCAGAAATCAAATTGATGGTATCTTCATTACCCACGCGCACGAAGACCACGTTGGTGCTGTTGGACATTTGTTTGAACGGCTCGGTGCGCCCATTTATGCACGTGCGTTCACGGCCAACATTGCCCGCCGCAAAATGTCGGAACATGGCTTCTCTGAACAGACAGTTACGACAGTGCAACCTTGGCCTGAAACCGTAAAGGCCGGTCCGTTTGAGGTTGGCTTTGTTCCAATTTCACACTCTATCCCTGAAAGTTCCGGCCTTGTTATTGACAGCAAGGGTGGCCGCGTTTTGCATACGGGGGATTTCAAAATCGACACGAACCCTGGCGTGGGCGAAGCGTTTGATCACGATCTTTGGGCTGATTTGGCCAAGGACGGTGTGAAAGCGTTGGTTTGTGATTCCACTAACGTGTTTTCGAAAGCCGAAGGGCGGTCTGAATCTCTTGTTGGCCCCGAAATTGAAAAGTTTCTGGCCGAGGCTTCGGGAATGGTTGCGGCGACAACGTTTGCGTCCAACATCGCGCGCGTTCGCACCATTGCACAAGCTGCAGAACGAGCAGGGCGGTCAGTTTGCCTGCTGGGACGGTCTATGCGCCGTATGGTGGAAGCGGCCACAGAAGTTGGCATTCTGACCGATTTCCCGACTGTTATTTCAGCGGAAGATGTTGGGTCCGTACCACGAGAGAACGTGTTGCTTTTGGTGACTGGCTCTCAGGGGGAACGCCGTGCGGCATCGGCACAGTTGGCCAATGGTAAATACATGGGAATCACCATGAAAGAGGGGGACACCTTCCTGTTCTCTTCCAAAACCATTCCGGGTAACGAAAAAGGCGTAATTCGCATCATGAACCAGTTCAGTGAAATGGGCGTGGACGTGGTGGATGACAATGGCGGGCTGTATCACGTGTCTGGCCACGCAAACCGCCCCGATCTGGAGGCCATGCGCGATCTCATCAAACCCCAAACGTTGATCCCAATGCATGGGGAACACCGCCACTTGCGTGAACACGTCAAGATATCTGAAGCTGCGGGTGTTCAAGGCATTTTAGCTGTGAATGGGATGATGATTGACCTGTCTGGAAACCAACCCAAGGTGGCTGAATATATCGAAACAGGGCGCACCTATTTGGATGGATCTGTAAAGATCGGACAGTTCGACGGAATTGTGCGTGACCGAATTCGCATGGCTTTGAACGGGCATGTGACTGTCACGTTGATCATCGACGAAAATGATGAGCCATTGGGCGAACCTTGGTGCGAAGTCATGGGCCTGCCTGAAATGGGCCGCAACAACGCGCCGTTGATCGATGTTTTGGAAGAGGACCTTGGTCAGTTCTTGAACCGTGCAAACGACAAAACGTTGCGTGATGATGTCAAACTGGAAAAAGAACTGCGCACGATCACACGCCGGACAACACAGGCCGAGATTGGTAAAAAAGCCGAAGTTACGATTGTGATTTCCCGACTGAGTTAACTCAGTCTGACTTTACCAGTTTAGCAACGAGGCGTCGCGTCAGCGGCGCCACGACCAACACCGCTGGAAACGCAACCAGCCATGCTGAAAGCCATGATCCCATCCATGAGGGTAAGAACGCCTCATCGGATGAAAGGGCGCGAAACGTCGCGATCCCGGACACCATCAATGACATTAGGCCCGAAAGAATAAAGCCAAAGACAATTGGTGCGAAACGTGCAGGGATCATTAGCCGCGCCGTTCCTCAAAACTCAAAGTTATGAAGCTTGGGGCGTCTTCACCCATCCCAACGATTTTGGGCCCACGGTCATAGTTATCGCGGCCACGCCCACGTCCACCGCGGGATCGCTTGGGTTTATCCGCATTGTTGCGGCTATTGTCCTGCTGTTGCTTAGGCTCTTCCGCCTTAGTCGGTTCTGGCTGAGCTTCGGCAATAGGCTTTGTTTCATCAGGTGTTTCCACCTTTTGTGCATCATCCATGGCGCTCTTTTCCACGGCCGGAGTATCAGATTTACGGCTGCGGCTGCGCGTCCTTGTCCGCTTTGGTTTGTCTTCGGTTGCGGTTTCAGCTGGCTTTTCAGCGTCTTTTGCTTTGCTGGCGCCCGGGACGTCCATACGTGGAACTTCCATTTCGACAAGGCGTTCAACGTCTTCGAAATTCTTTTCATCACGTGGCACGCAGATCATGATCGCCGTGCCTTTGTTGCCTGCACGGCCTGTACGTCCAATCCGGTGTACATAGTCTTCGGCATGGCTTGGAACGTCATAGTTAAACACGTGGCTGACGTTGGGAACGTCTAACCCACGCGCAGCGACATCTGAGGCGACGAGGAAACGTATGGAGCCGTCACGAAACCCTTCCAATGTGCGCATGCGGTGCGATTGATCTAGATCACCATGGATCGGTGAAGCGTCAAGGCCGTATTTTTTCAGGGACTTAGCTACGATATCCACATCAACCTTACGGTTACAGAAGATGATCCCGTTGCGGCATTTTTCGCCTTCGCTGGCGATCAAGTCGCGCAAGACGCGGCGTTTTTCAGATCCTTCGCGGTCTTTTCGAGACGCTTTGAACATCACCACACCCTGTGTGATGTTTTCGGATGTCGTTGCCGCGCGGGCGACTTCAACCTTCTCAGGGTTTGAGAGGAAGGTGTTTGTGATGCGCTCAATTTCGGGAGCCATCGTGGCAGAAAAGAATAACGTCTGGCGTGTAAACGGAGTCAGGCTAAAGATGCGTTCGATGTCAGGAATGAACCCCATATCAAGCATCCGATCAGCCTCGTCGACGACCATGATTTTCACATCGGACAAGATCAATTTACCACGCTCGAAATGGTCCAAAAGACGCCCCGGTGTGGCGATCAAGACATCAACGCCGCGATCGATCAGGGCGTCCTGTTCTTTGAAAGAAACACCACCGATAAGCAACGCTTTGGTTAGTTTCGTGTGTTTCGCGTATGCGTCAAAGTTTTCTGCAACCTGCGCTGCCAATTCTCGTGTCGGGGCGAGCACCAAAGAACGAGGCATGCGCGCGCGGGCACGTCCACGTTTGAGGAGCGAAATCATTGGAAGGGTGAAGCTGGCGGTTTTACCGGTACCCGTTTGTGCAATCCCGAGAACGTCGCGTCCTTCAAGGGCAGGGGGAATCGCTCCCGCCTGAATAGGGGTCGGGCTTTCGTAGCCAGTTTCTTCGACGGCCTTTAAGACCTTCTTGTCGAGATTTAAGTCGCTGAATTTGATCAATTTAATCCCTTTAGCGGAGCTTGCAGCAGTTGGCCGCAATCGTCACGCGGCGCGACCCGCCACATTGCGGATCGTCTGGATGCGACACTCCTACGGACCAGAAGTGTTAAGGTCAAGGAAACAACGGGATTTGGGCCGAGTGGTGGATCTGAGGGGCATATCCGCCACGCAGCACATTGATCATGGGCTGGCTGGTCAAAACAGTGACGTGTCCCTTGGGGCGCGGGCGTGGCGCACCATAGCCGGACGGCGAATAGGGCAATGCGGCGTCATGGGTCAACATTACGAAGTCTTCAGTTTTAATAAAGGTTCCCGCAGGTAGCTTTTGGGCGTCTGCGCCGTGATGTTGCAAGGCGCGTGCGCCTTTGATTGCGCGGTTTTCATGCAAGATGGAATCCATAGCCGGGGCCTTCAGGTCCTTCCCCCATGCGTTTTTGAAGGCGTTATATGCGTCGCGCCTGCAGTAGGCACAGGGGCGGTGGCCGGCGGCAAACGCCACGGCCTCGTCTAGGAAAAACAGTTCGGTCCAATTTCGACCTGTCATGACTGGACGGCGGCGCCCCTGCCATGACAGCGTGCAACATATCCACGCACGATGACGCCAAAGAGCGTCACCCATGTGTTTGTCTTTTTTATGTAAAATTCCGCGGTTGCCCGTAAACAATCCACGCATCGGTGAATCGGTAATTAGCCCATCGGGTTGAACCCGATTGCGTAATGTCAAAGGACGTGGGCGCCTGTCAGTACGGTTGTCTGCCAGGTTTCACTGTCAGAGACGGTTTCCAATGAACCACGCAATGTGATGCGTTCTCCCTCAACGAAATTCGGCAAAGTGTCTGCCATGGTAACCTGAAGAGACGTTCCGTGATCTGGGTCGCCGCAAAATGGGCAAAAGCCCATGTCGGAAATCAGAATGAATTCTTTGATGTCCGTCTCACTGTAAAGCGGGACGACATATCCAGAAATGTCAAATTGCTCGACACCGTTTTCTATTGCCGAAGGGTAAATCTTACGAACTTCGTAAGATGTGTCTGTGATGATTTCTTCGACTTCGATCTGCTCCAAAAGCGACCAAGATGCATCTTCAGCCCAAGCAACTCCCGCTGTCATTGCGAAAGGGGCGGAAAGCGCTGCAATTGAAACTGTCGTCTTCGTCATGAAAATCTCCAATGTCGTTTGAGCCAGACCATACGCACAACGATTCGCCTGATCCAGTAAACTTTCTTGTGATCGGCAAAATGTTGCGCTCTGGACTCAGGTCGCCATCATTTCTTTTGTGCCCGTAAGTTCGATGTCGGGGTAGTCGCGTACAACGCGGTCAATGTCCCACTGGAGTCGTGTTAAGTAAACTACATCACCGTCACTGTCTTGACCGATGTGTTGTTTGTTGGCGGCCACGAACTTTTCTACAGCATCTTTTTCACCAGAAACCCAGCGGGCAGAGGTGAATTGTGATTGTTCAAACCGAACCGGCAGACCGTATTCCATTTCGATCCGGCTGGCCAAAACTTCGAACTGCAGCGGGCCAACAACACCAACGATGAAGCCAGAACCAAAGGTGGGTTTAAACACCTTGGCAGCGCCTTCTTCGGCGAATTGCATCAACGCCTTTTCAAGGTGCTTGGATTTTAACGGATCACCCGCACGCACGCCTTGCAACAATTCCGGCGCAAAAGAAGGGATACCTTTAACCTGGAGAACCTCGCCCTCTGTCAACGTGTCGCCGATACGCAATTGGCCATGGTTGGGAATACCGATGATGTCGCCCGCCCATGCCTCTTCAGCCAGTTCACGGTCGGAGGCAAGGAACAGTACAGGGTTAGAAATGGCCATCGGTTTTTTGGTGCGCACATGGGTCAATTTTTGTCCGCGTTTGAAATGGCCTGATGCCATGCGTACAAATGCGACGCGGTCGCGGTGCTTGGGGTCCATGTTGGCTTGCACCTTGAACACAAAGCCCGCAACTTTGGATTCTTCGGGCAATATTTCACGTGGCTGAGCTGATTGTGGCTGTGGCTCGGGGCCAAATGCGCCGATGCCTTCCATCAATTCACGCACACCAAAGGAGTTGATCGCGGACCCGAACCAAATCGGCGTCATTGTACCTTCGAGAACCGCCTTGGGGTCCAGTGTCGGTAGCAATTCCTTGGCCATTTCAATCTCTTCGCGAAATTGGTTCAGTAGGTTTTCAGGAACGTGTTCTTCCCATTTGGGGTCGCCCAGCCCGTTGATTTCAATACTCTCCGCAACTGTGTTCCGGTCGGCACGGTCCATGATGTCTAGTCGGTCACGCAAAATGTCGTAACAGCCGATAAAATCACGACCAACGCCAATTGGCCATGACGCCGGCGTCACATCGATGGCAAGGTTCTCTTGAATTTCATCAATAATTTCAAAGGTGTCGCGGCTTTCGCGGTCCATTTTGTTACAGAACGTCAAAATAGGAAGATCGCGTAAACGGCAGACTTCGAACAGTTTTTGCGTTTGGCTCTCAACACCCTTGGCACCGTCAATCACCATCACGGCGGCGTCGACGGCCGTCAACGTGCGGTAGGTGTCTTCGGAAAAATCCGAGTGGCCAGGCGTGTCGACGAGGTTGTAACGCAGGCTGCCTTTTGCGGATGCGAAGTCAAATGACATAGCGGATGCGGAGACCGAAATACCACGGTCTTTTTCCATCTGCATAAAGTCAGATCTTGTACGCCGTGCTTCACCCTTGGCACGCACTTGGCCAGCCATTTGAATAGCCCCGCCAAACAGGAGGAATTTCTCAGTCAGCGTTGTTTTACCGGCGTCGGGGTGCGAGATGATCGCAAAGGTCCGTCGGCGGGCAATTTCAGCGGGAAGTTCTGCACGATTTGTCATGCCACGCGCTATAGCGGGGGCAGGGGGCAAGGGCAATCGCGCAAGCAAATTAGCTGGATGAAGCCCGTTTCAGCAATGAAACGATGTCTGGCCTGTTCGCGAGGCTTTCTGTCACTTCGAATTCGTTGTGCGGTGCAGCGTCATGGGCACTCATTGATGATGTTGCAGCTTCGGGAAGGGCGGCACGAGTGCGGGCATCAACCAGCAGGGTTTCAGCTGCAATGCCTTCGGCGTAAATTATCTGATGGTCATCAAAAAGGATTTGAAAGTAATCAACAAATCCGCCGTCTTGTTGAATGACTGTGTCCCCATTTATGAGGTGGCGCACCTTAACCAAGACTTCGGACCTGCCAGCGCCAATGTGGTCTTCACGTTGGTAGATAAAAAGGCGATGGTCAGGGCTGAGCGTAAGGTCGCGAGTGTTAAACAACGCTCCTTCGCGGATCATCACGGGTGCAAAGTCACCAACGGCACGTAGCGTTGTTTCGCCGATCCAGCGCACAGCTTGCGCGCCGGCGTCACGAGTCAAAACCTTGTCACCAACCTTTAATGCTTCGATTGGAACTTGGGCACCTGATGCCATGGTGATGTGCGTGCCACGGGTGAACCGAACGCAGGCCACATCGCCGAATTTTGCGGCCGCGCCCTCCCGATCGGCACCGACCAAACGGTAGTCGTTTTCTGGTTCCAAAGTCGCAAGCGGCATCAAGTAGACTTCGGCGGCTTCTTCACCGTCTACTTCGACGAGGATCAAGGCCTCGAAGGTTGCACCGTCGGGGGCCATTAATGTTATGCAGCAATCCAAAAACAGTAGATTGCCAGGCACACCGATGTCGCTGTCTCGTGCAACGATAAATGCGCTGCCGTCTCCTACCTCGTAGGTTAGGGCCGTGCGCGGTTGGGTTGAGGCCAATTGGTAAACGTCATCAAAGACCAGCTCGTCCATGAATGAAATGGCATCCCCTTCGGCTACTCCGTCGGTCACGACGAAAGCAGCAGACGTATAAACCAAGATCGAATTTCGTTGAGGGGAGGCCATAAAAACTAGTCCGAACAAACAAGGGTGGTCATTGGCAAGAAGACTACCTTAGAAACGTGGCAAAAGAAGGTCCAAGTCAGACAGAATCGCTACTTTCAGCTTGGACCCGACATGATATTAAGGAGATACATCATGGATATGGGGATTAAAGGCAAGCGCGCATTGGTCTGCGCATCGTCAAAAGGGTTGGGACGTGGTTGTGCCGAAAGCTTGGCGGCTGAAGGCGTTGATCTGGTCTTGAATGCTCGCGGGTCCGAGGCGTTGGAAGAAACCGCTAAATTCATCCGTGAAACATACGGCGTAGATGTTGTGACAGTGGCGGGAGATATTTCTACGCCGGACGTTCAAAACAAGGTACTTGAGGCGGCCAAAGGCGCGGACATTTTGGTGACCAACGCAGGCGGCCCGCCTCCCGGGACGTGGTCTGACTGGAACCGCGATGATTTCGTCGCGGCGTTGGATGCAAATATGCTGACGCCAATCGCACTGATACAGGGCTTGGTACCCGCTATGATGGACCGTGGATGGGGGCGTGTGGTTAACATCACGTCAGGATCCGTCAAAGCGCCAATTCCTGTGCTTGGCCTTTCAAACACTGCACGCACGGGGCTGACTGGGTTTGTTGCCGGTACTGCGCGCCAGATCGCTGGATCGGGTGTGACGATCAACAACTTACTTCCAGGTATTCATGCAACGGATCGTGCGAAAAGTTTGGATAAGGGCGTAAGCGACGCGCAAAATATTTCGATGGAGCAGGCCAAGATAAACCGTGAAGCGACCATCCCGGCGGGCCGCTACGGCACGGCAGAAGAGTTCGGCGCGGCCTGCACGTTCTTGTGTTCTGACAAAGCCGGTTTCATTGTCGGGCAAAACTTGCTTCTGGATGGTGGCGCGATTAACGCCACAATCTAGTGATGTCTCTGCTATTGAACGGAGCAGGGGACTTGCTCCGTTCGCAAGGCATTGGTATTGGGCCACGATACCCGATTTAATCGGTAAGGGTTGAAATCTGCTGTGACCGATGTTCCCCGTCTTGAAATTAAGAACCTGTGTCGTGCATTCAACGGCCGTCAGGTGGTTGATGATGTGTCGTTGAGGGTTATGCCGGGGCAGATAACTTGCCTTTTGGGGCCTTCCGGATGCGGCAAGTCGACCACGCTACGTATGATCGCAGGGATCGAAATGCAGGACAGTGGCACGATCTGGTCGGACGGGGATTTGGTTTGTGACACGATTTTCCGCATTCCGCCGGAAGGGCGCGGCATTGGTTTGATGTTTCAAGACTTCGCCCTGTTCCCGCACCTAACTGTTGCTGGAAACGTGGCTTTTGGTCTGTCGGGCCGGACATCAAATAATCGAGGTCGCGTCGAAGATCTTTTGACGAAGGTAGGAATGTCTTCTCATATCGACGCTTACCCCCACGAGCTTTCGGGTGGGGAACAACAACGTGTCGCCCTTGCGCGGGCGTTGGCACCCAGCCCAAAAATCATGTTGATGGACGAGCCGTTTTCTGGCCTTGACGATCGTCTACGAGATGACATTCGTGATGAAACGTTAGACTTGCTTAAAGCTGAAGGTACGGCGGTATTGCTGGTGACGCACGAACCCGGCGAAGCCATGCGTATGGCCGATGAAATTGCATTGATGCGCGATGGAAAAATTGTGCAGCAGGGCGCGCCCTATAACATCTACAACACACCACTAGATAAGCAGGCGGCGTCATTCTTTAGTGATATCAACGTTGTGCCGTCTACAGTTGAAGGGGCATTGGCCCAGACACCGTTTGGGCAGTTTCTCGTTCCTGGCGTCGCCGATGGCCAGGATGTAGATATTGTTGTTCGTCCTCAACATCTAAAAATCGACTTTGACAGGCAAGGCCGAGGCCCAAATCCTACGATCGCCGATGGGACCCCGGCCAGAGGAACTGTTCGACGCGCACGGTTTATGGGCAATGAAAGCCTAGTGGAATTCGACATGGACGATGGCAGTCTGATCAAGGCGATTGTACCGTCAGTGTTTCTCCCCAAAAAGGGGATGGTCTTATGGCTGACGATCCGACGCGACAAATGCTTCATCTTCCCGCGCCCTTAATACGCGGTAGTCGGATAGGCGTTTGCCTTCTTCTTCGACAAACAAGCTGGGCAGCACGCGTAGGGCGGTGATCTGATCAATTCTTAAGTCATCGAACTTGCGGGATGTGTCACACCACACAATGCATGTCCAAAGCCGACCCCAATAATCCAACTGCAATGGTCTGACGGTCTTGTCGCGGCCGGCGATGGTCAAAGCAAGTTTTTGCCGTGCGCGGATCGCACTACGAATTTTTGGCAGGTGCTCGAACCCACGTGCCGCATCTGCAAAGGGGTAAACAGCCAAAGACCTAGGTGCGTTGCCTTCTGGTAGGACGCCGTCCAACTTTGAAGCCAGACTTGCCGCCGCATTGGCTAGGTCTTCGTCCTGGGCTTGCCCCATGGCCGCCAACCCAAGATGCAACGCCTCGAGTTCCGACATGGTCAGGTTCAGGGGGGGCAGGGTGATGGCGGCAGTGACCCGGTACCCGGTGCCACGTTCGCCTTCTATTGGGACACCAGATGCGGCCAAGGTTTCCATGTCGCGGTAAACCGTGCGGAGCGAAACGTTCGTTGCGTGTGCCAAATCGGCTGCTCTGTGCAGCTGTCCATCACGAAGCAGGCGAATCAAATTCATTAAACGGTCTGCGCGGCGCATTAATTCCCCTTTTTGGGAATATATTTGTCAAAAAACTGTCAGTTGTCAATTTGATGACACAAGTTCATCAAAACCCTTGTGATATTGGTCAGAATTATTCGGTTTTCCCTTTCCATCTTGAAAAAGCCTCCGTAATCATGACCCTTGGAAATGATTTAGCGGGCGCAGCAGCCCGCCTGCTTTTGGAGAGTGAAAATGCTTAACAATATCGGCCTCCCGGGCCTTCTTTTGATCGCTGTTGTGGTTTTGGTCTTGTTCGGCCGCGGCAAGATTTCTTCGCTGATGGGCGAGGTTGGTAAAGGCATCACTGCGTTTAAAAAGGGCGTAGACGATGGCAAACAAGAACTGGAAGACGGCATGGCTGAAGTCAAAGACGTCACACCAGAGGACGAAGACACAAAAGTCTAATCGCACACCCTGAACCGTATGCGGGAGACTTCGTATGTTTGATCTAGGATTTATGGAAATGCTGGTGATTGGGGTTGTTGCCCTGATCGTCGTTGGACCTAAGGATTTACCTGGGCTGTTTCGCAGTGCGGGAAAGTTCATTGGTAAAGCCAAGGGCATGGCGCGGGAATTTTCCAGTGCAATGAACGCGGCTGCGGACGAAGCAGGCGTGAGTGAGATCAACAAAACGATCAAGGCTGCCGCAAACCCGCAAAAGTTCGGCGTTGATAAGATCCGTGAAGCGACCAAGATTGACCCTCTTGCCACGGCAAAGTCTAGCGGTGCAACCGATGCGACGACAGCGTCAGAGACCGACAAGCTGCGGGCTGAAATGACTGAAGAACGAAAAGCAACCGCGAAGAAGATGTCTGATGCGATGGCGAAGGCGGCAGAAGACCGCATCGCAGGTGAAAAGGCGGCGGCAGCAAAGGTGGAGAAAGCCGAGGCCGCACGTTTGAAACGGAATGCGGCTGCGCGGGCAAAACGTGCGGCTGACAAGGCGGCGAAAGCAGCCGAGAAGGACGCCAAATGAGCCAGACCGACACCAATGACGAGATTGAAGATAGCGCAGCACCCCTGATTGAACATCTTGCGGAACTGCGCACCAGATTGATTAAATGTGTGGTCTACTTCCTGATAGGCATGGTGATTTGTTTCACTGTGGCGACGCCGATCTTTAACTTTCTCACCGCGCCACTGTGTTCAGTTTTGGCCGAACGCGGGCAAGACTGCGACCTGATCTTCATCAGCCCGCAAGAGGGCTTCTTTGTTGCGATCAAGGTTTCGTTGCTCGGTGGATTTATGTTGTCTTTCCCCTTTATTGCCAGCCAGATGTGGCGGTTTGTGGCACCGGGTTTGTACAAAAACGAGAAGGGCGCCTTCTTGCCGTTTCTTGTGGCGTCACCCTTCATGTTTATTCTGGGCGCGTCTTTCGCTTTTTATGTTGTAACGCCACTCGCTTATGATTTCTTTCTTGGTTTTCAGCAGTTTGGCGGGGACGGGGAGGTCGTTGATGCTGGCATGAACGGCGCGCCGTTGTCTGTGGTTTTCCAAGGCTCCGCGCAGGAATACCTTAACCTAACAGTAAAATTCATCGTCGCGTTTGGCATGTGTTTCCAGCTTCCGGTTTTGCTAACGTTGATGGGCAAGGCGGGTTTGGTAAGCGCCGAAGGACTGCGCAACGTGCGCAAGTATGCTGTGGTTGGCATCTTGTTGTTGGCTGCATTGGTCACCCCACCTGACGTGATCACCCAGATTATCCTGTTCGCCGTAGTTTACGGCCTTTATGAGATTTCAATTCACCTTGTGCGACGGGTTGAACGCAAACGCGAAGAGAAACTGCGCGCCGAAGGTCTGTGGTTTGACGATGACGAGGAAGAAGCTGATTTGGCCGATGCTGAAACGGATGAGGATGAGGCCGCAAAATGAATGACGACGCGTTAGGGCGGATTGCCGAAGCACTAGAACGTTTGGCCCCGCCCGCCGCGACTGCCCCGGATTTCAGCGCCAGCGCCTATGTTTGGCAGGCTGAACCTGACGGATTGCAGCCCGTTGAAACCATCAGCCGGATTGAATTGGACTTGCTGGTCGGGATTGATCGATCACGCGACACATTGCTTGCCAACACGCGCCAGTTTGCGAAAGGGCTACCCGCAAACAATGCCTTGCTGTGGGGCGCACGTGGGATGGGGAAATCTAGCGTTGTTAAGGCGATACATGGCGCTGTTGCTGCAGAGCAGAACATGCTCAAGATCGTTGAAGTTCAACGCGAAGACTTGCCCAGTATTGGCCGGTGTTTGGCGCTTTTGCGCGGACGGCCAGAACGGTTTATCCTGTTTTGTGACGACCTTAGTTTTGGCCACGACGATGCCCATTACAAATCGTTAAAGGCGGTTTTGGATGGCGGGATCGAAGGACGGCCAGAGAACGTAGTGCTATACGCCACATCTAACCGTCGCCACCTAATGCCGCGGGACATGATTGAAAATGAACGATCTTCCGCCATCAACCCATCTGAAGCAGTTGAAGAAAAAGTATCTTTGTCAGACCGATTTGGCCTCTGGCTGGGTTTCCATCCTTGTGACCAAGACCAATATCTGTCGATGATCCGTGGGTATTGCGACGCCTATGGTGTGACGATTGCGGAAGATGAATTACGTGCCGAAGCGATCGAATGGCAAGCCACACGCGGGTCACGATCAGGACGTGTCGCTTGGCAGTATTTCGTTGATCTGGCCGGGCGCCGAGGCGTGACACTATAGGCGAAGCCCCATCTATTTAGACTAGTCGCGGGAATTGGGTTTCGAAAACAAAATTCTACGTGTGTTTGACAATGATGTTTTGTTTCTATCTGGCAAGACCGGCACTTATGTGCAGCGTCGTAGTAGGGGCGGATCGCATAGTGTTGGCGCGGCTCCCATCTGGGATGGGCAGTTGCTGCTGATAAAGAAACTACCGGTATTCAGGTGGGAGGATATCTGTCGAAAATCAACCGGGTTTGGTTGGAACAGACCGTGCACCCGAAGCTGATCCTCAGCGCGAGCTGCACCAACCTAAATGATGCGGAGCGTTTGCGCGGTGCAAATTAGATACACCGGTTTATATGCCCTATTTATTCGATTATGGGCCCGTTCGCTGCCAACTTTTATGTGATGCCCGCGCACTTTATCATCGACCCATAGGAGATCGTTTCCTTGATTGGCGTCCTCGTTCTGAAACTAAGGCAGGTAGTCCGCTGGATCTACGCTTTCCAATCCATCCCGCACTTCGAAATGCAAGAAGCTTGGTGAACCTGCCGCGACCGACGCAATACCTTGGCCTTGTGTCACGGTATCGTCCTTGGAAACGGCAAGATTGTCGACATTAACATAGACTGTCAGGATATTGCCGGTGTGCCGGATAACAACGATCTGGGCTCCATTGGTGTTTTGCGTGATTGCAGCCACCGTTCCCGCGGCTGCAGCTTTAACCGTTGTACCAGCTGATGCACCGATATCGATGCCTTCGTTGCGGCCGGGATTATAGGCACGAATTATCGACCCTTGGACTGGATAAATGAACGGTGCGCTGGTTGCTGGTGTAGACGCAGTGCCAATGTCCGGTGCGGGCACGGGGGCGGGCGCTGCAGCCGCTTGTGGTGTTGAATCTTCTTCAGGAAGAGGAGCAACTGCGCTCGGCGGTGTTGGAGTCGTGGATCCTGTGCCTGGGGCTTCGACAGCAGCTGGTGCCGCCGCAGCAGGGCTTGGCGGTGTTGCGCCAGCCACGGGGATCAACAGTTGCTGGCCCTCGCGAATTGTCAGGTCAGTCCCGAGGCCGTTCCATTCAGCCAGTCCTGCGACCGGCACGTTGTATAAACGTGCAATCTGGAATGCCGTTTCGCCACGTGCGACGCGGTGTAAACTCGGTTCTTCCCCGGTTTGCGGTGCAGGGCTAAGCGGTGTTTGTGTTACCGGAGCAACATTTTGCTCGCCAGCACGATCAATCGCGTCAGACGCCAAAGTCGTTACGTTCACTTCCGGTGGTTGAATTGGGCCTGTCGTAACCGCACCTGTCGAAGGCGATGGTTCGGCGACGCGGTTTGGCAATGCGACGATTTCATCGCGGCGCAAAGCAACATCCGCATCAACACCATTATAGCTGGCTAGTGCGTTTGCATCGAGGTTCAGGCGGGCCGCAATTTGGCGAACGGTTTCACCACGTTCGGCGACAACCACCTGATAATTTGGATAAGAAATGACACCGCGGTCATCTGGGCGCGGCCTGTTGGGCAGGTTTTCCGCGGCCTCCGTGGTGTTGAAACCACCACCCAAATTGCGAAGATCCCAGTCAAAATTGCGGGGTTGGATATTGCCGTTTCCGTCACAGGCGGACAAACCGACCAATGCAACAGATGCTAACATCAACGAACGGGATTGGGTGAAGCGGGGCTTCGCCATGGCACTGACTCCTCAAGACTGTCGGATCTTTGTCCAACTTTGACGCAACTATAGCCGTGTTTTAATCTTTTCCCAAGCCCTCAAGCAAAGGGACGAACCGCACTGGGCGTAATTCCTCGTACTCGAAGCCAGTTTCGGTCCGTGCGACACGGATCAACTGCTGGACGCTGTCCGATTGCCCAACTGGCAAAACCATGATGCCACCTACCTTGAGTTGGGCCAACAATGGGCCTGGCGGGTCTTCGGCGGCGGCTGTTACCAAGATGCGGTCGAACGGTGCCTGTTCAGGCAAACCAAAGCTGCCATCAGCGGTGAAGGCGGTTAGATTGGTGATGTCGAGCCGGGTGAAAATAGCACGGGCGTCGTTCAATAAGGATTTGTAGCGATCGACCGTATAAACGCGACGCGCAAGGTGACTGAGGATCACAGCTTGATAGCCCGAACCCGTTCCGACTTCGAGAACCTTGTCGCGCGGGTTCACCTGTAAAGCTTGGGTCATTAACCCCACAACAGACGGTTGGCTAATCGTTTGACCACAGGCGATTGGCAACGGCATGTCTTCATAGGCGCGATCCGCAAAGTGGCCCTTAACGAACAGCGAACGATCGGTACGCTCCATTGCCGTAAGCACACGGGCATCCGTCACGCCTTTGGATCGAAGCGCATAAAGAAATTGCATCTGAAGTTCGGCACGTGTCATCGCGGTTTAATCCAGACGGTTTGAAAGGTCGGTCAAAAGGTCATGGGCTGTCAGATCGGCCCGCATGGGGGTGATTGACACATAACCATCCAAATTGGCGGTCACGTCAGTATTGGGGCCTGTAGGTTTGTCCTGCGGGCCACCTGTGACCCATAAATAGCGGCGACCGTTTGGTGCAACGACGGGATTCATCGAAAAGCAGGTTTCTTTGCGAAACCCTTGGGCTGCAACCTTGCGTCCTTTGACATCTGCCGCAGGGCAGGGCGGGAAATTCACATTATAGAAAACGCGGTAATCGTCTTGGGTCCAAATACCACTGTCCAATAAGGCCTTCACTGTGGAGGCGCCATGTTGAGCCGCGGCTGCGAACGGATCGTCCAAATCCCGGTTATCCACGCCAAAAAATTGACTAAGCGCGATCCCGGGAACGCCTTGCAACGCGGCCTCCATAACGGCGCCGATGGTGCCGGAATAAAGCGTATTGTCCGCTGCGTTGTTTCCGCGATTCACGCCAGATAGAACGAGATCAGGTTTCGCATCGGACATCACATCGTAAAGTGCAGCCAAGACGCAGTCTGCCGGATTTCCTTCAAGGGCATAACGACGATCGGCAATTTTGGTCAACAAACTTGGGGTGGTGTAGTTGATACAATGCCCAACACCTGACCGTTCTACTGCTGGTGCGACTGTCCAAACCTCACCATTCGGGCCGGCAACCTCGTGGGCGATCGCTGTCAATGTCGCCATCCCCGGTGCGTTAATTCCGTCGTCGTTGGTGATAAGAATGCGCATTGCTCAAGCCCCTTTAGCCTTTGTTACGACTTTGGATTCTGGGCAGCAATGGGCGTACGTCAGCAGACGCACAGGCGTTGCAGGAAAGACTCCATTTTGACGGTAACGAAATGACGTGCCCACACCTACGAAAGTTTACTCGCACAATATCTGCGGCAATAGGCGTGCGGCTTCGTCGCGCGGATGCGCCAACGGGGCCCGGTCTTCACCTGGGTGGAACCGTGCGCGCAGGGCTGTGGCCATTGGTTTTGGCTGTAAAATACGCACTTTTGGTCCCGTGTTTACAGTTTCAGAAGCCCAAGACCTTGCCAATGCGATTTGAGCTGCTTTGGTCGTACCGTAGGTTGCGAAATACTTTTCGCCGTCATGCGGATCATCAAGGAAAACAGCCGTTCCGTCAGCCCCTAGAAGGGGCGACACATAGGTGATCAAACGAGACGTTGCAGTAATATTTACATCAGTGGACTTGGAAAAGTCCTTTGCGTTTACGTGGTTGGCTGGAGAAAGCGGAGCGGCGTGAACTGCGGCATGCACCCACAGATCCAAGCCATTCCATCGGTCGTAGATGCTGCGACATAGCTGTTGCATTGCCGCGTCGACGGTAATGTCCATCGGTGCCAATGTTGCGTCGCCGCCTGCGGCCTTGATCTTGTCATCGACCTCTTCGAGGGCGCCAGTTGTGCGACCAACCGCAATAATGTGGTGCGTCTGTGCCAAGCTTTCGGCCAGTGCTGCGCCAAGTCCGCGGGAGGCGCCGGTGATAAGTGCTGTTTTCATGCGGTCTGATTAGGGTGAACCGAAAGAAATGGCAATGCGCTGTCAGGCAATGACCAAACGATGGATGCGATTGTTTTCCTCGACCATCGCCCAACCGTCGCCCGTTTCTAAAAGGGTCAAACCGTCATTGGGGATACCCAGCTGTACCATTAAATTGGTGGCGTCATTCGTTCGGATCAGAACACTGGTACCATCAGCGGATGTAAAAATGCCAAGGAGAGTTAAGGAACGGTTTAGGTTTGGTGCAGTGCGTGTCGCGGCTTGCGAGGTCAGCGAATTCGTAATGGGCATGTTATGTCGGTCTTCGTTGCGGAAGACGGGCATGTAGTTGCGGATGACGTATACGGGAAGAGGCGCCGCAACCGATAGGCGGAGAATGGCCTGTTTGAGACGCAGAACCAGTCCTACCGTCGGTTTATTCTGCGGCTGTTTTCATCTCGAAACCTTGGTCCAACATATCCCTTGGGTCGATGGGATAATCACCTGTGAAGACCGCATCGTAATAAGCAGGTGCTTTCGGGTCACGGCCATTCTTTTCGCCCAATGCCCGGTACAATCCGTCGATGGATAGGAATTCTAACGAGGACACGCCAAGGTATTCGCGCATTTCTTCATTAGTCATTTGTGCGGCAAGAAGGTCTTTTCGGCTTGGAAGGTCTACGCCGAAGAAACACGGCCACTGAACGGGCGGCGATGCGATGCGGAAGTGAACTTCTGCGGCACCAGCTTCAAGGATCATATCCTTTAGCTTACGCGATGTGGTGCCACGAACGATGCTGTCATCAACTAAGATGATCCGTTTTCCTTGAACCAACGCACGGTTCACGTTGAGTTTAAGGCGAACACCCATGTTGCGGATCTGTTCGGTGGGTTCGATAAAGGTGCGGCCCATGTATTGGTTGCGCACGATCCCCATTTCAAAAGGAATGCCGCTTTCTTGGCTGTACCCAATAGCGCCAGGTGTCCCGCCGTCTGGAACTGTGCAAACCATGTCGGCCTCGACGGGTGCTTCACGGGCAAGTTCGCGGCCGATTTCTCGGCGCACTT
Organism: uncultured Paracoccaceae bacterium; assembly: GCA_947493255.1. Taxonomy (GTDB): domain Bacteria; phylum Pseudomonadota; class Alphaproteobacteria; order Rhodobacterales; family Rhodobacteraceae; genus Octadecabacter. The sequence goes on from CANLQK010000008.1 coordinate 70,208, forward strand.
CATATACTGATTTACCACCCAAAACTGAATCGGGACGGCTGAAGTAAACGTATTCAAAGATGCAGGGCTGTGGTCGGCGCGGGGGGAAGGGGCGCGTTGACTTGATGCCCTTATCTGTGATCACCACCATTTCCCCTGGTTCGATTTCACGTTCGAATTTCGCACCGATAATGTCCAATGCGCAGGTTTCAGACGCCAGAATATATCCATCTTCCAAACGGCCCAACACTAATGGGCGGATCCCTAGTGGGTCGCGCACACCGATCAGTTTAGTCCGCGTCATCGCCACGATCGAAAACGCACCTTCGACTTGGCGCAACGCTTCTTCCATACGGTCAGGTATGGTCTCGCCCATGGCACGCGCCATTAGGTGGATGATGCATTCACTGTCAGATTTTGACTGAAAGATGGAACCGCGGTTGATTAGGCCTTTGCGCAAAGCGACCGCGTTCGTCAGGTTGCCATTATGTGCGACTGCCGCTTCACCCATGACAAATTCGCCCGAAAACGGCTGTACATCGCGGATCGCTGTAGCGCCTTTGGATCCTGCTGTAGAATACCGCACATGCCCAATTCCGATTGGACCGGGCAACGTTCTTAGAAGCTTTTCAGATGTGAAGTTATCGCGCACCAAGCCAAATCGTCTGGCCGAATTAAACCCGTGTTCCGCATCATGGGTGACGATTCCACCGGCTTCTTGTCCGCGATGTTGAAGCGCGTGTAACCCAAGGGCGACAACCGAAGCGGCATTTGCAACACCAACAACACCGAATACGCCGCATTCGTCCTTTGGGCGATCATCATCGATATCAAAACCGACTGCGTCAGAAAATGGCGAAAGGGCGGGCGTATGTGGCTTATCGGTGGACACGTTGAGCAACTCCGAATCCGGTATGGCAGGTGAGTGCGGGTTTAACCAATCGTTACAGTTCTGTCACGTGTCGATCCGAAGGAAAGCGCGATCAAGATATAGAAAAAGATCATGCCCGTAATTCAGGGGCGATGCCTTAGATTAATTTTCAACCGGCGCGGCTTCAACTTCAGCCTCAGGGGCACCACATTCGCCTACGAGTTGTTCATACTGTGTCGTAATCCAACCCAACGCGGCCTCTGGATCACGTTCTTCAATGCTGCCAGTCATCTTAGAGAACACAGCGATCGCACGAGAATTTTCGACCATTTCGATGTTCTGGCTTTGCAAGACTGTTTGGTAAACGAAGAATGCGACAGCGACCAATAGGATGCCGCGCAGTGCGCCAAACAAGAACCCCAGCCCTTGATCAAGGCCACCAAGAACAGATCGTTGGATCAGCGATGAGAATAATGGTGTGAAAATCGATGCGACAACCAAGACAACTGCGAACACTGCGGCAAACGCGGCAATAACGCTAAGTTCGCAACTGTCGCCGATAAAGTCGCCGACGACCGGAATTTGACGCACAAGCGGGGTTACTTTGTCAGCAAAGACGAAAGCAACGATTGTAGCGATGATCCAACCTGCGATGGCCAACGCCTCGCGCACAAATCCGCGGCTGTATGCCAGAAGAGCAGACAGGATGATTACAATGGCGACGACGCCGTCGATAATTGTGAAATCGGCCATGTTTTTTTGTCCCGTCTGACTATGGGGAGTTTATCGTTCCCCGAATACTTGTTCCACGAAGGTGAGCAAATCCTGCATCTCACGCATTTGAACACCCGCGTCCCCACCACGTTTCGCACGAATGGGGGTGATTGCGGAGGTAAAACCAAGTTTTGACGCTTCTTTCAACCGATTTTCCGTCTGAGGTGCCGGGCGAAGGCCTCCAGAGAGGCTAATTTCGCCAAAAATGACACTTTCTTTAGGGAGAGCGGCATCTTCACGCGCGGAAATCAGCGCGGCGGCGACGGCCAAATCTGCCGAAGGTTCGGATACACGCAAGCCTCCGGCGACGTTGAGGTACACATCAAGGCCAGTAAACGGCACCCCCGCACGAGATTCAAGTACGGCCAGTATCATCGCCAAACGCGATCCGTCCCAGCCCACAACCGTTCGGCGGGGTTGGCTGTGTGGTGATGGGGCAACCAAAGCCTGAAATTCGCACAGCATCGGGCGTGACCCTTCGATCCCTGCAAAAACCACGGAACCAGGGGCAGGGTCGCCACGTTCGGACAAGAACATGGCAGATGGGTTTTTGACCTCTGCCAGCCCTTTGCCTGTCATTTCAAAAACACCAATTTCGTCAGCTGGGCCAAACCGGTTTTTGACAGCCCTCAGTATTCTGAACTGATGACCGCGTTCACCTTCGAAATAAAGAACAGTGTCGACCATATGTTCGACTACTCGTGGCCCTGCGATGGCGCCTTCTTTCGTTACGTGGCCGACCATGACAATTGCGATCCCACGTGATTTCGCAAATGTCGTCAGTTCGTGAGCCGCGGAGCGCACTTGTGAAACTGACCCTGGTGCGGCCTCGACTGTATCCAGCCACATGGTTTGAATGGAATCGATGATAACAAAGTCTGGTTGCTCGGCTTCAAGCGTTGTCAGAATGTCCCGAAGGTTGGTTTCTGACGCCAATTTCACAGGGCTTTCCGTTAATCCCAAACGACGCGCACGCATTTGGACCTGCGAGGTTGATTCCTCGCCCGAGATGTACATGACCTTTAGTCCGTTACGGGCAAAGCGTGCGGCAGCTTGTAGCAAGAGCGTGGACTTGCCGATCCCGGGATCGCCGCCAACCAAAAGTGCAGACGCCTTTACCAAACCACCGCCTAGTGTTCGGTCTAGCTCTCCGACACCTGAAAGTGTGCGGGGTGGTTCCTGTTCTTCGGTCGCCAAATCAGTCAACGTGATCTGCTTGCCGCGCCCACCTTTCAGGGAATTCTTTGCTTTGGGGCCTGACGATAGCGGCTTTACTTCTTCGATACAGTTCCATTCGCCACAGGTGTCGCAACGACCCGACCACTTGGTGGTGGACGCATTACATTTGGTACATGTGAACGTAGGATCTTTTGCCATGTTCCCGTTTTGGTCTTTTTGGGCGCGCCGTGCAAGAGGTGATAGTGCCGTGTTTTGAAAACAGGCGATTTCGGCGATGCTGCCGTGTATCGATTTAGCGGTCAGATTTCATGTCGCGTGCGGTGAAAATGGATACAAATATCGAAATCAAAACGCAGGCTGTAAAAAGGTAAAGCCCCCAACCGCCTTCGACAGTGACACGCCCGGCGCCTTTAACGACAACCACATACAGTGCGATAAGGAAAATATCCGCCATTGCAAGTTTACCTAGATATCCAAGCACGGGCAGTACCTTGGGTTTAAGAAGTTCAAAGTGGATCAGAGCCAAACCGATCGTCTTGAGGTATGGGGCAAATATTGCAAAGGCAGTTACGACCAAGGCCAAGAAAACATCGCTGCCCCAAAGGCTTTGAAGGCCAGATATGACAGAGATTTCATCAAGACCAAAGATAGGCAAAAGTGCCGCACGCAAGAGCGGAGCGAACCAAGCGATAGGGAACAAGATCAACAATGACAGATTGGCAATTCTGAGTGTGTTTTTCATAAGGTATCCTGTCAGTCAGCCCAACCTATGTGGGGCCATAAGCCACGTCGCACAAGTGATGGTTTTGTTTAAGAGGCGGGACGGAAACAGGCGACCTGTTTCCAGATCGCCTGCGTCCGAGAATGCAATTTTTAGGGTCGTTATTCAGCGGCAGGTTTCTGCGGCAATGGCACCACTTCGGCACTATCGTTCCCAAGCGTGTAACCGAGAGATGGCAAGGTTGCCTCAAGCTGCTCTTCAAGCTGGCTTAGTTGTGACGCGACAACGCTTTCTTCCAACTCAACTTGCTGAGACCATTTGCGGATGTCGCGCAAAGCGTGATGGGCTTCCACGATCAGCGACTGTTGACGTTCGACTTCTTCTTGGCGTTGGCGCAGGAAAGTCTTTGCACGTGTGACCTTCTCATCGCTGTAAATATCCGCCAACTCACGAGACTGTTGTGACATCTGGGCTGCTAATTCCAGAACCTGAGGTTCCAAGCTGTCCAGATCAGGGTGATCGCGCAGATGCGAAAGGCGTTCGCGTACCGCGTCAAATTCAGAACTCATCGTGAAAAGACCCGCGCGGTCAGCCGTGTGACAAACGTGATAGGCGCGGGCAACGTCTTCCATCGTAATTTTGAAATCACGGTGAGCGCGTTCCAATGACATAATGCGTCCAGCGCTTGGCATGAAGAAAAACAACGACGCCAAAATTACCGTCAGAACGATTTGCGAAATCATGCCAGCTTGCGGATAGGAAAAATCACCGAAGGTCGCCGAAAAGGACAGCCATGGAGCGACACCAAACGCGCACAATAAAGTATAAACGATTGCGGAAAGTCCGATCAGCAAAATCAGGACCATAGAAACAGAATGTAAAAAGCGGTGGCCGCGAGCCACTATAGAATGGTCAGACATGGGTCCCCCCAAAGGATTTTGTCATCTTTCGGTTAATATAGGCAATTTGCCGCCTACAACCCAAGGGGAAAAACTCCTGATTTGCCTCAAGTCATCATAAAGTGATTTACTTTCAATGATTTGCCGTGCCACCGTTTCTATTTCCGACATTGTAAGGCCTTTGGGTTTGTTTTGTTTCTGCCTAGGCCAACCCTAGATTTCGGTAAGCGAAAGCCCTCTCTTCACCCATCTAGTCAAACGTGCTGGATGTGGTGTGTTGCCGTTACGTTAGATGTGGGTGTCGAATCGTTAATCTCGGTTACAGACCGAAATTAACCTTAGAAAGCTCAACGGCCAGTAGAGCCGCGATCACAATAAGTACCGTACCAAATACCAGCCAATTTGCGGCTGACTTCTTTTTGCGAACCAACTGCACAACTCCAATGAGAAGGAACAGCGCGCCAAGTGGTCCACCAAAGTAGATTCCAACAAGTACTGCGACCAGCCCCATCTGATCACCGCACGGTTTCAATAGGGCCATTGGCCCGGCCATTGATGAACTGGTCGACATAAGGGTCGCCGGCTTCAGTCATCTCTTCGACTGGCCCGGTCCATCTGATCTTTCCGGCATGCAACATTGCAACATTGTCGGCGATGGCGCGAACAGATGTCATGTCGTGGGTGATTGTGATCGCCGTTACCCCCATTTCGGTAACAATTTCGCGGATCAAGTCGTTGATGACACTTGACATAATCGGGTCCAAGCCCGTCGTAGGTTCATCAAAGAAGATTATTTCGGGGTTGGCGGCAATCGCGCGAGCTAGGCCAACCCGTTTCTGCATACCGCCAGAAAGTTCGGCAGGTAATCTATCGGCAACATCAGCCGCAAGACCTACGCGGCGGAGTTTATCGATGGCAATGTCGCGGGCTTCGGGCTTTGGTCGTTTCAGCGACCCGCGCAACAAACGAAACGCAACATTTTGCCAAACCGGAAGGCTGTCAAAAAGGGCTGCGCCCTGAAACAGCATCCCAAAACGCGCAAGAAATGCATCGCGATCTGTGGTGGTGATGTCTTGGCCGTCTACTGTGATGGTGCCAGAATCTGGTGTTACGAGACCCAAAACCGATTTAATCAAAACGGATTTCCCCGTTCCTGACCCTCCGATGACCACCATCGAAGACGCTTTGGGAACACGCAGGTTTACACCTTGCAAAACGGCGTTGGTCCCAAATGTTTTATGAACATTATCAAGCGTAATCATGCGGAGAAAAACACCCCTGTTAAAAGGAAGTTCGCGATAAGAATGAGTATGGCGGCGGCCTGAACCGACGATTTTGTAGCACGCCCGACCCCCATCGCTCCGCGGTCCGAGTTCATACCGTAATAGCAGCCCATCAGTGCTGCGATGAATCCAAAGACAGCGCCCTTAACAAGACTGGAAATGATATCAATGCGGGTAAGAAAATCTGCTGTATTTTGCAGATAAGCTGCCGCGTTGAACCCCAAACGTTCAGTGCCAACCAAAAAACCACCATAAATACCGATGATGTCGCCAACCGCGACCAAGAATGGCATCACAAGGGTTGCTGCCAAAACGCGGGGCAGGGTGAGGTATTTCATTGGATGGGTCGACAACGTGACCAACGCATCAATCTGTTCGGTAACTTTCATCGTCGCGATTTCCGCAGCGATTGATGACGTTACCCGCGCGGCTATCATCAAGCCCACCAACACGGGACCAAGTTCTCGGACCATTCCGATGGCTACGATTTGCGGAACGACGGCTTCCGCAGAGAAACGCGCGCCGCCGGCATAGATTTGCAAAGCAAGAGCGCCCCCTGTGAACAACGCTGTTAGCCCCACAACCGGTAAAGAAAAATAGCCGATTTGTAGAACAGCCGTGCCAAATTCACGTGCGTAAAACGGGGGACGAAACAGGTGGCTGATGGTTTGACCAGTAAAGATCGCAAGCCGCCCTATTGCGGCCAGAACGCCCAGCGTCGCCGCGCCAATAGAGGCCAGAAGCGCGATCATCCGCCAGTGTAACGTCGTTGGTATCGTGGTCCCAAAGACGTCAAGATTTCGTACCCGATGGTTCCAGCCTTTTCGGCAAGGGCATCTACAGTTTGATCCGCCCCAAGGAACGATAAGGTCGCCGGAAGTTCGGACAAATCGGTGACATCGACTGTGATCAAATCCATTGAAACACGTCCAACCAATGGTACCGGCTGTGAGCCGTGCCAAAGGTTTGCTCCACCGGATAATGCGCGAATTAAACCATCGGCGTAACCGCCTGAAACAGTGGCGATTTTACTTGGCCTTTGGGCGATCCAGCTGTTCCCATAACCTACGGTTTCGCCGACCTCTAGATCGCGAACCTGAATGACGGGTAGGTCTAGAAACGCGACGGGCTGCGCGTCTGCAAATGGTTGACCGCCATAAAGGCCGACACCGGGGCGCGTTACATCAAAATGATATTCTGGTCCAAGCAATATGCCGCCTGTCGCAGCCAAAGAACGCGGCACGTTGATGCCGTCAGTCATAAGGTGGAACTGGTCAAGTTGTTGGCGGTTCATCGGATGGTCTGGTTCATCAGCGCAGGCCAAATGCGACATCACCAGACGGCAGTTTTGCGACAATGCGATTTCCGCGATAGAGGCCCATTCGTTCATTTCCAAACCCAAACGGTTCATGCCGGTGTCCAGTTGGACCCCAAATGGATGTTCGGGAAGGGATTCAAGGTGTCGCGTTAGTTGACCGACCGTGTTGACCATCGGGGTCAGCATCATGTCTCCGATCATATCCGTGTCGCCACGCATATGACCTGAAAACACGCAAATTTCGACGTTAGGGCCAACTGCCTGCCGCAAAGCAGCACCTTCTTCGGCAACGGCGACAAAGAAACGCTTAACGCCTGCGCGCATCAAGGCGCGCGCGACTTTCCCTGCGCCCAAACCATAGCCATCTGCCTTGACGACAGCGGCGGTTTCAGCTGTGGTAACAGCATCAAGCGCCCGCCAGTTTGTGGCTAACGCATCAAGATCAACGGATAAGAAACCAGTACTCATAGCGCGTTCATGCCAGCCAGACGGCTGCGTCGCAAGGGGCGGCGATGGCCAATTTCCGCGCACTGGCAATGTCTGACAGATTCATTTGTCTTAGAATTCTTGTTCGCTGTTTTGCTGCCATTGCTTGGCGAGGTTCCCAAAGCGCGTGAACTCAGGTGTAAAGCTCAGTTCGACTGTGCCAATTGGGCCGTGACGTTGTTTGCCAATGATCACTTCGGCTTTGCCAAACAGGCTGTTCATCTTGTCCTGCCACGCGGCCATGGCTTCTAGGTTGCTGTCATCGGGTTTTTCACGCTCGACGTAGTATTCACCACGGTACACGAACATAACAACGTCGGCATCCTGCTCGATCGAACCAGATTCGCGAAGGTCAGACAGTTGTGGCCGTTTATCTTCGCGGCTTTCAACCTGACGCGAAAGCTGGGACAGGGCGATGACAGGGATGTTAAGTTCCTTTGCGATCGCCTTGAGCCCCATAGAAATTTCGCCGATTTCCTGCACACGGTTGTCCGATGTACCACGCACCAGCTGCAAATAGTCGACGATCAATAGGTCGAGCCCGTGGGTCCGTTTCAATCGCCGAGCGCGTGCGGCCAATTGGCTGATCGGAATGGCTGCCGTATCGTCGATGAAGAGTGGGCAAGCTTCTAGCTTCTTGGCAGCTTCGACAAAGCGGCGGAATTCGCCTTCGGTCATGTCACCTTGGCGGATCTTGTGGGATGAAATTTCGGAGGCTTCGGCCAGAATACGTCCGGCCAACTGTTCTGCCGACATCTCGAGACTGAAAAAACCGACCACGCCACCATCAACGGCCCCTTCGGACCCATCCGACATTTTGCCTTTGCGGTACGCCTTGGCGACGTTGTAGGCGATGTTAGTCGCGAGTGAAGTTTTCCCCATCGATGGACGACCGGCGAGGATCAGAAGGTCGGACTTATGTAGCCCCCCCAATTTCCCGTCTAAGTCGATCAGATCCGTCGCGACACCGGCCAAACCACCCTCGCGTTGATAGGCGGTGTTTGCGACATTTACCGCTTCGGTGACAGCCTTTAAGAAGGACTGAAAGCCCCCCTCGGACGTGCCTTGTTCAGCGAGTTTATAGAGGGCTTGTTCAGCTTCGACGATTTGTTCTTTAGGCTCTGATGCGACATCAACCTTGCCTGCTTTGGACGCAATGTCGTTGCCGACCGTAATCAGTTCGCGACGCACAGATAAGTCGTATATCATCTGGGCGTAGTCACGCGCGGCAAAGGCGGAAATGGCGGCACCGGCGAGGCGAGCCAAATATGCAGGGCCGCCAAGTTCTTTTAAGCCTTCATCGTCTTCCAAAAACGCCTTTAGCGTCACCGGTGACGCAAGATTGTTCTTGGCAATACGTGCAGCTGCGACTTCGAAAATACGAGAATGAACAGGGTCGTAGAAATGTTCTGGTCCGACAATGGATGCAACGCGGTCGAAGATGTCGTTGTTGGTCAGGATGGCGCCCAGCAATTGCTGTTCGGCTTCGATGGAATGGGGCGCATGATCGACATTGGCTTCGGCTGTACCTGATGCGTTAAAAGTCGCAATTTCATTCATCTGCTGTCCCCTCTTGTCTGCCGGTTATCCGCGTCCCACCGCAGACTTGTCTGATACAAACTGCACGGGCATCACGCAAATTGTATAAAACTGTGGATAGGTTCGTTCTGGGAAGATGCCACAAAATATGGCCTCCGACTAGGGCTGAGTACTATATGAGGTACATTGGGCGGCAGGGGGAATTCACCGACCACGCCAATAAAAAATTGAAAGCAGCCGATTTTTTGGGTGGAGCGGAAATTTACATAGCAATCGAGCGTTCAGTCGGGCCGGAATAGAATCGAACTATCTGCGCCTTTTCCCAAAGGGACATTCCTAACCTATGCTTCAACGCTCCAATGAAGAGGGAAACCTGGATCGAACACCGTGACGGGCCCATCGGCGGTTTCGACCTGAGCTGGGTATGAAAAAGGTTCACCACGTACCAAAGTGATGGTGTCTTCGTTCGGATCCAACCCGTAGTAGCGCGGCCCTGCAAGGGACGTGAAGTTTTCCAATTTGTCCAACGCCCCTGCAACCTCAAATACTTCTGCCAAGCAAGACATCGTATTGGGCGCGGTAAAACAGCCAGCACATCCACAAGGCAAAAACTTGTTTGCGTCCGTATGTGGAGCGGAATCCGTGCCTAAGAAGAACCGCTTGTCACCGGAAATAGCCGCAGCAACCAGCGCAATGCGGTGCTTTTCACGTTTGGCGACTGGTAGGCAATAGTAGTGCGGCTTAATCCCACCTGCGAGTATGTGATTACGGTTGATGATCAGGTGGTGCGTCGTGATGGTCGCCGCCAAGTTAGATCGGCTGTCGCGTACGTAATCAACGGCGTTTTCCGTCGTTACGTGTTCCATGATTACCTTCAGGTCAGGCACTTTTTTGCGGATTGGCTTAAGCACCCGATCAATGAAAACTGCTTCACGGTCGAAAATATCGATATCAGGATCTGTGACTTCGCCGTGCACACACATAGGCAAGCCAATGTCCGCCATTCGTTCTAGAATAGGGCGAACCTTGTCGAAATCGCTGACGCCGGATGCAGAATTGGTTGTGGCCCCTGCAGGGTAAAGTTTTACCGCTGTGATGATCCCGTCTGCATGGGCGCGTGCCAGATCATCAGGGTCTGTGTCTTCTGTCAAATAACATGTCATTAACGGGCGGAACGTACTACCTTCGGGCAGCGCGGCCATGATCCGTTCGCGGTACGCGCCAGCCTGAGAACCCGTCACGACTGGGGGCACCAGGTTGGGCATAATAATAGCGCGGCCAAAATGGGCGGCGCTGTGCTGGGTCACCGCCTGCATCATCGCACCGTCTCGTAGGTGAAGGTGCCAATCATCTGGGCGGCGGATTGTAAGGCGGTCAGGTATCATCTTGGACATGTGAAGCCATTACACCCGATCATGGAAACAAGAAAGGGGGTTCCCCTTGCCAAATCACCCAATAATGGGGTCATTGGGGCGGCAACAAAAGGGAACATGGGTATGTTAGGATTCTTGATCGCAATAGCTGCAGGTGCGGCCACGCCAAAAATCGAAGACTTAGCAGCGCGCCCCATGGCGCGGCTGATGGGGCAAAACGTTGAGGTTTTCGACGATGAATTGCCAGTGGTCGCTTTCATGATTGGGATGCTATTTGCCGCGGTTCTAAGCGCGATCTTTAGCAACGGGTCTGCATTGGCTGTTATCATTGGTGGCGCGATCGGCTTTTTCGGTCTGCGGATTGTCCGCCTTGCACAACGCCTCATGGAAGGTTCAGACGGCGCAAGCTGATCGTTTGCTAAAGTTTGACACCTTGGGCTTCAAGGTCGGCCAACTTGTTTGCAAACATGGCTCGGTCCGTTTTCTGCGCGACCTTGCGGCAAAGGCGGGCCAGTAGCTTTGGGTGTTCTTCTTCTGCGTCGAGACGATGGAATAACGTTCGCAAATAGGGCAGATGTGATTGGCGTTCACGCCAAAGCGCAGCAAAGCACTGCTGCGTGAGCGTACCATCCATCGCATTTTCAATCTGATCCACGAGAACATCCATTCCGCTAAACGATTGCGCGGCGTTTGGGCCGATGAATGGACATTTAAAGTGGCTGGTGTTGTGACCGTTGTACAGCTGCGCATGCATAGCATCTTCGATTATGCTGGGGTCGTGAATAACGGTCACGTGCTGCGCTGTTTCGACCATCGCTGGCGCATAACCAAACCGGCTGTGAAAATCGAGGCGCCTAGATTCGGGAAACCTGCGGTCCCATCCGGTATATGTTGTGTCGAGTGTGGCTTGAGGTTGGATCAACAATACCCGTGCACCTGGTGCCGCAACTGAAAATGCTGCAGCCGCGTAACCAGCGGCGCCTGCTCCGTAAAACAGTATCTGTTCAAAGTCATCGAAGAAACCGTCATCGATCAACCGGTCAAAATAGCCAAACATGGCAGGGTGGCGATACCAGTCTTGGTTCTTTTTCGCCAAAAGTGTCAGGCTGGACCATCCATTTGAATTAACAAATTGCCAACCAAGCGGTGCTGCATCGTGGTTTTTCGAATGCACACTCGGGGCACTTTCAAAGCTGACTAACAGTGTTCTTCCCGCATCGATAAGCAAAGCAGAATGGTCTGGGCCAATTGGTTCAAAATGGCCAAATTCTTCGCAAACGTCATCAACCCGCGATATCCATTCATCACGTTCTAGACCTTTAAGTTCATATGCAAATGCAGCAGCCATATCTTTCATTACGTATACTCATTCATAGTGTGTACCCACTCACATGGGGGCGTTTGATGTCCCTTTGAGGCGAAAATGGGAACGTCGCGAGACGTTTTTGCGAAGTCATCAAAAGAACGCCTGCAGACCGGTTTGCGCCCGTCCCAATATCAAAGCGTGGACGTCATGTGTGCCTTCGTAGGTATTGACGGTTTCAAGGTTAACCATGTGCCGCATGACGTGGAATTCTTCTGAAATGCCGTTGCCACCGTGCATGTCACGGGCTGCTCGGGCAATATCCAAGGCCTTGCCGCAATTGTTGCGTTTCATCATGCTTATCATTTCGGGCGCAGCTTTGCCCGTTTCCATAAGGCGCCCCAATTGCAGCGCGCCCGTTAGGCCAAGTGAGATTTCGGTCTGCATATCAGCTAACTTCTTCTGGAACAGCTGGGTTTGCGCCAATGGCTTGTTAAACTGGTGGCGATCAAGCCCGTATTGGCGCGCAGCGTGCCAGCAGAATTCGGCGGCCCCTAAGACGCCCCAAGAAATACCGTACCGAGCGCGGTTCAAACAACCGAACGGCCCCTTCAATCCTTGAACATTTGGTAGAAGGGCATCCTTGCCGACTTCCACGTCTTTCAAAACGATTTCGCCGGTGATTGACGCGCGAAGGGACAGTTTTCCACCAATCTTGGGGGCTGAAAGGCCGGGCGTACCCGCGTCGATTATGAACCCACGGATCTTGCCGCCATGGTCGTCAGATTTTGCCCAAACAACGAAAACATCAGCAATCGGTGCGTTTGAGATCCACATTTTCGATCCGTTGAGCCTATAGCCCGTTGCCGTTTTGGTGGCTCTCGTTTTCATGCCGGCAGGGTCGCTGCCTGCATCTGGTTCGGTCAGGCCGAAACAGCCAATCATTTCGCCGCTGGCCAAACTCGGAAGATATTTGCGGCGTTGTTCTTCGGACCCATAGGCGTGGATCGGGTACATCACCAACGATGATTGCACCGACATCATTGACCTATAGCCACTATCGACCCGTTCAATTTCGCGTGCGACCAAGCCATAGGTTACATAACCTGCACCTAGCCCGCCGTATTCTTCTGGGACTGTCAAACCTAGTAGGCCGGCTGCACCCATTTCACGGAAGATCGAAGGGTCTGTGGTTTCTTCGCGGTAAGCGTCTTTCACGCGGGGCTGCAGAGTGGATTGCGCGAATGTTTTCGCTGCATCGCGAAGCATGCGTTCATCTTGTGTCAATTGATCTTCAAGGCACAGTGCATCTGACCAATCGAACCTTGCCAATTCCGGCCCAAAACCAGTGGCTATTGGTGTCGACTCGGTCATGCCTATTCCTCTTTTGCAACCTTGCCAGACCCTAGCGTGTGATCTGCGGGCAAACAATGCATCTCTTGACCAGAACCGATTTGAATGCAGCTATAGAAACAAAGGGGAAAAAACATGCAGACAATCGACGAGGTGCAAACAATTCTTGGCGAACAGGGGTATGTCTGTGGGCGGGCCTTGGCAACGGTTGTGTTCTTGTCGCAATCCTTGGGGCGGCCTTTGTTCTTGGAAGGCGAGGCGGGTACGGGCAAAACCGAAATCGCTAAAGCGCTGGCTGCTTCTTTGGGGCGGGATCTGATCCGCCTTCAATGCTATGAGGGGTTGGATGCATCCACTGCTGTGTACGAATGGAACTTCGCAGAACAAATGGTCGCAATTCGTACCGCCGAAGCGACAGGCGAAACAAACAGGTCCGTCTTAAAAACAGAGCTGTTCAGCGAAGATTACTTGATCGAGCGCCCCTTGTTGCAAGCAATGCGCCCCCATTCAGGCGGTGCACCTGTGTTGTTAATCGACGAAATCGATCGCACCGATGCCCCATTTGAAGCATTCCTGTTAGAAGCCCTTTCGGATTTTCAAGTTACGATCCCCGAACTTGGCACCATAAAGGCGCCCGAGCCTCCGATAGTAATCTTAACGTCAAACCGGACCCGTGAAGTCCACGACGCATTGAAACGGCGTTGTTTGTATCACTGGGTCGACTACCCAGATTTCGATCGCGAGATGGAGATATTGCACGCGCGGGCACCAGAGGCACAAGAGGCGTTGAGCCGAGAGGTTGTTGCATTCATCCAGCGATTACGTGGTGAGGATTTGTTCAAAAAACCCGGTGTTGCGGAAACCATAGATTGGGCCAAATGTCTGTTGGCATTGGATGTTCTAACGCTGTCGCCCGAAGTGATCGCAGACACTCTAGGCGCTGTGTTGAAATATCAAGATGACATTCAGGCGTTGCAAGGGTCAGCCGCCAAGCGATTGCTGGACGGGGCGCGCTCCGATCTGGATGCGGCTTAGGGTCTTACGGTGAAATTACCTGCCTTGGACATACCTGATGACGGAGCCTTGGGACGCAACATAACCCACTTTGCGCGGGCATTGCGGCGTGCGGGTCTCCCAATTGGGCCGGGTCGGGTTATTGACGCAGTGCGTGCTGTTCAAGTGGCGGGGTTTAGCCAGAAAGAAGATTTCTTTCATACGTTAAAGGCATGTTTCGTAAATCGCCCTGAACATGCAGCTATCTTTGCGCAAACATTTCGATTGTATTGGCGTGACCCACAGTTCCTCGATCATATGATGTCTTTGCTGATGCCGGTTGTGGGGGGCTTACAAGAGGACCGCGTTGCACAACCTGCGGAAAAGCGGGCCGCGCAGGCGTTGCTAGATGGCGTTGGGCCGGACATATCGCAGAATTCTGATGACCGTGGCGAGACTGAAATAGAAGTCGATGCCAGCCAAACCACATCAGCCGCAGACAGGCTACGCACCCTTGATTTTGAACAGATGAGCACAGAGGAGATGGCGCAAGCGCTGAGGTTACTGTCGGCGATGACATTGCCGACCAAGCCGCTTGTCGCCCGCCGCCGAAAGTTCGGGGCCGGGCCTATTGTTGATGGTAAAGAAACCTTGCGCCAAGCCGCGCGCCAGGGCGGTGAAGTTCGGACTGTCGTTACCAAGAGACTGTCGACGCGGCCCCCATCCTTGGTGGTTTTATGCGACATTTCAGGGTCTATGGCTGCATATTCGCGTGCTGTGCTTCACTTTATTCATTCCATATCCAACGATCGCAGCAGCGGGTGGGGAGATGTCCATGCATTTACCTTTGGCACCCGACTGACGAACATAACCCGCCATATGCGAACCCGAGACGTGGACGCATCCCTTGCCGCTGCTGGCCAAGACGCGCAGGACTGGGACGGGGGGACCCGTATCGGGGCATGTCTGATGCAATTTAACCGTGACTGGTCGCGCCGCGTTTTAGGGCAGGGTGCCAGTGTGGTGTTGATCACCGATGGGTTAGATTGTGGACCAAGCGCTGACCTAGAAAAAGCAATGGCACGTTTACAAAGAACAGCGCGGCAAGTTGTTTGGGTTAATCCCTTGATGCGTTGGCAAGAATTTGCACCCAAGGCTGAGGGAATTCGTGCGATGATGCCCTATGTGTCAAGTTTTCGGGCGGGCCATAACATAGCATCGCTTGAAGGCATGGCCGCTGCATTGTCCGACACCGGTGACAGTGGAGAAAAGGCAAGAATGATTGCTATGATGCGAACCGTAGCTAGCAATCCGAAAGATGCGACCTTAGGTTAACATGTCTGTGATCAAAGAAAGACATTTATGCGCGGCCTTTCCAAAACTTCTGCAAATTTGAACAACGAACAAATCCAGGGATGGAAGGTCGTTAAACGTGTCATTCCGTATTTGTGGCCGGAAGAGGCGCCATGGGTGAAGTACCGTGTTGTTGCCGCCCTTACTGTCCTGTTCGTGGCGAAACTGATCGCTGTTGGTACCCCGTTGTTCTACAAGTATGCGGTCGATGCATTAGACGGTGAGGGACCCGCAACCTTCTTGATGTTGGGTGCTGTTGGGTTGACCGTTGCCTATGGGATGGCGCGGTTGATGAACGTTGGTTTTCAACAACTTCGCGATGTCATTTTTGCCAAAGTTGGCCAGCGAGCCCTGCGTGCGCTGGCGCTAGAAACGTTCACTCATATTCACCGGCTTTCTATGCGGTACCATATAGCGCGCAAAACAGGCGGATTAAGCCGCATCATTGAACGCGGTGTGAAGGGTGTCGAATTCCTTTTGCGGTTCTTGTTATTCTCGATCGGGCCGCTGTTGCTTGAACTATTGATGATCGCTGTCGTTTTGGCATTCTTGTTTGATATCTGGTACTTGGCTGTCGTTTTTGTAACAATTGCCTTGTACATTTGGTTTACCTTCACAGTTACTGAATGGCGGGTGAAAATCCGAAAAGAAATGAACGACCAAGACACGGACGCCAACCAAAAGGCGATCGACAGTTTGTTGAATTTCGAAACAGTGAAGTATTTTGGCGCCGAAGCCCGCGAAGCAGAGCGATATGACGTCTCCATGGCGCTGTATCAAAAGGCGGCGCTTAAGACGTCATATTCATTGGCATTTCTGAATTTTGGTCAGTCTGTCTTGATCACTGGTGGTTTGGTCGCGGTCATGGTCATGGCGGCAGTGGGGGTCCAAAATGGGACTTTGACTGTTGGCGACTTTGTAATGGTGAACGCCTACATGATCCAAATCACGATGCCATTGAACTTTTTGGGAACAGTCTATCGTGAAATCCGGCAAGCCTTGGTTGATATGGGGCAGATGTTTGATTTGTTGGAACAACCGGCTGAGGTGAACGACAAACCGGATGCTGCTGAATTAAGAGTGCAAGGTGGTGAAGTTGTTTTCGAGAATGTTCTCTTTGGGTATGAGCCAGAGCGCCCGATTTTGAAGGGGGTTCACTTGCCGGTTCCGGCAGGGCAAACCGTTGCAATCGTTGGGTCCAGTGGGTCTGGTAAATCGACCTTGGGGCGGCTGTTGTTTCGGTTTTATGATGTTTCGGGCGGGGCTATTCGGATTGATGGGCAAGACCTGCGCGATGTGACACAGGCCAGCCTGCACGATCAGATAGGCGTGGTACCGCAAGACACGGTGCTGTTTAACGACACAGTTCGGTACAACATCGCCTACGGGCGTGACGGTGCTTCGTTTGAAGATATCGTGTCAGCAGCGAAGGCCGCTAAGATCCACGACTTCATCGACGGATTACCAGATGGTTATGATACGACTGTCGGTGAACGGGGACTGAAACTGTCTGGCGGTGAAAAGCAGCGGGTTGGCATTGCGCGAACATTGTTGAAGGACCCACCGATCTTGATTTTAGATGAGGCAACATCTGCTCTAGATACGGAAACGGAAATGGAGATCCAGAACGAGCTTAAGGGGCTGGGACATGGGCGCACCGTATTAACGATTGCCCACCGGTTGAGCACCATCGCCGATGCCGACAGAATTGTTGTTCTGGAAAATGGTATGGTTGTCGAAGAAGGTGCGCATGACGTTCTTTTGGCGAAAGAAGGCCGCTATGCACAGCTCTGGCATCGCCAACAACAAGATGAAGATGCAGCGTGACTTTGCGCGCCGCTGTTGAGGCCATTTGGCCTCAAGGCGCCCCGCCCTCCGTCCCGTTTAGGTAGGATTTGGCAAAGCTGACGTAACCGTCGGTGAGTGTTTCGATGTGATCTTTGGTAATCTTGTGAACGTCGGGCAATTTGTCGAACGGAACGGTGGGGTAGGCGTGATGCTCTGCGTGATAGGGCATATTCCACGCCAGCCAACGCACCAGAGTTGTGGTAAGGGTTGTGCGAGAGTTTAGGAACATATTTGCGACCTGCGGGCAGCGGCCATGTTCTGCGAGTAGATAAAGCCTTAAGGCTGGGAAGCCCAAACATAAGGGGATGATCCAGATCCAAAGCAAGATTGGTGAGATGAAAAGCGTGAATCCAAGGGCCAGCGTGTAGATCACCAACATCGCTCTCGCTTCTGTTATCAAACGGGGGATAGCCCGACCAGAAACATAGCTGGAATCACACCTACCGTTTGCATTGGCCCATAGAGTACTGGCCTTAGCTGTCCAATACCCAAGCGAAGACACGTGCCAAATCATTCCCCGTAAGTTTTTTGGTTTGGCGTCGCCTGTTAATTCGGGGTCGCGATCTGGGTCGTTGGTGTAGCGGTGATGTGCCATGTGAAAGGCCCGAAACCAGCCGAAGGGTTGTATCAAGATGAGGCCAGTTATGTGCCCAACCCATTCGTTCATCCAGCGTGTCGCAAACGGAGTTTTATGGGTGCATTCGTGCTGAAGGGTGAACAAAAATGCCAGACATAGACCAAGCGGCAACAAGGCGATCCCCCAGAGGGCCAAACCCATGGCGACGTACGTAGCAAACGCCACGATTGCTAGGCTGTGGAGCGCCAAGTGCTTGATACCTACCCAGCGGCTCGTTGTGGTTAGCGCCGCTCGTTCATTGGCGGGCAGGCGCGCCCAGAGCTGAGCAGGTTCTATACTCATTCAGCGGCTTGGGCTGGTGGCGTTCCAAGCGCGACGGCTTTGGGTTCTGGCACTTCGTCTGGATCACCCCAGATGATTTCTGGTGACTTGATGCGTTTTGCTTCGCGCGAGAGGGCCCAGTCTTGCGCCGCGCGGCTTTGGCGGCCCATAGATAGTTTTGCGAACAATTGTGCGGCCCAGCCTGCATAGGTCGTGATCCAGACCCGCAACGCGAGCATTGATGGCGTGAACACCAATGTCAGAACGGTCGCGATGCCAAGGCCAAATACAACCGCGGTAGCCAGCTGTTTCCACCAAAGCGATGTCGGGCTATCGATGGAAAACCCACCACCGATGAAGTCCAAAGACAGGCCAAACATCATCGGTGCGAGGCCGGCCATTGTGGTGATGGTGGTCAACAAAACCGGTCGAATACGGTCTTCGGCAGTGCGGGTAATGGCCTCTGTTCGGGGCATGTAGCGCTCGTATTCCTGATAGGTATCGATCAACACGATGTTATTGTTCACGACGATCCCCGCAAGGGCCACGATACCTGTACCGGTCATGATGATCGAAAACGCCTGATCCATGACCAACATCCCGATCAACACACCTGTGGTGGACAAGATCACTGCCAATAGGACGAGTATGGAATTATAGACCGAGTTGAATTGGGCCAGTAGGATGATGAACATTAGGCCCAAAGCACCAGCAAATGCGGTCATGAGGAACTGGCCGGATTCAGCCTGATCTTCTTGGTCGCCAGTCCATTCCCAGTCCACCGAAGCGGGCAGGGGCATCGTGCCCAGCCATTCAGTTAGAACGGCGATCCGTTCGTTGCCGTTTACAGCGACAGGAATTGTGTCGCCATCGCTGATTGCGGCCTGCACGGCATCAACGTTCGCAGCGTCATTAAGAACCACCAATTCATAGAGCGTTCCATCGCCGGATTCGACGGTTTGAGTCGCGTCAACGGGTGTTTCATCCTCTAGCAATTTGCGGAAGATGCCTAATACCTGTAGGTCGTCGTCCGCACCCATTGTAAATTTGGTTAAGTTCGGTTCGAAAGCCGCCTTAACATCAAAGTACCGTGACTGGTCTATCCGATCAATTTGCGACAGTTCTGGCACAGGGGTTCGTGTTATGAAGTTGGACAAAGGAACCAAGCCGTCCGCTGTACGGACACGCAAGCTGTCGAGTGTCGACATCACACGATCTTCTTCTGGCAAGCGAACGCGAATTTCAATTTCTTCATCACTACTGTCAACGCGCATCGTATCAAGCAGGATACCGCGTGTTACCAGCTGAACCATCCCGCCGACAGTCGCAACATCAGCGCCATAACGTCCTGCTTTTTCTACGTCCACGTCGATTTGCCAATCGATGCCGGGTAGCGGGCGGCTGTCTTCGATCAAGGTCAAGCCGGTCGTTTGATCAAATTGTGCCCGGGCGATGGCGGTGGCTTCGTGCAAGTCTTCCCAGTTTTGCCCTGACAGACGTAAATGAATGGGTTTCGCAGAGGCAGGGCCGCCGCTAAGCGCGAAGATTTCTGTTCGAATCCCCGGTAGGACAGCCAGCTTTTCTTCCAGACGGTCGAGCACCAGGTCCCCGTCTAATGTGTCTAGGTCCAGCCCATTTGCGCGGGCAAACGCAGGGCGGTCGTCCCACGGAACAAGTTCAAGCTGCAGCTGCCCGATTGTGTCCTTCGGGCCTTCGCCGCCACCTGTGTTTTGGTTCAATCCGCCAGCACCCGCAAAGGCAAAGATTGATTGGATCCCCGGCTCGCCCAATGCAATCTGTTCAACTTGCGAAAGAAGTTCGTCTTTTTCCGTGATCGAAAGGTTACCACGGGCCTGCACGTAAACGATTGCCTGTTCGGGTTCGGATTCTACAAAGAACTCAACACCGTTGTTGTTTGCGCCGAAGTACCCAAAAACCGACATCACGACAAAGATGATACCGCCAATCGAAACGATCGGCATTATTGGATTACCAGCAATAAGGTGGATGAAATGGCCGAAAACAGACCGACGGTAACCAGCTTTAACACGTTTGCTTTCGCGTTCTATGCGCGCAGCGCCCATGGTGATCGACAACAAGATTGTTCCGCTAAATAGCAAGACCAAACCAGGGAAGTGGGCGCCAAGACCGCCTTCGCTTTCGCCGCCGGTCAAATAGGTTGGGTTCAAGGATTGCATCGCGCCGATGAAAACCAACATCATCGCAGGCAAAACCAGTAGTGCGCAGATAAACCAAGGAAGGCGGGCGCGCAGCCCATTTGCAGCCCGTTCAAACAGGCGAGAAAGCCGACCTGTGACACCGCCCATGACCGGTAGGTAAATCAATGCGACGACGAGGGATGCGGTTAGAACGAAGATGATCGTGACAGGCAACATGCCCATGAACTGCCCCGGTACACCAGGCCAGAACAACATTGGCAAAAAGGCGCATAAGGTTGTCGCTGTGGAAGATACAATCGGCCAGAACATGCGTTTGGCCGCATCAGTGTAGGCCTCCATGGGGCCTGCGCCCTCTTTCATGCGCTTGTCGGCAAACTCGACGACAACAATCGCACCGTCCACTAGCATCCCGACGGCTAGGATCAGGCCGAACATAACGATGTTCGAGATCGTGATTTCCATCACGGCCAATAGGGCAAAACACAGCAGGAACGAGGTGGGGATCGCAAAGCCAACCAACAGCGCTGGGCGCGTCCCAAGTGCGGCCAGCACAACAATCATCACCAAGGCGATCGCGGTTAGAACAGAGCCTTCAAGCTGGCTAACCATAGACGCGACGTTGCGGGATTGGTCGTTGCTGACACCGACCTGAACTGCATCGCGAAGATCTTGTGGCCATGCCTCGACTTCCGCATCGATCACATCACGTACCTCTTGTGCAGTGTCGATTAGGTTAAAACCGCGTCGTTTAACAACCTGTAGCGCAACGGTTGTGGTGCCGTTGAAGCGAGCAGTACTTGCGCGGTCTTCAAACGTGAGACGTATTTCGGCAAGATCGCCAAGGGTAATGACACGGTCCCCGTTTGTCTTGACAGGCAGTGTGTATATGTCGCGTGGTTCATCAAAGCTCGATGGAATCTTGACCGCGAATGCACCACCCGCGGTTTCCACTTCGCCGGCGGCAATCAAAAGGTTGTTTTGCGTGACAACGTTGATCAATTCGCCAGCCGTCACGTTGTACGCTTCCAAACGCAGCGGGTCGATGATGACCTCAATCATCTCATTGCGTTGGCCTGTTAGAGAGGCTTCAAGCACGCCATCAATGCCTTCGACCGCATCCTGCAGGTCTTCACCCACTTGGATGAGGGTACGTTCAGGTACATTGCCTGTCAGGTTTACGATGACAATCGGAAATTCTGAGAAGTTTACCTCGTTAATGGAATAGGTGTCCGCACCATCAGGGAACTGGCCTTCGGCTGCGTTCATGGCGTCACGGATGTCGGCCATCGTGTCGGTCTTGTTCCAGTTGAAATCGAATTCCAGTGCGACACCAGCATAGCCTTCGGATGCGGTCGATGTCATCTCGACCAACCCATCCACATCCTGAAGCTCGGATTCCATTGGTCTAACCAACAACGTCTCGGAGTCCTCAGCCGAAATACCGTTGAAAGGCACCGATACAAAGATGATGGGAATTTCAATGTCTGGCTCGCCTTCTTTTGGCAAGCCTACATAAGCCATCGTTCCAGCTAGTAAGGACAGAGCGATAAAGGCAATCACCATCCGCGCGCGGCTGGCGGCGACGTCGATGATTTTAATCATCCCTCGGCCTCCTGAAAGGTGGGTATAACGGGAACACCGTCGATAACGTATTCTTGGCCGACAACGATAACGTTGACCTGTTCCGGTAGGCCAGTCACCCACATTCCGTCTATTGTATCACGCAGCACGCTGATCGGCATGAAGCGCGTTATGTTGTCAGCATCAACAGCGCGGATGCCAATGTTGCCTTCATTATCCAAAGTAAGCGATGACGCGGGCAATAGATGTGCGGCGCGCCCTTCAGATTGGATCAAGATCTCGGCGGTTTGGCCATCACCGATAGCCAGATCTTCATTTGCGACGCGGACTTCAACGCGGAACGTGCGGGTCAACGCATCGGCGGATCTAGACAAGAAAGTTACGTTACCTGTTACTTCTTGTCCGGTTGCTAACCGTGCTCCTGCCAGGGACCCAACATTTACTTGAGAAATGTTGGCTTCGGGTACGAAGCCAACAAGCTTGATTGGGTCCAGCTGGATAATCGTGGCGCATGGACTTCCCGGCTGCATCAATGTTCCGAGCTCGGCTGTGTCGGATTCTAAAAGGCCAGAAAAAGGGGCCGTGATGGTCAGGCGTTCAATTTCACGTTCTGCTGCAGCCACGGCAGCCTGTGCAGCCTCAATCCCGGCTTCGGCAGATGTGATTCCGGTTGTGGACCGTTGTAAGCCAGCATTTGCAGCTTCCAACGCGGCTTCTGCGCTAATCCGGCGGGTTTCAGATGCGAATCCGTCCTCGCTCAGGGTGCGCGCTACGTTGAGATTGATTTCCGCCTCGCGGACAGCAGCAGCAGCTTCTGCAACTGTCGCCTGTGCTTGTGGAATGCCGCCTTGGGCTTCGGTCAAGCGTGCATTGGCTTCTGCCAATTGGGATGCCCGTGTGCCGGGGTCGAGCTGGCACATTAAATCGCCTGCTTCGACAAAGGCACCCTTGCGGATCGGCTCTGAAATAACTTGCCCCGATGTTTCTGACGCCACAGTCACCTGACGCGCCGCTTCGGTGCGGCCACGCAGGATAACGGCGCTGTCCACTGTCTCGGCGACAGAAGAAAGTACCACAACACTTACTGCGTTGATGACATCTTCGTCGGTTTCGCTCTGTGAGTCGTTCGGTTCCGCTTGTGCAAACGCCAGTAACGCGTCGCGTTCGAACACTAACGCATAAAGCGAAAATGAGACAATAATGGCTGAAAGGATCGGCATAATACGCATGATGAAACTCGCGGAATGAACTTTGGCTTGATGAATGGGTAATCGGTTTACGCTAAACTGACCAGTTCAGATTAAAGATATTTTGCCGCACCTGCAACGGGAAAATGTTAATGGTGTTTACTTTTGGCGGAATGCCGCAATTGACGTCTTTAGGCCGACGGGGGGCGGGCAGGACTTGCCCCCCTTTGCTGCTTCAAGATAAGAGGGGCGGACAAAGCAAAGAGGCCCAAATGAGCAATCCAGACTCCTTTATCGACGAAGTGAGCGAAGAGGTCCGCAAAGACCGACTGTTCGGCTACATGCGGAAGTACGGATGGATCGCCGTTTTGGTGGTGCTTCTGGTGGTCGGTGGAACGGCATTTCTTGAATTCCGAAAGTCGCAAGCCACGAATGCAGCCCAGTCTGTTGGTGATGAAATTCTTGCCGCACTTGAACTTGATGATGATGCAGAGCGCGCCACAGCATTGGCGGCCATCGACGTGGCCGGCGGGGCCGCTGCGATAACAGGTTTGCTGGCAGCTTCCGATTTAACAGAAACTGGCGATCTAGATGGTGCTGTTGAAGCCTTGAACTCTGTCGCGATTCAAGAAGACGTCCCCGAGATTTACAGAGACATAGCTGCGTTAAAGTCTGCAATGGTAACCGAAGGCCCGCTTTCTGAGGATGATCGCCGCGCAATACTTGATCGTTTGGCAACTCCTGGGGGTGCGTTCCGGCTTTTGGCCCAGGAACAATTGGCTTTGATGGACATTCAAAACGGTGAGGTAGACAGCGCTTTGGAAAAATTCACTGCAATTGCGCAGGACGCCGAAGTCACTGGGGGCTTGCGTGAACGGGCATTCAGCATGATTGTGGCGTTGGACGGTGACCTAGAGGCCCTGATCGGCGAAATGATCGGACTGGCAGCCCAAGGCGATCAATAAACCCGCAAAGGGGGACGAGATGACAGGCATTCAACTTTCTAAAAAGGGCGCACCGCGTCTTTCAGTTTTTGGCCTTTTGGCTGCGGCGAGCGTTTTGGCGGCTTGCGGTGAAAAAGATGTTATTTTGCCGGGCGAACGGGTTGGGATTCGGGGTGAAGCGTTGAACTCTGAGGTTGCGGTCAACGAGGCGAGACCGCTTTCCTTAGCTGCAACCGTTGCAAACGCCGACTGGACGCACCGGAATGGCGGCCCTACACACACGATCTCTCATCCAGCTTTGAATACATCACTGACACAGGTTTTTGCGGCAAATATTGGTGCGGGAAATTCACGTCGGTTACGGATCACTGCTGACCCTGTGGTTTCTGCGGGCCGCGTGTTTACATTAGATTCTCAAAGTCAGGTCGCTGCCACTGCGACGTCCGGGGAAACCCTTTGGGCGCGAAGCGTTATTCCAGCGACAGATAACCCGCGTGATGCATCAGGTGGCGGGCTTGCGGCATCGTCCAATGTTTTGCTAGCCACAACAGGGTTTGGTGAAGTCGTGGCGTTGGACCCCGCAACTGGCGCCGAAATTTGGCGTCAGGATCTTGATGCGCCGGGAACATCAGCACCTACCATTTTTGGTGATCTTGCTTATGTCGTTGCCCGCGATGGCCGTGCTTGGGCTTTGGAGCTGGGGAACGGACGGATTCGCTGGACACAGACCAGTACTGCATCACCCTCGAATTTCTCTGGCGGAGCAGGAGCCGCGGTGTCATCTGACTTTGCGATTTTTCCATTCCCAACCGGTGAGGTCTTGGCCGCGTTCCCAGAAGGTGGGTTGCGCCGTTGGTCAACTGTAGTGACAGGTCAACGAGCAGGCCAAGCGGCATCAACCATTTCTGACATCGCTGGTGATCCAGTAATTGACGGTGATCGCGTTTATGTTGGTAACGTTTCTGGCCGTGTCGTGGCCTTGGAAGTTGCAAACGGCGACCGGATCTGGACAGCGACTGAAGGGGCCGTCGGCCCTGTATGGCCAGCCGGTGATTCCGTGTTCTTGGTGAACGATTTGAGCGAGTTGATCCGTCTCGATGATGATACTGGTGCTGCCATTTGGCGTGTTGAATTGCCAGGTTTCGAAGAAAATCGTCCGCTCCGCCAGAAAACACGTTTCGCCCATTATGGCCCTATTCTGGCCGGCAACCGCTTAATTGTTGCGTCTAGCGACGGCATGATTCGCCAATTCGACCCGACGTCTGGTGCGCTGGTTGGGACTGTTGAAATCCCTGGTGGGGCGGCATCTAACCCTGTTGTTGCCAATGGCACACTTTACGTTGTGACGGGACGTGGCCAGTTGATGGCTTTCCGTTAAACGCGAAAGGGTGTAGGGGGCAGCACTTAACCCTTTAAAGGTCTTAGATATGTCCTTCACACTTGCCATTGTGGGCCGCCCGAATGTTGGCAAATCCACGTTATTTAACCGCCTAGTCGGTAAAAAGCTGGCGTTGGTTGATGACCAACCCGGTGTGACGCGTGATTTGCGCGAAGGTGCTGCGCGTTTGGGCGACCTGCGATTTACTGTCATTGATACGGCAGGTCTGGAAGAAGCCACTGACGAATCTCTGCAAGGGCGCATGCGCCGCCTGACAGAACGTGCAGTGGAATTGGCTGATATCTGCTTGTTTATGTATGATGCACGCACGGGCGTGATGCCCGCAGATGAGGTGTTTGCCGACATCCTGCGCCGCAAGAATGCGAATGTCATTTTGGCGGCGAACAAATCTGAAGGCAAAGCCGCGGACGCAGGTGTCCTCGAAGGGTTCAACCTTGGTCTTGGCGAGCCGATCCGTCTGTCTGCTGAGCATGGCGAAGGTTTGGGCGAAATGTATGACGTGTTGATGCCGTTGTCAGATGAATTCGAAGAACGTGCTGCCGCCGACGCACCTGATACCGATGTTGACGTTGAAGA
This sequence comes from uncultured Paracoccaceae bacterium, assembly GCA_947493255.1. Classification (GTDB taxonomy): domain Bacteria; phylum Pseudomonadota; class Alphaproteobacteria; order Rhodobacterales; family Rhodobacteraceae; genus Octadecabacter. The sequence goes on from CANLQK010000008.1 coordinate 96,245, forward strand.
CGGGGACGAAGACGAAGGCCCACGAATCCCGACCAAATCTAAACCATTGCAGATCGCCGTCGTTGGCCGCCCAAATGCGGGTAAATCGACGTTGATCAATAAGATCTTGGGCGAAGACCGTCTGTTGACCGGACCCGAAGCAGGGATCACCCGCGACGCAATTTCTGTGCAAATGGATTGGGAAACAAATTCCTCAACTGTGCCTGTACGTATTTTCGACACAGCCGGTATGCGCAAGCGAGCCAAGGTTCAGGAAAAGCTGGAAAAACTGTCTGTATCCGATGGCTTGCGGGCGGTGAAATTCGCCGAGGTTGTCGTTGTGTTGCTCGACGTTGAAATCCCGTTTGAACAACAAGATTTGCGAATTGCCGATTTGGCAGAACGTGAAGGTCGTGCTGTGGTTCTGGCTGTCAATAAATGGGACGTCGAAGAAGAAAAGCAGGCCAAGCTGAAAGAGCTTAAGGAACAGTTCGAACGTTTGTTGCCGCAGCTTCGTGGTGCGCCGCTGATTACGGTGTCTGCGAAAACGGGCCGTGGATTGGACCGCCTTCAAGAGGCAATCTTGCGCGCACATGAAGTTTGGAACCGTCGGATCACGACATCGCAATTGAACCGCTGGCTTCTTGGCATGACCGAGGCACACCCGCCCCCTGCACCGGGCGGCCGGCGTATCAAGATGCGTTATATGACACAGGTCAAAACACGCCCGCCGGGCTTTGTTGTGATGTGTTCGCACCCTGAAATGTTGCCGGAAAGCTATTCACGCTATTTGGTGAACGGTTTGCGTTTGGATTTCGATATGCCGGGAACGCCAATTCGTCTGCATTTCCGATCTCAGGCGGACAAGAACCCGTATAAAAACAACACCAAATCAACGCCTTCACGTCTTCGCAAACACCTTGGTAAAGCACCTGCTGACCAAAAGAAACGGTTCAGAGGTTAGTGTGAAATTGGCGGCCAAGCGCTGCCAGAAGCACCCCAATACCAAAGCATGCTAGCAGGCCAACGCCGCTGGACGTACCATTTGCAACGACGATTCCGACCAATGCCCAGACGACGGTTAGACCGTAAGGAGGCGTTTCGCGCAGTTTGGCTTGGACGGATAAAGCGATTGCCAAAGCGAGGCCAATTCCACCGTAAGCCCATCCGGTGTCATCCATAATCAAACCATACCCTGCAAACGTGGTCGCGATGGATACACAAGACGCAGCGGTTAACCAGCCCGCGTAGATTGCAACCGGGTAACGGGCGAACCATTTGTCATCTTGCGGTGCGGAAACCAAAGCGAAAATGGCCGCTATGGCCATTGCGATTATCAAGACCGTCGCCGCAATTGCAGATTGATTTGCGACCCACAACCAAGGGGCCCCGATCGCAAGGCTTATCAATAAAGAATTGCGCATTGCGGTCCACGCAGGATCAGTGCGACGTCGCCAAACACCAAAGACAGCAGACACCACCAACCAAACGTAGATTAGCCCCCAGATAGAAAATGCGTATCCGGCGGGCTGGACCGGAGGGTCAATTTGAGGGATCGGCAGTTGGTCTTCTGTGAAGCCTGTAAATGGGCTTGTGACAAGCGGGGACAGCACAAATGTAAGGGTGACAAGCAAGGTCAGGATGGAACGCGTCATGTTTGGTTTCCTCTTTAGACTTAAACGTACGCACACATCGATCGGTTCACTATTAGGTCGGGAAATGCAGACTTGACCCAAGGGTAATTGTTAGTCGAACATCTGATAGAAGTTTGGGGGCAAGTATATGAAACGCATTGTTATTTTCATAGACGGAACATGGAATAGGCCAGATGCAGAACACCCTACGAATGTGGTGCGATTGGCCCGGTGTGTGCATCATCAGACCGATCATGGGATGCCGCAGGTTGTCCTTTATACCGCCGGGGTTGGGTCTGGCGCCGGCAACAACTGGTTAGGCCGCAAAATGGACCGTGTTTTTGGCGGGATATTTGGCTGGGGCCTATTGTCGATCATGGAAGATATGTACCGCCAACTGGTGTTTGCCTACGAACCTGGTGATGAGGTCATGATTTTTGGCTTTTCGCGAGGTGCATTTGCCGCGCGCTCACTCGTCGGGTTCATAAGATCCGCGGGCATTTGCCCGAGAGATCGGTTGCGCGAAATTCCAAAGGCAGTGGCCCGCTATGTCGATCGCGCGCCTGAAACCCATCCGCGTTCAGAAGAAAGCTATGCGTTTCGGCTGGCTATGTCGCCTGATGTTGTGACCTCGCCTGATGAACGCAAATGGCGTCAGAAAAACGGGCACCGGCATGAAGATGTTGTGGACCTAAAGATTTCGTACCTTGGGGTCTGGGACACAGTCAAAGCCTTGGGGTTGCCTGCGAAATTGCCTTTGGCAGCCCGTTTCAATCAGAATTATGAATTTCATGACGCTAAGCTGTCGTCCATGGTTCTGGCCGCACGTCACGCAATTGCGATTGACGAACGCAGGGCGACGTTTCCATCAATGCCTTGGGACAATATGGATGACCTGAACCTTCGGTATGAACATTTTGTTCCAGAGTATTTGCAACAATGGTTTCCTGGAAACCACGGGTCGATTGGTGGTGGCGGCAGCAGAACCGGGCTATCGTCTATCGCATTGAACTGGGTGATGTTAGGGGCGTCAAAGGCGGGTCTTTCTCTAGATTGGCGGGCATTCCGCAAAGTCGCCCCACGGTTTGACACAGGTGACCCGCTTGATAACAAGTTTGGCCCTGTGAAGCTGGGTGCAGTATTGAACAAATGGACGTCTGATAGAGCAGGGCCAAATACTCTTGCAGATATGTCGATGGCGGCCGTTGACCGTGCGTTCGAAGATCCTGAATATCGGCGAAATGTAACGCTAAAAAACGTCTACGCCCCGATGTTTGAAATGACGATAGAACAACGTGAAAAAATGCGCGCCGCACATTTTGCCACAGATGGTGCGTATAGCCATGTGCAAGGGCAGGTGACGTGGCCGGGCCCACCAATTTGGGCCCGAACACATGATAGTCTAGACGAGTGAGCCGTCAGCCGTGATCGTTGTTTTGCCACCCATGTAGGGGTGGAGTGCCGCAGGCAAAGTCACAGAACCGTCTTCTTGTTGGCCATTTTCCAGCACAGCGATAAGGCAGCGGCCAACCGCAAGGCCGGACCCGTTCAATGTGTGAACGAACTGCGGTTTGCCGCCCTCAGCCGGTTTGAAACGCGCGTTCATCCGGCGCGCCTGAAAGTCGCCTGTTGTCGAAACGGAACTGATTTCACGGTATGTGTTCTGACCAGGTAGCCACGCTTCGATGTCAAATGTTCGACGTGCGCCGAAGCCCATGTCACCGGTGCACAAGGTTACAGTTCTGTAAGGAATTTCAAGACGTTCAAGGATGTCTTCCGCACAGCCCAGCATGCGTTTTTGTTCGGCATCGCTTTCGTCTGGATGGGTGATAGACACCATTTCAACCTTTTCGAACTGATGCTGACGCAACATACCAGACGTATCACGGCCTGCGCTGCCAGCTTCAGACCGGAAACAAAGGGAATGTGCGGTGTACCGTCGTGGCAATGTTTCAGCATCTACCACGTCATTGGCTGCCATATAGGTGAGCGGGATCTCTGAGGTGGAAATCAACCACATGCCTTCTTCGGTGCGGTACGAATCTTCGGCGAATTTTGGCAGTTTGTCAGTGCCATACATGGCATCGTCGCGCACCAGAACGGGCGGGTTTACTTCGGTCAGGCCGTTTTCTGTCGTGTGCACATCCAGCATGAACTGGGCCAAAGCACGGTGCACACGTGCGGCCACGCCAGTCAGAATGACAAAGCGGCTGCCGGAAATCTTTGCAGCTGTTTCGAAATCCATAGAAGACTTTACAGCTGGAATATCAAAATGTTCCAGCGCGTTGCTGATATCACGCGGGGTGCCCCAACGTTTCATTTCGACGTTATCATCTTCGTCGGCCCCATCGGGAACATCGTCCGCAGGCAAGTTTGGAATTTCGGCCAAACGGGCGGTCAAGGCTGCGTCTTGGTCTTTGGCTTCGTCATTTAGCTTTGCAATCTCGGCCTTTTTCTCGCCGACCAACGCGCGAAGGCGCTCGAATTCGGCTTCATCGCCACGGCCCTTCGCGGCGCCGACTTCTTTGGCGGCTTTGTTGGCCTCGGCCTGTGCGGTTTCGGCAGCCTGAATCTTGGCGCGGCGGGCTTCGTCCATTGCCAAAAGTTCCGACGACAATGGAGCATCTCCGCGACGAGATAGGGCCGCATCAAAAGCGGCTGGGTTCTCACGGATGGCGCGAATGTCGTGCATTGGTCTGTCCTTTAATTGGTGTTTCGTGGGGGTCATATGGCCCAATTTATTGGATATGGAAAGGATATGGTTCTGGTATGGGTTTGGTATTGCTCCTTTGGGGGGGCACGTTTCCCACATCGACGTTCCATTCACGTTGCGAATCCTATGGAAGAGCCGTACGGTGCCGCGACTTTGGGTGGGGGTGTGCCCCGCCGCATTTTAAGGAAGAACGACCATGGAAGCTTTTGCGCAGTTTGTCCCGCTGATCCTCATTTTCGGGATCATGTATTTCTTGCTGATCCGCCCACAGCAACAAAAGATGAAGGCCCATCAGGCGATGGTCGCTGCACTGCGCCGTGGCGATCAAGTGGTCACGCAGGGCGGCATCATTGGCAAGGTGTCCAAGGTTAAGGACGATGGCGAAATCGAAGTCGAGATTGCAGATGGCGTGAAAATTCGCGTTGTGCAGTCCACGATTGCGCAGGTCATCAACAAAACCGAGCCTGCTGACGCATGATCCGTTTCGCGCTCGCCCTTCTAGGATTGAGCGCGGGGGCAGCGAATGCCCAAGGGCTGGTGGCGGCGTCATCAGGTCTGGAAATGTGTGGCCAGCACATAGAAGTGCTGGCTCACGGAGCGGATTGCGGCGCCGAAACCTCCCCAGTTGAGGGACGTTCGACGCCAGACGCCGCAACCATTGAATTAGATGAAGCGATTGTTCCTGTCCGCGCTGTTGTACAGCGGGGCTATGTACCGATCGATACTGGCGCAAGTAAAACCCCAGCGATGATAACGCGCAGTTTGGCGCTGCCATCCAGCGCAGGCGGGGTGTTACATGGGATAAGCCCCTTTGAAGCAGACCTTGTGTTCGTTGGCACCTTGGATGGTTCTGACCCAAGCGCGATGTTCTGCCCGTAAGCGCAGGTTCCGCCAAGTTTCGCGCCGTCGTGCGCACAATCCTATATTTTTGAGGGCTGTGGCCCTTTTGACCCGAATTACCCCAGACAGGACGACCCATGCTTAAGATTGACCTATGGAAACGCGTGGCCATTTGGCTGGTTGTGGCAGTTGGCATTTTGATTGCCTTGCCCAACGCATTTTACAACCGTGTAGAAACCTCGAACGACGCAGAGGCGCTGATTGCGCAGCAATTGACCGCTGCGGAAAGAGACGCACAGGGCGTTACCACAGAAGGGTTGGAGGCTGAGGCCAACAGTTGGCCGTCGTTTATGCCGGACAATCTGGTAAATCTTGGGCTGGACTTGCGGGGCGGGGCGCAGTTGCTGGCCGAAGTTCAGGTCAGTGATGTGTACGAAACCCGTATGCGGGCGCTGTGGCCAGAAGTTCGTGATGTGTTGGCGGCCCAACGAGACGTGGTTGGCTTTGTTACCGACGAAAGCGATACAGACGGTGAGTTGCGTGTACGTATTTCTCAGCCCGAAGGTATGGATCGCGCGTTGGAATTGGCACGCGGTTTGGCACAGCCAATTGTTTCGCTGACTGGGGCTGGCCAGTCCGACATTGCCGTGCGTGCAATCAGCGACACTGATTTGGTTATCACGCTGACGGATGCTGAAAAGGTCGCGACGGATGACCGTACTGTTGCACAAGCACTGGAAATTGTACGTCGCCGGATCGACGAGGCTGGCACGCGCGAGCCGTCTATTCAGCGCCAAGGGGTTGATCGAATTTTGATCCAAGTGCCCGGCGTTGGGTCCGCTCAAGAAATCAAGGACCTGATTGGGACACCGGGCCAGCTGGGGTTCCATCCTGTTGTTGGGTCCACATCTGACCCTGATGCGCGGGCAGGTGCGGGCAACATTTTGCTGCCAAGCCTTGACCAAGAAGGTTTGTTTTACATCGTTGAAAGTTCATCCGTTGTATCGGGGGAAGAACTGGTCGACAGCCAACCAACGTTTGACCAGAACAACCGCCCTGCGGTGACGTTCCGGTTTAATGCATCTGGTGGACGGAAGTTTGGCGAATATACGCAAGAAAACATCGGGTCGCCGTTTGCGATTGTGTTGGATGGCGAGGTTGTTTCCGCACCGACAATTCAGGCGCACATTTCGGGCGGGTCCGGCATTATTACAGGTAACTTTACGGTTCAAGAATCTACCACATTGGCCGTGTTGTTGCGTGCGGGTGCTTTGCCAGCAGAATTGGAATTCTTGCAGGAGCAAACCGTTGGGCCAGATTTGGGCCAAGATAGTATCGAGGCTGGTGCAATCGCCTGTATCGTCGCGTTCATTTTGGTGCTGATCTACATGATCTTGAGCTATGGCTTGTTTGGCGTCTTTGCCAACGTGGCATTGTTGGTGAACGTAGCGTTGATTTTTGGGCTGTTGTCGCTGATCGGCGGGACGTTAACGTTGCCCGGTATCGCGGGGATCGTGTTGACGATTGGTATGGCAGTAGACGCCAATGTGCTTGTTTTCGAACGTATCCGTGAAGAAGCACGCACCGCGAAAGGACCGGCGCGCGCAATCGAGCTGGGATATGAGAAGGCGCTGTCGGCGATTATTGATGCGAACATCACGACGTTCCTGACCGCAGTTATTTTGTTTGCCATGGGCGCAGGGCCAGTGCGTGGTTTTGCAATTACTCTGGGTTTGGGGATTGTGACCTCTGTGTTCACGGCGATCTTTGTGACCCGTTTGTTGGTTGTGATTTGGTTTGAACGCAAACGTCCAAAGACGTTGTTTGCCGGTAAATATTTGCGATTGGTGAAGGAAAAGACGTCGTTCGATTTCTTTAGCCGCGCAAAGATTTGGCTCGGCGTATCTGCCGTGATGGTCGCCGTTGCCTTAGGGTCTTTCGCGGTTCAAGGTTTGAACTACGGTATTGATTTTAAAGGCGGTACAACGCTGCGTACGCAAAGCACGCAACAGATAGATGTTGCTGATTACCGTGCGGCGTTGGTTCCATTGGAACTGGGCGATGTGTCGATCACCGAAGTCTTTGATCCAAGTTTCGGAGATGAGCGTTTTGTGACCACGGTTGCTATGCAGGCGCAGGGTGACGAAGAGGCGGTCAGCAATGAAACCATCGGCGCGGTGCAAGACGCCTTGCGCGGATTGGACCCAGACATGACGTTCCCTGCGGTGGAATCCGTAGGGCCGACCGTGTCAGGTGAGTTGATCGTAGACGCGATTATCGCGGTGGTTTTGGCAATTGGCGCGGTGTTGATCTACATCTGGCTGCGGTTTGAATGGCAGTTCGCCTTGGGGGCTGTTGCGGCCTTGGTGCACGATGTTTTGCTGACGATCGGGATATTCTCGGCATTGAAGATTCAGTTTGATCTGGCAATCATCGCAGCCTTGCTGACCATCGTGGGTTATTCGTTGAACGATACGGTTGTTGTGTTTGACCGTGTTCGTGAGAACCTACGCAAGTATAAGGCGAAAGACCTTAAAGAGGTTTTGAACCTTTCGATCAATGAAACCCTAAGCCGGACCTTCATGACATCGTTCACCACATTGCTGGCTTTGATTTCGCTCTATGTTTTGGGTGGGGATGTGATCCGCGGGTTTGTGTTTGCGATGATCTGGGGCGTTATCGTGGGGACGTATTCATCTGTCTTCGTGGCCTCAAGTACATTGTTGGTATTAGGTGTGAAACGCGACTGGTCTAAGGCGAAGAAAAACGTCGGTGGCCAGTTCGCCGATATCGACGCGTAACGCGGCAATAGGCGGAGGACGCAATATGCGCTTGAACGAAGTGGTCTATACGGACGCCAAACCGGTTGACGGTTACGGCCCAGGGTTCTTTCGGATTGGCGGCGAGGTGTATGAAGGCGCGTTGGTGGTGTTGCCCACTGGCATCGCGCCTTGGGGGGGCTACGCTGACCCCAAGACCTTGCTAGATGCTGTTGCTGATTTAGACGTTGTGTTCATGGGGACGGGCGCCGAGATTGCCCACATCCCCGCCGACCTACGGGCGACTTTGGAAGAGGCCGGTTTAGGCGTTGAGGTCATGTCTTCGCCGACGGCGTGCCGGACGTACAATGTGTTGCTGAGCGAAGGGCGGCGCGTAGGTTTGGCGTTGTTGCCTGTTTAGGGGGTTATGAATGGCGTTGAAGGTCGATGATCTGACCGTTGCACGAGGCGGGGTGCCTGTTTTGGCAGGGATTTCGTTTGAGGTCGCTGACGGGGCTGCGTTGGTCCTGCGTGGACCCAACGGTATTGGCAAAACGACCTTGTTGCGCACGCTTGCAGGGCTGCAACCAGCCATAACGGGCCATATTGATTTCCCTGAAGATACGGGCGCCTATGCCAGCCATGCCGATGGCATTAAGGCGCAATTGACCGTCACCGAAAACCTTGGATTTTGGGGGGATGTGCACGGCGCGGATGTGCCTGACACTGTTTTTGAAGCGTTTGATCTGACCGACCTTCGTGATCGGGTTGCCGGTACCTTATCGGCCGGTCAGAAACGCCGTCTGGGGTTGGCTCGTTTGGGCGTCATCGGGCGTAAGGTTTTGTTTTTGGATGAGCCAACTGTCAGCCTAGATGGGTTTTCGGTGAAAATGTTTGCCACTTGGTTGCGCGAAAGCCATTTGGCCAAGGGCGGTATTGCAGTGATTGCGACGCATATCGATCTTGGGTTGGATGCCCCAGAACTGGAGCTGTCGCCGTACAAGGCCACTGCGGATACCGCAGGCGGATCAGATGAGGCGTTTTTATGATTGCCTTGCTCAAGCGGGATCTAACATTGGCTGTTCGGGCTGGCGGTGGATTTGGTCTTGGGTTGGCATTTTTCCTGATTGTGATTGTTTTGGTCCCCTTTGGCGTTGGGCCAGAGGCCGAGGTGTTGGCACGCATTGCGCCCGGCATGTTGTGGGTCGCGGCCCTTTTGGCGGCGCTGCTGTCGCTTGATCGGATTTTCGCGTTGGACTTTGAAGACGGGTCTTTGCCGCTGTTGGCAACGTCGCCGTTACCGTTGGAAGGCGTTGCGTTGATGAAGGGCGTCGCCCACTGGGTGACGACCGGTTTGCCGTTGACGATTGCGGCGCCATTGTTGGGTTTTTTATTGAACCTTTCACCGTCTGCTTATCTTTGGCTTTTGGGGTCGCTGGCTCTTGGCACCCCAGCGTTATCGATGATTGGTACGTTTGGTGCAGCGGTGACCGTTGGTTTAAAGCGAGGCGGGTTGCTGATGTCTTTGCTTGTTCTGCCCTTATATGTGCCAACGTTGATTTTCGGGTCCGAAGCCGTCCGGCGTGGTGCGGGCGGGTTTGATGCGACAATTCCAATGCTGATGGTGGCGGGCATTACGCTTGGGTGTTTTGCCTTGCTGCCTTTCGCCGCAGCGGCCGCTTTGCGGGTGAATTTACGGTGAGCGGCCTTGCCGTGTGGAATTTGAAGGGGTAGCTGACGGACATGTCTATCTGGGAATATGCCAATCCAAAGAAGTTTATTGCAACCACGACGCCTTTGGTGCCGTGGCTGTTATGGGGCGCGATTGCCATTTTGACGGTCGGGTTGATTTGGGGCTTTTTCTTTACACCAGATGATGTGCGCCAAGGATCGACGGTCAAGATTTTCTACTTACATGTGCCGTCAGCCATGATGGCGATCAACGTGTGGATCATGATGTTGATTGCATCGTTGGTTTGGTTGGTCCGACGTCATCATGTTAGCGCATTGGCTGCCAAAGCAGCAGCGCCCATTGGCATCGTTATGACCTTGATTGCGCTGTTTACTGGGGCCGTTTGGGGGCAACCGATGTGGGGCACATGGTGGGCGTGGGACCCAAGGCTAACATCGTTCTTGATTTTGTTCCTATTTTACCTCGGTTACACGGCCCTTTGGGCGGCGATTGAGGACCCCGATACGGCGGCTGATCTGACGTCGGTGTTGTGCATTGTCGGGTCTGTGTTTGCAGTGCTTTCACGGTATGCCGTGAATTTTTGGAACCAAGGTTTACATCAACCAGCATCGCTTTCGCTGGATAAGGAAGAAAACGTTGCCGACGTATTCTGGTACCCGGCGTTGGTTTGTATTGCCGGCTTTGTTTTATTGTTTGTGGCATTGGTATTGATGCGCACGGCGTCAGAAATTCGCCTGCGCCGCATGCGTGCGCTAGAAGCGAGGATGCGGTCATGATACCTGATTTGGGCAAATACGCTGTCGAGGTTTTGGCGGCCTACGGGGTGTCGATTACGTTGCTGATCGGGCTCGTCTTGGGCTCGGTGCGCCGGTCACGCAAGGTCAAGGCGCGCCTTGCAGCTGTCGAGGCCGCTTGGGAGAGCACCTCGTGAAATGGCTTTTGATGATCCCTGTGATCTTGTTTGCTGCTTTCGCGGGGCTATTCGCAGCCGGAATGTTCTTAGGGCAGGGCGATGAATTGCCGTCTGCCTTGATCGGGAAGGCGGCACCCGTTTTGCAGGTGTCCGACATCGATGATTTGCCCAGTATGACCGATGACATGCTGCGGGATGGCGAGGTGAAGATCGTCAATTTTTGGGCCAGTTGGTGCGCGCCATGCCGTGTGGAACACCCGAACTTGATGGCATTGGCCAACGAAGGTGTGCCGATTTATGGCATCAATTACAAAGACTTTGACCCTAATGCGCGGGCGTTTCTGGACGAGTTAGAAAACCCTTATGTGGCCATTGGCGCGGACCCAAGCGGATTCCACGCAATCGATTGGGGCGTCTACGGCGTCCCGGAGACGTTTTTGTTGGATGGGGACGGCACGATATTGTTGCGCATGGCCAACCCCGTCACTGAACGCGAATTGGCCAATAGGTTACGCCCTGCATTAGACGCGGCTTTGGCTGCGAACTAATCGTTAGACAGAATACCGCAATGACATGCAGCTGAGGCCACCGTCGACCAAAGCGGCTTGCGACGTATTCAGAACCTTCACCGAATAACCTGCTGCTGTTAGTTTTTCCGCCGTCTGTGGGTGGCCTGCGGACAGGAAAACATGGTCATTTACACGAATGGCATTGGCTGCCGCTTCTTCACCGTCAACGGTTTCGATCACGTTCAAACCCTTGAACGCACCTGCGGATTTGAGCGCAGGCGTAGCGAGTACAGTTTCAGCGTCTAACAACGAACTTTCGGTTTTGAAGTGCAAAATTTCTGGTGGGGTTTGCAGGACGTCTAATGAATACCCAAGGCTTTCGACGATTGGGCGCAAATCATCGGCGCCTTGTTGGTTGGTCCGTGCGGACAGACCCAACAAAACGCGATCGTCGGTGCACAAAATATCCCCGCCATCAACGAAACCATTTGTTTCAAGGTCGATGACATCGTTCATCGTCGCGATGAGAGAAGGGCGCAACGCCGCAGCTTCGCCAATGCGCGAGGGTGCGCCTGGTCGTAAGACAATTGCTGTGCCATTCAGCACCAATGCTGGGTCCTCGATGAAAACGCTGTCGGGGAATGCTTCGTCTGCTGGCAAAACGGTGACGGTGCAGCCTGCTGCGCGCAAGGCGCTGACATAGGCAGCATGTTCGGCCGCAAACGCCATTGGATCGGGGTCGCCTTGATCGGTGGCACGTAACCCGTCGGTGACAGATGTGGCTGGAGCACGGCAAAGGGCATGAGTGAATTGGTATGATTTATGCATGTCGCTAACGTATCTGATTTTGCTACGGGGTCTACAAGGGACGCACCCACAACAACAGAATTAGACGGGCACAAATGATTTTGCGTTGAATTGTAACAGTTCCATCGCAAACGGTTGATTGGCGTGTCACGCGGTGATGGGTTACGCAGGATCAAATTATGGGGAATCCTATGCGTCGATCTTTAGCTTTGCTTGCAACCCTAGCCTCGTTTGCGACACCTGCCGTAGCAGACGGGCCAGTGGTTTTGGAACTGTTCACCTCGCAGGGGTGTTCAAGTTGCCCGCCTGCCGATGAGATGTTGCATGAATTGGCTAGCCGCACAGATGTTATCCCGTTGGCGTTACATGTAGATTATTGGGACTATATCGGCTGGGCTGATTTGTTTGCCGACCCGGAGCATACGACCCGTCAACAAGCCTACGTTCGCTTTGCTGGGGGCAGTACGATTTATACTCCGCAAATGATTATCGGGGGCGTGGATCATGTGATTGGCGCAAAATCCATGCAAGTTGCCGATGCGATTACCCGTCGCAATGTTCCAAATGGCGTGCAGGTCGAATTGCAGCGCACTGATGATCAACTGGTGATATCTGGCGTATCAACCCAGTCGCTACCCGAAGGAACGATCGTTCAATTGGTGCGGTTTAATCCGAACGAAACAGTAGAGGTACAGCGTGGTGAAAACGCGGGCCGGACTTGGACTTACAGCAACATTGTACAGTCTTGGGATGTTGTTGGTGAATGGTCTGGCAGCGAGGACCTGACGTTGGACGTCGCCGTTGAAGGCCCTGAACCGATGGTTGTTATTGTGCAAGAACCAGGGCCAGGGGCCATTTTGGCATCAGCCGTTTTACGTTAAGGACGTTTGGCTAACCCGGTGCCGATCATGCTGTCGCGGGTGACGAGTTTGGCTAGGTCGCTTTGTGACATGTTATCTGTCCCCTCGGGCCGATTGGGGATCACGATGTAGCGCATATCTGCGGTGCTATCGTGAACTCGGACGGTTGTTGCATCGGGCAACGTTACACCAAATTCTGACAAGACTGTGCGGGGTTCGCGGACAGTGCGGCTGCGGTAAGCACGTGATTTGTACCAATCGGGCGGAAGACCCAAAAGGTTACGCGGATAACATGAACACAATGTGCACACGATCATGTTGTGCACCTGTGGTGTGTTCTCGACGGCGATTAGACGAAGGGGACCAATGTCAAACCCCATCTCGCGTGTCGCCGCAGATGCATCGCGCATAAGCTCTGCATGAAAAACCGGATCGCTCCATGCGTGGGCAACAACCTGTGCGCCATTTGCGGGCGTGCGGCTGTCCATAGTTTCGATTTGGTTTGCAACATCCTGTGCGGTGGTGATGCCCTTTTCAATCAGCAACTCGCGCACTGCGATTTCCATTGTTTGCCAATAGCTTAAGTCAGTATCGTTGTCGGCGCGGTAGGGGTGGCCCGAGGGGCTTAGATGGTTGTGATGATCATGTGGCATCTGGGGCTGGCTCCAACCAATGTTCGTAGATTTCGGCATCTAATGTGTCGTTGGGGTTTTCTGTCGCATCACCCCATAAGTCGGCCATTGTAAAACGGACCCTTAGGAGCGGTTTTGCTGGGGCAGGTTGGCCGTAGGCCAAGTTTTCAGGATTGGGAAAACTGCCAAGCTGTCGTTCGACAGTCCCTATTTTGCCGCGAAGGTAGTGCGGTGTTCGCACATGGCCCGGTGGCATAAGTGATTTTACACGAACCCGTTGCATCACGACGCCGAGGCGGCGTCGCCGTAGGTGGCGCCGCGTTTCGCAACTTCGGCCATCTTTTCAGCTAGTTCTGCCGTGGTGTAGGCCCCACCTTCAATCAGGTTTTGATTGATAGAGGCGATCCAACGTTCGTAATAGGTCATGTTTTCAAAAGCGTCTTCGCCCATGTCTTCAAGGACACGGCGCAAACCGTCGACTGTGAAAAACCCCTTCGCAGCACCGATGATCATGAGAGCATCGACCCGTTTTTCCCAAAGGGAGAAGTCATGTTGGTCGGTCGGAATTGGGCCGGCGAGGTCGCCGCCCATATCGTGCCAACGGCGTGCAGGATTGAATGTATCTGACATAAGCAAATGCTAGGCGGAAGTTGCGCCACTTGGAAGAGGGTTATTCTTCGTCTTCGATAACCAAGGTGATCGTCCCTGAATCTGCTGCACCACGCACGGCGCTGATGACGGCGGCTTGGGCCGTTTCACCGTCCACCTGTTTGATCTTGCCGCATTCTGCAATTTCTTCGCGCAGGTTGTCGGCCATACGGGTCGACATATTGTTCAACAGATGGTCGGCCGCAGTGGCGGCTGGCCCACCGACAGTGGCGCTAAACGCGAGCGCCTTGATCAGGTCCGCTTGATCTATGTCGCGTAGTACTTTTGGAACATCCAAGGCAGCCAAACGGGCGGGGATGTCCTCGAAGGTAAAGATGACCTTTCGGACGCTTTCGCCGAATGCGGGATCTTCTGATAGTAACCCTTCGAGCAAAAGGTCACGCGTCGCTGCAGGGCTTGAATTGAGGATCGAACCGATACGTTCTTCTGCCGTTTCGGAAAATGCCGAGATTGCGGCCCCGCAGTAGTATTTCGCAAGGCCTGCGCCAATACGAGCAATGGCGTCTGGCCGAATATCGGTGGTTTTTGACATAGCATATGCGATACGGCGTGCTTTTTCGCCGGGCATTAAGCCAAGTAGAGACGCAGCTTTTGAGGTTGGCAGTTTTGACAAGACGATCGCAACGACTTCTGGGCTTTCGGCCTCGGTCATCGGGAGGAAGTCTTCGGGGGCGAGTTCCAAAACGAGCGCCCAAGGGTCGCTGCCGGATCGTGCGGCGGCTTCTTCCCTTAGGCGTGCGGTTGCGGTTTGCGAAATCCGCCCATCGAGTGATTTTAATGCGGCTTCCATGCTGCCTGGTGCCGTAAGCGCGACATCAGAAAGTTCGTTCGCAAATTCGTTTGCCACAGCAGCCAGTGTTTTTTTATCGATGATGTCGAGAGCACCCAGTTCTTTGGTCAAACGCATTTGTGCGTCTTCCGGGAGGTCAGATAAGGGCAAGTCGTCGCCTTCGCGCAACAATAATTGAACGACCATTGCAGCTTTGCGAGACCTTGGCAGACTGGCGGGTTTTCGGGTTGTTGGTGCGGTGGCCATAACGGAACTTTCCTGTTGGACACCGATACGGGTAGTTTGTTTAGGTGAATGAACCTTTAACCAAGCACCATAGAAGCATAATCGAATCAAATTTCAGCGAGAATGCAGGTCCGGATACTGGTACGTGCGATCAACTTTGGGTTTACCTTTAAGACGGGTGGGTCATTTCCACGGATAAGCGGTGAAGCTCTGCCCTTAGATCTTCACTCATTCCGGTTTTTGACGCGGTAAGGTCGTGCAATTGCTGCACGTATTCATTGAGTGTAGACAGTTCTTTATCAGTATATTCTCGATCGGGCCGGGCGAAGCCTGCGACGCTTCTGGTGTCGCCGGATTCCACGCCGACGGCGGCACCAAACTTCATACCATACTCTGAACATTGCCCCATAATATCAAGTGTATCCAATGATTTCAGGTCAGACCAACGCGTCACACCTGTGTTTGCAAATGCCCATCCGACAATAGGGTCTGACATGACATAGCCGCGCTCGGAATAAATTTCGTTCCATTTTCGCGGGTATGTTTGAAACTGAAGTTCTGATGTTGTCAGCCTTAGGTGAAATGCAATTGCAAAACCTGATGGCGCCATATCTTCAACGTTTTCCAACAATGAGGTGATGTTGCTGAAATCTGCCATATCGTTTCCTTGCACTCGCTTTGTGGTTGCTTAATGATCGTAAGAACGTCTAATTAATCAATGTATTGTTTGAAATAAGTGGTAAGCGGTTTGGTAACTAAAAGACAGTATCGAAATTGGGTCTTGAGGGGCCGAGAGGGCACTGTGTGGTAGTTCTTGAAAATCCAAGCGACGTTAAAGCAATCTCTGGATCGGGATACTACATCGCGTTGCGAGTTGGTTTTGCATTTCCGCTTGAGGAAGTGAACGAGCTCCCTTCTACATGGGTCAATCATTACACCAAATTGCGGTTTATGTTACAGGATCCTGTCATCCGATGGATCTATAGTAATACCGGCACCGTACGGTGGAGCGAAATTGAGATCGAAGATCCATTGCGGGTTTTGGACCAAGCACAAACTTTTGGTTTGCGGTATGGTGTTGCTGTATCGTGCTTCGATGAAAACTCTGACGGGCAGCGATCTTTTGGGCATTTTGCACGTTCGGACCGCGAATTCGAGGCAGACGAAGTCGCTGCTCTTTACGCCTACATCCTGAGGCTTCATCGCGAGAAAGCCCCACCAACGAATCTGACGGATGCGGAGCTAGAGGCGCTGGCAATGGTAAAGGATGGCATGCGCTTAAAACAAATCGCCCATGAACTGGGAGTGTCGGAAGGCGCGGTTAAACAACGTTTGAAGAATGCCAAGACCAAGTTGGGCGCCCAGACATCTGCACAAGCTGCTGCAATGGTTAGAGATTTCGGTTTGGTCTGAAGCCTTTGAATTTGTTAATAAAAGGTTAAGTTCTCCGCCGTGGTCCGTTAAAACAGGTATGAAAACTTTTAGGTTAACAAGTCTTAAGGTTCGGGGCTAAATGGACTCTCCATATAGGAGAGTATCTATGAAAAACATCACCTTTGAATTGTCGAACGTACACCAACATGGTTCGGCCTTCTTCGACTACCTCGCCCTTCGTAAGCAGTTTTTTGTCGACACATTGCATTGGAAAATTCCACACAACGCAGATGTGGAAATGGACCAATACGACAACCCAATGGCCCGCTATTCATTGATTTTGGATGACGACGGACGTGTATTGGCTGGTGCACGAGCAATGTCTACGTCGTCAAGATGGGGTGACCACACCTACATGTTGAAGGACGCCATGTCGGGAAAATTGGAAACGATTCCGGATAACTTAATCAATGATGTCATTGAGACACCTAAAGTTTGGGAATGCACCCGTTTGGTTATTTCACCAGATGTGCGGTCGATGCGGGTTCGGACCCAATGTTTGGATCTGATCGTCGAAGGGTTGATTGATATGGCAAATAAGGAAGGCGCGGATACGCTGATTTCTTTGTCAAACCTATGGCTCTTACGCGCATTAAAACGGCTGGGGTACGGTGCCGAACTAATGGGTGAACCTTACCAGAATGACGATGATGGCCATAAGTATGCAGTGATGGCAATTGCCGCTCGTCATAAGATGATTGTCGAAAAGACAGCGGCCTGAGACTACCTGCCTCTGAAACCGTGGGCCAATTGGGGTGGCCCACGGAGGTCTTTGAAATCAATTTAGCCAAACACGCGTTTGAAAATCGTGTCTACGTGTTTGGTGTGATAATCCATGTCGAATTTTTCGTTAATGCCATCGACGCCAAGCGCTGCGACGACTTCTTCGTCGGCAAGCAATTCTTCACGGAAATCAACGCGGTGTTCCCAGACTTTCAACGCATTGCGCTGAACCATGGAATACGCATCCTCGCGGGAAACGCCGGCCTGTGTGAGCGCCAGCAAAACGCGCTGGGACATCACCAACCCAGGGAATTTGTTCATGTTGTCGAGCATGTTTTCAGGGAAGATCAACATCTTATCGATCACACCTGTCAAACGGTTCAATGCGAAGTTGAGGGTGACTGTCGCGTCTGGGCCGATGCCGCGTTCCACGGAGGAGTGGGAAATATCGCGTTCGTGCCACAGCGCAACGTTTTCCATCGCGGGTACAACGGTCATGCGTACCAAACGGGCCAAGCCTGTCAGGTTTTCTGTCAGGATCGGGTTTTTCTTGTGCGGCATCGCAGAAGAACCCTTTTGACCCATTGAGAAAAACTCTGCGCCTTCAAGAACTTCGGTTCGCTGCATGTGACGGATTTCGATGACCACGTTCTCGATAGAGGAGGCGATCACGCCCAGCACCGCAAAGAACATCGCATGGCGGTCACGGGGGATGACTTGGGTGGAAATCGGCTCTGGCTTCAGGCCGAGCTTTTCGCAAACATGTTCTTCCACGGCTGGATCGACGTTGGCGAACGTACCGATCGCACCAGAAATTGCGCCGGTTGCGATTTCTTCGCGGGCGGCGATCATGCGGTCGCGGTTCCGGGACATTTCGGCGTAGAACCGTGCGAATGTCAGACCCATAGTTGTCGGTTCTGCGTGGATACCGTGGGAGCGGCCAACGCGGACTGTCATTTTGTGTTCCATTGCGCGTTTTTTCAACGCGGCCATCAGGTTTTCGATGTCTTTGATCAGGATGTCTGCGGCGCGGACCAACTGGACGTTCAAGCAGGTGTCCAACACGTCAGAGGATGTCATGCCTTGGTGCACGAAACGGGCCTCTTCGGACCCAACGTGTTCGGCAAGGTGCGTGAGGAATGCGATGACGTCGTGTTTGGTGACGGCTTCGATTTCGTCAATGCGGGCCACGTCGAATTCAACGTCTTTGGCTTTCCAGACGGCTTCGGCGTTTTCGCGCGGGATAACACCAAGGTCGGCCATCGCGTCACAGGCGTGTGCCTCGATTTCGTACCAGATGCGGAACTTGGTGGCTGGTTCCCAAATGTCGGTCATTTCGGGGCGTGCATAGCGAGGGATCATTGGCAGATGGCCTTTTCGTGATGTGCAAAGTGTATGGGCTGCGTCATAAGGGGGACGACGTTGGGTCACAAGGCCGTCAGGGAGAGAGGGCGCTGAAATGCGACGATTTGCAGTGGTATTTTCCGTAATTTCGGCTGTTTTACCCGTAAAGCTGGCCGCGGATGGGTTTGCGGTGATGGATGGCGCCCAGATAAAGGCTGCATTGACGGACCGAGCATTGGTTTACGGCGACGGTTCGACACAAGACTTTCGGGCGTCGGGGCGGACATTGTATAATGCAGGTCGTGACAGTTGGGGGTATTGGGCTGTGCGTGGTGATCAGTACTGCAGCCAATGGCCACCAGCAGATGGGTGGTATTGTTATGACATGGCGCGGAACGGCGATGTGATGCGATTTATTGCCGAGGATGGAAGCTATTCAGATGGAGTTTACATTCAGTGACCCGCGGACTGGTTGATTTCTTAGGCCGTTACAAAGTTGTGCGGCACATTAAAGATGCGCGCGCGCAGTCTCAGAGTGCCTTTGAAGGCGAAGCCGAGATTGCAGGAAACCAAGACAGCGCCGTTTATGAAGAACGGGGCCAATTGATTTTGAATGATCAACGGTTCGAGGCGGAAAGGTCCTATTTGTGGCGTAGCGCACCGGACCAGATCGAGGTGTTGTTCGAAGACGGGCGCGCGTTTCATGATTTTGACCCGACATTGGGCGGTAAAGCGACGGAGCACTTGTGTGGTGCGGATTGGTATCGCGGCGGGTACGATGTGTCGCAATGGCCGGTTTGGACAGTGACATGGGAGGTGGAGGGGCCACGAAAATTGTACCGATCTGTTACATCTTATAGCCCTTGTTAGCGTAAACTACCTGCAATGCACTTGCAGAAAAGGTGCCGCTGGGGCATTCAAGCGCCAACGTGATTTAATTAACGGGAGCCAAACACATGGCGTTAACAATGAATGATACAGTATTAAGCGAGGCTTTCGGTGCGAATGAAGGATCGTCGCTGCGCGTGAAACAGGCGTTGTTGGTCATCGTCGGGATTGCCGCGTTGACAGCAATGGCGAAAATTCAGGTGTTCCTACCAGGGAACCCAGTGCCAATCACAATGGGCACGTTTGGTGTTTTGACAATCGGTGCAGCATACGGCGCACGTTTGGGCCTGGTTACGATCCTTGGCTATTTGGCGTTGGGTGCAATGGGCGCAACAGTGTTTGCGGGTGAGAAAGCTGGCCTGACATACATGATGGGCGGCACAGGTGGCTATTTGGTTGGCTACGTGTTGGCAACGCTGGCGCTGGGTTTTGCGGCGCGCAAAGGCATGGACCGCAACGTTGGAATGATGGCGTTGGCGCTATTGGTCGGCAATGCGTTGATCTACGTCCCCGGTTTGCTGTGGTTGAACGGCTTTGCTGAAAGCTGGGCACAGACGCTGGAATGGGGCATTACACCTTTCCTTATCGGTGACGCGCTGAAATTGGTATTGGCCGCGCTGCTGATCCCTGCGGTCTGGAAGTTCGTGGGCAAAGCCCGCAGCTAAAACCGAAACAGGTTTAAAAATAGAGAGGCGCGGTGCTTAGGCACCGCGCCTCGTTTCATTTATAGGCCTAGTTTTGCGGCCGTGAGCCTATCGCCGACCCGTTAGGTTAGTTTGGTTTCGATGTGGTTGCTGCGTTCTAGCGTTTGATGAACGGGGCAGCGATCTGCGATTTCCAGAAGGCGATTACGCTGTGTTTCGTCGAGGTCGCCTTTTAGTGTGATCAAACGGGTGAATTGGTCGATCTTGGTTTTGGTGTCAGTACCGGCATCTTGGCCATGCACCTTGTCGTGGGTGACGTCGACGCTGACGTGATCAAGGGGCCAACCTTTGCGCCGCGCATACATGCGGATCGTCATTGAGGTACATGCACCAAGGCCGGCTGAGAGAAGGCCATAGGGTGTAAGGCCCTGATTAGTGCCGCCATATGCTGCTGGTTCGTCCGCCAGAATGTGGTGCGGGCCAGATTGAACGTCTTGAAGAAATCCGTTTGGATCAGCCTCGGAAACACGCAGGATGCCTTCTGGCGTGCCAATTGGTGGCGCAGGTCGTTTTAGGTCGAGGTAGCGAGTTACCCATGATGCGATGACATCTGCCGCATATTCGGCGTCTTCGCCACGCGTCAACAGATGGTCTGCATCATCTAAGGTGACAAAGCTTTTGGGGTGTTTGGCGGCCATAAAGATATTCGATGCGTTATCGATAGATACAGTTTGGTCAAAGGGCGCATGAAGCACCAGCAACGCCGAATGCAATTTCGCAATCGCGGTATCGAGCTCCTCTGTGGCGACGTCGTTCAGGAAATCGGATGAGATACGAAAAGGTCGGCCTGCGAGCGAAACCTCTGCGACACCGTCTCTTTGAATTTCGTCGATTTTTGAACCGAAGTTATGCGTTACATGCTGGGGATCATGGGGCGCGCCGATTGTGACGACGGCCTTGATGTTTTCCATTGTGCTTGCGGCCTTGAGAACGGCAGCACCCCCAAGAGAGTGACCAATAAGAAGCGTCGGGGTGAGGCCACGTTTATCAAGTTCTGCACGGGCTGCATGTAAATCCTGCACATTGGTGGTGAATGTTGTGTTTTCAAATTCACCCATTGAATGGCCAAGGCCTGTGAAATCAAAGCGCAACACCGCGATGCCCATAGATGCCAGGCGCCCTGCAATTCGGCGTGCGGCTGGAATGTCTTTCGAACACGTAAAACAATGGGCAAATAGGGCGGTTGCCAGATGCGGGCCATCGGGCATATCGAGGCGTGCGGAAAGTTGGCCACCATCGTGGCCGGGAAATGTGAAACGAGTCATGGGCATGGAAAGTGTCCTTTTGTTGAGCCCAAAGTGGTGGTGGCTTCGTTTTGGTGCAAGGCGTGTGGCTGGTACGTCACGGGAAGGTGAAAGATGTGGCAAGTGGTAGGGCGTGCGTTCGTCGTGTTGGCAGGTGCGGTGTTGGCGGCCAGTTTTGCGGGTGAAATGCACGGTTTAGGTGACAGTCTGGCTGTCTTTCGCCCAGTTCTAATATGCGGTGTGATTGCCTGTGGCGCTTTGGTGTGGCGCTGGCGCGGGGCGCAGATTTTGATGGCAGCCGCAGTTGTTCTTGCGGGTTTGCATGGGGTGGCAATCGTTGGAAAAACGACCCACGCCGGCCAAGCGGATGTGGTCGTCTATCAAAAGAACATGTTGTTTCGAGGGCACGACCGGTCGGAATTGATCGCCGATATCCGCTCTGTTGGGGCCGACATTGTGGCCTTGCAAGAAGTAAGCCGCGTGAACCAACCCATGTTGGACAGGTTGCGCGGAACTTACCCGCATCAATTGCTGTGTAACGGGCATGCTGTTGGTGCGGTGGCAATACTGTCGAAAACGCCGTTGGATGGGCAAGATTGTTCAAATCAGCACGGTTTTGCCCGAGCTGTGACAACGATTGACGGGCAGCAAGTACAGGTGTTTGCGATCCATCTTCATTGGCCGTGGCCCTACGGGCAGCGCGACCATCTTCAGCGGATTTTGCAAAACATGGTACCGCTGGCAGGAGCGGAAACGATTGTTGCAGGTGATTTTAATATGGTTGCATCAGGGCGCCCAATTGCATGGGTTGAACGTGAACTTCTGGTGGAACGGGTCGGGGCGTTGGTCAAGACATTTGAATTATTCGGATACCCCATTGGGATCGACCATGTTTTGGCCTCTGGGCGCGGAGGCGATTTGGATGTGCGCCCCAAGGCGGGGTCTGATCATTACGGCGTTGTTGCGCAGATTTACTGGTAGGGGCTTATTCCCCCATCAACGCAGGATCCCACGGATAGGTCGTTAGGTTTTCAAACCCGTCATCTGTGATCAGGACCTGATCTTCGAGCTTGATCGAGAAATCGCCACCAACTTCACCCACAAGGGCTTCGACGCAGATGGTCATGCCGGGCTTGAGTTCGTGGTCAAATGCACCGTCGACCATTTTGTCAGGGTAGGCGACAAGCGGCCATTCAT
Organism: uncultured Paracoccaceae bacterium; assembly: GCA_947493255.1. Lineage (GTDB taxonomy): Bacteria > Pseudomonadota > Alphaproteobacteria > Rhodobacterales > Rhodobacteraceae > Octadecabacter. The sequence continues at coordinate 118,802 of CANLQK010000008.1, forward strand.
CACATAGGCCGACGCCGTGCATCAGGCAGCTGTACTTTTGGGCCTGATATTTGTCATGCAAGACATGTGTGTTGCGGCTAAGGTCTTGGATGTTCACGCCAGGTTTTAGCATTTGCATATTGGTTTCAATGTGTTCAACGGCGTGTTTCATCGCGTCGACCATGTCAGGGCGTGGTTTTTCGGAGCCAACCCACCATGTGCGGCTGATGTCGATGCAGATGCCGTAGCTGCCGATCAGGTCAGTATCAAAGGCGAGGATTTCATTGGGCTGGGTGATGCGGGGGCCGCATTCTTGAAACCATGGGTTTGTGCGTGGCCCAGATGACAGCAGGCGTGTTTCGATCCATTCACCGCCTCGTTTGATGTTTTCGGCGTGCAGAACGGCCCAGATGTCGTCTTCGGATGTTGAACCGTTGCCGGAATAGGCGCGGGTGAAGTCCTCCATCGCTTTGACTGCGGTTTCGCAGGCGTGATTTGCGCAGCGCATCGCGAGGATCTCGTCTGGGCCTTTGATAGAACGGGCATGTTCTGTGACTTCTTCACCCTCCAACACCTCGATGCCCCGTGCCTCGAGGGCGCGCAGCCCGCTGACCATAATTTTATCGACAGCCAGCTGCACATTGCTGCCTGCATGTTCGCGCAGAAGATCGCGCACTTCGTCGGCAAAGGTATTGGCGGCATCTTGGTCTTTATCGCCGTTCGAAAAGTAAAACATGGAGGCGCCAGATCGTTGTTCACGAACTAAGGGATTGAATTCACTTAGGAATGGAGAGTTCTAGTAGTCCCAAATGACCATGTAGCCATCAGCGCAGACCAAAACAGCACGGAATGGGTTGTGTGTGTTCCAAAGCTGCATGTTGGTGCTGTCTGTTGCATACCTGATGTTCAGAGGGTCGAACATCAATACGCCGCCATAGTCGCGCGCGTTAATGTGCGAGACGAGCCGATCAAGGCGATACTGCCGCATAGCGGGGAGGTTTGGCAGTGTTAGACCTGCGCCTTTCCATTCATCAAACGCCAACTGTGTGGGGCCTATTTCGACGCGATCCGCGTCATTAGGGGTGCCATCACCCAAGGTCGCACCTCTGGTAGGGTCGATTTTTCGGGTATCGCTGTAGTGGCTTTTCATGACGTGCCTCCCGTGGTCATACTGCAAGCGTGACGTGGGAAGGATTTTGTGTCCGGTCTGAAAACGACATGAAAATGCTGTGCCAGGGGGCGACGGTTTGAAGCCAATTTTACAAGAAAGTTTGCCAGCTGGGCAGGAAGAACGCGCGGCAGCGCGTTTGCCATCAATGGTGCCGGTCGAGGGTGCATGGTTAGAAACAGACGAAGCCTATGCCGCGCAAATGGCGAAGCGCCGAGGTCTCATTGGAATGCAGATGGATGACGTTTATGCGCAATTGCCCGATGGGTTAGTGGCCTCGCGTGCTATGCTGGACGACGTACTGGTTAACCTGCCTGCGACATTCAAACATAACCGCAACGAGGTCGTTTGCCCTGATGGCGAGGTTGTAGCGTTGGATTGGGACGCACCGTTGCTGTGCCTTGGCAGGATCATCCAACAAGATGTCTGCATTCTAGAGAAGCAAGGGGACGAGCACGTACTGACGGGCGCTATTTTGTGTTTTCCAGCGAGTTGGACGTTGTCGCAGAAAATTGGCAAGCCGTTGATTGGTATCCACACACCAGTAGCTGAATACGATGACAGCATCGCGAAACGCGTGCAGCGGTTGTTTGATGGAGTTAGGCGTGGGCGACCGATGTGGCGCGCCAACCATTTGCGTTACGACGACCCCAACTTGTTTCAGCCGCGAGCGGAAAACGATCCGCGCCCCGTTGGGACAAAACAGGCGCGATACATCAGGAGCGAACGCCAAACAGTGTTACGTTTGGCCGTTCCTAATGCGGTCGCGTTTGTTATTCATTCGATAGTAGTTGACGTTGGGCTAGGCTAATAGTGCAGCCAAGGCAAAAGCTGCGCCGATCGAAGTTATGATTTGACCCGTCCGCGTCGTGTAACACCTGGTTAGGGTCGCCTTGATGATGTTGGCGTAGCTGCGAACGGACTGATCACTGTGTAGCGCAGTCGGATGGGTCGGTGTCATCCGGGACTGCCATGCAGAAGGCATGCTGCTTGCGCCAGACCGAATAGCCGACGCAGGGCGATCGGCGTGTCGATGGGCACCAAATGACATGGTTTCATTTAGGTGCGCGAACGGTGGGATATACTGTTTACTTTTACTCATAACGCTTCTTGCCGCGTGTTCATGGCTCTAGCAGGTTGCCCTAGGGGCAATGTCGGGAAAAAAGTAGGGCCAAACTAGGGCAGGGTCGGCCGTGCTGCTGGTGCTTCCCCACGTTGACAGTGCTTTATGGGCTCGGTTGCATGCGGCGGTTGGGTGAGAGCAGTTCATAAAACGGGTGTAGGTTTGTATTCCGGCCCACTCTAGGTGGGAAACTGATAAATTTCTCAATGAGAAAGGGCGCCCCGAAGAGCGCCCTTTCCAAAATTCATAATCCGTTTGGGATTAGCAGCTGTAGTACAGCTTGAATTCAACAGGGTGAGGAGTGTGTTCGTATTCGTACACTTCTTCCCATTTCAGATCCATGTAGCCTTCGATCTGGTCTTTGGTGAACACGTCGCCAGCCAAGAGGAAGTCCATGTCTTTTTCCAGCTCGTCCAGTGCTTCACGCAAGGATGCACAAACTGTTGGAATTTCAGCCAATTCTTCTGGTGGCAGATCGTAAAGATCTTTGTCAGAAGCCGGGCCTGGATCGATTTTGTTTTTGATGCCGTCAAGGCCAGCCATCAACAGTGCGGAGAAGCACAGGTATGGGTTGGCAGCTGGATCTGGGAAACGAGCCTCAACGCGCTTGGCTTTCGGGCTGTCTGTCCAAGGAATACGGACACAACCGGAACGGTTAGACGCAGAGTAAGCGCGAAGAACTGGTGCTTCGAAACCCGGGATCAAACGCTTGTAGGAGTTTGTGGATGGGTTTGTGAACGCGTTCAGGGCTTTGGCGTGCTTCAGGATGCCGCCGATGAACCACAGAGCTTCGTCGGAGAGATCAGCGTATTTGTCGCCTGCGAACAATGGCTTGCCATCTTTCCAGATGGACATGTTCACGTGCATACCTGTGCCATTATCGCCAGCGATTGGCTTTGGCATGAATGTAGCGGATTTGCCGTACGCCTGTGCCACGTTGTGGATCACGTATTTGTACTTCTGAAGCTCATCAGCTTGAGTTGTCAATGAACCGAAGATTAGGCCCAGTTCGTGCTGACAGGACGCAACCTCGTGGTGGTGCTTGTCCACTTTCATGCCGAGACGCTTCATTGTGGAGAGCATTTCGGAACGAATGTCGTGTGCATCGTCGATTGGGTTTACAGGGAAGTAGCCGCCTTTAACGCCAGGACGGTGACCTGTGTTGCCCATTTCGTATTCAGCGTCTGTGTTCCAAGCCGCATCGATTGCGTCAACTTGGTAGGACACTTTGTTCATGCCGACTTGGTAACGAACGTCGTCGAACAGGAAGAATTCAGCTTCTGGGCCGAAGTAGGACACGTCGCCAATACCGGAAGATTTCAGGTAGGCTTCTGCGCGCTCGGCTGTGCCGCGTGGGTCACGGTCGTAGCCTTCGCCTGTGTCTGGCTCAACGATAGAGCAGTGCAGGCAGAGTGTTTTCTCCGCGTAGAACGGGTCAACATAGGCGCTGGACACGTCTGGCATCAGTTTCATGTCGGATTCGTCGATGGATTTCCAACCAGCGATGGAAGAGCCGTCAAACATGAAGCCATCTTCGAGGAAGTCTTCGTCTACCTGATCGGACATCAGTGTAACGTGCTGCAGTTTGCCGCGCGGATCGGTGAAACGAATGTCGACGTATTCGATTTCTTCATCCGCAATCTTTTTTACGAGGTCTTTATTGCTCATATCTCTAAGGTTCCCCTGGTTAGACATTGTATTAAGTGTTGTGTGGATGGACGCGCCTTATAGCGCGTCATCCCCTTCTTCGCCCGTCCGGATACGGATCGCTTGCGCGATGTCGGACACGAAAATTTTGCCGTCGCCGATCTTATCGGTTTTAGCAGCTGCGATGATCGCTTCGATGGCGCCATCAACTTGATCATCGGCCAGAACGACTTCGATCTTAACCTTTGGAAGGAAGTCGACGACGTATTCAGCGCCACGATAAAGTTCAGTATGGCCTTTTTGGCGACCAAAACCTTTGACCTCTACAACGCTAAGGCCTTGAATGCCTGCGTCTTGTAGTGCCTCTTTAACTTCATCCAACTTAAATGGTTTGATGATCGCTTCGATCTTCTTCATGGCAGCGACTCCCTAGCCTTGTGTATTCACTGCAGGTCAGACCATTTCTATGTACGAGCCACAATTGGAGGCGAGGCAGAGGGAGAGCGGAGTAGGGCGTTTCACACCGATATGCCTAAAAATTAGGCGAAACGATGCCAATATGTGCTGAAATGAATCTTCATACTGCACGCGTTTTCGCCAGCAAGGTGTTGCGTGCCCAATTGGGCGTCATAAAAATGAGTTTTTCGGATGTACATACGTGAACGGAAAAACGCAGCCCTTTTGGGGGCTGCGTTTGAACGAGGCACATAGAATTGATGCCCCGTAAATCTAATCGTGGAGCTTAAACCGCCGTGCTCGCGACTTCGAGGCCGTCTGCATAAAGGATATGCTGCTTGTCGAAGATTAGTTCATAGACGGTTGTCGTTTGAGCGGATTGTTCTGAAATGAATTCGCCATCGATCAGCCGCTTGGCCTTAACCGTAGCGACGTCGGCACCAAACAACGCTTTTGCGCGCCAATCACGAATGTGAACGAGCGTATCTGGGCCAACAAGCATGTCGTGTTGGGGGCGTGTGTGGCCCAATGAACCAGCCTTGATCTGGATCGCAGCGACCTCGACTGTTTTAGAACGGATGTCGCGCAGTACGGACATGCCTGCGTCGCGGGTGATGACCCTGTCGCCTACTGACAGATGTTCGATCGGCAATTCACCGTCCAAAGTCATAACCGTGGTACCAGCTGTCAGGCCGGATACGTTTGCGGCGCGTTTGACGGCAATTACGTTGCCAACTTCGAAGTCTTTTGTTTGTCCCAGATGCATGGCGTTTCTCGCTCTCAGCTATTTGTCTGCTCAATGTTGCGTTGAAATATGGCAAAAAAGAGTGAAGGGCGGGACATAAATCGTATCAATTTGAGGCATTAACCTTTTGTGAGTCTTTTTGGCCACTGTCGAAATTGGGGCTCTGTTGTGCAGTGAAAAAGCGAGCGAGACAGAAAACACGCAAGATCATGCACAATTGGCGCGTTTTCCTCTCGCATCCTCCAAAAGTCTTTGCTAAGACGCGCCCAACTCGAGGGGATGGCAGTGCCGTCCCCTTAGAATTACATGCGGGTGTGGCGGAATTGGTAGACGCACCAGATTTAGGTTCTGGCGCCGCAAGGCGTGGAGGTTCAAGTCCTCTCACCCGCACCAAAAGTTTGAAAAGGACGATCCAATGACGGTCAAAGAGACCCTGAACGAAGGCCTCAAGCGCGGCTACGAAATTACCGTGACAGCGGCTGAGCTGGAAGCGACGGTCAATGACAAGCTGAAGGAAGCGCAGCCTGAGATCGAAATGAAGGGTTTCCGCAAAGGCAAAGTGCCTATGGCGTTGCTGAAAAAGCAGTTTGGCCCAAAAGTTCTTGGCGAAGCGATGCAGGAATCTGTTGATGGTGCGATGAACAAGCACCTCGAAGAATCCGGCGACCGTCCTGCGATGCAGCCTGAAATGAAAATGACCAATGAAGACTGGAAAGAAGGGGACGATGTTGTTGTTTCCGTTGCGTACGAAGCGCTGCCAGAAATTCCTGAAGTCGACTTTTCCGGTATCAAGCTTGAGAAATTGGTTGTGAAAGCGGACGACGCTTCTGTTGACGAAGCTCTCGGGTCCTTGGCTGAAACCGCACAGAACTTTGAAGACCGCAAAAAAGGGTCCAAAGCGAAAGACGGCGACCAAGTGGTTTTCGATTTCTTGGGTAAAGTTGACGGCGAAGCATTTGAAGGCGGCGCGGCTGAAGGTCATGCGCTTGTACTTGGTTCCGGCCAATTTATTCCTGGCTTCGAAGAAGGTCTGGTCGGTGTGAAAGCCGGTGAAGACAAAGACGTCACCGTGACGTTCCCAGAAGACTACAACGCTGAACACCTTGCTGGTAAAGAAGCTGTGTTTGAGTGCAAAATCCACAACGTTAAAGAGCCCAAAGCGGCTGAGCTTAACGATGAAATGGCCAAGCAGTTCGGCGCAGAAGACCTTGCTGGTTTGAAAGGTCAGATTTCTGACAAGTTGGAAGAAGAGTACGCGGGTGCTGCGCGTGCAGTGACGAAACGCGCACTTCTCGATGCGTTGGACAAAGAAGTCTCTTTCGAACTGCCGCCTTCATTGGTTGAAGCCGAAGCGGGCCAGATTGCCCACCAGCTGTGGCACGAAGAAAACCCAGAGGTTGAAGGGCACGATCACCCTGAGATCGAAACAACTGAAGAGCATACAACACTTGCAGAACGCCGCGTGAAGCTTGGGCTGCTGTTGGCTGAGATTGGCCAGAAGGCGGAAGTTCAAGTGTCTGACGCAGAATTCACACAAGCTGTGATGAACCAAGCGCGTCAGTACGGTCCACAAGCCAAGCAGTTCTTCGAGTTTGTTCAGCAGAACCCACAGATGCAGCAGCAAATTCGTGCACCTTTGTTTGAAGACAAGGTCGTTGACCATGTGATTGAAGGCGCTTCTTTGACAGAAAAAGAAGTATCCAAAGACGATCTTCAAAAAGCTGTTGAGGCGCTCGAAGAAGAGTAAGTCTCTGATATAGAATGTAGAAAGGCCGCCCTATACTGGGGCGGCCTTTTTCGTTTCTCCACCTTACGGCATAAACGTAAGGAATACCCGACCGCGTTTCGATAAGTTTACCCTAGGAAAACCTCCCTAAAAAAGTTTACCATTTGGTCACAAATTGTCTCTTGGGGAAAAATTATGAAATTCATTTTATCTACGATTGCTGCGATGGTCTTAACAGCTGGCGCAGCACAGGCTTGTCCGAATTGGAACAATAATCCAACGTATGGGGCCTATGATTTGTCATTGGCACAACTGCGGGCTGGGCAGTCATTGTCACTGACAGCTGGTGGTAGCGTTGATTGGAACGGCTGTCCACACATTCGCGTTGGGTCTGACGACGGCCCGGGCTTTTTTGAGGTTGCTCCGGATGTTCGGTTTTTTGTGAACAACGTTGAAGGTCGCCGTTTGACGATTGCGATTAACAGTGCCTGTGACAGCACGTTGCTGATCAATACGCAGTCTGCAAGCTGGTACTATGACGACGATGACAACGGGAATGCCGACGCGAAAATCGTTTTGACGCGGCCGTTGAGCGGACAGATCGACGTTTGGGTCGGGACGTATGATGGTCAGTACTGTGACGCGCGGGTGAGTATCCAGGCGAGCTAGTCCCGTACCTTATTGATATTTATGGGCCGTCTTTTGAAAAGGCGGCCCTTTTCTATGCGATGACGTAGATGTGACGGTTGGTTAGGTGCACCGATAGGGCTGTTCGGATTAAGTTAGCTGCTATGATACGGTATATTGCTATTTTGCTTTTCATTGGGTCTAGCGCTGCGGCGCAGTGTCCCGAACCTGTACTTGGCCCCGGCGAGATCGCGGCGTCTGGTCCAGAACTCATTTCTCCACAACATTGGCCGGTTATTGCTGAGGGTCAGATCGCAGTGCCGTGCGAAGATTGGGGGTCGCAAGGTGTGCAGACAGATCGAATTGACGGGTTCTTGCCAGATCGACCGACCGCGGTTTTTGATCTTGATGAAATGGCGCCGCATATTTTGATGGTAATGGCCCAAGCGCAATGTGATCCGCGTTTGGCCGTTCGGACTGCGGATGGGCTGTGGCACTTCGGTGAACGGGCGAACGGAAGGCAGGAGGTTACTGTCTGGGGCGCACCTGACGGGCCGTTGCAGGTTTGGGTCGGGGCAGGGACCCAGATGCAATGTGAGGCTCAGCTAACCCTTGAAACGTTCGATCGTTAGGCGACGCCAGCCCAGCCTGATGGGCCATGATCGGGTGTAAGTAGATGAATGAGATCGTCTTTTGAGGCTGGGCGGTGAAAGAAATAGCCCTGAGCAAAGTTACACCCAAGATCGGATAACGCTTTGACGTCATCATCGGTTTCTACGCCTTCGGCGACGATGTCGACATTTAGCGCATGTCCCAATGAGACCAACATGGAAACGATGCTACACGAGACATGGTTCTTATGAGCATCCCCCGCGAATGCGCGATCGATTTTGAGGGCCGATAGAGGAAGCGATTTGAGGTGGGCGAGATTCGAGTAACCAGTCCCAAAATCATCGATCGAAAGGCCACATCCTAAGGACTGAAACGCTGCAAGATTGTCTGCCACCGTTTGGGTGTTTGGAATGATAGCGGTCTCGGTGACTTCAAGCTTGATTTGCTCGGGCGCAATATCATGGTCGTCAAGAATATAGGCCAATTGGTCAGCAAATCCTTTGCGAGCAACATCGTGCCCAGAGATATTTACCGAGGCGAAATAACGCCGTTTTCCGCCCGATCTTTTTTGAAGTTCTTGAAGGGTAAGGCATGACTGCGTCATGGCCAGTTCGGTTAGTGAACCAATAACACCCATTTGTTCCGCTACAGCGATGAAAATATCGGGCGGCACAAACCCACGCGTCGGGTGAGTCCATCTCATCAATGCTTCGAACCCGACAACATCGGCAGTCTGCAGGGTAACAATGGGTTGATAAACCATCGAAAAATCGTTCGAGGCGATACTGTTTAGGAGGTCGACTTCGAAGCTATACTTTTCAAGAACCAGTTTTGCGGCGTCGCGGCGTTCTTTTGGTGTGTTGCGCCCATCGTGGTTCGGTGGTGCGCCTTCTAGAAGCCGGTGATTGAACGTGATCGCGGTTTCAATACATTCGCGCAGCAAAGGGTCTATACGATCAAAATCGCGTAGGATTTGGTCAGGATGGATCTTGAAGAGAGTAACGTCAGTTATTGCCCTTGTCCCGACATGGCGAGGGAAGCCTGTTAAGATGGAAAGGGCCCCTAGGACGCCACCTTGTTCGCGTATCTCGTAGGTGTGCTGAATTTCATCGTTGCTATGAAACATGGCCATCTGCCCTTGGGCGATGACGTAGACATCCTTCGCGATGTCCCCTTTTGAATACAGGATTTCTCCTGCGGATAGATGGATCGTTTGTATCGAGAGAAATTGGGGCATCTTCCTTGCGAGTCCTGTTCATTGACAGCGCAGGTGTAGGCCCGAGGGCTTAATGTTCTCTGAACAGAGGGGCGTTCGTTTCTATATAACGCAATCGGGCCGCGCAGTGATGCGCGGCCCGATGCAAAAATTGTGACGTAAACCTTAGGCTTCGTCGGATGCTTCGTCTTCGGCAGATGCTTCTGCAGCTGGTGCTGCTTCTTCGTCGCCAAATTCGTCCAGACCTGCGGAACCGATGTCGTCGAAGAGCTCCTGAATTTCGAATTCAGCAGCTGCTTCTTCTTCAGCGGCCAGTTCAGCGATGGATTTACCAGCAGCCTGAAGTTCAGCTTCTTCAGTAGAACGTGCAACGTTCATCTTGATAGTAGCCTCAACCTCTGGGTGAAGTTTAACCAGCACGTCGTGGATGCCCAGTTCTTTGATCGGTTCGATCAAAACAACCTGCTTACGGTCAACTGTGAAGCCAGCTTCGGTCGCAGCTTCTGCCGCGTCACGAGTTGTAACGGAACCGTAGAGGTTGCCACCGTCGGATGCAGAGCGAATCACGATGAATGTTTCGCCGTCCAATTTTGCGGACAGTGCTTCAGCTTCTTTCTTGGTTTCCAGGTTGCGTGCTTCAAGCTGCGCTTTCTGGTCTTCGAAAGATTTCATGTTGTGTGCGTTTGCGCGCAGGGCTTTGCCCTGTGGCAGCAGGAAGTTCCGAGCGAAACCGTCTTTGACGGAAACAACGTCGCCCATTTGGCCCAGCTTCGCTACGCGTTCGAGAAGGATGATATCCATGATGTCTGTCCTTTACTTTACAGCGTAGGGCAGCAGAGCGAGGAACCGTGCGCGTTTGATCGCACGCGACAAAGCGCGTTGGTTCTTTGCACCGACTGCGGTGATACGGGAAGGAACGATCTTGCCGCGCTCAGAGATGTAGCGCTGCAGGGTACGTGTGTCTTTGTAGTCGATCTTTGGGGCGTTATCGCCATCAAATGGATCGGACTTACGGCGACGGAAAAATGGTTTAGTAGCCATGACTTATGGTCCTTTCTTGATCTGATACTTAGCGGCGTTCGCGGCGGTCGCCACGTTCGTCACGTTTTTGCATCTGAACCGATGGGCCTTCTTCGTGCTCGTCGACCTTAATGGTCAGAACACGCATGACGTCGTCATGCAGGCGCATCAGGCGTTCCATTTCTTGCACGGCAGCTGCCGGTGCATCGGAACGCAGGTAGGCGTAGTGGCCTTTGCGGTTCTTGTTGATCTTGTAGGCCATCGTCTTGACGCCCCAGTATTCACTTTCGACAACTTTGCCGCCGTTGTCGGCAAGCACTGTTGAGAAGTGTTCGATGAGGCTTTCTGCCTGCGTGTTGGACAAGTCCTGACGCGCAATAAACGTATGCTCATAAAGCGGCATGCGTAACTCCAGTCATATCAGCGCATTTCATAGGGTGGGGATTATCGTTCACCGCTCCCACCCACGAGAGACTGCGCAGTTCATAAGAAATCTGCGGAAACGATGGGGCCTTATACAGAGCAGGGGAAAGGAGGCAAGGGAAAGTGCCGCGTTTGGCAGTAATAATTGGGCTTTGGGCCACATAAAGACAGATCCGGCAGGTAGGAAAGAGAATTGCAGAAGAAATAAAGAGAATTGCAGAAGAAATATCGTGCGATATTGGGGGCTTACCTTGCGTCAATTGGTGGTTAATGTTTTGTTAACCATAAGTCGGCCCCGTGTTTGCCCATCTTCTGCCCATTTTCTCGGCAAGGTTGTGATGGAGCAACGGAGAAAACGAAATGACTGCATTACCAGATCCAGAAGAATTTCTAACAACTTTGGGTGTAAATGCCGAAAACGGCGTCCAGCTTCATCCTGATGTCCGTGAACGGTTTTGGGGATATGAGGTTCGGATGACGCAGACCCGAACGTTTGGTATGTCAGTTGTGCGGTCGGCTGCCTGCGTTGCAGGGCTAGGGTTCGGAATGTTGGGCGTTAGTCTTTTGATTTGGCCATCTTTGATGCAGGGGATTGGTCTTGAGGGGCATTCTGTTGCCGCCCTGGCATGCTTCTGCTTGGCGGCGATTGCGGCACATGTTTATGCCTTGCACCGCCCGGTCCGCGTACAAATTGATACATCCGCAGGTGAACTACGCGAGGTGATTGACCGCCGTTTCGGTGGTGAGGCCGTGTTGGCGCGATATGGTTTGGACGCGGTTGCAGGCGTGGATGTTGTTGCGTCTCAAACTGATCCGTCGTTCGGGCAGGTCCATGTTCGTGTTAAGGGATATGGGGTTTTGCCTGTGGGCGACGGTGCCGTGTCTGCATTGCGCCCTTTGCGAGATCAATTGGCTGTAGACTGTGGATTGGAAACTCCGGATGTGCGGCCAGCTGTTTGGAGCGGCCCTCTGCCGGCGTGAAACCGAACGACACCTGATTTACGATCATAAGGCCCTCTCGAGGGCCTTTTTGATGCCAAGTTGCTGTGGCTGGTCCCTTGTATCAGTTCGTGCTGCGCGATACCCCTACGTAAATAAAAACGAGGGGAGCGGTATGAGAGCTTTTGTATTTCCTGGCCAAGGGGCGCAAGCAATCGGAATGGGGCAGGCTTTGGCCGAAGCCTACCCGGCGGCGAAGGCGGTATTCGACGAAGTTGATGATGCTTTGGACGAAAAACTTTCAGACATGATTTGGAACGGCGACATCGCCGATTTGACGCTGACACGAAATGCGCAGCCAGCGTTGATGGCAACATCTTTGGCAGCCATGCGAGCGTTGGAAACTGAAGGCGTTACCCTTGAGGCGGCGTCGTTTGTTGCGGGGCATTCGCTGGGTGAATATTCGGCGTTAGCAGCAGCTGGCACGTTCAGTGTTGCTGATACGGCGCGTTTGCTGCGGATTCGCGGCGATGCCATGCAGTTGGCAGTGCCGGTTGGCGTTGGCGCAATGGCTGTGATTTTGGGGCTCGATTTCGAAGCGGCAAAAGCCGTTGCCGAGGAGGCCGCGCAAGGCGAAGTTTGTCAGGCTGCGAACGACAATGACCCCAGCCAAGTAGTTGTGTCCGGTCATAAGGCCGCTGTGGAACGTGCGGTTGTTATTGCAAAAGAAAAAGGTGCAAAGCGGGCAATGTTGTTGCCGGTGAGTGCACCGTTTCATTCGGCATTGATGGCGCCGGCAGGTGATATGATGGCTGCTGCATTGGCTGATGTTGCATTGCACGCGCCTGCGGTTCCGTTGATTGCGAACGTACGTGCCGAGGCCGTTGACCCAAGCCTGATCGAAGGTCTGCTGGTAGAGCAGGTGACTGGATCCGTACGTTGGCGTGAGAGCGTAATGTGGATGGCGGCCAACGGTGTGACTGAAGCATGGGAAATCGGGGCCGGAAAGGCGCTGTCTGGCATGGTGAAGCGGGTTGATCGCAGCATTGCGACTCGCGCCATCGGAACACCAGACGATGTTGTAGCAGCAGCTGCTGCTTTGAACGAAGGATAAGAGATGTTTGATTTAACTGGTAAAAACGTACTGATTACTGGCGCTTCTGGCGGTATCGGTGGTGAAATTGCGAAGGTTTTGCATGGAGCGGGGGCAGCTGTTGGCCTGTCTGGCACACGCGAAGCACCGCTGGAGGCTTTGGCGGCTGAATTGGGCGAACGCGCGCATGTGCTGCCGTGTAACCTGAGCGATGGCACCGCTGTAGATGCATTGCCCAAACAGGCCGTTGAGGCCATGGGGTCCGTAGATGTATTGGTCAACAATGCCGGTATTACACGCGACCAGATTTTCATGCGGATGTCTGATGATGAGTGGGCGGATGTGATCAACGTCAATCTGACATCAACAATGCGTCTGTGTAAGGGCGTAATCCGTGGCATGATGAAGTCGCGTTGGGGACGGATTGTAAATGTGAGCTCGATCGTTGGCGCCACAGGTAACCCAGGGCAGGCGAACTATGCTGCGTCCAAGGCAGGTATGGTCGGGATGAGCAAATCCATTGCTTATGAAGTCGCAAGCCGCGGGATTACAGTGAACTGCATCGCGCCCGGTTTTATTGCGACTGCGATGACTGACAAGCTGACCGATGACCAAAAGGACAAGATTAACGTCCAGATTCCTGCTGGTCGTATGGGCACACCAGAAGAGATTGCAGCGGCTGCGCTGTATCTCGCTAGCGACCAAGCCGCCTACGTTACGGGCACGACTTTGCACGTCAATGGTGGTATGGCGATGCTGTAACCCTATATAGGGTGTTCTTGAAAGCGTTTGCCAAGCGGGGAATCTCTGCTATAGGCCACGCAGCAATTCGGCTTTTGACGCTACGTCTTAAGCCAAACGGACCCCAGGCGGGTCACAACAATGGCCAAGGCTGGGGAACTGGTTTGGGCTGACCAACGGGCCTAACGCCCTGAACTATGTGAGGAATTTGACATGAGCGACGTCGCAGATCGTGTTCGTAAGATCGTTGTAGAGCACCTTGGTGTTGAAGAAGATAAAGTTGTTGAAGGCGCGTCCTTCATCGACGATCTGGGCGCTGACAGCCTCGACACTGTTGAGCTGGTGATGGCATTCGAAGAGGAATTCGGTATCGAAATCCCTGACGATGCAGCAGAAACTATCCAGAGCTTCGGTGACGCCGTTAAGTTCATCTCTGAAGCGTCCTAAGCGATCTTTTGAGAATTATTGAAAGGGCGGTGCCAGCTGGCGCCGCCCTTTTTCGTGGGGAAATGAATTAATTTGCCCCCGTTCGAAGGTGTTTGGTCGGATACTTGCCAGATCAGGCTGAGCGCTCTTGCCCATGGGGGGGTGCACGCGGTATCAGATCACAAAGAAATATACACGTGAGGGGTGTGCCATGCGCCGAGTGGTCGTAACAGGATTAGGATTGGTTAGCCCATTGGCTGACGGTGTCGAAAAAAGCTGGGAACGCATTTTGGATGCGCAGTCTGGTGCGGGGCCGATTACGCATTTCGACCCCGAGGGTTTTGGCACGACGTATGCCTGTGAAGTCCCGTACGGCGACGGCACAGATGGGACGTTCAACCCAGATGCTTACATGGCGCCCAAAGAGCGGCGTAAGGTCGATGACTTTATCGTATTTGCAATGGCCGCTGCACAGCAGGCCGTTGAGGATGCTGGCTGGACGCCAGAGGATGCTGCTGACCTGGAACGCACCGGCGTTTTGACAGGGTCCGGCATTGGTGGGCTGAATTCGATCGCCAATACTGCGATCATGATGAAAGAAAAAGGCCCACGCCGTGTGTCGCCGTTTTTTGTGCCCGGTGCATTGATCAACCTGATTTCAGGGCAGATCGCTATCAAATATGGTTTCAAAGGGCCTAACCATGCGGTTGTTACGGCCTGTTCAACAGGTGCGCACGCCATTGGTGACGCGACACAGTTGATCAAATCTGGCCGTGCGGATGTGATGATTGCAGGCGGGGCTGAGGCAACGATTTGTGAGATTGGCATCGCTGGTTTTAACGCCTGTAAAGCGCTGTCTACCAAACGTGCAGATGACCCCAAGGGTGCAAGTCGCCCTTATGATGCAGACCGAGATGGGTTTGTTATGGGCGAGGGCGCTGGCATGGTTGTGCTGGAAGACTATGACCACGCGGTTGCCCGTGGCGCAAAGATTTACGCGGAAGTGTTGGGATATGGCCTGACAGGCGACGCCTACCACATTACGGCCCCATCTGAGGATGGTGAAGGCGGTGAGCGGTCTATGCGGATGGCGTTGAAGGATGCCGGGTTGGAGCCAGCGGACATTGATTACATCAACGCGCACGGCACATCGACCATGGCGGACACGATTGAATTGGGCGCGGTTGAGCGCATGATGGGCGATGCGGCGTCGAAGGTGACAATGTCTTCGACCAAATCTGCGACAGGGCATCTATTGGGTGCTGCTGGTGCGATTGAGGCTATTTTCTCGATCCTTGCTATTCGTGATCAGGTGGCACCACCTACGATTAACTTGGACAACCCCGCGGTTGAAACCAAGGTTGATTTGGCCCCGAATGCCAAAGTTGAACGTGAAATCAATGTAGCATTGTCCAATTCATTTGGTTTTGGCGGCACGAATGCATCCGTTCTGTTCGGTAAGGTAAGCTAAATGTGGAGACATATCGCCAGCAATGCGCTGACGTTCCTGATCGTCCTGCTGTTCTTGGTGGGCGGTGTCATAGCGTGGGGAACTAGCCAGTATTCTGCTGAAGGACCGTTGGACCAAGCGATCTGCGTGCAGGTGCGTTCTGGCAGCAATATGCGCGTCGTGAGCAATGAGCTGGCGGAGCAAGGCGCTATTTCGTCCGCTGGTATTTTTCGGATGGGGGCTGACTATTCGGAAAAGACCTCGCAGTTGAAAGCCGGTAGTTTTTTGGTGCCAGAACAATCTTCTATGGAAGATATCGTGGATATTGTGACGCGCGGTGGTCAAAGCACTTGCGGAACAGAGATTGTGTACCGTGTTGGGGTGACCCGTGTGACGGCGCAAGTTCGCGAACTAGAGCCTGCTTCGGGACGGTTTGTTGAGTTGGCAAGTTTTCAACCATCCGAAGAGGAAACGCCCGCAGCCTACACGGAAACACGCGAAGCGGATGACACGCAGTATCGTGTTGTTATCGCAGAAGGTGTGACCAGCTGGCAAATTGTTCAGGCATTAAACTCGTTGGAGTTCATGGAAGGGCAAGTAACTGACATCCCGCTTGAAGGGGCGTTGGCACCTGATTCCTACCAAGTTCGCCCCGGAGATTCGGTAGCAGAATTACTGGCGACCATGCAAACGTCGCAGGAGCGGATTCTGGCGGATGCATGGGCGGGACGTGCTGAAGGCCTGCCATTGGCGAGCCCTGAAGAGGCGCTGATTCTGGCATCGATCATTGAAAAAGAAGCATCCACCAGTGATGAGCGGTTTGATGTTTCATCTGTGTTCATCAACCGACTGAACCAAGGTATGCGACTTCAGACGGACCCGACCGTAATTTACGGGGTGACTGAGGGACGCGGCGTTCTGGGGCGGGGCCTGAGGCAAAGTGAGCTACGGGCGGAAAATCCTTGGAATACCTACGTAATATCAGGATTACCGGCGACACCGATTGCGAACCCTGGCGCGTCATCGATTGAGGCTGCATTGAACCCATCGAATACGGATTTCATCTTTTTCGTGGCGAAGACGCTGGACCCTCGCGATGGGCACAATTTTGCTGTGACATTGGATGAGCACAACGCGAACGTGGCCATTTATCGGCAGCTCGAAGCGGAGCGTGACGCGCAGTAGGATCGGTTAAGTCTTAATGATTGGTTTACGCTTCGAGCGCTAACTTACTGGTAAGATTTGGATAAATTGAAAGGTGTAGGTAGTTTCCCTACACGCTGGACAAAACCTAGACGGGCTTTGGGGCGCATACCTCAAGGCCCGTTTTCGTTTTGAATTTCGGGCGGAGCACACCTGAAAAGGGGAATGCTTCATGACAACCGAAAGCGGTGGCCTTGCCACTGATCAGAAATCCGCTGCCGAACGTATCGAGGAGGCTAGGCGGCTACATGAAACCATCCAGAAGACGTTGAAGGACGTATTGGACACTATCAAATCAGGGGATCTGCAGGACGTTGGGCTGGTGCCCAAACAAGTGACCCGTTTGACCGATGCTATTGGCGATCTTCGGAAAAGAGAGGCTGAGTTTAATGACAAATTCGGAAGTGGGTTCGCAGACGACGAGGTCGACTTCGACGACCTGCGACGTGAAATCGGGTGCCGCATTCGTCGCATCCGCAGATGCTGCAAGTCGTAAAGAATTCTTGCGGAGTCTTTCAGATGAACAGGTGCGTTGGCTTCCGTATTTGTTTGAGTTCTGGGCGCTGGACCATCAGCTGCCGCCAGATGGGGACTGGCGAAGCTGGGTCATTTTAGGCGGGCGTGGAGCGGGCAAAACCCGAGCGGGGGCTGAGTGGGTTCGTTCAATGGTGGAGGGGTCGCGTCCGCGCGACCCCGGCCAAGCGCGCAAAGTTGGCCTGATCGGGGAGACCATGGAGCAGGCGCGCGAGGTCATGGTGTTTGGCGAAAGTGGCATATTGGCCTGTTCGCCGCCTGACCGCATGCCAAAGTGGATTTCGGGCCGTCAGATGTTGGTTTGGCCGAATGGAACGGAGGCTAGGTTGTATTCGGCGTTTGACCCTGAGCGGTTGCGTGGGCCGCAGTTTGACGCAGTGTGGGCGGATGAACTTGCAAAATGGCCCAAGGCACAAGCCACTTGGGACATGATGCAGTTTGCATTGCGTTTAGGGGATTTTCCGCGCGCTTGCGTGACCACAACACCCAAAAATGTTGAAATTTTGAAATCGCTTTTGGCACGAGAGAGTACTGTGAGCACCCATGCGCCGACGTCTGCGAACCGCGCGTATCTGGCGGAGAGTTTTCTTGAAGAAGTTCAGGAACGTTATTCTGGCACGCGATTGGGACGTCAGGAACTGGATGGTGTTTTGTTGCCCGATGTTGACGGCGCGTTGTGGTCTTCGGCGGTGATAGAGGCCGCGCAGGTGCAATCAGTACCCGAAATGGACCGGATCGTTGTAGCGGTTGACCCGCCAGCAGGGGCGACTGCGTCATCGGATGCTTGCGGGATCGTAGTGGCGGGTATTGTGATGCAAGGTCCGATTGCGGATTGGAAGATTTACGTTTTGGAGGATGCATCGGTACAAGGCGTAAGCCCGAATGGTTGGGCCAAAGCGGCGATTGCGGCGATGGATAGGCATGGCGCGGACCGTTTGGTTGCAGAAGTGAACCAAGGTGGGGCGATGGTGGAAACGATTGTTCGCTCGATTGATCCAGCAGTTTCGTACCGCGCGGTTCATGCGACACGGGGCAAAGCCGCGAGGGCAGAGCCGGTGGCAGCGTTGTACGAGCAGGGACGGGTGCGCCATGCGCTCGGGCTTGGCGATTTAGAAGACGAAATGTGCCAGATGACGGCGCAGGGGTTTGACGGGCAGGGTTCACCTGACCGTGTGGATGCGTTGGTTTGGGCGATAACCGATCTGTTTCTGGAGCCCGCAAAGGCGTGGCGCGCGCCGCGCGTTCGTAATCTTTAATTCATGAAAACAAGGCTTTGCACGGGTGTTGCGAGTGCACCGTTCGATGCCTTTTTACCTTCGAAACCATTTTGAACGACATTCATTCGTGTAGCAGCGAATGCCGCAATGAGGCGGGACCCAAGGGAGATTTGGATGTTTGATTTTCTAAAGCGATCTGATGCGAGCCAGGTGAATGCACCTGAGGCGAAGGCCTCGGCCACTGGCAAGATTGCAGCGTTGGGATCGGTTGGTCGGTCTGTTTGGGGCGCGCGAGACACGACGACGTTGACCCGGTCAGGGTTCACTGGGAACCCTGTGGGATTCCGCGCCGTTAAATTGATTGCGGAGGCTGCGGCGGCATTGCCTTTAGTGTTGCAAGATGCAGAGCGTCGTTATGATACGCATCCTGTTTTGGAACTGATCCAGCGACCTAATGGGGCACAAGGGCGTGCCGAGCTGTTTGAGGCGCTGTTTGGCCAGTTGTTGTTAACTGGCAATGGGTATGTCGAGGCCGTCGGTGGCGAAGATGGTTTGTTTGAGTTGCATGTTTTGCGCTCGGATCGGATGTCGATCGTGCCGGGAACTGATGGCTGGCCGGTTGGGTACGACTATACGGTAGGCGGGCGCAAACATCGTTTTACAGTGGGAGAAGGGCCTTCGCCGATTTGCCATGTGAAGTCATTTCACCCGCAGGACGACCATTACGGGTTTAGCCCGATGCAGGCGGCGGCGATGGCGTTGGATGTGCACAATGCGGCGAGCCGGTGGTCAAAGGCATTGTTGGACAATGCTGCACGGCCATCTGGTGCGATTGTGTACAAGAGTGCGGATGGACAGGCGCAGTTAAGCACGGACCAATATGATCGGCTGTTGCATGAGATGGAGACGCAACATCAGGGTGCTAAGAATGCGGGCCGCCCAATGTTGTTGGAAGGTGGACTGGATTGGAAGCCCATGGGATTCAGTCCGTCTGACATGGAGTTCCAGCAAACGAAAGAGGCAGCGGCCCGCGAGATTGCTATTGCCTTTGGTGTACCGCCCATGTTGCTGGGTATTCCAGGCGACGCGACCTATGCCAATTACCAAGAAGCAAACCGCGCGTTTTATCGTTTGACAGTTTTGCCGTTGGTAACCCGTGTGGCATGTACGTTGGCAGAATGGATCGGCGATTTTTCTAGTGAACGGTTTGAGTTAAAGCCGGATCTTGATCAGGTTTCTGCGTTGTCAGCCGAACGTGATGCACAATGGAAGCGCGTCGGCGAGGCTGCGTTCCTGACAGACGCTGAGAAACGAAATTTGCTGGGGCTTCCATCTGTGGAGGTTGGCGATGGGTGAGCCACGCGAAACGTTTGAATGCGGTCCTTCGTTACGGATTGAAGCGCAAGAGCGGTTGGTTGCATTGCAGTTTTCGCAACTGAACACACAGTTAAACAAGATTGAGGTCATGATGGAGCGTCTGGAGCGCCGGTTATGGCTGACGGTTTACGGCGTGGTTGGTGTGATTTTGGCACAGGCATTTGAGTCCATTCTGACCAATGCCCCGTGAGGAGAGATAAATGACTTTGGAACATAAATTTATGGCCCTTGGCGATGCCAAACCCGTCGAAAGCGGCATCGAAATAAGTGGTTACGCGTCCTTGTTTGGCAAAACAGACCAAGGTGGTGATGTGGTTGACGCCGGGGCGTATGGTACGTCGCTGGAGCAGCTGGCGCGCAAGGGAAACAGCGTGAAAATGTTGTGGCAGCATGACCCAAACCAACCAATTGGAGTTTGGGACGAAGTACGCGAAGACGCGATGGGGCTATGGGTTAAGGGGCGTATTCTGACTGATGTGGAAAAGGGTCGCGAGGCGGCTGCATTGATCGAAGCTGGTGCCATCGACGGTTTGTCGATTGGATACAAGACGGTGCGCGCCACAAAGAATGACACAGGCGGTCGCCTGTTGTCGGAGTTGGAGCTTTGGGAGGTGTCGTTGGTGACATTCCCCATGCTTCCCGATGCGCGGGTGGATGCAAAGGGGGATGACCCCTACGAAACCACCATGCGCGAGTTGGCAGGGGTGTTTAAAGATGCCCGTGCCGTGCTGGGCCGCTGCTAGGGCCGGCGTTTCACCGCTAAGATCTGAAGGATCATCATTATGAAGACACCCGAGTGCAAGGCTCGGGCCGGGGAAGCTGTGTCTGAACAGGCAGCTCCGGCCAACGAATTGAAGGCCGCGATGGCGGGCTTCGTAAGCGATTTCAAAAACTTCACGACTGACATTCAATCCAAGTTGCAAGAGCAGGATGACCGCATGACAAAACTTGACCGTAAATCTATCACCATGGGTGCACGCCCTGTATTGGCTGCCGCTGCATCTGTTGAGGCACCCCATCAAAAAGCATTCGAAGACTATTTGCGTTCCGGCGATGATGACGCGTTGCGCAGCTTGGACATGGAAGGCAAGTCCATGTCGACAGCGGTTGCCGCTGACGGTGGCTATTTGGTGGACCCACAGACATCTGAAACCGTTCAGTCAGTTCTGGCATCTACGGCGTCCATTCGAGCGATTGCGAATGTCGTGAATGTAGAAGCAACATCCTATGATGTCTTGATCGATCATACTGAAATGGGTGCCGGCTGGGCAACTGAAACGGGTTCAACCGCTGAAACAGGTACGCCGTCAATTGACCGGATCACGATTGCTCTGCACGAGCTATCTGCGCTGCCCAAAGCATCACAACGTCTGCTGGATGATAGTGCGTTCAACATTGATGCGTGGTTGGCGAGCCGCATTGCTGATAAATTTGCCCGTTCCGAAGCTGCGGCATTTGTTAGTGGGGACGGTATTGATAAGCCGACTGGCTTTTTGACTGCCCCGTCCGTGGATAACGACGTTTGGGCCTGGGGCAACCTTGGTTATGTTGTGTCAGGTGCCGATGGCGATTTCGCAGGTGCAGATGCGTTGATTGATCTGGTTTATGCACTGGGCGCGGAATACCGTGCGAGCGGCACATTCGTGATGAATTCCAAGACGGCGGGCGCAGTTCGCAAGCTTAAGGACAATGATGGCCGTTTTCTGTGGTCTGATGGTTTGACAGCGGGCGAGCCTGCACGCCTGTTGGGCTACCCTGTTCTGATTGCTGAAGACATGCCAGATATTGCGTCAGATGCGACAGCGATCGCGTTTGGTGATTTCGGTGCGGGTTACACCGTTGCTGAACGCCCTGATCTGCGCGTGCTGCGCGACCCATTCAGCGCAAAACCGCATGTTCTTTTCTATGCGACTAAACGTGTGGGTGGTGCTGTATCTGACTACGCAGCGATCAAGCTTCTGAAATTCGGCACTGCATAAGCGGCGCTGTTCGGGACGGTGCGCATTTTTGGGGCACCGTGTCCGGGCGCGTGCAGGGCGCGAGTTCATCTTCGCGTTGTCCAGCTGCTTCCTTCCGTCCGAGCAATGCGGGGAGCACGCGTCCGGTTTTGGCACGGGTTTGATGGACCTTATTGAGTTCGTTTTCGGAGTTGATCCATGATGTTGATTGAAGAAACAACAGTGCCGACAGGGGCTTTGCCTGTGGCAGTGTTTAAAGAACACCTGCGCCTTGGAACGGGCTTTGCCGATGACGGTTTGCAAGACACTTTGCTGGAAAGCTTCCTGCGATCGGCATTGGCGGCCATTGAAGCCCGAACGGGAAAGGCGTTGATCGAGCGAACCTTTAGCTGGAGCGTGACACGCTGGCGCGGGGGCTGTGAACAGGCGTTGCCGATTGGGCCAGTGAGCGCAGTTGTGGGCGTGACGTTGGTTGATCGGGCCGGTGATCAAGAGCTGGTCGACGCAGAAAGCTATGTGCTGCGTCCTGATATGCAGCGCCCTGTCATTGCGGCGGTGTCTGGTAGCCTGCCTGCGATCCCCAACGCTGGGTCTGCAACAATCGAAATGTTGGCCGGTTTTGGGCCAGATTGGAGCGACTTGCCTGCCGATTTGGCGCAAGCTGTGATGTTGTTGGCGACCCATTACTACGAATACCGCCATGAAGTTCAGTATGATGGAGGCTGCATGCCATTTGGCGTCAGCGCGCTGATTGAACGGTATCGCACGGTGCGTTTGCTTGGCGGGGGAACGGCATAATGGCGTATCGTTTGAATCGCCAATTGGTGCTGGAAAGCCCCGAACGTGTAGCGGATGGAGCCGGTGGATACGTCCAAAACTGGGTTCCGTTGGGGACACTGTGGGCGCGGGTTATTTCGCGATCAGGCCGTGAGGCGGCCGGTGCCGCAGCCCCATTAAGCCGCGTTGCTTACAAGATAATTGTTCGCGCAGCACCGTCTGGATCGGATGCGCGACCAAAAGCGGATCAGCGATTTGTTGAGGGTGAACGCGTTTACCGGATCTTGGCGGTCGCGGAAGACGACGCAAATGGGCGTTACCTGCAATGCACAGCACAAGAGGAGACTGTGGCATGAGTTATGGTGTATCTGCAGCGCTGCAAGCGGCTGTCTATCAAGCCTTGTTGGCGGACGGTCCTCTGACTGGGTTAGTGGGAAGCGATATCTATGATGCGCTGCCATCGGGGACTTTGCCGTCGCTTTACGTGGCTTTGGGGCCTGAAATGGTGACCGACCTGTCTGACAAGACCGGATCAGGCGCATCCCACCGGTTTATTATTTCGATTGTTACGGATTCCGCGGGCTTCGCTACGGCCAAGGACGCTGCTGGCGCCGTGTCGGATGCGTTGGTTGATGCTGACCTGACATTGGCGCGAGGGGTGCTTGTTGCGCTCAACTTCTTGCGTGCGAAAGCGGTTCGCGTGGGTACGGCGGACGAGCGACGCATTGATATGACCTTCCGCGCGATCGTGCAGGACGATTGACCCGACGATTGTTACGGGAATGAACCAATAAACTAACCTATTCAAAACCTTACGGAGTATTCGATATGACAGCCCAAAATGGCAAGGATCTGTTGATCAAGATTGATATGACAGGTGATGGCCTGTTTGAAACTGCGGCTGGCCTGCGTGCCACACGCATCAATTTCAATGCAGAAACTGTTGATGTTACGTCTTTGGACAGCACAGGTGGCTGGCGCGAGGTGCTGGGCGGTGCTGGTGTTAAGTCGGCCTCGATCAGTGGATCAGGTGTTTTCAAAGACGCGGACACAGACGAACGTGTGCGCCAAATTTTCTTTGATGGTGAGACCCCTGATTTTCAGGTGATTGTACCCGATTTCGGAACGATTGAGGGGCCGTTTTTGGTCAGTTCGGTCGAATACGCCGGGAACCACAACGGCGAGGCGACCTATGAGTTGTCGTTGACGTCGGCAGGCGAGATCACCTTCGTCGCGTTCGTTTAATGCAGAGCGCACCACACAACCCTTGGGCCGGCGAGGTTGGACTAGTCATCGATGGTCAAACGCATGTTTGTAAGTTGACCCTTGGTGCCTTGGCTGAACTGGAAACGTCTTTGAGTGCAGATACCTTGGTTGAATTGGTCAAACGATTTGAACGGGGCGGGTTTTCTACTCGCGATGTGCTGGCGTTGATCGTCGCGGGGTTGCGTGGGGGCGGGTGGCAAGGAACGGCCCATGATCTTGTGCAAGCCGAGATCGATGGGGGAATTGTGCGGGCGGCAGAGGCGGCGGCGGAGTTATTGGCCCGCGCGTTTGCTGCCCCATGATGAATTCTGAGCATGGCTTTGATTGGCCTGAACTGTTGAGGGCTGGAATGCGTGGGCTTGGCCTGAAACCAAACGAGTTCTGGGCGCTTACACCGGCTGAGTTTTGGCTGCTGTTGGGGCCGGAAGCGGGCGACATGCCCATGGGCCGCAGGCGGTTAGATGAGTTGGCGCATGCGTACCCAGATGAATTGGCGGACATAGGAGCGGAAGATGGATGAAATTGAAGGGTTAGACGCCCTTGAGAGTGAAGCCAAAGCCCTTGAAGAGACATTGGGGTCGGTAACGGCGATGACGGATGCCTTTGACGGCCAATTGCGTCGCATGCAAAGTACTTTGGGCGATACAACGCGGGACCTTGGGAATCTGGAAAAAGGGTTTTCCGGTGGTTTGCGTCGTGCATTTGATGGGCTGATCTTTGACGGAGCGTCTTTGTCTGATGCATTCGCAACGTTGGGCAATGCCATGTCGAAGACTGTTTATCAAAATGCGATCACCCCTGTCACAGACCATTTTGGCGGCATTTTGGCGAACGGTGTGAATGCATTGGTGTCGAGCATGATGCCTTTTGAAAAAGGCGGTGCGTTCAGTGGAGGCCGCATGACAGCATTTGCAAAGGGCGGGGTTGTTGATGGGGCGACTGCGTTTCCGATGCGGGGTGGGACCGGATTGATGGGCGAGGCTGGCCCAGAAGCGATCATGCCGCTGGCACGGGGCACTGATGGGAGTCTTGGGGTCAAAGCGCAAGGCGGGCAGGCCGTGAATGTCACCATGAATATTACCACACCTGACGTGGCGGGATTTCAACGCAGCCAGTCACAGGTCGCAGCGTCTATGAGCCGTGCACTAAGCCGCGGTCAACGGAACCGGTAGGGAGAATAAGCTATGAGTTTTCATGATGTACAGTTCCCGACCAATCTAAGTTTTGGAGCAATTGGTGGGCCAGAACGACGGACTGAAATTGTGACGTTGTCCAATGGGTTCGAAGAACGTAACACGCCGTGGGTTCACTCCCGGCGCCGATTTGATGCAGGGATGGGGCTACGTTCATTGGACGACATTGAAGCCGTTGTTGCGTTTTTTGAGGCGCGACAAGGACAGATGTATGGGTTTCGTTGGAAGGACTGGTCTGACTACAAATCCGCCGAACCAAAACGGGCAATAACCGAAAATGACCAGCTCCTTGGGATGGGTGATGAAACACAGACCGCATTCCAACTTGTAAAGAACTATAGGTCCGGTACCGTGACGTATTCACGTCCGATCACCAAGCCCATTGAAGGAACGATCAAGGTTTCGATCAGCGGGACGCCACAGGTTGAGGGTGTCGAATATGAGGTCGACGCGACGACGGGTGTTGTTACGTTCGACCATCCGCCCGATTTTCAGGCTGAAATTACCGCCGGTTTTGAGTTTGACGTACCTGTTCGATTTGACACAGACGCGATTTTCACATCGATGGCGTCTTTTCAGGCAGGGGAAGTGCCCGACATCCCAGTGGTCGAGGTGCGAGTATGAGTGCGTTTCAGGAGCATTTGGAAACAGGGGTTACGACATTAGCAAGATGCTGGGCGGTTGTCCGCCGCGATGGCGAAACCTATGGGTTTACAGACCATGACGGGCCGCTGACGTTTGAGGGTATTACGTTTAAGGCAGATAGCGGCATGACCGCGCGCGCGATTATGTCAGGATCCGGATTGTCGGTTGATAACTCGGAGGCGATGGGAGCGCTGAGTGATGCCGCAATAACAGAAAGCGATATCGAAGCCGGCCGTTTCGATGGTGCCGAGGTGAAAGCATGGTTGGTAAATTGGGCAGATGTCACCCAATACCAGCTTAGGTTCGCGGGAACGATTGGTGAATTGCGCCGCGCAGGTGGAGCCTTTCACGCGGAATTGCGTGGATTAACCGAAATGCTGAACCATCCGCAAGGGCGCGTCTATCAAACTCCATGTGCTGCGATTTTGGGTGACGATGCATGTCGTTTTGATCTGGGTAAGGAAGGGTTCTCCACCGAAGTGGCCGTCGACATTGTGGAAGACCGTCGACGTTTCTTGTTTGCTGGATTGGATACGTTTGAGCCTGCCTGGTTCGAGAGAGGGCGACTGACAGTTGTTTCCGGCACGGCGGCGGGTTTGATCGGGGTTATCAAACGAGATCAGTTTATCGATGGTGAACGCCGCATAGAAGTTTGGGAGAGTTTTCGGACTAAGATATCATCTGGCGATGTCCTGAGGCTGGAAGCCGGTTGCGACAAACGTAGTGAAACCTGCCGGTTGAAATTCAACAATTTTCTGAATTTCCGCGGTTTCCCCGATGTTCCGGGGGACGATTGGTTGGCAAGTACGCCGTCGCAAAATGGCGCCAAACTTGGACTTAGTCTCCGGCGGAGCGGCTAGGATGTCTCACATTGTAGCAGTTGCCCGGGACTGGGTTGGAACGCCTTACGTTCACCAAGCAGCGACCCGTGGTGCTGGCTGTGATTGCTTGGGGCTTTTACGGGGCGTCTGGGCGGATGTAACTGGTGAACCCTTAACACCTGTCCCGCCATACACGGAAGATTGGTCGGAACCTCAGGGAGCCGAGCAGCTTTGGGCTGCGATTGCGGCTCGCATGGTTCGAAAGCCAAATAGGGCCGCCGCGCCGGGCGATGTATTGCTGTTTCGGATGCGGCATGGCGCAGTGGCAAAGCACGTAGGCTTACAGGCGGCGATCGGTGAAAAAATGACATTTATTCATTCATATCATGGGCATGGTGTCGTCGAAAATGCGTTTTCAACACCTTGGCAACGCCGCTTAGTAGCGCGGTTTTCTGCCCCTGAGCATCTTCAAGAAAAGGTCTAATCAAAATGGCGACGATTGTACTTTCTGCAGCGGGTATGGCGCTGGGTGGCTCGGTTGGGGGCACCGTTATGGGACTTGGCATGGCCACAATTGGCCGAGCAGCGGGTGCGTCCGTTGGTCGTGTAATTGACCAGAAGTTGTTGGGGTCTGGGAGTGACGCGGTAGAGACCGGACGGGTCGATCGGTTTCGATTGACAGGCGCAAGCGAAGGCAGCGGTATGTCCCGGCTTTATGGGCGAAACCGGATTGCTGGCCAAGTAATTTGGGCGACGCAATTTCAAGAAAGCAAAACGACCACTGGCGGGGGTAAGGGCACGTCAAGCCAACCTAAAACGACCACATACAGCTATTCTGTTTCGCTGGCGATTGCGTTGTGTGAAGGAGAGATCAACCGAGTTGGTCGTGTTTGGGCAGACGGTGAAGAAATCGCGCGTGATGACCTGAACATGCGTGTTTACAACGGGTCCCAGGACCAATTGCCAGATGCCAAGATTGAGGCGGTTGAAGGCGAGGGGACCGTCCCTGCGTACCGAGGCACGGCATATGTCGTCATTGAAGATTTGGAACTGGGTCAATTTGGCAATCGCGTGCCGCAGTTTTCCTTTGAGGTGATGCGAGCTGGGCAAAGCGAAGATGCGTTGCATTCTGATATGTCTTCTTTGGTGACAGGGGTGGCGCTGGTTCCTGGTACAGGGGAATATTCGCTCGCGACGACTTCAGTGACCATGTCCAAGGGATTTGGCATTACTGAATCTGCCAACGTGAACACACCGTCCGGAAAAACCGACTATTTGGTTTCTGTTGAAGCACTTGAAGAAGAACTGCCGAATTGTGGATCGGTTACGATGGTGGTGTCGTGGTTTGGTGATGATCTGCGATGTGGCGATTGCCAGATCCAGCCGAAGGTCGAACAGATCGAGACAGACGGGCGGGAAATGGCTTGGCAGGTGGCTGGGCTAACTCGGGCCCAGGCGGAAATCGTCGCGACTGAGGCTGAGCGGCCTGTATATGGGGGCACACCTGCTGATGCAGCGGTTATTGAAGCATTGCGGGACCTTGCCAGTCGTGGGCAACGAGCTGTGTTTTATCCATTTATTCTGATGGACCAGTTGGACGGGAACACGTTGATTGACCCCTGGACCGGTGATGAAGGTCAATCGCGCCTTCCTTGGCGCGGCCGGATTACAACATCGTTGGCGCCTAATGTTGATGGAACGCCTGATCAGACTGCGACAGCGGATGCGGAAGTGGCCGCGTTCTTCGGCACTGCGCAAATAGACGATTTTTCTGTGTCAGGTGATGTGGTGGCGTACACAGGACCACAAGAATGGTCTTACCGTCGGTTCATTCTGCACTATGCGCACGTGTGTGCGGCGGCCGGTCAAGTGGATTCATTTTGCATCGGGTCTGAAATGCGATCGTTAACGCAGATCCGTGGGCAGAAGGGTTTCCCGGCGGTTACCGCGATGAAAGAGCTTGCCGATGATGTTCGGCTTGTTTTGGGGCCGGACGTGAAAATAGGGTATGCTGCGGATTGGTCTGAATATCATGGCTATCAGCCAAGCGGGACCGCCGATAAGATTTTCCACTTAGACCCATTGTGGGCGAGCGATGCGATCGATTTCATCGGAATTGATAACTACATGCCCTTGTCTGATTGGCGAGACGGTGAGGAGCATTTAGATGCGGGTTTTGGGTCGATCTACAATCTTGAATACTTGTCAGCCAATGTCGAAGGTGGCGAAGGGTATGATTGGTTTTATCATTCTAACGAAGCGATGGAGGCACAGATACGGACCCCCATCACTGACGGGGAAGGTGAGCCTTGGATCTGGCGTTACAAAGACCTTCGGAATTGGTGGCTGAACGAACACCATAATCGTATCGACGGAGTCCGAGAACCGTTGCCGACCGAGTGGGAGCCGGGCTCAAAGCCCATCTGGTTTACCGAAATCGGATGTGCCGCGGTTGATAAGGCGACAAATGAGCCAAACCGTTTCGTGGACTTGAAGTCATCAGAAAGTGGTCTGCCACGTGCGTCCAACGGAATCCGAGATGACTACATTCAAATGCAATACCTGCGGGCAATTTATCAGCATTATGCTGACCCAGATTTAAACCCAACGTCTGAAGTGACCGGCTTGCGGATGGTCGACCCGGAACGCATTCATGTTTGGGCGTGGGATGCGAGACCATTTCCAGCGTTCCCGGGAAACTCAACGTTGTGGGCGGATAGCGTAAACTATTCACGCGGGCATTGGATTAACGGGCGGTCTGCGTCTCGACCTTTGTCGTCTATCGTTGCTGAAATATGCGAGGAGGTTGGGGTTGATCAGTTTGACGTCTCTGAACTTCATGGAGTTGTGAGAGGGTACAGCGTTGACGAAGTAAGCACAGGTCGTTCTGCGTTGCAGCCTTTGATGGTCGCTTATGGCTTCGATGCAATTGAACGCGATGGTGTCTTAGTGTTCCGGACACGAGGTGCACGTTTTGATGCAGAAGTATCAAGGGATGCGATCGTATATGACGCCGATGCCGAAGGGGCGATTGAATTGACCCGTACACAAGAAGCAGAGACAGCGGGAAGAGTTCGGTTAGGTTTTATTGAGGCTGATGCGGACTATGAAGTGCGAACGTCAGAAGCAGTTTTCCCTGATGAAGGCAGTTTAACTACATCTTCGTCTGAAGTGCCGCTTGTTTTGACAAGCGCAGAGGGGCAGCGCATTGCCGAACGGTGGTTGAGTGAAGCCCGTGTAGCACGAGATTCAGCCCGGTTCGCATTACCGCCATCGATGATGAATGTCGGCGCGGGTGACGTTGTGCGGTTGCCTGATGAAAATGGCGATGGGCTTTTCCGGATTGATCAATCCGAGCAAACAGATCGTCAAACATTGGAAGCCGTACGTATAGAGCCGGCGGTATACGAACCGCAAGATGTCACCGAACGAACATTCGACTTACGAACGTTTGTGGCGCCTGTTCCGGTAGAACTATTTCTGATGGATCTTCCCTTGTTGAGCGGGGATGAAGACCCCGTAGCTCCATATGTAGCGACATCAGGCATTCCTTGGCCGGGCAGTGTTGTGTTGTATGCATCATCTCAGGATTCAGATTACAGCTTAAAGAAATTGGTGACGTCAGCGTCGATCATTGGGTTGACGCAGACTGCGTTACCTTCTGCGTGTGCTGGGCTTTATGATCGCGGCGGAGCATTACGGGTCGAGCTGATCAGAGGCGAGCTGTCTTCTGTATCAAGCGACCAGATCTTGAGTGGTGCTAACACTGCGATAATCGGCGATGGATCGGCTGACAACTGGGAAGTCATTCAATTCGAAACTGCTGAGCTTGTTTCGGAAAACACATACGAAATTAGCAATAGGTTGCGTGGGCAGGCAGGAACCGATGGGATTATGCCAGATGAATGGCCCGTTGGTTCTGTGTTTATCTTGCTAAATGGCGTCCCAGAACAAATTGAATTTGCCAGCGCGGCACGCGGGGTTACGCAACATTATCGATATGGACCGGGAACTAGACCCATATCGGACGCAAGTTATCAGTACCGACAAGATACCTTTTCAGGCATTGGTCTTCGACCCTATCGTGTTGCGCATATGGGCTATGAAACTGAAGGGGATAATTTAACGGTTTCATGGATCCGGCGCACGCGAAAAGATGGGGAAAATTGGGATACAGAGGAGGTTCCGCTGTCTGAGGCTTTTGAGCGATACGCCGTGCGCGTCTTTAAAGACGGCATTCAGATCCGCAATGCCACTGCAACGACTTCAGAGTGGACATATACGTCTGCGATGAGAACGTCCGATGGTACATTGAGCAACGGAGACATTCGTGTTGATGTGGCGCAAGTTTCCGATGTGTTCGGTGAAGGACCTGCTGCCTCTCTTTCGATAGAGGCCTAATGCGTTCAGTTGGAGTTAGCGATTTAGACTTGGCGGCACGTGCAGTTATGGCTGTGCCGCCAAATGAGCGCGTTCATTTTATCGAAGTTTTGCTTGAAGATACTCATGTGAGTGATTTGTGGCGAAAGCGATATGGAAATTCCCACCCAAGTGGTGGGACGGGGTCACTTTTTGCACAAGCGTCTTTGCATCCGACGTCGACCAGTAACCGGGCCGATCAGACATATTGTGAAGCATTAAGCCTTGTTCTTAAGGCACTAAATGCCTGGCGGGCACGCACACATTAAGTTTGGTGATTGTTCATTTCACGGGTTTTTTCTTGGAAAATCCACCTTATGTGGAGTAGGACAAGACTGAAAGTGAGGTGCACGATGGCCCAGACACAACAGAAAATTGCTGAAGTTGATCCTGTTTGGCAGCGTATTTGCGCCGAAGCAGAAGAGGCGATCAAGGAAGAACCGTTGATCGGTGGCTTTGTTCATTCATCAGTGCTGCACCACACATCGTTAGAGAATGCATTGGCGTATCGGATTTCAATGAAGTTGTCGTCGCCTGAGATGTCTGACCAGATGTTACGCGAGATCGCTGACAGGGCCTATGCAGACGAACCCAGTTTAGCAGAATCCGCGCGAGCGGATATCGTTGCTATTTTTGATCGTGATCCTGCCTGCCTTCGTTTTTTACAACCCTTACTGTTTTTTAAGGGGTTTCAGGCAATTCAAGCCTACCGATTGGGCAACTACCTTTGGAAGGCTGGTCGGAGCGATTTGGCCTATTATGTGCAGATGCGGGTGTCAGAGATCTTCGGTGTCGACATTCACCCTGGTGCAACAATTGGCCGGGGGTTGATGATCGACCATGCCCACTCCATTGTGATTGGTGAAACTGCTGTCGTTGGTGACAACGTGTCGATGCTGCATTCCGTAACACTAGGTGGTACCGGCAAGGAAGAAGAAGATCGGCACCCTAAAATTGGTGACGGAGTTCTAATTGGCGCAGGGGCCAAAGTTTTAGGAAACATTAACATCGGGCATTGTAGCCGCATTGCTGCTGGCTCAGTGGTCTTAGATCATGTGGAACCGATGAAAACCGTTGCCGGAGTGCCTGCAAAAGTCGTAGGCGAGGCGGGGTGTTCACAACCTTCACGAACTATGGATCAGCTGCTGCGCACGCACGGTTAAAAATGCGAGTAGGGTGCGGGTACACCTTGCTACGTAAGTCTTTGAAATTGGAAGGGCCGCGCGGTGCAAAACCGGCGGCCCTTTGTTTTTTGCATCCCCTTAGGCGAGCATACCCATCGGGTTTTCGAGGTTGGCCTTGATTGCGTTGAGAAGGTTTGCACCCAGCGCACCGTCAATCACGCGGTGGTCAACGGACAATGTCGTTGACATCACAGTTGCCACTTTGACTTCGCCATCCTCGCCGACAACTGGTTTCTTCGTGCCAGCACCCACCGCGAGGATTGCACCATGTGGCGGGTTGATGATTGCGTCGAAGTTATCGATTCCAAACATCCCAAGGTTTGAAATCGCGAAGCTACCGCCAACGTATTCATGGGGCGCCAGTTTTCCGTCACGTGCACGTCCAGCAAGATCTTTCATCTGCGCTGACAGCGCAGAGAGAGACTTCATTTCAGCGTCCTGAATGACCGGAGTGAACAAACCGCCTTCAACCGCAACCGCAACCGCGACATCAGAAGCCGAGAATTTCAAAGTGCGATCACCAGCCCAAACAGCATTCGCTTCTGGGATTTCTTGCAACGCCAAGGCACAGGCCTTGATGATGAAATCGTTCACAGACAACTTCACGCCGCGCGGTTCCAATGTTTTGTTCAACTGACTGCGGAACTTCAAAAGATCGTCCAGTTGAATGTCTCGGCGCAGGTAGAAGTGCGGTACACTTTGTTTGGCTTCCGTCAGGCGCGCAGCGACTGTCTTGCGCATGCCGTTGAGCGAGACTTCTTCGTAGTCGCGACCATCGTACATCTTGAGAACCTGATCCGTGGTTGGGCCAGACGCCAGTGCGGTGCCTTTAGCAGCAGGTGCAGCAGCTGTTGGGGCGGGTTGCGCAGTTGCGTTCTCAACATCGGCTTTGATGATGCGACCCCGTGGGCCAGAGCCTGCGATTGCAGAAAGGTCGAGACCTTTGTCAGCCGCGATACGACGGGCCAATGGTGTTGCGAAAACGCGACTGCCGTCCTTCTGAGGCGCTGCTGGTGCAGGGGCGACCGCAACGGTTGTGTCCGCGGCTGGCTTTTCTGCGGGGGCAGCTGCTGTTGGCGCAGGCGCTGCAGCGGTTGCGGCGGTCATGTCTTCACCTTCTTCACCAATGATGGCGATTGCGGTGTTGACCTTTACGCCTTCGGTACCTTCGGCGACTAGAATTTTACCAACGACACCTTCGTCGACGGCTTCAAATTCCATTGTCGCTTTGTCGGTTTCGATTTCTGCCAAAAGGTCACCGGATTGAACCGTATCGCCTTCCTTAACTAGCCATTTCGCCAGCGTGCCTTCCTCCATTGTAGGGGACAGCGCGGGCATGAGGATTTCGATAGCCATATTCTGTTCTCCTTAACGGTAGGTGACTTGTTTCACGGCGGCGACCACTTCGTCTGTGGTGATCAACGCGTGACGTTCAAGGTTCGCAGCGTATGGCATCGGCACGTCCTTACCAGCGCAGTTGATCACTGGCGCATCAAGGTAATCAAACGCCTCTTGCATGATCGTTGCACTGATGTGGTTACCAATAGACCCAACAGGGAACCCTTCTTCAACGGTCACACAACGGTTTGTTTTCTGAACACTTTCCAGAACTGTCGCGTAATCGATTGGGCGTAACGTCCGTAGATCGATGACTTCGGCAGAGATACCGTCAGCCGCAAGTTTTTCTGCAGCTTCAAGCGCATATGTCATGCCGATACCGAAAGATACGATCGTGACGTCGGTGCCTTCAACCGCAACACGGGCTTTACCGAATGGAATGGTGAAATCATCCATCACAGGCACATCAAATGATTTGCCGTACATGATTTCGTTTTCCAAGAAGATAACAGGGTTATCATCACGGATCGCTGTTTTCATCAGACCTTTGGCATCCGCTGCCGTGTAGGGCATGACCACTTTCAGGCCTGGGATCTGGGCATACCATGCGGCGTAACACTGCGAGTGCTGGGCACCCACACGGGCCGCCGCACCGTTTGGACCACGGAACACCATTGGCGCTCCCATCTGACCACCAGACATGTACAATGTCTTTGCGGCGGAGTTGATGATTTGGTCAATCGCTTGCATCGCAAAGTTGAATGTCATGAATTCTACGATTGGGCGCAGCCCACCAAAGGCAGCACCGGTCGCAATACCTGCAAAACCATGTTCGGTGATTGGCGTATCGATGACCCGCTTTTCGCCAAATTTGTCCAACAACCCCTGAGAGATCTTGTAGGCACCTTGGTATTCGCCAACTTCCTCACCCATGAGGAACACATCCTCATCTCGGGTCATTTCTTCGACCATGGCCTCGTTCAGGGCCTCGCGGACGGTCATGGATTTCATTTCCGTACCTTCGGGCCAGTCTGGTGACTTATCCGATGGTGCAAATTCGACAGGCGCAGCCGCTGCTGCCGGAACTTTCGCAGCTTCCTCGGCAGCAAGGGCGTCAGCTGCAACAGGTGCAGAAGCCGATGCTGCAGACATGTCTTCGCCTTCTTCACCAATGATGGCGATAGGCGTGTTAACTTTCACACCCTCGGACCCTTCGGCGATCAGAATCTTACCAACGATGCCTTCGTCCACGGCTTCGAATTCCATCGTCGCCTTGTCTGTTTCGATTTCAGCGATGATATCGCCTGATTTGACTTCGTCGCCTTCTTTGACGAGCCATTTCGCAAGTGTGCCTTCTTCCATTGTTGGAGAGAGGGCGGGCATAAGTAGTTCAGTAGCCATGATAATTCTCCTCCTTAGGCGTCTGCGTAGATGTCTGTCCAAAGTTCACTCAGATCTGGTTCTGGGCTTTCTTTGGCGAAATCTGCGGAGGCGTTCACGACGGCTTTAATGTCTTTGTCGATGGCTTTGAGGTCATCTTCGGTGGCGTGTTTCCCGGTGAGGAGCATGTCGCGAACCTGTTCGATCGGGTCACGTTCATCACGCATTTTTTGCACTTCTTCGCGGGTCCGGTATTTCGCCGGATCCGACATGGAGTGGCCACGGTAACGGTATGTCTTGACCTCAAGGACGTAGGGGCCTTTGCCTGCGCGGCAATGCGCGACGGCCTTCTCGGATGCTTCTTTGACAGCCAATACATTCATCCCGTCAACGATTTCACCAGGAATGCCGAAAGCTTCACCGCGTGTGTAAAGGTCTGGCGTGGAGGTGGATCGTTGCTGGGACGTGCCCATGGCATATTGGTTGTTTTCGATCACGAAGATAACGGGCAGGTCCCAAAGAGCCGCCATGTTGAATGTTTCGTAGATCTGGCCTTGGTTTGCCGCACCGTCGCCAAAGTAGGCGAAGGTCACATTGTCATTGCCCTTGTATTTGTCCGAAAATGCGAGGCCCGCACCAAGTGGCACCTGAGCGCCAACGATGCCGTGGCCACCATAGAAATGTTTCTCTTTCGAGAACATGTGCATCGAGCCGCCTTTACCTTTGGAATAGCCGCCTTCGCGCCCCGTGAGCTCTGCCATCACACCGTTCGGGTCCATACCGCACGCCAACATGTGGCCGTGGTCACGGTAAGACGTGATGCGTTTGTCACCTTCTTTGGTCGCGGCCTCTAGGCCGACAACAACGGCTTCTTGGCCGATATAAAGGTGACAGAATCCGCCGATGAGACCCATGCCATATAACTGGCCGGCTTTCTCTTCGAATCGACGGATCAAAAGCATGTCGCGATAGTACGCAAGCAGCTCATCTGCAGAAACATTTGATTTCTTTGAGGTTTTCTTAGCGGCCATGAGTCCTCCCAATGGTTTGCACTCGGGGTGTGCGAAAGTAGTTTAGTATTAAACTATCTCATACAGGGAAAGTTATTCAAAATCGACAGTCAATGTGACGGAACGGCATTTTGGTCTGGTTTTCTGCCTTGCGCTGGACGCAAGGCTGCGGCTTAGTGATGTGATGAAATGGACAATTCGACAAGAAAAGGCCGGAGACGAGGCATCGATTGCGAGGGTCACGCAAGCAGCATTTGCGGGCAAAGCTTATGCTGATGGGGATGAGGGCAGTTTACCGACACGTTTGCGGAATGCGGGTGCGCTCGTGTTGTCGTTGGTGGCGGTCGAGCGCAAATTGATTATTGGACATGCAAGTTTGTCGCCAGCAACAATTGGGCCTGACAAATGGTTGGGGTTGGGGCCTGTTTCCGTCTCGCCCGACAAGCAGGGGCACGGCGTCGGGTCTGCATTGGTGTCCACTGCTGTTAGTGTTGCACAGGCCTATGGGCGCGGTGGCGTAGTTTTGATGGGGGATCCAAAGTTTTATTGCCGTATTGGTTTTGAACCGGCCATCAACGCGACCTACAAAGACAAAGCTTCTCCGCATTTGCTAATTTACCCGTTTGGGTCTGTGCCTAGCGGTGAGGCTTGTTTTCATTCTGAATTTGATCACTCATAGGCGATGCTTTCAACGGCACGTTGTTTAATGGCTGCGTCACGACGACGGGGCTTACCGTTTCCGACTTAATCTTCCGATTACCCAGATACTTATAGGTATTTCCCTCCTGCGCGGCTTATCACGCCGGGGCGGCAGAAGTTTAACGGATAACGATCTCATCGGCGCGCACCATGCCCAACACATCGCGCGCCTGCTCGTCCAACAGGTCGAGATCCAAGTACGTATCAGACAGGCGGCGCGTTAGGTTTTCCATGCGCGCGACTTCTGCCTGTACGATTTCCAATTCTTCGGTCAACTCGCGGCCTTCTGCTTCGATTTCGGCGCGTTGAAATACGCCATAGTCACCTTGCACAGCGGCAAAGGTGAAATAAAGGCTAAGCATCAGCGTGCCTGCGAAGTAAAGAAGAACACCCATAGGTGCGCGTTTTGATCGGATCATGGTTCTGCCTCATGTGCGATCTCGAACGGATCACTTAAAGACAGAATCGCATATTCGATTCGGCTTGTGAATCCCCTTTATGTGGGGGGGGGTAATAAAACCCCCACTAAAGAGCGCGTTTAAGTAATGGATGCCGCGTGGATGTCTTCAATCGTATTGGCCAAAGTCGCATTAAAGTCGGCATCAGATTGATCGGCGGACAAGCCTTCGGTCAAGGCGCGGCTGAAGCTCGCGATGATACCTTGGTTGTCTTTAAGGCGTGCGTTGGCTTCTGTGCGGTCATAACCGCCTGACAGCGCGACGACTTTCATGGCTCTAGCGTGATCAACCAACGGTTGATAGAGGCCAGCAGTTTCGGGCAGGGTCAGTTTTAGCATCACTTCGTCATCCATGGCGTCCAACGCTTTGTGGAGCTCCTCAAGAAGGATGTTTTCAGCGTCGGCCTTGTCCGCGATAGAAATCGTGATCTCGGGTTCAATGATTGGCACCAACCCGTGAGAGAGAACTTCGCGGCCAAATTCGAATTGTTGTGAAACAATTTCAGCAATACCTTCGCGGTTTGCAGCGTCGATAACCGAACGCATTTTTGTGCCAAAAATACCGTTCGTCCGTGCACGTGGCAGTAGGTCAGAAAGGTGGGGCATTGGTTTCAATAGTTTTACGTCATTCTTGGCATCTTCCAAACCCTTGTCGATCTTTAGGAATGGCACGACGCCATTGTCATCCCAAAGTGCCTGCGCGGTTGGTTTGCCGTTTACTTGACGGTTCATTGTCATTTCGAACAAGATGGCCCCGACGACTTTGTCACCATTAAAGTTGGGGGCCTGAATGATCCGTGACCGCATGCCATGGATTAGGTCGAACATTTCATCTTCCGATGTGTAGGCGTCTTCGGCGACACCATAAAGCGCAAGCGCCTTGGGGGTAGAGCCGCCGGACTGGTCTAGGGCTGCAATGAAACCTTGGCCGCTGCGGACCTGATTTGCCATTTCCGATTGCGTGGAATTCATATCAAGCATGCCTAAAACCTTTCAATACCAAGGACGAAAGTGCCCTTGGTATTGGTCTTAGGGGAGGCCGGTTGAGCGTTCAATTCTGGTTACGCTAACGGTTGCGCTAACATCTGGTATTCTAGTCTACCTTTAGCGCAAACATATGTATTTTAGTGAAAATCAGCCACCAAGTGCTGCAACACCAGGCAAAGTTTTGCCTTCCATCCACTCTAGAAACGCCCCACCCGCTGACGAGATATAGGTGAAATCATTATCGTGACCGGATTGATTGATCGCTGCCACCGTGTCGCCGCCACCTCCAACAGAAATCAGGTTACCAGCGTTGGTTTGTGCAGCGATCTCGTCCAGCAGACCAAAAGTTCCTGCGTTGAACGGGACGAGTTCAAACACACCAAGCGGGCCGTTCATGATCAGCGTTTTCGCTGGGTCGATAGCCGCTTTGATCTTCGCAAGCGATAAGGGCCCAACGTCAAAGATCATCGCATCATCAGGGCATGCGTCTACGGGCAAGGTCTGGTTTTCAGCGTTTGCCTTAAATTCATGCGCGACGACAATATCTTCTGGCAGGATCAATTGGCATCCAGCAGCCTCTGCCTTTGCCATGATATCACGTGCTGTATCTGCCAAATCGTGTTCGCACAGCGATTTACCAACATTGATACCTTGAGCCGCCAAGAATGTGTTCGCCATGCCGCCGCCAATAACAATTGCATCGACTTTTTCGATCAGGTTGCCCAATAGGTCGAGCTTGGTGGAAACCTTCGCGCCGCCAACAACCGCAACCACTGGGCGTTCTGGCGCGCCGAGG
This sequence comes from uncultured Paracoccaceae bacterium, assembly GCA_947493255.1. GTDB lineage: Bacteria > Pseudomonadota > Alphaproteobacteria > Rhodobacterales > Rhodobacteraceae > Octadecabacter. Next base: position 157,454 of record CANLQK010000008.1, read on the forward strand.
GCTTTCTCCAAGGCGCCCAGTTCTTCGGCCATCAAGCGACCGGCACAATTTGGCAGCAGCTTTGCAACACCTGTCGTAGAGGCGTGGGCGCGGTGCGCGGCTGAAAACGCATCGTTGCAGTAAATGTCGCCCAATGACGCAAGGAAAGCCGACATTTTGGGGTCGTTGGCTTCTTCCATCTTAGAGAAACGCGTGTTCTCGACCAAGATCACGGATCCAGCAGGGGCTGCATCAATGGCTTCACGATCAGGCCGTTCAATAAATGTAACAGAACAACCAAGAACCTTTTCCAAGGTTGGTACAGTCACGCGTAAGGACATCTCGGGAACGAATTCGCCTTTTGGGCGGCCGAAGTGTGCCAACATTACGGGCTTGCCGCCTTTCGCAACGATGTCGGTAATCGTCGGCTTGATCCGTTCAATCCGCGTGGCATCAGTGACGTTGCCGTCCTCGACGGGGACGTTGATGTCCACGCGTGTCAGAACCACTTTGCCGTTCAAATCCATGTCGTCGAGTGTTTTCCAGCCCATGATCGTCTCCTGTTTTGTTGGCGTGTTCATGATCAATCGTGCCGGCGGCGTCAACCGCGCCTTGGAATCCGCGGCTCGCGCGCATAGGTTCGCGCCAACGTAATGAAAAGGAGACCGGCATGGCCGAGATCAAAGATCCAGAAAACACAATCCTGATGGAACTCAAAGACGGGACCGTCACCATTGAATTGCTGCCAGACGTCGCGCCGCAGCACGTTGCGCGCATGAAAGAACTGGTGCGCTCTGGCGCATATGACAACGTATGTTTCCACCGTGTGATTGATGGTTTCATGGCGCAGACAGGCGATGTGGCCAACGGCAACATGGAAAAGGATTTCAACATCGGCCGTGCTGGTACAGGCGGTTCTGACCTGCCTGACGTTCCTGCCGAATTTTCGAAAATCCCGCACGCCCGTGGCTCAATTGGCGCTGCGCGTTCTGCGAATCCGAACTCTGCGAACAGCCAGTTCTTTATTAACTTTAAAGACAACGATTTCCTGAACGGCCAGTACACCGTCTACGGTCAGGTTACGTCCGGTATGGAACATGTCGACGCGATCGTACGGGGCGAGCCGCCAATGTACCCCGACCGCATGGTGTCTATGAAGGTAGCAGCAGATGCTTAAGCGCACAGCCCTCGTTGCGGTGCTTGCAACGCCAATGACGGCGCAGGCTGGCGGCCTTGAAATCACTGTTGCCGGTCAAGCGAACGGAACAATCTCGATCGACCTGTTTGAAGATATCGCACCACTGCACGCCGCGCAGATCACTGCATTGGCGGCGGACGGCACCTATGATGGCGTAGTCTTCCACCGTGTGATCGAAGGTTTCATGGCGCAAACCGGTGACGTGCAATTTGGCGACAGCACCGATGCTGCGTTCAACATGAACCGTGCGGGTACTGGCGGGTCTGACCTGCCAGATATTGCCCTTGAAGCAACAAATGAAAAATCATTCACACGCGGAATGGTTGGCATGGCGCGGTCTCAGAATCCAAACTCTGCGAACAGCCAGTTCTTCATCATGTTCGAAGACGGGCCCTTCCTTGACGGTCAGTACACCATTGTTGGTGAAGTGGCCGAAGGCATGGACGTTGTTGATGCGATCAAACGTGGTGATGGCCCGAACGGTGCTGTCATAGGTGACGCCGACTACATGGCAAGTGTCACCGTGATCGAGTAACCGCAATTTCACGATTGTGTTGGGGGGCTAGGCAGAGATGCCTGGCCCCCTTTACGTTTGTGACCTACGTTTCAGGAGGATCATATGCGGTTTCTAGCTCTTATTTTGACCTTGGTGGCTTCGGGCGCTTGGGCAAGTCCCGAGTTCTGGCGCCATGAATGGCCTAACACTGATTTTGAAAACACATCCGTTGAAAACTGGGTGGAAATCCTATCCGGTGGGCCGCCTAAGGACGGAATACCTGCGCTAAACGATCCGTCCTTCATAGATGTATTTGACGAAAACACGCTGTCAGACCGAGAGCCGGTGATCACCTTGGAATTGCCAGGGCAAACGCCACGCGCATATCCGATCCGGTATCTAATGTGGCATGAAATCGTGAATGACGATGTCCGAGGTCTGCCTGTCGCAGTCACGTTCTGCCCGCTGTGCAATTCTGGGATCACGTTTGATCGCCGTGTTAACGGACAGGTGCTAACGTTTGGCGTTTCGGGTAAGCTGCGACATTCTGATATGGTCATGTATGACCGTGAAACCGAAAGCTGGTGGCAACAGGCCATTGGGGAGGCCATCGTCGGGGACCTAACTGGGACAGAACTGCAAACCTTGCCCAGCTGGATGGAGAGCTGGGCAGAATATAAAGACCGCAACCGCGACGGCCTTGTTATGGCCCGACCTGATTTTCGGCGCGACTATGGGGCGAACCCTTATGTTCAGTATGACAGTTCGGATCGCCCGTTTTTGTTCAACGGTGAATTGCCGCCCCATGATATCCCTGCGTTGGCCCGTGTTGTTCGGGTAGGGGATCGTGCGTGGCCCATGACGCGTATCGCGGAGGCGGGGCAAATCACAGAACAAGGGGTGGTTTTGTCTTGGTCGGCTGGGCAGGCCTCAGCGTTGGATACTGGTAACATCGGTACTGGTCGAGATGTAGGGACAGTACGCGTGCGCGACACAGCGGGGAAAGATCTGGCCCATGACGTGATGTTCGCTTTTGCCTATCACGCCTTTTGGCCGGATGGCGCGTGGATGCTTGGCCGGTAGGTCGCCATAAAGGGCGTCTAGATCAGGTGCCGCAGAATGTTTGATGAACTTTCTCAAAATCGGTTGGGGGGAGCATGAAGGCCGACAGCGGTTCAAACGGGGCGCTGACGGCCTTCAGCATTTGATGAAATGGTGCGTAGTCGCCGCTGGTTGCGGCTTGTATGGCCTCTTCAATCTTATGCGTTCGAGGGATCACATGTGGGTTCGTTCTTTGCCATAATGTATCTTCAGGGCCAGCAGCACGCCATTTTACGTGCCATTCGGGTGACGTTTTAGCGGTTTCATCCAGTGCAGCAAATGTGTTTGTGAAATCCAGCTTTGCGTTTGCCATGACGCCCAAAAGGTCCTGCACAAGGTCTGACGCCGTTTCATTAGGCTGCAACCCGATCTTAGGCGCAAAGGCCTTGAGCCATGCCTTTTGGTATAGTTCGGGAAAACGGTTGATGATTGCCGTGAATTCTTCAATCGCAGCGTCTTGGTCGGGCATGATGACAACAAGTGAAGTGGCGAATTGAGCAAGATTCCAGTGTGTAACAGGTGCCTGATTGGAATAGGCGTAACGTCCTTGATGGTCGATTGAACTAAACACAGTGTCGGGGTGGTACGTGTCCATAAATGCACATGGACCATAGTCGATCGTTTCCCCAGCGATTTGTACGTTGTCTGTGTTCATGACCCCGTGGATGAACCCAACCGACATCCATTTTGCAATTAAGGATGCTTGGCGTTCCATAACGGCGCTTAACAAGCCAGCTGGGCCTTTCGCATTAGGATAATGGCGGCGAATTGTGTAATCGGTCAGCTGTTGCAACGCATCTTTGTCACTACGGGCGGCGAAATACTGGAATGTTCCAACACGAATATGGGACGCGGCGACACGCGTCAGGACTGCACCGGGCAGGGGTCCTTGTTCGCGCAGCACTGGATCACCCGTCGTCACCGCTGCAAGTGCGCGCGTAGTCGGAATATCAAGGGCGTCCATTGCACATGACATCAGATATTCACGAATAACTGGGCCAACCCAAGCGCGGCCATCGCCACCTCGTGAATAGGGGGTGCGCCCTGATCCTTTGAGCTGAACATCGACGCGACCAGCGAAGGTGGCAAGCTCCCCCAGATGGAGCGCGCGTCCGTCTCCCAATTGAGAAGAGAATCCGCCAAATTGGTGACCTGCATATACTTGAGCAAAGGGAGTTGCCGTTTCAGGGACCGCGTTGCCCGAAAAAATCTCTGCGGCCTCTTCGATCGTCATTGAGCCGCTGTCCAGCCCGAGGCGATCGGCAAGCTCGTGATTGAAAGCAATCAACGATGGCGCGCTGACAGGTGTCGCGGGTTGTCTGGTATAAAACCGATCCGGTAGGGAAAGGTAAGTCGCGTCAAAGGGCAGGTGCAACGCCATTACAATTCTCGGGTCATGAGCGCGTAACGATCGCGCATTTTGAAGTGCGCACGTGAATACAACCGCTGTGTTGCCTCATCGTCCCTGTCGACTTCAAGATGAAGTGCTTTGACACCGACATCGCGCAGGCTGCCTGCAATGGCTGAAAGTACTTCTGATGCGATCCCACGTTTTCGCACTGGTGGGCGGATATACAACTCGTCCACAAAGGCATCCATTCCACCCATTTCCATCGACCAACCGAATGTTATGATCACGTACCCGGTAGGGGCCATTGTTGGGCCGAATAGCCAAACAGCGCCATGGGGCGAACCAGCAAGTAACGGGGCCAAAGCTGCTGCGCGTGCTTCGTCTGTCATATCTAGCCCGTATTCGGCATGAAACGCTGCGATTAGAGCCAGCGTTTTCGATGCATCAGCAGGGGTGGCAAGTGTAATGGCGGTGGTCATTGTTTCATCCGATACGGAAAGGTGGCCAAGTCCTACCTGTCTGTCCGCCAAGGGGGAAGAGGTAAGGACCTTCGCACACGAATTTACAGAGTAGAACGTTTACGGCAAAGTCTGTAACGCCAACGCCTCATGCATTTGAATGAAACCGTCTTTCAGGTTGATATAGAGGTCCATATCACCGTCAGCTGCGATGTCTGCCGCGATCTTGACCGTTTGATACGCCGCGCTGATATCGGGGTCACTGCGCAGCAAATCGCGAAAGGCGACATGACGACGAATAGCGGGGTCGCCAATTGCAAAGGCGTGAGCATGGATCAAACGTCTGCCATTGGCTGCGGATTTTCGAAAGTACCGACGTCCGGAAATGCCATACGTCCCCATTGCTTCGTACCCTAACGCGGTAATCGCAGGGTTCAGTGCGTCTAGCTTTTCAAGAGATTCTACAACAGGCAGAAGATCGATAATTGGTTTCGCAACCAAACCGGGAACCGCAGTTGACCCAATGTGAAAGGCTGCAATCAATTTTGGGCCAAGCACGTCTTGCCAGCGTTCAATTTCCGATTTGGCCTGCATTGGCCATGATGGATCAGGTGCTGCGAGAAACGTCATTGCAACGTTGCAAGACGTTCCGCCAGCAGTTCATAAAACCCTTCTGCGTCTAGATCGCCCATAAACATACAATTGGGCGCGCGGTCCGTTACGCCCCACCAGTCAGCGACTGTCATGCCAAGGGTCAGTTCCGACTGGGTTTCGATTTCTACGTTGATTTGGCGGCCTGTAAACAAGTCAGGATTGATTAGGTATGCGATTACGGTTGGGTCATGCAGGGGGGCGCCTTCTGATCCGTATTTTTCCATATCGAAACGTTCGAAAAAGTCAGTCCAAGCCGCTGTCATTGTACCGACTGTCGTGCCCATTTGGCGGAACTTGTCGATACGAGGTTTCGTGGTCAGGGCTTTGTGCGTCATGTCCAGCGGCATCACTGTAAGGGGAAGGCCCGCATCAAACACAATCTTTGCGGCTTCGGGGTCGACATAGATATTGAACTCAGCCGCGGGAGTAATGTTCCCAACGGCGAAATATGCGCCCCCCATCAAAACAATTTCTTCGATAGCATCCTTGATGTCAGGTGCGCGGGTCAGGGCAGTGGCAATGTTGGTCAGCGGCCCCAAAGGGCACAGCGTGATCGACTTTGCCTGCGCCGCGCGGCAGGTTTCAATAATCCAGTCGACGGCGTGCGCGTCTTGAAGGGGCATCTCGGGTGCGTCGAGCTGTGGGCCATCTAGCCCTGTTTTTCCATGCACGTGTTCGGCGGTAACCAGTTTACGAGACAGGGGTGTATCACACCCTGCAAATACAAGGGTTTCTGGAAACCCAGCCAGTTCGCAAACGATACGTGCGTTTTTTTGGGTCAAGTTCAATGGCACATTGCCAGCCACAGCTGTAATGCCAAGAACATTCAATTCTGGAGACGCCAGCGCTAACAAGATTGCGACAGCATCGTCCTGACCAGGGTCCGTGTCGATAATGATATTGCGAGGAGCCATTCGTTTATCCGTTGCCAATTCTTCGTCTTACTAGAGAGCTAACGTTGGCACACTCAATGTAAAAGAAGAATTTGACTATTTGGTATAAGTTACAACCGAAAGGGGAAAAGTTGGGGCAAGAGCTAAAAGAGCGTGCTTAAATTCGATCGTACTGAGCGAGTTTTTGATACAATTTTTCTTTGTCTGGATGCCCTTGTTCTAAGGCGAAAACATAGGCTTGCGTAAAGAAGAAACATCGTTCGTCAATATCTTTAGTACACTCAGCTGCTTCGGAATATAAGCTCACTAACTCTGCATGCGCGCCGCGGGCATATGCGTTAAGCAAGCGATCATTGAGCGATGTCATTTCTCTTCGTGGTTTTGCAGGTGTGCGGCGACCCAATCGTGAAAACAATGTGTTGGTCCATCCATCGCTGGTGAGAAGCGCCCTCCGTCAAAACCAGGCGCTGAACGGCCTTTTTGCATACCCTCAACAACATCAATGTCTTCTTCAAAGATGCCTTTCCATTGGGCGGTGTTTGAGACCCTTAGCTCATCATCGGTGTCTGATGTAGAATAGTAGATGTGTACATGTTCCACAGTCCTATTATGGGCCACGGGTTCCAAAATGATTGCATAAGCATGTTCGCGCTGGGCGGCGAGAAGAACGTTTGGGTAAAGACAAATATACTCGGCCCCTTCGTCCCACTTGCTGCTTAATCCTTCGAAGTCGGGGAAAGTCGCGCCGTTTGAACCCGTCAATTGGCGATAAACAAGCGTACCTTGACCTGAAAACGCCCCTGGTTCCTCAATGTTGTAATGATCTTCAAGGCGTGAATAACTGTTCAGACTGGGGTGGACCCAAGGCAGGTGATAGCTTTCGGCATAGTTTTCGACGGCAAGTTTCCAGTTGCAGGCTACGTCAAGGGTGAAGCGGCTGTCAGGCCCACCATGATGTAGCGGTTTGTCATGTTCATGCCATCGCACAATAAGCGCGGCGTTTTCTTCTTCAAACGGTGCGGCTTTGCCATCGAGGTTAATAAATACAACATTTCGCCAAACATGACTGCGAACTTCAATAAGGCCAAGGTCGTCATTTACGATAGCTTCATGTTTGTTGTTCCCTGGGCCGCCCACATGCGGGGTCGAGACCAATTTTCCGGATGTTGAGTAACACCATGAATGGTAAGGGCATCGAATGGCTCCCTCGATCTTACGAGGCGCATCGATCAAGATCATTCCACGGTGGCGGCAGATGTTTTGGAAAACACGCACGGTGTCATTCTTGTCGCGCACCAGTAACAATGGGATCCCAAGGAACTCTATAGGTTTCGCATCCCCGATTTCGGCAACATCTTCTTGAACCGCCAATCCGGCCCACGTCGTATGCAATACAGCACGTGCTTCCGCCGCAAAAACGTCCGGGTCTGCGTATTGGGCATTGGGCAGGCCGTTAGCGTGTTCAACTGGGCGGCGCACCGATGCCAACACTGGATCAGAGGGTGCGTAAGACATTAGACAACCTTTCGCTTAGTGATGCGTTTAGCGTAGCTGTGCATAAACGACGGGTCCGGTCGTTGTGCGACATCAGCAAAGCATCAGACGACATATCGTGCTGGTCTCGGCGGGGGGGTGCCCACCGCAACCGTTTGTCTGCGCCATTCCCTGCCGACCTGCTCAACTTCCATTTGGAACGGCGTTTGCTCGCGCAACGACGATGCCCCGATCTGCACGGGGGCGCCGAAAACTGGAGGTCTCATCGCTTGGGATCGCGGGGTGAAGTTGGCGACACTACACCAAGAGCTGTCGGAGCCAAAGTTGTTCCGTCATGACAAACCTAAGTCTTATAAGGAGACGACCCATGTTGAAATTGACCAACCTGACTGCAGCACTTGTACTCGCAACCGCAGGTGTTGCGTTGGCACAAGACGCAGATCCTGCGATTGATGTGAACGGCGATGGTTTCTACAGCTTTCCAGAAATCAGCACGATGTACCCTGACATAACAGACGAAGTTTTTACCACAATCGATGCAACTGGCGATGGCCTCCTCGACATGGCTGAAGTTGTGGCGGCTCAAGAGGCTGGCCTTATGCCGGTTGCGCAATAGGCGTGATCGTCTCATCGGGGCGGTACCTGACCCTATTGCCCTGGCCCGCGTCAGTCCCCCAAGCTGGCGCAACTTCCCCCCTGGCCTGTTCGGGTTGGGGGGCTTTTTAAATGCACGAGGCATGGGCTCTGAAAAAAGTACGGACTAATCAGGGGTGTTGCTCGGTATTACGGAATTGTTTTTTATGATCTTTTTATGAATTTCACGGTTCGGTGATGAACTTGTGACAAAAAAATGGGAACGAAAGTGGCCCGGCCGGTGTTGTCTCCCCGAAGCCCAGCAGGACACGGTGTTCTGCCTCCCCCGGGCATAAACCTGAACACGAAATTGGAGACTACCATGAAAACTCTTATCGCATCTTTCGCCGCTGTTGTTGCTCTGTCCGCGCCAGCTTTCGCTGCTCTTGAAGACGTACAGGACTTCAACGTTAACGCTGCAAAATTGAACTACTCTTTGGACACAAACGGTGACCAGGAAGTATCCGACCGCGAAATCATCGACGGCAACGTTGCTGCATTCGATCTGGACGGTGACGGCCGCCTGAACGCTAAAGAGCGCGGCATTGCAGAAATCCACGTTGAGCAGTCATAATCTGACGCCCACTTACGGTTAGAAACGGCGGCTCCTTTGGGGCCGCCGTTTTGCGTTTGGGGGTCGAGGTTCTTGCGCGGTCTGTGTTCCCTTTTATTTATTGGTATCAGGTGGTTATCACAGATGTGTGATGACTTTTTCTTTGAAAAAGAGGGAACGAATTTGCGCCTGGCGAGTTGTGTTTACGAAGCCCAGCAGGACACGGTGTTCTGCCTCCCCCGGGCATAAACCTGAACACGAAATTGGAGACTACCATGAAAAC
>CANLQK010000009.1 GCA_947493255.1 uncultured Paracoccaceae bacterium
ACGTCATTGGCGACAAGATCATCACAGATCTTTTTGTCGATGTTCATATGTCTTAGCCTTTCATATAAGGGCGGAAATAGAAGACGAGCGATTAAGAGCTGCGATAGACATGGACTGCGCAAGGTGCATGCCTAACGACCCGAGCAGCGGTAGATCCAAGAAGAAAATCACTGAAGCCGGGCTTATGAGAACCCATTACGATACAACCAACATCATGCGTCGCGGCATAATCAATGATCGACCTGTAGGTGTGGCCAATAATCAGTTCGGCGGTCACTCCATCAAGCGTTGCTGTTTTTTGTTCCAACTCTTTACGCGCAAGTTCAACACCATCTTTGACGGCATCCACATCCAAAAATGCCGCGACCGAACTTTGCGGAGCCTCGTAGACGTGTAACGCAACGATCTGGCCGTTCTTCTTTGCAAGAGCTTTTGCGACCTCGAGCGTATGTTGGGACACGTCATGATCCAACGCCATGGGGACGAGAACACTACTATACATAAAAAGCCTCCAAATGTTGTGAGTTAATCATGGCCATGGATTCAGAATGATCTTTGGTGCAGCAACGTTTCCTGCCAGAAGGTCTTGGAACGCCCTTTGCCCCGCCCCGAGTTGCCTTAGATCGATCCAGTCCAATGCCCCCAAACGTCCGTCAAAAATTGCTTCTGCTGTGTCGCGAAAATCTTGTGCGGTGTAGGTATATGTGCCGATGAAAGTGACTTCCTGGAGGGTTGCGCGCCTTATGTCTAACCCTGGGGCAACATCCCCAAGTCCGACATGCGCAATGACGCCGCCTGGTTCGACAACCTGTGACGCAGTAGCACGGGTAGCACCATAGCCTACTGCATCAATTACAATGGGAGCGGTGCCTTTCTGGGTGCCCACGGCATCTTGCCCGCAGGATTGAACCAAGAATGCACGGCGCGCAGCGTTTGGTTCAATAATCGTTACTTCATCAACTTTCATCGCCTTCAACGCAAGCGCAGCAGCAAGACCGATTGCCCCTCCACCAATCACGATCGCACGTCGTTCCATTGATTTGTGTACAGCGGTTAATGCTAACCTTGCAGCATGCCAACTAACAGCTATGGGTTCAGCCAATGCAGCTTTTTCAAGCGGAACATCTTCTGGAACTTCAATAAGGTTGCGTTGCGGCATCGAGACGTATTGTGCAAAAGCACCTTCGCGCGGTTGCATAGAAATAATCTGGCGGGCGGGACAAAGGTTTTCACGACCCGCAGAACATGCCGAACAATTCATACATGTGACCAGCGGATTAACAGTCACCCGCATACCGTCATTTTGTCCACCCTGAATTGTTCCAGCAGCTTCGTGGCCAAGGATCAATGGCGCGGGACGGCGTTCGTCATGCCCTAGATAGGCATGCATATCAGAACCGCAAATGCCTACAGCTTCCACACGAATTAACTGTTCGCCGCTTTTAGGTTTTGGATCGGGAACGTCCCGAAACTCAAGCGTTTCGACACCGTCATAAACCAGAGCTTTCATTTCGCCGTGAACCCCCCGTCAACCATCAAGACCTGCCCCGTGACGTAAGCAGACGCATCCGAGCATAAGAACAAGACCGGTCCGTCAATATCGGCTAATGTGCCATTCCGCCCGATACAGGTTTGCGCGGCATTGCGCGCTGCTCGTTCATCATCGTCAAACACGGCCGCAGTCAACTCCGTTGGGAAAAACCCAGGACCAATGGCATTTGCTGTAATTCCATACGGTGACCAAGCCTCGGCCATCGCCCGCGTCAATTGGCCAACACCGCCTTTGGTTGCCCCATATGCAATGCCGCTCGGAAAGGCTCGGAAAGTCTGAAGCGATGCAAAGTTGACGATACGGCCCCAACCTTTTGCCTTCATGCCCGGCACCAAAGCCTGGCTGAGAAAAAAGGGCGCCGATAGGTTGAGTGCTAAAGTCTGGTCCCACCCTTTTATCGTAACATCATCTGCAGCTTCACGTGTGTTTAAACCGGCGGCATGAAGCACTATGTCCGGCGCACCAAAAGGAGCCGAGAGATCGACAACAAGTTTATCTAAATGAGTTCGATCAGCGACATCAGCGACAACACCGGTAGCTGCCGCCCCGATCTCATCACAAAGGCCTTCCAACGCGTCGGATCGGCGGGCAACACCGACAACGTTTGCGCCTGCGGATGCCAAGGCAACCGCAGCGCGTCGTCCCAATCCCGAACTTGCACCTGTGATACAGGCCACCTTACCAGTCAGGTCAAAAAGGGTGTTAACGTTAACCATTGACTGTCAGTTCAAAGTGCTCAGACGGAAAGTATTTTGCCAATCGAACATCCGCGGCGCGCGCATGACCTTCCATTCCTTCGAGCCTCGAAATTCGCGCGGTTGCTTCTGCGACTGCCTTAGATCCCTCACGGGTTGCCCGCTGCCATGTGACGATTTTCATGTACTTATGAACAGAAAGACCGCCTGTATAGCTAGCCGCACCGGATGTCGGCAGCACATGGTTGGTTCCAGTAGCTTTGTCGCCATAGGACACAGTGGTTTCTTCACCCAAGAACAACGAACCATAACAAGTCAGGTTTTCGAGCCACCAGTCGAGGTCTGCGGCCTGAACTGTCAGATGTTCAGGCGCGTAATCATCTGAACAGGCGGCCATCTCAGTGCGATTATGACAGACAATAATTTCTGCATAGTCACGCCAAGCGGCAAACGCATTATCACGGTTCAGTTCAGGGAGGTCTTCAATCAACTTAGGGACGATTTCAATTACTTTTTCCGCAAGCGCTCGATCATCCGTCACCAACCAAACGGGCGAATTATACCCATGTTCGGCTTGAGACACCAAATCTGTAGCTACGATGTGCGCATCAGCAGTTTTGTCGGCAAGTACAAGGCTATCCGTTGGACCAGCAATCATATCGATTCCAACTCGTCCAAACAGAATGCGCTTGGCTTCGGCGACAAATTGGTTACCTGGACCGACCAGAATATTAGCTTTTGGTAAGCCAAACAGGCCAAATGTCATAGATGCAACTCCCTGCACCCCACCCATCGCAAGAATGCTGTCGGCACCGCAAATGTGCGCCGCATAAACAATGGCCGGAGCCACGCCAACATCTGGTCGAGGCGGAGAACACGCCGTAATATGTTTACACCCAGCTACTTTAGCGGTGGTTACTGTCATGATTGCGGATGCCACGTGGCTATAGCGCCCACCGGGAACGTAACACCCAGCGGCTTCGACAGGGATTGATTTTTGCCCCGCGACGAAACCCGGTTCAATCTCCATCTCAACGTCGCCGATAGTGCTTTTTTGAAGCTCCGCGAACCGACGGACATTGTCATGAGCAAACCGGATATCCGCCTTAAGCTTTTCAGGCACCAGCGCGATGGCAGCGTCGATCTCTGTCTGTGTCAGCAGAACATTACCTTCGTAGCGATCGAACTTGGTTGCATACTCTCTCGCTTTGGCGTCTCCACCCTGTTCAATATCGGACAGGATGCCCGTAACGATCTCATGGGTTTCGGATGCGTTAGACGCTGATGTTAGGGTAGCTTTTTTGAGGTATTCTCGCTTCATGAGACGCTCCTATTTGAAAATATCAGGCAAAAGGTATGTCGAAACAGCAGGCACATAGGCGATGAGTAAGACAATTATGAACATACTCAGTACGAACGGGACGGCTCGTGCAGCAATCTTAAGGATCGATTCACCTGTGATCCCGGATACAACGAACAAGTTGAGTCCAAGAGGCGGAGTAATGAAACCAACGCCTAGCGCTGTAATCATCATGATACAGAACTGAATTTCATTCATACCAATGTTTTCCGCGAGCGGCTGCAAGATCGGTGCTAGGATCACAATATTGGGTGTGGTTTCCATGACGCAGCCAGCGCAAATCAGGATGCCAATCATCAACAAGATTAGGATCCATGGTTCTTCTGTCAGCCCTGTAACAGATGTCACGAAGCCCTGCGGGACACCCATGATGGCCAATGCTTCGGCCAACGGGGCCGAAAAGGCAATAATCGGCAATATCACACCGTTCACTTTTGCCGAGCTCAGTAACATCGCAGGGAAATCCGAAAACTTTAATGTCCCAAGTAGAAATCCCATAGCGATGGTAACAGTCACGGCCAGTGCGCCGGCCTCTGTAGGTGTCAAACGACCTGAAAAGATGCCGTAAAAGATGATGCCGGGAACAATAAACGCATACCAACCTGTTTTCAGGGATCGGCCTAAGTTGGCAAGCCATTCAAGAAAAGTTAGGTTCCCACCGCCCTCGTACGAATAGATGCGATTAACCACGAGGTTGGTTATTAGAATAGAAAGCAGAATACAAAGCCCTGGGACAAGTGCCGCCAAGAACAGTGTTGAAGCGGATATCCCTAGGACCAGACCAATAATGATGTAAGCGATCGAAGGTGGGATAAGGATACCAGTACAGGCACCGGCAGCGACCAAGGCACAAGCATATGGACGCGGGTAGCCAGCCTCGACCAACCGCGCGATCGTCATTCTACCGACCGCCGCAGCACCAGCCGCATCCGATCCAGAAATCGCAGCAAACATACCGCAAACCAATACAGTTGCAGACCCAAAACCGCCTTTTGTAAAACAGGTCAAGGCCTCTGCAACGTCAAGAAATTTGCGACTAAGACCAGTCCGCACAAGGACATCACCAGTCAGAATGAAAAGGGGGATCGCGGTAAGCGCAAATGCGTCAATACCTGTGAATAAGCGTTCGCCAACAAGGCTCAGCGGCAGATCGCCCGACATCACCAGCATCAGGATCGCTGCTGACCCGATAGAAGCCCACACGGGAACTGCTAGTGCAACCAAGGCAACAAACACTATGACGGGAACGTAGAAATCCCAACCAAGCTCAACGGTTTGGGCAACAGTACTCCAAAGCATCTAGGCTCCCCCTAATCAAACAATGTATCGCCTTCAAAAACAGGTTCACCTGTCTTGAGGCTGATGAAATCACGGCGAACCGATTGCAGCAGGCGCCAAATCATTAGTCCGAAGCCCAATGGAACGGACATCAGAAACCACACTTTGGAAATGCGTAGTCCATCCGTAACTGAGCCGAATTTCCATGAGACGTGCACCGACTCGTAGGACCAATAAAGTGCGATCACCGCCACGATCATCATGACGATATCCCCAAACATATAGAGAAGCGCTTTGGGACGAGGGCCGAGATAGTGCATGATCACATCAATACGGATGTGTGCACGTTCCTTTACGGCTGCAGCGGCTCCGACCCAAGCCAGATAAATGAATGCATAGCGGACGATTTCTTCGCCCCAAATTGAGGAATAAGCGAAGATTTCGCGTCGCAACACTTCGACTGCCATCGTGATGACAAGCATTACGTAGAAGGTCAAAAGCAGCCAGCGTTCGGCGTTTTGATCAAGTTTACGAAGAATATTCATGTCGGGACCAATCGGCTCAATGGCACTGACCAAGCTCGTCGCGTGCTGCCTGAAATTCATGTGAAAAGAGAGTTAGGTGGTTCGGGCGCCTAACGAAGGCGCCCGATGTATTACTAGGCATCGTGGACGTAATATTTACCTTGCGTGCCTGCTGCTTCTTCCATTTGCGCAAAAGCATCCATGGACCCAGCAAGTTCCACTTTAAACTCGTCCCATTCAGATCGCTGATAGCCGCCCGCATCCTTCCACTCTGCCAGCTGGTCTTCGCTCAAGCTGTGGAATTCAACACCTGCTTTTGCAAGCTCCGACATCGCATAAGAACGCGCGGATGGTACCTTTGCAAGGTTTTGGTGTGCGGTCATTTCAGAGCCCCACATGATGCCTTCTTGAATGTCGGCCGGCATAGAATTGAACCATTCCAGATTGCATGAGTACACCTGCGAATCTGGGACCGCTTGCGTGAATGTTACGTGGGACAGCATGTCCTTGAAACCGAATACGAACAGCGCACCAACGGACGGATCAAGTGCATCGGCAACGCCCTGTTGAATAGCCGATGGAGTTTCACCCCAAGCCACCGGTGTTGGGTTTGCCCCCACCAAGCGGTAATATTGCTGAAGCATTGCGGACCCCGGAACCCGGAACTTCACACCATCCAAGTCACCAGGTGTAATGACTGCCCCAGCGCCACCTTTACGGACAGCGACAACACGCGGATCGATATTGACGTAGAATAAAGGTTTGAAACCGTTTTCTTCGATCTTCGGAGTAACGTTGGTGTTCCAGAAATCGGAGTTTACGAGATTAGTAAACCTTTGGTTAGAGCCGCAAAGGTACGGCATGTTGATCAAATCAACTGTGGAAGCGAAAGGTGCAAAATTTGAAAGCGAATGTTGTGCGGCCTGAATGGTGCCACCTTGAACCGCCTGAACAAGCGCACCACCTGCGCCAAGTTGACCGCCTGGAGCTAGCTTCACATAAACTCTACCGCTCGTTGCGTTCTGGATATTTTCTTTCAGATCAAGCTGCATGATCGGATAACTGCGTGATGCGCCGAGAACATAAGCTGTAGCAATAGTCATAGTGTGTTCTGCTGCAGCTTCACGCTCGCGTTCTTCGTTCGCAGACTGAGCTGCGGCCTCGGTGGACCACAAGGTGCCGGCCGCACCGGCTACCAAGGCTGCCGTGAAGCCAGCCGTAGATGCCAGCTTTAGGAAATTCCTGCGTTCTGATGAAATAGGATCGTTACCGTTTTGGTTGTCCATTTGGGTCTCCTCCCGTTGGAATCAGGCGGTCACTCATTGCTTTTCTGTTCCGCCTCTCTTTTCAGAATCGCGACAACAAAAAGCACTGACGCGACCGCTAGAACCAGCATTTCTCCTACATCCCCAAGGAATGCAGCATCCGCAAACGCACCCAATGCAACGTTCAGAAAGAACACCACGAATACGATGAATGAGACGTACAGAAACACAAAAGCCTCCCAACTTGTCTGGTTCTGGCTAAAGTGTAAGCGCTTACATTTGATTCTTGCAAGCGCTTTCATGAATTTTCATGCAGATGGTTGATATCTATAGTAGTATGCCTGCAATCTTGACCAAGGCGCACTATGATAAAGCAACCTTCAATCCCCACGCTAGACGATGTTGCGTTATTAGCAGGCGTATCGACAGCAACAGTGTCGCGCTGCCTGAACTCTAAACAGAAAGTCGCGCTCAGCACTCGCGAGAAGGTTATGAAGGCCGTCGAAACTTTGGGTTACACCCCGAATTTCAACGCAAGGGCAATGGCCGCGAAACGCACGTTTACGATTGGTGCAATCATACCGACAATGGAGAATGCGATCTTTGCCCGTGGCCTTCAGGCCTTTCAAGAAACGCTTCACGATCTTGGTTATAACCTGCTTGTTTCCAGCAGTGCCTATGAACCAAACTTAGAAGCTGAACAGATCAAAGCGCTTGTGGCACGCGGCGCAGATGGATTGCTTTTGATCGGGTATGAACGAGACGACAAAATATATGAGTACCTCGATCGACGGCAAATTCCGACCGTGCTTGCATGGGCATCCGAACCTGAAAAGCCGCATGCATCTGTCGGTTTTAACAACAGGAAAGCAATGCAGGTTCTCGCTGACTTAGTCATCGCTAAGGGACACCGCAGGATTTCAATGATATCCGGTGTAGTAGATGGCAACGATCGCGCGGCTAGTCGCCTTGCCGGAATCAAAGATGCGCTTGTCCAGCACGGCCTTCACTCCAATGATCTAAAAGTCATTGAAACATCATACGAAATTGAAAGCGGAGCGGTCGCGTTTGCGACTCTAATGAAATCCGATCCAAGACCAACGGTCGTAATGTGCGGTAACGATGTTTTGGCGGCGGGCGCTGTAAACAAAGCGAAAGAGCTTGGCCTAAGAGTCCCCAATGATGTGTCAATAACGGGCTTCGACGACATAGAGCTTGCCGGCATATTGGAACCGCCGCTAACCACCGTACATGTCCCTCATCGTGAAATGGGCCGCGTTGCAGGGAACGAATTGGTCAACATGATTGAAAACCGAAGCGAAGGTGCAAAGCACACGCTTGAGGTTTCCATCACAATGCGCGGTTCGTTGGGCGAAGTCTGACCAAAGGACAAAATCACTGTAGCGGCTTAAAAAAGGGCTGTTGCGAAAACCGCAGCCACGTTGTTTTCTGCCTCCACACGGTAAGATCAAGGACGAATAGATGATTGACCTTTACACTTGGACTACGCCTAACGGCCGTAAAGTTTCTATATTGCTTGAAGAACTCGGTGTACCCTATACCGCACACGCTATCGACATCACCAACGACGAACAGTTTGCGCCAGAGTTCCTAAAGATCGCTCCAAACAATCGCATCCCCGCGATTGTAGATCACGAGACCGGAGTTCAAATGATGGAGACCGGCGCAATCATGCTGTACTTGTCTGATAAGTATAAGCAATTCCAATGCGATGGCCCCGAATATTGGAAAATGATGGAATGGTTGATGTGGCAAATGGGTGGTCTGGGCCCAATGTTGGGGCAGGTTCATCACTTCGTAAAATACAACAAAGGTAAATCTACATACGGCGAAGAACGCTATTCCAGCGAAGGCGCACGGTTGTACCGAGTATTGAACGAGCGCCTTGACGGTCGCGACTACATCGCGGGCGAAGGTCTGGGCATGTATTCCATCGCGGACATGGCATGTTGGCCTTGGGTGTCGCGGTTTGAATGGCAGGAAATTGATTTGGCCGACTATCCGAACATTCGCGACTGGTATCTTCGGATCGCCCAACGTCCTGCAGTGCAACGTGGGTATTCTATTCCGAAGTTCACGACAGATGTTCCGATGCCGTAAGCAAAAACTGGCGAACCGGTAACTCAATCTGGCATCGAAACGGTATGGCAGCCGTTCTGGGCTTGGCTCGGCGCGGCGGCGCAGCTATCACAACGATCCCAACCGCTGAAGGAGCCTGTCATGACCGCTGTCGCAGACCGCATTTCCCGCCAAATTGCTAGTGACATTCAGGCGCGACCAGAGCAAGTAAAGGCAACAGTCGCTTTGCTTGATGCCGGCGACACTGTTCCGTTCGTTGCTCGATACAGAAAAGAAGTTACCGGTGGCTTGGATGACACTCAGCTGCGCCGCTTGGCAGAACGGCTGGGCTACCTGCGCGAACTTGAAAAACGGCGGGACACAATTCTTAGTGAAATCAAAAGCCAAGGAAAGCTGACAGACGGATTGGCAACGTCGATTGCAGGGGCAGACACGAAAGCTGTACTTGAAGACCTATACCTGCCCTACAAGCCCAAACGCCGTACCCGTGCAATGATTGCACGTGAAAACGGGTTAGAACCTCTGCTGCGCGCGATCTTGGAGCAACGCATGGCCGACCCAACCTTGCTTGCGGCCAAGTATTTATCTGAGACTGTCGAAACCGAAAAGGACGCCCTGAACGGTGCTCGCGACATTCTCGCGGAAGAACTTGGCGAAAATGCTAAATTGCTGGGGCGACTGCGCGACGTGATGCAGAAAGCGGCTCATGTGGTCGCCCGAGTCAACAAGGACAAAGAAGACGTCGGAGCAAAATTTTCAGACTATTTCGACCATAGCGAAAAATGGTCAACGATCCCGTCGCACCGCGCCCTTGCCATTTTACGTGCATCCAAGGAAGAAATCGTGACGGTCGATATCGCGCCGGCGGATGAACATGCCCTCGACAAGGTCGTCGGCATTGTTGAAGCCGAAATTGGAATTCAAGGCGAAGGACTAGGGGACCAGTGGTTGCGAATGGTCGCGAGTTGGACTTGGCGAATTAAACTGAGCATGTCGATGTTCATGGACTTACTGACCGAGATGCGCCGCCGCGCCCATGAAACCGCGATCGACGTCTTTGCACGTAATCTGCGTGATCTTTTGCTCGCCGCACCCGCTGGCGCACGCGCAACTTTAGGCTTGGATCCAGGAATTCGTACAGGGTGTAAGATTGCCGTCGTCGATGACACTGGCAAAGTTTTGGAAACAGCAACGATATACCCGTTTCAACCCCGCAATGATGTACGCGGGTCAGAAGAGACCCTACTACATCTGATCCGCAAACATGGCGTTGCATTGCTGGCAATTGGCAATGGCACAGCAAGCCGTGAATCAGAACGTTTGGTTGCTGATGTTTTGAAACGCCTCCCAACAGGTACGCCGCGCCCTACCCCTGTCATTGTGTCAGAAGCCGGTGCATCCGTATATTCTGCGTCCGAACTCGCTGCGAACGAATTTCCAGATCTTGATGTTTCGTTACGGGGTGCCGTTTCTATTGCACGAAGGTTGCAAGACCCACTGGCAGAACTCGTGAAAATCGAACCGCAGGCCATCGGGGTAGGTCAATACCAACACGACGTTGATCAAAGGCAACTGGCGCAATCGTTAGAGGCCGTTGTGGAAGATGCGGTTAATGCAGTGGGTGTCGATTTGAACATGGCCTCCGCCCCTTTGCTGTCACATGTCGCTGGGCTTGGTACATCGCTAGCTCAAAGCATTGTCGCGCACCGTGACACTTATGGTGCTTTTGAAAGCAGGGACGCATTGTTAAAGGTTGCAGGGTTAGGGCCAAAAGCGTTTGAACAGTGCGCAGGTTTCCTACGCATCGCTGATGGGGCGGAACCACTTGATGCGTCTTCGGTGCACCCCGAAGCTTACGGTGTGGCCCGCAAAATCGTGCAAGCGTGTGGACGGGATGTGCGCGCTATAATGGGCGACAACACTGCGCTGTCAGGCCTGCGGCCAGAACAGTTTGTGGACGAGAATTTTGGCCTACCAACGGTGCGCGATATTCTTCTGGAACTGGAAAAGCCGGGGCGTGACCCACGGCCAGCTTTCAAAACCGCAACCTTCGCGGATGGTATCGACAGCATAACAGACTTGAAATCAGGTATGTCACTGGAAGGGACTGTTACGAATGTGGCCGCCTTTGGGGCCTTCGTCGACATCGGTGTCCACCAAGATGGTTTGGTTCATGTTAGCCAGCTTGCGGACCGGTTCGTGAAAGATCCGCATGAGGTCGTGAAAGCCGGCGATGTAGTTCGGGTACGCGTGACCGAAGTTGACGTGGCGCGCAAACGTATTGGCCTGACGATGCGCAAAGACAACAGTGCCAGCCCTGCGCACGACAGCAAACCAAAGCCAACAAGGCGGGCCAATGCAAACGGCCTAACCAGCGCAGGCCCCAAGAAGATACCTAACGCCAATGGTGCACTAGGATCTGCGCTCGCTGAAGCCCTACGGCGGAAGACGTAACAACATCTATTGGCGTCGCCCAACGCGGCGGCGGCCATTCACCTTGACAGGCCTGCCCTGTTCTTTCACTGATCTCCTAGATGGTTTCCAGATGCCGAACATGCTTCTGGGATGAAAAGGGAATACGGTGAGGAAGAGCGAATACGCGCCAAACCCGTAACTGCCCCCGCAACTGTGAGCGGTGAGTGACCTCGAAAATGCCACTGGGCCCTAAGTTGCCTGGGAAGGTTCGAGGAAATGCTGATCCGCAAGTCAGGAGACCTGCCATCAACGACACCTTGGTGTCGGCAATGCAACTGAACCCAGACGGGGTGTCTGGTTAGGAGATTATGATGGCAAAACGAGTCCTTCTCGTGCTTGATTACATGTCTATCCTTCGCCCCGCGTCATCGCGGAGAGCAATATGGACACGAACCACTATGATGAATGTACAGTTGGCACGACTTACATCCTGAGCGGCGTCTGCTTTGAATTGTCCAACAGATTTGACTGTCGCTCATGACGGTTGCAGAAAATACCAACTCTTCGGTCACTCGATGCCTGTCGAGACTGGCACTGCCCTGCTGGGCTCCTTTGAAACAGATCACTCAGTTTGCCTTGCCAACCAAGCCCGATCTAATTACATGGATTTGTTATATTATAACATTTCTGGAAATTCGATCGAATTGGAACTCCGTATTGCACGCCTTCCCTCATGTCTCACCAAGTTTATCCGGACAAGAAAATGGTTGATCTTGACGTTCAGAATGTAAGTTGGGCGCCAAATAGGTCGACCCAACCCGTACTTCACCCCACAACCTTCAGTCTCCCCGCGGGACGCGTGTTAGGGATCGTAGGACCAAACGGTGCCGGTAAATCAACTCTATTGCGGTTGCTGTATCGGTTCCAAAAACCTCATACGGGGCATGTCCATGTTGGCGGGCAAGACATTTGGTCAATGTCTGCGCTCGGCTGCGCAAAACGCATGGCGGCCGTATTGCAGGAACAGCCATCGGCCTTTGGCCTTACAGTACGAGAGATTGTCCGTCTTGGGCGCGTACCGCATTCATCTGGCTTTTTTAGGGGCGATACCGGCAGCGACCGAATTGTTGACGAGGTGTTGACGACCTTAAACCTGCACTCGTTGGCTGAGCGCGGTTTTGGCACATTATCTGGCGGCGAGCGCCAGCGTGTCATGGTCGCACGGGCATTGGCCCAGGAACCGGAGGTTCTAATTCTTGACGAACCCACCAACCACCTTGATGTCCGCCACCAGCTTGAGATTGTATCCCTCATCCAAAGCCTTTGCTTGACCATTGTCGTGTCACTCCACGACCTGAATATGGCGGCAGGCGTTTGCGATGACGTTCTAGTTCTAAAAAACGGGCACCCACAGGGGTTCGGGCCGCCTGAAACATTGCTGACGGATGCACTGGTATCGAACATTTTTCGTGTGGATGCCAAACGCGAACATCTTGCCCCCAGCGGCGCATCCCATTTTTCTTTCTCTCTCCCTAATTAAACGGAACTCTCAAATGAAATTCTTTCCTACGTTGGCTGCCCTTTCTTTTGCGAGCTCGGCAATGGCCCAAACCACAGTTCAAAGCTGTGATCGGACCGTCACCTTTGACGCTCCACCACAGGCGGCAATCTCGAACGACGTGAATCTAACCGAAATGATGTTGGTTCTTGGACTTACTGATCACATGGTGGGTTACACAGGTGTTTCCGGATGGAAAACGTTGGACGAAGAGATGACGATGGGCATCGAAGAACTGCCAGAGTTGTCATCTCAGTACCCGTCAAAAGAAGTACTTATCGGCGCTGATGCAGATTTCTTTTTCGCGGGTTGGAACTATGGAATGAAGGTTGGTGGTGAAGTCACGCCCGAAACTCTAGCTACGTTTGGCATCCAAGTTTACGAACTTACTGAAAGCTGTATCCATATCGGTGAAAAAGATGCGGCCTCGATGGACGATATGTATAACGATTTGCGCAATCTCGGCGCAATTTTTGACGTAGCAGAACGCGCCGAAACCTTGATTGACGATTACGAGACCGAACTGTCATCGTTCTTGAGCGAACAGGCCGATCTGGAAACCGCCCCTCGTGTTTTCGTTTATGACAGCGGTGAAGACGTTCCATTTACCGCCGGCCGCTATGCGATGCCCAATGCTTTGATCGAAGCCGCAGGTGGTACTAATGTCATGAACGATTTTGAGAAAAGCTGGGCCACGGTCGGGTGGGAAGCGGTCGTTGAACGCAACCCAGAGGTTATTGTAATCGTGAACTACGGCGAGGTCACAGCAGCCCAGAAACGCGACTTTCTGATGTCGAACCCAGCGTTTACGGATATCGATGCAATTCGCAATGACCGGTTTGTGGTGCTTGAATACGTTGAAGCCACACCAGGGCCGCGCAACATTGAAGCGGTCAAAACCCTTGCCACTGCATTTCGGGCCGAATGACTTAGCATGGCTACGTTACAGCAATCCGACAAACAACGGTTGAGTATATCTCGTCTTTGGGTATCTGGCATCTTGGGTGCTGTGATCCTGTTGGCCTCACTGTCGATTGCTGTAAGCGTCGGCGCTATTGCTGTTCCTTTAGAAACTGTTTGGGGCATCTTAATCAACAAGATTGCCCCGGACACGGTGCAACAGGACTGGTCAAACGGTCGAGAGGCCATCGTCTGGAACATTCGTTTTCCAAGGGCCATTCTTGCCTGCTTCGTTGGCGCTGGATTGGCGATTGTTGGGGCCAGCCTGCAGGCCGTGACCCGAAACCCTTTGGCGGACCCACACTTGCTGGGCATCTCGGCGGGTGGGGCATTTGGGGCGATAATGGCGCTGCTGCACACAGGGCTGTTCATCGGACTTCTGACAGTTCCTCTGATGGCATTCGCAGGTTCACTTGGTGCGACTTTGATCGTTCTTGCTGTTTCACAATTCGCATCTGCGACCAGCGCTGACAGGTTGGTTCTGGCTGGCGTAGCAGTGTCGTTCATCGTGATGTCTGCTGCGAATGTCCTAATTTTTCTTGGCGACCCACGGGCCACGCACACGGTGGTATTCTGGATGTTGGGGGGGCTAGGTTTGGCACAGTGGGATCAACTCATCTATCCTGCCATTATCCTATTTGGATGCGGTACTTACCTGTGGCTAAAGTCAGAAACGTTGAACGCCATGACAGTGGGGGATGAAACAGCGACAACGCTTGGAATTCCTGTTGCACGGTTTCGGTTAACGGTTTTCGTTATCGGTGCTTTAATCACGGGCGTGATGGTAGCGTTCTCGGGGATCATCGGTTTCGTTGGCCTCATGATCCCTCATATCGTTAGACTTATTGTTGGGGGTGATTATCGTTGGCTATTGCCCGTCAGCGCGCTTTGCGGTGCAATTTTCCTAGTTTGGGCTGATATTATCGCCCGCACAATCATGGCGCCAGACGACATGCCAATTGGTATTGTGACTGGCCTGATCGGCGGGATCTTTTTTGTCTGGTTACTGCGCATGCGTATCAACTAGCGCCTAATGACTATTGCGAAACGATTCCCTTTGCGCCGGCAACTCAATCCTTCCATTACCCGACCAATTCTGTCAGATAATAGAAGAGTAACCTGACGACCTGCCGGAATCAGAATCTTTAGATCTAACCCGCGGACATACCTGCGGACTGATCAGCAGCAACACAAACTAAACTCGGCCAAACCTTGGATAGACGGTAAAACCTATAGTTTGCGTATGACTCGCGCAAGGAAGCTCATTCTCACTAAGTAAAACTTCACTCAAACTTATGCCCAGCATCATACGGTATTCGATCATTTGACACGCAAGGAAAACGAAATGGCGAAGACGCCCAGCCCCTGCATCGATGTTTGCAAGTTCAAGCGTGAAGGGCATTGCATCGGTTGTTCGATGACAAAAGCGCAACGATCCTTGTTTAAAGAGCTAAAGAAAAACAAGAGCCGCGATGCGTTTATTGGAATGCTACAGGAACAGCAAATCCGGCTCGAGAAATACAGCCACTGGGCGCCAAAATATGCAAAGAAATGCAAAAAGAAAAAGGTCAAGCCAGTCGCTTTGAAACAGGACTTAGCTTGACCCCGCTAGGTAGGATCGGTCGCTTCCTCCGAATTATGACCGCCAAAGAGCGGTTTCTAACTAAGGTGGGCGCGTAGGAACCATGCGAATTTCTCGTGCGCTTGACCGCGCACGATACACAGGTCTTCGGTCAACGTGTCGCCAAGATCTGCTGCAATTTCGCCAGCACCGGCCAATGTCGCAGCCAACGTTTCCTGTGCGACCAGCATCGCCTTGATCATTTCTTTGTCGGTGGCGTGTCCATCATATTCCTTGACTTTGGAACGTGCGAGCATCCCTGCGAGGGTCCCTTCGGCGTGGGCATCGAGTGCCTTTACTCGCTCCGCCAAATCATCCTGTGCAACAAAGTGGTCTTCGTAAATTTTCTGAAATAGCTCATGTAGCGGCCCAAAGCCCATGCCGGTAACATTCCAATGGAAGTTCTGTGCCAACATCGTGGCAACTGCTGTTTCGGCAACAGATTGGTTAAGTGCCCCAACAATTGCAGTTTTTGCGTCTGTAGAAAGCGCGCTTGCGGTTTGTGTCATCTTCTTACTCCTGCGAATCAAACGCTGGCTTGCGACAATGTCACTGGCTTGCTGACTATAGGGTAACGTCAGAACGTTGGATTGCAAGGATTTTTAGAATAATTCTAAATTATAGAAAGCCATCAACAATACGTCCCACGAGAAACCCTACTAAGCGGCGGTTTTCATGCGCAACGCGAGACCGCAACAAGAATGCTTTACTGAGGTCATCACCGCAACCGTATGCTCTGCCCAAACAGGCCAACCATTGCTCGTCAAACGTCATTTCATTTGCGCCGGGCGCCAATAAACGGGCAGGCTTTCCCAAAGCTTGGGTTAAACATCTTACTAAAGCTTCGGAATGTGCCATTTGGCTTGCAGTCCGAGATACTTGGAGCAGCGCACAGGCTTGGAACAATTCAGTCTGAGGCATTGTTCGACACGCCATTGCTGTGAACCGAAGATGGTTTAGAAATTCAAACGGCTCAACCTCGTCACATTGTTGCAGAGGTCGTTCAAACTGTAGGAGTGGAATCATTTAAGCACTTTCCCAGGATCGCTAATGTGCGTCAAACATATACCTGACAATTTCAATCGGAAAATGCAACTAGATCAAGTCTCGACAACTTAGCTATCCCTTGCCTGGCCTTAATAAGGTCAGGTTCTTTGACATCGAAGAATGCTCACAGGCCGCTATGTTTCGCACCCTATCGGAATGACCGCGCTCCAAGAACACCCCTTCTCGCCTCCTGATGGACGGGCATAGTGAATATTTATTGGGTAAGTACTTGTTTGCGAGAGTTCGGATTTGGGTATTGTTTTCGAGAGATGCACCTAACACCTATTTTGAGGTGACGGACGCAAAGCGGCTATCCGCTTCCGGCAACAAAATTCCAAAATGAAATCGATCGAAAGACATTCCTTGTGCTTCACGAATTGTGCCGACCGCCGCTAAATGGGCTATCTTTAGAACAGCGAAAGTTGTGACCCGTCGTCGTTCTTTATGTTCTGCTTTCGATCGGGAGGACGTTTACGGCTCCCTAATTTCCGATACACTTCATCGGCAGATGCCCGGAAGGATTTTTCGTTGCGCACTTCGGAAATTCGACTTTTAGCATGTTTCGCGGACAATTCGTGATCTACAACGCGTTTAGGGTAGTCTTGGCCCAACGTGAATTTCACCTCATCAATCAACGTGCTTTCCCAGGTCCATGGAGTGTGAATGAAATCGTCT
The DNA here is from genome assembly GCA_947493255.1 of uncultured Paracoccaceae bacterium. Taxonomy (GTDB): domain Bacteria; phylum Pseudomonadota; class Alphaproteobacteria; order Rhodobacterales; family Rhodobacteraceae; genus Octadecabacter. Next base: position 17,051 of record CANLQK010000009.1, read on the forward strand.
GGGACAACTCTGAGTTCAGGAACCCATTTGCGAATAAACGCACCTGATGGATCATGTTCTTTCGATTGCTTGACAGGGTTGTACACACGTATTGCGTTGATCCCCGTTACACCGGACTGCATTTGAAGCTGACTGTAGTGAATTCCCGGCTCATAATCGGTAAAGACCCGTGCGAGATAATGGCCGGTGGTGCGCCAGTCTAACCACAGTTGATAACTTGCAAAGCTAGCTAGCATCGCGCGCATCCGAAACGTAACCCAACCTTCTTGTACGAGATTACGCATACAGGCATCAATAAACGGGTATCCAGTTTGCCCAGATGCCCACGCCTCAAAATATACGTCGTTATGTTCTTTCTCGCGCAAACCTTCGAAAGAAGGGTGCATACATTCTGTTTCAATCCTTGGTTCGTCTTCGATTTTTTGAACAAAATGGCATCGCCATGCGAGGCGCGAACCGAATGCATTCAAGTTGCGTCCAAACTTCTTTTTTTCTAATGGCGATAACTGGGCGCGACGCTTAGCAAGGGATTGCACTACTTCGCGTACCGACAAAGTTCCCCAAGCAAGATGAGCAGAGAGCCGCGAGCAGTAGGCTTCGGACGCCCCTGGCGCCGAGATATGGTACAGATATCGGCTGGATCGGTGCATTAGAAAGCTTCGCAGATCAGCAACAGCTGCCTTTCTACCGCCTTTCTGGACGTTTCCAACCAAAGGAGCGCCAAACAATTCACATGCTTTGTAGGGTAGAACGTCAGTAACCAGCGACACCGGTGCAAGTTGTTTTGGCTTTGGCAAGATAGCTTCGGCCATGCGGGCATTCCTAATCCGTGACCAATCTTCCCGACTGCGCAATCGACGCACGACGCCATTTGATGGAAGTTCATGGAGCTGGATTTTTCGATCTTTGCAAAGGCGTGCCACCGAAAGATCGCGTTCATAAGTCCACCTATTCCCAGTTTCCTCATGAGCAAAAATTTCAGTGACACCTAAGTCATCATGCAAGCCCTCGATTATGTCGACTGCTTCGCCAACCTTAATGATAAGCGGTTGCCCAATGTCCGCCAGGTCCTTGTTTAAATCGACGAGACAATCATAGATAAAATGCCAATGTCGGCGCGATGCAAATGGTTGATGCCAGTATTCTGGTTCAACGATATAAAGTGGAATCACGGGACGATCTGATTTTGATGCGGCCAGCAGCGGCGCGTGATCTTGGACCCGCAGATCTCGTTTGAACCAAACAATGCAGGGTGTTTGTGTCATCAAGCAAAACCTACTTATAAACCGCTCTGCGGTCTCCGAAAGACCGAACGCGTTTCCGCCACGCTTTATAACTGCCGCTCTTGAGAGTACGCCGCATCAGTATTTTCACTTGGCTTTCGCTGATCCCGTATTCCATTTGAATATCGGCAAAGCTGTCATGATCGGACAGGGCCATTTCCACAATTCCACTGACATGATCAGCTAAAAGCAGTTCAAGATTATCAGTTCTCGGCATCGAGTAATCCTAGGTCGACCATAATACTCGGAATCTTTTTCCTGAGTTTGAAAAAGCCCTTTGTCGCGTAAGGCCACGCCTTTAAATCATATGGGCGGTGTTCTTGATGAAGTGTAATCCCAGCTGCCTTCAGATCCTTTTGGACGCCAGCCAGTTTGGTTGCGATTGGACCAATTGGTGCGAAGGTTGTGCGAACGTCATTCGTGCCCACCTGCTGTGCCGCGGAAAGGATAGCAGAAGTCCAATCGTGTGTTGTCGTTACTTTCCCATGCGCGCAGAGCCGAGTGACCGCATCCGTGACAGCGTCTTTTTTGAAAGTATAAGGTATCGCTCCAGTGTCTGTCTCGCGTGGGAGAACCAGCCCAAGCACACCTTGCAATGTCCCGCGAACAAACGGCCCAGGGTTACAGTCTTCTCCCGTCACCAGAAGTAGGTAATTGCCATGCTCGGGAGGCTGTACAGCATTGAATGGGACAAGCGGATGCTCATGGACTTCAATCAAAGGGTTTGCGGTTTCTGCTAACTGGCTAGCCGGATAAAACGCACCTTGCGTGTATTTGGCAATATTTGATGACCTCGCCTGATATGTCTTACCTTTGGTATGAAGTCCCCCAACCCATCGCCAACTCAGGGCATTGGACGCTGGATCGCCATCAATTAAATGGTTCAAGAAAAAATGCGCGCCCAGTTCCCATGGCAAACGCAAAGTGAATATCCATATCGAAGCGAACCACATTCGTGCGTGATTATGCAAGTATCCTGTTTTTTTCAGTTCAAGGCACCAATGATCAAAGCAGGAAATTCCGGTGCGCCCATCAATTGCATTGAGGTAATCAGTATTCTGATGAACGTTGGTTTCTAACCGGTTTTGCGCTTTGTGAAGGCCGTCTTGGTAGCTTTTCCAAACGCTGGGATGTTGCTGTAACCAGCCTTTGAAATAGCTACGCCAGAAAACCTCTTGGATGAATTTCATTGCTACTGAAGGGCTATGGCTTGCAAGTGTTTGGGTTAGGATCTCTTCTTCAGAAATCAGCCTGTGCCGTATCCACGGGGACAAGGCAGACACAGTGCTGCGTCTTGCCGTGCCACAATCATAATTGCGCAACTGTGCATAGTGCGCTCCTGCCCGCGATGTGAAGGCTTCAAGGCGCGCAAGACCGGCCCGTCTCGTTGGTTCAAATTCAACGCTTTGTAAAGGGCCGAGGTGATCGGCGAACAGATCCTCAGAGAACGTCATGTTTGTTTACCCCTATTAGTCAAGATATGGGTTGAACCACGCGAACGTCGACAACGTTCGGAGCAATATTTGACGTCCGCCCAGACAGCCGCCCACTTTTTGCGCCATGTGAATGGCCGCCCGCATGTCATGCACCTTTTCTGGGGCAGATTAGACTTTTCCATTGGCTTGCATCGCAGCAAAGAAACGCCGGCTATCGGCCTGAATAGCTTGACGTTTTTCTTCATTCATCCTGTCGAGGCTTTTGTACATGAAACCCATCCGTGGATTTCCCCGCAGCTTCCCATCATTGCGGGCGATAAAATCCCAGTAAAGGTAGTTAAACGGACATGCCTTCGGTCCGTTCTTGACAGTTGGTTTGTAGCTGCACGCCTCGCAATAGTTAGACATTTTGTTGATATAGCTGCCACTGGCTGCATAGGGTTTTGATGCAAGTAACCCACCGTCAGCAAATAAGATCATTCCGCTAACATTCGGTAGTTCCACCCATTCATAGGCGTCTGCGTACACGAGCAGGTACCAATCGTTGACCTCATCTGGGTCTAACCCCGCCAAAAGGGCAAAATTTCCAAGCACCATGAGGCGTTGAATGTGATGTGCATATGCGTTCTGCTTTGTTTCAGTGATGCATTGCCGCATGCAATTCATCGAGGTTTCACCAGTCCAATAGAACTCTGGCAGTGCTCTCTCCGCTTCGAGAAAGTTCGCAGCCTTATAGTCGGGCATCTTTAACCAATAAATCCCGCGCACGTATTCACGCCAGCCAAGAATTTGGCGAATGAAGCCTTCCACCGCATTTAATGGGGCGGCTCCATCATGATGCGCGGCTTCGGCGCGCAAAATACATTCGAGGGGGTTCAAAAGGCCGCAGTTAAGGTAAAGTGCGATATGGCTATGATACATCCAAGGTTCACCTTGAACCATTGCGTCTTGGTAGTCGCCGAACAACTGCAAGCGGCAGGTTATAAATTCATCAAGAGCAGCTAAAGCTTGATCGCGGGTTACGGCAAAGCGAAATGGGGTCAGATCGCCGAAGTGGTCGGGAAAATGGGTTTCGACAAGCTTTATGACATCTTGGGTAATAGCGTCCGGTTCGGCCTTGTAGTTGTCTGGAACTTCCAAGCCTGCGACAGGAGGCTTCCTATTCTCAGCATCATAATTCCACTGGCCGCCAACCGGACCGTCCGCATCCACCAGAACAGAGTATTTTCGTCGCATTTCGCGATAGAAGTACTCCATTCGCAATTGCTTGCGGCCATCTGCCCAACGGGCGAAATCGTCGGTCGAACACAAGAACCGGTCATCATCGCGCATAATCAGAGGCACAGCCAGTTCGTCGGGCCAGGTTTGGAATGCCCTCAAAAGTCGATGCTCTCCGGGTTTTGTAACGATCACTTCTTCAAATTGATGAAGGCTAAGCGCCATTTTGACTTCATCTAACATCGATCCACTGTTTTTCGGATCATCATAGTCCACATAGCGGACATTTAGCCCCCTCCCCCTAAGTTCACGTGCGAAATGGCGCATTGCGCTGAACACAAAAGCGATCTTCTTTTTGTGGTGTTTCACATAAGTTGCTTCTTGCTTCACTTCACACATCAAAATCAGATCGTCCGTTGATAGGTCTGAAAGACTTGACATTGAAAGGCTTAGCTGATCGCCGAGGAGGAGACGTAGTTTCATCGCGGGATGACCCTTAAGTTAAACAATTCGGCGCCGTCAAAATCACTTGTGCTTCAATACCCATCACTGCCGAATATGTGCCGCCGCCTAAATGAAGAGAAAACTTCGTTCCGCTGATTTCACTGTCCGCCACTGTGTTTCCGCGAGTGCCAAGTGAAGCGTCAACATCGATGGTAAAGGCGAATGTTTCGTTAGTACCAAGGCCAGCCATGTCAAATTTTGCCCTTTGATCCCCATCGGCAACCAAAGGCTGAGCTATGAGATATTTAGCACCTGCAGTTACTTCGAAAGGTTGAGAGACTTCAACTCCCTCACCTTCATCCGAAACTTCGAAGATCAAACCAGCGATGGAGCTTTCAAAATCGATCTCGAATTGCACCGCCCCTAACTCACATCCTCCAACGTTCTTGAGGATGAAACTGTCTCTTGGTGCGCCCTCGATGAACTCGACCTCTAGATCTGCAGCTGCTGCCCTTGGAAGTGCCAATGAGCTGATGACACTGATCGATAAGGTTAGCTTTTTGATATTCATGTTTGACCTTTAGTTTCCAGTTAAGTGTACGCAGCTGGGAGCAAAATGGATCAGAGGAACTAGGTTTCCTCTATGTTTTGGAACCACTGAGAAATGCCTGCGAGGAAGCGCGCTGAATATAAGCCTAACCGTGCTGCCACCTCCGATACCGTGCAATATGAGCTTTGCGTGGCCTTGTGGAGCGAGTAGCTCGAACCCCTCGCCTCGGACAGGCACACTCGGGATGGAGCGTGAGGGAACTCTATCGAGACCTTTCTGCGCCGACTTTAGATGCCAAACGCAAAGGAAACGCTACTAACAGAAAAAAGCAAAGCCGAATGCGGGTGAAGTAGAATTATCCGAGGGTGGTATTGCCATAACAAACGCGCCGCCCTTTGTTTAATGCCAGTTCGCCTCCAAGCCGCAGTTACGATTAATGGGGCTGGCAATGGTGCTAAACCAGATTTTACGCAACTCTATCCAACAGTCTGGGCCGGGAGCTGGGGGCAACGCGGTTCATTTGATAAACTGGCCGGTAAACCCCGGCAAAGCAAGCTGCCGTCGCATCATTCTCAGACCTTGCCCAAGATCTGCTATGGGCCGTGTTTCTCATGACTTCACAACATATGTCGTTGCTCTTTCGCGACATTCTCCAAGAGCCGCGTTGTTGCTTCGACAGTGCTTCCAGTGGCAAAGTACCAGCGGAAATTGCCTAGCTAATTTCGAGGCGTAATTCATTGTTCTCAAGTAGTGATTTTTGGTTTCGGGAGCTCGATTTCGACACTGCTTTCGAGAACGGCACCAAACGCGAATCTACAGGTAGCAAGGGCAGTTCTCGAGCGGCGTGGGACATTTAAGGTCAACATCTAGAGCTACACAGCGGCGATGACTGTCCAACGGACCTCAGTCGCGTGGTCCAGTTCCAACCTCTCAACCTAACATTTTCTCGGTCTTTCTCGATTTGTGCTCGCGCGCCCAAAAACGAAGACGCGCGATTAAGGGCTTCATATGCGCATAATCGACGTCCATAAACGCTTCACTGGCAACACGAGCATCACAACTGCCAATCTGGCACTACTATTTAAAACTTCGCGATTAGGTTCACGAAGACGCCTTCGTCATCGAATGTGAGGTCGGTTAGGTCGTCTGAGAAGGTTGAGAAGTTATACCCAACACCGACTGAGGCGTTGTTATTGACGTGGTAGTAGGCCGCTCCGAGGAAGCCTGTTTCTGCCAAATCTGCATCGACCAGATCTAGGTGCCGCGCTTCAAGCAGGACATCCCAACGGTTCACGAGATGATAGCGCGCATTCACAACTGCGAGCCAAGCATCGTTGCTGGTCATGATCGCACCCGCTTGCGGTGCGCTTTCTGTAAACCGGCCACCGAGCTTACCAGCAACAGCCCACCGCTCGTTCAAGTCATAGTTGGCTTCAATGCTAAACACATGACTTTCCTGCACCGGTCCACTGTCAAAGACACCGTCAATCTCTTGTCCGACTGTGTCATAGAAGTAGCGATAGCTGGCCAACAAGTTCAAACGTTCATCGTCAATTGGACGATAAGCGTAGCCCAGAACAACATCAGCATAAGTGCCTTCTTCAAAACTGGTCCCGTTGTTTTGTGTGTTCGCATAATCCAACGTAAAAATCAGACGCTTTTCTTCTGTAATTCGATAATCGGCGTCCAACAGTGCGAAGTATGACAAAGTGTCTGTCAGTGTCGCGTCTTCAAAATCATCATAGCGCACCTCAACTCGGCCCGAAGCCCGCAATTCTGCATCTTCATAACGAACACCAAAGCTCAATGCCTGGCGGTTGATGTCGCCATTCACCTCATCAGTGCGAAGCTGCCCCATGTCGTAGGTCGCGGTGTAGCTTAAGAAGTCAGAACGGGTATAGGTTATGCCATAAGCGCCGATCAGTTCCTGTGTTGTCCCGAACAGATCATAGGTGTTTTCCCCAAAAACTGCGACGTCTTCGTTGATCTGACGACGCGAACCCAACACATAACGCCCGCCATTGTCGCTGGCTTCAAAACCATCGATGCTGTCGATCCCCGTCAGCGTTCGGCCAGGGTCTAGGTCATAGCCAAAGTAAGTCGAATTGTTGTCATCACGGTTATGAATCGCAAACAATTCTGCCCCCAAACCGCCACGGCCATCAGAGAGTTCGACACCGACTTCCCAATTGTTGGCAAGTTCTGCCGCTAACCCCAGCCCGTAACGTTCATTGTCTTCAAGACCATTGTTGTCGATCGTCGCCTGACCAAAGGCAAACAGATCAAGCGTGTCTGTCGGTTCATAGGTCAGTTCAAACGCAAGGTCTGTTCGATCCCCAGATGTGGCCGCAGCAATGTCCGTTTCTTCCAGAAACTCAACCGCTGCAACAAGACCAACAGTGTCGCTCAGCTGGGCCGATACCTCAGCCCCCACTTCAAGACGTTCATCCCCCACGGTGTTTTCGTAAACATCAGCATAGAGGTTATAACCAAGCCGACCTTCTTCGGATTCCACAGACAGGAACAGACCATAAAGCGTCTCATCCCCCGTTGCCGAGGTGACGTTATAGTCAAGCGTGGTGAAACCTTCTGTTCGGTCTTCAAAATAGCCACCCACGATACCATCGCGTTCTATGCCCAGATCACTCAGTTCGAACTGTGCCTCTAGCTTAACCGCTTCGCCAGTACCATCCGTCCGACTTGCCGCGTCTGTGTCAAAATCCAAACCGCCATCATCAGAAAAGGCGTTCTCAAATCCAGGACCTTCGCTTTGCGCATAATCAAGCTGAACAAAGCTGTTCTCACCGATTTCATACCGCAAATCGACACCCACGCTGCGCTGTTCGTCGAGACCATTATCGTCGCTGGTCGCGGACAGGCCGACGCGCAAGTCATCTGTCACCCAATGTTCAACGCGGCCACCATAACTAAACCCGTCGATATCGCTGGTGGTTGGCGTATGTTCGTATTGAACAACCAAATTGATAATCTCATCACCACTGCCGGTCGTTGAAATCACTCGGCGATCCAAACTGTCCGTCAACGGTTCATTAAGCGTAATGATCCCCTGCAAGGCATTGATTTGATAGTCACGCCCCTCAACCAAAATTACCCGATCAACGACGCGGTTTGTCACTTCATCGCGCAATTCGACCGTGACGGTTTGCGTACCAGGTTCAATGTCCTGCGCACTTAGGAAGTAGACGGACCCGCCTGTCCCGCGGAATACATCACGGCCAATCGCCTGTTCTGGCTGCGCGGCATACAGATCAAGGGAGCTGCGTATATCGCCGCGTTCCGTGGTGTTTTGGCTTTCCAGATGGACTTGAGCGCCATACAAACTGCGTTCATTGCGCACGAAGCCGTTTCCAGCAAGCTGCGCTTGATAATCACCCCAAATGCCAAAATTGTTGTCACGTTCCACGCGCAGGTAAAACCGTCCACTGGTGGGAGTGTTGTCTACGATCGTGCTGTCATCACCGTAGGTTGGATAGCCGGAATTGGGATCGATGCGTTCCAGAATGTCATCAGGGTTGCTTTCATCCAGGCGGCTAAACAGTTCGTCCAGCTCTTCTTCACCGGTATCCAGCGAGGATGTAACCTGCACGCCATTGGCCGTTTCACCCTCGACATAGTACTGCAGCCGCCCTGTTGTACTGCTGTAATCCCCGTCACGATCGCTCGAATAACGGCCATAGGTCAGATCCGCCACAAAGACGTAGAACCATTCGGAGCCAGGCACTTGAATGGGCCGTGTGAGACCAAGATCCTGCCCACCACCTGTTACTTCAACATCGACAACGTAGTCGCCCGGTGGCAAAATACGGTCGATCACCAAATTACCATTGGCATCTGGGCGAACGCGTTCCCCCAGCGTTTCCAAAACCGCATTGGCAGGAATGTTGTCCGCAGAAACAGTAACCGTCGCACCAGAGGAAATCGGGATATTTCGGTTCGCTATAAACTGCGTCCCCTCTTCCACATCATCAAGTTGCGCACGGTCATCGGGGAAGAACAAGGGCAGCGCTTGCGTTTCATCAAATCGACCACGCGCATCATAGACACGGTGGACAACAACAATGTCGCGCCCCTCAGGAATAATCAGGCTCGCTTGACCGTTAGGGTCAACCGGAACAGTCGCAAGGACGCGTGGCCCCCCAACGGCGGCACGGTCTATGATCCGCATTTCACCGCGTTCAACAAAAGCAGGATAGTTCAACTCGGAGATCAAAGAGATTTGGTCACCTGGCGCATAGGCCCGCGGTGTCCCGGCGATTTCCACATCCAAACGTGGGATCGGATCGTTCGCATCCAACTGGATCTGAACATCCGCATTAGCAAGGGCAATATCAGCCTGACGCACTTGGTCTTCGATCTGTGGGTCCGCATCAACGGGTTCACCATCCAACGAAAGAACAAAGCCCGACGCATTGTTGATCGGCCCTGTGTCAGGCTCCGTATTCGGCAGCACAGGTGCCTGCGCAATATCGTTGTCTTGCGCCTGCGCCGACGTCCCCATTAGGGCCACCGTGAGAGCCAGTACCGATACGTGGTTCATAGATAGTTTACGCATTTCATACTCTCTAATCAGTTACTGCAGGCGCAGGACTTGGGTTTCTACGATCAAACGATAGCGGCCGATGTTTCTCCAGCGGCGATCAATCAGGTCTTCCAGCTCAGCAATCCGCTGCAATGCCGTCTGATTGCTTTCTCCATTCGTGAAGTAGCTAATCCGAATAACCGCGGGCGTATCGACAACCTGACCAAGAAGTTGCGTCAGGCCTTGGTCCAGACGATCAACTGGCTCGTTCCCATCAAACGCAGCAGCCGTCAGATCGATATCCAAAACCCGACCCAATGCAGCGCCAAAGTTCATTTCCGTCGCGATACCGGAGGTAACGCGCATTGTGCGCGGGTTCTCAGTCGTAATCCGATACCCCGTTGGCAAGGATCGCGGATCAAGCTTGAGCGTGAAGTTCGCGCCAATGCCATCCGGTAGCGCCGCACATGGTACAGAAAAACGACCATGTTCATCTGTCGTGATAATCGTACCAGTCGGGGTCACAAGGCGCACATTGGGCAAACCCGGCTCCCCTTCTGGAGGCGGTGGAAGCTGTTCAGCCTGCCCTGCGAATTTACCGCCATAATACGTCTGATCAGAGATCGCAGATGTATCCGCAGCGGCAGCCGGGTCTTGGTACCCATTGAAGTTCCGGTCATCAAAGACTTTGCCGATGATATCTGAACAATCGAACACGGCTTCAGGCAAACGCGTCACGGTCGCCGAAGCTGGATCCGTTAGCGCCGTACCTGTGACCGGATCAACCGCATTTACGACGTTCGTCAGGTCTCCGATAGGTGTACTGGGTCCAACACGCGCGACTAGTTCAAGGGTCACGGTTTGGAAACCAGATAGGTTCACAGGCCACGTCAGCACACGCCCAGACACTGTCGGCTCGGTTGGTACACCATCGATCAGGCCACTTCCTGGCGTATAGACAAGGTCCACAGGAAGAGTGTCGACCAAGTTAACGGACGCGCTTGCTGCAGAAGCATTTTCGATGGTGATCGTGTATGGAACGCTCGTCCCAAGCACGACGGTCTCGAGCGGCGTCGATTTCGTTAGGATCAGGTTCGTTTCTACCAGTTCAGGAAGGTACAATATTGTTGGGTCTTCTTCTGTGCCTTCAGAGGATGGGTCGCCCACTTGTGGAACATCACCTGTGTCAAAGTCCAGATCAGGATCAGAACCGGTATCAGACGTATCTTCAACAACGGGTACACCAGCTATCGGCTGCGAAAGATCAGGATCACCGTTACCGTCGTTGCCAACTGCAGTTGCAGAGGTCATCGCAGTATTCTCGATTTCCTGAGCGATAGCGTCCGTTTCTGTAACTTCATACGTTGCGGTTGCCGCGAGAACAGGCGTTACCAATCCCTCACCAGGCGTCAACGTACCATCGAAACCAGGCGCAGGAGTAAGAACCGACGTGCCGGTTAATGCACTAAAGCCGGTGTCTGTTACAGAAATGCCTGCAAGCGATACGTTGCCAGTGTTAGCGACTGAAAACTCGAAGTTCACAATGTCACCGATATCACCAAACACGCCGTTTCCATTGGTATCATCAACACCAGATACGGACTTCACCAATTCCATACCCGGCAGAACTTGCAATACCACTAGTGTTGAGTGGCCAGTACCATCAGCGCCAGCACTTGCATCTGTTCCATCGTTACCATCAGCAGAATCGTCATTGTCCGATATCGTAGAAAGATCGTTCCCGAACGGATCCACCGCGTCTACCGCAGCTTGGTTATCAACCATCCCACTGTCGATGTCCGACTGTACCAATGTATAAGTCGCGGTGAACGTGAGGCTTTCGCCGGGAGCGAGATCGTTCAAGCCACCTAAACCATCAAGATCACTACCGTCTGAAGACAGTGCCGGAACCGTGAGTTGTGAGAAATCGCCAGTAAAGTCCGCCGCATTCTCGGTCACAACAACGTTCAGAGCATTCAACACAGGATCCGTATTGGTGACCGTGTAAGTATAGATAATTTGGTCACCGGCTTCGCCATTCGAAGACCCCACGACATTGGTATCCAATACCGCTGCCTTAACGAGATCCACTTCACCTAACGCGTCGAAAGTTATGACCGTTGGGATGTGGGTATCATCGTCAGCCGGATCTGGGTCTGTACCATCTGTGACGATTGCGGTTGATGGATCGCCATCGTCAGGAACTTCCGTACCGTTCTCAGATTCATCCGAAATCGTGCCAGGAATACTGCCATCCGCTGGCACCGGAAGCGTTGCGCCTGCTGTCGCTGTATTCTCCAGGCTAATTGGCGTTGGGAGAACCGTCGCATCGATGTTCACAGTAAATGTAACTGTGTAGCTGTCATCAACAACTAGGACCCCACCTGTTCCGACCAGCGAAGTCGCGCCACCGGTATAGTTCGAAGCTGGTGATCCTGGAGAAACAGAACCTGGAAGCGCTGGCGGAATTGAAACACTTGGCTGTGCCAAGACCGCAGCGACAACTCCAGCACCATATTGGGTGTCGAGGTCATCGAACAGCGTCAAGCCAGACAGTGTCACGTTGCCAGTATTGGTCGTAGTGAACGTAAAGGTAACATCAAATGTACCGTCAGACTGGATCGCTCCAACAGTGGCTGTCTTGACAACCTCCATCATCGGCGATTGGTCAGCCAAAACGCTCTCATCAGCCGGCTGGCTGGAAACAGGGATCGCGCCAGCTGCTGGGAACTCGGTCTCAGCAATAGCTACGTTATCAACTTGGCCAGCATCCACATCAGCCTGAGTGACAACATATGTCGCCGTACAGGTCGCGGTTTCGCCGTTTGTGCTCGGCGGTGTGTCTGCAATGTCAAAAGCAGCGTCTGGTTCAAATGACGTGTCAGCTCCGCTTGCTGCCCAACACACAAATGGCGTGTTCGCCGGAACAAATGTCGATGTCGGCGTGCCATTCACAGTCGTCGCAACCGTCAGATCTTTATCATCTGTGATCGTAATCGGCTGAGTAAAGCCAGCGCCACCAGTATTCTGGATGACAAATTCATAAGTGATCACGTCGCCAGGCTCATCGAATGTAAGGCCTGCTGTCGCTGTTTTCGTTAGGCTCAAGGCTGGTGACGCGTTCGCTGGGAAAATCGCATCATCAATAGCGCTGTCTCCAGTTGTCGCAGTATTCGCCGTTGCGATGTTCGTAACAGATCCCAGTTGCAGATCCGCAGCCACGATTGTGTAGGTTCCCGTACAAGTCAGCTGGTTCACACCTTCAACAGCGACATCCAGAACGCCATCACCATCTGGGTCTATCGGCGGCAAGCCACCTGCTGGGATCGCCGGGCAGGTAATATCAGCCGTATCAATTCGGTTGTCATTTATCGTCAAGACATCACTCTCAGGGATCGAAATGTTCCCTGTATTCGTAACCGTGAACTCATAAGACAAGACATTGTTCGGCGCAGTATCAGTGAAGGTCGTCGGAATTGGGTCGACTAGTGTCTTTACCATTGCAATTCCGGTCACTGCGTCGATCGCTACAGCTGTGATATTGCCATCACCCCCTGTTCCCACATCAACACCATCCGTGCCGTCCGCACCCGGACCATTATCAGACGTATCGCTTAGATCATTGCCAAACGGATCGGTG
>CANLQK010000010.1 GCA_947493255.1 uncultured Paracoccaceae bacterium
TACCGTGGTCAACGTGGCCAATTGTGCCGATGTTAACGTGTGGTTTATTACGTTCAAACTTTTCCTTAGCCATGATGGCCTCCTTGGTGTGTAGCCGATGCGGTGCATCGTATTCTGGGGGTGCGGTGGGCCCGAAGGCCCACCGGACTTATGCGAATTTTGCCTGGATCTCGTCAGAGATGTTGCTCGGAACCGGATCGTAGTGATCGAACTGCATAGTAAAGTTCGCACGACCAGAGGACATGGAGCGCAGGGTATTGATGTAGCCGAACATGTTGGCCAGTGGCACAAAGGCGTCGATGGCAATCGCGTTACCGCGAGTGTCCTGACCTTGTACCTGACCGCGACGGGACGTGAGGTCGCCGATGATACCACCGGTGTATTCCTCAGGTGTCACGACTTCGACCTTCATGATTGGCTCAAGAAGCTTGGCGCCCGCTTTACGCATACCTTCACGCATACACATACGTGCAGCGATTTCGAATGCCATGATGGACGAGTCAACGTCGTGGAACTTACCGTCAAGCAGCTGAACCTTGAAGTCGATCACAGGGAAGCCAGCCAAAGGACCGTTGTCCATGACGGACTCGATACCTTTTTCAACGCCTGGGATGTATTCTTTCGGAACAGCACCACCAACAATCTTGGATTCGAAGGAGTAACCTTCGCCAGCTACGGTTGGAGAAATGAGCATTTTCACTTCGCCGTACTGACCGGAACCACCAGATTGTTTCTTGTGCGTGTAAGTGTGCTCGACTTCGTGACCAATGGTCTCGCGGTAAGCAACTTGTGGCGCACCGATGTTCGCTTCAACTTTGAATTCACGCTTAAGACGGTCAACCAGGATGTCCAAGTGAAGTTCGCCCATGCCTTTCATGATGGTCTGACCGGACTCGAGGTCAGTCTCAACACGGAAGGATGGATCTTCGGCTGCAAGACGCTGAAGACCGATGGACATCTTTTCTTGGTCGGCCTTTGTTTTTGGCTCAACCGCGATCTCGATCACCGGATCAGGGAACGTCATCGTTTCCAGAACCACCTGTTCTTTGTCGTCAGACAAAGTGTCACCAGTTGTGGTGTCTTTCAGGCCCGCAAGCGCGATGATGTCACCAGCATATGCTTCGGTGATTTCGTCCTGCTTGTTGGAGTGCATCATAACCATACGGCCGATACGTTCCTTACGACCTTTGGTCGTGTTCATCAGCGTGTCACCTTTGTTCAGCGTACCAGAGTAGATACGTGTGAACGTCAGTGTACCCATGTATGGGTCGTTCATGATTTTGAACGCGAGGCCGGAGAACGCCATTTCGTCATCCGCACGACGTGCGATGTTACGAGTTTCTTCTTCATCGCCTGGCGCGAAGCCCATGTAGTCAACAACGTCCAGCGGGGACGGCAGATAGTCTACAACAGCGTTGAGAAGAGGCTGAACGCCTTTGTTTTTGAACGCGGAACCACCGAGCACAGGAACGAAGTCCATAGCCAGTGTGCCTTTGCGAAGCAATTTGCGCAGTGTTGGAACGTCAGGCTCGTTGCCTTCCAAGTATTCCATCATTGCATCGTCGTCCTGCTCAACAGCAGCTTCGACCATTTTGCCACGCCATTCGTTGGCCATATCCTGAAGCTCTGCGCGGATTGGGCGTTTTTCCCAAGTCGCACCGAGGTCTTCACCGATGTAGACCCACTCTTCCATGGTTACGAGGTCAACGAGACCTTCGAGTTCAGTTTCCGCACCAATTGGCACGCCCACTGGAACCGCACGTGCGCCTGTACGCTCTTCGATCTGTGCAACACAGTTGAAGAAGTCCGCGCCGATTTTGTCCATTTTGTTGACGAAAACCATACGTGGAACTTTGTAGCGGTCAGCCTGACGCCAAACAGTTTCTGTCTGTGGTTCAACACCGGCGTTGCCGTCGAGAACACAAACAGCACCATCGAGAACAGCCAAGGAACGTTCAACTTCAATTGTGAAGTCAACGTGACCTGGTGTGTCGATGATGTTCATGCGGTGCTTAGGGGAATCCGGTGTTTTACCGTCTTCTGTACGTTCCCAGAATGTCGTCGTCGCAGCGGAAGTAATTGTAATACCCCGTTCCTGCTCCTGCTCCATCCAGTCCATCGTTGCTGCGCCGTCGTGGACTTCGCCGATGTTGTGGGACTTACCAGTGTAGTACAGGATCCGCTCGGAACAGGTCGTTTTACCTGCATCGATGTGGGCCATGATACCAAAGTTGCGGTATAGCTCTAGTGGATATTCGCGTGCCATATCAGGTGCGCTCCTTTACCAGCGGTAATGGCTGAATGCTTTGTTCGCATCGGCCATTTTGTGGGTGTCTTCGCGTTTCTTCACGGCAGTGCCGCGACCGTTAACTGCGTCGAGCAATTCACCGGCAAGGCGTTCTTCCATAGTTTTTTCGTTGCGGCCTTTGGCAGCAGCGATCAACCAACGGATTGCCAGAGCTTCGCGACGCTCAGGGCGGACTTCAACCGGAACCTGGTACGTAGCACCACCAACACGGCGGGAACGAACTTCGAGGTTTGGTTTGATGTTGTCGAGAGCTTCGTGGAAGACCTCAACAGGTGCTTTTTTCAATTTGTCTTCAACGCGATCAAAGGCGTTGTAGACGATGCGTTCTGCGACGGATTTTTTACCGTCGATCATGAGGTTGTTCATGAACTTGGACAGAACTTTATCACCAAATTTTGCATCAGGCAGAATCTGGCGTTTTTCAGCGGCGTGACGACGTGACATCTAATCTCTTCCTTACTTAGGACGCTTCGCGCCGTATTTCGAACGACGTTGCTTACGGTCTTTGACGCCCTGCGTATCGAGGACACCGCGAAGGATGTGGTAACGAACACCCGGCAAATCTTTTACACGGCCGCCACGGATCAGAACCACGGAGTGTTCCTGAAGGTTGTGGCTTTCACCTGGGATGTAAGAGATGACCTCGAAGCCATTTGTCAGGCGCACTTTGGCAACCTTACGCATAGCGGAGTTCGGTTTCTTTGGTGTCGTTGTATAGACACGTGTACAAACGCCACGCTTCTGAGGGTTACCCTCGAGGTGAAGCGACTTAGAGCGTTTAACTTTTGGCTGACGCGGTTTGCGGATCAGCTGTTGAATAGTTGGCATTGGGCGTTTTCCCCGTTTCCTACACTAGTGATGCGGTTTTGCAGCCGCGGTTTCGAATTTACATACCTTATGCGTCCACAAAGCAGTTTTGTTCTGCTGTCGTAGCCTTACCGGAGCTACGGAGCAGTTGGCTATTCAGAGGATCGGCCCAGTAGTAGGACGGATCTTGACCGACTAAATTTTGATGCCTGGAGACGGATTAAGGCCATCCAAGTTGGGGGGTCTATAGGTTGACTCGTTTTAGGTGTCAACACGGGGTTAGCGAAGACGCGCGCCTTTCGCAGGCAAGGCGCTGGACTGGGTGCGAGTTTGACGTTCGCGGTAGATGGTAAACAGCCCCGTCGCGACCACAATTGCGGCCCCCAACATGGTCAACGCATCGGGCCATTCGTCGA
Organism: uncultured Paracoccaceae bacterium; assembly: GCA_947493255.1. Taxonomy (GTDB): domain Bacteria; phylum Pseudomonadota; class Alphaproteobacteria; order Rhodobacterales; family Rhodobacteraceae; genus Octadecabacter. The sequence goes on from CANLQK010000010.1 coordinate 3,532, forward strand.
ACAAAACCAACCCCAGGATCAGCGCGACGAGCAAGGATGTGTACCGGAATGGTGCCACGAACCCAAGGTCGCCACCCCGCATTCCCGCAACTGCGGACACATAGCCGACCATCAGGCAAACAGCGGCACCGGACAAAAGCGCCGTTTCAGAACGGTTGGGGGTAACCCACCCTTCCTGCAGAACCAATGACCCACCCCCAGCCAATACGGTCACACCGATGGCAGACGATAACGCGACACGGCTGGACGGGATGCCAACAGAAAGTTTACGGGCAGCCAGATCTCGGACAGTGACAGCGACCACGGTGCCGACGCCATAAAGGGAATAGATGGTAAATCCGTCTAGTCCGGGCCGGATGATAATGGCGACCCCGATGAAACCTACCAAGATCGCCGCAATGCGCCGCCACCCAACGGTTTCGCCAAAGAACAGCGCTGCCGCCAGTGTCACGGTCAACGGGAGCGCCTGCAAAATTGCAGATAGGTTTGCGATGGGGATAGAGAAAAGAGCCGTGAGAAAGAACACTGTACCAATTGCTTCAGCTGCAGTGCGCACGAGCGATAAAATTCTGTCGCGACGCGAGATGCGAAACGTCATATGTCCAGACACCAACGCCAATACGAAAAGCCCAAGGGTAATCAGGCAACCACGCATGAAGATCTGCTGAAAAAACGGCAAGTTCGGCGCGGCCAATTTCATCATCGCGTCGTTGACTGTGAACGCCGTCATAGACGTCATAATCAGGAACGCGGCACGCATGTTGTCTGAAAGGGTCATAGCGCGGGTGTGACATGAGAATTGCGTTCGGGAAAGGAAAAAGGCGCAACACCAAAGTGCTGCGCCTTACGGGCCTTTGGGGGACCCATACGCCATCCGTGAGCGGTGCGACGTATTCGGTTGGCCCTGCTCGCTGAAAGCGGTCGCGAGACGATGCAAACGTCATTACTGGTGTTGCGATTGCGTCGCTGCGGTCGCGAGGCCGAGTTGGTTATTCATTTTCCTGTGGGCCGCTTACCCAATTGGGAAAGCTATTCGTGCCATTCAGAGGTGATACGGGGCAAAGTTTGGTTTCCGTCGGCGCGTTACGAATATTTTGAGCTGCCTGGGTTTGCGCCAATTATTGAAGCAGCCAAAAGGGCTGCCGCCCGAAACGTTGCGGGTACACGAGGCCAATGATTTATGGTGCATCCAAAATGAAAAAGGCCGCCCCGATTGGAGCGGCCTTTTCTTAATTTAGTGATCCGAGCTTATTCGTCACGGCTCTCTTCGCTGTCTGTGATGATCGTATCGAACACGTCACCGCCGACGACATCGTCAGCAACTGGCGCAGGGGCTGCCAAGGCGGCCGCCTGTTCAGCTTCTTCGCGACGAGCTTGAACAACGACGTTGTCTCGCTCGTTTGCGATGCTTGTGACACGCTGTGTTGCGCCACCAGTACCAGCCGGGATCAAACGACCCACGATGACGTTCTCTTTCAGGCCAACCAGTTTGTCGCGCTTACCTTGGACAGATGCCTCGGTGAGAACACGGGTTGTTTCCTGGAAGGACGCCGCCGAGATGAACGAACGTGTCTGCAAGGACGCTTTGGTGATGCCGAGCAGGATAGGTTCACCCTGTGCCGGACGGCCACCGCGGGCCTCTGCTTTTGCGTTTGCTTCGTCGAATTCGACCTTATCGACGTTTTCGCCTTTGAGCAGTGTAGTGTCGCCGCTGTCAGAGATTTCCCATTTCTGGAGCATCTGACGCACGATGACTTCGATGTGCTTATCGTTAATTTTCACACCCTGCAGACGGTAAACGTCTTGAACTTCGTCGATCATATAATCGGCCAAGGCTTCGACACCCATGATGGCGAGAATGTCATGTGGGGCTGGGTTGCCGTCCATGATGTAGTCGCCCTTTTGCACGAAGTCGCCTTCTTGCACTGGGATGTGTTTGCCTTTTGGCACCATGTATTCGACCTTAGTCTCCGGATCATCCGCAGCTTCGATCGCGATGCGACGCTTGTTCTTGTAGTCTTTCCCAAAGCGCACGTAGCCATCGATTTCGGCGATGATTGCGTGGTCTTTCGGACGACGGGCTTCGAACAATTCAGCAACACGTGGCAGACCACCTGTAATATCCTTGGTCTTAGCGCCTTCACGCGGGATACGCGCAACAACGTCACCAGCCATGATTTTCTGACCGTCTTCGATAGACAGAACAGCATCAACGGACATTGGGTAAGTTACCGGGTTGCCAGCGTCGTTGCGCATAGGCTCGCCGTCTTCACCGAGGATCAAGATTTCCGGCTTCAGTTCGTTACCTTTTGGCGCTGCACGCCAGTCGGTTACGATCTTCTGTGTCATGCCTGTCGCGTCATCGGTGTCTTCGCGCAATGCGATACCGTTGATCAGGTCAACAAACTTAACTGTACCGGCTTTCTCGGCGATGATTGGCAGGGTGTATGGATCCCATTCAAACATCTTATCGCCACGGGCAATTTTCGCACCGTCTTTGACGAACACTTTGGAACCGTAGCCAACCTTGTGGTTCGCACGTTCTTCACCGTCGTCGCCAACAATTGCCAGAACCATGTTACGGCCCATGACAACCTGCTCGCCAACCTCGTTTTCGAGGATCTGAGCGTTGCGAAGTTCGACCTTACCGTCGGCAGATGCCTCGAGGAAGGACTGTTGGCCACCCTGCGCAACACCACCAATGTGGAATGTACGCATTGTCAGCTGTGTGCCCGGTTCACCAATGGACTGAGCCGCGATGATGCCGACGGCTTCACCGATGTTAACGCGTGTACCGCGTGCAAGGTCACGACCGTAACACGTTGCACAAACGCCATCTTCAGCCTGACAGGTTAGAGGGCTGCGGATGCGCATTTTTTGCACACCAGCCGCTTCGATAGAGTCAGCTGTACGTTCGTCGATGAGCTCACCTGCGGAGACGATCACGTCTTCGGTGCCTGGCTTGTGAACGTCGTCTGCAGACACACGGCCCAGAACGCGTTCGGACAAGCTAGAGATCACTTCACCGTCGTTGACAGCAGCCTCGGCAGTGATTGCCATGTCGGTGCCACAGTCGACTTCGCGCACGATACAATCTTGTGCGACGTCGACCAAACGACGTGTCAGGTAACCGGAGTTCGCTGTTTTCAACGCCGTATCCGACAGACCCTTACGAGCACCGTGGGTAGAGTTGAAGTATTCGAGAACGGTCAGACCTTCTTTAAAGTTCGAGATGATCGGTGTTTCGATGATTTCGCCATTCGGCTTCGCCATCAGACCGCGCATACCGCCCAGCTGTTTCATCTGCGTTACAGAACCACGCGCACCAGAGTGAGCCATCATGTAAACAGAGTTTGGTTCATTTTCAGAACCGTCTTCTGCACGACCGGTGGTCGAGATGGTTGTCATCATAGCTTCGGTGATTTTGTCGTTCGACTTTGACCAAGCATCGACAACTTTGTTGTACTTTTCACCCTGAGTGATCAGGCCGTCCATGTACTGTTGTTCGAAATCCTTAACCTGATCGCGGGTTTCATCAACCAACGTCCATTTGGTGTCAGGGATAACCATGTCGTCCTTACCGAACGAGATGCCGGCCTTGAACGCTTCGCGGAAGCCCATGGTCATGATCTGGTCACAGAAGATGACGGATTCTTTCTGACCACAGTAACGGTAGACCGTATCGATGACCTGCTGAACTTCCTTCTTACGCAGAAGGCGGTTCACCAATTCAAACGGTGCTTTGTTGTTCAGCGGCAGAAGCGCGCCCAAACGCACACGACCTGGTGTGGTTTCGAAACGCTGCATGACCTCTTGGCCCTCAGCATCGATCTGTGGAACGCGTGCTTGGATCTTGGCGTGCAGGTGCACTTCGCCAGATGCCAGCGCGTGCTCGACTTCTTCGATTGTGGAGAAGGCCATGCCTTCGCCTTTCATGCCTTCGCGTTCGATGGTCGTGTAGTACAGACCCAAAATCATATCCTGAGATGGAACAATGATCGGCGCGCCGTTTGCAGGCGACAGAACGTTGTTCGTGGACATCATCAGAACGCGTGCTTCGAGCTGTGCTTCCAAAGACAGCGGTACGTGGACCGCCATTTGGTCACCGTCGAAGTCAGCGTTAAACGCGGAACACACGAGCGGGTGCAGCTGGATGGCTTTACCTTCAATCAGAACTGGTTCGAACGCCTGAATGCCAAGACGGTGCAATGTTGGCGCACGGTTCAGCATCACTGGGTGTTCGCGGATAACCTCGTCCAAGATATCCCATACTTCGGGACGTTCTTTTTCGACCAATTTCTTGGCTTGCTTCACTGTGGAAGACAGGCCCTTAGCCTCGAGACGTGAATAGATGAACGGTTTGAACAGCTCCAACGCCATCTTCTTGGGAAGACCACATTGATGCAGTTTCAATTCCGGACCGGTCACAATGACCGAACGGCCAGAGAAGTCGACGCGTTTACCCAAAAGGTTTTGACGGAAACGACCCTGCTTACCTTTCAGCATGTCAGACAATGATTTCAACGGACGCTTGTTGGCACCAGTAATCACGCGGCCACGACGGCCGTTGTCAAACAACGCATCAACGGATTCCTGCAGCATCCGTTTTTCGTTGCGAACGATGATGTCAGGTGCGCGCAATTCGATCAGACGCTTCAAACGGTTGTTCCGGTTGATCACACGACGGTAAAGGTCGTTCAGATCGGAGGTCGCGAAACGGCCGCCATCCAGTGGAACCAGCGGGCGCAGCTCTGGTGGGATCACTGGCACAACTGTCAGGATCATCCATTCAGGGCGGTTGCCGGATTCAAGGAAGCTTTCAACGATCTTCAAACGTTTGATGATCTTCTTTGGCTTCAGCTCACCAGTTGCGACTTTCAGCTCTTCGCGCAGGTGTTCTGCTTCTGCGTCCAGATCGATCTGGGACAGCATTTCGCGGATCGCTTCAGCACCGATGTTGGCGGTAAATGCATCCATGCCATAGGCGTCTTGTGCATCGAGGAATTCTTCCTCGGTCATCAAGGCACCGTATGTCAGGTCCGTCAGGCCAGGTTCGATAACAACGTAGTTTTCGAAGTACAGGATGCGTTCCAGATCGCGCAATGTCATGTCCAGCATCAGGCCGATGCGGGATGGCAAGGATTTCAAGAACCAGATGTGCGCAACAGGTGCTGCTAGTTCGATGTGGCCCATACGTTCGCGACGTACTTTCTGAAGCGTAACTTCAACACCACATTTTTCGCAGACAACGCCGCGATACTTCATGCGCTTATATTTACCGCACAGACATTCGTAGTCTTTGATTGGGCCAAAGATACGTGCGCAGAACAGACCGTCGCGTTCTGGTTTGAACGTCCGGTAGTTGATGGTTTCTGGCTTTTTGATCTCACCGAAGGACCATGACAGGATCCGTTCTGGAGAGGCCAAAGAGACCTTGATTTCGTCAAATGTTTTCGCCGGTGTGAGCGGGTTGAACGGGTTGTTTGTAAGTTCTTGGTTCATCTATTGGTCCCCTTCAGGTCCGGACGGTGCCGACGGCGGCATCCATGCGGTTTAGGCTGCGGTCGATCAGCTCGCGATACAGAGAAAATTCACCATGCATCGACACATGCAGGCGAAGGGCATCGTTGCGCGGGACCAATTTGGTCCCAAGGTCGCTTGCCCGTTTGATTAGTTTGTCAATCCGGCCCCAATCAGCACGGTCCGGATTAAGTTTTAGAGCGTTATACAGCTTAGAAATCGCGCCACGCGATCCGAAGATTTCTTCATAGCAAACCACAATGATCCGAGCGCCCTTGTTCAAGGCGTTGATCGTAGTTTGAAGGCTCTCATTCCAAAAGCTCAACGTGCGCGGTCCGTCCATAAAGAAACGATCCGATGGGTCATCTGCGCGTGCTTGTGCACTTTCACAAACAGACACCGGATTGCGTACAATGTAGACGACTTGCGCATCATCAAAGTGTTTTTCAATGTCATTGTAGAACCAGAAAACAGCAGGATGCTTGTCGCCAACATAACGCTCATTTCCAAACCGGTCAGCTTCGCCACGGAACTTGTACAAACCCCGTGTACTGTCGCCTTCTTGGTAGTCAAGAAACCGGTCTTTTTCGAAATGCGCTGGTCGCACTTTGCGCTCCCCCCACGCCTGAATATAGCGCTCTTCCCCAACAATAACGTCGGGGTGCGCATTCAGGACGCGGGTGATTGCGGTCGTGCCACTACGGACACAACCACCCACAAAGAGGAAGTCGCGGTGAGACATCCTATTCTTCTTCCTCAGCGGCATCCAGAAGCTCCATGTTGAGGCCGAGGCCCCGGACTTCTTTCACGAGAACGTTGAACGATTCTGGTACGCCAGCCTCGAAGTTGTCTTCGCCTTTCACGATGCTTTCATAGACTTTCGTCCGGCCAGCAACGTCATCAGACTTAACAGTCAACATTTCCTGCAGCGTGTAAGCGGCGCCATAAGCTTCGAGAGCCCAGACTTCCATCTCACCAAATCGCTGACCACCGAACTGTGCCTTACCACCCAGCGGCTGCTGTGTGACCAAGGAGTATGGCCCAGTGGAACGGGCGTGGATTTTGTCATCGACCAAGTGGTGCAGTTTCAGCAGGTACTTAACGCCGACAGTGACAGGGCGGCTGAACTGCTCGCCTGTACGACCGTCAAACAGAACCGACTGACCGGATTCAGAGAATCCAGCACGCACCAGCGCATCGTTCACGTCAGCTTCAACCGCGCCGTCAAAGACTGGCGTTGCGATTGGAACACCGCGTGTGACGTTGCCCGCTGCTTCAACAAGTTCAGCTTCGGACATGTCTTCGATACCGTCTTGGTAGACGTTTTCGCCGTAAGCGATGTTCATCGCTTCGCGAACAGGCGTCAAATCACCAGAACGGCGGTATTCAGACAAGGCTTCGTCGATGTGCAAGCCCAGACCGCGTGCGGCCCAACCCATGTGCGTTTCAAGAATCTGACCAACGTTCATACGTGATGGAACGCCGAGCGGGTTCAGACAGAAGTCGACAGGTGTACCATCGGCAAGGAACGGCATGTCTTCCATTGGTACAACCTTGGAAATAACACCTTTGTTCCCGTGACGACCGGCCATCTTATCGCCCGGCTGCAGCTTGCGCTTAACAGCAACGAACACTTTGACCATTTTCATCACGCCCGGTGGCAAGTCGTCGCCGCGGCGTACTTTTTCGACCTTATCTTCGAACCGTGCGTCGAGCAGTTTCTTCTGCGCTTCGTACTGTTCGTTCAAGGCTTCAACGATCTGCGCGTCACCCTCTTCTTTCAGGGCGATCTGCCACCAGTGGCTGCGGGGCAGCTCTTCGAGCATTGCCGCATCGATTGTAGCGCCTGTTGCGATGCCACGTGGGCCTTTCGCGACAGTTTTGCCTTCCATCATGGTCCGCAAACGAGCGTAGATGTTACGATCAAGGATCGTCATCTCGTCGTCGCGGTCACGTGCAAGACGTTCCACTTCTTCGCGTTCGATCTGAAGCGCACGTTCGTCTTTTTCAACGCCGTGGCGGTTGAACACACGAACTTCGACGACCGTACCAAAATCACCAGGCTTAACGCGCAGGGATGTGTCACGAACGTCAGACGCTTTTTCACCAAAGATCGCGCGAAGAAGCTTTTCTTCCGGCGTCATCGGGCTTTCGCCTTTTGGTGTGATCTTACCAACGAGGATGTCACCCGGTTCCACTTCGGCACCGATGTAAACGATACCCGCTTCGTCGAGGTTGCGCAGGGCTTCCTCGCCGACGTTTGGAATATCGCGTGTGATTTCCTCTGGCCCAAGCTTCGTATCACGAGCGGCGACTTCGAATTCTTCGATGTGGATCGAAGTAAACACGTCGTCACGTACGATACGTTCAGAGATCAGGATGGAGTCTTCGTAGTTGTAACCGTTCCAAGGCATAAACGCGACGACCACGTTTTTACCCAGAGCCAATTCACCGATGTCCGTAGATGGACCGTCGGCAATAACTTCGCCCTTCAGAACTGTATCGCCCACTTTAACCAACGGACGTTGGTTGATGCAGGTGTTCTGGTTGGACCGTTGGAATTTACGCATGCGGTAAATATCAACGCCCGGGTCACCAACCGCGAGGTCGGATGTGGCGCGAACAACGATACGTGTCGCATCGACTTGGTCGATAACACCCGCACGTTTCGCCATGATCGCAGCGCCGGAATCCCGCGCAACAACTTCTTCGATACCAGTCCCAACAAGCGGTGCTTCTGCTTGGAGCAGTGGAACCGCCTGACGCATCATGTTCGAGCCCATCAAGGCACGGTTGGCGTCATCGTTTTCAAGGAACGGGATCAAGGATGCCGCAACAGACACCAACTGCTTTGGTGAAACGTCGATCAGGTCAACATGGCCTGTTGGGGCCAATGTATATTCGCCGTTTTGACGCGTGTTTACCATTTCGTTGACGAACTGGCCGTTGTCGTCGAGCGAAGCGTTAGCCTGCGCAACTGTGTGGCGCATTTCTTCGGTCGCAGACATGTAGGACACATCGTCAGTGACCTTGCCTTCGACAACCTTGCGGTATGGTGTTTCGATGAAGCCGTATTTGTTCACGCGAGCAAATGTTGCCAGCGAGTTGATCAGACCAATGTTTGGCCCTTCCGGTGTCTCAATCGGACACATACGGCCGTAGTGTGTTGGGTGAACGTCACGCACCTCAAAACCGGCACGTTCACGTGTCAGACCACCTGGCCCAAGCGCGGACAAACGGCGTTTGTGCGTAACTTCGGACAACGGGTTGGTTTGGTCCATAAACTGCGACAGCTGCGAAGAGCCGAAGAATTCACGAACGGCAGCCGCCGCTGGTTTCGCGTTGATCAGATCCTGCGGCATCACAGTGTCGATTTCAACAGAGGACATACGCTCTTTGATCGCGCGTTCCATGCGAAGCAAGCCAACACGGTACTGGTTTTCCATCAGTTCGCCAACGGAACGCACACGACGGTTACCAAGGTGGTCAATATCGTCGATGTCGCCTTTGCCGTCACGCAGTTCGACAAGTGCTTTGATACAAGCAACGATGTCTTCTTTGCGCAATGTGCGAAGTGTGTCTTCGGCTTCGAGTGCCAGACGCATGTTCATTTTCACGCGACCAACAGCAGACAGGTCATAACGCTCAGCATCGAAGAACAGGCTGTCGAACAGTGTCTGTGCTGCGTCAACGGTGGGCGGCTCGCCCGGGCGCATAACGCGGTAGATGTCCATCAGCGCAGTTTCGCGGGACATGTTTTTGTCAGCCGCCATCGTGTTGCGCATGTATGGACCGACATTGATGTTATCGATGTCCAGCACTGGGATCGTTGTAACGCCAGCGTCTACCAGTTCTTTCAATGTACCACCGATGACTTCGCCATCTTTGTCCATTTCAAGAACCAACTCGTCACCGGCTTCGACGTAAATCGCACCAGTTTCTTCGTTGATGATGTCGTTGGCTGCAAATTTGCCAACGATCTGGTCGAATGGAACCAGCAGTTCAGAAACGTTACCTTCGTCGATCAATGCCTTGACCGCACGAGGTGTTACTTTCTTACCGGCTTCAGCAATCACTTCACCCGTCTTCGCATCGACAAGGTCGAACAAAGGACGTGTGCCGCGCACGCGCTCTGGGAAGAATTTCGTCTTCCAGGCTTTTTGCTTGGCGTCGTAGTGATAGTCGACCGTGTCATAGTACGCGTTCATGATCGCTTCTTGATCAAGGCCCAGCGCATACAACAGGGACGTCACTGGCAATTTGCGGCGACGGTCAATGCGGCAGAACACGAGGTCTTTTGCGTCGAATTCGAAATCCAACCAAGAGCCACGGTAAGGAATGATACGACATGCGAACAACAGCTTACCCGAGCTGTGTGTTTTGCCTTTGTCGTGGTCGAAGAAAACGCCAGGTGAGCGGTGCATCTGGGAAACGATAACACGCTCTGTGCCGTTTACGACGAATGTGCCGTTTGGCGTCATCAATGGCATGTCGCCCATGAAGACGTCTTGCTCTTTGATGTCTTTGACAGACTTGGCGCCTGTATCTTCGTCGATATCAAATACGATCAAACGAAGCGTAACTTTCAGCGGTGCCGAATAGGTCATGTCACGCTGCTGACATTCTTCAACGTCGTACTTAGGCTTTTCCAGCTCGTACTTAACGAATTCCAAAATGGAAGTTTCGTTGAAATCCTTGATCGGGAAAACCGACTGGAAAACACCATTGATCCCTTCGCCGTCGAGCGGCGTGTCGCTGTCGCCGGAGCGCAGGAACAGATCGTAGGATGATTTCTGAACCTCAATGAGGTTCGGCATTTCGAGGACTTCGTTAATCTTACCGTAATATTTACGGAGACGTTTCTGGCCGAGGAAACTTTGCGCCATGTGTCAAGACACCTTTCAAATTCTCACGGGCAGCGGACACAGTCGGGACCTGCGCCACAGCCATACGAGACAGCAATTGAAAAAAGGTCCATTCTTGCCGCACGTCCCAATGCACAGCCCCCGACCTTTTCCCTGCCTTAGAAAAGTTCCGTTCAACCGGAACCTTACTAAGATAGGCCTGCCCACAACGTTTCACCGATCCCCTAAATGACGTCGTATGTCAGGGGATGTTTACGGCTCCATGCTTCAAGACAGAAAAAGCGGGATCGAATCAATCGAGCCCGCGGGAAATGTCCAAATAAAACGTGAACGCGCAGTTGGCAAGACCTAGAAGCGCAAACTTCTGATCATTCTGCTGCGGGATTAGCATCGATTAAACCTGTGGGGCGGTCAAGGGCCCACACATTTTTCATCTCGATAAAGCCGATTTCTAGAAAACAGCCTGCAGTGATTGCGCCATGCGGGACAGCCTTTCAGGGGCCACGTCACCGACGATCATGTAGCTAAATGTGCCGTCAGACCAATGGACACTTTCCAATCCGTAAAACGACTCTGATTTTGGCGACAGAGTTTCAGCGCCCGCCAATTTGACCGCACACAGAGCGACCGGGACACCCTCGGGGGTTAAATACGCCATTTGGATAAGCGGGCTGCCATTGAATCCAAGAACCTGAGCACGCAGCAGCGGCAAACCATCCAAGTCACCGACCGCTTCAATCGGAAGATCACGCCCTAAAACTTCACCACTGCGCGTGAGTTGTTCTTCAATGTCATTTGGCGCATTGCCTACGTTGTTCAGCGTGTCCGTAACATACAGCGCCTGATAAACAGCGACCTGTTCTTGCCAACGATCTGGAACGGCGGCCGTATCCCCGCCAAACAGAACTGCGCCCAAAGCAAAAGCACAGGCAGCCGCAAAACCGGCAGCCACAGCCGTAAGGCCGAAACCAGTCGAACCCTTTGGCGGCTGAACAATGGAAGCTTCAATAGACGTCAGGTGCGATGAACCAGGCAGTGCCTGCATGGCGTCTCGTAAACCTGCGGAACGAGATCGTTCAAACGCCAAAAGACGCATTTCCAGATCTGGATCTTCGCCGATTTGCTCTTCAAGGATCTGCGCAAGATCAGCATCCAAACGGCCGTCCAGATATGCTGTTAGCTGTTCGTCCGTAAATGTCATTGCTTCACCTCTCGTTGATCGGTTTCACCATCAACAGACATCGATTTTCCTAGTTTCCCACGTGCGGAAGACAGGCGACTCATAATTGTACCAATGGGCACATCCAAAATTTCTGCGGCCTCTCTATAAGAGTATTCTTCAACCAACACCAAGACCACCACACTACGCTGCGCTTCGGGCAGCTTCATTACTTCTGACAACACTTCACGCACGAAAATATTCGTTTCTGGGGGCAATACGTCTGCCGGCAGATCCATACCCCCCGCCGCATCCAAGGATTGCGTCTTTCGCACCGCGCGCGATCGAAGCTCATTATACCAGATTGACCGGCAGATGGTCATCAACCAGCGCTTAACCCCATTTACGTCATGTACCTGATGGCGACGTTCCAGCGCACGCAGACAGGTATTCTGGGCAAGGTCATCGGCACTATCGGACGTGCCCGAAAGGGACATCGCGAACCGCCAAAGGTTTGGCAGGGACCTAACGACTTCGGTCTCGAGTTCCTTTTGAGAAATTTTTCGCATTCGATCGAATAAAACCCTGCTCCCGGCTGTTCCCATCATAAGTCGGCAACAGATGTTTCGACTAACATGAAAACATTGGGAGGACCAAATGATCAGATTAATCACAAGTGCAGCGATTGCGCTTTGCATGTCCACAGGCGCAACATTCGCGCAAAACTGGACCTTGGATACAGACACATCAAGGCTTGCGTTCGGGTCTGTTAAAAACGGTTACATCGGCGAGGTTCACACGTTTGAAGGACTGACCGGCACAGTGAGCGGGGACGGCGAAGTGTCGATCGATATCCCGCTTGCACAGATCAACACGAACATCGACATCCGCAACGAACGTTTTGGCGAATTCGTTTTTGCGGGCGTGCCCAGCGCAACGTTGACGGCCGCGTTTGATATGGATGCTGTCAGATCCATGCGCCCCGGCGAGTCGGCCATCATGGAACTGGATTCCGTCCTGTCATTGCTTGGCAACGACGTAGATGTGTTTGCAGAGGTGTTTGTCGTGCGCACGTCCCCGCGCAGCGTCATGGTCACAACCAACGATATGGTCATGATGGCGACTGATGCGCTGGGTATCGATGAAGGCATTGATAAGCTTCAGGAACTGGCTGGGCTTGATAGCATCACCCGCGTGTCGCCCATTACTGTCCGTTTCGTTTTTGAACGGTAAAGGCCAAAGACCCCCAGTACATAACGAGTAAGTGCAGTTCACCCAAAACTGAAACGCACGCTGGTAACTGTAAGGGGCCGTGCCACGGTTGGTACGGCCCCTTTTTTTGTCATCGGGATTATTCGATGATTTCCAGACGCACGTTCGAGAAATCAATCCCATTGTCTGGGGTGTCACGGTCTTTGGACGAACCAAACGTTTTGCTGTTCACGTGGAAAGCAAGCATGCCGATGGTTGAAACATCACTGCCTTCATCCACATGGGCAAATTCGGTCAAGACAACACCGTCTTGCGCCAAGGACCCTGCGATTTCGACACCGTTTTCCAGAACGGTCAGCGCGATAGTGCCGGTGTAGGTCTGGTTTGGTTCGAACACGTAGGGGTCACCACCGCCCGCAAGGTGCTGGTATCCTTTTGTGGTCCCCAAAAGGCGGCCTTGCGTGTCTTCAGTATGACGACGAATGTCGATGTTGGCTGCCGTTGGGTCGGATAGGCCAATGTCAAAGTCGATCATGTAACCAGGCAGGCCGTCATAGGCGGGCTGTGGATTGTTAGACGACGCGGACAGATCTCCGTTCAACTCGGCACGACCCAACGTGTCATACAACCCGATCCGCAATGCAGAATCGCGGTCTTCGCCGACAAAGTCAGGTGTGGTGAAGGTGAACGTAGCCTGAACAGTTTGGCCAACCGCCAACGCCTGAGGGTCAAACGTTGTGCGGATCCCGCGGCCGGACCCACCGGACACAAGGCCCAATAGATTGGGTCCAAACTCCAAAGCGGAGCTGTTCGTCGTGGTCCACCAGTTGGTTCCCAGTTCGTCATCGCCACCATCACGGACGCCATCGGCAAAGCTGTCATCAAACACAACGCCAGCTGTCGCAGGGACTGCTTCGACAACGGCTGGAACGACAGGTTCAACACCATCGCCAGCTGGCGGTGCATCATGGCTGTAATCCAGCTCGAAGAACGTCACGCGGTCAAAGTCACGTTCGGGATCAGGGCTGGAATTGTTTTGCGAATATGCACCTGCCTTGAAGAACATAAACTCATCTTCAATACTAAAGCCGCTGTCACGCATATCGAAGGGTTCCGCAACAACTTCGGTGCCGTCATCACGAATGATTTTGACGTGCAACATGGGGATGATTTCGTCCCCTTCTGGCGTACCGATGACTTCGATCTCGTAGGAAAACACTTCGTCCAACGCGATGCCATCTTCAGGGTTTGGCGCCCAATCCGCGCGTGTGCCGATTAGTTCGACCCATTCTTCACGCCCTGTTGCAGGTTCGTGTGCGAAATAGATGGACCCGTATTTGTTCTGCGGAAGCTTGCGATAGTACAAGCGGATCGGCTCGTCATCTTTGGCGTGGATTTGCCCGATGATAACACGGCCCACTTGGTAATCGCGGCCCTGACGCGTCACTTGGTTAACTGCCAATGTGGCGCGCAATGCACCATCGACGCCACCGGCTGCAGCTTGCGCAGCTTCGGGTGCAGACGAGAAGACCCAGTTGTTGAGGTTCGGGTAACCGCCATCGATCCGTGTTTCGATCGAGTAGTCCCCTGCCCGCAGCATGCCCCGCAGTTCAGTGCGTGTGTAGTTTGTGTTTACGGACGTCCGTGCGCCCGCAGGCGTCGACCGGAATACCATGCCGCCGGTTGCTGGGTCTGTGAAGAAATAACGGTCATCCGTCCAACCGCCAGCCAATTCATTTTCATAGACGCTGTCTGCTTTGCCATCCCCATCATCGTCTGCTGGGGTCGTGATGTACCATCCAGTCAGATCAAAATTCTGGCCTGGTGGAACGTTCGGGTCGAGGCCGAACATACCTTGCCCTCGGCGTTCTGTGAGAACCGGTTGCGCTGGTGCGGCAACGTCTTCGCCGCAGCCAATGGCTGCAATTTCGACGATGGAGTTCCAGTTGTTGGATTCATTGCCGACGCCGATCAGGCGAACGTATTGAGCGTCGACCCCGCCGGTTTCAAAACGTTCGAAATCTAGGGTTGCGCCACCGGTTTGGCCTTGGGGGATCACTTCAACGTAAGTTTCGCCATCGGTAGAGGCTTCGACCGAGAATGTGCTTTTGCGGCTGTCGCCCTTATACCAAGCGATATCCAGCGCGCTTAGGGTCTGCTGTGCGCCGAGATCCAACAACAATGTACGCGGCCCCCCTTGGGATTCGCTTGACCAACGAGAATCCGGATCAAGGTCCCCGTCGATTGTGTTTTCTGGCCCATGTGTTTCTTCATACAAACCCTCATCCGTTGCCGAAACAATGGTCAGCGCGCGATCTACATCGCACATGGATTGGGCAAACGCAGGTGTTCCTGCAACGCACGCGAAGATCATCCCCGCATACTTTAAGCGATCGGTTTTCATATTTCTCTCCCTTGGATCGTCGAGCAGTTCCTCTTCCGCTCAACGACATATCATACTAGTATACTAGAATTATATCCGGATCAAATCCTACCCAAAACATGCGCTTCCGACGTTACGGAACCCGGAATTCAGCACAGGTTGGACAGGTATGGGGTACTTCTGAAAGGCGTTGCGATCGGTTTGGCTGCAAGACAGGACCGTTGCGCGTTTGAAATGACTGGGGCACGTTCGCCCTTGGCGTCGGTTGACTTTTTACGGAATTCTCGTATTACGTGTGCTAGTCGCAACCACAACAAAGGAGGGTGTCGATGACTGATCAATCTGAATATCGTTTCGCCGCCGCTTTTGGGATGCGACGTGTGTCTTGGGCCGTGGCCCGTTTGGGTTCTGCCCTCCGCTAGACACCGTTTGCCGCCAGAGCGGCATTTTTCCAACCTCTAGATAGATACCGCAACCCGTCACCGTATTTCTGTGCGCGTTGCTGTCTATTTTATCCTTTAAAAACGGGCCCTTATTGCCCCTCAATTGGAGTTTAGTGTGATGAATGCACTGCCCCTTGATAACAGCCATACCCCACGTGATGTGATTGATGATTTGATCGCAAATTTCGGATTCCGGCGCGTGTTTTTGGCGGTTCTTGCGCGAATGTTCAAACGGAGCCGACCACCCGATGCCCTTGAATTCAAAGGGCTTTACAGCCATTCCAACGCGGATGTGCTGTGTGACCATTTGCGCAAAGACATTGGGTTGCCGCCCAATACAAAACGCAAACTGGAGATCGATCTGATTGCCATCAACCGCGAGTTTTATCGGTGATCAGACGCCGCCCTGACCTTGGTTGGGGCGGCGAAAATGGTGGTATGGGTCGGGTATTGCTTTGGTATTGCTCTGGTATGGTTAATGACCCGTACGCCGCCGCGCGGAGTTTTTAACATTTCGGGCGGAGACTGGCCCCTCCATGAGAGGAGAGTGCCATGCGGGAAGTAGACCCAAAACAAATGACGAAGACAGACCTTAAACATTGGGGGCTGGGCGTCGATGCGATGAAGATGGTGGAATACGAGCTGATGGGGGTCCTGAGTGAGACCCGCACCCTGCCCCGCGACTGGGACAGGATTTGGGAGGATCAGGACAAACGGGACCCGAAACGCCGGAAGGTGACGATTTCACTGGATGAGGATGTGATCCGGTTCTTCAAAGGATTGGGCCCCGGATATCAACCGCGCATGAACCGCGTGCTGCGGGCGTTTATGCATTTCCGGTTGGCGAAACTGATCGAGGGGCCGGACACGATGGATTACATCCTGCGCCCCGACGAGGTGCTGGAGAAAGCACGGATGCAACCGAAGTGGGGCGATACGCAGGTGATGTTGGAGGAGTGAGGGGGGCAAGGCCTCAAAGGCGCCAGTCAATCCCGTTCAACTAGGTCAGCGGAACCCAATTTGACCGAACGTCACAAGAACCAATCTTGTTCTGCGACAGTTTGATCAGAGAACCGTAAGTTTTCGATATTTGCAAAAAGGTCGACACCATCACGACCATTGCCTTCATCGTGACTAATCCGGTAAAGGCCGTCGACGATCTCAATCTCATATTCATCTCGTTCGCCAGAAAGAACGAGCGTGTCGTTACCAGCGCCCCCGTCGAAAAGGTCTTGATACTGCCGTCCAGCCCCACCGAACAAAAAATCATCACCATCGCCGCCTTCAAGTGTGTCTGAACCACGGCCGCCGTACAGGCGATCATCCCCTTCGCCACCAAAAAGGCGGTCGCTGCCAGCCCCACCAATCAACCGGTCATTAGTATAATGGGATCCATTGGCCGTTATGTAATCGTCTTGCTCTGAGCCACGTAACCAGCGAGCGTTGGAGTTAACAGAGTAGCTATAAATATAGGCCCCCGCACCGTTCAACGCGCTTGCGTCTATGCTGTGCGTAGCAAGGGGAACCCCATCGATTGGGACAAGAACCTCGACGTCGCCATTGTCTCTCACTTCAACCGAACTACCGTGTCGAACGATGTCGACCCATTGGTAGGAAGTTGCCGTTTCCGAGGCCTCGCCACTGACAAGCAAGGTATTGCCAGACACAACTGCAGATAAATTTGTAGGCGCTGGGTTTATTGCGACAGTTTGATCAGAGAACCGTAAGTTTTCGATATTTGCAAAAAGGTCGACACCATCACGACCATTGCCTTCAT
>CANLQK010000011.1 GCA_947493255.1 uncultured Paracoccaceae bacterium
AGGAAGTTGCCGTTTCCGAGGCCTCGCCACTGACAAGCAAGGTATTGCCAGACACAACTGCAGATAAATTTGTAGGCAAAACAGGTCCCCTGACTGGTAAAACTACTCAGGTTTCAACCTTAGGTCGAATCCCCGTAATATTAAACCGTAAAACCAAATAACACGGAAAAACATCCTCGATGAACCTAAGCGCAGGGTGGTCGGTTTAGACAACGCTACCCAAAACAAAAACGGCGGCCCCGAGGGACCGCCGTTTCTGTATACCAAGAAGGTATTTCCGAGGTGAGGTAGCTTAGGCTACTTCTACTTCGGCGCCAGCTGCTTCCAGCTTGCCTTTGATGTCTTCAGCTTCTGCTTTGTCGACACCTTCTTTGATTTTGCCGCCAGCTTCGACGAGGTCTTTAGCTTCTTTCAGGCCAAGACCTGTGATGCCGCGAACTTCTTTGATGACGTTGATTTTGGATGCGCCAGCGTTTTTCAGAACGACGTCGAATTCAGTCTTTTCTGCTGCTGCGTCGCCACCAGCGTCGCCGCCGCCAGCCATTACAACTGCGCCACCGGCAGCTGGTTCGATGCCATACTCGTCTTTGAGGATGGTTTTCAGTTCTTGTGCTTCGAGAAGTGTAAGACCTACGATCTCTTCAGCAAGTTTCTTCAGATCAGCCATTTTGCTTTTCCATTTCTAAATATGTGTTCCAACGTGAGGGGGTATCCCTACGAGGGTAATCAAGTTGCTTACGCAGCCTTCTCTTCGATGGTCGAGAGAACGCTCGCGATGTTGGAAGCAGGCGCGCCAATGGCTCCAGCGATGTTGGAAGCAGGTGCCCCAATGCAGCCAGCGATGGAAGCAATAAGCTCCTCGCGGGAAGGCATTTTAGACACGGCTTCAACGCCGGCTGTATCCAGAGCGTTTTCACCCATTGCACCGCCCAAGATAACGAGTTTTTCGTTTTCTTTGGCGTAGCCCTGAACAACCTTAGCCGCAGCTACAGGATCTTCAGAGGAGGCGATCACGGTCATGCCTGTCAGGTATTCAGCGATGCTTGCGCATGGCTTACCGTCCAGAGCAATTTTGGCGAGCTTGTTCTTGGCAACGCGTACGGACCCACCAACTTCACGCATTTGCGCGCGCAGGTCCTGCATTTCAGCAACTGTCATGCCTTCGTAGTGGGCAACCACAACGACGCCAGAGCTTTCGAAGATTTGGCCGAGCTCGTCGACCAATTTTTCTTTTTGGGCTCTATCCACAGTTTCACTCCAAATTTGGGGCACGAATGCCCCGGCTCAAGTTTGCCCGGCCTTGCGACCAGACGTTTTTGTCCATTTTAAACGGGGGTTGAGCCGAGCAAGGAGTGGAACCCATAGAGAGCGCCAGTCAAATTCCGGTCTTTCCCGCCTCAGGCAGGAATTATGAAGGAAACCTTCACCCACCGTCTCGGACGAATGCACCACGATCAGGACGAATCCCGATATCAGTACGAGGGCGTGATTACTGTGATGCGGGCCACTTGCCAAGTGTTTTTTCAGAAAGCCGCTGGTCGCGGGCTGTCTAGGTGCGCAGCATACGGCGAACAATCATGCGGTTGATGGGTAAGATCCCCCCGAACACACCAAGTGCGCGCAGGGAAAGCCGTTTGGCGAGACTATTTTCAACCATCACGCCCTGACGCGACTTTTCCGTAAACTCCACGATTTCACGGCCACGTTTATGACGCGCAGCGCTGTAGCCTTCATCGTCTCCCGCATCCAATCGCCCTGTCATAAGCCGTTCGGCCCATTCGTCTGCATCCTGAACACCAAGGTTCATGCCGCGCCCGCCAACGGGGGAATGGACGTGGGCCGCGTCGCCTGCGATCCAGACACGGCCGCGGCCATAGCTGTTGGCCTGTTTGATCCCGATGGTAAAATCGCCTTCGCGGTGGATGTGATCGACCTTGATGGGAACGGGCATGGCGGCGAGAGCACCGGGTTCTGAGGCGACAATACGGTAGCGAGTGGGGCCAATGGGAATGACAAAGGCGGCGTTGCCGTCGTCCTTCAAGTAGACGCGGAAAACACCGGGTTCTGTCCAATCATGGGCGTCGATGTCTGCAATGGACCACTGGGTTGGCAGATCATAGCCTTCGAGGGTTTCACCAAGGTAATCCCGCACGCGAGACCGCACCCCATCTGCACCGAGAACGAAAGCGTGGCGGCTTAGTGTGCCGTTGATCATGGCGGCGACGTGATCTTTGCTATGCTCGGACAGCGTTTCGAGCGTTGTTTCGTATTGAACGGTTACCCCGTGTTTGGCGAGGATTTGGGCCAGAATGGCTTCGGTTTCGTTTTGGGGCAGACAGAGAAGACGCTGGTTTGGGTCTGGATCAACGTCGAGTTTGATGTTTGCAGCGACCTTGGTGCCATTCCACACTTCGACCCGATGAACGGGCTGGGATTTGGCGCGGATTTGGTCGCCAGCGCCGGATTGATCAAGAATATCCATCGCCCAAGGCATAATGCCCACAGCACGGGACAACGGCGACGGGCCGTCGCGGCGTTCGATAATCCGGACGGGAACATCCCTACGGGCCAATTCAAGCGCGGCCGTTAACCCTGTCGGCCCTGCACCGACAATAAGAACCGGACAGTCGGAGGAAACATCAGCGATGGACGGGCTAGCCATTAAACAATCCTTTCGGTAAACAATGTTGTCACTGTCCACTTAGGATCAGATGTAGACACTGTCAACACCGGAGCCCACATGCAAGACGAAAGCTATCACCACGGCAACCTGCGCGAAGAACTTTTGAAGAAGGCCGTGGAGGTTTTGAACACCGACGGGTTTGATGCGCTGTCCTTGCGAGCCCTCGCACGGCAAATCGGGGTGAGCCATTCTGCGCCCTTGCGCCATTTCCCAACGAAGGCCCATCTTTTGCAGGCGCTTGCGGATGAAGGCGGTGCGCGTTTGGTACAAAAGGCCAGACAAGCAGCCACCGCGACGGATGCTCGCGACAGACTGTTTGAGATGTCGCTTGCCTATATCGAGTGGGCGCAGGAAAATCCGGCGTTTCACCGTGTATTGCGAAACCCTGAAGTGCTTCGGCATCGATCAGATGATTTGAACGACCGGCTTTCTGAATTTGCCGACCTGCAACGCGCAGAGATCAGAACGGCCCAAGCAGATGGGTGGCACGGCAACGATGACCCCGAAGTTCTGTTGTTACATTTGATGTCGTTGACTGCGGGCACCGCGATTATCGCCACCGAACCCAGCTATGAGTCACCCGGTGTCCGCGACATGAACCACAAGACAGTTGCCGCATCGTTGCGTCTGTTTCTTGGTCGTTCGGACAATCTGTAATCGGGTTTGATTATGGATCCCGCGGATCGTGGCGATGTTGATCGCGCAGTTAGACCTGCAACAGTGGCTGGCTGTTCTTGAAGTGGCGGCCAATCAGGGCTTTAACCTTTTTCCCTGAGGGAGTTGGCCGTGCTGGAAGGGCCGAGGTTACGAGAAGCTCGGGGAAGAGTTCGGTAAGTTCGGCGAGCGCCTCTGCGCCGATTGCATTCAATGCGCCGGGACCTGTCAGCAAAGTTTCCGTCGGCGCGCCTTCGGCAAAAATGATCTCGTGGTGATCGAGAAGCATATGAAGGTAGGTCACTTCGTCATAAGAGTAATCAAGTTCGATCCCCGGTAGGCCAAGGAGTTTCTTGGCGGGCAGCAACACTTCGTGTGTGCCGAACATACGATCTGCGATCTTTGAGGACAGCAACATCCGGTGTTGTTGAGATACGACCAGATCACGTTCTGGCAAACCTTTGCCAAGGCTGCCAGCGCGAATGCGAATAGGAACCAGACCATCAACTGCCTTGCGGGTGGCGCTACTGATCCAGCGAATGGGCTGGATGCCGCGGTCGCGGGTCATCACGGTATCGCCTTCGACCAAGTTTTCGACGGCGACGTAACCGCGCGGTGTGCAGATCAGCGCACCGGGCGTAAAGCACGTGACGTAGTTCCACGTTTCACGGCTTCCTGTCATGCCAGAGTAGTTATTGCCAGCAAGTGAATTGAGCGTGAGGGATTGGATTGGCCCCGCCTCGAGGACGGTCATGTCAGCGTTGGCAGAAAATTCTGGTGACAGGTAGGTGTTGCCTGCCGTGTCTTGGAAAACGACCGCGGTGAAGGTCCCCGTCGTACCATCAAGGTAGGTGACGGTTGCATTGTAGACTGCTGTGCCGTCGAAAGTTTGCGCCGCACCGCCATCAATCGAGAAAGTGTCGTTGGACGCGTTGTTGTTCATGTCATATGCGGTGGCGTTACCACCAGAGAACCCAACACCCGTCGAGCTGAAGCTTGCAAAGTCGTTGACCAATGCGGCGCCAGGCCCACCGAACGTCTGACCGACCAGAGACGCGGCGTTCTCTGACTGGGTATTGCCTTCGGTTGGGTCGATGCTGGCAAAATTCCCCAGCGATATGACGTTAAACGTTGTCGGCATTTCAGTGAACTGGCAAGTGATTGCGCTGTACTGGGCGCAGTCCTTGCCCTCCTTACCATTAAGTTACATGTTGATCATACCCGCGCACGTAGCCGGAATTTTGGACTTGGCGTGACAAGATAATGGCAATTCAGTGGTTAAATAACCGTTTGAAAAAATTCAGTGTTTCCGTTTCCCGCACAATTCTTATTGTGGATTTGTTGAAAATTGCTGCGAAACCACCGGCAATCAAGGCAATCCGCGCCCCTTCCAAATGGAGGACGAACTGAAAAAGGGCCCCCAAATTTGGGAGCCCTTTTCAATTTAATATCACTCAAAGATCGCGCAGAAGCGCCGGTCTTTAGTTACCTGTCGCAGAGTCCACGTTGACGGTAACACCTGGGCCCATAGTGGACGTCAGGGAGATCTTTTTCATGTATGTGCCTTTGGCGCCTGCAGGGCGTGCTTTCTGAACTGCGTCTACGAAGGACAACAGGTTTTCTTCCAGCTTAGCTGCATCGAAGGACGCTTTGCCGATACCAGCGTGGATCACGCCAGCTTTTTCGACTTTGAACTGAACTTCGCCGCCTTTGGCAGCTTCGACAGCTTCTTTAACGTCCATCGTAACTGTACCAACTTTTGGGTTTGGCATCAGGTTACGTGGGCCGAGAACTTTACCCAGACGACCAACGATTGGCATCATGTCAGGTGTCGCGATACAACGATCGAAGTCGATTGTGCCGCCCTGAACGATTTCCATCAGGTCTTCTGCGCCAATGATGTCTGCGCCAGCTGCTTTAGCTTCGTCAGCTTTGTCGCCACGTGCGAACACAGCAACGCGCATTGTTTTGCCTGTGCCGTTTGGCAGGGCAACCTTGCCGCGAACCATTTGGTCAGCGTGGCGTGGGTCAACACCCAGAACCATTGCGACTTCGATGGTTTCATCGAATTTCGCTTTGGCGTTGTCTTTGACCAAGGATACGGCTTCGGACACTGTTACGTTGTCTTTGCCGGCGAATGCTGCGCGTGCCGCAGTTGTGCGTTTTCCAAGCTTAGCCATCTTACTTCACCTCGATGCCCATAGACCGAGCGGAGCCCAGAATGATTTTCATAGCGCCTTCGATGGACGTCGCGTTGAGGTCCTTCATTTTGGCTTCGGCGATTTCACGAACCTGTTTGGTTGTGACCGTGCCAACAGTCTGGCGGGATGGTGTGCTTGCGCCAGATTTAACTTTGGCCGCTTTTTTCAGGTAGTAGGACGCTGGTGGCGTCTTGATGTCCATGGAGAAGGACTTGTCCTGATAATACGTGATCACGGTTGGGCAAGGCGCGCCTGCTTCCATTTCCTGTGTCTTAGCGTTGAACGCTTTACAGAATTCCATGATGTTGATGCCGCGCTGACCCAATGCTGGGCCGACGGGTGGGGATGGGTTTGCCTGACCTGCAGGAACCTGCAGTTTCATAGTACCAGCTAGCTTTTTAGCCATTGGTTATTTCCTTTTTGTCCGGCCATGGGGCGCGTCCCGCATGGCGTGATGTGGATGTGGTCTGGTTTGGATCACGCGTGACCCGCACCTCCCACATAGAAAGTACCCCCAGTGACTGAGGGCGACTCTGCGCGCTGATAGACAGGCAAAGCGCAGTTTGCAAGGGGTTTGAGAGGTTTTTCGAACAGTCGAGACGCCTACTGAGCAGGCCACAATTGTTTCAATTGATCACAGCCAGTTTATTGCTGGGAATAAAAATGGCGTTAGGATCGTATAGATATTGAAAAGGAACGAATTCGCAGGAGGGGGTAAGACGATGAAGTTTACAAATACACAAGTCGCCTATCATTGGCTGAGTTTCCTTGTCATCGTTGTGATGGCAGGAACCGGGATGGCCTATTCATATGAATTGGCTGGCGATGGTGCGATGCGAGTGCATCAGATTGCTGGGCAGGTTTTGATTGTCCTGCTGGTTTTGCGGATCGCAACGCGACTAACGCGGCGCACACCTGATATACCCAATACCCATGAAGCATGGGAACGTATGCTGTCAGGTTTGGTTCAGCTGGCCCTGTATCTTCTGCTGATCGTTTATGTCGCCACGGGGTACGTATCTGCATCCGGCGAGACTGATAATGCGCTGCTTGCTCCGCTAAGCCTTGCTTTTGCGCGATCCGATTTGGGTGAACAGCTGTTAGAGCTGCATTATATGCTGAAATGGGCACTGCTTGCGCTTGTGGGGCTGCATACCGCTGGCGCCTTGAAACACCTGATCATCGATCGCGATGATACGTTTTCCCAAATGACTTTTCACAAATCAACCAAGTAACAAACACACTACAACCCACGGAGAGACCAATGCATAAATTGACCCGCAGGCATGTTATCGCGACCCTAAGCAGCAGTGCAGTACTGTTGTGCCCTGCCGTTTTGAACGCCCAAACGGTGGACGTTGATTGGGACGGCATCCCGACAACAGAACCGATTGGCCAAACATCGCTGATGGAAGTTGGCGCAGGCCCCGCTGAGGTGGACGTGACCGCCCTGCAACCAGGTGAGGTCGCGGTGATTGCGCGCCCGTCTGACGATGAGTTTTATACCTCAACCGGAATGACCCAATACATTGGTGTTCTGCGCCGCACAGCGACACAGATAGCTGCCAGTGCCGAGACGGACCCTGATGGCCTTCAGGACCCTGAATATCTTGTTGTGAACCTTGTTTGCCCACACCGTGGCAAAGCAGTTGGGATTACGGGGGATGAGGCAGTGCCGTTTGCCTGTACGGATCGTGGCGGCCGCCATTCATCCAATTTCAACGCATCCGGCCAAGGTGTGTCAGGTGCATCGGATGCCAGTGACCAGATGAGCGTGCCGGAGCATACGATTGCTGCTGGCGATACAGTGATGCTGACGATCGCTTAAGTCGATCAGGTCAGAATGAAGGCCCCGCGCAGTGATGCTGCGCGGGGCTTTTCGTATCTAGGGGTTATTCACGGCAGAGTTCACCCGTGAACAGCTGCCCCCCGTTGGTCACCGTTTTGGTTACGTAGTCGTAGCACCCATCGGTTTGTGAGGGGGCGTAGCGGATGTAATATTCCTCGCCGTGAAAAACATAGTCCATCGAACGACTGCCATCGTCGGATTGAGTGAACACGAGGTTTTCGACCCCGCCTTGGGGTGGGCGGCCAGCGTCAACGCCCCCGCCCGCTGCGGCTGTAAGCGGGCGCACCCGTGGGAGACGGTCAAAATCAGGCACCGCGCCCATCAGACATTGCACAATATAGGGTGCATCCGCTGTGGTGTGATACCGGTAGCCAAATACATCGTCGGGTTGGCCGTTACAGACATCCAGATCGCCATCGGCAATTGGGCTGCCATCGGGGTTGTTCATGCCATAGATAGGGAAGCCGTCGAAGGCCCAGCCGATGATGGCATCGTCACCGGCGTTGGCCATTTGATCGATCATACAGGTTGGGGCGACGTGGTAGTGATAGTCATCGCCACGGCCTGCGTGGCCGCCGCAAACATCAAGCTGCCCTGTTTGGAGGGTGTCATGCCGCGCTTGGTGGTGCGCGAGGTCAGCCTGCGCCATTTCACCGCCGCCGGTGTAGTCATAAATCGGGACACCGTTTACGGCCACGCCTAGGGCGGCATCGCGGGTTAACGGAGTGCCGTCTAAAGTGGGTGTTAGGATGATGGGTGCCGCGTAATCTGCCGGAACGGGCACCTGTTCGTTGGTCCCCGAAATGCCCGTCATCATGTCATGATCGGGATAGGTGTCGGAGGTGAGCGTTGCATGATTGGTGTCACAGGTGACGGTGACGCTGTCAGAAAACCCAGCATCGGCCACCGAGGTGGCCACGGCCTGACAGTGATCATCATGGGCGTTGGCCGCGCCCGCAACCAAAGTGGCGCTGAGGGCGAGGCCAGAGACGGCGAATAGGTGGAGCGATTTCGATTTGCCGAACAGGATCTTCATTCTACGACAATTCGGCAGAGGACCGTGTTGCTTTGTTCAAGATCAGGGCCCCAGATCAATTCGGCGGAATTGTCCCATGAGATTTCGTCGTAACCCATTTTCGGATCGACCTGACTTTCTGAATAAACATCGGCCGCGGGCCAATCGGAGGCATCAAAGGAGGCTGTATCCCAACCATCCGGCTCATCGGAGGCTTCGAAACCGCAGGCACCTTCGCCCGCTACAGGGTTGCTTTCGGATTCGCAGGACTTGTCGAGCGGGGCGGTGTGGATGACGTGGCACTGCCAGCCTTCATCGCTGACAACGACAGGTTCGCCTGTTGCGTCCATGATTTGTACGATCACGCCCCCATCACCCATCTGCTGACGACCGGATCCGATATATTCGAGGCCAGTGTCATTTTCTTTGAAGTCCTTCGCGACCAATCCGATGGTAAAGGGGCGTTCGGCGGTAAAGGTGAAGCTTTCTGCGTTGAAGGACCGTTCGGTGGTGATTGGCACGCTGTCTTCGGCCACCTGTTCGCCGTTGATGCGCATTTCGAACCAGTTGTCTGCCCAAACATCGGCCGCGAACGTTTCAGCACCGACAGAAGCAGGAACAAGTGAGATGAGAGAAAGGGTAAAGATGGCGTGCTTCATTTGGGTATCCTTTGTGTTTGACCATTATACGACGCATCGCGTGAAATTTGTCGCACGAAAATGATCTGCCCTGCATTTGATAGATTTGGGGCCATAAAACGCAAAACGCCGCCCCAATTGGAGCGGCGTTTCGTATTCATTTTGGTCGACAGATTACATCTGTTTAGTGACCTGCGTGTATTCCAGTTCGACTGGTGTCGCGCGACCAAAGATGGACACGGTAACTTTGAGACGCTGATTCTCGTCGTCGACCTCTTCGACTGTGCCGTCGAAATCTTCGAATGGGCCGTCGTTGACTTTGACTTTTTCGCCGATCTCGAAGGAGATGAGAAGCTTTGGTGCTTCTGCGCCTTCTTCGACGCGGCCAAGGATTTGCTGAACTTCGGCGTCGCGCATTGGCATTGGGCGGCCTTGCGGGCCCAAGAAACCGGTGACGCGGTTGATGGAGTTGATCAGGTGGTAGCCCTCATCAGACATTTCCATGTGTACCAGCACATAACCCGGCATGAAGCGGCGTTCTGCGGTCACTTTTTTACCGCGGCGAACTTCGATGACTTCTTCGGTTGGAACCAGAACTTCGTCGATCTGATCCTCCAGACCTTGTTCTTCAGCAGTCGTGCGGATTGTTTCTGCGATCTTCTTTTCAAAGTTCGACAGAACGGAGACGGAATACCAGCGTTTCGCCATGATCTATGACACCCTTTGGTCGATGCGGCCCCCATTTCGGGAGTCCCGGAAATAAAAGCGGCGTGCAACTTATCCGTTGCACGCCATGAAATCTGATAGAATCTTTAGCGCGACTGCCCCAAATCCGCAAGGGGTCATCGCGTTGGTAAACTCTAGAAACCGTTAAGGACGCCGTCGAGACCGAGGCGAATGATCATATCGACCAGCGTAAAGAACAGCGCCATCACTGTTGCCATGATCAAAACCATGATCGTGGTCAATGTAACTTCGCGGCGCGTTGGCCACACGACCTTGCCGACTTCGGCGCGCACCTGTTGGACGAATTGCATTGGGGACGTTCTAGCCATGGTTAGCCCTTTGATCTGAGACGTGTTGCAGGTAACGGTGTTGGCGGGGCTTTTCAACCCTTGTTGACCTCGTTTGGCATGTCTTTGCGGCGGTACAACAATTGAACACCGTCCATCGCTGCGATCTGCGCCACCTGATCCGCATAAATTTGTTCGGCTTCTGCCAACGTCGAAGCAGCATAAAGTTTGAACGGTTCATTCATTTCATTGATTGGAAACCGCTTGCGTGCTTCGGACGCAAGGCGACCTGTTTCGCCATCGGCGGCCTGCTGTAGCGTCAAGCGGACGGCTGGAGAGGACAGCCCTTGGTGTAACCGTTCGTCAATGACTTTGACCTTGCCGCCTGCCCGCCACTGCAGCAATTTCCGCAAAACGGGCCGCGGGTTATCGGAGTAGTCTTCTTGCCGCCAGACAACTACATTACCCAGCCCCGGCGTCGCACGAATCCGTGTAACAAAGTCAGCCCAATCTACATTCCGCCAATCATTTCGAGCCCGAAATGTGCGCGGGCCGATATGGGGCGTTCCATGCAGGCTTTGACTGTAAACGGACGCCATAAATGTCGCGGGGTTACGGACGCTCAGGAAAATTTGGGGTTTGATGGGCGCCCAAGCTGCTACGAGTTCTTCCAGCTTTTCAGGCAAAAATTCATACATCGGGAAAGGCACCCGACCCTCAGGATCTGTCATTATACCGGAGAATATCTCTTCGGAGATCACGAGCCGCTTGCACCCTTTCGCCAGAAATTCCAATTGTGACTGAGGAGTGCGACGTGGCGTTGGGCCATTGTACCACGACAGTCTAAACATTGCCGAAAGACTGCGTCCGCGCACTCGAAGATATTTTGGCCCAAGGAAACGCACCCCTTGTTCCAGCAGCATATCACCGTTGTTCTCGAGCATTTTCTGGAGATGGGTCGTGGCCGTTTTGTGCGGGCCAATGTGAAATGCTATGGATTTCAGCTGTTGGGGCAAAATACTCTCCCGATGGTGCACACATATTACAGCGGCAGCGGGTGGCTTGGCAGGGGCTGAGGGTCTCGAACCCACGACCTACGGTTTTGGAGACCGTCGCTCTACCAACTGAGCTAAACCCCTAAGCCGAGTGGTGGAATACCGAGGGTCGCGCTGGTTGGCAACACCTAACCGCATTAAGAATCAGAGTTTGCGCGGGATATGTCGGTAATTGACCCAAAGTACTGGCGCACGATTTCATCTGAGGTCTTGAACCGGAAGCCGGACCCGCCCCCTGGGAACACGCTTTTGAAGTCAGGTATTTCTGATTGAAGGTCGGGTTCAGGCTGCGGTGTGCGCCGGCGTTTAGCTGGTTGTTGCGCTTGTTGATTGGGTTTGGTCGTGCCGCCCCACGGTGTTGTGGGTTGAGCGGGTTTTGCGGCGGTGGATTGCACCGGATTAGGCGCCGGTTGGGCGGCAGGTGTTGGCATAGGCTGGCCGCGCTGCGTTGCACGGCGCAGTTTTTTCGCCGCCCGACGTTTGCGCCAGCGGCGGAACCGCCATAGGGCGATCACCGCAAAGAGGGCAGCCAGACCTGCAACGATGAAAAAGGTTAGCTGCGCGTCGGTTACTTTTTCGTTCAAAACAGCAGCACGGTTTTCGAAATAGGGTTCGACCGTTAAGACACTGACCCCGGAATAGCCACGGCGGGTCAGTTCGCGTTCAGCTTCGGTGCGGCGCGCGTTGGTCAGGAACCCTTGCACCGTAACGCTATTGTTTGCGTCGGCCGCGGATATCAATTCGTTGATTTTGCGTTCAGACGACAGACTGTCGAACATGAGGATGGCCCGCGGCAGGCGCGCATCGCCCCCAAGGACGACCGCGTCATAATCGGTGCCTTCGCCGTGCAAACGAAGAACACCAAAGTTGCCGAGGATCGTGCCTGTAATGTGGACTTCTTCGAAATAACCAACGTGTCGGTTCGGTTGAAATTCGCCCACATGAACGGCGGCGGGTGGCCCTTCGTTTAGCGCGAAGAACTGTTCGGTCTGCGCAGCGCGATAGTCATCGTAAAACGGGATTGCCAATGATCCGCATGTGAACGCGAAAAATGCAAAAGCCCACCACGGCAAGAACATGAAAAGAAGTCTACCCATGGAGCAACCTTAACGAGGGTTTCCCGTGGGGGCCACGGGAAACATTGATGCGGTCTATGCCGGGGCCGCCGCACGCAGCGTTGGTAAGTCAGCCCCGCATATTGCGGCTTCGTTAGCGGTGATGGTGGCTATGGGCCAGTCCCACCATTCAATGTCGAGAAGAGCATCGATTGTGGCGTCGTCGAAGCGACGACGTTTGGTTGTTGCTGGGTTGCCCGTGACGATGCTGTAGGGGGCTATGGTGCCACCGACCACGGCCCCTGCGCCGATGATACAGCCCGAGCCAATGTTGGCACCGGGCAGGATTTTGGCCCCTGCCCCAAACCACACGTCATGGCCGATTACGGTGTCTGGCGTCGTGTCTGGCCCGACGGGCGGCATAGAGGGGCGATTGCGGTCCATGTCGAGGAACACGGCGAAAGGGAAGCTGGAAAAGCCATCGTAGCGGTGATTGGCCGAGGCGGTGATGAAGGTCACACCGTCAGCGATCTGGCAGAACTTGCCGATGATCAAACGTTCGCGCGCCTGCGGGAACAGATAGGGCGCAAGGTGCGCGACCCAGTTGGCGGGCGGGTTATGGGCGCTGGCATACGTATAGTCGCCGACCTGCAATTGCGGATGATCGTTCACGGCGTTCAAAAACACGGTGCCTTTGTGAACCGAACCATCGGGCAAGATCACTGGATAGGCGTCGTCAGCAGATGGGAAATCGCGAGGGGGAAGTGGGGGCATGATGTAAATCCTTTGGTCAATGTCTGTGTCAGTCAAAGATCAGAGAATAATAATCATCGGTGCCTCCATGGTGCCGCACCAGAATAACGCGGTCAGGCCAGCATGAAAAGGCCAGAGGCGACCGTGAGGCCGCCTCTGACAAGATCGATTAGTGATCGAACTTTTTGATAACGCCTGCCTTGAGGCGGTCGCTGTAGGACACCAGCTCTGCACGGACCAACTTCATCAAGAAGTAGAGTGCTGTGATGTTCACAACGGCCATGGCAAAGATCGCCGCATCAGAGAAGTCGATGACTGGGCCAAGGCTGGCTGCCGCACCGATAACGATGAAGATACAGAAGATGACCTTGAACACGAGTTCCGTGGTCTGACCTTCGCCGAACAGGTATGTCCATGCTTTCAGGCCGTAGTAGGACCATGAGATCATTGTGGAGAACGCGAACAAGATCACGGCGATCGCCAGAACGAATGGGAACCAGCTGATTGCTGAGCCGAAGGCTGCGGATGTCAGTGCGACACCAGAGTTGCCATCAACAGTCGCGATTGCGCTGCCGGCTTCGTTCAACATGTAGTTGCCTGTGGCTTCGTCGATGATCAACTGCTGGGAAATGACGATAACCAAAGCGGTCATTGTACAAATCACAACTGTATCGATCAGCGGTTCGAGCAAGGACACGAAGCCTTCTGTGATTGGTTCTTTGGTTTTCACCGCAGAGTGCGCAATCGCCGCGGAACCAACACCAGCTTCGTTCGAGAACGCAGCCCGTTTGAAACCTTGGATCAAAGCACCGACCATACCGCCAGCAACGCCAAGACCTGTGAAGGCACCCGCGAAGATTTGGCCGAACGCCCAACCGATCATGTCGTAGTTCACGATCAGCACGATTGCGGCAGCGCCGACATACATGAGGCCCATGAATGGAACGACCTTTTCAGTCACTTTCGCGATGGATTTGATACCACCGACGATCACGGCAAATACAACTGCGGCAAAGATAATGCCGGTGATCCAACCAGGATAGTCGCCTGTGATCTGTGTGATTTGTGCGTGTGCTTGGTTGGCTTGGAACATGTTACCGCCACCGAATGCGCCCAAGATACAGAAGATCGAGAACAACACCGCAAGGATTTTAC
The DNA here is from genome assembly GCA_947493255.1 of uncultured Paracoccaceae bacterium. GTDB lineage: Bacteria > Pseudomonadota > Alphaproteobacteria > Rhodobacterales > Rhodobacteraceae > Octadecabacter. Next base: position 14,072 of record CANLQK010000011.1, read on the forward strand.
CACCCGGAAGGCCGAGTTCGTCGAAGCCTTTGGACATGTAATACATTGGACCACCAGAGACGGATCCATCTGGGTATTCGTTCCGGTATTTCACACCCAGCGTACATTCGGTGAACTTAGATGCCATCCCGAGGAGACCCGCGAGGATCATCCAGAACGTCGCACCCGGGCCACCGATACCAACGGCCACAGCAACACCAGCGATGTTACCCAGGCCAACAGTCCCGGACAGCGCTGTTGCCAGCGCTTGGAAGTGGCTGACTTCGCCCGCATCGTTGGGGTCAGAATAGTCGCCTTTGACCAACGAGATCGCGTGGCCGAAGAAGCGGAACTGCACGAAGGCGAAGTAGATGGTGAATACGGATGCACCGATCACCAACCACATCACGATCCATGGGAAGGATGTGCCGGGGATGGGCGCGAAGATGAAGCTGACGAACCAGCCGGTGGAATTCGCAAAGGCTTCGTTTACCTTTGCATCAAGTGACATGGCTTCCTGCGCCATCGCAGGGCTTGCCATAATGACCGCGCCAAGCGCGGCGAGGAGTTTTGTAATCATGTTCATGAGTTTGCCCCTTATACCACGACCGTGACAGGCACCGAGGCGCTCATCACAAGGTTACCGGTTGCGCTGCCAAAGATGCGGCTTGTCAGACCGTTGTCGCTTGAGCGGCCAACGATGATCTGATCTGCGCTTTCCGCTTTCGCGATGTCGTCAAGAACGTCAGCGACGTTACCGTGACGCACCATACCTTTTACGGACAGGCCCGCTGCGGTCATTTTCTCGACGGCAGGTGTTACAACGCGTTCCATCGCGGTGGAGATTTCTTCTTCACGGCGCTTGTGGCGCTGTGCGTTTTCTTCAGCTGTTTGGAATGTGAACGGCGACCATTCGATCACGTAAACCGCGACCATTTCGGCACCATCACTTTTTTCAGCCATCTTTTGGGCATGCGCTAGGGCTTTTTCGCCCGTGCTATGACCATCTAGTCCCACAACCAGTTTTAAAGACATATTATCCCTCGTTTCCTTGCGGTTTGAGGGCCGGAGCCAAAACAGCCCAAGCCCTGTCGCTGATCTTTGTCAGCCTCTAGGTGTTTCCATCGAACTGGAATACTACCGTAAGCCTACATGAGTGAATTGCCGTCCGTCTGCCTTTATTTTCGGCTATTGCAGGCCGAATGGGCAGAGAAACAGCGCGAAACGGGCGTTTTGCGAAAGAATTTTGCGACGTGGTTGTGAATGTTGACTGTCGACTTGAGCCGACTTGAGTAAGGCTCTTGAACGACACAGAGCTTCTAAAGCGGTCCCGCTAGTGCCGATCCGCAGTTCGAATTTACATCGCCCAACTTGATGCGAGTTGGTGCCGCGAGAACTATTTCTTCCGTTCAACCCGCGAGTTTTCTTTCGCCCAAGACGATGGCAACCGGTTGGTACGCCACGGCTGATCCTCCCCGAGATGCTTGTTTCGGAGGGCAGAGTTTCTCACCTCTTCTCTCCGGAAAACGGCAAATAGTACGGCACACGCAATGCCTATCGCGGCAAAGATGAAGGCTCCGGTGAGGTTTCTGTTTGTGGGGGGTGGCGGGGAGTCGAATTCCGCGGCTTCCAAAACGACGACAGGACGCCCGGGAGCAAAGGGCCGCAATTCGATGCTCGCGCGGCGACTTAGGTCAGGTCGCAGGCGCACAGTAATCGCCCGAGAAGACACATTAGCCGCACTGTTCAAAGTGCCGCGCAGGTCGTTTAGATCTGCATCGTTGTCGGCAATAACAACACCGAGCGGTCCAGTTCGGCTTTCGCTTTCGATGACAAACGCCCCGTACCCGTTGAAATTCAGATCCCCAATCCGCGAGCTAGGCTTACCAGTGAAACGAATGACCTCTGTTTGGATAGGCGGTGAGGCAGACACCAATGATGCGACCGTGTGGAGAGGTGGTTGAACGGCTGCGGTCTCCACATTGTTCTGCGTTTCTGGCTGAACCAAAGCAAAAACAAACATCCCGACGGCGAACACCATAGCCAATGTTGAAGCAGCCAGCGCCAGAGCGCATCGGAGAGAAATGTCTAGGCTTTCATTGGTGCGAGATTTTGTCATTGGCTCGCCTTTAGCACAGGGTCGACCTCACGCAAAAGGCCCCCGCTATTGCGGGGGCCTTTGTTGTTTTTCTCGCCTTTAACGGTTCGGCCCTAGGGTTCTCGTGCACTTCGCTGCGCGAAGTCACTGCCACCCGCGGGCGTTCGGGCTTTCGCCCGAGCCACCCTTATGCGTGGATTTTGGACACAACGCCGGCGCCAACTGTGCGGCCGCCTTCGCGGATCGCAAAGCGCAGACCCTGTTCCAT
>CANLQK010000012.1 GCA_947493255.1 uncultured Paracoccaceae bacterium
TTCGGTTCAGACACAGTCACATTCAATGCATTCAGAACCATGCTGTCGTTCGTAACAACGTAGGTATACGTGATCGTGTCACCTACATTCACCTCAGCGCCGCCAACAACTGACGCATCCAGAACGGCCGTCTTAACAAGCGAGATGCCGCCAGAAAAATCGACCGAAACAACTGTTGGTATCTCAGTGTCGTCGTCCGCACCGTTTGGATCCGTACCATCTGAAACTTCTGGTGTAGCTGGATTTCCATCATCCGTTGTCTCAGCGCCGTTCTGCGAATTGTCGGATATCGGGCTTGGAGATGGATTCGCCGTCGTTGCAGGTGGGGTGCCTCCTACTGTCGCAGTGTTCTCAAATTGAACAGGGGTTCCACTTACCGGACGCAGTTTGACCGTAAACTCGACGGTAAAGCTATCGCCTACAGCCAATGTGCCCGTGGTGCCAATCATCGGCGTCGCGCCGCCTGCATAGGTCGTGGTCGTATCTACAACGTTCACGGACCCCGCAAGCATTGGCTGAGCCGTCACTGTTGGCTGACTCACAACAGACACAACTGCGCCTGCACCAAATTGGCTATTCAGATCATCAACAAGTGTCAGGTTGTCCAATGTCACGTTGCCTGAGTTCGTCGTCACCAATGTGTATGCCACATCAAATGTGCCATCTGCTTGGACAGGGCCTGCGACAGCTGACTTCACGAGATCAAGCTCGGGATTGCTTGGCAAAAGCGCGACAGTAGGATCATCCGGAATACCATCGCTATTGTAGTCCTCACCTCCAACGACAGGGTCGTCTGAAAGATCCGACAATAGCTCACCATAGACGTCTGTCGCGCTCAACGTCGCTGTGTTTTCTACGAAACCAGCATCAATATCGGCTTGCGTGATCGCATATGTCTCTGTGTATGTGAGTGAACTGTTTGGAGCCAGATCAATCGCATCGCCTTGGAGGTCAATGTCGGCACCCCCAGTAGGCGCACCGATAACCGGAGGTATTCCAGTACCTGAAAACGTAGGTTGCCCCCCTGTCGTAACAGCACCGGGAGCATTCTCTGTTACCGTGATGTCAAAGACATTGAAATCGGTCGGGTTTGTGACCGTATATGTATAGGTCAAAAGTTCACCAGGTTGTGGTGAATTAGGGTCCGCAAAGGCGCTCGTATTTACAGATTTTTCAAGCAGAACGGTTGTGTCAAAATCAACATTTACTGGTGTTGGGTCACTTTCACCTGCACCAGATCCATCATTGTTGCTGTCAGCATTGGTGCCGTCATCTGAGATATCATTTAGGAGCGGATTGTCGGCGCTTGTCTGGCCAGACAAGGTCCCTACCCCGTCTACCGTTGCGGAGTTTTCATATTGAGGTGTGCTACTGGGGAATGGGTTTGTTGGATAAACTTGAAGTGTAACAGTGACTTCACAGGTAACGCCCGCCGCTATCGTAGCGCCGGTAATCAAGGCAGTCGTTGTTGAATGCCCCGTAAACCCAACATTCGCGCCGCCACAGGTGCTCGCAGGTGGGGTGAAAATTGTGTACTGGCCACGCGCAGACGTCACATTAGAAGCCGCGTAGGTGCCAAACAATTGGCCCGTGCCTTCAAGGGGATCCAAAATCTCGATCGAGTTCAACTCTTCAAGGCTGAAATTCTCAATCTCGAAAACGAAAGGAACATTAAACGAGCCGTCTGCATTCAAGGTCGGTGTACCAACAACGTCCTTGGCCAGACCAATACGCGCTTGCGGAACAACAGCAAAATCGTAGTCAGGCAGGTCCTCATTTCCACCGAGTGCGATCGAAGAGATAACTGTCGTTCCATCGTTGGTAGCATCATCCACAGGTGTGGCACTTGTTCCTGGTATATAGTGTCCGTCATCCAGATAGTTTTCTGACGTTATAGGATCACGAGTTACGACATAATTTCCTTCAGGCAACAAATCGAAAAGGTAGGTTCCATTCGTTGTAGTGACTGTTCGGTTGATCATATTGCCGTTCAAGTCAGTGCCTGTCAGCCGCACAGTCACTACGTTCACAAAAGTATCAGTTCCGGCCTGCAATCCGTCATCATTGAAGTCGCGGAAAATTTCACCCGAAATAGAGCCCGCATTTACAACGACTTCGCCTGAGCTTTCATTGTTGCCTTTGTTCGGTTCAAAGCTCTCAGTAGCTTCGATCGTCGCGGTATTCTCGAAAGTCTGACCATCGGATGTGATGCTGACAACGCGGACTGGTACGAATATGTCGACTATTTCACCGGAGGCCATCGTGCCATAGACCAAGGTGGTCGCGAAATCTAAGTCACCAACCACGCAGCTGAACGATGTGTCACCAGCCCCGGAACCAGAGCAATCGACATAGGACGTTTCCCCCACCGCAGCAGTTGGCGTCCCAGTTAACTCCATCCCAGCCGGTAGCGTATCGCTAACAATGACCCCATCAGCTTCACTGAAAAACTGACCCGGATCGCCGGCTCTGTTTTCAACCTGAATATTCCAACTGAAGTCTTCCCCAAGGTTTACGGGCGTCGCACTGGGAACTTTTGAGTTCACTCGAACATCGATACGGCTTCTGACCGTTGTACGCTGTTCTGCAAAATCATTGTCTGTGTTGCTTTCATAATCGGCCGAACCATCGGCACTCACGTCAACACGGTTAACCCGCGATCCTTTCTGATCACCGACAGCTTCAATTTGGAAAGATGTGGAATCTCCGGCAGCAAGATACGGAATGACACATGTCACTTCAGTATCAACATTTCCTAGTCCAGTCGCACCTGCAACGCCTGGGTCGGTTACCGAACATGTCCCATCGACGGGATCGATGACAGACGTCAATGCGATCCGTGAATTAGGCATCCTATCAACGACCGTCACGTTTTCTGCAGCTGACGGACCGGAGTTTTGGATCGTGATCGTATACGTAAATGGCTCTGCGACACCAATTGGGTCTACATCGTCAGTTTTGTTAACAATCAGGTCAAAAGTTGGTTCAACCAAGTCAATTGGAGCAGAAGCCGAGTTGTTTGTTACGTCTGTTTCGTCTGTGTCTGTCGAAATCGAAACAGAATTTTCGATCCCTGGTCCAGTGCCACCAGCAACAGGTGGGTTGCCCAAGGTTTCGTTGTTCGGCCGCAGAACCAAGCTGACGGTTTGCTGATTGTTGTTGGCGATTGAGCTCCAGCTACACGTTAACATGTCACTGGCGGTAGTATCGCCGACTGCAACAGTCGCTGTGCAGCTGCCACCTCCAGACGCAGAAACCGAAATAAACGTCATGTCATCAGGCAAGTTGTCGGTAACGACGACATTCTGAGCGGTGCTCAAGACCACTGGCTGCCCGTTTACCATCGGTCGGTTCAACGCTGTAATCGTATAGAGAACGTCTTGACCAACAACCGCGGGACTAGGTGCCGCGGTTTTTTCCACTGTAACGTCCGTCTGAGGCGTCAGATCATAAGTAACCGTAGCCGAGTTATTCGTTTCATCTGAGTCCGCTGTGATTGTCGTGATCACTTCGGCAGTGTTACTGAGGCCTGTCGCAGCATTTCCGCCGGGTCGCGCATTGATTGTAATGGTCGGGCAGCTGCCAGGGCTACAAACAGGCAATACCGATATGTCACATTCAAACAAAACACCGTTTGATCCGGCGTTGGATGTTGAACATGACAAGTCGGTGCCTGCTTGATCGATATTTATGCTGTTATCAAATCCGTCGATCCCACCGCCGGTTGCAACGGTGTTGTTGATCAAGTTTCCAACGGTATCGGTAATTTCGACGCCTTCCGCATCAACAAGTGCGCCAGACAAGGTGCCCGTATTAATAACTTCGATCACAAAGGTCTGAACTTCGCCAGATTGTAGCGTTGTCAATGAAGCGGATTTTGTGATGGTCACATCGGGCGACTCGCCACCGGGTTGCCCCGTAGACCCAACTGAAATGATATCGTTGGGGCCATTCATGTCTTCTAGATTGCCGTCAGGCGAACTAACTTGTGCTGTGTTCACCAAAGAGCCTTCTGCAGTCACCAAAACAGCCGTATTAATCACGGGCGTCGTCTCACCCGCTGGCAGCGGATCAGCCGCAGTGTAAACAATCGTACATGTTACATCGGCTGGACCAACGACTGGTCCTGCTGGTGTACATGTCCAATCCATACCAGTTGCCGAGGTGATCGTCATACCCGCGGGCACTGTATCTACAATCTCAATTGTCCCAAAAAAGTCAGCGTTTCCGAGGTTTGTTGAGCTCAGATTAAAGGAATACGTACTACCGACCGCGACCAGTGGCGGATTGGGACCTGTCTTATTGATTTGGTGATCAACATACGGGTCCTGAAGATCAACACCGCCATCATTAGAAATGTTATTGGACGGATCTGGGTCAATCGGACCGGCAGCAGAAATTTCAGCTGAGTTTTCTACATCCGTGCCGCCAGAATTTGACAAGACAAGTGCATCGAAAACGATATCGCCAAGAGACACATTTGCGCCGGACCCTCCCCCGCTGGCAAGTGAACAGCTTATTGAATTGCCGAATGACGCGCTACAATCGAAAGGTGTGCCCGATGTATCTATTGGGTACTGGACTTGATAGTTTCCAGGGACCACGTCAGTGATCACTATCACGTTCGGATCATCCCCTGTAAATTCTGCGGAAATTGTAAACGTTGCAGTCTCACCAACCAGCAATGTGTCAGAAGACACCGCTTTAGTTATAGATAAGTCAGAACCGGCCGTCACAGCAGTATCGAGTGACGCCAGATTGTTATCAGAAACACCGTCGTCTGGATCTGCGTTTCCAACCGCGCCAGAAATCCCGACATTTGACCCATCCCCAGCAGAAACTTGGCCAGAGAAATCGACCGTAACCGACATACCAACCGCGACAACCCCTGGGATGCTACATACGTAATCAGAACCGCTTAGCGTACAATTTGATGGTACGACAATATTGTCCAATCCTACGGGCGCAGGAAACGTCACATCGAAGCCGTTCGAATCGTTCGGCCCTAGGTTCGTAGCTGCAAATGAATAATTTACCGTTTCACCGGACGCAGCCGTTGTCGGCCCATTTAGCTCAAGCTGAATGTCAGCACCTGCATTAACGGTAGTATCTTGAAATGCCGAATTGTTGCCTGGGTTTGCGTCTCCCGCCCCCGGCAACGTACCCGTCAGCGTCACCGTTTCTGCAATAGTGGTCTCTACAAGCGGCATATAGGAAATCGAGCCATTCGCCGGTATTGATGGGACATCACACGTGACACTCGCACCCGCAACGCCAAGCGGCATACAATTAAGCAGGCCGCCACCATCTACAAATGTGGTGCTCGCCGAAACATCAAAGGTTACCGTTGTAGGCGGTGCAACATCCGATGGGTTGGTGGCATCATTCCGAATCTCGACATCATAGACGAGTGTACTTCCCGCGGGTAGCGTATCCTGCCCTGGGTCTTCAATTGAAATCGTCCAATTCGGGTCAGCAAAGGCCGGACCCGCGAGTAACACAAAGAAGCTACAAGAAACTGTCAGCAAAGCCGCCCTTAGTCTTGTAAAACGACTGCGTCCTTGGTGTTTTCTTAGCTTAGAGAGAAGCGAAATCGTGTTTGAACTTTCAGGTGGGAACGATTGTTTCAAAAATCCTGAAAATTTCATTTCTAGCCTCACCAGATTGTACTCATTAACTGAAATTCGGAAGGCCCACGTCACTTCGACAGCTCACCTTACGTGAACCTAACGAATGCCTCCCTTACTCTAAGGGGAAAATCCATTAACTTAAGTCATCCTTGGTAGCGGCTATACGTCTTGGTCGGAACCTATACGAAATAGCAACCCACCGAAGACTGCCGCCGGTAGGTTCTTTCAAACTTCTTCTAACGGTTGGAGGTATCACTGCTCACGGCTTGGGTGTTCCGCTATCGACCAGTTACACTTTAGTGCTGCCCCAAGTATCCCATAGATGGATCAGCCCGTGGTTACAGCTTGGGCGCTGAGATAATCGTTGATGTGTTCTTCAAAGTCATGGCCTTCGAAATCACCGACAATGGCTTCCACGATTTTTCCTTGAGCAGCATGTATCTTGCGACGGATTAAAGGACATGCCGCTTCACATGGTATGTGGGAAAATAGAAAGCACAGAGAGCGTTTGGGTTTGATGACGGAATTATCCAACTCTCGGTTCAACGCAGACGCGTGTGAATATCACTAAAGCGGGCGACAACAATAACGCGCTTTTCGTGCTGCACATCAGCACTGTAGCGATCTGGGTGGTCTTGACCTCTTCTGTGCGGCCCAGATTGTTGGATATAATGCCCAAACGCAAATAGCGCCTCGAGGTGCGTAGTGTGTTGTATTTTATGTTTGATTTTGGTTGCGGGAGTAGGATTT
>CANLQK010000013.1:2500-5988 GCA_947493255.1 uncultured Paracoccaceae bacterium
CAAGTCAAGTACACTAACCAGGTTCAAGCCTAGCTTGAACCAACATGACCGTAATTGCGAACCAGCGTTACGGTCGGGAAAATGTATGACTTTTGTTCCAGTAGCCATTTGATTGGCACTAGAGTTTTGATCGGAATTGATTGCCGATCATTTGAGGGCCCATGCCGGGCCTTGCTTTTTCTGGATCAAATCAAGCGCGAAAAGGGCGTTTGGTGAATGCCTTGGCAGTAAGAGGCGATGAAAGACGTGATACTCTGCGATAAGCCATGAGGAGCTGAGAATAAGCTTTGATCCATGGATCTCTGAATGGGGCAACCCACCTGATACTTTGTTATTACTACCCGCAAGGGTGGCTAATAACATGGTAAACCAGGTATTTTTAGACTGAATACATAGGTTTAAAAAAGCAAACCCGGGGAACTGAAACATCTAAGTACCCGGAGGAAAGGAAATCAATAGATACTCCCCTAGTAGCGGCGAGCGAACGGGGACCAGCCGAGCCATGAATGTGAATAGAATGTGTTGGGAAGCACAACCATAGTGGGTGACAGTCCCGTATATGAAGCATGATTGGACGTATTAAGTAGGGCGGGACACGTGAAATCCTGTCTGAACATCGGAGGACCACCTTCGAAGGCTAAGTACTCCTTACTGACCGATAGTGAACCAGTACCGTGAGGGAAAGGTGAAAAGCACCCCGACGAGGGGAGTGAAACAGTACCTGAAACCGAACGCCTACAATCAGTTGGAGGCTCCTTGAGAGCTGACAGCGTACCTTTTGTATAATGGGTCATCGACTTGGTCTATCTAGCAAGCTTAAGCCGTTAGGTGTAGGCGCAGCGAAAGCGAGTCTTAATAGGGCGAATGAGTTAGGTGGATCAGACCCGAAACCGAGTGATCTAGGCATGATCAGGTTGAAGGTGCAGTAACATGCACTGGAGGACCGAACCCACATCTGTTGAAAAAGATCGGGATGAATTGTGCCTAGGGGTGAAAGGCCAATCAAACTCGGAGATAGCTGGTTCTCTGCGAAATCTATTTAGGTAGAGCGTCATCCGAATACCCCGGGGGGTAGAGCACTGGATGGGTAATGGGGCCCCACAGGCTTACTGATCCTAACCAAACTCCGAATACCCGGGAGTACTAGATGGCAGACACACTGCGGATGCTAACGTCCGTAGTGGAGAGGGAAACAACCCTGACCTACAGCTAAGGCCCCCAATTCATGGCTAAGTGGGAAAGCAGGTGGGACGACCAAAACAACCAGGAGGTTGGCTTAGAAGCAGCCATCCTTTAAAGATAGCGTAACAGCTCACTGGTCTAAATAAGTTGTCCTGCGGCGAAGATGTAACGGGGCTCAAGCCATGAGCCGAAGCTTAGGATGCACATAGTGCATGGTAGCAGAGCGTAGTGTGAAATAGTTCCATGCGTCCTTAACTCCTTCGGGAGTATTGGACGCAAGGAGCTTTCGATGAAGCCGGCCTGTGAGGGATCCGGTGGAGAGATCACTAGTGAGAATGATGACATGAGTAGCGACAAACAGGGTGAGAGACCCTGTCGCCGAAAGTCCAAGGGTTCCTGCTTAAAGCTAATCTGAGCAGGGTAAGCCGACCCCTAAGGCGAGGCCGAAAGGCGTAGTCGATGGGAACCAGGTTAATATTCCTGGGCCAGATGATAGTGACGGATCTCGAGGGTAGTTCATCCTTATTGGATTGAATGGGCTGCTTAGAGGTTCCTGGAAATAGCTTCATCATGAGATCGTACCCTAAACCGACACAGGTGGACTGGTAGAGAATACCAAGGCGCTTGAGAGAACGATGTTGAAGGAACTCGGCAAAATACCTCCGTAAGTTCGCGAGAAGGAGGCCCAGTTTCTACGCAAGTATTGGCTGGGGGCACAAACCAGGGGGTGGCGACTGTTTACTAAAAACACAGGGCTCTGCGAAGTCGCAAGACGACGTATAGGGTCTGACGCCTGCCCGGTGCCTGAAGGTTAAAAGGAGGAGTGCAAGCTCCGAATTGAAGCCCAGGTAAACGGCGGCCGTAACTATAACGGTCCTAAGGTAGCGAAATTCCTTGTCGGGTAAGTTCCGACCTGCACGAATGGCGTAACGACTTCCCCGCTGTCTCCAACATCGACTCAGCGAAATTGAATTACCTGTCAAGATGCAGGTTTCCCACGGTTAGACGGAAAGACCCCGTGCACCTTTACTACAGCTTCGCATTGGCATCAGGCACAATATGTGCAGGATAGGTGGTGGGCTTTGAAACCGGAACGCTAGTTTCGGTGGAGCCTCCCTTGAGATACCACCCTTATTCTGCTTGATGTCTAACCGCGGTCCGTTATCCGGATCCGGGACCCTGCGTGGTGGGTAGTTTGACTGGGGCGGTCGCCTCCTAAACAGTAACGGAGGCGCGCGAAGGTTGGCTCAGAGCGGTCGGAAATCGCTCGTTGAGTGCAATGGCAGAAGCCAGCCTGACTGCGAGACTGACAAGTCGAGCAGAGTCGAAAGACGGCCATAGTGATCCGGTGGTCCCGAGTGGAAGGGCCATCGCTCAACGGATAAAAGGTACGCCGGGGATAACAGGCTGATACTGCCCAAGAGTCCATATCGACGGCAGTGTTTGGCACCTCGATGTCGGCTCATCTCATCCTGGGGCTGGAGCAGGTCCCAAGGGTATGGCTGTTCGCCATTTAAAGAGGTACGTGAGCTGGGTTTAGAACGTCGTGAGACAGTTCGGTCCCTATCTTCCGTGGGTGTAGGATATTTGAGAGGAGTTGCCCCTAGTACGAGAGGACCGGGGTGAACGTTCCACTGGTGGACCAGTTGTCGTGCCAACGGCAGTGCTGGGTAGCTATGAACGGACAGGATAACCGCTGAAGGCATCTAAGCGGGAAGCCCCCCTCAAAACAAGATATCCCTGAGGACCGAGGTAGACTACCTCGTCGATAGGCCAGAGATGTAAGTGCAGCAATGCATTCAGTTGACTGGTACTAATGGTCCGATAGGCTTGATTTGATCCAGTAGAAGCAAGGTTAAAACCTAATTCTGCGGACAATCAGTCATACACACACAAATAACAGCGTACGTTGACTTGGAATAACGGTGATCGAGGAAAGACGGTCACCGATTATATTGCGTTTCTTTCTTGGTTTGGTGGTCATAGCACAAGTGAAACACCTGGCTCCATTCCGAACCCAGCCGTTAAGCACTGTTGCGCTGATGGTACTGCGTCTTAAGGCGTGGGAGAGTAAGTCACTGCCAAACCTAGTAAGAAACGTAATACGTATCTCTCAACGATGAAAATAAGCGGCCTCAACAAGCGCTCCGCGCAAATGGCCGGTCTTAGTGTCGCGGGATGGAGCAGCCCGGTAGCTCGTCAGGCTCATAACCTGAAGGTCGTAGGTTCAAATCCTACTCCCGCAACCAAAATCAAACATAAAATACAACACACTACGCACCTCGAGGCGCTATTTGCGTTTGGGC
>CANLQK010000014.1 GCA_947493255.1 uncultured Paracoccaceae bacterium
CATCAACACCATCCGTGCCGTCCGCACCCGGACCATTATCAGACGTATCGCTTAGATCATTGCCAAACGGATCGGTGGCGTCGGCCACCGCAGAGTTCTCAACAAGACCTGCGTCAATGTCCGCCTGGGTCAAAGCGTATGTCGCTGTAAAGGACATCGAGGCACCAGGCGCCAGATCGTTCAGCGCACCACCCGCATCAATGTCCGTGCCATTGGGCGCATCTGTGCTGATCGCAGGTGACGGAACCGTACCTGTACCGGTAAAGTCATTCGTCGCATCATTCGGTTCAGACACAGTCACATTCAATGCATTCAGAACCATGCTGTCGTTCGTAACAACGTAGGTATACGTGATCGTATCGCCAACATTCACCTCAGCGCCGCCAACAACTGACGCATCCAGAACGGCCGTCTTAACAAGCGAGATGCCGCCCTCGTCAACAGGTGGGGTCACAACCGTCGGAATATCTGTGTCCGTTGCTGTGCTCTGATCCGTGCCACTGGACACTTCACTTGTCGTTGGATCGTTATCATCGGGTGTGTTTTGAGCTGCATCATTTTCTGAGTTGTCAGAAACCGCTGTTGGGCTCGGGTTGTTCGCCGTTGCAGGCGGCACCCCTGAAGATGTCGCTGTGTTCACGAACGACGTAGCTACTGTTGCGTCCAATAGCACTGTAAAGGCAACCGTATAGCTATCGCCAACAGGCAATGTACCCGTTGCGCCGATAAGCGGTTCAGTACCACCGGTATAGGTCATCGTTGTATCTGCCACATCAACAGCGCCCGTCAAAGACGGCTGGCTTGTGACCGTGGGTTGCGCAACAACAGATACAACCGCACCTGCACCAAATTGGCTATTCAGATCATCAACAAGTGTAAGGTTATCCAGTGTAACGTTGCCCGTGTTGGTGACTTCAATCTCATAGCTGACAGAGAACGTGCCGTCTGGCTGCAGGTCGCCAACATTAGTGGCACCTTTCACAGTTTCCAAATCAGGCACCGGCGTGATCGGCAAAGACGTTACATTACCAGAGCCATCCGTGCCTGGGCTATTGTCGTCACCGTCAACGCCATCCGCACCAGCATCGTTGTCGGACACGTCCGACAGGTCATTGCCAAATGGATCCGTCGCAGATGCGCTCGCTTGGTTATCCACCATGCCTGCGTCAATATCCGCCTGGGTCAAAGCATATGTCGCTGTAAAGGACATCGAGGCACTAGGCGCCAGATCGTTCAGCGTGCTCGTCGCATCAATCGTCGTCCCATTGTTATCTGTCACTGGTGTCGGCGCGGCCCCTGTTCCAGTAAACATTGTCTCAGCTACAGTGACATTCAATGCATTTAGAACCGTACTGTCGTTCGTCACCGTGAAGGTATACGTGATCGTATCGCCAACATTCACCTCAGCGCCGCCAACAACTGACGCATCCAGAACGGCCGTCTTAACAAGCGAGATGCCGCCCTCGTCAACAGGTGGGGTCACTGTGTCCGCAGCTGTACCATCAGAGGTCGCAGCGTCGTCTTCGTCTTCACCAACAAGAACAAGCGTCCCACCAGGAGGCGTACCACCAACCGTCGATGTGTTCACAGTTGCAACAGGATCACCCGCGCTGTCCGTCATCTCGGTCGCGTCAAACAGCACCGTAAAGGTCACTGTGAACATGTCACCTGGGTAAAGCGTCGAGCCCGTCCCATCGATCAGGGCAGCATCAGACCCGCTGTCCCCATCAAAGCTCGCATTCGCAACCGGACCAACACCCGTGCCAGACGTCGCTTGCGTGTAGTTAACAACAGGTCCAACAGTCACGCCGCCCGTGGTATCCGCCACTGCTGACGGATCAAACGCTGTGCCAAACGCAGCCTCAACATCATCCAAAAGCGTCACATTCGCGATCGTCGTGTTACCCGTGTTTGTCACAGTCAGCGTGAACTCTTGCGTGAACGTACCATCCGGATTGAGTGCACTCGTTGCGCCCGTTTCCTTAAGGGTCGTCAACTCTGGTAGCTGACCCAGTGGCAGAAGCGTCGGGTTGTCGTCCCCCGTTGCATCGCCCGTACCAGCATCATCAACACCATCCGTGCCGTCCGCACCCGGACCATTATCAGACGTATCGCTTAGATCATTGCCAAACGGATCGGTGGCGTCGGCCACCGCAGAGTTCTCAACAAGACCTGCGTCAATGTCCGCCTGGGTCAAAGCGTATGTCGCTGTAAAGGACATCGAGGCACCAGGCGCCAGATCGTTCAGCGCACCACCCGCATCAATGTCCGTGCCATTGGGCGCATCTGTGCTGATCGCAGGTGACGGAACCGTACCTGTACCGGTAAAGTCATTCGTCGCATCATTCGGTTCAGACACAGTCACATTCAATGCATTCAGAACCATGCTGTCGTTCGTAACAACGTAGGTATACGTGATCGT
>CANLQK010000015.1 GCA_947493255.1 uncultured Paracoccaceae bacterium
ATCACTAACGATTTCGTTGTCTGGGGCTGTCCCGCCAGCTGTTGCAGTGTTTGAGAGGCCGCCAGCGTCGACGTCGTCTTGGGTGATCTGGTAGGTAAATTCCCAGACCCACTTTTCACCCGGGTCAATGCCTGCTGCATTGCCAGATGTCAGGGTCGGGCCCGTTGTGGCACCCGTCGCGGCGCCGCCGTCAAGGCGGGTGATGGTGTCGGTGATCGTTGGCGTTGTCAGCGTCACATTGCCAACGTTCGTCGCAACAATCTCATAGGTGATGATCTCGTCCAGGGCAGGTGTGCCCGACACAAACGTTTTCACCGTGTTGATACCAGGACCCGGAACAATCGGAACCTCCGTCGGATCGTCCGTTGTATTCCCGTCCCCATCATCGCCATCATCAGACGTATCAGATGCAGGTGTCCCATTCGGAGCATTGGCCGTCGCCAGCACAGAGTTGGACAAACCACCGGCGTTCAGATCAGCCTGACTCAAGGTGTAGGCCGCTGTGTAGGTCCATGTTTCATCCACATCGACAAGGTCGTCGTCATCCGTATCACCGGATTGATATTCAAAGGGCGCATCAAGGCTCACGACTGTGCCGTTGTCGCGCGTCATCGTATCCACAATAACTGGCGGCGTCAGCGACACGTTGCCCGTGTTCTCAATCGTCAACGTATAGCTGATCACCGACCCGACAGTCGTGCCGCCAACGCTGGCAATCTTCACAGCCTCAAGAGCCGGCTCTTGGGTCGGACCTGTCGCCGTTTCCGTAGCATCAGCTTCGGCCGTATCACCAAATGGATCCGTCGCTTCGGCCTCTGCAAAGTTGACGATCTCGCCCGCGTCCACATCGTCCTGCGTCACCGTATATGACAGCGTACAGGTGTTATCGTTCGCCCCCACATTCAGGCGCGCAATTGTGCAGCTATAAGCAGGGTCAACAATGTCATCCGTGATCGTCACATCAAACAATGTCACCGTACCCGTGTTGGTGGCCGTAAAGGTGTACAACACCGCAGACCCGACCGCACCGAATGGATCAGGGTTCGCGTCCTTTTCCAGCGTGAACGCCGGCGCGCCATCCGGCATATCCGTGATCAGTTCTGTTGTGTCAGAAACATC
>CANLQK010000016.1 GCA_947493255.1 uncultured Paracoccaceae bacterium
TTTCCGCCCTTATATGAAAGGCTAAGACATATGAACATCGACAAAAAGATCTGTGATGATCTTGTCGCCAATGACGTTTCTTTTGTAACCACCGTGCCGTGCAAACAGCTGGCTGGTGTGATCGAAGAGATTGATCAGCGCGACGAGATTTTCCACATTCCGTCCAACAAAGAAGACGAAGGCATGGGGCTTTGTGCCGGTGCGTTCATGGGGGGCAAACGCTCTGCGATCATCATGCAAAACACCGCGATTGGTGTGACGATCAACACTTTGGCAACCTTAACCCAATATTACCGGATGCCACTGCCGATGATCATTTCGTACCGTGGCGAGCTGCGCGAACCGGTGGCGTGTCAGGTCGAAATGGCCGTGCACACCAAAGCGCTGTTGGCGCAGATGCACATCCCAACCTATCATTTCCATTGGCAAAAAGACGTCGAGGAATTCGACAACATCCTGAAATACACCTTTATGTGCAACAAACCGGTGGCGATCCTGACGGACGCCAATTTCTGGGGAGGCTATGGCGACCAATGATCCGTTCAGAAATCTTGAAAGAAATCGCCCCGATCCTGCGCGACGAACTGGTCGTGTGTAACATCGGTATCCCGTCCCAAGAATTGCATGCGATCGACGATCAGCCGAGCAATTTTTACATGTTGGGAACCATGGGGCTTGCGTCGTCCATCGGGCTGGGCGTGGCGCTGGCACAGGACAAGACCGTGATCTCTATCGATGGGGACGGGTCTGTTTTGACGAACCTTGGAACCCTGCCGACGATCGGCAACAACTGTCCTGACAACTACATCTTAATGATCATCGACAATGGGTCATACGGGTCTACTGGGGATCAGCCGACCTATACCGGCAAAAAGACAGACCTGGCAGCCATGGCCCGCGCGGCAGGATGCGACAACGTTGTTGAAGTCCAAGACGTGGATACTGGCCCCGCACTGCAGGCCGCGATCGACAGCAAACAGGGCACCGTGATGGTCGT
>CANLQK010000017.1 GCA_947493255.1 uncultured Paracoccaceae bacterium
TTCGCGTCCTTTTCCAGCGTGAACGCCGGCGCGCCATCCGGCATATCCGTGATCAGTTCTGTTGTGTCAGAAACATCTCCACCTTGCGGATCCACCGCAGATACGCTGGCCGTGTTCACCAAGGTTTCGCTATCAATATCATCCTGCGTCACCGTGTAGGTGTCAGAACAAATCAGCTGCCCTCCATCAGCCGCCAAACTGTCCACTTCACAGACAAGGTCAGGCAGCAACGGATCGGTTGCGCTGACATTCGTCAGCGTCTGGTTGCCCGTGTTCGTAATCGTCAATGTGTAGGTCAAAACCTGATCAACCGCCAAAACAGGAAGCGTCGCAACAGACTTGGCAATCTCAATACTAGGGTCCGTCGCAGCAAGCGTGGTCGCCGTACCCGCAGGGGATTCAACCTCTGTCGGGCCAACCCCAAACGTCGTCTGGGATGTGGCTTCGTTGAACACTTCACCCGCGTCCAGATCTTCCTGCTGGACCGTGTATGTCCCTCGGCACGTCACAAACTCACCCGGCCGAAGATCCGGGTCTGTGCCCGTGGACGTAAAGCAGGTAATCGGGCTTTCCGCGATGATCGGGTCCACCACAACAACGTCATTAGAGAACGATACCTCACCGTCATTCGTGACCGTAAATTCATACGTCAGGATGTCGCCAACCGTATCAAACGTCGTGACGCTCGGGTCCCCATTCACCGCGAACAAAACCTTGTCCGTTTTCAGCGCAGGAATGCCGTTGTCTGGGATCGTCTCGCTCACCGTCGGAGAGGTGACATTCCCGTCGCTCGCCGTTGCGTTGTTTGTCACAACCCGCAGATCGTTATCATCAACCGTCACCGTGTAGGTCGCAGTACAAACATATGTGCCGCCCGGCTCAATGCCGTCCGTCGGGAAGGTCGGGCACATAATATCTGCCGT
>CANLQK010000018.1 GCA_947493255.1 uncultured Paracoccaceae bacterium
TAGGTCGCAGTACAAACATATGTGCCGCCCGGCTCAATGCCGTCCGTCGGGAAGGTCGGGCACATAATATCTGCCGTGTCGATCCTGTTATCCGTAATCGTGATCGGGTCGGTGATTGTCACGTTACCTTCGTTGGTCACCGTGTACGTGTAGCTCGCAACCGCACCAACAAAGAACTGCGTAGCGGTCATGTCATCCGCCACTTTTGTCATGCTCAATTCCGGCTCCTGCAACGCAGGAACAGTCACCTCTGACGCATCCGTTTCCGGTGCTTCATTACTGCTTGCCGTGGCCGAGTTCATGACCTCGCCATCATCAAGATCGTCTTGCGTCACGAAGTACGACCCTTGGCAATTCAACGTATCGCCCGGTGCCAGTGGCACAGGATCACAGGTGATCGTTTCACCCGCATCCGTGATCAGCGCATCGGTAATGACAATATCTTCCGTCAGCGTCACGTTGCCCTCATTGGTGACGGCAAAGTTAAACACAAGCTCTTGATCAACCGCATTATACGTTGGCCCACCAGACAGCAGCGTCTTAACCATCGACACCTCGGGACTGGCCGGAATATCCAACTCGGTCGGCTCATCACCATCGCCCGCACCATTGTCCGTCACATCGGTCGTGTCCGTCCCATTCGGGTCCGTCCCTGTCACGGTGGCCGTGTTGATGATCCCACCAGCATCCACATCCTCTTGCGTCAGGATATAAGTCGCACGGTACGTGGCGGTTTCGCCTACCAACAACGCCCCCTCAGACGACCCCATATCAGCAGACACAAAGTCCGGCGCAGTGGTCAGCGTCAG
>CANLQK010000019.1 GCA_947493255.1 uncultured Paracoccaceae bacterium
CCCCAAACGGGTCAGTCGCTTCCGCTAGAACCGAGTTGGTCACACCGCCCGCATCAATGTCATCTTGCGTGATCGTGTGGCTGACCGTGTAAATCCACGTCTCACCAACATCGAACACACCCACTGTGCCCGTCGTCGCAGAATCCCCGGACACATAGCTCGCAACAGGGTTCGGCGTGATCACCGTATTGTCGAAACGGCGCAGCGTATCCGTCAAAGTAGGCGACGTCAGGCTGACATTCCCGTCGTTCTTAACGCTCACCTGGAACGTCACAACACTCACGCCGGGAACAATCGGATCCGGCGAACTCGACACCGTCTTCAAAACGGTCATCGACGGCACGGACTCTTCAACCGTAACCGTTTCATCCGCTGTCTCAGCACCAAGCGTCGTACCGGTCGGTGGCGTCGGCGTCGCCGTCACCGTGTTCGTCAGATCAGCACCAGCATCAATATCCGCCTGCGTCACAACATACTCTGCCGTCAAAACAGCAACACCATCAGGCGCAAGCGTCGAAATTACACCGCCATCTTCAATCGCAAGCAAACTCGTCCCAGACGAAGACGTATGACTGTCCGA
Source organism: uncultured Paracoccaceae bacterium (assembly GCA_947493255.1). Taxonomy (GTDB): domain Bacteria; phylum Pseudomonadota; class Alphaproteobacteria; order Rhodobacterales; family Rhodobacteraceae; genus Octadecabacter. The sequence goes on from CANLQK010000019.1 coordinate 581, forward strand.
CAACGTGATCGGCGACAACGTAACATTACCCGTGTTCGTAACTGTGTACGTATAAGTAATTACATCCCCCTCTGAAACGTCAGACGCTGAAACACCAACCAACGTCGCATCCTT
>CANLQK010000020.1 GCA_947493255.1 uncultured Paracoccaceae bacterium
TCGTCAACAGATGCCATCAATTTCTTGATCGCTTCTTCGCCGATTTCTGGGTTGTTGCCTTCCATGGCTGCCAAAGCAGAACCAGGGATCACTGGAATGTCGTCGCCTGGGTACTCGTAAGAGGACAACAGTTCACGGATTTCCATTTCAACGAGCTCGAGAAGCTCTTCGTCGTCAACCTGGTCAACTTTGTTCATGAAGACAACCATGTATGGGATGCCAACCTGGCGACCCAAAAGGATGTGCTCACGTGTCTGTGGCATTGGGCCATCAGCAGCGTTAACAACCAAGATCGCGCCGTCCATCTGAGCGGCACCAGTGATCATGTTTTTGACGTAGTCAGCGTGACCTGGGCAGTCAACGTGCGCGTAGTGACGTGTCTCTGTTTCGTACTCAACGTGCGCTGTAGAGATCGTGATACCACGGGCTTTTTCTTCTGGCGCGCCGTCAATCTGGTCGTACGCTTGGAAGTCACCGAAGTACTTCGTGATCGCCGCTGTCAGTGTGGTTTTACCGTGGTCAACGTGGCCAATTGTGCCGATGTTAACGTGTGGTTTATTACGTTCAAACTTTTCCTTAGCCATGATG
>CANLQK010000021.1 GCA_947493255.1 uncultured Paracoccaceae bacterium
TACATCCCAACACCAGAGCGCGCAGTCGACATGCCGTTCCTGATGCCTGTTGAGGACGTGTTCTCAATCTCCGGCCGTGGTACAGTTGTAACTGGCCGTGTTGAGCGTGGCGTGATCAACGTTGGCGACGAAATCGAAATCGTTGGTATCCGCGACACAGCAAAAACAACATGTACTGGTGTTGAAATGTTCCGCAAGCTGCTGGATTCCGGCGAAGCTGGCGACAACATCGGCGCATTGCTGCGTGGTGTTGACCGTGACGGCGTTGAGCGCGGTCAGGTTCTGTGTAAGCCAGGTTCTGTTCAGCCACACACCAAGTTCGAAGCAGAGGCCTACATCTTGACTAAAGATGAAGGTGGTCGTCACACACCATTCTTCGCGAACTACCGTCCACAGTTCTACTTCCGTACAACTGACGTGACAGGCACTGTTGAACTGCCAGCTGGCACAGAAATGGTTATGCCGGGCGACAACTTGAAGTTCGACGTTGAACTGATCGCTCCAATCGCGATGGAACAGGGTCTGCGCTTTGCGATCCGCGAAGGCGGCCGCACAGTTGGCGCCGGCGTTGTGTCCAAAATCCACGC
>CANLQK010000022.1 GCA_947493255.1 uncultured Paracoccaceae bacterium
TCGCTGTCCACACCTTCGCCTGTGTCGTCTGTGATCGCATTCGCGTCCACATCACCAAAGGCTTCGTCTTGTGCGACAACATAAGAGCTGTTTGTCGCCTCAGGCGCGTCGTTTGTGCCAGTCACAGTGACCGTAACAGTCGTTGTGTCTGTGCCGCCGTTGCCGTCTGTCACTGTGTAGGTAACCGTTGTTTCCTCGGTGTCACCTGTGCCCAGATCGTCAAAGTCGCCGTTCGGATCGAAGGACGCTGTGCCGTCTTCGTTGATTGTGATCAGGCCACCGTTGTCACCTGCGATAGGTGTACCAACATTTGCCGCGTCACCGTCAACAGTTGCAACAGTCAGATCGTCACCGTCAGGATCGCTGTCGTTGCCCAGAACATTGTCCAGAGCAATTGCAGTGTTCTGATCAGTCTCGTCTGTATCTTCAACAGCCACTGGGCCGTCGTTGGTGCCTGTTACAGTGAAGGTCACAGTCGCTGTGTC
>CANLQK010000023.1 GCA_947493255.1 uncultured Paracoccaceae bacterium
CACGATCACGCAAGATGACATTGATGCGGGCGGTGTGACCAACTCGGTTCTAGCGGAAGCGACTGACCCGTTTGGGGGTGATGTTGAAGATACGTCTGATACGGGGACGGGTGCTGGTGGCACGCCAACGCCGTTTGCGATCGACCCTGAGCCAGCGGTTGAGGGCCTGAAGACGATCACGTCGACGACGATCGCTGTGGATGAAACCGTTGTGTTTGAGATTACCGTTAAGAACACAGGGAACGTGACGCTGAACAGCGTGGGCGTGGCCAGCGATACGTTGACGCGGATGGATGGCACGCCACTGACGCTGACCACTGCGCCGGACTTTGTGTCTGCTGATATGGGGTCGTCTGAGGGGGCGTTGTTGGTAGGCGAAAC
>CANLQK010000024.1 GCA_947493255.1 uncultured Paracoccaceae bacterium
GTAACTGTGTACGTATAAGTAATTACATCCCCCTCTGAAACGTCAGACGCTGAAACACCAACCAACGTCGCATCCTTCGAAATACTCAAATCAGGCGCGCGAACGATGTCAGCAACATCCGTCCCATCATCACTAACGATTTCGTTGTCTGGGGCTGTCCCGCCAGCTGTTGCAGTGTTTGAGAGGCCGCCAGCGTCGACGTCGT